>NZ_CP150217.1:617500-4200757 GCF_037969865.1 Bacillus sp. FSL R7-0646
TCTCGGATTAGATGAATATTTTGAGGGAGACGGCGTCTGCCTTGTGGAATGGGCGCATTTGATTGAAGAGCAGCTTCCAAAAGAACGCCTTGAGGTGGTCATTAAGCGGCTTGGTGATGACAAGCGAAAGCTGACCTTTACACCTAAAGGCAGGCGCTACGAAAATCTTTGCGAGGAGATCAGCAAACATGACGATACTTGCGATTGATACATCCAATTTAACGCTCGGAGTGGCATTAATCAAAGACGGAAAAGTGATAGCCGAGCATATATCCCACTTAAAGAAAAACCATTCGGTCAGAGCCATGCCGGCAATCGACGAACTCCTTAAAGAGTGCGGTTTAAAGCCTAGTGACCTGACCCAAATTGCAGTTGCCAAAGGCCCGGGTTCATATACAGGCGTGCGGATCGGCGTGACGATTGCCAAAACGCTTGCATGGTCATTAAATATTCCGGTTAAAACCGTTTCAAGCCTTGAAGTGCTTGCGGCAAACGGCCGTTTTTTCCAAGGCTTGATTTGTCCGTTGTTTGATGCTAGGCGCGGTCAGGTTTATACGGGACTGTACCAGTATAGGGACGGCAAACTCCATGGATTGGAAGAGGACCAGAACATTCTGCTTGAAGATTGGCTAAAAAAGCTGAAAGCCATGGATCAGCAAGTCCTTTTCATAGGAAGCGACACCGGGATTCACAGGGAAATGATCGAACGGATTCTCGATGAACAAGCGGTTATTGCAGACCCTGCCCTGCAGCTTCCAAGACCTTCAGAATTGGCTTTAATCGGAGAACTTAAAGAGGACGAGCCAGTGCACAGCATTGTTCCAAACTATATTCGTCTGGCCGAAGCCGAGGCCGTCTGGCTTGAAAAACAAAAGTAAACGGGTGAAGCCATGAACACGCAAATGGTCATACGCGATATGAATCCAAAGGATTTGGACCAGGTTTTTGAAATTGAAAAAAGCTCTTTTTCTTCTCCGTGGAAAAAAGAATCTTTTCATCATGAGCTTTTTCACAATATGTATGCTCATTATCTCGTTCTCGAAGTTGAGGAGCAAGTCGTCGGCTACTGCGGGATTTGGATCGTAATGGATGACGCCCAGATCACCAATATTGCCGTTTCACCTGCATACCGGGGCCGCCGCTTCGGTGAAGCTCTTTTGAAGGCGGCCATGAAGCTTTGCCGGATGAAAAGGGCGGTTCAGCTTTCTTTAGAGGTGAGGGTATCGAATCATATTGCACAGAGCTTATACAAAAAGCTCGGCTTTGAGCCGGGAGGAATTCGCAAAAATTATTATACCGATAATGGGGAAGATGCATTATTAATGTGGGTGAGACTAAATGAATCATAAAAAAGATCTGTATGTATTAGGAATCGAAACAAGCTGTGATGAGACTGCCGCTGCGATTGTCAAAAACGGGACGGACATCATCTCAAATGTCGTAGCGTCGCAAATCGAGAGTCATAAACGGTTTGGGGGCGTCGTTCCCGAGATCGCATCAAGGCATCACGTGGAACAGATCACGATCGTGCTTGAGGAAGCCTTTGCACAAGCGGACATGACGTTTGATGACATTGATGCCATTGCAGTAACGGAAGGACCGGGGCTTGTAGGCGCTCTATTGATCGGCGTGAATGCTGCGAAAGCGCTCAGTTTTGCCCGGGGCATACCGCTCGTAGGCGTGCATCATATTGCCGGTCACATCTATGCCAACAGGCTTGTTCAGGACATTCAATTTCCGGCGATTGCCCTTGTCGTCTCAGGCGGCCACACCGAACTCGTATATATGAAAGAGCACGGCTCATTTGAAGTAATCGGAGAGACGCTCGACGATGCTGCAGGCGAAGCCTATGACAAAGTGGCGAGAACGATGGGGCTTCCTTATCCGGGTGGACCTCACATTGACAAACTTGCGCAAAAAGGCGAGGCAAATGTGCCGCTGCCGCGCGCATGGCTTGAAGAAGGGTCTTATCATTTCAGCTTCAGCGGATTGAAGTCTGCAGTCATCAACACGCTTCACAACGCTTCACAAAAAGGCGAAACGATAGCTCCGGAAGATTTGTCAGCCAGCTTTCAGGAAAGCGTCATAGATGTCCTCGTGACAAAAACGGAACGCGCTGCGGAAGCTTATGGCGTCAAACAGGTGCTGCTTGCCGGAGGAGTTGCTGCAAACAAAGGGCTGAGAGCCGCGCTCGAAAAAACGTTCAGCAGCCGTCCGGAGATCGAGCTTTTGATCCCGCCGCTCTCGCTGTGTACGGACAATGCCGCCATGATTGCCGCCGCAGGTACGGTTGCTTTTGAAAAAGGAATCAGAGGAAAATATGATATGAATGGTCAGCCTGGCTTAGATCTGACGTCTTATTGAAACCTCACGCTTTGTGAGGTTTTTTTACCCGGAAAAAGTTATTAACAAGTTATCAACACATATCCACAGTCTTGTGTATAATGTTAAAAACCTTAATTTACAGACCTTTTTTACCTGTTAGTAATGTGTATAAATATTATGTTATTTGTGGATATTGTGGGTAAATCGCTTTCTTTCTTTTAAATAAAGGATTTCAATTGTGGACAAAAAAACCGCTCCGGCTTGGAGCGGCTCATCCTTTATTCATTTGTAGATAGTGTTTCCCATTCTGATAACAGCTGTTCAAGCTCCTCATTCAGCTGTTCATTTTCAGAGTGGATTTCCTGAACCTTCTCGTGGTCTTGGAAGACGTCGGGATTGCATAGGAGCTCTTCATTCTTTTCAATTTGTTCTTCAATGGCCGTAATTCTTGTTTCGATGTCTTCAATCCTGCGCTGCCGCTGGCGTTCTTTTCTTTTCAGCTCTTTTTCTTCTTCATAGCTCTTTTTTGCGCCCGGTTTTTCGGAAGCGGCTTTCTGACGCTCTTCCGTCTGTTTTTCTAGTTCTTTCAGTTCAAGCTGCTGCGCTTTTTTTTCCGTGTAATAATCGTAGTCGCCTAAATATTCTTCGGCTTTGTCGCGAGAAAGCTCCAGTACTTTTGTCGCAATCCGGTTGATAAAATAGCGGTCATGGGACACAAATAATATCGTTCCCGGGTAATCGATTAAAGCGTTCTCCAAGACTTCCTTGCTGTCCAGGTCGAGATGGTTTGTCGGCTCATCAAGAATAAGGAAGTTCGCTTTTTGCAACATCAGCTTGGCGAGGGCAAGCCTGGCTTTTTCGCCACCGCTTAATGCATGTACAGGCTTTAATACATCTTCTCCCGAGAACAAGAAGTTGCCGAGGCAGGTCCTGATATCCTTTTCATTCATCTCCGGATAATCGTCCCAAAGCTCGTCAAGCACGCGTTTTGACGACGTCAATTCAGCCTGTTCCTGGTCGTAGTATCCGATTGAGACGTGAGAGCCCGTCGCGATTGTTCCCGACACCGGCTGCAGCTTTTGGATCAATGCTTTCAAAAGGGTCGACTTGCCGATTCCGTTCGGCCCGACTAGTGCAACGCTTTCCCCGCGGGTAATGCGAAAATCCAGTGAACGGAGAAGCGGGGGCTGGTCCTGATAGCTTACCGTCAGGTCTTCCACTCGCAGTACATCGTTTCCGCTTTGCCTTGTAATTTCAAAGCGGAATGACGCCGACTTTTCATCTCCAAGCGGTTTGTCCATGATCTCCATCCGTTCAAGCTGCTTTCGTCTGCTCTGCGCCCGTTTCGTCGTCGAAGCCCTTGCCAAGTTCCGATCGACGAAATCCTGCAGCTTGGCGATTTCGTCCTGCTGCTTTTCGTAAAGCTTTGTTTCCCTTTCCAGCTGCTCGGCTTTTAATTGGAGATAAGAGCTGTAGTTCCCGATATATTTTTTGCTTTGGGACCTGGTAATCTCGTAAACTTGGGTAACCACTTTGTCAAGAAAGTACCTGTCATGGGAAACGATTAAAATCGCTCCGCTGTAGCTTTGCAAATATTGTTCGAGCCATGTCAGGGTGTCGATATCCAAGTGGTTTGTCGGTTCGTCCAAAATGAGGAGGTCGGGTTTTGTCAAAAGCATTTTTCCGAGGGCAAGTCTTGTTTTTTGGCCTCCGCTTAAATCCTGAACGCGGACGGAGTCGTCAAATCCCGCAAAGCCGAGCCCGTGCATGACGGATCTGACCTCTGCCTCATATTGGTAGCCGCCTTTGTCCTTGAACTCCTGCTGAAGCCTGTCATATGTCTTCATTAATGATTCAAGCTTGTCCGGTCCGGCTTGCGCCATCTTTTCCTCGATCGCGCGCATTTCTTTTTCCATTTTTTTAAGAAAATCAAATACCGACAGCAATTCCTCTTTAAGCGTCAGCTTGGAATCGAGGCCGGAATGCTGGTCAAGGTAGCCCATCGTCAAATCTTTAGGTTTGATGATGTCCCCCTTTTCGTATGAGAGCTTTCCTGCGATAATCTTTAGAAGAGTCGATTTTCCGGCGCCGTTGCGTCCGACGACCGCAATCCGGTCCCGAGACCTGACTTCGAGTTTTATATTCGTTAAAATCGTATCGGCTCCAAACGATTTTGAAAGCTGATTTACTTGTAAAATCATCATGATCTTTCACCTCTTGTCTGCTATTTTAAGTGTAGCCTATCACCGCGCAGTCAGCAAACAATTAAGTGAAGTCTGGAAGATTTTAGCCAAAGAAAAAGACAGATTGAAAAAAATAGTGTATGATCATTATAAGGAGAGTTAAGAACATGAATGAGTTTACACATTTTAATGAACAAGGCAGAGCCAAGATGGTTGATATAAGCGAAAAGGAAGCTTCAGTGCGCACAGCTGCGGCTGTTTCAAGCGTGTCCATGAATCGAGAAGTACATGAAAAAATCAAAAACCGCGAAATCGGAAAAGGCGATGTTTTGGCGGTGGCGCAAGTGGCCGGAATCATGGCTGCAAAACAGACATCCGCCATCATCCCGATGTGTCATCCGATCGCTCTGAAAGGAGTCGACATCGCCTTTTGCTGGGAGAAGAAAGAGCAGAAGAGCATCCTGCATATACAATCTAACGTCAAGACCAAAGGGAGCACAGGTGTGGAAATGGAAGCGTTAACGTCGGCCTCCGTATGTGCGCTGACCGTTTATGACATGTGCAAAGCGGCGGATAAGGGAATGGTGATAGGACCGACCTTTCTTCTCGAAAAGACAGGCGGGAAAAACGGTGACTATAAAAGGGAAAAAGCTGATGTAGACATGGAGGATTAGTTTATGAACATGGATCATTCAAAAATTCCGCAAGCGACAGCGAAACGGCTGCCATTATATTATCGTTTTTTAAAAAACCTTCATGCATCCGGGAAACAGCGTGTATCTTCCGCTGAGCTGAGCGATGCCGTCAAAGTCGATTCCGCGACCATCCGAAGGGATTTCTCGTACTTCGGCGCGCTCGGGAAAAAAGGATACGGCTACAATGTCAATTATTTGCTGTCCTTTTTCAGAAAGACGCTTGATCAGGATGAAACGACGAACGTAACGCTTATTGGCGTGGGGAATTTGGGGACAGCCTTTCTCCATTACAATTTTATCAAAAACAATAATACAAAAATCGCCATGGCGTTTGACATCAATGAAGAAAAAATCGGAACCGAGGTCGGCGGCGTTCCCGTCTATGACCTGAATAAGCTTGAAGAGCATATGACGGATGATGATATCCCGGTCGCCATTTTGACGGTTCCAGCTCAAGCCGCACAGTCGATTACAGACAGGCTGGTGGCGCTTGGCATTAAAGGCATTCTTAATTTCACGCCGGCTCGCTTGAATGTGCCGGAACACATTCGCATTCATCATATAGATTTGGCAGTGGAACTTCAGTCGCTGGTGTATTTTCTGAAACATTATTCAATGCAGGAAAAGTAAAACGGAAAACGAAAAATAAATAAAGGAAAGGGGGCAGGCTTTATGCCAACAATCGGTCCTGGAAGCTTTATTTTAATTGTCGTGGTGGCGCTTTTGATATTCGGCCCGAAAAAACTTCCCGAGCTGGGAAGAGCGGCGGGAAACACGCTGCGGGAGTTTAAAAATGCGACAAAAGGTTTGGCTGACGACGATTCCGATAATAAAAAGAAAGAAGATCAGTAGGATAGGATGACATTTATGAAGGGAAAAGAAATGTCGCTGTTAGAACATATCACAGAACTGCGCAGACGGCTTGTGATCACTTTTTTCTTTTTTGTTTTGTTTGTTGCGGCAGGCTTTTTTTTGGCGAAGCCGCTCATAATCTACCTGCAGCAGACGGATGAAGCGAAGCTGCTGACTCTCAATGCGTTCAAGCTGACCGATCCTTTATTTGTGTACGTGCAGTTCGCGTTCATCATCGGCGCTGTCTTGACTTCGCCGCTTGTTCTATACCAGCTGTGGGCTTTCATCAGCCCGGGGCTGTATGAAAAAGAACGAAAAGTGACGCTCAGCTATATTCCAATATCGATCATTCTTTTTTTAGGCGGCATTGCCTTTTCTTACTTTATTTTATTTCCGTTTGTCGTGGACTTTATGACGAGAGTCTCAGATGATCTGAATGTCAACCAGGTCATCGGAATACACGAATATTTTCAGTTTCTGCTTCAGTTGACGCTTCCTTTTGGATTGTTGTTTCAGATGCCTGTGGTCATCATGTTTATCACAAGGCTCGGTCTCGTGACGCCGATGTTTTTGGCGAAAATCCGAAAATATGCATATTTTGTGTTGTTCGTCATTGCGGCGCTCATTACACCGCCTGAGTTATTGTCGCATTTAATGGTCTCCGTGCCATTGCTCATTCTTTATGAAATCAGTATCGTGATTTCAAGAATATCCTACAGGCAGGCGCAAAAAACAATGATTCAAGAGGAAAATCAATCGTTTTTGAACGACCATACAAAATAAGAGCCATTCTTTTTTCAGAATGGCTCTTTTCTTTCAAATAAAAGGCTATTGATCTTTTCGCTTCATCCTGCCGGCCAGGGCGAACATTTTAAAGGAGATGCTGATATTATAGGCTGCGAAAAGCATCAGCAGGATCGTATAAAAAGACCACATGCTTCCGGGCGAGGTTGCCGCGAGATACGTAAACAGCACACCCGTTAATAAATAAATCACTCCCCAGAATTTAGGGCTTCTCATCATAGAAATCCTCCAATAATCATTTGCATTTTCTCGACGTTTTTCAAATATTCTTCAATAGGCTCCCGGAATGTCTGCAGCAAGACGACGAGCGTATTCATGGCGACATGGGCGAAAATCGGGACGATAATCCGGTTGGTCCTGACATATAAAAAGGCGAATGTGAATCCCATTGCCGTATAAATGAGCAGATGGCTGAAATCCAAATGGACGACCGAGAAGAGCACCGAACTGAACAGAGCGGCAACGAAAAAATTCGTTTTCTCATAGATCGCACCGAAAATGATCTTTCTGAAAATGATTTCTTCAAGAATCGGACCGAATACAGAAGAGACAAACACCATCAGCGGCAATGCGGTGATGATTTTCATAATCCGCTGCGTATTTTCGGATTCCGGGTTGACCCCGAACAAGTTCATTTCGATCGAAGCGGCAATTGACTGCGCAAACAAAGCGAGAAAAACGCCGGCTACCGCCCATCCGATTGACGCTGCAACCGATGCTTTTGGACGATTGCGAAGCGTCGTCTTCGGCACCGTCCGCAAAATCAGCAGCACGATGACGAGACAGAGGGTAAACGCGATGACAGACCAGACGCCCGTCAATGTAAGCTGAGCTTCAGCCTTGGGCTGTCCTCTGCCCACTCCCAAAAAGTAGAGAAGAGGCAAGCCGACAACCGCCGACAATTGCATGAGAACGTATGCCAATATAATAAACCAGTATTGTTTTCTCAAGCTTTATGTACTCCTTTTCTAAAAATCTAAATCAGACTATGTTTATTGTAACACACTCTTTTTAAATTATAGGATGATAAGGATATGCGGAGAAATGTAAGCGCAAAAAAATTTGACCTTTTCACTTGAAATTGCCTGGGAGATTCTTTATTATAAGAATTGTGTTAGCACTCACCGAGTGCGAGTGCTAAAATTACATATGAAAATATTGAGGAGGTTGTTTCATTGTTAAAGCCATTAGGTGATCGCGTTGTCATTGAGCTCGTTGAGTCTGAAGAAAAAACTGCTAGCGGAATCGTACTTCCTGACTCCGCAAAAGAAAAACCACAAGAGGGTAAAGTGGTTGCAGCCGGTTCAGGCCGTGTGTTAGAGAGCGGAGAGCGCGTTGCATTAGAAGTTAAAACAGGCGACCGCATCATCTTCTCAAAATATGCAGGTACCGAAGTGAAATATGAAGGTACTGACTACTTAATCTTGCGTGAAAGCGACATTTTAGCTGTTATCGGCTAAGTCATAAATAAAAACGAGACAATTATATAGGAGGTTCGAATAACATGGCAAAAGATATTAAGTTTAGCGAAGAAGCCCGCCGTTCAATGCTGCGCGGTGTAGATGCATTGGCGGATGCTGTAAAGGTAACTTTGGGACCTAAAGGACGCAACGTCGTTCTTGAGAAAAAATTCGGTTCTCCATTAATCACAAACGACGGTGTAACCATCGCGAAAGAAATCGAGCTTGAAGACGCGTTCGAAAACATGGGCGCAAAGCTTGTTGCTGAAGTTGCGAGCAAAACAAACGATGTTGCCGGTGACGGTACAACAACAGCGACAGTTCTAGCTCAGGCGATGATTCGCGAAGGTCTTAAAAACGTAACTGCCGGCGCTAACCCTGTAGGCGTGCGCAAAGGTATCGAGCAGGCTGTGGCTGTAGCTGTTGAAAGCCTGAAAGAAATCTCTAAACCAATCGAAGGCAAAGAATCAATCGCACAAGTTGCTTCAATCTCCGCTGCAGACGAAGAAGTCGGAAGCCTGATCGCTGAAGCAATGGAGCGCGTCGGCAACGACGGTGTTATCACGATCGAAGAATCCAAAGGATTCACAACAGAGCTTGAAGTGGTTGAAGGTATGCAGTTCGACCGCGGATATGCGTCTCCTTACATGGTGACGGATTCCGATAAGATGGAAGCGGTTCTTGAGAATCCGTACATCTTAGTAACAGACAAAAAAATCACAAACATTCAAGAAATCCTGCCGGTGCTTGAGCAAGTCGTGCAACAAGGCAAACCGTTGCTTCTGATTGCTGAAGACGTTGAAGGTGAAGCTCTTGCAACATTGGTTGTCAACAAGCTTCGCGGAACATTCAACGCAGTGGCTGTTAAAGCGCCTGGATTCGGCGACCGCCGCAAAGCGATGCTCGAAGACATCTCTATCCTGACAGGCGCCGAAGTGATCACAGAAGATTTAGGTCTTGACCTTAAATCAACTCAAATCAATCAATTGGGACGCGCTTCTAAAGTTGTTGTTACAAAAGAAAACACAACAATTGTTGAAGGTGCGGGAGATACAGAGCAAATCGCGGCACGCGTCAACCAAATCCGCGCTCAAGTTGAAGAAACAACTTCTGAGTTCGATAAAGAAAAATTACAAGAACGCCTTGCTAAGCTTGCAGGCGGCGTAGCTGTCATCAAAGTCGGAGCTGCGACTGAAACAGAATTGAAAGAACGCAAGCTTCGCATCGAAGACGCCCTGAACTCTACTCGCGCTGCGGTAGAAGAAGGAATCGTATCCGGCGGTGGTACAGCTCTTGTCAATGTTTACAATAAAGTAGCTGCCCTTGAAGCTGAAGGCGACGAACTGACTGGTATCAACATCGTTCTTCGCGCTCTTGAAGAACCAATCCGTCAAATCGCGCACAACGCGGGTCTTGAAGGATCTGTCATCGTTGAGCGCCTGAAAAATGAAGAAATCGGCGTCGGCTACAACGCTGCAACAGGCGAATGGGTGAACATGATCGACAAAGGTATCGTTGACCCTACAAAAGTAACACGCTCAGCTCTGCAAAACGCAGCATCTGTAGCGGCTATGTTCCTGACAACTGAAGCAGTTGTTGCCGACAAACCGGAAGAAAACAAAGGCGGCGCAGGAATGCCTGACATGGGCGGCATGGGCGGAATGGGCGGCATGATGTAAGCCCAGCGTCCAAACGTTGATATATCAAGGAAAAGAGGCTCTTTTTAGAGCCTCTTTTTTTAAAAAATCACATAAAAATCACATTTTTTCGGTTTTAAAACTTGTGATACCTTGTAGGAAACATTTCATTTTATTAAATGTTTCTTTCTTCATCTTGTTTGTTATGTGAGTATAAATTTCAATTGTGGCTCTCATATCAGTATGGCCAACTCTCTTCATAATCTCCCCCAGAGTGTTTCATTATTTGACCTAACTCATGGCAGAAGTCTTTCCAGTGCTGCTCCTTGTTTTTAAGAGACTATCGAAAAAAACCACATTACTTAAACAAAACTTAAAGATCCCACACTTGTTAGGCATGTACCTAATTTGAATGTCTAATCTATCAGCAATAACTTTCATATCGACTTGGGAAGGTTCTGCTATGTTTATTTATATATATATGTATTGAACTTCTTCTTCTAATTTTGAAAGGTAGTACATTAAAATCCCCCTGTATAATGAAAACTGATGCTCTCTTTTTGGTGATTTGAAAACCCGATTAAACGGGTTTAAAAGTTTATTTTTTCAAAACTTGAAGCGTTATTGAAGTAACGAAAAGGAGCAGGCATAATGCCTGCTCCTCTATCTTGAAACTAACGAGATTCATTTGAGGATTTAAGGTAACTGATGAACAATGGTGAAATGACAATTACTGTTACAATTAATAATAGTCTGCTAGATATTAAATTTACAAATGTAGTGTTAATAATATATAGGGCTAAAACCATTAAATAAAAAGCCACGTAAACATAAGCATACACTTTTTTGCTGAATGGTTCTTTCATGTAAATGAAAAGAAATAACCCTGCCATTAAAACTAAGAAAGTCATATTTTCCCTCTTTCATTTTTATTGTGGAAAAACCCCAGTTGGAACAGCTGCATATCCGAGTCCAGTAAAACGTATTCTAACACCATGACCTTCATGTTCGTCTTGAATCATTTGACCAAAACCAACTAGTCCGCCTCCGATTACTCCGGAAATTACGCTTGCTAATTGTGTAGGAGGTACGGGTATAACCCTTGATATTAAAGCAAGACCAGAGGTTGCTCCACCGCCTGCTTTAAATGATTGATATAGTGTTCTTGTTTCATTACAGTCAAAATAAAGATTATATCCCCACCAGTAGAGATCATGACCAGATCGACCGCAGCCTTTTTTCGCTACTTTCATTTTATGATTGTTTCCATTCTCCAGTGTCAATACACTACCGTCTTTGTCTAAAATTTTCACACTAAAATCGGAGTTAATGACAGCTTCTTTTTGTTTCACTAAATCGTTCAAGTATTTAATCCAGTCTTGAACTTCGTTGGTGACAGAACGTGAAATATCTAGTTTAGTATAAGATGGATCTAAGGTAAGAGTTCCATCTGCGTTTAATTTAAGATAAGCTTCTAATTTCTTTACATCATTCATACTCACCTTTACATTCTTAAATTCTTCGCTGTTCAGTTTTTGATCGGGTGCAGAATTTCCTTTATATGCTCCAGTAGTTTCAGTATGTAGTTTTTCGTTGTCAGTTAGTTCTGACGCTGATACTATATTGAAAATACAGGTGAAACCAATATTAATGTCAGTACCATAACAAATGTCTTAAAACCATTGTGCTTCTTTTCTTTCACGATAATGCCACCCTTCTTATTATAGATCAACCTCATTTTACTTGAAAAACAAGGTAATTTGCGGCATGATGTGTATAACAGTAAAAAAGAACCATCTAAAATCTTGTGCGTAATGAAATTATACTAGGTGTGATTAATTAGAATATGGAGGGCTAATTTAAGAAGGAAAAAAACGATTAAGATGAAGGATGTTATGATGTAACTATGTTGATCTTTGGATTATAGGTCTTACTTTATTTCTCTAAAAACAGCATCCTCAAATTTAATGAAATTGGTGTCTCCTTCCACAATATGAATAACCTTACGGATATGATTTATGTAATGAATTTTTCCTTCTATGTTAATAGTCTCTCCTGATTCTGCTCTATTTAAAAAGGGCAGCGGTTTAAATACAGAGAACAGAACTGTTAAATTAAATTCCATTGCTTCACATATTATCTTATCCATGTCTTCTATTTGAACCATGTCAAGAACCGGCCTTTTAACCTTGTTCCGATTGCTTTCTAATTCGCGGAGCAGGCTGAGGTGTTCCGACAGCATCATAGCTGTTCATTTGATTGATCCCCGATCTTTCAAGTTGTCATCTTTCATGGTGTTTATCTCCTTGAGTTTCAATCGTGAATTAATGGAAACAGTGTTTTAGCTATTTTGGTTACAAAATCGGTCACGGTTTCGGAATTTGAAGGTGTATGCGGCATGATGTAAGCCCAGCGTCAAAAACGGCTGATATATCAAGGAAAAGAGCATCTTTTTATTTAACTTGCGATGACATATAAATACCCTTTTATCCATGGAATAATTTCCTTTTGGGGGATTATGGTATAATTAGCATCTGAATTTTTAACAGAAAGGTTAAACAATTGATGTCGCACAACAAACTAATGTTTTTGCTTTATCATTTTCATCTATTATTCACCTGCATGGTACAATAGTGGACCCTGCGGCTAGCTGGAAGCCTTGGCTGGTGAACATTGCATTCATTTTATTGGTTCTTCTATTTTTAAATCTCACTATAAAAGAAAATCAACAGAACAAGTAGCGGCATGCCCTTCTCAAAGAGAAGGGCATATATTTTATATTATGAACATCGGTAAGAGTAGCCTTAATAAACGTCACTCTAATTCTGCATCTGAATATCGGAGCTTGCTATTGCCCGTAATCTCTTTCAACGGCCAGTGCGTCAGCAAATGGCATTAAAACCGCAAGACCTAAATTTGATTCTTTGTGAAAAATGGGGGATTTTAAAAAGATGGTCAAAAAAATTGTAAATGGATTCAATTCATTTTCACTACTGGGGACAATCTTTTTTATCGGCAGTTATTTTACGTACAAATTTAATGGCGTGGAGCTGGTCGGGTTCCTGTACTTAGGTATTATTTTTTTGACAGCTCTGATCGCAACCACCGTAATGTTAATCAGGCTAAAAAGAAAAGGAATCAATAAAGATAAACAGGCTTAATGCATGCTTTATACTTATTTTAGCTTCTCTCCGCTAGTGTAACCTTTTCCAATCCATAATATAGATCTCTTAAAAGCATCACATGTCCAGTACATCAAATGTAATCTCCTGTTCATACTAATATCGGGAGGTACATCGACTTATGTTGAAAATTTGGATGACTGGACTTTTACTATTAGCGCAGCCCGCGGGGCATTCTGACAGCTTAACGATCACTCAGCAAGGGAAGAAAGTGGCCGTTGTGAACCGCGAAGATTTTACAATGCCGCTTCCCGGAACACCGATGATTGATGATAAAAAATACAACGAATTCGTTGACAGGCTTGAACGGAAAGTACACAAGGATCCTGTCAACGCCGTGATCAACGATCAGGGAAGGATCGTTCCCGGCAAGGTTGGCTACAGCCTTTCCCGGAAGGGGTTTAAGGAGCAGTTTTACGCGTATTTTTATGGGGATGGCCCGTCCACAATAGAAGTGCCTGAATTGAATGTTTACCCGAAAGTTGACAGCGAACTGCTTTCCCATATCCGGACACAGCGGATCGGCCAGTATGTGACGTACTTTAATTCCGGGAATAAAAGCAGGACGCACAATATTTCTCTCGCGGCAAAGGCAATCGACAATCATGTTGTTTTTCCTAATGAGACGTTTTCATTTAACAAAGTTGTCGGAATGAGGACGCCGGACAAGGGATATATGAAGGCTCCCGTGATTGTGAGAGGCGAATTGTCTGAAGGAGTGGGCGGAGGCATTTGCCAGGTTTCGTCGACATTGTTTAATGCTGTTGACCGGGCAGGACTCGAAATCGTCCAGCGCTATTCCCACAGCCGGCGTGTCCCTTATGTTCCGCCGGGGCGCGACGCGACGGTCAGCTGGGGCGGACCTGATTTGCGCTTTCAAAACAAATATAACCAGCCGGTCTTGATCCGGGCGAAACGGCACGGGGGAACGATGGTTGTGACGCTTTATTCTTCTGATGTGGTCAATCATCAGCTGCGAAAAGTCCCGAAGGCTCCGGCCCAAATTCCAAAAGAAGAGCATCAAAGCGGGGATCACTAAAGGCGAATGTTCATCTGGCGCTGCACTTGTTCACACAATGTACAATAAAATCCTTTTGCCTGTATGATAGGATGAATCAAGGACATCTTTAAATTTCAGACAAGAGGAGATGATCGAGTGACATGGCTTTTTGTAACCTTTTTGGTGATCTTCAGTCTTTTTAAAATATTGGTCACTTGCCTTCCGAGCGGTGTCGTAGAGTGGCTGACCGGCAAATTTCAAGTTCATGTGAAGCTTGAGGAATCGAATGTTCAAGTGACATTCGGCGGAAAACGTTTAGAGGGATCTGACAAGAGTCGATTTATTCAAAACTTTAATGAAGCGGTATTTATGGAGCGGTACTACATATACCCGGGAGATGAGCCGCTGTATGTCAATCCGAAAAACGCCGGGACACCGTTTGTGATCGAAACAACTAAAGGAAAAAACGCTGTGAAGCTGTTTGTATACAGATACGATGATCATATAGACGTCGTTAAACAATATAAGAAAAAGACGGCCGCTTATTGTCTGCGTTCTGACAGTCTGCAAACATGCGGGGGGATGAAAACGGCGGATTTGATTTAAAAAGCAGGAAAAACCTGCTTTTTTATTATGATATGAAATAGAGCCTGACAGCGCCGTAACCGATCAAAAATAACCAGGCAGCGATTCTTTCTTTTTGACGTGCTGTACGGCTGTCCATTTCACCATCGCCTTTCTTCATTTTATTAGCAATAAAATCCTTGTATTGCATATTATTCTAAATTAAAATGAGGTTGATAAAAAGTCTTGCACAGGGAGAAACGCCATGACCATACATATTCAACAGCTTGAAGCCCCTCTGAATCGTGAGTTTGTTGATGAACTGATCAATTTGTGGAATGATAATACGTTGGAAACGGCTGATTGTGCATTAGATGATCAAGATAGAGAAATGATACACCAGCAGCTGGAACAATATGTTCAATCCGCATACGGAGCGGTTTTTGCCGTCGTGAATGAGAAGCAAGAAGCGGTCGGATACGGGCTGGCCTCTATTAAGAAAGATTTGGTCAGCGATTGTCTGAGCGGGCAAATCGATGAAGTGTACATAGCCCCGGACTATCGAAGAAATAAGCTGGGGAAGCTTGTTGCAGACCGTATGATGGATTGGTTTGAACAACATCAAGTCTCTCACGTTCAAGTATCGGTCGATATCGATAATCAATCGGCGCTGCATTTTTGGGAAGGCATCGGCTTCAGCAGTGATTTTTATCTTCTGACAAATTAGTTTTTTGAATCAAGTGGGAGCGGCCTTCGTTGTCATGCCCGGCCGCCTAGCTAAAAAGCCCCTTTTAAGGGGCTTTTTTGATGAGCTCAGGAGAATTATGATGCGGTGAATTGACGAGAGGCGCGACTTCATACGCTTCCATCTCTTTTGACGCATATGGTTTTAAAAGGCTTTCTAAGTATGCAAGGTTTTGATTCTTCGGATTCAGCCATTCTTTTTCAGCCTGGCGATCAAGAATGACGGGCATGCGGTCATGAATGTCTTTCATTAAATCGTTGGGCGTTGTCGTAATGATTGTGCATGTATAGACGGGCTTGCCGCCTGCAGGCTGCCACTTCTCCCAAAGCCCAGCAAATGAAAACAGTCGATTTGTTTTGAGCTTGATCCTCATCGGCCGCTTTGTCCTTGCATCGGTCCGCTTCCACTCATAAAAACTGTCTGCCGGAATGAGGCACCTTTGTCTGATCAGCGGCTTTCGAAAGCTCGGCTTCTCCGCCAAAGTCTCAGCGCGCGCATTGATCATTTTATAACCGATTTTCTCATCCTTTGACCACGGCGGAATCAATCCCCACCGCAGCCGCCCTAGCCGGTTATGCGAACCGTCGTTGATGACGGCGAGAATATACTGGGAAGGCGCGATGTTATAACTGGGGCTGTAATCTTCAATCGCCATTTGATCAATCTCGAAACGGTCAATAATCTCATCAAATTCAGAAAAGAGCGTAAACCTGCCGCACATCTTAGGTCACCTTTTTTTGTTTATTGAAAGTTTGAGGCTTTTATATATAAATGGCCAACAAGGCCGCTGAAACAGCCATGATAAAGCAGTCATCGCCCGTCATGGCCACGCCGTTTTTGATGAATACACTGCAGGTCCAGTTGAGTGCCGATCCTTCCGCGGTCCGGTCAATCAGTTTTTTACCCGCTGTGTAAACACATGCTTTAAATAAAGAAAACGAAATGGAACATAAAATAAAGAGCAAAATAAACTTTACCATCAACACCAGCATTGCCTTTTCACCCCGGCATATTTTGTAAGCTCCACCTTCATTTTACCAATAAATTCATCTGTTAAAACCTCTTTCTTGTTTTATTATATTGACCGAATGGTCAGCAATCGTTGCAATTTATACTAACCGATTGGTCAATAACGAAAAGGAATGATGGTCAATGCCTTTACAGCTTTATGAAAAAGAGCAAATACTCGATGCCTGTTTGGAGGTTTTTGCCCGGCATGGCTTTGCAAAGACTTCGACCGGAATGCTGGCGGAAGCGGCCGGCATTTCAAAGGCGCTGATTTTTCATCATTTTAAAAGCAAAAAAGATCTGTACTTAACTGTGCTCGATTATTGTATTGAGAAGGTAAAGTCGCGCCTTTCCCTTGATGACCTGGCGTCTTATGATGATTTCTTTGAAGCGAAAGAAAAAATAAGCATGGCTAAGCTTGAGTTTTTCGCGGATTATCCAAATGTATACAAGCTCACAAAAGATGCCTTTTATTCACCGCCTTCCGAATTAAAAAAAGAAATCGCTGCAAAGTATGGGGAGCAATTTGCCGTTAGAAATCGTATTCTAAAACAGCTTTTTGCGAAAGTTCCGTTGAGGGAAGGAGTGGATCGTGAAGAGGCGTTCGAACTTATCATGGTCATGATGGGGCATTTTGAACAAAAGTTTCTAGCGGAAGTAACGGCTGAGGACGATTTTGATCCAGCCTGGAGCAGACGTCTTCTTGAAGAACGAAAACGGTTTTTGGATATGATTCGTTTCGGCATTGAAGGCGAATAAAAAGGGGGATTCCTGATGGGACACTATGTATTGGGCTTTCATGAGATCGATCGAACCGATTTGCCGCTTGTCGGAGGAAAAGGGCTGAACTTGGGCGAATTGTCAAAAATGGACGGCATCCAAGTGCCTCCCGGTTTTTGTATAACAACAAAAGCATATGAAAAGATGATCGGTGAAAACGATAAGGTCAGTGAACTGATTGATCAGCTGTCTCTTTTAAAAGTGAAGGACAGAGAACAGATTAACGATCTTGCCCTTCAGATCCGCAATGGTATTGAAAGGGCCGAAATCGCCGAAGAGATCAAAGAAGCGGTTAAAAGCGCTCACTCAAATGCTGGCGGCGATGCATATGCGGTCCGATCAAGCGCTACGGCAGAAGATTTGCCTCATGCCTCTTTCGCCGGGCAGCAAGATACGTATTTAAATATAAAAGGAATAGAGGCGATCTTGAAGCATATCAGCAAATGCTGGGCTTCACTGTTTACAGAGCGGGCCGTGATCTACCGGATTCAAAACGGTTTTGACCACCGCAAAGTTCAATTATCGGTCGTCGTCCAGCAGATGGTGTTCCCGGATGCGTCCGGCATTTTGTTTACGGCAGATCCTATTACATCCAACCGGAAGGTCACCTCGATTGATGCAAGCTTTGCTTTGGGAGAGGCGCTTGTATCTGGTACAGTTTCAGCAGACAACTACAAGGTTCGTGAAGGCGCGATCATTCAAAAAACGATTTCCGAGAAAAAGACGGCAGTCTATTCTTTGGAAAGCGGCGGCACTGAGGCGCGCGAAGTCGAAGCGGGCTGCCGGAAAGAGCAAACATTAACAGATGAACAGATCATCCGGCTTGAAAAACTGGGAAGGAGAATCGAAGCCCATTTCAGTTTTCCGCAGGATATTGAATGGTGTCTGGCTGATGGCGAATTTTTCTTTGTCCAGAGCCGGCCTATAACGACATTGTTTCCTCTTCCGAAACAGAGCGATGACAAGCTTCGCGTCTATATGTCTGTCGGGCATCAGCAAATGATGACAGAACCGATAAAGCCGCTTGGAATATCGTTTTTCGGGTTGATCTCGGATTATGAGCTGACTTGTGCCGGCGGAAGGCTTTTTATTGATTTATCACACGATTTGGCATCTTTTGCAGGGCGGAAAGTCGTCCTCAGTACGGCGGGGAAAAATGATCCTTTCATGCATAGCGCTCTTGTGAATTTTTTGAAAAGAAAGGAGCTTGTCAAAACCCTGCCGAAAGGGAAGCGGATGTTTAGATTAGGGGCTGAAGGGCTGTCATGGTCGCTGCCGGGTGATGCGCTGAAGAATTACCGGAAAAACGACACAGATGTAGTCAAACGGCTCATGTCGAAAGCGGAAGCATCCATTCAAGAGGCTGAACAGCGATTGAAAAACGCATCGGGTGAAACGTTATTTGCACAGATAGAAGAGGATCAAAAAAGCTTGAAAAAAGTTCTCTATGATTCAGAGAGCATGGCTGTAATTATGGTTGGTTTATATGCCGTTTACTGGCTCAATCGAAAAATGGAGAAATGGCTTGGCGAAAAAAATGTCGCCGATACCCTTTCTCAATCGGTATTGTACAATGTCACATCTGAAATGGGATTGGCGCTTTTGGATGTATCAGATGCTGCCAGAGGATACCCCGAGGTTCAGAAGTATTTAGCATATGCCAATAATGAAACCTTTTTTGAAGATCTCAAACAGCTTGACGGCGGTCCCGCCTTTATCGGCGCATTGCGGGCATTCCTTGAGAAGTACGGCATGCGCTGCACCGGTGAGATCGATATAACCAAGACCCGCTGGAGCGAACGTCCTTCCATTCTTGCTCCAATCATTTTGAGCAACATCAAGAATTTTGAGCCCGGCGCGCGAACGGCTAAGTTTGAACAGGGGCGATTGGAAGCGGAGAAAAAGGAGAGGGATTTGTTAAGCCGTCTGCAACAACTAAAGGGAGGCAGACAAAAGGCAAAAAGGACAAAGAAGATGATCAGCGTGCTGCGGAATTTTATCGGCTATCGGGAATATCCCAAATATGCTCTGATCAAACGCTATTTCATATATAAGGAAGCGTTGATGAAAGAAGCCGCTGTTTTACAGCAAAAGAAGCTGATACAAGCGAAGGAGGATATTTATTATTTGTCCTTTGATGAATTGAAAGAAGCCGTGTGCACAAACCGTCTCGATGTGAAGAAGATCGAGGAAAGAAAAGCGGAATATCGGCATTATGAAAAATTGACGCCTCCGCGAATCATGACTTCAGAAGGCGAGGTCATCACCGGAGAAGCCTTGGGGGATCACATTCCGGCAGGAGCGTTGGCGGGCGTTCCTGTTTCATCGGGGATCATCGAAGGAAGGGCAAGAGTGATTCTGAAATTGGAGGAAGCCGATATCGAAGAGGGGGATATCCTTGTCACGCCTTTTACAGATCCGAGCTGGACACCGTTATTTGTCTCAATCAAAGGTTTGGTGACTGAAGTGGGCGGCCTCATGACACACGGCGCTGTTATTGCGCGGGAATACGGGCTTCCGGCGGTGGTGGGGGTTGAGCATGCGACGAAAGAAATTAAAGACGGACAGAAGATCAGGATTAACGGATCGGAAGGATATGTTGAAATACTCGAATGATAAAAAGCGCAGCTAGAAGCTTGCGCTTTAATTCTTATAAAGGTCGGCGGACAACATCCAATCCATCAATTGCTGATACGGATAATAGGTCGTGCCATTTAATTCAATTTTAGGTATGTCAGGATATTTACGCAGCATTTCTTTCGTTTCTACTTTGCTCAAGCCTAAATAATAATGTAAATCGTCTTCTTTGATTAAATAGGGATAGCCTGAATAACTTCCCTTTGGGTTTTTAAAGTTTTTCAAGCCGTCACCGATAAAATAGCCTAAAGCCGCTAAACCAAGTCCGATCCAAAACAGGTTCATCTCCACGTTTACCATCCTTTTCTCATATTGCTTTATCTGTCATACGAAAAGGATTGAAAAAAGTTTCAAGGTCAAAGGCTTTGCCGGTTCAGCATCTCATAAAGAACGACGGCATGGTTATGGCGCTCATCTTTGGCCCCGTAAAGCAGAATAACGGTTTCGTCCGCCGCCATTTTTTTTAATTCCCTGAAGCTTTTCTGTTTTTCAGCGTTTTGTTTAATTTCGTTTTGATAGGCTTCTTTAAACGATTCGAATTTTTTCGGATCATGACCGAACCATTTTCTTAATTCGGGGCTTGGAGCGATTTCTTTCATCCAGCAGTCGAGGTTCGCTTTTTCTTTTGATATGCCGCGCGGCCACACACGATCGATTAAAATGCGGCGTCCTTCTGCTTGCTGGTTTTCTTGATAAATGCGCTGGAGAATAAACGGCATGCGGATCACTCCTTCTCATTTTATGATAAAACGGCAGGCTGGAAGGAACAACCCTATTGAAAAAGACAATGCCAAAATCCCGTTTATTCGATGGAATGTTTTAAAGAACTGTACAATTGGCTGACGCTTTCATCGATTTCATCTCTTGACATCCGCAAGGCTTTTTCCGATACGGCATAGCCGATTTCCAACCGGCCTTCTTCCAGCCCTTTAAAGATCGCATCGGCAAATTCATCCAGAGGAGCTCCGGAATCATGCAGTCCGACACCGCCCAGATCCGTATTGACCGCAGGAGGAGCGACTTCTATGACCTCAACGCCGGCCTCGGAAAGCTGGTGTCTTAAACTCATCGTAAAGGAGTGGAGAGCGGCTTTTGTCGATGAGTAGATTGGTGCGACCGCCATCGGTGTAAACGCCAGCCCTGACGACACATTGATGATCGCAGTTTTCCCGGCTTTTTCGGCAAAGCATTGGCTAAAGAGCATGGCCAGATGGATAGGCGCCTCCATATTGACGGTGATTTCTTTATTGTAGTCAGCCCAATTGTCTATAACATCGGCTTTTAAAATGTGGTAGCGCTGCTGTATGCCCGCATTATTCACAAGTACGTTTACTCCCGGATGATGTTCTTTGATCCATTCAAATAATGCCAGTCGTTCCGCTTCAACGGCCACATCGCATACACGCGTGATCAGCTCCGGATGTTTTTCCTTTGCTTCTTTAAGCTTGCTTTCCCTTCTCCCGCAGACGATAACGGTATTTCCCGCTTTTATAAATCGTTCGGCAAAAGCAAAGCCGATTCCCGATGCGCCGCCTGTGATCAGCACTGTGTTTCCCGACAGTTCCATTGGAATCCCTCTTTTCCGTCAAATTTTAAACAATAGGTTGAGCATCTCTTCTGACCCTATAATGCCCCTTTATTTTCCAAAATGCAAGTATTCTGATTAGACGGTATGTTCCGATTCCATTATCATTGAAAAGTGAAAGGGGTGGAATAAAATGTATGATACAACTGTCGAAACACGCTTCGGAAAGCTGAAAGGCAGAGCGGAAAACGGAGTCCGTATCTTTAAAGGCGTTCCATACGCAAAACCTCCCGTCGGCGACCTAAGGTTTCGGGAACCGCAGCGAATGGAGGCCTGGGAAGGTGAGCTGGATGCTTTTCAATTTGGCCCGGTTTGTCCGCAGCCTGATGGGGTATTGCCTGAGTCAGCGGGGGTTCAAAAGTCTGAGGATTGCCTTTATTTAAATGTGTACGCACCCGAAGAGGCGGACGGGGATCTGCCTGTTATGGTGTGGATTCATGGGGGCGCTTTTTATCTCGGCGCCGGAAGTGAACCGCTCTATGACGGGACTCAGCTTGCAAAGCAGGGAAAGGTGATCGTGGTCACCATCAATTATCGCCTCGGTCCGTTCGGTTTTTTGCATCTATCCTCAATTGATGATTCCTACAGCAGCAATCTTGGCCTGCTGGATCAAATCGCGGCTCTCGAGTGGGTGAAAGACAATATCGCTTTCTTTGGCGGAGACCGTCATCACATTACGGTTTTTGGAGAGTCGGCGGGATCGATGAGCATCGCTTCGCTTTTGGCGATGCCGAAAGCAAAGGGGCTTTTTCAACAGGCCATTATGGAAAGCGGGGCTTCCGCAACTATGTCCGATAAGCTTGCGAAAGCTGCAGCAGAAAGATTCTTAAGGATTCTCGATATTGATCATCATCATCTGGAGCGCCTTCATGATGTATCTGATCAAGAACTTCTTGAAGCCGCCGATCAGCTGCGCACTTTAATGGGAGAAAATATTTTTGAATTGATTTTTCTGCCTGCGCTTGACGAAAAAACCTTGCCGCTGAAGCCGGAGGTCGCCGTCGCAAAAGGCGCGGCAAAAGAGATCAATCTATTAATCGGAACAAACCGTGATGAAGGCGTCTTGTTTTTTCCCTCTGATTCGGATCTTTTGCCTGAGAGCAAGATCAACGAGATTTTAGAAGAATACATGGGTAAAGAGGCCGCCGAAGCCGCCTCCTCTCTGTATCCGAGGTCATTGGAAGGCCATGTTGATATGATGACAGATCTGATCTTTTGGCATCCGTCTGTTGTGTTCGCTTCGGCTCAATCACGATATGCATCTGTCTTTATGTACCGGTTTGACTGGCATGCGGATTCAGAGCAGCCGCCGTTCAACAAAGCTGCGCACGGCTTAGAGATTCCGTTTGTATTTGGAAATATGGACATTTTGGAACAGCTGACAGGTACGAAGGCCGGTGAAGAAGCGCAGCTGCTTGCTGAACAGATCCAGGCTGCCTGGGTGTCTTTTGCCCGATCCGGAAATCCGAGCACCGATGATGTCAGCTGGCCTGATTATGATGAAGATTCACGGAAAACGCTGATTTTTGATCAAGAGGTCGCAGTTGAAAGCGATCCTTATTCAGATAAGAGAAAGATGTTGACAGCCCCGAACCCGCAGATTTAGAACAAGCGGGCCTGACCTGTGTGGTCAGCCGCTTTGATGATAGCGTTCGCTTTGAATGGCTTCAAGCGATTTGCCGCGCGTTTCCGGCGCCATACGGAGCCCGATGATCATATGAATGACGAGAAATGCAATCATGACGGCGCCGGCTGTTTTGAAGCCCAAGCCCGTAATCATCGCCGGAACGACCAATGAGATGAGTCCGACGCCGATGCGGACGATGAAGAACATGAAGCCTTGAGCGAGCGCCCTGTATTTCGTATGAAACAGCTCTGCCGCCCACAGTCCGTAAAACGCCTGCGCTCCAAAACCCGCAGAAATGCCCCACAGGCATACGAATAATAAAAGCTCCGTGATGTTCATCGTGCCGAAGGTGAGGATGACCCATGCGGCGGTTGCCATAGCTGCTCCTATGCCAAAAAGCAACTTCCGATTGACTTTATCGCCGAGACGGATAAAGACGAAGTATGTGGACGCCACAGTCAAAATCCATAAAAATGCCTGCAGCAGGTTGGCTTGTGCCGCTGTTAGGCCGCCGACCGTCTCATAGATATACGGCATGAAATATCCCATCGTCCCGGCAACAAGGTTCCAAAACGCATAAATTCCGATGAGGAGAATCATCGCGCGAAGGTTCGCTTTGTTGGTCAACAGCTCTTTGATCGACGCCTTTTCTTCAACTCCTTTTGCTTTGTCTTCGGCTTCTTTTCGCTTTTGCTCCTCCCAGATGGACGATTCGTGAATCTGCTGCTGCAAAATCCAGGTGATGACTGCGACGACGAATAATTGGGCAAAAATCAACCGGCTTCCCATTAAACCGAGCGGCGCCAAGGCAACTGATAACAGCAGCGTAAGCGCCGGTCCGACCGACCATGCCAGCTGCCCCCAGCCGACGCGTCCGGCCCGTTCATGGTCAGGGGCCTCCTCGGCAATGTAAGTCCAAGCAGCCGGAATTGCTGCGCCCACCGCAATTCCCGTCACGATGTATCCGGTTAAAAGCATGGGAAAATTAAACGACGCGGCGATCAGTAAAACGCCAAGCATATAGACTAATAGATCGTATTTATATATGAATTTTCTCCCGTAACGGTCGACTAAAAAACCGCCGAGAAAAGCGCCGATCGCCGCGCCGAAACCATTTGCGCTTAAGGCGCCGAGAAGTCCGACCCGGGCGTCGTCCAATCCTAAATATTCAACCCATAACGAAAGCCCGCCGGCCCCCGCGACGATGGATCCCGCCTCCAAATAGTTGGACATGGCGACCGTAATCGTCGACTTCAAACTGCCTTTTTTTCTCCCTGGCATGATTCGTTCCCCTTTCAAATCAGAATTCTTTTCTGACAGAAGCCGGATTGATGCGTTGAATGCTCGATTTTACCCTAGCGAATCATGCAAAATTGTAAGCGTTATCATCTCGTGGTAATCCCGACCCTGCATCCGTTCCAGCCTTCAGGCTGTTCCGAATGTTTTGCTTATAGTATTACTTTATTCGGAAAACAAAAATAAATCAACATAAAAATCAGAATATTCCGTCTGAATATTTTTGTTTTTGTTTGGATTTTTTTCTCGAAAAACTGCCATTATATCAATTTTTTATTAAAAAACCGAAACTTTTCCTCTGGAAAATAGTATATTTAAACTAAGTATATTTTACTATAAGGAGGAATTTCTTAGATGAGTATATTAAGCAGGTTCAAAGAC
The DNA here is from genome assembly GCF_037969865.1 of Bacillus sp. FSL R7-0646. Classification (NCBI taxonomy): domain Bacteria; kingdom Bacillati; phylum Bacillota; class Bacilli; order Caryophanales; family Bacillaceae; genus Bacillus; species Bacillus sp. FSL R7-0646. Next base: position 642,262 of record NZ_CP150217.1, read on the forward strand.
ATTATGGCCAGCAATATTAACGCTTTGCTGGATAAAGCGGAGAACACGGAAAAAATGGTGGATCAGTATGTCAGGAACTTAAACAGCGACTTAAACAAAGTAAAGGCGGAAACGGCGTCCGTCATGGCGGCCGAGCAAAGGGCAAAAAGAGAACTGGCGGATTGCCGGGCGGAAATCGACAAGCTTGAGCGCTATGCAATGAAGGCTTTGGAAGCCGGCAGCGAGGCGGATGCCCGAACATTTTTAGAAAAGAAAGCGGTGCTTGAAACGAAGGCATCCGAGTTAGAAACTGCGTTTCAAACGGCGTCATCCAATGCGAATCAAATGAAAAAAATGCACGATAAGCTCGTTTCCGATATCGGGGAGCTTGAAGCACGCCGCGCCGCGATCAAAGCGAAATGGACAGCGGCGAAAACACAGGAAAGAATGAATAAACTCGGTGCATCTGCAGCGAATGCCAACCATTCAATGTCCGCTTTCGGCAGAATGGAAGAAAAGGCAAACCGGGCGCTTGATGAAGCGAATGCGATGGCTGAATTGAACGCCGCTCCTCAAGATGACATAGAAGACCTGAAGGCTAAATATGACAGCCCTTCTAATGTGGATGATGCGCTTGCCGCATTGAAAGCGAAAATGGCGGGTCAAAAGTCATAGCATTTGAAATGAATAAAGTGAGAGGTTAAGAGACATGGTAATTTCTTATAAATGTCCGGGCTGCGGGGATGACATGGCCTTTGACGCTGAATCGGGCACGCTCGCCTGCCGCAGCTGCGGGAGACAGGACAAGATTGAAAACATTCCGGAAGAATTGAAAACTGCGAGATTTACTGAAGATGAAGCAACAGAATATCATTGCCAAAACTGCGGCGCTATTTTGATCACTGAGAAAGAAACGACGGCTACATCCTGCAGCTTTTGCGGAGGAGCGGCAGTGATCGCCGACCGCCTGTCCGGAAGCCTTGCTCCGGCAAAGGTCATTCCTTTTACGATCAGCAAAGAGGAGGCGGCGGACGCGTTTCGCAAGTGGTGCAGAAAAGGGCTGCTCACACCAAAGGGCTTTATGTCGGCTGACCGGATTAAAAGCATTACAGGCATGTACGTCCCTTTCTGGATGTACGATTTAAACAGCAAAGTGCAGGTCAGCGCCCGCTGCACAAAGGTACATAGGTATATACAGGGCGACTATATCTACACGGAGACCGAACATTATGATGCGTTTCGCGATATCAATCTCGACTACATCAAAGTCCCGGTGGATGCCTCAGAAAAGATGAACGATCAATTGATGGACAAATTGGAGCCATATCCATATGATCAGCTGAAAGATTTTAAAACGGCCTATTTGGCAGGCTACATCGCTGAAAAATATAATTACGATGATGAAGAGCTTTTTCCGCGGGCGAAAAGCAAAATCAGCGGCTACATCGAGTCATATATCGATTCCACCCTGTCCGGGTACAGCTCAGTCGATGTGAAAACGAAACACGTCGATACACAAAAAGTGAAAAGCTTGTATGTGCTTTTGCCCGTCTGGATGGTCAATTACAACTACAAACAAAAGGATTACATCTTTGCCATGAACGGACAAACGGGAAAAGTCGTCGGCAAGCCGCCGATCAGCTCATTTAAAGAAAAAATGTGGTTCAGCGGGCTGGCCGTCTCCATATTTGCACTCTGGAAAATCATTGCTGCTGTAATGGGAGGCGGGGCGTGATGAGAAGTTTATTGAGAAGCGCGATGATCTTATGTATGATTTTCCTTGTCTTCATCCCTATAGCCTCCGGTGCGGCAGCCTCTGAACAGAAGCGGTTTGTTTATGATGAAGCCGGGCTTCTGACCAAACAGGAAATCGAGAAGCTGGAAACGCTGGCAGCCAAATTGGGCGCCGAACGGGAGACCGACTTTATCATTGTGACGACCAATGATACAAACGGCCGCGATGTAAAGAAATATGCGGAGGACTTCTATGACGAAAAAGCGCCCGGCTACCAGAAGAAGCACGGAAATGCAGCCGTATTAACGGTAGATATGGAGCATAGAGAAGTCTATCTTGCCGGCTTTAAAAAGGCTGAAGAATATTTGAATGACGCCAGGCTGGACAAAATTAGAGAAAAAATCACGCCGGATATATCCGACAAGCATTATGAGGCCGCATTCGAAATGTTTATGAAGGCGGCGCATGATGATATGGAGAAGAAACCGTGGGCGGACAGCATCTTTTTTAAGACGTGGTTTCAATTGCTTGTTTCGGCAGTCATCGCGGGAATTGCCGTCGCCATTATGAAATACAATTCAGGCGGCAAAGTGACAGTAAGTGCAAGCACTTATATGAACGGTGATACGTCCGGAGTGATCAGAAATAATGACGAATACATCAGAACGACCGTCACAAAACAGAGAAAACCGTCCAATAATAAAAGCTCAGGCGGCGGAACGACGAGCGGAGGCCATTCGCACAGCGGCAGCCGGGGAAGCTTTTAGAAAGGGAAAGGAAGAGCTTAAATGGTGTTTTTTAGAAATCAATTTGCAAATGTAGTAGAGTGGGATGAATTTCGCGATGATATGATTTTCTATAAATGGAACAACCGCGAAATCAAAAAGGGGAGCCGGCTGATCATTCGCCCCGGTCAGGATGCCGTCTTTTTAAACAACGGAAAAATTGAAGGCATTTTCCAGGATGAGGGCGACTATGATATTGAATCCGAAATTATTCCTTTTTTATCCACTTTAAAAGGTTTTAAATTTGGCTTTAACAGCGGGATGCGCGCCGAAGTCCTGTTTGTCAACACGAAGGAATTTACCGTCAAGTGGGGGACGAAGAATGCCATCAATATCCCGGCTGCAGGACTTCCGGGCGGCATGCCGATCAGGGCGAACGGAACATTTAACTTTAAGGTGAATGATTATGTCGCATTAATCGATAAAATTGCCGGTGTGAAAGATCAGTATGTTGTGGAAGATATCAAAATACGGATCACATCCATTCTCGATCAGCTTCTGATGAAGTGGATCACAAAAGAAGGAAAAGATATGTTCAACCTTCAAGCCAACGCCTTTGATATCGCAAAGGGAATCAAGGAAGATCTTGATATGGAGATTGTCGGCGACGGCATGACGATAACAGGCTTTAACATCATGAGTTTCAATTATCCGAAAGAAGTCCAGGACATGATCACGAAAAACGCTTCCCACGGCATGGTCGGCGATCTGAACAGATATCAGCAGATTTCAATGACAGACGGCATGGCTTCAGGAAAGATGACAGGCGGCGGTGCCGCATCTGACATGGCCGGCATGATGATGGGGATGAACGTGGCGAACCAAATGATGAATCAGATGAACCAAAATCAGCAGGCGCAAACACAGACGCCACCAAGCGCGCCGCAGCCAGCGGCAAAACCGAACTTCTGTCCAAACTGCGGAACGAAAACGGGCGAAGCCAATTTCTGTCCGAACTGCGGTCAGAAGCTAGTGTAAGCGGGGGGATCGGTTGATGCCGGCAAAGTTGGTATCTTCTATGTGAATGAGGGCTTTCGCTGCCGGCACGATCGCCGGCATACCAAGCCGGAAACTGATGGAACAGAAGCTGATCCTGATACACAAGTCGGATTAATTGCGTGATCAGAGCGCCCGCCGTATTCTATATATAACAATGATGTCGGATGAAAAGAATGCGGCATACATCAATCAAGGATGTACAGAATAATCAAAGGAAACAATCTGGAGGAAAAGCGACATGGAATTAGGCATCAGCACCTTTGTAGAAACGACCCCTGATATCAAAACCGGAAAAGTCATCAGCCATGCGGAGCGGCTGCGCGAAGTAGTGGAGGAGATCGTCCTTGCCGATCAGGTGGGCTTGGATGTATTCGGAGTTGGAGAGCATCATCGTCAAGATTACGCAGCTTCTTCTCCTGCCGTCGTCCTGGCCGCAGCAGCTTCACAGACGAAGCGCATCAGATTAACGAGCGCGGTCACCGTGCTGTCGTCGGCTGATCCCGTCCGTGTTTTTCAGGATTTTGCGACGCTCGACGGGATTTCAAACGGCAGGGCGGAAATCATGGCGGGCAGGGGGTCTTTCATCGAATCCTTTCCGCTGTTTGGATATGATTTAGACGATTATGATGAGCTCTTTGAAGAAAAGCTTGATTTGCTGCTCGAACTGCAAAAGTCGGAAAGGGTCACATGGAGCGGCAAGCATCGCCCGGCTATTCACAATACAGGCGTTTACCCGCGTCCCGTGCAGAAGCCGCTGCCTGTATGGATCGGAAGCGGCGGAAACCAGGAATCCGTCGTTCGCGCCGGCCTGCTCGGCCTGCCGCTGGTTCTCGCGATCATCGGCGGGAGTCCGCAGCACTTTGCCCCGCTTGTTGAGCTTTATTACAAAGCAGCGGAACATGCAGGGCATGACGCCTCAAAGCTGATTGTCGCTTCCCATTCCCACGGCTTTATCGCGGAGGATACCGAGACGGCCGCCGATCGTTTTTTCCCTTCCACCCAGCAGGCCATGAATACGCTCGCAAGAGAGCGGGGCTGGGGGCCGTACAGCCGGTCGAGCTTCGATGCAGCCAGAAGCTTTGAAGGGGCGCTCTATGTAGGCGATCCTGAGACGGTGGCGGAAAAAATTATTCATCTGCGCAAGAATGTCGGGATCACCCGATTTTTGCTTCACGTTCCGGTCGGTTCGATGCCGCACGAAGATGTCATGAAGGCGATTGAACTTTTTGGAACAAAAACGGCGCCGCTCGTCAGGGAAGAAGTATCCCGCTGGGAGGCATCCGAAAGGTCATAACATGAAAGGCCCGCGCTTTAGCGCAGGCCTTTTTATTTCATATAATGCTTTTTAAAATCCGGATGTATCGAAAATTTGCGGCGCAAATGGATCAGGTTTTCGCCGAAACTTTCCTCCAATACCTCTCTGTGCTTCTCCATGATTTCCATCAGGTACAAATCATGAATCATCACTTCGGTAATCGGCATCACCAAGCCTACATGCATCGTCCAGGCTGCGCGGCTGTCTTTCCCATGCGAGACAATGCCGGCCACAACTTCTGAATCGTCGACGCTGAATACGAGCCAGCGTCCGTCATACTCTTCTGTAATTTGCCTGCTGTTGTCATGTAGATAGACATTGGCGAAATCCGCTTCAATGTCGCCGTATGCAATAATGGTCACAATGACGCCTTTTTTTGCGGCCCGCTTGAGCTCAGGCTCCAATTCAGGAAAATCCTCTTTCCAAATTTCCAGGAGAATCCTTTTTCCGGCCGATGATATGCACGCCTTTACTTTATCGAGAATCTCGCTTCGCCCGGTGATGTTCCAAATATTTTCCCGGTCATTTGCAGTGCGCTCAAACTTCTCGAAATATTTTTCTGCCTGTTCAAAAGTCTCTTCCGCTTTCATCCGCCGGTTTTTAATCAGGTCCTTGGCGGGAACGGGAATGTACTGCGGTGTGTTGCCGTAGCTGACAAATATATCGCCGCGGATTACAAGGCTCTCCAGCACTTCGTATATTTTCGACCGGGGAACACCCGATTTTTTTGCCACCGCATAGCCTGTCAGCGGCGATTCTTCCAAGAGCGCCAAGTATGCTTTCGATTCATACTCGGTGAAATTCAGGTTTTTCAGTACGTCTAATATGTTTTCCTTCATAAGCCCTCCAGCTTCAACAAGAGTCGCTACCTTTGTCACTCATATTTTGCTGGATGTATTGATTTATTTCAAGTCCGCTGATACACTTTTTATAAGTGGTTACTTGAGTAGTCACTATATAAAAACAGTATGGGGGGAGACATCTGATGGATAGCCTGCTGTCATACATATCGATTGCAGCCATGATGGTGGTGATACCCGGAGCCGATACGATGCTTGTGGTGAAAAACACGCTTCGATACGGTCCGAACGCCGGGCGCTGCAATGTTCTCGGCTTGGCGACGGGGCTTTCTTTCTGGACGCTGATTGCCGTTCTCGGCTTAGCGGTGGTGATTGCGAAATCGGTGATTCTGTTCAATACGATCAAATACTTGGGGGCGGCCTATTTAATATATTTAGGCATTAAAAGCTTTTTCGCGAAAAAAATGTTTTCTTTGGAAGAGATACAAGCCGAGAAGAACAAAAACGAAAACGCATCAAGCCGGCATTATAAGGATTCTTTTATGCAAGGATTGTTCAGCAACATTCTGAATCCGAAAACTGTTTTGGTCTATATCACGATTATGCCTCAATTTATTAACTTAAGAGAAAGCGTCAACCAGCAGTTGATCATCCTCGCTTTAATCCTTACTTTTCTTGCTGTGTTTTGGTTCCTCATCCTCGTATATTTGATCGATTTCGCAAAGAAATGGCTGAGAAGCGTGAAATTCCAGAAGATCTTTCAAAAAGCTGCGGGTCTGGTGCTTGTCGGATTTGGCGTTAAAACGGGTTTAGATTGATATTGGAGAACGAGTGAGCGCTTTGGCTCACTTTTTTTGTTTATTTGTCAACGATTATTTGATAGAAAACACTAGATGAAATAAGAGTGCTATGGTTATTCGTTGACATTTTGACAACGATTCTATATATTTATACCGACTTGGTCTTTGGGCTGATAGATTGATACATTTTTAGCGTGGGAGGAGAAAAGCTCGTGGATGAACAAAAGAAAAATCAGCTGGGAGTGCTGCTGAAAGAGCAGTTGCGAAAACGATCATTATCTTTAAGAGAATTGAGCGAACGCACTCAAATCGATAAAGCGACCATCTCAAGAATCATCAATGGCAAAAGAAAAGCAAACCTGAACCATTTGCAAAGGTTTTCAGAAAGCTTCGGCGTTTCTTTTGATGAGCTGATGACAGCGGCCGGCTATGCGATGGAGAAGACGCAGGAAAGCGAACGTCCGGATATTCACTCGTCAGTTGCCGAAATTGAAGATGTTTTGCAAACCTCAAATGTCTATGATCGGCCATTTACCATGGAAGAACTGAAAAACAAATTGAATGAGTGCGAACAATATTCTCAGACGGAGGAAGGAAAGCGTACCATTCTGGCTGAGTTTGAATCTAAAATCGAGAAAGTTGCCGGCATTGGTCCTTTTCTGACCCGTCTGCACGACATGTACAGCAGATTTACCTCGGGGCGGGGGACGCCGCGTGAATTGCTGCTGATGGGCGGCGCTTTGCTGTATTTCATCGTTTCTGTTGATGTCATACCGGATTATATTTTTCCGATCGGCTATATCGATGATGCGGCAGCGGTTCATTTCGTTTTCAACCAGCTGTCATATAAATCATGATGGAGCATGTTCAAGATGAAAAGAAAGCATATCAACATTGACATCAGTCTGCTGCTCATTCTATTTTGTTTGTTTATCATCAGCCTGCTGGCCGTTTACAGCGGGTCGGGCCAGTATGAAACACAGGACCCTTTTTATTTTGCCAAACGGCAGGTCTTTTGGTATCTTGTCGGGTTTGGCGTCATGGCGGGAACGGCCTACATCGACTATGAGCTGCTTGAACGATTGGCGCTTCGTTTATTTGTGGGAGCCGTTTTTCTTCTGATTCTCGTTCATTTTTTTGGAACTTACAAAAACGGTTCGCAAAGGTGGATCAGCTTCGGGGTCATCGAAATCCAGCCTTCAGAATTTATGAAGATCATTTTGATTCTTCTGCTGGCTTCGATACTCAATCAATTTCAGCATAAAAGGTTCTCCTTCGCCGAGAGCATCATTCCGACGGGAAAAATCATGATGTACACGGTGATTCCGTTTTTCTTTATATTGGTTCAGCCAGATTTAGGGTCCGCATTGGTGATTTTATCGATCGCATTCACGTTGATGCTGGTCTCGGGGATTTCGGGCAGGATGATCGTGTCCCTGTCACTTGGATTCATGGCATTGGTTGCCTTTTTGACGTATTTGCACAATCATTACTTTGAGATATTTTCAAAGATTATTAAGCCTCACCAGCTTGACCGGATATATGGCTGGCTCAGTCCTCATGAACATGCCTCTACATATGGATACCAGCTGACGCAGGCGTTATTGGGGATCGGATCAGGCCAGCTGTCAGGGAGCGGCTTTACTCAAGGAATCCAAGTTCAGGGAGGGAAAATTCCGGAGGCTCATACTGATTTTATTTTCGCCGTGATTGGTGAGGAATTCGGTTTTTTGGGTGCCGTAACATTAGTCTGTCTGTATTTTCTGATGATCTACAGAATCATCAGGATTGCGCTTTCGTCCAACAGTCTGTTCGGTCTTTATATATGTGCGGGGGTTGCAGGGTTGATTGTATTCCAAGTGTTCCAAAATATCGGGATGACGATCGGGTTAATGCCGATCACGGGGCTCGCTCTTCCGTTTATCAGCTATGGCGGCAGCGCGCTGTTGACCAACATGATCGCTTTAGGTCTCGTTTTCAGTGTGAATATCAGATCTAAACATTACATGTTTGGGAATGATTGGGGATGAAGTTGCTCAAAATGATTCTTTCCCATCTAAAGAAACTTGATTATGTATTGATTGCCGCGGTTCTGTTTTTATCTGCGTTTGGCTTGCTGATGGTATACAGCGCCGGCTACCCCCTCGGATATATGAAGTATCATGATGGCAGCTATTTTTTTATGAAGCAGCTGCAATGGCTGCTCATCGGTTTGGCCTTTTTTTCGGCTGCCGCCATTTTCCCATACAAAGCTTACAGCAAACTCATTCGGTTTTTGGTGAAGCTTTCTTTTTTAATGCTGATTCTCGTTTTGCTGCCGGGAATCGGGATGGAGAAAAACAATTCCCAAAGGTGGATTCAATTCGGTTCGCTCATGATTCAGCCGTCTGAGGCTGTGAAGCTTGTGATGGTTATTTATTTCGCCTATGTGTATGCAAAAAAGCAGAAATACATCGCCGATTTCGGAAAGGGCGTCATGCCGCCGCTGCTGATTTTGGCGGCTGTGTTTTTTTTGATTTTAAAACAGCCTGACTTGGGCACCGCCGTTTCCATCCTGTTAAGCTGCGGAGCGGTTCTGTTGTGCGCCGGCCTCAGAATGCGGCACTTGCTGCTTCTCGGAACAATGGCAGGGGCTGGCATCGCATATTTTGCAATAACAGCGCCGTACCGGTTAAAAAGGCTGACATCGTTCAGCGATCCTTTTCAAAATGAAAACGGAGACGGCTACCAGTTGATCAATTCCTACCTTGCCATTGATTCGGGCGGGTTATGGGGGAATGGATTGGGGAACAGCGTTCAAAAGCTGGGATTTCTTCCCGAAGCCCATACGGACTTTATCATGGCGGTCATCACTGAAGAACTCGGCGGTATCGGGCTGGCGGTGATCATCTGGGCTTACCTGTTGATCATGTTCAGAGGGGTTCGGATCGCTGTGCAAATCGATGATCCGTTTGGAAAGCTGCTGGCGGTCGGCCTTACTTTCCAGATCATGATTCAAGCGTTATTTAACCTGGGCGCTGTTTTCGGCCTTCTTCCCATTACCGGAATTCCTCTTCCGTTTGTCAGCTACGGAGGTTCTTCGTTATTGTTCATGCTGACGACAGCCGGGATATTGGTCAACCTCTCATCACATGTTAAGCGGGGAGTTAAAAAAGATGTGGCCTTTCTTTTGTAGAGAGTCTTTTCTTAACTTTGAAGTGGAGAATTTTATCTCAAAGTTACGATTGTTGATCTTGTCTTCTCATATAGAATTTGACCGGGACGTGTTTATACATATAAATGCGTTCATATTGATAAATAAAGGAAATCATGATATATTCAAGGTGTATGAAACAGAATAATCTCTTTATATGAATGCATAAACTAAAAAAGACCGGAAGATGCGGCAACATCTCCCGGAAGCAACAGAGAGGCTCCATAAAAAGGAGTCGGCTCTATTTTTAGATCCCAATTAAAAAGTAAGATCGTCTTGGTGTGGGAATCAAGGGCGATCTTACTTTTTTTTGTCGTTTGATGACAGAATGGCCACTACGAGAATGCCGAAAGACACCATGAGTTGCAAGGCCTCTGATACTGTCACATGCTCACCCCCTTTCTCTTCAAGAGATGGAGGATGAGCCGACCGCCCTTATATAGAACCGAACTGCTGCCAACCCTTATTATACCAAAAAGCAGAGTTGTTTCCATAAATGTCCGTTGACATGCAAATTTGAAAAACCGCAGTTTTCTTAAAACGTTCTGCGGTCAAACTGAGTAAATGCTGTTTTTTCTTAGCCGGAACCCTGCTCATTCCTTTAGCAGCTGATCTAGTGCAAAACAGGCCGGTTCATTAAAACCCGGCCTGTTTGAAATATATTGTTCATTTATGCGGGACGCGCGGCAAAAATTTGGAAGGCAACGCCGAACGGATCAGTGACAATGCCGTATGCGGAACTGAAATAAGTTTCCTTCAGCTCAAGCTTGACCTCGCCCCGCTCGCTCAGCTTGCCGAAAAGCCGCTTGGCCGAAGAAACATCGGCTGCCGTTACGCAAATGGACAATTGGTTTCCGCTTTGGAAAGGCAGTTCAGGAATAATGTCGGCGATCATCAGGACAGCGTCGCCGATTGTCAAAACGGCATGTGCGATGAAATCCAATTCGTCTTCCTTAAAGTTCGCTGCCTCATCTGCGGGGCCTTCACCAATCGTCTGACTGAACTTTACTTCGGCATCGAGTACATCACGGTAATAATCAATCGCTTCCTTTGCTCTTCCATTCATCAGGATATAAGGTGTGAATCGCGTTTTCATAGGGGGAACATCTCCTTTTTTTGTTGATCTAAGGAGATTGTATATTATAATGGTGACAACTAATGTCGTGGTTAAAAAATAATTGGAGGTATTCATGTCTAAAGCGAAACGATTGAATGAAATGATCATGATGGTAAACCGGAAAAAACGATTTACGGTCGGGGAGCTGGCGCGGGAATTCGGGGTTTCAAAGAGAACGGTTTTAAGGGATTTGCAAGAGCTCAGCGAAATGGGGGTGCCCCTCTATTCTGAAACCGGCCCCCACGGAGGATATCAGGTGTTAAATGAAAGGATTCTTCCTCCCATCGCCTTCAGCGAGAACGAAGCGATCTCAATCTTCTTTGCGATCGATGCACTGAAGCATTATATATCCCTGCCGTTTGATGCCCAGTACGCATCCATCAAAAAGAAATTTTATTTAAACCTTTCAGGAGATATCCGGGATGCGATTGACAGTATGAAGGACCGCGTTGCTTTTTATACGCCTTATGAGCAAACAGACGACATTCCGGTTTTAAAGGTGCTGCTTGAGGCAGCGGTTCAGCAAAAGGTGTTGATCATCGAGTATGAAGCAAATGGCGCATCAAGCAAGAGGAGCATTCAGCCGATCGGAATCTATGCCAATCAAGGGAAGTGGTATTGCCCGGCTTACTGTTTTTTAAGAAAGGATTACCGCATATTCAGGTGCGACCGGATCAAGCGGGCCGAGCTTGATGAACATAAGGCACCGATTGATTTGTCCGGCCTCAATTTAAAGAACCGTTTTTCGGCTTTGTCCCGGCCAAGGGAGACATTGGAATTATCCGCCGAGCTGACAAAAAAGGGAGTAGAGCGGCACGGTTCACTCAAATGGCCGCACCTTGAACTGCATGTAAGAGAAGATGGGTCCGGCGTGCTGAAAGGCGAAATCGCGCCGAAGGATATCGATTTTTTTGCGGATTATTTCATTTCGTTCGGCCGGGAAGCGGTTATTCAGAAGCCTTCCAAATTAATTGAAAGGATGAAACGGACATTATCCGACATGCTGAAACAATACGGCTGAAATGAAGACTCCGGTATACCGCAGCCTGCGATTTTCTGCATTTAAAGTTCCGCAAAAAACGCGTGAAGACGCATGTCTTCTTCATCCTCCAGTTAAAGACACTCTCAGGAATCGAGAGTGTCTTATTTTTGCCGTCAGAAGAAATTTTTACCCAAAAAAGTTGACGGCAGATTTAAAAGTGAGTATCATTACAAATATGATATTAATATTACATTTTTGTTACAAAAGAAAATGATATGTTACGAGTTTAAAAGAAGATTGACAAAGGAGCATGCTTATGAAAAAAGCGATGGCTATTTTAGGATTCCTTGTACTCACAGCATCGCTGCTATTTATCATCAATAAAGGAACATCTCAAATAAACGCTTCACAAAATAGAAAAGCCGCGGTTCACACGGAGTATTACAAAGACATCAGTTCGCTTTCTTTTCCGGTATTCAGCGATTTGAAGGAAGAGGATGCCAAGCTGGCCAACGATGCGGTAAAACTTCATTTAAAAAATTCCTATAAAGAATTTCAAAAAATCGTTAATGATGCCGAAAAGAAGGATAAGGATGAAGAAAACGTTTATGAAACGTCCTACAAAGTCAAATACAACGAGGAAGGCAAACTGAGCTTTTTAATCTATGACTATCAGTTCTCCGGCGGTGCGCACGGCATGTACACCGTAACATCCTACAACTTTGACTTTGACAAGCATAAACAAGTCGTGCTGACTGACGTATTAAACAATCAGGCGAAAATCGAAAAGGCAAAAAACTATATTTTCAGCTATATCAACGAACATCCGGAACAGTTTTATTCTGATCTTAAAAAGAGCGATATCCGTTTGGATGAACATACGGCATTCTATTATACAAGCAGCGGAATTTCAATTGTATTTCAGCAGTATGATATCGCCCCGTATGCAGCCGGAAACCAGGAAATAAAGCTTCCGTCGACGCTTTTATATTAGCCCCGGCATTAGATCTAATATTTGTAATAGAAACAGAGAGAGCAAGTCATGAAACAGGAGAGTGAGCAGCGATGTCTGGCAAACCATCATTTCGATGGGTTAAAATGTTGATTTTTTTAACGATATTAATAGGTTTGGCAGGGTACTCTTACAATAAAGTGTCAAGCAACAGCCAAGAGCCCCCTCAGCCAAAAAAAGACCGCGGACAATCCGGCCTCGGCGTCGAATCCATGGTCAATGACAGCAAACAAGAGAGGTATGCCATCCATTATCCGGTGTTTCACATAAAAGAAATCGATGAACAAATAAAAGATTATGTGAATCAAGAATTGGCCGGTTTTAAAGAGGATAACGCAAAGGCCCAGGCTCAGGATGAAGACGGGCCTTTTGAACTGAACATTAAATATAAGGTTGTCTATTATACAAAGGATACGGCCAGTGTTGTGCTGAATCAATACATAGAGGCCGGCGGCGTATCGGGTACAACATTTGTCAAGACGTTTAACGCTGATTTAAAGCAGAAAAAGCTGCTGTCCCTTCAAGATCTGTTTGAAGAGAATTCAGATTTTCTGAACAGGATTTCAAGCATTGCCTATCAGGAATTGAAAAATCGGAATCCGTCTGCTGACATGGCTTTATTAAAAGAAGGGACGAGCCCTCAGGAAGAACATTTCAGCCGCTTCGCGCTTCTTGAAAACGAGGTGGAATTTTATTTTGAGAAAAAACAAACCGGTCTTGAACAGTCTGTAAAAATAAAAAAAGAATGGGTAAAAGATATTTTAAAAGACCGATATCAGGATATGAAAAAGAATCGTCTTCAGGCCAAACCTGATCAGGAGCCTGTTCCGCTTCCGAAGCAAGCGAAAATTAATCCCGATGAAAAAGTGATTGCCCTCACATTTGATGACGGTCCGAATCCCGCTACAACGAATAAAATATTAAACGCTTTACAGAAGCATGAAGGGCATGCGACCTTCTTTGTGCTTGGAAGCAGAGCGCAATATTATCCCGAAACGATAAAACGGATGCTGAAGGAAGGAAACGAAGTCGGCAACCATTCCTGGGACCATCCGTTATTGACAAGGCTGTCAAATGAAAAAGCGTATCAGGAGATTAACGACACGCAAGAAATGATCGAAAAAATCAGCGGACACCTGCCTGTACACTTGCGTCCTCCATACGGCGGGATCAATGATTCCGTCCGCTCGCTTTCCAATCTGAAGGTTTCATTGTGGGATGTTGATCCGGAAGATTGGAAGTACAAAAATAAGCAAAAGATTGTCAATCATGTCATGAGCCATGCGGGAGACGGAAAAATCGTCTTAATGCACGATATTTATGCAACGTCCGCAGATGCTGCTGAAGAGATTATTAAAAAGCTGAAAGCAAAAGGCTATCAATTGGTAACTGTATCTCAGCTTGAAGAAGTGAAGAAGCAGAGAGGCTATTGAATAAATGAGTAGAAAGCGCCATATCGGCGCTTTTCTTTTGGAAGAAAATATAGGGAAAATGGTATTTGTTAAAAATTCGGAATATTTATACAATATCATATGTTTCACATTGAAAGGGGAGGAGAATCATGAAACAACAAAAACGGCTTTACGCCCGATTGCTGACGCTGTTATTTGCGCTCATCTTCTTGCTGCCTCATTCTGCAGCAGCGGCGGCAAATCTTAATGGGACGCTGATGCAGTATTTTGAATGGTACATGCCCAATGACGGCCAACATTGGAAGCGCTTACAAAACGACTCGGCATATTTGGCTGAACACGGTATTACTGCCGTCTGGATTCCCCCGGCATATAAGGGAACGAGCCAAGCGGATGTGGGCTACGGTGCTTACGACCTTTATGATTTAGGGGAGTTTCATCAAAAAGGGACGGTTCGGACAAAGTACGGCACAAAAGGAGAGCTGCAATCTGCGATCAAAAGTCTTCATTCCCGCGACATTAACGTTTACGGGGATGTGGTCATCAACCACAAAGGCGGCGCTGATGCGACCGAAGATGTAACCGCGGTTGAAGTCGATCCCGCTGACCGCAACCGCGTAATTTCAGGAGAACACCGAATTAAAGCCTGGACACATTTTCATTTTCCGGGGCGCGGCAGCACATACAGCGATTTTAAATGGCATTGGTACCATTTTGACGGAACCGATTGGGACGAGTCCCGAAAGCTGAACCGCATCTATAAGTTTCAAGGAAAGGCTTGGGATTGGGAAGTTTCCAATGAAAACGGCAACTATGATTATTTGATGTATGCCGACATCGATTATGACCATCCTGATGTCGCAGCAGAAATTAAGAGATGGGGCACTTGGTATGCCAATGAACTGCAATTGGACGGTTTCCGTCTTGATGCTGTCAAACACATTAAATTTTCTTTTTTGCGGGATTGGGTTAATCATGTCAGGGAAAAAACGGGGAAGGAAATGTTTACGGTAGCTGAATATTGGCAGAATGACTTGGGCGCGCTGGAAAACTATTTGAACAAAACAAATTTTAATCATTCAGTGTTTGACGTGCCGCTTCATTATCAGTTCCATGCTGCATCGACACAGGGAGGCGGCTATGATATGAGGAAATTGCTGAACGGTACGGTCGTTTCCAAGCATCCGTTGAAAGCGGTTACATTTGTCGATAACCATGATACACAGCCGGGGCAATCGCTTGAGTCGACTGTCCAAACATGGTTTAAGCCGCTTGCTTACGCTTTTATTCTCACAAGGGAATCTGGATACCCTCAGGTTTTCTACGGGGATATGTACGGGACGAAAGGAGACTCCCAGCGCGAAATTCCTGCCTTGAAACACAAAATTGAACCGATCTTAAAAGCGAGAAAACAGTATGCGTACGGAGCACAGCATGATTATTTCGACCACCATGACATTGTCGGCTGGACAAGGGAAGGCGACAGCTCGGTTGCAAATTCAGGTTTGGCGGCATTAATAACAGACGGACCCGGTGGGGCAAAGCGAATGTATGTCGGCCGGCAAAACGCCGGTGAGACATGGCATGACATTACCGGAAACCGTTCGGAGCCGGTTGTCATCAATTCGGAAGGCTGGGGAGAGTTTCACGTAAACGGCGGGTCGGTTTCAATTTATGTTCAAAGATAGAAGAGCAGAGAGGACGGATTTCCTGAAGGAAATCCGTTTTTTTATTTTGCCCGTCTTATAAATTTCTTTGATTACATTTTATAATTAATTTTAACAAAGTGTCATCAGCCCTCAGGAAGGACTTGCTGACAGTTTGAATCGCATAGGTAAGGCGGGGATGAAATGGCAACGTTATCTGATGTAGCAAAGAAAGCAAATGTGTCGAAAATGACGGTATCGCGGGTGATCAATCATCCTGAGACTGTGACGGATGAATTGAAAAAGCTTGTTCATTCCGCAATGAAGGAGCTCAATTATATACCGAACTATGCAGCAAGAGCGCTCGTTCAAAACAGAACACAGGTCGTCAAGCTGCTCATACTGGAAGAAATGGATACAACAGAACCTTATTATATGAATCTGTTAACGGGAATCAGCCGCGAGCTGGACCGTCATCATTATGCTTTGCAGCTTGTCACAAGGAAATCTCTCAATATCGGCCAGTGCGACGGCATTATTGCGACGGGGTTGAGAAAAGCCGATTTTGAAGGGCTCATCAAGGTTTTTGAAAAGCCTGTCGTTGTATTCGGGCAAAATGAAATGGGCTACGATTTTATTGATGTTAACAATGAAAAAGGAACCTATATGGCAACACGTCACGTCATTGGTCTGGGCGTCCGCAATGTCGTCTTTTTTGGGATCGATTTGGATGAGCCCTTTGAACGGTCAAGGGAAAAAGGCTACCTTAAGGCGATGGAAGGCAGTCTGAAAAAAGCAGCGATTTTCCGGATGGAAAACAGTTCAAAAAAAAGTGAAGCACGCGCGCGGGAAGTGCTTGCATCCTTTGACGCACCTGCAGCGGTTGTTTGCGCTTCGGACCGAATCGCGCTCGGGGTTATCCGCGCGGTGCAATCGCTTGGTAAAAGAATTCCGGAAGATGTCGCGGTCACCGGCTATGACGGGGTGTTTCTCGACCGGATCGCTTCGCCTCGCCTGACAACCGTCAGACAGCCTGTTGTTGAAATGGGAGAGGCTTGCGCGAGAATCCTGCTGAAAAAAATCAATGAAGACGGAGCGCCGCAAGGCAATCAATTTTTTGAGCCGGAGCTTATTGTCCGCGAATCGACTTTGTAGGGTGTCTCATTCTGTTACCGTTAACAAGCTGAAAATGATTGTTCCTGTTACCGCCGTCATGATAATTTCAGAATAAAAGCCGGTTTATCACAGCCGGACAACCAAAAGGGGGAAACATGATGGAATATGCAGCGATACATCATCAGCCTTTCAGCTCTGATGCCTATTCTTACAATGGACGGACATTGCACATCAAGATCCGTACAAAAAAGGATGATGCCGAACACGTCCGCTTGGTTTGGGGCGATCCTTACGAATACACCGGCGGCACATGGAAAGCGAACGAGCTTGCGATGGCGAAAATTGCCGCAACAAGCACCCATGATTACTGGTTTGCCGAAGTGGCGCCTCCATTCAGGCGTCTGCAATACGGATTTATCCTGACAGGCGCTGATGATCGAGACACTTTTTACGGAAGCAATGGTGCATGTCCGTTTGCCGGGAAAGCGGCGGATATAGGCAAACACTGTTTTAAATTTCCGTTTGTTCATGAGGCAGACACGTTTGATGCACCTGACTGGGTCAAATCAACCGTCTGGTATCAAATTTTTCCGGAGCGCTTTGCCAGCGGGCGGGAAGATTTGTCTCCGGAAAACGCTTTGCCATGGGGAAGCAAAGATCCTGAGGCGCACGATTTTTTCGGAGGGGATTTGCAGGGGATCATGGACAAGCTGGACTATTTGGAAGACTTGGGGGTAGGCGGAATCTATTTGACGCCGATCTTTGCCGCGCCTTCCAACCATAAATACGACACATTGGACTATTGCTCCATCGATCCGCATTTTGGCGATGAGGAGCTCTTTCGCACGCTGGTCAGCCGGATTCACGAGCGGGGAATGAAAATCATGCTTGATGCTGTTTTTAACCACATTGGCAGCGCTTCGCAAGAGTGGCAGGATGTTGTCAAAAACGGTGAAACGTCCCGCTATAAAGACTGGTTCCATATTCATTCTTTCCCTGTTAAAGAAGGCAGCTATGATACATTTGCGTTTACTCCCGAGATGCCGAAGCTCAATACGGCCAACCCGGAAGTTCAGGCTTATTTGCTTGATATTGCGCTGTACTGGATCCGCGAATTTGATATCGACGGCTGGCGTTTGGATGTGGCAAATGAAGTTGATCATGCGTTTTGGAAGAAATTCCGGCAAGCCGTCACGGCAGAAAAGCCCGACATTTTTATATTGGGCGAAATCTGGCATCAGGCTGATCCGTGGCTTAGAGGAGACGAATTTCATTCGGTCATGAACTACCCGTTCACAGAACCGATGATTGACTATTTTGCAGACGGATCGATTTCAGCTTCGCAAATGGCCAGCCGCATCAATTCGCATTTAATGAGCGGGATGAAGCAGGTCAATGAGGTGATGTTTAATTTGCTGGACAGTCATGACACGAAGCGGATTTTGACAAGATGCGGAGGAGATGACAAAAAGGTGCGCTCTCTTTTGGCATTCATGTTTGCTCAGACAGGCTCGCCGTGCATTTATTACGGAACGGAAGTCGGGCTTGACGGCGGCGATGATCCATTGTGCCGGAAGTGCATGGTTTGGGAAGAGGAAAAACAGAATCAAGAGATGCTCGCATTTATGAAACGGCTGATCGCTTTGCGAAAACAAGAGAATGATGTATTGACTTATGGCGCGCTTGAGTGGAAGCTGGTTGATGACCAAAACGATTTTGTCAGTTTTTCTCGAACGCATGAAGGAAAAGAGCTGATCTACTTCTTCCACCAGGGCAGAGAGGTGCGCCGTGTCAGATTGCGGGATTTGAAGATTGCAAGCGATAAAAGAATATACGATGCGTGGACGGAAGAAGCGCTTCAGCATGATGATGTGGTCGACATTCAGCCAGGCGGATTTTTCATTTTGGGGGCGGTCTAAATTCTGTTACCGGTAACAGGTTTAAAACTATTGTAACCGCTTTCTGTCGAGGATTACAATTGTCTCAGATTCCAAGATAGAAGGGGGAAAAAAGATGCAACATTTAAAAAAAGGAATTTTAGTGCTGCTGGCGTCAGTTCTGCTGTTCGGTCTTGCCGCCTGTTCAAGTTCAAAGGAAACGGGAGGCAGCGGCGGGAAAAAAGTGCTGACCGTGTCTGTAGAAGAGGTCTATAAACCTTACGTCGAAAGCATAAAGGAAGGTTTTGAAAAAGAGAATGATGTGACAGTCAAAATCGTTGAAAAGCCGATGTTCGACCAGCTTGAAGCGCTTCCGCTTGACGGTCCGGCAGGCAATGCGCCCGATGTCATGCTTGCGGCATACGACCGTATCGGCGGCTTAGGACAGCAAGGTCATTTGCTGGAAGTCAAACCGTCTGACACAAAAAGCTTCGGAGACAAAGAAATGCAGCAGGTGACGGTTGGCGGAAAAGTCTATGGAATCCCGCTTGTTATTGAAACTCTCGTACTCTATTACAACAAAGACCTGTTAAAAACGCCGCCAAAAACTTTTAACGTGCTCGAGGATTTAACAAAAGACAAGAGGTTCGCTTTTTCTTCGGAAAAAGGAAAATCGACCGCCTTTCTTGCAAAATGGACGGACTTTTACATGTCATACGGTTTAATGGCCGGATACGGCGGATATGTATTCGGAGCTGACGGCACGGATTCCGGAGACATCGGTCTGAACAACAAGGGAGCCGTAGAGGCGGTGGAATACGCCGAAAAATGGTTTAGTGAATATTGGCCGAAAGGCATGCAGGACAATACGAGCGCAGACGATTTTATCCAGCAGACCTTTATGGACGGAAAAGCAGCGGCTGTTATCGGAGGTCCTTGGTCGGCTTCCAATTATAAAGAAGCCGGTTTGAACTACGGCGCAGCGAAAATCCCGACATTGCCGAACGGAAAAGAGTATGCCCCGTTTGCAGGCGGAAAAGGCTGGGTCGCCTCAAAATATACGAAAGAGCCGGAGCTTGCTGAGAAATGGCTTCAATATGCCGCAAATGACGAAAACGCTTACCGCTTTTATGAAGATACGAACGAAGTTCCGGCCAACCTCGCTGCTCGAAAGAAAGCAGGGGAGCAAAAAAGCGAGCTGACGTCGGCGGTCATCACACAATACGAAACGGCGACTCCAACTCCGAATATTCCGGAAATGGCCGAAGTGTGGACAGGTGCAGAAAGCTTGATATTTGACGCGGCAGCAGGGAAAAAATCGGCTCAGCAATCAGCGGATGATGCCGTGCGCGTGATCAAAGAAAACATTAAAGAAAAGTATGTGAAATAAAACGGCGGTTTTAGCGTCCGGAAGAATAGAGGGCGAAAAAAATGAACAAAGACCAAACACTAGCAAACCGGAGCCGGAAGGCAGCGCTGTTATCGATAATTCCCGGTGCTGGCCAGATTGCAAACCGGCAGTTTTCAAAGGGGATCCTTTTTCTAGTCATCACAGGCTTGTTTATTTGTGAGTTAGCGATTTTCGGTTATCAGGCGCTGATCGGTCTCGTGACGCTGGGGACTGTCCCCGGAGAAGACCACTCGCTGTTTCTCTTGATAGAGGGCACGCTGCAATTGATTTTGACGCTCGTTTTCTTGATGTTTTACATCTTTAATCTGTATGATGCCCGGAAGACCGCCGCGATGAAGGCGGCGGGTTTGAAAATCAGCGAGACGGCTGGGGACATGATCAGAAATGCAGGTGACAAAGGGTTTCCGTATTTATTTACGCTGCCGGCATATCTCATGATGGTGTTTGTGATTATTTTTCCGGTGCTGGTGACTCTGTTTATCGCGTTTACAAACTACGATTTTTATCATATTCCGCCAAACAGTCTCATCGACTGGGTCGGCTTTAAAAATTTCATGAATATCTTTTTCCTTGGCTCGTATCGGCAAACATTCGCCGATGTGCTGGGCTGGACGATCATCTGGACGATCTGTGCGACGACGCTGCAAATTGTTCTCGGCATCGTGACGGCGCTGATCGTCAATCAGAACTTTATTAAAGGCAAGCGGATGTTCCGGATCATCTTCCTGCTTCCGTGGGCCGTTCCGGCATTTATTACGATTATGAGCTTCGCCAACATTTTCAACGACTCGGCGGGCGCGATGAACGTCCAGGTGATCCCGCTTTTGAACCAGCTTCCGTTCGTCGACATCCCGGCTGTCGCATGGAAGACCGATCCGTTCTGGACGAAGACGGCTTTGATTATGATCCAGACGTGGCTCGGTTTTCCCTACATTTATGTCATGGTGACGGGGGTGCTTCAGGCGATTCCCGGAGAGCTTTATGAAGCGGCAAAGATTGACGGCGCGACATTTATTCAGCGCTTTAAACACATTACGCTGCCGATGATTTTATTTGCGACCGCACCGGTGATGATTACCCAGTATACATTTAATTTCAATAACTTCTCGATCATCTATTTATTTAATGAAGGCGGTCCGGGGAGTGCGGGGGCCGGAGCCGGGTCAACCGACATCTTAATATCCTGGATCTATAAGCTGACGACGGGGACGTCGCCGCAGTATTCCGTGGCGGCTGCTGTCACACTGCTCATTTCTTTCATTGTCATCGGGGTTTCCCTGATTGCTTTTAAGAAATCGAATGCCTTTGGCAATGAGGAGGTCATGTAGATGAGAGGGCTTTTTAAAAATACGCGGTTCACCGGGATGCTGAACAAGGTTTTGACCTATATATTTTTGGCGTTTTTAAGCATCGTGATTATTTATCCGCTTTTGATCACAGCATCATCCGCATTCCGGGTCGGGAATGTAGCGGCTTTTACACTCGATTTTTCGGGCGCATGGACATTGGACCACTTTAAGCGGCTGTTTGAAGAGACGCTTTACCTCAATTGGTACGGGAATACACTTGTGATCGCTCTGTCTGTCATGGTGTTCCAGGTGACGATTGTGACGCTTGCCGGCTATACGTACAGCCGCTACCGGTTTGCGGGCCGAAAAAAGAGCCTCATTTTCTTTTTGATCATTCAAATGGTGCCGACGATGGCGGCGCTGACCGCTTTTTACGTCCTGGCCATGCTGATCGGAGCTTTGGACCAATATTGGTTTTTAACTGCAATCTATATCGGCGGCGGAATTCCGATGAACACATGGCTGATGAAGGGCTACTTTGATACAGTGCCGAGAGAAATCGATGAAGCGGCGCGAATTGATGGAGCGGGGCACCTGCGGATCTTTGCTTCGGTCGTTCTCCCGCTTGTGAAACCGATGCTTGCAGTCCAGGCGCTGTGGGCGTTTATGGGGCCGTTCGGCGACTATCTGCTGGCGAAATTTCTGCTTCGGTCGCCGGAAAGCCTGACCATCGCCGTCGGTTTGCAGACATTCATCTCCAATCCGCAGCAGCAAAAAGTCGCGCTGTTTGCAGCTGGGGCGATTCTTGCAGCTCTGCCGATTTGCATCTTGTTCTTCTTTCTCCAAAAGAACTTTGTGTCCGGTTTGACATCCGGCGGAACGAAGGGATAAATCGATGAACGACATGCGAAACGAAAAGCTGATCGTCCGATTTCTTAAAGCAGCGGCATCACCGGCGGGCGTCATGCGCTGCAAACATGCATTCAGCTGGCTCGAAATTTCTTTTCTGTTTATGTTTTTGACTGCTTGTTTAATGGCGCCTATGACCCTTGCGTTTATGAAAATGGACCGCTTCAATGCCGGGTATCTGATCCCGAACGTCGCTCAAGAGGCTGACGCGGCATTCATCAAACAATTAAAAGGCTACCAATTGACAAACGGAAGATTGAAGGGCGAAGACGAGCTGTACCGTGTGGAGAAAGGGAGAACCCTGCTGGCCGTCGATTTGAAGGATGAATTAAAAACAAGCGGTGAGAACGGGCGGATAAAAGCGGAAGGCTATCAAAATGCGCTCATCTTTCAGTCAGATCATCTGATCATCAGTGATCAAAGCGGAGCGGGGTTTTCCGTTCGCTATCCGGCAAAGGCTGGGCTGAATGATCTGGATGCCGGTCATTTGGGGGATTTTATCGGTGCAATGTGGTTTGCCCAATATAAGCCGCTTATCATCATGCTGGCCTGTTCGGCGGTTTTCATCATCTCGCTTTTTTTAACGGCCGTTCTGGCGGGAGGCATCTGGATCTCCAAAAAATCCAACATGACCGGGATAAGGTCGTTTAAGGAAGCGGCCGCAGCGGCGGTGTGCGGATCGGCGCTTCCGGCAGGAGCCGCAATGGCTTTCGGTATGATCAGCTTTGACTTCATCGCGATGCTGCTCATCCATTCGTGCGGTAGTGCTTTGATGGTCTCTTTCATTTTCAGGCACATCTTCAAGAACCGCCATCACAACGAAAATCTACAGTCAGGAGGAAATCATGGCAAATCAGCGGCTATTTGAGATCGACCAGTGGAAAATCAAAACAAACAAATTTGAAAAGGAACATAAACGGCTTCAGGAAAGTCTGACATCCTTGGCGAACGGATATATGGGAATCAGGGGGAATTTTGAAGAAAGCTATTCAGGCGAAAGTCTCAAAGGCACATATATCGCAGGGGTTTGGTTCCCTGACAAAACGCGTGTCGGCTGGTGGAAAAACGGCTATCCCGAATATTTCGGGAAAGTGATCAATGCGATGAATTTCATCGGAATTGATGTATATGTAGACGACGAAAAAGTCGACCTCAGCCAAAACGACATCGAATCGTTTGAATTGGAGCTTAATATGAAAGAAGGCATCTTGCGGAGAAGCGCTGTCGTCCGTGTGAATCAAAAGGCTGTCAAAATTTCGTCCGAGCGCTTTCTTAGCCTCGATGTCCCGCAACTGTGCGCGATCCATTATGAAGCGGAATGCCTGAACGATGAAGCGGTCATCACGCTTGTTCCTTATCTTGATGGAAATGTCGCAAATGAGGATGCCAATTTCGAAGAGCGGTTTTGGCAGGAAGAAGCGAAAGGCGCCGAATCTCATCGCGGCCATCTTGTGACGAAAACGATTGAGAATCCGTTTGGAACCCCGCGTTTTACGGTGGCTGCTTCTATGTGCAATGTGACGGAAGGATATGTCAGCGAGCATTTTCAAACGGATGCAATGTACGCGGAAAACCGCTACTGTTACGAAGTGGGACCGGGAACAAAGGCTTCTTTAAAGAAATTGATCATTGTCACAACGTCCCGGGATTTTGAAGAAGCAGAGCTTTTAGTACAGGGCAGGGCGCTTTTGGCGAATGTTCTTCGGCAGGGATATGAAGAAGCGAAGCGGAGGCATACCGAACATTGGATGGAAAGGTGGGCAAAAGCGGACATTGAAATTAAAGGGGATGATGAGCTTCAGCAGGGCATCCGGTACAACCTCTTTCAGCTCTTCTCGACATACTACGGAGCCGATTCACGCTTAAACATCGGGCCGAAAGGATTTACCGGCGAGAAATACGGAGGAGCCGCCTATTGGGATACTGAGGCGTACGCCGTTCCGATGTATTTGGCGACGGCAGAGCCGGAGGTGACGAAGAATCTGCTTTTGTACCGCTATCATCATTTGGAGGCAGCAAAACGGAATGCCGCCAAACTGGGGCTGAAAGGAGCCCTTTATCCGATGGTCACCTTCACAGGCGATGAATGCCACAATGAATGGGAGATCACCTTCGAAGAAATTCACCGCAACGGCGCGATCTGTTATGCGATCTACAATTATGTCAATTATACAGGCGACCGGGACTACATGAAAGAATACGGGATAGACGTTCTCGTCGAAATCAGCAGATTTTGGGCGGACCGCGTCCACTTCTCAAAACGAAACAATAAATACATGATCCACGGCGTCACAGGGCCGAATGAATATGAAAACAATGTCAACAACAACTGGTATACGAACTTGATTGCGTCATGGACGCTTGAGTACACGCTCGAAAACCTCGCTATCCTCCCGGAGGAAAAACGCCGCCGGCTTGATGTACGGGAAGCCGAAATCGAGAAATGGAAGGATATCATCGAGCGAATGTACTATCCATACAGTGAGGAATTAAATGTTTTTATTCAGCATGATACTTTCCTGGATAAAGAGCTTCAGGCAGCGGATGAGCTTGAACCGGGTGACCGTCCGCTCTATCAGAACTGGTCATGGGATAAAATTCTCCGCTCCAGTTTTATTAAGCAGGCTGATGTTCTGCAAGGCATTTATTTCTTTAATCACCGATTTACAATGGAAGAAAAACGTCGCAACTTTGAATTTTATGAACCGATGACAGTTCATGAATCGAGCCTTTCGCCATCTGTCCATGCGGTGCTGGCGGCTGAGCTCAAAATGGAAAAGAAAGCGCTCGAACTGTATAAGCGTACAGCGAGGCTTGATCTGGATAATTACAATCATGACACCGAGGAAGGGCTTCATATCACTTCGATGACCGGAAGCTGGCTCGCCATCGTGCAAGGATTTGCCGGCATGCGCACTCAGGATGAGAAGCTGTCTTTTGCTCCGTTTCTGCCGAAGGAATGGGACGGTTATTCGTTCAACATCAATTATCGAGACCGGCTAATCAATGTGCAGGTAGAGGAAAACAGCGTCGTTTTCAGTCTTTTAAAAGGAGAACCGCTTTCTATGACAGTTTATGGAGAACAGATCGCACTGAACGGACGGTATGAAAGGAGGATGGCCCGATGAGCCAATGGTGGAAAGAGGCAGTCGTGTATCAAATTTACCCGCGGAGTTTTTATGATTCCAACGGAGACGGCTTCGGTGATTTGCAGGGGGTGATTCAAAAGCTCGATTACATCAAAAGCCTTGGAGCCGATGTCATATGGCTGTGTCCTGTGTTTGATTCCCCGCAGGATGACAACGGCTACGACATCAGCGACTATAGAAGCATATACGAAAAGTTCGGGACGAACGATGATATGTTTCAATTGATTGATGAAGTGCATAAACGCGGAATGAAAATCATTATGGATCTTGTCGTGAATCACACGTCTGATGAACATGCCTGGTTTGCCGAAAGCCGCAAGTCAAAGGACAATCCTTACCGTGATTATTATTTTTGGAAGGATCCAAAGGCGGACGGTTCAGAGCCGAACAATTGGGGATCGATCTTTTCAGGGCCGGCATGGACGCTCGATGAGCGGACAGGACAGTATTATCTTCACTACTTTTCGAAAAAGCAGCCTGACTTAAACTGGGAGAATGAAGCGGTTCGCCGCGAAGTATACGATTTGATGACATTTTGGATGGACAGAGGCGTGGACGGCTGGCGGATGGACGTGATCGGTTCCATCTCCAAATTCGTCGACTTTCCCGATTATGAAACAGATGACAGCCGTCCATATGTCGTCGGCCGCTATCATTCGAACGGCCCCCGTCTGCACGAATTTATACAAGAGATGAACCGGGAAGTGCTGTCCCGTTACGACTGTATGACGGTCGGCGAAGCAAACGGCTCAGATGTTGAAGAAGCGAAAAAATACACGGATCCAAGCAGACATGAGCTGAACATGATTTTTACATTTGAACATATGGATATTGATACCAAACAGCATTCTCCGAATGGGAAATGGCAGATGAAGCCGTTTGACCCGATCGCTTTAAAAAAGACGATGACGAGGTGGCAGACCGCTTTAATGAATGTCGGCTGGAATACGCTTTATTTCGAAAATCATGATCAGCCGAGGGTCATATCCCGCTGGGGCAATGACCGCGAGCTCCGCAAACAATGCGCCAAAGCATTTGCAACAGTTCTGCACGGCATGAAGGGAACCCCGTTCATTTATCAAGGTGAAGAAATCGGCATGACAAACAGCGAGATGCCGCTCGAAATGTATGATGATCTCGAAATCAAAAACGCATACCGCGAACTTGTCATTGAAAACAAAACGATGACAGAGGAAGACTTTCGAAAAGCCGTGGCGAAAAAAGGGCGGGATCATGCGAGAACGCCGATGCAATGGGATGACGGGAAATACGCGGGCTTTACGGATGGAGAGCCTTGGCTGGCGGTAAATCCCCGCTATCAAGAAATCAATGTGAAAGAGTCGCTTGCCGATGAAGATTCGATTTTCTATTATTATCAGAAGCTCATCGGGCTGCGCAAACAAAATAAAGTCATCGTGTACGGAGACTATCGGCTGCTGCTCGAGGAAGATCCGCGAATCTTTGCGTATATCCGCGAATATCGGGGCGAAAAGCTGTTAGTCGCCGTGAATTTATCAGAAGAAAAGGCGCTGTTTCATGCTTCGCCGGAATTGCTTGAGGACAGATGGGATGTGCTGTTGTCAAACTACGCCCGAGAGCGGCTTAATATAAGCGGCAGTATCGACATGGAGCCTTATGAAGCTTTCATGATGATCAGCCGGGCAAAGGATTACACATCATGAAAGCGGTCATTTTTGACTTGGACGGCGTGATCACGGATACGGCCGAGTATCATTATCTCGCATGGAAACATACTGCAGAACAAATCGGCATTGAGATTGACCGGAGCTTTAATGAACGGCTGAAAGGCATCAACAGAGAGCAGTCGCTTGATAAGATTTTGATTCACGGCGGCGCGGCCGGAAAGTTTCAGGAGGCGGAGAAACAAGAGATCATGCGCCGGAAAAATCAATACTACCAACAGCTGATCCAAAACTTGACTCCGCACGACCTGCTGCCGGGAATCTCCGTGCTTTTTGCCGAATTGAAAAGAGAACATATAAGCATTGCGTTAGCTTCGTCAAGCCGAAACGCGCCTGCTATTTTGCAGCGGCTCGGTGTCATGGACGAATTTCAGGGTGTCGTTGATCCGGCCGCACTTGCTCACGGAAAGCCCGACCCCGAAATCTTTTTGACGGCCGCTGCACTGCTCGGTGTGCCTCCGTCTGAATGTGCAGCAATCGAAGATGCTGAAGCCGGGATCGCCGCGATCAAATCCGCAGGGATGTTCGCGGTGGGAGTCGGTGATGAGACATCGCTGCGCGGAGCCGATTTGATCGTGCACAACACAAACGAGCTGACGTTTGAGCTGCTGAATGAAGGATGGCAGCGCTATTGCTGTATAAGAGAAGGAAAATGAAAAGCAACCCGAGAATCATAAAATGACAGGCCGCCGCTGGCGGCCTTATCTGCAATCGGAGAGGGAAGCAAAACCAAGAACAAGATCAAGATCAAGGCGTTCGGCTGGCCGGAGAGGGAGACCGTTCAGATATGCGTTTTGCTGGTTATACAACCGATCTCAGCAACCCGACTTCGAATCTATCAGGCGGTTGGATACAGTCCTGTTGCAGAGTCTATCGCCTGCGTTTTTCAAGAAAAACAGCCTAATCGATCCCTTTAAAAGGATGATTAGGCTGTTTGTTTATTGGTGCATTTGCAATTTGACAAATTTTCGTTTGCCGACTTGGATGATCATGCCGTGTTCGAGTGCAATGTCCGCATGAATCGATTCCGCTTTGGCGCCGTTGATTTTAACGCCGCCGTTTTGGATCATGCGGCGGGCTTCACTTTTGGAAGGAAGGAGTTCGAGCGTCACCAATAAATCGGTGACCGGCACCGTTCCGCCACCTTGCCAGTGTACGGCTGTTATATTGTCCGGCGCGCTGTTTTGCTGAAAAACTTTCTTAAACTGCTGTTCGGCCGCTTCTGCCGCCTTGCTTCCATGATACATGTTGACAATGGTTTTCCCGAGAAGCATCTTCGCGTCTCTCGGATGAACGGCCCCCGTTTCCAAATCCTTGACAAGACGTTTTTTTTCTTCCGCCTCCAAGTCGGTCGCAAGATGGATATACTTTTTCATCAAACTGTCCGGCAGAGACATCGTTTTCCCGAACATTTCATGAGGGTCTTCATCGATGCCGATGTAATTGTTCTTTGATTTAGACATTTTTTCAATGCCGTCAAGCCCTTCAAGCAGCGGCATGAGAATGACGACCTGTTTTTCTTTTCCGTACTTTTCCTGAAAGTGTCTGCCCATGAGCACGTTAAAATGCTGATCCGTTCCGCCCAGTTCGATGTCGCTGTCCAGAACGACTGAATCATACCCCTGCATCAACGGGTAAAAGAACTCATGAAGCGAAATCGGCTTTTGCATGGCGATTCTTTCTTCAAAATCATCGCGTTCCATTAAACGGGCGACGGTAATTTTGCCCGCGAGCTCAATGACGTCTTCCAAGGTTAATCGTTTAAGCCATTTTGAGTTGTAGTGAAGCTCGACCTTGTTCTGATCAAGCACTTTTCCAAACTGTTGAAAGTATGTTTCGGCATTGCGGCGGACCTCTTCGTCCGTCAGCTGTTTCCTGGCGGCGGATTTTCCTGTTGGATCACCGATTTTCCCCGTGAAATCGCCGATCAGGAGCTGGACGATATGTCCGTTTTCCTGAAACTGACGAAGCTTATTCAAGACGACGGTGTGGCCCAAATGTACGTCAGGCGCAGACGGATCGAGGCCGAGCTTAATTTTCAGCGGTTCGCCGGTCAAAATCGATTTGGCCAGCTTTGCCCGCAGTTCCTCCGGGGGAATGACCTCCTCCGCTCCGTCCATATATAAGTGAAGCTGCCTTTCGACTTCCCGCTTTTCGGCAGTTGTCAGTTGATCAAATTGTTGTTGCTGCATGATAACTCCTCCTTTTTTTGTATAAAAAAAGAACCTCATCCCGATAAGGGACGTGGCTCAAATGCACGCGGTACCACCCTGATTGAAGACCTTCATCTTCCGCTCAATTTCCGGTAACGGCTTCCCGTTCTTTGCTACTTGAAGGTTCACAAAGAAAGCTCAGGGAGGTAATTCACGTCTGCCTTTGTACCGGCTCGCACCAGCCGCCGGCTCTCTGGAACAGGGAGACAGTCCGCTACTCGTTCCCGTCGTTGCTTATGGTTTATGAAGATTGTCATTCACTTTTCGAAGGAGCTCGATCAATGTATTCTGCTCCTCTTTTGTCATGCCCTTGATCAGCATTGTTTCCCCTTTGTGGAACGCCGGATAAAGCTCTTCAATCGCGGCTTTTCCTTCCGGTGTGATCTCGGCGTAAACGTGTCTGCGGTCTCTCGGATCCGCGCTTTTGACGCAAAAGTTCTTTTTCTCAAGCGTTTTAATGACATTGCTCGCAGTGGCTGTTGAAATTCCTGACAGTTCGGCGAGTTTTCTCGTTTCAAGCCTGCCCCATACCCATAGATCGTAAAGAATCGAAAAAGCCGTCCAAGACAATTGATATGAGGAAAGGACCTCGGTCTCCATTTTGACGCGGAGCTTTTGCGCCGACCGGTAAAGGTTGGTGGCGACCGAAATGGCTTCAAGATTCAAGGATTCGATCGGCATGCGCTTCAGCTTGCTGAGGGTGTCGTGTTCTTCCTGTCGAAGATGGGGGGATCTATTCAATCGTGACGCCTGCCTTTTTATTTTCAGAATTATTAGCTATGAAATGAATTTTAACAGACGGTCTCCATCAATGCAAGCCCTTGTTTGACATGATGAGAAAAGCCGGCATCATGATGATGACCGGCGCTTGTTTCAGCTATTTTTTGGTGATCTGTTTGCGGCGCACTTCAATTCGGTCCCCTTTTTGAATGCTGTCATATTGTTTTTTCGAGACGAGGACGGCATGTTTCTTTCCGTTTTGATCTTCAATCAACAGCCAATATCTTTTTTCTTTTCGTTCAGAGAGCGCTTTTTCTTTGATTCCTGCGGTACGGAGGATGTTTTTTTGTTCCGCTGTATATCCGCCTACGTGGAAGATCATCCAATATGGAAAGTAGTAATTCAAAAAGGCTGATCCAGCAGGATTTTGATTGAGTGTCCGCTTGATGCTTCCTTTGTACAGGGCATCGGGAGGCAGTGTCCGCTGAATGGTGTTGAACTGACTGTTCTTGTTTAAGTATCGTCGGCTCGCAGACTGTTTCATATAACTGCGCATACTCTGGTTGACTGAACCCGCACGTGTTTTTAGAGCGCTGTTATTAGCCGAGGAACTCGAAGCCTTCACCCCGGATGCTCCTTTGCTGCCTGCTGCCTCTGCTTGAGCAAAAGGCAGCAAGAGGGACAGCGCCATGATCAAAATAAGAGGAGCGCTTTTTTTCTTCATTGTTCATCACTGCTTTTTTGTTCAACTTTGTCTTTGACGACGCCCTCAAGCGGCTCCTGATCATATTTAATGTATGGGGGACGAAAGATGAAGGCTTCCTGATCGCGGATTTTAATATAAGGCTGTTCGACATTTTCTACATTTTCCACATATTTTTTGAAAGTCTCCGTCTTTTCTTTTCCATCTTTCACGTATGCTGCTTTCAGTAATGGTGCTTTGTCGGATTCGCTGTCATTCACGTAATCAAACCATACGAGATCGTATTTTTGAATGGATTGGTCATCTGCGACCTCCTGTGAACGGTCTGAAGCGGATGATGAACATCCTGATAAGGGAACGGCTAAAAGCATCGCAGCCGCGGATAAAGAGATCAGTTTCGATTTTTTCACTGTGATCATCCTATTCATTTCGGTTTCGCTTTTATATACGAACGATCCGGGCAAAGGTGTCATCTATTCAAAATAGATTGGCAGAAAACAGGGCGTAACAATTGCATTTTAAACGTAAACAAACTGTAAAATACCATTTCTATGAAAAAAGGTATAATTTGAATGTCAGAAAAAAATCCCATTCACGGAGGATATTTTTATATGAAGAAGATACTTTTTTCTGTTTTTGTTTTGGCAGGCAGCTTGCTATTGGCTTTTAATTTTGCCGGTGAAGCGAGTGCTAAAACGAAAAAAGTCAGCGGCTATATCACTTGGTACAACGGAGTGGGCAAAATCGGCGCTGACGGCAAGAGGCTCGGCCATTGGGACTGCGCCACAAAGATGGGCTTCGATGTTCCGAGAAAAGGCACAAAAATAAGAGCCTATTCAAAAGCAAAACCGCACAAAGTCATTACAGTCTATAAATATGATGTCGGCAGAATGCCGGGCGCTGTTTTGGATGTAAGCCCGAAAGCTTTTAGAGCTTTGGGATTTCCGACAAGCAAAGGAAAGGTAGCCGGACATTATACATATAAAAAATAGGAGAAATGAAGCAAGAAAAATCGTTTTCTTGCTTCTTTCAATTGGCGGGGTCGAATATGAAAAAAGTTTCAGTTGTTTTGTTGGCGGCAGTCATTTTAGCCGCAGGCGCATTTGCGGCCGTCCGCTATTTCGTCCCGGAAAAAGCGGAGCCGGCAAAGAGCGGCGGTTCAGACCTGCTTGTATCGATAACCGATCAGAAGCTGATGACCGCTTACTATGAAAATCAAAATAAGCTGTATGAAGAAAAGATGACGGATTATCCGGCTATGGCATTAGACCGGAAAAAACGAATTCTTTACTATACAAACACCGATAACAGCAATGTGAAGCATTTGATCAGGCTGGATTTACAGTCGGGCAAAAAAACAACCCTATATTCAGGAGATGAATATGTCGACGGGCTCAGTTTATCGGCGGACGGTTCGAAGCTGTTCATGAGATACAACCTTGCGGAGGAGAGGAATTTTCACCTTGCTTCCTTTGATTTAAAACAAAAGGCGTTTCATGTCATCTATCCATCGTTGAAAAACAAGGACGAAACTGTCAGCTACTATCAGTACAACAAAGCTGACAATCAATTCGTTATGCTGCATTATTCATTGAAGGAAGACTATCAAAAAACAGATGATGCGAACAACAAAGGCGTGCCGCCCGAACCGACGAATATGAACATTTCCATGGCGGGTGTGAAAGATCGGCAAAAGGTGAGAACGATAGCAAAATTTATCAATGACGTGGCAATTTCGCCGGATGGAAAAACGATTGTCTTTACAGAATCGGCTGATGATCAGAAGGCGATTTATGCGATGGATGCCGAAACGAAAAAATACAAAGCGATCATTTCAGATCAGCAGGCATTTTCATTGGTCGATTCAGCACAGCCGCAATTCTCGAAAGACGGGAAAAAGCTTTACTTTCTCGCTGAAGCAAAAGATGCGAAGCTGCTTGAAGATGAAACGGGGAGCGAAGCAAGGGTGAGAACGATCTATTCGTATGATATGGATACGAAAAAAGTGAGCAAAGCCTGGGAAAAAACAAACGGGATCATCAACACCTTTACGGTCATTGACGAATAAACGGGCACCAGCCGGCACAAACAGACTGCGCCGGCTGTTTTTTTATGAGCCGTTTGCCTGAGACGCTGCAGCAGAGCTTGTCATAATGGCGATTGCTGCCGTCTGCTGTGCTTGAATAACAGCTTCAAGCGTTTGATAAAGCCCTGTATCCAAAAGCGCCGGGTCTTCCGTTTTTTCGCTCATGTACAAGTTGACGGCCGTTTTCAGATTCATGTCTTTCTGCCACCTGAACAGTTTATCGCTGTTCAATGCGCCTGCCATGATAGTGATGGCATCTATGTCTTTTTCGCCGTTCTCAAGCAGCGCGAGCAGTCCGATTTCCGGGTAATGGACAGGCTTTGGTCTTTTATGCTTTTTTGTCAATTCATCGTATATCCGGAGGGAGCGGGCGACAAGCTGATCTGAATCCTGCTCCGGCATAAGCGAGAGGATGTGGCTGAGAAACTGCAAATCGTTCCCTTTGCGAAAACCCGCCTGGTTAAGCTTTTGGTAAAACGCTTCGATATAGTCAATCAGTTCACCTGTCTCCATATCTGAACCGGCCAAAAGCACGGAGAGCGGGTAGTCGCCGGCAGATGTTAAAAAAACGTGCTTGTCCTTCATTCCTTTGTAAATAGACAAAGCCCGATTGATTTTGCTGTCATGATCATGCTCATCACGGTATTTTGTCAAAAGAATAAGAGCGGACAAATAAGTGAAAATACTTTTTTTGAATCCGTTGCCGGTCATTTTTTCATAAAGAGTGAAAAAAGGTCTGATATGCGTTTCAGGTTCTTCGAAGCGTACGTCAAACATAGCGGCAAAAGTGTAGCGATGGGCTGACCTCAACGGCGAAAATGTACCGGCGGCCTGTTTGACAGCCTCACTCAGCTTTAAAAACCGTTCTTTATCAAAAGGCCGCTTGTTGACGACATACATGGAAGCAATCATCATTAATGTCCGCTGATCTGTGACTTTCCATTTTAAATCGCTTTTTAACTCAGAGTAAATTGCTTTATATTGATCCAATCGCTGCTGCAGTTTAGCAGATGCCATTTATCTATCTCCTTCCTAGGTTTGCGTGTTTTTGTATATACGAAACAAAGGGAAATAAGTTTCAGGGATTTGGCATCATATCGGGCTTCTGCTTAATAATATGGAAAAGGATACAGCGCAGCAATAAAAACAAACGGGAAGATCCTTCTCCTGAACCGCCTGAATCGTCGGCGCGGATATCCGTAACCGCCGTAAAACTGCCTTTCATCTGTCACGTCTTCGGGAATGAGGACAGATGCTTCCTGACGGTTCACCCCTTCAAGAATGCCGTGAACAGAACTGCCGTCCTTCATTTTCAGCACGACGTGATAGTGCATGTATTTGCGGCATAAATCGTGCAAAGACCTTTGATGATCATGGGGCATCGAGCAAGCGGCATCTTTCGGAACACTCATATTCCTTTCCATCTCCTTTTAGATACATGGTATTCACCCGATGGATGAATGTTCCGGTTTGAAGCGGTGAAGCCGTGATTTTATGTAAAAAAGCCGATTATCATATATGAATCGGCTTTAAAGATCAACGGTCAGCACTTCATTCTGCGGCATTTGAAGCGGTCGTCATCGTCATCAGAAAAGCACTTTCTTTTTCTGCATTTGAACCGGTCATCGTCAGAGCTGCGGGTTTTATCCGTTTTATCCGCTTTAGCTGTTTTATCTGTTTTATTCGTTTTATCTGTTTTATTACTATCCGCCGAACGCCGCGCTTTCATTGACTGTCTTTCTTTTTCCCGCTCAGGGCTGTATGGATCGTAATTGTCATAGTACTCTTCGTAGCTGCTCATTTTGAGGCAATCACCGCCTTTGGGTCATGATATGATAATGTATTATAAAGAGGGGCGTTTTGCCTGTGCATATATAACGGTTTTTCGTGCTGTAAATAAGCTGATCAACTGACAAAATTCAACATTGAATAAAGGATTTTTCGTTTCAACCGCTAATATTATATGTATCAACCATTTTTTTACGGCTGCGCCTGCCGGTGCTTGCGGAAAGCATTCAGACGGACGGCCTGATATGATAGAAGGAGCGGAATGCCGATGAAACGATCCGGAAGTGAAGGAGAGTACTTATGAAAAATAGTAGAAAAAAAGAGATCTTATCGTGGGTGAAAACACTTGTCATCGCCGCAGCGCTTGTGATGGTTTGCCGCTATTTTCTGTTTACGCCGTCAACCGTTTTGGGAGATTCAATGTATCCGACTTTAGAGGACGGCAACATGGTCATGGTTAGTAAGATCAGCGATATTCAGCGCTTTGATAAAATTATTTTTCACGCGCCTGATTCGGATGAAAACTATGTGAAAAGGGTGATCGGGCTCCCGGGAGATACGATCGAAATGAAGGATGATGTCCTTTATATAAACGGAAAAGCATACGATGAACCTTATTTAAAGAAAAACAAGCAAAAGCTGACGCTTCATGAACATTTAACCGATAATTTCACATTGGAGAAATTAACAGGTGAACAAAAGGTGCCGGAAGATCACTTGTTCGTGATGGGGGATAACCGTCAAAACAGCAAAGACAGCCGCTTTTTCGGATTTATCACAATGGACTCCGTTGTCGGCAAAGTTGAGTTCCGTTATTTCCCTTTCAATGAGATCGGCGGAATAGAATAGAAAACAAAAAGGCTTCCCATGATACCTAATGGGAAGTCTTTTTGTTTGTCGCAAAGTCACCAAAAGTGGTTTAAACCAAGCCGCTATGCTTGAGCACGGCGGCAATTCTACTATTCACTTAAATTTAAATTAGAGCCAGTTTTTGATATCGCAGTTGCAGAATTAGGTCTCTCTGAATTATAAGGATTGCCTTTAATTTGGTATAAAAGCCTGTTTAATCGCTGATTACCCAAACAAAAATAACTAAAAAATCCTCGATTTAACAATTTAGTGTATGGTACTCTTTAAACATGTAATCAAAAAACTATCTTTTTCGCTCCAAAGCAACATACTGTATTTCTTGGTTTGTTTTTTAGTTGTTCTAAATATTTTTTATTGTTATCGCAATTCTTACGTTGTTTGCTGCAATGATTGAAGTACTATATTACATAAATTCTGATAGGAGGTCATTATGTTTAATAGACAACAGATAGATCATCTGCTTGAAGAAAAAAAAGGAGAGCTGAAGAAAAAGTTCGGAAGTGGTTTTATCGCAGTTTTCTATATTTCTATTCTTCTTTCCATATGTACGTTTTTTATAGAATACAAATATTTTCTCATTGTATTATTCGCACCCACTATTATTGTCATGTTAATCAACCCTCCTTTTTCCGAAAAAAAAGGGGTGTTTCGTTTCATTGCCGGCCTTTATTTGCTTTTATTGGCACTGGCAACATACTTTTGGCTTCGAGCATAAACAGTCCGGATATAAAAAACAAAAGTGGCTTCAGCCCGCGGAGAAAAGGCGAATTTACGTTTAACATTGCTGCCAAAATCTCAAAAATCCGGCGACTTGACTTGAAAGAGTCCTCATCGCCAGAAAACAGAATGAATTGGATAAAAATAGGACAGATTATAAAAGTCCGACCTATTTTGTCAACGATCTGAAAGGCTGCCTGCAGTGAGGATGGGAAGCCTTTTTAGCATTTGCGCATTTTGGCGAGCGGACGGTTTGAACAATTATCTGGACAGTGAAATAATGAAATAAGAAACTGGCAACAAGGAGGATAAGCAGATGAAAGTGTTTGTAGTTGGGGCGAACGGACAAATCGGGCGCCGTTTGACGAAAAGTTTGAATGAGAGCAGCGAACATCAGGTCAGGGCAATGGTGAGAAATGAAGAGCAGGCGCAAGCTTTGAAACAATCGGGAACAGAAACAGCGCTCGCTAATTTAGAAGGCACCGTTGAAAGCATCGCAGAAGCGGCGGAGGGCTGCGACGCGATTGTCTTTACCGCCGGCTCAGGCGGCAATACGGGCGCTGACAAAACGCTTTTGGTCGACTTGGATGGGGCGGTTAAAACGATCGAAGCCGCCGAAAAAGCAGGCATTCGCCGCTTTATTATGGTCAGCACATTGCAGGCACACCGCCGTGAAAATTGGAATGAAGCGTTAAAGCCGTATTATGTCGCCAAACATTATGCGGATCGGATGCTTGAAGGCAGCGAATTAAACTACACGATTATCCGTCCGGGAGGCCTGTTAAACGAACCGGGCACAGGCCGGGTGAAAGCCGCGGAAAATCTTGAGCGCGGAACGATTCCGCGTGAAGATGTGGCCGATACCATCTTGGCGGCGCTCACCGAGGAGCACACATTCCGTCGTTCGTTCGATTTGGTTTCGGGTGATCAAACGCCCGCCGAGGCGCTGAAATCTATATAAAAGGATTCGGGGAACCTGTGGTCAGAAGGTTCCCCGGCGTTTTTACAGAAGCGGGATATAGATGGTCATCTTCATCTCGTTCGGCGGTACGGAACGGCACACATCAGTCACTTCAAAGTCCGGTCCTTCTGTTCTCTCGTAATTGGTATTCATCAGCCATGATCCATAGATGTATCTTCTTGTGTTCTGCACTGATTCAGTCGATCCGTTTACATGAAATACGGCGTATTTGCCGCCGGAAATTTTCGTATAGATAAGCGGCTCCGGCACTTCCCCGGCTGCTGTTTCGCGAACGGCTTCCCCGATAATAAATGAGAAACCTCCGTCATCCTGGAAGCGGCATGACAGCCCGTAACACATATTCGGATCCGTTTTTTGAGGAATTTGCATAAAGTATCCATTTCTGCCGAAATCGTTGTAGAATTTCGGGATATCTTCGAAATACTTTTCATCGTTTAAATTTGTCCGGTACTCATATCCGATCATATGTATGTCGTTTAAATGAGTGATGTGCGGCTTTGGGATGTTCATATCTCCAGTCATCCTTTCTTTATATTCGAGGAAATTAATTTTAGATTGAAAATCAAGCTTGACCTTCGCTTTGCGATACTTGGCCGGAGTGATGCCGAAGTACTGTGAGAAAGCCCTGCTGAAAGCTTCTTGTGAGCCATAGCCGAAATTGATTGCAATGTCGAGAATGGAACGGTCTGTTTTCTCAAGCAGAAGCGCAGCTTCAGACAGACGCCGGTTGCGAATGTATTGATAAACGGAAAAACCGGAGATCGCCTGAAAAAGCCTTTGAAAATGAAATGGGGAGAAACACGATTTAGCCGCAATATCCGTGATGTTTAAATCGTTTTGAAGGTGTTCTTCGATAAACTGAACCGCGTTTTGAATTCTTTCGTAATCATTCATATTCATCCACAGCCTTTACGATTTGATGATCCTATTGTACAGGATCAAGCGATGGTTTTTTTGATGATTTGTGCTTTTTTAAAAGCCTCCAAATGCGGAGGCTTTTTCTTATTGATGACGAACATCTGTCACTTCAAGAGGGCGCATCATATCGTAATCTTCGTGCTCAAGGATGTGGCAGTGCCAAACATATCTGCCGCTGTACGGCGCAAAGGTGGCGATAATGCGCGTCACTGAGCCCGGGGGTACTTTGACGGTGTCTTTCAGCCCCTTTTCATTCGGTGCCGGAGGAACTGCCGGACCGGTAAAAACAAGTTCTCCGTTTTCCTGATACCGCTCGATATCAAACGGCCGGTGGTCGAGAATCATAAATTGAACAAGATGTAAATGGATCGGATGGATCGCCCTTCCGGCATTGATGATCGACCAGATCTCAGTGCTGCCGAGTGCGGGTGTTTCGGTTACCGGTTCATGCCACTTTGTGTTGTTTAAAAGCAGAACAGGTCTTCCATATTGGTCAACGGCCGCGCCCAATGACAGATTTCTGAGGGCATTGATCTTGTGTCTCCGGTAAAATGGGCGCTTTCTCAATATTCTCGGCAATGAACTTGTATCTTTTTGCTTCAAAGGTTTTGAGATGCGGAATTGCATGATGTCGGCATCAGTATCGGGATCTGCGTCTTGTCCGCCGCAGCCGATCCGGTTTTTCAGTGTCACGGTTTTTCCTTCTGCTCGTGAAAAATCAACGATGATATCGCACCTTTCAGCCGGCGCGATCACCAGTTCATTGACTTTGACCGGATGCTGCAGAAGACCGCCGTCCGTGCCGATTTGATGACATGTGATGTCATGATCGAAATACAGCTCAAAGATTCTCGTATTGGAGGCGTTCAGTATCCGAAAACGGTATTTTCGGGGTTCCAGTTCAGCGAAAGGCCATACCTTGCCGTTGACTAAAATGGTATCACCGCAAAAAGCCGGAACAATCGACGGGTCCGGAAGATCCGGCGAAGGGTTGTCAGGCTGCCGCGGATAAAACAATGAACCATCTTCATGAAATGATTTATCCTGAATCAAAAGCGGGATTTCATATTCTCCCTTCGGCAAGTTCAATGAACGCTCTTCCCTGTCGCGAATAAAATATAAACCGACAAGCCCCGCATATACATTCAGCCTTGTGATGGCCATTGCATGGTCATGATACCAAAGAGCTGTAGCATCCTGCTCATTCGGATATTCATACACCTCCCTTTCAAAGAAAGGGCCTTTTGCATGGAAGTCTTTTGTGTACCAAGCCTCAGGATATCCGTCGCTGTCAGCAGGCGTACAGCCTCCGTGCAAATGAACGACCGTCTTCACTTCATGTTCGTGATGGCCGTCATCGTGAAGCGTATGGTCGACGGGGAGAAAATGGCGATCCGGAAGCTTATTTAACCACTTGACTGCGACTTTTTCGTGTTTCTGCACTTCGAAGGTAGGGCCGGGATAAACTCCGTTATATCCAAACAGCCGAGTCGGCGGCAGATCGCGGTGAAGCTGCTGCTGAAATTCTTTCATGGTGACTTCATAATAGGTCATTTCCTTGCTTTTGCTTTGGGGTTGAAGCACTTGCGGAATGGGGAGCCGGTCAACGAATTTTTCAAGTTTCATGTTTCACCTGTCCTCTTTTGTTCTGATGAAAAGATCATTACATTATAAGACGGGTTGCATGGTCTGGTTCCTCATGATGAGAATAAGAAACGCAGTATGTGCTGAGTATGTTAAAAAATAGAATCGATCATTACAAGAAGATGAACAAAATATTTCCTGACGATTAAAAATCGCCTTGAGGCGTGATTCGCGGAGGAAGAAAGGCGGGGATGATGGTACATTATGTGTAAACCCTTTCTTATGGGGCGAAGCGGTCTGAAAGGAGATACCCGTGTTGCAGAAAAGAATAGAGTGGATTGATGTTTCGAAAGGCGTGGGAATTATATTGGTCGTATTGGGCCATACACCGACGCCGGATTGGCTGAAAACGTTCATTTTCGCATTTCATATGCCGCTGTTTTTCTTTCTGTCCGGCCTCGTTTACCATGATGGGAATATGACTTTTACATCTTTTCTCTTAAAAAAAATAAAGACGCTCCTTTTGCCGTACTTCATCTTCTCCGTTCTTGCCTATTTATTCTGGGTTCTCGTCGAGAGGCATTTTACGTTCACCGGCAGTTCGGATGTCGACCCGGTTGTACCGTTTAAAGGGATTTTTTATTCGATGCCTGATGACTACATGCTGACACACAACCCGGCGCTCTGGTTTTTAACATGCTTATTCATCGTTGAAATACTGTTTTTCATCGTGAAGAGATGGGGGAAAGGCAGACTGTTTATCGTCATAGCCGTATTGGTCTCAGCCGCTTTAGGCTTTTTGAATTATCAATATCTCGGCATCAAGCTGCCGTGGAATATTGAAGTGGCCCTGACCGCCATCGTCTTTTATTCGGCCGGTTTTCTGTTGAAAAATAATCTGAAAGAGATGAGAGACCGAAGAATGCTGCTGCTCACGCTTCTTGTATTCATCGCGGTCGGCTGCTTGCAGACCCTGAACGTCAGAGTGGATATGAGGGCCAATGAGTACGGAAACATGGCGCTCTTTTATATGACCTCATTTCTGGGGACGGCAGGCGTCATTTTCAGCAGCTTTCACCTTGAAAAAGCAAGGCTTCTCCAATTCCTCGGCAAAAACTCGCTGATCATTCTCGTACTGCACTATCCGGTCATCAGGATGCTGAAAGCCGTCGTCTACTACTTCACACAGGTTTCCCTTGATGAGACATACGGCTCCCTGTTGTGGAGCGCGCTTTACACCGGCATGACATTGCTTGTAATGGTGCCTTGCATCTTTTTGTTGAACCGGTATCCGATCGTACTTGGGCGGAAGAAATGCAATTAAAAAAACTTGCAAAGTTTTCTTTGCAAGTTTTTTTGAATTATTTAAGGTTGAAAGTAATCTTTTTGTCATTCCAAAATTCAGGAGTGTAGATAACTTTATATGTTTTGCTCTTTTTAGTCTCGAAAGTGATTGTTCCAGATACCTTGCCGTTTGGTGTCAGATTTCCAGAAGATAGGTCGTTATCATCTGATGGTCCAAACGTATTGTGCGTAATTTGTCCATCTTCATTTTGAATTTGAAAATCGAGCGGGTTATAGGAAATATCTTTATCGCTTTTATTTTCTATGTTAAGTGTTGCAACTACATATTCATTACCGTTTTTTGGTTTGAAATATTCATTGCCCATCGATTTTTTAACGTTAGTAACTGTGATGTGTGTGCCGTCAAGATCAGCTGTTTCATTTAAACCGAATTCAGTTTTTTCTTTGGCATCGTCATTGCTTTTTTCTTCGCTAGTTTTTGCGGCTGTCGTCTTTGCGCTGCTTCCGGACGATTTGCTCTCTTGAGTAGAAGAGCCGCTTGAAGCGAACATCATGACGAATACGATGGAGCCAATAATCGTGACATAGAACCACCATTTTTATAGACAAGGCCTTTATTCCCGCCACTGAACAATGCTTTACATCCGCCGATTAAAAGCAGGATAAGCGGAACGATATATGCCAGGCTGACGCCGACAGTTCCTCCTATTGCAGCAGCGATATAAAAAGGTTGCTATCTGCGCTGGCCATTGTCGGTGCATGTATCGTAATGTCCACCTCATAATCTATGTAATAATGTCTGAAACATAATAATCCAAAAAAAGGAAAAAGTCTATTTTATTATGATATTTTAATCGTCAGAGCTTTAAGGACTATTTTCGACTTTTTTAATATCGTTTAAATTTTGAGTTTGTTTAATGTTTTTCAGAAGAATCATTCATGGATTCTAAAGAAAAAATATTCTGAAAGAAGAAACCGTCCTTTCCATCCTATGACGCTTGAATAATTTGAGGTTTTCGAAAAATCCTTATATAGAGCGGGTTTTAACGGTTTTGACCAAACTGAAATTTGTTTCCTTAAATAAAAAAAGTTCTACTCTGACTATATTTCTGCAAGAAGTGAATCATGTTTCTATAGACTCACTCAAGTTTTGCTTTGTATGATTAAAAGCGAAAACTCGGATGGGAAAGGAAGCTTTTTATGGAACGGTATGATGAATTAAAAAAAGGTGAAACCGGGGCATGGGTCAGCATCATCGCTTACCTTGTACTGTCGGCTGTTAAATTGGCCGTCGGGCTTGCATTTCACTCCGAAGCCCTCAGAGCCGACGGACTGAACAATACAACCGATATTATCGCCTCATTAGCGGTGCTGATCGGCCTCAGGATTTCGCAGAAGCCGCCTGATGAAGACCATCCGTACGGACATTTCCGCGCTGAGACGATCGCCTCGATGATCGCTTCATTTATCATGATGGTGGTCGGTCTTGAAGTGCTGTACAGCTCGGGCGAAATGCTGTTTAATCCGAAGGAAACGACACCGGACATGATTGCGGCCTGGACGGCTGCAGGCAGCGCCGTCGTGATGTTTTTGGTTTTCCTCTACAATAAAAGGCTGGCAAAAAAGGTGAACAGCCATGCCCTCTATGCAGCCGCCGCCGATAATAAATCAGATGCCTATGTCAGCATCGGAACATTCGCAGGCATCTTTGCTTCGCAATTTAACCTTGCATGGGTCGATACGGCAGCCGCGTTTATCATTGGATTAATCATCTGCAAAACGGCTTGGGGGATTTTTAAAGAGGCGGCCCATTCCTTGACGGACGGATTCGATATTAAACATATTTCAACCTATAAAGAAACGATCCGGAAAGTTCCCGGCGTCGGCAACATCAAAGATGTAAAAGCGCGTTATTTGGGCAGCGCCATCCACGTGGAAATTATCGTGGAGGTAAGGTCAGATCTCAACATTGCAGAAAGCCATGACATCGCCGATGAAATAGAGAGAAGAATGCAGGAGGAGCACTCGATCGTTCATTCCCATGTTCACATAGAGCCTTCTAAAGAAAAATAAAAAG
This sequence comes from Bacillus sp. FSL R7-0646, assembly GCF_037969865.1. Lineage (NCBI taxonomy): Bacteria > Bacillati > Bacillota > Bacilli > Caryophanales > Bacillaceae > Bacillus > Bacillus sp. FSL R7-0646. The sequence goes on from NZ_CP150217.1 coordinate 685,454, forward strand.
CGGTCACTGACCGCTTTTTTTTACTTTCATCACTCTGTAAATTCGAAATGAAAAAAGACAAAATTCTATTTTCCGCCAGTCAGTTGTTTTCTGGGAGCACATCGTTTATGGTAAAGTTAAATAAATTCGATTCGTCAGCAATGAGGAGGAAGAGGATGTCATACGAAGAAATGCTGCATCCCGTTTTGGGAAAAGTAGCTGATAATATTGACAAAGTAATGGTAGGAAAGAAACATATTGCCGTTTTAAGCCTGACTGCCATTCTTGCAAACGGACACGTTCTGCTGGAAGACGTACCCGGCGTCGGAAAGACGATGATGGTTCGCACCCTGGCAAAATCAACAGGCGCTGAATTTAAAAGAATCCAGTTTACGCCTGATTTACTGCCTTCAGATGTAACAGGGGTTTCCATATATAATCCAAAAACGCTGGAATTTGAATACCGTTCAGGTCCGATTATGGGGGACATCATCCTCGCCGATGAAATCAACAGAACATCGCCGAAAACCCAGTCGGCGCTTCTGGAAGCGATGGAAGAAGGAAGTGTGACAGTAGACGGTGTGACAATGCCGCTCTCAAAGCCTTTTTTTGTGATGGCCACGCAAAACCCTGTCGAGTATGAGGGGACATACCCGCTGCCGGAAGCTCAGCTTGACCGCTTTTTATTCAAGCTGAGAATGGGATATCCGACAGTCCGCGAAGAGCTTCAAGTGCTCGATCTTCAGGAAAACCGCAGCCCCATTGAGGAAATTGAGCCTGTCATAGAGAAGGAAGAGCTTGCCGCATTTCAAAAAGAAGCTGAAAAGGTGTATGTAGACGCTGCGATTAAAGAATACATTGTTGGGATCACCCAAAAAACGAGGAGTCATTCCGCCGTTTATCTCGGGGTGAGTCCGCGCGGCTCAATCGCCTTGATGAAGGCGGCTCAGGCGTTTGCATTTTTATATAACCGCGATTATGTCATTCCTGATGATATTCAGTATTTGGCGCCTTTTACCCTTGCGCACAGAATGATCCTGCGGTCAGAGGCGAAATTTGAAGGAAAGCGGCCTGAAGCTGTCCTTCAGGACATCATGTCAAAAACCGAAGTTCCCGTCGGAAGGCCGATGAGCAGCTGATGAGAGAGCGCATCGGTCTTGTGATGTACGGATGGAAGCTGTTTATTCTGTTTCTTCTGTTTGCTTCAACGTTTTGCTATGCGATGTTTCAAGGGGGATTTGTCAGCTGGTTTCTGTTCTACTCATTTCTCCCCTTTGCGCTTTATGCTTTCCTGTTTGCTTTTTATCCGCTGAAGAACTTGACAGCGGAGCGGAGGCTGAGCCAAGGGCAGTATAAAGCCGGTGATCAATTGGAGGCTTTCGTCGTGCTGAAGAGAAAATGGCCTTTTCCGATCATGTTTATGATCGTGGAAGACTGCCTGCCTGATTCGCTGGGGAAAAACAGGGGTTCGGCAGAGGCCAAACAGCTTCTCTTTCCTTGGTTTAAAAAAGAAATTAAAATGGCGTACACGATCGATTCGGTTCCGAGAGGAGACCACCGTTTAGCAAAAATCAGAGTCCGTACAGGTGATCCGCTCGGCCTGCTGGAAAGGGAATGCGAGATTCAATTGGAAGCTTCCTTTCTCGTTTTGCCTTCCTATCAGGAGATCGCTTACCGCGCCAGCGGAGGCTCTTATGACGAGCATGCAGGCCGCGTTTCAGAGCTTCGCCGCAAGGACAGTACACTGGCGTCAGGTATCAGAGAATATCAGCCGGGCGACCGTTTTGCATGGGTCGACTGGAAGACGTCAGCCCGCCGCAGCCAGCTGATGACGAAGGAATTTGAGCAGACGAAAGGGGATGACCTGCTCGTCTTTATGGATCAGTCCCCGTCTGAGGCTTTTGAAGAGATCGTCACGTTTACCGCTTCCATCATTCGTTCGGCAATGCGGAGCGGGACGAATGCAGGGCTTGTTTCCATTGGTAAGGAGCGGAATGTCTTCCCGGTTCGGCAGGGGGAAGAGCAGCTGAGAAAGCTGTTCTACTACTTGGCGATTGCCGACTGCAATGCAGTCCAGCCGTTTCACAGTCTGATAGAGGGGGAATTGGGACATTCCGATATGAGAAAAGCCGTCAAATATATTGTGACAAGCCGCATCACGATCGAACTGGTGCAGGCTTTGAAGAAACCGCTCTCCGGCGGGCGGCCCGTCATTTGTTTGGTGAAGAAAAAAGGCGGAGATCTATCAAGCGAGGAAAGCGCGGCTGTCCAGCATTTAAAAGCGCGGGGAATCGAAGTAAACGTCATTTACGGGGAACATTTTTCCCGGGGTTTGGCTGAAGCGAGGTGAGAAAATGTTGTCCGGGGGAAAAAGAAACAGGTTCGGTTTATTGCTTTTTTATGTGCTGACTTTTTTGCTGCTGTGGGAGTGGCTCCGTCCTTTGCAGTATTTTACCGATACGGGGCACACCGTCTTTTTTATTTTATTTATCGCTCTTGTATTTTTGCTTACATTTTTTAAGGTCCCTTGGTTTATCAGATTTCCGGTCAGCCTTGGCTTCGTTCTGTTTGCACTGCACACGATTTTTTACGAAGGATCGGTGTTTTCACCTTCATGGATTGCCCTGTTTTTCCAGGATTTAAAGCGAAATTTCTCCTATATTTTCTCCGGCATGTGGCGGGATATGTCGCCGTTGTTTCGGACGCTGCTCTTTTACGTCCTTCTTTGGCTGCTCGTATACTTGCTGCACTACTGGGTGATCTATCAGCGCAGAATTTTATTCTTTTTTATTATGACCGTTGTTTATGTCGCGGTGATCGATACATTTACGCCGTTTGACGCGTCATATGCGATCGTCAGGATCGTGCTGATCGGCTTTTTGCTTCTCGGCCTGCTGTATTTGGAACGGATCAGGGAATCAGAAGCGCTCAAATCCTCGAAATCGCGGTTTGCCAAATGGTTTGCACCGCTCTTATTGATGACTGCCGCCGCCGTGTGCATCGGCGCGGTCTCGCCAAAAGCCGATCCCGTCTGGCCTGATCCGGTGCCGTTTCTGCAGACGGCTGCGACCGGCGATTTTGCTTCCTCAGGCAGAAGCAAAGTCGGCTATGGAACGAATGATGAGGCATTGGGCGGTCCATTTTCAAAAGACGATACATGGGTATTTACATGGCAGGGAAATGAACGAAGCTATTTCAGGGTGGAAACAAAAAGCCGCTATACAGGAAAAGGCTGGATTGAAGACGAAAAATCAGGCGCATCCATTCAGCTTGAAGAGGATAAACTGGATTACCAGTGGTACGACGAAAGCGTGAAGACCGAAACGCGCAAAGCGATCGTCGATATCGATCCCGCTTACCGGTACGATCATGTCCTGTATCCGATCGGGACGACCGAAATCAAGCTCAATAATTTCTTTGTGCCGCTCCGCATGAACTTAAATACGGAGAAAATAAAACCGGCCGGCAAGACAGGCGCGGACATTCAGAATCTGGAAAGCTATTCGGTCACCTATAAATCACCCGTCTTTGATGTCGATCAGCTGAGGAAAGTCAGCTTGGAGTCGGAGGGGAAATGGGCCAGGAGCCATGAGAAGTACCTGCAGCTTCCCACTTCCCTTCCCGACCGCGTGAAAACATTGGCGCACGATTTAACGAAAGACGAAGATAATATATATGACAAAGCGAAAGCGATTGAGAAGTATCTCGGTTCTTCCGAATTTTCTTATGAGACGGAAGATGTCGCTGTTCCTAAAGGAGACCAGGATTACGTCGATCAGTTTTTATTTGAGACGAAAATCGGCTACTGCGACAATTTTTCCACGGCTATGATCGTACTGCTGCGGTCGGCCGGAATACCGGCCCGCTGGGTGAAAGGCTACACATCCGGTGAATATGCAGGAACGACGGCAGACCGGAAACGCACGATGTACGAGGTGACAAACAACAATGCCCACTCCTGGGTTGAAGTGTATTTTGAAGGACAAGGCTGGGTTACGTTTGAACCGACGAAAGGCTTTTTAAATCCCGAGCAGCTCGTTGAAGAGTCCAGCGGTCAGCAAGCCGGCGCGGCTTCTGATAAAAAAGAAGATGATAAGAAAAATGATGAAGGCCAGCGTCCGCAGGATGCAAAAGAACAAGACAACAAAGAGAAGCCCGAATCCCAGGCAAAGCGTGATGCCAAAGCCGATTCCCATGCCGGAAGCGATGATGCAGACCGTACTCTTTTGACTGGTGCGGCCGTACTCGGTCTGTTGCTGGCGTTTGCAGCGGTGCTTTACTATACAAGGGTGAAATGGATGCCGCACATCATCATCAACAGGCTGAAAAAACGGCGTGATGAAGCGGTTTTCTTTAAAGCCTACGACGAACTGCTCCGCCAGCTGAAGCGTCAAGGCATGCAAAAAGAAGAAGGCCAGACGCTGCGCGAGTTTGCGAAGACGGTTGATGAACGCTTTCAAAGCGGGGACATGACGGCTTTGACTCTTCAATATGAACGGGCTTTGTATCGAAAGGAAGACGCCGCAAAGCTTTGGAATGATTCGGCGGAGTTATGGGAAAATTTAATTAAAAAGAGATAGTCTTGACCGCTTTCAGTCGTATTGTTAGAATAAGTGAATATTAAAAACCCTTATATATTCTTGCTGGCAGGCTCGGCGGCTTATCTATCGGACAAGCCGGGCCTTGTCCCGTGAATGGGGGCAGGACGGCCGTGTGTCTGCCGCCATTTTTTCTGTGCAAAAAGACAATTTGATAAAGAGGTGACACCATGACGAAGTTAGTAAATGAAATGATTCTTGTGTTGGATTTTGGAAGTCAGTACAACCAGCTGATTACCCGCCGCATTCGTGAGTTTGGTGTATATAGTGAATTGCATCCTCATACGTTGACGGCAGAGGAAATCAAAAAAATGAATCCGAAAGGAATTATTTTGTCCGGCGGTCCGAACAGCGTTTACGACGAAGGATCTTTCCGCTGCGACGAAAAGATTTTCGAACTGGACATCCCTGTTCTTGGAATTTGCTACGGCATGCAGCTGATGACGCATTACCTTGGCGGAAAAGTAGAAGCGGCAAGCCAGCGCGAATACGGAAAAGCAAACATTCATATCGAGGGTGAACCGGATCTGTTTAAAGATCTTCCAAACGAACAAGTCGTCTGGATGAGTCATGGTGATCTAGTAGTTGAAGTTCCAGAAGGCTTTACCGTTGATGCGACAAGCCATCATTGCCCGAACTCAGCAATGAGCAAGAAGGATAAGAAATGGTACGGCGTTCAATTTCATCCGGAAGTCCGCCATTCAGAATACGGAAACGACCTTTTGAAGAACTTCGTTTTCGGTGTTTGTGAATGCGTCGGCGAATGGTCAATGGAAAACTTTATTGAGATTGAAATGCAGAAAATCCGCGAAACAGTCGGCGACAAGCAAGTACTGTGCGCGTTGAGCGGCGGGGTTGACTCCTCTGTCGTTGCGGTCTTGATCCATAAAGCGATCGGCGACCAGCTGACTTGTATTTTCGTAGACCACGGGCTCCTTCGAAAAGGTGAAGCGGAAGGCGTGATGAAAACGTTCAGTGAAGGCTTCAACATGAACGTGATCAAAGTGGATGCGAAAGATCGCTTCCTGAACAAGCTTAAAGGCGTCTCAGACCCTGAACAAAAACGCAAAATCATCGGTAATGAGTTTATCTACGTGTTTGACGATGAAGCGGAAAAACTGAAAGGAATTGACTTCCTTGCACAGGGAACGCTATACACTGACATTATCGAGAGCGGAACAGCGACGGCTCAGACGATCAAGTCGCATCACAATGTCGGCGGCCTTCCTGAAGACATGCAGTTTGAACTGATCGAACCGCTGAATACGCTCTTCAAAGACGAAGTGCGCGCGCTCGGAACCGAGCTTGGCATCCCTGACGAAATTGTTTGGCGCCAGCCGTTCCCAGGTCCGGGCCTCGGCATCCGCGTTCTTGGAGAAGTGACGGAGGAAAAGCTTGAAATCGTCCGCGAATCAGACGCGATCCTCCGCGAAGAAATCGCCAAAGCTGATCTTGAAAAAGATATTTGGCAATACTTCACCGTTCTTCCTGATATCCGCAGCGTCGGCGTCATGGGAGACGCAAGAACTTATGACTATACGATCGGCATTCGCGCCGTGACATCGATTGACGGCATGACATCAGACTGGGCGAGAATTCCTTGGGATGTCCTTGAGAAAATCTCGACACGGATCGTCAATGAAGTGAAGCACATTAACCGCGTGGTTTACGATATTACGAGCAAGCCGCCTGCAACAATCGAGTGGGAATAAGAAAAATGCCTCAGCCGCATGAAGCTGGGGCATTTTTTATTGGTGGAGCAGTAGATTGGATGATATAACGCTTATATCTTCCGTTTTCATCGCCGCAGCCGCTGTGCCATGAATCTTCCGATCACAGAGTGACAACTGAACAAGGCATTAAAGTCTACGATACAGTTCAAACGGTGTTCGAAGCGCGGTCTTGTCGGAGGATATGACGCGGAAACAGAATATCACGCTAAAAAAAGAGCGTGTTTTATTTGAATTGAAAGAAAACCGGGGATTGAGCCCCTTCAGACCACGATCAGAATTTGGAAAAACAACGAACGAAGCGAACATTAAAATCATGAATGTTCGTTTTTTTGTATTGTGTTCAACGTTAGATATTGCTACAATAGTATAGTAATTTAAAAAAGACTTGTCGTATAATCATGGGGATATGGCCCATAAGTTTCTACCAAGCTACCGTAAATAGCTTGACTACGCTTGTATACAATATTTTATCCGTGAAAAATCATTTTTTCAGTATGAAATATGCCGTAGTCAAGCGTCCCGCCAGTTGGGGCGTTTTTTGTTTAAAAGCAAAGGTTTATGAAACAATAAAAGCGACAGACAAACGAGAGGAGTATACCATTTTGAAGCGTTACTTTCAGTTTGAAGAATTGGGCACAAATTATCGGAGAGAAATGATCGGCGGACTCACCACATTTTTGTCCATGGCATATATTTTGATCGTCAACCCGCTTACCCTTTCTCTGGCGTCGGTGGAAAATTTCCCGGATGCATTGAGAATGGATCAAAGCGCGGTCTTTACGGCAACCGCGGTTGCAGCAGCCGTCGGTTGTTTTATCATGGGGCTGCTCGCGAAGTATCCGATCGCTCTGGCGCCCGGAATGGGGCTTAACGCATTCTTTGCATTCTCAGTCATCCTGAATATGCAGATTCCTTGGCAGACGGCTCTTTCAGGCGTTATGGTTTCCGGACTTATTTTTATCGTTCTTTCGCTATCCGGTTTAAGGGAAAAAATTATCAATTCGATTCCTTATGAGCTGAAAATGGCTGTCGGTGCGGGGATTGGCCTGTTTATCGCTTTCGTCGGTTTGCAGGGCTCCAAAATCGTCGTATCCAACCCGGATACGATTGTGTCGTTTGGGAATATTCATTCAGGTCCCGTTCTTTTGACTGTTTTCGGACTGATCATCACTGTCATTTTAATGGTATTGCGCGTCAACGGCGGCATTTTCTTCGGGATGCTGATCACGGCGATTGTCGGCATGATTTTCGGACAGATTGACGTTCCTGACAAAATCGTCGGTGCCGTTCCTAGTCTTGCGCCAACATTTGGACAAGCCTTTATCCACCTTCATGATATCTTTACGGTGCAAATGCTTGTCGTCATTTTAACGTTTTTATTCGTCGACTTTTTTGATACGGCCGGTACTTTGGTGGGTGTTGCATCACAAGCCGGTTTGATGAAGGATAACAAACTGCCGCGCGCGGGAAGAGCTTTGCTTGCCGATTCTTCCGCAACTGTGGCCGGAGCGATCCTTGGTACATCGACAACGACCGCTTATGTTGAGTCAAGCGCCGGGGTAGCGGCCGGAGCGAGAAGCGGTTTTGCGGCGATTGTAACCGGCGTTTTGTTCTTGCTGTCGCTGTTCTTCTCGCCCGTACTCAGCGTTATCACTTCACAAGTGACGGCGCCTGCTTTAATCATCGTCGGCGTGCTGATGGTGGCGAATCTCAACAAAATCGACTGGACCAAATTTGAGATTGCGGTGCCCGCATTCTTCACGATGATCGCGATGCCGCTGACATATAGCATCGCCACCGGAATCGCGATCGGATTTATTTTCTACCCGATCACGATGATTTTTAAAGGCAAAGCAAAAGAGATCCATCCGATTATGTACGGACTGGCTGTCGTATTTATTCTTTATTTCATTTTCTTGAAATAGGCTGTAGGAAAAAGCGCTTGTTCATTTGAACGAGCGCCTTTTTTTATTTCCAATTCATCAAAATCGGAACCTTCCGCCTTCGTTTTTCGTCATATATAAGGGCTGCTGCATCTATGATAAAAAGAGGTTTGTCTTGACTGTTTCACACAGCTTATGTAATTTATAAAAGTGCTTTTCATTTATGTAAAGCTTTTGAATAGAAGAGGAGTTGCTTATATGATTGAAGAACATCACAAACGAAACGAAGATGATATAGAACAAGAACCTGCTTCGAGGATGTCGAGGAATTCCCGGAAAAAAGCGAAGAAGAGCAAGGAGACGAATCCGTCTGCAGCAAAAGTCAAATCGGTGATGGAGAGTGTGATTGCCGCTTTGTTCCGTTATTTCAGCTTTGTGCTCGATATTTTAAAGTCCCCGGTGCGCACTGCACTTGATTATGACCGGTCTTATTTTAAGTATTCCGTTATTTCAATGACGCTTTTAGCTGTTTTCTTTTCGCTCGGCAACTTTTATCAGCTGCTTGCGGGCCGGGGGAGAATTCTCGGGTTCGGCGTGTCGGTGCCGTTTATGGAAGTGTTTTTGGTTGTGTTTATCTACTGCATGGCTTTCATGTTTTGGATGGCGGCAGCGAGCTGGGCTGTATCGAATTTTATGCTCAGGTATAAAGCTTCATTTTTCGATATCACGGCAAAGTACGGCTCTTTACTGGTTCCGTTTATCGTCCCCGCCGCTCTGTGGATGATTTTCGCGATTATCAACTTCACGGCCGCGACGGTGATTCTCTCGATCGTCATCTTTATGGGATTGACCTTCGGCACTTTTACATTGATTCAATCAATTTATGAAAAAAGCGAAAAACCGCGGTTTGACCTGATGTACTGCGTGTTTACCGTCTTTTTGCTTGAATTGGTATTCGTTGGGGCAACTTGGAAGCTGGTGGGCGGATACTTGCTGTCCTCGCTTATCCCTGTATAAGGAGATACAGCCGGTTCTTTAAGAAGAACCGGTTTTTTCTTAACATTAATTCTGAGTTGACTCATAAGAATAATATGTATTATATTGTAACCAATCATACGAACGGATGGGGGAGTGATCGATGGCTAACTTTCTTCGAAAAGCTGTAAAGCAAAAAAAGGAGTATTTAATCAGGCAGCTCGCAAAACCAGGACGGCTGGACAATTTGAAAGACCTCTCGTCATACACGCTGAGCGATTTGGAAAAGGAACACCGGAAGCTGCACAAATTAGATGAAGTTCGTCAGCGGGATCATAAACACCAGCTCTAAGGACGTTCATTTGAACGTCTTTTTTAATGGCGTTTAAATGCTTTGAAACCGGCAGAAAAAGGGTAAACTGATGGAAGTGAGCAATGTCGAAAAATTTTGTGGTGAAGCAGGGCCATTACAGGATTGTGTATGGAGAATTTCTCTAGTAGAATATGATTGCTTTGCATCTAAAGGAGGGATTTCAATTGCTTCACTCAGCACTATTGAACGGTGTGATCATGGTTGGAATTATTCTGGTTATCAATATTATATATGTAACGTTTTTAACCCTTCGCATGATACTGACTCTAAAAGGCCAGCGGTATCTCGCCGCTTTTATCGGGACAATCGAAATGCTTGTTTACGTCGTCGGGCTGGGTCTTGTTTTAGATAATTTAAATCAAATCCAAAACGTGATCGCTTATGCGGTTGGATTTGGAATCGGCATCATCGTCGGCACGAAGATTGAAGAAAAGCTCGCTTTGGGCTATATTACCGTTAACGCCATTACGAAAGAGCTTGATTTGGATCTGCCGAAACAGCTCAGGGAAAAAGGCTACGGGGTCACCCATTGGGTCGTCGGCGGACTTGAGGGAGACAGAACGGCGATGCAGATTTTGACGCCGAGAAAATACGAGCTGCAGCTGTACGAAACAATTAAATCAATCGATTCAAAAGCATTTATCATTTCCTACGAACCGAAGACGATACACGGCGGATTCTGGGTTAAAGCCGTAAAGAAAAGGAGAATTAAAGAATAATGACAAAGCCGAAAAAAAAGCGCTTTGAAGTAACGGAAGGCGAAACGATCGAAACCGTGTTGACGAAGATGCAGGAAGAAGGCTACACGCCGGTGCGCCGAATGGAGGAGCCGGTCTTCAAAGAAACAAAGGAAAATGGAACGATTCAGGTTGTTCCGTGCGGAAGAAAAATTATATTCGAAGGGAAATTACTCTAAACCCGAACATTAGAACAACAAAATATACTATCGTTCGATAATGTCGTTGACATTATCACAGTCCGTTGTTAAGATAAACATGACATGAAAACACATCCTCATATAATCTTGGGAATATGGCCCATAAGTCTCTACCCGATGACCGTAAATCATCGGACTATGCAGGAAAGTGGACAATAAACTGACATGGAGATCGCGAGAAGCGGACTAACTGACGATACACGCGCCATGCCCGGTTTGTGTTGCTTCCTACAAATGCAATACATGCCGGGCTTTTTATTTGCGAAGAATAACAGCTAAAGGTGGGACAAAAGGATATGCAGCCTCTTCTTGGTGTTATCATGGGAAGCACATCTGACTGGGAAACGATGAAACATGCCTGCGGCATACTCGATGAACTGGGAATTCCGTTCGAAAAAAAGGTCGTTTCCGCACATCGGACGCCTGATTTAATGTTTGAATATGCCGAAAAGGCTCGGGAAAGAGGCTTGAAAGTCATCATTGCCGGAGCGGGCGGAGCCGCTCACCTGCCGGGAATGGTCGCAGCCAAAACGACGCTGCCCGTCATCGGTGTGCCGGTTCAGTCAAAAGCGCTGAACGGTCTCGATTCGCTGCTTTCAATCGTTCAAATGCCGGGCGGAGTACCCGTTGCGACCGTTGCCATCGGCAAAGCGGGAGCGGTCAACGCAGGACTGCTTGCGGCGCAGATTTTGTCAGCTTTTGACAAAGAGCTTGCCGAAAGATTGGACGAACGAAGGGAAAGCATCAGACAAACCGTGTTGGAAAGCAGTGATCAGCTTGTATAAACAAACGATTTTTCCGGGAGCGACAATCGGCATTATCGGAGGCGGACAGCTGGGCAAAATGATGGCCGTCGCGGCCAAACAAATGGGCTATAAAATCGCGGTGGTTGATCCTGTTCCTTCATCACCGTGCGGCCAGGTCGCCGACCTTGAGATTACGGCTAGCTATAATGACGGGGAAGCGATACGGAAGCTTGCCGAAGCGAGCGACGTGATCACTTACGAATTCGAGAACATCGATTATGACGCGCTGAACTGGCTGAAGGAGCACGCTTACCTTCCGCAGGGGAGCGAGCTTTTGCTCCTTACGCAAAACAGGGAGACCGAGAAAAAAGCGATTGCATCAGCGGGCTGTAAAGTCGCGCCGTACCGGATCATTCACGACCGGGCGGAATTGGAAGCGTCCGTAGCGGAGCTCGGTCTTCCGGCGGTGCTGAAAACTTGCCGCGGCGGGTATGACGGAAAAGGGCAGCACGTCCTGAAAGAACAAGCACAAATCGGGGAAGCCGCAGCTCTTTTACAGCACGGCACATGCATTTTGGAAAGCTGGGTTCCTTTCAAAATGGAATTGTCCGTGATCGTGACAAGATCGGTTCACGGAGAGACAACCGTCTTTCCGGCGGCAGAAAACATCCATAAACAAAATATTTTATTCCAGAGCATCGTCCCGGCCCGGGTCGATGAGGCGATTCAGGAACAAGCGGCAGCACTTGCCCTCAGGCTTGCCGAAAAGCTTCAGCTTGTCGGAACACTGGCCGTTGAGCTTTTCCTGAAGGAAGACGGCGGCCTTCTCGTCAATGAACTGGCGCCGCGGCCGCATAATTCCGGCCATTACACCCTTGATCTTTGCGAAACGAGCCAGTTTGAACAGCATATTCGTGCGGTCTGCGGGCTGCCGCTCGGTAAAACGGATCTTCTGAAGGAAGGGATGATGGTGAACCTTCTCGGGGACGAAGTGTACATGGCTGAAGAAGATCCCGAACTTTTAAAAGAAGCGAAGCTTTATATATACGGAAAGCATGAAGTCAAACCAGGCCGCAAAATGGGGCACATCACATTTTTAAGAACACCCGACAATGAATGGATCGGGCAGATGACAGAAAAGTGGATTGAAAGAGATGGAGGACGAAAACAATGATCGAACGTTATTCAAGACCGGAAATGGCTGCGATTTGGACAGATGAAAACAGATTCCAAGCATGGCTTGAAGTTGAAATACTGGCTTGTGAAGCTTGGGCTGAGCTCGGCGTCATTCCGAAAGAAGATGTGAAGGTTTTAAGGGAAAAAGCGTCATTTGACATCAACCGCATCTTCGAAATCGAGCAGGACACGCGCCATGATGTCGTCGCATTTACCCGCGCCGTATCGGAAACGCTTGGCGAAGAGAAAAAATGGGTGCACTACGGACTGACATCAACAGATGTGGTCGATACCGCTCTTTCTTATCTATTAAAACAGGCGAACGAGATTTTGCTCAAGGACATTGAGAGGTTTATTGACATCTTGAAAGAAAAAGCAAAGGAACATAAATATACGGTGATGATGGGGCGCACACACGGCGTGCATGCAGAACCGACGACATTCGGCTTAAAGCTCGCCCTTTGGTATGAAGAGATGAAGCGCAACCTGGAACGCTTCAAGCAAGCGAAAGAAGGCATCGAAGTCGGTAAAATCTCAGGCGCCGTCGGAACGTACGCGAACATCGATCCATTCGTCGAGCAGTACGTATGTGAGAAGCTCGGCTTAAAAGCTGCGCCGATCTCAACGCAGACGCTGCAGCGCGACCGCCACGCCGATTACATGGCTGCACTGGCGCTTGTTGCGACAAGCATCGAGAAATTCGCCGTTGAGATCCGCGGCCTCCAAAAAAGCGAAACACGCGAGGTCGAAGAATTTTTCGCAAAAGGCCAAAAAGGTTCATCTGCCATGCCGCATAAACGCAACCCGATCGGTTCGGAAAACATGACGGGAATGGCGCGCGTCATCCGCGGCTACATGCTGACCGCTTATGAAAATGTACCGCTTTGGCATGAACGCGACATTTCGCATTCATCAGCAGAGCGCATCATTCTGCCTGATGCGACGATCGCGCTGAATTACATGCTGAACCGCTTCGGCAACATTGTGAAAAACTTGACCGTGTTCCCTGAAAACATGAAGCGCAACATGGACCGCACACTCGGATTGATCTACTCCCAGCGCGTCCTTCTCGCTCTCATTGATACCGGCATGGCGCGCGAAGAAGCGTATGACACCGTTCAGCCGAAAGCAATGGAAGCATGGGAGAAACAAGTGCCGTTCCGCCAGCTTGTCGAGGCTGAGGAAAAAATTACGTCCCGACTGTCTCCGGAACAAATTAACGACTGCTTTGATTACAATTACCACTTGAAAAATGTCGACTACATTTTTGAACGTTTAGGCTTGGCATAGAATAGACCGCCCGCTTTTACAGGCGGGGGTCTAAGTGCTTAAATATTTCCAACATTCGGGTTAGGAGGCCTTCTGTGAATATTGTGAAAAATGAACTTTTATACGAAGGAAAAGCGAAAAAGATTTACCGGACGGATGATGACAACACTTTGTTTGTCGAATACAAAAACTCAGCGACGGCTTTTAACGGAGAAAAAAAAGCCGAGATTGACGGAAAAGGCCGTTTAAATAACGAAATTTCCAGCCTGATTTTCACAAGGCTTCACGAGAAGGGAATCAACAACCACTTTGTTGAACGAATTTCTGAAACGGAGCAGCTCATTAAAAAAGTGACGATCATCCCGCTTGAAGTCGTTGTCCGCAATGTCGTTGCCGGAAGCATGTCCAAAAGGCTCGGCATTCCGGAAGGCACGGAGCTGGGGCAGCCGATTATCGAGTTTTACTACAAGGATGACGCGCTCGGTGATCCGTTGATCACAGAAGACCATATCCGGATTTTAAAAGCAGCTGAGCCTGAACAGGTGGAGAAAATCAAATCGATTACGAGACAGGTAAACGAAGAGCTGCAGACGATTTTCGCGGCTTGCGATGTCAGATTGATAGATTTCAAGCTTGAGTTCGGGCTCGATAAAGACGGCGAGGTCCTGCTGGCCGATGAGATTTCCCCGGATACGTGCCGGCTGTGGGATCAAGAAACGAATGAAAAGCTTGATAAAGATGTGTTCAGAAGAAATCTGGGCGGATTGACGGATGCATACGAAGAAATATTCAAAAGACTTGGAGGCATGTAATATGTACAAAGTGAAAGTGTATGTCAGCTTAAAAGAGAGTGTTTTAGATCCTCAGGGGAGCGCCGTTCAGCATGCTTTGCACAGCATGTCCTACAAAGAAGTTCAGGACGTCCGCATCGGCAAATACATGGAGCTCACAATCGAAAAATCGGACCGCGACCTTGACGTTCTCGTCAAAGAAATGTGCGAAAAACTTTTGGCCAACACGGTGATTGAAGATTACAGATACGAAGTCGAGGAGGTTGTCGCACAGTGAAATTTGCGGTGATTGTGCTGCCTGGCTCAAACTGCGATATCGATATGTTCCACGCGATTAAGGATGAGCTTGGCGAAGAAGCTGAATACGTCTGGCATACAGAAACAAGTCTTGATGAATATGACGGCGTCCTCATTCCGGGAGGATTCTCATACGGTGATTATTTAAGATGCGGCGCGATCGCCCGCTTCGCAAATATTATGCCGGCCGTCAAAAAAGCGGCTGAAGAAGGGAAGCCGGTGCTCGGCGTCTGCAACGGATTTCAAATTTTGCAGGAGCTCGGTCTTTTGCCGGGCGCAATGAGACGCAACAAAGATTTGAAATTTATCTGCCGTCCGGTTGAACTGATCGTCCAAAACAATGAAACGCTTTTTACATCTTCCTACGGCAAAGGCGAATCCATCACGATTCCGGTCGCTCACGGCGAAGGAAACTTCTACTGTGATGAAGAAACGCTTGCCGGATTACAAGAAAACAATCAAATCGCTTTCACATACGGAACGGATATCAACGGAAGCGTCGCCGATATTGCAGGCGTCGTCAATGAAAAAGGCAATGTATTAGGCATGATGCCTCACCCAGAACGCGCAGTCGATTCTCTGCTCGGAAGCGCCGACGGTCTTAAACTGTTTCAATCTATCGTGAAAAATTGGAGGGAAACTCATGTCGCTACTGCTTGAACCAAGTCAAGAACAAATTAAGGAAGAGAAACTTTATCAGCAAATGGGTGTCAGCGATGACGAGTTTGCCATGATTGAATCGATTCTCGGAAGGCTTCCAAACTATACGGAAATCGGGATTTTTTCAGTCATGTGGTCAGAGCACTGCAGCTACAAAAATTCCAAGCCGATCCTGAAAAAGTTCCCGACAAAAGGCGAACGCGTCCTGCAAGGACCGGGGGAAGGCGCAGGAATCGTCGATATCGGCGACAATCAGGCGGTTGTCTTCAAAATCGAATCGCACAACCATCCGTCAGCGATTGAGCCTTATCAGGGAGCTGCAACGGGTGTGGGCGGCATCATCCGCGACGTCTTTTCAATGGGCGCGCGTCCCATCGCTGTTTTGAACTCTCTCCGGTTTGGCGAACTCACTTCACCGCGTGTGAAGTACTTGTTTGAAGAAGTAGTCGCGGGCATTGCCGGATACGGAAACTGCATCGGCATTCCGACCGTTGGCGGGGAAGTTCAGTTTGACGGCTGCTATGAAGGCAATCCGCTTGTCAACGCGATGTGTGTCGGTTTAATCAACCATGAAGATATTAAAAAAGGGCAGGCGAAAGGCGTCGGCAATACCGTCATGTACGTCGGCGCGAAAACGGGGCGCGACGGCATCCACGGCGCAACGTTCGCCTCAGAGGAAATGTCTGACCAATCAGAAGAAAAGCGCTCGGCCGTTCAAGTCGGCGATCCGTTCATGGAGAAGCTGCTTCTTGAAGCGTGTCTGGAAGTCATCAAATCTGACGCTTTGGTCGGTATTCAGGACATGGGTGCGGCAGGCCTGACAAGTTCAAGCGCGGAAATGGCATCCAAAGCCGGGTCTGGGATCGAGATGAACCTTGACTTGATTCCGCAGCGCGAAACAGGCATGCCGCCGTACGAAATGATGCTTTCGGAATCCCAGGAGCGCATGCTTTTGGTTATCGAACGCGGCCGCGAACAGGAAATCATCGATATTTTTGACAAGTACGATCTTGAAGCCGTTGCTGTCGGCCATGTGACTGATGACAAGATGCTGCGCCTTTTCCATAACGGAGAAATGGTTGCCGAGCTTCCGGTCGATGCTCTTGCAGAGGAAGCGCCTGTTTACCATAAGCCGTCAAAAGTACCGGATTATTACAAAGAGTTCCTTGAAACAGACGTCCCTGCACCAAAAGTCGAAGATGCGAAAGAAACGCTTCTCGAGCTGCTAAAGCAGCCGACCATTGCGAGCAAAGAATGGGTTTATGACCAATATGACTACATGGTCAGGACGAACACGGTTGTCGCACCGGGCTCTGATGCAGCCGTCCTCAGGATTCGCGGCACGAAAAAAGCGCTCGCCATGACAACGGACTGCAATGCCCGCTACTTGTACCTTGATCCGGAAACAGGCGGGAAAATCGCCGTCGCAGAAGCGGCCCGCAATATCGTCTGCTCCGGAGCAGAACCGCTTGCCGTTACGGATAACCTCAACTTTGGAAATCCGGAAAAGCCGGAGATCTTCTGGCAGATCGAAAAAGCGGCAGACGGGATCAGCGAGGCGTGCAACGTGCTCAGCACACCGGTCATCGGCGGAAACGTCTCTCTCTACAACGAATCAAACGGAAGCGCGATCTACCCGACGCCTGTCATCGGAATGGTCGGATTGATCGAAGATACGGAGCATATTACGACACAGCACTTTAAAGCAGCGGGCGATTTGATTTATGTCATCGGCGAAACATTCCCTGAGTTCGCCGGAAGCGAGCTGCAAAAACTGACCGAAGGAAAGATTTACGGCAAAGCGCCTGCGATTGACCTGGATGTCGAACAATCGCGTCAAAAAGCTCTTCTGAAAGCGATCCGCTCCGGACTCGTTCAATCGGCGCATGACGTCTCAGAAGGCGGCATCGGCGTGGCGCTGGCGGAAAGCGTTATATCTTCTCAAAGGCTCGGCGCCCATGTGACGCTTGCAGGCGAACCTGCATTGTTATTCAGCGAAACACAATCACGGTTTATCGTCTCTGTGAAAAAAGACCATCAAGAAGCGTTCGAAAAGCTTGTCAAAGACGCCGATCTAATCGGTGAAGTAACGTCAGACAGCGTGCTGGCTGTTCAAAGCCAGGAAGGACAACAATGGATTCATGCGCAGACAGAAGAGCTCGAAAGCGCATGGAAAGGAGCTATCCCATGCTTGCTGAAATCAAAGGCTTAAATGAAGAATGCGGCGTATTTGGGATTTGGGGGCATGAAGAAGCACCGCAAATTACGTACTACGGCCTTCACAGCCTTCAGCACAGAGGCCAGGAGGGCGCCGGCATCGTCGCGACAGACGGCGAAAAAATGTCCGCCCACAAAGGCCAGGGGCTGATTACCGAAGTTTTTCAAAACGGTGAGCTCAAAAAGGTGAAAGGAAAGGGAGCGATCGGCCACGTCCGCTATGCAACGGCGGGCGGCGGCGGCTTCGAAAACGTCCAGCCGTTCCTTTTCCATTCGCAAAACAACGGCAGCCTTGCGCTTGCGCACAATGGAAACTTAGTGAACGCCACTCAGCTAAAACAGCAGCTTGAAAACCAGGGCAGCATTTTTCAAACGTCTTCAGATACGGAAGTGCTCGCCCATTTAATTAAAAGAAGCGGCCACTTCGAGCTGAAAGATCAAATCAAAAACGCTCTTTCTATGCTGAAAGGCGCTTATGCTTTCCTGATCATGACGGAAAAGGAAATGATCGTGGCGCTTGATCCGAACGGACTCAGACCGCTATCTGTCGCAATGCTTGGCGACGCGTACGTCGTCGCTTCTGAAACGTGCGCATTTGATGTGGTCGGCGCGACATATCTGCGCGATGTAGAACCGGGCGAGATGCTGATCATCAATGATGAAGGCATGAAGTCAGAGCGGTTCTCCATCAACATCAACCGTTCGATCTGCAGCATGGAGTACATTTATTTCTCAAGACCTGACAGCAATATTAACGGCATTAACGTCCACAGCGCGAGAAAGAATCTCGGCAAAAAGCTCGCCGAGGAATCAGGCATTGAAGCAGATGTGGTGACAGGCGTTCCTGACTCAAGCATTTCAGCGGCGATCGGCTATGCCGAAGCGACGGGAATTCCTTACGAACTCGGATTGATCAAAAACCGCTATGTCGGCAGAACGTTCATTCAGCCGTCACAGTCGCTCAGGGAGCAGGGCGTGAGAATGAAGCTGTCAGCCGTCCGCGGGGTCGTTGAAGGAAAGCGCGTCGTCATGGTGGACGATTCAATCGTGAGGGGCACGACGAGCCGCAGGATTGTGACGATGCTGCGCGAAGCCGGAGCGACGGAAGTGCACGTCAGAATCAGTTCCCCGCCTATTGCCCATCCGTGCTTTTACGGAATTGACACATCGACGCACGAAGAACTGATCGCGTCCTCTCATTCAGTGGAAGAAATCCGTCAGGAAATCGGCGCCGATACATTGTCATTCTTGAGCATTGAAGGACTCCTTTCCGGGATCGGAAGACAGTATGAAGGTGAAAACTGCGGCCAGTGCATGGCCTGTTTTACAGGAAAATATCCGACCGAAATTTATCAGGATACTGTTCTTCCTCACGTGAAAGAAATCGTTTTGACAAAATAAACCGGCCGGCGCGATTGAAGCGCCTGGCCTGCTGAAATGAATAAAGGGCAGCAGAGGCAATGCGGCTGCTCTTTTGATTTTGAATATCACGAATGGACAAGCGCGGAATAAGGAGTGATTGTGTTGTCTGAAAGCTATAAAAACGCCGGGGTTGATATTGAAGCCGGATATGAAGCCGTAAAACGAATGAAAAAACATGTGGAAAGAACGAAGCGAATCGGCGCAATGGGCGGACTTGGCGGGTTTGGCGGCATGTTTGACCTGTCGGAACTGCCGTACAAACAGCCGGTTCTCATTTCGGGAACGGACGGTGTCGGCACAAAACTGAAGCTCGCTTTTGCGATGGACAAGCATGACACGATCGGCATCGATGCCGTCGCGATGTGTGTCAACGATGTGCTCGCTCAAGGAGCGGAGCCGCTTTTCTTCCTCGATTACCTTGCGGTCGGAAAAGCCGATCCCGTCAAAATTGAAGAGATCGTAAAAGGCGTCGCAGAAGGCTGCGTACAGTCGGGATCAGCGCTTGTCGGCGGAGAAACGGCGGAAATGCCGGGGCTTTATACAGAGGATGAATACGATATCGCCGGGTTCTCGGTCGGAGCTGCCGAAAAAGATGG
This sequence comes from Bacillus sp. FSL R7-0646, assembly GCF_037969865.1. Lineage (NCBI taxonomy): Bacteria > Bacillati > Bacillota > Bacilli > Caryophanales > Bacillaceae > Bacillus > Bacillus sp. FSL R7-0646. Next base: position 705,106 of record NZ_CP150217.1, read on the forward strand.
CATCGTCACGGGCGAAAATATCAGCGAAGGGCACCTTTTAATTGGACTATCTTCAAGCGGCCTTCACAGCAACGGCTTCTCTCTCGTTCGGAAAGTTCTTCTTGAAGATGCCGGTCTGAACCTTGATGAGACGTATGCACCTTTTGAACGGCCTCTTGGCGAAGAGCTTTTAGAGCCGACGAAAATCTATGTCAAGCCTGTCCTTGAAGCGGTGAAATCAGGCAAAATCGCCGGCATGGCGCACGTGACCGGCGGCGGTTTTATCGAAAACCTGCCGCGCATGATGCCCGATGGCCTCGGCGTTGAAATCGACATCGGCTCCTGGCCCGTTCCTCCTATCTTCCCGTTCATTCAGGAGAAAGGCGGCCTGAAATCCGAGGAAATGTTTAATGTTTTCAATATGGGAATCGGCTTTGTTCTTGCGGTGAAAGAAGAGGATATGACAGACGTGATCCAAACGCTCGAAAACAACGGTGAAAAAGCCTATCTCATCGGCAGAGTGAAAGCCGGAAGCGGCGTTGTGTTTGGCGGTGCCGGTCTTTCATGAAAAAATTCGCGGTATTTGCATCAGGAAGCGGAACGAATTTTGAAGCAATCGAAAGAAGAATGAGAGAAGAGAACTGGGATGCCGAAATTGTCCTCGTCGTCTGTGACAAGCCCGATGCGAAAGTGCTTGAAAGGGCGGAAAAAGCCGGAATCCCGTCGTTCGCCTTCCAGCCGAAATCGTTCGACAATAAAGCTGCATTTGAACAAGTGATCGTTGAACAGCTCCGCCTTCACGGAGCGGAATGGATTGTGCTGGCGGGGTATATGAGGCTGATCGGCGATACGCTTCTTTCGGCTTACCGGAATAAAATCATCAACATCCATCCGTCGCTCCTGCCGGCGTTTCCCGGCATCGACGCGGTCGGACAAGCGTACAGAGCAGGCGTGAAAGTGGCAGGCATCACGGTTCACTACGTTGACGAAGGCATGGACACCGGTCCGATTATCGCCCAGCGCGCCGTTGAGCTTGAAAAAAGCGAAACACTCGCGTCTCTTGAAGAAAAGATACACAAATTGGAGCATGAACTTTATCCCGAAGTAATCAAAGAGCTTCTTGAACTAAATGGCAGAGGTGAAAAGGAATGACGATCAAACGCGCATTAATCAGCGTATCTGATAAAACGAACATTGTCCCTTTTGTAAAAGAATTGACAGAGCTTGGCGTTGAAGTGATTTCAACAGGGGGCACAAGCAAACTTCTTCAGGAAAACGGCGTTGACGTCATCGGCATTTCTGAAGTGACGGGCTTTCCCGAAATCATGGACGGCCGTCTGAAAACCCTTCATCCGAATATTCACGGCGGGCTTCTTGCCGTACGCGGCAACGAAAAGCACATGGCGCAGCTGAATGAGCAGGGTATCCAGCCGATCGACCTTGTCGTTGTCAATTTATATCCTTTTAAAGAAACGGTTTCTAAAGAAGATGTCACATTCGAAGAAGCGATTGAGAATATCGACATCGGCGGCCCCGGCATGCTTCGCGCTGCAGCGAAAAACCACCAGGACGTGGCGGTCATCGTCGATCCCCGCGATTACAGCCCTGTGCTGAACGACTTGAAAGAAAACGGCAGCGTCTCTCTTGAGAAAAAACGCGAGCTTGCGGCGAAGGTGTTCCGCCACACGGCAGCATATGACGCGTTGATCGCTGACTATTTAACAAATGTAACCGGTGAAAAAGAGCCTGAACAGTTCACCGTCACTTTTGAGAAAAAACAATCGCTCCGCTACGGCGAAAATCCGCATCAGGAAGCAGTCTTTTATCAAAGCGCGCTCCCTGTCAAAGGGTCGATCGCTTCAGCTGAACAGCTGCACGGAAAAGAGCTTTCCTACAACAACATCAAAGACGCGGATGCGGCACTTCAAATTGTCCGCGAGTTCACCGAGCCGGCTGCGGTTGCCGTCAAGCATATGAACCCTTGCGGCGTCGGGACGGGCAACACGATCGAAGAGGCGTTTAACAAAGCATACGCCGCTGACGAAACATCGATTTTCGGCGGCATCATCGCCCTGAACCGCGAAGTGGACAAAGCGACTGCTGAAACGCTTCACAAAATCTTTTTGGAAATCATTATCGCGCCGGCATTCAGCCAAGAAGCGCTTGATATTTTAACATCCAAGAAAAACCTTCGCCTCTTGACCCTCGATGTCAATCAGCCTGTGAAAAACGAAAAACAGCTGACATCTGTTCAAGGCGGGCTCTTGATTCAGGATCTGGATATGCACGGCTTTGACGACGCTGACATTACGATTCCGACGAAAAGGGAGCCGACCGAACAGGAATGGGCTGACCTGAAGCTTGCTTGGAAAGTCGTGAAGCACGTCAAATCGAATGCGATTGTCCTGGCAAAGGACGATATGACGATCGGCGTCGGCGCCGGGCAAATGAACCGCGTCGGCTCGGCGAAAATCGCAATTGAGCAAGCCGGGGAGAAAGCAAAAGGAAGCGCGCTCGGATCAGATGCCTTCTTTCCGATGCCTGATACGGTCGAAGAAGCGGCTAAAGCCGGTGTGACGGCAATCATTCAGCCGGGCGGCTCGGTTCGTGATGAAGATTCAATTAAAAAAGCGGATGAATACGGGATCGCGATGGTGTTCACCGGAATCCGCCATTTCAAACATTAAGGGAGTGACCAGCGTGAACGTATTGATTATCGGCAGAGGCGGCAGGGAGCACACGCTCGCCTGGAAAGCGGCGCAAAGCCCTCTTGTCGGCACTGTATATGCGGCGCCCGGCAATGACGGAATGGCCGGGACCGCCGTACTCGTTGATCTTGACGAAGGCAATCACGAAGGGCTTCTCGCTTTCGCAAAGGAAAACAATATCGGACTGACGATCGTCGGTCCTGAGGTCCCTTTAATCGAAGGGCTTGTTGATGCATTTGAAGAAGCGGGCCTTCCGGTGTTTGGACCGTCGAAAAATGCAGCTGTGATTGAAGGAAGCAAGCAGTTTGCCAAGGATCTTATGAAAAAATACCAGATTCCGACAGCAGAATACGAAACGTTTACATCTTTTGAAAACGCAAAGGCGTATGTTGAGGAAAAAGGCGCTCCAATCGTTATTAAAGCCGACGGGCTTGCCGCCGGAAAAGGCGTCACAGTCGCGATGACAGCCGAAGAAGCGGTTCAGTGTCTGCATGACTTTTTAGAAGATGAAAAGTTCGGCGAAGCAAGCGCATCTGTCGTCATCGAGGAATTTTTGAGCGGTGAAGAATTTTCGCTGATGGCTTTTGTCAAAGGTGAGAAAGTGTATCCGATGGTGATTGCACAGGATCACAAGCGGGCATTTGACGGAGACAAGGGCCCGAATACAGGGGGAATGGGCGCGTATTCTCCGGTGCCGCAGATTTCGGATGCGGTCGTCGAAGACGCCGTTAAAACGATTTTGGAGCCGGCGGCCGAAGCGATGGTTAAAGAAGGCCGTTCGTTTACGGGAGTCTTGTATGCCGGGTTAATGCTGACCGAAAAAGGAACAAAAGTGATCGAATTCAACGCGAGATTCGGGGATCCCGAAACCCAGGTCGTCCTGCCGCGTCTTGAATCAGACCTTGTCCAGGTCTTGGTTGATCTCCTCGCAGACAGAGAAGTGGAGCTGAAGTGGAAGGATACGGCGGCAGTCACCGTTGTTCTTGCATCTGACGGCTATCCGGAAAGCTATGAAAAAGGCGCGCCGATCGGCACGCTTGAGCCTGACATGGAGCAGACCGTCGTCTTTCACGCAGGCACGAAAAAAAGCGGCGATCAGTTTGTGACGAACGGCGGCCGCGTCGCCAATGTCACCGCGTTTGCAGAGACGTTTGATGCGGCAAGGGAAGCAGCCTATCAAGCGGTGGATCGAGTAAGAAAACCGGGGCTGTTTTACCGGATGGACATCGGCTCGCGTGCGCTCAAGGCAGCACAGAAATAATAGGTGAAGAGACAGAGCGGGAGCACCCGTTTTGTCTCTTTTTTTGAGCTCAATTTTTTTGGATGATCTTGATCATCGATTCAGCCATCAATTCGGGCGGATAAGGCATGCCGTTTTCAAGCCACCATGCGGCTGTGCCCGCGAAGGCGGAAATCACAAACCGCCGCTGAATGTCGAGAGGCACTGAGCGGTCAGTATCAGCAGCTGCCGTTTTTTTGATTCCCGTCAAAAAGCTGTCATTCCAAAAATCATTGAGCAGCTCCTTAATGTTCAGCTCATATCTTCTGTTGATGATAATCGCAAAATCGCCGCTGTTCTGTTGCAAATGATGATAAAAGCGCAGCACATACCAGTATGCTTCTGGCTTTTTCCCGCTGCTATCTATATCAAGCGGCGAAAAAATATCCTCTTTCATCGCCTCAAACATATCCCTCATATGTTGATGAAGCAAATCGTATTTATCTTGATAATGCTGATAAAATGTCGTTCGATTCAAGTTTGCCCGTTGCGTAATATCCTGCACAGAGATTTTTCCCCATTCTTTTTCAGCAAGCAGTTCAAACAAGGCTTTTTTTAAGTTTGTTTTCGATTTTGTGATCCGCTTGTCCCCGCGGTAGCTGTCAGCCAATTCAGCCGCCTCCTCAATCACTTTTTCGACACTTCTTTGCCATTTGTTGGTTGAATGGCCAGATGGAATCTATTAATTTAAAACTAACATATTGAACTTCATGAATCAGCTGACAAGCAACCGAAGGAGTGAAAGCGAATGAGTCAAACAAAACAGCAGAACCCCATTCAGAAAGCGCTGATTAACGGAAAGAACAGACAAGACCCGTATGATCCGTTTCCGTGGTATAAAAAAATGCGCACCGAATCACCGATTCACTATGATGAAGACAGCAAAGTGTGGAGTGTGTTCCGCTATGACGATGTCAAAAGAGTGATCAGCGACAAAGACTTTTTTTCAAATCAATTCCCTCAGCTTGGAACTGGCAATACGTTTGCGAAAACGATGATCAGCATGGATCCGCCGAAACACACGAGAATCAGATCGATCGTCAACAAGGCTTTTACACCGCGCGTCATGAAGGAGTGGGAGCCGCGCATTCGCGAACTGACGAATGAATTGCTCGCTGATGTCCGCGGCAGGGAAGAGATCGACCTTGTACAGGATTTTTCATATCCGTTGCCCGTAATCGTCATTTCGGAATTGCTCGGCGTTCCTTCGGTGTATAAGCATCATTTCAAAGAATGGTCCGACCTGTTGGTCAGCCTGCCGAAGAGCGATCGGCCGGAAGATGTGAACGAGTGGAAAAACATCAGGGACCAAGGCGAAGAAGAGCTGACCGCATTCTTTGAAAAGATGATTGAAGAGAAAAGACAAAACCTCGGCAATGACCTGATTTCGCTTTTGATCAAAGCCGAACAAGAAGGGGACAAGCTGTCCCCTGATGAATTGGTTCCATTTTGCAATCTGCTCTTGATGGCGGGGAATGAAACGACGACGAATTTAGTTTCAAATGCGGTCTACAGCAATCTCGAAACACCGGGCGTGTATGACGAGCTCGCCAGGCATCCTGAACTGATTCCGCAGGCAGTCGAGGAAGCCGTCCGTTTCCGGGCGCCAGCGCCGATGATTGTGCGCTTCGTTAAACAGGATACCGAGATCAGAGGAGTAAGCTTGAAAAAAGGAGAAGGTGTGATCGCTTTCCTTGCTTCTGCCAACCGTGATGAAACGAAATTTGAGAGGGCGCACGAATTTGATATTCACCGCCATCCGAACCCGCATATCGGATTTGGGCACGGCATCCACTTTTGTTTGGGCGCCCCGCTCGCAAGGCTGGAAGCGGCGATCGCCATTGAGGCGCTCTTAAAGCAGTATGCCTCGATGGAAAAGCTTGCGGTCGTGCCGATGGCCGACAGCAGCATGTACGGCTTGAAACATTTCCGTCTGCGGGTGAAGTCAGCAGGGGAAACGGCGCCTAACTAATTAGAAAAGCACCGAAAAGGTGCTTTCAGCGTGTCGACAAACCCTCGCATTCGTTGTCAGGCCTGCTAAGTCGGTGCTCACGAATAGAGGAAGGATCGGCGGCTAACCGCCCAGGCGTCCTGCCTGAACGCCGCCGTCATCACCTCCTGTGAAAGTCCGCTCCGATGCTCGGCCTTCCTAGACTGCAAGGTTTTCAATCACGCTGAAAAGGTGACGAAATCCTAAAACTTTAAACCGTTTTAGGATTTCGTCAACAATCTGCCACCTTCTTTCCCAAGAAGGTGTTTTTTTACGGACAGGGCATTTCTTTCATTGCATAAGCCGGTCAGCAGGAATTTGACTGGATAAGCCTCGTGCTTTAAAATGAAAGTAATAAAAATGAATACTCCAAAGGGGAGTAGCTGTCACAGTAAAGTCGTCATTACGGGATGTCCTAGATCCTCGGCTTTACTGGCAATCTAATTGTTAGCGAGACCTTTGCCAAATCTGATTTGGTGAAGGTCTTTTTGTTTATCCACTTCACCAAATCGGTGGAGTTTTTTCATTTTTATCAAAAGGGAAAGGAGACTGACCGTGTCTAAGCTCGGGAAATGGCTGAAGCGTGAATTGGTGAAGAAAGGTCTGCCTTTGGCGAAAGAAAAATTAATTCCGATTTTGAAAGAAAAAATGAAAAAGAAACGATAAGGAGGCAAACAATGAAAAGAGTTCTTATAGTTCTTGCCGGAATTGGCCTTTTAGGTGCGGGCGGATGCGGAATGCTTGATCAGGTGAATGACGGATTGAACTATACAAATGAAGCGGCCGGCTATATCCAAAAAGTGAAGACATTTGCGGAGGAGGCGCCTTCCTTGGCTGAACAGGCTGTAAACGACACGGGTGCAAAAGAAAAGCTGGAAACTCAGCTTGAGTCTATCCAGCAGGCTGCAGCCGATTTTAATGAATTAACCCCTCCTGATGCCGCAGCCGAGGTTCATAACACCATCGAGAAGCATAATGAAACACTGCAAAAAAGCGCTGAGGATGTTTTGAAAAGTGTTGAGGAAGGAAAATTAACAGTCGAGAAGCTGGAGCAGTCAGAATTGGTGCAAAGCGCTCAGCAGATCAGCGATGTGATGGGCCAGATTGAAAAATTGACCGAATAGAAAAAAGCATCCCGGTTTGGGATGTTTCGGCTTGTCGACAAAGTCATAAAAAGTGGCTTCATCGACAAGCTTTTTTAAAAAAATGTGAGTGGAATCTAGATTATGTTGCCCAAGCACTCAAAAGATCAGCGTAAACAGCTTGAAGTCGTTGCCTTAAGTGAACTTGTCCCTGAAGATCAACTGGTCAGGAAGATGGAAGAAGCCATGGATTTTTCATTTATTTATGAAAAAGTTGCCCCTCTTTATTCTTCAAAAGCACGTCCAAGCATTGATCCCGTTGTATTGATCAAAATGGTTCTGATTCAATACGTGTTTGGGCATCGCTCCATGCGCGAAACCATCGAACGGGTTTTTGCGGATTTAAAACACAAGCGTGGCCTGCGCTGGACAACCCTGCGGGGAAAGAAAAAATTGTCCATGCAGGCGATGCTTGTTTTCGCTGCCATGAATCTAAAAAACTGGCGAATTGGACGTGGAAAGGCCCTAATCGCCAGCCTTTTCATCGAAAAAACAAAATAAACTGGACAAAAATAGGTCGGATCTTAGAAATCCGACCTATTTTGTCAACGGTCTGAAAGCACCTATAAAAGGTGCTTTTTATGATTGTTCGCCAGTCTCTCCCTGTTGCTTCATATACGTTTGGCAAACATATGTCATGGGACAAAATCGTAAAATGCCGGAAGCGGCCTTCATCGCCCCCATAAACATGCAGAAAAGCGTCATTCTGCACCACGGTTTTCTCGTAAACTTTGCCGCTGCCGCCGACAGGATCGTCAGTCCGCAGGCAATCCGAAAAACGGCGTCAAACAGTCCGATGTTTTGCTTCATACTTTATTCCTCCTATTTAAATAATTAAATAAAGTGTTTTTTCAAAAAATTGTAACGGATTGGTAATGCGTGACGATAGTAAATGTGTTAACATAGGATCATTACATGTAAAGGAGAGTATGTGAATGTCCGAACGCACCTTAATTTGGAAAAACAAGCACATCAGATCGCAAGTTGATGTTGTAAGTTCAAGGCTGCAGCCAACGCTCCTTTTACGAAATGCATCTGTACTGAACCCGTATGTAAAGCAATGGATTCCAGCAAACGTATGGATTCATCATGACAGAATCGTTTATGTCGGCCGTGACTTGCCGAAGACGGCTGTTAAAACTACAATAGATTGTGAAGGAAAATACATTGTACCCGGGTATATTGAGCCGCATGTACATCCTTTTCAAATTTATAATCCCCAAACTTTGGCCGAATATGTGTCACAGTTTGGAACGACCACATTCGTAAATGACAACTTGTTTCTGCTTTTACATTGCGGAAAAAAGAAAGCGTTTTCTATACTGGAGGAACTGAAAAAACAGCCTGTCCACTACTATTGGTGGTCAAGGTATGACTTGCAGACCGAAGTGTTGAATGAAGATCAAATCTTATCGATCGATTACCGAAAACATTGGGGAGAACACCCGGATGTCATCCAGGGAGGAGAAATGACAGGCTGGCCGCGCCTTTTGGACGGCGATGATCTGATCCTTCATTGCATGCAGTGCACGAAAAGAAGGAGAAAGCGGATCGAGGGCCATTTTCCGGGGGCATCGGAAAAAACGCTGACGAAGATGAAGCTTTTCGGCGCTGACGCCGATCATGAAGCCATGACTGGAAAGGAAGTGCTGAAGCGGCTTGAACTTGGTTACCACGTCGGCTTGAGGCAGTCTTCCATCCGCCCTGATTTGCGAAAAATTTTGCGCGAGCTGCACGAAGAAGGCTTTCACCATTATGACCATATGTTTTATACAACGGACGGCGCAACGCCGAACTTTTATAAAGAAGGCATGACAAACAAGCTGATTGAAATCGCCATCGAAGAGGGCGTGCCGCTGATCGACGCCTATAATATGGCTTCGTTTAATATCGCGAAGTATTACCATATGGAGGACATCCTTGGGGTGGTTGCACCGGGCAGATACGCGACGCTCAACATTTTGAATAGCCCTGATGAACCGAATCCGGAGACGGTTTTGGCAAAAGGTCGGCTGATCAAATCAGGCGGCATAAATATGAATGCGTTTTCAGTTCCGGATTGGCAAAAAGGGGGTCTTGTCCCTCTGAACCTTTCATATGATCTAACGATGGATGATTTGCAGTTTTCCATGCCGCTCGGCTTGAAAATGAGGAATTCCGTCATTATGGAGCCTTATACGATTGAGATTGACAACTCTGTGAACCAGCTTTCTTTTGATCATGATGAAAGCTATCTCTCGCTGTTCGACAAATACGGAAAGTGGCGTGTCAATACGATGCTGAAAGGCTTTGCAACCCGCATCCAAGGTTTCGTCAGCTCCTATTCGACAACGGGAGACATTATCGCGATCGGCAAAAACAAGGAAGACATGCTTTTGGCCTTCAAACGGATGAAAGAAATCGGAGGAGGTATCGTATTAGCGGAAAACGGAAAAATTCTGCACGAAATTCCTCTTCATTTAAGCGGCGGCGCATCAATTGAGACGTATGAAAAGGTGCTTGAAAGGGAAAAAGCGTTAAAAGAGCTTCTGTTTGAAAGAGGCTATACGTTCGACGACCCGATCTACACCCTGCTCTTTTTGCAAAGCACCCATCTGCCTTATATCAGGGTGACGCCGAAAGGGATCTTTGATGTGATGAAAAAAACTGTACTCTTTCCATCGATAATGCGTTAAAATATAAAAGAGCGGGAGCTAATCTATGGTGAATCGATATGTAAGAGTACTGCTTTGTTTTGCTTCGCTTTTACTGCTTGCATCGTGCCAGTCGCAGGAACAGCAGGAAAAGGAAAAGAACATTCATCCGCTGACAGGGTTGAAGGCGGACGGAGATATTCGGCAGCGGCCCATTGCCGTTGTGGTGAACAATCATTCAAAAGCAAGGCCGCAGTCGGGATTAAGCAAGGCTGACATTGTCATTGAAGCTCTCAGTGAAGGACCGATCACACGATTGTTGGCGATCTATCAAAGCGATATGCCTGAAGCGGTTGGCCCAGTCCGCAGCGCCCGGGAGTATTTCATTGATTTGGCTCTCGGTTTTGACAGCATCCTTGTGCATCACGGCTGGAGTCCGGGGGCAAAAGACCGCCTGTTGAACGGCGACGCCGATCATATCAATGGAATGGATCACGACGGGACCCTGTTTTGGAGAGCCGATTTTCGGGAAGCGCCGCATAATTCGTACACATCATACAAAAACGTAAAGCAAGCAGCAGATGACAAAGGATATGCCATCGAAACCCGCACAGAACCGCTCACTTTTAAAGCAAGCCCTGATAAACCTTCGGATGCGCTTTATTCTATACGGTTAGACTATGGAACAAAATCCGTTACAAACCGTGTCGAATATGGTTATGATAAAAAGGTTGAAGGCTATGTGAGAAAGTCAGACGGCGTTTTGACAACAGACCTTGAAACAGAAGAACCGGTTGTTCTTCAAAACATTCTAATAGCGGAAGCCGAACATCATATGAAAGATGCGTACGGGAGAAGGGATATTGACCTTCGTTCAGGCGGAAAAGGACTCCTTCTGCAAAACGGGGAAGTCCATCGGATCAGCTGGAAGAACGAAAACGGCCGGATCATACCGACGGCGGACGGCAAAACCGTTCCGTTCGTGCCGGGAAAAACGTGGATCAATATCGTTCCCGATCTCAGCAAGGTTTCTATTAGCAAAGGAGAAGGTGTGTAAAGATGCAGATCGATAAATTGCGCGGGAGAGAGCTGGACCAGCTTTTTCAATCCATACTATCACTAAAAGATCTCGAAGAATGCTATCGTTTTTTCGATGATTTATGCACAATAAATGAAATTCAATCATTGGCTCAGCGGCTCGAAGTAGCCAGAATGCTGCGCGACGGCAACACGTATCATAAAATTGAGACGGAAACCGGAGCGAGCACCGCGACCATTTCCAGGGTAAAGCGCTGCCTGAACTACGGAAATGACGCTTATATCATGGCGCTGGACCGCGTCAAAGCAAATCAATCTGAATCATCTTCATGATGTCATGAAACCGCCTGGCTCAGGGCACTGAGCACCGGCGGTTTTTTTGTGCTTCTGCCCGTTTATCGTTTATTTGTTATCCGTTTTTCGAAAGGGGCTGAATTTGTTATAATATTTAAATGGTAAGAACGCGAATGGAGGAGCTTTTTCATGTACGATATTACCGAGTGGAAGCACGTCTTTAAACTCGATCCGAATAAAGATATTACGGATGATCAGCTTGAACAGCTGTGCGAATCCGGAACAGACGCGGTTTTGATCGGCGGAAGCGACCATGTCACAGAAGATGACGTCCTTCGGCTGATGTCAAAGGTGCGCCGCTTTTTAGTGCCGTGCGTTCTTGAAGTATCGACGATCGATGCGATCGTCCCGGGGTTTGACCTCTATTTTATTCCGACTGTGCTCAACAGCAGGGATACAGACTGGATTGCCGGCTTACATAAAAAGGCGATGAAAGAATACGGCGAGCTGATGTCGCCGGAAGAGATTGTTGTTGAAGGGTACTGTATTTTGAATCAGGACTGCAAGGCTGCCGCTTTGACGAACGCAGATACCGAGCTTGACATTGAGGATATTAAAGCGTACGCCCGCGTAGCTGAACATCTTTTCCGCCTTCCGGTCTTTTATCTTGAATACAGCGGCATGCTGGGTGATTCAGAGACCGTTAAGGAAACGAAAGCCGTGCTTCAGGAAACGACGCTGTTTTACGGCGGCGGCATCAAAGATGCGGAGACGGCGGTTAAAATGGCTGAACACGCCGATGTGATCGTAGTCGGAAACGCGATTTATGAGAACTTCGAAGAAGCGCTGAAAACGGTACAGGCCGTAAAAGGATGAGCACAACGAACCGGATTGGTTTATAATAGAACATATGTTTGAATAGGCGGTGAACGGAATTGAATTACATTAGCGACCAATTATTAAGCGGATTGAACAAGATGCAGCAGGAAGCGGTCAAAACGACGGACGGTCCGCTTTTGATCATGGCAGGAGCAGGAAGCGGAAAGACGCGGGTATTGACGCACCGCATTGCGTATTTAATGGCGGAGAAGCGCGTTGCCCCGTGGAACATACTGGCGATTACATTTACGAACAAAGCGGCCAGAGAAATGAAAGAACGTGTGGAAAGCATTCTCGGACCGGGAGCGGATGACATCTGGATTTCGACGTTCCACAGCATGTGCGTCAGAATTTTGCGGAGAGACATCGACAGAATCGGCATCAACCGGAATTTCTCGATTCTTGATACGTCTGACCAGCTTTCCGTCATTAAAGGAATCCTGAAAGAAAGAAACATCGATCCGAAAAAATTCGATCCGAGAAGCATACTAGGATCAATCAGCAGTGCGAAAAACGAGTTGATCGCCCCGGAAGAATACGAGAAAACAGCCGGCGGTTTTTTTGAACAAGTCGTCAGCGATGTCTACAAAGATTATCAGAAGAAACTGCGGAAAAACCAGTCGCTCGATTTTGACGATTTGATTATGACGACGATTGTCCTGTTTGACCGGGTGCCGGAAGTGCTTGAATACTACCAGCGGAAATTCCAATACATTCATGTCGATGAGTATCAGGATACGAACAGGGCGCAGTATTTGCTCGTCAAAAAAATGGCGCAGCGCTTCCAAAACATCTGCGTTGTCGGGGACTCCGACCAGTCGATCTACAGATGGCGCGGAGCGGATATCGCCAACATCCTGTCGTTTGAAAAAGACTATCCGAATGCGAGCGTCATTCTGCTCGAACAAAACTACAGATCGACAAAGCGGATATTGAACGCGGCCAATGAAGTGATTCAGAACAACTCAAACAGAAAGCCGAAAAACCTCTGGACCGAAAATGACGAAGGGGCGAAAATCTCCTACTTCAGAGGCGACAACGAATTTGGCGAAGGCCAATTTGTCGCGGGCAAAATCAGGGAGCTCGTCGGCTCTGGAAAACGATCCTTCTCAGATATCGCGATTTTGTACCGGACGAACGCCCAGTCGCGGGTCATTGAGGAAACGCTGATGAAGGCGAACATCAACTACAACATCGTCGGCGGCACGAAGTTCTATGACAGAAAAGAAATCAAGGACATCCTCGCGTATTTGCGCCTCGTCGCAAACCCTGACGACGATATCAGCTTTGCGCGGATCGTGAACGTCCCGAAGCGCGGCGTCGGTGCGACTTCAGTCGATAAAATCGCGGCCTATGCCGACATGAACGGTATGTCTTTATTTGAAGCGCTCGGCCAGGTTGACTTTATCGGCCTCAGTGCTAGAGCGGCCAACGCGCTTGATGAGTTCAGACAGACGATCGAAAACCTGACGAATATGCAGGAATACTTATCCGTCACAGAGCTTACGGAAGAAATCCTTGAAAAAACCGAATACCGCGAAATGCTGAAAGCGGAAAAATCCTTGGAGGCGCAGAGCCGCCTTGAGAATATCGACGAATTTCTCTCCGTAACGAAAAACTTTGAGCAGCAAAGCGAAGACAAATCGCTCGTCGCTTTTTTGACCGATTTGGCGCTCATCGCCGATATCGATCAGCTTGATCAGAAGGAAGAAGAGACCGGAAATCAAGACGCGGTCATCTTAATGACGCTTCATGCTGCAAAAGGACTCGAATTCCCGGTCGTGTTCCTGATGGGGCTTGAAGAAGGAGTGTTCCCGCACAGCCGCTCCCTGATGGAGGAAGCGGAGATGGAAGAAGAGCGGAGACTCGCGTACGTCGGCATCACGAGGGCTGAGGAAGAACTTTATTTAACGAACGCGCGGATGCGGACGTTGTTCGGAAGAACGAATATGAACCCGGAATCAAGGTTCATTGCGGAAATACCGGAGGAATTATTGGACAATCTAAACGAGAAGAAAAAAGATCTGAAAACGCCGTTTGGAAGAAAGCCCGAGCGGAGAGGCCCCGTTACCCGTCCGGCTGCATCGTACAGCAAAACCGGCGGCGACGGCGTCAATTGGGCAGTCGGCGACAAAGCCTCCCATAAAAAATGGGGCGTCGGAACCGTTGTCAGCGTCAAGGGATCCGGCGAATCGACAGAGCTTGACATCGCCTTTCCGAGCCCGACCGGAGTGAAGCGTCTTCTCGCGGCCTTTGCGCCAATTGAAAAGCAATAATGGCAAAAGACCTGAAATGAAAGGACGAAACCAATGGAAAAAGAAGCAGCTAAACGCCGTGTGGAACAACTGCATGCATTGATTAACAAATACAACTACGAATATCACACCCTTGACGATCCAAGCGTGCCTGATTCCGAATATGACAAGCTGATGAAAGAGCTGATTGCTCTTGAAGAAGAGCATCCCGACCTGAAAACGCCGGACTCTCCTTCTCAGCGCGTCGGCGGAGCCGTTTTGGACGCCTTTCAAAAAGTGCAGCACAAAACGCCGATGCTGAGCCTCGGCAACGCGTTTAATGAAGAAGATCTGCGCGACTTTGACCGCCGCGTCCGCCAGGCGGTCGGAGACGTTGAATACAACGTCGAGTTTAAAATAGACGGTCTTGCTGTTTCACTGCGCTATGAAAACGGCGTATTTGTCAGAGGTGCGACGAGAGGCGACGGTACGACGGGCGAGGATATTACGGAAAATTTGAAAACCATCAGAAACATTCCCCTCAGAATGAAACGCGATCTTTCTATTGAAGTGCGCGGCGAAGCTTTTATGCCGAAGCGCTCCTTTGAACTGCTGAACAAAGCGCGGATCGAACGTGATGAAGAGCCGTTCGCCAACCCGCGGAACGCCGCTGCCGGTTCATTAAGGCAGCTCGATCCGAAAATTGCCGCGAAACGAAATCTCGATATCTTCGTCTACAGTATAGCGGAGCTTGATGAAATGGGCGTTGAAACGCAAAGCCAGGGACTCGATTTCCTCGACGAACTCGGCTTCAAAACCAATCATGAAAGAAAAAAATGCAGCACGATCGAAGAAGTCATTGAGATTGTCGAAGAGCTCAAGACAAAACGCGCCGACCTCCCGTATGAAATCGACGGGATCGTCATTAAAGTCGATTCCCTTGACCAGCAGGAAGAGCTCGGCTTTACGGCGAAAAGCCCGCGCTGGGCGATCGCCTACAAGTTTCCTGCCGAAGAGGTTGTTACGACGCTTTTGGACATTGAATTAAGCGTCGGCCGGACGGGCGCAGTGACCCCGACTGCGATTCTCGAACCTGTAAAAGTGGCGGGAACGACCGTCCAAAGAGCTTCTCTCCACAACGAAGATTTAATTAAAGAGAAGGATATCAGACTGCTGGACAAAGTCGTCGTCAAAAAGGCGGGAGACATCATTCCGGAGGTCGTCAACGTCCTCGTCGAACAGCGGACGGGCAAAGAAAAAGAATTCAACATGCCGAAGGAATGCCCGGAATGCGGAAGCGAGCTTGTCAGAATCGAAGGAGAAGTCGCGCTTCGCTGCATTAATCCGGAATGTCCGGCTCAGATCAGGGAAGGCCTGATCCATTTTGTTTCCCGGAATGCGATGAATATAGATGGTCTCGGCGAGCGCGTCATCACCCAGCTGTTCCGCGAAGACCTCGTCCATAATGTCGCCGATCTGTATAAGCTGACGCGCGAGCAGCTGATCAATCTCGAGCGGATGGGGGAAAAGTCGACCGACAACTTATTGAATTCGATTGAAAAATCGAAGAAGAACTCATTGGAACGGCTTCTCTTCGGACTCGGCATCCGCTTCATCGGCGCCAAAGCGGCCAAGACGCTGGCGATGCATTTTGAAACGCTCGATAAGCTTAAAAAAGCGACAAAAGAAGAATTGATCGAAGTCGATGAAATCGGCGACAAGATGGCGGACGCCCTCGTCACCTATTTTGAAAAAGAAGAGATTCTGAAGCTGTTGGACGAGCTTGAAGAACTCGGGGTCAACACCGTGTATAAAGGCCCGAAAAAAGCGGCCGCTGAAGCGAGCGATTCGTATTTTGCGGGGAAAACGATCGTCCTGACCGGGAAGCTCAGCGAGATGTCGCGGAATGACGCGAAAGCGGAAATCGAAGCGCTCGGCGGAAAAATCACAGGCAGTGTAAGCAAAAAAACCGATCTCGTCATTGCCGGCGAAGCGGCAGGCAGCAAACTGGCGAAAGCTGAAGACCTAAACATCGAAGTATGGGATGAGGCAAGACTGATCAGTGAGCTAAAGAAATAAGAGGAGTGTTTTCTATTGAAAAAGATATTATGTTTGGCGGCTGCTGCGGGTATGCTCATGCTCTCAGCCTGTGCGCCGAATTTTGGGGGAGAAGAAGAGCAGGAGATGGTGCAGAAAACGGATAAGTCGAAAGAAAAAGCCATCATTCCGAAATACAACATCTCCGATTCTTATTATAAAATGGTTCTTCCTTTCAAGGCGGGGAAAGCCCGCGGCTTGACGACCGAACGCCTGAATACGCGGCTGGATATCGATGAATTTGAGACAGGCATGATGCGCCTTGCGCAAGATTCATTTTCTACTGACGATTACCTTTTTCAAGAAGGACAATACCTGGATGAGGATACGGTATCGAGCTGGCTCGCCCGCAAAAAAACGGGGGACGACTTGAAAAAAGCGGAGAAAGACGATAAAAACTTCAAAAACCTCGGACTGAACCCGGCCCTTTCCGGAAGCGGATCAACAGAGAAGCAAAACGAAGAAAGCCCGATATACCTCGCCCATATGCTTGAGCACGACTACCTCATCCGCAAAGACAAGGATACGATTGAGCTCGGAGGCGTCGTGATCGGCCTTGCGCTGAACTCTGTCCACTACTACCGCGAAAATGTCGGCGACCCGCAAAAAGAAGTGACCATCAGCGACAAAAAGCTGAGGCAGGAAGGCGAAAAAATCGCTGAAGAAGTGGCGAAACGGATCAGAAACATGGATGATCTAAAAAATATTCCGCTGACGATCATGCTTTACAAGCAGGCGCCTAAGTCATCGATCGTCCCTGGAAACTTTATCGCCAAAACCGATGTGAAAGCAGGGACAAGCGAGATCGGCGGCTGGGATAAAATCAATGAAGAGTACACGTTCTTCCCTTCAACAGAAGGTTCGGAGAAGCATCCGGATGACGCGGAGCTCTTCAAACGCTTTAAAAACAAAGTCGATACGTATTTTCCAAACTACACAGGGGTTGTCGGCACGGCTCTCTATAAAGACGACCAAATGCAGGACATGAAAATCAACATCCCGATGCAGTTTTACGGCAAAAGCGAAGTCATCGCCTTTACCCAGTTCTTGACCGGTGAAGTGATGGACTACTACGGCAAAAGCGGACTGAACGTTGAGATCAACATTAATTCGTCAGCCGGGCAGGAAGCCGTCATTCTGAAAAAGCCGGGAGACAAAGAACCGACCGTCCATATTTATGATTCATAAAAAAGAAGCAGCCCTTTGGCTGCTTCTTTTATTACGCAGAAAAGGGATATGGAGACCTATCATTCATTTATGAAGCACCAACAAATTTTTCTTAACGTATTCTGAATAAAATACTATTGCAAAATTAGGACACAACTCTTATAATTGATTATACAGAATATAGTATATTGTTTTAAGGAAGATTAATTATGTGGGAAAAATTTTACTCTAAAAATGGTTTGGCAGCTAAAAATATTGCTAAAGAATTGATGAATATCAAAGCAGGTGAAAAAATTCCCCGTATCTCAGACTACTGTCATAAGTTATCCATCGGCAGGGGGACTGTGCAAAGTGCGCTGAATTTATTAGTTGATATGAAAGCGATTCAATTGGAGGCTAGAGGGCATTTAGGAACGTTTTTGGTAAGTAAGGATAACAATTTATTACTTGAGATTGCAGGTATTGCACCATTAATCGGCTCAATGCCACTTCCGTATTCAAGAAAATATGAGGGTCTGGCAACAGGGATTGTGGAAGGGTTTGAATCAACCGGAAAAACAGTTAACTTGATCTACATGCGTGGCGGAGTGAATCGAATCGAAGCAGTCCGAACAAAAAGAAGTGATTTTGCAATTGTTTCTAAGATGACGGCAGATCATATCATAGCAGAATATCCAAATTTGAAAATTTTCAAAAAATTCAGGGAAAGTAGTTATGTATCTTCCCATAAAATCTTCTTAGCTCATCCAGATGAGGAAATAGGCAAGGATGGCGTAAGAGTAGGTGTTGATTTGGAATCTCTAGATCAGAAACAATTAACATTGGCTGAATTTGAAAACAAAAATGCTGAATTTGTCAATGTGAATTATATGCAGCTCTTTGATATGCTTCTTTCAAAACAAATTGATGCAGCAGTTTGGAATGCTGATGACAAAAGAATGATTCAAACGTTTAAAGCAATCGATTTTTTTTCACCGAAAGCAAAGAAAATTTCCAAGGATACAACAGAAGCCGTTATTGTTATTGAAGGAGACAGAGAAAAAGAAATAGCAGAAAAGTGGAATTTGGTTAATGAGAAACAGATATTAGACACCCAAAAAAGCGTAGAAAAGGGAGAGAAAATACCGCGCTACTAAAATGCCGGCCCATCCGACTTGTCATTCAATAAATGAGGCGATGGGTTAGCATTTAAAATCTAATTTAAAATACTAAATACAGTATATTGGAGGAACTGGCGTGAATCAAATACAGCTGGAAGAAAAGTTGTCTATTTTACTAACGAGTCGAGTGATTACAAAAAATGCTTTCAACACAACATTGAACACATTTGTTTTCTTATCAGAAAAGCTGAAAAAGGAGGTGATCAAAGACTCTGAAATGTTTTGGACGCACATGGCGATGGCTTTAACTAGAATTAAGGAGGGAGAAAGCGAAGAAGTTCCTGCAAATGCCATCATCAATGAAATGTATGAAACACCATATAAAAGTGCAATAGAAGAAGTGATAGACTTTATACATTCACTGGCAGGTCTAGAACTTCCAGAAGGTGAGCTCGTTTATTTTTATCTTCATCTTCATAAAGTCATAGAATCTAATAAATAGGAGGATTTTATTATGGTGAGAATTGTAATAGGCGGACAGTTGAAAAAACAAGCGATTGAAAAACTTGTTAAAGAAATTGGGGGAAATAATGTAGAAGTATTGGTCAAAGGTGATTTGGACGCTGTTATGGCTGTGAAAAACAATAAGGCAGATTATTATATTGGCGCCTGTGAAACCGGATCTGGCGGTGCTCTTGCAATGGCAATTGCATTATTAGGTAAAGATAAATGCGTCACCTTGGCTTCTCCAAGTACCATAAAAAACAAGGAAGAGATCGAGAAGGAAGTAGAAAGCGGCAAAATTGCTTTTGGTTTCACCGCTTCAACATCACAAAATATATTAAACATTTTAATTCCTTATTTATTAAAATAAGCGAACTTTTCCAATATATATTTTGTTATACAGGCTTAAATTTTTTTCAGTTAAGGAAAGCGCTTTCTTGGATGCTCGAAATAAAAGAAGCGTGGATGACATGATGTACAGAAGGTGAGAAAAATCATAGAGGTGAATAATGTAATGGACCTTTCTTTGATTCAATGTCTTGTCATAGCGGCTGTTGGTGCATTAGGTTCTATACTAGTCAATCGCGGGGTAGCTGTATTTAATGATGGTTTGCGTCCGATTATGCCCGAATACCTAGAGGGGAGAATGACAAGAGGGGAGCTTGCTGCAACAAGCTTTGCATTAAGTTTTGGATTAATCATAGGGTTTGGTATTCCGCTTTCCATAGGAGCAACAATCATTATTGGACACAGTATTTTATTGGCTTGTGACATCATTGGCATTTGGACTCCGGAAAACAAAATAGGCATGGCAACTGCAGGAGTTATTGGTGCCGTTTATAGTATTGGGATCGTTTTAGGATTGCAATTTGTAGTAGATTTATTTGGCAAGTTTCCCGTGAATTTTATAGACTCTTTAAGTCTTATTGGCCAGCCTATTATTATCGCATTTACAGTATTTCCAGCTGTAGCGGTCGGATATCAGCACGGTTTAAAAAAAGCCGCCGTCACTGCAATTGTAACTTTAGCTTCTTTTCTCTTATTCGAAAAGTTTGGAACATTTCAAGCGGCGGGATATGAAATTTCGCTCAGTCCTGAAGGGATGGCTTTATTAGCAGGAATGTTAATGATGATTTATTATGCAGCGAGAATTAGAGGAGGAGATGAATCTACTAATGCAAATTTAGTGAATATATTTAATGAGCGTGTAAATCGAATTAAGAAAAACCGCTGGTTATTAGCTCTTATGGGAGGGCTTGTTTCTTTAACATCATCTATGCTGATTTTAGCAGTGGATGCAATGCCTCAAGCATTGATTAATAAAGAGCTTTACACAGAGGCGGCAATCGCTACATTTGCACGTGGAATTGGTTTCATCCCTTTAGTTTTTTCAACTGCAATCGTAACGGGGGTTTATGGTTTAGCTGGTACCACACTGGTATTTGCAGTGGGTCTTATTTTCAGGGATATACCGATTTTAGCATTTCTGTTGGGCTTTTTAGTCATGTATTTAGAGGTCATATCATTATCCGCAGTATCAAAAAGCATGGACAAACTGCCTGGTGTAAGGGAGATGGGAGAGCATATCCGCACTTCGCTGTCAGATGTTCTAGGAATGGCTATATTAATTGGCAGTGCGATGGCAGGGGAAAAAATTGCTCCTGGCATTGGCTTCTTCTGGGTTATTGGATTTTATTTAATAAACCGAATAGCATCAAAACCGCTTGTTGAATTGGCTGTCGGCCCAATTGCAGTTATATTGTTGGGGATTGTCGCTAATCTTCTCTATGCAGTCGGTTTATGGCAGGTTGGCTAAATCATCGAAAGAGGGGAAGTTTCCGAATGTTGAAAGACGGAATGACCTATATGCATGAACATACAACGATAGACCTTTCCAAAGTAAAAAACAATGAGGATTGTAAGTTGGATGTATTTCCTGAAACCGTCAGAGAATTTAAAAGTTTATACGAAAAGGGCGTACGGAATATTGTTGATGTTACGAATATTGGAATGGGGAGAAATATTACATACGTCCAAAAAGTTGCAAAAGAAACAGGCATTAATATTGTCTTTTCAACTGGTTTCTATCAAGATTCTTTTTACCCGATCCATGTGTTTCGTGAATCGAAAGAAAAGCTGGCAGAAAGAATGATTATGGAGATTGTTGAAGGAATTAGAGGAACAGATGCCAATGCCGAGGTCATCGGTGAAATTGGAACAAGTTACAATAAATGGACGGAAACCGAACAAAAAGTTTTTGAAGCGGTTGTTGTGGCACATAAGCAAACAAAAAAACCAATATCAACCCATACTTCCATAGGAACATTAGGACATGAACAAGTAGAATTTTTTAAAAAACATGAAGTTGATTTAAACCGAGTGGTGATAGGGCATGTTGATTTATCTGGGGATGCCGATTATATATTGAAAATGCTGAGAGAAGGTGTATATGTAGAATTCGATACAATAGGTAAAGAAAATTATATGCCTGATCGTGTTCGGGCCGAAATATTGAAAAAAATACAGGATAAAGGGTATATAGACAAGGTTCTGTTGTCCATGGATATCACAAGAAAATCACATCTTGTATATAAAGGCGGGGTGGGCTATTCATATTTGATAGACACGTTTATCCCTCTCTTGCAAACCTATGGAATAACTGGTGAATCAATTGATAAGATGTTGATTAAAAATCCTCGCGCTTTTATGAAAGGGGAGAGTGAATGAGCATGGATACTTATCCTCTAGATAGCCTATCAATTGAAGAAGCCATGCATAGACAATTTAAATTGGTTGATGTCATGACAAGACATTTTCGAGGAGAAGAATTGCTTTCACTTGGCGATTTAGGCGTTGTAAAAGGAATCAATAAACCGCGGTTCACAAAAAAAATAGAAGAGACACTAGCTGATTTCTTTGGCACAGAGAAAGCAATGTTAGTTCGTGGTGCAGGAACAGGGGCATTGAGGTTTGGTTTTATGAGCTTTTTAAAGCCGGGTGACGAGATCCTTGTCCATGATGCACCGATATATCCAACAAGTAAAACAACGTTAGAGTCGATGGGGATCTTGCCAATATACGCGGATTTTCACGATTCTGAACAAATAAAAGAAGCCATCCTCAAACACCCGAAGTTAAAAGGTGTATTGATTCAGCATACGAGGCAAAAAATAGATGACCATTATGATTTGGCTGAAACGATAAAAAAAATACGTTCCATTTATTCTGATCTAGTTATTATTACGGATGACAACTATGCTGCGATGAAAGCAGAAAAGATTGGAGCGCAACTCAAAGCCGATTTGTCCACCTTTTCATTGTTCAAGCTATTAGGTCCGGAAGGTATTGGAGTCATTTTAGGAAGAAAAAATTTAATAGAAAAAATAGAAAAAATAAACTATTCAGGCGGAAGCCAAGTTCAAGGTTATGAAGCTTTAGAAGCTTTAAGGGGTCTGATATATGCTCCGGTTATGCTGGCAATACAAGCAAGTGTCAATGATCAGTTAGTTCACTCGCTTAATAATGGAGCCATTAAGGGTGTTAAAAAGGCTTATTTGGCAAATGCACAATCAAAAGTCTTACTTGTAGAGTTTGTTAAACCAATTGCAGAAAAAGTGCTTCATCATGCTAATGAATTGGGAGCAGCACCCCATCCGATAGGTGCTGAATCAAAATACGAGTTTGCACCAATGTTTTATAGAGTGTCTGGCACTTTTTTATCTGCGGATCCATCACTGGCAAAAAAAATGATCCGCATTAATCCATTAAGAAGCGGTCCTGAGACCATTTTAAGAATTCTAAACACATCCGTTCATCGAGCAACAGAAGATCTCAGCGTAAATTCTTCAAAAGGCGATGATATAAATGAATAAAAGAGTCATTATCATAATATTAGACAGCTTAGGTGTCGGTTATATGGAAGATGCAAGCGATTATCATCCTTCAGATGTTGGCGCCAATACTTTCTATCACATACTTGATACGGTGCCCTCTTTAAACATTCCGAATCTCGAAAAATTGGGTATTAATAAAATATTGCACCATCCTAAATTGAAAAAAACAGATCATATTGCCAGCTATGGTGTTTTAAACCTGATGCATCAAGGAGCGGACAGTTTTGAAGGACATAATGAAATCATGGGAACAAAGCCTAAAAAGACATATTTAGCTCCTTTTGCGGAACATCTCAATCATGTTAAACTCGCTTTGGAAGATCAAGGTTATAAAGTTAACATACCGAATTCAGATTTGCCGTATCTATTGGTAAACGATTTAGTGGTCGTGGCTGATAATATCGAAACAGATTACGGGCAAATTTATAATGTAAGCGCTCCGCTGGATTATATTCCGTTTGATGAAGTATTGAAAATAGGAAGATGCGTCCGTCATCATGTTAAAGTAAATCGCGTGATTGTTCTTGGAGGAGAAAACGTAACACCTGAACACTTGCAGAGATCGGTTGAAAGAAGAGAAGACGGATTAATAGGGGTGAATTCGCCTAAATCTAACGTATACAAGCAAGGATATCAAGTTCGTCACTTAGGATTTGGTATCTCTCCCGAAAATCAGTTGCCGACATTGGCGAGAAATAGGGGAATGGAAGTCTCTCTTATCGGAAAAATGCAGGACATCATTTATTGTGAAGGTGCAAATAGATTTCCAGGTGTAGATACAGAACAAGTCATGAAGGATATTATTCAGGAGATGGACCGCGTCAAAAAAGGCTTGATTGCTGCCACAGTACAAGAAACCGATTTGGCCGGACATGCACAGAATCCCGTCCGTTATGCGAATCGGATTGAAATGGTAGATCGATATTTGCCGGAAATTCTCCGGAAAATGACAGATCAGGATCTGCTGATGATTAGTGCAGATCACGGGAATGATCCCACGATCGGCCACAACCAACACACACGGGAAAAAACATATTTGCTGGCTTATCACAAAAAATTATCGCCTGTTCACATCGGGGAAAGAAAAACGCTATCCGACATTGCTGCAACTTCTGCTGATTATCTAGGGCTTCGCAATACTGAAAACGGCAGTTCATTCCTTCATTTAATGCAAAAAGGAAAAGAGGAGACATACTGATGTTTTTGGAATCTACATTAAAATATAACAAAAAATTAATAGAGGCTGCATTGAGTTTTCATCAGCAGGGAATCATTTCACCTAACACTTATGTATTAGACTTGGACACCGTCAAAAAAAATGCAAAAGTGTTAAGTGAAAAAGCCAGAAAACAGGATATTGAACTGTTTTTTATGACAAAGCAATTTGGTCGTAATCCGTTGGTGGCACAAGCTATAGCCGAAAGCGGAATCGGCAAAGCGGTTGCTGTAGACCCGTGGGAAGCAATCACACTCAGCCAAAATGGAATCAAAATTGGGCATGTCGGACATCTTGTTCAAATACCTATTCATATGATACCCGCAATATTGGAGCTTCATCCTGATTATGTTACGGTTTTCAGCCTTGAAAATGCTCAAAACATTAATAGAGTCGCTAAGAAAATGGGAAGAAAACAAAAAGTTTTTTTGCGTATCGCAAACAAAGAGGATTATATATATAAAGGTCAAGAGGGAGGGTTCACTTTTGAGCAAATCGTTAAGGATATCGAATCGATTGAACAATTAGAAGGACTTGAAATTGCAGGTTTAACAAGCTTTCCTTGCATATTGATCCAAGACGGCCTTCCAGCAGTTACTCCGAATGTAGCATCCATGCAAACCGTAAAATCGTTTTTAATGGAAAGAGGGTATAAAAAGCTTGAGATGAATATGCCAAGTGCAACATCTTGTGCAACAATGAAATTGTTAAAGGAAAATGGTGCAACTCAAGGCGAACCCGGCCATGCTTTAATTGGAACGACACCCATACATGCAACGAAACAACTTGCAGAAAGGCCTGCGATGGTATATGTAACCGAAGTGTCCCACATATCTAATCATCATGCTTATGTTTTCGGCGGCGGTTTCTATCCGCGTTCACATATGAAAGCGGCGCTCGTTGGAACAAACAAAGATCATCTTAAGAAGGTTCAAGCTATTGAAATGACGCCTGATCATATTGATTATTACGGTTCATTAAACACAGTTGAAGCAAAAGTCGGCGATACGGCAATATTTGCTTTTCGTACACAAGTCTTTGTCACGAATGCACATATAGCCATCTTAAAAAACGTTGCTGAAGATCCTGAACTTATCGGTGTATATGATTCTAAAGGAAATGTAATCGAGTGAATGATCGTTATCGGCAGAAGTGCCTGAATAATGGATTGTCTTACTGAAAAAGGTGTGGCGAAAATGCTTGGCCTTTTTGCAGTGCAGTTTAATACAGTAGTCAGTCTTGGACATTTTATTTTGTGGAAAGGAGAAAAACGTGAAAATTATTCATGTATCAGGTTATGAAGAAATGAGTGGAAAATCGGCTGATCTAATGGCTGAGCTCATTCAAAATTCAAATAATCCTGTTATCGGCTTTGCAACAGGTTCGACACCGATTGGTTTATATAAATGCCTGATAAAAAAGTATCGGCAAAAGGAAATTTCATTTAGGAATGTTACTGCTTTTAATTTAGACGAGTACGTTGGATTGGCTAAAGAAAATAAAAACAGCTACCATTATTATATGAATGAAAAATTATTCAAACATCTGGATATTAGTCGAAGGAATATCAATATCCCCAATGGGATGGCGGAAGATTTGGAACAAGAATGCCTCAGCTACGACAGACTTGTTTCTGAAAAAGCAATTGACATACAAATATTAGGAATGGGATTGAATGGTCATATCGGTTTTAATGAACCGGGGACAAGCTTTAAAAGCAGAACCCATATCGTTGATTTGGATCAATCAACCCGGCAGGCAAATTCCCGGTTCTTTCGTTCCTTGGACGAAGTACCGACAAAGGCATTAACAATGGGCATTGAAACAATAATGGAAAGTAAGCGGATCCTTCTGCTCGTGTCTGGAAATGAAAAATCTGAAGCCTTGGCACGGCTGCTGAACAGCACCCGTGTCTCCCAAGAGTTCCCTGCTTCAATTTTAAGGAAACATAAAGATGTGACGGTGATGGCAGATGACGCAGCCTTAAATAAAATTCATTAAATTGAATGACTGACAAAATCGGTTAATTACATTGAAAATTTACACAAGGCATTGCTTTGAGGTATCTTCTAGCCATCAATCAGCCAAAAAACGACTGAATATAGCAAATTTCCATCTTGTTGATAAGGACTTACATATACAGGTTTTGATTGTCCTCATATTGTTTACTCGAACAGTTGAAAAGGAGAGAAGAGTGGATAATCAATTCTAGGCGAGAGGAAGCCATCATCCTCAAGAACCGACCGTTCATATTGATGATTCATAAAAGAAAAAGCAGCCTTTTTTTCGGCTGCTTCTTTTGAATCAAGCTTGCGTTTACAGCGTATCACATTTAACTCCGACAACGCCGTCGATCGCTTTGATATCGTAATAGACATCGGTGACATACCTTTTCTTATGAACCATGATTTTCGTTTCCATGATCGGAAATTCATTATCGCGCATATCATCGATCCGGACGGAATGAATCCGGATTTTTTTCGCTTTCATTTCCTTTAAGATATCCGTCAGTTTATCCTTGTCATTCAGGGACATGCGGACGCGGATTTCTTTTTCCTGCAAGCGGTTGGGCCCGATTTTGCCGACGATCCACGGCAAAAACTCGACGCTGATTAAAATGAAAATCAGACTGACAAACGCTTCTTTATAAAAGCCCGCTCCGATGGCGACGCCGAGGCCGGCCGCTCCCCAGATCATCGCTGAAGTGGTCAGGCCGGAAATGACGTCGTTGCTTTTGCGTAAAATCACGCCCGCTCCGATGAAGCCGATCCCCGATATGATTTGTGCGGGAAGCCGCAAAGGGTCCATCATGATTCTGTTCGACCTTGGAAAATGGTATGCCGCATCAATGCTGATCATTGTCAGAACACAGGAACTGATCGCAATCACGATGCACGTTTTTAAGCCGAGCGGCTTGTTTTTCAGCTCCCTTTCGAGACCGATGACCATTCCGATTAATGTTGCGATTCCAAGCTTTAACAGCGTTTCAGTTTCAATATGCCAATCCATGCCCATGATCTCCTTTCCGACAATATCTTATATGATTGATATGATTTTCTCACAGACGCCCTGGATGGACAACTGTTTTTGAAGTGCCGGGGGATGTCCTGGAACCATTCATCTGCAAGAAGCCTATACTCCTATCATTATATTGCCGGCGTGGCATCAAAAGAATTCCGTCTGAGCAAAAAAGCCGCCGGATATCGCCCGGCGGCTTTCGTAACCTGATCATTTAAGAATGTTCTTCCTCATGCGTCTGTTCCATTTCTTCAAACATATCTCTTGCCTCTTTTGCCGGTTTGTTCGTGATCATGCTGACAGCGTAAACGACAATCAAGCTCAGGAAGAAACCAGGGATCATTTCATAGATACCCGTCTTCTCCTGCAGGCCGGTCAGAATCCAAATCAGCACGGTCACGGCCCCTGTAATCATCCCGGCCAATGCGCCCCACTGGTTCATCCGCTTCCAGTACAAGCTGAGAAGGATGGCGGGTCCGAATGCAGAACCAAACCCGGCCCACGCATAGCCGACCAGATCAAGGATCGTGTTATTCGGTGTCAGAGACAGAAGGATCGCGATGACGGCGACAAGCAGAACGCTCAGACGTCCGACAAGAACGAGTTCCTTATCCGAAGCTTTGCGCCGGAAAAACGTCCGGTAAAAATCTTCCGTCATGGCGCTTGATGTAACAAGCAGCTGGGAAGACACCGTACTCATAATCGCCGCGAGCAAAGCGGAAAGCAAAAATCCGGTGATGAGCGGATGGAATAATACCTTTGAAAACACGATAAAAATCGTTTCCGGATCTTTAAGCGCTGTACCCGTCTCATGGACATACGCCACACCGGTCAGTCCGACGAGCAGAGCGCCGATTACGGAGATGATCATCCAGCCCATCGCGATGCGGCGCGCAGGCTTCAGTTCTTTTACGGATGAAATCGCCATAAAGCGGACGATAATATGCGGCTGACCGAAATAGCCCAGTCCCCAGGCGAGAAATGAAATAATGCTAATGACGGTCGTTCCTTTGAAGAAATCGAGCAAGCTTGGATTGATTTCTTCGATCACATTGAAAGTCGGCGTAATTCCGCCTAATTGAGTAAAGGCAACGATCGGCACGAGCACTAAAGCGATAAACATAATCAAACCTTGCACGAAGTCTGTCAGACTGACGGCCAAAAATCCTCCGAACAGCGTATAGGCAATTACGACTGCGGCCGTTAAGAAAAGACCGATTTTATAATCGAGGCCAAACGCCGTTTCAAACAGTCTTCCTCCGGACACCATACCCGCCGACGTGTACAATGTGAAAAACACCATGATGACGATGGCTGATGCCAGGCGCAAGATTCTTGTTGTATCATTAAACCGATTTTCGAAAAAGTCCGGAATTGTAATCGCATCGTTTGCTACTTCTGTATATGTGCGCAGCCGGGGAGCGACCACCAAATAGTTCACATAAGCTCCGATTGTTAAACCGACGGCAAGCCAGGCGCTTGAAAGTCCTGTCACATACATGGCTCCGGGCAGTCCCATCAGCATCCAGCCGCTCATGTCAGACGCGCCGGCCGATAAAGCCGTAACAGCAGGCCCAAGACCTCTGCCGCCAAGCATGTAGTCATTCAAATTGGATGTCTTTCTATAGGAGTACCAGCCGATTAAGAGCATCGCGGCAAAATAAATCCCCAACGAAATAAATACTTCAACACTCACGTTTCATATCTCTCCTCTTTAAAAATAATGTGGCATCACCTCTTTAAAATTTTCAACAATACTGATTTGCGGGTACGAAGAAAATTGCAGGGCCTCCTCTATAAAAGATCAAGTATTGGAATTAAGGCGCTGCCTAGATCGTACTTAGTTACCTAACCTATCAAACTATTCCCAATCAATCAACCGTGAAAAACATCCGATTTTATTGAAAAAGGGCGTGATGGTTTTGATGAGCATCATTATGAAAGCGTTTACAAATGATATACAAAGTAAAAATATTCTGAATATTAGTACGTGCCGTTTTACTGAATTTTTCATGTACAATGAAATAAAAGGCGCCAAATGGGGCGAAGATCGCGGTTTTGTTGATTTAGAAGGCTAAAATTTGATATGATCAGTATTATATGACTAAGCGAGAATAACCTTGGAGGTGTTTTTAGTATGTCGCGTATTTCTATAGAAGAAGTAAAGCATGTCGCCCATCTTGCCAGACTGGCGATTACGGACGAGGAAGCGGCGATGTTTACCGAACAGCTTGACAGCATTATTTCATTTGCAGAAGAGCTGAACGAAGTCGATACAGAGAATGTTAAACCAACAACGCACGTATTGCAAATGAAGAATATCATGAGGGAAGATGTACCTGATAAAGGGCTTCCGGTTGAAGACGTCGTCAAAAATGCGCCTGATCATAAAGACGGCTACATCCGCGTGCCGTCAATCTTGGACTAATAAAGGAGGGAGCGAGAAAACATGTCACTGTTTGACCATAAAATATCTGAATTAAAACGTCTCATACATAATAAAGAGATCAGCATATCAGATTTAGTCGATGAATCTTACAAACGGATTCACGAAGTTGACGGAAAGGTACAAGCCTTTTTGCAGCTTGATGAAGAAAAAGCCCGCGCATATGCCAAAGAATTGGACGAAGCGCTTGATACCCGGGATGAGCACGGTCTTCTTTTCGGGATGCCGATCGGCATTAAGGACAATATCGTAACAAAAGATCTGCGGACAACGTGCGCAAGCAAAATTCTCGAGAATTTTGATCCGATCTATGATGCAACCGTTGTTGAGCGTCTTCATGAAGCTGAAGCGGTTACCATCGGAAAGCTGAATATGGATGAATTCGCGATGGGCTCTTCCACAGAGAACTCAGGCTTTAAAAAGACAAAAAACCCGTGGAACCTCGAAACTGTTCCTGGCGGATCAAGCGGAGGCTCAGCGGCTGCGGTTGCGGCCGGGGAAGTGCCGTTTTCACTTGGATCTGACACGGGCGGATCGATTCGCCAGCCGGCATCTTTCTGCGGCGTCGTCGGCTTAAAGCCTACATACGGACGCGTTTCCAGATACGGCCTTGTCGCATTTGCATCTTCATTGGATCAAATCGGCCCGATCACAAGATCTGTCGAAGACAACGCCTACCTTCTGCAGGCGATTTCAGGCGTTGACAAAATGGATTCAACGAGCGCCAATGTGGACGTGCCTGACTACCTGTCTGCGCTGACAGGCGATATTAAAGGCTTAAAAATCGCCGTTCCGAAAGAATATCTCGGCGAAGGGGTAAGCGAAGAAGCGAAGCAGTCCGTGCTTGAAGCGCTGAAAGTGCTCGAAAGCCTTGGCGCGACATGGGAAGAGGTATCGCTTCCGCACAGCAAATACGCGCTGGCGACTTACTACCTGCTTTCTTCATCTGAAGCGTCGGCAAACTTGGCGCGCTTCGACGGCATCCGCTACGGCTACCGCACGGACAATGCCGACAACCTGATCGACCTGTACAAACAGACGCGTTCCGAAGGATTCGGAAACGAAGTCAAACGCCGCATCATGCTCGGTACGTTTGCTCTGAGCTCCGGCTATTACGACGCATACTATAAAAAAGCGCAGAAAGTCAGAACGCTGATCAAAAAGGACTTTGAAGACGTATTTGCAAACTATGACGTCATCATCGGACCGACAACGCCGACGCCGGCATTTAAAATCGGCGAAAAAACGAGCGATCCGCTGACCATGTACGCCAACGACATCCTGACGATTCCTGTCAACCTTGCGGGCGTTCCGGGAATCAGCGTACCGTGCGGATTTGCGAACGGCTTGCCGCTCGGCCTGCAAATCATCGGCAAACACTTTGACGAAAGCACAGTATACCGCGTCGCCCACGCATTCGAACAGGCGACAGACCACCATAAAGCAAAACCTGAACTGTAAGGGGTGAAAAAACATGAACTTTGAAACGGTAATCGGACTTGAAGTCCACGTGGAGCTCAAAACAAAATCGAAAATTTTCTCCAGTTCTCCAACGCCATTCGGCGCGGCGGCCAACACGCAGACAAGCGTTATCGACTTAGGCTATCCAGGTGTACTGCCTGTGTTGAACAAAGAAGCCGTCAATTTCGCGATGAAAGCCGCAATGGCGCTCAACTGCGAAATTGCGACAGAAACGAAATTCGACCGGAAAAACTATTTCTACCCCGACAACCCGAAAGCTTATCAAATTTCACAATTTGATAAACCGATCGGCGAAAACGGCTGGATCGAAATCGAAGTCGGCGGAAAAACGAAGCGCATCGGCATTACCCGCCTTCATTTGGAAGAGGATGCGGGAAAACTGACGCATACAGGCGACGGCTACTCCCTTGTCGACTATAACCGCCAGGGAACACCGCTCGTTGAAATCGTCTCCGAGCCCGATATCAGAACGCCTGAAGAAGCTTACGCCTACCTTGAAAAACTGAAATCAATCATTCAGTATACAGGCGTGTCCGATTGTAAGATGGAAGAGGGGTCGCTCCGCTGCGACGCCAACATCTCGCTCCGTCCGATCGGACAAGAGGAGTTCGGTACAAAGACAGAGCTGAAAAACCTGAACTCATTCGCCTTTGTTCAAAAAGGCCTTGAGCACGAAGAAAAACGCCAGGCGCAGGTTCTTTTGTCAGGCGGTGTCATTCAGCAGGAGACGCGCCGCTATGATGAAGCGTCCAAAACGACGATTTTGATGAGGGTCAAAGAGGGATCTGACGACTACCGCTACTTCCCTGAGCCTGATCTTGTCGAGCTTTACATAGACGACGAGTGGAAGCAACGCGTGAAAGACAGCATTCCTGAGCTTCCGGACGAGCGCCGCAAGCGCTACATCGAAGAGCTTGGCCTCCCTGCCTATGACGCGAAAGTGCTGACTTTGACAAAAGAAATGTCCGACTTCTTCGAAGCGGCCGTTGAAAAAGGCGCAGACGCGAAGCTGGCGTCGAACTGGCTGATGGGTGAAGTATCGGCTTACTTGAACGCCCAGCAAAAAGAGCTTGCGGATGTCGAACTCACACCTGAAGGCCTTGCCGGATTGGTCAAGCTGATCGAAAAAGGAACGATTTCATCGAAAATCGCGAAAAAGGTCTTCAAAGAATTGATTGAAAAAGGCGGAGACGCAGAAAAAATCGTCAAAGAAAAAGGCCTTGTGCAAATCTCTGACGAAGCGACGCTCAGAAAGCTTGTCACAGAAGCGCTCGACAACAATCCGCAATCAATCGAAGACTTTAAAAACGGAAAAGACCGCGCGATCGGCTTCCTTGTCGGCCAAATCATGAAAGCCTCAAAAGGACAAGCGAACCCGCCGATGGTCAACAAGCTTCTTCTTGAAGAAATCAATAAACGATAAAAAACAGACTATGCCTAATTAAATGGAGGTCCTCATGTTGAGGACCTTTTTTATTTGTATGAAAATACAAATGAAAAAACTTCTTCTGTTCAATAATATTAAAATTTATTTGAATTTTATTTAATAATATATTATCATTTATTTGAATTTTGTTTTTAAATTTGTTAATAAGAGGGGCTGTCTATGGAAAGAAAGGATGTACCCGAGTGGATCTTAGCTTTAGAAGAAGAAGATGTAGAATTTATTAAAAACTTTATGCTGAAATCTGGATCTTTAAAAGAAATTGCAAAGAGTTATCAAGTATCTTATCCAACAGTCAGGGTTAGATTGGATCGATTAATTCAAAAAATTCAACTAATTGACGAGTTAGAAAATGAGACTTTTGTTAACTTTATAAAACAGTTAGCTATCGATGATCAGATTAGTCTGGAAAATGCAAAGCTAATCATTGAGAAATACAAAAAAGAGCGGGGTGTTCATAAATGAATCCTATTTATATACTACTCATTGGCTTTACAATACTAGGGATTCAATATTTTTTATCGACCAGAAATCATACCTTTTGGGGAGCTATACTGCCTACAGCTTATATCGTTTTTCTCGTGGCATTATCCATTTATGAAGGAAAATCTTTCGCATCATTCTTTCTTCCTCTTATCGGCGGATTGGCTTTATTGTTGGGAGAATGGATTAAAGGCAGAGAAGCTTTGAAAAAAAAGCGGGAAAGAGAAATGAGAATAATGAAAGCCATGGATATTAAATAACAGGATCAGCCTCAAAAGGACAGAACAAGCTGTTTCAAAAAAACCTTGGAGAATGACTCTCCAAGGTTTTTTCATTATTCCACGACAGGCGTCAAAGAATCGCCGTCCCATATCTCTCCTTTATTCAGCGTCCATGGATGAAGATAGAGGGTGTCCGCTCCCTTATTCACAGCCGGGCTCCACTCATCGTTCCACGCCAGGAAGTACGTCGTTTTCGGGTATTTTTCTTTGATGGCATGGATAAACCGCGCGTAATCCAGCCCGCCGTTTGTCGTCTGCGGTCCGACTTCTGTAAAGGCAAACGGCTTGTTCAGCGATGTGAGCTCTTCGTAGCCATCAATGGCGTACGGGTCATCAAAATAAGCGTCAAGCCCGACAATGTCCACATATGATGCGCCCGGATAAAAGTCCGTTTTAAAGTCTCTGTTGGCGTCCGGCGCATACACCCACAAGAGATGATCCAGGCCTCTTGTTTTTGTCATATAGTCATAGATTTTCACATAGAGCTGTTTGTACAAGGAGATTCTTTCGCTGTCTTTTTGATTATATTGCGTCAGCCCCCACCAGAACCATTCGCCGTTCATTTCGTGAAGGGGTCTGAATAGAACGGGCACGCCTTCATTTTCAAGCTCCTGGAGGCCGTCCGCGATTTTGCTCAGCATCGCCTCAAGCCGCTTTCCTTCAGGAGTGGAAGAATCTAAAATTCTCTCATACTGGCTGTTTGAAATCTGAGT
The DNA here is from genome assembly GCF_037969865.1 of Bacillus sp. FSL R7-0646. Lineage (NCBI taxonomy): Bacteria > Bacillati > Bacillota > Bacilli > Caryophanales > Bacillaceae > Bacillus > Bacillus sp. FSL R7-0646. The sequence continues at coordinate 739,126 of NZ_CP150217.1, forward strand.
TTTATAATGACCCGAAGTAAACGCGGGGTTTGCGAGGTGCATGCTGATTTGCGGAATGCCTCCGCTTTTCCAGTATGCGATCAAATCACGGTTGCAGCTGTAGTCAATCGTATCGGCGATCTTTTCCGGCTCCAGCCATCCTCTTGCATAATCGCAGCCGTATATGGCCGGCAGCTGTCCTGTTGCCTGTTTGATCCGGTCGGCTTCAGCCGTTGAAAATGTGTCGAGGCTGTATCCTCCGAACGCCCCGGACATCACCCGGCTTTCCGTCCGATTGGGCAGGTGGGCGAGCCAGTTCATCACCGCTTTCGTCGTCGGCTGGGCATTCGGGTTCACCGGAGAAACGGTGTGTGCATAGCTCGGCTGCGAAACGGCAAAAGCAAGGAGCAGCGCGAAGATTGAACAAACGATGTTTTTTTTCACTAAGGTAAAACCCCCTGAAACATATAGATTGTCTTAAGCGATCTTATTATACATGCTGCTTCCAAAAAATACATGGTCAGATCGTCTTATTGTAAGGGAATAAAAAAACAGCCATAAGGCTGCTTTATGAATGAAGGAAACGGGTGATCATTCCATATAGATGCTGAACATTGTCCTGATGCTGCAAGTTTGTCAGCATGCCTTGGAGCACGGGTGCGCGGGGCGAATCCTTTCTCAGCTCTTCCTCGATCACATCCAGTGTAATGAGAATGTCTTCCGAAAGCTCCGGCTGACGTTTGGCATCTTCAAGCTCCCGCAAAATCGTATGTTTATCGGCCGTATTGCCGGCGTTCCGGTAATAGCTGTACGTCCGGCCGGCCAAGATCGGCTGCTCCCCGTTTTGAACCATGCCATCAATCATGTCATCGATTCTTCTCATAATAAAATCCGCAAGTTCGTAAAAATCGATATCCAGTTCATTAAAGATAAACAAATTTTGATAAGACTGCACGATGCCTTGAACGATCACGGACAAGTCTGACAGATAAGGCTTCACAATGTCACCGTAGGCGGCTGACAGCGCGTTTTGATACGTCTCGTGGAATTTTTGGCTGACATTTTTAAAATATTCTTCGATCTTGCTGTTTTCCGGTATGCTGTGTTCGCTGATCATCACGAGAATAAAATCGCGGTGCTCCTTGCTCTCGCTGAATTGATAAGCAATCTGCTCCTTGAACGTTTCCTTAGGAGGGAAATTCTTCTGCTGAATGATCTTCATATTTTCCATCATTCGATCGATATAATACTTAATGATTGCGAGCAAAAGAGCTTCTTTCGACTTGAAATGCAGGTAGAAAGCCCCTTTTGAGATGTTGCATTCATTGGCGATGTCTTGAATCGTTGTGGAAGCAAAACCGTTTTTCGCGAACAGGTGCAGGCCTGCTTTAATGATTTTTTCTTCTTTTTCTGTCATGAATGTACCCCTTTAACACTTCTTTAAAATTGAATAAATTTTAACATATATAAGTTGACGCTGTTTACTTTTGAAGTTTATTATTGTATAGAATGACCAGTCAGTCAATCTGTATTCTGAAAATGATACACAATGGAGGTCGTAATGAATTCTATCATTAATTTTGTACTAAAGAACAAGTTCGCTGTGTGGCTGATGACGATTATTGTTACGGTTGCCGGCATTTATGCGGGTTTAAATATGAAGCAGGAATCGATTCCTGATGTGAACATGCCTTATTTGACCATCAGCACGACATATCCCGGAGCCACTCCGAGCCAGGTAGCTGATGAAGTCACAAAGCCGGTTGAACAAGCCGTGCAAAATCTGGACGGCGTCAGCGTTGTGACGTCCACATCGTATGAAAACGCATCATCGGTGATGATTGAATACGATTATGAAAAGGATATGGACAAAGCGAAGACGGAAGCCGCTGAAGCATTGGCGAATCTCGATCTGCCGGACAATGCGAAAGAGCCGAGCATTTCGCGCTACAGCATGAATTCCTTCCCGATTCTCGCGCTCAGCGTGTCCAGTGATAAAGACGATCTTCAAAGCTTGACGAAAAAAGTGGAAGACAGCCTCCTGACGAAGCTTGAAGGCCTTGAAGGCGTAGCTTCCGTTCAGCTTTCCGGTCAGCAGGTTGAAGAAGTCGAATTTTCATTTAAAAAAGACAAATTGAAGCAATACGGGCTTGACGAGGATACAGTCAAGCAAGTGATTCAAGGATCTGATGTGACGACTCCGCTTGGGTTGTACACATTCGGCAAAGAAGAAAAATCGGTCGTCGTCAGCGGCGATATCGACACAATTAAAGACTTGAAAAATATGAGAATTCCAGCGGCGTCTGCCGGAGGCGCAAGCGCGCAAGCCGGAGCGCAAAGTGCGCAGGCGGCCCAGGGGGCGCAGGCTCAAGCCGGGGCACAGAGCGCCGGACAAGCTCAGCAAAGCGCGGGAGTCCCGACGGTTAAGCTGTCTGACATCGCAACGATTAAAGATGTCAAAAAAGCCGAATCCATTTCACGAACCAATGGCAAAGACAGCATCGGCATCAGCGTCATTAAAGCAAACGACGCCAATACCGTCGAGGTAGCCGACAACGTAAAAGCTGAACTCGAACAATTCAAAAAAGACCACAAAGGCTTCAAATACAGCTCGACATACGATCAGGCCGAACCGATCACCGAGTCGGTCGAGACGATGCTGAGCAAAGCGATTTTCGGAGCGATCTTTGCGGTTGTGATCATTCTCTTATTCCTAAGGGATATTAAATCAACATTAATCTCGGTCATTTCGATTCCATTGTCATTGTTAATCGCACTGCTCGTCCTGAACCAGCTTGATATCACGCTGAATATCATGACGCTCGGCGCCATGACAGTCGCCATCGGACGGGTTGTCGACGACTCGATCGTCGTCATCGAAAACATTTACCGCCGCATGAGGCTGAAAGATGAGCCGCTGCGCGGAAAAGCGCTCGTGCGCGAAGCGACGAAGGAAATGTTCATGCCGATCATGTCATCAACGATCGTGACAATCGCGGTATTCCTGCCGCTCGCACTTGTCGGCGGTCAAATCGGCGAATTGTTCATGCCGTTTGCTTTAACGATTGTATTCGCGCTCGCTGCATCCCTCTTGATCGCGATCACGCTCGTGCCGATGCTTGCGCACACCCTCTTCAAAAAATCATTGACAGGCGCGCCGGTAAAGGCGAAAGAACACAAGCCTGGGGTACTGGCCAACTTCTACAAAAAAGTGTTGAATTGGTCGCTCAGCCATAAATGGATCACATCGATCATCGCGGTTCTGATGCTGGTCGGAAGCTTGTTCCTCGTGCCGCTGATCGGAGCGAGCTACTTGCCTGCCACAAAAGAAAAAATGGTGCAGATCACGTACACCCCTGAACCGGGAGAAACGAAAAAAGAAGCGGAAAAGGAAGCGCAAAAAGCTGAAGAAATCCTATTGGACCGCAAACACGTCGATACGGTTCAGTATACGTTAGGAGAGGGAAATCCGCTGATGGGCGGAAGTTCAAACGGCGCGTTGTTCTATATCAAATATGAGGAAGACACGCCTGATTTTGATCAAGAAAAGGACAGCGTCTTAAAAGACATTCAGAAGCAATCCAAACGCGGAGAATGGAAAACTCAGGATTTCAGCTCCTCAGGCAACAACAATGAGTTAACGTATTATGTGTACGGGGATTCTGAAAAAGAGATTAAAGGCACTGTAAAAGAGATCGAAAAGATAATGAAAGACCAAAAAGACCTGAAAAACGTAAGCTCAGGCCTGTCCAGCACATATGACGAATATACATTTGTCGCTGACCAGGAGAAATTAAGCAAACTCGGGTTAACGGCATCACAGATTTCTCAGGCGCTCATGAAAGAAACATCGCAGGCGCCGCTTACAACCGTGAAAAAAGACGGGAAAGATCTTGATGTTACGATTAAAACAGAAGAAGAAACATATAAAAGCGTCAAAGATTTAGAAGACAAAAAAATCACAACTCCGACCGGCCAGGAAGTGAAAATCGGCGATGTCGCGAAAGTGAAGGAAGGCACGACATCCGACACAATTTCGAAACGGGACGGCAAAATCTATGCCGATGTCACGGCGGAAGTCACATCAGACAACGTCACGGCCGTATCAGTCGACGTACAGAAAAACATCGACAAGATCGACCTGCCTGACAACGTCACAATCGATACCGGCGGCGTATCCGCTGATATCGAAGATTCCTTTACAAAACTCGGACTCGCAATGCTTGCGGCGGTTGCGATCGTCTACCTCGTGCTTGTGATTACATTCGGCGGAGCACTGGCGCCATTTGCGATCCTGTTCTCGCTGCCGTTTACCGTCATCGGCGCCTTGGTGGGACTTTACGTATCAGGAGAAACAATCAGCTTGAACGCAATGATCGGAATGCTGATGCTGATCGGTATCGTCGTCACAAACGCGATTGTCCTAATCGACCGCGTCATCCATAAGGAAGCGGAAGGGCTCTCAACGAGAGAAGCACTCCTGGAAGCCGGCTCTACAAGGCTCCGTCCGATCCTGATGACGGCCATCGCCACAATCGGCGCCCTGATTCCATTGGCGCTCGGATTTGAAGGCGGCAGCCAGGTCATTTCAAAAGGGCTCGGCGTCACCGTTATCGGCGGTCTGATCAGTTCAACGCTCCTCACCCTTCTGATCGTACCGATCGTATACGAAGTACTGGCGAAATTCCGCCGGAAAAAACCGGGTATGGAAGAAGAGTAAGATGGTATAACATCAACCCCTTGGAATGGACACAGGAAATGGTCCATTCTAAGGGGTTTTTTCTTTGAAGAGACGATCGTCGGTGTTTAACAAAAATATCCTGTGTTATGCTTTGTTAGAAAAGGCAACCTGATGAGGAGGCATTGAATGGAATCGAAAGGAAACAGCGAACCAAGCCCCAAAATCGTAAAGCGGCTCACCTGGATCATACCGATCGTGTTGATCGGAGTCATATTTCTCTTAAAAAATATAAGAAACCCTGTGACTGATGTTTTATTTTATATTGTATGTGCAGGTGTTATCACCCTAGTGATTTTCAGCATCATGAAAGAGACAAAGAGCAGATGAAAGCATGTTTTGAGCTTGTCGATAAAGGTTGAAGTGATCTTCATCGACAAGCTTTTTTAATGCTGCGTTCTCCAGTCGGCGAAGAAGCGGCTAATCATGCGGATTGATCACAGCCAGCAGCTGATGATCTTCCCATTTTCCGTTGATCTTGACGTTTTTCCGGGCGATGCCTTCTTTGTGAAAACCCGCCTTCTCCAGCACCCGGATCGAGGCAATATTACGGGGCATGACGCCGGCTTCGATGCGATGGAGCTTGAGATCGTGAAAGGCGAACTCGACCATCAGCTTGACGGCTTCGGTCGTGTAGCCTTTGCCGTTGTGCTTCTGATCCAAAAAATAGCCGATGAAGGCGCTTTGCAAGGAAACGCGCAGCACTTGGAAAAGGTTGATCGTTCCGATCAGCGCATCGTTTGCCGGATCAAAGATGCCAAAATAATAATCTTCATCGTTCTCCATATTTTCATATAATCTTTGAAGCCTCTTCTTTTGTCCTTCGATTGTATAAAACTCCTCGTTCCGCTCCATTGAAAACTGTTCAAAGAACGGGCGGTTTGCGTTCTGCAATTCGAGGCATGCCTCGGCGTCTTCAGCCGTGAGCGGCCTGATGTAAATGTTTGTCCCTTTTTTAATCATGGAAAGTCTCCTTTTATAAAGATGGAATGCGGTCGGCTCTTTTCATCAACTCTTCAAAATACGCAAAAAATTGATCCCTGTCGACTTGATCAACGACTTTGACCATTCTGCCGTCAGGATGCTCTTCTGTCGTTCCTTGGCGCGGGCTTTGTGTATGGACAACCGCCTTGATGCTGCGCGAGCGTGTCATATCGACTGTGCCGAGCGTCAGCGTCGTCAGCACATCCCAAAGGTAGTATGTCGAATTCGTTTCGTTATGGACAAGCGGCGGACACATCGCATAGCATTGGCCGATAAAGTCGATCCCGATATGCTTTCTGAGGCTCGCCCAATGGGAGCGGATTTCGTTTGTCAAAGGCACCTGGTTCGTGCTTTCAAGCGCGACCATTTCGATCTGAATGTCGCTCTCGAATACCGTCTTCACGCTGTAAGGGTCCCAAAAAGCGTTCCATTCCGCCGTCCCGTCGTGCTCAGGCTCTTCCACATTTCCTTTCTCAAGGAAGGTGCCGCCCATCCAGACAAGCTTTGCAATGTGCTTTATGATCGCCGGCTCTTCCTCAAGGGCCCTCGCCAAGTCTGTCAGCGGGCCGGTAAACAGCAGTGTCACCGGTTCGGGGCTCTGCCTCACGCATTCAATCAGATGAAGGTGGGCGGGCAGTTCTGACACCGGAGTCCGGACTTCGCCTTTTTCATTTAAAATCGGCAGAGCGTCGACATAAAAGGCGTGCATGCGCCACTCCTTCGGGAACGGGTGCACCCCTCTCGAATCGGATGCCGCAGTCTCGACCTGGTACGAACCGAAGCGGTCAATGATTTTTCGACTGGCACTGAGAGCAGGCTCCAAATAGCAATCCGCCGGTATGACGGATGTTCCGATCAATTTGACATCTTCCATCTGCAATAGCAGAAATAAAGAGACGAGATCATCGACGCCTCCGTCATGGTTAAAATAAACGGGCTTTTTCACAGCAACATCTCCTTTTTTCTTAATATTAATTATTTTACATCAATTAGATCCTGAAGTCTTTTTTACCATTAATTAGGATATTTTATCTAAAATTAAACAAATGATGATACCCATTTTGTTGCGATTTTTTCAACAGCTAGTATAATTAAAGGTTGTTGGTAAAGAAATGATACGGATACTCTAATAGGATGATGAAAACATGAAACGTGCACGAATCATATACAATCCGACTTCCGGACGAGAAATCTTCAAAAAAAACCTTGCCCAAGTTCTGCAGAAGTTCGAGCAGGCAGGCTATGAAACGTCATGCCACGCGACAACAGGGGAAGGGGATGCCGTACAGGCCGCCAGACACGCCGCTGAGCGGGAATTTGACTTGATTGTTGCGGCCGGAGGAGACGGGACATTAAATGAAGTCATCAACGGACTGGCGCCGTTGGAACACCGCCCCAAGCTCGGAGTCATTCCGGTCGGAACGACGAATGACTTTGCGAGAGCGCTCGGCATTCCGCGCGAGGATATTTTAAAGGCGGTTGACACAATACTAGAGGGAGAGGCCCGTCCGATTGACATCGGCCGCGTCAACGGCCAATATTTCATCAATATCGCCGGCGGCGGACGCCTTACAGAACTGACATATGACGTACCAAGCAAATTGAAGACGATGCTCGGCCATCTTGCCTATTATTTGAAAGGAATGGAAATGCTCCTTCCTTCACTGCGGCCGACCGAGGTCGAAATCGAATACGACGGCAAGCTGTTTGAAGGAGAAGTAATGCTGTTTCTCGTCATGCTGACGAACTCAGTCGGCGGCTTTGAGAAGCTCGCCCCCGACTCAAGCTTGAATGACGGCATGTTTGACCTCGTCATTTTAAAACGGACAAACCTCGCCGAATTCATCAGACTTGTCGGACTTGCCCTCCGCGGCGAACATATCAATGACGAGCATGTCATCTACACGAAAGCAAACCGCGTCAAAGTGACGGTCAAAGACAAAATGCTCCTCAACCTTGACGGCGAATACGGCGGCGAACTGCCGGGCGAATTCGAGAACCTCTACCGCCATATCGACGTCGTCATGTCAAAAGAAAAAGCGAGAAAATTGGATGATTGAACTTGGTCTAAAGAGCTGGCCAAGTTTTTCTTATAGCAGGTGAAAAAGATGAAACAAAAAGCCCCCGTTCAAAAAAATGAATATTACAATGTCGTATTTGAAGATTTAACACACGAAGGAGCCGGCGTCGCCAAAGTCGACGGCTTCCCGATTTTCGTGCCGAACGCGCTGCCTGACGAAAAGGCGCAGATTAAAGTGACCCGGGTCAAAAAAGGCTTCGCCTTCGGCCGCCTCATCGACTTGAAAGAAGAAAGCCGCTTTCGCACGGACGCGCCGTGCCCGATCTACAAGCAGTGCGGCGGCTGCCAGCTGCAGCACATCAATTACGAAGGCCAGCTTCTCTACAAGCAGAAGCAAGTCAAAGACGTGCTCGAGCGAATCGGCAAGCTCGATTTAAGCCGGATCACCGTCCACCCGACCCTCGGCATGGAAGACCCGTGGAACTACCGAAACAAAGCGCAGGTCCCTGTCGGCGAAAGAGAAGGCGGTCTGATCGCAGGCTTCTACCAGCAGCGCAGCCATGAGATCATCGACATGAACGAATGTCTGATCCAGCAGTCGGAAAACGACCGCGTCGTTCAAGCGATTAAAGAAATTTGCGGCAAATACGGCATCAAAGCGTACAACGAAGAACGCCACAAAGGCTGGCTCAGACACATCATGGTCAGATACGGCGCCGCGACAGGCGAAATGATGGTCGTCTTCATCACAAGAACAAACGACTTCCCGCACAAAGCGAAAATCGTCGAGGAGATCACCGCGGCATTCCCGCACGTCAAATCGATCGTCCAAAACATCAACCCGAAAAAAACAAACGTCATCTTCGGCGACGAAACAACCGTCATCTTGGGAGAAGAATACATTTACGACACCATCGGCGGCATCAAATTCGCCATTTCCGCCAGATCGTTCTACCAAGTCAACCCTGAGCAAACAAAAGTGCTCTACGACAAAGCGCTTGAATACGCCGAACTAAACGGCGAAGAGACCGTCATTGACGCGTACTGCGGCATTGGCACGATCTCGCTGTTTTTAGCGAAGCAGGCGAAAAAAGTGTACGGCGTCGAAATTGTGCCGGAAGCGATTGAGGACGCGAAACGGAATGCTGAGTTGAACGGCATTGAGAACGCTGAGTTTGAAGTTGGCGAAGCGGAAACGGTCATTCCGGAGTGGTATGAGGAAGGCATTGCGGCTGACACGCTAGTGGTTGACCCGCCGCGCAAAGGCTGCGACGAGGCCTTGCTGCGGACGATTTTGGAGATGAAGCCGAAACGTGTAGTGTATGTGTCTTGCAACCCGGGAACCCTGGCGCGCGATTTGCGGGTGCTGGAGGATGGCGGGTATGTGACGCGTGAGGTACAGCCTGTTGATATGTTTCCGCATACGGCGCATGTGGAGTGTGTGGCTGTACTCGTCAAAAAAGATAAATAAAAATCTAAAAACATAAGCCTCTCCAACCCAGGAGAGGCTTATAATGTTATATGAAGGTTCCATTTCTTGCATAAAGTCCTACTGAATAAAAGAGGTGTATCAAAATAGAACAGAAAATCTCGAATCAACTAACGATTAGTGAACAAATGAAGCGCGTTTTATCAACATATCAACAAGCAAAAAATGAGGAGTTTAAGGGGCACCCTTTGTTAGATCTTATTTGTCGTGAAATAAAGGATACTCTTTTTAAAGTTGTTGACTTAGATCCTAATATATATCATGTAGCAGGTTCGGTTGGAAAAGGCCGTTGGGCTGAGATTCCTTGGATTTCAATTTTTCTAAAGAACTTAACGACTTCGGCGACAAGAGGCTACTATATTGTTTACTTATTTAGTGCAGATGGAAGCGGTGTTTATGTAAGTTTGAATCAAGGATGGACATACTTTAAAGAAAAGTATGGTACAAAGATAGGTAGGGCGAAAATCCAAAAAACAGCTTCTATTATTAGAGAAAAACTAAATACCATCCCTCAAAATATGAACCTTTCAAATATCGATTTAAAGGGTAAAGGTGATCTTGCGAGGGGCTATGAGTTAGGACATGTATGTGGTTGTTTTTATGGTGTAAGCAATTTTCCGAGTTCAGAAGACATTATAAACGATTTACAAGCTCTATTAGTTACATACAAAGAAGTAGAAGGTCTTATCGGAAATCGATCGATAGAACAGTTTAATGATTTTATTCTGTTGCAGGAAGATGGCCAATTTTTAGAAGACCGGGTTAACGAAGAGGAGTATCAGATAGCGGCTCAAACCTTCATCATATCCGAGAATTCGAATGTCGGATATGAAATCAATCAAAAGAGAGAACGTCCGCAACCTATCATTAATCAAGGTGGTCAAAGGCAATGGACAAGAAATGCAAGTCTTGCCTCAAAAGCTATGGTGCTTTCGAACTACAATTGTGAAATTGATCATTCACACAAAACTTTTATCTCTAAATCTACCAACAAGCCTTATGTTGAATGTCATCATCTTGTCCCTATCGCTAAGCAAGTGAAGTTCAAATATGACTTAGATCAACTAGCAAACTTGGTAAGCCTATGTCCACACTGTCATCGTCTTATTCATTATGGTCAAGATGAGGAGAAGGAAAAACTGTTGAAAAAACTGTATGATCAGCGTAAGGATCACTTAAAAAAGGTAGGAATTGAAATTACTTTTTCAGAACTTAAACGAATATATGAAATATCGAATAATTAGATTCAAATTAAAAGCTTTGGTCAAGTGCTACCAAGGCTTTTTGCTTTTTAACATAATTGACAAAAGGATATTACAAAAATTTGCACATGTGATGAGATCATTTTAATAATAGATAACATCTTAAAGGGAAAGAGGGATTCGACATGAGCAAGGTCGGTTCAGAAGTGGTTACGAGGTTGTTGAACGAATTCCATTTGGCAACTAAAAAGCATAAATATTGAACAGGAGAAGTCAATGTTTTTCGAGGTGGAAGAGAATTAGAATGTGCTCGTTACTTCTCGCTGCTTGTGGAGCTGTGTCGGATGATGCTTTGCTGCGGACAATTATTGAGATAAATTCGAAGCGTGTAGTTTATGTTTTTAACCATGGAATCTTGGCGCGCAATTTGAGGATGCATGAAGATGTTTATCATCGCTATTATGAAACAACTATAGGCCATTTGACCAGGAAATTCGCTTCTTTCCGAAAAAAATAAAATAAATGTTGACGCTTTCATAAAACCGATATATACTTTAATCAAATCCAATATTGATAAATTAGACATGTGACTGGTCATGCAGGCAGGATCTAAAACCGATAAATTTTTTAATTTGTCGGTTTGGGTCCTTTTTTTATTGCCTAAATATAGGTCTCATGTTTCAGAAAAGGGGGAGAAACAGTGAATTACATACAAACAGCAAGAGACGTATTGCAGCATGTCGGCGGTAAAGAGAATATTGCCCATTTGGAGCATTGTTCGACACGACTCCGTTTTACATTGATTGATCAAAACAAGGCGGATGTACCTGCGCTTGAGAAAACACCAGGTGTCATCGCTGTCCGTATGTCGGGCCAATGCCAGGTCGTGATTGGAAACGATGTCATCGAAGTCTATGAGGAATTGACCGGCCTTCTCGGCGGAGCACTTTCTGGACAAAATGGGTCTTCCCATCAGCCGAAGGAAAAGCGAAAAGTGGGGACTGTACTATTAGACTTCATTGTCGGTGTTTTTCAACCGCTTGTTCCAGCCATTGCGGGTGGAGGGATTTTAAAATCGTTTCTCCTCCTCTTCTCGTTATTCGGATTCATTGATGCCAAAGGGCAAACGTATCAGATTTTAAATATGGTTGGCGATGCGCCGCTTTACTTCCTGCCATTGCTAGTCGCCGTGACGACAGCCAATAAACTAAAAGTGAATCCGCTTGTTGCATTATCGGCAGTCGGCGCTCTTATTCTGCCAAACATGACGGCGATGCTGACAGAAGGCGCTCAATTATTTTCATTCGATGTGAAAAATATTGCGTATGCCTATCAGGTGTTTCCGGCGATTTTATCTGTCCTGTTGTATACACAGGTGGAAAAATGGTTTACTCGTATTTCGCCAAAACCCATTCGTATCTTCTTCGTACCGATGATGTCTTTGGTTATTACAGTTCCGATCACTCTCCTGCTGCTGGGACCAATCGGTTTTACAGCAGGGCAAGGCTTCACAGCACTCATCCTTGCTATGTTTGACAAAGTAGGCTGGATTGCAGTTGCGATCCTTGCAGCGGTTCTTCCATTTATGGTTGCATCAGGGATGCACAAAGCGATGGTGCCGTACGCTGTAACAACAATGGGCAATCTCGGAAAAGAAGCACTTTACTTGCCTGCATCACTTGCACACAATATCGCCGAAAGCGGAGCGTGTTTCGCAATTGCCCTTCGTACAAAAGATAAAGTGCTTCGTTCAACTGCCATTTCTGCAGGAATTTCCGCATTCTTTGGCATTACCGAACCTGCATTATACGGGGTGACACTGCAAAATAAACGTGTGCTCAGCAGTGTCATGATCGGTTCTTTCATCGGCGGCATCTTCATTGGACTTGTCGGACTTCAAGCGTTTGTTCTTGTTGGACCTGGTCTTGCAAGTATGTCGATGTTTATATCTGACGAGCTTCCACGCAACTTCATGTTCGCAGTGATTGGTTTTGCCATCTCATTTGCTGTTGCGTTTGCTGCTGCCTTTATTTTAGGAAAGGATCGAAAGACAGAAGAAACAGAAAAAGAAGCAGAGCCAGGTGTTTTCGCTGAAAAACTTGGCGCAGATGAGACGTTCAAAAGTCCAGTCATCGGTCAAATGATTTCACTGTCTGATGTAGAAGATGACATATTCTCTTCAAAGGTAATGGGAGAAGGAATTGCCATTATTCCTTCAAAGGGTGAACTATATGCACCGATAGATGGCGAGATTTCTCTTCTCTTTGAAACAAACCATGCACTCGGTATGAAAACAGCAAACGGAGTTGAGGTTCTTTTCCACATTGGAATCGACACCGTTCAGCTAGAGGGCAAGTTCTTTAAACCATTGGTAAAAGTGGGGGATCAAGTCAAAGCGGGTGATCTGCTCATTCAATTTGAACTGGAGAAAATTAAAGAAGCAGGTTATGATCCAGTTACACTAGCAGTTATTACGAATACGGATCAATATGATATAAAAGTCACGCAATTAAAAGAGGTCAATCGTCAAGATACGTTGATGGTTGTTACACAATTAGGAGGGTAATCATGATGACAAAAACAAAAGGATTTCCGAAAGACTTTTTATGGGGCGGGGCGATTGCCGCAAACCAAGCAGAAGGAGCCTGGAATGTTGATGGAAAAGGACCGTCTGTTGCTGATATTGCCATGTACCGTTCGAATTTGAGTGTTGAAGATTACGAAGGACATCTTGCTGTTTCTTCTGAAAACATTGATCGTGCAATGAAAGACCCGGACGTAAAAAAATATCCGAAGCGCAGAGGGATTGACTTTTATCATCACTATAAAGAAGATGTGGCTCTCTTTGCAGAAATGGGTTTTAAAACATTGCGTATATCGATTGCATGGAGCCGAATTTTCCCGACAGGAGAAGAAGCAGAGCCTAGCGAGAAAGGCCTTCAGTTTTATGATCGTCTGTTTCAAGAAATTAAAAAACATAACATTGAACCGATCGTGACTCTGTCACATTATGAAATGCCATTAGCACTTAGTCTGAAATACAACGGATGGGTTGAAAGAAAAGTGATCGACCTCTTTGTGAAGTTCGCAAATGTGTGTTTTGAACGCTATAAAGATGTCGTAAAATACTGGCTTACCTTTAATGAAATTGACAGTATACACCGCCATTCTTTCATTACAGCGGGAATCATTCCTGATCGCTGTCCTGAAGGGAAAGTAGAAGAAACGGTTTATCAAGCATTGCACCATCAATTTGTGGCATCCGCTCTTGTGACTGCAGATTGTCATCGCATCATTCCCGGCAGTCAGGTGGGATGTATGCTAACGAAACTCACGACATACCCGCACACTTGCCATCCGAGTGATGTTGAACGCGCACTGAAGCAAAACCTTGATAACTATTTCTATGCAGATGTTCAAGTGTTTGGCGAATATCCGCCATTGATCAAACGCATGCTGGAACGAAAAAATATCAATATTAAGATGGAAGCGGACGATCTTGCCATTATAAAAGAACATACGGTAGACTTCGTTTCGTTTAGCTACTATATGTCCCTGACAGAATCTGCACAGGAGGGTCTGGAAAAAACAGATGGCAATACGATTCGCGGTGTGAAAAATCCATATTTGCCGTCAACAGATTGGGGCTGGCAAATCGATCCGGTCGGCTTAAAGATTTCGCTCATTGAATTGTATGATCGCTATCAAAAACCTCTCATTATTGTGGAGAACGGCATGGGTGCGAAAGATGTTGTCGAAAGCGATGGATCGATCCATGATGACTATCGTATTAGCTATTTCAGAGAGCATTTCCGTCAGATGAAAGAAGCCATTGAAGAAGGTGTTGATCTCTTTGGATATACCAGCTGGGGACCCATTGACATTATTAGTGCGGGAACATCTCAAATGTCCAAACGATATGGATTTATCCATGTTGATCAAGATGACGATGGCAACGGGACATTGAAGCGCTCACGTAAAGATTCATTCTACTGGTATAAGAAAGTGATTGAGACAAACGGAGAAGTATTAGACTAAAAAACCGCATTCATGAAAAGGTGATGGCGATGTTTAAAATAAAAAAAGTTTTAAACTCGAGTGTGGTACTGGCTGTAGACCAGAACCGACAGGAGATGGTTTTATGCGGCAGGGGCATCGGTTACGGACGAAAACCTGGGAATATGATTGAAGAAAAACAGGCTGATCAAGTGTTTATGCCAGTAGACAATATGAAGGCAAAGGAATTTCTCCAACTGTTGGATTCAATTCCGCAAGAATTTATTGAATTGACCCAGCAAATTGTTCAGCATGCAGAAGAAAGATTAAAAACAAAGCTAAATTCCGGTGTATACTTCACATTAATGGATCACTTGAATTTTGCAGTAGAGCGCTATAAAAAGAACATCAATATTACGAATCGCGTCTACTGGGAAATTAAAAACTACTATACGGAAGAGTTTGAGGCAGGGAATTATGCGCTTCAGCTCATCAATGAAACATTTGGGATCCAATTGCCGAAAGAGGAAGCGGCAAATATTGCGTTCCACTTAATCAATGCATTAGGTGAAGAGACAGAGTCAAAAGATGGAATGAAAAATGCAAAAATGATCGGGAGCATTGTCAACCTTGTCCGTTACACATTAAACATGAAATTAGATCAAGAAAACATCCACTACAGCAGATTTATCACACACGTTAAATTTTTCGTTGAAAGATTTTACGCTGATAAATTGCTGGCAAATCAGGAGAATGAATTATTTGAGCAAATTGCTAATTTATATCCGCAAGCAATGGATGTAGCTTTCAAAATTAAGGATTATATCAAGCAGGTACACGGAAACGTCATTCCGAATGATGAACTGACATACTTGGCAGTCCATATTCATCGATTGATTTCTTATCAGCAATTAAAATAAATGAGAGCCACTTGCCTTTGTGGAAGGCGAGTGGTTTCTTGTTTTTGAAAAAGAAGGAGCGTTTTTTGTTTATAGGCAAGATGAGTTGTTGATCACTACCAACAGTTGAAATTGACAACAAAAGGCTTTTTCAATTGTTGACAAAAACAGATTACTAATTGACAAAAGGTCATTACAAAAATTTACACGTGTGATAAGATCATGTTAAAGATAGAGAACAATCTTAAAAAGAAAGAGGGGGTTCGGCATGAGCAAGGTCGCTTCAGAGGTGGTTGCGGGGGTGTTGAACGAATTCCATTTGGCCATTAAAAAGCACGATACTGAGCAGGCAAAGCATCTTTTTGATGAGGCGAAGTCGATGTTTTCCGAGATGGAAGAGGATCAGAATGTGCTGGCTTATTTTTCGCTTCTTGAGGAGCGGTACCGGATGATGCTTTATGATGCGAGGGGAGAGCGGCTGCCGCGGGAGTCTTACTTTAATGATTCGCAAATCGAGTGCATCGAGCAGACGGATCATATGATCGATTACTATTTCTACTTTTTTGAGGCGATGCATGAAGCGTACAACAAGAATGTTGAGCGGGCGATCAGTCTGTACAAGGTTGCCGAGAAAAAACTGGCGAAGGTGCCCGATCAGATTGAAGCGGCCGAGTTTTATTTTAAAGTGTCCTGGCTGTATATGTCTCTTCGGCAAAATGCGGTTTCTCTCAATTATGCGAGAGACGCGATGAATATTTACAAAATGCATGACGGGTACGAAAAAAAGCTGGCGATTTCCCAAGTTGTGATGGGGACAAATTACATGCAGATGCAGCGCTTTAAAGATGCGGAGAAGTACTTTGAAGAATCGATTGAAATTTCCAAAAAGATTGACGATTCATTTTTAGAAGCGATGCTTCATCACAATATCAGCATTCTGTATTCCAATTCCGGCCGGTCTCAGGAATGCATTCTCGCCGTCCAGCATGCTTTGAGCAACGCCGAATGGTGCAAGTCAAGCTACTATATCAACTCGCTTTACATGCTGACCAGAGAGTTTTTCAAAATCGGCGAAACAGAAGCGGCCCTGTTCTATCATAAAAAAGGACAGGAGGAATTAAAGAAAAACGGGAATAAGCATTATGAAAAGAAAATAAATATTATTTATGAGCTGTATTGCCATGAAAACGTAAAAAGCATCAAAGACGACATCCATTCCTTGGACGAGATGAATGATTTAGACGGTGTCTGCGATCTTTCTTTGCTCATCTCAAGCTATTTTGAGAAAAAAGGAGATGACAAGAAAGCGCTGGAATTTGTTAAAATATTCATGAAAGCCGAAAACAAAATGAGATCATTAGGGAGTGAGGTATTGTCATGAAAAAATTAATTCTTTGCTTGTCGTTAACTGCTATGGTCTTAGGCGGAGCTGCTTTATCCCAAAGCCACAATCAGGCGTCAGGCGGCGTTCAAACAGCGGAGCTGCCGGTTGGGGGTTAATGTTCGCTGAAGTCCTTTTACAGGGCTTCTTTTTTAAATCATGAAACGGGGTGTGGAATTACAATGAATCTGCCAGAGCATGAAATATAAAAACCTTCCAGATTCGCGAGAGGCCCTCCAATCGTTTAAAACATATTTAAACATTAAAAATTGGAGGGGAATATTATGAATGACAAAACATTTCTTTCATATTTAAAGCACGCAGACAAGCCTTTCAGCGGCTGGGATTTTTCTTTCATTGAAGACACAGGACGAATGAAAAGCGACCTGCTTTCATGGTCATACGGAAGCATGGCTCTGTCTCTTATACAAGATTCCAAATCCATGCTCGATATGGGGACAGGCGGCGGCGAGTTTTTATCGAAATTGGGGCCGTTTCCTCCGTCAGCATACGCTACTGAATGTTATATGCCAAATGTGCCAGTCGCAAAGGAACGATTGACGCCTTTAGGGGTTCAGGTCGTTCAAATTGATGATGATGAAGAGCTTCCATTTGAATCCGGCCAATTTGACCTGATCATCAATAAACACGAATCATATTCAGCACAAGAGGTGAGGAGAATCCTTTCAAAAGGAGGACTGTTCCTCACTCAGCAAGTCGGCGGGCATGATTGCGAAGAAATCAATGAAAAACTTGGCGTGCCGCTAAATGAAGAATTTAAGGATTGGGACTTGGAAACAGCGTTAAAAGAAATAGAAAAGCAAGATTTTAAGATTCTAAAAAGCAGGGAAGAGTTTCCAGTCCAAAGGTTTTATGATATTGGGGCTCTGGTCTATTATTTGAAAGCCATTCCCTGGCAGGCGCCCGGTTTTGAAGTGAATCAATACAAGGATGAATTGTACGAGATTCATAAAATGATTGAAGAAAAGGGCTATTTTGACGTCACACAGTACCGGTTTATGATTTTAGCGGAAGCGATTTAGAGTTTGATCAAAGATTGTGCCTAAGAAGGGTGTCTCATATTATATGGTGACATCCTTTTTTTTCTTAAAGCCGGTTATTTATCCATACATCAGGAGGAAAAGCGATGTCATCCCAAACTGTTACCAATTATTTTCTCGATAGTGCGGCTGCGACTATTATGCGATGATTGTTACGGTGCTTGCTTTTTACTCTATTCGTTCATTTGGCCGGAATCGTGTTTGTGATTGCCGGAATCTTTGTCACGGTTGTGAAGAAGGAGCAGAAGAAAGGCAGCGGAAAACTCGCGTCTTAGAAGGATTTCCAAAAAAATGTCGTAAATTCGATGCATCAATTTGATGAAATCGCCCGGCCCTGGGGTATAATAGATTTTGTGAATGAAAGATTCAATGTTGAAAGAGAGTGGTTACATCATGGGCCGTAAATGGAACAATATAAAAGAGAAGAAAGCGTCCAAGGATGCGAATACGAGCCGAATCTACGCGAAGTTCGGCCGCGAAATCTATGTGGCGGCAAAGCAGGGAGAGCCCGATCCCGAACTGAACCAGAACCTGAAATTCGTGCTTGAGCGCGCCAAAACATACAATGTCCCGAAAGCGATTATTGAGCGGGCGATCGAAAAAGCGAAGGGCGGCTCTGAGGAAAATTACGACGAGCTGCGCTATGAAGGCTTCGGTCCGAACGGAGCGATGGTGATCGTTGACGCGTTGACAAACAACGTCAACCGCACGGCTGCCGATGTGCGCTCCACATTTGGCAAAAACGGCGGAAACATGGGAGTGAGCGGATCTGTCGCTTACATGTTTGATCCGACGGCCGTCATCGGCTTTGAAGGCAAAACGGCTGATGAAACGCTCGAATTATTGATGGAAGCGGATATCGATGTCCGTGATATTTTAGAGGAAGACGATGCAGTGATCGTCTATGCCGAGCCCGATCAGTTCCACGCCGTACAGGAGGCGCTGCAAAACGCCGGCATTACTGAGTTCACGGTGGCCGAGCTGACGATGCTCGCGCAAAATGACGTCGCCCTTCCAGAGGACGCGCGCGCACAGTTTGAAAAGCTGATTGACGCGCTGGAAGATCTGGAAGACGTTCAGCAAGTTTACCATAATGTCGATTTAGGGGCGTAAAAAGAGGCCCTGAAAAAATCGGGAAAGAAAAGATAGATGAACAGGAGGACGACCTGTTTTGTCTATCTTTTTTTATTGTAAAGTTAACTTGACATTTTATTTTTTTGTTAAGTATACTTTACGTATAGTGAACTTTACATTCCCAATGGAGGAAAGATGAAAACGTTAATAAAGGAAAAGCGCACTTCGCTGAACATGACACAAGAAGAACTGGCTAAAAGGCTTAATGTGTCGAGGCAAACGGTGATTTCCCTTGAAAAGGGAAAATATAAACCTTCACTCGTTCTGGCGCATAAACTGGCTCAAATTTTTGAATGTCTGATTGAAGATTTATTTATTTTTGAGGGGGATGAAAATATTGACTGAAACGATGACAAACATACTGATCGCTTTAGCGGGCTTAGGAATAGGCGTGCTCGGGATCGCAATTGTTTACAAAGTAAACAGACGAATTGGAAAAAAAGAGAGGCTGTTCGATGAGCGCCAGCAGAAGATTAGCTATCAGGCTAAGGCGCTCTCCTGGAACATTACAATGGCGGCCATTTTAATTGCCTGGGCGTTGGTGATCATTTTCCAAGGAATATCCTTTTCATTTTTCCTAATAACAGGTTTATATATCCTGCAATATTTATCAATGCTGATCACAACCGTTTATCTTGCTCAGAAAAACTGAGCGGTGCTGTTCCCCTTGTATCCGGATTTTACCGATTTATCGGTAAAATCTTTTTTTATATCCAAAAGACCCATAAGATTGAATTTTCTTGAAAGATTGCCGATACATAAGATGTAGTCTAACTTTTCCCAAAACTGTTTGATAGGAGATGGACTGAATGATTCAAATAACTGACCTCAACCGTCAATACATAGGAGGGGAATGGAGAGACGGCCAAAGTGAAAGCGTGTTGGCCGATCTGAATCCTTTTACCCATAAAACGATTGCCTCTTTTCGGAAAGCGACGCGGGAGGATGTCGATGCGGCTTACAAAGCTGCGCTTGAGGCGAAAAAGAAATGGGATGGCGTCAATCCCTATGAAAAAAGGGCAATTTTAGAAAAAGCCGCGGCTTATATTGAAGACAATAGAGAAGCGATTGTGTTTCTCATTATGGAGGAGCTTGGCGGAACACGGCTGAAAGCGGCTTTTGAAATCGATCTTGTCGTCAATATGATCAAAGAAGCGGCGGGCTTCCCGCTCAAAATGGAAGGCAAAATTCTCCCTTCACCGGTTGATGGGAAAGAAAATCGGATATACCGCATTCCGGCGGGAGTGGTCGGCGTCATCAGTCCGTTCAATTTTCCGTTCTTTTTATCTGTAAAATCAGTTGCGCCCGCGCTTGGCGCCGGGAACGGCGTTGTTTTAAAGCCGCATGAGGAAACACCGATTTGCGGCGGCACGCTGATTGCAAAGATTTTTGAAGAAGCCGGTCTTCCGAAGGGACTGCTGAATGTCGTGGTCACAGATATCGGGGAAATCGGCGACAGCTTCGTTGAGCATCCGATTCCGCGAATCATCTCGTTTACCGGTTCAACGAAGGTCGGCAGCTATATCGGGCAGCTGGCGATCAAACATTTCAAAAAACCGCTGCTTGAACTCGGAGGAAACAGCGCCTTGATCGTTCTCGAGGATGCCGATTTGGAATACGCCGTCAATGCCGCGACTTTCAGCCGCTTCACACATCAAGGGCAAATCTGCATGTCGGCCAACCGGATTCTTGTTCAAAAAGAAGTGTATCCGGAATTTTTAAAGCTGTTCAGCCAAAAAGTATCCGGGCTTAAAACGGGCGATCCGCTGGACCCTGAAACCGTTATCGGCCCTGTTATTAATGAACGCCAAGCTGAACATTTAAGAAAATCGATTGAAAAAGGCATCGAAGAAGGCGCCACACCGCTTCTGAAAGGCGATATTAAAGGCAATCTCGTCGAGCCGACGATTCTTGCGGATGTCACGCCTGATATGTCTGTCGCCAAGGAAGAGCTGTTCGGTCCGGTTGTATGCGTCATGCCGTTTGAGACCGAAGCAGACGCGGTTGAGATCGCGAATGACACGCCTTTCGGACTGAGCGGAGCCGTACACACGGGAAATGTGGAGAGCGGCGTTGCCATCGCAAAGCAAATCGAGACGGGCATGATCCATGTCAATGACACGACGATCAACGATGAGCCGCATGTCGCTTTCGGCGGTGAAAAGCAATCGGGGATCGGAAGGCTGAACGGAGAGTGGAGCCTTGACGAATTTACGACATTAAAATGGATTTCCGTCCAGCACCAAAAAAGGAGTTTTCCATATTAAGAGGAGGATTTGATACATGAATGAAGCAGTAAAAACGGACATCCACCCGCTGCTGGATGCTTTTGTGAAAGTGGCGCCGTTCCTGAATCAGCTGATTCAGGACGATGTGACAGTGGGGATTTACGATACCGAAAAGCTGATCGTCAACATCCCGGGAAAGACATTTTCCCTGAATGTCAAAGCGGGTGACCCTTTGCAGGAAGGCGATATTATTACAGACGCCATCCGCCAAAACAAAAAGAAAGTAAGCATGGTGCCTAAGGAGCTGTTCGGCTTCCCTCTTGCGGCGAGAGCGATCCCGCTCCACGACGAGAACGGAAGGGTTATCGGCGGAGTCGGGCTCGGCACGAGCCTTGAAAAATCGGATCAGCTTCACCGCGTCGCGGAAAGCCTGTCGGTCATCGTCGAGCAGACGGCTTCGGCCATTCAGGATATCGCCGAATCTGTCAGCGGCTTCTCCGGACAAATGTCCGACATCTCCAAGCAGGCGAAGGAAGTCAGTGAAAGCGCCGGAGAAATCGAGAAAATTTCAGTCACCGTAAAAGGCATTTCAGATCAAAGCAACCTGCTCGGGCTGAACGCGGCGATTGAAGCGGCGAGAGCCGGAGAGTCAGGAAAAGGGTTCTCCGTCGTCGCCGACGAAATCCGCAAGCTTGCGACACACTCAAAAGAAAACGTCGGCCAGATTGACCAAATCACGAAGAAAATCCACGCGTTATTAAAAGACCTTGAGCATTCGATCGAAGTCATCAATGAACATACGAGCGGCCAGGCCGCAGGTGTTGAACAAATTTCCGCCACGATGCAGGAGATCAGCAGCAACGCGCAAAACCTTGCCAAGATGGCGGAACACCAATTTGAAGACTAGAACTTTCACAGGCCCGCTGGCAAAATCGGCGGGCTTTTCTAATTTTTCATTTATTAAAATTTTATTTTAAATTTTTTAGAGGAATTTTCCCCGGTCAAAGCGAAAAGTGATGAATGGGAAACCGCTTTCAAGGGGGATGGGATAGATGAGAGTATATACAACGACTAAACTGACCGGATTGTTATTGGGGCCGATCAGTTTTTTGCTGATTCTCGGCTTGATACCGGAAGCTGAGCTGGCTTACGCGCCGCGAATCGTTCTTGCGGTTACAGCCTGGACGGCCGTCTGGTGGATTACGGAAGCCGTGCCGATTCCGGCGGCATCGCTCTTGCCAGTCATTTTGCTGCCGACATTGGGTGGTTTAGATATGGAAACGACGGCCAAAGCATACGGCGATCCGATTGTGTTTATGTATATGGGGGGATTTATCATTGCGATCGCCATCGAAAAATGGAATCTTCATAAACGGATGGCTTTGCACATTTTAAAGCGGATCGGGGCTGAAAGCCACCGGATCGTGCTTGGCGTGATGGCGGCGACTGCGTTTTTATCGATGTGGATTTCGAATGCTGCCACCGCTTTGATGATGCTTCCCGTAGCGCTAGCAGTCATTAAAGAAGTGCAGGAAAAAGAAATTTTAAAAGGCGAATCGCTGCAGAAGTTCAGCAAAAGCATTTTGCTGGCTGTCGCGTATGCGGCGTCGATCGGCGGACTTGCCACATTGGTCGGTTCCGTTCCGAACGCGGTGTTTGCTGCGATGTCCAAGCAGATGCTCAATCACGAAATTATGTTTTTTGAATGGTTTTTATTCGGGTTCCCGGTTTCCATTCTGTTTCTTGCCATTTTATATGTTTATTTAACGAAAATAAAATTTAAAGTGAGCGCTTTTCAAGGAAAAAAGCCTGATTTTATCGATCATGATTTAAAGGCGCTTGGCGCAATGACGAGGGAGGAAAAATCGGTTTTTACCGTTTTTTTATTAACCGCATGTTTGTGGATGTTCAAATTTATCCTTCCGTTTCAAATATCAGATACGTCGATCGCGATTTTCGGAGCGGTTCTGCTGTTTTTAATTCCGAGTACAAAGGATGAACGGATTTTGGAATGGAAGGATATGCAGTCGCTGCCATGGGGACTGCTTCTATTGTTTGGAGGCGGCTTGTCGCTTGCGGCCGGTTTTTCGGCGACCAATCTGACAGCATGGATCGGCGGCAAGCTCAAGCTGTTGGAAGGCCACCCTTACTTATTTGTCCTGATTATTTTGACGGCTGCGATTTTATTTATGACTGAAATCATGTCTAATACGGCTGTCGCCAATATGGTGATTCCGATGACGATCGGCCTTGGCGCCGCGCTTCAGGTCGAGCCGTACGGGCTGATGGCGGCAGCTGCGCTTGCTTCATCGTGCGCCTTCATGCTTCCGATCTCCACCCCGCCGAATGCGGCCGTCTTCAGCTCCAATCTGCTGACGATAAAGGATATGGTCAGGGCGGGCTTTTGGCTCAATATCGCAGGTGTCTTCTTGATTGTGATCAGCGCATATTTTTGGCTTCCGGCCGTCTTTCAATAATGTCCGCGAAAAAGCTCTCACTAGTTTTCTTGCATCATCTGCATTAAAATAAAGTTATGACATTACGTTAGGATTGGTAGACAGATGAGCATTTTTAAAGCGGAAGGTTTATATAAAACTTACGGAGACAAAACATTATTTGACCATATATCGTTCCATATTGAAGAAAACGAACGGATCGGCTTGATCGGACCGAACGGAACGGGAAAAAGCAGCTTGCTGAAAGTGATCGCCGGCCATGAATCGACCGAAAAAGGAGACATCACAAAGCCCGGCAGCCTCCATATCGAGTACTTGGATCAGGATCCTGATTTGGACGGTCCGGAAACCGTGCTTGAGCACATTTATTCGGGAGATTCCGTGATGATGCGGACGATGAGGACGTATGAGCAGGCGCTTCAGGAGCTGAATGCGGCGCCTGATGATCCGAAGAAGCAGGAAAACCTGCTGGCGGCGCAGGGGAAAATGGACGAACATGGCGCCTGGGACGCGAATACGGCGGCAAAAACGATATTGACGAAGCTTGGCGTCGCGGATGTGGCAAAAGAAGTGAGCTCCCTTTCCGGGGGGCAAAAAAAGCGTGTTGCGATTGCGAAAACATTAATTCAGCCCGCTGACCTCCTCATTTTGGATGAGCCGACAAACCACCTTGACAATGAAACGATCGAATGGCTTGAAGGCTATTTGAGCGGGTATCCGGGCTCCGTCGTCCTCGTCACCCATGACCGCTATTTTTTAAACCGGGTGACCAACAGGATCTATGAACTGGATCGAGGGCGCCTATACACATACAAAGGGAACTACGAAGTGTTTTTGGAAAAGCGGGCCGAAAGAGAAGCGCTCGCCGAACAAAACGAAACGAAGCGGCAAAACCTTCTCAGAAGGGAGCTTGCTTGGCTGAGAAGGGGGGCCAAAGCCCGTTCGACAAAGCAAAAAGCAAGAATTCAGCGGGTGGAGGAACTAAAGGAGCAGGACGCGCCTGAAACCGGTTCTTCCCTTGATTTCGCGATCGGCTCCCACCGTCTCGGCAAGCAGGTGATTGAAGCGGAAGGCGTTGACATCAGCCGCGGCGGGAATCAGCTTGTCCGTTCATTCAATGAACTGATTGTGCCGGGGGACCGGATCGGCATCATCGGACCGAACGGGATCGGCAAAACAACACTCTTAAACGCGCTTGCCGGGCGCATTAAGCCTGACGGAGGACAGATCACGATCGGCCAGACCGTAAGAATCGGCTATTATACACAGGATCACAGCGAAATGAACGATGCGCTGCAGGTCGTCGAATACATCAAGGAGACGGCTGAGGTCGTCAAAACGGCCGACGGACAAGTGGTCACAGCGGAGCAGATGCTGGAAAGGTTCCTCTTTCCGCGGAGCGTGCAGCGCAACTTGATCCGCAAGCTGTCAGGCGGGGAAAAGAGGCGCCTTTATCTCTTGAAAGTGCTGATGGAGGAGCCGAACGTCCTGTTCCTCGATGAGCCGACAAACGACCTTGATACCGAGACGCTCGGCGTGCTCGAAGATTATTTGGAGCAGTTTCCCGGCGTTGTCGTGACCGTATCCCATGACCGCTATTTCCTTGACCGCGTAGTCGACAGGCTGCTTGTATTTGAAGGCGGCGGAAACGTATCGCGTTTTCAAGGTTCCTACAGCGAATATATGGAGAAGCAAAAGGAGAACAGCCGTCAAAAGCCGGCGTCTGAAGCCGCAGAACCTGTCAAACCTGAGAAAAAGAAAAGGAAGAAACTGTCTTATAAAGATCAGCTGGAATGGGACGGCATCGAAGACAGAATCGCCGCTCTGGAAGAAAAGCATAAACGGCTTGAAGAGGAAATCGCCGCCGCCGGCAGCGATTTTGCCAAAATCCAGACATTGATGGAAGAGCAGGCGCAAACAGCCGAAGAGCTCGAAGCGGCAATGGAGCGCTGGACAGAGCTGTCGCTGTTGATCGAAGAGCTTGAACAATCGTAACTGTCTGCTGATGGCCGCATTATGTGTTCTCTTGTTTATAAAAGCAATGGGCTGCCGCAAAGAAAACAGAAGAGGCTCGCTGGCATTCTTTATGATGTTCAGCATCGTCTGCTTGACCACGCTCATCATTAAAATTGTAAAGCTCGGCCATTTTTTCGGCCGAGCTTTTTAACATTTGGAAAACGACAGCCGCGCCACGGCATCGTGCAAGTGAATCGATTCTTCGTTCCGGCATTCGATCTCAAAGGCGGAGATCCAGTCCATTTCGTATAAGTCGGCAGCTGTTAAGCGGAGGACGTCTTCTACAAATCTTGGATTCTCATAAGCCTGTTCAGTCACTCTCTTTTCATCGGGTCTTTTTAAGACGGGATGGAGCTTTGCGCTTGCGTTCGTTTCCGCTGCGGCAAGAAGCTCGGCTTTGAAATCGTCCGGCATCTCCGCCTGTTCATTGATATGCGCGGTGATCTTGATTATGCCGCGCTGGTTATGGGCGCTGTATTCGCTGATTTCTTTTGAACAAGGGCAGAGCGTCGTCGCATGGGCGGTGATGCCGGCGGTTTGCGAAAAGCCTTTGTTTTCATGATAAGAGACTGTCATATGGATATCGGCATGCATCAGTCCGGACAATTTGGTTTCCGGGCTGATGCGTTCGAAATACCATGGAAAACTGACGGAGACGGATGCGCTTTCCTGTTCCATATTGCCGGCTAAATCCTTTGCAAAATCTTTCAGTGTATGGAAGTCAACCGTCCAGTTTGCTTCGTGATAGCGCTGCAGCTGTTCTGTCAGGCGGCTCATATTGATTCCTTTGCGGTCGCGCGCAAGGCTCGTCGTAAAGGAAAAAGCGCCGATCGTCGTTTGTGTAAACGGCTTGAGCGAGGAAGCAATCAAAATCGGATGCGAAACGTTTGAGACACCGACATGGTCAATGTCAAAAAAATAGTCGTTCGGTGTATTTTGAATATCCTTCATCTGTTCTTTATCAGTCGGTTTTATTCCTTTCACGGCTTCGACAGATCCGAAGCGGCGGTGGCGTTCGGGTTTTGCGGGCAAATGCAGTTTGCGTTCCATTGATGAGACCCCTTTCTTCAGTAAATAGAAATAGTTCCTATTTATTTTGAGGCAATGCTGTGATAAAATCAAGTGGTCATGTCTAAAGCATGCAAATTAAATCGAAATGATTTCGTTTAGGGAGTGGTTGTTTTGCAGCATAGCGAAATCGTCATTGTTGGAGCGGGACCCGCAGGTATTGGAATGGGGATCGTTCTGAAAAAACTCGGTTTTAAATCGTTTACGATTTTGGAAAAAGACCGTGCAGGAGCTTCATTCCGAAGCTGGCCTGAAGAAATGAAACTGATAACGCCGTCCTTTACCGGGCAGGGATTCGGGGCTTTGGATTTAAACGCTGTTGCTCCGGGAACATCCCCTGCCTTTACTTTTCAACGCGAGCACTTGAGCGGACGGGAGTATGGAGATTATTTGGCGCTTTTGGCCGATCATTTTCAGCTTCCAATTCAAGAAGGCACATCGGTTCGCAGCGTTCATAAAGACGACGGCGGTTTTTCAGTTGAAACAGATAAAGGCACTATGAAGGCCAAAGACGTTATTTGGGGAGCCGGTGAATTCCAATTCCCGAAATATTCGTTTCATGGTGCAGAGATTGGCATCCACAACAGCAAGGTCGCCAGATGGAGCCAATTTGAAAAAGCCCATTTTTACGTGGTAGGCGGCTATGAGAGCGCAATGGATGCGGCGGTACAACTGGCGTCCTATGGCAGCGATGTGACGGTTGTGATGCCGAATTCGCTCCGCGAAAACGC
The DNA here is from genome assembly GCF_037969865.1 of Bacillus sp. FSL R7-0646. Lineage (NCBI taxonomy): Bacteria > Bacillati > Bacillota > Bacilli > Caryophanales > Bacillaceae > Bacillus > Bacillus sp. FSL R7-0646. The sequence continues at coordinate 766,508 of NZ_CP150217.1, forward strand.
TGAAGCCGATCCGAGCAGGTCGCTTTCACCTTACACATGGGAGCGTCTAGAAGATGCGTATGAAAAAGGGAAGGTTCAGTTTTTGGAAAAAGCCGTTGTAGAGAAACTGGCGAAAAACGGACCAGCCTATGATTTATATTTGTCAGACGCGAGGAAGATCCGTTCGGAAACACGGCCGATTATCGCGACAGGCTTTCATTCCGGCGCAAAACAAATCGAGCATTTGTTTGAATGGGGAGAGAACGGCAAGCCGCTTTTAACAAATGAAGACATGTCGACCGTGACGGACGGTCTTTATTTAATCGGGCCGAGCGTTCAGCATCAAAACGCGGTCTTTTGCTTCATTTATAAATTCAGGCAGCGATTCGCCGTCATCGCCGAGCATTTGTTGAAAAAACGAAGGTTTTCGATCGATGAAAAGGTGCTGACAGAATACAGGGAAAATCAAATGTTTCTCACAGATTTGAGCTGCTGTGAGGTGCAGTGTGAATGCTGAAAGAACCAACGCGGCGGCAGCGCATGCTCTTCATCGGACTCGAATCGGTCGGAAAAACAACGCTTTTTTCAGCGATCACTGATCAGAGGGCAGGCGAAGCAGCAAATGTGAAAGGATCGACGATATTTGCGGCTGAACGGGAGATCAAAAGCCTTCCGGGCTGGCAAGCCATTGATACACCGGGCATTCGGGAGGATGGCAGCGTGTCGAAACGAGCGCTGAAAAAAGAGATCGAAAAGGCCGATGAGGTGGTTGCCGTCTTGCGCGGCACCCATTTTTCTGAAGAGCTGAACGCGGTCTTGGAGCTGATTCCGCCGGAAGCCCGGCGCGTCTGCTTTATCGTTACGTTTCAGGATAAAATGACGGACGCCATGCGCCGGAAGCTTTCTGAGCAAGTGGCCAAGCACAGTCTCCCGGTCCTGCTGGTTGATACGAGAACCGTGACAGACGATAAAAAAGAGCGGATCATCGCTTTTTTAAGAAAAGAGGCTGAATTTCATCCGCTCAAACGGAGGCGGATGAAACAGATTGAACTTGAAAGTGTGGCTGTTCAGCAGTCTGTGTTTCATCGTCCCGTAGCGGGGCCTGTAGTGAGCGCTGCACTTTTATGTTTGTTGTTTATGGCGCCGATCGTATTGGCTTATCATACATCAGAGTGGGTGCAGCAATCTGCGGACAAATGGGCGGTTGAACCGCTCCAAAATGCGGTCGGGGGCTTGCCGTCATGGCTGGGCGCGGCATTGGCGGGGAACTATGGCCTGTTATCCCTTGGCATTTACTCGTTTGTTTGGGCGTTTCCTGTCGTTTTGTTTATGTCTATAGCGAATGCTGCAGCGGATGATTCGGGTTTAAAGGACCGGATCGTCGATTCATTGGACCCGCTGATGCGGAAGATCGGTCTGAACGGCCGTGATTTAGTTCCGCTTTTGACCGGATTTGGCTGCAATGTCGTGGCCGTTCAGCAGACGCGGTCATGCAGCATGTGTACGAGAAAGCGCTGTGTATCGTTTATTTCTTTCGGATCAGCGTGCAGCTACCAAATCGGTGCGACGCTGTCGATTTTTCATGCTGCGGGAAGGGAGTGGCTGTTTATTCCTTACCTCGCTGTTCTTGTTGCCGCAGCGGCCGTTCATAACCGGATATGGTATCGCATCGATCAGAAATGGGCCGCTTACTTCGAGCGACGGCAAACGTTTTTGCAGAAGCCGTCCTGGAAAGGGATCGTCTTTCGAGTAAAAGAAGTGCTTCAGCAATTTATCTTTCAGGCGATGCCGATCTTTCTCATCATTTGCCTGGCGGCGACCGTATTGAATGAACTCGGTGTCATCCGTCTTGTGACATTGCTTGTCTCGCCTGTTTTAAGCCTGTTCGGCGCTCCAGAAGATGCGGCGCCTGGCCTTGTTTTTTCCCTGATCAGGAAAGACGGCATTCTCTTGTTCAATGAAGGGAATGGAGCGCTTCTTGACATGCTGCCGGGAGCAACGCTCTTTCTGCTCATTTACTTGGCATCAACCTTTACTCCATGCATGGTGACGGTTTGGACAATTGCCAAGGAACTGGGGATGAAAACGGCGGCAGCCATTATGGGAAAACAGATGGCCACTTCAGTCGTTTCGGTTTTGATCATCATGATCATCTTGAAGCTGACGCTTTGCATTTTTAAATAAAGTGTGGTGAAATAAAATATAAATCGTAATAATTACTATTTGATAAGAGGAAGGAGAATGAAAAAATGAGTAAAAAGATTCCTGTGACAGTATTAAGCGGATACCTGGGGGCGGGTAAAACGACGCTGCTGAATCACATATTGCAAAACCGCCAAGGGCTGAAAGTCGCCGTTATTGTTAATGACATGAGCGAAGTCAACATTGATGCAGGGCTTGTCAAGCAAGGCGGCGGCCTGTCGAGGACGGATGAAAAGCTGGTCGAAATGTCAAACGGCTGCATTTGCTGCACACTCAGAGAGGATTTGCTGGTTGAAGTCGAAAAGCTGGCGAAGCAGGGAAATATTGATTATATCGTGATCGAATCGACCGGTATCAGCGAACCGATCCCGGTCGCTCAGACGTTCTCTTACATCGACGAAGAATTGGGTATTGATTTGACCCGGTTCTGCCGCTTGGACACAATGGTGACGGTTGTCGACGCCAATCGTTTTTGGCACGATTTTCAGTCGGGGGACAGCCTGCTGGACCGGAAAGAGGCTGTCGGCGAAGAGGATGAACGCGACATCGCCGATCTGCTCATCGATCAAATCGAGTTCTGCGATGTGCTGATTTTGAATAAATGCGACCTTGTCTCCGAGGAAGATCTGCAAAAGCTTGAGAAAGTGCTGAAAACTTTGCAGCCTAAAGCAAACATCATCAGAGCGGTCAAAGGAGAGGTCGATCCGAAGGCCATCTTAAACACCGGTCTCTTCAATTTTGACGAAGCGAGCGGTTCAGCAGGCTGGATCAGGGAATTAAACCAAGGACACCACCAGCATACGCCTGAGACTGAAGAATACGGAATATCTTCGTTTGTATACGAAGCGCGCCGTCCTTTTCATACAGAGCGGTTTTATAACTGGATTCATTCGCTGCCGGAAAACGTCGTCAGGGCGAAAGGAATAGCCTGGTGTGCGACGCGCAACACCCTTGCCCTTTTGATGTCGCAGGCGGGTCCTTCCGTGTCGCTGGAACCGATCTCTTATTGGGTGGCCGCACTGTCCAAACCGGAACAGGAACAAATTCTCAGACAGAACCCTGAGCTTTTAAAAGAATGGAATGAAGAATTCGGAGACCGCCATACAAAGCTCGTCTTTATCGGATTGGATCTGTCGCCGTCTGAAATTACCGCAGAAGCGGATCGATGCCTTTTAACAGATTCGGAGATGGCGGCCGACTGGTCGCTTTTATCTGACCCGTTCGATTGGCAGATTGAAAGAGCTAGATAATTCTAAAAAAAGACAAAAGAGAGACATCTCTTTTGTCTTTTTTATTTCCAACAAACCGGTGTTTTGGACGCGATGTTGACATATCAGGAAAGGAATACTAATATTTTATTGTAATGTTAACTCTAATTAATAATAGGTTAACATATGAACAAGAAGGGGGATGAAAGCATGAAGGGGGAAGCGTATTACAGTGTGAGAATGAGAGCCTCCGAGAACGGTCCCCATGAAGAGGGGGGAAAACACATATCCGGAGGAGAGCGGCTTGTGCCTTTCATCGGTTTAAATGATGCCGTCAGCGATTTATTGGAAAAAGGTATGTCTCATTCGCGGGGCAGGCCGGACTTTATGCAAATTCAGTTCGATCTTGTAAACGAACCGATAAAGCTTGTTCAACCTTTGCGCATTGAAACGAATGAAACGGTATCAGCGGAAGAAGGACAAGCGCTCGCCCGTGAGCTGATCAGCCGCGCCGGCGTGCCGGAAAGCGCGGTTGAAAAAGCGTTTCAAGGCATTGCCGAATACTGGGGCGTGAGGGGCGCCGTTTTGTTTGATATTCATTCCGGCCGGCGGATTGACGGAAGAAAAGAAAAAGGAGTGCGCGTCTCGCGGCTCGATTGGCCGGAGGCCGATTTTCAAAGGTGGGCCGCTTTGTGCGGGGTGCCGCCAAATCCACGGTTGAAAGAGGCGCTTGCCATCGCCTCAAAGGTATGTGAGCACCCGGCCGTCATCGCCGAATTATGCTGGTCGGATGACCCTGATTACATAACGGGCTATGTTGCGGCTAAAAAGCTGGGTTATCAGCGGATGACAAAGATGAAAGAGCATGGGGACGAAAGCGGCTGCCGGATTTTTTTTGTTGATGGATCAGCAGATGTAAAAAGCTGCATAGACGATTTGGAAAAACAGCCTGTATTCATTGGTCAGGAGGTAAATCATGAATCAATCATTCGTTGAGAAAAGCAAACAATATCTTTGGCTGCCTTTTACCCAAATGAAAGACTATGACGAAAACCCGCTGATCATCGAAAGCGGGCAGGGAATCAAGCTGAAAGATATCGACGGCAGGGTGTACTACGACGGATTTTCTTCAGTATGGCTCAATGTCCATGGCCATCGCAAGAAGGAACTGGATGAGGCCATCAAAAAACAGCTCGGCAAAATCGCTCATTCGACATTGCTGGGAATGACAAATGTTCCGGCGACAGAACTTGCCGAGGTGTTAATCAAGATCACGCCGGAAAATCTGACGCGTGTTTTTTATTCGGACAGCGGCGCCGCAGCAATGGAAATCGCGCTGAAGATGGCCTTTCAATATTGGAAAAACATCGGCAAGCCGGAGAAACAAAAATTCATTTCGATGAAAAACGGCTATCACGGCGATACGATCGGCGCTGTCAGCGTCGGTGCAATCGAGCTCTTCCACCATGTATACGGGCCGCTTATGTTTGAAAGCTTTAAGGTGAACGTTCCATACGTATACCGCTCGAAAAGCGGCAACCCGGACGAGTGCCGCGATGAATGTCTCGCAGAACTCGAACGGCTCCTGAGCGAGCGGCACGATGAGATCGCCGCGATGTCGGTCGAATCGATGGTTCAAGGGGCATCAGGGATGATCGTGATGCCTGAAGGATATTTGGCAGGCGTCCGGGAGCTCTGCACGAAATATGACGTTTTAATGATTGTCGATGAAGTGGCGACAGGATTCGGCCGAACCGGGAAAATGTTTGCCTGTGAGCATGAACGTGTTCAACCTGACTTGATGGCGGCTGGAAAGGCCATTACCGGAGGCTATTTGCCGATCGCCGTAACGTTTGCGACAGAGGAAATTTATGAGGCGTTCTATGATGACTACAACAAACTCAAAACGTTTTTCCACGGCCACTCATACACGGGGAACCAGCTTGGTTGTGCCGTTGCGCTGGAAAATTTGCGCCTGTTCGAATCGGAAAAAATCGTCGCTCAAGTTGCGGAAAAGTCGAAAATACTGGAATCGCTCTTTCATGATCTGGCAGCGCTCCCTCATGTCGGCGACATCCGCCAGCTCGGTTTTATGAGCGGGATCGAGCTCGTTCAGTCGAAGGAAACGAGGCAGCCTTATCCGCCCGAAGAGCGAATCGGATACCGGGTGTCTTTGAAAATGAGAGAGCTTGGCATGCTGACGAGGCCGCTCGGGGATGTTGTCGCATTTCTTCCTCCGCTCGCCAGCACCGCCGATGACCTGCGCGCCATGGTGTCGATTATGAAAGAAGCGATTCAAGAGGTTACAGGCCGTGCGTATTGACGAATGGCTCAGCAGCCGGCTCGCAAAGACGAAAGCAGCCGGGCTTTACCGCTCGCTTAAACTGCCTCAAGCTGAACGTACGAATTGGGCGTCAAACGATTATTTGGGCCTGGCGAACGACAAACGGCTGATTCATGCCGCAGAAACAGCGCTCCGCCGCTTTGGAGCCGGAAGCACAGGATCAAGGCTGACGTCAGGCAATACCGCATGGCATGAAAAACTTGAGCGGAAAATCGCCGGTTTTAAGCAGACGGAAGCGGCTCTCTTGTTTTCAAGCGGATATTTGGCCAATGTCGGCGTGCTTTCGTCTTTGCCTGAAAAAGGAGACGTCATATTAAGCGATCAATTGAACCACGCCAGCATCATCGACGGCTGCCGCCTTTCAAAAGCTGATACGGTTGTTTACCGCCACAAGGATATGAATGATCTTGAAGAAAAGCTCCGCGCCGCACAGAGCCGTGCACGCCGCTTTATTGTGACAGACGGCGTGTTCAGCATGGACGGCACGATTGCGCCGCTTGACGAAATCATGCTGCTCGCCAAGCAGTACCGGGCCTTTGTTATCGTAGATGATGCCCATGCAACAGGGGTTTTGGGAGAAGCCGGCAGGGGAACGAGCGAGTATTTCGGCGTCTCTCCCGATGTTGTGATCGGTACGTTAAGTAAAGCTGTAGGCGCAGAAGGCGGCTTCGTCGCAGGTTCTAAAACATTGATCGATTTTTTGCTGAATCATGCGAGAACGTTTATCTTTCAAACGGCTGTCCCGCCCGCAAGCTGTGCGGCGGCATGCAAAGCTTTAGATATCATCGAAGACAGCCGGGCTAAACGCCGGCTTTTGCAATCATCGGTGAACACGATCAAACGGAGTCTCGTGGATATCGGGTTTACGGTCAACGGAGAAGATACGCCGATCATACCCGTTATGATCGGAGATCCCCAAAAAGCTGTTCAATTTGCAAACGGCCTGAAGGAGAAGGGGATTGAAGCCCCGGCCATCCGACCGCCGACTGTTGCAGAAGGAGAGAGCCGGATCAGGCTGACCGTCACCGCAGAACGCAGGTTGAAAGATATTGAAGATCTATTAGAGGGGTTTAAATTAATGGGAAGAGAGTTGAACTTGGTGAAATGAAGGGTTTTTTTGTAACGGGAACAGATACGGGAGTCGGGAAGACGTTTATCGCTTGCGGTCTTGCCGCTTTACTGAAAGAGCAGCATGTAGATGTCGGCGTGTTTAAGCCGTTTTTGAGCGGCGAGCTCGCTAGCGATCCGCAGAGTGATACAGCTCTTTTAAAGAACATGTCTGAAACGCCTCTTACTGATGAAGAGGTTACGCCTTTTATTTTTAAAGAGCCGCTTGCACCATACACAGCTGCGAAGCTCGAAGGGAGGACAGTCGGGCTGGAAGATGCCGTGAACCATTGGAAAAAGATAAAGGATCGGCACGAGTGCTTCATCGTTGAAGGGGCAGGCGGAATTGCTGTGCCGCTCGGGGAGGATTATTTCGTCAGCGACTTGATCAAAGCGCTCGATTTGCCGGCCGTCATTGTGGCGCGTCCCAATCTCGGAACGATCAACCATACGTATTTAACCGCCCAATACGCAAAACAAATGGGGATACGCGTGATCGGCATCGTGATCAACGGCATCAGCAGCCGGCCGGGACTTGACGAACAGACGAATCCGGACATGATTGAAAGATTTTGCGGTGTACCGCTCCTCGGCGTTACACCGAAGCTTGAAGACGCTTCACCAACACAAATTCACCACATGATCAAGGATCATGTCGATGTTTCCTTGATTATGAATCAAATGCAAATGGGGGCAGAAAAATGAATCAGTGGATGGAACTTGCAGAACGTGTGCTGGATGGCGGGGAAGTAACTGAAAAAGAGGCGCTTTCCATCTTGGAATGCCCGGATGACGACGTTCTTCTGCTTATGCATGCCGCTTTTCAAATCAGAAAACGCTACTACGGAAAAAAAGTAAAGCTCAATATGATTATGAATGCAAAATCCGGCCTTTGTCCGGAAAACTGCGGCTACTGCTCGCAGTCTTCGATATCAAAAGCGCCGATCGACAGCTACCGGATGGTCGACAAAACGACCTTGCTTGAAGGCGCAAAGCGTGCGCACGATTTAAATATCGGAACATACTGCATCGTGGCGAGCGGCAGAGGACCGTCCAACAGAGAAGTCGATCAAGTGGTCGACGCCGTTAAAGAAATCAAAGAAACGTACGGTTTAAAAATCTGCGCATGCCTCGGACTGCTAAAGCCCGGGCAAGCCGAGCGGCTGAAGGAAGCCGGAGTAGACCGGTACAATCACAACATCAATACATCAAAAACCAACCATTCAAATATTACAACGTCCCACACGTATGATGACAGGGTGAACACTGTGGAAACAGCCAAAAAATCCGGGATGTCCCCATGTTCGGGCGTCATCGTCGGGATGAAAGAGACGAAGCAGGATGTCGTTGATATGGCGAAAAGCTTAAAGGCGCTGGATGCCGACTCGATTCCAGTTAATTTTTTGCATGCGATCGACGGGACTCCGCTGGAAGGGGTCAATGAATTGAATCCGCTTTATTGTTTAAAGGTTTTAGCTTTGTTCCGCTTTATCAACCCGACAAAGGAAATCCGCATTTCAGGGGGGCGCGAAGTCAACCTCCGCTCCTTGCAGCCGTTGGGGCTGTATGCCGCCAATTCAATCTTCGTCGGAGACTATTTAACGACGGCAGGACAGAATGAAACAGAGGACCATAAGATGCTTCATGATTTAGGGTTCGAAGTCGAATCGGTCGAAGAAATGAAAGCCAGTTTACAGCGGTAGCACGGGGGAGATATAACATGACGACAGAACTGCACGAGGCAGGGCCGAGCCTGAAATCGGATTCGGATTTTTGGAGAGATCCATATCTGTTTTACGATCAGCTGCGGTCCATTCATCCTGTATATAAAGGAACCGTTTTAAAGCATCCGGGCTGGTATGTCACCGGATATGAAGAAGCGGCAGCGATTTTGAAGGAACCGGCATTTATAAACCGCGTTCCTCTCCCAGAAGCTTCTACTAAATATGAACAACTTCAGCGATTGCAGCGAAATATGATGCTGTTTCAAAATGAGTCCGGCCATAAGCGGATGCGGACGATTGCCGGCAAAGAATTCATGCCGCAGAAGACGGCAACTTTCCGCCCTGCTATAGAAGAAACCGTCCATGAATTGCTCGATCAGCTTGAAAACAAGAAGACGGCGGACATGGTATCGGAATTCGCCTTTCCTTTGGCAAGCCTTATCATTGCCGGCATGCTCGGCGTCCCGGAAGAGGAAAGGTACCAATTCAGGCAATGGACGGCGGATCTCATTCAAACGATCGATTTGACCCGTACACGAAAGGTAATGGCAAAAGGCGGTGATACCGTTGCCAAGCTGACGGCTTATTTTAAAAATTTAATTGAAAAGCGAAAAGCGCATCCTTCTGAAGACCTGATCAGCACATTCGCCGGTCATGAGCAGCTTGCTGATGAAGAAGTGCTTGCGACGTGCATCCTGCTTGTGATTGCCGGACATGAGACGACAGTCAACCTTTTGACGAACGGGTTGTTTTTGCTCATGACACATCCTGACCAGCTCAGTGAGCTGAAAGAAAATCCGCTGCTGATTGAGTCGGCCGTCGAAGAATGTCTTCGCTATGAAAGCCCGACACAGCTGACAGCGCGCACCGCGTCGGAGGACTGCGAAATCAACGGGAAAATCATCAAAAAAGGAGAGCACTTATATATCCTTTTAGGCGCCGCCAACCGCGATCCAAAGATATTTCAAAACCCGCATCTATTTGACATCACAAGAAAGCCGAATCCGCACCTTGCCTTTGGAGCCGGTGCGCACGTATGTTTAGGCTCGGCATTGGCGCGGCTCGAAGCGCAAATTGCCATTCCCGCACTGTTGGCGCGGCTGCCTAACTTGAAGCTTGCTTCAACAGACGTTCCATTTCGCAGGCTAATCGGCTTTAGATCGCTGGCCGAGCTGCCTGTCATCCTCAATTAAAGACGACGAAAAAAGGGGCTGGCTTACAGGTGCCGGCCCTTTTTAATCTTTCTTTTCATTTTGGGTAATATAGGTTTGCAGAAGCGCCTTTAATTCTTTGACTTCTGCGCGCAGTTCTTTGATTTCTTTTGTATCCTCTTTCAGCTCGCCTGTCTCATCCTCTATTTCCTGAGAAATTTTTTGCGCATTATTCACGATTTCCCCGACGATCAAGTTGATCATAATGAAAGTCGCAATGACGATAAATGAAACGAAATAGAGCCATGACCAGCCGCTCTCGGCAAAAATGGGCCTGAATATGCCGCTTGCCCACGATTCGAGCGTAAAGGTTTGAAACAGTGTCAGAAGGCTGAGCTGCAGGTTGCCGAAGTATTCCGGCGCGATGGCGGAGAAGAACATCGTACCGATGACGGCGTACACGTAAAAAATGATGCTCATCAGGATAATGACGCTGCTGATGGTCGGAATCGCCATAAACAGCGCGTTGACGATCCGTCTTAATGAGGGGACCGAAGTGATCGTCCGCAGGACCCGCAGCACCCGGAAAATACGGAGAACGCTGACGAAATTCGTATTGTAAAGAATCAAACTGCCGGCGACGATCACGAAGTCAAAAACGTTCCAGTTGTTTTTAAAAAAGTGCTGTTTTTGAACGAACAGTTTAAGAGAAAGTTCGATTACAAATATCGTTAAAAACAAGCAATCCACAATAAAAAATACTTTTTGATAAGGCTTAAAGAAAGCGTAAGTTTCCAAACCGATCGAGATGGCATTCAACACAATGACCGTCGTGATGAATGACTGAAACAGCCGGCAATTAATCAATGCCGAAACCTTGCTTTGAACCGAATATCGATTTTGATGAGTGTTCACTCTTGTTATTTGTCCTCCTGTTTTGATGTATTTCTATGATACGTTACAACAGCAGGAAGATGTCAAGTCAGTTCCTTTATTTTTGCATCGAAAACTTAACGTTTACGTAAAAGTATAAAGGTAGTATAATAGAAAAGAAGAAAAATCTCGGGGGGATATGGACGTGGAGTGGATGAAGATTGATCAAATGGCCAAGCGAAGCGGCCTGACGAAAAGAACGATCCGCTTTTACGAAGAAATCGGTCTGCTTTCTTCACCGAAGCGGACGGAAGGCGGAGTCCGTCTTTACTCTGAAGACGATCTTGAGGAACTTGAAAGAGTGATCAGCGCGAAGGAAGTGCTGGGATTCTCGCTGCAGGAGCTCCAGCAGTTCATGGAAACGGGCAAGCACCTGGAGATGAATAAAGAAGGATACCTATTGTCGCTGGATAAACGGGAACGAAAAGAAAAGCTTGAAGACATTCAGAGGATGCTGAATGAACAGATGAGAATGATTGATGAAAAGATTGAAAAATTTCAATCATTCAAGAAGCGCTTGGAAGGTATGCAGGCAAAAGCCGAGAATGCCCTACAATCAATTGATTAAACAAGACAAACGCTATTTTCATAGCGTTTCTTTATTTGGAAAGAAGGTTTGATAGATAATGAATGAACAACCACCTGAGAACTCCAGTATGTTTAAACAGCCAAAAGCGGTCTGGGCGGTAGCCTTTGCCTGCGTGATCTCGTTTATGGGGATCGGGCTCGTCGATCCGATTCTGCCGGCGATCGCGCAGCAGCTGCATGCTTCCCCCAGCCAGGTTTCGCTTTTATTTACAAGCTATCTGTTAGTCACAGGTTTTGCCATGCTTTTATCAGGCGCTGTCTCGAGCCGGATTGGAGCAAAGCTGACGTTAATCAGCGGTTTGATCCTGATCATCGTCTTTGCGGGCCTGGGCGGGCTCTCGCATTCCATCTCTCAGCTTGTCGGCTTCCGCGGCGGCTGGGGACTCGGAAACGCCATGTTTATCTCCACTGCGCTTGCCGTCATTGTCAGCGTGGCTTCTGGCGGAAGCGCAAAAGCCATTATTTTGTATGAGGCTGCTTTGGGATTGGGCATTTCGGTTGGACCGCTTGCCGGCGGAGAGCTTGGCACGATATCGTGGAGAGCGCCGTTTTTCGGTGTATCGGTTTTAATGGCCGCTGCTCTTTTGGCCATCTTTTTTCTTTTGCCGCCTGTCCAAAAGCCGCAGAAGAAAATTTCCGTCAGTGCGCCGATCAAAGCGCTTCGTTATAAAGGGCTGTTGACGCTGTCAGGAGCCGCATTCTTATATAATTTCGGTTTCTTCACCCTGCTTGCATATTCGCCGTTTGTTCTTGACTTAAATGAACGGGGCCTCGGCTATGTCTTTTTCGGCTGGGGGCTGTTTCTTGCGATCACTTCCGTTTTTATCGCTCCGGCCGTACAGCGGATCTTCGGAACCGTCCGATCTCTGATCCTTCTGTTTATGCTGTTTGCAGCTGATTTGCTCGCGATCGGGATTTGGACGGAGCACATGGCGCTCGTCATCGGGGCGATCATCATAGCCGGAGGTATTCTTGGCATGATCAATACGATTTTGACAACCGCGGTGATGGAAGCCGCGCCTGTCGAACGGTCTGTTGCTTCATCTGCCTACAGCTCCATCCGGTTCATCGGCGGGGCCATTGCGCCTTGGATCGCCGGTGTGTTAGCCGATCATTTTACTGCGCATACTCCATATTTTGCAGGATGCATCGCCGTGCTTGCCGGCATCGCCGTCTTGGCTGGAGGCCGCCGTTATTTGGCGGGCATCAAAGCCGGTCATTAATGAAAAAAGCTTGTTTCCCTAAAAGGAAACAAGCTTTTTTGTTTATAAAACTTTCGTTGTCCATGACTCGCAATTCCATGTTTCTGTCGCTATGTCCATATAGAATTCAGGTTCGTGAGAGATGAGCAGGACAGAGCCTTTGTATTCTTTCAAAGCTCTTTTTAATTCTTCTTTTGCTTCAACATCAAGGTGGTTTGTCGGTTCATCGAGTACAAGCAGATTCGTTTCTGAATTGATAAGCTTGCATAGTCTGACTTTTGCTTTTTCCCCTCCGCTTAATACGGAAACCCTGCTTTCGATATGCTTTGTCGTCAGCCCGCACTTCGCCAGGGCCGCGCGGATTTCGTACTGTGTAAAGGACGGGAAGTCGTTCCACACTTCTTCTATGCATGTGTTGTTGTTGGTCTCTTTGACTTCCTGCTCGAAATAGCCGATATGAAGGTGTTCGCCGCGTTCGACTTCTCCCGACAGCGGTGAAATTTCCCCCAGGAGGCTTTTCAGCAATGTCGTTTTTCCAATGCCGTTGGCTCCGTACAGAGCGATTTTTTGGCCGCGCTCCATTCTCAAGTTCAGCGGGCGGGACAACGGCTCATCATAGCCGATGACGAGCTCCTTCGTTTCAAAAATCAGCTTTCCGGATGTTCTTGCTTGTTTAAAGTGAAATTCAGGCTTCGGTTTTTCCGAAGGGAGCTCGATCATATCCATTTTATCGAGCTTTTTTTGCCGTGACATTGCCATATTTCTTGTGCTGACGCGCGCTTTGTTGCGGGCGACGAAGTCTTTCAGCTCTGAAATCTCCTGCTGCTGTTTTTTGTAGGCGGCTTCAAGCTGTTGTTTTTTCACTTCATATACTTCGCGGAATTGGTTGTAGTCGCCGACATAGCGGGTCAGCTCCTGGTTTTCCACATGGTAGATCAGATTGATGACGCTGTTTAAAAACGGAATGTCGTGAGAAATCAAAATAAAGGCGTTCTCGTACTCCTGCAAATAGCGTTTCAGCCATTCGATATGCTGTTCGTCCAGATAGTTTGTCGGCTCATCGAGCAGCAGGATGTCGGGCTTTTCCAAGAGCAGTTTGGCGAGCAGCACCTTTGTCCGCTGACCGCCGCTCAATTCCGCGACATCCCTGTCAAGTCCGAGATCGTTGAGCCCGAGGCCGCGGGCGATTTCTTCAACTTTTGCGTCAATCGCGTAAAAGTCGTTGTTGGTCAGGGCGTCCTGAATCGTTCCGACTTCTTCGAGAAGCTTTTCAAGCTCGTCGGGGTCGGCCTCGCCCATTTTTGTGTAGATGGCATTCACTTCTTCTTCCATCGCAAATAAATAATGGAAAGCGTTTCTCAGCACATCGCGGATCGTTTGTCCGCGCTCAAGCGATGTATGCTGGTCAAGATAGCCGACCCGGACGTTTTTTGACCATTCTACTTTTCCTTCGTCAGGCTCAAGTTTGCCCGTAATGATATTCATGAAGGTCGATTTTCCTTCGCCGTTTGCTCCGATGAGACCGACATGTTCGCCTTTCAGCAAGCGAAAGGATATATCATGAAAGATCGCCCGGTCGCCAAAACCGTGGCTCAGCTTTGTAACTGTAAGTAAACTCATGTTTTGCACCTCAAGAAATATAATCTGTATTCTATAAGATTATATCGAACTCGGAGGGAACAATAAAAGAAAAATTGCGAAGCCGCTTTTGTTTTGAGATACTAGGAGCAGAATCAACCTGATAAAAGGAGAAAAACATGACAGAAAGATGGCCATTTTTAAATAAAGCAAAACCGTTTATTCAAGAAAACTGGAAGGCGTCGGGCTTTCAAGATCCGACGAATGTCCAAAAAAACGCGGTCGATCTGATTTTGGACGGGCGTGACGTGATCGCCGAGTCGCCGACTGGAACGGGCAAAACGCTCGCATACGTCCTGCCGATTCTGGAAAAGCTGGAGGCGGATCAAAAGAACGTGCAAGCTGTGATTCTGGCTCCATCCCGCGAGCTTGTCATGCAGATTTTTGATGTGATCGTTGAATGGAAAAAAGGCTCTGATATCAGAGCCGCTTCCCTGATCGGCGGCGCCAATATCAAAAAGCAGCAGGAAAAGCTGAAAAAACACCCGCACATCATTGCAGGTACGCCTGGACGCGTATTTGAGCTGATTAAAATGAAAAAGCTGAAAATGCACGAAGTGAAAACGATCGTCCTTGACGAAACCGATCATCTGCTTACGCCGGAGCACCGCGGGACGATACAAAGCATCATCAAATCGACGCTCCGCGACAGGCAGCTCCTCTGTTTTTCGGCGACTTTAAAAGACGATGCCGAACGCGAGCTTCGTGAAATGACCAAGGATGCGGAAGTTCTCAAGATCAAGAGGTCGAAAGAAGAATCGGCAAAAGTCAAACATCAATTTCTCGTATGCGACCAGCGGGATAAGGTGAAAATTCTGCAGAAATTCTCTCGGCTTCCAGGCATGCAGGCGCTCGTCTTTGTTAAAGACATCGGCAATTTAAACGTATATGCCGAAAAGCTCAAATTTCATCATGTAGAAATCGGCGTCCTTCACAGCGAGGCGAAAAAAATTGAGCGCGCCAAAATATTGCAGGCATTTGAGGCGGGAGAGTTCACACTGCTTCTCGCGACCGATATCGCAGCGCGCGGGATCGACATCGAAGATCTCCCTTATGTCATCCACGCCGATTTGCCAAACGTTGAAGGCTATATCCACCGGTCGGGAAGGACGGGAAGAGCGGGGAATGAAGGAACCGTGATCAGCCTTGTCAACCGCATTGAAGAAGAAAGGCTGAAAAAGCTGGCGAAGAAGCTTGAAATTCCGCTTCAGCGGATCGTGTATGAAAGAGGACGGATTATTGAAAGATAAGAAAAGAGGCCTGCCGCCGGCAGGCCTCTTTTTATATGAATGCTCAGGCATTGTCGGAATCGGCGACTTTGATCAGCTGCTTGCCGAGGTTTTTTCCTTCAAACAAGCCTAAAAATGCCTCAGGTATCCGCTCGAAACCTTCTGTTATCGTTTCCTCATATTGAAGCTGTCCGCTTTTCACCCATTCGGCGAGCTGTTTGATTCCTTCAGGAAAGCGGTCCCTGTAATCGTTTACGACAAATCCCTTCATCAGGGCGCTTGATTTAATCAAGGCCGTTTGTACGCGCGGTCCCATATCTTCTTCTGCGCTTTTGACGTTATAAGAAGAAATCGCCCCGCAGACTGGAATTCGTGCAAACTTATTGATCAGGGTGAAGACGGCATCTGAAATCGCGCACCGACGTTGTCAAAGTAAACATCGACACCGTCCGGGCAAGCTTGTTCAAGCGCTGAAGCCATATTTTCCGTTGTTTTATAATTGATTGCTTCATCAAAACCGAGCTTTTCTTTTAAATATGCCGTTTTTTCATCAGAGCCCGCAATTCCGACGACTCTTGCCCCTTTGATTTTGGCGATTTGTCCGACGGCGGAGCCGACTGCTCCGGCGGCCCCGGAGACAACAACCGTTTCACCGGCTTTTGGCTGTCCGATGTCCAGAAGTCCGAAATAGGCCGTCAAACCGGTCATGCCGAGAATTCCAAGAAAAGCGGTAACAGGTGCGAGGGACGGATCGATTTTCTGGAGATTGTCTTCGCGAACCGCTGAATACTCCTGCCAGCCCAAGCGGCCCAAAACAATATCCCCTTTTTTGAGCTTGTCTCCTTTTGCAGATATCACTTCGCCGATCACGCCCCCGGTGATCACTTCATCAAGCGGAAATGGCTCGACATAGGATTTCGTATCCTGCATTCTTCCCCTCATATAAGGGTCCACTGAGACATAAAGCGTTTTTACAAGCGCTTCACCGTTTTTTGCTTCCGGAATTTCCGTTTCTTTTATGCGGAAATCGTCCATAACAGGTATGCCCTGCGGACGTCTTGCAAGTTCAATTTGCTTTTGCGGCATAATGATTCCTCCTTTTACTTATAACTTACCACGTAAAAAAGAGGTTTAGCAAAAGATCAGCGGATTGCACGAAATGTTTTCTTCAGTACAGAATCGGGCAGAAAAAGGTGAAAAACATCGGCATTTCTTTCATTTAAAAGATATTGATTGGCATTTTCTCTTGAATATTGGAACATGTCTTTTGTGATAAAAGGAAGCAATGACAGGAGATAAGAAGAGAGGAGGTCTTCGGTGCTGCTTGCCGTTCTCCTTTCTTCCGGATCGCCGATGTTCATGATGATCGAAAAGACATAATCGATATTGATGCCGAATCGTCTGGCGGCAAATGATTCAAATCGATGAGTATCAGCTTCCTGATGACCCTCTCTTGAAAAAATCTGCTTGACCAAATCGCTAATGATCCATGCGTTGTATTGCTGTTCCGGTGAAAAATAATACACGCTAAATCACCCCATCTAAAAGCCTTGTCTATTTGTTAATGTACCTGAATTGGCAACCCTTTCAAACATTTTGTCTGAAAATTTATAACAATTGTAACATTGAAATGAAAATGTCATGACAGAGCATTCCTCCGTTTAGCCGTGTGAACAAAGGGTAAGTTTTAAATACAACATGAAAAAGGGAGGAGATTCATATGAAACCAGTAGTAAGACAATATACAAACGATGAAAAACTGATGAAGGATGTTGAGGAACTCAGGGAAATCGGAGTTGCAAGAGAAGATATTTACGTTTTGTCACATGACGACGACCGTACTGAAAGACTTGCAGACAACGCGGATGCCAATACGATTGGAGCCGAAGAGACAGGCATCAAAAATGCCGTCGGCAATATCTTCAACAAAAAAGGGGACGAGCTCCGCAATAAAATTCATGAGATCGGCTTTTCAAAACAAGAAGCAGAACAATTCGAGAAACAGCTTGATGAAGGAAAAGTCCTCCTCTTCGTTACGGATCATGAAAAAGTGAAATCCTGGGTATAATTTGCAACTGCCGACATGGTCGGCAGTTTTTTTAATAAAATAAAATTTGAATGATAGCTTGAAAGGAGTAGAATAATAAACGAAAACGATATGAATAGGAGGAAAAGCTGTGGCTAAAGAAAAAGATGCAGAACAAAAATCGGCACTGAACATCATTCCTCTTGCGGTCACGATTTTAGTCGGAGCGGTTATTTGGTTTATTCCGTCGCCCGCCGGATTGGACCCGAAAGCATGGCACTTATTTGCAATCTTTGTGGCAACGATTATCGGCTTTATATCAAAACCGCTGCCGATGGGGGCAATCGCCGTATTCGCATTGGCGATCACGGCGCTCACTGGAACGCTGTCGATTGAAGAAACGCTCAGCGGGTTTGGAAACAAGACGATTTGGCTGATCGTCATTGCCTTTTTTATTTCGCGGGGATTTATTAAAACCGGTTTAGGTGCGCGAATCGCCTATTTATTTGTACGGATGTTCGGCAAAAAAACACTCGGACTCTCGTATTCACTCCTTGTCAGCGATTTGATTTTATCGCCGGCGATCCCGAGTAATACCGCACGTGCCGGGGGAATTATTTTTCCGATTATCCGTTCGTTATCCGAAACTTTTCAGTCGACGCCCAAGGACGGCACGGAACGGCGCATCGGCGCTTTCTTGCTGAAGGTGGGCTTTCAGGGGAACTTGATCACTTCTGCGATGTTCTTAACGGCTATGGCGGCAAACCCGCTGATTGCCAAACTTGCCCATGATGTGGCAGGTGTGAATCTGACCTGGACAAGCTGGGCTGTGGCGGCCATCGTCCCGGGACTTGTCAGCTTGATCATCACCCCGCTTGTCATTTATAAACTGTATCCACCTGAGGTGAAAGAAACGCCTGATGCGGCGAAAATCGCAACAGAGAAGCTCAAAGAAATGGGCCCGTTCAAAAAATCGGAACTCTCTATGGTCGCGGTCTTTTTGCTCGTCCTTTTTTTATGGATTTTCGGAGGCAACCTGAATATTGACGCGACAACAACGGCATTGATCGGTTTAGCCGTCCTGCTTTTGACACAGGTTCTGACGTGGGACGATATTAAGAAAGAGCAAGGCGCATGGGATACGCTGACATGGTTTGCCGCGCTCGTCATGCTGGCGAGCTTCTTGAATGAACTCGGCATGGTCGGCTGGTTCAGCGATGCGATGAAATCGTATGTTTCAGGATTCTCCTGGATCAGCGCATTTCTCATTTTAATTGCGGTTTACTATTATTCGCATTATTTCTTTGCGAGTGCAACCGCTCATATCAGCGCGATGTATTCGGCCTTTCTCGCCGTGATTATCGCTGCAGGCGCTCCGCCGCTTCTCGCAGCATTAAGCCTTGCGTTTTTCAGCAACCTTTTTGCTTCGACAACGCATTACGGAGCGGGAGCGGCTCCCGTCTTTTTCGGGGCCGGCTATATTCCGCAAAGCAAATGGTGGTCAATCGGCTTCATCTTGTCGATTGTTCATATTGTGACATGGCTTGTTGTCGGAGGGTTATGGTGGAAATTACTGGGCATATGGTAAAATGAAGGGCGGGAGAGATCCTGTCCTTCTTTTTATGTTCATATCGACGCTGTTGATTTGAAATTCCACGATTTGTAGTCTAGAAAGGGTTTGTTTAAATACACCGAACGTAAGGGGGTGAACGTTAATGTTTTGGTCAGTTGATTTCATGCTGCTCGGTTTCTTGTATGCGATCGTCTACTTTTTGTACGACATTGTGAAAAACCGAAAAAAGACAAGTTTTTTTAGAAAAATAGTGTTTGCCAGTTTTATTGTTTATTTGAGCGCCGTTTATCACTATACGATAGGCGGAATCAACATTCCGCCGCAGCCGGCATACGCTCAAATGAACATTCAGCTCATTCCGTTTTATTTTGTCACTGAATGGGTGCAAATGTATCAGCAGAGCGGCTTTGATTGTTTTTTTGGAATTCCGTCAAGCTTACATTTTTTAATGTTTTATTGCTCATTCCTTTAGGTGTGTATCTTTCCGTTCTATGGAGAAAAACTTCGCTTAAAAAAGCGGCAGTTTTTGTTTTTTTGACGAGCTTTTTGATTGAGAGTCTCCAGCTTGTGCTGTCTGTGACAGGATTAATAATGGCGAGAACCTTTAATGTGGATGATTTAATTTTAAATACGGCCGGCGGTGTAATCGGTTTCTGCCTGACGTCTTTCATGTTCGGAGCTAAAGGATCAGATTCCCGCAGGAAAGGTCTGCATTTTTGAAGAAAGCGCGAAAGTTGGTTCCCGGCTAGGCAATCATCTTTTTTAGTTAAAATTGAAAGCTCAGGCTCTTAAATCGGTGCATGCCTGTGCCGTGCTGTGCCAGTCCGTGTTTCTTCAAGTGCCGTGCCGCATGTCCGGCTTCCTCTAAAATGTCAGGAGCAAGACCGAGCTGATGATGCCCGCCGAAAACCTTTTTTACGCGCCCGATAGCCGAAACTTTTTCAAGCGACTGAACCAGTTGAGCCGGATCAGTCGTCGGATAGAATGCATAGATTGGAGCTCCGGTATACAGCAGATCGCCGGTAAACAAGTAGCCTGACGCTGGATCAAAGATGCAAATATGCCCCGGGGAGTGTCCAGGCGTATGATAAATAACAAGCGGCCTTGAGTCGCAGCCGACCGTATCTCCGTCTTGCAGCGTTCCCGACGGTTCGCCTCTGAACGGGGTGTATGTTTCAGCGGAAAAGCCGGCCGGAACAGGCTTGGTGATATCTCTCGAGACATCGCGGCGAATTTGCTCGATCGGAAGTCCTTTGATTCCGTCCGTCAGCCATTCTCTCTCAGCTTCATGGACGTAAATGCGCTGATATTCATCGTGGCTTCCGATGTGATCCCAATGGACATGGGTTGTGATGACGCTGACCGGCAGATCGGTCAGACCGTCCGTCACCGTCTTCATGCTGCCGATGCCAAGACCCGTATCAATTAAAACGGCATCCTTCGCCCCTATAAGCAAATAAGAGTGTACTTTTTCCCAATGCCCGTATTCGCTGATCGCATATGTGGATTCATCAAGCTCTGTCACAGTAAACCACTGACTATCTGCCATTGGTTTGTCCCTCCTTCATTTTTTTCAAAGGTGCTCATCGATGCATATCTCCCAGTCAAATGTGCAAAATAATAAAATACATAATAGGTGAGAGTGGTGAACATGATGAGTGATCCTTACATGCCTTTGACATCCGTTAACAGCGGGGTCCTGGAGGAGTATGCCGAAGGTGTATTTGGTTTGACGGTGCAAATCGTCAATGTGTATTTTATTTTCGATCCCGATTCGCGGGAAGCCGTTTTAATCGATGCCGGTATGCCCAAGTCCGCTCCATTCATTTTAAGAGAGGCGAAAGAGCGGTTTGGCGATTTTCGGCTTAAAGGAATCGTTTTGACACACGGACATTTCGACCATGTCGGCGCTTTGGAAAGTCTTCTCGAAACATGGCCGGTTCCAGTTTACGCCCATGAGAAAGAAATGCCTTATTTAATGGGAAAAGCCGATTATCCGCCTGCAAAACCGCAAGTGAAAAGCGGGCTGGTTGCAAAGATGTCTCCGTTATTTCCGAGGCACTCCATCAACATTTCGTTCCATGTAAAGCAGCTTAATAAAGATGGTTCGCTTCCGTTTCTTGAAGGATGGAAATGGATTGAGACGCCGGGCCATACACCGGGGCATGTTTCGCTTTTCCGGCAGTCGGACAGAACCTTGATCGCAGGGGACGCCGTTACAACTGTTGAGCAGGAGTCTCTATTTGAAGTGGCAATTCAAAAGCAGGAGCTGAACGGACCGCCGGCTTATTTCACAATGGATTGGACAAAAGCAGCAGATTCGGTTCGGAAGCTGGCAGGATTAAAACCGGCTGCATTATTGACGGGACACGGTGTACCGATGAAAGGAAGCGATTTTTCCGAAGCGCTCCTTGATCTATCAGACCGCTTGCCCGCCTCTGATTCGTAAATTGTCATATGCTGCGCTTAAAACATTCAGCCAGGCTGAATGTTTTTTTATAGGGAAAAACTAACCATTTTACATGTGATGATGGCCGTCCATTGTTCTAAATTCCGGATGTTGATGTATACCAAAGGAATCATTTTCTGAAATTTTAGACAAAATATGTTGATATTTCATTTATAATGCAGGTATGCCTGAAAGGAGCTGAGAAAAGATGAAAATTCAAAAAAGGGTCCAAGCTTTGCTGGCAACTTCGGCAATGTTTGCAGGACTGATGCTGTCCGATGCGGTGTACGCTGCGGAAACCCCTTACTATGGAAAGAACTATACTCAGCCAGAGCAAGTGTCATCATTATATCCGGAGCCTGAAGAAACATTCTCAACCCCTGCTTTTGTAAAAGAAGGGGAAGCCTTTACGACACAAGAAGAAATGATGAAGTTTATAACCAGTCTGACAAAGAAAAGCCCGAATGTCAAAATCGGGAATATCGGTTTTTCAATTGAAAAAAGAAATATTCCTGTGCTTTACTTCACAAAGGACAAGCAAATACGTTCCATATCAAAAAAACCAACCGTCTGGCTGCAAGGACAGATACATGGAAATGAGCCGGCAGCGGGAGAATCTGCTCTGGCGATAGCTGAAAAACTGGCCGGACCGTATGGCGACAAAGTGTTGGACAAGATCAATGTCATCGTTGTTCCGCGGGTCAATCCTGACGGATCATATCAGTTCAACAGACGGCTGGCGAACGGAATCGACGGAAACAGGGATCATGTCAAGCTCGAGTCTCCAGAAGTGCGCGCCATTCACCAAGAATTCAATAAGTATTCGCCTGAAGTCGTTATCGATGCCCATGAATACGGTGTCGGCCAAAACGAATTTCAGAGCATAGGCGAAAAAGGGTCATTAAAATACCATGATATTTTAATTTTATCAGGAAAAAATTTAAACATTCCCAAGTCGATCAGGCATGCGTCCGACAGCCTTTATGTGAACGGCGTCAGAGCTAAACTTGATGAAAAAGGATTTTCTAATGATGCTTATTATACGACAGGAAAAAGCAAGGACGGAAAAATCGAAATCTATGAAGGCGGTACAGAAGCGAGAATCGGGCGTAATGCATTCGCCCTCCAGCCTGCCCTTTCCTTCCTGGTGGAAAGCAGGGGAATAGACATCGGACGCGAAAATTTTGCAAGAAGAGTCGCGGCTCAGGTTGCTACACATGAGACGATCATCGACACGACAGTGAAGCATGCAGCCGAGATCAAGCGCCTTGTCTCCAAAGAAAAATTAAAGCTGATACAAAACGGCGCTAAAGTGAGCGATAAAGACCAAGTGGTCATCAACAGTGAGTTTGCAGGCCCGTTTAAAGACACGCTTAAAGTCGCTGATATTGCCTCAGGACAAGCAGTTGACGTTCCTGTCCAATATTACAGCGCCTCAGAGGCCGTTCCTGTGCTGTCAAGAACTCGGCCGACCGCTTACCTTGTCCTTCCGGGCCATCAAGATATCGAACAGAAGCTGAAGGATCAGGGATTAAAGAGCGTGACACTGGCTTTCAAACAAAAACTCACCGCTGAAGCGTATGAGGTTTTATCGAAAGAAACAGCGGGAGAATCTGAGGGCCGGCCAGTGATCAAGGTAGAAACGAAGCTCAAAAAACAGAAAAAAGAGTTTCCTAAAGGAACAAAAATCTATTTTACAGCTCAGCAGCAAAGCAATCTGCTGTCAATCGCACTTGAGCCGGAGTCGGTTGACAGTTATGTAAGCACAGGTTACATTCCTTCTCAAAAAGGCAAAGAGCTGCCGGTTTACCGCTTCATGCTGAACACCAAAACGCTTAATTTTAAGGAATAATCACCAGGCATCCGTCTTTGACGGATGCTTTTTAGCGGTTTTTTGTTTTTTCATACATAATTGTTTTAAACTGAGATCGAAACCTATACAATAAATATCAGTCTGAAATCTGGAAGGAGAGAATCCGGTTGGAATCACATGAAGAATTATGGAGGGAAGCCAAGGCCTTCATCGAGCTCTGCTACGGGGAACTGTCGAAGTCCGAAGAAGAAACAAGGATGCGCTTACATAAAATAGATAAAGAAATCAGAGAAACCGGAAGCTATACACATACATTAGAAGAAATCGAACATGGAGCCAGAATGGCGTGGAGAAACAGCAGCCGCTGCATCGGCAGGCTGTTTTGGCACTCTCTTACTGTCATCGATCAAAGAGGCGTTCAAACCGAGGCAGAGGTGCGGGATGCGCTTTTCCACCATATTCAGCTTGCAACAAACGGAGGGAAAATCAGACCGTTCATTACGGTTTTCCCCCCGGAACAAAACGGACAAAAAAAAGTGTCCATTTGGAACCACCAGCTGATCAGGTATGCGGGGTATGAAACTGAGCAAGGCGTTATCGGCGATCCGGCGTCATTGGAACTGACAAAGGCGTGTGAAGCGCTCGGCTGGAAAGGCGAAGGTACGCCTTTTGACGTATTGCCGCTTGTTTTTCAAATAGATGGGCGTCCTCCTGTGTGGTATGAGCTGCCTCGTGAAATCGTCAAAGAGGTTCGGATTGAACATCCGGAGATTGAAGGCTTCAAAAGTTTGGGGCTGAAGTGGTACGCTGTACCGATTATAGCCGATATGAAGCTGGAAGTCGGAGGGATTCATTATAATGCCGCCCCGTTTAACGGCTGGTATATGGGAACTGAAATCGGAGCGCGCAACCTCGCGGATGCAGACCGCTATAATGCGCTCGAAAAAGTGGCAGCCATTATGGGGCTTGATACGGAGCGGAATACTTCGCTGTGGAAAGACAAGGCGCTTGTTGAATTAAATACTGCGGTGCTTCACTCCTATAAAAAAGCCGGCGTCAGCATCGTCGACCACCATACTGCGGCAAGCCAATTCAAGCGGTTCGAGGAGCAGGAGGCTGAAGCCGGAAGGGAGCTTGCAGCAAGCTGGACGTGGCTGATTCCGCCGTTATCGCCGGCAGCGACCCATATCTTTCACAGCTATTATGAAAATAAAACGCTGAAACCGAATTACTTTTATCAGGAAAAGCCTTACCTTAACAAATAAAATCCTCAGGAAAAGCGGCTACCCAACAATGCCGCCTTTTCTGAGGAGAAGCTAAAAGGCTCCAAATCGGAGCCTTTTTGAATCGTCTCAGCTTTTCATATTGATTTCCTTCCGGTACAAAACATAAGAATAAATATAGGGCGCCAAAACCGTTGCCAAAATAACCGGAAGCATGATTTCTGGACTGATTGATAACAACCCGTCCGCAGCTATTAGAAGTCCTGCCAAAGTAAATACTTTCGCCGCAAATCTGTGGGTTTTTTTCCAGATTGAATCACTGCTCAATGTCCAAGGGTTCTTGATCCCGAAAAAAAAGTTGGAGCGGACTCTCGGTAGGTAATTGCCTATGACGATTAATAGAGCGCCTACAAGAACCGGTACGATGCTGCCCGCCGGCAGATCATACCCGAGCCCGGTCATGATAACAAGCACGTTGATCAGAGAAAATATAAGCAGCATGGCATTGATGAGAATGTAATAAGTCTTCGAAAAAAGCTGATAGTTTTTTCTGCGCGGATCGATTTTCGGCGTTAAGAACATCAAGACATATACAAAAACGAGCAGCCCAATCATGGCAAGCATCGCTTCCATTTTGGAAGCATACCTGTCGATTTCCCCCGAAGATGACCAATGGATTGGAACTTGACCGGAAATGTGCGGATAAGCGATTGCCCACATGATTAGATTCATAGCGATTATAGCGAGCGAAAAAATGTGTTTTCTCATTTTGCATCCCCTTTATCTTTGCCGGCTTGTTCAGTAAAACTGAAAGCCCAGCCGATGATTTCTTGAAACATTGTAGTGTTTAGCGAGTAGATGATGTATTGGCCTTTTTTTTCATCCTGAATTAATTCAGCCTGTTTTAAAATTTTTAAATGCTGAGAAATACTTGGTTTAGACATTTGAAACTGGTCGGAAATTTCACCGGCGGTCATATCCCGGTCCTTCAGCAGGTTCAAAATCTTTCTTCTCGTCGGATCAGCTAGAGCTTTAAAGGTTTGATTCATATTTAGCATCCTTAGAATAAGTATTTAGTTATTTAACTAAATACTAAAATAAAAGAAAAATTTAGTCAAGATTTATTAAAAAAATCCGCCATCTCCGGCGGATTTCTCAATAGCTGATATTAAACTTTTGGAATCCGTCCAATTCTTTGGTTTCTTCCACTTTTACATCCGTTACTTTTGAGAATGGACTTCCTTTTTGAATTGCTTTTAAAAATTGCTTCAGGCTTTCCTCAAGTCCCTCGGCGCGGATTTCAACTGTGCCGTCGTCGCGGTTTCGAACCCAGCCTGTCAATTTGTGTTTATCTGCTTCCATTTGAACAAAATAGCGAAATCCCACGCCCTGAACGCGTCCGTCTACAATGATTCTGTATTGAAGCATCGAGAACACCCCTTTTCTTTTATGCTACCATATTTCCCATTTTGAGATCATGGGATAGACATGCTTCGGATGAATCGTTAAAATATGAAAATAAAGGAAGGGCGTGAGGTTTTGGAAAATCAGGAGTATGAAATCATATCTATTCATGTAGGCCGTCCGCGTACATACGAATTCGACGGTAAGCAGGTGGAAACGGCAATCGTGAAGGAGCCTGTCAGCGGACCTGTCTATTTGAGCCGTACGAATTTTGAAGGGGACGGGCAGGCGGATCTGATTCACCACGGGGGAGAGGATAAAGCGGTTTGCGTCTATCCGGCGGATCACTACATGTATTGGGAAAGCGTCTTGAAGCGAAAGCTGCCAGAGGCGGCATTTGGAGAAAACGTGACAGTTAAAGGGCTCACCGAAAAAGAAGTGTGCATCGGCGATATCTTTAAGCTGGGGGAAGCTCTTGTTCAAGTCAGCCAGCCGCGCCAGCCTTGTTTCAAGCTGGCCAAACGTCTGAATCAAAAAGATATGGTGTTAAAAGTGAGGGACACCGGGTACAGCGGATTCTATTTCAGGGTTCTCGAAGAAGGAATTGTTGCGCCTGATTCGCGGCTGCAGCTCGTTTCAAGAGATGCGCATGAAGCCACGGTCTCGTATGCCAATCATTTGATGTACCATGACATGGGCAATCACCCAGCCATTCGGAAGATCCTTGAGGTTGAAGCGCTGTCGGAAAGCTGGAGAAGCTCATTTTTAAAGCAGCTGAGCGCATAAAAACAAGCCGTGTCTGAAGAGGAATACGGCTTTCAGCGTGTCGACAAACCCTCGCATTCGTTGTCAGGCCTGCTAAGTCGGTGCTCACGAATAGAGGAAGGATCGGCGGCTAACCGCCAGGCGTCCTGCCTGAACGCCGCCGTAATCACCTCCTGTGAAAGTCTGCTTCGATGCTCGGCCTTCCTAGACTGCAAGGGTTGCGGGTCACGCTGAGCTTAAAGGATGTTTATTTTTTGACGCTTTCAAGCAGGTTGGCCAAAAAGTGTTTTTTATAGCTTTGAAGCTTTCTTCCTTCATACTTCGTCATTCCCAGCTTTTTCAGTTCTTCTACATACCAGCCTTTGCTTCCGTAATGCATGGCAGAAAACTCCCTTCTATATTTCGATGCAATTGGGATTCTAACATCTATAGAAAAACGCTGAAAAGGGATAGGCGGCAATTTTTAAAAACTGAGTCTTTCGACATAGTCTGGAAGTTTGAGGGCAGGCGTCAGCCGTGTGTCAAACTGGTGACGATCATCACAATGATCGCGATGCTGAGGACGATCCCAATATATTTTAAGAAGCCGTTCTTTTTTTTATGAGCATATACGATTAACAGGATGCTCTCGATAAAAAAGATCAGCCCGATGATGGCAAACAGCATGCGGTAAAGCTCCTTTCGGCACAGTTTGTCTTTTATTTTAGCATAAAAGCCCGCGCTTCTATGAGCCGGGCTTTTTTATGCGTAATCAGTCAAGCTGTGTTAAAATGATCGGTTCGTTTTTCGTGATGACGATCGTATGCTCGATCTGCGCCACAAAGCTGCCGTCAGGCGTTTTGAATGTCCAGCCGTCTCCGGCTTCGATGGTATGTTCTGCTTTTGTGGAAACAAACGGCTCAAGGGCGATGACGGTTCCGTTTTTAAAGAGCGCATTATCAAACGGGTCATAGTAATTTAAGATATGGTTGGGCGCTTCATGGAGGTTCCTTCCAATCCCGTGTCCCGTCAGGTTTTTAATGACGGTAAATCCGTTTGCTTTTGCTTCATTGTATACGGCTCTGCCGATTTGGTTTTGTTTCTTGCCGGCGCGCGCCTGCAAAAGCCCCTTTTGAAAAGCGCTTTCCGCACTTTGGCAAAGCTTGTGCAGCATTTCATCGCCTTTTCCGAGTACAAAAGAAATGCCCGTATCAGAATAGTAGCCGCCAAATTCAGCGGAGATGTCGATGTTGATCAAATCCCCTTCTTTTAAAATTCTGGATTCGCTTGGGATGCCGTGGGCGACTTCATCGTTCACACTGATGCACGTCGTTCCCGGGAAGTCGTATTCTTTTTCCGGAGCCGATGCGGCGCCATGGGCTTCAAGCACTTCTTTTCCGATGAGATCCAGCTCTTTTGTGCTCATGCCGGGAGCTGCTTTTGCCTTCATTTCCTCCCTGGCTAAAGCGACGATTCTGCCGATTTTCTTGAGCCCTTCCAGCTCTTGGTCATTCGTTACAATCACAATTCATTCCCGCTTTCTTTTTTTATATTCCATTTCAAGCTTACCATATTTGTTTGCGAAAAAGGAACAGAGCGGCTTCAAGACAAAAAAAGCACCCGCTTATTTAGAAGCGGGTGCTGTCTGTTTATTGTCCGGAATCCGATTTCGTTGTTTGCGCCGCATCAGATTCTGATGTTTTCGGATTGTGGTTGGTATAGTCGTAGTCGCTCGGATTGATCGCTTTAAAGCCCTTCGGTTTATAGAAGCGCAGCAAATCTCCGTCGACGATTTTATCCGACATTTCGAGTTCTTTTTTCACGGCCTCTTCGATGTTCGGATCGATGTCTTTTTCGTTCAGTAGCTCTCCTGTTTTCGTGTCATAGTAGTTTCCGTTCGTTTTCGTATATTCCGGAGAGACGAAATCGCCGTTGCGGAACGGAATAATTTCACGGTGTTCCGGTGACAGAAGGTCTGAACCGCTCATCAGGTAATCTTTCGTATTCACGCCCATCAAATGAAGCAGGGTAGGGGCTACATCGACTTCGCCGCCGTATTTATGGGATTTGATTCCCTTGACCCCAGGCGCGTGGATGAACAGCGGCACCCTTTGCAATTGGGCGTTTTCATATGGTGTGATGTCTTTGCCCAAAACTTTGGCCATCGCTTTGTTGTGATTTTCAGAAATACCGTAGTGGTCCCCGTACATGACGACAATCGTATTATCATACAGTCCGGCTTTTTTCAGGTCGTTGAAGAATTGTTCAAGCGCCTGGTCCATGTAGTTGGCCGACTGGAAATAATGGTCAACGACGCTGTCGCCGGTATCCCCGGCAGGGAAGTCTGTATCGCCTTCATCCATCTCGAACGGAAAATGGTTCGAAAGGGTGATAAACTTCGTATAGAACGGCTGTTTCAGGCTTTTCAACAGCGGCATTGATTCTTCAAAGAACGGTTTATCTTTCAACCCGTAGTTTTTCGTTTTATCTTCGCTCATATCGTAATACGTAGCGTCAAAGAATTTGTCATAACCGATGGCTTTATACATTTCATTGCGGTTCCAGAACGTTTTGTAGTTGCCGTGGAACGCCGCTGATGTATAGCCTTGAGACTTCAAAATGGCCGGAGCCGACTGCAGCGTGTTTTGCGCTTTATTAATGAACACTGACCCTTGCGATAAAGGATACAGCGAGTTGTCCATCATAAATTCGGCGTCGGACGTTTTACCTTGTCCGGTTTGGTGGAAAAAGTTATCGAAATAAAACGTTTCATTGTCGTGCGCCAGTGAATTTAAGAATGGCGTGACTTCTTTGCCGTCGAGCTTATAATCGATCAGGAAGGTCTGAAGTGATTCCAGTGAAATGTAAACCACGTTCATGCCTTTCGCTTTTCCGAAGTATTCGGCATTCGGCTTATCATGATTGGCTTTAATATAGTTCTCAACTTCCGTTACGTCGCTGGAACTTGCCAGTGCGCGCTGGCTGTTTGACTTGATATTTTGCACCGCATCATAGATTGTGAAGTTGTAGGTTCCCAAATATTTCACAAGGTAGTTGCGGTCAAAAGAACGGGTCAGAAGCTCCGGACGATCGATCTCGGCAACGGCCAGGTTGGCGAGGAAGACGAGGATGCTTGCTCCCATCACAATTTTAAACGGACGCTTCGTTGTTGTTTCAGATGGTCTGTTATAGAAAACAGCCAGCCCGATTAAAATAAAGGTGTCGATGAAATACAGAACATCAAGCGGGTGCATAAGCGAGAAGATGCTGTCCCCGAGCTGTCCTCCGTTTGTTTTTGCCTGCATGATTGCAGGCAGCGTGATAAAGTCGCTGAAAAATCTGTAGTATACAACGTTCGCATATAGCAAAAAAGACATTAAAAAATGAATCACTATAATCGCTGTCTGCTGTATTTTTTTCTTGAACAAGAGTCCCAATCCAAGAAAGAACAAGCTTGAGCTAATCGGATTCACAAAAAGCAAAATGTGTTGTACTGTGTTGGTTATTCCTAAATTAAATTCAATTACATACGCAGCATAAGTTTTTAGCCATAGCAATATAGCGGCTATCAGGAAGAAGGCAAGGCCTCTTTCCTTAATAAATCTTTTCAATTGTTACACTCCTTTTTTCCGGATCAGTAAAAACCATCGGAACGAAAGAAAAAAACGAATGTATAAAATATACCATGAAATACCGATTTAGAAAAGCGGAAACCGGCCTTGCGAAAAAAATCGCAAAACCCCTGTCAAATCAGGGTTTTACAGCTTTAAAAAAGATGTTTGGGAATATTTTACGCTTGTATTGCATTGGCGGGAACTGATCTTTATGGCAGACTGTTGTTAGTATATGAACGAAAAGGGAGGATTTAGACCATGGATTTTTCGAGCATCGTTTCTGAAGACAAGATTAAGCAGGCCATTAAGGACGGCGAATTCGAAGGGCTTCCGGGAATGGGGAAACCTTTGAAAAAAGACGATGCCGCCCATGTTCCAGAGCATCTCCGCATGGCTTACAGAGTGATGAAAAACGCCGGAATGGCGGGGGATGAAGGCGCTTTAAAGAAAGAACTGATGACGATTGACGACTTAATCGCAAAGTGCGCGGATGAAGACGAGCGCGAGCGTTTAATTGAGAGAAAAACAGAAACCCGGCTCAGGCTCGACAGGCTCGCCGACAAAAAAGGCATGTTTTCCAAGCCTGCCTCAGCGTTTTATAAAGAAAAAGTGTACCGAAGGCTGAGCGGAAATAAAAAGCGCTAAAAGCAGGTTTATTTCTCCCCTGTAGTGGTATTGACCCGTAAACGAACAAAAGGGTGATAGGATGGAACGATTATTGAATTGGGTTGAATACATATCAGATTGGCTGTGGGGGCCACCGCTGATCATACTGCTGACAGGGACAGGAGTCTACTTGACGATCCTGCTGAAATTTTTTCAATTTCGCTATCCTCTCTATATCTTTAAGCAGACGATCGGAAGTGTCGGCAAAAAGCCGAAAGGAGAAGGGACGGTTACACCGCTGCAGGCTTTGACATCGGCTCTCAGCTCAACAGTCGGCGCCGCCAATATCGTCGGTGTGCCTGCGGCCATCATGTTCGGCGGTCCGGGAGCCGTTTTTTGGATGTGGCTGGTCGCGCTGTTTGCCATGGCGATCAAGTTTTCGGAAAGCGTCCTCGCCGTCCACTACAGAGAAAAAAATGAAGAGGGCGAATATGTCGGGGGACCGATGTATTACATTACAAAAGGGCTCTCCATGAAATGGCTCGGCGTCTTTTTTTCAGTAGCGCTGATGATCGAACTTGTACCGAGCATCATGGTGCAGGGAAATTCGGTTTCCGCATCGCTGGCTGAGACGTTCTCGTTCAATCGTTTATACACCGGAATCGGGATTGCTTTTTTGATCGGTTTAGTGGTGATCGGAGGGATTAAACGGATTGGAAAAGTGACGGAGCTCGCAGTTCCGCTTATGGCAGGGGTGTACATCGGGGCCGGTTTCCTGATTGTCGTCACAAACCTTTCCTCTGTACCCGCTTTTTTCTCTCTCATCTTTTTGAATGCGTTTACATCTTCTTCGGCATTCGGCGGCTTTGCAGGTGCGGCAGTTGCCGAAACCGTTCGCTGGGGGTTTGCACGAGGCCTTTATTCCAACGAAGCCGGGATGGGGACGGCGCCGATTGCCCACGCAGCGGCGATGACCGACCACCCTGTGAGACAGGGGTTCTGGGCGGTGATCGGCATCGTGGTCGATACGCTGCTGATTTGCACGACCACCGCCTTCGTCGTGCTCGCATCAGGCGTCTGGACCGGCGAAAACGCATCAAGCGATCCGGGGGCGCTGGCCGCAGCCGCATTTCGCAGCTATTTTGGCCCTGTGGGCGGATACTTCGTCTCTGTCTCGCTCGTTTTCTTTGTCTTATCAACGATCACAGTAGTCATTTTTTACGGTGTAAAACAAGCTGAATTTCTGTTCGGACGGCTCGCGGGACATGTGATTAAATTCATCTACCTGGCCGCCGTCGTCATCGGTGCTGCCGGAGGAGCAAAGGCGATATGGGGATTCCTCGATCTCGCGCTCGTTTTCATTCTTCTTCCGAATATTTTGGCGGTGCTGCTCTTGAGCAGAAAAGTAAGGTCTTTATATGATGAGTTTTTTACATCAGAAAAGTATTATTTGAAAGACATCGGTCAGCAGGACGGCGTTTATGAAGGTGACGAAAAAGTGAACAATTTATGATCACAGCCGGTTTGTTCCCGGCTCATAAATCGGAGGAAGCCTTGCTCTCCTACGTTTTATGAAGGGAACATCCGGCTTTTTTTAATTTTTGAAAGCGCTACAAAAATATATTGACTACTTGTATATACAGGAATACAATATACCTATAACGTGTATATACAGGTTATAAGAGGAGAAGGAGGGATTGGAATGACTGATTTGAATCAATCAGCGCGACGGATTGTCGATGCTGTCGGCGGTGCTGACAACATTGCAGCGGTAACCCATTGTGTAACGCGTTTGCGATTTGCATTGCTCGATGAAAGCAAAGTCAATCAAGAGGTGCTGGAGCAAATAGATGTTGTCAAAGGATCGTTTTCGACTAACGGCCAATTTCAAGTGGTGATCGGCCAAGGAACGGTCAACAATGTGTACGCGGAGCTGGTGAAGGCAACAGGAATCGGCGAATCGTCAAAGGATGATGTTAAGAAAGCCTCAGAGAAAAATATGAATCCTTTACAGCGTGCCGTGAAAACGCTTGCAGATATATTTATTCCAATATTGCCGGCGATTGTCACTGCCGGGCTGCTGATGGGGATCAACAATATCCTGACGGCTCAAGACATTTTCTTCAGCGGAAAATCAATCGTTGAAGTCTATCCGCAATGGGCGGATCTCGCTAATATGATTAACTTGATCGCGGGGACTGCTTTCGCATTTCTCCCTGCGCTAATCGGCTGGTCGGCCGTCAAGCGGTTTGGCGGAAATCCGCTGCTCGGCATCGTGCTCGGCGTCATGCTTGTGCACCCTGATTTGTTAAACGCCTGGGGATACGGGGCTGCGGAGCAAAGCGGAGAGATTCCT
This sequence comes from Bacillus sp. FSL R7-0646, assembly GCF_037969865.1. NCBI lineage: Bacteria > Bacillati > Bacillota > Bacilli > Caryophanales > Bacillaceae > Bacillus > Bacillus sp. FSL R7-0646. Next base: position 799,621 of record NZ_CP150217.1, read on the forward strand.
GTCTGGAATTTATTCGGTTTGGAAGTGCAGAAGGTCGGCTACCAGGGGCAGGTGCTTCCCATTTTGCTCGCTTCTTATTTGCTGGCAAAAATTGAGCGCTTTTTGACAAAGCGGACGCCTGAGAGCATTCAGCTCCTTGTTGTGGCACCGATTACGCTGCTTGTCACAGGTTTTGCTTCATTTATTGTCATTGGACCGATTACATTTGCCATCGGAAATGTTTTAACATCAGGCCTTATTGCTGTCTTTGAACAATTCGCCGTACTGGGCGGACTGTTATACGGAGGGCTTTACGCCGCTCTCGTCATTACCGGAATGCATCATACATTCCTTGCCGTTGACCTTCAGCTGATCGGCTCAAAGCTCGGCGGAACATTTTTATGGCCGATGCTCGCGCTGTCCAATATTGCACAAGGTTCAGCCGCGCTTGCGATGATGTTTATTGTCAAAGATGAGAAGCAGAAAGGCCTGTCCCTGACATCCGGAATTTCAGCTTATCTCGGAATTACCGAACCGGCATTGTTCGGAGTGAATCTCAGATACAGATTTCCGTTCGTGATCGCGATGATCAGTTCGGGGATTGCCGGTATGTTCATTTCCTCGCAAGGGGTTTTGGCAAGCTCTGTCGGCGTCGGCGGCGTACCTGGAATTTTCTCTATTATGAGCCAATACTGGGGAGCGTTTGCGATCGGAATGGCGATCGTGTTGATCGCGCCGTTTGCCGGAACATATCTCTACGCAAAATTAAAAATGAAATAAGAGAGGGAGAGGGGCGCGCATATTTGTCTGCCCTTTTCCCATTTTCATAAAGAAGAAAGCGGTGGTGTTGAAAATGGAAACGAAAGAAAATCCATGGTGGAAAAAAGCAGTCGTCTACCAAATTTATCCGAAAAGCTTTAAAGATACAACAGGAAACGGTGTCGGCGACATACGCGGCATCATCGAAAAGCTCGACTACATCAAGGAGCTCGCCTGTGATGTCATTTGGCTGACGCCGATTTATCAATCGCCGCAAAACGACAACGGCTATGACATCAGCGACTATTACAGCATCCATGAAGAATATGGAACAATGGCCGACTTTGAAGAGCTTCTTGAAGAGGCCCACAAGCGCGGCATAAAGGTGATCATGGATCTTGTCGTCAACCATACATCAACAGAGCACAGATGGTTTAAAGAAGCGGCGTCCGGCAAAGAAAATCTGTACCGCGACTTTTATATTTGGAAAGACATGAAGCCGAACGGCGCTCCGCCGACAAATTGGGAATCGAAATTCGGCGGCTCGGCGTGGGAGTTTCATGCAGAGAGCGGACAGTATTATCTCCATCTCTATGATGTGACACAGGCGGATTTGAATTGGGAGAATGAAGCAGTCAGAAAAAAAGTGTACGAGATGATGCATTTCTGGTTTGAAAAAGGAATCGACGGCTTCAGACTTGATGTCATCAATGTCATCTCAAAAGACCAGCGTTTCCCTGATGATGACGAGGGGGACGGACGCAGATTTTATACGGACGGGCCGAGGGTTCACGAGTTTTTGAATGAAATGAACAGGGAGGTTTTTTCAAAATATGACAGCATGACGGTCGGAGAAATGTCATCGACTACAATCGCAGATTGCATCCGGTATACAAACCCCGAAAGCCGTGAGCTCGATATGGTGTTTAACTTTCATCATTTAAAGGCCGACTATCCAAACGGGGAAAAATGGGCGCTTGCGGATTTTGATTTTCTAAAGCTGAAGAAGATTCTTTCTGAATGGCAGACGGAAATGAATAAAGGGGGCGGATGGAACGCATTGTTCTGGTGCAACCACGACCAGCCGCGGATCGTCTCACGGTACGGGGACGACGGAAAATACCGCAAAAAGTCTGCGAAAATGCTGGCAACCGCGATTCATATGCTTCAGGGAACGCCATACATTTACCAGGGAGAAGAGCTTGGGATGACCAACCCGAAATTCGATGACATCTCCCTTTACAGGGATGTCGAATCTCTCAATATGTACCGTATCCTGAAAGAAGCAGGGAAGCCGGAAGCCGAAATCATCGAAATCTTGAAAGCGAAATCCCGTGATAATTCGCGGACGCCGGTGCAGTGGAACGGAGAAGAAAATGCCGGGTTTACGGCGGGCACACCGTGGATTCCGGTGCCTGACAACTACAAAGAAATCAACGCAGAAGAAGCGCTCAACGATCCTGATTCGATTTTCTACCATTATAAAAAGCTGAATGAGCTCCGCAAGGAATTCGATATCATTACAACCGGCGATTATCAGCTCATACTGGAAGACGATCAAGAGCTTTACGCGTATTTGAGAAACGGAGCGGATGAAAAACTGCTGGTGATCAATAATTTTTACGGGAAAGAGACCGAGTTTCAGCTGCCTGACGATATTGATATTGAAGGCTATGATGCCAAGGTTCTCATTTCCAATGACACCGATCTTCCCGAGTCATTTAAACGCTTCACAGTGAAACCATATCAATCGATTGTTTATCATCTTGCCAAACCATGCTAAACTAAGCGTGGTGGTAAAAAAATGAAGATCAACAAGTATATGATGATTTACAAACAAATCGCGGAACAAATCGATCAAAGCATACTGAATGCCGGAGATATCCTGCCGTCTGAAAACGACCTTGCCGAACAGCACGACACCTCGAGGGAAACCGTTCGGAAAGCGCTGAACGTGCTTGCTCAGAACGGATATATTCAGAAGATTAAAGGGAAGGGGTCAGTCGTGCTGCACAGGGAGAAAATGCAGTTCCCGGTTTCCGGTTTGGTCAGCTTTAAGGAGCTTTCAGAAACGCTCGGAAAAGAGACAAGCACGACGGTCCATGAGTTCGGCTTGACGCATCCGGACGCATATATTCAAAAGCAGCTCCGCACTTCCGGAGATGAAGAGGTATGGCGGGTTGTCAGGTCGCGGAACATCAACGGAGAGCGTATCATCCTGGATAAAGACTATCTTATCCGCAAACACGTGCCGCTTTTAACGAAAGAAATATGCGAGGACTCGATCTATCAATACCTTGAAGATGAATGCGGGCTCGTCATCAGCTATGCTCATAAGGAAATTGTAGTCGAGCCATGTACGGCAGAGGATCAAGAGTATTTGGATCTGAACGGATACGAGCACATTGTGGTCGTGAAAAATTTCGTTTTTCTTGATGATACGACCTTGTTTCAATATACGGAAAGCAGACACCGCCTTGATAAATTCCGGTTTGTCGATTTTGCAAGAAGAGAAAAGTAGCACGGTTCGCCTGACGGCGGCCGTGTTTTTTTATGAAGCCGTTTCTCATTACGTCCGCATTGAATATGCTACAGCAGGTGTAAATGAGAAATGGAGGATGTAAGCAATGATTCATGAAACTGCAAAGATCGGAAAGAACGTGGTATTGGGAGAGCATGCCGTTATTGAAGAAAATGTGGTCATCGGGGACAACGTAACAATCGGCCATCATGCCATTATTAAAAAGGACACTCATATCGGCAGCGGGGTGAAAATCGGCGATTTGGCCGTCCTTGGCAAAGCGGCTTCTTCAAATAAAAAAATGGCTCGCCAGCCGAAGCAGGCAGGAGCCCCTTTGCGGATAGAAGATGATGCCATAGTTGGAGCAAGCGCTGTGATTTACCGAGACGTGCTGTTGGAACAAGGCGTCTTCGTGGGGGATATGGCGAGCATTCGCGAAAATGTCGCGATCGGCAGAGAAAGCATTATAGGACGCAATGCGATGGTTGAAAACAATACCAGAATTGGAAGTAAAGCAACAATTCAAACGGGCTGCTATATCACTGCTGATATGACGATTGAGGATGAAGTGTTTATCGGTCCCTGCTGTTCCACGTCAAATGATAAATATATGGGAAAGGGAAACTACCCGTATCAAGGTCCAACTATTAAAAGAGGAGCGAAAATCGGGAATAACGCAACATTGCTGCCGGCGGTTGTCGTCGGGGAGGGGGCGGTCATTGGAGCGGGTGCCGTCATTACAAAAGATGTTCCCGCAGGCAAAACGGCTGTGGGCAATCCAGGCCGGTTGATGAAGTGACGGTTTTTCATCTCAGCCGTGTTATATAACGTGTCTGCATAAAAAGAGAGATCATAGGATATAGAGCTTCAATATCTATTAAAGATCATTGCAGCCACAAATTGAAGAGGAATTGGGGGTGGAAAAATGTCCATTCGAAACGCGGTGATGAACGGGGGTTTTGAGACAGGTACCCTCTCGTCCTGGTTAGGCGTAAACGCATCTGTTACAAGCCAGTTTTCGCATTCAGGTTTTTTCTCTGCGAGATTTCTTGGCGGAACAGTCACATCATATATTGCTCAATTTGTTCCGGCCAGGGCGGGGGAAGGAAGCGAATTTCTTGTTTCTCTTGCGAGAGCAAGCTTTCTCCCGGCACCTTCTGTAACGATACAGGTTACTTATTTTGACAGTCAATTTAATTTTCTCGGATACGGGCTGTTTGCCACTGTGCCGTCAAGCAGAATACCGGCAGCCGAAAATGGGACATGGCTTGAAGTCTATCAAACAACTTCACCGGCTCCCTCTGGCACCACCCAGGCATTCATTTTGATCAACAACATTCCGCAGGCGGGAACTGCAAGTGTGCTTGTGGATGATGTTGCTCTATTGAGTGTTGAGGGTGGAGGAGGTCCAACAGGAGCGACAGGTCCGACGGGAGCAACAGGAGTAACGGGAGCCACGGGAGCGACAGGAGCAACAGGAGTGACAGGTCCGACAGGAGCGCCGGGTCCAACAGGAGTAACAGGTCCGACGGGAGTAACAGGCGCAACCGGCCCGACCGGTCCAACGGGAGCCACCGGCCCGACCGGAGCCACCGGAGCCACCGGAGCGACAGGTCCGACAGGAACGACCGGTCCAACGGGAGCCACCGGCCCGACCGGAGCCACCGGAGCCACCGGAGCGACAGGTCCAACAGGAGTGACAGGTCCGACGGGAGCAACAGGTCCGACAGGAGCAACAGGTTCGACAGGAGCGACGGGTCCGACCGGAGTGACAGGTCCGACGGGAGCAACAGGCGCAACGGGAGCCACCGGTCCGACGGGAGCAACAGGTCCAACAGGCGCAACGGGTCCGGGAAGTCTGTTGGGAACACCGGCGCAGTCAACTGACCCTGTTTCACTCACAGTTGGCAGCGAAACACCAATTCTAACGACAACTGTTACCTCTTCAGCTGGACAGAATATAAAACTCGATTCTATGGCTGAAGTTGATATTATCATAGGGCCAGCTACTACTTTTGAATACAGTATAATTTTTACATTGTATAGAAATAACAGCGCTATCGCACAAGTGTCTGTTGATTCTCAGGATGAAAAATCGGCAGGTTCGGTTCGTGTATATGGTGATATTCCTAACCTTACATGGGTTGATACACCAGGGGCAGGAACACAAACTTATGAGGTTAGAATTAATGTAACAGGGACTAACCTTTTGGCAGCCAATGTTAATACAAGAGCGCTAAATGCTGTAATCTTTGATTGATTGTAAAATGAAGAGTCCCCTTTAAGTTTTCATAAAGCTTAAAGGGGGTTTTTGTTTAAAAGATTCTAATGATAAATTATAAAATTTATCATTTATAGCGATTGGCGTTATAAAAATTCAAAGAAATAGAGTTTTATCCAAACGGTATACATAGATATTTCATATTTTGTTTGAGGGATATTATTATCTCAATTTTTGAGAAAGGGTGGTGAAACTTGATTGACCATTGAGAATCGAATAATAAATGGAGGGTTTGAAACCGGTTCTCTGCCGCCTTGGACAGGATTTAATGCCGTAGTTACTTCTAATTTCAGCCATTCAGGGATTTATAGTGTTAACTTGGTAACTTCATCGATTGGAATCTTAGCTCAGAGCTTTCTGGTTAACCCGGGAGAGAATTTTGAATTTGTTATATCTATTTCAAAAGCTAGCAGCGCTCCTAATCCTGCGATTGTAATAACAGTAGATTATTACAACTCCTCTTTTGACTTTTTGTCGCAGGGATTAAGCTTAACAATTCCAGTAAACCGTCTATCTGCAGTAAATGTGTGGAATGAAATATATGCTACAACGAATAGTGCTCCTCCTGGAACCGTTATAGGAGTGGTAACTATTCAAAAACTCCCTCTTAGTGGGGGGGCACCGATACTAATTGATGATGTTGCAATGATAACAATTGATCAACCAGGAGCGACGGGAGCAACCGGCTCAACAGGATCAACAGGCCCGACAGGCGCAACGGGAGCCACAGGTCCAACAGGAGTAACCGGGGCAACCGGAGCAACGGGTCCAACAGGGGCGACAGGCCCAACGGGTCCAACAGGAGCAACCGGCCCGACAGGAGCGACAGGCGCAACTGGCCCAACGGGAGCGACAGGCCCAACAGGGGCAACAGGCCCAACAGGAGCAACGGGTCCAACAGGACCAACGGGAGCAACCGGCTCAACAGGATCAACAGGCCCGACAGGCGCAACGGGAGCCACAGGTCCAACAGGAGTAACCGGGGCAACCGGAGCAACGGGTCCAACAGGGGCAACAGGAGCAACCGGCCCAACAGGTCCACAGGGTCCAACGGGTCCGCCGGGTGAAGCAGGAACAATGGGAGCAGCTGGTCCAACAGGACCAACAGGACCAGCCAGTCCACAAACTGCTATATTCTTTAACAATCTATTTGGGTCTACTACTGTTTACAATCCGCCAACGGTTCCTTTAAATACAGAAGTAACTGTTGTATCGGTTCCTAATGTATCGGTCACTAGTGGGCAAAATATTAAGGTGGATTATGCATTGGCTATAGAAGCTGTAAATACTGCAAACAGTAATATAATTTTTGAAATAAGGCTATATAGAGGAGGAACTTTAGTTCAAACAAGAATATTTAATAGGAGTCTCGCGGCTGCCGGCACTCAAAGGTTTCCATTAGCCAGCACAATTGTTGATACAGTTCCTGCCACCGCAACAGTTGATTATTCAGTTAGGGTAGCGGTAACAACGGCTTCAAATGTTACTTCCGCTGCAGCATTTAATAGAGATTTAAATCTCATTCGGTTCCCTTAAAGGGAGGGGGGAAAGCTAAATGGAGCTTTCCCCTTTTGAAGTTTCATATTAAGTGAAAGAACGTTGCTTTAAAGTTAATATAGTTTGATTCACTCGGATTTAACTTCTATAAATGTGTTTTAATCGTATGGAAAATAACGTGACCGAGCTTAGCAAGGAGACATAGTATATGTTAGCTTCATTCTCGAAAAGGGAATTGAAGCTAATCTAGTGAAAGGGAGGTAAAATCCTAGATGTCGATCCAAAATTTGGTTGTAAACGGCAGCTTTGAAAACGGGGCACTTCCACCCTGGGTAGGCCAAAATGCAACCGTCACAACTCAATTTTCTCATTCAGGTTTTTGGTCGGCAAGATTACTGGGCGGGGCTGTTACTTCTTTTATTGCACAATTTGTTCCAGTAGATGCAGGAGAAGGATTGGAATTTTTAGTTTCTCTAGCTAAAGAAGGTTTTCCTGCTCCATCGCCTCAGGTGCAAATTCAAGTGTCTTATTTTGATAGTTCATTTAACTTTTTAGGCCAAGGTCTCTTTTTAAATATCCCGTTCAACAGACTACCGATTGTCCAAAATAATACATGGCTTGAAGTCTATCAAACGACGACCCCAGCTCCAGCTGGCTCTACTATGGCTTTCATTTTGATTAATACTTTGCCGCAGGCAGGTACAGCGAATGTCATTGTAGATGATGTAGCACTATTAGATGTAGAAGGCGGAGGAACAGGTCCAACCGGCCCGACAGGTCCAACCGGCCCAACCGGCCCGACAGGTCCAACCGGTCCAACAGGAGCGACAGGCCCAACAGGTCCGACGGGAGCAACCGGCCCGACAGGAGCGACAGGCCCAACCGGTCCGACGGGAGCAACCGGCCCGACAGGAGCAACCGGCCCAACCGGTCCGACGGGAGCAACAGGTCCAACGGGAGCAACCGGCCCGACAGGCGCAACGGGAGCAACCGGAGCGACAGGAGCAACCGGCCCGACAGGAGCAACCGGCCCGACAGGAGCAACAGGTCCGACGGGAGCAACAGGCGCAACCGGCCCGACAGGAGCAACAGGTCCGACGGGAGCAACGGGAGCAACCGGAGCGACAGGAGCAACCGGAGCAACGGGAGCAACCGGCCCGACAGGCGCAACGGGAGCAACCGGTCCAACCGGAGCAACGGGAGCAACCGGCCCGACAGGTCCAACGGGAGCGACAGGCGCAACGGGAGCAACTGGAGCGACAGGCGCAACAGGTCCAACCGGAGCAACCGGCCCGACAGGTCCAACGGGAGCGACAGGCCCAACAGGCCCAACTGGAGCAACCGGCCCGACGGGAGCAACCGGAGCGACAGGCCCAACAGGTCCGACGGGAGCCACAGGAGCGACAGGAGCAACCGGAGCGACAGGAGCAACAGGTCCAACGGGAGCGACAGGCGCAACGGGAGCAACCGGCCCGACAGGTCCAACGGGAGCAACAGGTCCAACCGGAGCAACGGGAGCAACCGGCCCGACAGGCGTAACCGGAGCAACGGGAGCAACCGGCCCGACAGGAGCAACCGGCGCAACCGGAGCAACGGGAGCAACCGGCCCGACAGGCGCAACAGGTCCAACGGGAGCAACCGGCCCGACAGGAGCAACAGGTCCGACGGGAGCAACCGGCGCAACCGGAGCGACAGGAGCAACCGGCCCGACAGGAGCAACAGGTCCGACGGGAGCAACAGGCGCAACCGGAGCAACCGGCGCAACCGGAGCAACGGGAGCAACCGGCCCGACAGGTCCAACGGGAGCGACAGGCGCAACGGGAGCAACCGGAGCGACAGGCGCAACAGGTCCAACCGGAGCAACCGGCCCGACAGGTCCAACGGGAGCGACAGGCGCAACAGGTCCAACCGGAGCGACAGGAGCAACCGGAGCAACCGGCCCGACAGGAGCAACCGGCCCGACAGGAGCAACCGGCCCGACGGGAGCAACCGGAGCGACAGGAGCAACCGGAGCAACGGGAGCAACCGGCCCGACAGGTCCAACGGGAGCAACAGGTCCAACAGGAGCAACGGGAGCAACCGGCCCGACAGGTCCAACGGGAGCGACAGGCGCAACGGGAGCAACCGGCCCGACAGGTCCAACGGGAGCGACAGGCGCAACGGGAGCAACCGGAGCGACAGGCCCAACAGGTCCAACGGGAGCGACAGGCGCAACGGGAGCAACCGGAGCGACAGGCCCAACCGGAGCAACGGGAGCAACCGGAGCGACAGGCCCAACCGGAGCAACGGGAGCAACCGGCCCGACGGGAGCAACGGGAGCGACAGGAGCAACCGGCCCGACAGGAGCAACAGGTCCAACCGGAGCAACGGGAGCGACAGGTCCAACAGGTCCAACCGGAGCGACAGGTCCAACTGGCCCGACAGGTCCAACCGGCGCTTAATATTTAACGACTATTAGCAAATATTTTCCGTTTGTTTTTCCGGAACTTCGCTGGAATGCTATGCGAATGATTCAGGGGGCAGTAAACCTATGGTTTACTGCCTTTTTTCTATTGCTTATTTCTAAGAATAAAAAAACATCCCTGTCACTATTTTGTGAAAGGGATGTTTTTGATTGATTAGCCTTTACGTTGGCTAAATGATTGAATGGCTGAGACTACCTGATCCACATTGACTTGATCATGGCAGGGAAGGGTGATCGTATTTTGTTCCAGAAAAATGGAATTCGGTTTAATCTGCCTGTATTTGCGGCGGTAATAGGTAGTGCCGCTTAAACAATAAGTTCCGAAAGTCGACTCTATATGGCAGTCGCTCAAATATTGAATCAATTCGTCGCGAACGATGTTTTTTGGAACTTTGAAAACGGCGGATTGTATGTTGTGTACAACGTTAGGACCGATTTGTTGACTTTGGAATCCGAGGGGTTCAAGCTGTTCACTATATGCTTTCTGCTGAAGGTTTCTCCGATGAATGATGTCATCAAGTTTTTGGAGCTGTTTAATTCCAAGAGCGGCTTGGATATCGGATAATCTGTAGTTGTAGCCGAAATCTATAAAATCCAATTTTCCGTCAGAGATGGCAGCGCCATGGTTTAATTTGACCGAAAGCCAGTCTTTCAACTCTTCCCGGTCGGTTGTAATTGCCCCGCCTTCGCCTGTCGTAAGCAGCTTTCTTGGGTGAAAGCTGAAACAGGTGAGATCGGCAATTTTTCCGGATTTACAGCCGTATTCGCTGCTGCCGATCGCACAAGCGGCATCATCCACAAGGGGTAAGCCGTACTCCTTACAAATTTGCTTAATGTTGGTGATGCCTGTCGGGTTTCCAAGAGCATCTACAAAAAGAACGGCTTTTGTACGGGACGTGATTTGACTTTCCAGTTCTTCTGGAAGCATGTTAAATGTTTCAAGATCAACATCGGCAAAAACCGGCTTGGCTCCTAAATCTTCTATTACATTGACAGTGGCGGGGAACGAGAAGTCTGAGACGATTACTTCATCTCCGGGTTGCACGTTCAGGCTTTTAAGGCACATCGATAAAGCCGTTGTTGCCGATGTTGTTAAAAAAGCATGCTTTGCACTGACATACTGTCTCATATGATCAGCAAATGTTCTGACATAAGGGCCTTTTGTCAGCATGCCAGAGGAAAATATCTCCTTTAATTCTGCTTGCACTTCTTCAAATGTAATATACGGCTCGATCAATCTGATCATGAGAGATCCTCATCTTTCATTCTTCGGTTTTTAATCACCTTTGCCGGCACGCCTACTGCTATGCTGTACGGGGGAATATTGCGATTGACGACGGCATTTGCTCCGATTTTGGAGTGGGCGCCTATCGTAACGCCTGCTAGGATAGACGCACCGATCCCGATGTTGCAGTTTTCTTCAATATGAATAGGAGCGAATGTAAGCGGCGAAAACAAAATGGTACTGTCGGGTTTATCAGGATCGGTATGGTAAGCGGCATGCATCCGGACGTTCGGACCAATTCCTGCAAATTCTCCGATTGTAACCCCGCCGGCACCGTGTATAAAACATTGCTGTCCGATCCAGCTGTTTGAACCGATGACCAGGTCATGCTTATAATAGCCTTTTAAAATCGTGTCATGGCCGATATAAACGTTATCTCCGATATAGATGTTTTCCGGATGAAAAATGCGGACCCCGTCTTCGATAACGACGTTTTCGCCGCAGCCCCCAAGCTGGGAAAGAGTGAATTCACCTTTTCCTTCGCTTTTCCATTGTTTCAACAAAAGCGCCTCCTTTCTTATTGCTCCAAATTTTTTTTAATGCTTTCAGCTGTTCTTCTGATGCCTTCTTCCAGATCAACTTTAGCGCTGAAACCGAGCATCTCTTTTGCTTTATTGACCTGAGGGATGCGCAGTTCAATATCGGCTTCTTTTTTCTCCCCAAAGAAGATTTGTGATTTTGATCCGAGAACTCTGATAATCGTGCTTGCCAATCCGTATACGGTGATCACAGTGCGTTCATTGCCGATGTTGAAAGACTCTCCGACGGCTTCTTTCATCGTCAAACAGCGCAAAATTCCGTCGATCATGTCATCTACGTAACACCAGGCCCGGATTTGCGTTCCATCGCCGTGAATATAGATCGGCTCATCCAACAGAGCTCTGTGAACCATCGTTTTGATGGCGCCTTCGCCGACTTGTTCCGGTCCATAAACATTAAAAGGGCGGACGGTGACGGTCGGAAGCCCCAGTTCTTTAAAATAGGCATATGCCATATGCTCCTCGGCGAGTTTGCTGACAGCATATGTCCAGCGGGCTTCTCCCACCGCTCCTAAAACAGTATGACTGGTCTCGCGCGCTCTGAAAGCGATTTGGCCGAACACTTCGCTTGTACTGAAACAGACAACCCTTTTGCATTCGGTTAAACCGGCAGCCGCTTCAAGCAGATTGGCTGAACCGATCATGTTGACCTGCATCGTTTTAACCGGGTTTTGAATGACCGTGTCAATCCCAGCGATGCCGGCGGCGTGGACAATGTGGCTGGCCCCCTGGATCGCCTTTTTAAGCGCGTTCAAATCCAAAATGTCTCCCTGCACCACTTTCAAGTGAGGATGGTCCCGGTAAGGCTTATACCGGAGGGAGTCTCTTGAAAAATTGTCATATACGGTGACGCTGTTGCGCTCTATCAGCTTTCCTATTAAAGAGGATCCGATAAAGCCTGCTCCGCCAGTTATGAAAATATGCTGGCCGGATAACTCTGTCATATTGCTCATCAATTGTTCACCTGCTTGTTTCGTTTTTTTGACATACAAATCCCGCGACGGGAAAGTTGTTCAACTTCATTCCGAAAGTAGCGACTGATAAACAGCCAATGTTTTTTTGCTGTTTTTCACCATATCATGATGAACTTCTGCATACTTTCTTCCTTTCTGGCCGATTTCCGGCAGCATATCCCGGTTTTTCAGTACACTTTCTATCACCTCTGTAATGTTGGCGGGATTTGCTCTTATGAGAGGCAGTTCGGAAGGATAGTGATCCTTCATAAAATCACTGATCCAGCAGATAACGGGTTTCCCCATTGCCATCGATTCGACGGCAAATAATCCGTAGCTTCCGATATGAAGCTGATCAATGATCAAATCCGCCTTTTGATAGATTTTCTTTGCCTGTTCATGAGAAACCCCTTGTACTAGGTGAAAATGAAAATCGTATTTTTCTTTTAAAGATTCCACCGCCTTAAGGATGTGGCGGGTTCCTTTTATTCCGGGAGAGGTGGGGGCATGAACGATGAGCGGCTTTTCATTTGACCTGTAGTCGGGAGTATAGCGGTCAAGCTGGATCATGGTCGGAATCATGTGGACATGCTCATAATAGTCTTTTACATACTCGTAAAGCTCCATATCGGCGACGATGCAGTGCTGGACATATTGGGAAATTCGTTTGAGGTGGTATCGAATTCGAGCTTCGTTTTTCGTTTTAACAACGGCGTATGGATTTGTTTTAGCCAATGTTGAATAAAGCCTCACATCGCTGCCCCAATGATGCATGACCATTGGTTTCTCAGCCTGTTTTAAAATGGGATAATCCGACATGTCCAGCGTGAAGCTTGTGCCGAAATGAAAATGGAACAAATCATAGGATGGCAGGAGATCATTGGCAAGCCTTCTCAGCTTCGCATTCATGGCGGGCGTATTGCGTTCTTTCAGCAATGACCAGGTGTAGTCGGCAGCGTAATTTAAATAATACGGATAGTAATTTAAAGTGTGGGCAAGCGCGCCATGCTGTGAGAGCCCTTTAGCCAAGGTATTCATTTGATTGGCGATTTCCATTGTGCCTTGCAAAATGCGGATTTGCCCAGCCGGAGGTTCGGTTTTTTCGTCAACAGGAAGGTCAAGCTTCGGCGCGCTTGCGGTTTCTGCTCCATCTCCTTTTTGAAGATAGGCTGCGCTTTCTTTTTCCCTTCCGGTGCGCAGGCACACTTTTCCCATCAGCAGATTTAAAGATCTGTTTTCAGGAAAAAGATCTAGCCCTCTCCAGAGCCACAGCCAAGCGTTATGGTCATGGCCGAGATAAACAGAAAGAGAGGCTTGAAGAAAATAAAAGTCAGGCTCGTTATGCGATCCCTCGGCTTCCCACTCCTTTAGGCGCTTCATGGCTTTGTTCCACTCTTTTTGTTCCAGACAATGAATGATATCTGATTTGAAATCTTTCATGATGACCTCCCATCGATCATGCTGATTCAATTTCTCCTTTTAAATAGCAGAATACAAAACACTTTGTGCGCTCTATCATACGTATAAATGAATCTATATGACTGTGTATTTGTGCGAGAGTGCAAGAGAAAAACCTTCCAAAGAACGGAAGGTTTTATATCAGCTGGATTTTTTTAATATTTTTCATATATCGTTCATACTGATTGTCTGAAGCGAGGCTTAATTGGAAGTACTCATCCATTTTGTTCAGGAGCGGCTGAATGCATTCTTTTTTGCCGTCATGGTCTAGATGCCGGGTATATCCGTTTTGTGCGTATCTCCGGGCCATTCTCCAAAAGGTTTTCCCGATGCTGAAATATTTCAAGGACTGTCTTTGATTTTCCTCAAGCTCCTTCCATTTGATATGAGGAAAATAGACGCTTTCGTCAAATTCTTTCACAATATAATCCATGACGTACACAAGCGATTGAATTCTTTTATGCAATTGGTAGGAAATGTTTTTTTGGTGGCGGCGGTAGCATAATACAGGTTTTTTTAAATAGCGCCGCTTCCAGCCGCGCTTCGTATTGGCTAAACAATTCAGCACATCCCCTGCAAGCGGCTTTTGCGGATCAACCAGCCAAGTGAAGCCTTTTTGCTGATAATAAGATGCTTTAAACATGCCCACCATCGGGACAATGCCTGAGCCGCCCCTTTGAAAAATCGTCCTCACCAGCTCCTCATCGCCATACTCTTGATATGTCCACAGACCCGCATTTTTCCCGTGTTGATCAACGAGCAAAAGGTCGCCGTAAACATAATCCAATCCCTCTTCTTCAAAAAAGCATTGCATAAAGTCATGGATCACCAAATTGTGCGGGAGGAAATCATCTGCGCTTAAAAGCAGAACATATTCGCCTTTAGCCTCTTGGAAGATTTCTTTAAAAGCGAGATCAGGAAGTTTTGTATTTTCGCTGTGGCATATCGCTCGAATGTGCGGATGCGTTTTTTGATAGCTGCTGGTTTTTTGCATGGAGCCGTCAGTTGAATGGTCGTCAACGATCAGAATGTCGATATTAGGGTAGAGTTGATTTAAAACGGATTGAAGGCATTCATCAATAAAATTACTGTAATTATAGTTGATGATGCCTACCGTAATCAGCGGCGGATTTGGCATAACCGTCAACTCTGACTGCTTTGCAAAGCCTGAAATCATCTCTTCAATTTTGCGCATGCTCAGGTCATATGAATAATGCTCTTCAATAAACGACCGATAATGGAGAGATGTATAATCACCGCTTGTGATCATGGCCACGAATTCATCTATTGTATTCCAAACAACTGATTCATCGTATATCGTCTTTGCGCCGTAAAAATTGTGAATCAGCGGTTTTATGCCTTTAGCCATCGCTTCCATGGCCGACATATGCTGACTTTCAAGAAGGCTCGTGCAAATCAGGTAATGCTTATCTTCCAAGTATTGATTCATATCATCCTGCCATCCGTCAAATTGGACGTTGTCAGTCAGCCGGAGCTCATCAATCATTTGATTGAAATACAACTGATAGCGGGCGTCCTGAAACGTCCCGGCGATAAACAATTTGTATCTTGGGTCTTTGTCAATCAGTGCTTTGAAAGCCTGCAGCAAAAGCATCGGCCCTTTTTTATAGTTGATATAGCCGACATAAGCGATGTGAAAGCCTTTTTGCCTTTGTTTAAAAGTGTATTGATCTAGCTTGATTCCATTTGGAACGACGGCCGTTTTCTCTTTTTTCAACGCCTTGACTTGATCCAATACGTATTCCCGCAAATGCTCTCCGTCAAAAATCACTTGGTCCACCGCTTGCCAATATACCTTTTTAATATAAAAAGTAAATGCTTCATAGCTGTGGAGTCTGCATATTAATGTTTTAGCCGCTGCAGAAGGGACTTTGCTCCCGTGGATCAATAAATCATCGCACCATTCAAACCAGCAAATATCCGCCCATTGCATGCCAGCGTCGATTTGATTCAGGTCATGAACCACGATTTTTTTTGTCCGGTAAGTTCCGGAAAGGTGCTCAACGACAGAATTCAAAAACCGGTCCAAATCCGGTTTGACGAAAAAAATGATTTTTGGACGCCTGACCATTTTTTTGAAAAGGTCTTCTTTCTCCTTCATGAGGCGAGGTCGATGTTCGCGCCTGACAAATAGGAGGGCATCATCATATAATTCAGACGCTCTCTGAGCCTGCTGCTTTTTTTCACAGACAAAAGCAGCGCTTATCAGCAAGCCGGGATCGAAGGGAGCGGCTTTCAGCTTCTCTTCAAGCTTCTGCGCAGCATCGTGCCATTTGTGATGAAAAATCAGTTGGGATATTTCAGTTTCTCTCCAGCTAAGCCCAACAGAGTCTAGCAGATATTCCAATTCATTATCCATCTGAAACCTCCTGGTTAAACACATTTTCGCTAGTAGTATCTATATTCAAACGAAAAAAGAAAGTTCTATGAAAAATACTTTGGAAATGGCGCAGCCTTGAAAATATAAAACAGTGATAGTGGCACAAACGCGATCAGCTGCTGTTTCATATTTTATGGGTAGATTTTAAAAAAGAGTCTCAGGGAGTGAAGGCTTTGGTTACAATCAGTCTATGTATGATTGTCAAAAATGAAGAAGAAGTATTAGCGAGATGCCTTGATACAGTGAAAGACATTGTAGATGAGATTAATATTGTTGATACGGGGTCGACAGATAAAACTGTAGAGATTGCGAAGCGATACACAGACCGCGTCTTTTTCTTTGAATGGATCGGCGATTTTGCGGCTGCCCGCAATGAATCGTTCAAACACGCCACTAAGGATTATATTCTCTATCTGGATGCGGATGATGTTTTGCTTGAAGAAGATCAGAAAAAACTGAAAGAGTTGAAGGAAACGCTTGATCCTTCCGTTGATTCCGTGTCTATGTACTATGATGCTGGAACCGACGAATTCGGAAATGTGACATTAAGGTACCGCCGCAACCGTCTGGTGAAAAGGGAGAAGAACTTTAAATGGAAAGGCGACTGCCATCAATATTTGGAGGTATTCGGGAACATCATCAATGCCGATATTTCAGTGACGCATAAAAAAATCCGCCACTCTGTCGGACGAAACCTCAATATTTACCAAAAGAAGATTGATCGCGGCGACACGTTTACCCCGCGCGACTATTTTTACTACGGTAATGAATTAAGAGAAAACAGACACTACGAAAAAGCGATTGAAAGCTACAATAAAAACATTGAAATGAAAGAAGGATGGATTGAAGACAAAGTATACGCCTGCATCAACAAAGCCGACTGCCACCGCTTTCTCGGCGACATGGACAATGAGCTGAGATCTCTGTTCCAGTCATTTGAATTTTCTAAAACGCCTCGTGCCGAAACATGCTCAAGAATCGGCTATAACTTTCAGCGGAGGCGGGAATACAAGGCCGCTATCTACTGGTATGAGCTGGCCACAACATTGGTGCCTGATTCAAATAAATGGAGCTTCACCTATCCGGCATACTATACTTGGTACCCTCATTTGCAAATGTGTGTGTGCTATTACAATTTAGGAGACTTTGAAAAGTCGTATCATCATAATGAAGAGGCGAGGAAATACCGTCCCGAAGACAAATCCGTCCTTCATAACAAACAGCTGCTGGAAGGGAAATTAGGCATTAACAATTAGCATTGTAAAGACTTACTGAACAAGTAGGTCTTTTTTTTATGAATAAAATCAAGCCGTGCCAATTTAGCGGCAGGCATCATAACTTATTTTGGAACTTTTTGAATTTAGAGGAGGAACAAAGGATGATCCCGTTAGTCAATTTAAAACGTCAATTTCAAACAGTAAAACAGGATATTTTAAAAGAGTTTGAACATGTGCTGGACAGCGGCCAATATATATTGGGGCCAAAGGTTGAAGAATTAGAGAAAAGAATAGCTGAAAAGCTTGGTGTAAAAGAAGCGGTCGCGGTCGCCAACGGAACGGATGCATTGGTGCTGACGCTTGAAGCTTTCGGCATCGGCAAAGGGGATGAAGTGATTACGACCCCGTTCACTTTTTTCGCCACCGCCGAAGCCGTCTCAAGGGTGGGGGCTGAACCTGTGTTTGCTGATGTCGATCCTGAAACATACAATCTTGATCCGAAAAAAATAGAAGAAAAGATCACCCCTGCTACTAAAGCGATCATTCCCGTCCATATCTTCGGACAGCCGGCTGATATGGACGAGATCATGGAGCTTGCCAAAAAACACGGACTGCTTGTGATTGAGGATGCCTGCCAAGCGTTCGGCGCATCGTATAAAGAGCGGCCTGTCGGCAGCATCGGGGATGCCGCCTGTTTTTCATTTTTCCCTACAAAAAACTTGGGAACATTGGGAGACGGGGGAATGGTGACGATTTCAGACCCGGATGCAGCCCGGCAATTAAGAACACTCAGAACCCATGGCACTAGCAAAAAATACTTCCATGACAAAATCGGTTTCAACAGCCGTCTTGATGAATTACACGCCGCAGCTTTACTCATTCTTCTTGAGAAAATCGACGGCTGGAATGAACAAAGAAGAAGAGTGGCCAGCCGCTACAGAGAAGGTTTGAAAACGGCGGAGCACCTCACACTGCCGGCAGAGAAAGAGGACCGCACACATATCTATCATCTCTATTGTATCGGCGCGAAAAACCGCGACTACATCATACAATCGCTGAAAGAGCAGGACATTCATTCAGGTGTGTATTATCCTTGCTGCCTTCATCTGCAATCGGTCTATTCTTCACTGCAGTACAAAAAAGGCGATTTTCCTATAGCCGAGTCCTTGTCCGAAACCCTTTTCGCCATTCCGATGGATCCTTTTCTAGCCGCCGAGGAACAAGATCAGATTATTTCTGCGCTGCTGAAAAAAGGAGGAGGGGAAAAGTGACGGTTCATTTTGGTTTAATCGGCTGCGGCTATATGTCAAGAAAACATCTTCAAGCACTGGCCGAGTGCGATGATGCAAAGTTGTCGGCCGTCAGTGATTTGCAGGAAGAAAGAATGAAGGAAGCGGAAGAATACTATGCTTCCCTCGCCGGTGAGGAAAGCCGAATGACCCGCTATCCGCAGTATCAAGCGCTGCTTTCAGATCCTAAAATTGAAGCGGTCATTATTGCGGCGGTTTCGGGACTGCACGCCGAAATGGCCAAACATGCGCTGCTGGCAGGCAAGCACGTCATCGTCGAAAAACCGATGACCTTGTCATTACGGGATGCCGATGAGCTTATAGAACTGGCGGAGCAGAACGGGCTGAAGCTCATGGTCTGCCACCAGATGCGCCACCGGCCGATCATGAAAAAACTGAAGGAAACGATTGAGGAAGGAAAGCTGGGAAAGATCTACTTGGGCACGGTATCGCTCCGCTTAAACAGGTCCCCCGCTTATTATGAAGCGGCATCCTGGCGGGGAAGCTGGGAAAAAGACGGCGGGATGCTGGTCAATCAAGGGATACATCTGATCGATCTGCTGCAATGGTTTTTAGGTGATGTAAAAGGCGTTTACGGAGATATGCTGGGCGGCTCCGGAGCTAAAGAAACGGAAGATGTTGCTGTCGGTATTCTGACGTTTGCCAGTCAGGCGAAAGGTGTAGTAGAAGCGAATATCGTCACACAGCCAAACAATATCGGAAGCTCTCTCTCGATTTTTGGAGAAAATGGAACGATTTCATTGGAAGGTCCGGCATTAAACCGGATCAGCCGCTGGTACATCCACGGGGAGAAGGCGGATGCTGAAGAAGCGGCAAAGCTGATTGACATCGGCGGCGAACAAACCGCAATGTATCAAAACTTTATAAGCGCCCTCAAGCGCCAAGACACGCTATTGGTTGACGGCTATGAAGGAAAAAAGGCGATTGAAACCATCTTTGGAATCTATCAATCTGTGCTGCAGAAGCAACCGGTGCAGCTGCCTCTTTCTTCATTTCAAACAACTGATATGAAAAATAAATAGGTTTTGTTTTGGTAGATCGTCCCTTTCAAAAAAAGATTTGAAACATAGTTTATTAAAGGAATGTACAGAAGGGGCGAGTTGATAAATGAGCAAACAGGAAATTCATAACGAAACGATAGCGGTCATCGGCTTGGGGTTTGTCGGTCTGCCCTTGGCCATGTTGTTGATATCAAAAGGAATGCGGGTTATCGGTGTTGATTTGGACAAAAAGAAAGTCGAGGCATTGCGGAAAGGAACCAGCTATATTTCGGATATAAACGATCAAGCGGTGCAGGACGGAATAGGCACCGGTTTCTTTCGTCCTGTTTCGGACTACAGTTTAATCGGTGAAGCGGATGCCGTCATCATCTGCGTGCCGACGCCTTTGAATGATGATGCGGGTCCTGATTTGAATTATGTGAAAAGAGCGGCGCAATTGATTGGAGCGCACTTGAAAAAAGGGCAGCTCGTCGTGTTGGAAAGCTCGACATATCCGGGTACGACAAGAGACATCGTCAAACCGATCCTGGAAAAAAGCGGCCTTGTATGCGGGAAGGATTTTTACTTGGCTTATTCTCCAGAACGCGTTGATCCGGGCAATCAGTTCCCGATTGAGGTCGTGCCGAAGGTAGTAGGAGGAGCGACGGATGCATGCCTTGAAAAGGTGCATCAATTATACAGCGGCATTTATGAAGAGGTTGTGCCTGTTACATCGCCAGAAACAGCGGAGCTGACAAAGCTGCTCGAAAATACGTACCGGTTTATTAATATTTCATTCATTAATGAATTCGCGATGATATGCGACAGGCTCGGGGTGAATGTGTGGGAAGTCATCGAGGCGGCAAGCACGAAGCCGTATGGGTTTGCGGCTTTTTATCCAGGCCCCGGCATCGGCGGCCATTGCATCCCCGTCGACCCGCTGTATTTGCAGTTTGTCATGAAACAAAGCGGATTATCGAGCGACTTTATCGAGCTGTCGGAAGCGACAAATGATAGAATCGTCCGCTATATCGCAGAGCGCTCCTTGCAGCTGGCAGGGAAAGACAAGGCGACAGACGCCCGCATCTTAATCTACGGCGTCACCTATAAACGAAATATCGCGGATGTCCGCGAATCAAAATCGCTTGATATTATAGAGAAGCTGATCGGCATGGGAGCAGATGTTTCCTACCATGATCCGCACGTTCCGGACCTCGACCTCAGCGGCAAAAAGCTAGCAAGCGTGCCGATAGATTCAAAGATGCTGAAAGAGTATGACTGTGTTGTCATTTTAACTGATCATGACGCACTCCCGAAAGAGCTGTTATTAAACCATGCAAACGTGATATTTGATACGAGAGGAGTGCTGAGGGAAGCAGCCGGAAAAGCAAAAGTCATCCAGCTCGGAAACGGGCGCTCCTGAATCAATTTTTCTGCAGCGACTCACGCCCAGATCCGTTCGGAATACAATAAGTTAAAACAAGAACGAAAAGGGTGAGGGCCGTGTGGATCGGAATTCTGTTGATGGTCTCTGGGATTGGGATCAGTATTTTCGCCGTCAGTCTGATTGTCAGCTATTTGTTTGTTTTGCCGAACCGGAGCACATATGAAGAAACTTTTTTCAGCGGACTCAAACACGGCGAGATCATCGATGACGTGTTTGAGTCCCACGACAAAGAAGAGCTGTTTTTGACAGCAGGGGATGGATGCCGGCTGCATGCGCTGCTATTTCCCGTTCAAAAGAGCAGGAAAGCCGTCATCATCTCCCACGGCATCAAGTGGTCGCTGTTTGGCGGGTATAAACACGTCGAGCTGTTTCAGTCCATCGGCTACAATGTCCTGCTTTGCGACAGCAGGTGCCACGGGTTGAGCGGCGGTTCACACGTTTCCTACGGGTTTTACGAAAAGGATGATTTGGCGAGGTGGGCTGACGAGCTTGAGAACAGGTTCGGCAAAGATCTTTGGATCGGGGTGCTTGGCGAATCGCTCGGAGCGGCGGCTGCCATCGAGCTGATGAAACAGGATCGGAGAATCAAGTTTTGTATTGCCGATTCCTGCTTCAGCGATTTAACAGAGCTATGCCGCTTTCAGCTGAAAGCCGCCGTCAAATTGTCCGTGCCGTTTCTCATCCCGTTGGCAAGCGGGCTGATCAAGCGGCGCCACGGCTGGAGCCTTGCTGATATATCGCCGGTCAGCAACCTTGAGCAGTCAGACACGCCGCTGTTGATCATCCACGGCACAAAGGATCAGCTTGTTCCGCCGGAAATGGCCAAAAGCCTGTATGAGAGGAAAAAGGGATTCAAGAAACTGTACTGGATTGAAGGCGCCGGACATGTCGGCGGATTTCGCCACAATCCTGAGGAATACTTAAATAAAATCAAAGACTTTATCTTGAAAATCGAGCCGGCCAATTAGCCTTGCGATTCCAGTTTTTCAGCGGCTGCCGATCTTTGGCGCGCTTCCTTGATTTTGCCGGCGTAGGACGTTCCCCAATTCATCATTTGCCGGATGATCGGGATCAGCGTCTTGCCGAACTCGGTTAAACTGTACTCGACTTTCGGAGGAACCTGTTTGTAAATTGTACGGCAGACGATGCCGTCGCGCTCAAGCTCTCGAAGCTGGAGGGTCAGCATCCGCTGAGTCACGCCGGGAATTAAGCGCCGCAGTTCATTAAAGCGTTTTTTATCATCGATCAAGTGATACAGAATGACGCTTTTCCATTTGCCGCCGATGATATCGATCGTTGCTTCCACCGGACATGAATAACCGTCCGGTGCTTCGCATGCTGCCGGATGTTTTTTCATTTTCTTCTCTCCTTAGTATAAAAAATGATACTATGCCACAAAAATGTGCGTACTTTCTTATTGCTATTATAATGATTAGAATGAAATTGAGAAAGGAATATAAACTATAGAGAAAAGGAGAGAACATAATATGACAGAGCAATCCAAGAAGCAAGAGATTCTTGACGCATTCCAATTTAGACATGCGACAAAAGAATTTGATCCGGACAGAAAGATATCAGATGAGGATTTTCAGTTCATTTTAGAAGCGGGCAGACTGTCGCCAAGCTCGGTCGGCCTCGAACCGTGGCAATTTGTCGTCGTCCAAAATAAAGAGCTGCGTGAAAAACTGCGTCAAGTCTCATGGGGTGCACAGGGGCAGCTTCCGACAGCCAGCCATTTCGTTTTGCTGCTCGGACGCACGGCTAAGGAAATGCGACGTGATTCCGGCTATGTTGCAGATCAATTAAAGCATGTGAAAAAAATGCCGGAGGACATCATTGAAAATATGCTGAAAGAAGACGGCGTTCTGGAAAGTTTCCAAGACGGCGATTTTCATTTGTACGAAAGCGACAGGGCGATGTTTGACTGGGTATCAAAGCAAACGTACATCGCGCTCGCCAACATGATGACGGCTGCCGCTTTGATCGGCATTGACTCCTGCCCGATTGAAGGCTTTAACTACGACAAAGTCCACGACATCCTTGAAAAAGAAGGGGTGTTGGAGGATGGCCGCTTTGACATCTCGGTCATGGCCGCTTTCGGATACCGTGTGAAAGAGCCGCGTCCGAAGACGAGACGGGCGCTTGATCAAATCGTGAAATGGGTCGAATAAGAAAAGTGCGGTTCTGCATAAGCAGACCGCACTTTTTATATTTAGATCTGGAGCTTGCGCCGCTTCCTTTGGTAAAGGTACAGGCCGCTTCCGGATATAAGCAACAGCAGGCCGAGCATCAGCCAATGATAGGCGTTTGAAGCGGTGTCAGGCAAAAAACCGCCGTTTGAACCATCGGAAGGTTCATTTCCGTCATCTGCTCCGCCGCTGTCATGACCGCCTGATCCGTCTCCGCCGCTGCCGGCGCCGGGCGAAGCAGGGGGTTCACCGCCGCTGCCGCCATCCGGAGTGTCATCATCGCCGGAACCCGGCGGAAGGGAAGGCGACCCGGCATCATTGTCATTCATCACGGTATACTCGCTGAAATGGTCGACATAGCCTGCAACGGTACGGCCTTTCGTATAGCCGTTTGTTACTTTTGTGAAGCTGTTGTTTTTGCGGTCGACATAATAGACGCTCAAATGTTTATCAGGAGCATCGACTTGGAACAACAGTCCGACAGGCTCTTTAAATGTGCTGACCGTTTTACCATTCTGCTGAATGTTGAAATCATATACCTTTGTGACCGCCTGTTTGATATCCTTGGCGATTTTAATGCTGATTTTTGTCTTTTCGCTTGCCAGATTAACGGCTGGAAGCTGCATCGCAATGCGATCGTTTTTCAGGGTGATGCTTGGATCACCGGTTCTTTCTTTGACAAGGTCAGTCTGTGCTTTTGTCATATTCAGCTTGATGTGTTCCTTTTCTGTGTCAGGGAAATAGGCAATCGCCTGATTTGCGTTTTTCCCGTATGTTTCGAACGGCTTTTCCGCAAGCGTCCAAGTGCCGTCTGCCTGACGGTCGGGAAGGAACACTTCTGTGATTCTGTTCTCGATGTTCGGTGAAACAGAATCGTATAAGGCAAGCTGCTCTGTAAAAATGTCGTAATCGGTAAAGCCGAGATCGACACCGTTTTTCGCTTCTTTAAAAACGGAATAGCCGTCTCCGCCGCCGCCCATGAAGTTATTTGTAGCGACACGGTAGGTTTTGTCCAAATCGAGCGGAACAGCGTCCCCTTTGTCATTGACTAGGTTCACATCAAGGATTCGCTCACCTTTTGGCTTGCTCAGTGTAAAGGTGAAGGATAGACCCGAAACATGCGGAAACGCGCCTCCGCCTTCTTCGACTTGGCTCACCCCGTGCTCAAGCGCTTCTTTGATTTGCGCCCCCGTCAAATCAGCGGCATAAAGGGTGTTGCCGAACGGCATGACCGTCAGCACATCGCCGAGTGTGATTTCGCCTTTGGCAATACCGCTTCTGATTCCGCCGCCGTTTGTGATGGCGATGTCAGCTCCGCCGGCTTGTTTTGCTTTCTTCAGCATGCCGTCCGCGATAAAATTGCCGAGGTTGGTTTCTTTTGAGCGGACATGCTCGCGTTTTCCGTCCAGCGGGACATCGGCATAGCCTACTTTTTTCTTTTTCAGTTCGTCAATATCTTCTTTAAAGCCGTCAAGCACTTCTTTCCCAGGAGGGTCTTCGTCCACTTTGTCGTCGATCGCGATCAAATTGAACCTTGATTGGTCCGTTTGAACGACGCCGTTCTCATCAAACACCACATCGACCCTTCCCAAAAACTGTCCGTAGTCTTTCACTTGAGCGACGATTGTCGGTTCTTCGTTCTCCACCACTTTCAAGTGATCGACAAGTGTATGCGTATGCCCGCCGATAATCAAATCGATGCCCTTCACTTTCTTGGCAAGCTCCAGATCCCGGTTGTAGCCGAGGTGGGTGAGGGCGATGATTTTGTTGACCTTTTCTTTTTCTTTCAGTTCCTTCACCGTTTTCTCTGCTGACTGATAAGCGTCATGAAACGCAATGTTCGGACCGGGGCTTGATGTATATGACGTATCTTCCGTCGTCAAGCCGAATACGCCGACTTGTTCGCCGTTTACATCAAGCAGAATATAAGGATAGATGCCGCTTTCTTTCTTTTTTCCCGCTGCTAAGACTGCAGGCTCTTTCTGAAAGCTTCGCAGCTTCGGCTCTTTTGATACATCCACATTGGAGCTGACGATCGGAAAATCGGGCTTTTCCAGCTGGTGTCTGTTTAACGGGTCTACGGCTGTATAGTTTCCGCTGAGAAAGTCTGCGAGCACTTTAGGCCCTTTATCAAATTCATGGTTGCCGAAGGTCATGGCGTCATAGCCCATCATGTTCATCAGTTTCAAATCGGCGAGTCCGTTCCATTTTGTAAAATACAGATCGCCGGAAAAGACGTCGCCGGCATCGAGCAGCACATTGTTTTCTGTTTCACTGCGGATTTCTTTCACTTTGGCAGCGCGCCTTGCCGCTCCATCAAGGTGGGCATGCGTGTCGTTCGTGTGCATGACGGTTAATGTCCAGTTTTCATCATCAACTGGAGGCTCTGAACCGTCAAAGTTCAGCTTATAGACGCCATATCCTTTGTTTTCGGATTCCCTGACAAAATCGATGTCATTCGCTTTTTCAGCAAACGGTTTGGCAAGGAGGGAAGACTCGAATGTCACGTCGGCTCCTTTAATCGGAGCGATCGACCAGTTGTTGTCGGCGGCGGGATTGACCGTTTTCTTCTCCATAATGTAGTTCATGAGCACCTGCCTGTTTTCATCAGCCGCCGCATAAACGACTTTGTCCTGAGTCAGATGCGGGAATCCGCCGCCCCCGGAGGCGCGGTAATTATTTGTGACGACAAGGAATTCCTGGTCGTCGCGGACGGGTTTTCCGTTGTAAGACAACTGTTTGACGCGGTTCGCCTGCGGATTTTTCACCCCGCCTGAGGCATTGTATTTTGCAGGCTGTGTGACATCGATCTGGTAGGTCACACCGTCAATGACATCGAAATTATACGACCTGAAATCGGGATTGAGGAGCGCCTGTTCACCCGATTTTGAAGGATCGATCTGATTGAACTGCCCGGCCGACATTTCGATCCAGTCCTTCACTTCGCTTCCCGTCAGTTTGACGATATAGAGCGTATTGTCGTACAAATACAAATCGCCGATGTTTTTGATCGCAAGGTTTCCTGCTTTAATGTTTGTATAATAACCAGCACCGTTGCGTCCTCCTGCTTTGAACGGCGCGCCCGCTGATAAAATCGGCAGGTTTTCGTATTCCGTTCCCTTCATGACATCTTCCGCATACCATTTTTGTGCGTCTGTGACAATCTGGATTGAAGGATCGTCTTTTACCTGCGCGAAAAAGCTGTTAATATCAGCTTCTGTTTGGCCAACCGGCGCGCGGACGTATTCGAGCGTTTTTTCGTGCGTATCTTTAATCGCGGAAACGACGGTTTCGTTTCGCGACATCACATTTCCGGCAATCGCTTCCGTTTTTGCGCTGGCATCTTTCACTTTCCATTTGCCGCCGTCCAGTTCAAGCTGCATATCGATAATTCCTAAATGGCTGCCCCAGTTCTTCGGCATGACGACAGGAATGCCGTTGATCGTTCCTTTTTGGTTGTCGATCACGCCGTTACCGGGATAGTCGGTGCCGGGGAACAGACCGTGCTGATGTCCGGAGATGATCGCATCTATTCCTTCCGTCTTGAGAGCCAGGTCGTATACGGCGTTTTCGGCTCCCGCCGCCTGTTCGCCATTTTCAATTCCGGAGTGGGCGATCGCGATGATCACGTCGGCGCCTTCCTGTTTCATTTTTGGAATCGTTTCTTTCGCTGATTCGGTGATGTCCTGCACTGTGATTTTGCCGTCCAGGTGCTTTTTATCCCATGTTAAAATCTGAGGCGGAACGAAGCCGATATAGCCGACTTTAAGCTGGTGCTTTCGGCCGCTTTCATCCGTCACCGTCCGGTCTTCAATATGATATGGCGTATATTTGTTCTTTCCGTCCGGTGTTTTAATATTGGCATTGACGATGGGAAATTCGGCCCCTTTTATCGTGCCGTCAAGGAATTCAAGGCCGTAGTTGAATTCGTGGTTTCCGAGCGTGCCGGCGTCATATTGCAGTTTGTTCATGACATCAATGATCGGGTGTGTTTTCGTTCCGGAGATAATCGATTCACGTTCATGTTTGAAGATGTATTCCCCTAGAGGGTTTCCTTGAATTAAGTCGCCGTTGTCGACAAGAATCGTGTTAGGATTCCGGCTCCGGTACTTTTCGATCAGCTGAGCCGTTCGTGCCAGTCCGAATTCAGCCGTTTCTTTGTCGGCATAGTAGTCATAATCCATCATATGGGCGTGGATATCTGTCGTACCCAAGATGCTGAGGCTGATCAGCGGGTGTTCGTTTTGTTCTTCTGCATATGTCTGGGTGTTTGGCATGAGTAAACTGAGTATCATCACTGAGGTTAGCAGAATACGGAGAATGTTTTTCCTTGAAAACCGTCTTTTCTGTATTCCCACCATTTCTCCACCTTTCAGATTAGAGTAACAATTTCTATTGTAAGAACTTTTTGTAAAGTTTTGTAGAACTTTCGTTGCGAATATTGTAAACACTCAGAAAATGATTCCAAAGTCTGTCTCTGTCTGCCGGGTGACTTAGGTACTTTGTCGCGAGGGCGTGGGGATGTTTTATTTAGTGTGGCAGGGGTAAATAGATTTATGTAGACAGAAGCTTCTGGGAGGGTGATCAATATGAGCAAAAAAATTGCAGTTGTTCTGACAGATTACTTTGAGGATTCGGAGTATACCGAGCCTGCGAAAGCGTTCAAAGACGCCGGACACCAGCTTACGGTTATTGAAAAAGAAAAAGGCAAAACGCTGAAAGGCAAACAAGGCGAGGCGCAAGTGGAAACAGATGCGTCCATTGACGAAGTCAGCCCGGCTGATTTTGACGCATTGTTGATTCCGGGCGGATTTTCGCCGGATATTCTTAGAGCCGACCAGCGTTTCGTATCGTTTGCAAAATCCTTTATGGATGACAAAAAACCGGTGTTTGCGATCTGCCACGGCCCGCAGCTTTTAATCACCGCCAAGGCTCTGGACGGTCGCGGTGCGACAGGCTACACATCGATTCAAGTCGATTTGGAAAACGCCGGGGTCAAATTTAAGGACGAGGAAGTTGTCGTCTGCCAGAACCAGCTTGTCACAAGCCGGACGCCTGACGACATCCCTGCGTTTACACGAGAATCTTTGAAGCTGCTCGGCTGATGAAAAAAGACCGGAATAGATTTCCGGTCTTTTTTTATGTTTATTTTCGGAGTGCGGCCAGTTCCTCTGCGATTGCCTGCATTTCGCTCGGACTGAAAGATTTCTTTTTCATCACCATTTGGTGCAGGTATTCAAGGTCTTCAAGCTTTTCATTGCTGAAGTCTTCAGCTTTAATGACGCCGATGTTCAGCATGTTTAATTTCTGTGAGATCTCTTCGATCATTTTGTTCAGCTCGGCTGTTTTTTGATCTGACAAGAAGGCACATCCTTTCTCACTGATTTCGTAGTCTTTATTGTAACAGAATTAAGCGAGAAGAAAAGGACGGCTGTCAAAAAGCATTTGGCTTAAACAGATACGCTGTTTTGCTTTTCTTCTTTTTCGGCTTTGATTTTGGCGAGGATCTGTTTGGATTCATAGACGACAATGCCTGTCAAACCGAGCAGGCCGATCAGGTTCGGAATTGCCATCAGGCCGTTCAGCATATCGGCAAGCGCCCAGACGAAGTCATTTTTAAAGACCGCTCCGAAAAAGACGGCGATCACAAAGATGATACGATAGACGATCGCATATTTTTCATTCAGCAGGTAGGTGAAGCATTTTTCTCCGTAGTACGACCAGCCCAAAATCGTCGAGTAGGCGAACAGCAGCAGTCCGATCGCGACGATTGTCGATCCCGCAGGACCAAGAAAGTGTGCGAATGTCATCGATGTCAGGGCATCGGTTTTTTCTGTCAGATACATATTTCCCATGACAATTGATATCCCCGTAATCGAACAGACAATCAATGTGTCGATGAAAACCTGGGTCATAGAGACAAGCGCCTGGCGGGCCGGCATATCGGTTTTTGCCGCGGCTGCGGCGATCGGCGCCGAGCCGAGACCTGCTTCATTTGAAAATACGCCCCGCGCTACGCCCCAGCGGATCACGGTTCCGATCGCGCCTCCTGCCACGGCTTGCCCGGTAAACGCGTCAGAGAAAATTAAACCGACAGCGCCGGGGACAAGTTCAAAGTTTGTGACAAGAATGATCAATCCGGCGATGACATAAAATAAAGCCATGACCGGCACGAACAGCGAGGTGACTCTGCCGATGCTTTTAATTCCCCCGAGAATGACAAGGGCGGTAAAAGTCGTGACAATAATGCCGGTTACCCAGGCAGGAACGGAAAAAGTGGAGCTCATGACTCCGGATACAGAATTTGACTGAACCATATTGCCTATTCCAAAAGCGGCAAGCGCCCCGAATATGGCAAATAACACGCCAAGCCACTTTTGCTTGAGGCCGTGTTCCAAATAATACATCGGACCGCCTGACATTTCGCCGTTTTTATCTTTCACGCGGAATCTGACAGCAAGCACCGCTTCAGCATATTTCGTCGCCATTCCGAAGAAGGCGGCGAGCCACATCCAAAATACGGCGCCCGGCCCGCCGGCAATAACAGCTGAGGCGACGCCGACGATATTCCCTGTGCCGACCGTAGCGGCAAGGGCGGTCATCAGCGCCTGAAAGTGGGAAATATCGCCTTCGGAGGATTTATCCTGATGCCTTGAAAAGGCGAGCTTTAAAGAGTAAGGCAAAAGTCTGACCTGCAAAAAAGCCAGCCTGAAAGTCAAATAAATCCCTGTTCCAACAATGAGAATCAAAAGCGGAGGCCCCCATAAAAAACCGTTCATTGTATCTACAATATGTGAAATAAATTCCATAGGCGAAATATCCCCCTTTAATTTTGTGTCTAACTAGAATATTCTGAAAGTTTGTTAGATTTGTCAATAGCATTGTCATCTTTTCTTCCCAAAGTTGAAAAAAACAGAAAAATCTTTAGTATAAAAGCAAAAGTGTTTTTTCTTTCTGAAAAGTGGGGAAAGAATAGAGGAGGCTCCTGAGTGATGATCAAAGTGTTATTTGTCTGCCTCGGCAATATTTGCCGATCTCCGATGGCAGAAGCTGTATTTAACGATATGCTCAAAAAAAGCGGACTGGAGGACCGGATCGAAGCCGATTCGGCTGGCACAGGAAGCTGGCATGTCGGCAAACCGCCTCATGAAGGCACAAGGTCGCTGCTGTCTGAAAAAAAGATAAGCTGCGAAGGCCTGTATGCAAGGCAGATTACTGACAAGGACCCGGAAGCGTTCGATTATATCATCGCAATGGATGCCGAAAATGCAGGCCATGTGAGAAGCCTTGCCGGCTACGGGAGCAAAGCCGTCATCCGGAGGCTGCTCGACTATGTCGAAGACTGTGAGACGGCAGATGTTCCTGATCCATACTACACCGGGAACTTTGAAGAGGTGTACGAACTCGTCGCGAAAGGGTGCCGCGAATTGCTGAAGGACATTCGAAAAGAACACAATCTATAAAAACGAAGGGAGAGATTTTTTATGAAAAACGACCGCGTTTTCATCAGAAATATCCTCCTCGGCGCTTCGGTCGGGGCGGTTATGTCACTGCTGCACAAACCGACTAGGGAAGCGTGCGGTGCAAAGCTTACCGCGTGCAAAAACAAAGTCCGCCTTTACCGTGCAAATCCCGGCATGCTCACCGAATGCGTGAAAGAAAAAATGGACGAAGCCAAAAAGCTGACGGCTTCCATATCGGATGATTTGAGCTTCTTAAATCAACAGATAAAAGAGCTGAAGGAAACGACGCCAAAAGTGATCGGCCTGATTGAGGAAACGAGGGATCACTTCACAGCCAAATCCAAAGGACGTACGGAGCCGGAAAAAGAATGAGTTTTTTGAAAGAGCTGGGCTGGCGTTTTTTCCTTCATGAAGGACCGAGCAAATCGGCGGAACTTGCCTACTTTTTTCTATTGTCTCTGTTTCCGTTTATGATTTTCCTATTGACATTGATCGGCTACCTGCCTGTCAAAACGGGCGATGTCATCGGGCTGATCGAACAGTATGCCCCAGAAGACACGATGTCCGTCATTGAAGAGACCCTGAATACCGGAAACAGGGGCCTGCTTTCTTTCGGGATCATTGCGGCGCTCTGGTCTGCATCAAACGGATTGAACGCGATTGTCAGGGCCTTTAACCATGCTTATGAAGTAGAGGAAAACCGCTCTTTTATCATGGTTCGGCTGACATCGCTCCTTTTGACCGCCGCGATGGTTTTCACAATATTGGTCGCGCTTCTTCTGCCTGTATTCGGGAGGGCCATCGGCCATTTTATCGCCAATCTGGACGGTACGCCGGAGATGTTTCTGACGGCATGGTCAGCGCTTCGCTGGGGAATCAGCCCGCTTGTGCTGCTGATCGTCTTTACGGCTTTGTACTTTTTTGCTCCGAATAAACGGCTGTCATTTAAATTCGTGCTTCCGGGAGCTGTTGCAGCGACCGCCGGCTGGATCCTCGTCAGCGTCCTGTTCTCATACTATGTCAGCGAATTTGCAAACTACAGTGCGACATACGGAAGCCTCGGCGGCATCATCGTCCTGATGATCTGGTTTTATTTAAGCGGAATGATGATTATTCTTGGAGGGGAAATCAATGCCCTTTTACATAAGCGTAAAATCATTCCTGAAGAAAATCCGCGGAATTGAGCAATCTATATATGAACGTTTCATGAGTTCAAAAGCGGAGGGATCATCATGGCAAAACACACGAAAAAAGGCGGCAGCCATAATAAACAAAATTCAAAGCAAAGTCCGAAGAACAAAACGAGCGGAAGCGCCAACGGACAAAACGGATATCATTAAAAATTGCCTTAAAAGGCCGGCTCCAGCAGCCGGCCTTTTTTACATTGGCGCCGCCTCAGATTGTTCGAGAGCGCCGTTTTTCTTCGTTTTGCCAAAGAGCACCCCGATCCAGATCAACACCATCACGCATGTAATCAAATAAAACAGGTTGCTGTTATGGAATATCTGCATATACCACCCGCCTGCAACCGGACCGAAAATGCTTCCGAAGCTGAATGTAATTCCGCACATCAAGTTCCCGGCCGGGAGAAGGCGTTTTGGAAGCAGGTCGGCCATAAAACTGATGCCGAGTGAAAAAGTTGATCCCACAGCCATTCCGGCTATGAAAAAACATGCCGCAAGCAGAAGAACGGATTCGGAAAAGCCCGCAGCAAAGAAGCAGCCTGCCCCGACAGCCAATATGACAAGGAGTACATTTCGCCTTCCGTACTTGTCGCTCAACACGCCGAGCGGATACTGAAAGACGATGCTTCCGATCGCAAAAGCCGGAAGAATGATCGATACGCCTTCGACGGAAATGCCCGACCGGAGCGCATAGACGGGAAAATTGCCGTTCAGGGCGGTTTCCAAAAAGCCGTAGCCGAATGTCGGCAAAAACGCGACCCACCCAAGCAGGAAGGCTTGAGCGAAACGCTTCAAGCTGTTATCGCTGCGGCTTTCAGAGCCGCTTTTCTCAGGGAAATCGTTTTGCAGGCAAAAAATAAACAGCCATGCCAGCAGGCTGAACGCACCTGAGACGATAAACGGCAATGATGGGGCGATGTTGACAAGCGGCGTTAAAAAAGGCCCGGCTGCAAATCCCAAACCAAACGAAAGGCCGTACAAAGAGATATTGCGGCCGCGTTTTTTTTCAGACGATAATGTGGTCACCCAAGTTTGCGTTGAAAAGTGCAGCATATGATCCCCGATTCCGATCAAGAGCCGCAAAAAGAACCAAACGATAAACGACTGAATAAAAACAAAGGCGAACAAACTCGCGCACACCATCACCCCGCCGATGACAATCAGCGGTTTAAAACCGAGCCTGCGAAGCGGCGCTTCCATGAAAGGCGAAGCGATCAGGACGCCGATGTAGAGGCCTGTCGCATGAAGCCCGTTCAGTGCAGCCGAATGGCCTTCCTGTTCGAAAATAACAGAGATGACCGGAAGGAGCATCCCTTGCGAAAAACCTGATATACTGACAATCAAAACGAGAATGAAAAAGTGAAATCTAGTCATCGGCCGATTCTCCTTATCCGTAATCCTTCTTTGATCGTACAACTTTCAGAAGTTTTCAGGCAAGGCGATTTTTCTTTTTCTTTCATAAGAGGTGTGATTCATGGAAATCGTGTGGAATCAGAACGGCTTTGAGGCTGATCTGGAATATGGGAAGCTTAAAATATCAAGCAATGAAGAAGCGGGATTCAGGCCTTATCAATTGCTGGCCGCTTCGATTGCGGCATGCAGCGGAACCGTTCTTCGTAAAATTTTGGAAAAGAAAAGGATACAGCTGAAAGATATGATCATCGAAACAAAAGAAGAACGCATTTCCGAAGAGGCTGGCCGCATCAAAAGCATCCATCTTCACTTCATATTGAAGGGAGAAAACCTCGGTGCAGAACAAATCAAAAAGGCGCTGAGAATAGCGCTGAAAAACTGCGCCATGGTGAGGTCTGTTGAAAACAGTATTGACATCACCGAAACATTTGAGATTCGCTGATGTTTAAAAACATGCGCCGCTGCGGAATAGATCAGTATGCCGTATATAAAGCGAAAAGTTCGCACAAAAATAACCTACACCAAAAAAGAAAAGAGGAATGAAAAATGAGCCGTTTTTTCTTTTGGATGATGGCTGCAGGTGTTCCACTTTCTGTCGCAGGGAGCCTTCTGCATTGGCCGCAGGTTTTATTGTTCAACATATACTGCCTGACGATCATCGCGCTTGCAAGCTATATGGGAAGAGCCACCGAAAGCCTTGCGATCATTGCGGGACCGAGGATCGGAGGCCTTTTAAATGCGACGTTCGGAAACGCCGTTGAGCTGATCATTTCGATTTTCGCGTTGCGGGAAGGACTGATCGGAATTGTGCTCGCATCGCTGACAGGATCTGTCTTGGGCAACCTTCTCCTGGTCGCCGGGCTTTCGTTTTTCATCGGGGGCCTGAAATATAAGCGCCAGGAATTCAACGTGTATGATGCGAGACACAATTCAGGTCTGCTCATGTTCGCGGTGATTGTCGCTTTCGTTATCCCTGAAGTGTTTTCAGCTGAAATGACAGAGCCGAGGAAGCTGTCGATGAGCGTCGGCATCAGCATCATCATGATTTTGCTTTACCTGGCTGCACTTTATTTCAAGCTTGTCAGCCACCGCGGGGTTTACCAGACGAATCAAAATGAGCAGGAAGAATCGCATGAAGAGCCGGAATGGTCGGGAAAGCGCGCAACATTGATCTTATTTTTGGCAACTGTTGCCGTCGCCTACATTTCCGAGCACCTCGTCCATACGTTTGATACGGTGGCCGAACAATTCGGCTGGTCGGAGCTTTTCATCGGGGTCATCATTGTCGCGATCGTCGGAAACGCGGCAGAGCATGCTTCCGCCGTCATTATGGCCTATAAGGACAAAATGGATGTCGCGGTTGAAATTGCGATCGGATCAACGCTTCAGATCGCGATGTTTGTCGCCCCTGTTCTTGTCATCAGCTCTTTGTTTTTTCCAACGAGCATGCCGCTCGTCTTTACCTTGCCGGAGCTGGTCGCCATGGCTTCCGCCGTCCTTTTGATGATCATCATTTCCAACGACGGGGACACGAACTGGTTTGAAGGCGCGACATTGCTGGCCGCTTATATCATCATGGGAATCGGTTTTTTCCTTCTTTAAAAAAATCGGGATAAACAGAGAGCATCCGGAAAACAATAAGGAAAAAGAAACAGAAAGAGTGATAGTATGAAAAAGCTTTTGTGTTTTACGCTGACTGCGTTTTTATCCTTTAGTTTTTTCGCTGTACAGGAAGCTGACGCAGCCAAGCCGATCAAGATTCCAAGCTCTGTCACGAATATTTCCAAAGAGAACACATACCCTAACGCCTCTCAGGATCAGCCGAGGCTGCAGCCGAGCGAATTAGCCGAAGAGCTGCTGAAAACAACCGATATTGCGATTGAAAATCCGCATCTGATTAAAATGCTGAATGAGTCAAGCATTTCCGGCACACCGCTGGCAATCGGCTATCGGGCGACGATTTATTTGGGCAGATGGGCGCTAGGTTACACCTCGAATGAAACCGTTGCGAACTGGGAATACCGCAAAATCAACACAAACCGCTTTGACAACCGGGGCGGGAAAGCACCTGCAGAACTCACGTATTCCCAGGAACAGACGAGCAAAATCAAAGGCGGCTTAACAGCGAAAGTTCCAAAGGCGGAAGATGTCAAAAATATGATGATGCTCAAAGCCATGGAAAAAACAAAGCTGCCGCTCGCCTTTGAAACAGTGGTCGGCTCCGGTACAAAACGCGATCAGATTTATAAAGTGCAGCCGAAAAAACTGGGAAATTTACACGCCTATGCACCTGCCGTCAATGAAAAAGGAAAAGTCACCTACGGCGAAGTGTACATCGTATTAAAAGGCAACAAAAGAAAGCTAGTCGTCAAAAATATCACCTCGCAAGGAATCGGCGCTTGGATTCCTGTACAGGATCACCTGACATTCGGCTTTCAGCTCAGCCATCAGCCGAAATAAAAAAGCAAGCCTTTGCGGCTTGCTTTTTTCATACTCTTGCTGTTCTGGAAGTAAAATCAACATCTTGATAATAGCTGTTTTTGACGAGCACATTCGGTCCGAGGCACCGGACGTGCGGGCAGTGGCAGTTGAGTTCTTTGGCAAGCTCTGTTTTTCTCCACTTCGCGTAGGCGCTTGGCAGGCTGTCTGTCTGAATGTTGCCGAGCGGCGGAGTATCTCCGAAATCGGTCACGATGATATTGCCGTCAAAAATATTGACGTTCAGGCGCGATCTGCCGTCAGGGTCGTTTCTGACGGTGACGTTTTTCGCTTCGCGCAGCCGCTGTAAGAGGGCGTGATCTTCAGGATCAGGGCTGCACGCGTAAAACGGCAGAGTGCCGAACAGCATCCACGTATTTTCGTCGCGAATGTCAAGAAGGCGGTGGATCGCTTTTCTCATGTCTTTTAAGCTTAAAGATTCAAGTGCGCTTGCAAAGTCGCTCGGATACATCGGATGGACCTCATGGCGCTGGCATTTCATGTCTTCGACAATTTGCCGGTGAATATGCTCGATATGAGGAAGCGTCCGTTTGTTGAGCATCGTCTCGGCGGAGACCATGACCCCTTCATCAACAAGCGTCCGGCTGTTTTCGATCATTTTTTCGAAATAGCGCGCCCGCTGTGCAAACGTCGGCTTTTTATCCATCATAGCGAAGCCGATTTCTGCAAAGTCTTCGACCGTTCCCCAGTTGTGGGAAATATGAAGCACATCCAGGTAGGGGATGATCAGCTCGTAGCGGCCGATATCGAGCGTCAAGTTTGAGTTGATCTGCGTCCGCACGCCGCGTTCATGAGCGTATTTTAATAAAGGAACGACATATTCCTTTACAGATTTTAATGAGAGCATCGGCTCGCCGCCCGTAATGCTTAAAGAACGAAGGCGGGGAATCTCATCAAGCCGTTTCAACAGAAGGCTGACTGGCAGCGCGTCCGGGTCCTTCGTCTGGAGCGTATACCCGACGGCGCAGTGCTCGCAGCGCATATTGCAAAGAGTCGTCGTCGTAAATTCAACGTTCGTCAGCTGTATATCTCCAAATTGGTCAACGTCCATGTAGGCTTCCCACGGATCATATTCCGGGGTGATCGGACGAGCCTGCATTTTTTCTGTCATGACATATCTAACTCCTTTATGATAGGACATACTAATATAGCCCAACTATTCATTTTAGACCTGATCCTTGAGGCATGCAAGTCATGGATGATTGAAAAAAGGCCGTTTATAGGCTACGATAAAGGAACAAAAGGAGGAGAATCATGGGTAACGCAGTACATGACAAAGAACAGCAAGTCAATTATTTGAAAAACAGATTGGATATGTTTATGTCAGTCATCGATTCTTTAGACCCGGAATCGACCGACCTTGAAGATATTGACAGACTGATCAGCATGCTCGACGATTTGGAAGCCAAATACGAGCGCTTTAAAAAAGACTGGAAATAAAACCGCGCATTCTCTGCCGCGGTTTTTTTTGTTTTCCAAGTGTTGCTTGGTATGAAATGCTCAGCCCTTCTGCACAATAAGAAAAAATAAAACTGGGAGCGAGAAGATGATGAAACGAATCTGTGCCATATGCTGCGGATTCCTGCTGACGCTGGCGTTCAGCGGCAATGCTGAAGCGATTTCCAACAAGGCGATCCATTGGGGTTTTTCAAAAAGCAAAAACCATCAGCCGGCAGATGCGGGTCAAGAGCTGACCAACCTTTTACAGCAGTACGACGCCTTTTATTTGGGCAACACAAAGGAAAAAACGATCTATCTGACCTTTGATAACGGCTATGAAAACGGCTACACCCCTCAGGTGCTCGATGTTCTGAAAAAACAAAACGTCAAAGCGGCCTTTTTTGTGACGGGCCATTTTGTCAAAGATCAGCCGGAGCTGATCAAGCGAATGGCCGAGGAGGGGCATATCATCGGGAATCATTCATATCACCATCCGGATCTGACGACGAAAACAAGCCGCGTCATTCAAGAGGAATTGGAATCGGTCGATGAGGAGGTTTACAAAATCACAGGCGAAAAAAACAACCTCTACCTGAGACCGCCTCGGGGCATTTTCAGCGAGCGGGTGCTCGAAGAAACGAAAAAGCTCGGCTATCAAACGGTATTCTGGTCTGTTGCTTTTGTCGATTGGAAAATCAATGCCCAAAAAGGGTGGCGCTATGCGTACGACAATATGATGAAACAGGCTCACCCCGGCGCCATCTATCTGCTTCACACCGTCTCGAGAGACAATGCCGAAGCGCTTGATCAGGCGATCACCGACTTGAAAAAAGAAGGTTATACATTTAAAAGCCTCGATGACCTGATGTTTGAAAAATCTATGATGCTTGAGACCCTTTGAAAGAACAATGCCCCGGCCGCTTTGCCGGGGTTTTGCTTTGGCTGAAAAAATTGATGCTTCAGGCTCTTTTTATTTCCCCTAGTCAATTCTATAGAATAAAAATCCATTTTATATACATATATTACTAGATTTAAAAAGAAAATAGGTATATCATTGATAGTGAAGGGGGAATTACCATGTCAAAATCAGTAAAATCAGTCACATCACCTAAAAAATTTATTACAGGAAAACGACTGCTGGAGAACTTGAACGACTACATTGAAGATTTTGGCGACAACGCATATATCATTTGCGATGAATTCATTTTGGAACGCGCTCAAAAAGAAGCGGGGAATTCGATTCAGAAAGCCGGCAATCAAGCCGTTTTTGAAAAATTCAATTACGAATGCACACAGGAAGAAATCGATCGCAACCGGGAGCTTGCACGCAATGCAGGCGCTAATATCATCGTTGGGATCGGAGGCGGTAAAACGCTTGATACCGCAAAAGCCACCGCTTATTACGAGAAGCTGCCGGTTGTGATTTTCCCGACAATTGCTTCTACGGATGCTCCATGTACGGCCCTTGCCGTCATTTATAAACACGACGGATCGTTTGACCGCTATCTGTTTTTGCCGACGAACCCAGATGTCGTTCTTGCGGACTCTGAGATTTTGGCATCCGCGCCGCCGCGCTTTTTCGCA
The DNA here is from genome assembly GCF_037969865.1 of Bacillus sp. FSL R7-0646. Classification (NCBI taxonomy): domain Bacteria; kingdom Bacillati; phylum Bacillota; class Bacilli; order Caryophanales; family Bacillaceae; genus Bacillus; species Bacillus sp. FSL R7-0646. The sequence goes on from NZ_CP150217.1 coordinate 838,484, forward strand.
GCCGGTATCGGTGACGCCTTGGCGACGTATTTTGAAGCGCGCGCCTGCTTTAAAGCAAACGGCGATAACCTCGTGCTGATGAAGCCTTCAACAACTGGATTGGGACTTGCCCGTCTTTGCTATGATACGCTGTTGGAAAACGGTGTGAAAGCGATGCAGGCGGTTAAGCACGGCGTTTCCACACGAGCGGTCGAAGATACAATCGAGGCGACCATCTATTTAAGCGGCGTCGGTGCCGAATCAGGCGGTCTTGCCGCCGCACACGCGATCCACAACGGAATGACAGCCGTTCCTTCTCTGCACAGGGCTCAGCACGGCGAAAAAGTCACGTTCGGCCTTTTGGCGCAGCTTGTTCTTGAAAACGCGCCGGCCGAAGAATTGGAGACCGTTATTGACTTTATCAAAGGCGTCGGTCTTCCGTTGACATTAAAAGACCTCGGAGTCGACGAATTTGTCGAAGAAGAATGGCGCCAAGTCGCTCAAAGCGCTTGCGCGGAAGGCGACACAATGGGCAACATGCCGTTCCCAGTCACCCCTGACGACGTCTACAATGCGATCGTCGCCGCCAACGCGATTGCAGAATCTTATCACGATTAATAGACGAAAAGCCGTTTCCGTGAAGGAGCGGCTTTCTGCTTTGGGTTAGTATATTAGTTTGTGAATCGGCGGTCTGTCCGTGCTTTTGAATATGAATTGTGTGGTACGTTTCCCAGAGTAAAATTATGAATTTCTTTTATAGCAGTTTCCCAAAAACGAGCTGTTTGACTCGTGTGACAGCCGTTCATTTCACCACTTTAATCTTCAACCTCGGCTCTTCTTCAATTCCGGATGCAAATGCATCCTCATTTCCCGGAGCCGTAAAGGTGACGCTGTACGTTTCCTGTGAATGCGGCGACAGTTCCAGCTCTTCCGGCTGAAAGTCAAATTCATTTATTATATCAGGGGTGAGCTGGACGCGTGCGGTCTTTTTCCCGTAGTTGTTGACTTTCACCTCACAGTCCATGCTTCCTGCTTCCATATCGCCCTGATAGCTGCAAGCGCTTCCCCTTTTCATATATTCCACGGCGCTATCGCCTTGTGCATTCCATTTTTGAAAGAACATCAGCTGTTCTGTGACCAGCGGGTAAAATACTGAATTACCGATGATAAACAAAAACAGCTTAAAGCGGATCCACGGTACTCCATAATAATGGCGCCACGCCATAATGAAGCCGGCGATGATCATAAACATGCAGATCAGAACCACTAAATTCCGGATGGGCAGTTTTAAAAAGCCCGAAAGCGCGTCTGCTACAGACGCGCCTTGATGATTCTCGGCGCTGATCAACAGCCCGATAACGATCATGATGATGCCGGCAAGCCCTGTATGTACCTTCATTTCTTTCCCTCCTCAGTTGTAGAAATAGTCGAACAGAGAGGAAAAAGGTTTCCGGTTTTACTTGAAAATGTCAAACCATCCTTTATGCCGGAACCAGAAGATCATGCCGGCGACAACGGCTGCCATTATTCCGAGGATGAAAAAATAGCCGTAGCGCCAATGCAGTTCAGGCATGTTGTCAAAGTTCATGCCGTACACTCCGGCAATGAAGGTGAGCGGAATAAAAATCGTTGAGACGATCGTCAGCGTCATCATAATGGCGTTCATCCGGTTGGAGTTGAGCGTCTGGTAGCTGTCCCTCAAATCGGCTGTCATGTCACGGTTGTTTTCGACGATTTCGGCCAGCTTCAAGAGATGGTCGTAAATGTCGCTGTAATACGCTTTTCGTTCGCGGTTTTCTTTTGAAATTTCAATGTTTAAAATCCGGTAAAGCAAATCCCGCATCGGAATGATTGTTTTCCTCAGCTTTAAAAGGTCGCCACGGATATCAAACACCTCGTTCATCAGCGTTCCATACGTTTTCCTGCTGTCGCTTTCGGCAATTTCATTGAGGCGGTCTTCTATTTTGTAAAGAATCGGGAAATATTCGTCCACAAGCGTATCCATGACCATATAGGCGATGTGGCCCGGTCCGTTTTTCCACAACTCGCTGTTTTCCGAAAGCTGTCTTCTTACTTTTTCAATGCCGTCTGAGTGATGAAAATGAAATGTAACGATGAAATCCTTTCCAACGAATAAATCAACTTCTTCAGACGCCAAAGTCTTTTGATTCAACGCATGTATGACGAAAAAAAGATAATCTTCGTATTGATCGAGCTTGGGACGCTGCAAGCGATGTACGCAGTCTTCGACCGATAAAGGGTGAAAGTGAAAATGGCTTTTGAGCAAGGAGACTTCTTCTTCCGAAGGCTGATCGAAATCGGTCCAAAACCACTCAATATCTTGATCTGTCAGCCTTTCTGCTTTGTTGTCGGATAAAAGCCGTCCGTCCTTTGTCATCGCAAAATGTTTAATCATCGATACCCCTCCGCTTACATAGGATGCTGCGCTGTGCTGTGATTCATTCGATGAAAAATAAAATGTTGTTCTTTTTTAAGAGAATTTGAAACATGGTATACTGTGGACAAAGAAGAAAAAGGGATGGGAAGCGATGTGGAAGGAAACTGTAAGCGTAACACCGCCTTATCATTTTGACCGCGTGTTGGACAGGCTTTCGCTTGATCCGCTCAATGCGGTCAACCTCGACAAAAGGGAGGTCAAGCTGCCGCTCCGCAATCAAAACAAAGAGCCTCGGGTTGTCGCTGTGCAGGCGACGGGAACTGCTGAAGCCCCGGCGTTTGCCGTCAGCGGAATAGACGATCGAGATGACATGATAAAAGAAGTGAAACGGATCTTCAGATGGGAAGAAAGTCTTCAGCCTGTACTGGATCACTTTTCACAATCAAGCCTATCATCGATTTTTGAGGAGCATGCCGGAACGCCGCTGGTGCTCGATTTTCATTTGTATCATTGCCTGATGAAATGCATTATCCACCAGCAGCTGAACCTGTCTTTTGCTTATACGCTCACGGAGCGGTTCGTTCACACTTTTGGAGAGCAAAAGGACGGGGTCTGGTTTTATCCGCTTCCCGAAACGATTGCACAGCTTGACTACAACGATCTGCGCGAACTTCAATTCAGCATGCGAAAGGCTGAATATGTCATCGATACATCAAGGATGATCGCAGACGGCCGTTTAGATCTTGATGAGCTTGATCAATTATCAGATGAAGATATTATGGAAAAGCTGGTGAAAATCAGAGGAATCGGCCCGTGGACCGTCCAAAACGTTCTGCTGTTCGGACTCGGCCGTCCCAATCTGTTTCCGGCAGCCGATATCGGCATCCAAAATGCCATCAAACGCCATTTTGGCTTAAACGATAAACCGACAAAAGAACAAATGCTTGAAATGAGCAAAGAATGGCACCCTTATTTAAGCTATGCTTCCTTGTATTTATGGAGGAGCATCGAGTAGAAATGGAGAGAACATCAGTGAAACGTGACAAAAAAGGATCATCAGCAGAATTAAAAGTCGGACAGCAATTTCCGCTGACGATCAAGCGCCTCGGCATCAATGGCGAAGGCGTCGGCTACTTCAAGAAAAAAGTCGTCTTCGTCCCCGGCGCGCTGCCGGGAGAAGAAGTCGTCGTCGAGGCGACAAAGGTTCATCCGAAATTTTCCGAAGGGCGGGTCAAAAAGGTGCGCAAACGTTCAGAGCACCGCGTCAAGCCGCCCTGCATCATCTATGAGCAATGCGGGGGCTGCCAGCTCCAGCATCTGGCTTATGAAGAGCAGCTGAAAGGAAAACGGGACATCGTCATTCAATCGCTCGAACGGCACACCCGTTTTGACATCGGCAAAATGGACATCAGGCCGACGATCGGCATGGAAAACCCGTGGCACTATCGGAATAAAAGCCAGTTTCAGCTCGGGCTTTCGAAAAACGGAAAGATGGTGGCCGGGCTGTACGGCCTTGACTCGCACCGTCTTGTCCCGATTACGGAATGCATTGTTCAGCATCCGGCGACGAACAAAACGACGCAAACCGTCAAGCAGGTTCTTGAAGACTTCGGCATTTCCGTCTACAACGAACGGAAGCGCACGGGCGATGTCCGCACGATCGTGACGAGGGTCGGCTTCGAGACGGGGGAAGTGCAGGTTGTCCTTGTCACGTCAAAAGAAGACCTGCCGCGCAAGGAGCTCATTGCAGAAGAAATCAAGAAGCGTCTGCCTGAAGTGACATCTGTGATTCAAAACGTCAACAAAGCCAAAACATCGGTTGTCTTCGGCGATGATACAAGGCTCTTAGCCGGCAATATGGTCATTCAGGAATTTCTCGGAGAGGTTTCATTTGAGCTGAGCGCCCGCGCTTTTTTTCAGCTCAATCCGATCCAGACAGTCAAGCTGTATGACGAAGTGAAAAAAGCGGCAAAACTGACCGGGCGCGAAAAAGTCGTCGACGCATATTGCGGCGTCGGCACGATCGGAATGTGGATCGCCGACGGGGCAAAAGAAATCCGCGGCATGGACGTCATCAAAGAATCGATTGATGACGCCAACCAAAACGCCAAAAAGCACGGAATCGAAAATGCGCGCTATGTAACAGGAACGGCCGAGCACTGGCTGCCGAAATGGACAAAAGAAGGCTTCAGGCCCGACGTCGTCATCGTCGATCCGCCAAGAACAGGCTGTGACCGCACGTTCCTTGATACGATCAGGCAGGTTAAGCCGAAGCGGTTCGTTTATGTCTCATGCAATCCGTCAACACTTGCGAAAGATTTGCAGTACTTGGCGAAGGATTACCATGTAGAATACATTCAGCCTGTCGATATGTTTCCGCAGACGGCGCACGTCGAATCGGTCGTATCGCTGAAGCTGAAATAAAACGCCTTTTTAAAGGCGTTTTTTAGCGGAAACAAAAGGGGGATACATGATGAAAAGACTTTGCATCATCCCGTGCGGGGCGAAAAAAATCTGGGATGTTGATCCGGACATCGGCCCGTCCGCCGCAAAGGATGTCTATCTAAGCCCATTTCACCGGGCGTGCCGCGCATATGCGCAGACATTTTTTACGGATTGGGTGATTCTTTCAGCAAAACACGGTTTTTTAAAACCTGAAGATATCGTTCCTGAAAACTATGACGTCACATTTGGGATGCGCCACCCAGAGATTATGCCGGATGGCGGGCTGAAGGCTCAAGGTGAACGGAAAAACCTGATGGATTGCGATGAAATCGTCATGCTCGGCGGAAAAAAATACAGGCCTGTACTGAGGAACGTGTTTGGCAGCGGACAGCAGATCATATACCCGCTGGCGGGATATCGGGGAATCGGCTATATGCTGCAGGCGCTGAAGCGGGCTGTCGATGAAGGCCGGGAACTTGGTGAACATGAAAAAAATGAGTTTTTTTAAAATCGCTGGCAGGGCCCTCAAAATAAAGGACAGGGCATCATCCGAGAGACCGGAAGATGTTTGTTTGGCGATTGGGATATCGGGAGGCAAAATGAAATATTCATTTTTGTCTCTTTTTTTTATGTGATTTTTGTAACGAAAAGAAGGTCAGCGGTACTAATAAGTGAATGGAAAAATTAAAGAAACAGCGGAAGATTTAACACAGGAAGCATTTTATCAGGCTGTGAAAGGCTGGCTCCCACACATTTTTGGGAAAGCCGACAATCAAAACACGGGTGTTTGCGATTGCTAAAAAAACACTTTCGTTCAGGAGCGTCGAAAGCCGGGGCAAACACAATGATTCACCAAGTTAAGGCAGCTTGCTTATCTCCGGAAGAACACTTCCTGAAAACCGTGAAAGAGCGGCGGCTTCTCGAGGAAATCAACCGGCTTGATGAGAATTTACAGGAGATTGTCAGCCTCCGCATCTACGAAAATCGGCATGCTCACAGGCAAAACCGAAAACTATGCCAGGGTGGGGGTTCACAGGGCGAAGGTCAAGCTTCAGCAAGAAATGGAGGGGTATGATGAAGGATAAGGAACGCAGTATATTCGAAGATTTGCTTCCTTTATACCATGAGGGGCTGTTAAGCAAAGAGACGGCTGAATGGATTGAGGAAGCGGCCGAAAACGATGAGGAGCTTCAAAAGCTTTTGAAGATGTCGGAAGACGAGCTTCCGAAGGAACATATCGAGTCGTCTGTTCATGAAGGGCAAATGTTTAAAAGAATCAATCGAAAGCTCTCCTTGTACCAGCTGATGTTTATGGCGATTTCATTTTTTCTCGCGATTCGCACATCCCTGTTAAATGAAAGCTTCGGCTTTATTTTGTGGTACGCCGTGCTTGGGTTTGCGGGGTATCTGTTTTTCTGGGATATGAAACTCGTGATGCTCCTCTCCTTTGCGCCGATTTTCGTTTGGGGGATGGGGGATATTTTGGCCGGATGGGACGCAGCCGGCGGTACAGGGGTTGTGGAGCACCTGCTGTATGCCGTCCTTGGCGCTTTCGTGCTCGCTGTTATTCACTGTTTTTTCGCCGCGGTTGGGATGATGATCGGCTGGCTGTTCTTAAAGCTGAAGGAAAGAAGTTGATATGATGAAAAAGAAAGTCTTGTATAGCGTGTTGATTGTGCTGCTCGTTTCCTTTGTGCTTGCCGCTTACAACGCCTTCAACGGAAATCCCGTAAGCAAGAAGCTGTCTCAAACGGCGCTTGAGCATTATTTGACTGACCGCTATCCTGAAAAAGACTTGCGGATCGACAGCGGCATCTATAATTTCAAGTTCACGGAATATGTATTTGAAGTCACTGACACCGGTGATCCAAAGCGCAAAGATCCCTATCTGCTTACTTTGAGAGGGTTTGTTCAACCTGAAGTATACACGGACGGAATCTATGAAGAGAACGTCAATGAACCGCTGATGGAGCGGCTTGGAGAAGAAGCAGGAAAAGAAATCAAAGCGCTTTTATCAAAAAGCATAGACCAACTGAAAGACGTTGACGTGCATGTGGAAGTATTAAAAGGAAAGCTGAAAAATGACGCAAAATGGGAGAAAAGCATCCGCTTAGACAAGCCGATGCAGATTCATATTTTACTTGATGCCGAAAATGCCGGCCGAAAAGAAGTATACAATACGGCGCAAAAGATTCAGCGCCTGTTGAATGAAGAAGGGTACGACTACGAAAGCGTGACGATTAATGCCAACATTTTTGATGGGGAAGATATTAAAGACGAGGAGATCGGCTGTCTTAAATACAGCACCTCCTTTGAAAAAAATACGGAAATCAAGCTGAAGGATGTTGAAGAGCTAAATGATTAACGATCCATCCTTCAGTTTGAAGGATGATATCATACATGCAAGCCGCCGCAGAAGGCGGCGGTTATCTGTTTAATATAAGTGTCTTTAGCGACTTTTTGAAAACGGCCGCCAGCCAATGCGCCAGACGAGAAGTATCCGTATAAAGATGACAGAAAAGCGAAGGCCTGTGAATCTGCATCTCCCTTTTTCATCAGGTTTTTGTCCTGCATCGTCCGAAAGTAGTCTGTTAAATAACAAAGGAGCTCCTCCATATGCTTTAACAGAGAACCGAAAAGATCAGTCATCCTTCCGCCGTCTTGAACAGCGATAAGGTAGAGCGGCTTGTTTTTTTCCATATGAAGCAAATACGATTCTGCAATCAATGTTAAGTCTTTCTCCAGGTTCCAAGTGATATCGTTTTCAAATACGCGCTGAAAGGCTGGTATATAAGAAAATTGTTGAACGGCCGCTTCCAAAAGTCCAAGCTTAGTTTTGAAGTGGCGGTAGACCGTCATCTCGCTGACGCCTGAATGAAGCGCGATATCCTTTATTGTCACCGACTTGAATCCGTATTTTTGCATTAAGTCTAAAGCAGCAGATATGATCCGTTCGTTCGTCTCTTGCAAAGGTGTTTACCCCCATTTTATGATAGTTAGTAGTAACTAACATCAGTCTAATCAGGCGCTCAATTGATGTCAACCTGTTTCAAAAAGGATAAAAAGGAGTTATGATCATGAAAAATATTTTAATCGTCAATTTTCCGGCGGAAGGTCATGTCAATCCTACATTAGGGATCACCAAAGCATTTGCTGACAGAGGCGACAATGTGCACTATCTTTCAACAGAAAAGTATAAAGACAGGCTGGAGGGCGTCGGAGCTACCGTTCATTTATACAAAGATCTGGTGAGAAACGCGCATATTGATCCGAATTCACCGTCCGGCCTTCTTGAATTTTTAAAAATTCATCTCAAAACCTCGCTGTATATTCTAGACATTGTAAAAGAGCTGTCCAAAAGCATTTCGTTCGATGTCGTGTATTATGACACATTCGGTGCGGGTGAATTGGTCAGGGATTATTTGAACATTCCGGGAATCGCTTCGTCGGCTTCATTTCTCTTCGGACAAGAACATATGAAGATTCTGCCGTTGCATCCGGATTCAGGCGCGGAGCTGCACTTGGACAAAGAATGTGAGGACCTGCTTACGGAACTGAAAGAAAAGTACGGCGTCTCGCCTAGGCATACAGGACAGTTTATGAGCAATCAGGCGGAGCTGACCGTTGTGTATACAAGCCGGTATTTTCAGCCTGACAGCGGCCGTTTTGGGGATGATGTGCTGTTTATCGGCCCGCGTTTTCCAAAGCGCCTGGACAAGACCGATTTTCCGGTAGAATCGTTGAAGAATGAGAAAGTCATTTATATTTCAATGGGAACCGTACTTGGCAAAACTGCGGATTTTTTCAATATGTGCATTGATGCTTTCCGTGATTTCGACGGCAAGGTTGTCATCGCCGCTGGCGAAAAATCGGACTACGCGGAAATTAAAGAAGTGCCGGAGCATTTTATCATCGCCCCGTATGTGCCGCAATTAGAGGTGCTTAAAGAGGCCGATGTGTTCATCACGCACGGCGGCATGAACAGCGTCAATGAAGGCATCCATTACCGTGTCCCGATGGTCGTGCTTCCGCATGATAAAGATCAGCCGATGATCGCCCAGCGCTTGAAAGAGCTGAATGCGGGATATCCTCTGTTTGCAGAAGAAGTGAATGCTGAAAGATTGAGAGATGCAGCAGAACAAGTGCTCACTGACGGAAAATATCAGGAAGGTATTCAAAAAATTGATGAAAGCTTCAGCAACTGCATGGACATTAAAGATGCATTGGCGCGTATTGATGAATATACGGCGCGGAAAAAGTCGCTGCAGCCATAACAGAAAGCCGCTACTAAGCGGCTTTTTTTATGCATAAACACCGCAAAAAAGAAAAAAATAGAATGAATCATAGATCAGAAAGGATGTTGCATGATGCGCAAACTGTGCGTTTGCCTGCTTCTCGTCATTCCGCTGTCATGTACGGCTGTCATGCCCTCTGCCTACGGGGAAACACGCGTTTATCAAGAGTTGACGGACAAGCAGAAAAATGAACTGGCTTCTTTGCAAAAGGACATTATGGAAAAGAAAAAACAGCTGATCAATAAGTATGTGGAGTACGGAATACTTGATCAGGAAAGGGGAAAGGAAATCAAGTCTCATATTGAAAAGCGCTATGAAAAAGAGCGGGAAGACGGATTTTTGCCAAAGTGGAAGCACCATAAAGAAAAGTTTCGCCCGCATCACATTCATTAAACTGAAAAAGACGGCGCCTCATTTTCTTCGTGACAAAAGTGTAAAGACAGGTGTAAACTAATACTCATGTAAACTGCTAAGAGAGTAAAAGAGGTGTTGTGAGTATGAAGAACCGTCCTGTTTCAGAGCGCAGACTGCTTGGCATCGCAGGCCTCGGCTGGCTTTTTGATGCCATGGACGTTGGTATATTATCGTTTATTATCGCCGCTTTGCACGCGGAATGGAAGTTGACGCCGCAGGAAATGAGCTGGATCGGCAGCGTCAACTCAATCGGCATGGCTGTCGGGGCATTTGTCTTTGGCCTTTTGGCTGACCGCGTCGGAAGAAAATATGTTTTTATTATTACGCTGCTGTTTTTCTCGATCGGCAGCGGGTTGTCCGCTTTAACGACGACATTGTGGGCATTTTTAGTGCTGCGCTTTTTCGTCGGAATGGGGCTCGGGGGAGAGCTTCCAGTCGCATCTACGCTCGTATCTGAAACCGTTGCGCCTGATCGGAGGGGAAGAGTCGTCGTCCTGCTCGAAAGTTTCTGGGCATTCGGCTGGCTGGCTGCAGCGCTCATTTCGTATTTTATTATTCCGGCCTACGGCTGGCAGATTGCTTTATTGATAACTGCGATACCGGCTTTTTACGCCTTATATTTGCGGATTGCCCTGCCGGATTCTCCGAAATATGAGAAGCTTGCGCAGGAAAGGAAGCCGACCATCATGGAAAATGTGAAAAGCGTCTGGTCCCGCAAATATGCCCGGCCTACGGCCATGCTGTGGATCGTCTGGTTTTGCGTCGTCTTTTCCTACTATGGCATGTTTCTTTGGCTGCCGAGCGTCATGGTGATGAAAGGATTCAGCATGATCAAGAGCTTTGAGTACGTCCTGATTATGACGCTGGCTCAGCTGCCCGGCTATTTCTCCGCGGCATGGCTGATTGAAAAAGCCGGTCGGAAAATGGTGCTTACCGTCTACTTGCTGGGGACGGCTGTCAGCGCCTACTTCTTCGGATCGGCTGAATCGCTGGCGCTTTTGCTTGTGTCAGGCATGTTTTTATCATTTTTCAACCTTGGTGCGTGGGGTGCGCTTTACGCTTATACCCCGGAACAATACCCGACGTCAATCAGGGGGACCGGCGCAGGAATGGCAGCCGGCTTTGGCCGAATCGGCGGCATCCTGGGCCCGCTTCTTGTCGGCTATCTCGTCGCCCGGGGAACAGAGATTTCAATGATCTTTTTCATCTTCTGCATCGCCGTTGTTGCGGCCGTCGCAGCCATCATCTTTTTGGGGACCGAGACGAAGCAGAAAGAGCTTGCCTAATGTCTGAATTCTGCGTCATAATAGACGGACGCGAAAATTTGGAAAGAGTTGATTGAATTGAAAAAGAAAGCCATTATGAAAACATTGAGATTGACAGTATGGGTTTAGAAGGGGGAAGAACGGCCCGGCTGCAAGGAACGCGCAATTGCCACCTGAATACGTAGAGAAGGCGCTTGTAGCGCCTTCTCTTTTTTATATATGCAGGATATATAGGTGGTTTGCACTATTGATGTCCATGGCCGAAGAGAATAGAATCATATTAAGAACCAATATCGCCGGGATTGTTACTGGTAAGGCAGGCAAGACCTAAAATGTGCTAAAGGAACCGCAGCCCTTAGTGTGCTTTTTTGCGCCTATCGGCTGATGCTTTCGCATGTTTTAGGTCTTTTTTTGTTTCTTTCGCCAGGGGGCTTTAGACGTAATGACACATTTTTCATTTTGATCGTCTTCTGTTGATTTGATAGGATAGAAAAATTGGAGGAGGTAGGTGCGGGTGCAGCATAAAGAGATTGCAAGAGAACTCTTGCCCCTCATTGGAGGCGCGGAGAATATCATCAGCATCAGCCATTGTACGACAAGGCTGCGCTTCAATGTCAGGGATGAAGAAAAAATCGATATAGCTGCTATTGAAAAGATGGAGTCTGTGCAGGGGACTTTTTTCAGATACGGTTTGTTCCAGATCATTTTCGGTACAGGTGTGGTCAATAAAATTTATAAGGAAATGATCCAATACAGCGATCCGGCTCCTTTTGAAGAAGCCCGTCGGGAGGCGCGGCCGAACATGAACGTATTGACGCGATTTGCCAAAAGGCTGTCAGACATCTTTGTGCCGATCATTCCTGCAATCGTTGCGAGCGGATTGCTCATGGGTCTCATTAGTGTGCTTAAAGAATTCAGCCTCGGCGCTTATGGCGGCCCGCTGATGAAAATGCTCGACATTTTTTCAAGCTCAGCGTTTGTCATTTTGCCTGTGCTGATCGGGTTCAGTGCGGCTAAACAGTTTGGAGCCAATCCATTTTTAGGCGCCGTCATCGGCGGTATTTTGACCCATCCTGATTTGCTCGATCCTTCAATGCTCGGCAGCCAAAAGCCGGAATCCATCGAAGTATTCGGCCTTGAAGTCCCTTTGATCGGATACCAGGGGACAGTCATTCCGATTCTCTTATCCGTCTACATGATGAGCAAAATCGAAAAATTCTTGAAAAGAATCGTCCCCAGTTCTTTAGATTTGATCGTTGCCCCGTTTATTACAGTCATGGCTTCCGGGTTTGCCGCGCTGTTTATCATGGGCCCGCTCTCACTGATGATCGCCCATTTCATAAGCGACTGTCTCGGGTTTGTTTATCATTTTGCGGGGGCGTGCGCCGGATTTTTATTTGGCGGGCTTTACGCCTTACTCGTTTTGAGCGGCCTTCACCACAGTTTTTATGTGATTGAAGCGTCGCTGCTCGCAGATCCCGAATACGGGGTCAATTTTCTGCTTCCAATATGGTCGATGGCCAATGTCGCGCAGGGAGGAGCGGGACTCGCCGTATTTTTGAAAACAAAGAATGCCGGCATCAGAAAGATTGCGATTCCGGCTTCTCTCACGGCCTTTTTGGGAATCGTCGAACCGGTCATGTTTGGCGTCAACCTGAAACTCGTCAGGCCGTTTATCGGCGCATCGATCGGAGGCGCACTCGGAGGTGCATACGCCGTCTTCACACACGTGGCGGCAAATTCTTACGGATTGTCCGGCATCCCGATGATTTCAATTATTCTCCCTCTTGGCACCGCCAATCTCATTCATTATTTAATCGCTTTTGCGATTGCGGTGATTTCAGCATTCATTGCGACTTTGTGTCTTGGCTTTAAAGATGAAAAAGAATAATTCCGTTTTCATTCATTAAAACAGGATGAAAGGAAGGCAGCTATGAAAGTAAAAAAAATCTTAAACAACAATGCGCTCGTCGTAAAGGATCGCGGCGAGGAAAAGATCGTATTAGGGTCCGGAATCGCATTTCAAAAAAAGAAGAATGATATTGTCGACAGATCTAAAATTGAAAAAATATTCGTGATGAAAGATTCATCAGAATACCGCCAATTCGAGGAGATCTTAAAAACATTGCCGGAAGATCATATTCAGGTGGCGGAGGATATTATTTCTTATGCGGAAAAAGAGCTCGGGATCAAAATCAATGAGCGAATCCATGTCGCCTTTTCAGATCATTTATCCTTCGCGATAGAACGGTTAAGCAAGGGAATGGTCATTAAAAATCCGCTGCTTCAAGAAGTCAAAGTCCTCTACACGAAAGAATTTCAAATCGGCCGCTGGGCAAAGGCTCTCATTAAAGAAAAGCTGAAGATCGATATCCCCGAGGATGAAGTCGCCAATATTGCGCTGCATATCCACACAGCCAAAACAAACGCGGGAGATATGACAAAAACGCTCGATCTCACAACGATGATCAAGGATATTATCGAGATCATCGAAAACAAACTCAACATTAAAATAAAGGATGAGACGATTTCGTATGAGCGGCTTGTCAACCATCTCCGTTTCGCCATTCAGCATATCGAGTCGGGAGAGACATTTTACGAAATGGATGGTGAGATGATCAGCCTCATTAAAAAGAAGTTTGGACAAGCGTTTATGTGCGCAGAAGAAATCGGGGCATTTGTGAAGCGGGAGTATGGCTTTGAATTTCCGGAAAAAGAGCTGTGCTACATTACCATGCATATTCAGAGATTTTATCAGCGGTCTGCTGTCGTGTAAAGATGCCTGCGTTTAAGACAAAACGGAGCCCTGTTAACGGGCTCCGTTTTTGTTTAAAGCTTCAACTTCCGTTAAAACCGATTTATCGATTAGAAATCCTTTCACTTTGACGTGCAAAGGGATTAACGGGTGCCTGCGGATGGCGGCGACGCTTTTTTGTACACCTTCGGCCACGTTTTCGCTCGGTGACAGCCATTCATCAATGCTGCCTTGCGTAAATTCCGGACTGCAGTTTTGGAAAAGGTACTCTAAAGTTTGCATTCTATCTTTTAAATCTTTGTCTCTATTTAAAAGGTCAGAAATATCTTCATCTGCCGATGGTTCGTATTTGTCGCGGACAATCCAGATTTCTTCCGCTTTGTTCCGGTGGACAAGGGTGATGATATCCCTCATGAAATCACCGTAGGGCTGTGAAATATCAGGGAAGACGCTTTTTAAAACGAGGGCGTCCTCCGGCTGAATATTTGCTGCCCGGCAGATGGTCTGTTCAAGCTGTTTCTCCATTCCGATAATCATGAGTATTTTTTTGTTTTCTTCCATGACATTTCACCTCATTCATTTATCGTGTTTGTCCAGTTCTTCCATTTTCCCTCCGGATTAATAGATGCCAGATGAATCCATCCGTTCTCCGCCTTTTGCCGGAAGCTGTGATCGCGGTCAAGGAGCCGTTCGATATCATCATCCGGCGCTTCAATCACGATCAGCAGCCTGAGAGGCGCATGATAGATTTCGTCATCTGACCGCATGACGGACTGCCATGGGAGACCGGCCAAAAGATCGCTTGCATTTCCTTGCATAACGCCGAGACCGGCAGTGACGGTTTGAGTTGCTTTATTTCCGCTTCCATAATAATGCGGTGCAACGGTTGACGCGTAATACTGCAGATTGATCCATTGGGCCACTGTTCCAGGCCCTGAAATGATGCCGCTAAGGATGGAGCCGTCCTCGTCATTCCGCCAGTCATAGCTGTGCAGAAAAGCCCTTCCCTCAAGGTCGGCCCCCCGTGTAAGCCGGCGTGTGCCGATGATGAATGAGGCATTTCGGGCCAGCCCCCATTCGGGACGGATTTCGCTCCAATCTTCGGCGAAGCGCTCAACTTCATTCCGCGGATTTTGATAGCCGAGCTGCGGCAGCTCTTCTAAGCGTTCGGCTCCGACAGTACGGCTCACATCGGGAAGCACAGAGTTGATGCGGTCAAACGCTTGTTGAGCTTTAGCCGGCAGCTCAGGTACATAGAGCCAGTGCAGTTCATCCAAAGTTGTAATGTGCTCTGCGGCAGCGAATACCGTATCATCCGGAATAAAAATGCCGTCGGAGCGAAGCCTCTGTCTGACGCTTGGAAGATTGCATAAAGCGGCTAGGACGCGTGCGTTGAAAGCGCCTGAGGCGCCCCCGCAGGCGCCGCAGTCCAGTGCAGAGGCATAAGGGTTATTCGTGCTTCTGCTGCCGTGCCCGCAAATGACAACCAGCGGAGCGAACCGGTCTGTGATGCCCATCATCTTCAATGCCTGTCTGGCATAAGCGGCTTTTTCTTCTTCCGTAAATCCGACTGGAATGCCGGCTTCAGATGTTTCCATGCGATCAAGCGAGAGCTTTGTCTGAGGCTTCTTCAGCCATGTTTTCCGCGCATTTCTGAATGCTTGACCGGCTGCGCGGGGGACAAGGCTGCGCGCGGCCATTTGCAGGCTCAGCCAAGGCCCGCTCACTTCGGGAAGCAGCATGCCCGCCAATAGATTCTGTTTCATCGTTTTAAAGGCGGAGCTCAGTGAGGCTGCCGCTTTTTTATGTTCTTGATACGACTTAAAGGGTAATTCTTCGGCCGTTTCTTCTACTCGATGCTGCGGTTTTAGGATGACCGGCAGAGAGCTGTGGCTGTGTTTAGTGCCTAGTTCGCACGTTTCGATTGCCATATTGAAAAAGCCCGCTGTTCCATATGTTTCAAAAGGGCCTGACTTTTCCAATGCCCTGCGGAACGGCTCTGAACGGACGTCAATACAAAATGCGAATTGGGCCAGCACCGTTTCGCTTTTGTCAGCAGCGGCAGGTTTGTTTGCCGTGATGAGCTTCCTTACCTCAGCGGCGTATGTTTGTTCCCAAGCTTCCAGCCAGAGACGCCTGCGCGTTATATCATCAAAGCGGCGGGCGAGTGTTAATCTCGCTTTTTGCTCTGCTGCGGAAAGTTCGAGCCATTCTTCAGGCGTAAGGCCGCCCCAATGCAGCCAGGACGCAATCAAAGGAACGAGCTGCATCTCTTTTTCAGGATTCGGCTTAGGCATCGGTAAATAAGGCTCAATAAGCATCCATTCCATTGAAAGCCGGACAGCCAAATACTCGAGCAGCAGTTCTTCTTCGTCCTGCGATTGCTGAGAACGCCAAAGCATCATCCCGGCCCATCCCGGCAGAGAAAGCAGATGAGCTTCAAGGTATGCCTGAACGTCTGCATTGGAAATATCAAACGCTCGGAGCGCTTTTTTCATAGCGTCCCGCGGCTCTTCCGGCCATCCATTCAGGCGTTGGCGTTCTGCGCGCGACAGAGCGGGATCATGTTCAACAAGCTGCCGCCATGCGCTGTAAAACCCTTTCTCACGATGCGGAAGCCGCCATGCCGATTGTGATTCATCAAGGAACAGCTTGCACCATTTAATCACATGATGGTCAAGGAGGTGAGCACTTTTCTGTCCGGCAAAAACGCTGAGCGGTTTGATAAAGCTTGTTTTTCGGCCATCGATTGTCCCGCGGGCCGCTTGTTTGGCAAGCTTTTTCACTTGCCGGGATCTCAAGAGCTGTCCAGGTATTTCGTCCAGCTTGAGGGCGGCTTTGCAAAATGCCTCCGCTGTTTCCCTCTGCATGCCGGGCTGATGTGAATCGAGCCAATTGATCAGCTTTTTTTCAAGAATCGTCTCAACGATTTCTCCCCGTTGTTTTGCGGAACGGAAAATGGAGGACTTTGGGTAGATATCAACATGAAGCTGCTGTTTAAGCTGCCGGGCCGTCTGTTCAAATGTTTGTTCTTCAAGGCCCATCCACGGATGACGAGCGGCAAAGGTTTCAATCGGCCAAAGCGGCGCGATGACCCGTGCTGCTGATTGAACCAACTCATCCATATTAAAGTCCGCAGTCTGATGTTCATATTGGAATATCAATTGTTTAGACAATGTGGGTGCTGCTTTCATGATTGGCGACCTCCCTGAGTAAGATATTGGTCAAGATAATTCGGCCGTTCTTCGACCGATTCGAAATGGGGTTCACCCGTTTTCACAAGACGTAAATAAAGTGCGCCGGACCATGCAAAGCGCTGCCGAACGATCAACGCGCCGGCCGCACTGCCGGCTAACAAAACGACTGCCGTCAAAACGGCCGCCATTGCAGGCGGCTCAGCCCCCTGTACAACAGCATCCTTCAGGAGCCCGTGTAAAACGGAATGAATGATGGCAAACGCGAGTGAAGCCCCTGTTAAAATGAAAAGTCCGGCAATTCGTGTGACGCGTCCGTAATTGGCTGTGACAAGCTGCCTCCAAGCAATGAACAGTGCCCAGCCTAAAACAAGGGCGCTGATCAATTGATAGCCATCGTCCGCAGCTGAGGCCCAGATTCCGATGACGAGAGCAAGAGCAAAGACGCCGCCTATCATGTTCCAAAAAAGAGCCGGTCTGCCCGGTTTAGATGCGAACGATTCATAACGGCGCACCGCTGATCCGGCTTGCAGGAAAAGGGCGGCTTTGAACAGGCCGTGCAAAATGAGGTGAATAACAGCCGCAATATAGGCCCCTAATGCGCATTGGACGAGCATAAAACCCATCTGCGCGACCGTTGAAGCTGCGAGCTGCCGCTTGTAGTCCGTTTGGACGATCATCATGCCCGTTCCGAGCAAGACGGAAAGGACGGCGGGTACAAGCAGAATAAGCTGCAGTACATCACCGCTGAACATCGGTGCAAAACGAGTCAGCATGACGCCGCCTACATTTACAAGTCCGGCGTGCATGACTGCGGAAACGGGAGTCGGAGCGATTGCTGAATCGAGCAGCCAACGATGAAACGGCCACTGTGCCGCAGGAATCATCACCGTTAAAATGACGAGGAGGCCGATCCCGGTTTTCTCCCATGAGCTGAGCTGTACAAGGCTTTCTTCCGCTATGGCGGATGATAATCGCCAGTGTCCCGTCGAAAGAGACAGCCAAAGAGCGGCAGCTGCTATCGCCAGCCAGCTGAGCGCAAAGATCCGGCCCGCATACAAAGCGGCATTTTTCGCCGCCTGCCACGCGCTGTTTAAGCCGATTAGCGCAGTCAAGCCGAGCAGCGTGATCCCCCAGCATAAAAGGAGCCAGCGAAGATCATCGTTCAGCCAGGCGCATGAAGCTCCTCCTGTCGTAAGCGTCAGCAGCACAAAAAATTTACGGTAGGAGCGGTCGCCGAATAAATACCGGACAGAGTAGCGCTGGACGATGAAGCCGATAGTCAAGACAAACAAGGCGATCAGCCAAGCAAGCGAATCCAAGCGCCAAGAAGCTTCAGCCTGCCCGGGATTTGCCGTTATCAATGCTGCCAGCGCGGCAAGCGGAGGCAGGGCGATGATTTTGGCATGAATCCGTACATATGCCAATGGAACCTTTCGATTCAGGACGAGCAGTGCGCTGAACATACAAAGCGCAAGCGACGCGAAAAATATTTTCAGCCAAAATAAAGAATCTAGCATATCAAACATCCGGCATCCCTCCGTCGGGATGATGGAATAGAACATACTGTTTCATATCTTGCCTTCCTTTCTGAAAACGTAAAAAAAGCCGGTATATTCAGGACTGGCCTATTTCAGCCAATCTTTCTGAATGATACCGGCTTATCTTTAACTCATGTTCATGCTTTAAAGATCTTCCGTTTTTCTATGACAATTTTTTTTGCAGGTCGTTTGCCAATTTAAACACCATAATCCGTTCGCCTGTGTGCGTGCTGATATCCGTATGAAAGCTGATCGTCTCTTCACCGGTCAGCTTCTTCATCATGCGGCTCAGCTGCTCTATACCCGATTCCACCAAACCGGAGCGGGTTCTTTTAATTGACAGCAGGCCTTCTTTTGTACTGCAAAGTTCGTATTCGGCGGGCGTCAAAATACCGTTCAGGGAAACGATGACCATATTTCTTATAATATCTGTTTTAACAGATACGGATCCGCGTCCCAAATAGTCTTTTTCCCATTGGGTTAAGGCTTTGCTTATCTCCGCCTCCAAAGACCCCTTCGTCACTTTCTGTTTTTCCAATGCTATATCCTCCTGAAAAACGGTATATTTCTTTTCCTTATACAAGAGAATAGGGAAAATGAAATATACCGTCCTATCAAAATGTTAATGTCATGCATGGTAAAGGTTGCTTTTTCATGCGACCATAATGGGATTATAGCCGAATGCTAAAGCTCTTTTGCATGAGATTACGATTATTGATTTTACGGAATTACTTTTTAAATATCATATCTTTTAAGATTTATGATGTCAATACCGTTCTTTTATTGGATAAAAAAGAGGAATGCCGTCTTAGCAGACGAGCATTCCCTTGGCGACTGCACCGGCTTTTTCCTTGCCGTTCAGCAGTTCGGCAAGCTTGAGGGCAAACGGGATCGTGGTCGCCGGCCCTCTGGAAGTAATGATATTTCCATCAACGACGACGTTTTCATGTGCGGTGACATCCGCCCCTGTTAAATGTTCTTCAACTCCCGGATAGCAGGTCGCTTTTTTTCCGCTGACAAGCCCCGTTTTTCCGAGCGTCATCGTTGCCGCACAAATGGCGGCAACATATTTTCCTGCATTTGCCGCTTCTGTCAGCGTCTTATGCAGAGCTTGATGCTCCAGCATTTTTTTGCTGCCTACATTTCCGCCCGGAAGAATCAGCATATCCGCTTCTTGCCAATCAGCATCGTCAAACATGACGTCTGCCTCGACGACAATGTCATGTCCGCCTTTCACGCTGCGCGATGGATCAAGCGAGACGGTGACGGTCTCAACTTCTGCCCTTCGTAAAACATCAATTGTTGCTATCGCTTCAATTTCTTCGAATCCGTCGATTAAAAAAACATACGCTTTCTTCATGAAAAAACCTCCTTCGTCTCTACCGTTCATTCTAACCGCGGCAACGACATTTCCGCAACTGACGAAGTAGACAAATTGAGACACCTGTCTCGTTTTGTCTCTTGTTCTGAAAGGATGTCCGCCTGAAAAGCGGCTTATGTTCGCTTCGGAGAGCTGGCACGATTTTTGCATCATAACGTGTGAGTAAAAAAGACAGGAGGTTTTTTCATATGGAAGAGGCACTGACAAAGGAAAAAGCAGTGTGGATGTATCAAAAAATGCTGGAAATCCGCTATTTCGAAGATCAGGTTCATCAGCTGTTTGCTAAAGGAATACTGCCGGGTTTTGTCCATCTTTACGCCGGAGAAGAAGCGGTCGCTGCGGGCGTCTGCGCTCATCTGAATGATGAAGACACCATCACGAGCACACATCGCGGCCATGGGCACTGCATTGCAAAAGGGTGCGACTTGAAAGGCATGATGGCCGAGATATACGGAAAATCTGCAGGACTTTGTAAAGGAAAAGGCGGATCGATGCATATTGCAGACTTTGACAAAGGGATGCTAGGCGCAAACGGAATCGTCGGCGGGGGATTTCCTTTGGCCTGCGGAGCAGCTCTCACTGCAAAGTATAAAAAGACTAAAAATGTAAGCGTTTGCTTTTTTGGCGACGGCGCCAACAACCAGGGGACATTTCACGAAGGGATCAACCTTGCCGCCATCTGGAAGCTCCCTGTCATATTTGTCGCCGAAAACAACGGGTATGGCGAAGCGACTCCGTTTTCCTATGCGTCAAGCTGCGAGTCGATCGCAGATCGTGCGGCCGCTTATGGGATTCCGGGCGTTCGCGTTGATGGAAAAGATGCGGCCGCGGTCTTCCAGGCTGCGGGCCGGGCGATAGAGCGTGCCAAAAACGGAGAAGGACCGACGCTCATTGAGTGTATGACATACCGGAACTACGGCCATTTTGAAGGAGATGCCCAGCGCTACAAAACAAATGAAGAAAAAGCGGTGCATCAGGAAGAAAAAGATGCCATTGCCGTGTTCAAAAGCGAACTGCTGGCAAAAGGGCTGATGAGTGAAGAAGAGCAGTCGCGGATTGAAAAAGAAGTTGAAGAAGCGGTCGAGGAAGCGGTCGCATTCAGCGAAAAAAGCGCTTATCCGGAAGAAACCGAACTGCTGACGGATGTATATGTATCCTATTAATTCATGAAGGGGGAAGGAAACATGACGAGGGAAATCAGCATGTCAGCCGCATTGAATGAAGCGATCAAACTTGCGATGAGAAGGGACGATCACGTCATTTTAATGGGGGAAGATGTCGCAGGAGGAGCGAATGTCGATCATCTGCAGGATGATGAAGCATGGGGCGGTGTGCTCGGCGTCACGAAAGGGATTGTTCAGGAATTTGGACGGGAGCGCGTCCTTGATACGCCGATCAGTGAAGCGGGGTACATCGGCGCAGCCATGGCTGCTGCTTCAACCGGTTTAAGGCCGATCGCGGAATTGATGTTTAACGATTTTATCGGAACATGTTTGGACCAGGTGCTGAACCAGGGAGCGAAATTCCGCTACATGTTTGGCGGCAAAGCGGAAGTTCCGATTACGATCCGGACGACCCACGGCGCCGGCTTTAGGGCGGCCGCCCAGCATTCGCAAAGCTTGTATGCCCTATTTACAAGCATTCCCGGACTGAAAGTGATTGTGCCGTCGACCCCGTACGACGCAAAAGGATTATTGCTCGCTGCGATTGAAGATCAGGACCCGGTTATCTTTTTTGAAGACAAAACGCTGTACAACATGACAGGCGATGTGCCGGAAGAATATTACACGCTTCCAATCGGAAAAGCAGATATCAAGCGGAAAGGCGCCGATGTAACGATTGTTGCAATCGGCAAACAGGTTCATACGGCGCTTCAAGCGGCGGAACAGCTCTCAGCGCGGGGAATCGAAGCCGAAATCCTTGATCCGCGAAGCCTTTCGCCGCTTGATGAAGAGGCCGTCCTTGCATCCGTAGAAAAAACAAACAGGCTTGTGATCGTCGATGAGGCCAATCCGAGATGCAGCATCGCCGCGGATATCGCATCATTGGCGGCAGATAAAGGATTTGATTCGCTTGACGCACCGGTTAAAAAGGTGACGGCTCCGCATACGCCGGTGCCATTTTCACCGCCTCTTGAAGACCTGTATTTGCCGACGCCGGAAAAAGTCGTGAACACCGTGCTTGAGATGCTCGGAGAAACATCAACACATACGGTGTAAAGATTGGAAAGGAGAGGAGAACATGGCTGTCGAAGTGGTCATGCCGAAATTGGGGATGTCGATGAAAGAAGGTACGGTTTCCGTCTGGAATAAAAAAGTCGGGGAAGCCGTTGAAAAAGGAGAAAGCATTGCCAGCATCAATTCCGAAAAAATCGAAATGGAAATCGAATCTCCGGCAAACGGAACCGTGTTGGACATCCAAGTATCTGAAGGAGAGGGAGTGCCGCCGGGAACCGTCATCTGCCGCATCGGAAATGAAAACGAACAAACGCAGGAGAGCCAAACAAAACAGCCGGATCCCACGAAAGAACGGATTAAAATTTCTCCGGCTGCGCGCAAAATTGCGCAAAGCGCAAATATAGACATCAAAACGCTGAAGGGCACAGGCCCCGGGGGGAGAATTACGAAAGCGGATGTGTTGCAGGCGCTTCCCGGCCGGCCGAACAAGCAGGCGGCTAAGGCTGAAGCTGAAGAGCGGCCGCCGGCAAGCCCGATGAGGAAAACGATAGCCGCAAGAATGACGGAAAGCCTGCAAAACAGCGCCCAGCTGACGATTACGATGAAGGCGGACATCACGAAATTAACAGTCCTGCAAAAACAGCTTAATGAAACCGCTCAATCAAGATACGATACGAAGCTGACGATCACTGATTTTGCCGCCAGGGCAGCTGTTTTTTCGCTTTTGGATCATCCGGCCATGAACAGTGTTTATCAAGACGGAAGGCTTGCGACCTTTGAGCATGTTCATTTAGGAGTGGCGGCCGCTTTGGACGAAGGCCTGGCCGTTCCCGTCATCCGCCATGCCGAGCGGCTCCCGCTGATCGAATTGGCCAAGAAAATCAAATGGTACGCCAAAAAAGCGCGGGAAGGCCGGCTTCTACACGATGAAATAGAAGGATCGACATTTACGATTACAAACCTCGGCGCATATGGTGTCGAGCACTTTACCCCGATCTTGAATCCGCCGGAAACCGGGATACTCGGAGTCGGCCAAATGTATTCGGCACCCGTTTATCAAGACGGAGAACTGACAAAGGGCGCCATTCTGCCGCTCAGTCTGACTTTTGATCACCGCGCGCTTGATGGTGCGCCTGCTGCAGCATTCCTTTCAGATGTGAAAAACTATTTGGAAGATCCGGCATCAATTCTTTTATAGAGAGAAGGTGGATAGACTGTGACACTTGCAATTATAGGAGGGGGACCTGCGGGTTACGTGGCGGCGATTACAGCGGCCAAAAATAGCAGAGAAGTCATCCTGATTGAAGATGGTTCCCTCGGAGGAACGTGTTTAAATGAAGGATGCATACCGACCAAAGCGCTTCTTGAAAGCGCAGATATGTTCGAGAAAATAAAATCCGCCGGCGCATTCGGAATCGGGCTGTCAGGCGAAAGCCCGACGGTTCAGTGGGAGGCCGTCCAAAGCCGTAAGAGAGAGATCATTCAGCGGCTCGCCGGGGGTATTGAATATTTGATGAATAAAAATAAAATCAAGGTTCTGCAAGGAAAAGCATCGTTTTTGTCCGAACACGACATACTTGTTGAAAAGGACGGAAAACAGGAGGTCATCAATGCCGGGCATGTGATTATAGCGGCAGGGGCAGCACCTGCCGCACTGCCTTTTGCGTCTTTTGACGGGAGCTGGATCATCCACAGCGGAGATGCCATGTCATTGCCGTCCATCCCTGAAACGATTTTTATTATCGGCGGAGGAATCATCGGCTGTGAATTTGCCAGTATATACAGCAGGCTGGGAGCGAATGTGATCATAGCCGAGCAGGCGGAACAGATTCTGCCTGAGGAAGATCCGGATATTGCCGCCTTTCTTCGCACAAGTCTCGAGGAGTCCGGCGTCCGTGTTTTCACATCTGTACAAGTGGAGCGTCTTGATCCTGCCAGGCAGCGCGTCTTTCTGAAAAATGGCGATGACAGCTTTAATATTCAAGCTGATCGATGTCTCGTCGCCGTCGGCCGAAAGCCGAGGACTGATGATCTGAAGCTTGACCATATCGGAGTCCAATATGACAGGAAAGGGATTCATGTCAACCAGCATATGCAGACAAACATCCCGCATATTTATGCGTGCGGGGATATCACAGGCGGGGTTCAGCTGGCGCATGCCGCTTTTCACGAAGGAACCGTCGCCGCATCCCATGCCTCAGGCAGAGACATGAAGGTCAACAGTGACATTATTCCGCGCTGCATCTATACTTCGCCTGAAATCGCAAGCGTCGGCTTAAATGAAAAAAAGGCGAGGGAGCGCTACAGGGATGTTCGTATCGGAGAGTTTCCGTTTTCTTCAAACGGAAAAGCGCTTATTTTGAATGAAACTGCCGGCAAGGTCAAAATCATCATAGAGCCGGAGTATCAGGAAATTGTCGGGGTTTCGATCGTGGGTCCGGGAGCAACCGAACTGATCGGCCAGGCAGCCGTAATGTTGCATGCAGAGCTGACGGCAGACGCAATGGAGCACTTCATCGCGGCCCATCCGACTCTTTCGGAAACGATTCACGAAGCTTTGCTGCAAGCCGCAGGTCGGGCCATTCACTGCTGAATAAGGGAGAACTTCGCACAGCGTGAGAGTGCGGAGTTTTTTTTATCGATATTGAAAGCGCTTTTATAATATAATGAGGAAAAAGCATGAGGAGAGGATGGAATGAATCCGACGCCCTGCTATTTAAATACGTGGAAACGCTTTGTTCAGGAAGGGCTTCTTGATCAGGCCCGCTTGAACAAAAGAGTCATGGAATCATGGTACCGCTGCAAAAATCGAAATGTCAATCCGTATTTAGATAAAGGACAGTCAATTTTAAAAAAGGATTTATTCGACGCTCAAAAAAAGAAACACTCGTTATTCCTCGATATCGCCCTGCCTTATCTACACAATATCAGCCGTGAATTAAAAGAGTCGGAAATGATGGCGCTCCTGATCGATGCCGACGGGTACGTATTAAGCTTGGCCGGCTGCCGGAGGACGCTTGAAGAGGCGAAAAAAATCAATTTTGTCGAGGGCGTGCGCTGGACGGAAACAGAAGTCGGCACGAACGCCATCGGAACCGCACTTGAAATCGGCGAAGCTGTCACCATTCACGGGACCGAGCATTTTTCGGTCGCTTCCCACCATTGGAGCTGTTCTGCTGCACCGATTCGCGATGAAGACGGCACCGTTATGGGTTTAATCGATATTTCCTGCCTCACGGATAGAAGGCATCCCTTTATGCTTGGGATGGCTGCCATTGCCGCACACGCCATCGAACGCGAGATCAGCGCACATACGAAAAAAAACGAAGCCGAGCTCATCAGCCATTGTCTTGAAAAAATCGATTCGGATCAGCCGTTTATCGTCTGCAATGAAAAAGACAAAATCGTAGCCGCGAGCAGACCGGTGCGGGAACGTTTTTCCGACTGGAGGAGAATGGATGTCAATGATCTGTATGAGCGCGGGTTTGCCGGGGGGCACAAGCAGACAATTTTCTCCGCCAAAGACGGGAGGCCCCTCGGTAAGTCGATTGCACTGGCTGAAGTGTCCCGCAATAAAACAGCTCCATCACTCGTATCCCGTTTCATCTATCCGGGTGAAACAGGAACAAGCCGGGCGTTTCAGCAGGCGCTTCACCACATGAGGCTTGCGGCTAAGACGGATGCGAATGTATACATATGGGGGGAAACAGGCTCCGGAAAGGAACTTGCCGCGAGGGCCATTCATCAGGCGAGCGCACGGAGAAACGGCCCTTTTATCGCCGTCAACTGCGGCGCCATTCCTGAAAGCTTGATGGAGAGCGAATTGTTCGGCTATGCCGAAGGCGCATTTACAGGAGCAAAGCGCCGCGGTTCAAAAGGGAAGTTTGAACAGGCTCACCGCGGTACGATTTTTCTCGATGAAATCGGTGAGATCCCTTATCAGATGCAAGTGGCGCTCTTAAGGATCATCGAAGAGCGGAAGGTCACTCCGATCGGCGGAACCCGTGAAGTTCCCCTCGACATCAGAATCATCACAGCAACACACCGTGATCTGAAAGACCTTCTCCAAAAAGGAAAGATACGTGAAGATCTGTATTACCGCCTTCATGTTTACCCCGTAAAAATACCGCCGCTCAGAGAGCGCAAAGAGGACATATCTGATTTGTTCCGCCACTATCAACAACAACACGAGTGGAAGGCCGAGTTTCCGCCGAATTTTTTCAAGCGGCTTCAGGAATATCATTGGCCTGGTAACATCCGTGAGCTCTTTAATACATTTGAAAGGCTCAGGGTTTTATTTCCGGAAGGCGGACTGATCGATCCGTCCCAATACAGCGCGGTGCTGGACGGACTCGATTGGAACAGCGGCGCACCTTCTGAAGAAGACCGGCTCACATTCAGAGAACGTGTTCTAAAACAAACGATGATGGAAGCTTTGCAAAAAACGAAAGGAAATGTGTCCGAAGCGGCCAAGCTGGCCGGAATTCCAAGAAGCACATTTTACAAGCGGCTTCGAAAATATAACCTTTAGCCTCTCGGCGCCCAAAGCATGACGCTGACGCCGGCTAAACAGATCACAGCCCCGGCCCAATCATAGAGGTCGGGGGTTTTTTTGTCGACCAGCCACCCCCAAAGCACAGCCAGAATAATAAATACGCCCCCGTACGCGGCATAGACGCGCCCGAACGATGGAAATGCCTGAAAAGCCGGGATGACGCCGTAAATGATTAAAGTCAGCCCTCCGGCCAACCCGTACCACAATGGTTTGGATTCCCTCAGCCACAGCCATACGAGATAGCCGCCCGCGATTTCAGCCAAACCCGCCAGTAAAAATAAACCGATTGCGATCATCATCAACAACACACTCCAATTCACGTGAATTGTCTCTATTCTACACGACATAAAACGGCCGGGAAAGTTCCCGTTTTTCGGGAAAATAAACAGAACGCGAGTATAGGAACTGTCTCCCCCGAACCTGTTGGAACGGCTCCTTCAGCATGATATAAGTAAATTGTAAACGCTTATAAGGGGGCTTTAAAAATGGATAAAACGTATTCGATTGTCATTGCAGGCGGAGGAAGCACATTTACCCCGGGGATTGTATTGATGCTCTTGGACAATCTGGATGATTTCCCGATCCGACAGCTGAAATTGTATGACAATGATGGAGAGCGGCAAGACAAAATAGCCGGCGCCTGTGAAGTGTTGGTTAAAGAAAGAGCTCCGCATATTCAATTTTTAGCGACGACCGATCCGGAAGAGGCGTTTTCCGATGTTGATTTCGTCATGGCTCATATCAGAGTCGGTAAATATGCAATGCGTGAGCTCGATGAAAAGATCCCTCTGAAATACGGAGTCGTCGGCCAGGAGACGTGCGGACCCGGAGGGATTGCGTACGGAATGAGGTCGATTGGCGGCGTGCTTGAGCTCATTGATTATATGGAAACCTATTCGCCTGACGCGTGGATGCTGAACTATTCAAACCCGGCTGCAATCGTCGCCGAAGCGACAAGAAGGCTGCGGCCGACATCAAAAGTGCTGAACATTTGCGATATGCCGATCGGTATCGAAGACAGGATGGCTCAGATTCTCGGACTGTCTTCGCGGAAGGAGATGGTTGTCCGCTATTACGGCCTTAATCATTTTGGCTGGTGGACGTCAATTTGTGATAAAGACGGCAACGATCTGATGCCGGCGATCAAAGAGCATGTCAGGAGGTTCGGCTATATTCCGGAACAGGAGCATGAAAAGGCTGAGGCGAGCTGGAATGACACGTTCAAAAAAGCGCGGGAAGTATTTGAACTCGATCCTGAGACGCTTCCAAATACGTATTTGCAATATTATTTTTATCCTGATGATATGGTGAAAAAATCAAACCCTGAATTTACCCGGGCGAACGAAGTAATGGAAGGGCGGGAGAAATTCATTTTCGGCGAGTGTGAAAAAATCGCAAAAGCCCAATCCAGCGCCGGCAGCAAAATCGAAATTGATGATCATGCTTCATATATTGTCGACCTTGCGCGCGCCCTTGCATTCAATACCGGTGAACGGATGCTTTTAATCGTTGAAAATAACGGAGCGATCCAAAACTTCGATTCATCGGCGATGGTAGAGGTGCCTTGCATTGTCGGCAAGAACGGTCCGGAGCCGATCACAATCGGCAAAATACCGCAGTTCCAAAAAGGGCTGATGGAACAGCAGGTGTCGGTTGAAAAGCTTGTCGTTGAAGCCTGGATTGAAAAATCGTATCAAAAGCTTTGGCAGGCTCTGATTTTGTCGCGGACTGTGCCGAATGCACGAACAGCCAAACTGATTCTCGATGATCTGATTGAAGCGAACAAAGGCTATTGGCCGGAGCTCTCCGCGGAAAATCTTCAGCCGTCGCTTTAAGGATGAAAGCGCCTGGGGCTCCTGAGCCAGACCGCCAGCCCAGGCATATCCCCCCATTTATTCTCGTATTTTATATAATAGAGACAGAGAATAAATGGGGTGAAAATGATGCAGTTGGAAGAATTAATGAACAAGCATTATAAAAAATTGAACGAAAACGATTTTCATGTTTTGAAATATATTTTGAACCATCAAGACACTTGCTACAAGCTGGGCATCAACGAATTAGCAAAGAAGTGCAATGTATCCCGCACATCGATTTTAAGACTTTCTCAAAAACTGGATTTCAGCGGGTACAGCGAGTTCAGGGTGTTTCTGAAGTGGGAGGCCGAGAAGCGGGAAGAAGAGCGGGAAGATTGCCGTTCCTTTGAAAGCCTCATGAGGGATATGGAAGCGAGCATGAAATATTTGAAAAATACGGATTTGCGAAAGATGTGCCAGCTCATTGACGAAGCGGACCGGATTTTTGTCTATGGTTCAGGCACGGCTCAGACGACGTGCGCTTATGAGCTGCAGCGAATGTTTGTTTCTCAGCACCGTTATTTGACGGTGATCAAAGATCAAATCGATTTCGACCTCATGTTTCCTGATTTTAGCACGGCCGATCTGATCATCATCATTTCGCTGTCAGGAGAAACCCCGTCGCTGATTCCGCAGGCACAGTCTTTGTCGGCTAAAGGCATTCCTTTTATCTCTTTGACGAATTTGAAAAATAATCTGCTCGCCCAGCTCACTCCTTACAATCTCTATGCGCCGAGCCAGACGGTGACGGTTTATCCAAAAACAGAGCTGACCGCTTTTGCACCCTTTTTTCTCGTTGGGGAAGCGCTGTTTCGCAGCTATGTCGACTATGCTGAAGAAAAGAAAAATCAGGAGTAACAGGGGGGATTCGCATTGATGCAAAAAGTACAGCGGTTCGGAAGCGCCATGTTTGTGCCGGTTTTGCTATTTGCTTTTGCCGGGATCGTCGTGGGCCTCAGCACATTATTTAAGAATGAGCAGCTGATGGGATCGCTTGCCAGTCAGGATACCTTTTGGTATCAATTCTGGTATATCCTTGAGGAAGGCGGCTGGACCGTTTTCAGGCAAATGCCGCTGTTGTTTGCGGTCGGAATTCCGATCGCACTGGCAAAAAAAGCGCAAGCGCGGGCATGTTTGGAAGCGCTTACTACTTATTTGACCTTCAATTATTTTGTCAGCGCTATTTTGACTGTATGGGGCGACTTTTTCGGAGTTGATATGACTCAGGAAGCAGGAGGAACAAGCGGGCTTGCAGAAATTGCCGGCATCAAAACCCTTGATACGAACATTATCGGGGCGATTCTGATTTCATCGATTGTCGTTTATATCCACAACCGCTATTTTGATAAGAAGCTGCCCGATTTTTTAGGGATTTTTCAAGGCTCTTCATTCGTCGTCATTATTTCATTTGCGATTATGTTTCCGGTAGCACTGGCAACCGCGTGGATTTGGCCGATGGTGCAGGACGGCATTGCGTCGCTGCAAAGCTTCCTTGTCGCCTCAGGTGCTTTCGGTGTATGGGTTTACACATTTTTAGAAAGAATTTTGATCCCTACGGGCCTGCATCACTTCATATACACGCCATTTGTTTTCGGCCCGGCCGTAGTTGAAGGCGGGATTGTCACCTATTGGGCGCAGCATCTCAGCGAGTTTTCAGCAAGCTCTGAACCGTTGAAAGAGCTCTTTCCTCAAGGCGGATTCGCGCTCCACGGAAACTCCAAAATCTTCGGAATTCTGGGGATCGCACTAGCCATCTATGTAACAGCCAAAAAAGAAAAGAAAAAAATCGTTGCCGGTCTGCTGATTCCGATCACGCTGACAGCGGTAATTGCGGGGATCACGGAGCCGATTGAATTTACGTTTTTGTTCATTTCGCCGCTGCTGTTTTTCGTACACAGCCTCTTGGCCGCGACGATGGCAACCTTGATGTATGCTGCAGGGGTGGTCGGAAATATGGGCGGCGGTTTAATCGAGATTTTAACGCTCAACTGGATCCCTCTGTTTCATCAGCACGGCAGCACTTATGTTTTTCAAATTTTGATCGGCTTGTCTTTCACCGCCATTTACTTCTTCGTATTCAGGTTCTTGATTTTAAAATTGGATATTGCCACGCCGGGGCGTGAAAAAGACCAGCAGCAGGAGACAAAATTTTATTCGAAAAAAGATTACAAGGCGAAAAAAGAATCCGAAAAAGAGGTTTCTGCGGCGCAGGAAATTGCTGAGACCGATCAGGCGGTTCTTTGCATCAAAGCGCTCGGCGGAAAAGAAAACATTGCGGAGGTGACAAACTGCGCGACAAGACTGAGAGTCAGCGTGTATGACGAGTCAAAAGTGGAGCCGGACAGTACGTTTAAGTCCTTTGGCGTTCACGGTGTCGTCAGAAACGGAAAAGCCTTGCAAATTATTATCGGTCTTTCGGTTCCGCAAGTCCGTGAAAGGGTCGAGAAGCTGCTGAACCAATCATAATTGCGCCGGTGCAAATGGCATCTCCTGAAATGACACATGCAAGCTGCAGAGACTTGCATGTGCGATTGGGGGATGCTCTTTTAATGCAAAGACAAGCTAACGCTTCACAGGTTATCCACATTAGCTCGCTCTATGCCGATGTTTACCTTTTTTTACAATTCAGCACGTAAATTTCATTCTTCAGCCGTTCAGATGTTTTAATGACAACTTTTTCGGTGCCCTGAAAATCCAAAATGCCGTCGTATCTTTCGATGACTTCGTCAATATGTTTGAAGTGGCGGACGTGGGCGCGTGAATCATAGTTAGGCACAGAAATCACCATGTCGCTCCCTTGAGGAAGACTCGATAAAAACGCTTTGTCTTTCTCTATATGCTCTAACACTTCCAGCAAAACAAAAACATGATATTTTTGCAGCATCCGGACGATCGCCTCGTCATATACATTTCCTTCGATGAAAGTAAACGAGGGATTATACCTTTTGGCTTCTTCAAGCATTCCTTTGGAAAAATCGATGCCTAAATATTTTCTGTATCCTTTGTCATATAAAAGCTTTGCGAATCTCCCAGTGCCGCAGCCGATATCGACAATCGTTTCATCTTTGGACTCCGGCAATAAACGTGCAGCTTCTTCATACACCTTTCTCCACGGGCTTTTTTCAAGCGGAATCAGATGTCGGTCAATAAATTGATCATAAAATTCAGCTGGCATTTCCGTTCCCATGTTTTTCACCTCGAAATCTTTTAAATCATCAGTAATAGAAATATATGTCCGGAAAGAAAATGCGTGCGGGAAGAATCCAGCCGATAAGAAAAATAGATCTATTCATCATTGTTCCTGCTGCTCTAAAAAATCTATTATTGTGTCTACTATTTCTTGTGCACGCGCATGATAGGTATGCTGTGAATGAACGAGACGGTAGCCGTTGTCTGTGATACGCTGCCTTTCTTTTTTATTTTGAAGATAGTATTTTGCTTTGTCATAAAAGTCTTCAACTTCACAAGCAATGAAATGGGTGCCGTCTTTAAAGCCAAGATCGAAAATATCTTGATTTGGCTCCGCCAGCAACAGCGTTCTGCAGGCAGGGGCTTCATAAAATTTTAACAACGGGTAGCGGAGGGCGCTTCCGCATGTGAAAAATATCTTTGCTCTGTTCAATTCCTGGGCATATTTTTCATTCAAAAAAGCCTGCTTGATTTCTTCTTCGTCAGTTATGACATTGCCGGGATGGGGGTGGTGAACAAACCCTTCTTCATGCTTCATGGTCTGCAATACAGCCTCCCTAAAAAGGTATTTTCCTTTTGGGGGATATCTTTTGTTTCCTTCATGTACAAGCCCCATGAGCAAATAGTCTATCGTTTTCTTCAACTTCCAGTCCTTGAATATTTCTGGATCAACTGCCCATGGAACCCATCTGAATTTGTCTTTGTACTGGGGGTATTCATTTAAAAAATGCTCTTTTGTCACTGAAAAAATTAAATCAATTTGGTTGTCTTCGAAATAGCTGCTTCTGATCTGTTTATTAAAATGAGAATCGATCACAAACGCGCCGGTGGGGATGTTTGTATCTTTGAGCCCCCTAATGTTTGGGGACAATGAGAAGCCGTAGGCAATGTCGTAGTGGAAAATGAAATCAGGACGAAATTGGATTTTGTCCAATATATCCGGAAGATAGCCGTCCGTATGCCAGTACATGACTTCGGCAAACTCCTCAAGAGATTTCATCATTTTATACTTTACTTCATGTTTGGGCATGGTCTTCCAAAACGTTTTAATCAGAACTAATATTTTCAAGCATCTCCGCATTTCTTTCTCCTCTCAAGACATCTTCGTCATCTTTCCCTATTTAATATATGAGGATTAAAAATTGATGTTCAGGCAAGCGTTAAAAAGACGGGGGGCTGGGGGCAGCTTGAAAATATGCGGAATTAATCAGCAAAACAAAAAGGCGATGCACCTGAGATGCACGCCTTTTTTAATGATTTTCCCGTTCATTGGCTTCGTCCAGATCGATCCATTCCTGCGACCATTTTTCCATTCCTTTAAGGACCGGTTCGAGCGCCTGCCCTTTTTCAGTCAGGGAGTATTCGATCCGCACCGGAGTTTCTGGATACACATGCCGGTGGATGATGCCCTCGTGTTCGAGTTCTTTTAATCTTTCGGATAACAGCCTTCCGCTGATGGGAAGGGAAGATTCTATATGGCAAAACCGCTGCGGGCCGTTAAGAAGCTGGTGAATGATGAATCCGTTCCAGCGCTGACTTATCATTTTCATTCCTTTTTCAAATTTCGGACATAAAGATGATAGGCTCATGTTCCTCACCTCTCTAGGTCTATTATAACGGTATATCAATGAATGAGCAAAGCTCATAAAATGTCTTGACGTAAGTTTGTTATTTATATATACTAACTTACACAAAGTAAGTAACGAACGAAAAAAGGAGGACACTGCAGACTTATTCAAGGGGATATGTTGATAGATGGATAAAGTTGGCGTTCGTCATTGGTCTTTAAAATAAAAATTGAACAAGAGGAGAAAATAATGAGCAACAAATACGAATTAGGTGCATTAATTTTACGTTTGGTTACAGGTCTTACATTTTTGCTTCACGGGCTTTCAAAATTTCAAGGCGGGATTGAAAATACTGTAGGATTCTTCAGCAGTGTCGGAATTCCGGGCTTTCTCGCCTATATCGTAGCGATTATCGAATTGGCCGGAGGGGCTTTGATGATTCTCGGGCTCGGTACACGTGTGATTGGCCTTTTATTTGCGATTGTCATGCTGGGGGCCATTTTCACTGTTAAGCTCTCCGCCGGTTTCATGGGAACGGATGGAGGCGCAGGCTATGAATTTGACGTTACGCTTCTTGCAATGTCTGTATACTTGGCCTTGAGCGGAAGCAGCATGCTGTCCCTTGGGGAAATGATCCTGAAATCAAGGAAAGAAGGAAAAACAGATGACGCAGCAAATCCACCCGGGCACTGAGCTCGGATATGTCAAGCTGAAGGTGAGCCGTCTTGAAAGATCGGTTTCTTTTTACAGGGATGTGATCGGTTTTCAAGTATTAAAACAGGACGGCAAAACGGCGGAGTTCACAGTTGACGGAAAAAATCCGCTTTTGATCATTGAGGAGATTCCAAATGCTGTTGTTCTTCCTGAACGATCGGCAGCAGGCCTTTATCATTTTGCCATTTTGCTTCCAAACCGAAAGCAGCTCGGCATGGCTGTGAAGCATTTGATCCGCGCCGGCATTGAACTCGGCCAGGGAGATCACCTTGTCAGCGAGGCGTTTTACTTGTCAGATCCTGATCAAAATGGAATCGAAATCTACCGCGACCGTCCGCGAGAGGGATGGAAGCGCGATGAGCAGGGGAACTACGTGATGGGTACGGAGCCGGTTGATGTCCAAGGACTTCTGGAAGAAGCCGATGGCCACGAATGGCAAGGTCTTCCCCCGGAAACAAAAATCGGACACGTCCATTTTCACGTCCGGGATTTGAAGCAGGCGAAAGAATTTTACCACTCTGTACTGGGATTTGATATCACAGGAGATTATCAACACATGTCAGCGCTTTTTGTCTCTGCCGGAGGCTACCATCATCATATCGGCTTAAACATCTGGGCCGGACAGCATGCGCCATTTGCCCCGCTTGATGCGGCAGGCATGGCGTATTACACGGTTCTTTTACCGAATCGAGCGGAACTTGACCGAATTGCAAAAAAACTGAAAAGCTCGGGTTATGCCGTTGAGCATCAAGAAAACGCATGGTTTGTTAAAGACCCGGCATCAGGTATTGATATCAGATTGACCGTTTGAAAAGGTGAAACTCCAGTTTCGCCTTTTTTTATGCCATTCAATCAAAGGACAACAAAAGCAAAGAATGAGAAGAAACAGACATTAATAACAAAGATTCAGGGGCAGCAGCTATGCTAACATGAATTTGAAAATCTGGAAATGAGGGGTGAAGGTTGATGGCAAAAAGCCTGACTGGCAAGGCGAAACATCATCCGCCTGTCTGGAATCCGAACATTGACGGCGGGCGGTTTTGCAATCCCGTTCTTTTCATGGACTACTCAGATCCGGATGTCATTCGGAAAGGCAGCGACTTTTTTATGGCGGCTTCAAGTTTTTCCTGTTTTCCCGGAATTCCCATTTTGCACTCGACAGATTTGGTGAACTGGTCATTGATCAGCCATGTGTTTGACGAGCTCCCCTTCGGCGAATATGAGGCCCCTGCTCATGGCAAAGGAGCGTGGGCGCCGAGCATTCGATACCATAACGGAGAATTCTGGGTGTATTTCGCAACGCCTGATGAAGGAATCTTCATGAGCAAAACATCAGATCCGTTTAAAGGATGGGAGCCTCTCATACAGGTCAAAAAGACAAAGGGCTGGATTGATCCTTGTCCATTTTGGGATGACGATGGAAATGCCTATCTGATCCATGCTTACGCAAACAGCAGAATCGGGATCAAGAGCAAGCTGAATCTTTGCCGAATGAAAAAAGACGGAACGGCTTTGGAAGACGATGGAGAAATCGTCTTTGACGGCACGCTGAACCACCCTACGATTGAAGGACCGAAATTGTATAAAAAAGACGGCTATTATTATATCTTTGCTCCGGCGGGAGGGGTGAAGACAGGCTGGCAGACGGTTTTGCGGAGCAAGCAGATTTACGGTCCCTATGAAGACAAGGTTGTCCTTCACCAAGGAAATACGGTCATTAACGGTCCGCACCAGGGAGGCTGGGTTGAACTTGATTCCGGAGAGTCATGGTTTATCCACTTTCAAGATCGCGGAGCATTCGGCAGAGTTGTGCAACTTCAACCTGTCCGCTGGTTCGACGGCTGGCCGCTGATGGGTGAAGACATAAACGGCGACGGGATCGGAGAACCGGTTTTGCATTGGGAAAAGCCGAAGACGGGCGCCAAAGAAGTGAAACTGCCCTTTGATCATGGCAATGATGATTTTTCTTCTTCAGACCGCCTTGCGCTTCATTGGCAATGGGAAGCGAATCCGAAGCAAGAATGGTACTCTCTCAGCGCCAGTCCCGGCCGGCTTCGCTTATACAGCCGCGGCATCGCTCATCCGTTCAAACTGAGCCGCCTGCCGAACCTTCTGATGCAGAAATTTTCGGGGCCAAGCTTCACAGCAACGGTCAAATTGTCGCTAAACGCCTTGTCGGAAACTATGATGGCCGGCTTGGCTGTCATGGGAAGGGAATACGCCTATCTCGGCTTCTCGAAATCAGAAAACGGTTATCGGCTTTCTGTATACGAAGGCCGTATAGAAGGTGATCAGGAAGATGTCAAAACAGAAGAGCGCGGCGTACATGCGGAAATGGTCTATTTGCGCGTGACTGTTGATGAACAGGCGGTCTGCCGTTTCAGCTGCAGCATGGACCGGCGTCATTTCACACAGATTGGGAATTCGTTTCAGGCTGTTCCCGGACTGTGGACGGGTGCCAAAGCAGGTGTATATTGCGCCGATACCGGCGGAGAAGACGGACAGGACGGATGGTGCGATATCGAATGGTTCAGTGTCGAACCGGCAGGAGGGGAATGCCATGAGCGGTGAACACACATATACGAACCCGGTGTTGACCGGTTTTCATCCGGACCCTTCAATTATCAGAGTCGGGGAAGATTATTACATGGTGAACTCAACGTTCCAGTATTTCCCGGCAATCGTTATTTCCCACTCTAAAGATTTAGTCCATTGGAAGATCATCGGCCACGGAATCACGGAAAATGAAGGATTGGACCTGTCGGATATCAATGATTCGCACGGCATTT
Organism: Bacillus sp. FSL R7-0646; assembly: GCF_037969865.1. NCBI lineage: Bacteria > Bacillati > Bacillota > Bacilli > Caryophanales > Bacillaceae > Bacillus > Bacillus sp. FSL R7-0646. Next base: position 874,999 of record NZ_CP150217.1, read on the forward strand.
GGGCGCCTGATATTTCGTATCATAACGGAACCTTCTACATCTTCGCGACGCACAGGCTGAACGGACCGACTGTCATCAACGGCCGAAAGCTGATCCGCAGACAGATTATGATCAAGTCCAGCCGCCCCGAAGGGCCTTATTCAAAGCCCGTTTTCATTGATGAAGGCAGCGGCATCGATCCTTCTCACTTCGTTGACGGCGACGGGAAACACTATATGCTGCTCAGTCCTGCCTGCACGCTCTTTCCTCTAAATGAAGAATGCACAGACATCTCCGGCGAGCCGGTTCAGATATGGGAAGGGACTGGGAGAAGGGCGCCTGAAGGGCCGCATTTGCTGAAAAAAGACGGTTATTACTACGCGATATTGGCAGAAGGAGGAACCGGATATTCCCACTCGATTACGACAGCCCGCTCAACGCATTTGTACGGTCCTTATGAGCCCTGCCCGTATAATCCGATTTTAACGCAGACAGACCCGGATGCTCCGATTCAAAGAGCAGGACACGGCAAGCTCGTTGAAACCCAGAATGGAGAATGGTGGGCGGTGTATCTATGCGGACGGCCCAATCAAGGTAGCTATACAACGGTTGGGAGGGAGACCGCTTTGGATCCCGTCGAATGGACGGATGACGGCTGGTTTGTCATCAACAGCCTGAAGGGCCCGAGTCTTGTTCAGCGCGCTCCAAACCTCCCCCAAGTCAAATGGGATGAAAAGAATTTCGACGATTTTGACGAGGATACGCTCGGTCTTGACTGGCAGTTTGTCAGGAATCCCGATCATTCCAGCTGGTCTTTGACCGAGAGACCGGGATATCTCAGGCTGTGGACAGGTGATTGGGATCTACATGACATCCGTGCAAAAAATACGGTCGTCAGAAGGGAAAAGCACCACCTATACAGCGCCGGCGTGAAACTCGACTTTTCACCTTCGGCCTCCGGAGAGCAAGCGGGGATCGTCTGCTACTACAGCACGAATAATTATTTGAAATGCTGCTTGATCTATGAAGAAGGATTGAAGATCAAGGTCGTGGAAAATCGCTCCGGTTGCCAAAAAACGCTGGGGAAAAAACATGCCGAGGCCGGCCCGCTGTTTCTGAAAGCTGTCATCAATAAGCAAAAGAGGGATTTTTACTACAGTTATGAAGGGAAGCATTGGCACCACGCGGGCGGTACAGAGGACGCCAGTTTTTTAAGCGATGAGGGTTCGCGTGACGCAAAGGGACATACGGGAACGATGGTCGGGATATTCGCCAATAACGGCGGAAGCGGCAGAAAGGCTGCCGCTGATTTTGACTGGTTCCGCTATATTGCATATTAAATGTCTCTGCTTTTTTTCCTGTATTGAAGCGGCGGGATGCCGACGATCTCTTTAAACACTTTATTGAAATGGCTGATATGCTTAAAACCGGTATCCGCAGCGATGTCCAATATTTTCTCGTCTGTATCACGAAGCCGTTTTTTCGCTTCGCGGATCCTGATGTGCCGGATATACTCCTGAAGATGAAAGCCGGTCACTTTTTTAAACACTCTGCTTAAATAGGATGGGCTGATATAAAATTGTCCGGCCAATCCGTCTAACGTCATCGTTTCTTGAAAGCTGCAATTGATATATGAAGCGATTTCCGAGATTTTTTCATCCATCGGGTGAAGCGGCCGTGTTTGATTGCGGCCGCCGCCCGCAAGGCTCCGGTAAATGGTGAAAAGCAGCTGAAACAGCAGCGCCCTGACGACATCCTCGTGTCCTTCTTTTTTCAGCTTGCACTCCTTTTTCATCTCCATCAGCATATGTTCGACTGCGGCCTGTTCACGCAGGGAAAATGCGATGAAGTTTTGATTTTCCGGAAACGGAAGAAGCCGATAATGGCTGCACTTCAGCAATGGTTCTATGAAATCGTGCGAGAAATTAATCAGGATGCGTTCGAACTCTTGAACTTCCGTGCTTGACGTTCGGTGGAGGTCGTGGGGATTGATGATGATCATCGTGCCTTTTTCCGCGGTATAGACGCTTTGGTTAATAAAATACGTGCGTTCTCCGCTCAGCAGATAATACAGTTCATAGCCTTCATGAACATGCGGCGCGTTCATCTCGGTAAATCCTTTTCTCTGCATATATTGAATCGAAAAAGAATGCTCGGCTATGAAATATTTAGGATGGAGCATGTCGGGCATTCCTCCTTGAGAGCGTTTTCTTAACAAACGGGAGGGATCGTATGAAAAAGTTATGTTGCCTGATCTTGGTCTTGGTTTTTTCCGCGGGCTGTACTCAGCAAAAGGCATCAACGGAAGAGGACGGGGCGCTTGAAATCAATTGGCTCGTACCGCTCCACACACCGCAGCCTCCGAAAGAGAAGGCGCTTGACATCATTGAAGACAAAACGAATACAAAGCTGAAGCTCATCTGGGTTCCGGATTCAACAAAAGAAGAGCGGATCAATACAACCCTTGCAAGCGGAAACATGCCTAAAGTAATGACATTGCCTGATCTTGAAGATTCAGCGGTTGTCAGCGCGCTGCGCTCGGGAATGTTCTGGGAAATCGGACCGTATTTCAAAGACTATCCGAATTTAAGAAAACTTGATAAAACTATATTGAAAAATATTTCGGTTGATGGCAAAGTTTACGGGATTTATAGAGAAAGGCCGATGGCCAGGCAGGGAGTCGTGATTCGGAAAGACTGGCTCGACAATCTCGGATTGGAAATGCCGGAAACCGTTGATGACCTTTATAAAATAGCGAAAGCATTTACAGAACAGGACCCCGATCAAAACGGAAAAGACGACACGTTCGGTCTCGCCGACCGCAATGATCTCACCTTCGGAGCGTTTAAAACCCTGGCTTCGTACTTTGGCGCGCCGAACGAATGGGGAACGGACGAAGACGGAAATCTCTTCCCCTATTTTAAGCATGAGGCCTATAAAGACGCAATGGCATACATGAAAAAGCTTTATGAAGAAGGCCTGATGAACAGGGACTTTGCGGTGACAAGCAAAACGCAGCAGCAGGATTTAGTGATTCAGGGGAAAGCGGGAATCTATATCGGCGCGATGAGCGATGCCATGAACTTGCGTGATCAGGGACTCGCTTTGAACCCCGGCTTTCAGCTTGATATCGCAAACCGGATCAAGGGCCCCGACGGCAAGGAGCGCACATGGGCGCTCGGCGGGCATGGCGGGATGTTCGCCATTTCGAAATCAAGCGTCAAGACTGAAAAAGAGGTCAGAAAAATCCTCGCATTTTTTGACAGAATCGCTGAAGAAGACCTCAACAATTTGATGTTGTATGGAATAGAAGGCGTACACTATGAAAAGAAAGGGGGGAGCGGCTATTTTCGAAAGCAGGAAAACTACCATCTGTGGGAAGCGGAAATTCAGCCGTTAAACCAGCTGATTGGCGTCAATAAACAAGCTTTAAAAAGCGCTGAAGATCCGCTCCGCGCCAAAAATGAAAAGCTTGAGGAGGACAACCGGGCAATCGCAGTCCAGAATCCGGCCGAACCGCTGTATTCTGCCGCACAGATGGACAGGGGAACAGAATTGAAGAAAATCATTGATGACGCCACATTTCAATTTATTCTCGGGGAAATCAATGAAAAAGCTTTGACCAGGCAGTCCTGAAATGGGAGAAGCATGGCGGCGGAAAGATCATGAAAGAACTGAATGAAGATCTGAAAAAAGCAAACTAAACAGAAAACCCTTTCCATTTTTTTGAAAAGGAAAGGGTTTTTCATCGTATTCGCTCCAAGTTCATTTTCTTTAAATTCTGCAAAATAAACAATATAATTCCATCATAGGACGAAAAGGAGGAAGCGATATGCAGACTGCCGTTATATATGCACACCCAAATCCAAACAGTTTCAACGGAGCCATTTTAAATCAAGTCATAAAGGCGCTTGAGGACGGTAAGCATTTTTATGACGTCATTGATTTGTATAGAGACCGGTTTGATCCCGTTCTATTATTTGATGAAAAGAAAAGGCGCTCAGATATGAATCGCGATCCGGAAACTGCCGAATATCGAAGAATTGTCAAAAACGCCGACCATCTGATTTTCATTTATCCGCTTTGGTGGGGCGGAATGCCAGCGATCATGAAAGGCTTTATTGACCGCGTTTTTGCCGCCGGAGAAGCCTATACATATCAAGGAAAGCTGCCAAAAGGCCTGCTGAAGGCGCGCACGGCATCAGTTTACTACACGGCTGACGCTCCGTCTTGGTATTTGCGGTTTTGGCAGCGGGATGCCGACTGGGTGACGGTTAAAGATGTGATGTTGAAGTTTTGCGGCGTACGGCGGGTAAAGCGCCTGCTGTTTGCCGGCGTGAAAGACAGCTCTGAAGAAAAACGCACGCAATGGCTTGACCGTGTCTACCGGTCTATAGCTCCTGCAGATCGGGGGATCAGCAAATGACAAAGGAGATGAAGTGGCTGGATTGGGCAAAGGAAATTCAAGCTATCGCCCAGGCGGGGCTTGCCTATACAAAAGATGACTTTGATCGTGAACGTTTTGAGCAGCTTCGCGAGCTGAGCTGCGAAATCATCGCCGATTATACGGAAACGGACTTCTCTAAAGTGAAAGAGCTTTTTGCCGGGGAATCGGGCTATCAAACGCCTAAAGTCGATGTGAGAGCCGTAATTTTTAAAGATCATAAGCTCCTCCTTGTCCAGGAAAAAGCAGACGGCAAATGGGCGCTGCCAGGCGGATGGGCAGACATCGGCTTTACGCCGAAAGAAATCGCGGTTAAAGAAACGCTTGAAGAGACAGGTTTGAAAGTCAAGGCGCATAAACTTCTGGCGGTCATGGATAAAAAGCGCCACAACCACCCCCCTTCCGCCTTCCACATCTATAAGCTGTTTATCTCCTGTCAAATTGTCGGAGGCAAGGCGGAAGCGGGGACTGAAACACAAAACCTTGGTTTTTTCTCATTGGAGAATCTGCCTGAATTATCGGCAGCAAGGAATACCTATGAACAGATCGAATATCTTTTTGAAAAGCATGATGAAGTGTATTGCGACTAAGGGAGGAACAGACAATGGATCAGTTGAAATATCCGATCGGCACCTTTTCCAAACCGCTTGAAGCGGACGAAAGGGAACTGGAAAAATGGATCGGGGATCTGAAGCAAGCGCCGCATCTCCTGAGAAGCGCGGCGGCGGAACTAAATGAAGAACAGCTTGATACGCCGTACCGGACCGGAGGCTGGGCTGTCCGCCAAGTCGTTCACCATCTTGCCGACAGCCATATGAACGGCTATATTCGAAGCAAATTGGCGCTGACAGAAGAGACGCCTTTGATCCGCACGTTTGACGAACAGAATTGGGCCGGGCTTACCGATGCCAGAACGCTGGATCCGGATTTGTCGCTGGCGCTTTTAGACACGCTGCATCTGCGCTGGGCTGCTCTTTTTTGAATCTTTGACAGAAGCGGATTTTGAAAAAGCGTACATTTATCCTGGCACAGGTGAGGAGATGAAGCTGTATCAAGCGCTTGCTCTCTATGTGTGGCACTCACAACACCATATTGCCCATATTAAAGCGCATCGAAAAAGAATGGGCTGGAATTGAAAAAAACGCGCCGCGGGCGCGTTTTTTGTTTGCCGTTTGTTTTCAGAGGGGATTGTTAACAATAACATAACAGCGGAATCGTTGGTTATTGCTTTTTCTAGCCGGTAAATTAAGGTAAGATATATGAGTTATCACCCAAAACGTGATGGATTTATCTTGCGATTAGATTAGAGAGAAGTGGTTTTTCATGAAAAAAAATGCGCTGGCGATTTTAAGGATCGTGATTCCGGCGGCTGTTCTTTTGTTTGTCTTTTTTCAAGCGAAAAAAGAACTGGCCGGGCTGTCTTTTAAAGAAACATTTTTGATTATCGATCAAATTAATCGGATTGACCTATTCATCCTTGTTTTTCTCGGACTTGCCGCCATTTTGGCGATGACATTATACGATTTTGTTCTGGTCCGCTCCCTCGGAATGAAGGTTTCGAAATGGAAAACGATCAAAGTATCATGGATCGCCAACTCACTTAACAATGTTCTCGGGTTCGGCGGATTGTCCGGTGCAGGATTGAGAACGATCCTTTACAAAGAGCATGTTGATGATGTGAAGAAGCTGATCAGGGGGATCGCTTGGCTTGCGTCTTCGGTTCTTCTCGGGCTGTCTGTCCTCAGCCTTCTCGTCCTTGCCGGAATTCTGCCTGCCGGGGATCTGTTTACAGAAAAAACGTGGGTGCTGCTGGCTGTTGCCGGTACGGCGATGATCGCTCCCGGTGCGGCCGTCATTTTAATGATCAAAAAGAAGAGAAGCAGAGGAGCCGAAAAGGGCATGCGGCTTTCGGTCTTCTTTTCTTATCTGGGTGCATCGGTGATCGAGTGGGTTGCCGCAGCAGCGGTCATGTATTATTCCCTTGCAACGATGGGCGTCGAATTGGACTTAAAAACCGTCATCGGCGTTTTTACGATTGCTTCGGTGGCCGGAATGATCAGTCTCGTTCCCGGCGGATTCGGTTCGTTCGACCTGCTTTTTTTGGTCGGAATGAGCCAGCTGGGGGTTGATCAGGAAATCACTCTGACGGCGATTGTGCTCTACCGGATCGCCTATTCGTTTATCCCTTTTGTGTTCGGTCTTATTTTTGCAGCAGCCGATTTGACTGGAAATACGATGAAGAGGCTCGAAGAAAAACCGATTATTGCCCCGGCAATAGAAACGACCAATATTCTGTTGATTTTACACAGAGCGCTCCTATTCAGACTGCTGAACGGTTCGCTTTCAGTCATCGCATTTTGCAGCGGAGCGATTGTGATCGCATCTGTGGCGCTGCCGATTGACAGGATTACATTGATACCGAATATTTCGAAGTTCATGCTGGTGTTTTTTAACGGTTTGTCCCTCAGTTTCGGCTTGATTTTGCTGATTCTGCCGCTTGAACTTTATCGGAGGACAAAGAGATCTTATTATATGACGCTGACCGCTTTGGCGCTTGCCTTTCTGTTCACGCTTTTTAAAGGCTTTAATATTAGCGCCGTCTTCATGATTCCTGTGGTGTTTGCCCTGTTTGTATTGCTGAGGGGGCAGTTTACAAGGGAGCGGGCTGTCTACACATTCGGGCAAATCGCATGGGGAGCTTTTATCTTCCTCTTTACTTTATTGAATTACAATATTATCGCTTCACACATTTGGGAGGCGCTCGGCCATCTTCTTGTGAAAGATTATTTCATTCACAGTGAACGCCATGTCGACTTCGCGACGTTTTTTGCGTTATTTTTCGTTCCGCTGTATTTCGCTGTTTTCATCTGGGCGTTTAACAGGAAAACGAAAGAGATCGGTGAAGAGCCTGATCCGGAGAAACTGGAGGCATTCTTAGAAGAAAAAGGCGGCAACGCTTTGAGCCATTTAGGCTTTTTAGGGGACAAGCGGTTTTTTTATTCAAGCGACGGGAATGCGCTGATTCAATTCGCCAAAGTCGGCCAGCGCCTCGTTGTGCTCGGCGACCCGTCCGGCCGGGAAGACTCGTTTCCGCTCGTGATCAAAGAATTCCTTCATGCGGCTGACCAAAAAGGGTATCTTGTCATTTTCTATCAGATCGAACGCGAAGACATGGCGCTCTATCATGACTTCGGATACCGCTTTTTCAAGCTTGGAGAAGAGGCGATTGTCGACCTTGACACCTTTACAATCAGCGGAAAAAAGCGGGCCGGACTAAGGGCGATCTACAACCGTTTTGAACGGGAAGGGTATACGTTCCATGTCGAACAGCCGCCGTTTTCGAGAGAATTCCTCAACGAGCTGAGGCAGGTGTCTGATGAATGGCTCGGCCGCAAAAAAGAAAAAGGCTTTTCGCTCGGGTTTTTTCAAGAAGATTATTTGCAAAAGGCGCCAATTGCCGTTTTAAAAAGCGAAGAAGGCGAGATCGTCGCGTTTATGAATATCATGCCGATGTACCGCGAAGGGGAAATATCCATCGATCTGATGCGCTATTCGAAAAAGGCGCCGAAAGGAATCATGGATGCGCTGTTCATCTATTTATTTCAATGGGGAAAAGAACAGGGCTACACGGCCTTCAATATGGGAATGGCCCCTTTATCGAATGTAGGGACAACGTTTCAGTCATTCTGGACGGAGCGGCTGGCCGCCGTGATTTTCAACAATGTCAGCTACATGTACAGTTTCAGCGGACTGCGGTCTTTTAAAGAAAAATATAAGCCGGTTTGGCGGGGGAAATATTTAGCCTATCGGAAAAACCGATCTCTCCCGGTAACGATGATCCTTGTGACAAGGCTGATCGGAAGGAGAACGAAATGAGGCCGTTTATTAAAACGGCCTTTTTTTTATATTGCCATTGTAAGAAGCACTCAAAAGGCGGTATACTGCAAATGATTGGAAGGGAAGGATCGAATCGACAAATGGGGGATCAAAATGAAGCCAATTGAAGTATTAAGATATGACGCATTTTCAAAGACTGCGGGTCAAGGAAATCCGGCGGGCATCGTGCTTGAAGCAGACGGGTTGACCGATTGGGAGATGCAGAAGATCGCTGAACAGGCAGGCTATAATGAAACGGCTTTCCTGCTGCCGAGCGAGTCGGCCGACATAAGGATCCGCTACTTTACGCCGGGCCATGAAATGAATTTATGCGGACATGCGACTGTTGCTTCTCTTTATGCGCTTTTGGAAAAAGGCGCGATTGAAGCTGGCGCGGAGCTGAAGGTCGAAACAAAAGCGGGCGTCCTTTCTGTGTATACCGCCTCAGACGGCAATCGGCGTTTTTTGGTGACGCTGGAGCAGGCGCCCCCGTGTTTTCAGTCTTTCACAGGAAGCAGAAGCCAATTGGCGGAAGCGCTGGGGATCAGCGAAGCGGACTTTCATGAAGCATTGCCCGTTGTTTATGGAAGCACAGGTATATGGACATTGCTTGTGCCGGTGAGAGATTTGGCCGCAATCCGCAGGATGAAGCCCGTTCAAGCTGAATTTCCGAACGTTTTAACCGAGATGCCGCGAGCATCTGTCCACCCGTTTTGCCTGGAGACGATCCATCGGGATTGCCAGCTTCACGGCAGGCATTTTTCATCGCCTTATTCCGGAACGAGCGAAGATCCTGTCACAGGAACGGCATCAGGAGTGATGGGCGCTTATATGAAAACGTTCGGAAAGGAATTCTGTGAAGAGGGCCAGACTGATTTTCAGATCGAACAGGGCCAGGAAATGGGGAAAGACGGAAAAGTGAAAATCGAAGTTGCGGAACAAAACGGCATCATGAAAGTGCGCATGACAGGAACCGCTGTATTTGCTGAAAAGCAAAGCTTTGAAGTGTAAACAAACACCGCCTTTTTTAGCGAGTGGAGATCATTGCAAACGCCAGCAGTTAACATTATAATCAACAATGATAATCATTTTCATTAAGGGGGCGGCCACATGAACGACACGCTAGAAATCCAAAGTATTCGCGATTGCGTCAGAAATAGAAGAACGATTCGAAAGTTTAAACAGGATCCGGTGCCGAAGGAAGTGGTGCTGGAACTCTTGGAAGATGCGATTTATGCTCCGAACCACAAGCTGACAGAACCGTGGCGATTCATTTATATCGGGACGGAAAACGGGAAAAAGAAGCATGCCGACAATTTAAAAGCGGCGTTTAAAGAGCTCAAGCCGAATATGCAGGAAGAACAAATCAATAAGTTCAGGGAGCATATTCTCAGCGTTCCGGCTTTTCTCTTCGTTATTATGAAAGAAGACGAAAACGAACGGGTCAGACGGGATGATTTTGCAGCCGTCAGCTGTTTAATCCAAAATCTGCAGCTGCTCGCTTGGGAAAAAGGCATCGGCATGGTATGGAAAAGCGGGGAAGTTCTCTCTCATGAAACACTGCACAGGTTAATGGGACTGAAGCGCGATGAGCAGGTAGCAGCTCTCTTGCAGATCGGATATCCTGCGGAAATTCCTGAAGCGAAGCACAGGACGCCGGCCGCACAGCTTTTTACCGAATTAACTTAAAGAATGAGGCCCGGAACGTCGAATCCCGGGCCTCGATTATTATTTTGACTGCCGCTTTTTCGCGCGCTTATCAGCTGCCTGCATGCGGGCTTGTGCTTCGCGGTCATCCTGATCGGCGAGTTCTGCTGAATATTCCTCATACACTCCGTCAGCTTCTCGCTTATACTGATCAGGAACTTGAGGGAGTTTTTGCTTGTTTTTATCCCGGTTTTTGTGGATTGCATTTCTGCCCATATGATCACTCCTCATCAATAATCGGCCGGTCAAGCCTTATTGTTCGCTGATCAGGCTCCCGCTATGCATTACGATTTTTCCCTTGCGGCGCGCTCTGCCATTTTAAATTCGCGCGAATATCTGACTTCCTGCGTCTTGTTCAGAGTGGATTTAAAACGTTCGCGTTTTTTCTTGTCAGCCATCTTTTAAGCCTCCTAAAAACCTAAGTTATTCACAGGCTGTCCGTTTCCGCGGCATTTATACAAGTTTTAAGCTTCTTTTAACCGGCTGTTTTCCTCCTCGAATGTTCTCATGCTGTACAGCGTGTACAAATCTTTCGGGATTTCATACAGGTGAAATGTATCGCTGCCGGCCCAGTCAAGATCAGTCTTGACGGCATATGGGAGCTTTTCCGCGGCTTTGAGGGAGCGCATATTTGTTTTTCTGATTTTCATAAAAACGGCTTCAATTTGCTTTTCATAAAAAAGCTCGCAAAAAAACGCGTCTTTCGCCCGCTGGTTATAGCCTTTTCCATGGTAAGGCTTGCCGAGCCATGTGCCGAGGAAGCCTTTTTGCTCTTCGATTTCATACAAGCTGATGCAGCCGATCGGGTTTTCCCATTCATCAAGTATTGTTCGCGATATCAGCTTTCCCTGTTCTTCCTCTTCAATCATGTTTTTGACATGAAACATATACTCTTCAATCGTCTCCGCTTTATTTCTGACAAAAGGGAAGACATCCGGATGAATCATCAGTTCAAAAAGTGCATAGCAGTCGGTCAGTTCCCGTTTCTTCAGCATGGCAGCCCCTCCTTAGTTTGAGGGCGGCTTTTACAGCAGAACGGGACGCGTGAATCCACCCTCGGAATTTTTTAATTAGCGGAAGCAGTTGTCCGCGTATCTTGCACATCCATTAAAAAATTCGGGGTGGGAATCGAACCCACTAAAACCAGAGATCTGGTGGCGCACCATTTGCCTTCCCTGTACGTGTATGCTGCTAAAAAGATACTTACATTTTACGCAGCTGGGAAAGGAAAAGCTACAAGGATTTTGCCGGAAAACGCCTTTTATGCCAGAAGGTTGTGCAGGGCATCTTCCAGATCGGGATATAAGAAATGATAGCCGTTCTGAAGCGCTTTTTTCGGGAGGACGCGCTGTCCTTTCAGCACGAGCATGCTCATTTCTCCAAGTACGCCTTTTATCGCAAATTCGGGAACCGGGAGCCAGTGTGGGCGTTTTTCTACTTTCGCGACGGTTTGCCCGAATGTATCCATCTGAACGGGATTCGGTGCCGTGACATTGACGGGGCCGGACATCAGCGTCTGTTCAATCGCAGATAAAATCATGCCGACGGCGTCTTCGATATGAATCCATGGCACCCATTGCCGCCCCGAGCCGATGCGTCCGCCTGCAAACAATTGATAGGGGAGCGCCATTTTCGGGAGCGCGCCTCCGTCTTTTCCAAGCACAAGGCCAAAACGCATCCAGACGGTGCGGATGCCAAGCGCTTCGATTGGTTCGGCTGCCTGTTCCCACAAAGCTGTCGTTCTGCTTAAAAAATCCTCAGCCGAAACTGGAGATTCCTCCGTGAATGTCTGTTCAAGACTGGTTCCGTAAATTCCGACTGCGCTCGCCTGAATGAGGGTGTTCGGCTTCTTCTGAAGACTTTGTATGATGCGGGCCGACTCCTCCACAGAGCGGAGGCGGCTTGTCGCGATCTCCGCCTTCGTTTTTTCATTCCAACGGCCGAAAAGCGATTTTCCGGCTAAATTGATCCAAACATCGATATCGGTCAGATCTTTTTCAGGACGGGCGCCGTTTTTTTGCCAGAGAACGAAAGAAGTGTTTTTTTGTTCGGTTTCGGCCGGTTTTCTTGTTAAAATATAGACGTGATGTCCCCGGGCGGTTAAGGCGTTTGTCAAATGTCTGCCGATAAAACCTGTCCCCCCGGCAATCGCAATCTTCATCATGATTCCTCCCTTTCATGATCATTAACCTTATTGTAAAAGAAGAAAACAAAAGAAGGGAGTTATTTATGCCATATATTACAAAGATTTCTGCCCAGAAAAACAATGAAGAGCGGGTCAATATTTTTCTGGATGAAAAATATGCGTTCAGCGTCGACCTGGACGTGCTCGTCAAGTTTGACCTGCGAAAAGGCAAAGAGCTTGATGAGCTTGATATCATTGAGATTCAATACGGAGACGACGTTAAAAAAGGGTTCAAAAAAGCGCTCGATTATTTGTCATACCGGATGCGCTCGACAAAGGAAGTTCAAGACCATCTTAAGAAAAAAGGCGTCGCAGACTCCGCGATCACAGAAATTCTGCATATGCTTAAAGGTTATAAATATTTGGACGACCGCGAATTTGCGGCTGCATATGTCAGCACCCACAGAAAAACGAGCGGCAAAGGCCCTGATGTCTTATTCAGAGAGCTTAAATTGAAAGGGATCGATGATGAACTGATTCATGAAGCGCTCAGTTCGTTTTCGTTTTCCGATCAGGTCGAGGCCGCGGTCAAGCATGCGGAAAAAGTACTGAAAAAAGAAAAAAAGCTGTCCTCCAAAGAGACGAAGCAGGCCATCGAACAGCACCTTGTCAGAAAGGGTTTCTCCTTCGATGTCATTTCGGCCGCGCTTCAGGAAACCGATTACGAAAACGACGATGGCGCTGAGAGAGAAGCGCTTGAGAAGCAAGGAGAAAAAGCAATGAAGAGGTACGGTTATGACGGATCATACGAAACGAAAATGAAGGTCAAACAGTATCTGTTTAGAAAAGGATTTTCAATTGACTTGATTGACCAATTTTTAGATGAAAAGGGATGAGAAGATGGAGAAAAGATACAGTGAAATGACTGCACACGAACTGCACCAGGAAATTGCGGGTCTGACCGAAAAGGCAAGAAAAGCAGAACAAATGGGGATTGTGAATGAACTGGCCGTTCACGAACGGAAAATCGCGATGGCGAAAGCCTACCTTCTTGATCCGGCCGATTTTAAAGCCGGCAACGTATACGAAATCGAAGATGGGGGCGACGATTTCCATATCCGCTATTTAAACGGCGTATTCGCCTGGGGATACCGTCTTTCGTCACCGGATCATGAAGAGGCTCTGCCAATTTCTTTATTAAAAGAAAAGGGCTAAGACAAAAAGCCTAAACCCTTTTCATAACTGCTATCTTGTCCGGATGCGCGTGTTGCGCTGGAGAATGATGAGGTCCTGAGTCTGCTGCGTTTCTCCGTTCACCTGTGCGCGCGCATGCTTTGTGTTTGCCCATGGCTGCGGATAGTTTTGCGTTTTCATCTGGTTAAAATCGTTTGTATACGGTTTGCGATTTGCACACAACAGAAATCACTCCATCCCAGAAAAGTTTAGCGTTTGCCGGAAGCCCTCATTCTTTCTTGAGGATGAGTATTTGTGCTTCCGTCAGGGCGCTTTGAAGCAAAATCATCTTTGGCCCGGGGCTCGCCTTCAAATTTATTGTTGTTCATGTTCGGAAAGCCTCTTGATTTATTTCGCATCTCTTTTTAGGCTCCTCCAATCAAGTCCATAATATTTGCGTCTTCGGTTCGGAAGACGTAAGGTTAGTATATGAAAAGGACGACGTTTTCAAAAAGAAAGTTTTTTCCTTAGGGAAAGGGGGAAAAGCCAAGTGGAAGAGTACTTTGAAAAACTGACAAATGCGCTTCTTGAAAAAAATCATATGCTGAGCTACGCACAAGCCAGAACATGGGTTGAACTGCTGTGGGGCGATTTCGAGGCGACATTTGCAAAGGCCGGCCACCCGTACAGAGGAAAAGAGCTGACAGAGCGAGTCGTCAAAGAGTGGATTGAGCACTACGGCAGCCAGTTGCATTTATTTCAAAATGACAAGCCTTCTTACCAGGATCTGTTCTCCGGAGCCCGCGGGCTGCTTCATTAAGCATTGCTTTAGAAGGAAATGATGCATTGTCTGACTGTGCCGCCTGGCACTGGCCTTACTGGATGAGGACGGTAAGGGCACACTAAAACAGGTGCGCTCCGCGTCAGCAAATATAAAGAAAATGAAGCGGCTTTCGCGCCGCGAGGTCAAATCGTCCGGTTAACGAACTGTGAAAGAAGAAAGCTTTTTCCTCCGCTTGCAGAGAGAGCCGAGCAAGAGCAGAAAAGCTCTCCTTCGGGCGGCAGAAAACATGTTGCCGTTTTGCGGAATGGGAAAGTGAAGCTGTCATGCGAAAACGGCCGGCGGCGGAGCCAGATCCGGTTTTCGCCCGATGACAAAGACTTGCTCCCTTTTGCCCGAACATATCAAGGAAACGGATTTGATTGCGGCGGCGGGGTTTGGCCCCTAACAATCAGTCCTGATGCAAGTTCTCTTGCGGCTGCTTTGGTTTCGGGGAAGATTGAACTTATGTGAAAAATGTCGCAAAAGGAAAAATTGTTATGTTGCCCTGATTGAAGCTAAAGGAATATCATTTTTTTACCACTTGTTCATAGATGTCTGATATAATGACAAAATAATCTTGTAGAAAATAGTACAGCGTGCCCACAGTTTTCCTTTTGTTGTGTGGGAAGCGGCTAGATGCAAGTATCCTGCCAAGCGGATGCCGGATGCAATTTTATTATGTCCAAAAGAGGTGCCTTTAAGTGAAGAAAGGATTCGTTTCAATCATTATTCCTTCATACAATGAAGCAAGCAATATTAAATTGATTTATGAATCGTTAAGGAACGAATTTCAATCCATTGATTATGATTATGAAATTTATTACATAAATGATGGAAGCACTGATCGAACATTGGAGGAAATTAAAAAACTAGCCGAAAAAAGCGAGCATGTGAAATATATTTCGTTTTCACGGAATTTCGGCAAGGAGGCAGCCATCCTTGCCGGTTTTCAGCATGCCCGCGGCGATGCTGTTGTGGTGATGGATGCGGATTTGCAGCACCCGACATACCTCCTGCACGATTTTATTAAAGGGTATGAGGAAGGCTATGATCAAGTGGTCGCCCAGCGCAACAGAAAGGGAGACAACCCCGTGCGCTCCTATTTGTCATCCCTTTATTACCGCTTTATCAACAATGCGGTAGAGGTTGATTTAAGGGACGGCGTCGGCGATTTTCGTCTTTTAAGCAGAAAAGCCGTTAATGCGATGCTGAAGCTGAGCGAAGGCAACAGGTTCTCAAAAGGGCTGTTTTGCTGGATCGGTTTTGACCAAAAGATTGTTTATTACGAGAACGTCGAAAGGAAAAACGGAAAATCCAAGTGGTCGTTCCGCCACTTGTTGAACTATGGAATCGACGGGATTGTGTCGTTCAACAACAGACCGCTGAGAATGTGTTTTTACGCCGGTATTTTTATCCTTTTTCTATCGCTTATTTATATCGCGGCCACATTCATCAGGATCTTAAAATACGGTGTGATTGTTCCCGGCTATTTTACGATTATTTCCGCCGTCCTGTTTCTCGGCGGCGTTCAGCTTCTCAGCCTCGGAATTATCGGCGAATACATCGGGCGCATTTATTATGAGACGAAAAAGCGGCCTCATTACTTGATACAGGAGGCAAACATCGCTCATGGAGAAACTCATGAAAATCGTGAATCCTGAATTTATTCGCTTTGCCGTTGTCGGTGTAGTGAATACTTTGAATTACTATGCGGTTTATTTGCTGCTGCATGTTTTGCTTCAGTTGAATTATATGGTTTCGCATATTGCAGCTTTTTTCGTCAGCCTTGTGATTTCCTTTTTTCTGAACTGCTATTTTACTTTTAAAATCAAGCCGACGCTGGCAAAGTTTTTGCAATTTCCGCTGACACAGCTCTTTAATTTGACGGTATCTTCTTTGTTCGTCTACACGTTTGTGAATTTTTTCAAGATGAACAGTGAGGCAGCTCCGCTTGCCTCCATGTTTTTAACCGTTCCTCTGACATTTTTAGTGACAGGGAAGATTTTGAAAAAAGACAGGGGAAGAGTATGAAGAAAACAGTTTTTCTATTTGTGATCGCAAGCATTGCAGTTTCCGTGGCCGCCCATTCTTTTTTTCTGTATGAATGGGCGCATGACCGTTATATGACGGGGAACGGCGACGGACTTGCACAAATGATCATTTTTAAGTCGTTTCTTTTTGAGCAATACAAACAAGGGAACTTCTTTTATTCGTATTCTTTCGGTCTCGGGGGCGGCATCTACAGCCAGCTCGGCTATTATTTCACGACTTCTTTTGTCTTCATCGCTTCATTCGCGGCCGTTTTTCTGATGCAGCTTTTGCATTTGGCCGGGGATGCGGATCCTTTGTTTTGGGCGCAGGCCGCCGTATTCATCAGTGTCATCAAGCTCAGCCTGATCATTTTAGCGGCAGCGTATGCGTTAAACGGAATGGTGAAAAACAAGCTTGCCGCCTTTACGGGTGCGGTTTTGTATGGCACATCGGTAATCTATTTCAGGCACACGGTGTTCTGGGAATTTTTCAGCGACGCCATGCTGTGGCTGCCGCTGCTTGTCGCCGGAGCTGAGAAAGTCATCAGAGAAAAGCGGACAGCACTGTTTATTACCGCTTGTTCTTTGACGCTGATCAATAACTTTTACTTTGCCTATATCAACTTGATTTTCATTGCGATCTATATCATCTTCCGCTGGCTGATCAGGCTTGACCCGGAAAAGGAGGCGCCGAGGTGGAAACAATTCAGAATGTTCGCCGCTTCAGGCCTGATTTCTTTCGGAATCAGCGCGATTTCCTTTGTGCCTGCAGTTTACGGCTTTTTAAACAATTTGCGGCCGCCGTATGACCAGGCTGTCGCTGTATACGATCTGACGGACAACATTCTGTTTTCCAGCCGCATTGTCTTGCTGCCGGCTGTCTTTATGCTGTTCTTGTTCGCATTTTCCTTCTATAAAAATAAAACGTTCAGGCTGTTTGCCTCAATCAGTGTGCTGCTTGTGCTTCTGCATTACAGCCCGCTTGCGGCAAGCGCATTCAACGGTTTCTCCGCTCCGCAGAACCGCTTTGAATACCTGCTCGCTTTTACGATCGGGGGAGCGGCGGCCGCAGGAATGACCGAACTGAAAAACATCAGGCGGAAAGAGATGATATGGTCTATCCTGCTTGTCCTTCTGGTTTATATCGCGGTCATTTGGCGGAAAGACTTGGATTTATCACTTATGCAAAATTGGAGCATTATTGTGCTTCTGTTCCTGACAATCGCCATATTTACGGCGGCGGGGTTTCAATATAAGAAATCGCAGCTTTTTTTGCACGTCTGCATTTTATTATCGTCCGTCCTCGTGGCGAACACGTATCAAAAGTATGTTCTGTCTGAGTCAAGCGGCATTAAAAACGTCACGAAAAGCTATTTGACCAGCAATGAGTACAATGGCGAAGAACAGCGCCGCCTCCTGAACAACATTCGAAAAGACGATAAGGGTGACCCCTATACAAGGATCGACTGGATGAACGGCGTCCGCAACAATACTCCGCTGATGCAGGATTTTAACGGCTTCAGCGCCTACTCAAGCATTCTCAATCGCGATCTTCTTCTGTTTTATTGGGAAGACCTTCAAATCGATATGGGAAGGGAAAGCGTCAGCCGCTACGCATCGATGGGCGACCGGGCCAACTTGTACAGTCTGCTGTACGGCAAGTATTACATGACGGAAAAAGACAATGCCGCCAATGTTCCGTACGGGTTTATTCAAACGGATGAATCAGAGCACTACACAGTTTATAAAAACAAATACACCTTGCCGTTTATCCGGACGGCGCGAACGTTGTTTACGGAAAAAGCTTTAGCAGATGCGCCAGTTTTAGCGCGGGAGCATGCGATGCTTGAAGGAATCGTGCTTGAGAATGGCGGTAACGGAAAAGAGCAGCCGCCGAGCGTTCCTGATTTGATGAAGCAGACGAAGCTGAAAACCGAGGGGGCGAGCTATCATAACGGCTTCCTCGACGTCACCGCTGAAAACGGAGGCATCGATCTCATTCCCGAAGGCGGGGTTCCAAAAGAAGGCGACTATTATGTCGGATTTTATTTAAAAAGCCTTGCAAAAGACCAGTTCTTCAACTTGCGGGTCAATGATTATGTAACATCAAGAAAGTCAAACCAGTCGATTTACAAAACAGGTGTTTACGATTTAACGATCAGGGTGCCGAAAACAGATAAAATTTCAATCAGGCTGCCAAAAGGGAAATATCAATTGGACCATTTGAGGCTGCACCAGGAAGACTATCAATTGCTGAAAAAAGCCGCCGCCAAAAAAACGCCGGCCGCCGACTTGAACTGGCGGAACAATCAAGTGTCCATCAGCT
This sequence comes from Bacillus sp. FSL R7-0646, assembly GCF_037969865.1. NCBI lineage: Bacteria > Bacillati > Bacillota > Bacilli > Caryophanales > Bacillaceae > Bacillus > Bacillus sp. FSL R7-0646. The sequence goes on from NZ_CP150217.1 coordinate 893,482, forward strand.
TTGACAATCAAAACGGAGACCGCTACATGGTGCTGCCGGTTCCGTACGAAAAAGGCTGGGAAGTCACTGTAAACGGAAAAACGCAAACCGTTCAAAAGGCAAATTACGCGTTTATTGGAATCCCCATCGAAAAAGGGAAGAACAACATCCGTCTCGTTTATTACCCGCCGTACTTCAAAGCTACCTTGGCGGTTACAGTCATCAGCCTCATCATCGGAATCTGGTACAGCAGAAGGAGAAAAAAGCTTGGCTCTTAAACAGAGCCAAGCTTTAATTTTTTTTGAAGTTTTTCCTCGCTGAAAATCCATCCGGTATAGGAGGTGATTAATTCGAGCGTGTCCCTGTCGATGTGTGCGATCGCCACGAAAGGGTAGTGTCCTTTGCTGCGGTATCGCAGATCGATAAAGCGGACTTCGTAATGATCCTTATACGTATCGATCTCCCATTTGTAAACCGGTGAGAACGAAAGAAACGCCGAAATGTTCTTATCCTGTTTCGCCGCTTTCATCACATCCGTATCCGGTAAAGGCACCCTGTTGAATGTGTCGACGATCACGACGTTTCCATCCATGCTCCGTCCGACGTAAAAAGCCGATTTTGCTTTGACGGCGATTCGCCATTGCCTGAATTTCATCGTAGGCGAAATAATGATTTCTTCAATATCATCGATTTTTTCACGGAGCTCATGCTTGATTTTCCTCTGCATGAAATACCTCACCAGATAATAACCGGCCAAGACGATGTAAAGAGCCAAAAATGTATAGCCTTGATGCGCGCCTGCCAGCCAAAAGGCGATGGCTATGAGATGGCTGACGAAAATAAACGGATCAAATGTATTAATCAAGCCGAGCGCTACCCATTTCCTTGAAAACGGTCTGACCGCCTGTGTCCCGTATGCGTTAAAAATATCCACGAACACATGAAGCGCGACCGCGGCAAGGGTCCAAAGCCACAGGTGAAGCAGATTGGCTTCGGGATAAAACAGCATGAGAATGCCCGGAATCATCAGCGACCAGGCGAGAACAGCGGGGATGGAGTGGGTGAATCCCCTGTGGTGCCTAATATAAACAGCGTTGTTTTTCAATTTCAAAACGGTATCGATATCCGGAGCCTGAGATCCGGCGATTGTCGCAATCATCACGGCTTGAGCCATTGATGGGTCCATTCCGACAACTGGATCAAGCGTCGCGATGCCTCCGAGTGCAACGCCCATGACAACATGTGTGCCAGTATCCATTGGTGACCTCCCCTAATGGTGCTAGAAAATCATTTTTATTTTCCAAAAACAGAACGAACGATGGACCTTGCCTGAAATATTTAACGCTTTTGCTTTCTTCACTTTTAATGTAACATGTTATCGTATATGCATATAGTTTACAACAAAAAGCCGAAGTAACAAAAGATCGGTATGCAAATGTGACGTGCACAGGCAAGGAGAAGTTTCATGATGGATCTGCAAAAGAAATTAGAGCAAAAAAACATCAAACAATTTCAAGAAGATTTAATTTCTTGGTATGAGCAAGAAAAACGGGATCTGCCTTGGCGCTCAGACAGCGACCCTTATAAGGTGTGGGTGTCGGAAGTAATGCTTCAGCAGACGAGAGTGGACACGGTGATTCCTTACTTCAACAACTTTATCGAAAAGTTTCCGACCGTGGAAGCGCTCGCTGAAGCCGACGAAGAAAAAGTGCTTAAAGCCTGGGAAGGACTGGGATACTATTCAAGGGTTCGGAACTTGCAGAGCGCTGTCAGGGAAGTTCACGAACGATACGGGGGTGTGGTCCCTCCTTCAAAAGAGGAATTCGGCAGCTTAAAAGGCGTCGGCCCTTATACAAGAGGCGCGGTGCTGAGCATCGCCTACAATCAGCCGGTCCCCGCGGTAGACGGAAATGTCATGCGGGTCATGTCACGGATTCTTTCCGTATGGGATGATATTGCAAAGCCTAAAACCAAAACCCTGTTTGAAAAAATTGTCGAAGCGTTTATTTCTGAGGAAAAACCGTCCGAGTTTAACCAGGGGCTGATGGAGCTGGGCGCTGTCATCTGTACGCCGAAATCGCCATCATGCCTTCTCTGCCCGGTCCGAGAGCACTGTTCTGCTTTTGCAGAAGGCTGTGAAAAAGAGCTTCCGGTTAAAAGCAAAAAGAAAAAACCTTCGGTAAAAACCCTTGCAGCTGTCGTCCTGACTGATGAAGAAGGATACATCTATATCCATAAAAGACCGGCATCAGGTCTTTTGGCAAACCTTTGGGAATTCCCAAACACAGAAACGCAGAAAGGCCTGAAGTACGAGCGCGAGCAGCTTGCGGCGTTTTTGAAAGAAGAGGCCGGAATAGAAGCTGAAATCGGTCCGCTCGAAGGAGTCGTAGAGCATGTGTTTACACACCTTGTCTGGAACATTTCTGTCTTTTTCGGGAAAACTCTCGATCAACCGGATGATTCATACTTTAAAAAGGTCACGAAAGAAGAGCTTGCTGAATACGCCTTCCCGGTTTCGCATCAGAAAATATGGAATATGTATATGAAATAGGCAGCTTGACTGTGCATGCTGCCCGTTAGTCGTACTGGATGGTGGTGCCGTGCGTATAATCGGCTTCCTGGCGGCACAGTCCGCCTCTTGCTTGAATTTCTTTCACAACCTCCAGGTACTCGGCATGCCCTTCTTCATTGAGAAATGGCATGATTTGCTGGAAGGCGCGGTGAAAATAGAGAAGCTCCGCATCTTTCCACTCGTTTTTCGGCGTGTGGTCGAGCTCGCTCATATCGCGTCCTACGTACATAAGGCGAATGCCTCCTTTTTGATCGTGTTATGAGCTATTTTTTATCAGATTTTCAATCACTATACTAGGAGATGAATGACAGATGGAACAAAGAAAATGTGCCCTTATTACAGGAAGCAGCCGCGGCGTCGGCAAAGCAGCAGCGCTGAGGTTTGCCGAAAACGGCTACAATATCGTCATCAACTATGCTAGAAGCAAAAAAGCGGCCCTTGAGACGGCTGAAGAAATCGAAAAGCTCGGTGTCAAAGCATTGGTCGTCAAGGCGAATGTCGGACAGCCGGCGAAAATAAAAGATATGTTTCAGCAAATCGAGGAGGCGTTCGGCAGACTGGACGTGTTCGTCAACAATGCTGCATCCGGCGTATTGCGCCCTGTCATGGAGCTTGAGGAAAGCCATTGGGACTGGACGATGAACATCAATGCGAAAGCTCTGCTATTCTGCGCGCAGGAAGCGGCAAAGCTGATGGAGAAAACGGGAGGCGGCCACATTGTCAGCATCAGCTCGCTCGGTTCAATCCGTTATTTGGAAAACTATACGACAGTAGGCGTTTCAAAAGCTGCGCTTGAATCATTGACGAGATATCTTGCCGTAGAGCTTGCGCAGAAAAACATCATCGTTAATGCGGTTTCGGGAGGCGCGATTGATACAGACGCCCTGAAGCATTTTCCGAACCGCGAAGAGCTTCTGGAAGATGCCCGGCAAAATACGCCTGCCGGCCGCATGGTAGAGATCAGCGACATGGTCGATGCGGTGGAATTTTTAACGTCAGGGAAAGCGGACATGATCCGCGGACAGACGATCATTATTGACGGCGGCCGTTCACTGCTCGTATAAATTTTTCGCGTTCAATGAATAGGATATCACCCTCCTGCACAATCTAATGGTCGTGGAGGTGATATACAATGGCTAACCAACAATCCAAAACAAACGCACAAAAAGTAAGACAACAAAACCAAGCTTCTGCACAAGGTGGTCAGTTCGGCACTGAATTTGCCAGCGAAACTGACGCGCAGCAAGTAAGACAAAATAACCAACAAGCTGAGCAAAAAAAACAGCAAAACAGCTAATCACTGAAACAGGAAAAAGCACTTCACCATCGGATGAGGTGCTTTTTTCTTTTTGTTCCGACAAAACTTCCGAATCTTAGCCAGAATCAGTCAAAGGACATCCGGCATGTATAGAGAAATGATACTTAGGCAATAAATGGAGTAGAGCATAGAATGGAGGATCCCGAATGCCGGAATTTGAAAATTTGGTTCAGGGGCAGATGGAGATTATGGATAAGCTGTTGTATCTGCAAGCGGAGATTGAAAGATGCCAGAAAATTGAAAAAGAACTGGCTGCCCTTGAAAAGAAAGCCCAGCTTTTATCGATCCGGGAAGATATATCCCAGAAGCGGAAAGATCTTGCTCAGATTCAGGATTTGTTCCAAAAGCAGACGGAGCAGGTGATTCAGGCTTATCAAAGAATCGAGGCATGAGCCTCTCTTTATCGTTTTTTAGAAAAGAGCCATTCCTGTTCGGGAGTGGCTCTTTTATTTTCATTTTTTATTTTCAAACGTTATAATAAATAAAAGAACTGTCGGACAGGCGATGTGACACACTGACTTGTAAGGCTTTTGCAAAGAAAGTAGGGGAGAAAACATGGGCTTTCCCAAGGAAGGAGAAACCATTCAAATTCATAGCTATAAGCACAATGGGCAGATTCATCGGATTTGGAACGAAACAACGATTTTAAAAGCAACGGAATTGTGCATCATCGGCGCCAATGACCGGACAATGGTCACGGAATCTGACGGCCGGACATGGGTGACGCGAGAGCCCGCCATTTGTTATTTCCATGCAAAGCAGTGGTTTAACGTCATCGGCATGCTTCGTGAAGACGGGATTTATTACTATTGCAACATCAGCTCGCCGTTTGCTTTGGACGATGAAGCCATCAAATACATCGACTATGATTTAGATGTAAAGGTCTTCCCGGATATGACGTATCATATTCTTGATGAAGATGAGTACGCGGATCATAAAAAGGCGATGAATTATCCGAAGGAAATCGACGGCATTTTAAGGTACCACTTAAATACGCTGCTGCATTGGATACACCAAAGAAAAGGCCCGTTTGCATCTGAATTTATTGATATTTGGTATGAACGGTATTTGCATTATACAAAATAATCCTAAAAAACCTGTTGAGGCCAACAGGTTTTTTGCGGTGTACTCACACATCAAGATATAGAGGGGGGAAGACGTGTGGGGGTAATCAGAAGGTACATGGAATTTGTGAAGCCGTATAAATGGAAAATCGTTTTGACGGTTTTAATCGGTATTATTAAATTTTCTATTCCGCTGGTCATCCCGCTTCTGCTGAAATACGTCGTGGACGACATCATCCAGGGGAGCGGGACTGCTGAGGAAAAAACATCCACATTATTCATGGTAATGGCGGTTATGTTCGCCATTTTTTTGGTGCTTCGGCCGCCTGTCGAATATTACCGTCAGTATTTCGCGCAGTGGACGGCAAGCAAGGTGCTTTATGATATCAGGGACAAGCTTTTTGCGCATATACAAAAGCTGAGCCTCAGGTATTATGCGAACACCCGCGCAGGAGAAATTATTTCAAGGGTCATCAATGATGTCGAGCAGACGAAGGAATTCGTCATCATCGGATTGATGAATGTATGGCTTGACGTGATGACGATTTTTATCGCCATCGCCATTATGATGACGATGGACGTGAAGCTGACGCTTATTTCGATCGTGCTGTTTCCGCTTTACGGACTGTCTGTTAAATTCTTCTACGGCAGGCTCAGAAAGCTGACGAGAGAACGTTCCCAAGCGCTGGCCGAAGTGCAGGGCCATCTTCATGAAAGGGTTCAGGGAATGCCTGTCATCAGGAGTTTTGCGATCGAGGATTATGAACAAAAGCAATTTGATCACGAGAACGGGAATTTTCTCGGTAAAGCAATCCGCCATACGGCCTGGAATGCCAAAACCTTTGCCGTCGTCAATACGGTTACAGACCTCGCTCCGCTGATCATCATTACGGTTGCAGGTTATCATGTGATTCACGGGAACCTTACTGTAGGAACGATGGTGGCGTTTTTCGGATATATCGAACGCCTCTACAACCCGCTGCGCCGCCTGATCAATTCCTCGACAACATTGACGCAGTCGATCGCATCAATGGACAGGCTGTTTGAATTTATTGATGAACCGTATGATTTAAAAGATAAGCCCAATGCTGTAAAAGCAGAGCGATTAAAAGGGATTGTTGAATTTAAAAACGTTTCCTTTCAATACGAAAAATCGGAGGAAATGATTTTGCAGGATCTTTCTTTGAAAGCCGAACGGGGCGAAACGGTTGCGCTCGTCGGGATGAGCGGAGGCGGCAAATCGACGCTTGTCAGCCTCATTCCGAGATTCTACGATGTCTCAGCCGGAAGCCTGGAGATCGACGGCATCGATGTGCGCGATTATGAGGCGCGAAGCCTTAGAAACCAAATCGGCATGGTTCTCCAGGATACGTTTTTATTCAGCGAATCGGTACGCGAAAACATATCGATCGGGAATCCCGAAGCTTCGATGGAAGACATCATTGAAGCGGCAAAAGCTGCGAATGCCCATGATTTTATTATGGAGCTGCCGCAAGGCTATGATACAAAGGTCGGAGAAAGGGGAGTCAAGCTGTCCGGAGGCCAAAAACAGCGGATATCAATCGCCAGGGTGTTCCTGAAGAACCCGCCGCTCTTAATTTTGGATGAAGCGACGTCAGCGCTTGACCTTGAAAGCGAGCACTATATCCAGGAAGCGATGGAAAAGCTCGCGAAAGACCGGACGACCTTTATCGTTGCTCACAGACTGTCGACGATTACCCACGCTGACAAAATCGTTGTCATCGAAAACGGACGTGTCGCGGAAATCGGCACACATGACGAACTAATGAGCCGCGACGGGCACTATAAGCATTTATTCACCATTCAAAAATTAAACTAAAACCGCAAAAAGCCTGACTTTCGTTTGAAGCTGAACGGATGTCAGGCTTTTTCTTTCCCCGCAAATTTCGTACATATTTCCTATCTCGTTTAAATACAATTTAAAAAATACAAGCTCCGGAGGTGTATAAGTGACAAAAGAAAAATTGCTTGAAGTATCGGATTTATCGATTTCGTTTCAAAAGAAAAAGTCCGAAACCCCGATTGTGCAAGGCGTTTCTTTCGATCTCCATCCCGGAGAAATCATGGGAGTCGTCGGAGAGTCCGGCTGCGGCAAAAGCGTCACCTCTTTGGCTTTAATGGGGCTGAACGCAAACACCCGGACGACGGGCCGGATCAAGTTTCAAAACAAAGACCTTCTCATGCAGTCTGAAAAAGAATGGAGACAGATGCGCGGCAATGACATCGCGATGGTTTTTCAAGAGCCGATGACCTCCCTCAATCCCCTTTTTACAATTGGCGATCAACTAACAGAAGCACTCTCCAGCCATACCAATATTCATAAAAAAGAAGCAAGAAGAAAAGCCGTTCAAATGCTGGATACCGTCGGCCTGCCGAGGACGGACCAGCTGATGAAGCAATATCCCCACGAACTGTCGGGAGGCATGAGGCAGCGGGTCATGATCGCAATGGCATTAATTTGCGAACCGAAACTGCTGATTGCCGATGAACCGACAACAGCTCTCGACGTCACCATCCAGGCTCAGATTCTGTCCCTTTTGAAAAAAATGAATGCCGAATTTAACACAGCCATTCTCCTTATTACCCATGACCTTGGCGTCGTTCACAATACATGTGAACGCGTGATGATCATGTATGCCGGGCGGATCGTTGAAGAAGGCGGTGTCACCGCTGTTTTTGACAGCCCGAAACACCCCTATACAAAAGGCTTGTTCGCCTCTATTCCGGCATTCACAGGCAAATCCGAGCGTCTGTCTTCGATTGAGGGGCAGGTGCCGAAACCGGGGTCGATAAAAAAAGGCTGTATGTTTGCGCCGAGGTGCCCTCATAAACGCGAACGCTGCGTAGAGGAGGAGCCTGGATTGAACAGGCTGGCGGATGACCATGCTGTAAGCTGCTTTCTCTACGAAGAGGAAGGTGCTTTCACATGAATCATGAACTGCTGAACGTCCAAGAGCTGAAAACGTATTACCGCGTGTCCCGCAAGAAAATCGTCAAAGCGGTCGATGATGTTACACTGTCAGTCAAAAAAGGCGAAATCGTAGGGATCGTCGGGGAATCCGGCTGCGGAAAATCAACCTTGGGAAAATCGATACTGCGGCTGACCGAACCGACTTCTGGAAAGGTGACGTTTCTCGGGCGGGAGATGACCGGCCTTGATGCAAAACAGCTTCGCAACATGAGAAGGCATATACAAATGATTTTTCAAGATCCGTACGCTTCATTGAATCCGCGCATGAAAATAAAAGATATTTTGGAGGAACCGCTGATCGTTCATAAACTCGGAACGAAGGCGGAAAGGAGAGAAGTCGTTCGCTCGATGCTTGAAATTGTCGGTCTTGATGCTTCATACGGCGACCGATATGCACACCAATTCAGCGGCGGCCAGAGGCAAAGGATCGGTATTGCAAAAGCGCTGATCACAAAGCCGAAATTAATCATTGCCGATGAGCCTGTTTCCGCGCTTGATGTATCCGTTCAGGCGCAGATCTTAAATCTGCTGTCTGATCTGCAGGAGGCATTCAATTTAACGTTTCTGTTTATTTCGCATGATCTCGGGGTCGTCCGCTATATCAGCGACAGGGTAGCCGTGATGTATTTCGGAAAGATTGTCGAGATGGCGGACGCCGACTCTTTATTTAGAGAACCGAAACACCCCTATACAGAAACACTGTTAGCGGCAGTACCCGTCATCGGCAAAGGAGAGGCGGTTCATACGGCGCCGGATATTGCCGCGCCCCGCATGAGTGAAAAGGGCTGTCCTTTTTACAGCCGATGCATGAAGCGGGCGGACGTCTGCCTTGAAGCGGAGCCGCTTCTTGAAGAGACTGCGGACGGGCATTATGCTGCATGCCATTTTACCAATAAGGAGGCTGTACGATGAAAAAGAAAAGCTGGCTGATCTGTTTGGGAATGATTCTGTCTGTTTCCGCTTTTTTAATGGGATGCTCCGGTAACGAAAGCGGAAAGAACGACGGAGGGACGAACGGCGGAAAAGATACGCTGATCATCGGCAGAGGAGGTGATTCGACATCGCTTGATCCGATCACAACGACAGAAGGCGAAGCGTTTAAAGTGACGATCAATATGTTTGAGACCTTGCTGAATTACGGGGAACAAGACACAACGCTGAAGGAAGGCCTCGCGGTGAAATGGGACGCTTCAGATGACGGTTTGACCTACACATTGGAGCTGAGAAAAGGCGTGAAATTCCATGATGGAACGGATTTTAATGCAGAAGCCGTCAAATACAATTTTGAGCGGTGGATGAACGGGGATGAAGAAAAATTTCCTTACTACGGCATGTTCGGAGGCTATAAGAAAGATGAGGGGCACGTCATCAAAGACATAAAAGTTCTCGACGACCATAAGATTCAGTTCATTTTAAAACGCCCGCAAGCGCCGTTTTTAAAGAACCTTGCCATGACTTCTTTCGGGATTGCAAGTCCTGCCGCCATTGAAAAATACGGCGAAAAATTCAGGGAGCACCCCGTCGGCACTGGCCCTTACAAATTTGTCGAATGGAAGCCGAACGACCGGATCGTCCTTGAGAAAAATGAAGACTATTGGGATCAAGGCAAACCGAAATTGCAGAAGATCATTTTCAGAGCCATTCCTGAAAACTCAGCCCGCTTAAATGCATTGAAGACGGGCGAAATCGACCTAATGGATGGCGTCAATCCGTCTGATATCGAAAGCATCAAAGCAGACGCCAATCTGAAAATATTTGAAAGGCCTTCAATGAACGTCGGGTATCTCGGAATGACAACGACGAGAAAGCCATTTGACAATAAGCTGGTCCGCCAGGCGCTGAACCATGCTGTCGATAAACAGGCGATTATCGACTCCTTCTACGGAGGTCTCGCTGAATCTGCAAAAAACCCGCTTCCTCCGTCGCTCGAAGGGTACAACGACCAGGTTAAGGAATATCCGTATGATTTAAAAAAGGCAAAAGAACTCTTAAAAGAAGCCGGCTACCCGGACGGGTTTAAAATGAAGCTTTGGGCAATGCCGGTACCGCGGCCGTATATGCCGGACGGTATGAAAATAGCCGAAGTGATTCAATCAAGCTTTGAAAAAATCGGAGTCAAAGCGGAAATCGTCACTTACGACTGGGCGACGTACTTGGATAAGGTGAGCAAAGGGGAAGCTGATGCGTTTTTAATGGGCTGGACCGGCGACAACGGAGATCCGGACAACTTCATTTATACGCTGCTTGATAAAGATAATATCGGCGGTAACAACTATACGTACTTCAGCAATGATGAGCTTCATGACATCTTAATCGAGGCGCAGTCAGACCCTGATCAAAAGAAAAGAAATAAACTGTATCAAGATGCGCAGGAGCTCCTCCATGAAGAATCGCCTTGGGTTCCGCTTGTCCATTCCACGCCGATTTTGGCCGGTTCAAAAGATATCGACGGATATGTTCCGCACCCGACAGGGAGTGAAGTATTGTCCGGCGTAGAGTTTAAATAGGTGGTGACAGCCATTGCTTGCGTACTGTTTAAAACGGACGGCCATGCTGATCCCCGTTCTCATCGGCATGACATTGGTCGTTTTTTCGATCATCCGCTTTATTCCCGGCAACCCCGCCCAGGTTATTCTCGGCCAGAGGGCGACAAAGGAAGCGGTGCAGCAGCTGACCGTCCAGCTCGGCCTTGATCAGCCGTGGTATATGCAATATGCCAGATATATAGGGGATTTGCTGAAAGGGGATCTCGGGACATCAATCCGCACGGGAGCGGCGATTACGCAAGAAATAAAGCCATATTTGTTCGCCACTCTCGAACTTGCCTTTTTCGCGATGCTGATCGCAGTGTTTGTCGGCGTGAATGCCGGAATCATCAGCGCGTGGTTTAAGAACTCGGTATTCGACTATATCGCGATGCTGGTGGCTTTAATCGGCGTGTCGATGCCGATTTTTTGGCTCGGTTTGATGGGCCAGTGGTTTTTTTCGATCGAGCTCGGCTGGCTGCCGACAACAGGAAGGGAGAATGTCAGAAATCCGGTCGAAGCCATTACGTACATTCATACATTGGACACCCTTTTGCACGGAAGATTTGATCAGTTTGCAGAAGCCATCCGCCATTTAATTCTGCCGGGAACGGCTCTTGCCACCATTCCCGCAGCGATCATTGCGAGAATTACGAGAGCCAGCATGATAGAGGTGCTGCAGTCCGATTATATCCGCACGGCAAAAGCAAAAGGCGTGCATATGTTTTTCGTCATCTATAAGCACGGTTTAAAAAATGCATTCATTCCGGTATTGACCGTCATCGGCCTGCAAACCGGACTGTTACTGGGCGGCGCAATTTTAACAGAGACTATTTTTGCCTGGCCCGGCATCGGCCGGTACATTTATGATGCGATCAGCTACCGCGACTACCCGGTTATCCAATCGGGCATCCTCGTGATCGCCTTCATCTTCGTCATGATTAACTTCATCGTTGATCTGCTGTACGCCGTCATCGATCCGAGAATTAAATATTAGGAGGCGGGAAACATGGTTGTGCTTCAAAATGAACAGCAGAGGGAGGACGTGAAGGTGCGTTCGCCTTTGGCGGAACATATTCGGCGGTTTTTTGAGCATAAATTGGCTGCCGCCGGCACGATTCTAGTCGCGCTGTTTATCCTGCTAGCCATCTTCGCGCCGCTCATCGCACCATACGGAATAAACGACCAGTCACTGTCAGACAGGCTCGCCGCTCCGTCTGCGGAACACCTTTTTGGCACGGATGACTTTGGCAGGGATATTTTCTCTAGGGTGCTTTACGGCGCAAGGCTGTCTTTATGGGTCGGCTTTTTCTCCTGTTTGGCATCGGCCTTGGCGGGGACGCTGCTAGGGCTGATCGCCGGTTTTTACGGCAGATGGGCTGATGCATTGATTTCACGGCTGTTTGATATCATGCTCGCGTTTCCGAGCATTCTGCTGGCGATCGCCATTGTAGCGATTCTGGGGCCTTCTCTTGAAAATGCCCTGATTGCCATCGCCATCATCAACGTTCCGACGTTTGGCAGGCTCGTTCGTTCAAAAGTGCTCAGCATCAGGCAGGAGGAGTATATCTTATCAGCGCGTGCTGTCGGGATGTCCAATATAAGGCTGATGTTTAAACACATTCTCCCCAACAGCATGGCCCCGGTTATCGTTCAAGCGACGCTGAATATTGGAACCGCGATTATAGAAGCGGCCGCGCTCGGATTTTTAGGGTTGGGGGCGCAGGCGCCGAACCCCGAGTGGGGAAAAATGCTTGCGGATGCCAGGCCTTACTTGGCGCAGGCTCCATGGACATTGTTTTTTCCGGGATTTGCGATCATGCTGACCGTTCTCGGCTTTAATCTGATGGGAGACGGCCTGCGCGACACCCTTGATCCGAAAATGAAGGAAGGAAAATAAAAAACCGGTTAACATATTCTTTAACCGGTTTATTCTTCCTCAACTTCAAGCTCGCTGTCTTTTTTGTGGTACGTCTGAAAGCTTGAGAGCAAGGTTTCCAAATGCTCAAGCTGTTCTCGGTATTCTACAGTGCTCGCCATAATGGTCAGCATATTGTAGTCCAACAGTTCTTCTTTTAATTTGTCCTGGTTTTTCAGGAATGATTCGGTCAAGTGCTGTTTGTACACGTCTCCTTCTTCGTGCAGGTCGACGTGATCCTGCGTTTTGATCCTGCCGACGAATCTCATTAAAATTCGTTCGTGCCAATGGAGGAGATAATCGAGCTCTTCGACCAGCGTTTCTTGAAATTCTTCAGGCATGTGATAAAACTCGTTTTCAAGCCGGTGCAGCTTTTTCAGGGCATCAAGCGCACGGTTGGATGCAATGATCGCCTGTCTGAACAGCACGAGCTTTCGCTGTTTTACATATGTGGAACGTTTTAAATAGCTTCTTTCTTCTTTGTAGAGCAAGTAAAGGTGGTCAACCTTCATCATTTTTTCTTTCAGTTTTTCAATGTCTTCTTTCAGCATGGAATGTTCCGTTGTCTTCCGCGTCAACAATCTGATCCATTTAATGACTTCATCTGTATTTTCAACAATATGGCTGACGAGCTTCGTTTCATATTTAGGCGGCAGAAAAATCAGGTTGACCAAGAACGCAGACAACACGCCCAAAATAACCGTTCCGGTTCTCACCAAAGCAAACCATAAAAAGTTGTCGCCGGAGCTCTCCAGTATGGCAATAACGGTGACAAGAGCGATCGAAATCGTGTTCTCGATCTTCAGCTTCAAGTTGATCGTAATGACGATTACCGCCGTCAATCCGATGATGATCGGACTGGGTTCAAAAATAAGTCCAAAAATAATGGCTGTGGCTGCTCCGATAATGTTCGCCTGCACTTGATCGACAATCGTCAAAAATGAACGATAGATCGAAGGCTGGATCGCGAAGATAGCCGCGATTCCCGCGAAGACAGGAGTCGGAAGGCCGAGCCAAGACGCGAGGTAAAGCGCAAGCGTAATGGCAATGCCTGTTTTGAAAATACGGGCACCAAGTTTCATTAGGCTGTACTTGCATCCCTTTCTATAATAAAATTCGTTCTTTACAGAAAATGAATTGTAGTGAACATTCCCTCTCTGTTAATTTGCCAAACAATAAAGTAATATACAGCGATCTTCCGAAATATTCAACCCATTTTTAAGAAAAAACAAATCATTGACAAAAAAGAAAGACAAGCCGGCGGAAAGTGCCTGTTCACCGCGCTTTCAAAGTGCTCCGCATTTGATAAAAAAGAGAGCGGATCCGCTCTCTTTTTACATGCGCTGTTTCAATTGTTTAAATGAGTCATCCACGGCTTTGAGCGTATCTTTAATGTCCTCTTCCGTGTGCGCGGTGGTGATAAACCATGCTTCATATTTTGAAGGCGCAAGATTGATTCCGCGCTCAAGCATCAGTTTGAAAAAGGCCGCGAACATGTCTCCGTCCGTATTTTCGGCTTGCTCATAGTTTTCGACTTTTTCGTTCGTGAAGTATACGGTGAGCGCGCCTTTTAGACGGTTGACAGTGATGTCGATGCCGTGGGTCTCGGCATGTGCCAGGATGCCTTCTTCAAGCATGGCGCCGAGGCGGTCAAGTTTTTCGTATGTGCCTTTTTCTTTCAGCACTTCAAGGCAGGCGATGCCAGAGAGGATGGAAGCCGGATTCCCCGCCATCGTGCCCGCTTGATAAGCAGGTCCGAGCGGTGCGACTTGTTCCATAATCTCTTTTCTGCCTCCGTAGGCGCCGATCGGCAGGCCGCCGCCGATGATTTTGCCGAGCGCCGTCAAATCAGGTTTGACGCCAAGAAGATCCTGGGCGCCGCCGTACATAAAGCGGAAAGCGGTAATGACTTCATCGTAGATGACCAGGGCTCCCGCCTTATGTGTCAGTTCATTGACCTGCTCGAGGAATCCGCTCTTCGGTTCGACGATCCCGAAGTTTCCGACAATCGGTTCAACGAGGACTGCCGCAATATCGTTCCCCCATTTATCGAGCGCTTCTTTATAGCTGTCGATATCATTGAAAGGAACGGTAATCACCTCGTTGGCGATGCTTTTTGGAACCCCGGCGGAATCAGGCGTGCCGAGCGTTGACGGTCCTGAACCGGCCGCCACCAGCACAAGATCGGAATGGCCGTGGTAGCAGCCGGCGAACTTGATGATTTTCGTTCTGCCTGTATAGGCCCGGGCGACGCGAATCGTCGTCATCACAGCTTCCGTTCCCGAATTGACGAATCTCACTTTATCCAAGGCAGGAATCGCTTCCTTAAGCATCTTGGCAAATGTCACTTCATGCTTTGTCGGCGTACCGTAAAGCACCCCGTTCTCAGCAGCTGTTTGAATCGCTTTCGTGATATGCGGGTGGGCGTGGCCCGTAATAATCGGTCCGTACGCGGCAAGGTAGTCTATGTATTTGTTGCCGTCCACATCCCAAAAATAAGCGCCGCTTCCCCTTTCCATCGCGACGGGAGAACCTCCGCCGACCGCTTTGTAAGACCTTGAGGGGCTGTTGACGCCTCCGACTATATGTTGAAGAGCTTCTTCATGAAGCTTTTCAGATTGAGTATGCTGCATAATATCCTCCTCATTTTTGCACCTTTATCTATTTCTATATTTTCTATATTGTAACACGAGGCGGACAGAGCGCAAAAAAGAAGCCGCCGAACATTTGAACAAGAGGGCGCTGTTTTTTATAATGGGGGAAAGCAAGCGATTAAACATAACAGGAGGCAAAACAATGACTGTTGAAATTGGACAAAAGGTGCCTGATATTGAACTGCTGGGCGATCACGGAGAAAAAGTAAAGCTGTCGGATTTTGAAGGAAAGTATGTCGTGCTCTATTTTTACCCGAAAGATATGACGCCGGGATGCACAACGGAAGCGTGCGATTTCAGAGACCGTCATGAAAGCTTTGCGGAACTTGATGCCGTCATTATCGGAGTCAGCCCCGACGATCAGGCAAGGCATGAAAAATTCAAGCAAAAACACGATCTGCCGTTTCTGCTGCTCGTCGATGATGAACACAAGCTCGCTGAAAGCTTTGACGTATGGAAGCTGAAGAAGAATTTCGGCAAGGAATACATGGGTGTCGAACGGTCGACATTCCTGATTGATAAAGAAGGCCGCCTTGTGAAAGAGTGGCGGAAAGTAAAGGTAAAAGACCATGTCGCAGAAGCGCTTCAAGCAGTAAAAGAAATCGCGGAAGCATAAAGCTCGCTGGGGAGGCCGGACTGTATTTTAGTTTGGTCTCTTTTTACGCTCATATTCGCCTGTCTGATCGGCCATGCTGATCATAGCGGCATTTTTCGCCTTAAAAATAGCTTTTTCACAGGGATTGGAATTGACAAAGATTCTGATCAGGAGTTACACTAATTATAAACGTTATAATGTAAGAATTTTTTTTAGAAGAGAGGTGCATGACGATGGCTGAACATAACCTGAAAGAAGCGTTGGAAGCGTTGAAGGAAACCGGGGTGCGAATTACTCCTCAACGTCATGCCATTCTGGAATTTCTCGTGAATTCTATGTCTCATCCAACTGCAGATGATATATATAAAGCTCTGGAAGGGAAATTTCCAAACATGAGCGTAGCAACGGTCTACAACAATTTGCGGGTTTTTAAGGAATCAGGGCTCGTTAAGGAATTAACGTACGGAGATTCCTCCAGCCGGTTTGACTTCGTGACTTCCGAGCATTATCACGCAATTTGCGAACGCTGCGGGAAAATCGTCGACTTTCATTATCCCGGCCTCGACGAAGTGGAGCAGCTTGCTTCACATGTGACAGGATTTAAAGTCAGTCACCATAGACTGGAGATATACGGTTTATGTCAGGAATGCGACAAAAAAGAAAGCCATTAAAAAGAGCTGGCCGCTTTTTTAACGGTCAGCTTATTTTTGTTGCAGCATTTACTGAGACTTTCGATTATACGATTCGTTAAACTCTTTTCCTTCGAGGTTTTTGTCCAATGTCAAAGGCTCCCTGCAATGCATGCACATATCAACCCGGCCTAAAATCTTGGTCGGTTTTTCACAGTTTGGACAGACGACTTGAACCGCTTTCGTTGAAAGCATGCCGATCCAAAAATAAACCGCTGTGCTCAACAAGATAGACAATACCCCCAAGATCATAAACACCGACATCAAGAGGACCGAGGACCTAAAAAAGACCCCGACATACATAATAATGAAGCCTATAAATACAAGGCTCAACGCAAACGTTCTGATTTTGTTGATTTTACTAGAGTATTTGGCCATATCCATCCCCCTGTCTCTAATATAGCATATCAAAGATGTGTTATTCTTTAATTAAAACGAATCAATTGGAAAATTTCTATAGAGAGTTTTGGGGAAATTGATTATAATAATTCAATGTGTTTTCAAAATAAAGGAGTTTTTATTGGCTCGTAGAAATAGGTAGAAACAAGAGAGAAGCTTTTATGCAACGTATTTACATCGTATTGGAGGAATGGTGATGGAAAATCTTCTCCGTCCGATTTACCAAGAAAGAGCAAGCCGCCCTGACACACTCGCTGTCATGCTGATTGAGAGGAGAAATCAAACTTCATCTGCAACAGATAATTTTGATGCGGCATTGTTGATTATCGTTAATAAGGCTGAAGACCCTGTATTCGTGAAGCATTATGAGTTCGACGGAAAAACGGCTTCTCTTCATATTATTTCTGTTGAACAGCTTCAGGAATGGATTCTGCTTGGAACAAACAGGAGAATCATAGACTGGGTTCTCAATGGAAAGGTGCTTTTCGACCGAAACGAATTTATCGCCAAGCTGATTGATCAGCTCAATACATTTCCGTTTTCAGAAAGAAAACTAAAAATCGGACTTGAATACGGGAAATTAATCAGAAGATATATAGAAGGAAAATCGTTTTTTGAGGACGGTCAATTTTTGGATGCCTACAATTCCATCGTACACGCCCTCCACCATTTGGCCAGAATCGAAGTGATCGATAAGGGGTTTCACCCTGAAGTTACGGTATGGAACCAAGTCCGCCACATGGAACCTCAGGTTTATAAATTGTATAAGGAATTAATTGAAAGCAATGAAAGCTTGCAAAAACGGCTGGAGTTATTATTCCTCGCAAGCGATTTTCTCATTCATTCAAAAGCCGAAATAGGGGCTGCCTATATTCTCAATGTCATGGATGAAAAATCGGTTTGGCAATTTGCCGAACTTCTTAAACATCCGGATCTCAAGTATTTCACGACAGACCTGGGAGTTATACTGGAGTTCTTGGCTGAAAAGGATTTAGTCGGAGTAAAGCCGATAGAGACAAAGGGCCAAAAGATTTTTCACCGAGGATATTTTATTAAAAAAAGTGTTGACACTAATTTATAACGGTGATATATTATTAAGCGTCGCTGTTAGCGGAACGGTTTTTGAACAGAAAGCAGCAGCGACGAAAAATCAAAAAAACATTTGACACTTCTCGTTGAAAATGTTATACTAATAAAGTCGCTTCGGACAGAAGCGGAAATGATCTTTGAAAACTAAACAAGACAAAACGTACCTGTTAATTCATTAAATAAATCGTACATGCGAATGTGCGTAGTCAGGGGCCTGCACGATGCAGGTCATGCAGATGTTGTCACAGGATGTGACGAACTTAATCTGCGCTCCATTACTTCATGGAGAGTTTGATCCTGGCTCAGGACGAACGCTGGCGGCGTGCCTAATACATGCAAGTCGAGCGGACCGACGGGAGCTTGCTCCCTTAGGTCAGCGGCGGACGGGTGAGTAACACGTGGGTAACCTGCCTGTAAGACTGGGATAACTCCGGGAAACCGGGGCTAATACCGGATGCTTGATTGAACCGCATGGTTCAATCATAAAAGGTGGCTTTTAGCTACCACTTACAGATGGACCCGCGGCGCATTAGCTAGTTGGTGAGGTAACGGCTCACCAAGGCGACGATGCGTAGCCGACCTGAGAGGGTGATCGGCCACACTGGGACTGAGACACGGCCCAGACTCCTACGGGAGGCAGCAGTAGGGAATCTTCCGCAATGGACGAAAGTCTGACGGAGCAACGCCGCGTGAGTGATGAAGGTTTTCGGATCGTAAAACTCTGTTGTTAGGGAAGAACAAGTACCGTTCGAATAGGGCGGCACCTTGACGGTACCTAACCAGAAAGCCACGGCTAACTACGTGCCAGCAGCCGCGGTAATACGTAGGTGGCAAGCGTTGTCCGGAATTATTGGGCGTAAAGCGCGCGCAGGCGGTTTCTTAAGTCTGATGTGAAAGCCCCCGGCTCAACCGGGGAGGGTCATTGGAAACTGGGGAACTTGAGTGCAGAAGAGGAGAGTGGAATTCCACGTGTAGCGGTGAAATGCGTAGAGATGTGGAGGAACACCAGTGGCGAAGGCGACTCTCTGGTCTGTAACTGACGCTGAGGCGCGAAAGCGTGGGGAGCGAACAGGATTAGATACCCTGGTAGTCCACGCCGTAAACGATGAGTGCTAAGTGTTAGAGGGTTTCCGCCCTTTAGTGCTGCAGCAAACGCATTAAGCACTCCGCCTGGGGAGTACGGTCGCAAGACTGAAACTCAAAGGAATTGACGGGGGCCCGCACAAGCGGTGGAGCATGTGGTTTAATTCGAAGCAACGCGAAGAACCTTACCAGGTCTTGACATCCTCTGACAACCCTAGAGATAGGGCTTCCCCTTCGGGGGCAGAGTGACAGGTGGTGCATGGTTGTCGTCAGCTCGTGTCGTGAGATGTTGGGTTAAGTCCCGCAACGAGCGCAACCCTTGATCTTAGTTGCCAGCATTCAGTTGGGCACTCTAAGGTGACTGCCGGTGACAAACCGGAGGAAGGTGGGGATGACGTCAAATCATCATGCCCCTTATGACCTGGGCTACACACGTGCTACAATGGGCAGAACAAAGGGCAGCGAAGCCGCGAGGCTAAGCCAATCCCACAAATCTGTTCTCAGTTCGGATCGCAGTCTGCAACTCGACTGCGTGAAGCTGGAATCGCTAGTAATCGCGGATCAGCATGCCGCGGTGAATACGTTCCCGGGCCTTGTACACACCGCCCGTCACACCACGAGAGTTTGTAACACCCGAAGTCGGTGAGGTAACCTTTTGGAGCCAGCCGCCGAAGGTGGGACAGATGATTGGGGTGAAGTCGTAACAAGGTAGCCGTATCGGAAGGTGCGGCTGGATCACCTCCTTTCTAAGGATATTATACGGAATATAAGACCTTGCGGTCTTATAGACAGGTGCGTTTGGATCTTGTTTAGTTTTGAAGGATCATTCCTTCAAAGCGTGTTCTTTGAAAACTAGATAACGAAAGTAGACATTCACATTCAATTGTAATGCAAGATATCACGTAGTGATTCTTTTTAACGGTTAAGTTAGAAAGGGCGCACGGTGGATGCCTTGGCACTAGGAGCCGATGAAGGACGGGACGAACACCGATATGCTTCGGGGAGCTGTAAGCAAGCTTTGATCCGGAGATTTCCGAATGGGGAAACCCACTGCTCGTAATGGAGCAGTATCCATATCTGAATTCATAGGATATGAGAAGGCAGACCCGGGGAACTGAAACATCTAAGTACCCGGAGGAAGAGAAAGCAAATGCGATTCCCTGAGTAGCGGCGAGCGAAACGGGAACAGCCCAAACCAAGAGGCTTGCCTCTTGGGGTTGTAGGACACTCTGTACGGAGTTACAAAAGAACGAGGTAGATGAAGAGGTCTGGAAAGGCCCGCCATAGGAGGTAACAGCCCTGTAGTCAAAACTTCGTTCTCTCCTGAGTGGATCCTGAGTACGGCGGAACACGTGAAATTCCGTCGGAATCCGGGAGGACCATCTCCCAAGGCTAAATACTCCCTAGTGACCGATAGTGAACCAGTACCGTGAGGGAAAGGTGAAAAGCACCCCGGAAGGGGAGTGAAAGAGATCCTGAAACCGTGTGCCTACAAGTAGTCAGAGCCCGTTAACGGGTGATGGCGTGCCTTTTGTAGAATGAACCGGCGAGTTACGATCCCGTGCAAGGTTAAGTTTGAAAAGACGGAGCCGCAGCGAAAGCGAGTCTGAATAGGGCGCATGAGTACGTGGTCGTAGACCCGAAACCAGGTGATCTACCCATGTCCAGGGTGAAGTTCAGGTAACACTGAATGGAGGCCCGAACCCACGCACGTTGAAAAGTGCGGGGATGAGGTGTGGGTAGGGGTGAAATGCCAATCGAACCTGGAGATAGCTGGTTCTCTCCGAAATAGCTTTAGGGCTAGCCTCAAGGTAAGAGTCTTGGAGGTAGAGCACTGATTGGACTAGGGGCCCCTACCGGGTTACCGAATTCAGTCAAACTCCGAATGCCAAAGACTTATCCTTGGGAGTCAGACTGCGAGTGATAAGATCCGTAGTCGAAAGGGAAACAGCCCAGACCGCCAGCTAAGGTCCCAAAGTATACGTTAAGTGGAAAAGGATGTGGAGTTGCTTAGACAACCAGGATGTTGGCTTAGAAGCAGCCACCATTTAAAGAGTGCGTAATAGCTCACTGGTCGAGTGACTCTGCGCCGAAAATGTACCGGGGCTAAACGTATCACCGAAGCTGCGGACTGTTCTTGCGAACAGTGGTAGGAGAGCGTTCTAAGGGCTGTGAAGCGAGACCGGAAGGACTCGTGGAGCGCTTAGAAGTGAGAATGCCGGTATGAGTAGCGAAAGAGGGGTGAGAATCCCCTCCACCGAATGCCTAAGGTTTCCTGAGGAAGGCTCGTCCGCTCAGGGTTAGTCGGGACCTAAGCCGAGGCCGAAAGGCGTAGGCGATGGACAACAGGTTGATATTCCTGTACCACCTCCTCACCATTTGAGCAATGGGGGGACGCAGGAGGATAGGGCAAGCGCGGTATTGGATATCCGCGTCCAAGCAGTTAGGCTGGGAAATAGGCAAATCCGTTTCCCGTAAGGCTGAGCTGTGATGGCGAGCGAAATATAGTAGCGAAGTTCCTGATTCCACACTGCCAAGAAAAGCCTCTAGCGAGGTGAGAGGTGCCCGTACCGCAAACCGACACAGGTAGGCGAGGAGAGAATCCTAAGGTGATCGAGAGAACTCTCGTTAAGGAACTCGGCAAAATGACCCCGTAACTTCGGGAGAAGGGGTGCTCTGTTAGGGTGCAAGCCCGAGAGAGCCGCAGTGAATAGGCCCAGGCGACTGTTTAGCAAAAACACAGGTCTCTGCGAAGCCGTAAGGCGAAGTATAGGGGCTGACGCCTGCCCGGTGCTGGAAGGTTAAGAGGAGCGCTTAGCGTAAGCGAAGGTGCGAATTGAAGCCCCAGTAAACGGCGGCCGTAACTATAACGGTCCTAAGGTAGCGAAATTCCTTGTCGGGTAAGTTCCGACCCGCACGAAAGGCGCAACGATCTGGGCACTGTCTCAACGAGAGACTCGGTGAAATTATAGTACCTGTGAAGATGCAGGTTACCCGCGACAGGACGGAAAGACCCCGTGGAGCTTTACTGCAGCCTGATATTGAATGTTGGTACAGCTTGTACAGGATAGGTAGGAGCCTTGGAAACCGGAGCGCCAGCTTCGGTGGAGGCATCGGTGGGATACTACCCTGGCTGTATTGACCTTCTAACCCGCTGCCCTTATCGGGCAGGGAGACAGTGTCAGGTGGGCAGTTTGACTGGGGCGGTCGCCTCCTAAAAGGTAACGGAGGCGCCCAAAGGTTCCCTCAGAATGGTTGGAAATCATTCGCAGAGTGTAAAGGCACAAGGGAGCTTGACTGCGAGACCTACAAGTCGAGCAGGGACGAAAGTCGGGCTTAGTGATCCGGTGGTTCCGCATGGAAGGGCCATCGCTCAACGGATAAAAGCTACCCCGGGGATAACAGGCTTATCTCCCCCAAGAGTCCACATCGACGGGGAGGTTTGGCACCTCGATGTCGGCTCATCGCATCCTGGGGCTGTAGTCGGTCCCAAGGGTTGGGCTGTTCGCCCATTAAAGCGGTACGCGAGCTGGGTTCAGAACGTCGTGAGACAGTTCGGTCCCTATCCGTCGCGGGCGCAGGAAATTTGAGAGGAGCTGTCCTTAGTACGAGAGGACCGGGATGGACGCACCGCTGGTGTACCAGTTGTTCTGCCAAGGGCATCGCTGGGTAGCTATGTGCGGACGGGATAAGTGCTGAAAGCATCTAAGCATGAAGCCCCCCTCAAGATGAGATTTCCCATTCCTATAAGGAAGTAAGATCCCTGAAAGATGATCAGGTTGATAGGTCTGAGGTGGAAGTGTGGCGACACATGGAGCTGACAGATACTAATCGATCGAGGACTTAACCTAATAAAATAAGTGAACGCTGGCTAAATACGCCACATCGTGTGGCAACGCCTGCATGACCCACATCCTGTGGGCCTCGTCTGCCCGTTATCTAGTTTTGAGAGAATAATTTCTCAAAAAATGCACTTGCATTTTTTCAAATACATAGTATAATGATCTTTGTCACTAAATTGTCTGGTGATGATGGCGAAGAGGTCACACCCGTTCCCATGCCGAACACGGAAGTTAAGCTCTTCAGCGCCGATGGTAGTTGGGGGCTTCCCCCTGCGAGAGTAGGACATCGCCAGGCAGGCATTATTCCGCAGTAGCTCAGTGGTAGAGCTATCGGCTGTTAACCGATCGGTCGCAGGTTCGAATCCTGCCTGCGGAGCCATTTATTGGAGAGCTGTCCGAGTGGTCGAAGGAGCACGATTGGAAATCGTGTAGGCGGCCAACGCCGTCTCAAGGGTTCGAATCCCTTGCTCTCCGCCACTTTAAATACATCTGGCCCGTTGGTCAAGTGGTTAAGACACCGCCCTTTCACGGCGGTAACACGGGTTCGAATCCCGTACGGGTCACCATTCTTTTTTGGACAGCACGCTGAAAAGTATCAGGTTTACACCAAAGCTTTTTAAAGGAAGGCATGCTAAGATCGCAACGTCCTGCTGCAACGCATGCACTTGTAGGTCCTGTACTTCGGAGGATTAGCTCAGCTGGGAGAGCATCTGCCTTACAAGCAGAGGGTCGGCGGTTCGATCCCGTCATCCTCCACCATTTCTATGAAAATCATATTATCGCGGGGTGGAGCAGTTCGGTAGCTCGTCGGGCTCATAACCCGAAGGTCGCAGGTTCAAATCCTGCCCCCGCAACCAAATTACTCATTAATGGTCCGGTAGTTCAGTTGGTTAGAATGCCTGCCTGTCACGCAGGAGGTCGCGGGTTCGAGTCCCGTCCGGACCGCCATTTAAATAGAGGCTCGGTAGCTCAGTTGGTAGAGCAACGGACTGAAAATCCGTGTGTCGGCGGTTCGATTCCGTCCCGAGCCACCATTTGCCGGTCTAGCTCAATTGGTAGAGCAACTGACTTGTAATCAGTAGGTTGGGGGTTCAAGTCCTCTGGCCGGCACTGTTTTGGAGGGGTAGCGAAGTGGCTAAACGCGGCGGACTGTAAATCCGCTCCCTCAGGGTTCGGCGGTTCGAATCCGTCCCCCTCCACCATGTTTTTAGGGGCATAGTTTAACGGTAGAACAGAGGTCTCCAAAACCTCCGGTGTGGGTTCGATTCCTACTGCCCCTGCCAATTTTAATTCACAATTTATGGCGGTTGTGGCGAAGTGGTTAACGCACCAGATTGTGGCTCTGGCACTCGTGGGTTCGATTCCCATCAATCGCCCTTAATATTGGGCTATAGCCAAGCGGTAAGGCAACGGACTTTGACTCCGTCATGCGCTGGTTCGAATCCAGCTAGCCCAGTTTTCATCTTTCTTTATCATCCTGCATATGATAAGATGAATATTAGTTAAAATGCGGAAGTAGTTCAGTGGTAGAACACCACCTTGCCAAGGTGGGGGTCGCGGGTTCGAATCCCGTCTTCCGCTCCAATTCTTAAATGATGGCGGCATAGCCAAGTGGTAAGGCAGAGGTCTGCAAAACCTTTATCCCCGGTTCGAATCCGGGTGTCGCCTTATTTCCCGTGCCGGGGTGGTGGAATTGGCAGACACACAGGACTTAAAATCCTGCGGTAGGTGACTACCGTGCCGGTTCAAGTCCGGCCCTCGGCACCATTGATCACACACATGCCGGTGTGGCGGAATTGGCAGACGCGCACGACTCAAAATCGTGTTCCTTCGGGAGTGTCGGTTCGACCCCGACCACCGGTATCACTAAACATCGTATTGCCAAACGATGAAAGAGCGTTCCTACAAAAGGAGCGCTCTTTTTATTTATTCCTTATCTTGGAACGAAGCCGTAAGAATTTTTTCTTAAGGACTGCGAGCTCCGGAAGCTACGGGAACATACCGTGAGATTTATCGAAATGAGCTTAATACGGTGCAGAAACTTTTACAAAAGCAAAAATATATCTGATGATTTATTATCTATTTATAGGGCGAAAAGTAAATTATTGATACAAACTTCTTTGCAAAGATTGGTAACTTTCTGTAAAATGTTCTCATAGCGATAGAGGCAGTAAAGTGTGGGAGGTTTGACAATGAAAGCAGCAGCCTCTGTGAACGTAGCCAATCTCATCAATCAGTGGTATGTTCACATAAAAAAGAGAGATGTTTCAAATGCCGTAGAACTTAGGGACAGAATAAAAGGCCTTTTAAACGTAATGGAAGAAGATCAGGATGTTTTGCTTTACTTTAATCTACTTGATTACAGGTTCAGAGTATTAATGGAAGACGTCGCGGGGGAGCCGCAGCTTCCGCCTATTGCTGAAGATAAGGCGAAGACAGACGGTTTGTTACGATACTATTACTTTCTCTTTAAAGGAATGTATGAAAGTGCGAGGAGCAACTACTCTAAAGCGCTTAATTGTTTTAGAGTTGCCGAGCGGCAGCTCGATAATGTCGAAGATGAAATCGAAAAGGCCGAGTTTCATTATAAGCTTGGAAATCTCTATTATTTTACGAAAACAACTCTACTTTCTTTTCATCATCTTTCAATCGCGAAGAGCATTTATAGGGCTTATGAAGAATATAAGACACAGTCGATAAACTGTACGGTGCTGCTCGCACTCAATTATATAGACGACGGACGTTTAACAAGAGCTGAAAATATGCTTAAGAGTTGCGCAGAAAGACTGATCAAGATGGGCGATAATCATCTGCTGGCGGCTGTCTACTATGATCTCGGCTTTTTAAAAATTCAAGAGGATAAACATGAAGAAGCACTCGAGTATTTCGACCTCTCATTTAAAACGGATGATATCGAAAAAAATGCGCCTATTATGTACATGCAGTGCATATACGAGTCAGCTAGGTCAACTTATAAGATAGGTGAGGTTGATAAGGCGCTTAAGTGGGTTCATCTTGGTTTTGAGTTTGCTCAGAAAACGGATAATATCAACTTTTCGCTCAAATTCTCGATTCTAAATATATGCTATAGCGCTCCCATCGAGGGTGTACCGCAAGTAAAAGAGTTTATCGAAATGCTCGAGGAGAGAGAGGCTTACGTAGACATTGAGGCGCTTGCTGAGGATGTGGCCAACGTCTACAGCTCATTAAATAATTACAAATATTCCACATAATTCTTGGAAAAAGCAATAAAATCAAGTAAACTAACAGGAAAGGAGGTTCTTTAAATGAAAAAACTTATTGTAACTGCTTTCCTTACTGCATCGCTTGGACTCGTTTTAACCAGCGCAGCAGACTTCCTCGCAGAAAGTATCCAAACAGCAGACTCAGTAACATTACTTGCCTCAAGAGGAGCGGGCTCATAAAACAAAAATACAACAGTAAGAGGGCGGCTATTACAGCCGTCTTTTTTATGATTTCAGTTTTCTTGGTAACTTGAATGCTATACTATAGTTATATCTAAAATGCGAAGTTAACGCTATGCTAGACCGTAATGGCTTATTATATCGAATATACCGCGGGCTAGGGCTTTCCGATAGAATCGGCACGACTCAAATTCGTGTTCCTTCGAGAGTGTCGGTTGACCCCGACCACCGGAATCCTTAGCTCTTTTTAAAGAATTGGATAGAAAACGTTATGATTTGAAATGGTTTTGCACATTCTTTACACATACACATCCTCAACTTCTTCAGGCTTTTCAACTTCCTCAACAGCCTATCTTCAAAAATGTTTACTGTCTCAGTTTCATCTCTTTCCCGAAGCTCTTTAATTAAGTGAGCATATGTATTTGACGTGGTTTCTATATCAGCATGTCCTAATTTCACTTACATAATAAATTGACACCTTTCTATAAAGCTGCACGCTTGTGAGTGTGCCTTAATCCATGAATTGTAGTCGGTTGAAATACTCAATTTCGCTAGTACGCCATTCTATATTCGGGATTCAAACGGTGAAATTGGTATCGCGCGCCGGCAATGTACAAGTGAATATAAAATACAGCCTGTAAACAGGGAAATTCGCTTGTTGCTTGGCTACAAGCTAAGGCAGCTCATAAAAGAAGTAGTACATCTTTGTAAAGGGATCAGCACTGACGAGACTCAAAGAGTTAAGCCGAGTCGGGAATGCTGGCAGATAGCTGAGCATCCACTGGTTGATGTGGCTTTCATAGATCGATCGCGCTACATCACTTATGTTGAACGCGAGGGGTTTATAACACATGCAAAATCTAATTGTATCGGCTGTCCTTTCCATGTTTTCAATACATGGCAAAATATGAATATAAAAGATCCAGTTTCATGGAATGACGCGGTGGAAATAGATTGACTCATCAGGCGGCTCCCGCACTTTAAAAATAATGCTTTTCTTCATAAGTCCGGGAAGACGGTGGAGGAAGTTGATTTCAACGAGAATTAGCTCAACATTGATCACTTTTTGAATGAATTTGAGGGGATGTTGGTGTTGATCGAATACAGCTGACGTGAGTAAAAAGGCCTGCTGTTCCAACTATGGGTGCAGCAAGGGGCATTGAGGAGGATATCATATCTTGATAAAATTAGTAGGATAAAGAAAAAGAAGGTGTTAATAAGTGAATCTTTTGGAAATCTTTAATGAATTATTGAGTTCTTTTGGAGTTCCGACCGTTGTTATTTTTTTATTTTATTTATAATAACAGCTTTTAGAGTATTCCAGCCGATACTTTGTTTTCTTCAGTTGTTTTTGAACAAAAGCTTTTTTCAAAGGAAAGAATGTTCATTGTCAGAGCATGTATGTATGTGGTTTATACGTTTGCTTGGATGGTCATTTTTGTATCTTTAGGTGAGACATTAAAAAAAAGTTTAATTTGGATTATAACGAAAATTTGTCTGTACGGCTGAAATATTAATTGCAGTAAACGTCTTTGTTCTTTTAACTTTGAATCTAGTAAAAAAACCAGAGCATACTTTATTTAAAATAAAGTCTAATAGATACTTCAAATTTTTCATGACTTGTTCATATTTGATTTTTTTATTCATTTTTTATACTGAGATATATTTGTTGCTTTCTTTTTCTCAGTTTAATGATGTTAAATCTTTAACTGTTGGGATAGTAATGTATTTTATTGCTTGTGCTCAGTGCCTATCTTTTCAACAATTGTATTAAATACGGTTGACTAGTCAACTAAGAAAAATGTATTCATAGAGGATGAAAATAATCAAGTTTGGTATATATTGCATCCAATCAATAAGGAAGTCATTTTATTGGGAAACGAATCTGAGCCTACGCTGTGTAATGAAATTAGAGGAACTATATAAAGTACCCATTAAGATTGAGAAAATTAATAATTAAGTCCAAGATGGAATGCCTGCGGACACTGAACTTACAGCTTTTACGCTGTTTGTTTGGTGTCCGTTTTTTATTTGTCATGCATGTGGTTTTAGTGAAAGGAGAAGAAGACATGAAACCCAATAAAAGAAAACCACCTTGAAAAAACGCAGGAGCACTCTGAGCGCTTTTGGCGAGAGATTACGGACAAAAACAAGCAAATTCTTAAAAGAGGCAAAGGCGGCGCTTAATTACAGAGTGGTTCTTCTGCAAGTACCAGATGATCTTCTGCCGAAAGTCACGGCGGGCTTTAACCATTTCCTCGCGCTGCAAGCTCGTGATTCCTAAAAAGGATGACGACAAGCCGAAATCAAAAGAGGAAGAGCGGTTCGGGGGCCGGATGTAATGCAAGAGGTCACCTCTGAAATTCTGATTGAGCGTTATGGGCTTAGCGAAAAAATACTTTCCGGTGAGATAAAGGCTTGTCAAAAGCATAAATGGGCTGTGCAGCGATTTTTTAAAGATGTCGAGGTGTTAGCGGACCCGGATTGCCCCTATTATTTTGATGCTGAAGCGGTGCTGGATTTTTACGAATGGGCGCGGCAGGTTCAGACATGTTGAGGGGATGCATCGGGTATTTATTGCCGGATGCTCACGGGAGCAGACAGACGAATTTTACCAGGCAATTTTTGAACAGGTATTGCGAAATATCTCGGCCTTTGTGGTGGATCAAGCAACCGGCAACATCGGCCCCGAAAAAGAAAGCACGAAAAAGCAGGAGCAAAAAAGTACCCATTCCGCCCGGAATTTACAAAAGCCTAATTATGAAGGGAACGGCCGTCCGACAGATTCAGGAGGCTTTAGCTGCCCTCTATTTCTATCCGGACAAAGGCGCTAAAAATAACGGCATTGATGTCTATTACGGAACGAAGACAAAGGCGCAGCTCGAGTCGCTATTGGTTTAATACAAAAAGGCCCTCTTTCAAGAGGGCCTAGATTTTATAAATTCCAACGTGTCAATTGTTATTCATCACTGTCTAATTCCCATATTGTGTTACCGTCTACTAAGATCTTATTCGGTGTATCTTCATAAAGAGAAATTTCAACTAGGGAGTTTTTCTCTTCCAATAGCCAATTATATAGACTATCTTCTTCATTATTAACGGGAGGAGATAAAACCTTATTTACTTGAAAAGCCGTTGCGTAATATTCTTTATAATTGATATCATCATCCTCCAGACCGTTGTCTGTTTCGAAAAATGTATCAGTTTTACCAATTACTCTTAATCCATTTTCCCATTCTAATATAAGTTCTCTATCTTTGTATTTTAATAATGTTTTGAATAAAGAATCAGGTTCCATGTATATCCTCTTTTCCTATATTTATTTAAGACGGTTGTGAAGGTACTATATGAGCGCCGTTTTTTCCATAATGTATCATGCCTCTTGTAGTCTCTTCATATTTACGGGTCTCTGTATTATAGTATTTTACTATTACTTGACCAAAATCCACTCTTTCTTTGTTTCCTTTTTTTAACATATCTCCTGTGCCAGCATATTTATCAAGCAACTCTTGCGCTTTTTTATTATCCCCGTAGAAGATACTCTTGGTTCTGCCATTTGCAACTTCTTGTTTATAATTTGGTGTTCCTGGAATATGTTTTTCTTGAGCTCCTGGTTTAACTTTTGCAGGGAAACCATTTACTTCACGGTACGGACCTTTTGGTACGGATTGTTTGCCATAGGAAGGTGTTTTATCTACCTTCGCAACTTTCTTTCCCGCCTCTTCACCTTTAAATAACTTAAATCCTTTTTTCCCGTACTTTAGCAACCGACCAACAGGTGTTAAAGAAGTTCCGGACGCAGCACGCTCGACATTAGAGACTTTTTCACCTGTGTCCGGATCTCTGCCTGTTATGACCCGAACCGCATCATTACCGCCCGCTATTTCTTTTGCAACAAAATCCCCTATATCATTTACTGGTTCTAAAGGAGTTCCTTCAAAATCTCGCTTAAGATTCCCTTGGCTTCGACTTTTTGGAATACGTTTAACAGCTTCCATCTCTACTTTACCGTTTACAATGTACTCTCTTACGATTTGACCATTTTCATATACATGGTAACGCCCACCGATATATTTAATGTCTGCCGGATTTTGAACCACTTCATCGGCGACATCAACTGTTTTGACCCTTTTCCATCCTTTATGATTATATAGTTTACCATCAATGACCCGAATATCTCCATAAACCTTCGGATATTTTTCTGCTTCGTTTTGCAACGCATTCAAATCAAAATCGTTCGCATAAACGTCTTGATTGATATTTTCTTTATTGTCTTCCCTAATCACCGTATCCACATTAGATCGTTTATTTTTGTTGAGCTTTTCAAGCATCATCTCCATCGGAGACGGTTCGACATTCTCCAGTTGGCCCTGAAGTCCGCCAGGTAGTCCGTTTATTGTAGAGTTATCATCCGACTTTAAAATCGCGCCTTTTTGATAACTGGTGATTTCTATTTTGGGACCGGTATACATTTTTTCGAGCCTTGCGATGTATCTCTGCATCGTCTCAAGGTCGTTTTCAGCCGTCTTCAGGGCGTTGGTTTGCCCGCGGTCAAACGCATGGAGCTTTTCAAGAGTCGTGCTGATTTCCTTTAACGCTTTCTGATTTTGTTCATGAAAACCGCTGTCATTCAAATCCGGTAAATCGACAATATGGCTGACTTTTGCGATCGTGGCGTTGGTTTTAGAAACCAAATGTTTCGTTGTGCGATCAGCGGCATTCAAGCCATTCTCCAACTCATGCCCGAGAAAGGACTGTGAAATAAATCCGTTATGGTTTGGTTCCAGGGAATTCAGCGCGCTTTTCATTTTCTTCAGCGCGGAACTGTATTCCTCTATAAAAGTATCATAGAACTGTAGAAAAGGGGTGTGGCATTCCTCGTAAAAGGCGCGGATCGCGTCGCCGCCTTTTCCCTTTAAAGCATCATCAAGTGATGTGATGCCCTCAACAGCCTTTTTGACTTTGGCGATTTCGTCTGATTGTTGTTTTAATTGTTCCAGCGTTTGATCTATTGCATTGTGCAGCGCCTGAACATCAAGAGTCTTCATGGCATTCTCCTCTAATCCTTTTGGTTACAATCAGTATAGAGTTTACCACTATACGGAAACCAATTGGGGAATAAATCCTGTTCATCCATGAAAATGAATCTTATTGATCAGGTCTATAAACCTAAATACTATTGTTTTTGAGAATAAACCGATCTTGATTTTTTAGAAGCTTTAATAGCTTAAAAGATCTTAATTGGTTTTCGAGGATGGAAAACCATGATATAATTACCAGTAAAGCATTTTTCAAGATCCAGGAGGTCCGCCCTTGTTTAATATATATTGTGATGAGAGTTGCCATTTAGAAAAGGATAATAGTGATGTAATGGTATTAGGAGAAATGAAAGTTGATGCTCGTTTTCTTCCTGATATCTATAATCGCATTCGTCAAATTAAAGTTAATCATGGTTTAAGCTCTTGGTTTGAAGTAAAGTGGACAAAAGTTTCAATGAGTAAAATAGACTTTTATTTAGATTTAATTGATTATTTTTTTGATACTGCAGCTTTAAGTTTTAGAAGTGTTGTAGCTACAGGAAAAAAAGAAGTTAGACCACAATACATATAATGAAAGTGATTATGATAATTGGTACTATAAAATGTATTTTCAATTGTTAAACCCATTCACGACGTTAACCGTGTGGCGAATAAAGTCAAACGATTCCAGCTGATGAACGATGTTTTCTGATGGGATTTACGGACTAAAAATGAAGGCTAAATTGAACCGTTACTGAAGTAATGAAAAAGGCCCTCTTTTCACAGAGAGCCTACTTTTTAAACGAATTCATACTGACATATTTAATCTTGTTGCTGGGGGTTATACTGTTTTAACCATTCTTTTGCATTTCCACATGCACTTAGTATATCGTGATGGTTAAAACTTAATAAATAATCATTGTTTTTATTAGTGACATAGAATTCGACATTAAACATTTCAGATAATATCTTTACTACATTATTCCCCCCATCAATTTTATAGGAAGATTTTTCATCTGAAGGGTTAAACATTAGAATTGCTTCAGAATCTGCAATATAATCGGCTATCCATTGCCAAGCATCTTGGTTTTGTACAGAAAAATCTTTCTCTACAAACTCCCACAACGGAAAATGCTTTTTCCCATTCGCGTATTTATTAGCCAAATTATGAAATATGATTTCTGTATCATTTGTTGATAATTCATTTACCTTAATGTCAACTGACTTAGCGGCAGTTAAAATTTGTTCTTTAAGATCCCACATACTAACTCCTCCAAAATTATCTGTTTATAGGGACTGAGTCTACTAAAATATGACCTCTAATTGCTCCTCCGCCACCTCTTTTCCCAGCGGTTTGATATCCAGTGTGAGGAACATCCGGGCCGTTTTTGGTATGGCCAACATCTATATTAACTTCCGCCCCATTTTTAGATCTCCATTCAACAGGGAATGATTTTCCATTTTCGTCTTTTCCCCATTTTGTAACTTTAAATTCTTTTTTAGGTACTCCAGTTCTTTTAAAGGCTTCATCTAATGCATCTTTATATGTCTTACCTGTTCCTCTAAAATCCAAGTCTATACCTTTTTTAAACTTGTATCCTGTTATACTTCCCAGCTTAGTGTTTTTTTCTTTGGTTGCAACGGGAGCGGTCTTCTTACCAACATCTCCAGCTGTTTTAGCCCCTTTATCCACCTTCGAAACTTTTGCTAGCTTATCTCCCTTGCGAATCCATTTGACAATCCTCAATGGAGGCGTTAAATTAACAGCGGCCTCGAACCGTTCAAAGAGAGAAAGCTTTTTGTATGTATCAGGATCATATCCCAATGCAGCTCGTTCAAAGTCACTTTCACCTAAGAGCTCCAAGCCAATTCTTGAATATTTCTCTAAATCACTTACTTCTTTATCCTCTGCAGGAGGATCGTCAACCAACTGTATGCCGACGACATATTTACCATCTAAATAATAACAGTATTTATGACCATTCACATATTTATAAACCTTTTTTAGTTTTTCTAATTCTTTTTCACTCAGGTTTTCTAATTCTTCGTCAGTATACACTTTTTTGGACACTTGTGTCGCCAATTTTTTTAATCGATCTGGATCGGCGAGAGTGTTAATGTCCGCATCTTCTTTGTCTCCGACTTTTTTCAACATGACACCCATCGCTGTTTCTTGATTTCCACTCAAGGTATCCATCTCATCCGGCTTTAAAATCGAACCTTTTTGATAGCCGGTTATTTCAATTTTTGGTCCGGTATACATCTTTTCGAGCCGCGCCATGTATCTCTGCATCGTCTCAAGATCGTTTTCAGCCGTTTTGAGGGCGTTGGTTTGCCCGCGGTCAAACGCATGGAGCTTTTCAAGAGTCGTGCTGATTTCCTTTAACGCTTTCTGATTTTGTTCATGAAAACCGCTGTCATTCAAATCCGGTAAATCGACAATATGGCTGACTTTTGCGATCGTGGCGTTGGTTTTAGAAACCAAATGTTTCGTTGTGCGATCAGCGGCATTCAAGCCATTCTCCAACTCATGCCCGAGAAAGGACTGTGAAATAAATCCGTTATGGTTTGGTTCCAGGGAATTCAGCGCGCTTTTCATTTTCTTCAGCGCGGAACTGTATTCCTCTATAAAAGTATCATAGAACTGTAGAAAAGGGGTGTGGCATTCCTCGTAAAAGGCGCGGATCGCGTCGCCGCCTTTTCCCTTTAAAGCATCATCAAGTGATGTGATGCCCTCAACAGCCTTTTTGACTTTGGCGATTTCGTCTGATTGTTGTTTTAATTGTTCCAGCGTTTGATCTATTGCATTGTGCAGCGCCTGAACATCAAGAGTCTTCATGGCATTCTCCTCTAATCCTTTTCATTACAATCAGTATATAGTTTACCACTTTATAGAAAGTACTTGGTGAATATATCCTGTTCAACCATGAAAATGAATCATTGGGCTTAGGTCATTATTTCTATTGATTCATTTCGATTACCGTAAACAAGTTTGTTGTAGCATTCTTTAGGCTCTGTGACTAAACCAAAAAGCCATTTGTTTTAAATTGGTCTTTCGGTATCACGAAAATTTCGTTTTTTGGGCTGATAGAAGTTTTGCAATTATGAATTGTATGTTAATCTTTAACATAAAAAGGATGTTAGCTGGAAGGGAATGATGGCAGTTGGAGACTATCCCGTCTTCAGAAGTTGGAATCAAAATAAACCGCTGGTACAACGAAATTCAAAAATTAAACGTAATAGAAGCAGAACGATTAAAGGCGGAAGTTCACTTAGCTATAGAAAGAATGGAAGAAGATCAGGACTTGCTTTCCTATTATCAGCTTATGAATTTTAGACATGAGTTAATGTTGGAATATCTTTTCCCGGCAGAAAAAAAGCTGAGCAAATCTGATTATCTTAGGGAAATTGAGGGACAGGGAAGAAAATTGTCAGGCTTGCTCGAATACTATTTTTCCTTTTTCACCGGAATGTATCATTTTTCTCGCGGAAAATACATAAAGGCAATCAAGGCATATAGAGCAGCAGAAAAAAAGTTGACGAAAGTTTCAGATAAAATAGAAAAGGCTGAATTCTATTATAAGATGGCGGAAGTGTTTTATCATATGAAACAGACTCATATGTCAATGTATTATGTGTCTCTCGCTTATGATATTTATAAATCCTATGATGCATATGTGATTCGAAGAATTAATTGTCTATTCGTTGTTGCTGGGAATTACATTGATTTATCAACCCATGATCAAGCTTTACCGCATCTTTTAAGCGCTAAGGAATCCGCGGAAGACATTCAAAACAAGGCGATCGTTGCAAAGGCTCTTTTAAATGTAGCATATTGTTATAATGCAATGGAGAGACCAACAAAAGCTATTGAATACTTTCATAAGGCGATTGATGTAGCAAAGGAAATAAAGGCAAAAGAACTGACTCAGGCTTATTATGATTTGGCATTAATTCACTTTCGAAATAACGAAAATATTGAAGGACGAAAATTTTATGAAAAGGCGCTTGAAAGTGCGCGGGTATTTGAAGATGAATTATTCCTGTGTCTGTTGGATGTTTTAGAGGCACTGTTTATAAAATCAGCTAATAAGTCAGAGGTACTAGAAACAATGAAACCATTACGGGATAGTCGTGGTTACCCCTATCTTGAGGAACTGGCATTAGAAGCAGCTCTATTCTATACTAGGAATGAGCGGCCAAATGATTCCATATTTTTTTATGATCAGATGGTGCAGGCTCAGAAACAAATCAAAAGGGGCGACTTTCTGTATGAAATCTAAGCTGTTTCTTTCGCTGACCCTTGCTTTGGGCTTGTTGGTCGTGTCGAGCGCTTCCATTCACACATCTGTTGAACAACAACATGCAGAATTTTCTGTAGCATCTAGGCTCGCAACATAATTGTGTTTGGGCAGGTCATGTGATGGCCTGCCTTTTTGGTGAAAGAATTATTTTAGTTTGAAAACCAGAACGATTGTGTTAATACTCATCTTTCTTCGTCCCTTGTGTTGGAATTTTCATCATATCAATATTTGAATATGCGGCTGTCCGCATTATTAACAATTTTAAATTTTTTGCACAAATTTTATACAAAGGCAGACAAAAACCTTGATATATCAATGGTTCTATGGGTATATTCAACCACGACCACCGATATCGCTAAAAACCGTATTGCCAAACGACGAAAGAGCGTTCCTTACACAAGGAATGCTCTTTTTGTTTATTCCTCATCAAAGCGGAGAGCCGCCAACATAAACGCAATGACCAACTGTTGTCCGCACTCTCACTCTTCATTCAGCGCACCGTGAAATGATGCATACCGTTCAAACAGTTGTCCCTTCATTGAAGTCCATTCAATCAAGATCACACTCAGTAAGTCAGTAAGAATGAAGCACCTTGTCATCGACAAGGTGCTTTTCTTTATACCAATGATGTGTTCCGATCCTCCGACCGCCTTTTTACGTTTTGTTTACAAGTTGATCAAACTTTAGCGACATCTGCCCGCTATATTGAATACAGCATGGCTTCACCTAAATATAGGAAAAGGATTAATTTTTTTTTGAGGAGGAATACAGTTGTCAATTCGCATTAAACTGCCTGACGGGTCCGTCAGAGAATTTGAGGAGGAAGCAAGTATTGAAGATGTTGCTGCTTCCATTAGCTGCGGTCTGGAACATGCGGTTGCAGGTAAATTAAACGGAAAGCTTGTAGATTTATCAACTCCGCTTCAGGACGGTGCACTCGTTGAAATTGTCACCCGGGACTCAGCAGAAGGACAGAAGATCGTGCGTGAAAAATCGCGGGGGAAAGGGCGTATTGTGGCACTTGACGCAGCACGGGGACTGGCGGTCATCGGGATGTATTTGCAGCACTTCGCCTTGAACGAAACGAACGGTTCGATCGTTTCCGGGAATACGACGCTTCTATTTGTGCTTTGCGGCGGAATCTCCTATTCGATCATGGCCGGGCGCATGATGGACAGAGGAATGGAGCCGGCCGCATTTCGGACGCGGATGCTTGCCCGCGCGGTATTTATCGATATGATAGGATATCTGCTCATCATGCTGAATACTCCGTTCGGGGTGATTTTGCCGGCTTATGCTGCACTTTTTGTGCTGGCATTGGTGCTGATTCGCCGTTCGACGCGTGTGCTCGTTACAACAGCAGCTGTTTTGCTTGCGGTGAGCCCGCCGCTGATGATTCTCGGAGGGAGCGTCCTGTCGGGAGCAAACTTGCTTGGCGATATTGCAGGCGGCCCGATGTCGGCGCTCGCACTTGCACCCGCTTTCGTCGCCGGTATGGCAATCGGGCGCTTTGATCTGACCAGGATGCGTACGGCACTTTCGCTAGTAAGCAGCGGCGCAGTCATGCTTATCGTCTCTAAGTTATTGGGCGTTTTCGTTCTTCCTTGGCTGAGCCGTTCCTTCGAAGAATGGCTCGTAAGTGTTCAAGGCACCGCCGGCGCCGAGCCGGATCAGTATGCAATCTGGCCGCACAACGTGGCACCGCCGCTTTGGCACAATCTTCTTTCGATAGCTCCGCACAGTGCGTCAACTTTCCAGACGATGCTGGGGCTTGGGGCTGCCTTTCTGGTTCTAGGAATGGTATGTCTCGTGCCGCAGAAGATTTCTGCAGTGCTAAAGCCGTTCGCGGGAGTCGGACGTGTAGCGTTGACGATGTATGCAGCTCAGTTTGTTGTCATATGGGCTCTTGAAATCTCGGGGGCCAAGTATGATATCGGGGCAATTCCATTCGGTGATCTGTTCGTCGCGGCCGTGGCGACGGTGACAGGGTGGCTGATTGCACGGCTTCCTACCGGTCCGCTCGAGACAGCGATGCGACGCTTTGACCGGGCATTCAGCAATTTGGGACCCGTCACGGGACCGGCGAGACTGAGATAGGCGGTCTTCAACATGTTGCCTGAAGGAACCGAGAGGCAGCTCCTTCAGGATTTTAGCCTGTCGAGAGGAATATGCAGTGGATGAGTTCATGCTGAACCAGAGTCCGAGGAAACTTGTATAACCAAAAGTTCTACAGGCCTTTGTTTATCTATAAATGAAATCCAGCTAAGACCCCTCACCCTTGTATCGTCTTTTCTCTTATTACAATTTGAAAATATTAAGAAATGGGGATGTGTTTAAGAAATCGTGCACAAAGTGTTATCTGATGTCGGTTTTATCGCTTATGATGCTGCCAAAGGGAAGATTATGGCCTTCACGTATAAAGATCACAACAAGAACTTAACTGTTTTCGCTAACGATTTAACCAATGACGATCATCCGCAGCATCAATATCGGTTGCTGGCTAATTCGATTTTCAATGCCGCTCCCGGAAAAACTGACAATGCTCCATCATCAAAACGGTGAGAGGTTGGAAAGCTAAAGTTCAAACGGCTCGCAGGAGGCGTCTCGTCCAAGGCGTCGGAAGCAGAACTGAAGCATGTTATCGTTAGTAAAGAAATGTTCAGTCGCATCACGCATTAAATAGCAAGGCTCTAAAAACTGCCCTTGATCCGAAGGGCAGTTTTTTCTTGGTCTATGGCAGCATCGTCCTTTCTTCCAGTTAGAAAGCTTCCGATTGGCGGGCCTCTATGTTATAGCTATTGAAGGTCAGCATACTTGTGCAATAAAATGAAGAGCGGAGAATATGCAGTGGTTCGCATAAAAAATTTTACTTGCACGAACAGTTGACATTCAGTAGTCACAGTGATTTGATAAAGGAAATTCGAATACAGAAAGACGGGAGCTGAAACATTGAAGAAACTGGTGAAGGTCAGAGGAATTACATTGGGTGAAGGCCGGCCAAAAATCTGTGTGCCGCTTGTCGGAAAAAACCTTGCCCAATTAAAAGAAGAAGCGGCTTATTTTCAAACGCTTGATGCCGATATTGCGGAGTGGCGTGCTGATTTTTATGAAGATGTAGATGACGTTGATCAAGTCTGCGCGGCATTGGCGGAAATCCGCGGCCTTTTAAAGGACACTCCGCTCATTTTCACTTTCCGCAGCGCCGCCGAAGGCGGAGAAAAAGAGATCAGCACAGCGCGATATTTTTCTTTAAATGAAGCGGTTGTTAAAACAGGGCTTGCCGATGTGATTGATATCGAGCTGTTCAATGACGAAGAGCAAGTGAAAGCGCTGGTGGAAACAGCACATGGTCATGAAGTGTCCGTGATTATATCTAATCATGATTTTGAAAAGACACCAGCTGCAGAAGAAATTGTTTCCCGTTTGCGAAAAGCACAGGAATTAGGGGCTGATCTGCCTAAAATCGCGGTGATGCCGGAAACCACGGCTGATGTCTTGCGTCTGCTTGAAGCCACTTGCACGATGAATGAGAAGTATGCAGATCGGCCGATTATTACGATGTCAATGGCCGGCAAAGGTATCATCAGCCGCCTGGCGGGCGAGGTATTCGGTTCAGCAATGACGTTCGGTGCCGCAAAGAAAGCTTCAGCACCGGGGCAGATTGCAGCTGGTGAGCTCAAGGAAATCCTTCATATATTGCATCGCAATTTATAACTTGATGATTGAGAGGAGCCTGGCTGACAGCCGGCTCCTTTGTCAGTTTTTTCGTAGTCCTAACGACTCATTTATCTTTCTTTTCGGAATCGTTTTAACTTTCCCTTTTCATTCATAATGGGTTGTGATACGATAATCACGAAATTTAATAGCATTACTAGGGGTGCCCGAATGCGGGCTGAGAGAGAGACACGCGTTTCTTAACCCTTTGGACCTGATCTGGTTCGTACCAGCGTGGGGAAGTAAAAAGGATTCGAGAGAAGATGGGGAATGGGTATGGTCCGTCTGTCTTCTAGCGATTTTACTGACTGTAAAACC
This sequence comes from Bacillus sp. FSL R7-0646, assembly GCF_037969865.1. NCBI lineage: Bacteria > Bacillati > Bacillota > Bacilli > Caryophanales > Bacillaceae > Bacillus > Bacillus sp. FSL R7-0646. Next base: position 932,980 of record NZ_CP150217.1, read on the forward strand.
AGGTTCAACATATGAGCCTGGTTTTTTGTGCTGGTGCTGTTCCGGAGTTTCGTCCTGATCAATTTTTTAGAGGGGAAGGATTTTTACATGAAACAGGAGTCAGTACAGCAAACAAACATCTCGATCATGTCAAGTTTTTCAGGGAGCCGGAAAGTGTATGTCGAAGGGTCGCGTCCTGACATTCAAGTGCCGATGAGAGAAATTTCTTTAAGTCCGACGACGGGTTCGTTTGGCGACGAGGAAAATCAGCCTGTCCGCGTCTACGATACGAGCGGTCCCTATACGGACGCCAATGCGGACGTTGATATACTCAAGGGGCTGAAACCTTTGCGGGCGACTTGGATCAGGGAGCGCGGCGATACCGAGGAATATGAAGGCAGAGAAATAAGGCCGGAGGATAACGGCTACAAAAGCAAAGAGAAAGCGAGCCACAGCTATCCAGGATTGAAACGAAAACCGCTGCGCGCGAAAAAAGGGCAAAATGTCACGCAGCTGCATTACGCAAGAAAGGGGATCATTACGCCCGAAATGGAATTTATCGCGATCCGAGAGCACGTATCCCCCGAATTTGTTCGTGATGAAGTGGCAAGCGGACGGGCGATTATTCCGTCAAACATCAATCATCCGGAAAGCGAACCGATGATTATCGGCCGCAACTTCCACGTCAAAATCAATGCCAACATCGGCAATTCCGCTGTCACCTCTTCGATTGAAGAAGAAGTGGAAAAAATGACATGGGCCATCCGCTGGGGCGCTGATACGATGATGGACTTGTCCACAGGTAAAGATATTCATACAACGAGAGAATGGATCATCCGCAACTGTCCGGTGCCTGTGGGAACAGTCCCGATTTATCAGGCGCTTGAAAAAGTAAACGGCGTCGCGGAAGATCTTACTTGGGACATTTACCGCGATACATTGATCGAACAGGCTGAGCAAGGCGTTGATTATTTCACGATTCACGCCGGCGTCCTTCTCCGGTATGTGCCGTTAACAGCAAAGCGCGTCACCGGAATCGTATCCCGCGGCGGGGCGATCATGGCGCAGTGGTGTTTGGCTCATCATGAGGAAAGCTTTCTGTACACCCATTTTGAAGAGATATGCGAGATTATGAAAACATACGATATCGCATTTTCGCTCGGAGACGGTCTTCGTCCCGGCTCGATTGCCGATGCGAATGATGAGGCCCAATTTGCCGAATTGGAGACGCTCGGCGAGCTGACGGAAATCGCCTGGAAGCATGATGTTCAAGTAATGATCGAAGGACCGGGACACGTGCCGATGCATAAAATCAAAGAGAATGTCGACAAGCAGATGGAGATTTGCAAAGAGGCACCGTTTTACACGCTCGGTCCGCTGACGACCGATATTGCACCGGGCTACGACCATATTACATCGGCGATCGGAGCGGCGATGATCGGCTGGTACGGAACGGCCATGCTTTGCTATGTGACGCCGAAGGAGCATTTGGGACTGCCGAACAAAGATGATGTCCGCGAAGGCGTCATAACATACAAAATCGCGGCCCATGCGGCTGACCTTGCAAAAGGGCACCCCGGCGCGCAAATCCGCGATGACGCGCTTTCAAAGGCGCGCTTTGAATTCCGCTGGCGGGATCAGTTCAACTTGTCGCTCGATCCGGAAAGAGCGCTCGAATACCATGATGAAACCCTTCCGGCGGAAGGCGCCAAAACGGCACACTTTTGTTCAATGTGCGGGCCTAAATTTTGCAGCATGAGGATTTCTCAGGATATTCGCGACTACGCCAAGGAAAACAACCTTGATGAAGAAAAGGCTATCCAAAAAGGATTGGAAGAGAAGGCGAAGGAATTTAAAAAAGCAGGCGGCAGCATTTACAGTTAAAAGCGGGCAATACAGCAGATGAAAGGGGAACCTTTCATCTGTTTTTTTATAATATAGGGTTGACAGGTCGGAATAATATGAATTAGTATGTTATTTAATATTTCGGAAAATTCCATCAGCGCTGATCGGTCAACCGAAGGCTCTTATCTCAATTGGGATAAGAGCTTTTTATTTTCAGTTTTAGAAAAGAAAGGAGAACAAGATGTCTTTATCAATTCGTGTGAATGAAAAAGCATTTGGAAAAGGCAGCTTTAAAACAAGCGTGCTCCAAGACGTGAAGCTTACGGTCGAAAACGGCGAATTTTTGACTGTCATCGGTCCGAGCGGGTGCGGAAAAAGTACGCTCTTAAAAATCGCTGCCGGTCTTGACGGGGATTATGAAGGACGAATCAGCATGAAAGGAAGAGAAATCAAGGGCCCGGGGATTCAGCAAGGCTTCATCTTTCAGGAGCATCGGCTTTTTCCATGGATGACGGTTGAGCAAAATATCGCCGCAGATTTAAGCCTGAAAGAACCAGCAGTGCGAAAAAAAGTCGATGAATTGATTGAAACGGTACGGCTGAAAGGTGCGGAGAAACAGTACCCGCGCGAGCTGTCCGGCGGAATGTCGCAGCGGGTCGCGATTGCCAGGGCTTTGCTCAGGGAGCCTGAGATTTTGCTGCTTGATGAACCCTTCGGTGCCTTGGACGCCTTTACGAGAAAGCATCTGCAGGATGTACTGACAGACATTTGGAGAGAAAAGAAGATGACGATGATCCTCGTGACGCACGATATTGACGAATCGGTGTATTTAGCCAACCGGATCGCAATTCTTACGGCAAAGCCGGGGAGAATCCACAAGCTGATTCCGGTCGATCTGCCTTTTCCGCGCAGCAGAACATCGCCCGTTTTTCAAACAATTAGACAAAAGGTGCTGAAAGAGTTCGAGACAACGGAAACATTCAGCTTTCAGGAAGGTTCAGGAATTTGAGCAGAAAGGAGCGGAAAAACGTGAAAAAATGGCCGTTGTATGTGCTGGGCTGCCTGTTGCTTCTTGCGGGCTGTTCAGCAGCCAAATCAAGTGAAGGGGGCGGAGATTTAAAAGAGATCAACATCGGAGTGCAGCAAAGCTTAAGCCCGTTGCTCCTTGCGAAAGAAAAAGGCTGGTTTGAAAAAGAGTTCGCAAAAGAAGGAATTAAAGTGAAATGGACAGAGTTTCAAAGCGGTCCGCCGCAGTTTGAAGGTCTTGCCGCGGATAAACTCGATTTTTCCCAAGTCGGAAATTCACCGGTGATCGCAGGGCAGGCGGCTGGCATTGATTTTAAAGAAATCGGCCTTTCTCAAGACGGTTTAAAGGCGAACGGCATTCTTGTGAAAAAAGGGAGCGGAATCGATGACATAAAAGATTTGAAAGGAAAGAAGGTGGCGGTGGCAAAAGGCAGCAGCGGGTTCGATTTCCTGTATAAAGTGATCGATAAAGCGGGTCTGAAGCCAACAGACGTCAACATCATTCAGCTTCAGCCTGACGAAGCCATGCCGGCATTTGACAGCGGAGCGATTGACGCCTGGTCGATTTGGGAGCCGTTTTTGTCTCTTAAAACGATCAAAAGTGACGCGGACATATTGGTTGACGGGGAACAAATCGACAAGTATTCCCCGGGTTTTACGCTTGTACGAAGCAAATTCGCCGAACAGCATCCGGATGAGGTGATTCGTTTTCTGAAGGTGTATGACAAGGCCGTGAAATGGCAGAAAACCCATAAGAAAGAAGCGGTTGAAGCGTACGCAAAAATTAAAAACCTCGACAAAGAGGTCGTTGAAAACGTGCTGAATAACACCGAACCGTTAAATGAGCCGATCACAGACCGCATCATTCAAACACAGCAGGAGACCGCCGATTTTCAATACAAATTAAAAGCGATTAACAAAGAGATTGATGTAAAAGAAGTGGTCGACAATTCATTTATAAAAATAGCGCTGAAAGAAGGAGATGACAAATGAGAGCTGTTTCATCAAGCACCCCCTCGATCCAGCCGAAAACAGGCGCAAAACTGAGACCGGCCGCTTTTCGGCTGGCATGGGGGAAGGGATTTGTATTACCCGTCATGTTGATTTTATTATGGCAGCTTGTCGGGTCATTGGAGCTCATATCAAAAACCGTGCTTCCGGCTCCTTTAGATATATTGCTTACATTTCGGGATCTTATCGTATCAGGAGAGCTTTTCACTCATTTAGGCATCAGCATTCAGCGCGCCGCGCTCGGCTTTTTCCTGGGGGCCGGGCTCGGGCTCCTGCTGGGGCTTGTAATCGGGTTTTCGAAAATTGCCGAGGATTACCTCGATCCTTCTCTGCAAATGCTGAGAACCGTTCCGCATCTCGCCGTCACGCCGCTGTTTATCTTATGGTTCGGTTTCGATGAGCTGTCAAAGGTGCTCTTGATCGCTCTTGGGGCTTTCTTCCCGGTATATATCAACACATTTTCAGGGATCAGGGGCGTCGATTCGAAACTGTTCGATGTGGCGAGGGTATTGGAGTTCCATTGGCTGAAGCAGGTGACAAAGCTCATTCTTCCTGCATCGCTCCCGAACATTCTCTTAGGCATCCGCCTGTCGCTCGGCGTATCGTGGCTGGGCCTTGTTGTTGCCGAGCTGATGGGATCAAGCGCTGGAGTCGGCTATATGATTATGGATGCCAGACAGTTTTCGCAAACCGATAAGGTGTTTGTCGGGATTTTGATTTTTGCCGCCGTCGGCAAGCTGACGGATTCATTCGTCAGAATTCTGGAAAAAAAGTGCCTTGGCTGGAGAAACAGCTATCAAGGAAACAAAAAGTAAAGGGGAGATCTTTTTGGACATTTTATGGTTTATTCCGACTCATGGCGACGGACGTTATCTTGGTACAAACACGGGAGGAAGAGCCGCAGATCACACCTACTTTCAGCAGGTGGCGCAGGCGGCTGACAGGCTTGGGTATACAGGGGTTCTTCTTCCGACGGGAAGATCGTGCGAAGACCCGTGGATTACCGCAGCCGCTCTGGCGTCAGTCACGAAAAATCTGAAGTTTTTGGTCGCTGTAAGACCCGGTTTGATGCAGCCGTCGGTTGCGGCGCGGATGGCTTCGACATTCGATCGTCTTGCAGAGGGCAGGCTTCTCATCAATGTGGTCGCCGGCGGTGATCCGTATGAATTAGCCGGCGACGGCCTGTTTATCAGCCATGATGAACGGTATGAAGCGACAAATGAGTTTCTCGACATATGGCGGTCGCTTTTAAAAGGCGAGACCGTCAGCTACTCAGGGAAACACCTGAAGACTGAAAACGGGCGCTTGCTTTTCCCGCCCGCCCAACAGCCTCATCCGCCAATCTATTTTGGCGGCTCGTCAAAGGCCGGGCAGGAGACTGCCGCCAAACACGCGGACGTCTATTTGACATGGGGAGAGCCGCCTCATCTCGTCAAAGAAAAAATCCAATCTGTCAAAAAGAAGGCTGAAAAAGAAGGGAGAACCGTCCGTTTTGGAATCAGGCTGCACGTGATCGTCAGGGAAACGGAAAAAGAGGCCTGGCAGGCGGCGGATAGACTGATCAGCCGCTTGGAGGATGAAACGATTGCCGCAGCCCAAAACGCGATGAAACGGATGGATTCATCAGGACAAAAGAGGATGGTTCAGCTTCACCAGGGAAACAGAAGCAATCTTGAGATCAGCCCGAATCTTTGGGCGGGGATCGGACTGGTCAGAGGCGGAGCGGGAACAGCGCTCGTCGGTGATCCGGAAACGGTAGCCAGCCGAATAAAAGAATACGCCGACATCGGCATTGAGTCCTTTATCTTCTCAGGTTATCCACATCTTGAAGAAGCGTACCATTTTGCAGAAAAGGTTTTTCCGCTCCTTCCGTTTCGAACGAAACTTCAAAGTAAAGCATCAGGCGAAGTCATCGGAAATGACCATTTTCCGTCGAGGCAAAAAGAAAAAACCGTTTAAATAAAAAAACTCCAGACATTCTGGAGTTTTTTATCTGTTTTTATAAAATGAAAACATATATGAAAGATGCTGAATAATGATCAGCATAAAGATGACGATAATCGGAAAAGACGGAATCCTGACTTGGAAAAACGGATAAAAGATCAATAAAAGCGCTGCGACCGGCATCGCCACATACAGCACGATATATGATGTTCTGCATGCTTTTGCGGTAATCATCTGCTCTCTTTCATCCTGCTCTTTAAATTCGTCGGGGACGAGCATAAAGCGCTGCTTGCGTGAACCGCTTTTTTTCTCCAAGTATGTGTAAATCGAAAGGACGAGCCCAAAGAGAAGGATGGGAATCAGATTAAACACAAAATGAAGCTCTGAATCGTTTGTTTTCAGGCTTTTGGCAATTTGTTCCGATGTGTGGAAAAAGGTTATAAACGTCCAGCATGCGAGTCCGAACAGAAGGATGTGAAAGAAAGTCCGTGTTATCATATTCATTCGTTTTTGTCCCCCTCTAGCCAAAATACGTCTTCCATTTTTAATTGAAATTCCTTGCAAATTTTCAAAGCCAAAAGAAGCGACGGTATGTAATTGCCTTTTTCAATGGCCGCAACCGTCTGCCTTGTAACCCCGATCGCCTTTGCAAGGGCTTCCTGTGAATACCCGTATCTTGCTCTCAATTCTCTTACCCTGTTGTTCATCCTACCACCTGCAATTCTTCGTTTATATAGTATATTTGACATATTGTTAAATAGATTTGACATAATGTTAACTTGTTTTTACAATGTAATCAATATCTTTTGATCTAGGATCGGCAGGTTTGTAACGGCAACATTTAAATTTATACATAAAAATAACAGAAATGGAATAGATAAAATAGAATCATCTCGTTTTTTTAAAAAAAGGACTTTGAGGGTATTTTGGCTTCTGGATTCCGGGAGAAGAAAGGGCTTATTATCCAGTTCTTTTTTCTCGAACTCCTTGTATGGCGCGAGATTTATAAAGAGAAAAAATAAGAGAAAAAGAAGGCGGGAAAATAAGACAAATAGATTATACAGGCTTCGTAAAATGGAAACGGGGCTTAAATTTTCTCATTCAAGCCGAAAAGGGTGGGACATTAGATTGAAAAACCAAGAGATCCTTAAATAAATAGTTGGAACGTAGTGTTTATGAAATAGGAAATTTCATAGATTTCAGTATGATTTTGGATATGTTACTCTTTGGTTACTTGATAGAAAGGAGGGGGAAAAATGACATACGCAGCACCTCAGGTTGACTATTCTGTCAATCCGTCGATCGAAGATCAGGCTTGGTTCTTGGTGTTTGTTGCAGTGCTTTTGGCACTTGGAGCAACTGTTGTTCTTGGCGCCGCTGTATGGTGTGTGGCTAACGGAAACGGCAGCTTCACGGGATCCGTCAAATGGGTCAGCGGTTTGCAGGTCAGCATCGAATGTAGGAAATAGCCATACTTAAGTATCTGTTCACAACAACAAGACATATTTGATGAGGCTTAACCGTCTGTGGGGGGCGGTTAAGCTTTTCCTGACATTAATCATACCCTGGAGGCATTATGTTTATAATAGATCATCTGTCTAAAACATATAAAAACAATGTGACTGCCGTTAGCGGGTTTCATATAAAAATCGAAAAAAACCAGATCGTCGCGATAGCGGGTCCGAACGGTTCAGGGAAGACGACGATCATTAACTCCATTTTAGGAATCATCACGCCTACCGAAGGAACCATTCTGTTGGATGACCTGCCGAACACGACGGCGGAATTCAAGCAGAAATTCGCCTACGTTCCCGATGAACTCCTTTTGCCGGACGCCCTTTCAGCCGCAGAATATTTGGATTTTGTATCTTCTATGTATCATTGTACATCAAATGAAAAACGGAAACAATTAATCGAGCTTTTCGATATGAAAGAGGCTTTGCAGGAGCCGATTGAAACGTACTCGCACGGAATGAAAAAAAAGACGCAGCTGATCGCCGCTTTTATGCTGGAGAGCGAATTTGTCATTATGGATGAGCCGTTTCGCGGGCTCGATATAGAAGCGGTCATCAATACGAAAAAGCTGATGAAGCGCTATGCGGCCACGCAAGGGTCGATACTGCTGGCCACCCATGACATGCTTTCTGCGGAAGAACTGTGCGATAAGATAGCAATTCTATCAAAAGGCGTCAAAATGGATGAAGGAAAAGTGAAAGAATTGAAGGCTAAATATAACAGCGATTCACTTGAAGAAGTATTCTTAAAAGCTTCGATGCTGAGTGATAGGGGTGCTCATTTTGATCAAATCATTCGAAATTTCTAAAATGATGCTGAAAATGTGGCAGAAGGAAATGGGCAAGCTCTTTAATACCGGTACAAAAAAAGCGATCGCCGTGCTTTTTTTGCTTTTGGCGGTAACGATGGGAAGCATCATCGGCTACAGTTTTACAGGCATGTTTTTAAGCGCGTTTCTGAACGGCGAAGTTCGTTCTCTCGGATTGTTCGTGATTTCCATGTTTATGAACGCGTCGATTTTTACATTTGTTTTCTTCATTTTATTTAAAGTAAGGACGCCAGAGCAGCACAGCTTTTCCATGCAGCTCAGCTGGTTTCCGCTGACGGCCTTCCAGAGAAGCCTCGGATATTTCATCCCGTTTGCCGGAGCGGTTTCATTTCTTGTCCTGTTTATGATTTTCATTCTGCTGATTCCGAACTTTGTCGCCAGCGGTGTTGGGTTTTGGTTTGCTTTTGCGTTTTTTGCACTTCTTTTTGTACAGATCATCTTTTTCTTTTCGCTTCTCAATCTTGTCTATAACTTGGTGTATATGTTGATTTTAAAATTCGGCTTTCCGCTGCAAAAGTTTTTTTCAATGTTTGTCCTTGTCGTGTTAGCCGTGTTTTACGGAATCACATCATTCGATCTTGGAAACATTCAGAACGCTTATTCGTCTTTTGATTATCATTTGACATATTTTGCAGCGCCGCTGTTTCTCATGCTGAACGGTCAGGCGTCGGATGCCGGCGTCATTCCGATTGTGCTGATCTTGACAGCAGCAGTCACGGCCTCTTTTATGTCGCTGAATGTTGTGCCGATCCTCACTGAAAAAAAATCATCTAAACTGTTTTCATTTATTAAAATCCCGTCATCAAAGCCGCTGTCTTTGGCGGTGAAAGAAATAAAGTCTCAAGCCCGAAATGAAGAAAATATTTTAAACTTCATTTTTTTGCTTTTGGCTCTATGCTTTTTGAAATACAAGTTTCAGTTTGGATTTACCGGTGAGAGCTATTTGGTTCTGGGAGGCGTGACAGGTATCATCGCCTTCAATTCATTTGGCAACGATCTGCGGATGATGCAGATGTATAAGGCGCTTCATTTAAAAACGGCAACGGTACTGTGGTCAAAATATCTCGGGCTCTGTATGCTCGGCCTCATTCAGCTCTTTTTGTTTTCCGTGCTGACGTGGACTTTCCCGGAGAGCTTTCCGGTCTTTTTAAAGACGGTTGCTGTGATCTTAAACTCGATTGCGATGTTCTATTTAGCGGGCATTATTTTTCCGCTTGACCGAAACAACCCTTATATGGGGATCTTTTCTTTCGGAATGCTCCTGCTCTTTTTGATTCCGCTGTTTTTCATCGTGAATTATGCGGTTGATAACGTCACGGGCGAAGCGCTGCTGTTTTTCATACCGTGCCTTGAATTACTGCTGATCCTGCTTTTATACGGAGGGTTTAAATGGAGGTACCATTATGATCATTAATATGTTGAAATCGCTGGCCGGAATCAAAAAAATTCCCTATTTCCCAGAGCATGTGACACTGAATCGGAAGCATATTTCAGATCATGATCTTGATGCTGATTTTCCCATTAATCCGACTGCTTATCAAATGCTGAAGGAAGTCGACGGGAAAAAAGACGAGCTGGAGATTGCCGAAGCTCTCAAAGGTGTGTTTAATGTCAGGGAAGAGGTGCTGCAGAAAGATTTGCACGAATTGCTGACAGGGCTCAACCGCCGTTATTTGATCAATTGGAGGTACGGAGAGGGCCCGTCTTTTGCGGGAGTGCTTTATCAATTCTTCAGCCAGTATCATATCCGCTACAAGGAGAGGTTTTCAAGCCATTCTGATTCGTTTCTGCTGTTGTACATAAAGTTTCTGCAAGTGATTTCTAAGAAAATCATCGTGTTCTGGCTCGTCTTTTTGATGTTGTCGCTTGCAGCGTACACCGTTGTTCCGGATGGATCGATCGTCGGCATCGCGGCTTATTTTTCCGTCATCTATTTCGGGTTGATTACCGGAACGGCGCTTCATGAAGTGATGCACGGCATCGCGCACCGGAAAGCTGCCGGCAGGAACGGCCCGCAGGGGTTTTTAGCGGCTGATATGATGTCAGTCAAATTTGTCCGCCCTGTCATGTCGCTGCATGATAAAAGGTCGATTTGGATTACGGCGTTGGGACCGCTTGTTCCAGGTGTGCTCGGAATAGCCGGCGTGCTGTTTACGGTCTTTTTTCTTAAGGAAAACGCGGTTTCCGTCGGAGTGCTGCTGTTCTTTTCCACCTATGCTTTGCATATGATGTATCTGCTTCCGTTTATGGGTGACGGAAAGTCGATTATGAAACAGCTGATGATCAGAGGAATTGGAGGTAAATCATCATGAATACAAACTCTTTAAAGCAGGGACTAATCTTTGCCAGTTTCTCAAGCTTTCTCGCATTTCCGATGCTTGCGACTGCGCTTTTGTTTTATCACCTTTTTTCAAATCAAACGAGCAATGATATCTTGTTTAACAGTTTGTCGTTTGTCATGGAGAGCGAATCGGCTTTTTCATTCCAGGTGAAGCCAAACTTTTTCTTCATTATGATCGGGCTGTTTATCGGCATTTTTATTATAACGGCTGCGATTTCATCAATTTATCAGAAAAAAAAGGGTGAATCTTAAAAGAGCTTGCTTCCCTGAGGCAGGCTTTTTTTATTTGCATCGGCAGTCAGGTTGTGGTAAATTTAAATCGTAATCATTACGCTTTGGAATAAAGGAGGATACTCAGAGTGGCCAAGAAATCAAAAATTGCTAAAGAAAAAAAGCGCCAAAAGCTTGTTGAACAATATGCAGAACTCAGAAAAGAACTAAAAGAAAAAGGCGATTACAGAGCTTTGAGCAAGCTTCCGCGCGACTCGGCGCCAGCAAGGCTGCATAACCGCTGCGAAGTGACCGGAAGGCCGAGAGGATATATGAGAAAGTTTAAAATGTCGCGGATCGCGTTCAGAGAATTAGCATATAAAGGCCAGATTCCAGGTGTGAAGAAATCCAGCTGGTAATCTGTCAATGTCCGGAAAAAAGCTGCCGATGTTAAATCGGCGTTTTTTTTCGACAAATTTTTAATATACCCTTGACGAAATTTTAATAAACGTGTAACATAATAAAAGTCAAAACGATGATGTTGTTTTTAGTGATCATATGCGGGTGTAGTTTAGTGGTAAAACCTCAGCCTTCCAAGCTGATGTCGTGGGTTCGATTCCCATCACCCGCTCCATACATACTGTTTATAACGCAGTGTTTCGTTTCTCAGATTAAACGAAGCATTGCGTTTTTTCATGTATGAAATCATCATAAAAAACCTGCTCTTTTCAAGAACAGGTTTTTACGGAAAGACGGCTGAAATGTGCCTGCCGCCGTGAATTTGTTCAAACATTTTTGTCAAAGAATCGAGCAGCCGGCTGGCTTCTTCTTTAGATAATGACGGCCTGAAAAAGACGAGCTGCAAGGCATCTTTTGTGTCCGCTCCTGCATGATGAAGACTGAGGTTTTCGGTGATCGTGCCGAATGCTCCCGCATCATCGGAGAACGTGATGATCTCGTCCGGGCCGCCGGGTTCGATTTTGATCGGCCCCTTCAAATTCCGGGCGTCATATATATGAACCGGAATCAAATATTTGAGAGAGAAAAAACGGCTCAGATCAACCGCTGAATTTTTCGGCTCGACAAAGCGCTGCTCTTTGATGTCTTCCAGCATCCGTTCGAGTCCGCTTTCCCGGCCTGAAAAAGACGGATTCAGCTCCCTGAAGGCATCATGCCATTCTTTTACGGCCGATTCATCTTCGATACTGCGGTCGGCATAGTCAAAAAACAGCGATTCCTGAAAAAGGCGGAGCCGGCCTTTAAGCATTTGCGGGGAGCCGTTGATCTCAATACCTTGATATAACACAGCGCCAACCTTAAATGAAGGAATGCGGTTTAAAATAGCAGGCGCAATTTGCAAACGAAGTTCCAATTTTAATTCAACTCCCGTGTCATGGTACACTCTATTATACAGAGAGCGAAAACGAAAACAAAGAAAGGAGGCTCTGCGCGATGGATGTGAAAAAACTGAAACAGGATGTCATCGAATTCGCACAGCAAATCGGCATTGATAAAATCCGGTTCGCCAGTGCAGATACATTTGAAACATTAAAAGAACGATTGATTGAGAACCGGGCCCTTGGCTATGAATCAGGCTTTGAAGAACCCGATCTTGAAAAACGGACGAACCCGGATCTGCTTTTGCCGAAGGCGAAGTCGATTATCGCCATCGCCCTTGCATACCCCTCAAAAATGAAAGACGCGCCGAGAAGCAAGAAAGGCGAACGAAGGGGCATCTTTTGCAGAGCTTCCTGGGGAAAGGATTATCATCATGTCCTGCGCGAAAAGCTTGATCAGCTTGAAGAATTTTTGAAAGCACAGCGAAGCGATGTCAGAACGAAGTCGATGGTGGACACCGGTGAGCTTTCAGACAGAGCTGTCGCAGAGCGTGCGGGCATCGGCTGGAGCGGAAAGAACTGCATGATCATTACGCCTGAATTCGGATCTTACGTTTACTTGGCGGAAATGATTACGAATATTCCCTTTGAGCCTGATGAGAGGATCGAAGACCAATGCGGCTCATGCAACAAGTGCATCGAGGCATGCCCGACCGGCGCGCTCGTCAAGCCTGGGCAGCTCAACTCCCAGCGCTGCATCGCTTTTCAGACGCAGACAAAGGGTTTTCTGCCTGACGAGTTCCGTACGAAAATCGGAAACAGGATCTACGGCTGTGATACGTGCCAGATGGTATGCCCGAAAAATAAAGGGGTCGATTTTCATCTGCATCCTGAAATGGAGCCGGACCCTGAGATTGCCAAGCCGCTTTTAAAGCCGCTTCTGACGATGTCGAATCGCGAATTCAAAGAAAAGTTCGGCCACGTGGCCGGCTCATGGAGAGGCAAAAAGCCGATTCAGAGAAATGCGATTATCGCACTTGCCCATTTTAAAGAAACGGACGCTCTCCCTGAACTGATTGAGCTGATGCACAAAGATCCGCGGCCGGTCATCAGGGGAACCGCCGCATGGGCTGTCGGAAAGATCGGCGGAGCGGATGTGATGAGTGAATTGGAGCGCGCGCTCGCGCACGAGCAGGATGAAGACGCAAAAGCTGAAATTCAAAAAGGCATCGGCCTGTTAAAAGAAACGAGTGCGACTAATTGAGGGCTGTCCTGACATATGTTTAATGATGAGAAACGAATTAACAAACATATGGTGGTGTAGCCCTTGAAACAGATCATCGAGCAGCTCCTGAAAGCCAGACTTCAATACTTAATTAACGGCAATGATGAAACAAACTGGCGGGATGCCGGAGGTTTTGAAGTCATTGAACGGAAGCGGAGGCTTTTTCAAAAACGCGGCGTGCATATCGTGAAGGCCAATATAGAAGCGGCTGTAAAAGAGCATTGGCTTGATGAAGACGGCGCGTCACATGTGAACTATCAAACCCATACCGCATATTTGTGCAAAGACGGGGATGATATGTATATGGAAGAACATATGGAAGACAGAAACGCCCTTTTGTATGATCAGATGGTCATTAAAGACTCCGAGGCCCTGCGTCCGGCCGCACAGTCTCATCCTGAGCCTGAAAACGGCGATGAAGATATGCGCGAATTGCTGGGAAGGGCGTTCCGCTATGACCGGCTTGCCGCGGTGCGCTATGCTGAAACGTATTGGAATAAACGAAATCCTGCTTATAAAAACTTTGAAGACAATTGCACAAACTTTATTTCCCAGTGCATAAGGGCCGGAGATGCGCCGATGCGCGGCTATCCGAACAGAGGCAAGGGCTGGTGGATGCAAAACCATTCCTGGAGCTACAGCTGGACTGTCGCTCATTCGCTCAGAACCTTTTTGAAGCATTCAAAAGCCGGTCTCCGAGCGGTTCAAAAGCCGGCTGCGAAAGAGCTGATCGAAGGCGATGTCATCTGCTATGATTTTAACGGAGACGGCAGATTTGACCACGTGGCCCTTGTGACAGCGAAGGATAAAAGCAATATGCCGCTGGTGAACGCGCAAACGCACGACTGCCGGATGAGGTACTGGTCTTACGAAGATTCGCCTGCTTATACTTCATCGATTCGATATGCGTTTTTTCATATATCAGATGATACGACAAAATCGAAATGAGTGGTATAATAAACAGCGGATTAGAAAAACAGAGGTGAATACTTTGGCATTGCATGTCGTACTATATCAACCAGAAATTCCTGCAAACACAGGAAATATCGCACGGACTTGTGCAGCAACAGATGCAACACTTCATTTAATCAGACCGCTCGGCTTTTCAACCGACGATAAAATGCTCAAGCGGGCAGGTCTTGATTATTGGGAATTCGTCAATGTCGTCTACCACGACTCATTGGATGAATTGTTTGATGCCCATCCTGAAGGCCGTTTTTTCTTCATTACAAAGTTCGGTCAAAAACCGCACACTTCATTTGATTATTCAGATCAAAACGAAGATTACTTCTTTGTCTTCGGCAGAGAGACGAACGGCTTGCCGAAAGAGCTGATCGAACAAAACATGGATCGCTGTCTGCGCCTGCCGATGACAGAGCACGTCAGATCACTGAACTTATCAAACACTGCGGCAATCCTCGTGTATGAGGCGCTTCGCCAGCAGAATTACAGAGATTTGACTTAATAGGTAAAGAGCCCTTTTTCAAAAGGGGCTCTTTTTTTGTTTTCCAATGTAACAGTGTTATGTTACAATGTGTGTGAAGGAGCTGAAACAGATGGTTCAGGATGATTTAATTTCAAAAAAAGAGCTGCTGGATTTGACTTCGATCTCGTACGGACAGCTCTATAGATGGAAACGGAAAAATTTAATACCTGAAGAGTGGTTTATCCGGAAGTCTACGTTCACCGGACAAGAAACGTTTTTTCCGAGGGAAGACATTTTAAAAAGAATTGAAACCATTCAAAGCATGAAAGAAAACCTTTCCCTTGATGAGATGGCGGAAATGTTTTCGCCCGATTTGACCGAACTAAACGCGAGCCGCGGGGAGCTGCTAAAAAAAGGCATCGTTTCAGAAGCGGTCATGGCGTTTTTTGAAGAATGCACCGGAAAACGCGATCATCCATTTAATTTGACAGAAGCACTTGCGGCTTATGTGCTGGAAGGCTTGCTTCAATCCGGCGACATCAGCCTGGATGAAGGGAAAATGGTGCTGGATGTCATCATGTCGAACGAGGCGGAAAACAAGGGAAGGCTGCTTGTGCTCCGGAAGCTCGGCGTTGCAACATGTCTGATTGCCGAGGGCAGCATTGTGTTGGAAAAGGGAGTCAAGGTAGCCGCTGACATCAATCTGGCGGCGAGCAGTGAAGAATTGAAAACAAAATTCATGTAATTGGAGGATCAAA
This sequence comes from Bacillus sp. FSL R7-0646, assembly GCF_037969865.1. Lineage (NCBI taxonomy): Bacteria > Bacillati > Bacillota > Bacilli > Caryophanales > Bacillaceae > Bacillus > Bacillus sp. FSL R7-0646. Next base: position 948,486 of record NZ_CP150217.1, read on the forward strand.
GATGGAGAATTTATTGATAAACGGATTCGGCAGTTCAGGCGGAGGCGCGTATCAAACGGTTGAGTTAAACGGCAAAGGTACGATTAACGGCGATATTGACTGCGAAAGGTTCAGCTGCAGCGGCACCGGGACTGTAAACGGAGACGTAAAAGCGGATGAGCTGAGAATCAGCGGCCATGCAAAACTAAACGGCGCCATCGAGGCTTCAAAGGTTAGAATTGATGGTTCTGCAAAAGTGGATGGCGATGTCGAAGCAGAAAAGCTTAAAATCTTAGGCTACGCCGGCATTAGCGGACATGTGAAAGGCGACGAAGCGATCGTTCGCGGAAAAACGTCGATCGGCAAAGACTGCCAAGTGGAACATTTTTCTGCAGAAGGCTATTTTACAATCGACGGGCTGTTAAACGCGGAGCAAATCGAAATTAAGGTTCACGGCGGCGAAAGTAAAGTGAAAGAAATCGGCTGCCGGAGGATCGTCTGCACTGCACATCAATCGAAGCTGTTCTCGTTTTTATCGGAGCTTATTTCTCCTCCAAGGCTGTCTGCCGAGCTGATTGAAGGGGATCATATCGAACTTGCCAATACGACCGCAAAAGTTGTCCGCGGCAATTCGGTTATCATCGGCGAAAATTGCGACATCGGCCTGATTGAGTATAAGGAAGATATCCGGGTGGCCGAAACGGCAAAAGTCGGAGAGAAAAGGAAATTATAGCGGAGGGATAGGACATGAAGAAACACGACTTGAAAATACACGGATCCGGAAGCGCGGGGGGCGGATCATTCCATCGTGTTCTCATTAGAGGTGAAGGAATGATCACGGGAAACATTGATTGCGAAAAATTCAGTACACACGGTACAAGCGAACTGTCAGGCGACGCGAAAATTAAAAGCTTTAGTGTACACGGGGAAACAGAGATCCGGGGGAGGCTGAAAGCTGACAAAGCCAGAGTATACGGCACGGCGGATGTTTCTGAGAACGCCGAGATCAGCGATGCAGCCGTGAAAGGCATCATCAATATCGGGGGAAATATGACGGCTGACACTTGCGATGTCAAAGGCGCCCTGAACGTAAGAGGCGATTGCGAGGCAGAGGATTTTAAACTGACGGGCAGCCTGGATGTAAAGGGCCTCCTGAACGCAGGTGTGATTGACATCGGCTTAAAGTACGGAAACAGTTCGATTGGCGATATCGGCGGTACGGATATTAAGATCGTCAATAAACGCGGGCTGTTGTTTAATAGAAACGGAGGTACTCTCTCGGCAGGGACGATTGAAGGAGACGATATTTACCTGGAAAACACGGCGGCCCGAATGGTCAGAGGAAACCGCGTGCATATAGGACCGGGATGCAAGATTGAGAAAGTTGAATACAAGAGCAGCTACCGGGTATCTCCGAAGTCTGAGGTAAATGAGGATCAACAGCAATAAAACAGTGTTATGTTGTGAAAAAAGGGATGGCTTTAAAAGTGAGCCATCCTTTTTTCTTTTTTAATTTTACTTTCCGGGTTTGCTTTCGTATCCGGCAGTAAATATGGATACGAGAAACGCGAGGATGACCCCCATCATGATCAGCGTTCTCATTAAAATCCCCCTCTCATCCTTGATCCCTTGTTGTCATCTGCACCGATGCGGCGAGCCGTTCCGCAGGAGCACATGCGGACGGAACTTTTCTGCTCTTATTATGAATGGTTTGCTCCAGCCTTGTCAATTCGAGGAAAGTACATTTCATTTTTCATATGAAAAGCATCTAAAGGGACATCTTCGCATAGAGTGAATGTAACAGTGATTCACTTGGCACCTTGCATTTATCATCATATAGGAGGTTCTTATGGATATATTAAAAAAGATTGAACAGTATAGAGAGGAAGAGCAGCGTCTGAAATGGGAAGGAACCTTCGCTGAATATCTGGAAATCGTAAGAGAAAATCCGACTGTCGCGCAATCTGCTCATTCCCGCGTTTACAATATGATTAAAGACAGCGGCATTGAAGAGAAAGACGGCAAAAAAGTATACAGCTTCTTTGACAAAGAGCTGTTTGGTCTTGAAGAGCCTTTGGAACGCCTTGTTGAAGAATACTTTCATCCGGCCGCGAAACGCCTTGATGTCAGAAAAAGAATCCTGCTTTTGATGGGGCCTGTCAGCGGGGGGAAATCGACTTTGGTCACCATGCTGAAAAGGGGGCTTGAAGCATACTCTCTTACAGATGAAGGGGCTGTCTATGCGATTAAGGGCTGCCCAATGCATGAAGATCCGCTTCATTTAATCCCTCAGCATCTGCGGGACGATTTTTACAATGAATACGGCATCCGCATTCAAGGAAACCTGTCCCCGTTGAACATGATGAGGCTTGAACAGGAATACGGCGGAAGAATAGAAGACGTGAAGGTTGAAAGAATCTTTTTTTCAGAGGATAAACGGACGGGGATCGGCACGTTCAGTCCGTCAGACCCTAAATCGCAGGATATCGCCGATCTGACGGGAAGCATTGATTTCTCGACGATTGCCGAATACGGATCGGAATCCGATCCGCGCGCATACCGGTTCGACGGAGAATTAAACAAAGCGAACAGAGGAATGATGGAATTTCAGGAAATGCTGAAATGCGATGAAAAATTCCTCTGGCACCTTTTATCGCTTACACAGGAAGGGAATTTCAAAGCGGGCCGGTTCGCGCTCATCTCAGCGGATGAATTGATCGTAGCCCACACGAATGAAACCGAATACCGTTCATTTATATCCAATAAGAAAAACGAGGCGCTCCATTCGCGGATTATCGTCATGCCGATTCCATATAATTTAAAAGTATCGGAAGAGGAAAGAATTTATGAGAAAATGATCGCTGAAAGCGATGTGTCTGATGTTCATATTGCGCCGCACACGCTAAAAGTGGCCGCGATGTTTTCAATTTTGACAAGGCTGAAGGAGCCGAAGAGGTCAGACATTGATCTCGTCAAAAAAATGAGGCTGTATGACGGAGAGAGCGTTGAAGGATACAATTCAGTCGATGTCGAGGATTTGAAAAAAGAATACACTGATGAAGGAATGAGCGGAATCGATCCGCGTTATGTCATCAACCGGATCTCGTCGACGATCATCCGCAAAAATATGGAGTCGATCAATGCGCTCGATGTCCTCCGTTCTTTAAAAGAAGGACTCGGCCAGCATCCGTCGATTTCGGCAGAAGACCGCGAGCGCTATTTGAACTTTATTTCCGCCGCCAGAAAAGAGTACGACGAAATGGCGAAGAAAGAAGTCCAAAAAGCGTTTGTATACTCTTATGAGGAGTCGGCGAAAACGCTGATGGACAATTATCTTGATAATGTCGAAGCGTACTGCAATAAAATTAAGCTCCGCGATCCGCTGACAGGAGAAGAGATGAATCCGGATGAAAAGCTGATGAGGTCAATAGAAGAACAAATCGGCATTTCCGAAAATGCGAAAAAGGCATTCCGAGAAGAAATTCTCATCCGCATTTCTGCCTATGCAAGAAAAGGGAAGCGATTTGATTATAATTCCCATGAGCGGCTCAGGGAAGCGATTCAGAAAAAGCTGTTTGCAGACTTGAAAGATGTCGTCAAAATCACGACGTCGACAAAAACGCCGGACGAACAGCAGCTCAAGAAAATCAACGAGGTCGTCGCCCGTCTCATTGATGAGCACGGCTACAACTCGACAAGCGCAAACGAACTCTTAAAATATGTAGGAAGCTTATTAAACCGGTAGCTTGAAGACCCGTCCGGAGAAGGGCGGGTCCTTTTGTCCCATTTTCAAAATTGTTTGTCAAAAGTTATTTGCACCTGCATAAGATAACAATAAACACTTTTAGACTTGCATCCGCAGGACTTTGACCTATAAACCGAAGCCATTTAAGGGGATTATCAATAAGGAGGGGAATTCATGTCCCATAAAGACAATGGCCATTTTATTATTTCTCAGGAAGACTGGTCCCTCCACCGAAAAGGGTATGATGACCAACAGCGTCACCAGAAAAAGGTGCAGGACGCGATCAAAAACAATCTGCCTGACCTGATTACAGAAGAAAGCATCATTATGTCCAACGGCAAAGATATTGTCAAAATTCCGATTCGCTCGTTGGATGAGTATAAAATCCGCTATAACTATGATAAAAATAAACATGCCGGCCAGGGAGACGGCGACAGCCAAGTAGGAGATATCGTCGCAAGGGACGGCTCTGATAAGCGGGGCGCCGGCAAAGGCCAGGGAGCGGGCGATCAGGCCGGTGAAGATTATTATGAAGCGGAAGTTTCGTTAATCGATTTGGAAGAGGCGCTCTTCAGCGAAATGGAGCTGCCGAATTTAGAACAGAAAGAGCGCGATGATATCGTTGTCGAAGATATTGAATTCAACGATATCCGCAAAACGGGTTTGACGGGCAACATCGATAAGAAAAGAACGATGCTCAGCGCATTTAAGCGAAACGCAATGACTGGAAAACCGTCGTTTTATCCAATCTATCCCGAAGACTTAAAATTTAAAACGTGGAATGACTCTGTAAAGCCTGAATCAAAAGCCGTTGTGCTCGCCATGATGGATACGAGCGGATCGATGGGCGTTTGGGAAAAATATATGGCGCGAAGTTTTTTCTTTTGGATGACACGTTTTTTACGGACAAAGTATGAAACGGTCGATATCGAGTTTATCGCCCATCATACAGAGGCCAAAGTGGTATCAGAAGAAGATTTCTTTTCGAAAGGGGAAAGCGGGGGAACAATTTGTTCATCTGTATACCGCAAATCCCTCGAGCTGATCGAAGACAAATACCATCCGACACGCTATAACATTTATCCGTTTCATTTTTCGGACGGCGATAATCTGACATCCGACAACGCGCGGTGCGTCAAGCTTGTCGGAGAGATTATGGAGAAAGCGAATATATTTTGCTACGGCGAAGTCAACCAGTACAACAGACATTCAACTTTAATGTCAGCCTACAAAAATATTAAAAATGAAAAATTCAAGTATTATGTGCTGAAACAGAAAGCCGATGTTTTTCAGGCTCTGAAGAGCTTCTTCAACAATGAAGAACGGCACCAATATACATGAAAAAACCTGAATTAAACCTCTGAACTGACCCGTTAAAATGAGACTTAGAAAAAACACCTATGCTGCCTGTCCCCTGTATTCCAGTGGGGACAGGTAGTTTAATTTTGCCTGAATTCGTACATGATTATATCGATACATGTATTGATTTACAATTTGTACTACTTTAGAATTGGATATAGATGCTCTACTTTGAGCGTTAAATCCTTCCGACTTTAGCGAGGAGTGAAAGGATTCAATGACGGCATTATCATGGCAGTTTCCTTTTCGAGACATGCTTGTGGTAATGCCTTTTTCTTTGGCCAAATTCTGATATGCATGTGAAGTATAGACAGATCCCTGGTCGCTATGAAGAAGTAACCCTACTGGTTTACGTAATTCTACAGCTTCCCTCAATATGTCTAATACTAGGTTAATATCTTGGCTCGTACCTATTTTGTAAGCCACTATTTCGTTGTTATATAAGTCCATAATCGTTGATAAATATAACATAGTCGAGCCATAAGGTAAGTAGGTAATGTCGGTTACCCATTTTTCATTTAATCGGCTTGCTTTAAAATTACGATTGAGAGTGTTCGGCACAATAATATTACTCTCACCACAAATGTACTTTTGTCGCTTCTTCTTAACTTGACACTGAATCTCAAACTTTTGCATAATTTTTTGTACAGTTTTGCGGTTTACATTTATCCCATACTTTCTGTTTAAGATGGATTTAATTTTACGATGACCATAGTGATAGAAGTTTTTCTTACACAGCTTGATTACTAGCTCTTCTAATGAAGTTAGCTCAACTTTTTTATACTTCTTTTTCCAACGGTAATATGTTGACTTAGGTATGCCTAATACTCCAAGAATATCAATTATTTTAAAAGTGGCTGAGAGTTCTTCTACAACTTGGACAATGACTCGTGGCTCCAACTCCTTTCGATCTCCTGGTACTTTTTTATAATTGCCAATTGAGCCTCTAGCTGTTTATTCTTTAGTTTTAATTCTTCTAGCTCACTCATTTCCTCCGATTCTTTACCGTAGGAATATTGTTTTCCAACTTGTTGCGAAAATCGATAGGTTTGGCCTGTTTTGTACCATCGCATCCATGTTTTAATTTGAGTCTTATTTTTTATCCCCAGTTGTTCCATTATTTCTTTGTTTGTCATTCCAGCTTGTTTCATTTTAATTACTTCCCATTTTACTTCTTCTGCGTAATGTACTCTTGTGCCCATAGAAAAACACCCTCCTAAGAATCATATTGTATTAATACGATTCAGGGGGTGTTTTTTCCTTGTCTCATTTATTTGGGTCTCTCCACTCCGCTGCCGGAGGTTTTTTGTTTGGAAAATATTTAAATCAAAATTTTAAGTGCAAGGTTATTGACATTCTTTATTACTTTAACTAATATTTAATCTTGTTAACTATTTATTTTGTTGTGCAGAGGTAAAAACAAATTTACCGTTTCCGATCTTTCTTGCTCAGTTTTGAACAACTTATTCAGTACACGTCCCGCAAGCTGCTGAGCAGGAAATAGGAAAAGCAAAACCGAGGGAGCCGTTCAAACCGGCTTCACCCAAAATATAAGGATATGAAAGGAGAAATAAAACATGAGCAAAGGACGTTTAATTGCGACGAACATTATCGGACTCATCATCGTGCTTGCCATCTTAGCAGGAGGTGCGTATTTCTATTATGACAGCATCAGCTATGTGAAAACCGATGAAGCGCACGTGGCAGGCGAGATGGCCGATATTACGGCGCCTGCATCAGGGAAGCTCGCAGATTGGGATTTGAAAGAAGGATCAAAAGTTTCGAAGGACGAAAAAACAGCGAAAATCAAAGGGGAACAAACGGTTGACGTGAAGTCGATCATGGACGGAACGATTGTCAAAAACGAAGCGAAGGAAGGCCAGATCGTACAAGCCGGTCAAACGCTTGCGAAAACAATCGACATGGATCATCTGTACATTACTGCTAACATTGAAGAAAACGACCTGAAAGACATCGAAAAAGGGGACAAAGTCGATATCGTCGTTGACGGTGATTCAGGCACTACATTTGAAGGAAATGTCGAAGAAATCGGCTATGCGACAAACTCAACATTTGACTTGCTTTCTCAAAGCAATTCAAGCGGAAACTACACGAAAGTAACGCAGAAAGTACCTGTGAAAATTTCAATCAAAAACCCGTCTGACAAAGTGCTGCCGGGAATGAACGCATCCGTGAAAATTTCAAAATAACCGGGGGAAATAAAAACGAGCGAAAGGAGGATGTCATAAGTGGCTTCTCAGAAAAAAGGAAATATGTCACTGCTTATCATATTAATGGCCGGCTTGTTTCTGGCCATTTTAAACCAAACGCTGCTGAATGTGGCGATGCCTCATCTCATGACAGAGTTCAATGTGAGCGCCACAACGATTCAATGGCTGACAACCGGATATATGCTTGTCAACGGCGTTTTGATTCCTTTATCAGCCTTTCTGATTATGCGGTTCGGCGGACGGAGCCTGTTTTTAACGGCCATGCTGCTGTTTACGGCCGGAACGCTGATATGCGGAATTTCGCCTAATTTCTCGACGATGTTAACCGGACGCCTCATTCAGGCAGTCGGCGGAGGCATACTTCAGCCTTTGGTCATGACGACGATTCTCTTTATCTTTCCTCCGGAAAGCCGCGGGAAAGGAATGGGGATCTTTGGCCTTGCGATGATGTTTGCTCCTGCTGTCGGTCCGACTCTATCCGGCTGGGTCATTGAAAACTACAGCTGGCGGATCATGTTTTACAGCCTTGTGCCGGTTGGTGTCATCGTCATCATTTTCGGTTTTTTCCTATTTAAAAATATGACGGAACCTAAAAAAATCAAATTGGATACAGCAGGCGCGATTCTTTCAGTCGTCGGATTTGCGGCGTTGCTGTATGGCGTGAGCGAAGCCGGCTCAGACGGCTGGGATGATCCGATCGTACTTTCTACAGTTGTGATCGGTGTAATCGGCATTGCCGCTTTTATCATCCAGCAGTTGAAATCGAAAGAACCGATGCTTGACTTCAGAGTGTTCAAATACGATATGTTTTCACTGTCAAGCGTGATCAACGCCATCATTACGGTTGCTTTGTATGCCGGAATGTTCCTGATTCCGATTTATTTGCAAAACCTGGTCGGTTTTACAGCGCTTCAGTCGGGGCTTCTTATGCTGCCGGGCGCACTCGTCATGCTTGTGATGTCGCCGATCTCAGGAATTTTATTTGATAAAGTCGGCCCAAGGCCGCTGGCGATTGTCGGTTTATTGATCACCGTTGTGACGACCTACGAATTTACGACGCTTACGATCGATACGCCGTATATGTACATCGTGCTGATCTATGCGATTCGGGCGTTTGGGATGTCTATGCTGATGATGCCGATTATGACTGCCGGCATGAACCAGCTTCCGCAGCATCTAAACAGCCACGGAACGGCGATGTCGAATACGCTTCGCCAAATCAGCGGTTCGATCGGAACGAGCTTGATCACGACGATTTATACGAATCGTACGACATTCCACTATGCATCAATGGCCGATCAGACAAATACGGCTGATCCGTCATTTATGAGCACATTGCAGTCAACGATTCAGTCAACCGCGCAATCGATGCATATATCTCTCGAACAAGCACAACAATATGTCGTGAAATATTTGACCGGACAGGCGCAGCTCAACTCGAACGTCATGGGTATTAATGACGCGTTTATGTGGGCGGCCGGGTTCTGTGTCATCGGTCTCGTTCTCAGCCTGTTTTTGAGGGATGTCAGAAAAGACAAGCTGCGCAGGAAGAACAAAGCGCAGGAGCTGACATTGCTTCCGGCTCCTAAAGAAGCGAAAGAATCTTAAAATGAGGAGGTTCTGACATGAAAATTTATGTTGTTTACGACAGTGAAGGCGAGCATACGAAAAAGCTGGCTGAAGCCATTGCAGAAGGCGCGGGGGAACATGATGCTGCAGACGTGCGGATCGATCATGTCAGCCAGGCGGATATTAGAAAGCTCGAAGAAATGGACGCTATCATCTGGGGATGCCCGGGCCATTTCGGTACAATCAGCTCCGGATTAAAAACTTGGATCGACAGGCTGGGCTACCTTTGGGCGGAAGGAAAGCTGATCAATAAGATCGGCGCAGTCTTCTGCACAACGGCGACGACCCACGGCGGTCTTGAGGCGACAATGCTCAACTTAATAACACCGATGCTTCATCAAGGCATGATGGTCGTCGGCTTGCCTGGAAATGTACCTGAAAATGCTTTATACGGGTCTTATTACGGTGCAGGCATCACGTGTCCTGTCGACAGTGACGAATTGATCGGCGAGGAAGGCCTGGAGCTGGGCCGGGCTTTAGGCAGACGCGTCGCCCAGGTGACAGACCGCTTTACAGCAGGACAGTGAGGAGCGATTTGACATGACCATTATACTGACCATCATCGCTGCTGTCCTCGTCATTATCGGTCTGGTGGTATTTAATGTGCGGTCGGCGTCTTCTCAGGATAAACCCGAACATGAGGATAAAGCTGCATCTGCGGCTGGCATTCCTCAGGTTCAGGAAGAAGAAGAGCCTGAGCAGGTTAAAGCCGATCAGCAAGATCCGTTCGAAATGAATGATCAAACCTATCGGGCGATCCTGCAAAAACTTCAACAACCAAAAGAGGAAAAAAAATATCCCGAGAAGACGGAAATGGACGATATGGATTACCGAAACGCATTAAAATCCATGAAAAAACGGGAACAGGATTAAAGGCAAATTCGCTGGGCACCAGCGGGTTTGCTTTTTTATTTGCGCTTTTTTTGCAATATTACTTCCGATTCCCCCCGCACTACTGATGCAGTACTCTGATACAGCTCGGTCTGGAAGGGAAGACGCAGCTTTAGTTATAAATTCGAACAACAATGCGTTATTGCTGTTGTATACCAATTGATATTTCGCGCCGTTTATTCATTTTCGAGCTGATTGTCAGAAACGTTCTGATCCGAAGCAGCAACAGCCTGTTTTCCGCGTCATTTGCTTCTCGTCAATATCGCTGTCTGTTTAGGCTGCGTGTTTTTTTCCACATGAGTGATGTTCTTTCGAACGATAGATGAGCGCTCAGAAAATATTCGGCTATCAAAAAATCATCCGGGACATTTCCTTGTTGATCTACGATGCTTATGGATTATTCGAGGCGCTGTTCATCAAGAGCGGCTTATTCCAGAAAGTGCAGAGATTCTGGAGCATTTCTTTAAATGCTGATTTCAAATTTCATGATGAACAGCCAGAAAGGAGACGAAGAACGTCTCTATTTAACAGAGCTTGATATGTTCTGCGTCCATTTCGGGTCAAGGATATATTCACTATTATGAAACCAATTTTTCCGATTTCCGTATAAACAAAGCGTGGAACCTGTTAAAGGACAAGAAAAATCGACAGGGATATAAAAATCGGCAAGCTTTCCAAAGGGAACCGGGGCAGGCTGAAGCTAGCGCTCACATTGGCGAGCGATGCAGCGGTCGTGCTGTTTGATGAACCATCCGGTCTCCGATGGTGAGGGAGTCGACAGTCAAAAGCCTTCTTACATATTTGGAGCTTGACAAGCAGACAATCGCCATCGCCACCTATGAAATTGAACAAATATTGGATGTCGTCTTAAATGGCCGAATTGAAGCAAAAAAGGATGTCGAACAGCTGCGCGAGGAATCCGGAATGTCGCTTTTGGAATGGCTGAAACGGTTTATTAAAGAAAAAAATTGAAAAAGCGGGAGGAGAAACATTGGAAACACTTTTGGAATTAAAAAATGTATCAAAAACGATCAGGGGGAAAAAGATCATCGAGGGCTTGAGTTTTGACGTGCGGGCAGGCGAGATATTCGGCTTCCTGGGGCCGAACGGCGCCGGAAAAACGACGACGATCCGGATGATTGTCGGACATATGAGCATTACCGCCGGTGAAATCGCCGTGTGCGGCGTCAGCGTAAAAGAAAACTTTGAAAAGGCTGCACGGCATATCGGAGCGATCGTTGAAAACCCGGAGCTTTATAAATTTTTAACGGGCTACCAAAACCTTCAGCAATACGCGCGCATGACGAAAGGCGTGACGAAAAAGAAAATTGACGAAATCGTCGAGCTCGTCGGATTGAAAAACAGGATCAACGACAAGGTCAAAACGTATTCGTTAGGAATGAGACAAAGGCTTGGCCTTGCCCAAAGCCTTTTGCACGATCCAAAGCTGTTGATTCTCGATGAGCCGACGAACGGGCTTGATCCGGCAGGTATCCGGGAAATCCGTGACTATTTAAGAAAGCTGACGAGAGAAAAGGGAATGGCGGTCATCGTTTCAAGCCACCTGCTTTCAGAAATGGAGCTGATGTGCGACAGGATCGCCATTATTCAAAACGGAAAGCTCCGGGATATTCAGCATGTGCACGGACCCGCTCGGGATGAGAAGAAGCGCTATTATATTCAAGCGGACGACACCCAGGCTCTCACACGGGAAGCGGCTGCTTTCAGAAAGGTGAAGGTTGACGAAGCGGAAGGCGGGATAGAGCTCAGCATTCAAAAGGATGAAGTGCCTGATTTGATTAAACACTTGACAGACAGCGGTGTTCGCTTATATGAAGTGAAGGCTGTGAACAAATCGCTGGAAGACCGATTCCTGGAAATCACCGCAGATAAGGAGGAAGCTCAGCATGTTTAATCTCATCGTAAATGAATGGATCAAAATTTTTAATCGAAAAGGCACATACGTCATGATCGGAATTTTGCTGTTAGCTGTCATCGGGCTGGGCGTTCTCACAAAGACGATCGGAGAGACAGACCAAAACACGGACTGGAAAAAGGAATTGGCGCAGGAAAATAAGGACATGAAGGAACAGCTTAAAGGGAACAGCAATCCAACACTTGAAAAAAATTATGAACAGTCGATCGCAATTAATGAGTATCGAATCAAGCACGATTTACCGGCAGATGGGGATTATTCAGCTCTGTCTTTCATCAGCGATACGAGCGGGCTCATCTCGCTCGCCGGTTTGTTTGTAATCACGGTGGCGGCGGGAATCGTTGCGAATGAATTCAGCTGGGGAACGGTGAAGCTGCTTGTCATCAGGCCGATCAGCCGCTTTAAAATCCTGCTGGCAAAATATTTTACGGTCCTGCTTTTCGCATTGGCTTTGCTTTTCATTCTGTTCGCAAGCGCAGGGATCACAGGCCTTGCTTTATTCGGGGCAGGCGACAGCAGCCAGGTTCACTTGGTGTATGTCGGTGGAACGGTTGAAGAAAAAAGCCTGCTATTGCATTTGGCCGGCAGCTATTTGCTGAATTCGATTTCGCTTTTGATGATGGCGACAATGGCCTTTATGATTTCAGCGGTTTTCAGAAACAGCTCGCTCGCCGTAGGTATTTCGATTTTCCTTTTGGTTATGGGCGGAACGGTGACAGGCCTGCTCGCGACGAAATTTGCTTGGGCGAAATACATCCTGTTTGCCAACACGGACCTCACTCAATACTTTGACGGATCTCCGGTTGTTTCAGACATGACGCTGGGATTCTCGATTGTGATGCTGGCTGTCTATTTTATCGTTTTTCATGTGCTCGCCTTTGTTGTATTCACAAAGAGAGACATCGCTTCATAAGCGGTATACGTTTAAAAAAAGCCTGACACCGGTTTCCGGGCGTCAGGCTTTTTTTAAATATAAAAAGACTGCTGACATTCGGTCAGCAGTCCTGTATGAAGATCAGCGGTTCACAGCTTACGCTTTTGTTACGTTAGCAGCTTGTGGTCCGCGGTTTCCTTCAACGATTTCGAAAGATACAGATTGGCCTTCTTCCAAAGTTTTGAAGCCTTCGCCTTGAATAGCAGAGAAATGAACGAATACATCGTCTTGTCCTTCAACTTCGATGAATCCGAAACCTTTTTCAGAGTTAAACCATTTTACTTTACCTTCTAGCATGAAATTTCCTCCTAAAGCGATAACGCTTAAATTCACTATTCTTGCTCTAAAACAAACTTCCAAGACGAAAACTCTTACAAAACTTTCTTCTTAAAGATAGTTCGAACAAAAATAATTACCTTTACTTTACCAGTGTTTAAACGAAATTACAACTGCTAAACACAATTTTTTTAAAAAAAGTGAAATTTAATGCTCAGGGTGAAAAACAATGAGTAAAAAGGGAGTTTTTGAAATTTTCACGAATCTGATTGACAACATTTCAAAGAAGCTGTAAAGTTAGGTAAAACTTCATGCAACTATACTTCTTATTCAGAGAGGCGGAGGGAATTGGCCCTGTGAAACCTCGGCAGCGGGTTCTGCATACAGCAGAATACTGTGCCACATCCAACAAGCCGTACGGGCTTGGAAGATAAGAAGAGAGCGGACTCACTCTATTTACTTTGTGTCGTCAAAGGCTTCTTCTTATTTTTTAAGAGGAAGCCTTTTTTGTTAGCCCTAAAAGAGGAGGAGATCATCATGATTACATTTGAAGGCGTTGAAAAGGTCTATGAAAGCGGCGGACAGAAGGTCCATGCGCTCAATGGAATCGACCTTCATGTGGATAAAGGGGAAATATACGGCGTCATCGGCTTCAGCGGCGCAGGAAAAAGCACGCTGATCCGCTGTGTGAACTTCCTTGAAAAACCGACGGCCGGAAAGGTTTTCGTCGGCGGAAGAGACTTAATGTCCCTGTCGAAAGCTGAGATACGAACTGTGAAAAGGAAGATCGGCATGGTTTTTCAGCATTTTAACCTGTTAAATTCAAAGACGATTTTCGCTAATGTCGCTGAGCCGCTTGCGCTTGTTAAAACACCGAAAGCCGACATAAAGAAAAAAGTGACGGAGCTGCTCCGTTTTGTCGGACTTGAGGATAAAGCCCGCGATTATCCGGATCAGCTTTCGGGCGGACAAAAGCAGCGCGTCGGGATTGCCCGGGCGCTGGCGACAAATCCGGAGGTTCTGCTCTGTGATGAAGCGACATCAGCGCTTGACCCGCAGACGACCGGCGATATTTTGAAGCTGCTGAAGCGCGTCAATGAACAATATAACATCACGATTCTGTTAATCACTCATGAAATGAATGTGGCAAAAGAAATCTGCGACAAAGTTGCGGTAATTGAAAAAGGAAGAATCATTGAATCCGGCAGTGTGTTTGACGTATTTTCCGCGCCGGAAACCGAAACGGCCAAAAGCTTTGTCAAATCAGCCATCGACCACGAGATACCTGAATCGATTCAAAAATTAAATCTGAAGCACCTCTACCAGCTTCAATTTGTCGGCGAATCTTCTGGGAAGCCTTTTCTTTCTCAAGTGTCAAAGCGGTATGACGTAGAAGTCAACATTCTGCACGGAACGATTACAGAGCTTCAGGGAATTCCGTTTGGCAGCATGACGGTCGAGCTGCAGGGGGAAGATGGTGAAATCGGGCGGGCGCTCGAATATATACGCAGGGAAAACATTCGCATCAGGGAGGTATAAGCATGCTAGTTACATATGACCAAATCATTGACGCACTGGTTCAGACGATTCAAATGACGGTTTTTTCGCTTTTATTTTCAAGCGTGATCGGCATTCCGCTCGGCATTTTGCTGGTAGTCACAAGAAAGGGGCATCTGCTTGAGAATCCGGCAGTTTTTACGTTTGTCAATATGATCATTAACATTTTCCGGTCCGTCCCGTTTATCATTTTAATGGTTGCTTTAATTCCAGTGACAAGGCTGATTGTAGGGACGTCGATCGGCACATCGGCAGCGATTGTTCCCTTGACTTTTTATGCGGGGCCTTACATCGCTAGACTCGTCGAGAACTCTCTGCTTGAAGTGGATCCGGGAGTCATTGAAGCCGCTGAAGCAATGGGAGCGACTCCGAGACAGATCATCTTCAGGTTTCTGATTCCAGAAGCGCTCGGTTCGCTTGTGCTGAGTTTTACGGTGGCAACGGTCGGATTGGTCGGGGCGTCGGCGATGGCTGGTGCGATTGGTGCAGGCGGTCTTGGGGATTTGGCGATCACATACGGCTATCAAAGATTTGACACGCTGACGATGATCATCACGGTTGCAATTCTCGTCATCGTAGTGCAAGGATTGCAGACATCCGGAAACGTTCTGTCAAAAAAATTGAGAAGAAGATAGACAGAGAGGGAGACGGCTATTATGAAAAAATTTGCATGTGTTGTGATCTTCCTGCTGCTTGCGGCAGTGATCGCGGGGTGCGCGGCAGACTCTGATGCGAAAACCATTAAAATCGGCATCAGCGGAACGGATACGAGAATTTGGGACTTTGTGAAGAAAAAAGCCGAAAAAGAAGGCTTAAAGCTTGAAATCGTCAAATACTCCGACTATGTTCAGCCAAACCAGGCTTTGGCGAGCGGCGACATTGACGCCAACGCTTTTCAGACGATATCCTACTTTAATGCATTCAAAAAGGAACGCAACCTTGAATTATCGCCGGTCGGCACAACGATCATCGCTCCGATGGGCATTTATTCCGAGAAATATGATTCGCCTGGCGATATACCAAACGGCGCGGAAATTGCCGTTCCAAGCGAAGCGACGAACATGGGCAGAGCCTTGCTTCTGCTGGAGTCCGCCGGCCTGCTTCAATTAAAGGACGGATTTGACGGAAATGGAACGCTTGATGCAATTAAAGAAAATCCTAAAAAACTCAAAATCACAACGGTGGCCGCAGAGCAAACGCCGCGCGTGCTTGCCGATGTCGCTGCATCCGTCATCAACAACGGCATAGCGGTTGACGCCGGCTTCCATCCTGTCAAAGATTCGATCAAACTGGAAGATGAAACAGCGACACCGTACATCAACATTATTGCGGCCAGAACAGAAGACCGGGATCGCGAAGATTTGAAAAAGATCGTCGAGCTGTATCAAGCAGACGACACTGCTGAATTGATTAAAAAAGAATTTGACGGAGCACAGCTGCCGACTTTCGTTCCTCTAAAAGACATCGGCGAATAAAATGTCAGTCGCGCAATTGCTTCCCGGGTCATATATTGAAATACATCGATAATTCCTACTTGACCAATCAGGTTTGTTGTACTATAGTTTTTAAATGTAAAAAATTCTGGGGGTGCTTTTGTTATCATGACATTATTTGTTGTTATTAATATTATCGTCATGCTCGGCCTGATGGCGCTCCTTTATATGATGCAAAAAAAGCATGTTTCTTTTTCTAAGCGGGTATTTACCGCTCTGGGAATCGGAATTGTTTTTGGATTCGCTTTGCATTTTATATATGGTTCGTCTTCAGAAACGATTACGCAGACTTCTGATTGGTTTAATATCGCAGGCGGCGGCTATGTCAAGCTTTTGCAGATGATCGTTATGCCGCTTGTATTCATCTCGATTTTGGGTGCTTTTACAAAGCTTAAGCTGACGCACAATATCGGAAAAATCAGCGGATTGATCATCGGGCTCTTAATCGCGACGACAGCCGTCGCTGCTGCGGTGGGTATCGCGTCCGCGCTTGCTTTCGACCTGCAGGCCGTCCATGTGGACCAAGGCCAGGCGGAGACAATGAGAGGGGCGGAACTCGAACAGAAATCGCAGGACATGGAAGCCAAAACGCTTCCGCAGCAAATTGTCGAGCTTCTTCCTGGAAATCCGTTTTTAGACTTTACTGGAGCAAGACCGACATCAACGATCGCAGTTGTTATTTTTGCGGCTTTCCTTGGGATCGCTTATCTCGGGGTCAACCGAAAACAGCCTGAACAAGCTGAACTTTTCAAAAAAATGGTTGATGCCGTGTATGCGATCATTATGCGTGTGGTCACCTTAATTCTGAGGTTGACGCCTTACGGTGTATTGGCGATCATGACAAAAACGATTGCAACGAGCGACCTCGACAGCATTGCCAAACTCGGCAAATTTGTCATCGCTTCATATGCGGCGCTGATCGTCATGTTCATCATTCACCTGCTGCTCATTACATTCAGCGGTTTAAATCCTGTCACATACTTGAAAAAGGCGTTTCCAGTTCTTGTATTCGCGTTTACATCAAGATCAAGCGCAGGCGCTTTGCCGCTGAACATTAAAACGCAGCGAAGCCTTGGTGTTCCAGAAGGCATTGCGAACTTTGCCGGATCCTTCGGACTGTCCATCGGTCAAAACGGATGTGCCGGCATTTACCCTGCAATGCTCGCGATCATGATCGCGCCGACTGTCGGCCAAAATCCGCTTGATCCGTCATTCTTGTTCACGGTTATCGCAGTTGTTGCGATCAGCTCTTTCGGAGTGGCAGGCGTCGGCGGAGGTGCGACCTTTGCAGCGCTTCTCGTCCTTTCGGCATTAAACATGCCTGTAGCGCTTGCCGGACTTCTGATTTCTGTTGAGCCGCTGATCGACATGGGGCGTACGGCTCTCAATGTCAGCGGCAGCATGACGTCAGGACTTGTCACGAGCAAAGTGACAAATGAGCTTGAAAAAGACACGTACCAAGACCGTACAAATATCATTGAAGCAGAAGTGTAAAAGAAAAACGGCCCGCACAGCTTGAGAGCTCGTGCGGGCCGTTTTTTATGAATAGCTTTGATCGTCATCGAACATCGTCTGAGCTGCAGCCTGATCGTTCATAACATTCACCGGAGCAGTCATATGGCTTGATTGATGCTGGTCATTTGCCGTATGGCCTGACTGGCGGTGTTCATGTGATTGTCCTCCCGGATTAAAAGCCTGCTTGATCATGTCAGCCGGATTCATCATCGTCTGATTGCGGCCGCTTCCTTGCTGCCGTCCTCTCATGCCATTCGCGAACATGCCGGTCAATCTTTTGCGGATTTCGGGAGAAAAAGCCGCGGTTAATGCAGCTGATCCTAAAACTAATACAGCGGGATGGATGCCAGATCTTCTTCTAAACAAAGGGTCAACCTCCTTTTTACGTATACCATCCCCAGTCATGATCGGTTTTATTCTTCAACCTTGGCCGCGTGATATAAGCGGTGCTTTTCAAAAAATTCGAAAATGGCGCGGTAGACTTTCATTTTATTTTCTTTTTTGGAAAAACCGTGCCCTTCATTTTCCAAAACGAGATACTCGATATTCCGCTCCATGTTCCTCAACTGATCGACGACCTGATCGGACTCTTCCTTTACGACGCGCGGATCGTTTGCGCCTTGGATGATCAGCATCGGCTGAGTCATATTCTCCAGATATGTAACAGGAGAATCGGCTTTCATTTTTTCATAATCCCGCTCCGGATTGCCGACCCATTTTTCCATCATCGGCTGCCAGAAATCAGGTACGGTTTTGACGAACGAAAACAGGTTGCTGACTCCGCATATATCGACGACGGCGCGGAAATACTCAGGATGCCTCCCGTGGAGCAAAAGCGACATATATCCTCCATAGCTGCCGCCCATTAAAAAGAGTTTTTCGCGGTCTGCAAGCTTTTGATCGATAAGCCAGTCGATGCCCGCGGTCATATCGAGGCGCGGCCCGTCTCCCCAATCTTGTTCAACCATTTTAAAGAATGAATAACCGTAATTCGCTGATCCCCTGAAATTAGGAGCGAATAACTGGTAACCCATTTTTGCAGCGAGTTGAAAGAGATCGTAGAACATAAAGGTTTCTGCATCTTGCGGTCCGCCGTGCGGCCAAATAATCGTCCAGCCGTTCGCTTCTACCGGGGAGGGCTTAAACAGCAGTCCTTCTATTGGCAGGCCATCAAAAGAAGGATATGTCACAACTTCAGGATAAGACAGCTCCTGTTCGGAGAAACCCGGAACCGAATGTTTCGTTAATTGCCGCCATTTTGACTGTCCTTTCGTTAATACGTAGAGATTAGTCGGCCTGGTCGGCGTTGAGCCGAGAATGTACAGCGTACCAGAATAGGCGCAGTGTATTTTCGAAATGGATGTGCAAGGGCAATCGATCTGCCGGCTTTGCCCCGTTGCTGTGTTGTACTCATACATCACCTCTTTGACACCTTTTTTTCCAATGAGATAAAGGAAAGTTCCATTCGGGTCAGCGTGGATGGATGTTAAATCAGTTTTATCAATCGAAAGCACCGGCGTAAAAATACCGGATGAAACAGTGTACAAGGCAAGATATGAGAACTCGGCTTCGTAGTTTGTCGTGACGAATAACCGATCATCAGATGCAAAATGGGAAGAATAAACCATGTGAGGCAGCGTCTCATCCGGGAAGATTCCTGTCGTCACGCCTTCAGCTGTATGGACCATACAGACAGAATGGCTGTTGACATAGTAGACATGTATGCTGACGGCTTTCTCGCCCGGGCTTACATCAGACAGCATTGAAGTTCCGTCTTTTCCTTCAAAAATAAGCTCTTCTTTTTCAGTGAGACAATCATATCTGTATGTATTTAAAAATGTCGGATTGTCCTTTGTAGAGGAGTAGTAAACTGCGTTTTGCACAGGGATGGGGGCGAAGTGGCGGTCTGTTTGATTTCCGTTTAATGATTGGAACGTCCCGTTTTTTAAAGAAAGCTTGTACAGTCCGCTTTGTTCGTTTCCGTCATTGTCAAAACCAGCATAAAGGATTGAGCCGTCGGGATTGTAGGCAATTCCTTTTGAGTCCTGATTCAAGAATGACAGCTGGTACGGGTATGTATCGGGAAGATCCATCGCCCACAGGTTCGATGTTCCGTTGAGGTTTGTATCAAAAATAAGCTGAGTCTCATCGGGATGTACCGCAAAGTCTTTAATGCGCAGCGCATGCAAAATGCTATCCGCTTTTTCCATTTCATATACACCTCCGGATTTATTTGGATATTTTTTCGTCCGTTATGATCATAACAAAATAAGCGTATAAAAAATATATTTTAGACAAATAAATAACACGAAAAAGAAAAAAACTATACGTAAATCATTAAAGGAGGCAATTTTAATGTTCAATATGAAAAAAGGCGCGATTGCTGCTTTGCTCCTTCCGCTGCTGTTCACAGCCGGATGCGGCATGGCAAACCAAGGGGCAGATAACAACCGGCGCAATCAGGACAATGCGCTTCAAAATGTAACAAACAGAGATAACGACGCTACGAATGTCAATGACGGCAGAAATGTCAATGACCGAATGAATGTGACAGACAACCGCGATGCCAATCGTGAAGACAATAATATGGAAGTGGCGGATAAAGCCGCAGATAAAGTGGCGGAACTTAAAGAAGTCAGTAGTGCAAACGTGATTACGACAAACCGCAACGCTTATGTCGCGGTCGTTTTGAAAGGCAATCCGAAAGGCAACTTGACGAATGAGCTGAAAGGGAAAATCTCGAAAAAGGTTAAAGAAACAGACAATAACATCAACAATGTGTTCGTTTCGGCAAACCCTGACTTTGTTGACCGGATGAGAAACTATGGCGACAGAATTCAAAATGGCGAACCGATCGAAGGACTTTTTGAAGAATTTGGTGAAACGATCAACAGAATTTTTCCGAATCAAAGATAATGAAAAGCCGCAATCCGCGGCTTTTTTTATTGGCTGCTTTCAGACAGGGCACTTCCTGAATCATCCCGCATAGAGTGTAGTACAGAAAAGTATGATGCGGATGGAGGGATAATAAGTGACGGGGGAGATGAAAGCAGCCTTTGTTTTAATCATGGCGGGCGCTCTATCCGCTCTGTTATTGGCCATTTTTGTCGTGTTCAGCCAAGAGAGCCCTGAGGCGGCTGTGCTTTCGGGAAAAAAAGAAAAACTGAAAGAATCGCTGGAAATGGTCAAATATGAAAGTGTCAGCATTTATTACGCTGAAAAAGATAGGCCGATTCTGGAGCTGACAAAGGAGACGCTTCGGGATGCCGCTGATATGAATCGGGAACTGTTTGTCAGTCCTCTTCAAGACAGCGTTGATTTGATCTTTTTTTCAAACCGCGATGATATGGAGTCATTTTCAAAATTAAAGGATATAACCGGATTTTATTCAAACGATATGAGGATGATCGGGCTTTTGCCCGAGGAGAGGAAGCATCTGAATAACGGCGAGGGATTCGCCGTCTTCCTGTACAAACGGGTGCTGGTGCATGAGTATACCCATTATGCTTTTCACGTCAAGCTGAGAGAACTGAATGCCGACCCGGGAACTTATCCGCTCTGGTTTCACGAAGGAGTAGCTGAATGGGCTTCTGCTCATGACGCGATAGAAATCCGGACTTTGCCTTCAGTCGTCCCCTTGAGCAAGCTGAAGACCGACCGGCAATGGCAAAAAGCCCGGACTGGATATGAAACCGATATTTATTTGCAAAGTTATTATTTGATCGAAGAGCTTGCGGAGAAAAAAGGAAGGGGCGTCATCCTCGACATTATCGAGGAAACGGCTGAGCGGGGAAGTTTTGCAGACGGATTTAAGGCCGCCGTCGGCCAGTCGTTGACAGGTTTTGAGAAAGAATTTAAACGAAAATACGAAGCGAAAAAAACGGCGTTGAAGTTTCATCTTCAATGCCGTTTTCATGATCAATGAATAGGTCTCTGCTGCCCGCTTGGAGGCATTTGCGGCTGACCTTGCACCGGAGCGAATGCTGAAGTCATCTTCTGCATGTCTTGCGGCGCAAGCTGAGGAACTTGATAGTACCCGTGTTTGTTTTGATAAAGGAAAATTTCATAAGCCATTTCGATATAGTGAGGAATCTGGTCTGCCAGAACCCTTCTGCAGACAGGGTTTGTCACTTCGGGAGCCGCCATGGCCAGCGACGAACAACAAGTTTTCATCAAGCCGAGCATAAAGCTGCTGATGCAGGCGTCATCAATAGCCTGCACAGATTGCTTCGGTTGTTTCGGCTGGGCATCTTTTAAACCGTAGACGAATTTGCGGTCCTCTTTCATCATATACGTTGCCGTTTCCTGACTCGGCTTTTGCCCCGTTCTGAAACATTCTGTCGTAATGTTGTACTGAGACGAAATAAACCGATGCTGCCTGTC
Source organism: Bacillus sp. FSL R7-0646 (assembly GCF_037969865.1). NCBI lineage: Bacteria > Bacillati > Bacillota > Bacilli > Caryophanales > Bacillaceae > Bacillus > Bacillus sp. FSL R7-0646. The sequence continues at coordinate 970,414 of NZ_CP150217.1, forward strand.
CAAAATGTCGAGCAGCTCCGGATCTTTGACATGCTCCCTGAACATCATATACTGCTCAAGGACGCCGATCATTCCGGACAGCACTTCATGCATGTCGAACACTTCGTGCCCCCCGTGATTCATATGCTGCATACCTTCATTGCCTTGATTGATCTGCATTTGCGGCTGGTTTTGCTGTTCCACTCTAACGTATCCTCCTTAAATGTAATTCAACTATTATATTTCGTTTTTGCCGCTATGTTTATTCAAAAAAGGAATAATCGATAATCTGGATTTAAAGGGATTTTATTCTAACCGTCGAATAGTTTAGTTCAGAAGAAAATATTATGGGGGTCTTGTATTCAAGACAGCACATCATATCATTGGTCGAAAATGGGGATAACGGTCATCTTGGCGCCAAACTGAGTATTAGGAGAGGAAATTCAGGCCGATTTTGAAATCCCTCGCACCTTTGTAAACGGAGCACAATCTGCCGGGCGATGATGAAAAGTTCACGCGTGTTTCCGGCAGTTTAGAGGAATTCGGTGAGTATATGGATATCTGATATCCGAAAAACAATAGGGCCGGAACATGGCCGGATTCAAATAAAGGCTGCCGGAAGAATAAAAGACAATGTCGGTCTGTGTGCTCATGCACCTTTTGTTCAGAAACGACCGAAAAACAATTGAATAGCAATGCCCGGCTCGATATCGGCATGAAAGCATCTGGCTTCTAATGCCTGCAACTTTTTATTGCCCCTGCGTGATCTGTAAAGGATTCTCCCTCCGTAAACGATTTCAGCTGCCAATCATCATGAAATGCAAAAAAGGTGTTTTCCTTTTTGATTTTGCACTTAGAAAAGGAGGAGTTTTATAATGCTGGGCTCAAGTGAGACGGTTGGAAAAAAGTCAGGTTTATTTGGTAATGATTCTGTGTATCCAAAGGTGCAAACAGAAGTATATAAAAAAATCAATGAACTGAGTGGTTTTCATAGGCTGGATGATATTTATCTTTCCTTGATCGACAAGTATATGTTTCCTTGTCTGATCCTGAATGACCGGGGAGAAATTGTCGCGTCCTCGGAAAGTGCTGATCAATATTTGAAAAGCTCAAAAGGCAGCATTCATCAGGTTTTTCCCGCGAGCTTATCCGTACAGGTCAATGCCGCGTTACAGCGGGCGAAGAAAGAGAAAAAAGAAGTATCGTTTAAAAACGTCCCGATTTATTTAAGCGGAGAACTATCCTTTGTTCATTTGAGATTAAAATGTTTCTTCCGCCAGTATCACAAGCTTTATGTGCTGTTTATCGAAAAAGCACAAGAAGGGGCAGCCAACGCGCCGGTATCCGGCGGAGAGGACGGCCAGCTTCATCTGCAACATCTGTACCGGACGGTAAAAGAGCTCGAAGCGTCCAACGATGCTTTAGTGTCCGCAAATCAAAAGCTGCAGGAGGAAAACAGAAAATTGACGGCGCTCAACAGGGCGTTTGAAAAGAAAGTGAACGAGCTGAACACCCTTAAAAATGATATGAACAATCTGCTGACCAGCACGAACATCGCCGCAGTTTTTTTGGATCAGGAATTGAAATTGAAATTATTTACTCCAGAAGCCGCCAATATGTTCGACCTGAAAAACGAGGACCTTTCAAGACCTGCCGATAAGCTGACAGAGAGGTTTAAGTATGAAGGGTATGCCGATGACTTAAGGCGCACGCTATATGAAAACAAGACGGTCGTAAAAGAGTTTGAAATGCCAGACGGCGGCTGGTATGCCGTAAAAATGATCCCTTATTATACATCGGGAAACATGGTTGAAGGCATTGTTGTCACATTCACGAATGTCACTGAGCTGAAAATGACAAACGAGGCGCTGCATATCAGCTCACAAGCTATAGATCAAAGTCCGGCCAACATATTGATCACTTCGGTCGACGGTTCGGTCACTTATGCAAACAAACGCTTTTGCCGGATGTTCGGAAAACATCAGGATGACATCATCGGCGGCAATGTGTTTGATATTTACCGCAAGCATTTTCACTGTGAGGATCTCACTCGCTTCTGGAAACGCGTCCTTGAAAAGAAACCATGGTCAGGAGAACTTAATTACCAGGATGAGGAGCAGCAGGACAGGTGGGAGCAAATCTCCCTTGTTCCTGTTGAGGACAGCGCGGGGAACGTTCAGCAGGTTATGCTGATATCCGAGGACATTACAAACCAAAAGCGATCTGAAAAAATGCTCATGAAATCGGAAATGCTGTCGGCGGTCGGCCAGCTAGCTGCCGGAATCGCTCATGAAATACGGAACCCGCTCACTTCTCTGAAAGGGTTTCTCCAGCTGATGATCCAATCCAAAAAATATCAAAAAGACTATGCGGAAGTGATGATGTCCGAATTCATCAGGCTTGAAGCAATCATCAACGAATTTCTCGTATTGGCCAAAACGAAATCGAATACATTTGATCCGGTTCAGGTCAACTCGATTGTTGAAGATGTCTGCATGGTATTGGAGTCGCAGGCCGTGCTGAACAACGTAAGGATCGAGAAACAGCTGAGCGGAGATCTACCTGAGATTCTCGCTGTTTCAAATGAGCTGAAACAGGTTTTCATCAACATATTAAAAAATGCAATCGAGGCGATGGAGGATGCTGAAGGCTTTATTACGATACGTTCCTATTTTGAAAAAGACAGCGTATTCATCACCTTTGAAGATCAGGGAAAGGGCATCTCAAAAGAAGTGCTAGAAAAGCTTGGGGAGCCATTTTATACAACGAAGGAAAAAGGAACCGGTCTCGGATTAATGGTTACATTTAAAATTATTGAAAATCACGGCGGAAGCATTCATTTCGAAAGCGAAGAAGGAAAAGGAACGATCGTAAAATTGAAGCTTCCGATTAAAGAATGAGAATGCGGTCATCCCTATTCTCATTCTTTTTTGAAATTTTTACAAAAAAATCATATAGCCTTTATAATCATCAGATAAATTTGACAGGAAGCAAAAAACGGGAGGCGAATATATGGTCAATGTTGTAAAGAGCCGTTTTATGGCTGGTTTGACAATCACGTTTATGATGATTGCGTCTTTTTTGACGCCGTTTGCGGACGTAACGCACGCTTCAGAAACGATTTCAGTAGAAGAAGCCATTAAGCATAACGAAGGGCATGCAGCCGTTGAAGGCTATGTCGTCGGGCACACAATATCGAGCGGCCATTATCGTTTCAGCGGAAATTTCGCTAACGATTATAACGTCGCAATCGCTGATAAAAAGGAGGAAACATCACCTGAGAACATACTCCCCGTGCAGATACCCGCACCTTTCAGAGACCAGTTCGGTTTAAAGACAAACCCTCATCTCATCGGAAAAAAACTCATCATCGAAGGCGAACGCACTACATATTTTAATTCCCCGGGTTTGAAATCTGTTCAATCCATCACATTTTCCGGAGACGATGCACCGTCTGCCCAGCCGGAGACCAAAACGATAGCCGAAGCGCGCAAGCTTTTAAATGAAACGGTCAAAATCAAAGGAATCGTCACTGCCGATCAGGCGGCTGTCGGAGGAGGAAAGCTGTCCACATTTATCCAGGACGATACGGCGGGAATCAATATCTATTCCGCTGCGCAAGGCGATTTTCCGGAACTAAAAGAGGGTATGTCTGTTTCGGTCACGGGGAAAATCACGACATACAAAGGCTTGACAGAAATCGTACCCGCACCGTCAGGCATTGAAGTAACCGGAGAAGGGGCGGCACTGCCCGACCCTGTTCCGCTGACTATTAAAGATGTGCTCGATCAGGGAACCGCAGCTGAATACGAAGGCCGGCTTGTGAGGATGAAAGGCTTTATTGAAACAAAGCCGGATGCGCCGGCAGGCGGCGGCTATAATATCACAATGATCGATGAAAACTATCATCCGCTCACACTAAGGGTGATGGAACAAACGAATGCCGCCGCTTCGATAGAACAAGGACAATGGTACGAGATTACCGGCATATTAAGCCGCTATGATTCGGTGCAGCTTCTGCCGAGAAAACAGGAGGATCTTCGGAAATTAGACGGCGCCGCGCATCCTCCCCCCGCTGCTGAAGGGGAATACGAAAGCGTTGTGGAACGAGTCGTCGACGGGGATACGATCCACTTAAAAGAGCCTGTTCTCGGATCTACAAAAGTCCGCTATGTCAACATAGATACAGCCGAAACTTATCATAAGCCGAAAAATGAATTAGATGAAAACCAGCTGCAGCACGGAAACAAGGCGAAGGAATATTTGCAGTCGATATTGGCCCCGGGAGACAAAGTCACCGTGAAAGTGGGCAAGGAAGCAAAAGACAGCTACGGCCGCCTGCTTGCCCAAGTCATCACTGAAGACGGCGTCAATACGAATTTGCAGCTTGTCCAAAAGGGGATGGCTGTAACCTACTTCATTTGGCCGGTTGGAAGTGATGAAGACTATCAATTGTTTCAAAACGCCGTCAAAAAGGCGAAAGGCGATAAAATCGGCATTTGGAATCCCGCTGATCCGCTCCTCGAAATGCCGTTTGAATTTCGCGCCAGGGAGCAAGGCAAAGGGCTGACGCGGCATGTCGGAGACTCTGCGGAAAATACGTATGTCGCGCCTGAAAAGTGGCGGGAGATTCCGGTGGAAAGACGAATTTTCTTTGCGTCGGCTGAAGAAGCGGAAGCTGCGGGCTATTCGAAAAAAGAGCAAAGCGGCAATATTCCGCTGCGCCTGTTAAGCATGAATGATCTGCACGGAAAGATCGATCAGCAATATCAGCTCGATCTAAACGGCGATGGCCGGACGGATGGAACATTCGGCAGGATGGATTATGCAGCATCATTGATCAAAGAGAAAAAAGCCGAGCAGGAAAACACGCTGATCGTCCACGCAGGCGATATGATCGGAGGAAGCTCGCCGGTTTCTTCCCTGCTTCAGGACGAGCCGACAGTTGAAGTCATGGAGGAAATCGGATTTGATGTAGGAACCGTCGGGAACCATGAGTTTGATGAAGGGACCGAAGAGCTGCTGCGCATGTTGAACGGAGGCGAACACCCTGAAGGCAAAGGGACAAAAGGTTACGACGGACAGGATTTCCCGCTTGTCTGCGCCAATTGCAAGTTGAAGGCAAGCGGGGACAGCTTTCTTCCTCCATATGAAATTATTGAAGTTGAAGGAGTGCCTGTCGCTTTTATCGGCGTTGTGACACAGGCGGCCGCCAATATGGTCATGCCAGAAGGAATTCGCTCAATTGAATTTACAGATGAAGCAAAGGCCGTCAACCAGGCTGCAAAAGAACTGAGAGCGAAAGGTATCCGGGCAATAGCGGTGCTCGCCCATATGACAGCTTCACAGGACGGCGGGGTTGTGACCGGCGAATCAGCCGAACTTGCTAAAAAAGCAGATCCCGAGATCGATGTCATCTTTGCCGGCCACAATCATGAAGTGGTCAACGGCCAAGTCAATGATATTTTAATCGTTCAAGCATACGAATACGGGAAGGCAATCGGTGTCGTCGATCTTGAAATCGACCGGGAAACGAAAGACATCGTTCACAAGAAAGCGGAAATCGAATATGTGAATCAGGAAAATCTCAAGCCCGATCCGGCGGTCGGTCAGATACTGGATAAATATGAGCGGATGGTTGCGCCGATCATCAGCGAGAAAGTCGGTGAGGCTGCGCACGATATGGCCGGCGGCTATTCAAATGACGGAGACACCCCTCTCGGGAATCTGATTGCTGACGGTATGCGGCAAGCGATGAATTCAGATTTCGCATTAATGAACGGGGGCGGCATCCGCCAAGATTTAAAAAAAGGAACGATTACATGGGGAGACTTGTTCAATATCCAGCCTTTCGGCAATGTACTCGTCCGGCTTGAAATTAAAGGCAGGGATTTATACGATATTATAGACGCGCAAATATCCCCATCTTACGGCCCGGATTACTCGATCAGCGGCTTCGCTTATACATGGGACCCGAAAACAAATAAAACCGCGGCTATTTTTCTTGAAGACGGAACACCGATTGATTTAGACCAAACATATACGCTGACCGTAAACAACTTTATGGCATCTGCTTCAGGAAGCAAGTATTTGCCGATTTCCAGGCTTGGAAAAAATCCGGTCACAGGTCCGGAAGATATCGAAGCCACAGTCAAATTTGTCAAAAGCTTTAAAAAACCGATCGCTTATACTGCCGAAGGGCGAATCAAAAAATTAGCAGAAGATGATTCGCGTCCGGGAGAACAGCCCGGACGCGGGGCTGATCCAGATGACAAAGAAAAACCCGGAAGCGGAGGCGCTGATCCGAATGACGAAGAAAAACCGTCTGGTGATAAGGGCGATGGGGGGAAACCCGGCAATGACACCGGAGAAAGTCCGGTTCATGACGGTACCGGCAATGCTTCAAGGAGCGGCGCTATTCCTGTTGCGGGCATGACGACCGGTGAAGGATCAGATGCGCCTGCGGAGAAGATGGACGGTCTGTCAAATGATGCGTTTCTGCCAGACGAGCGTGAAGAGCGCAAGCTACCCGATACGGCGGCAGCTTACGGCGGTTTCCTTTTATACGGCTTCCTGACGTTTATGTTCGGAGCGATTCTTTATATGCGGAAAAGGGGTATTGCGAGACTATGAAAGTCAAGATGTTATCGTTTCTGCTGATGATAGCGGGGCTTGCCACTTTTGCATACGGCGGCTGGAAAATATTCGATATGAACAGACAGACGGATCTTTCTTTAACTGAAGCAAAAGAAGCCATTGCATCGAGTCAATCCGCCCGTTCGGCTAAGCACCCATCGGCGCCCGCTTCATTTAAGCCCGCCGCCGGCGAAGCGGCAGGCATACTCCATATTCCCAAACTGGGCGCAGAGCTTCCCATCGTTGAAGGGACCAGTCCCGATGATTTGGAAAAAGGCGTCGGTCATTATAAAGGCAGCTATTATCCAAAACAAAACGGGCAAATTGTTCTTTCAGGCCACAGGGATACGGTTTTTCGCAGAACAGGGGAGCTGGAAATCGGAGATAAGCTGAAAATCGAGCTTCCATACGGAAGCTTCGAATATGAAATCACACACACGAAAATTGTTGACCAAAGTGACACGTCCATCATCACGCTGCAGCGTGAAAAAGAAGAGCTGCTGTTAACGACATGCTATCCGTTTTCTTATATCGGAAATGCGCCTGAGCGCTATATTATTTATGCAAAGCCGCTGAAAGGATGACAAAATCCCAAAACAAAAAGCCGTTTTGGGATTTTGTCAACAATCTGTAAGGCTGTCCCATCGAGGACAGCTTTTTTACCGTTTAATCAACCGTGCCGAACAGTCGTCCGATTTCGTCTTTTAAATCATCCGGAAGCGGTGCCGCGACAGTGACACGTTCTTTTGTGATCGGATGGGTGACATTGATCTCGATTGCGTGAAGAGCCTGTCTCTGAAAAAGCCCCTTTGAACCGCCGTATAAGGTGTCGCCTGACAAAGGATGACCGATGCTTGCAAGGTGAACGCGTATTTGGTGGGTTCGGCCTGTCTCCAGCTGAAGTCTGCACAGTGTAACATCGTGACGGCTGTCATATCCTTTCGATTCAAAATGGGTGACAGCGGGCTGTCCGGAATGGGACACCCTTCTTCTGACGGGGTGGTGCTTGTCTCTGCCGATTGGCGCCGAAATGGTTCCCGTTTTTTTTCTGAATTTCCCTTCCGCTACGGCTACATATGTCCGCGCCAGTTCTTTTCTTTGCAGCTGTTCGTCTAAAAGCGCGTGGGCGAGGCGGTGCTTTGCAAAAACGACAGCGCCGCTCGTATCCTTGTCCAGACGGTGGACGTGCCGGACTTTTCGCTCCTCCCCGTTCATTTGAAAATAAAACGCCACAAGGTTGCTCAGCGTGCCGGTCTGGCCGGCTTCATTCGGATGAGTCGCCATTCCCGCCGGCTTATTGACAATAAGCATGTGATCATCTTCAAACAGGACGGGAAGTTCCCCGTATTCAGGGACGATTCCGCTTTCTTCCTCCTCTCTGAGATCGATCATCACGCTGTCTCCGCTCTCCAGCCGAACGTTATGATTCACCGATTTATGATTCACTTTAACTTTCTCGTTTGCGATCCAGTATTGAATGACAGGCTTCGATGCTTTCGCCTCTCTTTTTAAATATGCATATAAAAGTTCGCCGTGATGCCGTATGTCTGCACTGAAGAATAAGCCGTGATTTTTTTGGTTCATTTTTACTGCTCCTTTCTGTAAAAAGCGTTCAGGAATTAGGAAACACTTACCTCCACAGCCCATTGTTTATGTATGCTATTCTGTTTGAAGAGATTTGAACAAGGGATGAAGGGTGATCGATTTGCGAATTGTAAAGGCAGCAACTGAAGAACAAGAAATTTATATCGAAGAGCTTGTATCAGAGCTGTATCAAATATTTCCATTGTACTTGAATAAACAAAAAATAAAAGAACTCAAAAAGCAGGGCGCGCTTCAATTGAAAGAGGATGAATACAAAGGAACGCTCGATGAAGCGTTTCAGATTATGACAAGCCTGCAATTGATCCATGCATTATTAACTAAGGCGAAGCGCAAGTGGGTGCTCAAAGACCGTGATCTGTTCGATAAAAATAGCCGCAAGCTGAATGACTGCGGTCTGTACTTCCCTCTAACATCTGCCGACTTTCATATCGTGAATACCGAGAATAAAATGCTGATGTAAAAAGCCGGCTAACTGAAGTGAAAGAGCTTGTTCCAAATCGGAAAAAGCTCTTCTTTTTATGAAAAGATGATATAAGAAAAAAGCGGAAAACACAATGAAATGGTGCCAACTTCCTTTTTAGCATGTGCATGACCTGTACATACTAACAACCGAAAGGGGTGCAGTCTATTGACGACAATCAGCAATGCGATGTCTAGACAAGTGGCGACAATTTCTTCCAATCAAACGGTTCAAGAAGCGGCTGAGTTGATGAGCCGCCATAATGTAGGTGCGATTCCGGTCGTAGATCAAGGCGTATTAAAAGGCATGATCACAGACCGTGATATCACGCTCAGAACGACAGCGGAAGGCCAGGACGGACAGACACCTGTTTCAAACGTCATGACAACAAATGTTGTTTCAGGAAATCCGAACATGAGCCTTGAAGAAGCATCACAGCTGATGGCTCAAAGCCAAATCCGCCGTCTCCCGATCGTCGAAAACAACCATTTAGTCGGCATTTTGGCGCTCGGGGATCTGGCGGTAAACGAATTGTCCAATGAATCTGCCGGACAGGCGCTTGCGAACATTTCCACTCCGGCACGGACTCAGTAAGAACGGAAGAGCTTGCCTCTTACAGCAGGCTCTTCTTCATTTATACATACCGGTTTTTAGTGTCTTCTCTTTTCAAGGAGCGGCAAGAAGGATACAATGAATGGTGCAAACAGTCAAAAGGAGTTGGGCTAAAGCGCAATGATTAAAGCAGTGATTTTTGATTTTGACGGTCTTATTTTAGATACAGAAACGCACGAATATGAAGTGCTCCAGGAAATTTTTGAAGAGCACGGCTCAGAGCTGCCAATGTCGGTTTGGGGAAATGTCATCGGCACGGCCGCCGGATTCCAGCCGTTTTCTTATCTGGAGGAACAGCTGCAAAAAAAACTGGACCATGAACAACTAACGAAATTGAGACAAGAGCGTTTTACGAAAAGAATGGAAAATGAAAAAGCGCGCCCAGGTGTGGAAGCTTATTTGTCCGCGGCGAAAGAGCTCGGTTTAAAAATCGGGCTGGCGTCAAGCTCAGATTATAAATGGGTGTCCCAGCATTTAAAACAAATCGGTCTGTACGATGATTTCGAATGCATCAGAACGGCCGATGATGTTGAGGAAGTCAAACCGAACCCGGAACTCTATTTGAAAGCGGCGGAATGCCTCGGTGTGAAGCCTGAGGAGTGCATTGCATTCGAAGACTCTGTCAACGGATCAATCGCCGCGAAAAGAGCCGGAATGAAATGTGTCATTGTACCGAATAAAGTAACGAAAAGCCTGCTGTTCGAGCATTATGACCACCGCCTGGAATCAATGGCGGAAATGGAGCTGGAACAGCTGATCGAAAAAATCTCCGATCCATCATAAAAGCCAGAGGAGGAATGGGACGTGTCCGAAAAACTGGATCTTTCCCGCTTTGAAAAAAAGATCGTCATCCGCAATATTGAAGAAAAAGATATCGACAGCATCATCGGGCTTCAAGAGCTTTGTTTTCCGGGAATGATCCCATGGAAACGGGAGCATCTGGAAAGCCATTTGGAACACTTCCCGGAAGGCCAGTTTTGCGCAGAGCTTGACGGAGAAGTGATCGGTTCCTGTTCAAGCCTGTTGATCAACTTTGATGAATATGACGACAGACATACATGGCAGGATATTACAGACGACGGGTATATTACGAATCACAATCCCGACGGCTTAAACATGTACGGCATCGAGGTCATGGTTCATCCTGAATACAGACGGATGAAGATCGGCCACCGTCTCTATGAAGCGCGAAAAGATCTGGCAAGGCGCTTGAATTTAAAGAGCATTATCATCGGCGGCAGAATTCCGAACTATCATAAGTACGCTTCCGAGATGACGCCGAGGGAGTATGTCGAACAGGTCATCCACCACCAGATATATGATCCGGTCCTTTCGTTCCAGCTGCTGAACGGATTCACCATGATGCGGATCAACCCGAACTATCTCCCGGATGACAGAGCATCAAGCAAATATGCGACATTGATGGAGTGGAATAATGTCGACTACTTGCCGCAGACGAAGCGCTATTACAAATCAGCTTTTCCGGTGAGAATATGCGTGATTCAATATGAAATGAAGCAGATCCATTCCTTCGAGGAGTTCGCCAACCAAGTCGAATACTATGCAGATGTGGCTTCAGACGCAGGAGCGGATTTTGCCGTCTATCCGGAAATCTTTACGACGCAGCTGATGTCGTTTCTGGAAGAGCGCTCACCGAGCCTGGCCGTTCAGCGGATTACCGAATATACAGAAGACTATATCAGCCTGTTCACAGACCTTGCCGTTAAATACAATGTCAACATTATCGGCGGTTCCCACTTCGTTGAAGAAGAAGGAAAGATCTACAATATCGCTTACTTGTTCAGAAGGGACGGAACCATCGAAAAGCAATATAAGCTCCATATTACCCCGAATGAACGAAAATGGTGGGGCATCAGCAGGGGGGACGAAGTGCGCGTCTTTGACACAGACTGCGGCAAAATCGCGATCCAGATCTGCTATGACATCGAGTTTCCGGAGCTAGGCAGAATCGCAACCGAAAAAGGGGCCAAGATTATTTTTACCCCTTTCTGCACGGAAGACCGCCAAGGCTATTTGCGAGTCAGGTACTGCGCTCAAGCAAGAGCGGTTGAAAACCAGGTGTACACGGTTATTTCCGGAACGGTCGGCAATCTGCCGCAAACCGAAAATATGGATATTCAATACGCGCAATCCGCGATTTTCGCTCCTTCAGATTTTGAATTTGCAAGGGATGGAATCGTCGGCGAATGCAATCCGAACATTGAGATGGTGGTCATCGGCGATGTCGACCTGGAAATTCTCAGAAGACAGCGGCAGGACGGAACGGTCCGGCAGCTCAAGGACAGACGCCATGACATCTACAGGATTCATTATAAAAAATAGCAGATTCGGGTGCCGGCCGCTTGAGGCCGGCTTTTTCCTGTTGACTTTCAGCTTTATTTTTCATATATTGTAACTATTAAAAGGAGGTGGAAAAGATGAATCAAACTGGTAAGCGCATGACGGATATGCAAGCCCATCTGTATATTTGTCGCGCGATTTTTTCCGGGGAATGCGTATTACGGGATCAGTCTGCCCTTTTTTACACATTCAATTGGAAAAAATACCAGTGAGAGACATCTGCCCACAATCGGATTTTCTGATGCTGACGGCGGGGTGTAAGCTCTGCCGTCTTTTTAATGCTCGGTGTCTCTTCACGGGATGCGGAGGAAAGATGGATGATTATATGCAGTTTGCAACATGTCGGTCAAACTTACGGAGGACATACGATTTTCAACGGGCTGTCATGGGACCTGCACCAAGGGGAGCGCGTCGGTCTGATCGGACGAAATGGGGAAGGGAAAACGACGTTGTTGAAGCTGATCAGCGGCCAAATGAAACCTGATGAAGGTCTTGTGACATGGAAAAAAGGATTATCAACAGGGCTCTTGGAGCAGAATCCCGCATGGGACGGCAGCAAAACGGTAAAAGAGCTGCTGTATGATGTTTTTTCATCATTATGGAACACACAGCAGAAGCTTTCCCGAATCGAACGTCAATTGGCGGTTGAAAAGGACGCGGAAAAACTCAGATTCCTTTTGGAAAAGTACGGGGCTTTGCAGGATGAATTTCAGCGAAAAGGCGGCTACGGCATCAGCGCGCAAATCGAACGGGTGGCGCACGGCTTGAATATCGAGCGGCTATTCAATGCCGAGTGGCGGGAGTTAAGCGGAGGCGAACGGACGAAAGCGGGTCTTGCAAGGCTTCTCCTGTCAGCTCCGGATCTGCTTTTGCTGGATGAGCCGACAAACCATTTGGATTTAACATCGATCGAATGGCTGCCGTCTTTTTTAAAGCAGTACAAAGGTACTGCGGTCATTGTGTCGCATGATCGCTATTTCCTGGATGAATCGGTTACTTCGATTCTCGAAATCGACCAAGGAGAGCTTCACTTTTCAAAAGGCGGCTATACACACTATGCTGATGAACGGGAAGAGCGCCTTATGAGAGAATTTCATGACTATCAGGATCAGCAGAAGAAAATCAAAAAAATGAAGGAAACAATCAAGCGGCTGAAGGAATGGGCGAATCGCGCCAATCCTCCGAATGACGGCCTGCACCGAAGAGCGAAAAGTATGGAAAAAGCTTTGGAGCGCATGGAGAAGGTGAAAAAACCCGTTCTGGAACGCAAAAAGATCGACTTAGTTTTCAGCATGGATGAACGAAGCGGAAAAGATGTTGTCAGGCTTGAGGATGTCTGCAAAAGCTTCGGTGAGCGGCAGCTTTTTGACAATCTCAGTATGCATGTCCGTTTTCAGGAGCGCGCCGCCATCGTCGGAGAGAACGGCAGCGGCAAAACGACGCTGCTCAACATCATCAGCGGAAAGGAAACGCCGGACAGCGGTGACGTGCAGCTTGGCAGCAATTTATCGGCCGCATATCTGACTCAGCATGTCGGTGAAATGGAGGAAGAGCGCACCGTTTTAGCCGAATTCCGTGAACATGTTTCTGCATCAGAAGGCGAAGCCAGAATGATGCTTGCAAAGTTTTTGTTTTTCGGCCAATCCGTCTTCCGAAAAGTGAAAGATTTAAGCGGAGGCGAACGGATGCGGCTTCGCTTGGCACAGCTCGTTCACCAAAATCATAATGTGCTGATCCTCGATGAGCCGACAAACCATTTGGACATCGAATCTAAGGAGATGCTTGAAGAAGCATTAAGCCAATTTCAAGGGACGATTATTGCGGTTTCGCATGACAGGTACTTTCTTGACCGGCTTTTCAATGTCATCTGGTGGCTTGACGGCAGAAAACTCGTCAAGTATGAAGGAAACTATACATTCGCAAGGGAGAAGCGGCAGCAGGGTTGACACATTTTTATCACATTTGATAAGATGTTGCTACAGTTATAGAAGACAAAAGCAATGGAATGTATGCACGAACTGTATATATTCTCTTTCAATATTTTAATTCTGCTTGATTTTGTTGTATGGGTATGCATACAAGTTAGGCAGCATTCGAACGCCTGTTGACACAGGTTATTTGAGTGCTGCCTTTTTTTATTGTCTTTCTGCCATAACTGTGAGAAAAGAAGGGATAATGGAGGGGTTTAGTTAGTATGGCTTTTCGAAAACCGGATGAAATAGCGAATGCAGCAATTGAAGCAGGGATGAAAAAAGTACAGCTCCCGCTGCCGTCTCTGCTTGTATTGGGGTTTTTAGGCGGCGCATTTATCGCGCTTGGTTATTTGCTTGATATCAGGGTAATCGGCGACCTGCCGAAAGAATGGGGAAGCCTGTCCAGCCTGATCGGAGCTGCCGTATTTCCTGTCGGTCTGATACTGGTGGTGCTCGCTGGCGCTGAATTGATCACAGGGAATATGATGTCCGTTGCGATGGCTTTATTTTCAAGAAAAATATCACTAAAACAATTGGCGGTTAACTGGGGAATCGTCACGATTATGAACTTAATCGGCGCACTGTTTGTTGCTTACTTTTTCGGACATTTGGTTGGATTGACTGAAACAGGCCCTTATTTAGAAAAAACGATCGCCGTTGCACAAGGAAAACTAGATATGAGCTTCGGCAAGGTTCTCATTTCCGGCATCGGCTGTAACTGGCTTGTATGTCTTGCGGTATGGCTTTCTTTCGGCGCACAAGACGGAGCAGGGAAAATCCTTGGCATCTGGTTCCCAATTATGGCGTTTGTGGCCATCGGATTTCAGCACGTTGTCGCCAACATGTTTGTGATTCCCGCAGCCATTTTTGCAGGCTCATTCACCTGGGGGCAGTTTATCGGAAACATCATTCCTGCTTTTATCGGCAATGTCATCGGCGGAGCGGTGTTTGTCGGTCTCATTTATTTTATTGCATATCCTAAGAAAGACCGCTCCAGAAAAGAAATGAAGCAGGTATCATGAACAAAGGGCAAATCCGCTCGATAAAACATAAAAACGCCATTTTTATAAAAAGATGATTAAAAATAGAAATTGGCGGTATGTCCCGCAGGCAGTAGAGGCATTGGTGTCTTCTTTTGTCTGCGGTTTTTATTTGCCTGCGGCAGCTTCGGTTGAAGCGGATTTGAGAGGGGCTGAGCGATATGATGATTAACAAACGGTTTAAAAATCCGTAAGAATTCGAACCGAGATCAGCTACAGTACGACTGATCCGGAAAGTGGAGGGGTTTTTACTTAGACCACCGAACAACGGATATGGACATTCGCCGATGCCTATGTCCCGCCTGGAAATGCCCATGATTTCTGTGCCCTGTCTTGACCGGTTGGATCACCAAATTGCTCCTCACAGCCGCATGCCAGAACATGAAGTAGATTGCATTTACCTAGCCAAGCGGAGTTAGGTATGTGGGAGCTCTTACTGTATTTAAAATCCGATGAATACCTAGAGAAACACCGTTGAAAACAAACGGGTTTTTCTATATGATTGATAGTATTAATGAGAACGGTTATACATAAAAAGAAGGTGCATCATGGAGTTTCTGTTTGTTTTACTGCCGGTTTTCGGGATATTTGCGATCGGGTTCATCGGACAAAAGCTGCTTCATTTTGATATTCAGAACCTATCGAAAATGTCCCTGTATTTAATGTCTCCGTTTTTAGCGTTTGATACGTTTTATGAGAACAAGCTGACGATGGATTATATTTATATGTCTGTCTATTGTCTCGGCCTCTGTTTAACTTTGATTCTATTTGTCTACCTCATTTCATATGTTCACGGATATTCCAATCAGGAGCGGTGCGCTCTCGTTTTATCATCCGCTTTCATGAATAACGGAAACTACGGAACTCCCGTCGTCCTGCTTGTCTACGGCACGGCCGGGCTTGATATCGCCGTTGTGCTGATGGTTCTTCAGCAGCTTGTCATGAGCACGATTGGCATGTATTACGCAGCGAAAGGAAGCCCAGAAGCGGGCGGATTTAAAATCGTGATGACGAGGGTTATCCGGATGCCGGTCGCATACGGTGCGCTGCTCGGCATATGCTTTCAGCTGGGGCATATTTCGATTCCCGAACAGTTAATGACAGGAATTAAATTGGTGGGAGATGCCGCGATTCCGACGATTATGATTATTCTCGGCATGCAGCTTGCGGTGATTTCCTTTCAACATATCGAATACCGGAAAATTTCTTACTCGCTTTTGCTGAAATTATTCGTGTCTCCGCTCATTGCCCTGGGGTTTGCGCTGATTCTTCCGGTCGACGGGCTGGTCAAACAGATCATGGTGTTGGCGGCGGCCATGCCGACGGCGGCGAACACGACTTTGATGGCCGTACAGTTTGAAACAAAGCCGGAAATCGTTTCAAGCGCGACTTTTATCAGTACAATGCTCAGCATCGCCACCCTTCCGGTGGTGCTGTGGCTGCTTTCATTATGGGGCTGACCTGAATTTTTCTTTCAGGCGGCCTTTTTTCTGGCGATAACAAAGGGAAGCTTGCACCGCTTAAAAAACGGCGGCTGATGACAAGGGAAGCCGCCGTTTCCTGAGTTTACCCGTCTATTTGCAATGCGATATTTCCAAACTGCTCCCCGTCTTTCATCCGTTTAAAGGCCGGAACCGCTTCTGATAAAGGAAATACTTGATCGATCACCGGCTTAAGGGAATGGCGTTCGATAAAATCAATCATTTGCCGAAATTCTTCGAGGCTGCCCATCGAAGTGCCGATGATGCTGATCTGCGGGAAAAAGAGCGAGCGCAGCGGAAGCTGGATACTTTCTCCAGAGCTGGCACCGAAAATGACGATCCTTCCGTTCGGTTTAATGACATCGAAATAATTTGCAAAAGTGGCGGGACCGATGCTGTCGAGAATTAAATCGACCCGTTCCCCATCCAAGCTTTCCTTCCACAGGCCGCGGCTGTCAATTGCGAAGTCCGCCCCATAGCGGAGCGCTTCTTTTCTTTTTTCTTCGCTTCGGGAGGTTACAATCACCCGCGCGCCCGCGGCCTTTGCCATGAGCAGCGCATTTGTGGCGACGCCTCCGCCGGCTCCCGGTATGAGAATGTGTTCGCCTTTTTCTAAATGTCCTTTCGTAAATAAAGCCCTGTAAGCGGTCAGAGCGGATAAAGGCAGGACGCCTGCTTCCTCCCAGGAAAGGTGCGCCGGCTTTTTCAACACGTGCTTCGCCGGGACGATGACATGCTCTGCGAAAGTCCCGTCAGAGGGGCCGCCGAGAATGTCCGGCACTTGCGGAACGGAATCCGTATATTCCCAGCCGATGCTCGGATTGATGATCACCTCTGTATGAACGGCGAGGTCCCGAACGCCTTCACCTGTCTCTTCGATCATACCTGCTCCGTCGGATCCGGGAATAAACGGGGCATCGCCTGCCTTTCTGGACTGAAAAAGGAACAAGTCGCGGTGGTTCAGCCCGGCTGCTTTCAGCCTGATTTTGACTTCACCGGGGCCGGGCGTTTTGTCGGAAACGTCTGTATATTTCAGCCCTGAAAGGCCCTTGATTCCTTCATGGATGATCGCTTTCATAAAAAAATTCCCCCCATTCGAGTTGGTTGTGTTAAATTATGGACATGAATGAAGGTAAATGTAAAATGATTTGCCCGGGGCCGCTTAGAGGCCTTCTGTTTTATAAAGGATTGCAATGAGGCGGAAATTCCATTAGTGTAATACAGAAGCAAGCTAGCAAGTGAAGGAGATGGAACATGAGTTTTCACGATCAAAATATTTTACCTGCGGTACGCAATATGAAGCAGTTCGATACATTCCTGGACAGCCCTTTTTCATACGGGGTGCTGCTTGACATCCATCTTGGACAGCTGGGAGGCGTGATCAGCGCGGCAAGATCCCATGGGAAAAAAATGTTTGTTCACGTCGATCTGATCCAAGGAATTAAGCATGATGAATACGGTGCGGAATTCATTTGCCAGGAAATGAAACCGGCGGGCATTCTTTCTACGAGATCAAGCGTTATCGCCAAAGCAAAGCAGAAGAAAGTGTATGCGATCCAGCGCATGTTTTTAATAGACACAAGCGCCATGAAGAAGAGCATTGAATTGGTGAAAAAGCACAGACCCGACTATATAGAAGTGCTTCCCGGAGTAGTGCCGGAATTGATCAGGGAAGTCAAAGAAATAACCGGCATTCCGATCTTTGCGGGCGGGTTTATCCGTACCGAAAAAGACGTCGAGCAGGCGCTTGCAGCAGGGGCGTCCGCAGTCACCACCTCAGACACTGATTTATGGAAAAAATACTGGAACTAAAAATTTAAAATGTGAAAAATTATTGACAACGCTTTCACTATACGATACGATCTTACTAAGTTAATACATTGTGACGGAGACCCGGAGACCACAGCAGTTCTTTACTCAGTATGATGTAAAGAAAGTTTGCTGTGTTTTTTTATGGTCTTTTAGACACAGTGGAGAAGGTGAACTTATGGCGTTCATCTATTAGAATAATACTTCATAATAGATTTTAGGAGGGATAGCCTTGACAGCATTTTGGGGGGAAGTTATCGGAACGATGCTGCTCATCGTCTTTGGAGCTGGAGTTTGTGCAGGAGTTAATTTGAAAAAATCGCTGTCCCATCAATCCGGATGGATTGTGATCGTCTTCGGCTGGGGGCTTGGCGTGGCCATGGCGGTATATGCCGTCGGCGGCATCAGCGGAGCGCATTTAAATCCGGCCGTTACATTGGGGCTGGCATTTGTCGGAGATTTTCCTTGGGAAGAAGTGCCTTCATATATTTTGGGACAGATGATCGGCGCATTTTTAGGAGCGGTGCTCGTTTTTCTTCACTACTTGCCGCACTGGAAAGAAACCGAGGATCAAGGCGCGAAGCTTGGAGTATTTTCGACAGGTCCGGCGATTCCAAATACATTTGCAAACCTGTTCAGTGAAACATTGGGGACTTTTATTCTCGTTCTCGGACTTTTAACGATCGGTGCAAACAAGTTTACTGACGGACTGAATCCTCTTGTTGTCGGATTTCTGATCGTGGCGATCGGTATCTCGCTCGGCGGAACAACAGGCTATGCGATTAACCCTGCCCGCGATCTGGGGCCGAGAATTGCCCATTTTGTCCTTCCGATTGCAGGCAAAGGGAGTTCAAACTGGAAGTACGCGTGGATCCCTGTTTTAGGACCGGCGCTTGGCGGTTCATTTGCAGGCGTTTTTTACAACGCCGTATTCAAAGGGCATATCACAAACACATTTTGGATTGTAAGCGTTATACTAGTTGTGATATTGTTAGGTTTCTATATTCATATGAAAAAACAAGCAGTTGATCAATCGGTCAACATTTAAAAAAAACGCAATCTTAACAGACATATAAGGGGGAGTTTCAAAATGGAAAAGTACATTTTGTCTCTTGATCAAGGCACCACAAGCACAAGGGCGATTGTTTTCAACAAAGCAGGCGAAATCGTCCATATTGCGCAAAAGGAATTCCGGCAATATTTTCCAAACCCTGGCTGGGTTGAACACAATGCAAACGAAATCTGGGGCTCTGTTCTGTCGGTGATCGCTTCAGCGCTTTCAGAATCGGGGATCGAAGCCGGACAAATTGCCGGAATCGGGATCACAAACCAGCGGGAAACGACCGTGGTTTGGGATAAACATACCGGCAAACCGGTCTACAACGCGATTGTGTGGCAGTCCCGCCAATCGGCTGAGATATGCCAGGAATTAAAAGAGAAAGGCTATGAAGAGACGATCAGAGAAAAAACAGGGCTTTTAATCGATCCTTATTTTTCAGGCACGAAAGTGAAATGGATCCTGGATCATGTGGAAGGGGCAAGGGAGAAAGCCGAAAACGGCGACCTTCTCTTCGGTACGATCGATTCTTGGCTGATCTGGAAAATGTCCGGCGGAAAAGCGCATGTGACAGATTATTCAAACGCCTCAAGAACATTGATGTTCAACATCTATGACCTAAAATGGGATGATGAACTTCTCGATATTCTCGGCGTGCCGAAATCGATGCTTCCGGAAGTCAAGCCTTCATCGCATGTATACGCTGAAACGGTCGATTATCATTTCTTCGGCAAAAACATTCCGATTGCAGGTGCAGCCGGCGACCAGCAGGCAGCATTGTTCGGGCAGGCTTGCTTTGAAGAAGGAATGGTTAAGAACACGTATGGAACAGGCTGCTTTATGCTGATGAACACCGGCGAGAAAGCGATTAAATCAGAGCACGGCCTGCTGACGACAATCGCTTGGGGCATCGACGGAAAGGTGGAATATGCGCTGGAAGGCAGCGTCTTCGTCGCGGGTTCCGCTATTCAATGGCTGCGTGATGGGCTGAGAATGTTTAAAGACGCCAAAGAAAGTGAAAAATACGCTGTAAGAGCAGAATCTGCCGATGGTGTTTATGTGGTCCCTGCATTTGTAGGTTTAGGCACGCCTTATTGGGACAGCGATGTCCGCGGCGCTGTATTCGGACTGACCCGGGGTACGACGAAAGAGCATTTTATCAGAGCAACGCTTGAAGCGCTTGCCTATCAAACGAAAGACGTGCTGGACGCAATGAAGGAAGACTCCGGGATCCCGGTTAAAACGCTGAGAGTCGACGGCGGAGCTGTCAAAAACAACTTCCTGATGGATTTTCAGGGCGACATTTTAGATGTCCCTGTAGAACGTCCTGAAATCAATGAAACAACAGCGCTTGGTTCAGCCTATTTAGCGGGCCTTGCTGTCGGCTTCTGGAGCGATCGTTCCGAGATCAAAGACCAGTGGCAGCTTGACAAACGTTTTGAACCGAAAATGGAAGAAAAAGAGCGTGAGAGCCTGTACAACGGGTGGAAGAAAGCTGTAAATGCAGCTAGGGCTTTTAAATAAGCTGCATGTATGTTACAATCTAATTAAGTTAATAGAAACGGTTGGAGAAGAGGAGAGACCGCAGACACCAAAGCAGTATCAGCGCTTTGGATGTTTGTGGTCTCTTTTTCTATTTTTTACCGTGACAACAAGGGAGGACATGAAACATGGAATCATTATTTTCAAGCCGTAAACGGGACGACATTTTACAGAATATGACAAAGCAGAAGTATGACGTGTTTATTATCGGCGGAGGTATTACTGGGGCAGGGACGGCATTGGATGCCGCATCGCGCGGAATGAAAACGGCGCTTTGCGAAATGCAGGACTTTGCAGCCGGAACGTCAAGCCGTTCCACGAAACTTGTACACGGCGGGCTTCGCTATTTAAAGCAATTTGAAGTGAAAATGGTAGCCGAGGTCGGCAAAGAGCGGGCGATCGTCTATGAAAACGGGCCGCACGTTACAACGCCCGAATGGATGCTGCTTCCGATGCATAAGGGAGGGACTTTCGGCAAATTCAGCACTTCAATCGGACTGAGGGTGTACGACTTTTTGGCAGGCGTCAAAAAAGCTGAGCGGAGGAGCATGCTGACTGCCGAAGAAACGCTTCAAAAAGAGCCGCTCGTGAAAAAGAACGGCCTGAAGGGCGGCGGCTATTATGTCGAATACCGGACGGATGATGCCAGATTGACGATCGAAGTCATGAAAGAAGCCGTTAAATTCGGAGCCGAGGCCGTCAATTATGCAAAAGTAAGCGATTTTATATATGAAAACGGCAAGGTCACCGGCGTGGTCATTGAAGACGTCTTCACGAAAAAAACGTACCGCGTCTACGCGAAAAAAATTGTCAATGCCGCGGGGCCGTGGGTCGACCGTCTGCGGGAAAAAGACCATTCAAAAGAAGGCAAACACCTTCAGCATACAAAAGGCGTGCATCTTGTTTTTGATCAATCGGTCTTTCCTTTAAAACAAGCCGTTTATTTTGATACGCCTGACGGCCGCATGGTGTTCGCCATTCCGAGAGACGGAAAGGCATATGTCGGCACAACAGACACCGTCTACAACGAGAATTTGGAACACCCTCGAATGACGACAGCAGACAGGGATTATGTCATCAATGCAATCAACTATATGTTCCCTGAACTTGGAATCAAAGCCGAAGATGTCGAATCAAGCTGGGCTGGCCTCAGACCGCTGATTCATGAAGAAGGAAAAGACCCGTCCGAGATTTCCCGAAAAGATGAGATCTGGACTTCTGAATCCGGACTGATCACGATCGCCGGCGGAAAGCTGACAGGCTACAGAAAAATGGCTGAGCATATCGTCGATCTTGTCAGAGACCGATTAAAAGAAGAGGGCGACAGAGACTTCGGGCCTTGCAGAACAAAAACGATGCCGATTTCAGGCGGCCATATCGGCGGCTCCAAAAATCTGGAGGCTTTTATTCAAGCGAAAGCAGCCGAAGGGATTGAGGCCGGACTGTCCGAAGAGACGGCCAAACAAATCGCCGCACGATACGGTTCGAACGCAGACCGCCTGTTTGATCGTATTCCATCGCTGAAAGATGAAGCAGCAAAACGCCGCATCCCTGTCCATGTACTAGCAGAAATGGATTACGGGATCGAGGAAGAAATGGCAGCCGTCCCGGCAGACTTCTTCGTCCGCAGAACCGGTGCGCTGTTCTTTGACATCAATTGGGTCCGCACTTACAAAGAGAGCCTTACGGACTACATGAGCGAGAAGCTGAACTGGGATGGCGAAACGAAGGCCCGGCATGTCAAGGCATTGGAAGGACTACTACACGATGCTGTTGTCCCGCTGGAAAGCAAATGATTTATTAGGTCAAATAACCTTGGTGAATTTTCGTTAATAATCAATCGAATGGCCCGGCGTGAGGCTGTCTTGAACAGGCAGCCTCATTTTTTTCATTTGGCATGCTAAATTTGGACAAAGCGGCGGTTTGTCGATATGATAAAAGAAAAGCTGCAATTACTTAGCTAGAACATTGGAGGTAATCATGAGCTGGAGAACGAGCTATGAACGCTGGAGAAACAAAGAAAACTTAGATTCCGAATTAAAAGCGCTTCTTTTGGAAGCGGAAGGAAATGAAAAAGAACTAGAGGATTGCTTTTATAAAAAACTTGAGTTTGGTACAGCCGGTATGCGCGGTGAGATCGGACCGGGCCCGAACCGCATGAACGTTTATACGGTTCGCAAAGCATCGGCGGGCCTTGCCGCATACATAGGAGCGAACGGCGGCGAAGCAAAAAAGCGCGGCGTTGTGATCGCGTACGATTCCCGCCACAAATCGCCTGAATTTGCAATGGAAGCTGCTAAGACGCTCGCAGAAAACGGCGTTCAAACGTACGTGTTTGACGAACTGCGCCCGACACCTGAACTTTCCTTTGCGGTAAGAGAACTGAATGCGTTTGCAGGTATTGTCATCACGGCGAGCCATAACCCGCCTGAATACAACGGCTATAAAGTGTACGGAGAGGACGGCGCGCAGCTTCCGCCTGCTGATGCCGACAAACTCACCGGCTATGTCAATGCGATAGAAAACGAACTGGAAATCGAAGCCGGAGATGAAGCTGCTTTAACCGAAAAAGGGCTGATTAAAATAATCGGCGAGGAAATCGATCAAGCGTATCTCGATAAACTGACATCGATTTCTGTCAACCCTGATCTGGCAAAGGAGACCGAAGTCAAAGTCATCTTCACCCCGCTTCACGGCACGGCAAACAAGTCTGTCAGACGGGGCCTGAAAGCTCTCGGGTATGAACATGTCACAGTCGTCCCCGAACAGGAGCTCCCTGACCCTGACTTTTCGACCGTATCTTCTCCGAATCCGGAAGAGCACGCCGCTTTTGAATATGCGATCAGACTAGGAGAAGAAAATGGAGCCGACATTCTGATCGGAACCGATCCAGACGCAGACCGGCTCGGCGTCGCTGTAAAGGATCAAGAAGGCCGCTACGTAGTGCTGACAGGAAATCAAACCGGCGCGCTGCTCCTGCATTATCTGCTGTCGCAAAAACAGCAGAAAGGCATGCTGCCTGATAACGGCGTCGTTCTGAAAACGATTGTGACGAGCGAAATGGGGCGCGACATCGCCGCTTCTTTCGGACTGGACACGATCGACACGCTGACCGGCTTTAAATTCATCGGAGAAAAAATCAAACAATTTGAAGCATCGGGCGAATATGCTTTCCAATTCGGTTATGAGGAAAGCTACGGCTACTTGATCGGCGACTTCGCAAGGGACAAGGATGCCGTCCAGGCCGCACTGCTTGCCGTTGAAGTATGCGCCTTCTATAAAAAGCAGGGAAAATCGCTTTATGACGGGCTCCTCGAATTGTATAAATCGTTCGGCTTCTATAGAGAAGGCTTGAAGTCCCTGACCTTAAAAGGAAAAGAGGGAGCGGAGCAAATCGCAGCCATCCTCAGCACATTCAGAGAACAGCCGCCTCTTTCCATCGCCGGAAAAGATGTCGTATCCGCCGAAGACTATTTGACAGGGAAGCGGACGCTGCTAAAGGAAAACAAAAGGGAAACGATCGACCTTCCGAAATCCAATGTTTTGAAATATTTCCTTGAAGACGGCTCATGGTTCTGCCTCCGTCCATCAGGAACAGAGCCTAAAGTGAAATTTTATTTCGCGGTCAAAGGCCGAACCAATGAAGAAAGCGAAGCGCTTCTCAATCAATTGACAGACGAAGTGATGAAAAAAATCGACGATATTGTAAAAGCGACCTCAAATTCGTAATCGCTGAAAACCCTCCTTTAAATGGCGGGTTTTTTTATTGTGAAGAGACGATGAATGATGTAATATATATTTAACATTAGGTCATATATAAATTGCATATTGAAAGGAGAGAATGACTGATATGAAATGGATCAAAATCGGGGATGAATACATAGAAAAGAAAATGACGCAATTTTTCAGCGAAGCCGGTACGATTGTCGCTGCCATTTTATGTTTGGATATGATCATCCGCGGCTTTATTTTAGGAAAACCTGCATCCGAATACATCATCAGTGCCATCGGTTTTGCGGTCTATGCAGGCTGGATTTTGCTCCGCTATCTTTTGTCGGGATTTGAATATCCGGAGATCGCAGGCCAATCGGCGTATCGGAAAAAAAGAAAAGAAATCGCAGCCCTCAGCCTCGCTTCCGGCCTCATATTTGCTATTTTAACGCTTCTCTTTACCGGCATACCAGAGCATCCCGGCAGTTGGGTTGACTTTATTGGTATGGTGATGTTGTTTGCATTCCTTCATTTTCTGATCAACTTTATCTCGTTGCGCAATTCCTTTCGGAAAAATCAAGATCTATTAGATGATTAAATCAAAACGGCAGGTGAGCATATGGTTAACCGGGTCAAACTCGCCCGGATCGAAAAGTCTTTGACACAAGCCCAGCTCGCCGAGCGGGTCAATGTGACAAGGCAGACGATCGGGCTGATCGAAAAAAATAAATACAATCCGACATTGCAGCTCTGCATCGCGATCGCAAAGGCATTAGACAAAACGCTTGACGATTTGTTTTGGGAAGAAAAAGCCTAAGGATGAGCTTTGCCCTTTCTCGGTCAAAAGTCTTAGAAAAGATCATCTCATGAGGGCGGGCTTTTTTTTATCAACTATCGGTATAATGAAAGAAACTCCGGTTTAAGGGGATGAAACTTTTGCGGGAAGACACACAGTTTGAAAAACTGAAAACGCTCAAAGAAATAGCGGAAACTTTAAACGAAGGGAACGATCTAAAGGAAACGCTCCATGCCGTTTTAAAGAAGCTGCTCCGCCTAACGGGACTCAAAACGGCATGGCTTTTTCTGATCGATGAAAAGGGGAGCTTTGAACTGGCTGCTTCGGCCCGCCTGCCTCAAGCCCTTTCTTACCGGCAAAACCGTTTACTATGCGAAGGAAGCTGCTACTGTCTTGAACAATACAGGGACGAAAAGCTGGACAGGGCGAAAAATATCATCCACTGCCGGCGGATTACGACGGCCATGAAACAGAAGACAGGAGATCCGGAAGGCATCACCCATCATGCAACCGTCCCGCTCAGTGACCAAAAGAAGCGGTTCGGTTTGTTGAACGTTGCGGCACCGGGCAAAATTCATTTCAGCCGCGGGGAACTGGCGCTCCTCGAAGCTGTTGCTCTGCAAATCGGGATGGCGATCAAACGGATGAGGCTTGCTGAACAACAGCAAAAACACCTGCTGCTGACCGAAAGAAACAGATTGGCTCAGGACTTGCATGATTCCGTTAATCAAATGCTTTTTTCGCTCAGCTTGACCGCTAAAGCGGCGGGGGAAATGACAGACCAGCCGGAAATCAGGGAAATGCTCGAGTTTATGCAAAATCTTTCTCATGAAGCGCTTCTTGAGATGCGGGCGTTAATTTGGCAGCTCAGGCCCCAGGGGCTGGAAGAAGGGTTAGCGGCGGCTCTTGAAAAATATGCGGAAGTGCTCGGCCTTCAAGTAATCTTCAAGCTCAGCGATGTGCTCCGTCTGCCCCCTTCTGTTGAGGAATTGATGTGGCGGCTGAGCCAGGAAGCCCTCAACAATTGCAAAAAGCATGCCGGTGCAAGCCGCATACAAGTGAAAATCAATGTATTCCAGTCGTCTGCCGTCTTGGAAATCGAAGATGACGGCAAAGGGTTTCAGTACGATCCTAATGTGGACATTCCGACGCTTGGGCTGAAAGGAATGAAGGAGCGGACGGAAAAAGCGGGCGGCACGCTTTTGATCACCTCCGCAATCGGTAAGGGGACAAAAATCCGGGCGGTTTTGCCTATGAAGGAGAAGGGGGAGGCAGGATGGAGAAGGTGAAAATCATCATTGCCGATGATCATCATATTGTCAGAAAAGGGCTCTTGTTTTTCTTCAAAACAAAAAGCGATTTTGATGTTATCGGAGAGGCTTCGACAGGTATCGAGGCGCTCGATGTCTTGCGAAAACGTGAGGCAGACATCGTATTAATGGATTTATCAATGCCTGATATGGACGGCATTGAGGCGACAAAGCGAATAAAAAAGGAATATCCGTCTGTCAAAGTCATAGCGCTGACAAGCTATGCGGACGAGAGCTATGTGATTCCCGCCATCCAGGCGGGAGCCTGTGCCTATCAGCTGAAAGACGCCGAGCCTGATGAACTTGTCGAGACGATCCGCGCAGTTTATGGCGGGAGATACTCATTGGATCCGAACATCATGTCCCACGTCTTTCACCATGTGTCACAGGCGGATGAGAAAGAAAAAATACATCAATTGACAAATAGAGAAAAAGATGTTTTATTGGAAATTACGAAAGGGAAAAGCAATAAAGAAATTGCAGCATCTTTATTTATCAGCGAAAAAACGGTAAAAACCCATGTATCCAATCTGCTTTCAAAGCTTGGCTTATCCGATCGCACGCAAGCCGCGCTTTTTGCAGTAAAACACGGACTACAACAAAATGACGGGAGAGGATGACCAAATGAAAATAACCGTAATTAGCGGAACTGCGAGAAAACAGGGCAGAACGCGGATCGCCGCTTCCTATATCGCCCGCGCTTATCAGGCTGAGCTTATCGATCTAAGCGAGTTCATCCTTCCGATTTTCAACGGAGACGAAGAGCAAAGCTCGCTGGAGAATGTTCAAAAATTGAAAGCTTCGGTCAAAGAAGCAGACGCTGTCGTTTTATTATCTCCCGAATACCACAGCGGTATGAGCGGCGCTTTGAAAAATGCACTCGATTTTTTAAGCAATGAGCAGTTCTCGGGCAAACCGGTGGCGCTTTTTGCTTGTGCAGGGGGCGGCAAAGGCGGGATGAACGCGCTCGCCAATATGCGCATTGTCGCACGCGGAGTTTATGCGAACGTCATCACAAAGCAGCTTGTGCTCGATCCGATTCATATTGATGAGGAGCACCAAACGGTTACTGAAGCAGCCAAAGCCAATATTAAAAATGTAATGGAAGAGCTTCTGCTCTTTGCCGAATTTCAAAAAGCCTGACGCCGACAGAGCGCCAGGCTTATTTTATTTTACGTAAAGACAAGCACGCCGTTTTCGTGTTCATGTCCGGAAAATGAGGCGTGATCAATATACTGCAGCAGATCATAAAGCCTTTTTTCGACAATGGCGTCATCTCTTTCAAAATTGTAGGCGTGCAAAAAATGTTCGATCCGCTTTGATAATAAATCGTCTTCTGTCCGCACCATCAGGATCAGCAGGTTGTCCCACTGCGACCGGTGCGTATAGTACAAAGCTTTGTCATAATCAGCGTAATTCAATTTCGCCACTCTCCCTTCTTTCTGAGGAGTCATGCTTATTTTATGTGGCGGGGTGTTTTTTTCTCCGGGCAAAACTTGGTCTCCCTTGTTTGGCGGCCTAGAAATATGAGGATGGTATATGCAGACCGCGAAAAATGTCTGCATGACATTCGCCGTTTACGGTCAAGCTAACGTATGTACAATACATGCGGAGCGAATAGAAATGAAAAAACGATATTGCACGTACTTTTTTTGCATATTAACACTTTTATCATTCCCGGCGAAAGGCCACTTTCAAACAGATGTTTTCGATGCACCTGAACGGTGGGAAAGAATCGCCTGGAGCGCGCTTGAAGAAAAATACAAAGGCGCAAAGCTCGAGGATTATGAATATTTAGGGCGCACACAAGTAAATGATGAAGAGACAAAGGATGTCTTCAGGGTAACCGTCAATCAAGAAGGCAAATCATTTTCGGCGCACGCCGAGGTGTATTTTCATCCGGTGACCAATGCGATCATCAATGTCAATATTTTTCCCTTATAGCAAAAAAAACGAAGGAAACCGTTTCCTTCGTCAACTCAATAATTTACGTATATGGTCCTGATTCATGATAATATCTTGCAGAGTGTATTGGTCCAATACGTCCAAATAGGCGGAAAGGGCTTTGTTTAAAACATGCTTTAATCCGCAGATCGGAGAAAGTATACAATGGTTTTTTTCTCCGTTAAAACACTCGACAAGGTTAAAATCATCTTCTGTATGTCTTATGACTTCACCGATATTAATCAGTTCAGGCGCTTTTCCGAGACGAATCCCGCCGTTGCGGCCGCGGATCGTTTCAACGTAGCCAAGCTTGCCAAGCTCGTAAATCACCTTCATAAGGTGGTTTTTTGAAATGGAATAAGAATCGGCGATGTCTTTAATATTGACAAGCTCGTTTGAGTTTTTGGTTGCTAGAAAAATCAGTACCCTCAATGAGTAATCCGTATAATTTGTTAATTTCATCGCATGACCTCAATCAAACAAGTTTCCATTATCTTATCACATTTGCCTTCGATTATGAGGGTCGAGCGGAAATTGTTACAAAAATATAAAACATTCATTGATAATATTGCTTTAATTCCATTAAAAGTCTAGTATAAAGATGTATCTAAAATACATCTTTAATCAAAAGTAACAGTCCTATTTAAAAAAGATCTTATTGCACCTTTAAAGATGTATTTCAAATACATTTTTAAAGTGACTGGAGAGGAGCAGGCGTTATGCTATCTGAAAAAACCATGCAAATTGTCAAATCGACCGCCCCTGTTTTAAAAGAAAAGGGAACAGAGATCACCA
This sequence comes from Bacillus sp. FSL R7-0646, assembly GCF_037969865.1. NCBI lineage: Bacteria > Bacillati > Bacillota > Bacilli > Caryophanales > Bacillaceae > Bacillus > Bacillus sp. FSL R7-0646. Next base: position 999,525 of record NZ_CP150217.1, read on the forward strand.
CTTGTTTTTACAAGCGGATGTTTGATGCCCACCCTGAATTGAAAAACATTTTCAACATGTCCCGACAGCAAACCGGCGGACAGCCGAAAGCTTTGGCTTTTACTGTGCTGCAGGCGGCTGAAAACATCGACCGGCTCGAAGACCTGCTGCCGGTTGTCAAGCAGATCGGACATAAACACAAAAGTTTGCATGTGAAACCAGAGCACTATCCTATTGTCGGTCAGCACCTTTTGGAAGCAATTGAAATCGTGCTCGGCGAAGCTGCGACAGAGGACATTCTCCAGGCATGGGCAGAAGCCTATGAAGAGATCGCCCGTGTATTTATTGAAGTCGAAAAACAAATGTATGAGGAAGACAAAAAGCAGGATGGAAATTGGGAAGGGTTTAAACCGTTTGTCATCATGGATAAACGAGTCGAATCCGATACGATAACCTCCTTTTATTTGAAGCCCGCCGATGGAACGGCTTTGCCCGCTTTCAGCCCCGGACAGTACGTATCTGTCTGCATTAAAATTCCGGGCGAACCATATTTCTTAACAAGGCAGTACAGCTTGTCAGATGCTTGGAATAAAGACTACTACCGCATTTCAGTCAAATTGGAAGCGGAGGAAGGCCAACCGGTGGGAAAGGTATCAAGCTATCTGCATGAGAACATGGAAATCGGCGGCAGCTTGGAAGTGAGCGCTCCCGCCGGAGATTTCACACTTTCCGAAGGAACGGATCGTCCGGTTTATTTCATTAGCGCCGGATCAGGCATCACGCCTGTCATGAGCATGGTGCAAACGTTGGCTCAAAAAGAAAGCCGCCGCGAGATCACATTCGTGCATGCCGCGAAAACTGAACGGCATCACGCTTTCAAGGAAGAAACGGAGAAGCTGCTCGGCGCCAATCCGGCGAACCGTCTCCTGTTCGTCTACAGCAGAGGTGCTGAAGCGACGGAAGAGCATACTGTAAAAGGCCGGGTGAATGAAGAGCTTTTGAAATCGGTCGTGATAGATCCAAATGGCGAATTTTATGTATGCGGTCCGCTTTCATTTATGAAAAGCGTGATTGAAGGATTGCAAAACCTTGGCGTTTCGATGGAAAACATCCGCTATGAGAGCTTTGCTTCATCTCTTGATATGCAAATAGCGAACTAACCTCAAGAAGGCAGCTGTCAAACCGACAGCTGCCTCAGCGTGTCGACAAACCCTCGCATACGTTGTCAGTCCTGCGCGTCGGTGCTCACGAATTCCAACATTCGCTCCGCTCCGATGCTCGGCCTTCCTAGACTGCAAGGGTTTTCAATCACGCTGAAAGAAGGATGACAAAATCCCAAAACTAAGAGCTGTTTTGGGATTTTGTCAGCAATCTAAGGCAGCTGTCAATCCGACAGCTGCCTTTCATCTTTTCAAAACCCGGCTCATACAATAAAGAGAAGTCCAACCGGGGGGGATTTGAGTATTGAGCATACGGGAGCAAAAAGAGCTGCAGCGGGCGATTGAAGAAATTACGGAAATCGCGGAAGGATTCGGCCTTGATTTTTACCCGATGAGATATGAGATTTGTCCTGCTGAAATTATTTATACATTCGGTGCATACGGGATGCCGACAAGATACAGCCATTGGAGTTTCGGAAAGCAATTTCACAAAATGAAGCTTCACTATGACTTTGGCTTGAGCAAAATATATGAGCTTGTCATTAATTCAGATCCGTGTTATGCGTTTTTGCTGGACAGCAATTCATTGATTCAAAATAAGCTGATTGTCGCACACGTCCTTGCTCATTGTGATTTCTTTAAAAATAACTGCCGTTTTCAAAATACGAAGCGCGATATGGTTGAAAGCATGTCGGCGACAGCAGAGCGGATTAAACATTATGAAACGGTACACGGTTCAAAAGAAGTCGAAGCATTTCTCGATGCGGTGCTGGCGATTGAAGAACACATTGACCCTTCGCTCGTGAGGCCGAAGCTGTCGTGGAGCGTAGATGATGAAGAGGAAGAAGAAACCGGCGCGCCGGCCACTCCTTATGACGACCTCTGGGAACTGGATCATAAAGGATCGAAAGAGAAGAAGAAAAGGACGAAAAAAAAGTTTCCGCCGAAACCGGAAAAAGACATTCTGCTGTTCATAGAAGAGCATTCGCGGGAGCTGGAGCCTTGGCAGCGCGATATTTTAACGATGATGAGAGAGGAAATGCTGTATTTCTGGCCGCAGCTTGAAACGAAAATCATGAATGAAGGCTGGGCGTCCTATTGGCATCAGCGAATCATCCGTGAGCTTGATCTGACATCAAGTGAAGCGATCGAATTCGCCAAGCTGAACGCGGGAGTGGTTCAGCCGTCCAAAACGGGAATCAATCCTTATTATCTCGGATTGAAAATATTTGAGGACATAGAGGAGCGCTACAACAACCCGACAGAAGACATGAAAAAGATGGGGGTAGAGCCGAACTCTGGGAGAGAAAAAATATTTGAAGTCAGGGAGATCGAATCAGACATTTCATTTATCAGGAACTATTTAACGAAGGATCTTGTGATGCGGGAAGACCTCTACTTGTTTCAAAAACAGGGAAGGGATTATAAAATCGTCGACAAGGATTGGGAGGCTGTGCGCGATCAGCTTGTCAGCATGAGAGTCAACGGAGGATTTCCTTATTTGACAGTTGAGGACGGAGATTACTTAAAGAACAATGAATTATACATCAAGCATTGGTATGAAGGGATCGAACTCGATTTGAAGTATCTTGAAAAAGTTCTGCCTTACCTCCACCAGCTATGGGGAAGAAGCGTGCATGTCGAGACCGTGCTCGAAGATAAACCCGTCATGTTTTCCTATGATGGAAAGGCTGTCCACCGCAGATATTTATAAAGGCTGCATTTTGGCAGCCTTTTTTCTTTTAAAGCGCAACGATTTCAACTCGTCCGTCCTTTCAAAAGAAATGCCAAATTAATGCACGTTTGCCCAGTTTTACGACTTCATTATAAAAATGTAAAATAAAGTATTTAATGATATTTCTAAAATTGTAATTTTAGCTGCCGGAAAGCGTAAAAATGTAGTATTTAAGTTACCTTTGAAATGTAAATGAAATATTATCTACCCTTAAAAACTTTTTTTGAAAACGAATAATTAAGGAATTTGACATAGTAAGTCAAGACTATACCTGATGGAATTCCCTCCTTATAATAGAAGCAGAGGAAGGGCTGAAGCAGCCGTTCTCAAAAAAATGAAACTGCTAATTTTCGCCTTTGAAAATATAAAATATTCTGCTATTGGGAGGACAACATGAAAAAACAAGTAATAACAGCAGCATCAGCGGTTGTTTTAGGATCGACTTTGTTTGCGGGAGCCGCTTCCGCGCAAACCATAACGGTGAAAAAAGGAGACACGTTATGGGGTTTTTCGAAGAAGTATGGCACAACTGTCAGCAAGATTAAACAGGAAAACAAGCTGAAATCCGATATCATTTACATAGGACAGAGGCTGTCGATCAATGGAAGCAGTTCTTCGTCTGCAAAAGCGTCGAAAGTTTCATCAGCTACGCATAAAGTGGTCAAAGGAGACAGCCTTTGGAAAATTTCGCGGACATACGGCATGACTGTTAACGAACTGAAAACTCTGAACGGTTTAAAAACAGATTTAATCCGGATTGGACAAGTATTAAAAGTCAAAGGGACGAAAAGCGTAAAAGCAGCATCAACAACCAAGCCTTCCGCATCAAGCGGGACAAGCAAAACAAGCGCACCTGCGCAGAAATCTTCAACGCTGAATACGTCAAAACTTGTTTCTGATGCAAAAGCCCTTATCGGAACGCCTTATAAATGGGGCGGAACATCTACATCAGGATTTGACTGCAGCGGGTTTGTCTGGTACATCCTCAACAAACAGACAAATGTAGCGAGAACGAATACAGTCGGTTACTGGAATTCAATGAAGAGCGTATCAAGCCCGGCAGTAGGCGATTTCGTATTCTTCACGACATATCAGCCGGGACCTTCGCATATGGGGGTTTACATCGGAAACAATCAATTCGTTCATGCCGGTTCTGACGGCGTAACGATCAGCGATATGACAAACAGCTATTGGAAGCCCCGCTATCTTGGAGCAAAACGCTTCTAATGTTGCAGGGACAAGCCCGTTCATCATGATGAACGGGTTTTTTCCGTTTAGAAACGGAACTCGGCTAAAAACGCCAAAAAGTGCTCGACCTTCTCATTATCTTTCAGACTAATCGCATATCCCCCTGCAACGGGAAGCTTCATGAAATCGCACGGCACCTCTATTAATCTTCCTTCCATCAGCTCGCGGCGCACAGTCGACAGCGGCAAAAATGATATACCGAGTCCTTCTGAAATAAATCGTTTCGTAATATGCGTCTGGCTTACGAGCATCGTTCTGACAAACGGAAACTTGATCCTCAGCTGCCTGACGAGGTCGTCCCAGTATTCAGGGTGATTGTGGGTCAACAGCAAATATTCTTCAAGCAAATCCTCGACATCGAGCGGCGGCGCTTGTTCTGCAGCGCGGCCGTCATGAGGGGCAACCAAAATCACGGGATCGCTGTACATGGAATAGCAGTTCAGGTTTGACGATTGCACGTTTAAGCAGCTTAGTCCGATATCTGCATGGCCAGCTGAAATCAGGGGAGCGATTTCAGCTGATTCGGCGATCTTTACTTTGATCTCCGAATTCGGATGCAGCGCTGTGTATTTTTTTAATACAAATGGGAGAATCGTATCGGCGATAAGCGGCGAAACCGCTAAGTTCAATGTCTGTGAGTAGCCTTGTCTGATTCTGTGAAGCTCTGCCATGCTCGATTCATAGTCTTCCAACAGGCGAAGGGCAAAAGGAAGGTAAGCCCGTCCTTCTTTCGTTAAATGAATGCTTCTTCCTTTGCGGGTGAACAGCTGGCACCCGAGTTCTTCTTCAAGCAGTTTAATTTGGACGGTGACGGTCGGCTGAGAAATAAATAAGGTTTCCGCCGTCTTTCTGAAATTTTCGTATTTTGCGGCAGTGACAAAGGTATGAAGCCATTTAAAATCCATTGCAGTCCTCCTGATTAATTTTATTAATCAAAGACATCAATATAATTCAATATTTTTTAAATATTATATCAACTATAATAATATTTACAAAGGAAAAAGGAGGAATTGATATGGTTTATCATGGGTTAAAAGGGATTACTTGTGTTGAAACAGCCATCAGCCGCATTGACGGTGAAAAAGGAAAGCTGATCTACAGAGGGTACAATGCTGATGAACTGGCGCTTTCGTCCACATTTGAAGAAGTCGCTTACCTGATTCTCAACGGGGCATTTCCGACGGAAGCTGAACTCAGCAGATTCAATGAGCTGCTCGCTTCATTTCGTGTGCTTCCAGAAGCATGCGAGCGATTGATCCGCAGTCTTCCGGCCGAATTAGACGATATGGCGGTTCTGCGCACGGCCGTCTCTTCATTCGGGGACATATCGTTTGCGTTCAAGCCGACAATGGAGCAGGCCCTCAGGCTGATTGCGGCCGTCCCGTCAATTATCGCGTTCAGAAAGAGGCTGGCTGATGGAGAAGAGCCTGTTCAGCCGCTGGATGAGCTAGGTTTTGTGGAAAATTATTTTTACATGCTGAAAGGAAAGCGTCCGACAGAAGCTCAGAAAAAAGCGCTTGAAACGTACATGATTCTTGCGATGGAACATGGCATGAACGCTTCAACCTTTTCGGCAAGGGTTACGGTGTCTACGGAATCCGATCTTGTTTCTGCCGTCACATCTGCACTTGGCACGATGAAAGGACCTTTGCACGGCGGAGCGCCGTCTGCGGTGACGGATATGCTGGAAGGCATCGGGGAAAAACAGCACGCTGAAAGCTATATAAGAGAAAAGCTTGAAAAAGGCGAGAGACTGATGGGATTTGGACACCGCGTCTATAAAACGCATGATCCGAGAGCGAAGGCTTTAAGGGTGAAAGCCGAGGAAATTGCCGGGGGCGACAGGGATATCGACCTTGCTCTTCATGTTGAAAATACGGCGATCCGCCTTTTGGAAGAATACAAGCCGGGCCGCAAGCTTTATACGAATGTCGAATTTTACGCAGCCGCTGTGATGAAGGCGATCGATTTTGATGCCGCATTGTTCACCCCTACTTTTTCGGCAGCGAGAATGGTCGGCTGGTGCGCCCATGTGCTTGAGCAGGCTGACAACAACATGATTTTCAGGCCATCGGCTAAATATGTCGGAGAATTGGTCTCACAGTAATGCGGACACACGCCTTCTCATCGAAGCGCGTGTTTTTTAATAGGATTTTTTGAATGTTTAGTAGGGAATCATGCCGGTGCTCTTGAATGTATTCATCAAGAAAGTCCTTTAAGGGGGAGACGATGAAAAAAGGATTCCTGATGTTGATCATGCTGTTTTTTCTAGGTGCATGCACGGAAGGCCGGGATTTTGATGCTGAATATGAAGCGACAAGCGCGAAAGAAGGCGGAAGCGGCGCCGAAGTCATCGCAGATCGCCTGGATGTGCCTTGGACGATCGCTCATACTGGCGAGACCTTTTACATTACGGAAAGAAACGGGGGAATTGTGTCCATTGCTGACGGCAAAAAGGAGCGCATGCAGCTTCAGCTGAAAAAGCCCGTTCATCAAGAAGGGGAGGGCGGGCTGCTCGGATTTGTACTCCATCCGGATTTTAGAAACAGTCAGGAGGCGTACGTTTATCATACATACAAAGACGGGAGCCATCTGAAAAACCGGATCGTAAAATTGACGCTTGACCGCCTCACTTGGACAGAAACGGATGAACTGCTTGCCGATTTGCCTGGAGGCGCGATTCATAACGGCGGCCGGATGGCGATCGGGCCCGATCAAAAGCTGTACATCACGACAGGCGATGCAGGGGAAAGGGAATGGGCCCAGCAGCCTGAAAAGATGGCGGGTGTGATTCTAAGGATGGAGCTTGATGGTACGATACCGGCTGATCAGCCCTTTAGCTCGTCTTATGTATACAGTTTCGGGCACCGGAATCCGCAAGGCCTCGCATGGATCGGCCGACAGCTTTACAGCTCCGAACACGGGCAGTCTGGACATGATGAAGTAAATAAAATAGAACCCGGAGCCAATTATGGCTGGCCGGTGATTGAAGAAAGCGATGAGAAGCAGGGAATGAAGGCGCCGCTCATACATTCGGGAGAAAAAACGCGGGCGCCATCCGGTTTAGCACAGAAAGGGGACGTCCTCTATATGGCCGGGCTGCGGGGAGAGGGTGTTTTCCAGGTCGATCCGGCGGAAGCCAAAGTAGTCAAGTGGCTTGGCGGATACGGCAGAATCAGAGATGTGAAAGTGATCGGCGATGATCTGTATTTCATTACGAACAATGGCGACGGAAGAGGCGAAAAAAAACAGACAGACGATCGGCTCATCCGCGTACCTCTGCCTGACAAGTAACCTGTCTCGCCCGTTTGCGTTTAAGGATGCCGGAATCGTGGTAACTGAGCACTAAACAATGGTGAAGAGGTGAGACAAATGAATCCGGCAAACAGACAGACAGATGGACAGAAAGCGCAAAAACAAGAAAAACAACCCGGTGCTGAGCACAAGATGGTGCCCCTTCCGCTCTCGGAAGACCGCGACTACAAAGGAAGCGGCAAATTAAAAGGAAAAACAGCGATTATTACCGGAGGAGACAGCGGAATCGGCAGAGCGGCCGCCATTGCATACGCCAAAGAAGGTGCCGACATTGCCGTCATGTACTTGGATGAACACAAGGATGCCGAGGAAACGAAAGAGCGAATCGAACAGGAAGGAGCAGAATGCCTCTTGATTCCCGGAGATGTCGGTGATGAGGCGCATTGCAAATCATCTGTCGAAAAAACGGTGAATCACTTTGGCGGGCTTGACATTCTCGTGAACAATGCTGCAGAACAGCATCCGCAAAAAGGGATAGAAGATATTTCGACCGAACAGCTTGAAAGAACGTTTAGAACGAATATTTTCTCCATGTTCCATATGACAAAAGCCGCGCTCCCGCATTTAGGGGAAGGCAGCGCGATCATCAATACCGCATCGATCACGGCGTATGAAGGCAGTCCGGCGCTGATTGACTATTCGAGCACAAAGGGCGCGATTGTCGCGTTTACCCGTTCGATGGCTGCATCCCTTGTCAAAAAAGGAATACGCGTCAACGCTGTAGCGCCGGGTCCCATTTGGACGCCGCTTATTCCGGCTACTTTTCCGCCGGAAAAAACGGAAAAACACGGCACAGATACGCCGATGGGAAGGCCCGGACAGCCTTCTGAACACGCTGCAGTGTATGTTCTGCTCGCTTCAGACGACTCCTCTTATATGACAGGACAGACGATCCACATCAACGGCGGAAGATATGTGACGACATAATCCCAACCGGCTGCTTATTGTAAGGCAGCCGGTTTTTTTCTGTTTGTTTTTTCGGAAAAATAAGAATTTGAAAGACCACTTTCAAAAAAGCTGCCCCGTAAGAGATAATAGAAACAGAAAGAGAAAGGATGTGTATGAATGAGCGACCGCAGAATGACAGCAAAGTGGGCATCCAAACTTGGATTTGTTCTCGCCGCCGCGGGGTCCGCCATCGGTCTGGGAGCGATTTGGAAGTTTCCCTATGTGGCGGGAACGAGCGGGGGAGGCGCATTTTTCCTTGTGTTTGTCCTATTTACGATACTGCTGGGATACCCCCTGCTTTTGGGGGAATTTGTATTAGGCCGAAAAAGCCAATCGGACGCTATCGGCACCTATCAAAAAATAGCGCCAGGGACGCCTTGGGTGATCACAGGCTGGATCGGAATCGCCGCCTGCTTCCTTGTCCTGTCGTTTTACAGCGTGATCGGCGGCTGGATTTTGCTTTATATCATTAAAGCAGTAACCGGTTCATTGTCGGGTCTCACGCAGGCCGGATACGGGGAGCTATTCGGTTCGATCATCCAAGATCCGCTGCAGACACTGGCAGCGCAGCTTGCGTTTATCATCATGACGATCCTCGTCGTGGCGAAAGGTGTGCAAAAAGGAATCGAGCGCGTCAGTTCGATTATGATGCCGCTATTATTTATTTTATTTATTGCGCTCGTTTTAAGGGCTCTGACGCTTGAGCATGCGATCGACGGCGTGCGTTTTCTGCTTGTGCCCGATTTTGGCAGCCTGACGCCGCAGGCGATTCTTTTTGCGCTCGGACAAGCTTTCTTTACACTGACGCTTGGCGTATCTGTGATGGTGACGTACAGCTCCTATTTGTCAAAGTCACAAAACCTTCCGAAGTCGGCGCTGTCGATCGTGATCATGAACCTTGCCGTCACGCTGCTTGCCGGCTTGGCGATTTTTCCGGCCGTCTTTTCATTCGGCCTTCAGCCGGATCAGGGGCCGACTTTATTATTTGCGGTTCTGCCGGCAGTTTTTGACCGGCTTCCATTCGGGATGCTGTTTTTTATCGGATTTTTGACGGCCTTTTTATTCGCCGCCTTGACTTCGGCTTTTTCGATGATCGAGATCATTGTTGCGGCCATTACAAAAGGCGACCAAACGAAAAGGGGAAAATGGACGTGGACGATCGGCCTTTTGATTTTTGCCGTCGGCATTCCTTCCTGCTTGTCTTACGGGATGCTTGATGAGCCGTTCATTTTTAAGAAGACGTTTTTTGATGCGGCGGATTATGTCGTCAGCAATATTTTGATGCCGCTTGGCGCGCTCTTTATCTCCATTTTTATTCCGCTGAAATTGTCCAAACACGATCTATATGAAGAGATGAAAAGCGGATCAAAAGCGGGGAAAGGCTTTTTTATCGTGTGGTTTTATCTTCTTCGTTTCCTTGTTCCGCTTGCGATTGTACTTGTTTTTTTAAATTTAATCGGAGTGTTTTCATTTTAAAAGATCAGGAGATGGGTGAATATGGTGTTAGACTTTCAACAGATGTTTCCGAGCGAGGATGGCAATCACGAGGCGCGGTATCAGCTGCTGGCATTGCTTGAAGCGGTATTGGCCGGAATGGACAGGCTGAAGGATTCCGGCCGGCTGACGCTTGGCCGCGAGTCTGAAGTTTCATCTGACTACTATCAAAGCGTCATTGAAGAGGCCGTCTTGCCGGAAAAAGGCTTCGGGGCGGAAAAAAGCGTTGAAGAGCTATTGAAATTGCTTGACGGCCACCGCTTTTTAAACAGGCATTATGTGGCCAACGCGACGCCTCTGCCGAACAACGCCAGCATCGCCGGGAATCTTTTAATGGTTCTTTTAAACGGAAACAATTTATGGGATGTCGACGGCACGGCTGCAGCCAGGACGGAAGTGCAGATCACGGCGATGCTTTCTGATATTGTCGGCTATGACAGGCACAAGAGCGGCGGTTTTACAACCTGGGGCGGGCAGGGAGCCGTTTTTCAGTCGCTCAGGCTGGCGATCGCAAACGCGTACCCTGAAGCGAATCAGCAAGGAACGCCGCATCATCTGTACGCGTTCTGTTCAGAGCTTTCGCATTTCAGCCTTTATAAGTCGATGGAAGCTTCCGGAATCGGGACGGACCATTTGATCAAGGTCAAGACGAATCACGATCATTCGATGGATCTGGCCGATTTGCGGGAAAAAATGCAAGCCGTGATTGAAAAAGGCGGACATCCGATTTATGTATTGGCAACGCTTGGCACAACCGACGCATTTGGCATCGATGATTTGGCCGGAATCAAGAACGTGACTGAAGAAATAGAGGCCGCATACGGTTTGCCGCCTGTTTATATTCATGCCGATACGGCGATGGGCGGGATGTACAGCTTTTTTAACGGATACGATTTCTCCGGCAATCCGCTGCATATTGAAGATGAGGTGCTTGAGACGCTTGCCCGCTACAAACAACATTTTCAGCATTTGCACCTGGCGGACAGCTTGGTCTTTGATTTTCATAAACTCGGACAAACGCCGTATATCACAAGCCTTTTCTTGGTGAAAAACCGCAAGGCATTGCAGGCTGTTGATTTGGATCCGGATGAGACGCCTTATGTCGGCAACAGAGGGTTTGGCAGCTATCATACGAGCTATACGCTAGAGTGTTCGCGAATGGGAAGCAGCATACCGATTTATGCTTCTCTGCTCGCATTTGGAATCGAAGGCTACCAGGAGATCTTGGCCAATTACATCAGGGTTAACCTGGCGTTTCGAAAAAAACTGCTGCAGGCTTTTCCGAATGCAGCCGTCACCAATGATGTATCACCTGTGACGACATTCCGCTTCTATCCGGGAAATGTCCGCTATCACGAAGAAATCAGCGGCGCCATCACGGAGGAAGAAGTGCGGAATATTAACAAATACAATGAGAAAATCGCCGAAACATTGGGAAGGTACCGCAGTCACACCTATTTCGGCAGCACGAAAAAGCAAACATACGTTTATCCTGCTGACAGCCGTTTGCCAGTGCCGCTTTATGTCCAGAAATTCTACAGTGTCTCGCCTTACACGACGGTTGATACAACTGATCAATATATCGCCTTTTTAAAAGCGCATGTTGAAACGTCGGATGTAGCGGCTGGATAAAATAAAGAACAGGAGGTTTGAACCTCCCGTTCTTTATTTAGTTCTTACATGCCGTTCTTTTTTGAACCGGTATCCATATTTCGCTTTTAAACGTTGGGGAGCTGATATCTTGATCCTGATTCCAGAGGATTTCCGGCCCTTTCGTTTGCTCATAATGTGAAGACGGGAACCATTCAGCATAAATGCGCCCCCAGACATTTTGAAGGGTGTCCGGAAACGGGCCGGCCGCTTCAAAGACAGCCCATGTCGAGGCCGGAACTTCAAGCTGTTCATATTGGTCCGGACATTCTTTCGTTGTCGCTGTACCGATATAATGGTCAAGTTCTCCCTGCTCTTCCATCCTGCCTTCGGAGAAGTTCGCTGATGCTTGAATCAGTCCAAGCGGTTCCACATTTGAAAGCTCCTTTAATTCATCGATGTTTTCACTGCTTAAAGTTTTCCACATCGAGGCGATATCCGGATTGATTCCGTGAAAGACGACAGGGACTCTTTTTTTGATTCCGACGATCCGGAATGCCTTCTTTTCTACAATACGGTAGTTCATTTCGTTTCCTCCTCTAATTGTTAACTGGAAGGTCATCGGAGGATATGCTTTCAGTGTGCTGATATCGTGTCTGGCCTCTGTCGGCGTAATGCCGTGCAGCTTTTGAAATGCGCGCGTAAAAGCATCCGGCGAGTGATAGCCGTATTTCACCGCAATATCAATCACTTTTCTTTTTGTGTTCTTCAGTTCAAACGCTGCAAGGGTAAGCCGCCTGCGGCGGATGTATTCGGACAGCGAAACCCCGGCAAGAAAAGAAAACATCCTTTTAAAATGATATTCAGAGCAGTAAGAAAGCTTCGCAACCGTTTGAAAGTCGATACTGTCCGTCAGGTGTTCTTCGATATACGCCATGGCTTGATTCATGTTCTTCAGCAAATCCATTTGATGACCTCCTCTGTTTACAAATATAGCAGGAGCAGAATCCCCATATCCGACTTTCCGTGCCCGATTGTGCAGGGTCAATCTTGAGACTGTCCGCCGTTAAACCATGCAGTCTTCAGCTTTTTGATGCCGTCTGCGATGCTTTTTTCAGAAAGTCCGCCAAACCCGAGGAGGACCGCGTGTGTATCAGGGGGGGGCATATACGAGACTGAGGCTGGATATACTTTAACCCCTTTTTCCAGCGCTTTTTGGGTCAGCCACTCTTCACTCGGGGCGCTTTTCACCTCAAGGATGATGTGAAGACCGGCGTTCTCTCCTCTGACTGCGGCATGACCGCCAAATTCACGCTTGATGGCATCAAGGAGCGTTTTTCGCTTTTTTCGGTAGAGTGTTCTCATTCGATTCAAGTGCCTTTGATAATCCCCGTTTTTCATAAAAAGAGCAATGGCATGCTGTACATGGCGGGAAACCGTTTGTTTAAATAAGGATGCCATGTTAAGCCCTTCTTTGACGAGCGGAAAGGGGAGAACCATATAGCTGATCCTGAGGGAGGGAATCAGCGATTTTGAAAAAGTCCCTAAATAGATGACCCGGTCGTTCCGGTCAAGCCCTTGCAGGGAAGGAATCGGCTGTCCCGCATAGCGGAATTCCCCGTCATAATCGTCTTCAATGATATAAGCTCCGGTCGCTGCTGCCCAGTCAAGCAACTGCAGCCTGCGGCCGACCGGCATGATCATTCCGAGCGGAAACTGGTGGGACGGAGTGGTGTATGCGAGCTGCGGCTGATATTGTTCAAGATCCTGCACGGAAATCCCGCTTTCGTCAACCGGTATTGGAACCACATTGAAGCCGCCGGTTTTCAGGACTGTTTTTGAGCGATGAAATCCGGGATTTTCAAATCCGACGGTTGTGCCTTTAGGAAACAGATGGCACAGCAACTGCAGCAAAACCGGTGTGCCGGCTCCGATGATGATTTGCTCGGGGGAACAGACCACGCCGCGCGATTCTCTGAGGTAAACCGCAATCATTTTCCGCAGCGGAATGTCTCCGGCCGGGGGGCCGCTTTGAAAAAGGTCGTACCCTGATTCACCAACGGTTTTGGCGAGCGTTTTTTTCCATTGGGAAACAGGAAATGACGCGAGGTCTACATGGCCGTGGTGAAAATCGATCATGTCCGCCGCCGTCTCATGTTCTTCCAGTTCTTTTTCGGCAGGAGGAGGAGGCGCAGTCTGTGCAAAGTCACCTTCCGCTTCAGCCGCAAACCAGCCCTTTCTAGGCTTGCTGAGCAAATATCCTTCTGCAGCCAGCTGTTCATAAGCGTGTTCAACAGTTGTCAGGCTGACATTTAAATGTTTGGCAAGCATTCGTTTGGAGGGAAGCTTTGTTCCAGGCTTTATATGTCCCGAATGAATGCCGCGTTTGAAAAAAGTGTACAGCTGCTGATAAAGCGGCTCGCTGCCGCTGCGGTTTAAAAAGGGGGTTATATCCATTCGATCAGCCCTTTCAATTCATCTGGTATGTTTTATTTTATCAAAACTGGCCATTTTAAAAAGGTCAGTTTCCGGGTTAAAGTAGTTTCATAATCAACAGAAGGGAATGACGATGTTGCTTGATTGTAGGGAATTGCATTCTGAAACAGAGCTTAAGGAAGTCTATCCAATTATGAGACAGCTCCGCCCCCATTTGGATGAAACGTCTTTTGTGGAGCTCGTCAAAGAAGCGCGGGAGGCTGAAAGCTACACGTTATTTGCGCTGTACGACGGGGATATTCCGGTGGCTTTGGCCGGCTTTTTGCCGAGGGTCTCTTTGAACCAAGGCCGTCATGTTTGGGTAGCGGATCTCGTGACGTGTGAAAAGCATCGTTCAAAAGGCTTTGGAAAGAAGCTTTTAGGCGCTGTTGAAGAGTGGGCCAAACGGAACGGATTGGCTTCAATCGCTTTATCATCAGGGGTGCAGCGCGCTGACGCTCACCGTTTTTACGAAGATAAAATGGAGTATAAAAAAGCGAGCTATCTATTTCGCAAGGCGCTGAAATGAAAAAATCCCCGGTATAACCGGGGGTTTATTAAAAGCCGAGCTGCAGATTCGTATCGATGGAGACGATGGTCCATACGCAAACGAGAATGAAAATGTTCAGGACGACACCGAGAAATCCGAGACCGGTCCGTCCTTTTTTGATAAAGAGCTCGATAATTCCGAGCGGAACGGCGGCCATTGCAAAAGGAAGCATCTTATACGAATATGCGATCGTGTCGCTTAAAATGGCCAAGTTTAAGACGAACAGGGACAGAATGGCCGTCCCGACAGACACCCATCCAAATACGTTGTGCTCCTTAAAGATTCTTACCAGTTCCATAATTCCACCTCACCTACTTTAGCTGCTTTGACAGGCCCTTTTTTGATCAGCCGTTCAACCTCTTTTGACGGTCCGGTAATGACTGCTCCATACACGTTCACACCGTTCTTTTCCACATAGGCAAGCCGTTTGGAAAGCTTCAGGTCTTTCCTGCCTGAAATGGTTTCAGCCCATTTATTGTGCTTGATCATATAGGAAAGCGCCGCTTTAAACTGTTCCTCGCCGTTTTCGGCAGGGTGCTGAATTTCAAAAATCCGGTTTGAATCTTTTCCAGGAAAACCGATCGGCTCTGCGTATGGATGATCTTTTAAATCGCCCTCTGTCTCGATCGCATTCCACAGAACGCGAATGTCATAGCCTTTTAATTGATCATACAGCTCCTTTGTCGGATATGCTCTTTCAAAGGAAAGAAAAGCTTCAGTTACGGTGCCGTCAGGAAGCTGTTTTAAAATCGACTCGGCTTTGGACACTGATTTTTCTTTGATGCCGTCAGGGTAGACGAAATGCCGTTCTTCATTTGACAGCTCCTGGTTGTATTGATGAATCTGCGGAGACTTCAGCTGATCGAAGAACATTTCCACGTTTTCATTTCCAACTACTTTTGTGACGTTTCCGATTTGCTTCTTTAACGGGAATTGTGTTTGGATTCCAAAGAGTTTTACTTTGTTGACAAGTGCTTCGGTATCGACCTGAATATTCGGTTTTGTGACGGCAACTGTCATTGAAGCGGTTTGCACCAGTTCATTTCCTTTGCTTTCATGCCCGCCCAAGCCGTAGTATAGATAGCTGCCGAGTGTGCAAAGCGGCAGAATAATAAGCGTTGAAATTACGGCAAGTGTGGAAATCCGCATATATGATTTATTTTTTCCGTATCTTAAAATCGCTTTTTGCTTTTCAGGGCTGATTGCCAAATCCCAGTCTTCGTCTTTCATTTCCTGTTCCAGCATGTCCTGGTATTCCTCAAGCTGTTCAAGCTCTTCTTCGACCCGGAGCATTTCCGATTCGGAAAGTTCGCCGTTTTTATATTTTTCCCAACGTTTTTTAAAATCTTCATTCATCGTTAACACCTCTGTTGTAAAGTGCTTTCAGCCGCTGTCTGGCACGAAATAAAACACTTTTAAAATTAGCCTCTGAGATATTCATCAAGCTTGACGCTTCCTTGTAGTTCAATTCTTTTAAATAGTACAGCGTAAGCGCTTCCCGGTAGTTATCGGGGAGCTGGTTCATGTATAAGGTTAACACTTCCTTGATTTCGACCTGGTGGGCAGGGCTTTGCACCGCGTTTTGAAACAGGCTTCCGATCATATCGTCAGAAATCGTCACCTCTTTTTTATGCTTTCTGACATAGTCGATAAACGCATTGCGTGCCACTTGAAAAAGCCATGGCTTCACCTTGCTGTGGTCGTAAGAATGGATGTGTATGTAAGCTCTCATAAAGGTTTCCTGAAGCAAATCCTCTGCTAGATGTTTATCTTTCGTCATGGAGAGCAGGAACCTGTAAACATCATTCATATACATTTGGTAAATTTCGTCGATAGTCACTGCCTTTTCTCCCCTCTATGTTATAAACGCATAAGAAAGGTTTGAAGTTGCACTAAATATGCCCACGGCTCATTTTTCCTCCAATTTCTTACCTTTAAAAATCATCTATCCTATATAATAACTGAACACGTTCAAAAAAACTAATCTTCATGATGTAAAGCGGCCGAAATATAAAACACAGCAACAAAATAAGCCTTTAGCATATGAATCTTTATTTTATGCTAAAAGGCTTATTTTTTTGAGGATATCCTTCATTTAAGAGGTGCGGGTAAGCTGTTTTGATCGTCTGTCAAAAGTAACGGTCATGAGCGCGGTGTCCTTCCGCGGCCAGCGCATCGGCTTTCGTTCGATGGACGGTGCCGAATGGATGGTTGGGCGGAGCATAGATCGAATAAAGTTTAAGCGGAGTATTGCCTGTATTGGTGAGATTGTGCCATGTTCCGGCAGGGACGACGATAGCGGTGTCATCATATACATTTCTTCTAAATGGCAAATGATGTTTGCTCGGCCCCATCTGAACAATTCCCCTGCCTAGTTCAACACGAAGGAACTGATCGACGTGAGGATGCATTTCCAATCCGATGTCTTCGCCTGGGTTGAGGCTCATCAGGGTAACTTGCAAATGCCTTCCTGTCCATAAAGCGGTGCGAAACGTTTTGTTCTGCTTTGCCACTTCATTGATGTTAGAGGCAAACGGTTTTTGTCCATAATCTCTTAACACGATACGTTCTTCGGTGCCGGGTGTTCGAAAAGCGCCTGCATACCCTGATCCGTGAAACCGTCCGGCGCTGTAAGGCGAAGGAAGGTGATAAGGAAATTGATATGGATGCATATGTTTTTAGGTCTCCTCATTAGCTTTATTAACATCAACGTATGCAATAGGCGTATGGAGCGTGCCTAGTCTCAATTTTATAGGCTTCATGGTATCAGATATACAAAAAGAAGGAGAGCCATGGAATACACCAACATATCGGAACATCGCTCGAACCGTCGCGCAGCGGTCATCGGAACATCGGCCATCGGAGGCTCCAAGGGAGGAAGCCGATTCAAACGATTCATGCCGCGCTTGATCAAGAGATCAACCTGGTTAATACCGCTCCGGCATACGGTTTCGGAACAGATCGGGCCAAAATTCACGGCTCCGCCGACAAAAGAAAAAGTCAGGAAACCGGGGAGGAAAATTCCCCGGTTTTTTTGTGAAAAATCATTTTTTAGTACCAGGTAATAAAAAAAATTGTTATAATAATAAAGGGAAACCTCATTCGACTACATCAATAAAGGAAGTGCCATATGTATCAATTTACTGGTTATGCTGCAAAAGCGATTCTTTCTTTGCGCGGCGGAATTAAAGTATACAATAAAGAAAATCTTCCTAAAGACACAGGTTTCGTTATTGCCTGCACACATGCAGGATGGGTGGATGTCGTCGCACTGGGTGTCGGCATTTTGCCTATGGAAATTCATTACATGGCGAAAAAAGAGCTTTTTGAAAATAAATTAAGCGGTTCTTTTCTTTCAAGCATCAACGCTTTTCCCGTCGACAGGGAAAATCCCGGGCCAAGCAGCATCAAAACCCCGATCAAGCTGTTGAAAGAAGGAAAAATCGTCGGCATTTTCCCAAGCGGAACGAGATCATCTGAAGACGTTCCATTGAAAAGAGGGGCTGTCACGATCGCCCAGATGGGAAAAGCGCCGCTTGTGCCGGCTGCATACAGCGGCCCTTCCAACGGAAAAGAGCTTTTCAAGAGAGGCAAAATGAAACTGATCATCGGCGAACCGCTCAATCAGGAAGATTTCGCTCAATACTCGTCAAAAGAAAAGCTGGTCAAAATGACGGAGGCTTTGAATGACAGTATTAAAGCTTTGGAGAAAAAGCTGGAGCAGCTATAATTCAAACATACGCAGGGAAAAACAGCTTCTCATGCACAGAGAGGCTGTTTTTTTTATTTTTCTAAAATTCACCTTGCACTCCATTTTTATGATAAAATAGCAGCGTTTTTATTTTTTATGCAGTATGTTAGAACTATGGTTATTGGTGGAGGAGCTCATACATGAAATGGTATTTGAAAGCAATAAAAAACTATGCAGGATTTACGGGAAGGGCGAGGCGAAAGGAATTTTGGCTGTTTTGCCTTTTCTCATACATGGTTCTGGTCATCTACGGTTTTTTTAAAGCCATTCTGCATCTTCCGGAATATGAAATAGAGACATTTTTAGGAATGGTTTATTTGCTCGCCAACCTTGTGCCGGGCTTGGCCGTCACGATCCGCAGATTGCATGATACAGGGAAAAGCGGATTCTGGATCTTTATCGGTTTAATTCCTCTCATTGGAAAGATCATTTTGCTCATTATGCTTTGTCAAGACAGTGAAAAAGGGGAAAATCAATACGGGCCGAACCCGAAGACAGCGCTCTAAGCGAAAACCGCCTGAGGACAGGCGGTTTTTTTAATTGCCGGGTGCAGTTGCTTTTTCTAAAAACAAAAGCAGTTCCTGCCAAAATGTTTGAGCTGCAATGGCATCGTATTCAGTTTTTCCGCCATAGGCTATTTTTCTGCTTTTTCTTCCGGATGTCGGAAAGTATGGAGGCCTGATATTATGACCGGCTTTTTCAAAATACAGATGTTTAACAGAATAAGAGAATCTGTTCTTTTTCAGCCGTTCTTCGATTTTCTCGTTCATTGAGGCAGAGGGCCATACTAAATCGTCAGTGCTTGAAGTTAACAGTATAGGACCTTTAATAAGTTCCGCTTTAATGATTGCAGGATGATCATCTTTCACTTTTCGTAAAGCCTTTTGGTAAAGATCAAGAAAAGCATGAGGCTGTCTTGTGAGCTTATGTTTCATCATATTCCACAGCTGAGGAAGCGAAAACATCGGCAGCGGTGCAAAGGCGAGCGGTGCGCCGTTCAGGCTCCAGGAAGATGTCTGCCGGAATTTTTTTAATCCAACCCCTTGAAAGACGACTCCGCCGCCTACATGAGAAACGACAAAGCGGATTTCAGGAAAATGAGAACCTATTAACAGCGCCAGTTCGCCGCCTTTTGACCGTCCGCATATTCCGATCTGACGATGATGAAGTCCTTCCTGGCGACCGAGCCAATCGATCGCTTTTTGAAAGTATTCAAGCGGAATTTCAACCAGTTTTTTAGGCAGCTGTTTGTATTGAAAATAAGGGATTGCAAGTGTTGCGTATCCGTAATTTGCTAACATGCCTGCCATTGTTTCGTCAAGGCCGCCGTCAGATCCCCCTAATATAATGATTGCGGGAGGGCGGTTAACGGCAAGCGGGCGAAAAAAAGTGCCGCACAACCCATCTTCGTTTACTTCCAGTCTATCAACTGTTTCAGAAAGCAGCACTCGTTTTATTTCTTTACTCAAGATGATGCGTTCTTTTTGCTTCACTTCAATACGGTAAACGGACGGATGAACCGATTTTTTGTAAAATGAGCAGGAAGATTCAACAGCCTGCATTGACCAAAAAAGCCCCATTTGATCTTTAGACTGATAGGTTCCTTTTAGTGGGGCTGCTGATGCAGGGGCGACTTCTCCTAATCTATTCGCTTGAAAAACAGCGTGTGATCTCCACTCTGCGTCAGCTTCATCTTTCACTGTAACGATGATATCAATGATGTCAAACGGTTGAAGTCCGCTTATCTTCAAGTTTATTTTTTCATCCCATTTGGAAACTGCAGGTATGTGCAAAACCGGTTGCAAGGTAATCAAGACGGCACTTCCTTTTCAAGTTTTGTGTAAAATAAATCGACGCACTCTTCAACATAGTCATCAATCCGATCATTGAAAGACTCCTTGAATCCGGGCAAATGTTGAAACATAATATATTGATTCAGTAAACCGAAAAACATTTGGCTTAACATTTGAAAGTTGCCGTCTGAAATTTTTTTTTCGGCGTAGAGCTTTGCAAAATAAGCCTCTAAAAAGCGGTTGAGACGGCGGGGAATATCCATGATTAATTCGCAAACTTCTTTATCAGATACGGCGTCATTAAAGTAAAGTAAAAAAACAGTCCCTTTTTCCAGGTTTTCTTTTAAATACGCTTTTGCTATCAATGAGAGGTCTTCTCGTAAATCGCCGGTCAGTATTGCTTTAAGTTCTCCAATAAAATCTCCGGATGCAACATGTTGAATAACACTTTCCCGAAATAAATTCTGTTTATTTCCGAAGTGTCTAAAAAGGGTTAAATGATTGACTCCTGCCTTTTGGGCAATTTCTCTGGTGGATGCGGCTGTATATCCTTTTTCTTTAAAAAGGGCAAGCGCCGCTTGGATTAATCGATCCCTTGTAGATTGTGTTGACATAAGTCCCTCCTAAAATGTAACCGATTGATTACATCATAATTGAACTTTGCCATGTAATCAAGTGGTTACATATTTTAAATGCGAAAAAAAGAGGATACAATTCATTGTATCCTCCGGTGTGTTCACAATGTTATTCCGCTTCCTCGAGCAGCGTTTCCGCAGCTTTCTTCACCTCTACGTATGAAACGTGGTGGCCGTCGATTTCGCTGATCGTGAATTCAAATCCCTGCTCGGTGATCATGTCGCCTTTTTGGACGTCATATTTTTGCGTCAGGAACCATCCGCCGATCGTGTCAATCTCCTCATTGTCGAGCTGAATGCCGAGCAAATCGTTGACCTGGTTGACGAGCACTTTGCCGTCGAGAATGTAGTGGTTTTCGCCGATTTTGCGGATTTCATTAATTTCATCAATATCGAATTCGTCGCGGATTTCGCCGACGATTTCTTCAATGATGTCTTCGACCGTCACGAGTCCGGCCGTTCCGCCGTATTCATCAGAAAGGATCGCCATATGAACGCGCTCTTTCTGCATTTTCAGAAGCAGATCGTGGATCGGAACGGTTTCGATCACATGAATGATCGGATTGATAAACTGTTCAATCGTGTCTTCTTTGGAGCATTCTCCGCTGATGCAGGCCGTCAGTATTTCCTTGACATTGATGACGCCGACGATGTTGTCCTTATCACCGTCTTCGACGGGATAGCGGGTATAGCCTTCGGCCTTCGTGATGTCAATCATCTCGGCGATTTTCATATCATTTGGAAAACTGACGACTTCTGTTCTCGGGATCATGATTTCCTTGGCAAGACGGTCATCGAATTCAAAAATTTTGTTGACATATTTGAACTCAGATTGATTGATTTCGCCGCTTTTGTAGCTTTCTGACAGAATAATTCGCAGCTCTTCCTCTGAGTGCGCCATTTCATTTTCAGAAACCGCTTCAAGGCCAAACGCTTTCGTCAACAGCCTTGCTGATCCGTTCAGCGCCCAGATGAATGGGAACATAATGCGGTAGAACCAGATCAACGGTTTTGCAAAAAGAAAGGAAACGGCTTCCGCTTTTTGGATTGCAAGCGTCTTCGGAGCGAGCTCGCCGACAACCACATGCAAAAACGTAATCAAGCTGAAGGCGATCACGACTGAAACGATGTGTGATACAGAGCTCGGAATGCTCCATTTAACAAATAGCGGTTCAAGCAGCCGGGCGACCGTCGGCTCCCCGAGCCATCCGAGACCGAGAGCCGTCAAAGTGATGCCGAGCTGGCAGGCCGATAAATATTCGTCTAAGTGCGTAATGACTTTTTTCACCGAAATCGCTGTTTTGTTTCCTTCAGCAATGAGCTGATCAACCCGCGAGCTTCTGATTCTGATAATCGCAAACTCAGACGCTACGAAAAATGCTGTTAAAGCAATTAATACAGCAACAAAAATCAAATTAACTATTTCCAATTAGGACCTTCACTCTAGCGTGAGAATGAAGGTAACACCTCCTGTTTAGTAAAAGATTAACTAAAGCAGCAGCAAAAATGACTGGATGACCGTCATTTTTTCAGGAGAAAGACGGCTTTTCAGAATCTTCCGTTCATCGGGATTCAGCCGTTTCAATCTGTTTATGATCACGGAGATATTGTCATTGACATGATCGATTTCCGTTGTCAGGCTTCCAATTTCATCATCATTCACAGTTGAAGAGGGAAACTGGTTTTCCAGCCTTTCTTTAATGTCGGACAGGGCCAATCTCTGCTGCTTGCAGTCCATAATAAACTTCAGCCGTTTGAGAGCGGCTTCATCGTAATAACGGTAGTTTGAACATGATCTGTCAGGCGTTAACAGCCCGAGATTCGTATAATAATCGACAGTCCGTTTTGTTACGCCTGCAGCAGCTGCTAATTCGCCAATGCGATATTTCTCTGCCCCATCTGCATCCCTCCTCAACCATCACGTTATAGTTATAAAACATTTTAATATATTAGAAGCTGTTTATACAAGTTAATTGATCAAAAAAAGGCGTAAAATTGATGCGAAAACCTTTATTTATCTAAATATTCGAGAAAATATTGTTAGATTTAAAGTTTAGACATTTGACTGACTCTTTTTTAATAAAGTAAGATAATAGTATATATTTGGCTTGGAGGTGGTTAGATGGGGCCCTCTGCATAGTCATTTTTACAGAACGCACATCAGCCTTATTAAGGGAATTTGAATTCATCAGGAGGTGACTCCTTGTCCTTTGTGAAGGATAAGGTTAAATGGACGATATTGTTAGTCTGATAATCATCGGGATTCTGATTGCATTAACCGCTTTTTTCGTGGCATCGGAATTTGCGATTGTCAGAGTCAGAAGCTCCCGCATTGATCAGCTGATTGCTGAAGGAAACAAAAAGGCGGTTCGCGCAAAACAAGTGGTGTCGGATTTGGATGAATACCTTTCAGCTTGCCAGCTCGGCATTACGATTACAGCACTCGGACTCGGCTGGATGGGGGAGCCTACGGTTAAAAAGGTGCTGCATCCGGTCTTTGAAAGCTTGCATGTTTCTGGCGCTGTATCGCACGCTCTTTCAGTTGCCATTGCATTTTTAGTGATTACATTCCTGAACGTCGTGGTTGGAGAACTTGCCCCAAAAACCATCGCGATTCAAAAAGCCGAACAGATGACACTGTGGCTGGCGGGACCTCTGCACTTTTTCAATGTTGTGATGTTCCCGTTCATTTGGACGCTGAATGCCTCAGCCAGAGTGCTGACCGGGTTATTCGGTTTGAAGCCTGCTTCGGAAAAGGATGAATCCCATTCGGAGGAAGAGCTGCGAATCCTGTTATCAGAAAGCTACAAAAGCGGAGAAATCAATCCGTCTGAATATAGATACGTTAATAAAATCTTTGAATTCGACAATCGGATCGCCAAAGAAATTATGGTGCCGCGCACTGAAATCGCCTCCGTCCCGGTGGATATGCCGATCGATGAGGCCATTTCGGTCATGCTGCAGGAAAAGTATACGCGCTGGCCTGTCTATAAAGGCGATAAGGATCATGTCATCGGCATGATCAATACGAAACAGCTGTTTACGGATATGCTCATGATGTCAGAGGCTGAGAAAAAGCGATTGTCCCTTGAAGCCTATGTCCGTCCGGTTATTGAAGTCATTGAAACCGTGCCTGTTCAAAAGCTGCTGATCAAAATGCAGCGGGAGCGGATTCACATGGCGATCTTAACGGATGAGTACGGCGGGACATCTGGTCTTGTGACGGCCGAGGATATTCTTGAAGAAATCGTCGGGGAAATCAGGGACGAATTCGATGAAGACGAAAAACCGCTTATCGAAAAAGTCTCCGATCATGAATACATCATGGACGGCAAAGTGAGAATCGATCAGGTCAATGAGCTGTTTGAAGACGATCTCGAGGAAGAGGAAGTCGAAACAGTCGGCGGACTTGTGCTGAAAGAAAACATAGATATCGCGGAAGGCCAGGCGGTGCATATCGGCTCTTACACGATAACGGTTCTCGAAATGGAAGGGCGTCTGATTAAGCACGTCGAAGTTAAGCGGGAACAAACAACAGAACATGTAGAGCTGGCACCGGCAAATCCGGTCGTCGTTAACGAAGTCACCTTGAGCGAAAAATAGCTCAAGGTGATTTTTGATTTTAAGAAAAAAGTCATTTGAACAGGAACTTTTGTTCGTATATAATGGGAACAAACGTTCTGTTTGAGAGGTGATTGATTTGCTGTGGTACGAAATCATTTCGGAGGAAGAGAGGAAAACGTATATTAAGCGGATCGAATTTCATTTGCGGAATTGGAAAAATTACAAAGCCGCCGTGCTCAATTTAGAAAGGAGGATGGAGAAGGAGCAAAAGAACGGGCTCACCGTCAAAGAAAGAAACGCTGAATATCAGATCGACGCGGAAAAAAGGCTCTATCAATTTTTGCTTGATTCGATGGAAACGGCTGTCTCAGAATTGGATGAGCTCGAGCGGAAGTTGGTGGAATGCCGGTATATTCATAATTGGAGCATGGGAAAATGCGCGATGGAAATCGGCTACAGCGAAAAAACGCTGTTTTTAATGAAGAAATCGCTGCTGGACAAGCTGCTTGTCAGCTTGGCGGCGATCACGAATATTTAACGGATGCGAGGGCTTGTCTCAAACAAGCCCTTCTTTTCTGGCCGCTTCAGTTTTTTTTCAGGTTCTTGACGCGATGATGACACGGGAGAGGGCAGCTTTTCTTTTATGATAAAGACAAGCTTTAAACAGCGGGGAGGTTTGACACATGTAATGAAACAAATGCCGGTCATTTTTTGAGACAAACGCTTCAGGAAAGGAGAGGAAGAACATGGATTTTTCTGAAATTGCGCTCGTTCCGCTGATTACGGGATTGGTGCATACGGTAAAGCTTGTCGGCATTCAGAAACGATTTCTCCCCATCTGTGCAATTGTCTTCGGCATCTCGATTTCTCTCTTGTTTACCGCAGGGGACTGGAAGGAAGATATGATGATCGGAACTTGGCTTGGCTTGTCATCAGTTGGATTTTACTCCGGCTCAAAAAACGTCTTGAAACCATTATCAAAGGAGGAGATTGAACATGAAGATTTATTTGGATCCGGGACACGGCGGAAGTGATCCGGGAGCATCGGGAAACGGTTTGCAGGAAAAGGACGTGACGCTTGCGATTGCTCTCAAAATGAATGACATTTTATTAAAAGAGTATGATAACGCAGAGACGAGGCTGAGCAGAACAACAGACAAAACGGTCACGCTTCAGGAGCGCACAGATGATGCCAATTCGTGGGGGGCCGATTTATTTGTCTCCATTCATACAAACGCTTTTGACGGTACGGCGTACGGGTATGAAGATTATATCTACAGCGGCTTGACCGATGAGTCGGTTACTGCTCTTTATCAACGGATCATTCACGGCGAAGTGATCAAGCAGAACGGACTCAGGGACAGGGGAATGAAGAAGGCGAACTTTCATGTTCTTCGGGAAACAGCGATGCACGCCATATTGACGGAGAACGGCTTTATCGATCATCCCGAAGATTCGGCAAAAATGAAAAGCGCCGCCTGGATCGAACAGACGGCGCGGGGACATGCAGCCGGCATCGCACTCTGCCTCGGTCTGACACACAATGAGTTTCCCCTGTATAAAGTGACGATGGACGGGGGACAAATTGGAGCTTACCAAGAAAAAGACGATGTTTTGAACGTTATTTCTGCGAATTGGGACAGCTTTCAAACAGCGGCCATTGAAAAAGGATAAAAAGGGAAGAATCCATTTTGAAGCATTCAAAATGGATTCTTGACATTTAATGAGTCCGCATCTTTTTTCATTTGGGCGTAATGTTCCTTTCTGAACGCTCCCATCAGAATTTGAGCTGCTATACAAATCAATAAACCAGAATAATTGGTTCATCATAACACCATCATTTTCACGGAATCAGCATGCTGCCGGCCCAGAATCCGCCGATTGAGCCTGCCATTGTAAGCAGGATGTAAACCGCTGAAGCCTTTACCCGCTTTGCAGCCAAAAGCTGAACAGCTTCAACGCTGAACGTCGAAAATGTTGTGAAGCCTCCGAAAAATCCAGTTCCGACCACGATAGAGACCGTTTGATTGTCAATGCCGAGGCTTATGAATATGCCGAGAGCGAATGAGCCGAGAATATTGATCACCATCACGCTGACCGGAATGCGGGGGCGCGGAATCATCGCCATGAGCACATTGCCCAGCCAAAATCTCAAAACGGACCCGATTCCTCCCGCGATCATAAAAGCAGCTGCCATCATGATTGATACCGCTCCTTTTCTTTCCCCGCAGCTCCGCTGACCTTTTTGCCGATCACGATCCCCAAAAATGCGAAGCATACCCCGCAGGCAAGCGATGCCATCAAGTACAGAACTCCGATGTGAGCGGCCGATTGCAGCAGAAGTACGGTTTCTTTAGAAAAAGCGGACATTGTCGTATACCCGCCGCAAAACCCCGTCCCTAAGCATAATTGGACGAGCGGCTTTTTTGCCCGAGCCGCAAAAAAGCCTGTCAAAAGGCCGAGCAGAAGGCTTCCGGACGCGTTTTCAATAAAAGTCGGCCAAGGAAAAACGGCGGTGCCGCCGAGCAGATTGACTGCGTAGCGCAGCAGCGATCCGATGGCTCCCCCGATAAAAACGGCAACATATGATTTCATACTCTTCCTTCTTTCTCAAAAATAATCCGGGTAGTCGGTAATGATCCCATCGATTTTCCAGATTTTGAGGCGGCTTCCCGTTTTCTGCCCGTTGACCGTCCAAGCCAGCGCCTTCAAATCACAGCTGTGAATCGATTTGATCAGAAAAGGGCTGATCATCGTAGCTTTCAGGCTGACGTATTGGGCAAACGAAGCGATTTGCCGCAGCCGGCCGCGCGGCAGCAATCCAAATCTCGGCCTGATCAAAACGGCAGTCTGAATCGAAGGATACATGTGATGAAACGCCCTCATGGCGCCGGCGTCAAACGACTGGACAATTGTGTTCATTGAACGGCCATACCGGCTGATCAGTTGTCCGGCCGCTTTTTCGATTCCGGGCTGGGTTTTGGACGACTTGATTTCGATGAGAAGGCCCGTCTTATTGTGATACTTCCTCAGAACAGCTTCAAGTGAAGGGATTTTTTCGCCTTGATATTCAGGGCCGAACCAGCTTCCTGCATCCAGCTGTTCGAGCTCATTCATCGTATACTCGCGAACGAAACCGGTACCGTTCGTCGTTCTGTCAACCTTGTCATCGTGGATGACGGCAAGTTTTCCATCCTTTGTAATCTGTATGTCGAGTTCGATAAAATCAGCCCCGAGCTCCACCGCTTTTTCAAAAGCGGCAAACGTATTTTCTGGGGCGTAAGCCGAGGCTCCGCGATGTGCGATAATATGCAAACATGTCAGCTCCTCTTGATAAAATCTTTCCATCACAAGGATACCCGATTTTGGCGATGCAAGTAAATCCTTTGACTAAAGCGGACAAAAGGCAGGGGGAAGAGATGTGCGACAAATTTCGGCAAAATGGTACAAAAGTATCATTTACTAAAAATTCTGATATTTTATAATGGACAAAAGGAGGCGAGATGATGGGTAAAGGGAGAATTAAAGTGGAAGAACGGATTAAGATCGAAACCGATGCTGAAATGTTTAAAGCGACTCTCCTTGATCAAACACAGTCTCAGAAGAAGAAATAGCGGTGTTGGCCCGTATCACGTTGTCTCTGGGAACAATAAAATAGAATGATCATCAGGCTGCCGAAGGTGTTCGGCGGCCTTTTATGCGTGGCATCGGTATTTTTGGCGTACAATAAAGTGAGAAATTTTTTGCTCGTTTTAGTATAATAAAAGCTTGATGAGTGAAATAAGGGAGAGAAAGCAATGTTCGAAAAGTATATGACAATGGATTTCGCTGCCGATATCGGGATCAGCATCGGTATCCTTCTTTTATTTTTCGCGTTTAGAAAAATATTTACGAAGTACTTATTCAACCTGATACTGAAATTGACGAATAAGACGAAAACGGACTTTTTCAATCAGGTGGTGCTGGCGTTTGAAAAGCCGGCCAGGTGGTTTTTTGCGATACTCGGTATTTATCTGGCGATTATTTATTCCCCGTTTTTTGAGGGGCATATGGGGATCGTTCATAAACTGTACAGAGTGTCCGTGATTTTGGTCATTGTAAGCGGCCTGTATAACTTAACGGCGGCTTCGTCTGTTTTATTCGATAAAATCAATAAGCGGCTTGAGCTTGATATGGATGATATTCTTGCGCCGTTTTTGTCCAAGATTCTCCGATTTATCATTGTAGCGCTTGGAATCAGCGTCATCGCCGGAGAGTTCAATTATGATGTCAACGGATTTGTTGCCGGACTCGGGCTCGGCGGATTCGCTTTTGCCCTTGCGGCAAAAGACACAGTCGGAAACTTTTTCGGCGGAGTTGTCATTATTATGGAGAAGCCTTTTACAATCGGCGATTGGATTGAAACGAAAATTGTCACAGGAACTGTTGAAGATATATCGTTCAGAAGCACGAAAGTCCGCACGGCCGGAGAGGCTCTCGTTACCGTTCCCAACTCTGTGCTGGCCAACGAAGCGATCATGAACTGGACGAAAATGCGAAAGCGTCAGGTCACCTTTACGCTCGAAATCGATCCGTCAACCCCGCGGGAGAAAGTCGAGCGGTGTGTGGAGCGTTTTAAAGAAATGCTCGAATCGCACGAAGGGGTCAACCCGGATGTCATTATGGTCAATTTCGATGTCCTGAAGGATACGCATTTAAGCATCTTCTTCAACTACTATACAAATACGACGGTCTGGGCCGAAAACTTGGACGTCAGACAGGATGTGAACTACCGCATTCTTGACATTATGAAAGAGGAGCAGGTTGATTTTGTTTCTCCGGGGCACAGCCTCTTTGAGTTGAAGAAAATGAAAGATCAGCAAGGAAATGCTTAGAAACAGTTTTTGAAGGGAGACAAGCCAAATGGAGGAAGAAGCCCTGAGATTTGCGGATATGATCGAAAATGCCGAGCGCATTACCGTTTTGACAGGCGCCGGTATGAGCACGGAATCAGGCATTCCTGATTTTCGTTCAGCCGGCGGCATATGGACGGAAGATCTGTCGAGAATGGAAGCGATGAGCCGTGATTATTACGAACGATATCCAAAATTGTTTTGGCCGAAGTTTAAAGAGCTTTTTCAAATGAAAATGACGGGAACTTATCGGCCGAATGACGGGCACCTTTATTTAGCCGAACTCGAGAAAAGCGGTAAGGATGTCAGGGTGTTCACGCAGAATATCGACGGGCTGCATCTTAAGGCGGGAAGCCGCCATGTATATGAACTGCACGGTTCGATTCAAACAGCCGCTTGCCCAAAATGCGGGGCGCGCTACGGTCTTGACCACATTCTTCAAGAAGAAGTGCCAAGGTGCAATCGCGTCAATGGCAAGGGGAGAGCATGCGGATTTATATTAAAAACGGATGTCGTGCTGTTCGGCGACGCCGTTCAGCATTTCGACACGCTTTTTGAAGTCCTCAACGAATCCGACCTGCTTCTGGTGATCGGCACTTCACTCGAAGTGGCGCCTGTCAGGTTTGTTCCTGAAGAAGCGCACCTGATCCCCGGTTTGAAGAAAGCCATGATCAATCTCGATGAAACGCCTTACGATCATTTATTCGACATTGTCATCAATCAAAAAATCGCCGAGTTTGTTCGGAAACTCAATCATTAAAAAGGAAGACGCTCCAGACCGGAGCGTCTTTTTTGATCTTCATCACAGTTTTTTATAATAAAAAACGGATGCATCGAGCCGGCCGTCTGCAGATTCCGCGTATTCAGGAATGCGTCCGGCTTCGGCAAAGCCGAGCGAAGCGTAAAGGAGGTTGGAGGGGTCTTTTTCCCTTGTATCCAGCACGAGAAGAGATCTGCCTTCCTGTTTCGCCCTGTCGATCGCTTTTTGCATTAACGATTTGGCGACGCCCTGCCGCCTGAAGGCGGGATCTGTCATTAACTTGCAGATTTCCGCTCTGTGGCGGCCGTTTTGTTTTGTGCATAAGTGCAATTGAACACTTCCTGCGATCCGGCCATTTTGTTTGGCAATCCATAAAACCGAATCCGGTGCGACGGCTGTTTTCCAGTAAGCCTCCGCCAGCCGCTTTTCGAGCGGAGGCAGAAAGCCGACTGATGCCCCGTCATCGACGACGCGGATGAGAAGCTCGGCCAATTGATTGGCATATTCCGCGGTTGAATGCAACTCTTCGATTTTCATTTACCCACCCCATGGTATAAAGATAACTGCATCATAATCAGAAAACTGTTTTTTTGGCAACAAGTGTGTCAGATAATCACACTCGAGGGAGGAAATAAAAAAATCCCCTTCATCAGGGGATCAGACAATGGATGTTATTCATGAACGGGTGTCATGGATTCATCAAGTGTTGCAAATGAATACCCCATGTTTTTTAAATTTGTCAGCAATAACGGCAATGATTGAACCGTTGAAGGAATATCGTGCATCAGGATCACGATCGGCTGTTTTGTCTGCCGCTTTTCCAGGATATTCAGCTGGTTCATGACTTCCGGAACGAATTTTTGGCTTCTGTATTTCCAGTCCAGGCTGTCAATATTCCAGTCCCAATAAATAAATCCGTTCTTTTTCAGCACTTTTTTCTGCGCTTCGGTCAGCGACGGTTTGCTTCCGTACGGCGTTCTGATCAAATGGGTTTCAACCCCGGTGATAGACTTCAGCGTTTTTTGAGCCTGCTTCATTTCCAGATTAGGAGAATTGGCGCCTTTATAAAATTGCTTTTGGTCATGGGTCACCCCGTGAAGTCCAAGTGCATGGCCCTGCTGCTTCATATTGAGAACGGCTTCTTTGTGAAGCTTCATGTTCGGTTCGAGCATGAAGAATGTCGCTTTAGCATCATGTTCGGATAAAATTTGCAGCAGCCTTTGGCTTACGGCTGAAGGCCCATCGTCAAACGTCAAATAAACCGTTTTTTCCTTCGATTTTTCTTTCTTTTTTTCCGCAGCAGCTTTTTGCTTCTCTTTTTCCTGCTTGCGCTTTTCGATCTGCTGTTTTGTGCTCAAGTGATCGAGAAGTTCGCCTTGCGTTGCTTTTTTGAGCGGAACGCTGTCTCCTTCATGCCTCATTTGGCTGTTTTCCGACACCGTAAGCTCTCTTTTCTCAGTAGCGGCAGAGGACTGTGAAAGGTCCCACACGTACAGGAGAATCAGACACAACACGAAAAAGCACGCTGCTTTCGTCAACAAATAAGCTACAGATGGGGCAGTTTTTTTTGATACTTGGCGCATGTCACTCTCTCCGTATCATTTTTCTCGTTCCGATTCCATTATGAGATAGAATGCTAGTCTCATAAAATAATGGATCACAATGTCTAAGTATACAGGATTGGAAAGAAGATGAATACAGGATGAAGGGAAAAATATATCAAATTTTAAGAGAAAATGTTGAACGATAAGGAATGCTGCTTTTTTGATCCTGAAGGCGGAAAAAAGTTTTTGGAAATATTGCACTATTTTGATCGGCAGGGTCGTGTTAGAATGGAATGGAGAAAATTCAGAAGTCAACAAAAATAAGGGGATGGAGAAATGAAAGTTCTTTTTAACGGCCGGCTGATTGAACGGAGCGAGTGTGCGGTTGATATTGAGGACAGAGGCTACCAATTTGGAGACGGCGTCTATGAAGTCATCCGCATTTACAATGGAATTTTGTTCACGCTTGATGAACACATTGCCCGCTTATATAAAAGCGCAGCCGAAATCGGAATCGACCTGTCTTTTTCAGAAGCCGAGCTGAAAAGCCAGCTGAAAGAGCTCGTCGACATCAATCAGATGCGGGAAGGCGGGCTGTATCTTCAAGTGACAAGGGGAAAAGCTCCGAGGAAGCATCAATACGGAGCAGGGCTTACGCCTCAGGTGACGGCTTATACATTTCCTATTCAGAAGCCTGAAAAAGAACAGCAAAACGGCGTTTCGGCTATTACTGCGGACGACATGCGCTGGCTGAGGTGCGACATTAAAAGCTTAAATCTGTTGTACAACGTCATGATCAAGCAAAAAGCGCATGAAGCTTCTTCATTCGAAGCGATCTTAATTCGCGACGGTTTGGTGACGGAAGGGACGTCTTCAAATGTTTATGTCGTCAAACAAAACGCTATCTACACCCATCCTGCGACAACGCTCATCTTAAACGGCATCACGCGGATGAAAGTTCTTCAGCTGTGTGAAGAGAACGGCTTGAATTATGTAGAAAAAGCGGTGACAAAGGATGAATTGCTGAATGCGGATGAAGTATTCATCACGTCAACGACAGCCGAAGTCATTCCGGTCACCTCGATTGACGGGCAAACAATCGGCTCCGGAGCGCCCGGACCGCTCACAAAAAATGTGCAGACCGCTTTGCAAAACAGCATTTTGTCGGAAACAGCCAAAACGGTTTAACAAAGAAAAACGCCGTCTCCTGGGGAAACGGCGTTTTTTTATTTGCGGAAACCGAACAAAATCGAAAAGAGCGGCGATAAATAAAGGAAAAACACAAACGGCAAATATTCAATGACGGGAACGCCGAGCGCTGTGGACATGAACGCGCCGCTGACTCCCCATGGGATCATCGGATTAATTAATGTCCCTCCGTCTTCAAGTGATCTCGACAAATGCTTCCGGTCGATTCCAAGCTTGTCATACAGCTTTTTAAAGGACTGACCGGGAATCAAGATCGATAAATACTGTTCTCCTGTCGCCAGGTTCATGCCGATGCTTGATGAAACGGTTGAGAACACAAGCCGGCCTTTCGTATGAATGCCCTTGATTACGCCTTCAAGCAGGCTTGTAATCATGCCGATCTTTTCCATGAGACCGCCGAGCGCGAATGCGATGATGATGAGAGAAACAGAGCCCATCATCGATTGAAGGCCGCCGCGATTTAAAATCTTTTCAACGGCTTCAGTATCGGCTGAGAAAACCGGGCCATTCTGCATCGCTGACAAAAACGATGAAATGCCGGCGTCAGGCTGAATCAGCGCGGCAAAAATTCCGGCGGAAACGATCCCTGCTGCAAGCGACGGAATGACGGGCGTCCGTCTGACAGCAAGTACAATCACAAGCAGAGGCGACAGAAGCGTGAAGACGCTGATGTTGACCATGCCTTCTATTCCGTTTATGATCGCTTGAATGTTTTCGGTTGAAGCCGGTGCCGCCGTTAAAGAACGGCCCATGAAAAAGAAAAGCAAAATCGTGATCAAAAGAGCGGGGATCGTCGTTCCCGCCATATGTCTGATATGCTTGAAAATCGGAAGCTCCCCGACTCCTGCGGCAAAGTTGGTCGTGTCTGACATTGGAGACATTTTGTCGCCGAAGCAGGCGCCGCAAATCACGGCTCCCGCCGCCCATGTCAGTGGAACGCCTGCCGCCGCGGCCACACCGATGAGGGCGACGCCGATCGTGCTGACCGTCGTAAAGCTGGAGCCGACCAATGAACTGATCACAAGACAGCTGAAAAGTGCGGTGAGCAGCAGGTGCTGCGGTTCAATCAGATTCAACGCGTAAACCGTTACCGTCGGAATCGCGCCGCTGTACTCCCAGACTCCGATTAAGATGCCGATTAGGCAAAGGATGATGATCGGCTGAACGCCATTTCGGATGCCTGAGACAATGCCGCTCTCAAGATCTTTCCAAGAATGCCCTTTCACCGCGCCGACAGCGGCCAAAAAACCGACGCAAATCAAAAGCGGTATGTGCGGTTCTGCTTTAAATATGAATAAGCAGGTGAAAATAATAAACAATATGGCCATAAACAATAGAGCCGATATGGAAAACGATAGTCGTTTTTCGTTTGACAAATCATACACCTCATTAGAAGAAATCTCTTTCTTTAATACTTTTATGCTTTTGTGCGTAAACGTATTATAACAGAAAAATAGATCATATACTTAAATTAAAATATTTCAAACATTTTTCAAAGGTTCGCCCATTCTATTTTGAAAGCGCTGACTTTTTTAAGATATAATAGATTGGAGAAAGGCATGTATTTGATACACGTTTCAATATCCTTAAGCCAAAATAGGGGGAAATGCGATGTCTTGCACTGTTCAGAAAAGCCGGTTTTTACATGAGGAAGCGATACGGTTTGAAAATGATGATTTAGAGGCAGTACTTGTGCCCGGGTGGGGAAGCAATTTGATTTCATTGAGGTGGAAGGCGGGCGGTTTGAATTTGTTGAAAACGCCTGAAACAAAGGAAGAATATGACGCGAATCCGTTTTTATTCGGAATCCCTGTTCTTTTTCCTCCCAACCGGATCGATCACGGGAGATTTACATATGCGGGAAGAACATACGAGCTGCCGATCAATGAAAAGCCGCTCGAAAACCACCTGCACGGATTTCTTTACGATAAAAAGTGGACGGTAAAAAAAATGGAGGCAACAGAAGAGCGGATCATCGTGCAGACGATGCTGGACTCTGATGATCATCCGGGCATCAAATCGATCTTCCCTCACTCTTTTTCCATCACCATCACCTACACATTAGAAGGACAGCATCTGAAAATTGATGCGTCGGCTGTCAACCGCGGTCAAGATCCGATGCCGATCGGATTGGGGTATCACACATCTTTCCGCTATCCTTTAAACGAATCAGGGGATAAAGAAAAGTGCCTGTTTACTCTTCCTGCCTCAAAGCATTGGACGCTGACAGACCGCATGCTGCCGACTGGCGAGTATCGGGTGACAGAGGAGTTCAAAGCGGGAAAAATGGCAGCGGGTGAAAGGCTTGATGATATATTGGCGGCTGAGCAAGACCAAGAAGGAAACAGCACCGCCGTCATTGCGGACAGCCTCGCCGGCATTCGCGTACGCTATCAATGCGACGGCCATTTTAAGCACTGGGTTGTGTTTAACGGTACATCTGATCAGGATGATCTGCTTTGTATTGAGCCATACACTTGGATGACGAATGCACCGAACGTGAACCTTCCGAAGAGTGTGACCGGATTTCGGGATTTGGGGCCGCAGGAAGAGCTGACGATGCGAAGCAAAATTGAGGTAGGCGGAATATAATCGATATTCCGCCTTTTACCATGAGCTTTTATCAAGCGTAAATCCTGTATGGGACGCTTGTTTGCCCTCTCTCCAATCCAATTGAACCGTCACCTCGCGGCCGGCGATTTCAGCTTCTTCAAGCCCTTCCAAAAAAGAAACGGATTGTTCTTTTGACCCTCCGCCGGGGAATTTGCCTCCCGCGTAATCTTTCACCGGCGTTTCGATTTGGGCGTTCAAAACGATTTCATCACCAAACTTTACGACCAATTTTTCCAAATATGTATCGTCCAGCTTGCCGCGGTCGCCTGTCCAGTAGAGCTCTCCGCCGAACAGCGCGCGGCCATCTATCTTTTTGATCACGGCCTCCCAATTTCCGTCGGCGCTTTGCCCGTTCCATTTTGGGTATTCCGCCATATAAAAACCGATCAGCCTCCCGCCGAAATAAACGGCGCAAAAGGCCATGAAAAGGGAGGCGATGAAAAGCACCGGCCGCTTGTATTCCTGTTTCATATTAACCACCGCCTAAAAAGTTCTGCTTTAATCATAAAGCAGAACAATCGGAAAAAATATATTCTCTTAAATTTTAAGGGAACGGGTGCGGGTGCAGGTTCAGCTGTTCTGGTCTTAACGGCTCTTCCGCAAAGCCGAGCTTCTTCGGCACGGTGAAAATTCTCTCAAGCCCTTCCAGGCGGATGAAGCGCTGTCCGAATGTCATCGGAATCAGGCCCGGGATGAGAACTTTCACACAATAAAGTCCATTCCGTTTGATAACAGGGGAAGTCTGATCAACGACGATCACTTCAAGGTTGAGACTCCGGAAAGCTTCAAGCAGGTCGCAGAGGTCTTCGGTTAAATCAAGGTGTTTCTTTCTTTTTTTAAAGGCATCGTCGAATGTTTGCAGAGGCCGGCTTTGATTCAGCAAAAAACTGAGCCGCTCTTCCGCTTCGGGCAGTCCGTACATTAAGCTGTGATCCTCCATTTCCCGCACTAAAGCAGGACTGCGGAGCATCTGGTGATATTTGCTCCTTTCAGATTCAAATTTGCGGTCGTGCTTCAACATCATGCCTGCCAGCTCATGAAGGGCGCTTTTCACCGCTTTTACGGGATCGGGGTGGGCGCCTGCGGAACAAATCAGATTCAATCCTTCCCGTTTTCTGTTTTTGGCGATCGCCCAAATGCTTGGAATGCCGTATTCCATCGTTGAATTAAAGACATGCAGATCATATCCCGCCACACTTCGCACCCTCTCTGTCATGAGGCGCAATTCCGGATCTCCTGAAGAGTCGAGATCCAGCTGCCGAAGTGGAAGCCTGGCATACCAGGCAAGCAAAAATGAATCGCGCTCAGCCGCTTCTAATATGCCGTGGAAAATCGCTTCCTCCAAACTCCCTCCGAGTGCACAGCCGTTCGATGTTTCATAGACAAAGCTGTCTTCCCGCCCCAGGCTGTAATACGCGAGCGATTCAGGAACGAGAATCGGCCGTTTCTGCAGAAATGAATAGCCCCATACCCAGCGGAGCGGGCGGGCCGGATGAAACGGCTGAAAAGGAAAATCGGGATGCGTGTATTGTTCGGCTTGATGAAGCCCGACTTTTGCCGGGTCGAGCGCACGATCTTTTACATTTTCATAGGTGTCATGTACGACCGTCCGTTTGCCGCGCGGTTCAATCCCGGAATAGCGTTCCAAACCTTCTAAAATGGCGGTTAATTCGCTGTCTTCATACGAATGGCTCCGCCCACCTACCCCTTCATTTCCCATCCATAAAGGGATATTGACGATCATATCGGCAAACGGCAGAATCGCGTCATAAATTTTGGCGTTGAATATCCCCGTTCTCTGGTCCAAATAGTCTTTGGAGAGCGTTTGTTTTAAGTCGTCCGTGTTCCGCACGCGAAAGCTGTCCGGGTTCGTTTTCAGGCTGGGCCGGAGCGATATCCGCGCGGATTCCGGTCCGTCTTCGGGCAGATTTCCGCATATAGGGCATGTCGGTTCCGGTATGAAAGCGTGCAGCGAACTTTCTAGCGTTTTCAAATTGACGATGTACAGCTTTTTTTCCAATCGGCCGCGCCCGCCGTTCATGATGGTGTCGACTTCTGTGCAGATCAGGCTGACCATCTGGCGGCAGCCGGTCTTTGAAGCCCACGGATCGCGGTTTATGTCATTGCTTTTTTGTTCCAGTTCAAGCGTCTCCATGCTGTCGGGGCCGGAGACATACCACCTCATATCGGCGCATTTTGAACATCCTGACTCTGACGGATAAACGAGCGGCCCGATTACCCCTTCCCCAAAAGATGCAAACCCGCGAAGCCAGGGAATCCCTGCCGCCCTTAGCACTTTTTCGGCCTCGCGATATAACAAAGGCCGCCAAGCGTCGTGCAGCACAAGAACGAACGAAGTCTCCGCCGGTATTCTGTTCTCAAAATCAGACCTGCGGATAACGTTATATTCAGCAGATAATTGTTGTGATGCGCCTTCAGCCATCAATCCTTCGCCAACGACCAAAATACAGCGCTTCATCAAGGTTCCTCCTTTCGCAACTGCACGCAATAGATTCCTGCTAGTTTTTCTTTTAAAAATGGTTCAACAGGCAGCTCATAGACATACAGCTGCAAGCCCCGGTTGTTTTTCAAGGCGGAAAGCAGTGTTTTTTGCAAAGCA
The DNA here is from genome assembly GCF_037969865.1 of Bacillus sp. FSL R7-0646. NCBI lineage: Bacteria > Bacillati > Bacillota > Bacilli > Caryophanales > Bacillaceae > Bacillus > Bacillus sp. FSL R7-0646. The sequence goes on from NZ_CP150217.1 coordinate 1,037,400, forward strand.
GCTGAAACGGGGATAGCAAGCTTCAGTTCACCAGGCTCCAGCAGAACATCCGCACCTTTCAAAGGATCTTTGTCTGTCAGTGCCCGTTCGAGCACTTTTCTGAGAGCGGATGTGATGTTGAGTCCAGAACTTCTGTACCAGCGCCCGCGAATTCCCGCCCATGCGACAGGGAAGCCTTCTATGTTTTTCCCTAAACCGATTTCCGGTTGGCCGTACAAGACTGTCAGCGCTTTTAAATAAAATGCAGAATGCCGGTCTTCGATTCCGTCCAGCTGAACGAGGGAAATCATTTCTTTTCCGCTTTTTATCCGTTCGCACAACCGGTGTTCCAGGCATTTCTCCAATCCCCTTAATACGCCTTCAGCCAGCGTTTCTCCGGTGGCGATCGCGAAATCTCCGTTATTCGGATAAGAACGGGTCAACCTTGATGCATACATTTCAATCCCCGTCAGCCCGGCTTCCCGCCGCGCCTCTTGATGGGTCAAACCGACCGAAACCGTCTCAGGCAAAAGCTCCGCAGGTCCGGAAGAGAGCGGATCTGCTGTCTGAACAAAGCATTGTGCTAATGGAAGCTGCGGCAAATGTTTTTCTTCCCACAGATGAAAAATGCCCGTTACGGGTGAGGTCAGTTCGGTGAAACATTGGAATAGCCGGCTTTCTGTTTCTTTTCCGGGGTGTTCCGAAAGTTTCGCTTCAAGGTCGCAGATGAGTTCAGCCGAATCCTTGCCGCAACTGAAGTCCGGATGGGGAAGAAACGCATGCCAGCCGCCTTCGAGCGTTGCCAAATCAAGCAGGTACACTTGATTCTTCTTAGATAATGGCTCAAGCTCCGCAGCTGCTTTCATCAATTCGAACACAATAACATTTGCCAGCATGTCTTTTCCTGCCAAAGGAAAGGTTCCAAGCGTTCGTTCTTCATGGAGCGCAGACCGATGGAGGCGCCTCCAGGCAGCCTCGAAGCGGCTGTCTCCGTGTTGTTGGAAGACAGGGCCTGCCAGTCCGACTTGTTTCAGACAGATGCCGGGTATGAATCCTTTGTTCTCTTCAAGGCAAAACGTTTGAAGATCGTGGAGATCATCTGTGAAGCCGCGGTCAGAGACATACAAAACCCAATCGGCAGATCGCACCGCTTCCCGCCAATGTTGCGTTTCGGCGAAGCCAATCTCCAGTCCGCTTTCTGTTTGCTCTGATATTTCTGCCAGTTCGTCTAAAGCATGCCCGGATGCATCCGTCACGATCGCACGGATTCTTGAAAAACCGGAATCGATCAGCGACCGGACCAATTTCGTGAGAAAGGAGCCAGTCCCTGCAGCCAATATTTTGGTTTGGCGCGACAGCTGAAAGCGGTAAGCGCCGGAATCGGCAAAGCTTTCAATAAATTCGATTTGGGCTTCATACGTTTTAAGCACTGAGCTTTCCAGTTTGTGCGGGTGATCGCGGCTGACGTCGCGAACGAATCCGTTTTTATAAAGCGTTTCTCCGATTTCATATACTCTCTTTCGGTACGGAGCTTGCAGTCCTTTTGTCAAATCTTCAAGCGAATGTTCCCCGTTGAACATTGGCAGAAGTTTTTCGAACCATTGAGCAATCGAAGATCCTTTTATGCGAAACGACCCGGAATTATTTCTAAAATACGCGCCGCCGTTCGGATCAGGAAGAAACCATGTATCCCGGTTTACTTTCAGGCGAGCGGAAGCAGTCAGGTGTGTCATGCTCCTCCTCCTTTAATGTTTTAAAAACAAGACATACCATTATATGTAATTTTGTTTGTCCTTTATGCTATAAAAGACCCCCTGCGGCAAAAGAGGCAGGGGAAGTCTTCTTTTTTATAAAAAAACTACATGCCTCCGTGCCAGCAGCTCCAGCAGCAATGTCCCGCACAGCTCCAGCAGCTGTGTCCCGCACAGCTCCAGCAGCTGTGTCCCGCACAGCTCCAGCAGCTGTGTCCCATGCAGCTCCAACAGCTGTGTCCCGCGCAGCTCCAACAGCTGGCACAGCTTCCGCAGCTCCAGCAGCTTGCGCAGTGTTTAACATTGGCGTGATGGCGGTCCGGATCCCAATGCGTCATATCGTCTGCCTGGAAGTGATCCATCTCCAACGACTGCAGTTCATCATGGAATGGTTGCATTTTAATATCCCCCTTCATCGTTAAAATTTTTGACCAAAACACAGTAAAAGAAGAATGAAACATAAGCAAAGTCAGATTAAGTCAAATACCCCGGGTACTCACAAGATCAAATTATGAGGTCTGTTAGGTGGTTGTTACTAATTTGAACGCCTATTTTTCCTGTTATTGGATTTTGTTGGAGGGAGGTTTTTATTTTGCGGCCATACTTGCGGCAGTTTATTGATATAAAGATCGTTGGAGGCTGGGAGAGGATGAAATCCTAGGCTAAGTAGAGATGTAGCATCAAAGAATGCAATCTATGAAAATAAGGTATTAATAAAAATTTGACTCTAAAAAAACGGATTCGATTGGTAATGAATTTCAATGTAGTGAAAGTCGAATTCTCAAGGGAAAGTCGTAAATTAATGCAAAAATAACTTCTGGAAACAAACATCTAAAGTAAAGAAAGCATAGAGGGTAAAGGTAGCTATTCGGCTTACGGATTAGCAGGAAAAAATCAATTGGCGTTGTATATAGCAGTGAAGCATCTTCTAAGGACACAGTGCTCTTGCAGTTTTATGCTGATGCGAATGCTTATGTATCAGTTGCTACAAAAACTCTTTCAACAAGTATGCTTTCTAATAATTTGATAGAGAAGGAGAGATTGCCTTGGCCAATTTTTCAATAATAAATGCGGTTATTGTATTAGGAGTCTTACTATTAATTGTTTGGGGGATTGTCTCCTTTATTAGAAATTCAAGAGGATCATAACATGATGAAAGGCCGGACAACAGACCGGCCTCTTTTAAATCGTTATTTCACAATCAGCACGGGGATCTCCGATTTTGTCGATATCTTGTCGCTGACGCTGCCGAACAGGAGCTTTTTCAGGCGGTTCTGGTCGCGCGTACCTGTGATGACGAGGTCAGCGCCGATGTTTTCCGCATGCTGCAGAACTGCGTTGGCCGTGTCTCCTTCCAGCACCTCGATTTCCGCGTCGTACTGGTTTTCGCTCAATATGATTTTCGCTGCCGCAATCGCTTCTTCCGCGCTGTCCTCGTAGATCATGGGTTCACCGGCCAAGTCTGAATCGCGGGGGATCCGGGGTGCGGCCGGGAAGCCGCTGTAAAGGTATGGCGCTCCGGCAGCTGGTCTTTCGGCCGCAGCCTCTGTTCTCACTTGCCTCGGTTCATGGACATGGGCGACGGTCAATTGTGAGCCGAGCCTTTTCGACAGGTCGATCGCTTTTCTCAGCGCTTTTTTGCTTTCCTCTTTTCCGTCAAACGCGACTATGATCCGGTCAGCTTTAAACAAATTGATCATTCCTTTCAGAATGGATTTACTGTCATATTACCCGTTTTCCCAACAAATCTAACGAAATATAAGAATATGAATCAAAAGCCTGCCATTCGCCAAAAAAACAAATTGACAATTAAAGGGCCGTACTATAAGATGGAAAATATTAATAAGATTGGAGGGTATCGTCATGATTAGAAATATCAATGCATCAGTTCAACAACAAAAGCACCTAAACGTGACATTTCCATACCTTCCTTATGCTCAGGAATCCGTTTCACTCTAACAATTTTCAGAAGGAAGGCGCATGTCGCGTGAACAAGCGTACATGCGCCTTTTTATATTAAAAAAGGCATGCTGGTACACAGTGTGCCTTTTTTTTCGGAGAAAAAACATCCTGTTTCCGATGCGGAGCAGCATGTTTTTCCAATAAATCAACCGCACATAAGGAGGAATTTTTTATGCCGAGTATCAGAAAAAACGAAATCAAAGATTGTAAGGAAAAACTTGAAGGCGGCTAAAAAAGGAGAGGATATCGATGTTTTCTGTTTTATGGAAGCTGGGCTGGTTTTTTAAAGCCTCATGGCGGCGCTACACGATAGCGGTCGTCCTATTGATTATTGTAAACGTATTGGAAATGTTTCCGCCGAAGCTGCTTGGCAACGCGATTGACGATATGCAGGCGGGCACTTTTTCCAAGGCCGGCATGCTCGGCTATATCGGTTTATTTCTTGCGCTTGGCGCAGTTGTTTATACCCTGTCCTATTATTGGATGTATCAGCTGTTTGGGGGAGCGAACCTGGTCGAAAAAATTCTCAGATCCAAGCTGATGGGCCATTTGCTGAAAATGACGCCGTCTTTTTACGAGAAGAACCGCACAGGGGATTTGATGGCGAGGGCGACAAATGATTTAAAAGCAATTTCCATGACGGCGGGCTTCGGCATTTTGACACTGGTCGATTCGACGATGTATATGCTGACGATCCTTTTAACGATGGGTTTTTTGATCAGCTGGAAACTGACGCTTGCTTCGATCATTCCGCTTCCGCTGATGGCCGCCGCCATCAGCATCTACGGGAAAAAAATTCATGAGCGTTTCACGGAAGCGCAGGATGCGTTTGGCGCTTTAAATGATCAAGTGCTCGAGTCCGTGTCAGGGGTAAGGGTGATCCGGGCCTATGTACAGGAGAAAAATGATGTCAGCCGGTTCAACAGCATGACGGCTGATGTGTACAAGAAAAATATGAAAGTCGCTTTGATCGATTCGCTGTTTGAACCGACGGTGAAGCTTTTGGTCGGGATCAGCTATTTAATCGGTCTTGGCTACGGCGCCTATCTTGTTTTCCGCAGCCAGCTGACATTGGGTGAACTCGTCTCTTTCAACGTGTACCTCGGCATGCTGATCTGGCCGATGTTTGCGATCGGAGAGCTGATCAATGTCATGCAGAGGGGAAATGCTTCGCTTGACAGGGTAAATGAAACATTGGCATATGAGCCTGATGTGAGAGAGCCCGCTGAACCCGAAGCAGCGGAGCCGGGCGATATTGTGTTTGACGGGGTCACTTTTACGTATCCGAGCTCTGCGTCGGAAAACCTGGCCGATATTTCATTTACCGTATTAGAAGGACAGACGGTCGGAATCGTCGGAAAGACGGGGAGCGGCAAAACGACATTAGTCAAGCAGCTGCTGAGGCAGTATCCGCAAGGAAAAGGAACGATCACCATTTCGGGCGTGCCCATTGAACGTCTGCCGCTTGATCAGCTCCGCAGCTGGATCGGGTATGTGCCACAGGACCACGTGCTGTTTTCAAAATCAGTGAAAGACAATATTTTGTTCGGCGGACACCTCGCTGAAGAACGCGATTTGCACGCCGTCATCTCTGCAGCACATCTGAAAAAGGATATTGAGATGCTTTCAGACGGCTTGGAGACAATGGTCGGAGAGAAGGGAGTCGCTTTATCCGGGGGGCAGAAACAGCGGATTTCAATTGCGAGAGCGATGATTGCGGAGCCCCATATTTTAATTTTGGATGATTCGCTGTCCGCTGTCGACGCGAAAACGGAAGCGGCGATTATTGAAAACATCCGCAGCAGACGGAAAGGCAAAACGACGTTTATTACATCACACCGGATGTCGGCTGTCGAACACGCCGATTTCATTCTCGTCATGGAGGATGGAAGGATCGTTGAGAGAGGGACGCATCAAGAACTGATCGGCCGGAAAGGCTGGTATTTTGAACAATATGAAGCACAGCAGCTTCCTTCGGGAGAAGAAGGGGGCACTGTAGCATGACAACAGGAAAAAGGCTTTTCCAATATGCGCTTCTTTATAAAAAAATTCTCATCTGGGCGCTCGTCATGCTGACGATCGCCGTCACAGCCGAGCTGACTGGGCCGATGATCGCCAAAAAGATGATCGACGATCATATTCTCGGAATTGAAAAAACGTGGTATGAAACGACAGAGAACTCGAAATATACTGTTTCCTACAAAGGAAAGGAATATATCAGGGAAGACAGGACAGACCCTTCAGCTGAAAAGCTGCAGGAAGTTCACATCTTTCAAGTCGGTATGAACTACTACTTTGTGGGGAAACCGGTTTCCTTTGACGGGGAGCGGACGGTTTCCGGGGGAGAGCTGAGAATGACGAGCGGAGACCGGACGGAAACCTACAAGGCCGATCGCCTGTCTTTGTCTGAAGTGTATGCTTTTTACGAGCCTGAAATAGGAGGGCTGATCTCGCTCGTTTCTATTTATTTCGGCCTTCTCATTTTCTCGATCTTTTTCCATTACGGCCAATTCTACCTCTTGCAGATGAGCGCAAACCGCATCATTCAAAAGATGAGACAGGATGTATTCGCCAACATTCAAAGGCTTCCTATCCGCTATTTTGATAATTTGCCGGCAGGAAAAATCGTTGCAAGGGTAACGAATGATACCGAAGCGATCCGCGATCTGTATGTGACCGTTCTTTCGACGTTTGTTACAAATATCATTTATATGGCCGGAATATTCGCCGCACTGTTTTTCCTTGATGTCAGGCTGGCCGGCGTCTGTCTGTTGATTGTGCCCCTGATTGTCATTTGGGCTGCTGTTTATCGAAAATTCGCTTCAGGCTACAATCATAAACTTAGGTCAATCAACAGCGAGATCAACGCCAAAATGAATGAATCGATTCAAGGCATGACGATTATTCAGGCATTCCGGCGCGGACAGGACACAAAAGAAGAATTTGAACAGCTGAATGACAGCCACTTTCATTACCAAAATAAAATGCTGAAATTAAACTCGCTTATGTCCCACAACTTGGTCAACATTCTGAGAAATGTGATGTTCACCGCTCTAATATGGTATTTCGGGGGAGCTGCCCTGAACGCGGAAGGAATGATTTCAATCGGCGTACTCTATGCATTCGTCGATTACTTGAATCGTTTATTTCAGCCGATTACGGGCATCGTCAACCAGTTTGCCAAGCTTGAATTGGCGCGCGTATCATCGGAGCGGGTTTTCCGCCTGCTGGATGAGCCGGGCGTCGATGTCAAAGAGCCGAGCAGCGAAAGAGCGCGGGGGCGAGTCGTGTTTGAGGATGTATCATTTCGCTATCATGACGGTGAAGATGTGCTGAAAAACATCTCTTTTGAAGCGAAGCAAGGGGAGACCGTTGCATTGGTCGGGCATACGGGCTCAGGCAAAAGCTCAATCATGAATGTTCTTTTCCGCTTTTACGATATTGAAAAGGGCGATGTCAAAATCGACGGCAGAAGCATATATGATATGTCAAGGCAGGAAATCAGAAAGCATATGGGCATCGTTCTCCAGGATCCTTACTTATTTTCCGGCACGATTGCTTCAAATGTCAGCCTTGACAATGCTGATATTACTAGAGAGCAAATAGAAGACGCCTTGAAACAGGTCGGGGCTCTTGAGGTGCTCGCCCGTCTGCCGAAAGGCCTTGACGAGCCGGTCATCGAAAAAGGAAGCACCCTTTCTTCAGGAGAAAGGCAGCTGATCTCGTTTGCCCGTGCGCTGGCATACGATCCGGCTATTCTTATTTTAGACGAGGCGACGGCCCATATCGATACCGAAACAGAAGCGGTCATTCAAAAAGCGCTTGACGTCGTCAAACAAGGGCGCACAACCTTTATCATCGCCCACAGGCTGTCAACGATCAAAAACGCCGACCAGATTCTGGTGCTTGAAAAAGGCCGGATTATCGAAAGGGGAAATCATGAAGAGCTGATGAAGCAAAAAGGCCAATACTATCAAATGTATGAACTGCAAAAGGGGAAAGGAACCCTGATAGGGTAAGCCGGATCTTCACCCGGCCTTAATAAGCGAGCCCCACCCTCGCCTTGACAAACTGGTCAGACTCTAGCTGTGTAAAAAGAAAATGGGCGGTGTCGCCGGTGGATATTTCTCTTCCGCCGGGCGGCAGAACATCCTGTTCAAAACGGTATGTCTTCAATGCCGGCCCATCGGGGAGATACGTCGGGCAGACGATCGTCCAATCCAGATCAGATTCGCGGAGCCGTTCGTACACACGGGCATGTTCTTGAGCTGCGCGCGTAGAGCGCCGTTTTGATTCGTTTGTTTCAAAGCGGTAAAGGGCCGGGTTCTGCCTTGCGTTTAAAATGCCGGCGGTTCCGATGGTAATCAGCCGTTTGATCCGATGTACGTTCATGGCGTTTATGATGTGTTCGATGGAGACGGTCAATGTATCGTCTCCATCTGTGTTTAAACAGCTGACAACGATATCGCAATCTTTTATTAAAGACTCGACGTCATGCCGGTTCCTGGCGTTTCCTATATGTGCTTGGCATAAATCCGGAATGCGGGCGCCTTCCGTCCTCCGGACAAGTGCGTTAACGGAATGGTGCCCATCCTCTTCAACAAAATTGAGAAAGGCCTGTCCGACACGGCCTGTACCTCCAAAAAGCGCAATCTTCAACATGATCACTCCCATCGGATCTATCATACGTCAGATCGTCCGGAAGAAAAAGCCCCGCGTAAACAAAAGGTTCCATGATAAGGACGGACATTTGAGACATACTCATTCAATAGAGAAATCCCGACAAATTGAATCAATTCCCAATTGATGCTCAACATCAGCTGCATGCCGACCCCTCCTTTATACCAGCATATGAAAAAAGGAGAAGCGGGTGCGGGCTTTCACAAGATATGCCAGAGGGGAGGCCCCCGTGATGGTAATGAATGAGAAGGTTTGCCGAAAAGCTAAAGAAGGTGCAGTATATGCACCTTCTGTTATCCATGAATATGAAGTTGTTTAAAATTGTTGACCGCCCATAGATGCTTGAGCTTGGGAAACTAAACGTTTTGTAATTTCTCCGCCGACAGAACCGTTTGCACGGGAAGTCGTGTCAGCGCCAAGGTTTACGCCGAACTCAGAAGCGATTTCGAATTTCATTTGTTCGATCGCTTGCGCTGCTCCTGGGACAAGCAGTTGATTTGAAGAATTTTGATTAGCCATTTGTCATCAAACTCCTTTATAAAAATGGTATGGTTGGGCTGACTGGAGTTGCACCAGCTGACGGCTTCCACCGATAGAAAACCGCTGCCTTCTCGGCTAAAGCCCAATGTTGGTTTGTACTACGTATTATGGTGGATTCAATAAAATAAATGCGCGTTTCAATCTGGTAAATGTTGAAAGACGAAAAGGTTATGATTGGGGCAAGCTAAGGAAAAAAGCCAGGAGGATGAAGAAGATGATGTGTCCAGTGTGCAACGGGATTCTCGTCCAGACGAGGCATTGTCCGAAGTGCGGCGGGGAAATGGCGGACGCCGGGAGAGCAACCGATTTTTTCGGTCCTTACAGTCCGTACATGGAGTTCGATTCATTTAAACAAACGCAAACCGCGTGCGTTCATTTATATACGTGCCAAGACTGCACTTATGAAGAAACCGTTGAAATTGAAACGACCGAAGCATAGCTGCATAGAGAGCCGCAGCATGCTTCGGTCATGTTTGAAACTGTGTTATCCTTCAGAGCGGATGCGGAGCTCCGTTTCTTTATCAAAAAAGTGAGCTTTATTCATGTCAAGCGCCAGTGGAATCGTATCGCCGGCCTGAACGTCGGTCCTTGAATCGACTCTGGCGATAAACGGCTGAGTGCCGGCCTGCGAATAAAGCATCGTTTCCGCGCCCATCAGCTCGGCTACCTCAATTTTCGCATCGACTTTCGAGTCTTTTGACGCTTCAATGAAAACAGGTTCATCATGGATATCTTCAGGCCTGATTCCCATGATGATTTCCTTGCCGACATAACCCTGGCCGCGCAGAACTTTCATTTTTCCTTCCGGCACGCGAACCGAAACGCCGTCGAATGTAAACATGTCTTCTTTCAGAGTGCCGGTAAAGAAGTTCATTGCAGGAGACCCGATAAAGCCGCCGACAAACACGTTTTCCGGATTTTCGTAGACTTCCTTCGGCGCCCCGACCTGCTGGATGATTCCGTCTTTCATGACGACGAGCCGCGTAGCCATCGTCATCGCTTCCGTCTGGTCGTGGGTGACATAGATGGTCGTCGTCTGCAGACGCTGATGAAGCTTTGTGATTTCCGCGCGCATTTGTACGCGCAATTTGGCATCAAGGTTTGATAGCGGCTCATCCATCAAGAACACCTTTGCATCCCGAACAATTGCCCGGCCTAAGGCGACGCGCTGGCGCTGTCCGCCGGAAAGCGCTTTTGGCTTTCTATCCAAATATTGTTCAAGGCCCAGAATTTTGGCCGCTTCATGGACACGCCGTTTGATTTCATCCTTCGGAAACTTCCGCAGCTTCAAGCCGAAAGCCATATTGTCATAGACGTTCATGTGCGGATACAGGGCATAGTTTTGGAATACCATCGCAATGTCGCGGTCTTTAGGAGCGACATCATTCATCCGTTTGCCGTCGATTGTGAATTCGCCATCCGTAATTTCCTCAAGGCCTGCGATCATTCTGAGCGTTGTCGACTTGCCGCAGCCTGACGGTCCGACAAAGACGATAAATTCCTTATCCTCGATATGAAGATTAAAATTATCCACAGCCGTAACTTTGTTGTCATACACTTTGTATATCCGATCGAGCACGAGTTCCGCCATTTTTTCTCCCCCTCTTTTATGTAAGCGCTTTAACTGATTTAAGTTTATAAAAAACGGCAGGGCGGTGTAAATGGACATGGTGCACAATTTCTTTTCGTGCATATTGCTGAAGCCGCTAAAGGAGATGCATCATCAAATAAACAGCGGCTGCTTCTTCAAACTGTCTGATGTCAATTGCAGTCCGTTCGATAAATTTATCAATTCTGTACTGCAGGCTGTTTCGGTGGATAAACAAACGTTTGGCTGTAAGAGAGGCATTCAGGTTGCATCTCATATACGTTTTGATGGTCAGGGATGTCTCGGGATCAGACAGCGCTTCTCTTACGGCGTCCGAAAATGAAGAAGCATGAACCCGCTCCGGTTTTGCCGTCAAAAAAGACGGGAGGCACTGGCAAAACGTGGCGACGTTTCCGATGTCACCCGCTTCCAGCATGTAATGAAACATTTGTTTTTCAAAGCGGATTTTGCCTTGAAGCGATCCGTTGACTGGATGAAGCTGGCCGCTGAAAAACACAGGAGTTGCCATGAAATCGCTTGTCAGTGCATCCGCAAGCTCGGACAGCTCTTTTTTTGCGAGAAACGGTGAAGGATTTTCGTGGACGATAACGGCTTCATGCCGGTCGTACCATACAACAAGCGGGTCTTTAAAAAAGCCGCTGACCGCTTCTTTAATCGCCTGTCTTTCTTCAGGGGCATGCTCCATTTTAAAAAAATGGCCTTGAATCAGCTGAATGTTTCCCGGGTTTTGGAGGGGGGCATCGCAAAAGAAATATTCGTGCCATTCTTTCTCCCGCTTTGTCAGCTGCTGCGGACGATGCGGTTCTGAAAAAGGCCGGAATAGGCAATAGAGCAGCTCTTTTTCCCGGTCGGTGACCGCGCTTTTCAAAACGCCGAAAGTTTCGCCTTCGTCGGTTTGAAACCATAATGCATCGTGCTTTGAAACAGCCTTAGATCCAACCATCCGTTCACCGTAAAGCGTCTTTAATTTCTCCAGCATACGTCAACGTCCTTTTCTTTACTCGTAAATATGGAAGAGCATTAATTCATGAATTTCGCTTTTCAGGGAAGGCTCGTCATCATGCGGGGGATAGGTGCTGCCCCACTCGATTTCCCCCGATTTATGATAAATTCCTTCATAATGAATCCCTTTATGATAAAACGATATTTTCCAGCCGGGAAGCCTTTCTTTTTTAAACAGCGGCTTCCATTGAAAGTGAGAAATCATTAACGCCACGCTCCTTCATTGATTTCAGGTGGGCAAAATCCAGCGAGCAGACTAAACGTTGATTTGTTATCATTGTATCTCATTCACAGAAAAGATCATAGATTCTTTTCAAATGGAGATTTTCAAAAAAATACCGTGAAGAAGCAGATTCTTCACGGCTTGAGGTCATGCCACATGTCCTCCGGATTAAGGATTGACTGTTCGGTTAAATAAGAAGCATATTCAAAGCTTCTTTTCTTCGTTAAGCGGCTGACAGATGCCAGACGGGGATGGGAGAAGATTCCTCGGCCGGGCCGGGAGTTGGCTTCAAACAGCCACACCTTTCCCGAACGGTCCAATCCCAGGTCAAAGCCGATTTCTCCGATGAAACCGTCAAGCTTTTCGTCAAGGACCCGGCTGAGAAGGACCGCCGCTTTTGTCAGCTTTTGCAGAGTGTGAAGCCTTTCCTGAGGATCATCATAAATCTCTGCAAGTGTTTTCACGGCGCCGCCGCTCGACATATGGGTTGTAATTCCGTCCTTTCCAGCGATTTTGGCCGCGATGGCTGTGACGGTCCATTGACCTTTTCCGTTTTTGTTTGTATGAACCCTGAAATCTGCCGGGTGATGATCCACTTCGATCCGTTCGATGCCTTGCTGGGCAAGATAAGAAGTATGTTTGTGAAGCATCTGCCATTCTTTTAAACATTCAGCAGCGGACGAAAAAGATGTGACGCCTTCGGCATGTCTGGCAAGAATACCGTTTTCTTCCCGTTTTGAAAGCTGGAATATGCCTTTGCCGAAACTGCCGCCGGCGGGCTTTACATAAATGAAGCCGTATTGGTCGATCATGTCTTCGATTTTATCGGCATCGGGCTCCAATGCCGAAAATGGAAGCAATTCCGCTGTCCTCTCGTCTTGCTGCAGACATTCATAGATCTCCCATTTATTAAAGAAGCCCGGATTGAACCACGGAATGCGGTATTCATCCATAAGCCGTTTTTTTGTTTCCCGCAAGGCGGAGGATTCTTCGGCTTTGCGGTTCGGCAGTCTGTCGTATACAACATTAGGCAGCGGGACTATGGCCTCCTCCCAGCCGTTTTCCCTGAAAATGAGAGCCTGCACCGTGCCTTCTTCCCAATTAATCTGGTGCGCCCCGAACAGATAGCTGTAGCCTCCTGCCGGGAGATCCATCGTCAAAAGCTTCGAAAAAAATAAAGACCTTCCTCTGACAGGATCCAGCTGCGATTTTGTGAAACCGGCGGTGAAAATCCCGATTAAAGGCCCGATATAGACGGTATTGTCGCGAAAAAGCAGGGAGGCTTTGCCGCGGTACGGAATCCGCAGGTTTTTGTACAGATTTTCGGATAATAAAACGGTGCGCTTCAAATGGCTGTCAAATGAGACATGGCACCGTTCAACACTCGTACCGAAAGCGGCGAATAACAGACCGTCCTGTTTGAAAGAAGCGGGCAGGAGCATCGTGTTTTCACTCGTCTGGTGGATGCCGACCGTCAGCGGTTGACCGGTCATCTTTTCTCAGCCCCTTTCGCGCCGGCTGAAGCCGTTAAGAATGAGCAGTACTCCAAAGGACCTTTATACAAAAGCTCCCTTTTTTCAGGAGAGTGCTTGATAAAAGCGTGTTTTCCGGGCTTTGAGTTGACATCCAGCAGCCAGACTTTTCCGTCTTTTGTCAGGCAGATATCAAGGCCGAGCTCGAATAATGGCCCGTGATTTGATTCAAGCGCCAGGGGAACGGCCTGCGCCATTGTCTCTAAATCATCGAGAAGGACGGCCTGGCGCTTTTTCGGCACGGATAAAAGCCAGCTGTCAAAGCTCACCGCCTCAGAGCCACCGGCCAGGTTTGCAAGCAGTCCATGCTGATAGCTCCGCCTTACCGTTTTACCGGCTGTTTCCCATTCGCCATAGCCGTTTTTCTGTAGCAGCAATCTGATATCACAAGGAAAACCGTCCTTGTCTTGAATATCGAGGAACGATTGCAGCAGATAGCGGTGCTGAAGAACTTTTTGGCACCACGTTTCAAATGAGGCCTGTTTCGAAAATGATTTCAGCTGTTTGTGTTTTCCGGTTTGGTAGGCTGCCTTTACCGTTTTTCCCGTAAGCTCAAGATGAATGATGCCGCGGCCTCCTGATCCGGATGCAGGCTTCAAGATGCATGATTTTTCTTTTGCAAGCTTGCGCAGGATATCCTGGGCATTTTCTGCAATCGTTGTTGCAGGAAGGTAGGACTTGATGACGGGATCGGCTTTCAATGCTTTGTAAACCGTCCATTTGTCAGGAAGTCCAAGTCCTAAAAATGTCGTTTTAGGATACTTTTTGAGCCATTCGACAATCGGTTTTGCTTTTTTCGATTGCTGATCTCTGCCGTAAAAGCAGCGGTCATAGATCAATTCCGGGATTTCTCTTTCAATTTCATTCCACTGTCCTGACTTCGGGTGAAAGGAGAGCCCTTTCACAAGCAGGGAACCGGGGGAAATATCCAGGGGGGTGAACCGGATAAATCGGATTCCGTAGTCCGAAGCCACTTTGGCCAGTTCTTCGGCATAGGCTTTTTCATGTCCGTGCGACAGCGACATAAATCCAAGCGTGATCATGATTATACCTCCTTCATGAAAAACAAGGCTTAACAGGCTGAGACTGTCAAACTTCGGGCAAACTTTAATATATAGACTTCTGTTTCATGATACGCTTGAGATTGCAGAAATAGGCTTTTGTAAATTGGAAATGATTAAAAATTTTAGAGCGCCCTTTATACAATTGCCATCTGACCCATTGTATTTTGAAGCGGCTTGCTCCATTCCGTTATTTGCCCGTCTTTTATTCAGCTACTATAATAACGTTAGGCAAGACGGTGAGGATCATCGTCAAGACACACGCTGTACAGCTATGATGTCAGGTAAAAAGGAAGGCAGTTGAAAAGAACATGTATGTATTTGGAATTTTTGCCGTTATGATTGCAGTCGGTGCACTTATCGGCGCTGTAACGAATCATTTTGCGATTAAAATGCTTTTTCGCCCCTATAAAGCGATCTACATATTTGGAAAGCGGGTACCTTTTACGCCCGGATTAATTCCGAAAAGGCGCGATGAATTGGCGAGACAGATGGGACAGATGGTCACAGGCCATCTGCTGACTACAGAAGGGCTCAAAAAAAGGCTTGCATCCGATGCGGTCAAAAGCCAGGCGGTGCAGGTTGGAGAGAGGCTTTTGGCCCGCCTCTCGCAATCAACGGCCACCGTTGAAGAAGCATTGGAAAGCATCGGGATTTCAAACCCCGCCCAAAAAGCGGATCGAGCGGTATCCAGATTGGCGGATGAGAAGCTGTCCGCATTTTTAGAGGCGTATGAGAATGAACCGCTGAAAAAGCTTTTCCCTCTTGAGGCTCAAGAAAAGCTGAAAGAAAAAATTCCGATGGTGTCCGGCTATATTTTAAGCCGGGCTGTCACCTACTTTGAAAGCGACGAAGGAAAGGAACGCCTCGGACATATGATTGACGATTTTTTGAAAGAACGGGGCATGCTCGGCAGCATGGTGCAGATGTTTTTAGGCAACAGCAGTCTGGTTGACCGCGTTCAGCCGGAGATTGTGAAGTTTTTAAAGAACGGCGAGACCGCGCGTCTTTTAACGGATCTGCTTGAAAACGAATGGGACAAGCTGAAAGAATATACGTTCAAGGAAGCGGATGACAAATGGAATCTCAAATCTCTCATTTTCGATTTGAAGGAAAAGCTTTTGAAACGATTCTCGCTTCAGCCGTTTTTCGAAAAAACGATCGGCTCCTCTATTGCCAGTGTTGAGCGGGAGATCGCTTTGCGCCTGCCGCAGATCGCCGACCGGCTTCTCGAAGAGGCGGGCCGCCGCCTGGATCAAGTGCTCAAGCAGCTGGAGCTCGAGCAAATCGTCAAGGAACAGGTGGACAACTTCCCTGTTGAACGTCTTGAAGAAATGGTGCTGTCCATTTCCAAGCGGGAGTTCAAAATGATCACGTATTTAGGCGGTCTGCTTGGCGGAATTATCGGAGCCGTGCAAGCCATCTTTGTGATTTTGATCTGAGGCTGAAGACGGCCTGTTCAAACGGAATTATCGTATAACTGTGAAAAACGCTCCATAGTTTGTTATAGTGGAGTGGTGCCGATTCCATAAGAAGAATACAGGCAGGAAAGGAGCGGATCAGGATGACGGTCAATTTACATGACTCGGCTTATGACTTGGGGCAAGCCTTGCGACAAAGCGATGAATATTCCCGATTGAAAAATCTTTATGATGAGGTGAATGGCGACCCATCTGCTAAAAAGATGTTTGATAACTTTCGCGATATTCAAATGAACCTTCAGCAAAAACAGATGAACGGCGAAGACATCACACAGGAAGAAGTCGAACAAGCGCAAAAATCCGTGGCGCTCGTCCAGCAGCATGATAAAATCTCGCAGCTGATGGAAGCGGAACAGCGGATGAGCATGCTGATTGCTGAATTAAACAAAATCATCATGAAGCCTTTGGAAGAGCTTTACGGAAACCCAGAGAGCTGATAAAAAATCCCCCCTTGTCAAGGCAAGAGGGGATTTTTTCACTAAGTGAACAAATAACGTTCATAAAGATTTAAAAAAAGACTTGTCAATTCATGAAATAGTTGCGATAATACTAAATGTAAGTGCTTTCATTTTTTTGCCGGGATACGATCATGAAAAACGGACTGGCGGCAAAATGATAAGGGGTATAGAGGAAATTAACAGACTGAAAGCACGTCTGCTGGTCAAATAAAGGGGTTATCAATATACGGTGAATTGAACGAAAGGGGCGTTGAATTCACTGTTTTGAATATGAGGGAGAATCATGATCGTATCCACAAGATGCGAAGTAAAAAGTCTGTGAAAACAGGCTTTTTTTAGTATGTGCATCAAGAGGGCTGTTCTAAAAAAAGGGATCGGGACATATCCTCTATAACAGATTCAGTCATCAAAGAAGGGGGACCTCCTGGTGTCAAAACAAATGCTTGCGCTGAATATAGACGGAACGCTGCTTCGGACAAACGGACGGCTTCATCCCGCAACGAAGGAAGCGATCGAATATGCAAAGAAGAAAGGTGTATATGTTACGCTTGTGACGAACAGACATTTTCGCTCCGCTCAAAAAATCGCCAAATCTTTAAAGCTGGATACGAAGCTGATTACGCACAGCGGAGCCATCATAGCGGACAAAATCGACGATCCTTTATTAGAAAAAAGGATTTCCGAAGAACAGACATTTAACCTTGTTCAAATACTGGAAAGCTATGATTGCAATATCAGAATCCTCCATGAAAAATATTCGATTGGAAACCGGAAAAAAACGAATTCAAACCTGCTGGGGAAAACGATGATTCACCCGTCTGACCCGATTTTTTATCCCGTCCAGTTTGTCGATTCGCTGAGCGATATGCTGATGGATGAACCGGTCAGCGCACCGGTGATCGAGGTTTATTGCTCAACAGGACAGTCCGAAGAAATCAGGCAGACGATCACAAATGCATTTCCTCTCGTCGACATCATTGGAGCGGGGGAAAAAATGCTGATTGTCCATAAAGGGGTTTCCAAAGAAGCAGGCTTGACGATGCTCGCCGCCGACCTCGGTCTAAAAATGGAAGATGTCGTTGCGATCGGCCATGAAATCGACGACCTCCCGATGATCGAGCTTGCCGGACTCGGAGTCGCAATGGGCAATGCTCCTCAGAAAGTCAAACAAAAAGCGGATTGGGTGACGCGCTCCAATGATGAACAGGGCGTCGCTTATATGATTAAAGAATACTTCAGAATGCAGCAAAGCAAAGGGTTTCTTAAAAAATTCCATATTAAAAAAGTCTGATTCTGATAGAATCCCCGCTTTCAACTCGAATGCGGGGATTATTCATTCATCGCTGCCACGTAGGAATGTTTGTTTCCCGGATTGATTTTGGCCATTTATTTTTGTACACTAAAGAAAGTTTTGAAACGAAAAAGGTGATGACATTGCGCATTTATATAGAAGGGCTCCAAGATGAAAGGTTCCAGAGACCGCTTGAGCATATAGCCAACTTATTCTTTGAAGAAAGCGAAGTCGCTTTTGGCGAAGAAGCGCCGGCAGACCTTGCGATCGTTCTCGGCTACGACCGGGAAGAGAACGGCGTCAAGGCTTCGGGTATGATAAAAGATACGGACATTAGAGCGGAATATGCCAAAAACATTGACCCCAAACTGACGGAAAAGGAAGCGTTTAAGCAGGTGAAAAATACCGTTTCCTACGTTTTTTTGAGCATGCTTCAGGAGCATACCGGAATCATTCAGAAATGGGGGATTCTCACCGGTGTTCGTCCGACAAAGCTGCTTCATAAAAAGCTGGAGAGCGGCATGCCAAAGGAAGAGGCACATGCCGAGCTGAAACGGGATTATTTAATTCACGACGAAAAAATCGAACTGATGCAAAACATCATTGACCGTCAGCTGAAAGCGGTACCCGATTTGTATGAGCTGAGTCAAGAAGTCAGCATTTACATCGGCATCCCGTTTTGTCCGACGAAGTGCGCCTACTGTACGTTTCCGGCGTATGCGATCAGAGGACAAGCCGGACGGGTCGGCTCATTTTTGTGGGGGCTTCACTATGAGATGCAAAAAATCGGCGAATGGCTCAAGGAGAACGATGTCAGAATAACGACCGTGTATTTCGGCGGCGGAACGCCGACAAGCATTACCGCTGAAGAAATGGATCTATTGTATGAAGAAATGTACCGTTCATTTCCCGATGTAAAAAACATCCGCGAGGTCACAGTTGAGGCTGGACGGCCCGATACGATCACAGAGGAAAAGCTCGCAGTCTTAAAAAAATGGAATATCGACCGAATTAGCATTAATCCGCAGTCTTACGAGAATGAAACGCTGAAAGCGATCGGACGCCACCATACGGTCGAAGAAACGATCGAAAAGTATCATCTGTCGCGAAATGCCGGCATGTCGAACATCAATATGGATTTGATCATCGGCCTTCCGGGCGAAGGGGTAAAAGAATTCAGAAACTCTCTTTCCGAAACCGAAAAATTAATGCCCGAATCATTGACCGTCCATACGCTGTCATTTAAGCGCGCGTCTGAAATGACGAAAAACAAGCATAAGTATAAGGTGGCTGACCGCGAGGAGATTGTCGCGATGATGGATGACGCTGTCTCGTGGACGAAACAGCACGGCTACCATCCCTACTATTTGTACAGGCAGAAAAACATTCTCGGCAACCTGGAGAATATAGGCTATTCCCTTCCCGGCCAGGAAAGCATCTATAACATCATGATCATGGAGGAAAAACAGACGATTATCGGGATCGGCTGCGGAGCTGCGAGCAAATTCGTCGATCCGGAAACGGGAAAGATCACACACTTCTCCAACCCGAAAGACCCGAAAACGTACAATGACAGATTTGAACACTATACAGAAGAAAAGCTTCGCTACCTGTCCGGGCTTTTTGACAAGAATGCCAAAGGCAGTTAAAAGGTTCGGTTTAAAACGGGACAGTCCCTGGGCAAAACGAAAGGAGACTTCGCCAATCCTGGCGAAGTCTCCTTTTCTGTCATCCACTTTGTTTTGTTTTGAATTTTTTCCACTTAAATATTTTGTTCAGCATTTGAAAAATCCGTTTTGATTCTTTTGTCAAAAGCGGCCCCAAAATTGCCAGGATCAGTACGTACAAAGCGGCAAACGGCTTTAATGTAACCGAAAGTCCGCCGGCGATTCCGAGGTTGGCGACAATGATCGAAAACTCGCCTCGTGAGACAATCGTTAAGCCTATATTGGATGAAGCTTTATGAGAAAGTCCGGCCCTTCTGCCTGCGATCATGCCGGCGATAAAGTTCCCGGCCAAGGTAAGGATGACAGCGCCGATTGAAAGCCATACCGCATCTCCCAGTGTAAACGGGTCGATGCTCAATCCGAAGCTGAAGAAAAACATTGCACCGAAGAAATCGCGAAACGGCACAACCAAATGCTCGATCCGGCTTGCATGTTCTGTCTCGGAAAACACGAGTCCGAGAAGCAGGGCGCCGATTGCTTCGGCAACGTGAATCGTTTCCGAAAAGCCGGCGACAAAGAACAGCAGCGCAAAGATCACGATAATAAAGACTTCGTTTGAACGGATATCAAACAGCCGATTTAACAATTTTGGCAGCTTCCTGGCAACGATAAAGAACAATATCATGTAGCCAAAAGCGATCAAAATCGAAAGCAGCGCCGATCCGACTGAAGTTGAGTCACCTAGGACGAGCCCCGAGACGACGGATAAATAAACGGCGAGAAAAATATCTTCGAACATAATGATTCCGAGAATCAGTTCGGTTTCCGGATTCGCTGTTCTCTTTAGGTCGACAAGTACTTTGGCGACAATCGCACTCGAAGAAATCGTAATAACCCCGGCGATGATCAGTACTTCGAGAAACTCGAAGCCCGCGATGACCCCGAACATGAGGCCTAAACTGAAGTTGATCAGAATATAAATGCTTCCTCCGACGGCGATGGACCGTCCTGATTTAATAAGCTTTCCGATCGAAAATTCTAGTCCGAGATAAAACAGTAAAAACAAGACGCCCATTCTGCCGAAAAAGGCGATGATCTCCGAGCTCTCGATAAACTTCAAGTTGATGATACCGATCGTCGGAGCGTGCGGGCCTACGATCATCCCCAGAACAATTAAAAAGGGAATGATCGAGAATTTAATCCGATTCGCAATTAAGGCAGCAATCGCGACAAGCAAGAGTGCGGTGCCGACTTCAAATACTAGATGATCCAAAGAGCATCACCCTTCCTTTCGGGAAAGAAAAGCCTGCTTCATTTCCTTGAGGTTTTTTCTTTCACCGGACAGGACGAGTGTATCATTTTCATCAAGAACGGAATCTGCCCCGGGATTCAAGAATTTTTCCTGATTCTTTTTAATGATCGCGATGACAGTGACGCCGTAGTTTTGCCTGACGTCGATTTCACCGAGAGTTTTGCCGACGGCATTTGCTCCTTTTTCGATTTTGAACCACTCGATGATCAGGTCGTTAAACGCCATTTCAATCGATTCAAGCGCCTGCGGCTTATAGACCATTCCGCCGAGGATGGCGGCGATCTGCCTTGCTTCGCTGTCATCAAGCGAGATGTTGGTCACGATTTCATCGGGATCTTCGTCGTCAAACCGATAGATTTCTCTTCTTCCGTCGTCATGAACGACAATCGTCATTTTTTCATGGTTTCTCATTTCTATTTCAAATTTTTTGCCGATACCCGGCAGATCACTTTCTTTAATATTCAATCATATCCCTCCAAAATAAATTTCCCCATTCGGCTGAAAAGTTATGCAGGTGAAAAAGGGAAAATCAGGAGAGGTAATTAGATTGGTATTTCACAGGAATAGCGCAAGTTTTTTTTAGAATTAATTCATTTGATTGAACCTCGAATCGAGGAATGAAATGAGTGTAGAAACGTGCGTCAAAGACAGAAATATTTGCGGCTCTTCCTGGATGATTAAGAAAGCTTTTTGTAAAAGGGGAGGGGTTCACTGCATGTGTCTCAAACTTTGAGGTGTTTAGAGACATATGGTATTCCGCTTCGGGATCAAAAACAGGGTTTTGCTCCTGATCGGCGAATGGTACTGTTAACATGCATAAACTAAGCATCAACGTCAAAAATGATTTAATTACGCCCATCCCCCTTTCCTCACATGCTTTCTATAAATAACTATATATAAACAAAGAAAATCATTCAACTAAAAAGGCTTATTTCAGTATCAATTGATCTTGAAATGGAAAATCATTCAGCTGATTTTCACATGAAAAAAGGTATTGAAAATAAAAGGTGGAATTAATTAAGCTAATATCTTACAAAATCGTATTCACGGAGGTGCAAGATGGAATATATCAAATGGAAAGACGAAGACGGGATTTTTGAAATTGTACTGAATCGCTCTGAGGCGTACAATGCCTTGAATGAAAAAATGCTTGAAGAACTGAATGAAGCTTTGCGTGTTGCAGAGGAAAGCGAATCGCTGCTTCTCCTTGTGAGAGGCAGCGGCAAAGGATTTTCGGCAGGCGGAGACATTAAGATGATGCTGTCTTCCGGAGATCAAGACAGCTCCGCCCGCGTCATTGACACAATTTCTGAAATTGCGGTGAAGCTTTACAGCATGCCGAAGATGACGACAGCGGCTGTCCACGGTGCGGCTGCGGGTCTGGGATTGAGCCTCGCGCTCAGCTGCGACCATGTACTGGTCGAAAAAGAGGCGAAGCTGGCGATGAATTTTATCGGCATCGGGCTTGTTCCCGACGGAGGCGGACACTTCTTTTTAGAGCGGAGAATCGGTGAAACTGCGGCCAAAGAATTGATTTGGAGCGGGAAAAAATTGACGGGGGCCGAAGCGCACGAGCTTCGGATCGCAGACGCCGTATTCAGCGGGGACTCCGGCCGTTTTGCGCGCATCTATCTTGAAAAGCTTCTGCACGCTCCGCTGGCAGCGATGATTGAGACAAAAAAGATCTATCAGGCGTTGAATGGAGGCAGGCTGCAGAAAACGCTTGAACTCGAGAAAACGGCCCAGATGAAAATGAGGCTGACAAGCGACCATCAGGAAGGGATCCGCGCATTTTTAGAAAAGCGCCAGCCGCAATTTAACCGTCAGCAAGTATAACAAGAGCGGTCCGGCAGGAAATTGACCTTGGGAAATGATGTGCAGAAACAATTGTAAAAAAATTTAAGTTTCCATAAAATGATTCATAAGATACAGATCTGTACGAAGTCTTGGGAGGCGGCGAAATTGAAACAGAAGATTCCATCTGAATACGTTGCTAGAAAGCTGAATGATTGGTACAACGCCATTCGGAAAAATCAGATCGCCGCCAGTGAATCATTGAAAGCGGAAATTTTAAATGATTTTCAAGACATGGAAGAAAATCAGGACGTCCTGCTCTACTATTCGCTGCTTGAATTCAGGCATAAACTGATGCTCAGCTATTTGAAACCGAAAGAGACTGAAAATATTGAAAAAAACCTCCGCGACTTAGAAGAAAAAGAAGACCAAATGACGGGTTTATTAAACTATTATTACTGGTTTTTTAAAGGGATGTATGAGTTCAAACAAAAGCGGTTCGTCAAAGCAATCGGCTGCTATAAAACGGCTGAACAAAAAGTCAGCGCACTGGAAGACGAGGTTGAAAAAGCGGAATTTTATTATAAGCTTGCGGAAATCTACTATTATATCAACCAGAGATACCTGTCGATCAACTATGCGACGCTAGCTTCCGACATTTTTAACCGGTATGAAACGCTAAAAGAAAAAAAGATTTTCTGCGATTTTATCATTGCCGGTAATTGGGTTGAATCGATGACATACGGACCCGCGCTGAAAAGCCTGGCCAATGCGCTTGAAGACGCCAGGAAAATCAAAAACAGCCATTTGACGGCAGCCGCTCATTTTAATTTGGGAAATTGCTATTTCCACCAAGAATCGTACCGGGAAGCCTCAGATCATATGGAGAGCGCCCTTTCCATTTTTGAACAGGAAAGTTCATCATATATTCCCAAAGTGCTGTACAACTTGATGTACGTCCGTCTCAAGCAGGGGAACCATGCCGGAGCTGCCGCCTGTTATGAAAAAGGCATCCGAAGCGCGGCATCGCTCGGGGATGAAGAACACGCGGCAAAGCTTAACATTCTGTGCGGGCTGTATTTAGACGGAGGGGATCAGAAAGCCGTGGAAAACGGATTTGATTATTTGGAGTCAAATCATTTATATGCTGCTGTTGAAGAGCTGGCTTTAGATGCAGCCCAGTATTATAATCAAATTGAGCGGCTGAAAGATTCCATTTTTTACTATGAAAAGTGCGCTCAGGCAAGTCGAAAAATCAAAAGGGGAGATGCGTTGTATGAAAGCTAAACTGTTGTTCGTCGCGGTGTCGCTGGCTGTTGTGTTAACGTCTTCAAGCTTTTTGGCAGATGCGGGGAAAGCCCCTTCCTTGTATGCGGACAAAATGATCACGACTGACAAGGAGGCTCGAGTTTAAGGGCATGATTTCATCTGAGAATGAGCGGGCTGACGCAGCGAAAGAATGGGCGATGTATATTACAGTTTCTTGCCTTTTCATCCTGATCGTCTCTGTGATTTGTTTTTTCGCTCCGGTCTACCGCTTGCAGGATCTCTTGTTTCGAATGTTTGATGCTGTCATCATCTGTGTGCTGACGGTCAATGGTCTTTATTATCTGAAAAAAAATAAAGGCGTCGCTTGCGCATCGTTTTTACTCGGCTTCATCAACATGGGACTGCTCGTTGTTTTGATGGTCCGCTAGTGTTTGGCGGATAAAGGGCAGGCGGCGGCAGCGTGAAACTTTTCCCCCGAAGCGCCGCCTTACCCGTATTTTAGTCAGCTGCGGAAAACAATGATTTTACCGGACGAATGTACTACCCGGTGTGTATGCTCCAAAAATTGCTTTTCCTTCAGCATTCCTCTTCCTTTCTCTTTCGCTTCTTCATCATCGGCCGCTTCAAATCGCTCATTCAAAAGCGTTTCTCCACTAGTGTCGAAAACGGTTACATAATAATTTTCCATTTCTCTGCCCCTTTCTCAAAATATGATCTATTTGTTTAAAATTATATAAAAATCAAAAAAATCCTTTTTAAAATGGTATGACTAACGTATGATTGTAAATTGGAAGGAGGAGTTATAATGCTCAAAATCGATCACGTTACGAAAAGGTTCGGTTCATTTACAGCCGTAAACGATCTGACGCTGGAGATTCCAGACAAGCAAATGTTCGGTCTGCTCGGCGCCAACGGAGCAGGGAAAACGACGACATTCCGAATGATACTCGGCCTTTTGAATGCGACAGAGGGTACTGTCACATGGAAAGGACAGCCGATTAACTACGGTGTCACAAACAGCATCGGCTATTTGCCCGAAGAGCGCGGACTGTACCCGAAGCTGAAGGTGAAAGATCAGCTCGTGTACCTCGGACGCCTGAAAGGCATGACCAAACAAAATGCGCTCAAGGAAATGGAGAAGTGGCTCGAACGCTTCCATATTACAGAATACGCCGACAAAAAGGTTGAGGAGCTGTCCAAAGGGAACCAGCAAAAAATCCAGTTTATCACGGCCGTGCTGCACAAGCCGGAGCTTTTGATTCTCGACGAGCCGTTCAGCGGGCTCGATCCGGTGAATGTCGAGCTTTTAAAAGACGCGGTCATTTCTTTGAAAGACGACGGCACCTCGATTGTATTTTCAAGCCACAGAATGGAGCATGTCGAAGAGCTGTGCGAACACGTCTGCATTTTGCAGCGCGGGACGCCTGTCGTTCAAGGGAAATTAAAAGAAATCAAACGTTCTTTCGGCAGAAAAAATGTCACGATTCACGCGGACGGCGACTTGAGCTTCTTGAAAGAGGCGGACGGCATCGTCAAATGGCGTGATCATTCCGAAGGAGTCCGCCTGCAGGTCGAGAATGAAGAAGTCTCTCAAGAGCTGTTTACAATGCTGCAAGGACGCGGGTTTATCAGAAAGTTTGAACTTGAAGAGCCTTCTTTGCATGATATTTTCGTCGAAAAGGTAGGTGCCCGTTATGAATAAGTTTTGGATTGTTCTTTTTCATACATATATCAGCAAGCTGAAAACGAAGTCGTTCATCATTTCAACGGCCATCACGCTTGCGCTTGTCGTGCTCGTCACAAATTTGGGATCGATTATTTCCATGTTTGACGACGGCGGAGAGGGTGACAAGATCGCTGTCATTGATCGCTCAAATCAGCTGTACGACACGTTTGCCCAGCAGGTGAAAGCACTCGATACTGATGAAGCGCTGGAGGTCCAAAAAGCGGATAAGCCGGAAAAAGAGCTTGAAAAAGACGTCAGAGACGAAAAGCTCGAGGGCATTTTAATCCTGGAGAGAGATAAAAAAGGGGTGCTGAAAGGAACGTATAAAGCGCTCGATATCGCTGATTCCACAGCTGTCTCCACGATTGAACAGGCGCTCTCGCAAGCAAAGATCGCCGTTGGAACGGCTGAATTGAACGTACCTCAGGAAAAGCTGAGTGAACTGTTTACACCGGTAAAAGTCAACAGTGTTGCCTTGAAAGAAGGCGCGAAAACCGAGGAAGAGCTTCAAAAGGCGACAGGGCTTGTGTATGTTGTGCTGTTTGTCATCTATTTTTCCGTTTTGATGTACGCTTCAATGATTGCGACAGAAGTAGCGACGGAGAAGTCTTCCCGCGTAATGGAAATTTTAATTTCCAGTGTGCCGCCTGTCCAGCAAATGTTCGCCAAACTGTTCGGCGTTGCCCTATTAGGCCTGACACAGCTTGCCGCGCTCCTTCTTGCCGGCTATCTGTCGCTTCAGTCCAGCCAGGAAAGCGGAGGGGATGCGGCTGAGCTGGTTAAAGGATTTTTTGATGTTTCCGGCGTACCTACTGCAACGCTTGTGTACGCGGTCATTTTCTTGATGCTCGGCTACTTCTTATACGCAACTCTTGCGGCATTTCTCGGAAGCGTCGTCAGCCGGATTGAAGATGTTCAGCAGATGATTTCGCCGATGATCCTGTTGGTCGTTGCCGGATTCATGATTGCCATGTTCGGACTGAATGCTCCGGATTCGACGTTTATTACCATCACTTCATTCATTCCGTTTTTTGCGCCGATGATCATGTTCCTCAGAGTCGGCGTGCTTGATATTCCGTTTTGGGAAGCGGCTCTCGGCATCGGCATCACCGCTCTCACGATTGTGATTCTCGCCGTCATCGGGGCGAGGGTGTATAAAGGCGGCGTGCTCATGTACACAAGCGGCGGCGGATTGAAAAATATCAAACAGGCGCTTCGTCTGTCAAAAGATCGATAATGAAAAAGAAAAGCAGCTTGAAAGATAAGCTGCTTTTTTCATGCAAATAGTAGAACGTGCATTCGCTTTCAACCCGTGGTAGAATGGGAGCAGAATGTTTTATGAAAAGGAGCAGAAGATTGACAAACATCACTTTCATTCATGCGGCAGATCTGCATCTGGACAGTCCGTTTCACGGCATCAGCCAGCTTCCCGAGGAGATTTATCAGCGGATCAAAAACAGCACATTTAAAAGCGCTGAAAATGTGTTTAAGCTTGCCATTGATGAACAGGCCGACTTCATTTTGCTTGCCGGGGACCTGTTCGACGAAGCAAACCGCAGTTTAAAAGCACAGATGTTTTTGAGAAAACAATTTTTAAAGCTTAAAGAGAACAACATCCAAGTCTATGTGATTTTTGGCAATCACGATCATCTGGGCGGCGATTGGACGCCGATTGAATGGCCGGACAACGTCCACATCTTTTCAGCGGAAGACATTGAAGAAAAATCGTTTTACAAAGACGGCCGGCTCGCCGCAAGCATCTACGGCTACAGCTATCCCGAGCGCTCAGTTTATGCCAATAAGGCCGCTGAAATCAAAAAAACGACCGACGCGCCCTTGCATATCGGCATGATTCATGGAACGCTTTCCGGGGAGAGCGGCCATGACCCGTACTGTCCTTTCTCCCTTCAAGATTTAAAAAACGGACAGATGGATTATTGGGCGCTTGGACATATACATAAAAGACAGGTCATTTCAGCCGCCGATCCGGCGGTGATTTATCCGGGAAACACACAATCCCGCCATATGAAGGAAACGGGGGAGAAAGGCTGCTATCTCGTCAATGTTTGCGGCGGAGAACTGTCCTTCGAATTTAAAGCCGTATCGGATGTCCTGTGGGAAACGGCCAGCATCGATATCTCCGGGACAAAGCAGATGACAGGGCTGATCAGCCTCATGCACGATGCCTTTCAATCTTTCAGAAAAAGAGGCAAGCCCGCATGCGTCAAGATGGTATGGACAGGAGAAACACCCTCTTATTTGGCGGAAGGACAGGCCGGCATCGCGGACGAGATCCTTGACATCTTCCATGAAGAAGAACGGGAGGAAGACGCGTTCATCTGGCTTACCGCGATCGAAGATCAAACCGATGCCGCCTTGTCGGGAATCGAACGGGACGCTTTTTTCCAGGAGCTTTTGCAAGAAATCCATGAGTTTCAAGATTTCAGCCTGATTCTTGACGATTTGGAGCGGCATCCGGTCTTTAGAAGACACGGAGAGCTGTTTAATGAGGAAGACTTCCGGGACATTCGCACGCAGGCTGAAAAACTGCTGCTTCATGAACTGAAGACATTGAAAAGATAAGGGGGGATGCAGGGTGAATATACATGCGATACATATATACGGATACGGTAAATTCGCCAATCAGACATTCCGCCTGTCTCCTTCAAATCTGCATTTGATCTACGGACTCAATGAAGCCGGGAAAACGACGCTCATGTCGTTTATTGAAAGCGTGCTGTTCGGTTTTCCGAAGACGAAACGGTACGAGCCGAAAACGGGCGTCATTTACGGGGGGATGCTTGAGGTCGGACACCCTGATTTCGGCCAAATCCGAATCGAACGGACGGCCGGAAAGCCCGAGCGGGTCACCGTTTACTTGGAAGACGGCAGCACGAAGCCGGAAGGTTTTTTAAATGAGCTGCTGTCAGGCATCGACAGGCAGCTGTATAAAGCGATCTACTCATTTGACGTGTTCGGCCTTCAGGAAATCCATAAATTCAACCGCGACAAAATCGGCCGTTTTCTGCTGTTTTCAAGTCTGTTCGGCTCTGATGCGATTTCCAAGCTGGATGCCGGCCTCGTGAAAAAGCAGGAAGAGCTGTTTAAACCGAACGGAAGGAAGCCGGAGCTGAACCAGGAGCTTGATCGGTTAAAAAGGCTTTCTGAAGATTTGAAAAAGGCGAAAGCGCGGGAAGGCGGCTATTACCGTCTCTTAAACGAAAAAAAAGGCGCTGAGGCGTCGATAAAGGAAAGCGGACAACTGCTCAAAGATCTTGAGCATCTCGTCTTACAAATCGAGCAGGCCATTGAGATTCTGCCGGCGGCCGCGGAAATGCGCCAGCTAAAAGAGCAGCTCGCATCCCTCGGCGGCTCAGAAGAAAGCCGTTTCCCCGAAGGCGGACTTTTCGAGCTCGAAAAGCTCGAATCCCACCTGCATCCAAAAGCGGCTCAGCTGAAGGCGCTGGAAGAAAAAAAGCGCGGTTTGGAACAGCGCGCCGCCGCTTTTGCACCGGCTGAAGACTTCCTCGAGCACGAAGCCGAAGCGGAAGAGCTTTTAACGGCGTATCCGTTTTACCAGTCGTATACCGAAAAAATCGCGTCTTTGACTGAACAGCTTCACCAGATAAACGGACGGGTTCAAGCGGGGCTTGACCGCCTGCAAATCGAGGAATACGATATCCTCAATGCGGACACCACGTATGAATACGAGTGGAAGCTGCAGGAAACCGTTCAGGCATACATAGAGCTGCGCGAACTGAAGCGGTCGCTCGACGAGCGGTTTGAGCAGGCGAGGGCTGATCTGGAGGAAGCGGAACAGGCCCATGCCGCTCTCAGCAATGAAGTGATGCCCGATGATGTCCGAAAACAAAAGGAAGAAACCCTTGGCCGCCTTGCGTCCGCCGGCGGTCATGCCGGAAGGCGGGAAGAGCTGATCCTTCAGCTGTCCTATCTGAAGCAAGAACAAAAAGTTCGGATGAAAAGAAGAAGGACCGCTTTTGCGGGAGCGCTTTGCGCTGCTTTTGCGGCAGCTTTTGCGGCGCTCTTTTTCAAGGAGTGGTTCCCGGGCGCTTTGCTCGCGCCGATTTTGCTGATATTTGCCGCTTTTATTTTAAAAAAGCCTGAGCCTTCCGCGGCGGCGGCTTTTATTCAAAAACAGCTGGATGATATTGACCACAGCGGTTCAAAAGGCGGAGTAAGCGACAGCGCTTTAAGGGAGGAGCTGTGGAAGGACGACCAAACCCGGCAGCTCCTTATCGCCAAACAAGCTGAGCTCAGACAGAAAGAAGCGGAATATGAAAGAGCGATTCAAAAATTCGAAGAGTGGGAAAAGGATATCCGTCCGTATCAGGAGAAGACCGAGCGCTATTTAAAAGAGCTGAATCTTTCAATTGACCCGTCATTTTTAGCTGATGCGTACGCTTTGATTAAGGAACTCAGAGAGGAAATTTTGAAAAAGCGGGATATCGAGAAGGAACTGAGCCGCCTTCATGCTAAAAAAGCATCCTTTGAAGCGGGATTGAGAAAGCTTGTCACATCCCTCAGCCTTGCGGGCGGAAGCGTCCAAGAGCAGGTGTTTCAGCTGAAAAGCGAGCTTGAGTCCCAAAAAGAGAAACTTCGTCAAAAACAGGAAGCAGACGTGTCTTTAAAGCATGCGGCCGAACAAATCAAAGAGCTGGCGAAAGAGGTGGAATACTTCCAATCTCAAATTGCCGAACTCTTTCAAAAAGCAGGGGCGGACGGCCGTGAGATGTTCGTCGGACTGGCGAAGCGCGATCAAGCCAGAAAAGAACTAACGGCTAGGCTCGGGCAGCTCAAAAGAGAGCTCGGCAGACAGGACGAGAAGGCCGTTATGCTCGCCTCAGGCCACTCTCTGGCAGAACTGAAAGGAAAGCTGGCCGAGACTCAGGAAAAAAGAGCGCGCATAGAAAAGCAGCTGACAGAAGAAAGGCAGACGGCGGCTAATTTCCATGCAGAGCTCGCCAGACTTGAGGAATCAGGAGCGGTATCGGAGCTTGCCTATCAGACCGGGATGCAAAAAGAGCGGGTCGCCGAATTGGCCAAAAAGTGGGCAGCCGTCAAGCTGATCCGGCAGGCGGTCCAAAACAAGATAGATGAACATAAGAAGGTTCGGCTTCCGAAGCTGTTACAGACGGCTGAAACATTACTGAACCCATTGACTGCCGGACAATACGAAAAAATTTATTTTTCTGAAACAGATGATTCCATGATGGTCATGCGGAAAGACGGAGCTGTTTTTTGCGCACACGAACTGTCTCAGGCGACTTGTGAACAGCTCTATTTAGCGATCCGATTCGCTCTGGCCCTCTCCCATCAAAAGAATGTCAAATTGCCGTTCCAGCTGGATGACAGCTTTGTCCACTTCGACCAAGAGAGGTTTAAACAAGTGCTGAACATTTTAAAAAAGCTTTCAGGCGAAGATCAGCAAATCTTGTATTTTACGTGTCATGAACATGTAAGAGAAGCTTTCCGCGATGAAGATGTGATTCTGCTGCCTTCCGGAATGAAAAAGGTGGAAGGAAAGGAGATGACTAACAAATAAAAGTGTGTGCTATAATGATTTTATGTAGGAAAACGGAGGGAGCTTTATCATGGCAAAAGGTATCATGCTGCACGAAGTTGGCGAGCAGGTGGATTTGTACTTGCTCATTAAATCGTCAACGAAAGGAATCGCAAGCAACGGGAAACCGTTTTTAACGCTGATGCTGCAGGATCAGTCCGGAGATATAGAAGCAAAGCTGTGGGACGCCAAGCAGCAGGACGAAGTGACCTACGGCCCGCAGACGATCGTGAAAGTGGTCGGCGACATTCATCATTACCGCGGGCGGAACCAGCTGAAGCTGAGAAACATCAGACCTGCAGGCGAGAACGAAAACGTCAAAATCGATGACTTTCTTGAAACTGCACCGATTCCCAAAAACGAAATGATGGATGCGGTCACTCAATATATTTTTGAAATGAAAAACCCGAATATACAGCGAATCACAAGGCATCTTGTCAAAAAATACGGCAAGGAATTCATTGATTATCCGGCTGCGACGAAAAATCACCACGAGTTCGTGTCAGGTCTCGCGTACCATGTTGTTTCCATGCTGAACCTGGCCAAATCGGTCGCAGACCTGTATCCGTCGCTCGATCGCGACCTTTTATACGCAGGCGTCATTC
The DNA here is from genome assembly GCF_037969865.1 of Bacillus sp. FSL R7-0646. Classification (NCBI taxonomy): domain Bacteria; kingdom Bacillati; phylum Bacillota; class Bacilli; order Caryophanales; family Bacillaceae; genus Bacillus; species Bacillus sp. FSL R7-0646. The sequence continues at coordinate 1,068,923 of NZ_CP150217.1, forward strand.
TGCATGACCTTGGAAAAGTAAAAGAACTATCCGGCCCGGTGTCCACGACATATACTGTCGAAGGGAACCTGCTGGGGCACATATCGATTATGGTGACAGAAATTGCAAAAGCCGCCGAAGAGCTTCAAATTGATTCAGAAGAAGTGCTGATTCTTCAGCATTTGATTTTAAGCCATCACGGCAAACCCGAATGGGGCAGTCCGAAGCCGCCGATGGTCAAGGAAGCGGAAATTCTTCACTATATCGACAACCTTGACGCGAAGATCAATATGATGGACAGAGCGCTCGAACGGGTTAAGCCGGGAGAATATACCGAACGGGTCTTCGCATTGGATAACCGTTCCTTTTATAAGCCCGTTTTTCACAAATAAGCGTCATAACTTGTCTCCCTTTTGCATAATGTCTGGTATACAGTTTATTCAAAAAAGGGGGAAAAGCCGTGCTGCTGTTTCCGTGGTGGGTGTACCTTTGCATCGTCGGCATTATTTTCAGCGCCTATAAGCTGATGACGACGGCAAAGGAAGAGGAAAAGATTGACCAGGCTTTTATCGAAAAAGAAGGCCGCATTTATATCGAACGGATGGAAAAAGAAAAAGCAAAGCGCATGAAGCGTACACTGGATGAAGATCAAGAACAGCATGAAAAATCGGCTGACAGCCATTCCATCGCATAAAAAAAGCTGTCCGACCCCAACGAGGGGAGGACAGCTTTTTTGGCGTCAGCTGCTGCTGCTTGTCTGAGCTTGACGCTGGTCGACTTGTTTTTTCAACTCTTTGTCTTTTACTTTTAAATCAGCATCTTTGACAAGTTTGTCAATGACGGATTGCAGTTCAGTTTGATCATTTTGCTTTTGTTCTTGGACTTCTTTTTTAAGCTCTTTTTTCATGTCTTCATATTTGCCGCGTTCTTCGTCTTTTTTAATGATGTGATAGCCGAATTGGGATTTCACAGGTCCGCTGATTTCGCCGGTTTTCAAAGCAAATGCCGCTTTGACGAAATCCTTGTCCATGTTATCGTCTTTGCCGACCCAGCCGAGGTCGCCGCCTTTTTCGGCTGTACCGTCAGTTGAATACTCTTTTGCAAGGTCTTCGAATTTTTCGCCTTTTTTCAGCTTTTTCTCAACTTCTTCAGCCGTTTTCTTTTCTTTCACAAGAATGTGGCTTAAGTGGATTTTGCCTTTCAGGCCGTCATAATATTCTTTTACGTCATCATCGGTTACTTTTATGTTATCCTTTGCGGCTTTTTGCATCAGAAGTTCGTATTTGATCTGTTCTTTGACGAAGTCTTCGCCTTTTTGGTCAATGAGCTGGTTGAGCTGGTCACCCATTGATTTTTTGTACTCGTTCAGCTTTTTGTCGATTTCTTTGTCGGAGACATCGTATTTATCATCGAGTACTTTTTGCTGAACAAGCATGTTCAGTGCGTCCGCTCCGGCATTGTCTTTTAATGTTTGATAAAGGTCTTCTTTTGTAATATTTCCAGCTTTTGTTTCCGCAACAACCTCAGAATCTCCCCCGCTGCATGCGCTGAGAGCCAGCACGCTTGTCGCTGTAATCGCCGCAATTGCAATCTTCTTCATAAATGCAAACACTCCTAATCATAACAGTTTAAACTTTCCTTTGAATTGTATCATATCATATTCTGACATGCTGTAAAAAGATTTTCAACAGAGGGGCATCCGTCTAGTCAAATTTTCTTTCCGCTCATACAAATATATTGATCAAGAAAAGGAGGTCAATAACATGAGCGGAGGATACTCAAGCGGTTTTGCTTTATTGGTCGTGTTGTTCATTTTATTAATCATCGTTGGTGCAGCTTATCTGTACTAAAACCTTAGAAAATGAGAAAAGAACCGTCATTTTTTCAGGCGGTTCTTTTCTTTTGGACGATAGCCTAATCGTTTCATGACATTCGTGCATACACTAATGTAACGACTGGGGCAGAGGAGGTGTCAATATGGGCGACGGTTATGCAGGAGGTTTCGCTGGCGGCTTTGCGCTGCTTGTGGTGCTGTTCATCTTATTAATTATTATTGGTGCTTCTTGGATATGCTAATAAACAAAAGGATAGCTGCCGGATCAATACGATCGGCAGCTATCCTTTTTCTTTACACCGTAAAGGAAATCTCAATGAATGATGAGATCAATAAAATTAAGATCAGCACATTAATCATTCTAAATACCTTATCCTGCCGCTCTTCAGGAATCTCTCTGACAAGGCATAAAGAGTTTGTAAGCTTGTTTATGTTGAAGACAGTAAAAACCGCAAACAAGATGAAATAAAAAAGGATGATAGGAGATCCCCCTCTCTGTTTCTGCTCCATACTACATTACCAAATATTTATTAAAAAAGATAGAAAATAGACTGAAAAAAAGGAATTTCCAACTGCCTAGCAGCTGGATTATTTTTGTATTAAAATATCAAAATCGTCGGCTTCCTGATCGACAAAGCAGTTTTTAGGCGCTTTGATCAGTTTCCAGGCAAACAGAAAATCAGGCAGACAATAGCCGAAATGAATGCTTGAGATGATGCAGAAATAGTGAGCAAAGCTCGGCATCGCCGCCCCCGCGTAAAACAAAACAGGCGTGATGACCAAAAAAGGGCAGAGAAGAGAGACAAGCATCATGTTTTTCGGAATTTCTCTCCATGTTCTCATTTTCAACCAATAAATCTTTTTTTCTAACTTTTTCTTGCTGATCATCGGCAAGATATGAAGAATTTTATGGGCGATTATAGCTGCAACCAAAAGTCCTGCAAACAAAAGGGCATGATCGCCTCTCTGAACAGTTTGCGGATGAATAAGCTGCATCGCTAAATATTCGGGAATAAAAAATAAAATCATTAAACTGACGGCAGTGAGCACGATGCGCATGCCTCCATAATCTTTAACGAGATTGATGGTTTTCCAGCAACTCATAAATGACATCCTTCCGTTTCAACAAACTGTTATATGAAATCCTCAGAATAATTTACTCCTCTGGATGAGAAAAATCAATCCCTTTTTCGAAAAAAATTTCGTCATTTTCCAAAGAATTTAGAAGGGTGTAAAAGGATCAGAAATCTCCAGTGTTGAACTTTCATCAGAAGGGAATATCGGCTAAAATAAGAGAAAGGGAGAGAAGAGACAAATATGAACTCAATGGAGCAACGCCTCGAGCGGCTGGAATATTACATCAAACTGTTATTGAACAATGCGGATATGGAAGAGTATCCGTACTATAAAATATTGATCGAAAAGGGCTTATCAGAGGAAGAAGCAAAGGAAACGGAAAAGCTGTGCGAAGAGCTCTCAAAGGAGCTTGAAGCACAAAAAGCGCAAGGATTTGTGATGTTCGATCATCTCCTCACGCTTTTTGCCGGACAGTTAAATGAAAAACTTGAAGTGCACGAAACGATTTTCGCCCTTCACAGACAAGGTCTTTACAAACCGCTGATGAGCGAATTCATCAGCATTATCAGGCAGTACGATCTGGCTTAGTTTTTAAGAGGCTCAAGCGGTTTGTCCACCTCTATCGATTCCCCGGCTTCTTTTGCTTCTTGTTTTTTCTTCATTTTGCCCTCTTCGCTCGTAAATTCATTTTCGATGTTTGAAAACGATTTTTCGAAAATTTCCATGAAATCATCGCCGTAAATATGGCGGATGATCGACATCATCTCGACGATTTCTGGAAACTTCCCGTACAGCTGATGAAGGGGCTGAGCGCCTTTTAAGACGGCGTTCCGGGTCGGATCGTAAGACTCGAGGATTTTAAGGAAAACTTCTTCACCTTTCGGAGTCAGCTGAATGTAAGTGTTGCGTTTGTCATTCAATTTTTTGGAAAACTCCAGGTAACCTCTTTCCTCAAGCTTTTTTGAAAAATTAAACGCTGTGGATACGTGCATGACGCCGAACTTGGCGATTTCTGAAATGGATGCTCCGTTCAGCTGGTAGGCGATCCACAAAATATGGTGCTCGTTAATGTTCAGATCATAAGGTTTAATCCACTGCTGCCAATCCTTTTCTATCGACTTCCAAAGCGCCTTGCTAAGCTGTGCCATTCTTTGACTGAATAAAAGGGCTTCTTTCACCGTATAGGGCTCTTCCGCTCGATTCATTCACTTCACCTGCTTCTCTTTATCTTATAATTTCTATTATGCCAATAAAATAAAGATTAATAAAGATGTAAATTTACGAATTTTTTAAAAAATCCAGTTTTACGGTGTGAAATCAGGATTTTACCTAAAAAAGGAGCGTGAAAATTTTCCATTCACACCCCTTTTTTAAGGTTTATTTTTTTCGCTGAGTATATTAGTTTTGTAAGGTTTTCTCCAGCTGTTTTATCTTTTCTTCGATCTCAGCGATTTCCTTTTTTAAGTCCTGCTGATGAGGTTTGATTTCCTCGCGCCATTCCTGGATGGACGTTTGCAGTTCGCTGCCGACGTCTTTAATGATTTCCGCGCCTTCTATGGCGGTTTTGACGAATTGCTCTTTTAATGCGATTCCGTCGTTTTTCAGCCTTTTGACGGTGTCTTCCCATTTACCGCAGTTGGCTTTAAGCTGTCCTCTCAAGTTTTTTCCTGAAGTCGGCGCGGTCAGCAATGCTGCAACACCGCCGATAACACCGCCTACAATCAGTCCAGCTGCTAAAGATCGGCCTTTTGACATGTAAATCACCCCGGTTATATTTTTAAAGATCAGGCTTGGCAGGCGCCGGCCTTCTCATGATTAGATATTGGCGTCCGAGCCGGGCAAACCGTTCCTCTTCTTAGAAACTTCTGCATAGCTTGCTTTATTTTAGCATACTTTTTTAAAAAGGAGGGAGAGGGTTGTCTGTCATAATCATTGTTTTGACAATTATAAGCGCTGTGTTTACCGCCGGCTCCTTTTATTATTTAAGGCTTCTCGGATATTCTGCATCTTATCCGCCGAAACGCATTCTTAAACAAAAAGCGCTTTTTTGCACGGGAAGCGCAGGGTTGGCGCTCCTGCTCCTTTTTTTTATTCAGCTTCTTATATAAAATATCGGGCGGATTCCCCTTTTTTTGACCATCAAAACGAAAAAAACCTCTTCCAAAAAAGATATTCCTTTTCTAGAAGAGGTTCTTGTTTTATTTGACTTGTTCAATCAGCCTTGAACGCTTCATGATCGACTGCACGATCGGAAAGATGACCGCCATGGCGATCGTGTTGATCACGGCAGCTGGTAAAACGACAACAGAGAACAGGGTGATGAATCCCTGATTTCCAGGCAGGCCGACAATGAACAGTGCAGCCGTGAGGAAAATCGTTCCGGAAAGAACGGTTCCTGCAGCAGTTAATCCGGCGGCAGCAAGCGTTTTGCTGTTCAGCTTTTTCACAAGCAGAAATACGCCGAAGAACATCAAGGCTGTTAGCGGTTTGTCGATGATGTTGGGCAGCTGTCCCCCGGGAAAAGCCGTCGTCAACGCGGAAATGACGCCTGTCACGGCTCCGATGACGAGAACATTTTGCAGTCTAGGGAACAAAAGGATTCCCATAAACATCATGATCAGCATCATATCCGGCTTCATTCCGTAGAAAAAAGGCGGAATCACAGCGTGCAGCGCCGCTCCAATGGCGACAAACAGGGCCATAGCCACTAATTCTTTTGTTTTCATGTCTATTCTCTCCTCATCTAGGCTCTTTTTACGCTTTCCAATAATATGCTCGTCATTTATTGCGAAAGCTTTCTAGTAGTATATCAAACTTTCGAAGGAATGGGGAAGCCTTTTTCGCCATCTTCCATCATCAGGATAAACATCAGTTTTCTTCGCGGAATTTCTTCATAAAGGCAGCCAGCTTTTCGCAGTCTTCAACTGATACGGCATTGTAAATCGAAGCGCGGCAGCCACCGACCGAACGGTGTCCGCCAAGCCCTGACATTTTTTCTTCCTTTGCCTTTGCGATGAATGATGCTGTCAGCTCATCATTTTTGAGCGTAAAGGTGACGTTCATGTTTGAGCGGCTGTCTTCTCTCGCATGGCCGCGGTAGAATCCGCCGCTTTCGTCGATCGCATTGTATAAAATTCCGGCCTTTTCGCGGTTGCGTTTCTCAATGGCATCGAGGCCTCCTTTTTCCTTGAGCCACTCCAGCACGAGAGACAGCATATAAATCGCAAATGTCGGAGGGGTATTGTAGAGCGAATCCGCTTTGGCATGTGTTGAGTACTTCAGAATTTTGGCAACTTGCTCATTTTCCTTGCCGAGCCAGTCTTTTTTCATGATGACAACGGTCACCCCTGACGGTCCGAGGTTTTTCTGAGCGCCGGCATAGATGATGTCAAATTGGGAAACATCGATTTTTCTGCTTAAAATATCGCTGGACATGTCCGCGACAACCGGAATCGGAGCGTCGGGGAACTTTTGCCACTGCGTTCCAAAGATCGTATTGTTGGAAGTCAGGTGAAGGTAGGCCCCGTCTGCCGGAATCTCCGGTACTTCAGGAATATAGCTGTACGTATCTTCTTTGCTGGACGCGATGATCGATGTGTTTCCGAAGAGCTTTGCTTCGGCCAGCGCTTTTTCAGACCAAGCGCCTGTCATAATGAAGTGGGCCGTTTTGTCTTTGGAGAGAAAGTTCATCGGAATCATTGAAAACTGAAGGCTTGCTCCGCCTTGCAGAAACATGACTTCATAATCATCAGGTATGTCCATCAGTTCTTTTAACAGAGCTTTCGCTTTTTGATGAACGGCGTCATACTCTTTGCTGCGATGGGACAGCTCCATCACGGACATCCCCGCACCATTGAAATCAAGAAATTCGTCTTTTGCCTTCTGAAGCACTTCTAAAGGCAGTGCTGCTGGTCCTGCGTTAAAGTTCGTTGTACGTATCATCACAATCGCTCCCTGTTCGTGTATAAAAATATAAAACAATCCTATCATAAAAGGTTCCGGTTATACATAAAAAATTTGAATTGTGTGAAATATAGAGCAATGGCTATTTAGCCGTGCCGGGCGATCTGATAAATGTGGAGTTTTTTTGAACGAAAAAAGGGCGCCGGCAGCTGCCGACGCCCTTGGACAACGTCTCGATTACAGGTGTTTGTTGATGGAAGCTGCAATGTTCTGCAAGTCTTCCGGTGAATAGTCATCCGCATGGGTTTTCCAGACGGCTCCGAATCCGTCTCCTTTGCCGTAGCGGGGAATAATGTGCATGTGATAGTGGAAGACGGACTGCCCCGCTTTTTCGCCATTGTTATTCAGAAGGTTTAAGCCGATCGGCTCGTATTCGTCTTTGATAGCTTGGGCGATTTTCGGAACCGCTTCAAAAAATTCCCTTGAAACATCAGGTGTCATTTCGTAAATATTGGTTTTATGAACTTTTGGAATCACAAGCGTATGCCCTTTTGTGACTTGGCTGATGTCGAGAAAAGCCAGTACATGTTCATTTTCAAATACCTTTGCACAAGGGATTTCTCCTTTTATGATTTTGCAGAAAATACAGTCGCTCATACTTTTCCTCCTTTTTCCATCAGGGAAAGGTTATGTATAAGCAACATATTACCACAATTTGCGCGATAACACGAAAAACAGGATGAACGGCTCCAACGTTCACCCTGCCTGAAGAAGGTACGCTTTAATGAAGAAACGTTAACTGCCTTTTGCAAGCACCCCATTTTCGTCAAAATGAAAGCTTGTAACGCCTATACATTTCCTGCGACAAACACCTCATTTGATCGTCACACCTTTTTTATATGACGGAGATGTCAAATAAAGCAGGTGCTTTCTCAATTCAGTGGATGAAAGAAATTTCTAAGCTTGACATGTTTCATACTCAGGAACTCTTGCCGATTTTGTCTTTGACAAACACCTCATTCGCCAGAGTTGATAAGCTTTCCCTTCTTCAAGAATTAGAATGTCCTGATGCGCATTCGATTATTCGTTTTATTTTAAGGCCGAAAAGCGGGAGGGAAAACGTTTCAAATACATTCTTGTTTTTGGTACTATTAAGAAAAATGCAGGAAAGGAACGAACGTATGTCACTACTGACTGTTAATGAGTTAACTGGAGGGTATACAAGAAACCCGGTGCTGCGCGATGTTTCATTTGCGATTGAACGGGAGCAGATCGTCGGGCTGATCGGTTTGAACGGAGCGGGGAAAAGCACGACGATCCGGCATATCATCGGCTTAATGGAACCGCACAAAGGATCGGTTGAATTGAACGGCAAAACGTTCATGGACGATCCGGAAAGCTATCGTTCCCAATTTACGTTTATTCCGGAAACGCCGATTTTATATGAAGAGCTGACATTGAAGGAGCATTTGGAGCTGACGGCGATGGCGTACGGCCTTTCGAAGGAAACGTTCGAGAAAAGGCTTCCGCCGCTTTTGAAAGAATTCAGAATGGAGAAGCGCCTGAAATGGTTCCCTGCCCATTTTTCAAAAGGTATGAAGCAGAAGGTTATGATCATGTGCGCTTTCCTTGTCGAACCCGACCTGTACATTATAGACGAACCGTTTCTCGGTCTTGATCCGCTGGCGATCAATGCCCTTCTCGAGCGGATGAACGAAGCGAAGAAAAACGGCGCGGCCGTTTTGATGTCGACGCATATTTTGGCAACGGCAGAGCGGTATTGCGACTCCTTCATTATTCTCCATAACGGCGAAGTGCGGGCGAAAGGAACGCTTGATGAGCTCAGAGAGCAGTTTTCGATGGAAGAAGCGAGCCTCGACGACCTGTATCTTGAACTGACGAAGGAAGAGAGCTATGAATAGCATTCTGGGGATTTGGAAGACAAGAATTGAGGAGTATGTCAAAGAAACAAGATCATATTTGAAATACATGCTGAATGACCACCTTGTCATCGTCATGATTTTTTTCCTTGCAGGAGCTGCGAGCTGGTACAGCAAATGGCTGAAAGAGATGCCCGAAGGTTTTCCCGCCTATTGGGTGATGGCCGTCATCTTTTCGTTCATTTTGACAGGCTCATACGTCCGAACGCTAATTAAAGAAGCGGATCTCGTCTTTTTGCTGCCGCTCGAAGCAAAGATGGAGCCGTATTTTCAGCAGGCTTTCCGATTCAGTTTGTTGACGCAGCTTTTTCCGCTGGCCGCCGCGGCCCTCGCTTTGGCGCCGCTGTATTTTGAAGCAAGCGGCAAGGGGTTTTCCGCGTACCTCGTCTTGCTGATTCAACTGCTCGTCTTAAAAGGATGGAACACGGCTATGCAATGGCGGATGACGTTTTTCGGCGAAAAAAACATGAGGGTCACCGACTGGATTGTCAGACTGCTTCTCAACACGATCGCGATCTATTTCGCTTTAGCGTCTTCATACGGATTTGCAGCAGCTGTCTACCTGATCATGGCCGCTCTGTATGTGTATTTTAAAATGATCGATAAGAAAAAATCGTTTAAATGGGAGCTGCATATTGAAGACGAAATCAGAAGAAAGCAGCGGTTCTACAGAATTGCGAACCTATTCACAGACGTTCCCCATCTTAGAAAGCAGGCGAAAAGAAGAGCATATCTCGATTGGATGCTCCGGTTTATTCCGTATGAACAGCGCCGGACATTTACATATATGTACGGAAGGGCCTTTATCAGATCAAACGACTATTTCGGTATCGTCGTCAGGCTGACCGCAATTTTTGGTATCATCATCGCTTATTTTTCGACATATGAGTGGGTTTCTGCGGCGCTCATCGTCTTTACCGTATTCATTACAGGAATTCAGCTGACGCCGCTGTTTGATCATTTTTCACATTTGTCCTTGCAGGAGCTTTATCCCGTCAAAGCTGCAGAAAAGCGGAAGAGCTTTTTCGGTCTGCTTCACATTGTTCTGAGCGTCCAGGCGCTTGTTTTGTCTGCCGTTGCCGGAGCCATGATGCAGTGGACCGGGATGCTTGCCGGACTGGCCGGCTCCGCATTGCTTATATTTGTAATTTTGAAGCCTTATTTCAACAGCAGATTGAAGAAAAATGCCAAGAGATCATGAATCCTTTTCTTTTTAAGCAAGTATGATGAAAGAAGAGGTGAGAGGCGCATGAATGAAAACCAGCTTTATTTGGAGGAAGCGATCCGCTGGAAAATGAAGTTTCTCAGAAAGCCGTCGATGGCTGAGCGGATGTCGAAAGGCGTGCAGTCGAAAATCAACGCCCGCATTCCCGCCAAAGTTCATAAAGCGATAACAGAAAGCATTAAAAAGATGGTCGAGGCCACTTTGCTCGGCTCGAATTTGACGACTTTTGACAAGAAAACAGGCGCGCTTTCGCTAAGGGAAAAAGATGAGCTGGCTCAGAAGACGATTGCCCAGTATCAAAAGGCGGCTGCCGTTGAAGGGATCGGAACAGGCGCAGGCGGGATTTTTCTCGGACTGGCGGACTTTCCGCTTTTGCTCGGCATCAAAATGAAATGCCTGTTTGAATTGGCGTCGATTTACGGATACGATATCAAGGAAAAAGAAGAGCGGATGTTTCTTCTGTATATTTTTCAGCTCGCCTTCTCCGGGGAAGCTCACCGAAAAGAAATTTTCCGTATGATTGAACATTGGGAAACCGAAAAGCGCGAAATCGATTGGCTGGCATTTCAGCAGGAATACCGGGACTATCTCGATCTTGTAAAGCTGTTTCAGCTTGTGCCGGGCTTCGGCGCGGTCATAGGCGGAACGGCTAACTATAAGCTGCTTGGGCATCTTGGGGAAACAGCGAGACACGTTTTCCATATGAGGTTGATACATGAGACAGCCGGATATTAATGATCCGGCTGTTTTTTGCTTTTTCGGTTGTTACATTGCAGGCGTTTCGCGGAGCGCCTGCTCTTTCTCCTGATAGGAGACAGCGGCATTTGCCAGCACCTTGGCTGCGATCAGCAGCGCTTTTTCATCAAGGTCGAATTTCGGATGGTGATGGGGAAACACCGCGTCCGGATTTTCAGGACGGGCGCCTGTAAAGAAAAATGTCCCTTTGACGCGCTCTAGGTAGTAAGCGAAATCTTCCCCGCCCATTTGCATGCCGCTTTCCTCAACGTTTTCGACGCCTTCTGTCTGTTTAGCGATTTTTGCGAGAAAAGTCGTTTCTTCCGGATGATTGCAGACAGGCGGATAGCCCCTTTCAAAGGAATAGTCACAGTCAGCGCCATGCATGCCGCATATACCTTTTGCAATCTGTTCAATTTCGTTTTCAATCAAGGTGCGGATTTCTTCATTGAAGGAACGCGCCGTCCCGATTAAAACGGCTTTATCAGCGATTACATTAAAGGAGTTTTCGGCAACAAATGAACCTATCGAAACGACTGCCGGCTGAGTCGGATCGAGCCTGCGGCTGACAATCTGCTGGAGTGAAGCGACGATCTGCGATCCGATCAACACGGCGTCTTTTGTTTTATGAGGCTGTGCGCCATGCCCGCCTTTGCCTTTAATCGTAATCGTAAAACGGTCCGCAGCGGCCATGATCGGTCCTGTTCGATATTGAACGGTTCCCGTCGGCTCAGTAGCCCACAAATGGGTTCCGAAAATCACGTCAACACCGTCAAGACAGCCGTCTTCAATCATCGGCCTGGCTCCGCCCGGGGAATATTCCTCGGCGTGCTGATGGATGAGGACGATCTTTCCTTTTAAACGGTCGGCATGTTCGTTCAAAATTTTCGCGAGGACGAGCAGGGTGGCCGTGTGCCCATCGTGTCCGCAGGCATGCATCACTCCCGGCACCGTCGACCGGTAAGGCACATCTTTTTCATCATGAATGGGCAGCGCGTCAAAATCGGCTCGAAGCGCAATGACGGGGCCGGGCGATCCGCCTTCGATGTGCGCGAGAACTCCGCCCCCGCCGACATTGGTGCGGATAGGAATACCGAGCGCTTCATAGTAAGAAGCGATAAATGCGGCTGTTTTCTTTTCTTGAAAAGAAAGCTCCGGGTGCTGATGAAAATGACGCCTCAATTTGACCATTTCATCGTAGTGTGCATCAAGCTGCTCATTAATTTGTCGGATGAATGCGGATGCGCTCAAAAAAATTCCTCCTTTTAGGAATGACAAGTTTTTATAATTTTATGACAACTGAAGCCGCTGTTCAACCTTGCTGTCACGTTTTATAGAAGAAAAATGGCGGCAATCGTTGTGACAGTTAATCCGGCTGCTACAGGAATAAAGTTTTTTCTGGCAAGATCGAACGGGTCCACTTTACAAATCGCTGCTACCGGAATGAGCGCCCATGGCACAAGCGTACCGCCGCCGACCCAAATGGCTGAGATTTGGCCGAGTGCGGTCAGAACGGCCGGATTGCCGTCAACAGCCGCAGCAAACATCGAAGCAGCTGATCCGGCTAGAGATATTCCTGAAAAACCGGAGCCGTCAAGACCGGTCACCGCTCCTGTGACAGTGAGCGCAACAGCGGCGATTTCCGGAGAGAGCGGAACGCTGTGGGCAAAGGCCGAGCCGAGGTCCTGCACGATCCTATTAGAAAAACCGGGTATCTCGGCTGTCAGTACTTTATCGAAACCCGCGTCGCCCAAGTAAAAAAAGGCGGCGATCGGAATGACGGGGGCAAACACTTTAAAGCCGAACTGAAATCCGCGAATGAAATAACCGGTGATTTTCTCAAGACGACGGTGTTTGTGGACGATAAAATGAATGAGAATCATGACGAAGACAGCTGTTCCTCCGACAAGCGCCGTCGCTTCGTCTCCTTGCAATTCCAGGATCAGCATCGCGGCGATATCCCCTAAAAAAATGACCGGAATCATCAGTGCGAGCCATTTTCTTGGGGCTGGGGGAAGAAGCCATTCAGGCTCGCTTTGCCGCCGCTCACTGTTTGCGGCTGCTTGATTGTCTTTCTCTTTCCTGAGCATAAAAAAGGCTGCCGCCGTTGTCGAAAAGCCCATGATCAGGACGAGCGGAACGCTTGCAGACATCACTTCTGCAACGGACAGTCCGGCTGCATCTCCGGTCAATTTAGGCGCCGCCTGGATGATGTAATCGCCTGATAGAGCGAAACCGTGGCCGAATAAATTCATGGCGCACGCTACCGCTATCGGGGAGAGGCCGGCTTTTAGCGCGGCAGGCAGGAGGACGGCGCCGATCAATGCGACAGCCGGGGAGGGCCAAAAAAATGAAGAAATGATAAACATTAAAGCTCCGGTGATCCAATAGGCCAAGGCAGGACCTTTCATCCATTTGGCGATCGGAGTGACCATTGCTTCATTAACGCCGGTCTTTGCCAGCAGTTCGCTCATCGAAACGGTAAAGCAGATGATGAAAATGGTCGGGAGAAGTTCTCCGGCGGCGTAGATTAAGCTGTTGAACAGGCCCATCACAGAGGCAATGGCAGAATGGGTAGCCGCTAATGAAATGAAAAAAACCCCGGCAAGCGATATAAAGGTGGTATCAAGACGAAGAAGCATAAATGCGAGAATTGCAGCGATAAAGCCCAAATATATAAAGTGAACGGACGTTAATTCAATTTCCATTTTCCGATCCCCCCTTTAAACATAACCTCATACAGCGTATTCCTGGGCTGTCAGAGTGTGAAGGAAGGGCTCATTTCCTCGGAAATAAAAAAACTGCCTAAAAGGCAGTTATTCGACAGAATGATACGAAGAAATATAGGATGGGCGGGAAAAAATCGTTCCGCCTTGGTTGATTCCAGCTGAAGATTCCTTCTTTTGATGGGCTTCGCCAAACGATTTGGAGCTTTTCCAGTCCTGAAACGACTGTTCTGTGTCCCACAGCGTCAGTACGATATACGTATCGCTGTCTTTCGGCCTCAGCACCCTGAGGGCCTTAAAGCCGGGCTGATTTTCGATTTTTCCGGCTCTGTTTTTAAAACGGGCTTCGAAAAGCGGCCTTCCTTCCGGTGTGACAGGGATGTTGTTGAGGACGGTGAATCCGGAATGTTCCAAAGATCCCGACTGATCGATGATTTCGTAGCGGTGAGGAGAATGAAAGACGCTTTCTCCGTCGGTTTCGTGAAAGAGAATGGCGGAATCGTGGCTTTTCATAAATAACATGTTTTCAAGACCGTGCTGTTTGGCGAGCTTTTTTAAAAAATCGACAGTTCCGTATGTAATGTAAAAATTCAATTTTATCACCCCTTTTTTGATAGTATAACAAAAGGACGATTTAAAATTCTATCCATTACCCGCTATAAATGCTGCAACATAATTTGAAGAAAAAATTCCCATACTAGCTATAGAAAGGAATGAGGTGACCATATGAGAAAGAGATTTTTCATTCCAATCATCATTACAGCGGCGATATTCCTTTTATCGTTAATCGGATATATTACGATTTTGTTCCTGGGGGATTATGTGATTGATGAAAAGAAACTGATTTTCCATGCTTCTTCTAAAATCGTCGACCATAATGGAGAAGAAGTCGCAAGCCTCTATACCGAAAACAGAAGGCCTGTTTCAATTGCCGAGGTGCCGGACAATGTAAAAAATGCCTTTATCGCGGTTGAAGACAAGCGCTTTTATGAGCACCACGGCATCGATTTTAAATCGGTTAGCCGTGCGGTCTATAAAGATATATTAGCAGGAGGAAAAGTGGAAGGGGGAAGCACGATCACCCAGCAGCTCGCAAAAAACACTTTTTTGACAAATGACAAAACGTTTTTAAGAAAAACGAAAGAAGTCATTATCGCTATCAATTTGGAGCGGGATTACAGCAAAGACAAGCTTTTGGAAATGTATTTGAACCAGCTATATTTCGGGCACGGCGTCTATGGAATCCAGGCGGCGGCAAACTACTTTTTTAACAAAGATGTGAAAGACTTGACGGTCAGTGAGGGAGCGGTGCTGGCTTCCATTCCTAAAGCGCCTTCAACGTATTCGCCCATTCTCAATCCGGAAAAAAGCCGGGAGCGGCGCAATGTCATTCTCGGCATGATGAACGAGCAGGGATATATCAGCTCAAAGGAAACCGTCAGGGCCCAAGGCAGCACATTGGGGCTCCATGTGAAAGAAAAATCAAAAAATCCGTGGCTTGACAGCTATATTGATCTTGTCATGAAAGAAGCGGAAGACAAATATTCGATATCGAGCGAACAGCTTCTCCAAGGCGGATACACGATCAGTGTTCCGCTCGATGTTTCGATTCAAAAAGCGGCCTACACGCTGATGAAGCAGGACGGCTATTTTCCCGGCACAGACAACAAAGCTGAAGGGAGCGCCGTTTTTATCGATAACAGGACAGGCGGCGTAGTGGCCGCTCTCGGAGGTCGGGAATACGCTCCGAAAGGCTACAACAGGGCAACAGCCCCGCGTCAGCCGGGTTCGACTTTTAAACCGCTTGCCGTTTACGGCCCCGCTCTTGAAGAAAAGCTGTTCAAGCCGTATTCGATGCTCGAGGATAAACAGCTGTCATACGGCGGCTACTCGCCTAAAAACTATGACGGCCAATACGCGGGCAAGGTCTCGATGGTGGATGCGCTGACATACAGCAAAAACGCGCCTGCTGTATGGACGTTAAATGAGATCGGAATCGAAACGGTGAAGCCTTATCTCAGCCGTATGGGCATGAACGTGCCGGATGAAGGGCTGGCATTGGGGCTAGGCGGTCTGGAAAAAGGGGTGTCGCCGCTCGAGCTTGCCGGGGCATACCGGACATTCGCAAATTCAGGACAATACACCGAGCCGTTTTTTATTAAAAAAATCACCGATGAAAACGGGGATGTCATGTTCCGCCACGAGGAAAAATCGGAAAAGGTTTTCAGCAAACAAACAGCGTGGAACATGACGCGGATGCTGGAGGAGGTCGTGAAAAGCGGAACGGGAAAGGCCGGTGATTTTTCCGGGGAGATTGCAGGAAAAACGGGTTCGACCACGTATACCGGAAAAGAGGGCGGAACTAAAGACGCCTGGTTTGCGGGGTATACGCCCGAAGTGACGGGAGCTGTCTGGATGGGATACGATAAAACGGATGAGTCCCATTATTTAAAAGGTGGCAGCGCTTATCCGACAAGGCTGTTTAAAGACATTTTAAAACGCACCAACCATAAGCCTGAACGGTTTAAGGCGCCTGAAGGGGTAAAAGATCTGGACAGGCCGATACGCCTCGAAGACCTGGAAAGCGTTAAAGCAGACTATTCCTTTACGCCGATGGGGCTGATTACGGTGTCATTAAAATGGCATGAACAAGAGGATAAAAGGGTTGAATACCGAATATATGAAAGGAAAAACGGAAAAGAAACGCTGATTGATACGGTTAAGGGAAAAGGAAGCTTTTCAATCCCTTATGCAAACATCTTTTCCGATGCTTCCTACAAAATTGTTCCATACAATCCGCAGACGAAAACAGAGGGAAAAGGGACTGATTATGTTGAACCGAAAGTGTTTCCTTCGGGTCATTAGATACCCGAAATTCATCAATTTCTTGAACAATAAGTCTCATGAGTATACCGTTCAATAAAAAAACGGTATATTGGAAGGAGTAATTTTGCGAACGTATGGTTGCAGCTTGAAAGGTGGATATCATGATGAAAAACGACAAGGCTTTTAATGACACATTCTTAAAAGCATGCCGAGGAGAAAAGGCCGCCCATGTACCGGTATGGTACATGAGGCAGGCCGGAAGATCACAGCCTGAGTACAGAGCGCTCAAGGAAAAGTACGGTCTGTTTGAAATTACGCATCAGCCCGAATTGTGCGCTTATGTGACAAGGCTGCCCGTCGAACAGTACGATGTCGATGCGGCGATACTTTATAAAGACATAATGACACCGCTTCCAGGTATTGGCGTTGACGTCGAAATTAAAAACGGGATCGGCCCTGTCATCGATCAGCCGATTACATCTCTCGCAGATGTTGAAAAACTCGGCGAACTCGATCCGCAAGAGCATATTCCATATGTGCTGGAGACGATCAGGCTGTTGACGGAAGAACAGCTGAACGTTCCGCTGATCGGTTTTACAGGGGCGCCCTTTACATTGGCCAGCTATATGATCGAAGGCGGCCCGTCCAAAAACTACAATAAAACAAAAGCGTTTATGTACAGCCAGCCTGCTGCATGGGATCTTTTGATGAAAAAGCTCGGGAAGATGGCGGCTGTATACGTTAAAGCTCAAATCCGCGCCGGCGCCAAAGCCATCCAGGTGTTCGATTCCTGGGTCGGCGCGCTGAACGCCGGTGATTACTGCCGCTACATCAAACCGACGATGGACGTTCTTTTCAAAGAGTTGAAAAAAGAAGACGTGCCGCTGATTATGTTCGGGGTCGGCGCAAGCCACCTCGCGACTGAATGGCACGATCTTGACCTCGACGTCGTCGGGCTGGATTGGCGGATGAGCGTACAGGAAGCCAGGGATAAAGGGCTGACAAAAACGCTCCAGGGAAATTTGGATCCTTCGATCCTGCTTGCCCCGTGGGAAGTCATCGAAGAAAGGACGAAAGCCATTCTCGATCAGGGCATGCAGACGGACCGGTTTATTTTCAACCTCGGACACGGGATCTTTCCAGAAGTGAGTCCCGACACACTGAAAAAATTGACGGCATTTGTTCATGAGTATTCCGCCTCAAAAAAATCGAGCCTGATCACATGAGCATTTCAGTTGGTCTTTTCAATATAAACTGTCAAAATACGTATAGATCATGATCTTTAAAGAGGTGTTCACGTTGGGTAAAAAGAAAATGGGGCTTCTTGTCATGGCATATGGGACGCCGTACAAAGAGGAAGACATTGAACGTTATTATACACACATCAGAAGAGGCAGGAAGCCTGAGCCTGACATGCTTCAGGACTTAAAAGACCGCTATAAGGCGATCGGCGGAATTTCTCCGCTTGCAAAGATCACGCAAGAGCAGACGAAGCAGCTGGAAAAACGCTTAAACGAGCTTCAGGATGATGTGGTATTCAAGTCATATATCGGTCTCAAACATATCGAACCTTTCATCGAGGATGCCGTTCAGGAGATGCATAAAGACGGGATTACAGAAGCCGTCAGCATCGTGCTTGCGCCCCATTTCTCCACCTTCAGCGTACAGTCGTACAACAAGCGGGCGAAAGACGAGGCTGAAAAGCTCGGCGGATTGTCGATCACATCGATCAACAGCTGGTATGATGAGCCGAAATTCATCGCATATTGGGCGGATCAAGTGAGAAAAATCTATGACGAAATGCCTTCGGAAGAAAGGGAAAACGCCGTCTTGATTGTATCGGCGCACAGCCTTCCCGAAAAGATCGTCGAAATGGGTGATCCATATCCTGAACAGCTTAAAGAATCAGCGAAGCTGATTGCCGAAGCGGCGGGTGTAAAAGATTACGCCGTCGGCTGGCAAAGCGAAGGAAACACCCCTGATCCGTGGCTTGGGCCGGATGTTCAGGATTTGACCCGTGACTTGTCAGAGCAAAAAGGGTACAGCGCTTTTGTTTATGCTCCCGTCGGCTTCGTAGCTGACCATTTGGAAGTTCTTTATGACAACGATTATGAATGCAAAGTCGTCACAGACGATATCGGAGCAAGCTATTACAGACCTGAAATGCCTAACGCAAAACATGAGTTTATCGATGCTTTAGCAGATGTTGTATTAAAACAATTGGAGAAAGAACAGTAAAGAAGGCGATTGTAAATGAGTGGAGAACGCAGGCAGATTGTCATCATCGGCGGCGGTATTACCGGATTGGCCGCCGCCTTCTACTTGGAGAAGGAAATCAAAAAGAACGATCTCCCGGCCGAAGTCACGCTTGTTGAAGCAAGTCCGAGACTGGGCGGAAAGATACAGACGGTACACAAAGACGGCTATGTGATTGAACGAGGGCCGGATTCATTTTTGGAACGGAAGCAAAGCGCACCTCAGCTCGTGAAGGATCTCGGGCTGGAGCACTTGCTCGTGAACAACGCGACAGGCCAGTCTTATGTTCTTGTCAGCGAAACGCTCTATCCGATTCCGGAAGGAGCTGTGATGGGGGTGCCGACAAAAATCGGACCTTTTCTGACAACCGGCTTGTTTTCCTTGCCGGGGAAGTTGAGAGCCGGAATGGATTTGCTGCTTCCAGCGAGCAAGCCGCAGGAAGACCAGTCGCTCGGAGAATTTTTCAGAAGGCGCGTCGGCGGTGAAGTGGTGGAGAACCTGATCGAACCGCTTTTGTCAGGCATTTATGCCGGGGACATTGACCGCCTCAGTCTGATGTCAACTTTCCCGCAATTCTACCAGACAGAACAGAAGTACAGAAGCTTGATCATCGGGATGAAAAAATCGCGCGGCGCCCAGAGCGCCAAAAAGCCTGCGAACAAAAAGAAAGGCCAGTTCCAGACGGTGAAAACCGGCCTGCAGACGATTGTTGAAGAACTGGAAAAGCAGCTCGATATCACAAAGGTTTATAAAGGCACAAAGGTCGTCAGCATTGAGCGCGCGGGCTCGGGCTACAGCATGAAGCTTGACAACGGCAAGGTGCTTCACGCTGATTCGGCCGTGGTCACCGCTCCCCATAAAGCAGCTGCCGCGATGTTTCCAAAAGCGGATTGGCTGAAGGGTTTAGAAGATATGGTGTCAACATCTGTCGCCAATGTGGCGCTCGGATTTCCGGAAGAAGCCGTCCAAATGGAGCATCAAGGAACAGGCTTTGTCATTTCAAGGAACAGCGACTTTTCGATTACGGCGTGTACTTGGACAAACAAAAAATGGCCGAGCACAACGCCTGAAGGAAAAGTTCTGTTAAGAGCTTATGTGGGGAAAGCCGGCGATGAGTCCGTTGTCGAACAGTCAGATAACGAAATGGTGAAAATCGTCCTCGACGATATAAGGCGGATTATGAAGATCGACGGCGAGCCGGAAATGACCTGCATCACAAGATGGCATGAAGCGATGCCGCAATACCATGTCGGCCATAAGAAAAGAATGAAAGAGATCAGGGAAGGGTTACAGGCGTCATATCCGGGCGTTTTCATGACGGGGGCCTCTTTTGAAGGGGTCGGCATTCCGGATTGCATCGACCAAGGCAAGCAGGCCGTAGCCGATGTACTCTCACACCTTTTCGAATAAAGAAGAGCAAATAAAGCTGTCCGAATCCATTCGGCGGCTTTTTTTTATTTCACTCTTTTTACAGCTTTCATCATTTTAAAGTTTGTTTATGGAAAAGATAACATTTAATCTTTGCATTTTACATTTATATGTGTTACATTACTTTTTGTACTTACTGACCAAAATGTTCAAATAGTCAATTTCGGGGTGAGAAACCGTGAGCAAAGATCGAAAAGCACTGATTTTAGAAGCGGCGACAAAATCGTTTACACAATTCGGCTACAAAGCGACGACGATGGATCTGGTGGCGAAGCTTGCCAATGTCGGCAAAGGTACGATTTATACTTTTTTCAAGAATAAAGAGGAACTGTTCGACGACATTTTTTCTTCGCTTCTGATTGAGATGAAGCAAACGGCTGATCAAGCGATTGATCCTGATCTGCCTTTTCACGAAAATGCCCATCGCGCGATGATGGCGATATTGGAGTACAGAAAGAAGCACCAGCTGACCATTAAGATCTTTCAGGAAGGTGCGGAGCTCGGCACACCGGCGGCCCGCGAAGTGATTGAAAAGCTGGAACGCATGGTCATCAGCTATATTAAGAGAAAGATTAAAGAAGCGATTAAAAATGACGATATTAGACCGTGTGACCCCGAGCTGAACGCGTTTGTCATCTTCAAGCTTTACATCGCGCTCATCTTTGACTGGGAAAAAAACCATGAACCGCTGAAAGATGAAGAGTTGGCAGAGATGCTGAAAATGTATATTTTAAAAGGATTATCTCGTTAGATTGTCCTTTCTTTGTTTAAAGGGGTGCTTATCCGCATAGAGAGCGGCTACTAACTAGGAGGCGTATCAACATGAATGTTTTCAAAAACCAGTGGAGAGAACTGATAACCAATAAAAAACTACTGATATCCGTGATCGGTGTTCTCTTTATACCGCTGATTTACAGCAGCATATTTTTGGCGGCGTACTGGGACCCATACGGAAACGTCGATCAGCTCCCCGTAGCGGTTGTGAATTCCGACAAGGGAACGACATATGAAGGAAAAGACCTTCACATCGGCGACGACCTTGTCAAAGAACTGAAAAAAAACGATAAATTCGACTGGCATTTTACGACGAAGGAAAAAGCGCTGAGAGGCTTGCAAAATGAGGAATACTACATGGTTGTAGAAATTCCTGAAAACTTTTCGAAGGATGCCAGCACGGTGATGGATAAACATCCGAAAAAGCTGAATCTGATTTATCATACAAACGCAGGACGAAACTATGTCGGCGCCCAGATCAGCGATAAAGCGATTGAACAGCTTCAGCATTCAGTAGGTTCTGAAATCACGCAGCAATATGCCGAAGTCATCTTTGACAATTTCGGCAAAATCGCAAAAGGTCTCGGTGAAGCCAGCGAAGGTGCCGGAAAACTGGATAAAGGACTGAAAGATGCGAAAGAAGGAAGCGAAAAGCTGAAAAAGAACCTTGAAAAGCTTGCGAAAAGCCAAATTCAGTTCAACAAAGACGGAATGGAGAAGTTCGGCGCGGCATTCAATACGCTGAACGACAAAATTCATGAACTTGATTCAGGGCTTGCGCAATTTTTAGAAAAAAGCGGCCAGCTGCACAGCGGTGCTCAACAGCTCCAACAAGGCATGCCTCAGATTGTGGCGGGATTGGAGCAGATGAATGAAAAAGCGCAGATGATAAGCAAACTCGAAGAAGCCATTTCAAATGAAAAGATTCAGCAGCTTGAAACGGCACTTTCAAACGCCGAAAAGGCGAAAAAAGAAATCAGTCAGATTTCAAAAAATATTGATGAGCTTGAAGCGGCATTGAAAAACCAGCATAGTGAAGTCAAACAAATTATTGAATCCAGCAACATGCTGACACAAGAACAGAAAGCCGCGCTTATGAAACAAGTCGATGAAAAAATGGGAACGGTGAAGCTGCCTGAGTTTGACAAGTTGAAAGCGCAAATTCCCGATGTAAGCGAACTTCCCGATTTATCCGGGCTGAAACAGAAGCTTGAGGAATTGAAGCAAGTTCCTTCAAATGTGAATAAGCTCTATAAAGGATCGCAAAAGATTCAGCAAGGGCTCGATGCGCTGACAAACGGTTTGGGTGCTTACAACGAAAAATTCGCGGAGGCGAAAAGCGGATCATCCAAAATCGCCGAAGGCAGCCAGACGTTAGTCGGGAAGTTCGGCGATCTGCAAAGCGCGGCTGATAAACTGAAAGACGGTTCTTCCAAGCTTGCAGAAGGGGCTAAATCTCTTGATGAAGGTCTTGGCAAGCTGTCTGACGGAAGCGGGGAGCTGTTTGACAAGCTGTCTGACGCTGCCGATCAGACCGGCGATATTCAAGCGGGAGACGAAAACTACAATATGTTCTCAGATCCCGTCGATGTGAAAGGCGATAAAATCGATCCGGTTTCCAACTACGGAACAGGATTAACCCCGTATATTTTGTCGCTCGGCTTATTTGTCGGTGCATTAATGATCACCGTCGTCTTTGATGTGAAAGAGCCGGCCGTCCGGCCTGAATCAGCTTTCGGCTGGTTTATGAGCAAATTCAGCGTACTTTTTGCAGTGGGGATTCTTCAAGCGGCGATCGCCTGCACGATCATTCTCTCTGGCATCGGGCTTGAAGTGCAAAGCGTCTGGAGATTTTATGTGTTCAGTATGATCATGAGCATTACATGTCTTGCGATCATTCAATTTTTGGCTGCGACCATGGGAAATCCGGGACGTTTCATTGCCGTCATTCTGCTCGTGCTTCAGCTTGGAGGAAGCGGAGGAACATTCCCTCTTGCACTTGTTCCTAAGTTCTTCCAAGTCATCCATTCCGCACTGCCGATGACCTACAGCATTGCGGGATACAGAGCGGTGATTTCAAGCGGAGACTACGCGTATATGTGGGAGCAGGCTGCCGTGCTCGGCGGTGTTGCGATCGTCATGATGGCCTTGACGCTGATTTATTTTAAAGTGCTGCTGAGAAAAGGAAAAGTTGAAGAGCAGCACGCATAAAAGAAAAACATCTTTTCAAGCCCGGCAAGGGCAAGAAAAGATGTTTTTTTTTTGAAATCAGGAAGCTGGCGCGCCCCATTTTACAATCAGTCCCGTATATGTAAGACCCCCGCCGAAACCGAACAGAATCAAGGTATCGCCCTCTTTCAACTTTCCGTTTTTGACGGCTTCATCAAGGGCGAGAACGATTGATACGGATGAGGTGTTGCCAAACCATTCGACGCTCGTCAGCGCTTTTTCGAGTGAAATTCCGGTTTTTTCGCAAATTGATTCGACCATTCGCAAATTCGCGCTGTGCGGGACGAACCAATCGATATCTTTCAGCTCCATTTCAGCTTGGATAAGCAGCTTTTTGACGCCTTCGGGAATGGATCTGACCGCCCATTTATACACTTCGCGGCCGTTTTGAACCATTTTTCCTTCACCTGAGAGCGGCTCCCCTTTAAGGTCGCTGCGCAAGCCGGTTCTGTATAAATGGCGGGCTCCGTCACCTTTCGTATCCTGGGTAAAAGTAATAAAGCTTGGGGAATTGTCGTCCCGTTCGACAAGCAGGGCGCCCGCGCCGTCGCCGAACAAAATGCAAGACGCGCGGTCTGTGTAGTCGGTTGTTTTGGATAAGGTTTCACCGCTGATCACAAGAATTTTTTTATGCAGTCCGGAAGTGATCAGGCCGTTGGCGATATGCAATCCGTATGTTAATCCCGCGCAAGTCGCATTTACATCCACCGCGCCGACTTCTTTCCATCCGAAGTGCTCCTGAACCTGGCATGCCGTGCTTGGAAAAGCATAGTCCGCCGTTGTGGTAGAGACGATGATCATGTCAATATCGTCCAGCGTGCCGTTGTATCTGCTTTGTAGATTTTCAACGGCCTTTATGCAAAGATCTGATGTGAATTCGTGACTTCCTGCGATTCGCCTTTCTTTCATTCCTGTCCGCTGAACGATCCATTCATCAGAAGTATCGACGATTTTTTCAAAGTCTTTGTTTGTCATGCGCTTTTCGGGAACATAGGTGCCGATGGCGGAAATTCGCGCTTTTGATAAAGTTTTCATGAAGTTCACTCTCCTTTTTTTTATTATAACACCTAGTATTAGTATCTGGTACTAAAATATTGATCTGATGTATACTATAAACATCACAAGTTGGGAGGAATGAACAATGTCAGGACAGAAAACGCTGGAGCTCATCAAGGAGCTCGTCTCCATCCCGAGCCCTACCGGAAATACGTATGACATCATAGACTATATCAATCGCCTATTACAGGAAGAAGGAGTCGAAACAAAGTTTAACCGTAAGGGCGGCCTGATCGCGACGATACCGGGCCGCGACAAAGCCCGGCACCGGATGCTCA
Organism: Bacillus sp. FSL R7-0646; assembly: GCF_037969865.1. Classification (NCBI taxonomy): domain Bacteria; kingdom Bacillati; phylum Bacillota; class Bacilli; order Caryophanales; family Bacillaceae; genus Bacillus; species Bacillus sp. FSL R7-0646. The sequence goes on from NZ_CP150217.1 coordinate 1,093,189, forward strand.
CCGCTCATGTCGATACCCTCGGAGCGATGGTGAAAGAGATTAAGCCGAACGGAAGGCTGAAAATTGACTTAATCGGGGGGTTCAATTACAACTCGATTGAAGGCGAGTATTGCAAAATTGAAACAGCATCAGGGAAAACTTACACCGGCACGATCTTAATGCATCAGACATCAGTGCATGTTTACAAAGACGCCGGAAAAGCCGAGCGGAACCAGAAGAATATGGAGGTCCGCATTGACGAACCGGTCCGCAGTGAAGAAGAAACCCGGGCGCTCGGCATCAATGTCGGTGATTTTATCTCCTTCGACCCGCGCGTTGAGATCACACCGAGCGGGTTTATCAAATCGCGTCATCTTGATGATAAAGCAAGCGTCGCCCTCCTTATTGAGCTGATCAGAACGATCAACACAGAAGGGATGACACTGCCTTACACAACACATTTTTTAATTTCCAATAATGAAGAAATCGGTTATGGCGGCAACTCCAATATCCCGCCTGAAACGGTGGAATATTTGGCTGTTGATATGGGAGCGATCGGCGATGGGCAGTCAACCGACGAATATACGGTATCCATTTGTGTGAAGGATGCCAGCGGGCCATATCACTACGGGCTTCGCAAGCGTCTGACCGCTCTTTGTGAAACATACGGAATCGAGTATAAGCTTGATATTTACCCGTACTACGGCTCAGATGCTTCAGCAGCCATCAGAGCGGGCCATGATATCGTCCACGGGCTGATCGGCCCGGGAATTGACGCATCCCACGCGTTTGAAAGGACGCATCAGTCGTCCCTGGAGCAGACGGCAAAGCTGCTGTATCATTATGTCCTGTCTGACATGGCATAAAAAAGCTCCCAAAGGACCCCGGTCCCTTGGGAGTAAAAAAAGAGTGGAAGTCATCCATCCGTAGAGGATGGCGTTTACTTACCAGTAATCATAGTGTTTTTTCTTTTTGCAGTGATCAAAGTGGTCAAACTTCTTGTAGTCATAGTCATAATCATACTTCTTATAGCATGGATAATAGTAGTAATAATAGTAGTAGTAGTATTTCTTGCAGTCGTGGTCTTTCTTGTGGTAGTCAAAGTCATAATCTTTCTTGCAATGGTCATGGTAAAAATACATTAAACTTCCCTCCAGTTTTCTTTTCTAATTTAACTACAGTACATCGTATGTAAACGAAAGGAAGTTGTTTGGACAGGTTTCTTGAGCAAATTGCATATTTTTAAAAAAACGTATGTTTCTCCAAAAGCGGGAAACATACGTTTTTTTGCGGGCTGTCAGCCGGACATTTTCATATCTGCCGGCTCCCTTTGATTTAAGACGGTCTGTCCTTTAACGGCGTCATATTCACCTTCCCATTTTGACATGACCACAGCGGCAAGAGCGTTTCCGGTCAGGTTGACGACCGTTCTCGCCATATCCATAATCCGGTCGACTCCGGCAATGAAGGCCAGCCCTTCAGCAGGAACGCCGATCGTGCCCAGAGTCGCGAGAAGAACGACGAATGATGTGCCGGGAACGGCAGCCATTCCTTTAGAAGTGACCATCAGGACAAGGATGAGCGTGAGCTGCTGCCCAATGGACAGATCGATGCCGTAGACCTGCGCCAGAAACAGCGCCGCGATTGCCTGATACAGGACAGAGCCGTCAAGGTTAAATGTGTAGCCGATCGGAATGACAAACGACACAATGCCTTTCGGACAGCCGATTTTCTCCATTTTTTCCATGACGCGCGGAAGCACAGTTTCAGAGCTTGATGTACTGTATGCAAGAAGAAGCTCATCTTTCATATAGGCCAAAAATTTAAATATATTGATACCGCACAGCTTGCCGACGATCCCAAAAATGACAATCAGAAAGAAAGCAAGAGCAAGATAGACAAGCAAAACGAGCTTTCCCAATGATAAAAGCGAAGAAAAACCAAATTTTGAAACCGTTACACCAATTAAAGCAAAAACGCCGAACGGCGCGAATTTCATGACGATGTTCACGACGTGGAACATGGCTTGAGACGTTGCCTCAAAAAAGGAAAGCACAGGCTTGCCTTTTTCGCCTATGGCTGACACTCCGAGTGCGAACAGAACAGTGAAGCAAATGATCGCAAGCAGATCGCCTTCAGCGAGCGATTGGAAAAAGTTTGTCGGCACAATGTGCAGGAACGTGTCTGCGACAGATTTGGTGCTTGCCTCTTTTTCTGTTTCTACATATTGGCTGATATCCTGTTTTTCAGCACCAGAAAAGTTTACGCCGTGTCCAGGCTGAATGATATTTCCAAGGAGCAGTCCGAGCACGATCGCAAAAGTCGTAATGATTTCAAAGTACAGAATCGTCCGAAAACCGAGCCTGCCGACCTTTTTTCCGCTGCCGGCCCCTGCAACCCCGACAATCAAGCTTGAAACGACAATAGGAATCACAATCATTTTGATTAATCTTAAGAACAAATCACCGACGGGCTGCAGATACGTTGCGACCGCAGGGTTTCCGAACCAAATCGCTCCTGCTGCAACACCTAAAATCAGCCCGAGGAAAATTTGTGTGGCTAATCCGAATTTAAGTCTTTTCATAGATGCCCTCCCAACGCATGCTTAATTTATACTAGAATATTAAACTTGAGATCGTAAATTAAGTATAGCGAAAGAAAATACAGCTCGTCCATTAAAAAAATAACGTCTGAATATATTGAAAATTCAAATATGAGATGATCATCCCAGCTTAAATTCAAATCGGGACGTTCATCGGTGTATATTTCCCTAAGTGAAATAGTAAAATGTTATTAAAATAATGAATTTTGACAAGAATCTCTCTCTTTATAACTAACTTTATGACAAAAAAACGCCCCGGGGAGATCCGCCGGGGCATTTTTTAATGACGTCTATATATCTTTTACATTTAAGCATTTAGAGCAAGTGTTTCCGTAGCATTCGTGCTGCTCATCAATATCGTGGCCGCATTTTGAACATTTTTTGGAAGGCAAATTTCTGAAGAACTCGGTGATTTTAGCGAGCATGTTGATTCCCCCAATTCGTTTGTTGCAATCATTGTATTATAACAGAGACCGGAAAATCAATGTCTGTTTTATGACAAAATATAAAACATGCAATTTTTAAGAAAAATGGGTATATTGAATAGGGGGACGATAGACACGAAAAAGAGGTGTGTATACATGAAGGTGACAGTCATCGGCTGCTGCGGAGGATTTCCGGCTGCAAATGAAGCGACTTCAGGCTATCTCTTTCAATCCGGGGACTATTCCGTTTTAATCGACTGCGGCAGTGCCGTTTTATCCAAACTTCAGCTGTTTCTGCCCGTTGAGGAGCTAGATGCCGTTATATTATCCCATTATCATCATGACCATATTGCGGATGTCGGCCCTTTGCAATTTGCCAAACTGGTCGGCTCATTCCTCGGCAAGGGAGCGGATGCCCTTCCGATATATGGACATCCTTTTGATGAAGAGCAGTTTTCAAAGCTTACATATAAAACGCATACCGCTGGATTGGCGTATGATCCGACACAGCCTTTGGCTATCGGACCGTTTACGTTCACGTTTTTAAAAACGGTTCACCCTGTTGACTGCTTTGCCATGAGGGTGACGGACGGTGTTCATTCTGTCGTTTATACGGCCGACTCGAGCTTTCAGGAAGCCTTTATTCCGTTCAGCGAAGGAGCCGATCTCTTGATCTCAGAGTGCAACTTTTATGCGGATCAGGATGGGAGGAGCGCCGGTCATATGAACAGTCTTGAAGCGGGGCGGATCGCTGCGGAAGCGGGTGCCGGGCAGCTTCTCTTGACACACCTCCCGCATTTCGGGGAACACCAAAAACTGATAGAAGAGGCCCAAACCGTTTATAAAGGTGCGGTTGTTCTGGCGCACACCGGTTATGTGTGGGGAGAATAGAAGGAGGAACTGACAAACATGCTGTTTATCGATAATCAAAATATTACAGATCCGAGGATCAACTTGGCGATTGAGGAGTACTGCTTAAAGCATCTCGATCCTGAAGAGACGTATCTGCTGTTTTATATCAACCAGCCGTCGATCATCATCGGCAAAAATCAAAATACGATCGAGGAAATCAACACAAAATATGTAGATGAAAACGGGATCATTGTCGTCCGCAGGCTGTCAGGCGGCGGAGCTGTCTACCATGATCTCGGGAACTTGAACTTCAGTTTTATTACGAAGGACGACGGCAACAGCTTCCACAACTTCAAGAAGTTTACTGAGCCCGTTGTGGCCGCTTTAAAACGGCTTGGCGTCGATGCGGAGCTGAGCGGCCGAAACGATTTGATGGCAAACGGCCGGAAAATCTCGGGAAACGCCCAGTTTTCAACGAAAGGAAGAATGTTCAGCCACGGCACGCTGTTGTTCGATTCTGAGATTGAACATGTCGTATCGGCTTTAAAAGTGAAAAAAGATAAAATCGAATCAAAAGGCATTAAATCGATCAGGAGCCGTGTGGCCAATATTAGCGAGTTTCTCGATCAGAAGATGACGACAGTGGAATTCCGAAGCATGCTTCTCCGCTATATTTTTGATACAGAAGGGGAAATACCGGAGTATAAGCTGACTGAAAAAGACTGGAAAATCATTAATCAAATTTCAAAGGAACGCTATCAAAACTGGGATTGGAACTATGGGAAGTCTCCGAAATTCAATCTGCAGCATTCTAAACGATTTCAAGCTGGATCGGTCGACATCCGCCTCGAAGTGCAAAAAGGCGTGATCCGCGAGTGCAAAATATTCGGTGACTTTTTCGGAGTCGGAGATGTCAGCGACATCGAAGAGAAGCTGACAGGCGTGCAGTATGAAAGAAAAGCGATTGAAGAAGCTCTTCAAGGCGTGGACATTAAGCATTACTTCGGCAATATTCAAAAAGAAGAATTTTTGGATCTTGTCTACTAATAGAGAGGCTGCGGTTTCCGCGGCCCCTTTTTTAACATGAGAGGAATGGAAGATATTTCCCGGCAGCCCTTGAGTGTTTTCTGTTCATTTACTATAATGGGAATAGATTTTGATTATCACAAAATGAATGGTCATTCATTCATTTTTTAAAGGGGTGGGAGAATGAATTTAGTTTCAAAATTAGGGGAAACAGCTCAATCAAAGCCTGACAGAACCGCTTATATTTTTGGAGAGCAAACGGAAACATACGGGGGATTGCAGCAGAAAATTGATTGCTTTGCCGAAGGGCTGCGCGAAATCGGGGTGGAAAAGGGAGATCATGTCGCTTTGCTACTCGGCAATACACCGCATTTTGTGATTGCGTTTTACGGCGCGCTGAAGGCCGGGGCTGTCGTCATACCGATCAATCCGGCCTATACGCCGACTGAGATCGGCTATATGCTGACAAATGGCGATGCAAAAGTGATCGTGGCTCTGGGACAGCTGCTTCCGCTTTACGAAAAGGTGCATGAATCCCTTCCGAAAGTCGGCTGCGTCGTGCTTTGCGAAACTGGAGAGCCGCTTCAGGAACCGGAAAACACAGAGGTTAAGATGAAATTGAAATCGTTTACAAGCATTATGAAACCTCCTGTCCGGCCGTTTCCTGAAATCGATGACGAAGATACGGCCGCCATCCTCTATACGTCAGGCACCACGGGAAGACCAAAAGGGGCGATGCTCACACATCAAAATCTATTTTCGAATGCAAATGATACAGCCCGCTATCTGACAATGAATGAATCTGACCTTGTCGTCGCCGCCCTGCCGATGTTCCACGTTTTTTGTTTAACGGTCTGCATGAATGCACCGCTCATGAACGGCGCAGCGATTTTGATCGTGCCGAAATTCAGTCCCGCCGAGGTTTTCAAGCTGATTAAAAAGCATCAGGCGACGATCTTCTCAGGCGTTCCGACAATGTACAATTACCTGTACCAGTATGAAGGAGCGGATGAAACAGGCTTTCGGTCCATCAGGCTTTGCATCTCAGGCGGAGCGGCCATGCCTGTCGCTCTCCTGAAAAGCTTTGAAGAAAGGTTCGGCGTCCTCGTTTTAGAAGGCTACGGCTTGTCGGAGGCTTCTCCTGTTACATGCTTTAACCCGTTCAGCACCGGCCGCAAGCCAGGATCGATCGGCACGAACATTCTCAATGTGAAAAACAAAGTCGTCAATGAACTCGGGGAAGAGCTGCCTGCCGGCCAAGTCGGCGAGCTGATCGTTAAAGGGCCTAATGTCATGAAAGGGTACTACAAAATGCCGGATGAGACGGCCCATACGATAAAAGACGGATGGCTGTATACAGGTGATTTGGCAAAACGGGATGAAGACGGTTATTTTTATATCGTCGACAGAAAAAAAGACATGATTATCGTCGGCGGCTATAATGTCTATCCGAGGGAGATCGAAGAAGTGCTCTACCTTCATCCGGAAATCGCAGAAGCGGTGGTGATCGGAGTGCCCGACCCGAATACGGGAGAAGCCGTCCAGTGCTATGTCGTTCCGAAGAATAAAACGCTGACAGAGGATGATGTCTTGTCGCATTGCAAAAAGCATCTTGCCAAATACAAGCGCCCGGCGGCGATCGTCTTCATGGATGAAATACCGAAAAATTCGACCGGCAAAATTTTAAGGCGCGCTTTAAAAGACATTTTGACAAATCAATCTTGACACGTTAAAAGGGACGCCTGCCGCGTCCCTTTTCTGCAGTTCTCTGAGAAGAGCGTCTTTTTCCTTTTGTCGGAGAACAAAATATGTGCCCTCCTCTTCTTTCAGGATGACGGCTTCATCTTTCTTCAGCCAGACGGTGAAGTGAACGCGATGTGTGTCGGTCATGCTGATGTATCCGTGATACGCCGGAGAAGGCAGGTGATGCGCTGTCTTTTTCTTCATTCTTTTCCCTTTATTAAATGTATCAAGCAGGACGGCTATGTTGTGCCTGTCTTTGATGCTGACCGTTTTTTCACTGTCTCCCGCCTGCTTCAAGATGATTTCTTCGGCATTTCTTGAGTCGAAAGGCTCCGCCATCAAGTGGAATACATAAAAGACAGTGATAGATAAAATACCGAAAAAAAGTATGAGCCCCATTATTTTTTTCAGAATGATCACCTCAGGCTATTTATTTTCTCCGTTTAATGGCTTTTCATCCTAAAAAATTATGCTATAATGTTCAATAAATTATACAAATGTTCAATTTATTGAGAGGAGGCAGAAGATGAATTCGATTGAAAAACAAGTCGCAGAAAACATAAAGAGGCTGCGAAAAGTCCGCAATTACAGTCTTGATCAATTGTCATCGATGACTGGCGTCAGCAAAGGCATGCTCGCGCAAATTGAAAAAGGCTCTTCAAGTCCGACGATCACAACTTTGTGGAAGATCGCAAACGGGCTGCAAGTATCATTTACTTCCTTGGCAGAAAAGCCCGCGGGGGAGCCGACGGTCGTCAGAAAGCATGAGAAAACGCCCGTTTTGGCCGGAGAAGAAAAATACGCGGCATTTCCGCATTTTCCCTTCGACCAGAAAAAGAAGTTTGAAATCTTTTATATTGAACTTGCGCCCGGCTGTGTACACGAATCAGAGCCTCACCACGGAGGGATTGAAGAGTATGTGCTCGTCTCTAGAGGAGCGATCGCGGTGACGGCGTGTGATTACACCTGCAGCCTGAACGAAGGCGATGCGATGCATTTCACCGCAAACACCGTGCATACGTACGAAAACAACACGGAACAAACGGCATCATGTTATACACTCATTTATTATCCGTAAAGAGGTGTCAAGATGGAAAAGCACGATTCACTCAACTTTCTAGACGGGCTTCGTTCAGGGGTTTCCCTTGCCGTCGGCTACATTCCGGTCGCTTTGACATTCGGGCTTTTGGCGAAAACAACGGGGCTGTCGCTTTTTGAAACGTTTTTGATGAGCGCCCTTGTTTTCGGAGGAGCGTCCCAGTATATGTCTTTAAGCATGCTCGCCGTTCAGACGGGAATCATCGAAATCGTTATGACGACGTTCATTGTGAATATCAGACATTTTTTATTTTCGGCGACTTTGAATCAATTGGTAGAAAAAGATTCGCCTTGGAAAAAAGCGTTTTACTCATTTTTCGCGGTGACAGATGAATCGTTTGCCGTCGCTGCTCTAAGAAAGGAAAAGCTAACGACCGGGTATATGATCGGCCTCGGTTCGATCGGATATGTAAGCTGGGTTTTTTGGAGTGCGGCCGGGCATTTTGCAGGGGCCGCCATGCCGGCCGTTCTCCAGGAAAGCATGAGCATCGCCCTTTATGCCATGTTTATCGGATTGTTGGTGCCGCCTTTGAAAAAACAGCGAAAAGTCCTGCTGCTGGCGGGGGCGGCTGCGCTATTCAATACCGTTTTCCAAATGAACGGAATATTGTCGGCAGGATGGTCGATCGTCTGCGCTACGCTTTTATCCGCCGTCCTGATTGAATGGCTGTACCAATTTAGAACAGAGGGGAAGAGAAACTATGTTTAGCCCGATCATCTGGATGATTATCGGCATGGCTGCCGTTACATATGTGCCGCGGATGTTGCCCCTCATTGCTTTTGAAAGCCTGAAGCTTCCCGGATTTTTGGAGCGCGTGCTGAAAAATGTGCCGTACGCCGTTTTAGGAGCTCTCATTTTTCCTGGAATTTTTTCGGTGCAAAGCGGTATGCTCTATGGACTTGCCGGCGCTCTTATCGCATTTTTATTTTCCTATTTTGGAGCAAGCGTCATAGTCGTCGTGATGGGGACGATTTTGACGCTCGCAGGGGCCGGCCTCTTGCTCTCATTGTAAGGCTTGGTTCTAACTTTCACAGGAAAAGCTTACAATAGAAGTAACTGCTATGTGAGAGGAAGTGATTCGCCATGCGGAAATGGATCGCGGGAGCCGTTCTCCTGTATGTGCTGTACGGCCTTTTTTTCTATTGGTATCTCTTTATGGCCGGTGAACCCTCCGTTCCCGAGGCGCTGAAAGGGACAAGCGCAGACCCGGCGACATTTATGAACGAAAGGGAACTCATGCTGACGGAAGAGTACTCGAAAATAAAGGACTTTCTGTTTTTTATCCGGATTCCGTTTGAGTGGTTCTTATTTTTAATATTGTTGATTGCCGGTTTATCGAAGAAAATGAAGAATTGGGCGGAGCAGACGTCAAAGCGGAGAACGATTCAAATAACGGCATATGTTTTTGCTTTGTTTCTGATCGTCACGATCGTTTCTTTGCCGCTTGACTGGATCAGCTATCAATATTCGCTTGACTACGGCATATCAACACAGACAACCGCGAGCTGGATCAAAGACCAGGTGATCGACTTCTGGATCAGCTTTCCGATAACGGCTGCGGCGGTGATCGTCTTTTACTTTTTGATCAAAAAGCATGAAAAACGCTGGTGGTTTTATGCCTGGTGCCTGACGGTTCCGGTTACGCTGTTTTTATTTTTCCTTCAGCCGGTTGTCATCGATCCTTTATACAATGACTTTTATCCGCTGAAAAATAAAGATCTCGAACAAAGCATTCTGAAGCTGGCCGATCAGGCAGATATTCCTGCGAATCACGTCTATGAAGTGAACATGTCTGAAAAAACGAATGCGTTAAATGCTTATGTGACAGGGATCGGCGCCAATAAAAGGATTGTGCTCTGGGATACCACGCTGAACAAGCTGGATGAGCCGGAAATTTTATTCATTATGGCGCACGAAATGGGGCACTATGTGATGAAGCATGTTTACATAGGACTCGGCGGGTACCTGCTTTTATCCCTTGCCGTCTTTTATGTGATCGACAAGCTGTACAAGCGGATCATCGGCCGCTATGGAAAAAGCCTCCGCATTGCGGGAAAATCCGATCTTGCCGCACTCCCGCTTCTCCTGATGCTGATGGGGGTCATCTCTTTCGCGTCTTCTCCATTTACAAACGCAGTTTCGAGGCATCAGGAAAAAGCCGCTGACCAGTATGCGATTGAACTGACGCAAAACAGCGATGCAGCGGTTTCGACGTTTCAAGAGCTCTCAAAAGCCGGGCTGAGCGAGGCAAACCCGCCGTTTCTCGTCAAGATTTTTAAATACGGCCATCCGACGATCATGGAACGGATTCAAAATATTGAACAGTCTTCATCAGAATGAAGAAAAAGCTAGTGCTAAAAACACTAGCTTTTTCTATATGCTATTTGTTAGAATATGTTATTGAGCGGCAGCTTCGACATTGATCAGACCTTTCCCATAGTAGAAGGAGCTTCCCAAATAAGTCGCCGTGCTGGAGAGACGGTTGCGGACTTGTGAAGCTGAAAGGTTCGGATGTTTTGACAAGATCAAAGCTGCTGCTCCCGCTACATGAGGAGAAGCCATTGACGTTCCGTTCAATGTTGCATAAGTGTTCGTTGGGTAAGTGCTGTATACGCCTGCGCCAGGAGCCATGACTTCAAGCTCTGCTCCCACACTGGAAAATGAAGCTCTGTTGCTGTTAGAGTCTACCGCGCCAACAGCGATGACAGAATCGTATTTCGCAGGATAGCCAATTGTATTCGTGTTTCCTGAAGATCCGCTGTTCCCTGCTGCAGCTACAACGACAACCCCTCTTGCATATGCATTGTCGACTGCCTGTTTCATCGCTGTCGAGCCTGATGCTCCCCCAAGGCTCATATTGATAACATCCATGCCGTTTGTTGTCGCCCACTCGATTCCGCTTACAATGCCGCTGTATGATCCGCTTCCGCTTGAATTCAGTACTTTAACCGCGTACAAGGATACGCTTGGCGCAACGCCTAATACACCCGTTGTATTGTCAAGCGCAGCTACTGTACCGGCAACATGTGTGCCGTGTCCGTTGCCGTCGGTGTTATAAGCTTCGCCAGCCACAAAGCTTGCTCCGCCGACTACGTTCAAGTCCGGATGAGAAGCTTGGATTCCTGTATCCAGGACGGCTACTTTTACATTCGCTCCCTTAAAGCCTTGAGCCTGCACTTTGTCCGCTTTAATGAGAGGAATGCCGTAAGGAACGGTTTGCGCCAAGGCATGGGCCACATGATCCTCTTCCACATAAGCGACATCCGGATCATTTTTGACTTCCTTAAGCGCTTCTTTGTCTAGCTTCGCTTTTGCCGCGTTGATGATTCTAAACTGCTTGTCCACTTTTCCGCCGCTCTCTTTGATGATGTCCTTTTTGACAGATGCGGTTTTCACTCCTGACTTAAATCCGACAATATAATCCTTTTCAACATTTTTCGCCGGTTGAGCAGCAGAAGCGGAATCGCTGAATGCCATCGTGAACACGAGCATGAAGGCCGTCAGCATCCCAAGCCAAAAACTCTTTTTCCTCATCATTACTCACTCTCCTCCTCTTTATTCAGAATAATTTAAATAGAAGGATAATATAATCTATTCCAATTATTCTGTTAATTTATTATAGAAAAAAAATGAATTATATGGTAGGCCTATTTTTTTGGAGGACCAATTTAAAATTTTTTGGTTATTAATAACTGTTTTAGAAAAATGTTCAGTTCGAAAGTATGAATAGACCGCTTCAGCCTGGCAGGGAAAGAGGTCCCGAGGGCCGCGAATGACAGGAGATTGCTCCATCTGATTCATTTTATGAAAATACTATTCATTTATTTTATGAGATCATTTTTTGCCGAAGGAGGTTGCGGCCTTGTCGATCATCTATTAAAATATGCAATATATCGCATACAGAAACGGGTGAAAGATATGAAATCAGCTCATGTGAAAGGCGTATTGATGGTGCTTGCAGGGGCTTCATTGTGGGGATTATCGGGAAGCGCTGCACAGTACATATTTGAAAGGGGAGCGGTTGAAGCCGGCTCGCTTGTCTCTGTCAGGCTTCTGGCATCGGGAGTCATTCTCTTGTTATATGTTTCAATGAAAAACGGTTTTCAACATGTGTGTCAGATATGGAAGAAAAAAACAGATATTTGTTCGATTTTAGTATTTTCCATTTTTGGAATGCTTGCTGTTCAATATACGTTTTTTGCTTCAATCGAAAAGGGAAATGCCGCGGCTGCTGCAATTCTTCAATACTTGGCGCCTTTTTTCGTATTGTTTTACCTATATGTTAAAAAAGAACTTCCGCCTAAGTGGAAAGATGCCGTACTTACTTTATTGGCGCTTTTCGGCGTGTTTCTTCTTTTGACAGGCGGAAGGCCGGACAGTTTGTATATTCCGGCCGAGGCCGCCGTTTGGGGCATTTTGTCCGGTGGAGCGCTTGCTTTCTATACGGTTTTTGCAGGAGGATTAATTCAATCGTTCGGTGCTTTGACGGTTACGGGATGGGGTATGCTCGTCGGAGGGGCCGGAATTTCTTTTTTGTTTCCGCCGTTTCGGTTTGACCTTTCGCACATTGGGGCAGGGGAGGCGGCAGCCATTCTGTTTGTTGTATTGTGCGGCACAGCTTTGGCGTTTGCCCTATACATCGGCAGCCTTTCTTATCTTTCCGCAAAAGAAACGAGCTGCCTGAGCTGCGCCGAACCGCTTGCGGCCGTTCTGTCGTCAGCGCTCTGGCTGGGTGTGCCCTTCAATGCCTTTCAAGGAGCCGGTACGGTGATGGTGATCATTACGGTCATCATCCTTTCCCTCAGCAGAGAAAGAAAAGCAGCAGATTCTGTCAATGAAAGGGTGTAGAAAGGAGAGGGAGGCTCCTTTCTTTTTTAAAATGATAATGATTATCATTGTCATTGATGGAGGGAGTTGCTATAATAAGCTCGTCTACTACAAAAAAGGAGATATATATGAAGCACAAATATTTTGCTATTTTATTTTTATTGATGATATCAGTGATGACGGCCTGCTCTGGAGGAAGCGAGAGCACGAAAACTTCCGGTCAGGATTCCGTGACAGTTAAGCATGATCTTGGAGAAACGAAAGTGCGGAATAAACCGAAAAAAGTTGTGGTTCTTGAATTGGGATTTATTGATGCGCTCCTTGATGCGGGTATTAAGCCTGTCGGAATTGCGGACGACGGCAAACCTAAGTTTATTAACGAGAAGGTCAGGGGAAAAATCAAAGGGTATACTTCAGTCGGTTCGCGCGCCCAGCCAAGCTTTGAAAAAATTGCTTCTTTAAAGCCCGATTTAATTATTGCCGATTCGAGCAGGCACAGCGGCGTCTATGATAAGCTGTCGAAAATTGCGCCGACAATCGCGCTCAAAAACTTGAATGCCGATTATCAGGACACGCTTGATGCATCTCTTACGATTGCGAAAGCCGTCGGCAAAGAAAGCGCAATGGAGAAAAAATTGGCTGAACATAAACAAAAGCTGGATGAATTGAAACAGAAATTCGGCAGCCGGAAACAGAGCATTCTTCTGCTCGGGAACACAAATGAAGAAATCACCGTGCGCGATGAAAACTTTTTCACGTCTCAGCTTCTGACGAAAATCGGCTATACATACGGTGTCGGAGACAGCGGCAAAGGCGATGCCGAAAACGGTGAATCCGTCAATATTAAAATGACGCTCGAACAGCTGCTTGAGAAAGATCCCGACGTTATTGTCCTGATGACGGGAGAAAAAGATAAAGTCGATGAAGACGGGAAAAGACCGATCGAAAAAGATCCTCTTTGGAAAAAGCTCAGCGCAGTCAAAAACGGCAAGGTTTATGAAGCCGACAGATTCGCCTGGTCGCTCCGACGCAGCATTGACGGAGCAGATGAGCTGATGGATGAAATCGATCAGCATCTTCTGTCTGAGGATCAAAAGAAATCTTAGGAGCCTGCCGGCTTGTTGGACGGGATGACGCATGCTTTTGTAAAAAAGCATGCGCTTGTTTTTTCTAAAGGAGTGACCTGTTTTGATATATATGAAACGTTTTGCACCGCTCATTTTTGTTTTTCTTTTGCTTGCGAGTTTTGCGCTTTCTGTTTCAATCGGTTCGTCAATGATTGCACTGTCCGATATTTGGGCGGCTGTTTTTGCGTACGACGGTTCAAAATTGCACGCGATTATTCAGTCCATCCGAATTCCGCGCGCATTGACCGCCGCATTAATCGGCGCGAATCTAGGGGCTGCGGGCGCGCTGATGCAGGCGGTGACAAGAAATGCGCTCGCATCTCCGAGCATCTTCGGAATCAATGCAGGGGCCTCGCTTGCTGTCGTATGTTTGACGGTGATGTTTCCTGCGCTTGCAGCTCCCCAGACAGCGATGGGAGCCGCATTTGCCGGCGGTGCAGCGGCCGCGCTGATCGTGTACGCGGTTGCCTCAGTATTCAGCGAACATGACAGGGATATCAGCTTTGCCTTGATTGGCGTTGTCATTCAGGCGATTCTTGCTTCGATGACGCAAATGCTGCTTATCTTTCATGAAGAGTCGACGGAAACGCTATTGTTTTGGCTTTCCGGTTCTTTAGCGGGGAGCTCATGGGATAAGCTTCATTTATTGGTTCCGGTGAGCATTGCGGGTTTGTTGACGGCTTTGGCCTTAGGGAGGGCGGCTTCCGTCATGAGTCTCGGAGATGAAGTTTCTCATGGGCTGGGACAAAAAGTATGGCTCAGCAGATTGCTAATCGCCTTCACTGTTGTCGCATTGGCGGGAGTGTCCGTTTCCGCCGCCGGTCCGATTGGTTTCATCGGTTTGATGGTTCCTCATATGATCCGGTATCTCATCGGTGCTGACTACCGGGCGGTGATTCCGTATTCGGCATTGCTTGGAGCCGTTCTTTTGCTGTTTGCCGATATTTTGTCCCGCTTTGTCTATTTTCCGTACCAAACGCCTGTCGGAGTTGTCACGGCAATGATTGGGACGCCGTTTTTTATCTATTTGGCGAGAAGACGGAAAAAGGGGGCGGCATAATGAACAATCCGGCAAGAAAGACGAAAAGGCGGCGCGGACAATCGGCGGTTGTTCTCTGTGCGCTATTCGCCTGTTTGTTTGTGCTCATTGTACTCAATTTGGCGATCGGCGATGAAAACATCGGACTGTGGGACGTATTGAAATCGCTGGCAGGACAAGGCGATGCGGGAGTCCGCTTTTTGGTGATGGAATTTCGAATGCCGCGAATCCTCCTCGCTGTGCTTGCCGGAGGGGCGCTTTCGATCGCGGGTGTAGTCGCTCAATTTCTGATGAAAAATCCGCTGGCCGCCCCTGACACGCTTGGGATTACAGGAGGAGCGGGATTGGGCGCTGTGATCGTTACGGTCTTGTTTTCACAGCAAAGTCCGCTTCTGCTGACAGGCGCCGCCTTTTCAGGAAGCGTTTTAGCTGCGATCCTCGTCTATTTATTGGCTTATCGAAATGGGATCTCTCCTGTGCGGCTGGCTCTTGTCGGGATAGCGGTCAATGCTTTCTGCCATTCGGGCATTCAGCTGTTAATCTCAAGGGGGAGCCCGAATGTCAACAGCGCATTAATTTGGCTGAACGGAAGTCTGTGGGGAAGAGGCTGGCAGGATGTATTGCCTCTTTTCATATGGTGCTGTCTGGTGATTCCTCCGATATGGCTTGCGGCAAAACCGCTCGATATCATCAAATCAGGGGACGGGATTGCCGTCGGCCTCGGCATCCGGCTTGAAAGAACAAGGTTTCTGCTGCTTGCCGGTGCGGTTTTGCTGACAGCTGCTGCTGTGACCGCTGTGGGAACGATCGGTTTTATCGGGCTGATGGCGCCTCATATCGCAAGAAAGCTCGCAGGGGCTGAAACGAAGATCTTGATTCCCGTTGCAGCTCTCGTCGGCGGCATCGTCCTTTTGATAGCCGATGCCGCCGGAAGAGGTCTTGTTCCGCCGCTTGAAATACCGGCCGGATTGATCGCAGCCGTTATCGGCGGGCCGTATTTTATCTATTTGCTGCGCCGCGAAGAACATAAAAAAAGACGGCATGCTTGATGCCGTCTTTTTTTAATCTGACAAATGGTGTGAAAGGTTGTAATCCTTCACATGCCATTTATTTTCATGAAATTTGATGTTGCTTAGGCAGGCATTGACGAGCTTCGTGTTTTCCAGGTTGATGTCGCCGTTTGAGATTTTTGACAGAAGCGCGTGTATCGCGGCTCCGTGTGCGACGATCAGCACTTTTTTGTCCGGATACCGCTCACTGACCTTTTGAACGCCGGCCATCAGCCGTTCGGCAAGCGCTTCTTTTGATTCCTGATTCGGATATTCTTTATCAGGATAGAGCCTCATTCTTTCTTCGAATGGCATTCCTTCTGCATCTCCGTAATTCCTCTCGATGAAATCCTCCATTTCGATGATTTCAAGTCCGAGGTATTGATTGATGATTTCAGCGGTTTCTTTCGCTCTTCTTAAAGGGCTTGTAATGATGACGTCCCAGTCGGACCCTTTCAAAAACGCCCCGGTTTCTTTTGCTTGTTTTTTACCGGTTTCATTTAAAGGGATATCTGTTCTTCCCTGCAGTTTTCCTAAAGCATTCCAGTCCGTCTCGCCGTGCCGGATCAAACAAATCGCAGTCATGCTAAAAGTCTCCTTTCGAACTTGGGGTGCGCATTTTCGGTGATATGGCCATTATACTAAATTTAAAAAACGGAACCACGAAATATGACTGGCACCGAACAACATTTACATGATTTTTTCAAACAGGCTGTGCCGATTCTGCTGTTTTTTCGATCACGTCTGCAATCGTTGTCGAGCGTTGCCGTGATGGCTGTGAATATATATCTTTGCTTGCACGGCAGACTTCTCAAAGTATGGATGTGAAAAAATACACAGGTCATGATTGACCTGTGTACGGTAACGCCTCATTTTTTTGTCAGCTCTACGAGAGAATCGACTGAAACTGCGACTTGTGATACGGCGGCATTGACATCTTGAAGGCCGCTTAAAAACGACTGCAGGTCGCCTTCGATTCGGCCGCTTTGCTCTTTGCTCGTTTTCATATTGGAGACGATATCATCGAATAGGCGATTGATCTCCGACATCTTGTCTTTGCTTTCGTTCACAAGCTGATTTACATCTGTAATATGCTTCGTGACGATCGAGATTTGAGCGTTTGTGTTATTGACGAGCTCTGATACGGTGGAGACGGTTTTTTTCGTATCATCGGACAGCTTTCTGACTTCGTTTGCGACAACTGCGAAACCTTTGCCGTGCTCTCCTGCCCTTGCCGATTCGATCGAGGCGTTGAGCGAAAGCAAATTCGTCTGTTCGGCAATGCCTGTTACGATGCCGAATATCTTTTCGATCTGCAGCGCGATTTCTTCCAGCTTTTTAATTTCCTGCTCGATTTGCGTCATGCTGCTTCCCATTTGATTCAGCTGCTGTTCCTGTTCCTCAAGCTCCTTTTTTCCGCCGATCGATTTTTGTTCGACAGAAACGGCTGTCTTCGTTCCGGCTCTTGACGTTTCGGCGATCTCGGAAGATTTGTCGACCAATTCCTGTACGGCGCCCGTCGTTTCGGCAAATATAGCGGCCAAAGAACCGGAAGTATCTTTAATTTGCCTGTGAAGTTCATTTTTGCTTTCTTCATCAAGTCTGCGGAGCCTCGCGTGTTCGTCTTCAAAGGCCTCCAGGACGATCTGCTGTTCGATGTTGAGAATTTTGGTGACGGCTTTGACAGACCGCCTGTATTCCTCATCGGATAAGGCGTTTTCAAAGATCTTCAGCATTGAAAGAAGGAGATCTTGAAATGCCCCCAGATACCACTTTGGCAACAGTCCGATGCGAAGATGAACGTGGGCGATCCGGATTCTTTTTTCTAAAAAGGCTTCGTCGATGACGCCTGAAAACATTTCCTGGATGTGGATCGTCAATGTCTTTTTGAGACGGTCGACCGAGCTGTTGTCATGGATGATCTCCATGAGAGAGCTTTCATGCTCAAGATTTTGATAAAATCGGGTGACGATGGTTTCAATATGTTCAGTGACTAAGGGCTTCAGCCTGCTCAGCACCCAAAGATCCTCATCCGTCAAATCGACCATTGCCAGCTGTTTTTTAAATTCTGCGTGCTGATTGAGCCTGATTCTTTTTGTTTGGTCAGGGCTTTCCCCAGCAAAAAATGATCGTTCTGTCTTTCTATCCTTTTTGAATAACACGATCGTATCCCCCTGTAATCATTAATGATAAAACTGCCGTTTTTTTGAAATTTCCAGCATTTATCTTTTTATCGGCAATTTTTCATTACTTTTTAACTTGTACATCTTAGCTTTCTGGATCTTTAAGAGGTTCTACGGCAGGGCCCTCAATGACATCGCCGTCGATCGAAAACCTTGAGCCGTGGCACGGACAGTCCCATGTCTTTTCTCCATCATTCCACTCGACTTCACAGCCCATATGGGTGCATGTTGTGTCAACCAGATGAAGCTCGCCTTTTTCATCGCGATAAGCGCCCGCCCGTTTCCCGGCATGCGACACGACCGCGCCTTCTCCGTTGACAAGGTCTTCCGGCTTCCTGATCGGCTGCTCGAGTTTTCCTTCGGCAAAGTGTTTTGCAACATCCGCGTTGTAGGAAATCGCTTTTTTGATGCTTGGATCCGGGTGGAAACGGGCCGGCTGAAAGACGGCTTGATAAGGATTGTCTTCACCCGCGATATGATCTGTCATCAGCTGCGCGGCGAGGGTGCTCGTTGTCATGCCCCATTTCCGATATCCGGTGGCGACGAGAATGCGCTTTTCTTTCGGATAGATCGGCCCGATATACGGAATTTTGTCAAGCGTGATTAAATCTTGCGCTGACCAGCGGTAAGGGATCGATTCGATGCCGAGCACGCCTTCCGCAAATGATTCAAGCGCCTGATAATGCTTGATTGTATCTTCTCCCTGGCCGGTTTTGTGGCTTTCACCGCCGACAAGAACCATTTTTTCTCCGTCGATCGTCACCGAGCGAAGCGAGCGTGAAGGCTGGTCTATACTTAAGTACATGCCGCCTGGATACGGCGTTTTCGGCTTGACGGCGAGCACGTATGACCGGCTCGGCTCAAGCCTTGCAAAATAGAATCCTTTTTTATCATGAAATGGAAAGTGCGTGCAGCACGTGACATAATCGCTGAAGATTTGATGTCCGCTTCTTGTCAGCACTTTTGGCCGGTCGCCTTCTTTGATTTCCTTAGACGCCGTGTTTTCGTATATTTTTCCGCCGGCTTCCCGGACGGCCTCTGCAAGGTATTTCAAATAGTGCAGCGGATGAAACTGGGCCTGGTTTTTCATGACGAGTCCTGCTTTTACATCAATTGGGACGGGGAGATCTTTGATGAATTCCCTGTCAATCCCGAGCTTTTGGTATGCTTCATATTCCTTTCTGAGTTTTTGGACCGATTGTTCTTCAGTTGTGTAAATGCACGCGTCCTGTTCTTCAAAATCGCACGGTATCTTTTGCTCAAGCACGAGGTTTTTGATAAAGGACAGCGCCTTGAGATTTGCTTCATAATACAGCCTCGCATTCGGCATTCCGATATGCCCGATCAGTTCGTCATAGATCAGATCGTGCTGCGCGGTGATTTTGGCTGTCGTATAGCCGGTTGTTCCGTCGAGTATCCGTCCGGATTCGATCAAGACGACGCTGTAGCCTTTTTTCGTCAGCAAATAAGCCGTCGTCAGTCCGGTCATGCCGCCGCCGATGATGGCGACATCTGTTTTGACATCTTCAGACAGTTCCTCGAACGAAGGAAGGTCTGTACTGTTTCTCCAATACGATTCAGGCGAGTCCGGCAGTTTTTGTTCTTGATTGCTCACAAAGTTCCCTCCATCATGCATCCGTTTTGTTCTTAAATTTTCCCAATTGAGAAATATTCATGCATCTGAATCGGCTTGTCATAAAAAAGGGGCGTTTTCATAAAATAGTAAGGTTGAATCGATGTGAAGGAGGAATGGTTTTGAGCAAGCAGCCGAAGAAAGTACTGCCTCCCCAGCACCAAACACAGCGTCCCGGATTGGAGTATTTGATGGATCCCCGGCCCGTTTTCGACCGGCCGAAACGAGAGCGAAAACTGGCTGGGAAAACCGCGATTATTACGGGAGGAGACAGCGGAATCGGCCGTGCCGTGTCCGTTTTGTTTGCGAAGGAAGGCGCGAACGTTGTCATCGTTTACTTAAATGAACACCGCGATGCAGAAGAAACAAAGGGGTATGTGGAAAAAGAAGGCGTCGGATGCAAGCTGATTGCAGGGGACATCGGGGACGAGGCTTTTTGCAACGATGTGGTGCGCCGGGCAAAGGAAGCATTCCCAACGATCGATATTCTCGTCAATAATGCGGCTGAACAGCATCCGCAAAAGGGAATCGAAAAAATCACGAGCCATCAGCTGATCCGAACGTTTCAGACGAATATTTTTTCCATGTTTTATTTGACAAAAGCTGTGCTGCCGCATTTGAAAAAAGGCAGCTCAATCATCAATACGACCTCGATTACGGCTTATGCCGGCAATGAAAGGCTGATCGATTATTCTTCGACGAAAGGAGCGATTACATCATTTACGCGTTCGCTCGCTTTGTCGCTTGTCGATCAGGGCATTCGTGTGAACGGTGTGGCACCGGGGCCGATTTGGACGCCGCTTATACCGTCGACGTTTACTGAGAGAGAGGTCGAAATATTCGGTTCAACAACGCCGATGGAACGGCCGGGACAGCCTGCTGAAGTGGCGCCGAGCTATCTGTTTCTAGCCAGCGACGATTCTTCCTACATGACGGGCCAGGTGCTCCATGTCAACGGCGGAACGATTATTAACGGATAAAAGGCCGGACTATTTAAAAAGCCGGCTTTTTTCGCATAAGAAAGCCAATCCCTTGGGATTGGCCGTTATGCGTGCTTTTTCAGCGCTGTATATTCTCTTGAAAGCTCAAGGAAAGATTGCTTATCTCCTTTGTCTAATGCTTCATTAATCTTCTTGCTCAGCGTGTGCAAACGCCGTTTAAAAAGCGATTCATCAAGGACCATTTGAATGTAGATATCCGTGATGGTTACATCAAGTTCTTTCACCTTTTGGGTATTGCGGGACTTCATGAGCTCAGCGTACGACTTTTTCTCTTTCATAAAGATTCCCCCTGATGCCTTTTTTATAGTATATGGATTACACAATAAAAAATCAATAAGTATTTATAATTTTTAGAAAATTATTCGGAGATGCGTGTTTATGAGAATAAAAGTTTGTATATTTGGACAAAGAAACACGGATTTAATCGAACAAAACATAAAAATGGCATTTTAAAAACATATTTTCAAATTAATTGGAAAAAATCCTGTCGTTTTGTAAAGGATAATGTTAGATTAATAGTATAAATTTACTAACGATTAGGAGGATCAAAATGAGCACAGAGGATATGACAAAGGATACGTATGAAGTAAACAGTTCGACAATGGCTGTCCTGCCTCTGGGAGAGGGGGAGAAACCCGCCTCAAAAATACTTGAGACCGACAGGACTTTCCGCGTCAATATGAAGCCGTTTCAAATTATCGAAAGAAGCTGCCGCTATTTCGGATCGAGCTATGCGGGAAGAAAAGCGGGCACATATGAAGTCATTAAAGTTTCCCATAAACCGCCGATCATGGTGGATCACTCAAACAACATTTTTCTTTTCCCCACATTTTCCTCAACTCGTCCTCAGTGCGGGTGGCTTTCCCATGCGCATGTTCACGAGTTTTGCGCGGCAAAGTATGACAACACGTTTGTCACGTTTGTCAACGGGGAAACGCTGGAGCTGCCCGTATCCATCTCATCTTTCGAAAACCAGGTTTACCGAACGGCATGGCTGAGAACAAAATTTATCGACAGGATTGAAGGAAACCCCATGCAGAAGAAACAGGAATTTATGCTCTATCCGAAAGAAGACCGGAATCAGCTGATATACGAATTCATCCTCAGGGAGCTGAAAAAGCGCTATTGATCTGGAGCGGCTTTGAATAAATAGTGCTCAAGAAGCGCGGATACCTGGTTGCGGATGCGGGGATTAAAGTAGTTATGCTCTTCTTCGTAACCCTCATATATAAAGGAATACATCGTAAAGGCTTCGTCCCGCGACACTTCATGCACCTTGATTTTCCGGCGGCGCAGTTCATTTTTTACGTCGTACAGGTCGCGCTGGGCAAGCTTTAACGCCTGTTCGATCAGATGCAGATAGGGGTCTTTCAGCTTAAACGGCCCCTGCTGGATGATTTTCATGTCCCGGTTTAATATGCTGACGGTCATCGGGAGGTAAATCGCCTTTTCAATCATATCCCTGGCTTCGGCGGGAATTCTTGTCATGGCTTTTCTCCTCATTTCTTTTTTTGTTCAGGAACATTTGTTCTGTTTTTATTTTACACGAAATACGGCCTTTTAATCAAGAACGGGAAAAAATGACTAAAATGATCAGGTTGTTTCAGACTAATACAGAAAACAACCGAGACGGATGATTTAAAGTTTTTGATTTAAAGTGTAGAATAGAAGTAGACAACCGCCCTGAGGAGAATCAATGTTGGAGCAATTATTCAGCTATTTTACAGAAGAGAATTTAACAGAGTTTTTTCAGAGCTACAGGGCTTTTGGTCCTTTTGTAGCCGTACTGCTGCCGTTTATTGAAGCGCTGCTCCCGTTTTTGCCCCTGCTCGTGTTTGTTGTTGCCAATGTAAATTCGTTCGGTTTATGGCAGGGGTTTTTGTTGACGTGGGTCGGGGCATCTTTAGGTTCTATAGCGGTTTTTCTTTTTATCCGCCATTTCGGCCAGCAAAAAGCACTCGGTTTTATCCGCAGGCATCCATCCGTAAAAAAACTGATGATCTGGGTGGAAAAACGGGGCTTCGGTCCGCTGTTTCTCCTGCTTTGCTTTCCATTCACGCCTTCGGCGGCGGTAAATGTTGTGGCAGGACTTTCGCGAGTCAGCCTGCTGCCTTTTTCATTGGCGGTGCTTTGCGGCAAGTTCGTGATGATTTTTATGGTGAGCTTTGTCGGCCATGATCTGAAGGCGCTTTTTACCCAGCCTTTGCGGACAGCCGCCGTGATCATCGTCATGCTGATCTTATGGTACGCCGGAAAACGGGTTGAACATCGTCTGAACGTGAGATTCAGCCAGAGAGAGAAAGACTAGGGGGACACAGAATTGAAAAAGCGTTTTTTGGTCATAGCCGGGGTACTGCTTGTCATCGTCGTCGGGATTCAGGTCAAAAATGCCGTTTTCATTGAATATAAAGTAGAAGGCGTCAGCATGAATCCGACCTTTCAGGAGGGCAACGAGCTTTTGATCAACAGGTTCGCCCACCGCTTTAAAACGATCAGCCGATTTGACATCGTGCTGTTTAAAGGACCTGACAAAGATATATTCATTAAAAGGGTGATCGGGCTTCCGGGCGAAACCCTCAGGTATGAAGATGATCAGCTGTATATCAACGAAGAAAAGATCAAAGAGCCTTATCTGGACGACTTAAAGGCCGTCACCGCCGGAGGGGACTTGACAGGGGATTTTACACTGCAGGAAGTGACCGGAGAGGAGAAGGTGCCTGAAAACGAGTACTTCGTCCTCGGGGACAACCGGATCCACAGCTTTGACAGCCGCCATTTCGGCTTTGTTTCAGAACGGGACATCGTCGGGATTGTGACGGAAAGAATTGATAAGAAGTGATTGGAGAGTACGGGGGAGAGTAAGCGGCCGACCAAGGAATACGATTACGCAAATGACGAGCCCGAAATGTCAATTAGTACAACAGCATCAATAATGACGCATTTGCTAAATATGAAAATTAAAAGGCCCGGATGATTCCGGGCTTTTTTCCGTACTACTTCAGCTTAATGGCATTGATCCGTTTTTGCAGCTTCGTTTTTTCGGCGGATGCTTTCAGCTTGCCTACTGCTGATTGCGCTGCTGATTTTGTTTTTTTCGTTCTCTTTTGTTCGGCCGTTTTGACTTTGGCCTTTGCTGCAGAAACTTTTTTATTATAGGCTGCAGCTGCTTGCTTTTTCGCGGTGTTCAGCCTTTTTTGCAGATTTGATTTGTCTTTTCCGGCGGGAAGCTCATTGATCGCTTTTTGCGCTTTGCCGAGGTTTGAGTCTGTTGCCGCTTTTTCAGCTTTGGCAACGGCCTGCTTTGCGGTCTTCAAGAGGCTTGAACGGACCGCGTTGATCCGTTTTTGCAAATTCGTTTTGAAAGTGCCGCTGTCGAGTTCGTTGACCGCTTTTTGGGCGGAGTCGGCATTGGTTTTCTTTTTTTGCTTCTCAGCGAGTTTCACTTTGCTTTCGGCTGTTTTTTTAAGCTGCTCTTTAACAGTATTGAGTCTCTTTTTCAAAGCGGTTTTATCTGCGTCTGCAGGGAGCGGTTCGATCGCTTTTTGTGCGGTTTGAATGTCCGCTTTTTTCTTTGTCTTTTCCGCTTGTCCGACGGCTTTTTGCGCTTTTTCCAATGGCTGTGTGACCTCTTTGAAGCGGATTAATCCGTAGCCGAACAAATGATCACGGCCGGGAGCGCCCAAATCGCTTGTATAAAACTGCATTTTCTTGCGCAGCTCAGCATTTGAAGCGGTTGGGTACAGCTGTTTCAAAAGTGCAAACATGCCGGTGACGTGCGGCGTTGCCTGTGAAGTGCCGCTTCCGATTGCATAGCCGCGATCGGAAGATGTACTGATAATCGATGTGCCGGGAGCGGAAAACTCGACGGCGCTGCCGGTGTTGGAAAATGAGGCGATCTGATTTTTTTCATTGGTTGCCGAGACGGCAATGACGCTGCTGTAGGCGGCCGGGTAATAAACGGATTTTCCGTTTCCGGCATTTCCGCTCGCTCCGACTAAAATGATTCCCCGTTTGTATGCTTTATCTACTGCATCGTGGAGAACTTGACTGTCGCCTGAAACGACGAGGCTCATATTGATGATATCGATTCCGTGCTGGATCGACCAATCGATGCCTTGTAAGATACCTTTCAGATCCCCCGCACCATTCCGGTCCAGCGCTTTTACGGCATACAGCTGCGCGCCGGGCGCGATGCCGTCGATCCCCCGTCCGTTATGCTTCGCTCCGATGATTCCGGCAACATGGGTTCCGTGGCCATTATCGTCACGGTATGAAGCGGTATAGCCGACCATCGATGCACCGCCGGCGATCGACAGCTCCTCATGGGGGGAAATCCCGCTGTCAATAACCGCGATCTTCACCTGTTTTCCGGTCAAACCTTTATTCCAAGCCAGTGCGGCTTGAATCAGCTTGATGTTCCACTGTGAAAACGCGGAGGCGTTTTGCGCTGTGCTGCTGGAGAAAGCTTTTAGAGCGGTGCTGTCGGCAGCAGCTACCGGGAGGTTGTCTTCGACATACAGGACGTCGGGATCGTGTTCAAGTTCGCGCACTGTTTTGTCGTCCGCAGTGACAGCGGCTGCGGGAATGTGCCGGTAAACGTGTTCTACCGTGTCTGCCTGTTCGATGACGGTTTCTTTTCCGCTGGTATTTTTATATACAACAATGACCTCGTTTTCCTGCTTATTGCTTTCCGCTTGAATGCGGGGTGAATTTGCGAAAAAACCGACGAACATTGCAGCCGAAACCGCGATTTTCCATAACTTTTTCATCCGGCTCTCCTCCTTTTTTAGCGGCGTTCGCTATATATATCGGAGGATTTTTGAATTTTCAAAGAGAAAGAAAGCTTATCTTAAGGTCGCTTGTCATGCACCTTTAGTTTTTAAAACGTTAAAAACACTGTTATATCAACATTTGTGAAGCTTCCTGTTTATTCGGGAAGTTAAATTGAGTACTCCAAGTTAGTTTTAAAAAAGAGTCATAAGGCCAGCTTCTATCGATGAATCATTTTTAAGCGACGCCTTTTGTCTAAAATGTATAATGTTACTTTTGTTTTTGTTGAAAGTGAACAATGTTATTGACTGGCTTACAACCTACAATTTAATTAAATAAAAAATAGATTAAAAGAAGGGAGCGTTCTCATACCGTGGAAAAAACAATTAAACATGACCCCAATTATTACAAAAAGATAATTATTGCATTGTGTTTAGGGTGGGTCGCTATTTGGATTTATCGTACAATACTTACGCCAATATATCCGCAGATTCAAGAATCATTAGGGAATATTAGTGACACGCAAATAGGGTTGGTTGCTTCTATTTATTTCTTTGCATATACGGGTATGCAAATTCCATCAGGAGCACTTGTCGATAAATTTGGACAAAAAAAGGTGTTAATTCCTGCATTTATCGTTTTTGCGCTGGCTACATTTGTGATTGGCACAAGTTCAACTATCATGCAAGTATACATTGGTTCGTTATTGGCTGGTATTTCGACTGGTTCATATTACGGTGCAGCCTTTTCCTTATCAGCTAAACATACGCCAAAAGATAAAAAAAGCTTTTCCAATGCGATTATAAATAGCGGTTCAGCATTAGGGATGGTAATTGGACTAATCGGATCATCGGTTTTAGTAGGCGGTTTTGAAATTCAATGGAATTATATGCTTTTTATAACAGCTATCGTTATCGTAGCTGTAACATTTGTGTTTGTGCTGTTTATTAAACAAGATAAAACATCAGATAAGGAAGTGGCTGAAGAGAAGAAAGACACTGTACAAAGCACAGATATTCAAAATGAAAGCTTATTTTCTCCAAGACAATTAGTTGTATATTTTGTATATTTTGCAACATGCTATGGCTATTATATGATTGTAACTTGGTTGCCGTCCTTTCTTGTAGCAGAAAAAGGATTTGCTCAAGGTTCAGTAGGATATGTAGCTGCACTAGTTGCGGTCACTGCAGTGCCTGGTGCTTTGATATTTACTAAATATATAGACAAAAATGCACATTTGCGTCTGCGTTTAATTTTATTTTTATTAATTGCAGCAGCAGTAACAATTAGTTTGACAGTGTTTGCACCAAATCCTGCAGTACTGTATATTGCGTTAATTTTATATGGCTTATTAGGTAAACTTGCGATTGATCCAGTTTTAATAACCTATGTATCTGATTCCGTATCAGGAGACAGAGTTGCCAGAGCATTAACTCTCTTTAACTTCTTTGGAATGAGTTCATCTGTTATTGCACCAACACTTACTGGTTATATTGGTGATGTAACCGGCTCGCGAGTATTAGCATTCTATATTGCAACCATTCTTCTTGCAGCAGCAGCGTTGCTATTTTTCCTTGTGGTTATGTTAAGACAGAATAAAACAGCAGCTAACTAAGAGAACTTCCAGTGGTGCTCCTTTGTATTCACAACGATATTTTCTCTGAAGCAAATAACGCCAAACGAATGCTCAGTGATGTATCAGGAGACTCTACAGATTGACCTAATATTTCTTCGCATTTTTTAATACGATATTTCACAGTATTACGGTGAATAAAAATATCTTCTGAGGTTTTTGTAAGATCACATTGGTTTGCCATATAGACACTTAATGTGAATCTTAGTTCTTTTTCCTTCGTTGTCTGAGGATAGGCTAAAGGACCGAGTGTATAAATGATAAATGGCTTTAATTTATTCGTTGGAATGAGTTGTAATAATTCTTCTACGCTTTTGGATTTGTAGGGCTCTATAAATTCCATTTCGCCTTGTTCATATTTATTATCATAAGCCTCATTCGCTTCGAAAAAAGACAGTGGCAATTGTGAAAGCTCGGAAACCTCATTACCAATGCCAAATGAAAGGGAGCTATTAAAAAATAGCTGATACTCTTTTTGGATATATCTGCAGTATTCCAAATAATAATGATGTCTTCTTTGCAGAAGTATCGTAAATCTGCGTTCTCCCTGAGACATATATATGCTAATGGAAGGGTCAATTCCAGTAAACTTATGCGTCAGCCACTCAAAAGTCATCTGATATCGCTCATTTAAGTAGGCGCTATTTTCTACATTCTTTTCTTTGTCAATCCCGCAAATAATCACTTGATAGAATGTAGAAGGTTGAATGTGATATTTTTTTAAAAGATCAGTGTGTTGTGCTAGTGAAACAAGGTTGTCAGGATGTTCGGACATAAGTGTTGTGAAAAAATGGTTCACGTCCTGCTGCTCTGCTTCCTTGATTTTACTATTTTTATAAATAGCGAGACTAAGTGTGTTCACTGCCTGTTCTATTGTTAATAAACTAATCGGATAGTTGAGCAAATTAACATTTGAAATCATAAGATAATACGGAAAATATTTAAATGCAGGAACCTTAAATACAGCATATTCTTCCTGGAAAACACCATTATGATTTGGTTCGGTTTGCTCTGAATTTAAATATCTTCTGAAATAATTAAGGTTTTTTTGAACATGTTCTGAGTTTTGATGAAAGTGATGACTCGATGATTCAACTTGATGAAAAGAATTTAGCAGCATGACAGGAACCTTTATAAGTCTACTTAAACGTTCAATCATCATGTTCAGGCTAAACCCTTGCATTAGCATAGCATTTAACTCTTGTTGGATATCTAATGCGAAGTGTAATTTTTCTGTTTCTTCATCCAAGATAAATGAAGATATATGATGAGTAATGGATCCCAAATTCCAACTTTCCGGAATTTCAATAATTGGGAATTTTAATTTATTTGCAAATGCAATAACCTCATCATCTAATTTTTTTAAAAATCGGGATAGCTTGATACCTAGACCAGCAACTTGTATATCATTTAACTCTCTAATAAGATTGATTAGTCCGGATTGATCATCCTGATAGCTCATTCCTGTTGTGACGATAAGTGAGTGCGGCGTTGTAAAATTTTTAATATCAGGCGTTTCTGTAATATCAACCATTTCTACCACTCGTTCCAAATCGCCCTGCTCATTCAGCAATGTTAAATCTGAAAATTGCAGTACAGATAATATTTCTTTTAATGTTGTCATAAAGGCTGCCTCCTTATCTTTGTTAGAAAAAGATAAAATAAAAATGAAATATGTCAGATGTTACAAGGATAACTTTTCAATCTGATCGTACACTGTTTTTGAAGGTAATTATACGTATAATCCTTTAGTTAAAAATATTAAAGGAGAATCATTAATGCTTGAACATGATTCTTCGTTTTTTGAAAAGTGTGATTATAACAAAGATATCATGCCGAAGATCACTTGAACAAAGAATTTCATCCTTATTTACTTTTTTTAACGTTGGGGGTAGGACTAGTGCATAATATTCCGGATTATATAGCTGTTGGTGATGTTTTACATCACCATTTCAAGCAACGATATCACTTGTCGGATAGCCTTATGACTTGTTGCAAACGGATACACAGGTTCAAAATATGGCGTCCCGTTTTCATTGATAGTGGGGCGGGGTTGCCATTTATTATTCTTGATCATTAACTTTGCTATCGGTGAAACATTAAATAAGTGCTATCTTAAATTTAATGATTTGCATTTTTGGTGGTTTGGCTACCCGGGGGATTAATGCTGGCGGTTGCGAAAGGCAGTATTTTATATCCAACCATTAAAAGAGGAGGATGATTTTAATGAATTTTGATTCAATTATCAAAAATGGATTAGTCATTCTGGAAAATGGTGAACAAGAAGTCGAAGTAGGGATTAAAGATGGCAAAATCGCAGCAATCGGTCAGGATTTGGGTACAAGTGCAAAAATTATCGATGCAAAAGGATCGATTGTATCTCCGGGTATGGTTGATGCACATGTTCATATCACAGAGCCGGGCGGCGGCTATCGTGATGAATGGGAAGGCTATGACACAGGAACACGTGCCTCTGCAAAAGGCGGTGTCACAACGATCATCGAAATGCCATTAAATCAAGTGCCAGCAACGGTAGATGAGGAATCTATTCAAGAAAAATTTAAAGCTGGAAAAGGAAAATTATCTGTAGACGTTGCGAGTTACGGCGGTTTAGTACCATTTAACTTGGATGGGGGTATTCAAGAGTTAGATAACAATGGTGTTGTTGCATATAAATGTTTTTTAGCAACATGTGGCGACCGTTCTATAGAAGGAGATTTCATGAACGTAGATGACTATTCCCTCTACGAAGGCATGAAACAAATTGCGAAGACAGGCAAAATATTATCTATACACGCTGAAAATGCCGCAATTACCGATAAGTTAGGGGAAATAGCATCTAAAAATGGGGAAACTTCATTGCGTGCTTATGTAGATTCTCGACCCGTATTTACTGAAGTAGAACCGATTAGAAAAATTATTCTATTTGCGAAAGAAACGGGATGTCGTGTACACATCGTTCATATAGCTTGTGAAGAGGGCGTAGACGAAATTGTCAAAGCACAACAGGAAGGGGTCGATATTACATGCGAAACATGTACACACTATTTATATTTCTATAAAGAAGAACTAGATAATATCGGACCGGTTGTAAAATGCTCTCCGCCAATCCGTGAGCAATCACGCTTAGAAGGCATGTGGAATCGGGTATTAAACGGAGATATTTCATTCGTAACATCAGACCATTCACCATGTACCCCGGACTTAAAAGCTACGGATAATGCATTTGAAGCTTGGGGAGGTATCGCAGGTTTACAAAATAATGTCGATGTATTATTTGATGAAGGTGTGCAAAAACGTAATATGCCATTATCCAAATTTGCAGCCATTATTGCTACAAACCCTGCGAAACGTTTTAATCTCGCATCAAAAGGCAGTATTGCAGTAGGGAAAGATGCGGATTTCGTATTTATTAAGAAAGATGCACCTTATGAATTAAAAGCTGAGGACTTAGCATATCGACACAAAATTAGTCCGTATATTGGCCGCAAAATTGGTGCTCAGGTAGTGAAAACAATCCTTCGCGGTGTCGAAATCTATGATAAAGAAAAAGGAATTTCAAATGAAAAAGTAGGAAGATTTATTCCTTAAGTGACGGAATAGCCATCCCGTCAGGAATTTGAGGCATAGGAAGATGTGAAGGCGACCTGAGATTGTGTTACACTCGCAAATCAGTGTGTCATCAGCATTTCTTATGGCGGCTATACAGCTGAAGTGAGCATGGTAAAGTGACTTCACCGCAATCTCTCGCTATTACAGCAGCAGCTGTTAATCAAATTAAAACGAGTAAAAAATTTCCAATATACACTAACAGCTTAGAATTGCTGCTGCTCGTATGTATTCTGACTCTTGGCATATCATTTTAAACTACCCTATAAATCAATGTTTTTTATTGATTTATAGGGTAGTTTTTTTATTTGCACCTTATTTATTAATGGGTAGGAGAGATGTGTCGCTCCCATCTATAAATTTTTAAGCGAGCGATCTGTGATTTTCTTTAGGAGAAATTCGATGCAAATTTAATTTGTTATTTTTTGAGTTTTTATGTAATCGAAAGCCAACAGTTTCTTTTTATCTCTGGCATTAGCCCATTATTTAGATACCTAAATTGATTAAAAGGTGTCTTTGTTAAAAGTGCATAAAATGCTTTTCTATTATTGTTGGTTATGTCAATGAATGGTCGTAAACAGGGTTCTATGATGAAAGTAAATAGAGAAAGGAGGAGAAAAAAATAGATATTCGATCAACCTTTGAAACGTTGGATAAGAAATTCACAAGTTTTGGCGGTTTAGAACAAGGGGGTATTACGCGGTCTGTTATACTCTCCTGAATGGATTGCTGCAGTTCGCGAACTGGAAGCGACATTCAAGGAAGAAGGTTTAGAAGTAAGCTTTGATGATGTTGGAAACTTATCTGGTCGCCTTGTTGGAAGTAAGTATCCTGAAGAAACTATTTTAACAGGATCACATATCGATACAGTTGTAGAAGGCGGTCATCTGGATGGACAATTCGGTATCTTATCTGCATTGGTTGCTGTGAAATATTTAAAAGAAAAACATGGTCAACCATTACGAACAATAGAAGTACTATCTCTCGCAGAAGAAGAAGGAAGCCGATTCCCATATACATTTTGGGGAAGTAAAAACTTCTTTAACTTAGCCAAAAAATCGGATGTTGAAACAATAGAAGATGCTGATGGAATTAAATTTGAAGATGCAATGCACGAATCGGGTTTTGATTACCGTAAAACAGATCATGTTCGTGACGATATTAAAGCATTTGTTGAAGTACATATCGAACAAGGGAAAGTATTAGAGGCGGAAAATAAAGCGATAGGTGTTGTAACTGGGATTGTTGGCCAAAAACGTTACACAATAATTAACTTGAAAGGTGAAGCAAATCACGCTGGCACGACACCGATGTCATTACGAAGGGATACAGTTGTTGCATATAGTGAAATTGTAACAGACTTAACGAAACGAGCTAGAGAAATTGGGGAGCCTCTTGTATTAACGTTTGGACATGTCACTCCTGTTCCAAACACGGTAAATGTCGTCCCTGGAGAAATTACTTTTTCGATAGACTGTCGTCATATTGATCAACAACTATTAAATAATTTTGCGAAAGAAATTGAAGATAAAGTTAAAGCGGTTGCAGAAACAAACAACATGACTTATGACATTAATTTATGGATGGATGAAGCACCGTCATTGATGGATAAAGAAATCATTAAAATAATTGAACAAGCAGCTAAGGCCAATGTGGGGGACAGCTATAAATTGATGCCATCTGGTGCAGGTCATGATGCGCAAATTTTTGCGGATTTTGTCCCAACAGCAATGCTGTTTGTACCTTCTATTGGCGGAATTAGCCACAATACCAATGAAGAAACGAAGATAGAAGACCTTGTGAAGGGGATTGAAGTATTGAAAGATGTATTGTTTGAACTAGCTTATAAGGAATAATAATGAAAAGGAGCCAGATACTCATGAGTTACTTAAATCATAATCAAGGATACAGAGAAGGTTTATTAGAAACACGTTCAGTAATAAAAAAGGATAATTATGCGGTAATCACACCTGATGGCTTGGTTAATAATGTTGTACCTGGCTTTGAAGATTGTGATGTAACGATTTTAGGATCCCCGCGTTTAGGTGCAAGGTTTGTAGATTATTTGGTAACAGTTAAAAACAAGGGCGGAAACAAAACAGGTTTTGCCGGTGATGGTATCCAATCATTTGTGTACGTTGAATATGGTAAAATCAACGCTTTTGCGGATGGTGAAAAATACGAATTAGCAAAAGGCGGATTCTTATATGTGCCTCCACACTTACAATTGACATTTGAAAATAATAATAATGGTGAGGACAGCCGTTTGTTTTTATACAAAAAGCGCTATCAGCCGCTTGAAGGACATACACCAGAAATCGTTGCAGGTAATGTGAATAACATTAAACAAGAAGCCTATGAAGGTATGAAAGAAGTATTAATTCAAGATTTACTGCCAAAAGAAATCGCATATGACATGAACATTCATATTCTTTCATTCGAGCCAGGTGCTTCGCATGGTTACATTGAAACGCACGTTCAAGAACACGGTGCCTATATATTAAGTGGACGAGGTGTTTACAACTTGGACAACGAGTGGATGCCAGTTGACAAAGGTGACTATATTTTTATGGGAGCTTATACGCCGCAAGCAACCTATGCAATTGGTTTGGATGAACCATTCTCGTATATTTATTCTAAGGATGCGAATAGAGATATTAATCTATAAAGAGGGGCAATTTTAATGAGTGAACCATTAGTGTATGTAGAACGTAATCGTCTCCGGCAGCTAATGAAAGATAAATTAGTGAAAGCAGGTTTACCTGAAGAACAAGCGGATAAAACAGCTGATTTACTCATTTTTGCAGATGAACGAGGTGTTCACTCACATGGTGCAGTAAGAATGCAATACTATTCCGAACGTGCATTAAAAGGTGGATATAACCTGAAACCAAACTTAAGCTTCGAAAAAACGGGCCCTGCATCGGGGATTTATCACGGAGATAATGCATTAGGGCATTATGTGAGTTATCAAGCAATGAAAAAGGCAATCGAATTAGCAAAAACATCAGGGATCGGTGTTGTCGGTGTTAAAGAAATGGGACACAGCGGTGCTATTGGTTATTATGCACATCAAGCAGCATTAGAAGGTATGGCGGCATTAACAGTATGTCAATCTGATCCCATGGTCGTGCCATTTGGCGGCACCGAACCATACTTTGGCACCAACCCAATTGCTTTTAGTGCGCCTAGAAAAGACGGTAGTCCAATCCTTTTTGATATGGCAACAACGGTACAAGCCTGGGGGAAAATCTTAGATGCAAGAAGTAAAAACAAATCTATCCCAGACTCATGGGCAGTGGATAAAAATGGAGCGCCAACAACAGACCCGTTTAAGGTAAATGCATTATTACCAATGGCTGGGCCTAAAGGATACGGGTTAGCGATGATGGTTGATATTTTATCGGGGAGTTTGCTCGGCTTGCCATTTGGCAAGCATGTCACTTCTATGTATAAAGATTTATCGGAGTACCGTCGATTAGGGCAGCTTCATCTCGTAATCAATCCTGAATACTTTGGTGGGAAGGAGCAATTCCTGGAAAAAATATCTCAAATGGTTGAAGAATTACATGACAACCCACCTGCTGAAGGATTTAACAAAGTGTATTATCCCGGTGAAATTCAAATAGATGTGATGAAACAGTATAAAAAAACAGGTATCCCAGTTACAAAGGAAATTTTAGATTATTTAGAGTCAGACAAAATTTACTAATCATGTAATGAAGGGGGAAGCAGATGCGCGTATCTAAGCAGGAGCTGTTTCATTTAATCAAACAGAAGCTGATCAAAGCTGGATTAAACGAAGGAGCCGCACACGATGTTTCAGATGTATTGACATTCGCCGATCATAGAGGGATCCATTCCCATGGTGCAGTACGTGTGGAATACTATGCCGAACGAATCGCAAAAGGCGGTATTACAGCAAACCCAAACTACACATTTGAACAAACAGGACCTGCATCCGCCGTCTTTAGCGGAGATAATGGCCCAGGTCACCAAGCAGCAAAACAAGCGATGGAAAAAGCAATCGAAATGGCAAAAAATTCAGGTGTTGCTGTTGTAGGCATGAAGAATATTTCGCATAGTGGTGCATTGGGTTACTTTGTTGAAATGGCAGCAGAACAGGACATGGTTGCTTTAAGCATGTGCCAATCAGATCCAATGGTCGTACCGTTTGGAGGAACAGAACCATACTTTGGCACCAATCCAATTGCTTTTAGCGCACCATCGGCTGATGAACGCATGATCACATTTGATATGGCGACAACTGTTCAGGCATGGGGAAAAGTATTGGATGCAAGAAGTAAAAATGAATCGATCCCGGAAACATGGGCAGTAGATGCAGCCGGTGCACCAACAACGAATGCAAGAGATGTCCATGCACTTGTGCCAATTGCCGGTCCAAAAGGTTATGGATTGATGATGATGGTGGATGTCTTATCAGGCAGCCTTCTTGGAGTACCTCATGGCGTACATGTATCTTCCATGTATCAAGACCTGACAAAAGGCCGAGATTTAGGGCAAATTCATATTGTGATCAACCCTGCATACTTCACAGATTTAACTGCTTTTAAACAACAGATTTCGACGATGCTTGATGAATTAAAAGCACAACCGGCAGCAGAAGGCTATGGGGAAATTTATTATCCGGGTGAGCGCGGTAAATTAAGAAGTGCAAAATATGATAAAGAAGGAATTGAAATTGTAGACGATATTTATAACTACCTCGTTTCAGGCGATGTTCATTACAATCGTTATCATGGAAAGAATAGATTTGCAGAATAACAAAATGGAGGATCATTATGTTATACACAATTATAAAAGAAAACACCTATCAAGATTCTATCGTGTTAATGCTTTTATCAAACAAGTTATCTGCAATAGATGGTATAAACAAAGTTTCTATCATGATGGGAACACCAGCTAACAAAGACATTTTTAAATCTTCGGGGTTGGGCACAGATGAATTGGAAAAAGCAAACCCAAATGATATCGTCATCGTTATAGATACAAACCAAGAAGAAAAGGTATCGGAAGTGAAAGAAGAAGTAGAAGCAGCTTTAAAAGGAGACTCTGCTTCACAAGACAGAGCTAAAGACCAAGAAGCACATAACTGGAAGCGTGCAATGGAGCTTGCGAACAACCCTAATCTGGCATTGATCTCCATTCCTGGTCAGTATGCAGCAATGGAAGCGGAAAATGCATTGAATGAAGGGTTACATGTATTTCTATTCAGCGACAATGTATCTAAAGAAGATGAGGTTAAGTTGAAACAAAAGGCGCATGAAAAAGGATTATTAGTCATGGGACCAGACTGCGGTACTGGAATTATTCACGGCGTGCCACTGGCATTTACAAATATCGTGAATGAAGGAGATATTGGCGTTGTGGGTGCATCAGGTACAGGGATTCAGGAAGTGACATGCATCATTGACCGTCTTGGTAAAGGTGTAACAAACGCAATTGGTACAGGTGGTCGGGATTTATCAACAGAGGTTGGTGCTACCACGGTTTTAGATAGTATCAAAGCATTAAATCAAGATCCACAAGTAAAAGTGATTACAGTAATTTCTAAACCGCCTGCAAAGGAAGTGCAGCAAAAAGTATTAAATGTGTTAAGAAATATTGAAAAACTGGTTGTTACGTTATTTTTAGGAGATAAACCAACTTATCAGGAAGAAAATATTTATCATGCGTATACACTTGAAGAAGCAGCGGTTGTATCTGTTCAATTATCCAATGGCGACAAACCGAATTTTAAACCGACAGTGGCTGAAAATGTAAACGTGTCGTTAAAAGATTCACAAGTTGGTATTAAAGGTTATTACTCGGGCGGCACCTTGGCATCTGAAGCAGCTGTGTTAGTGAAAGAGGCATTCAAAGAAGAAGTACCTGAAGAGAAGAAAGGTGCCTATATTCTAAAAACAAAACATCATGAAATTATTGACTTAGGCGATGATATTTATACCCAGGGGAAGCCACACCCGATGATTGATCCTGAAAAACGCATCGAAATGCTTGAAACATCTGGAAACGATCCTGAAACAGCAGTCATCATGATTGATAACGTCATTGGCTATGGCAGTCATGATGATATGACAAATGAATTAGCACCAGCCATTAAACGTATTTTAGCCAATGCACATCA
Source organism: Bacillus sp. FSL R7-0646 (assembly GCF_037969865.1). Classification (NCBI taxonomy): domain Bacteria; kingdom Bacillati; phylum Bacillota; class Bacilli; order Caryophanales; family Bacillaceae; genus Bacillus; species Bacillus sp. FSL R7-0646. The sequence continues at coordinate 1,129,934 of NZ_CP150217.1, forward strand.
GGATGGCCGTGAACTTGCAGTGCTTGTAACAGTTGTAGGTACAGATAAAGATCCTCAAGGTTACGAAAAGCAAATTGAAACCTTAAAAGAAAGTGGTGCAATGATTTGTGAGACAAACGATCAAATGGTTCGTACAGCGATTAAACTGGCAGGAGGAAAAGTGGAACAGCCAGTCCTTGACATACAAAAATTTGAATATACCCAAGAAGACTTGACAGTAGACGAAAAAATTATGTCCTTAATCAATACGAAACCAAGTGTCATCAATATTGGGCTGAAAAGTTTTACAGCAGCTGTTCAGAAGAGCGGATCAGAGTGTGTTCAATTTAACTGGCGGCCAATTGCTGGCGGTGATGAAAAGCTAATGAAAGTGCTTCAATATCTAAACTACTATGAAGGAGAGACAATCTAATGGGGTACAAAACAATAAATGAAGCGAACGAAGCTGTTATCCGGAAGATCATAGCAGCTGAACCATTCTTGACCGATGTTGTACCTGCCAAGTCTGTGATTCCTGAATTAGAAGATTATGTGTTATTACATGCTGGGCCTCCAATTAAATATGAAAATATGACAGATCCTATGCAAGGCTCTTGTGTTGGAGCGATTCTTTTTGAAGGATGGGCAGAAGATGAAGAGGGAGCGCGTGGTCTGCTTGAAAACAATAAGATTACATTTATTCCATGTCATCATGTGAATGCAGTTGGACCAATGGGAGGCATTACATCACCTAATATGCCGGTTCTTGTTGTTATGAACAAAGAGAGCGGCAATGAGGCGTACTGTCAAATGAACGAAGGCATCGGTGCAATATTACGCTTCGGTGCTTATCATGAGCAGGTAATCAATCGCCTGCACTGGATGAAAGATGTGTTGGGTCCAGTGTTAAGTAAGGCCTTAAGAAAAATTGATGGAGGCATAAACGTTAATGTTTTGATGGCTAAAGCTATTGCAATGGGGGATGAATTTCACCAGCGCAATATTGCAGCATCATTGGTGTTTTTAAAAGAAGTTGCTCCAGTAATTGTGGCATTAGATGATGTTGAAAACGAACAAAGTGCAGAAGTTATCCAATTTTTAGCTGATACAGACCAATTTTTCTTAAACATTGCCATGGCGACTGGAAAAGCAATAATGGATGCAGCGCGTACAATCAAACATGGTACAGTCGTTACTGCAATGTGCCGAAACGGTGAAAACTTTGGCATTCGTATTGCTGGTATGGGAGATGAGTGGTTTACAGCACCTGTTAATACACCACAAGGGTTATATTTTACCGGCTACTCAGCGGAAGATGCAAACACAGATATCGGTGATTCAGCGATTACAGAAACAATCGGTGTTGGCGGCGTAGCAATGATTGCTGCCCCTGCAGTAACGCGTTTTGTTGGAACAGGCGGATTTAATGATGCGCTTGAAACAAGCAATCAAATGGCTGAAATCTGTGTTGGAGAAAATCCGAACTTTGTTATTCCGACGTGGGACTTCAAAGGTGCGTGTTTAGGTATTGATGCACGTAAAGTTGTTGAAACAGGCATAACACCGGTAATCAACACAGGTATTGCACATAAAATTGCTGGATATGGGCAAATTGGTGCTGGTACAGTTCATCCTCCAATCGAATGTTTTGAGAAAGCAATCACAGCATATGCTGAAAAACTAGGTTTTCAAGGATGATTTTACAGGCAAGTGCGGTTGGTTCAATCGCACTTCAGCTATTAATTGAGGGAAAAACGTTTACTGTACACAGCATTTTTGAAAAAGGTTTAAATATTGTTGATCGGAATGATGAATTGATATTTATCGGCACAAATGAAAATGGGACCTTCCCATTAGGAATCTTGCTTGACTCACAAACGAAGCAAACATTAAAAGCAGATCTTGAAGTGGGAGATACATTTCACGTTCGCAATAGCCATCTTTCCCACAATTGTTTTGAACTCAATTTTAATGCGGAAATACTTCCGTTATATACAGATTTTAAACATGCAAATATAAATAAATTAAAAGAAAACGTGAAACAAATTTCATTTAAATCGTATGAATCTACTGATTTTGAATCAGCTCGCGTGTCGGACTTGATAAATAAATTACACGATCCAACTGAAAATTTGGAGGAAGAGCTTCGTTACTTTATCGGTCGGGGCCAAGGTTTAACGCCGACGGGTGACGATATACTGGTCGGTATATTGTATGGACACTTCATCAACTCTTTTATCGCCGAAAAACACCTTGAAACATTGGGAAGTCTAATCAGAGAACCCTTAACAACCCTTGTCAGCACGCGCTTTTTAACTTGTGCTATAGAAGGCTTGTTTAGTTCAAAAATTACAAAATTACAACATGATTCATCTTTGAAAAGTATAAAAAGTCTTATAAAAGTAGGTTCTTCTTCTGGGATGGATACTTTATATGGAATTTATATGGCTTTAACAAAGGAGTGAAAGAAATGGGGAAAAGTGTAGTAATCGCACTAGGAGGTAATGCAATTTTACAGCCAAAACAAGAAGCAACTTATGCTAATCAATTCAAAAATGTAATCTCTGCAACACGTCATATGATTGAAATTAAAGAAGCAGGACATAAAATTGTGATTACACACGGCAATGGTCCGCAAGTTGGGAATATTATTGCTCAAAATGAAGCTGCCAAAAATGTCGTTGAACCGCTGCCGATCTATGCTTGTAACGCAGAATCACAGGGATTCATTGGTTATATGCTCGAAAAAGCTTTAAAAAACCATATTAAAAAACGGGGCATTACCGCGAATGTAGCTACATTTCTAACAATGGTTGAAGTGGACAAGTATGATAAAGCATTTGAAAAACCAACGAAACCAATAGGAGTATTTTATTCAGAGGAAGAAGCGAAGAAATTGGAGAAAAAAGGGTTTGCTATGTCAGAAGATGCAGGGCGTGGCTATAGACGAGTTGTGCCTTCCCCAGAACCGAAAGTGATCCATGGGATAGAAGAGATTCGACGTTTAATTGATGAAACGATTGTTATCTCCTCGGGCGGCGGCGGTATACCTGTATATCGTGACGACAGCGGTCTATTACATGGTCTTGAAGCAGTAATAGACAAAGATCGTTCAGGATTAAAGCTGGCACAACAATTAAATGCTGATGTTTTCATGATGTTGACAGACGTACCAAATGTGTTTATCAATTTTGGCAAAGAAAATGAGCAAAAACTAAGCCGAATTACAGTAGAAGAAGCAGAACAATATGTGGCAGAAGGTCAATTTCCTGCTGGCAGTATGCTGCCAAAGATGCAAGCGGCTATAGAATTTGCAAAGTTAGGTAAAGAGGCAATTATTTGTTCATTGAACCAAGCGGCAGCTGCACTAGACGGAAAAGCGGGGACGCGCATAACAAAATAAGACGATCCGTGTATGTTCATAAGGTGGATAAAAACTAAAATTCCCACCTTTTCAGATATGACGACATTTGATCTGTCATTCTGATCAAAAATTTCTGAACAATCTTTATAATGGGATTCTTTATGCTGCGCAGACAGATTTCGAAAAGAAACAATCTATGAAGTCTAGGATCGAAAGTCAAAGGATTAGTGGAAAAAGTTGAAGGAGGAAGTTTGATGACAAAAGAGGCGGGATCAGTTGAAGGTAAAGGAAAACAACCACTGGTTCCCTATTGGGTAAAAGTTGTTATCGTATTTTTCTTCGGTTGGGTGGCTCTTTATGCAACGCGAACAATATTAAACCCCATTATGGGGGATATTGAATCAGCGTTTTCATTAAGCAAGGCACAACTTGGCTTAATTATGAGTATATTTTTCATCGGTTATGCTGGTATGAATGTTCCTGCAGGAATATTAGGAGATAAAATTGGGAAAAAACGAGTGTTGGTTCCAGGTGTTATTCTATTTGGCTCGCTTGCAGCAGTTACAGGGATGATGCCCACATTCTTTCTGTTTATCTCTGCATGGCTTATGGTTGGTATGGCTCAGGGGGTATATTATGGGCCGCAATATGGAATATCATCCGAAATTATCCCGAAGAACCGTCTAACATTAGGCAGTGCTGTGATTAATGCAGGGATGGCTTTTGGTACTTCAATTGGCTATTATATCTCCAGTTATGTTGTTGGAGAATGGGGATTCGGATGGGGAACCCCATTTTTTGCCATCGCAGTGCCGGTTGTACTTATCGGCATCGCAATGGCAATTGTAATTAAAGACAAACCAAAAACTGATAAAGAGGTTAAAAGGAGCGCTGAACCGTTTAAGTTTTCATCTTTATTTAATAGAAACTTAATTTTGGCATATATTATTATTTTCTGCTCTATTTACGGATTCTTTATGATTATTACTTGGTTGCCATACTATTTAGAAACAGCACGCGGTTTAACCGGAGGAAATATTGCCTTTGTTGCATCACTTGTTCCATGGGCAGCAATTCCAGGTTCATTATTTTTTAGTTGGCTGTCAGATAAGTTAGGCCGGCGCAAACCAGTATTGCTCATGATGTTGCCATTTGGTATTTTATCAACAGCTGCAATTGTTTACTTTGATAGCTTACCAATTCTGTATATGACACTAATTGTGTATGGAATTGTAGGGAAAATTAGCGTTAACCCCGTTTTAATTGCTGTTGTAGCAAATAATGCACCAAAGCAATCATTAAGTACAGCATTTGGATTCTACAACTTTGTTGGAATGTTAGGTTCCATTTTAGCTCCATATATTACTGGCTGGCTGACAGACACTACAGGAAGTATGAATATAGGATTTTATTTTGCAGCAGCTCTGTTAGTAATCGCGTTGATTGCAACATATTTAATAGACGAAAGTAATTTGCCATCTGTTGATAAAGCAGCTAAACATCATTAGTTAGCAAAAGCTTATGACTTCTAGTAAATGCTCAGTCAGATTAAGTATGAAGAGACTCATTCACTGCAATTGCGCTTCAAGCGGCACAACAAAGGCGACAGCCAGACTGATAAGATGCATATAGTAAACCATTCGGAATTGAGATGTTAAAATTTAGCGGCTTCTTTCAAAACAGCATGGACTAAAATGACGCTGGACAAAGCAGTGCCCTCAGTCTGGGAAAAGAAACACAGACGGAAAAGAACTGAGCTGCAGCCCGGCTGGAGGAAAAGGAAAAGTGCTCCCGGGGCAGACATCCTGTTATACACCGATGGTTGATTTCGATCCGCGTTCTTCATATGCGATGTAGAAACATTATCAATCCATTAACAGGAGCTCTCACTTATTCCTATACAAGTTCGTATTCATATTTGAAGAAGTAGTGTATAAAAGCACCCTTTCAGCAAGGGTGCTTTTTGCTGTCTTATCAGTCACGGTTTCACAGCTATTGAAGAGTCATTTGACCTAATAAAAGAGTGGGAAAAGTGGGGGATTCAGGAAACTGTGTAAAATGAACTATTACTATTAATTTATACAGGGAGGAAAATATAGTATGATATGAATAATGAATAAAATACAAAAAAATTGAATATCGGAAGAAAGGAGCTCCATATGAACAAGATCGCCGCGGAAGAAGTCGCCAACATCCTTAATACATGGTACCGCGCCATCAGAAGAAATGATGCTGAACAGTCGATCCGAATATTTGAAGAAGTCAAACCGATGCTGGCAGAGATGGAGGAAGACCAAGAGGTTTTAATCTACTATTCTCTGCTGGAACTGCGGCATAAAATCATGCTGTATGATACGCGGGGAAAAAAGATAGAACAGCAAGAGGAGTTAACGAACGGCGGCAGTGCTGCATCACATATGACATCCTATTACTACTACCTGTTTTCAGGAGCTTATGAAGTGTATAAAAAGAATTATGAGCAGGCGATCAGCTTCTATAAAATTGCCGAGAAGAAGCTTGCTCATGTACATGATGAAATTGAGGTGGCGCAATTTCACGATAAAGTCGGAAAGCTCTACTATTACTTGGGCCAGAATATCGTCTCTTTAAACCATACCCGGCAGGCGATGGAAATTTTCAAGGGGCATGGCGACCATGATATGAACCTTGTTTCCACTTATATTACGATGGCCGGAAATTATACAGAGATGGGGAAATATACAGAGGCGGAAGAATATTTAACAGAAGCCATCCATACGGTAAGAAAAGCCGGCGACTGTTTTAAAGAAATGCAGCTCCTTCATAATTTTGCCTTGCTTTATGCGGCGATGGACAATTCGGAAAAAAGCATTCAGTTTTTAGAAATCGTTTTGGATGATCAAGCATATGCTGCATCAGATTATTATTTCAATGCTGTGTTTTTAATGATCAAAGAGCTGTTTAAAGTCGGAGACCATAAACGCGCTGCAGCCTTTTACAAAGAAGGGAAGGAAAGGTCGAAATCCGCGGCGAATAAAATATTTGACGCCAAAATCGATATTTTATATGCGGCTTATGCAGGAGATGGTGAACAGGCGGTTAAAGACTGCAAAGACAACATTGAAATCCTGTTTCAAACAAAGCAATACGACAGCGCCAGAGAACTTTCGCTCTTAACGGCCAATGTTTACAGATCAAAGTCACTTTATAAAGAAGCCGCACATTTCTTTTTGGAAGCGATTAAAGCGGAAGAAAAAATGAAAAAAGTGGAGGGAATGTGATGAAAAAACTGTTCATTGTTGCTGCGATTGCTGCCGTCGTATGTTCGGGATGGTTTGCGGCAGAAACTCACTGGGCATCCGGCGACATGCAGGTTGCTGAAAAGATGGTCGGTTAAATCGAATACTCGGAACAAATATGAACATCCGCTCCTGAGCATCAGGGCGGATTTTTTTGGGAAGGTAAAGTAAATTAAGGCATAAGAAACGCGGTTAGACAATGAACACTTCTTCACCACTATTTAGGGTGGTCAACCTAAACAAAGGTACGAAACCTGTGCTGACTACTTTTACTCCGATGTCCTTTCAGCTATTCTTGTCAGTAAGATCATTCCCCATCTCTTCAACGCCTCAGGCATCACCTATTAAAAAAATCATAATTGAAACTTGTCAGCAAATATGTTGCATAACACGAGGATGTTTCCACAATAATTAAACATTAAGACTTTTTTGACTTCCAGAAGGAAGAACAAGATATTTATGTAAAATCACTCTTTTATTCAAAATCAAGATCTCTTTCTTGAGGGTTTTGCTTTTGAGTGAAAATCCCATTCTAAATTTGTCCATTTAATGGTATTATTTACTTATATAATAAAGAAAGTGGGAAACAAAACGTTGATGTTAATTGCTTTTGAATTTTACCGAACTATACTCCCAGCATGAAGTATTTGTTATTTTCAATTTCTTTAGTGTGATAGGTGCATTTGTTGGATATTTAAAGAGCAACGGAAGTATTCAAATGCCCCTCTTAATGATTGATTATAAAAGAAAGTGGGAACACAAAAATGTAAGCCACTTTAAAAATCATTAAAGTTTTCACGGATTGTTATTGAGTTATTCCTTTTTTTATTGGGATTAGATATGGAAGAAACAAAAGAAATGATGAAACTATGTTTGAGGTCATTTCTTTTGATATCCTATTATCAAAATTACATAATCAAAGTAAAGAGCAGACCAGCGGCCTGCTCTACTTTTATACGAGCCATAAGATGATTTCCGCAAGGGAATCTGCTGTTTTTTTAGGAACTCCGGCTTTCACTAAGGCTTTTACAAGAGCGCCTTTTGAAGCACTATTTAATCTTTCTGTGGCATATGCAATTTTACGTGCATATTTGTCGACGAGTCTCGCTTTAGAAGGAGAGAGTGGTCTAATCGCCCATTTAAGAGTTTTTCCCCCAACTCTGCAAACCCATCCAAATGCTTTTATGGCTTTTAGAGATCCACCAATAAGGCCTGCAGTATGTACTTGTCCATCCTGATTTAACTGATTGTAAGTTTGAAATTCTGGAGTTTGTGATGCAAATTGGATGAATGCTTTGGAATCTTCTAGAGTAGTAGGCTCTTGATGTGTTTCCATATATTCTTGAAGAGAAGCTGGCAATGTGACATACGTCGTTTCGGTAATTGATGTGGTTGACTGTTCTTGTTCAGCGGCTGAGACAGATGATGCGAACCCACTAAATCCTGAAATGATAAGGGTTGTGGCCGTAAGTGTTATCACACCTTGAGAAAATCTTTTTTTCTTTGATTACATTTCAAATTCCCCCAATTATTTGATATTCTTAACAAGTAATATAATACCACAAAAAGAGAGGAATAGGTATAAATGGGTGAAAAAACCAAAGAAAAAAACTACTCTATTGGGGATCATATTTTTGCAATATTGGTTGTTCTTCTTATGTGTTTATTTCTTATTTCTTCCCCTTTTCTGATATTCTTCGGAGTCTTTAAATTGGTCGCTTTGGCACCAGATGTGTCAATCAATACAAAAGGTACTTTTGATTCTGTGATCGTTTTATTCAAGTTTTTTGTTCTCACTGTGGTAGTCGTAGGGATTGTAGACGTAGTGTTTTCTCAGATTTTATTGAAAAAACGGGGGTTTCTCAATTTTGTTATTGAAGCTTTGTTGATGTTTTGTGTTTTTTATCTATATGTATTGATTTATTCAATGCATTCTCAGGAGATTGTTATACGGAATAATGGTGTATTCTTAGTATCTTTATTTTTGTTTATTTTGTATTTGCTAATAAATGTAGCATATATCGTTTCACGGCGGTTATATAAGGCAACTATGAAAAACATACAGAAAAAGAACAACTAAAAGAGCAGGCAGCTGTCTGCTCTTTTAAAATTTCAATCGCCAAAAGTTCCGTGTCTTAATATTGAAACCATAAATTGAATAGACTCTTAATCCGATTTATAAGCACTTCAGGAACAGCAGCCGGATCTAGAGAAGTCCAAAAAGATCGCGATTGAAAAAACTTATTTTTTTTAATATTGAAAACTTTTACCTTGTTTGTTATGATTTTTTTAGTAAAGTTTAGTGAATACGGATTCCAAAGACAGGACGGGATGAAAATGGCGACGATTAAAGAGATTGCGCTTCAGGCTAAAGTATCAAGCACAACGGTTTCAAGGGTTCTGAACCATGACCAGTCATTATCAGTAGCGCCTGAAACAAGGCAGCGGATTTTGGATATAGCAGCCCGGCTCGGCTATAAAAGCACGCGCAGGCGCCGCGAGGTATATGCCTCAGGAAGCGGGGAAAGCCCGCGCATCGGCATTGTTGTCTGCCAATCACAGGAAGAAGAGCTGAACGATCCGTACTTTTATTCCATCAGGCAGGGAATTGAAAGTGAGTGTTTTGAAAGAGGAGCGTTTATTACGAAATTTATTCAGCTGAGCAGCATCCGCTCGAATCAGCCTGTAGGCGATGTCGACGGCTTAATCGTCATCGGAAGGATCAACTTTGCCGGTTTGCAGCAGTGCATGGGCGCGCTCAACAACGTCGTGTACATCAACCATACAGACAATGAAGAGCTGCGCGACTCGGTTGTCGTAGATTTTGAGAAGGCTACGGGGAGGGCGCTGAACCATTTGAAATCGCTCGGCTATACAAGGATCGGTTATATCGGCGGAAGAGAAAAAGAGCACTTTCGAATTAGCGATCAGGAGACAAGCGCCATTGAAATCGAAGACAAACGTCTGACTGCGTTTCTGGAGATGGCCGGTTCGGATAACGCAAAGCACATTTATATCGGCGAGTATTCGATGCAGCAAGGCTATGAACTGATGAAAAAAGCGCTTTTAGAGAAAAACGTTCCCGAAGCTTTTTTTATCGCCAGCGATTCAATGGCCATCGGCGCGCTCCGGGCGCTTCGAGAATCGGGACTCAAGGTTCCCGAAGATGTTGCAATCGTCAGCTTCAACGGCATTGAAGCGTCCGAATTTGCTAATCCGCCATTGACAACCATAAAGGTTCATACAGAAGAGATGGGCCGGACGGGTGTGAAGCTGCTGCTCGACAGACTGAAAGGAAGGGAACTGCCGCTGAAAGTGACCGTACCTTCAGAGCTGATTATTCGGGAAAGCTGCGGATTCAGCAAACGGAGCTAATGGTAGAATAAGGCGCTTTCCAAGGAGGTGACGCAAATGGATTTACTAAATTCCAGTAAATAATGAAAGCGCTTTTTATTCACCATTAAAATATCATAATTGGAGTGAAATTGATGAAAAAAATCATTTTCTCTTTTGTTCTCCTGATCATTTTGTCTGCAATACTTGCGGGCTGCTCCGGAAAGAATGCCGGAAAGAGCGGAGATGTCACGCTCACAATGTTTTCGACAATGACAAACGACAGTGAAAAAAACACGCTCAGAAGCATCGCAGATGATTTTGAAAAAGAAAATGAAGGCATCAAGATCGATATCAGCTTTCCCGGCCCGGACTATGAAAATATGCTGCGCGTCAAAATGGCGGCAAATGACATGCCTGATTTGTTCGATACGCACGGCTGGGCGAAGATCCGCTACGGGGAATACACTGCTGATTTAAAAGACATGGATTGGGTGAAGCATCTCGATCCAAACCTCGATCCGATTTTGAAGGATGAAAAAGGCAAAGTATATGCCTACCCTTTCAATCAGGCAAAAGACGGGATCGTCTACAATGCCGGTCTCTTGAAGAAATACGGTCTCAAGCCTCCGCAGACGTTGGACGAACTGATGCATGCGCTGGAAACGATCAAAGAAAAAAGCAACGGGAGCGTCATTCCTTTTTGGTTTGCCGGTTCAGATAAAGGCGCTTTAGCTCAGTTTTATGATCAGCTTGCCACCCCGCTGCTCATCACAGATGATCGCCGCAATGAAAAAAAAGCTTTGGAAAACGGCACATTCGACTGGTCCGACTACACACTTCTCGCAGAAACCTTTAAAGAGATGCAGGAAAAGCAATTGATCAATAAAGATATCCTGACGGCAAAACCGTCGCAATTGGTCGAATTGATGGCGCAGGAAAAAATCGGTTTTACCCTCTCAGTCACGTCGATCGGCCCTGATACGAGGGAAGTCAATCCAGATATCCAGTTAGGCGTGATGCCGACGCCTGCCGTTTATGAAGGCGACAAACCGAGCTGGATTGGAGGAGAGCGCCATACCGTTGCTGTCTGGAAAGACTCAGAACACCTCGAAGAAGCAAAGCGGTTTATCGAATTCGCCGCACAGCCCAAATACGTGAAAAAGATCGCCGAAGCCACCTCATTTCCTCAGGCATTAACCAACACAGAAGCTGAAAACTACTATTCTAAGTTTTATGATCAATATGAAGAAATCAAAATCGAACCGTACTTTGACCGCGTCTATCTCCCGAGCGGAATGTGGGACGTCATGGGAACGACGGGACAGGAACTATTGGCCGGTACGTTAACGCCGAAGCAGGTATCGGAAAAAATGAAACAGGAATACAGCAGATTACAAGAACAATAGAAAGGATCGTTATCATCATGATAAAAAAAGAAGGGTGAAATGATGAGCGAATTAGCTAAAGAAAAAAGTCTGACTATTGTGAAAAGGAGATATGTGAGGAAAAATGGATCGCTCTGGTGGATGTATCTTCCCGCCTTGTCGCTTGTATCCGTCTTTATGATTTATCCGTTTGCGAGCGGCATTAAAATCACGTTCACGAACTGGAACGGTTTCTCACAGTCGTATGACTGGATCGGCTTTGCCCAATATAAACGGATGCTGGCCGACCCGGCGACATGGCTTGTCGTCAAAAACACCCTCCTGTACGGATTGGGCAGTACGGTTTTCCAGAATGTCATCGGTCTTCTCTATGCCCTCCTGCTGTTTAAAAGCATCAAAATGAAAGCGCTGACAAGAACGGTTGTCTATTTGCCCGTCATCATCAGCCCGCTGATCATGGGGTATATCTGGTACTTCTTCTTCTCCTATGAAGGAGGCGCCTTGAACGATTTGCTGAAACTATTTGGAGCAGGTCCTGTCAACGCCTTGAGCAGCCCGGAAATCAATCCGTGGATCATCGTATTTGTCAATTCCTATCAGTTTGTCGGTATAGCGATGGTCATTTATTTAGCAGGTCTCGGAAGCGTTCCGAAAGATTTTTATGAAGCGGCGCAAATCGACGGAGCAAGCGGTTTTCAGCAATTTTGGAAGATTACGCTGCCGCTGTTGATGCCTTCTGTCACGATCAACATGGTAATCAATATCATCGGCGGACTGAAGCTGTTTGATGTCATTTTAGCGCTGACAGGCGGCGGTCCGGGAAATGCTTCGCAATCGATGTCGACTTTTATGTACGATCTGTATTTTAAGAGGCAGGATGCCGGCTATGCAGCCGCTCAGGGGGTTTTCATGGCGGTGTTGATACTGCTAATCAGCTTTACGGCTCTCATCTATTTTAAGCGCAAGGAGGTCGAAGCCTAGATGAATCGCCAAGAGAAAAAGAAACGGGCGCTGTGGACTTTGCTGGCTGCATGGATTACCGTTTTTCACCTGATTCCGTTTTATATTTTGCTGACGACGGCGCTGAAAGCAAAGGGAGATTTCAGTTCAAAATGGAAGTTCCCGGACGAAATCAGCCTCGGTAATTTTGCAGAAGCATGGGATAAAGCAGGTCTGGCCGGCTCGTTTTTCAATACTGCTGTGATCACTTTTGCTTCGGCGGCTCTGCTCATTGTGATCGGCTCTCTGGCGGCATATCCGCTCGCCAGGCGCAGAACAAAGCTCAATCAAGCCGTTTACTTCCTGTTTATCGGCATTATGATCATTCCGCCGCTGACATCCATGGTTCCTTTATACAAAATGGTGGTGGAGCTTGGCATGCTGAATACGCTTGAAATCGCGATATTGAATAATACGGCGGCTTATATGCCCTTGACGATTTTTTTGTATGCCGGATTTATCCGGTCGACGATTCCGAAAGAGCTTGAAGAGGCTGCGAGAATCGACGGGGCGAGCACGGCGGGGATTTTCTTCAGAATCGTCTTTCCTTTATTAAAGCCGGTGACTGCGACGATTTGCATTATTGCCTGCGTATTCATCTGGAACGACTATCAGTTTTCGATCTTTTTCCTTCAAGACAAAAGTGTGCAGACTTTGACTGTAGCGATTGCCGGCTTCTTTGGGCAAAATGCGAACAACCTGCACTTGGTGGCCGCGGCTTCGCTGATGGCGATGCTGCCGATGACGATTCTATTTTTATTCCTGCAAAAGTACTTTATAAAAGGATTATCAGCAGGAGCGCTAAAAGGCTAGCGAAAATTTCACGGGGAAAGGAAGATATGAATGACTAAAATTGCTTTTATCGGAGCTGGAAGCACAATTTTTGCGAAAAATGTGCTGGGGGACTGTCTGATGGTTCCGGCGGTCAACGGATTTGAATTTGCTTTGTATGATATCGATCCGAAGCGCCTCAAAGAATCTAAAGATATGCTTGAGCATTTAAAAAACCGCTATAATGACACGGTATCGATCCGCGCCTATGACGACAGAAAGGAAGCTTTGGCGGGAGCGAAATACGTGATCAATGCCATTCAGGTCGGCGGCTATAAACCGGGCACAGTCATCGATTTTGAGATTCCGAAAAAATACGGCCTCAAGCAGACGATTGCCGATACGGTCGGAATCGGCGGGATATTCAGGGCGCTGCGGACGATTCCCGTTTTATTGGATATGGCAAAAGACATCGAAAGCGCGGCGCCCGACGCCTGGCTCTTAAATTACACAAACCCGATGGCTTCTTTAACCGGTGCGCTTCTCCGCTACACGGACGTGAAAACGGTCGGTCTCTGCCACAGCGTTCAAGTATGCACAAAAGATCTTTTCAAATCCCTCGGCATGAAGCATGAACGAATCGAAGAAAAAATCGCCGGCATCAATCATATGGCCTGGCTTCTTGAAGTCAAGCAAGACGGAAGAGACTTGTATCCAGAAATTAAAAAGCGGGCAAAAGAAAAACAGAAAACGAAACATGGTGACATGGTCAGGTTTGAACTGATGGATAAATTCGGCTACTATGTGACCGAATCGTCCGAACATAACGCGGAGTACCACCCTTATTTTATTAAAAGCCGTTATCCCGAACTGATTGAAGAACTGAATATCCCGATTGACGAATATTTGAGAAGGTGCGAGAAGCAGATTCAAAATTGGGAAAAGATGCGCGGCGAAATCGTCGGCAATCGGCATTTAACCCACGAGCGGTCAAACGAATACGGCTCAAGAATCATAGAAGCGATGGAAACCGGCCAGCCGTTTACATTCGGCGGTAATGTCTTGAATAAAGGATTGATTACAAATCTTCCGGAAAAAGCCGTCGTCGAAGTGACGTGCGTCGCTGAGCGGAACCGGATCACTCCGTGCTACGCGGGCGAGCTGCCAGAACAGCTGGCTGCTTTAAATCGCACCAATATCAATACACAGCTGTTAACGATTGAAGCGGCAACAACAAAAAGAAAAGAGCACATTTACCATGCTGCATTGCTTGATCCGCATACGGCTGCGGAATTATCGATGGATGATATCGTAAGCATGTGCGATGAATTGATCGAAGCACACGGCGACTGGCTGCCGGAATTTGAATAAAAAAATAAAGCCTGAGCGAAGGGATCAGCCTTCAACTCTGGCTTTTTTCACGCGAGGGTGTGTATATTTTTCCGATTTTTGATGAAGCAATCGGAAGAATGGAGGAAGCATTGCGATCACGAGCACCACCCTCAACACTTGGACAGCGACGACGAACGTAGAGTCGGCGTGAAGCGTGACAGACGTTGTCGCCATTTCTGCGATTCCTCCCGGAGCAAACGCCAATATGGCCGTTGTCAGCGAAATGCCTGCCGCTTTGGCGGTGACGGCGGCGCTTAAAATCATTGCAATGATCAGTCCGACGGAGCTGGCAAGTGCGACGATCAGCGTTTTTCTGACGCCGATAAACATATCTTTGCTGATCTTTGAACCGATCGTTGCGCCGAGACAAATTTGCGACAGCACTGAAAAGCCGTGGGGCCACCAGGCGGTTGTGCTGAGTCCGGTCATTGAGGCGCCCGCGATTTGCAGAACGGCCGCGCCGGTCATGCTTCCGAGCAGCCATGGCGCAGGAAACCGCAGTGCTTTCATAGCTTTGCATACCCCGAATCCGCCCAGCACGATCAACGCAGTCCATGCGATATGAGGCGCTTCAAATGCCGATGTTCCCGCGGCCATCACTTGGCTGCCGGCAGCATGGGCGTCGGGATGCTTCGCATTTATGAAAAAAACGAAAAAGGGAATGGTCATGACGACGAGAAGAACACGTATCATCTGCACGAGACTGACGATTGCCGTGTTCGCTCCGACTTCCTGAGCGATGCCCGGCATCGCGGAAAGCCCGCCGGGAGCCGTTCCCACAAAGCTCGTCAGCATATCTGTCTTGCTGAATCTCCACAAGACAAAGCCCGACAGCATGGCGAACACGACGGAAAGGAGAAGCATGACGCCGACAATCAGCCAATTTTCCTTAAAGATCGAAATCACAGACATGTTGATTTTTTGGCCAAGCTCAATTCCCAATAGCATTTGGCCGAACTGAAGCCATCCATGGTGGATGCCGTTTTGTCTGACCGCCGCTTTCAACGGTGACGGGCGAAACAGCGACAGACAAGCGGCGGCGGTCATTGTTCCGACCATCCAGCCGATTGTCATGCCGGTCAATGAGAGAAGAAATCCCCCAAAACTGCTGATCAATATCAATAATATATCCCGAAGGAAATCTCTTTTTTCCCTCAAATGAAAAACCTTCTTCCTGTTTACTGCGGAATCATTTTGTTCACTAAGTAAAGTATTTCTATATATTACTATATAATAATTTTAGTGATTGGTAAAATACGAATTTATTTAAAAGATTAATAAGAAAAACTAATCGTTTATTTTTGAACATAACAGATCGAATATATGAATACATTAAATTAGATTGATCATAAATAGAGGTGAACCGATATGAAACATCCCAAGGAATCATTCACCAAAGTCAAATCGTATTGCCCGTTTCACAGCGCCTTTGATCCGTGTCCGCCGATCGGCAAAAGATACTACAGAACCCCTCCAAATCTATATCTAGGTTTTCAGCCCCGCGGCCTTCCGCAGTTTTCCCCGATGGAGGCGCTGCAAAAAGGGACGCTTTGGCCCGTATTTTACGATCATTATGAAAATCCGTATGAAGATGGGAGGTAAGGAGGGTGACGAACTCTTTACCGCAAGACTATTATAAAAGGCTTCATGAAATTCAGGCTGTTGATTTTGTCATCGTTGAGCTGATGCTATACCTTGACACACATCCCGATGATACCGATGCCATCAAACAATACAACCAGTATGCCGGATTTTCCAGAAAACTGAAAGCGAAGTTTGAATCAAAATACGGCCCTTTGATTCAAGGAAGCCCGGATCAGACGGAATCCTATTGGAGCTGGAAAAGAAGTCCTTGGCCATGGCAAGTTTAATAGAGGAAGGGAGTCAGGTTCATGTGGCTTTATGAGAAAAAACTGCAGTATCCTGTTAGGGTGAGAGAATGCAATCCGAGACTTGCCAAATTTTTGATTGAGCAATACGGCGGAGCGGACGGCGAATTGGCTGCGGCGCTTCGCTATTTGAACCAGCGCTACAGCATACCCGATAAAGTCGTCGGACTGCTGACGGACATCGGTACGGAAGAGTTTGCTCACCTTGAAATGATTGCCACGATGGTATATAAATTAACAAAAGACGCGACGCCCGAGCAGATGAAGGAAGCCGGGCTCGGCGATCATTACGCAGACCATGACAAAGCCCTGTTTTATCATAACGCTGCCGGCGTTCCGTTCACCGCTACATACATCCAGGCAAAAGGCGATCCGATTGCCGATTTATATGAAGATATAGCGGCTGAAGAAAAAGCGAGGGCTACGTATCAATGGCTGATTGACATGTCGGATGATCCGGATTTAAATGACGGGCTGGCGTTTTTACGGGAAAGGGAAATCGTTCATTCACAGCGCTTCCGCGAAGCTGTCGAAATTTTGAAGGAAGAGCGCGACCGTAAAAAAGTGTTTTAAACAGCAAAAAGCCGAAAATACGACCGTATTTTCGGCTTTTTATTTACTGCACCGGGCTCGCAAGCAGTTCTGCTGCGCGGTCGCGCAGCACATATTTTTGAACTTTTCCGGATGCGGTCAGCGGGTATTCGTCGATCAGAAATACGTACTCCGGAATTTTATAATACGAAAGCTGTCCTTTGCAAAAATCTCTGACGTCTTCGAGCGTCAGCTTTTTGCCCGGCCTGCATTTAATAAAGGCAGCCGTTTTTTCCCCGTACTTTTCATCCGGAACGCCGACAACCTGTACATCGACAATATCCTCATGTTCATAAAGGAATTCCTCTATTTCACGCGGGTAAATGTTTTCCCCGCCGCGGACGATCATATCTTTTAAGCGCCCGGTAATCCTCACGTATCCGTCCCGGTCCATTTCTGCCAAATCTCCGGTATGGAGCCAGCCGTCTTCATCGATGGCCTTTTTTGTGGCTTCATCCATTTTATAGTAGCCTTTCATGACGAGGTATCCTCTTGTGCACAGTTCGCCCTGCTCATCCGGGCCGAGCGTTTCCCCGGTGTCAGGATCGACGATTTTCATTTCTACATGCGGATGCACTTTTCCGACGGTCTCGACGCGGCGTTCGATCGTGTCGGTGACGGTTGTCTGCGTAATCACGGGTGAAGACTCCGTCTGTCCGTATGCGATTGTGATATCCGTCATATTCATTTGCTTCATCACTTTTTTCATGACTTCTCTAGGGCACGGGGAGCCTGCCATGATCCCGGTCCGCAGAGAAGAGAGGTCATAGTTTGCGAAATCGGGGTGGGTGAGCTCGGCGATAAACATTGTCGGTACACCCTGCAGCCCTGTACATCTTTCTTTTTCGACCGTTTGCAGGACGATGTCCGGCTTGAATTCGATGATTGGCAGCATGGCCGCGCCTGACGCGACGCAGGCAAGCGTGCTTAACACACAGCCGAAGCAATGAAAAAGAGGAACCGGGATGCACAGCCTGTCTTCGCTCGTCAGCCCCATTCTGTCGGCAACGATCGCCGCATTGTTGACGATATTGTAGTGAGTCAGCATAACACCTTTTGGAAAGCCGGTCGTTCCCGACGTATACTGCATATTAATCACATCATCGTGTGTGAGTGACTGCTCTCGTTCAAAAAGGTCGGCATCAGAGACCGTTTCGCCCATTTTAGCGATCTCGGCAAAAGCCGTCATATGTTCAGGGGTCTCGTTCTTGCCAAGGTAGACGAGATTTTTCAGCTTCGGCAGCTTTTCAGGATTTTTCATGATCTCATCGATCATATTGATATAGGATGTTCCTTTGTAGCCGTCCATCAGAAAGAGGGTGGTGGAATCGGAATGTTCCAATAAGTACTCGAGTTCTCTCGCCTGATAGCTCGTATTGACGGTGACGAGCACAGCGCCGATTCTTGCCGTAGCAAACTGGAGCAGAATCCATTCCGGAATATTGGATGCCCAGATGGCGACATGCTCCCCTTTTTGAATGCCGAGCGCGAGCAGCCCTTTTGCAATTTTAGAAGTTTCTTCAACAAGCTCCTGATACGAGTATCTTAAATCGAGCTCAGAATATACAACCGCTTCATGATTCGGAAACCGGCCGGCGGTTGATTTTAAAAGCCCGCCGATCGTTTGTTTTTTTAATGTAATCATAATGCCTCCTTGCCTCCCGAATAAAAACTGTTTCTATTATAGCACTTTGTTCTAGTACCAGGTACTATAAAGAATTAGTTTTTTCTTAGCCGGGAAGATAATGTTAATACTGTTCGGTATTGTGCAATTCCGCCGGCAGCCACGATTCCTGCAATAGCAAGAAATAGCGCTGCCCCGCCGAACTTGATGAACATCATCCCGCCTAAAAAAGGACCGATTGTCCGGGAAATATCCCAATGCAGGCCGAAAAATGCAAAATATCTGCCCCGCATATGATCGGGAGCAAGGCGCGAGACAAAGGTTTGCATGTGATTCAGCAGCATGCTTTCTGCCGCCGTAAATAAAACGGCAGTCGAGAGCAGCCAAAAGATCGATGAAGAAAAAGCGAAACCAATAGCGTAGCATACGTATGATATGGAAACGATCGTTTTGATGTTCAGTCCTTCCGTCCATTTGACGAGCGGAATTTGCATCGTAATGCTAAGAAGGGCGCGGCACACTGTATAAACAGTCAAGGTGAATAGGAAATCGTCAAAAAGAGTTTCGAGATAAAGGCGGTAGTTGGACTCCAGCTGAGCATAGAACAGGCTGACGGGAACCGACAAGAACATCAAGGGCAGAACAGGACGGTGTTGAAGTAATACCTTTTTTGCGGAAAGAAGATTTTCCCTCTCGAAAAGCTCCTATTGCTTTTTTGACTGCCAGTTCCGCTCTATCAAAACAATATACGCGTCAAAGCGGGGGTAGCTATTCAAGGCATTGTGCTGAATGAAGAAGGGTGGATTCTTTTTACGGCGTCTGGTACAAAAAAGAGGCTCTACTTTAAGAGCCCCTCCATTGTGTCTCTTAATGACCGGAATGTCCTCCATCCGCAGACTTAATTTCCAATATGCCATCAAGAACGCCTTGCGTTCGAAATGAAATCTCATTTTCTGATCCGAGAATGAATGCATGGTTATAAGGGCCGTCCTGCGGTCTGTCCCGAAAAGAAGGCTCGATCTCGGATAAATAGCTGTACATCGTACTGTCTGCCTGTCCATTTTTGAGTA
The DNA here is from genome assembly GCF_037969865.1 of Bacillus sp. FSL R7-0646. Taxonomy (NCBI): domain Bacteria; kingdom Bacillati; phylum Bacillota; class Bacilli; order Caryophanales; family Bacillaceae; genus Bacillus; species Bacillus sp. FSL R7-0646. The sequence continues at coordinate 1,149,612 of NZ_CP150217.1, forward strand.
AAAGCAGAGGAGCGTGTTTTCCCAAATGGGAAAATGGCGCTCCGGCAAGCGCCAGCTCGGGCGCGGCCGTTGATGCGAAGGACAGTCCGCGTCCCGGATCTGTGATTCCCCACCCAAAACCGGTGTTTTTATCGCTGAATTTCGCAAACGCAATCGAATTTGCGACAGGCGTATCTCCGGAAATTCTTTTGACTGTTCCATATTCCTTTAATGCATCCTCCGTTTTTTCTGAAACGGCTTTTTTAGGGCCGAGAATATAGATGTTTGCTTTGCCGTCCCTTTTCTTTAATGCTGCGGCCGTCTCTTCGGGAATGCCTTTTTTGTTCACGTACAGGATCGGCTCAGGCATGTGGGCGATCCAGTTTACAGCCGGGAGCGAATAAAGTTCTGCATCATCCTCGGATGATCCGATGATGACGCTTTTCGGATATTCACCGGCTGCCTCCGCGTATTCTTTGTCAATCTCTTTTGCCAGATCAGCCGCGTTCTTCCCTTTGAGCTCTTTTATTTTAAAAGTGTTCAAAGCTTGAAGCGCTTTTGAATCAAATTCTCCGACAGCCATGATTTGCGTTCCGTCTGAAGTGCCCGTCGGGTTCAAGCGCTTGATTTCATTCTGAATCTGCCCGGAGATTTTCCCTTTTTCCGCGATTAAAACAGGTCCGTTATTCGGGTGATGGATCAGATCAGCTGATGCAAGAGCTGCCTGCCATGATCCGCCCGAAACTAAAATCACTGCGCCCGGCCTGTTTTGTTTATGAGTGGCCGGCCATATCGTTTGAGAGGTTTTGATGCTCATTTCTTCCGGTGTATTCGCGTCAAGTCTTGTCGTGTTCTTTGTGTTTTTCACCAGAAGCCCTTCTTCCGCCCGCTTATTGAAATCATTCGGAAGAGAAACGGCGTCTTTTTCTTTCATCTCCGAATGATTCTTTGTATGATGCTCCTTATGTCCGTCCGTCTTTCCCGAGCCGGAATTTTGGCATGCTGCGAGCGGAAGCGCGAAAACAAGCATGACAAAAAGTAAACCGGATTTCAATTTCATGGTGTTTTCCTCCTTTTTGGTCCAGATTACTGAGTAGTATACCCGGGAAATGTGCAAAACTGGTGCAGACATCTCGACATTTGTTACATATTAGAAGGCAGCGTGATGATAAATTCGCTTCCTTTCGGGGTTCTGTTTTTTATTGCAATCTGACCGCCGTGAAGCTCGACGATTTCTTTCGCGATGGCCAGGCCCAGCCCGGTACCGCCGGTTTGTCTCGATCTCGACTTATCGACCCGGTAAAAGCGCTCAAAAATATAATCCCGTTCTTCTTCCGGAATGCCGCAGCCTTCGTCCGCTATCGTAATCTTGACCTGATCCTCTGCTTTTGTTGCGGTGACGGATGCTATTGAATCAGGATCGGAGTATTGGCGGGCGTTGTTCAGCAAATTTGAGATCACTTGTGAAAAACGGACTTCATCGACTGAGACATAAAGATCCGCCGGGATGTCGAACGAAAGGCTGATTCGTTTTTCCGAAAAAGCGACTGCCGCTTTCTGAACTTCTTTTTTTATGAATGTGTGCAGGTGAACCTTTTTCTTACTGATTTGAAATCCGGGCTGTTTCAGTTTTGTCAGCAAAAATAAATCGTCAACAAGGGTGTTTAAATTGTCCGCTTCCTCTTTGATGATCGACAAGTACTGATTTCTGGCTTGTGGATCGAGTTTATCTCTCATCGCGACATCTGTGTAGCCTTTTATATATGTGATCGGAGTCCGCAGCTCATGAGCGACGCTTGACAGAAAATCGTTTCGTTCTTTTTGAAGCCTGCTGAGATTTGAAGAAAGGCTTTCGATTGATGCGGCGAGCTCGCCGAGTTCATCGTTCCGTTTGATATCAAGCGGAATCGAAGCTTGACCGTTTTTGATACTTTCGGTTGCTTCCTTCAGTTTAATAATCGGCTTCGCTAATACACGGCTGAACCAAAGAATAGCTGCGGCAGTTAAGACGCCGGTTAAGCCAAAGCTGAGGAAAAACCGCTTCGTAATGCTTGCCACCAAGGCTTTTATCGAGGAGGTCTCCAAATACATGAAGACGTAGCCGGCCGTTTCCCGTCCGTTCATGATCGGACTGATCGTACAAATATACTTTGATGTATTCCAATGGGACGATAAAGCGGTCCCTTTCCTCGGGATGTGTTTTTCTTCGAAATGAAGGTGTTCCGTCATGTCTCCCCGGGCAGACTGCGCCAATACGCGTCTATTTTGGTCCGTTATGATTACGTTTGTCCGGGCTTCGGTTTCCATCAGGGTGACGTGGTCTATCGTCCTTTTGTCAAAATGTTTTTCGAGGACGTCTCTGTGGCTGTTGCCCCTTAGTTGGAGCGCGCGGATTTCTTCGTTTATTCTTGTGTTGATAATCGTTGTATACAGCGCCGCAAAAAGGATGGTTTCGATGAAAAGGATTAAAATGAAAAATGAACCTGCGAGCTTAAATGAAATCTTTTTCATGCTCCGGTTCCTTTGCTTGTCCATTTGTAGCCGACGCCGTAGACGGTCCGGAGATGATCTTCAACCGGAAAGCCAGCTTTTTTCAATCGGTTTCGCAAATTTCTCATGTGTGAATCGATGGTGCGGGGCTCGATATCAGAGTTGAACCCCCAGATGTTCTCAATCAATTGGTCTCTCGAAAGCGCTTGATCCGTGTGGTTTAAGAGCGTCCCGAGCAGATCGAATTCACTTGGCGTAATGCCGATTTCCCGTTGATTGACATGCAGGGTATGATGCTGTTTATTCCAGATTAAACCGCGGAACCTGATTTCATGAAATCGGCGGGTTCTGCGCAGGACGGCTTCTATTTTGGCAAGCAGCACTTTTTCGCTGAACGGTTTTGTTAAATAATCGTCTGCTCCGCAATTCAATCCGCGCACAATGTCATCCTGCCCGTTTTTGGCGGTGAGCATGATAATCGGAACGTTTGTCAATCTGCGGATCTCTTGGCACACCATCCATCCGTCCATCTCAGGCATCATAATATCGAGAATAACAAGATCAAAATTGTTCATTTTTATTAAATCCAGGGCTTCTTTTCCGGTGGCGGCTTTTGTGCACGAATAATGTTCTAAATAAAGCTCCAGCAGATCGAGCATCCGGATTTCATCATCGACAAGCAGCACGTTCAATGTTTTAGCACCTCTTTAGTCAAAATAAAAGTCCGCTATTTTAAAAATATACCCTATAAGGGTATATTGATCAAGGCGGATCATCTCTTTGTTAAGAAGTATAAAAACCAGACTGCATGGTTTTGTTCGTCAGCTGCCGCCCGCTTGAACGCCTCCCGTATCGCCCGGTCTTTCACATAGTCTGCGATGTCCAAATAAAAATCAAACGTTTCCTGTTCGTCTTTAAATGCGAACTCCAGCGCGTTTCGATACTGTTCCGGACAAGGCTCAGTTATGGAAATGTCAGGCTTTCGGCCGGTAAGAGACGTATAAAATGTTAGGAACGCATTAAAGTGGCGAATTTCATCTTGTCTGATTTCTAAAATCCGCTTTTTTGTTTCGGAATCCGGCGCCTTTTGGGCGATTTTTTGATAGCAGACGACCGCGCTGTGCTCTCCGTTTACCGCTTTTTCAAGATCCTTGATCAGCCTGTCGTTTTGCCTGGCGGGATAGGCGGGAAGATACGGCTGAACATACCACATCTTTTTCACCTCAACACTTTATATTTGACGTCCTGTCATTATATGTATGTGCTTGCATGCATGTGCCTATGGAAGGTTGAGCCTCGAACATGTGTCAAAATGATGTGCGGTGAGCACAATCTATTTTAAAAAAATGAAGTTTGACGTAAAATGGTTGTTAGTGCCGAATTAATGACATACATATCAAAATGGAGTGAGACTATTGAAAAAGGTAATATTGACGGCCGTGGCTTTATTGGTGTCGGTTGTTTTGTTCGCCGGCTGCCAGGCGGAAAAAGGGGGATCAGCCAAGGGGAAGTCTGAAAAAGTTCAAATTACGGTTTCCGCGGCTGCGAGTCTCAAAGATGTATTAGCGGAACTTTCCTCCGTATATGAGAAAGATCATCCGAATGTCTCCATAAAGTTTAATTTTGGTTCATCGGGTGCATTGCAGCAGCAGATCGAACAGGGCGCTCCGGCCGACTTGTTTTTTTCTGCCGCCGAGGACAAATTTAATAGAGTAGTTAATCAGGGGTTAATTGACAAAAAAGACACTGTCAAGCTGGTCGAAAACAGTCTGGTGCTGATCGTTCCGAAAGGGAAAAATCAGCATGTCAACAGCTTCAAAGATTTGGCGGAGGGCAAAATCGAAAAACTTGCGGTCGGCAAACCCGAATCAGTGCCAGCCGGAAAATACGCAAAAGAAACGTTGACGAACCTTGACGTATGGTCTAAAGTGCAATCTAAAATCGTCTACTGCAAAGATGTAAGGCAGATCCTTTCTTATATCGAAACAGGCAACGCGGATGCCGGAATCGTTTACCGGACGGACGCCCTTTCATCAGATCAGGTCGAGACTGTCGAGACGGCGAAAAGCGATCTGCATACACCGATTGTCTACCCGCTCGGAATTGTAAAAAATACAAAGCACAGGGAACAGTCTGAGGAATTTTATCAATTCCTGCAAAGCGACCAAGCCGTTAAGGCAATGGAAAAGTACGGATTTAAGAAGGGCTGACCGCCGTTATGCTTGAGGAATTCTTTTCCCCGATTGAAATTTCAATTCAAGTATCAGTCGCAGCGGGCATCATCGCAGTTTTGCTTGGAACTGCTGCAGCGAGGCTCCTGGCGAACAGAAACTTTAAAGGCAAGTCTGTTATCGAGACGGTAATGATGCTGCCGCTCGTTCTGCCGCCGACCGTTGTCGGATTCTTTTTAATCGTGATCTTCGGAAGGCAGAGCGTGATCGGACGCTTGATAGAAAACGTATTTCAAGCACCGGTTATTTTTACCTGGTGGGCAGCCGTGATCGCCGCTGCGGTTGTCGCGTTCCCGTTAATGTATCAGTCAGCAAAATCAGGATTTTCGGCTGTCGACCGCGATATCGAGGATGCCGCGAGGGTTGATGGAGCAAGCGAGTGGAGGGTGTTCCTCTTTGTCACCGTTCCCCTCGCATCAAATGGAATCATGACGGGGATTGTGCTCAGCTTTGCGAGGGCGCTTGGCGAGTTTGGCGCAACGCTGATGTTTGCGGGTATCATCCCGGGGGTGACGCAGACGGTGCCTACGGCGATATACTTGGCGATCGATTCGGGAAATATGACGCTGGCATGGATGTGGGTCGCCTCTATCGCGATCATCTCGTTTTTGATGCTGTTTTTTGTGCAGTTCAAGCAAAAATAGCCGTATGGGGTGCAAGTGCTCATACGGTTTTTTCCCAGTTTTGGAGAATGGTTATTTTGCAGATGTTTCGATAGAATAAAGAGTAAGAAACAGAAAGGAGACGAGCTTAGTGGGAGCAGTATTTTTATCAGGCAGATCCGGGAGTGGGAAAACGACCTTTATCCTGAATGAAATCAGAGAAAAACTTCGCGATGAACCGCTCGGAAAACCGATCATTTTTCTAGTCCCGGATCAAATGACGTTTTTAATGGAATACGAGCTTAGCAAAACACCCGATTTGGGCGGAACTATCCGCGCCCAAGTGTACAGTTTTTCAAGGCTTGCCTGGCGAGTGCTCCAGCATACCGGAGGCATGAATCGGCCGTTTTTGACGGGGACGGGCATTCAGATGCTGCTGCGGAGACTGATTGAAGAGCATAAGGGCGAGTTTAAAGTCTATCAAAACGCAAGCGATAAAAGCGGATTTACGGAGCAGGTGGAACGGATGCTGACCGAATTTAAACGGCATTGTCTGCAGCCTGAAAGCATCCGGGACATGATAGAGGGGACGGGCAAATCGGAATACGAAGATGAACGGATCCTTTCCGATAAATTGCACGACTTATATATTTTATACAGCAAGCTTGAGGAAAATCTGGAGAATCAATATGTTCAATCTGAGGATTATTTGACGCTTTTGGCCGAGCAGATTCCGTATGCGGATGAGATTAGAAACGCTGCCGTTTACGTGGACGGATTTCACCAATTTACGCCACAGGAGATGAACGTGCTGGAACAGCTGATGGTACATGCCGAAGAGATCACGTTTTCGCTGACGGCGGATAAGCCGTTTACGGCAAACAGCCCGAATGATCTCCATCTGTTCAGGATGACCGGGAAGGCGTACTATGACCTTTACCAAAAGGCGAAGGAACTCGGCCTTGATCCGTCTGAAGTGCGGCTGGAAGAAACGAAACGGCACCGGCATCATCCGGAGCTTCAGCATCTTGAACGCTATTTTGATGAACGTCCTGCAAAACCGTATCCCGGACAGACGGAATCGCTCCGCATCATGCAGGCGTCGAACAGAAGAACCGAGATTGAAGGAATTGCGCGCGAGATTCATTCTTTAATCCGCCAGGGCCGGTTCCGGCTTAGGGATATTGCTGTCATCGCCCGCAATGTTGAAGATTATAAAGATACGATAAAAGAAGTTTTTAAAGACTGCGAACTTCCTTTTTTCATAGACGGCAAGGAATCGATGCAAAATCATCCGCTCATTGAGCTGATCCGTTCGACGCTTGATATCATTAAAGGAAACTGGCGGTATGAAGCGGTGTTCCGCTGTGTCAAAACGGAACTTTTATTCCCGGAAGGACAGCCGAAGGAACGGCTGCGCGAACAGATTGACCAGCTTGAAAACTACTGTATTGCGTATGGCATTAAAGGAGACAGATGGACAAGCAAAGATCCGTTTGTTTACAGAAGGTACGCTTCACTGGATGAGGATTTTGCCAAGACAGACAAAGAGATTGAAACGGAAAATATGCTCAATGAACTAAAGGGCTGGATCGTTCCACCGATCCACAGGCTGCAGAAGCGCTTGAAAAAAGCTGAAACCGTCAGGGAAATGGCCGAAGCCGTTTACCTTTATCTTGAAGAAGCCGATGTTCCGATGAAGCTTGAACAGGAAAGGCGGCTGGCCGAAGAAAGCGGTAGGATTGCAGAGTCGCGCCAGCATGAGCAAGTATGGGATGCCGTTATTCAACTGTTGGACGAGTTTGTTGAAATGATGGGCACAGAGCGGATATCGTTTGCTTTATTTCAGCAAATGATTGAAACCGGCTTGGAGTCTTTGAAATTCGCGCTGATTCCGCCCGCTCTTGATCAAGTGTTTATCGGCAATATGGACCTTTCAAGGATGTACGGCACGAAATGCACATTTCTCATCGGTGTAAACGACGGTATACTTCCGGCGAGGCCTGCGGACGACGGCGTGCTTTCAGACGATGACCGGGAGTGGCTGAAACGAAACGGCGCACAGCTGGCTGCGACGGGTCGAGAGCAGCTCTTGGATGAGAATTTTCTGATCTACATGACGCTTTCCAGCCCGTCTGAAAAGCTCTATGTCTCCTATCCGATCGCAGATTCGGAAGGGAAGACGCTGCTTCCTTCAACAGTAGTGAAACGGCTGAATGAGCTGTTCCCGGACGGCGAAGAGAAGATGCTGATTCATGAACCCGAGCAGCTGGACGACGAAGCCCAGCTTGAATTTCTCGTGAATAAAGGCGCCGCCTTGAGCCATTTGGCAGGGCAGCTCGGCATTTGGACGAGGCAGTATGCGATCAGCGATGTATGGTGGAGTACATACAACTTTTTAATGAATGAGCCTGACCGCATCTTTTCTCAAAATATCCTGTCCAGCCTGTTTTTCAGAAACAAGGTCGAAAACTTGAACCGGCATGTGAGCCGCGATTTATATGGGGAGCACATTCAGGGAAGCGTGTCGCGGATGGAGACGTTCAAAGCCTGTCCGTTTTCCCATTTTGCTTCGCACGGTTTAAAGCTGAAGGAACGTCAATTTTTCAAGCTTGAAGCTCCGGATATCGGTCAGCTGTTCCACTCGGCGCTGAAGCTGATTTCAGATCGGCTTCACGAGCTTAAACTGGATTGGCGCGACTTAACGAAAGCCCAATGCGAGACTTTGTCAAGCGATGCAGTTGAACGGCTCGCGCCAAAGCTGCAAAAAGAGATTTTGCTCAGTTCGAACCGTCATCATTACGTGAAGCAGAAGCTGCAAAAAATCATTGCCAGGGTATCGGGCATTTTAAGCGAGCATGCAAAAGCAAGCGGGTTTGCCCCCGTCGGCATCGAGCTCGGATTCGGGGGGAAAGGTCCGCTTCCTCCAATGCGTTTTACCTTGAAGAACGGCTGCACAATGGAGCTTGTCGGCCGGATCGACAGAGTGGATAAAGCGGAGAGCTCAAAAGGGCTGCTGCTTAGGATTGTCGACTATAAATCAAGCGATAAAGGCCTCGATTTGGCCGAGGTGTATTACGGCCTCGCCCTGCAAATGCTGACATATCTCGATTTGTCGATCACACATTCAACCGATTGGCTCGGCATGAAGGCATCCCCTGCAGGCGTGCTTTATTTTCATGTGCACGATCCGATGATCCAGGCTTCGGTGCCGCTCGGCCTTGATGAAATAGAAAAAGAGATTTTCAAAAAGTTCAAGATGAAAGGGCTGCTCTTGGGAGACCAGGAAGCGGTCAAGCTGATGGATACCACGCTGGAACAAGGCAGGTCGAACATGATCAGCGCAGGCTTGAAAAAAGACGGCTCGCTCCGTTCGGATTCTGACGTTATTGCAGAAGAGGATTTTCATGTATTAAGGCGCCATATCCGCCGGACATTTCAGAAGGCCGGCGAGGAGATCACAGACGGTAAAGTGTCGATCGAGCCTTACAAGCTAAAAGACCGGACACCGTGCACATATTGTTCGTACCGGTCATTCTGCCAGTTTGACGAATCGCTTGAGGAAAACGAATACCGGATATTAAAACCCGAAAAAGACAACGTGATTTTGGAGCGGCTGAAAAAGGAGGATGAGACAGATGGAGATTTCTAAACCGAAGGGCAGCAATTGGACTGATGACCAATGGAAGGCGATTGTCTCATCCGGCCGGGACATTTTAGTTGCGGCAGCGGCCGGCTCCGGAAAAACGGCCGTGCTGGTTGAGCGGATCATTCGGAAAATAACGGATCAGGAACATCCCGTAGATGTCGACAGGCTGCTTGTCGTCACCTTTACAAATGCATCTGCGGCTGAAATGAAGCACAGGATCGGCGAAGCGCTCGAAAAAGAGCTTGCCGAAAATCCGGGATCGCTTCATTTGCGCCGACAGCTTGCTTTATTAAACAAAGCGAGCATATCAACATTGCATTCATTCTGTCTTCAAGTCATCCGCAAATATTACTATTTGATCGATGTCGATCCGGCTTTCCGGATCGCCGATCAGACGGAAGGCGAGCTGCTCGGCGATGAGGTGCTGGATGAACTGTTTGAAGAAGAATACAAAAAAGGCAATCCTGCCTTTTTTGAACTTGTAGACAGATATACGACAGACCGTCATGACCTCGACCTGCAGCATCTTGTCAAGCGGGTCTACGAATTTTCCCGTTCGCATCCCGATCCGGAGGGCTGGCTTCACTCATTGGCTGAACTGTATGACGCGGCTTCGGATACGAAGGTTGAGGCTCTGCCGTTTTATTCTTACATTAAAGAAGACATCGCACTCGTTCTGGAAGGTATGCGGCAAAAGCTGACGCGCGCGCTTGATTTGACGAAGCAGCCCGGGGGGCCTGCTCCGCGCGCCGAAAATTTTCTCGATGATTTAGCGCAGATCGACAGGCTGATTCAGCAGCAGGATGATTTTTCGGCCCTGCATGAGCTTGTACCGACCGTTTCGTTTCAACGATTGAAGCCATGCAAAGGTGATGAGTACGATCCCAGATTGGTTGATGAGGCGGCAGACCTCCGCAACAGTGCGAAAAAGCAGCTTGAAAAGCTGAAAAGCGATTATTTTTCGCGAACTCCGGAGCAGCACCTTGAGAGCCTGAGGGAAATGAAGCCTGTCATTCAGACGCTTGTCCAGCTCGTGCTGGAGTATGGCAGGCGGTTTGCGGAAGCGAAAAAGGAAAAGGCGATCGTCGATTTTTCAGACCTTGAACACGACTGCCTTGCGATTTTATCCGTGAAAAATCCGGCGGGCGAGGCCGTGCCGAGCGAAGCGGCGAAGTTTTACCGCCATCAGTTCCACGAAGTGCTTGTTGATGAATACCAGGATACGAACCTGGTCCAGGAAGCGATTTTAAAGCTCGTCGCCAAAGAGGAGCATGAGGGGAACCTGTTTATGGTGGGCGATGTCAAGCAGTCGATTTACCGGTTCCGCCTGGCTGAGCCGCTTTTGTTCCTCTCGAAATATAAACGCTTTACAGACGATGGCTCGGGTTCCGGCCAGAAAATCGATTTAAATAAAAACTTCAGAAGCCGTTCAGATATTTTGGACAGCACGAACTTTTTATTCAAACAGCTCATGGGAGAAAAAGTCGGGGAAGTCGAGTATGACGAACAAGCCGAATTGAAGCTCGGCGCCTCTTATCCGCCGAACGAAGCGACAAAAACGGAGCTTCTGCTCATCGAAACCCCGAGCGGCGCGCCGGGTGAAGAGGCTGAAGAGCTTGAGGCGGTCCAGCTTGAAGCAAGAGCGATGGCCGGGCAAATCCGCAGGCTGATTACAGAAAAATTTCAAGTATATGATGCCAAAGCGAAAGCGTCGCGAAACATCCAGTACCGTGATATCGTGGTGCTTTTGCGGTCGATGCCTTGGGCGCCTCAAATTATGGACGAGTTTAAACAGCAGGGAATACCCGTATACGCGAACCTCTCAACTGGTTATTTTGAGGCGACAGAAGTATCGGTCACACTGTCTTTATTAAAAATCATCGATAATGCCTATCAGGACATCCCGCTTGCGTCCGTTCTCAGATCGCCTGTTGTGGGTCTTGATGAGAATGAGCTTTCCTTGATCAGAATCAAAGATAAAAAAGCGCCGTTTTACGAAGCCATGAAAGCGTACCTTGCTGCAGCAGACGGCGATGAGAGGCTCAGCGAAAAGCTTCGCCGCTTTGACGGTCTGCTCAAGAAGTGGAGAGCTTATGCGAAAAACCACTCTGTAGCAGAGCTGATCTGGGAAATCTACCGGGATACGAAGTATTTGGATTATGTCGGCGGAATGCCGGGCGGAAAACAGCGGCAGGCCAATTTGCGCGCGCTTTACGACAGGGCGAGATCCTATGAAGCGACATCATTCCGCGGCTTGTTCCGCTTTTTAAGATTTATTGAGCGGATGCAGGAGCGGGGCGATGACCTCGGAACGGCAAGGGCTCTAAGCGAACAGGAAGACGTTGTTCGGCTGATGACGATCCACTCAAGCAAAGGGCTTGAATTTCCTGTCGTATTTACCGCCGGTCTCGGACGGAATTTTAATATGATGGACTTGAACAAATCTTATCTGCTGGATAAAGAGCTCGGTTTTGGAACGAAGTTTATCCATCCGAAGTGGCGGATCAGCTATCCGACGCTGCCGCTTATCGCGATGAAGAAAAAACTCCGCCGCGAGCTTTTATCAGAGGAGCTGCGCGTCTTGTATGTCGCCCTTACCCGGGCCAAGGAAAAGCTGTACCTGGTCGGGACGGCGAAGGATAAAGAAAAGCTGCTTGCCGACTGGCGGACACAAGCGGCGGGGTCTGAGTGGCTGCTTCCGGATTATGAACGGTTTCAGGCGAAATCTTACCTGGATTTCATCGGACCTGCTTTGATGAGACACAGAGATATGGATGAATCCGGCGCGCCGCTGGTGATTGATGAGATCCGTGAACATCCGGCGCGCTTTCAGGTCAGCTGGCTGTCGGCCGCGGATCTTCAAGCAGAAGATATTGATCAGGCCGGTGAAGAAAGACACGGCCGGCTCTCCCAAATTCAAATGGGGCTTCCGATCGATGGTTCGTTTGAGTATGAGCAACAAGTCAGAGAAAGGCTGACATGGTCATATCCATACAAAGACGCCGCCAAAGTCCGAACAAAACAGTCTGTCTCAGAAATGAAAAGGCAGAAGGAGTATGAGGATGAGTACGGCGACCGCTCGCTGATTCGCCCAACCAAGGATGCTCTCCTGTTTAAACGGCCGTCCTTTATGATGGTTAAAGGCCTGACCGCTTCCGAACGGGGAACGGCGATGCACACCGTCATGCAGCATATTCCGCTGACCCGTGCGCTTGAAATGAATGAGCTCAGCCGCCTCCTAGACAGGCTTGTTGAGAAAGAGCTATTAACAGAAGACCAGCGGGCAGCGATTGAGGAAGACGATATTCTCGCATTCTTTGATACGGAAATCGGACAAAAGCTTCTCGGCGCCCGCCGCGTCGAACGGGAAGTTCCCTTTAACATGACGCTGTCCGCCAAAGAGGTTTATCCTGATCTTGAGTCAGCCGACGAACCTGTATTGATACAGGGAATTATCGATTGTTTATTCGAGACGGAGGACGGTTTTTACCTTCTTGATTACAAAACCGACCGGATACACGGAAAGTACCGAAACGGATTCGAAGGGGCCGAACCGATTTTAAGGAAGCGTTACGAAACACAAATTCAGCTTTATGCACGAGCCGTTGAAACGATGATTAAAATGCCGCTCAAAGGGCGTGCACTGTACTTTTTTGACGGAGGACATGTGCTCTTATTTTAATATGAAACCGGCGTCCCCCTGACGATTTCGGGGGGAGCTTTAATGAAAAGAGAGGTGAGGCACACATGCGAATTTTACATACAGCGGACTGGCATTTAGGAAAAACGCTTGAAGGGAGAAGCCGCCTGAAAGAACAGGCGGACTTTCTTGAAGAGCTCACAAGGATCGTAAAAGATGAAAAGATCGACGCCGTTATCATGGCCGGAGACGCATTTGACACAGTGAATCCGCCTGCACTGGCTGAACAGCTTTTTTATGAAAGCCTCTCCGCCTTGTCTGACAAAGGAAACCGTCCGGTCGTCGTGATTGCCGGCAACCATGATAATCCGGACCGCCTTTCCGCGGCCTCTCCGTTAACGACAGACCATGGCATCCACTTGATCGGGTACCCGAAGACTGAGCCAGTTGAAATAGAAGTCGCTTCTAGTGGGGAGATCCTGTCAGTCGCAGCGCTCGCCTATCCTTCCGAGTCCAGACTGAATGAAGTGCTGTCGGAAACATTTGACGAAAAACTGCTGCGCGACCAGTATGATGAGAAAATCAAGCAGACCTTTCAGCGTATGTGCGGCAAGGCGAGAAAGGATGCGGTGCAGATTGCGGCAAGCCATATTTATGTGGCGGGCGGCAGCCAGACGGATTCTGAGCGGCCGATCGAAGTCGGAGGCGCATATACGGTGGCTGCGGAAAGCCTGCCGGAAAACGCCGCCTATGTGGCGCTCGGGCATCTTCATCGCCCGCAGACGATCAAACGGGCCCGCACGCTTGCCAGATATTCAGGTTCACCGCTTGCCTACAGCTTTTCTGAAGCGGGATACGCAAAATCGGTCTCCATTGTCGAAGCCGCACCCGGTCAAACGGCATCATGGGAAGAGGTCCATTTGACGAGTGGAAAACCGCTCGTTAAATGGAAGGCGGAAAAAGGGATGTCCCAAGTATACAGCTGGCTGGAGGAAGAGCGGGACAAAAACGCGTGGATCGACCTTGAAATCCATCTGACAGACCAGCTGTCGATTGAAGAAATTCACCGTTTGAGAAAAGCGCATCAAGGCATCATCCATATTCGTCCGGTTTTTGAGGAAGCCGCCTCGGATGAAGAGAAGATCCGGTCCAGAAACGTTCCGATTGAAGAACGGTTTATAGCGTTTTATGAAAGACAAACCGGTGGAGCGGTTCCCGATGAGGAAACCGTCAAACTGTTTCTGGAGCTCGCCGCAGGATCGGAACAGGAAGAGGGTGATGAAACATGAAGCCGATTTCTCTGTCTATTAAGGGGCTGCACAGTTTCAGGCAGGAGCAGGTGATCGATTTTGAGCGCCTGTGCGATGCCGGTGTATTCGGTATCTTCGGGCCGACCGGAAGCGGCAAGTCGTCGATTCTTGACGCGATGACTCTCGCTTTGTACGGGAAGGTGGAGCGGGCCGCCAATAATACGCACGGTATTTTGAATCATGCCGAAGATGAGCTTGCCGTATCGTTTACGTTTAAGCTGCAGACAGGCCATGAGACGGCTTATAAAGTGGAACGGGTCTTTAAGCGGACAGATGCCGTCAAGGTCAAAACATCGATCTGCCGCTTCATTGAAATGAAAGAGGAACAAATCGTTCTGGCCGATAAAGCGAATGAAGTAAACCGGAAAATCGAAGAGCTGCTGGGCTTGACGATCGACGATTTTACAAGGGCAGTCGTCCTGCCGCAAGGTAAATTCGCCGAATTTCTTTCCTTAAAAGGAGCGGAGCGGCGGCAGATGCTTCAGCGCCTGTTCAACCTCGAACAATACGGGGACAGGCTCGTCAAAAAACTGAAGAAACAGGCGCAAACAGCGCAGGCCAGAAAAAATGAGATGCTTGCCGAGCAGGCTGGATTGGGCGATGCGGGGGAAGAGGCGCTGAAACAGGCGGAACAGCATCTCGAAGAAGCTGAAAGCCTTTTGCAAAGCAAGAAGCGCGAACGAGACGCAGAAGCGCAGCGCTTTGCGGAGTATCAGGAGATTTGGAACCTGCAGCAGGAAAAAGAAAGCTATCTGAAAAAAGAGGCGGAGCTTTTAAAGAAACAGGAACAGATTCGGGAAAAAGAAAGCCGCCTGCACCTCGCCGAAACGGCAAATACGCTCAAGCCTTATGCAGACGCCTTGCTGGCAGCGCGGGAAGATGCCGAACGCGCACACCGGGAAGAAAAACAAGCGCGGGAACAATTAGAACAATATGAAGAGCTTCATAAAAAAACAGAACGCGAGTACGAGGATTTCAGGCGTCTTAAAAATGAAAAGGAACCGGAGCTTCTCAAGCAAGAAGAACAGCTCACCGCTTTGAAGGAAATTGAAAACAAGCGGCTAGCCGCACAGGCCGAGGCCGAGAAGAAGCAGCGCGAACAGCGTTTGAAAGAAGAGGAAATCAAGCATGCGGCAGACGAGCTGGCCAAGGTGAAAAGTCTGCTTGAACGCGGGACAGCCAAGCAGAATCAGCTGAAAGCGGAGCTGAAATCTGTCCAGGTATCTAGCGAAGAGCGTAAAAACTGCCGAAATGCCAATCAGCTTGCTTTTCACATTCAACAGCTTAACAACGATGCCGCTTTAGAAAAGGAACGGCTTGGTCAGCAGGAGACGCTGATTAAAGAGCTCCAGCAAGAACAGCAAGCGGTGGATCAAAAGGTAAAAGCTGAAACCGAACGCATCGAGGCATTGTTTGCCGCTGTCGAACGAGCGTACGCGCTCGTTTGCGAAACAGACAGATCGCTCTCTGAGACCATCCGTGTGGCATCTCAAAAAAAAGAAGAGATTGCGGCAAAACGGGAACAGGCAAACCGTGATCAGCTGGCAATCGAACTGGCAAAGCAGCTCAAAGACGGAGAGCCTTGTCCGGTCTGCGGATCTGTACATCATGAAATGCCCGCCCGCGTCGGCATAGAAAGCCTGTCCTTTAAAGAGGCGGATTCCGAACTGGAGAAAACGGAAGCCATCATCGCTGAAGCCGGTGCGCTGGCTCAGGAGTTTCTCTCGGCCAAAGTGGCACTCGAACAGCAATCCGACCACCTGGTGAGCGAATGCCCGTTTTTAGTCAAGAGCAAACATGAACTGCCTGAAACCGCTGCATCGATAGAAGAAGGCACCATTCCCGAACGGTACAACCGCATCAGCTTTGAATGGAAAGGAATCAGACAGGATCTCGCAGAGACAAAAAGCAGGATGTCCAAGCTCCTTCACACATATAAAGAGCTCTGCAAGAAACGCGACCAAATCAGCGAGCGACTCAGCCATGAAGAAAAGGAGCGTAACAGGCTTCAAAACCGCGTCGGCGAATTAAATGACCAGTTAAATGAACGCCGAAAAAGCTTCGGCGAACAATTCGACGGCCTCTCTTATGAACAGGCTGAAAAATGGCAAAAAACGATTGAAGAAAAAGATCTGGCCGCAGAGGAATTCGAAAAGCGTATCGAAACGAGCGTCGGCTTTCTCACAAAACATGAACAGCAAAAAGAGAAGCTCACCGAGCGCTTGTTTGCGCTTGATAAAGAAAAGCTCGACCTCCGCTATGCTGTCGAAAGCCTTAATAAAGAAATAAACGATTATCAAAAAGAGCTGATGGGCTATCCCGATACAGCTGCAATCGACAAAAAGCTTCAAGACGTGAAAACGCAATTGGCCAAGCTGCATGAGCAGGAACAGACGCTTTACGGACGGCTCAAAGAGACCGAATCCGAAGTCAGCCGTTTAAGAGGACAGACAAAAGGGTGTGAGCTCGCTTTGCGTGAAGCGGAAGCAAGGCTTGCGAAAGCGGCGGACATCTGGCAGGAAAAATCCGGAGGTACACCGTTTGAAAAGGCCTCTGAAGTGAAAGCGAGCATTTTAGACCGCGATGATCTTGCCCGGCTGAAAGAAGACATTCAAATGCATTGGGATCAGACAAAACAGTGCGAGTCCAATATCAAGCGGATTACGGAAAAGCTTGATGGGAGATCGGTTTCTGAGGAGAGTTGGGAAAAAGCCGCCGTCACGAAGGACAAAGCTGAGGAGGCATTCAGCAAAGCCTTGGAAGAAAGGGGCGCGGCCGGCAAAGCTCTCGCCGTCATCCGCGAGAACCATAAAAGGTTTAAGGAACTTGAAGCATCATTGGCTGAATGGCAGACATACATCGACCGTCTTGATAAACTCCAAGCCGTCTTTAAAGGAAACAGCTTTGTTGAATACTTGGCAGAAGAGCAGCTTGAAAGCGTCACAAGAGACGCATCTGCAAGACTCGGCGAACTGACAAGACAGAGGTATGCGATTGAAGTCGACTCAGAAGGCGGTTTTGTGATGAGGGACGATGCCAACGGCGGAGTCAAGCGCCCTGTTACGAGTCTGTCAGGTGGGGAGACGTTTCTGACTTCACTGGCGCTTGCGCTTGCACTTTCGGCACAGATCCAGCTTCGCGGAGAGTATCCGCTCCAATTCTTCTTTTTGGACGAAGGGTTTGGCACGCTTGATCAGGATTTGCTGGATACGGTCGTGACCGCATTGGAGAAGCTTCAGTCTGACAATCTGTCGGTCGGTGTGATCAGCCACGTTCAGGAACTTCGGGCCAGGCTGCCGAAGAAGCTGATTGTCCATCCGGCTGAACCGAGCGGCAAAGGCACAGCTGTATCGCTTGAAATGATTTAACCTGGTAACCAAAAAGCAGCCTTCTTCTAGTGGAAGAGGCTGCTTTATGCATTTCCGACAACATTCTGGTCGCTTACATCCGGGTCTATATAATTTGTCGCGTTTATACCATTGTTGACGATAAGGAAATCTCCAGTATTACCAGCACCAGAACCGAGTGCAGACTTTGAAGAGCTTTTTGGAGATAGATAAAAAGAATCGCCGAAATTCACTACTCCTCCTGAGATTTCATTGATTTTAATGGGTCCGACAATGGCTGGCATGATTGATCGACATCCTTTATAGAAGTCTCTGAACCAGTATATGTCGGCCGGGCGGTTATTGTGAGTTCCTTGCAGGAGGAAGCTTTCTGATATGTTTGACTCTCGCCTCGGAAATCATGCGGCGCGTCGAACCAACCTGAAAAACTGAAGAAGAAGATACCCCGGCAATTTTTACAGCTCTGACTCGAATGACGGGAACCTCATGGAAAAAAGCTGATGAGACGCCGGTTTCCGGTAATAAATGTGGTATCGGCTGCTGAAAGAGAGGGAAATCTTCCTGATTAAATGAGCCTTCATTTCCGAAAAAAAGTGAAAGGTAGCGCTGAACAGCGAGAATTTTCACTTTAGGAATAATCTCTTCGACATCCCCGATTTGCAGCGTGCTGGTGATCCCTACTGAATGAACTTTCATAAACTTTACTTTTGACGTTCTGATCATCTTGATTCCGGCGCCAGCGGGACAAACGGCCCGACAATGAGAGATTCAGGCGGTGTATCAAAAATTGATGACAGGGAAATGCATTCTGTATCTCCGATTAAAAAAACAGATGAGCTTGAAACTGCGGTAATATTAATATTGCCTACATCGAAACAGCGGTTCACAACGGTAAAATTCATTCGTTTTCATTTCCTTTCATTTCGTCAGGAATCGATTTGAGAAAGTGTTCGATTGCCCGCGCGATATCACGCTTCACATAATCGGCCAGCCGTTCTGCATGCTCGCGGGACTGGATGTTTTCGTCAGGCTGCACATGTTTGACGTAATAGCGGATGCGGCTGTCGATTTGCTTTCTGATGTCTTCGATGATATGGTGGCGGTTTGTATCGTCCAGTTTACTGTCATACCGGTCTTCCAGCTGTTCCAGCAAACGAGGGGTCTCTTCGTTTAAATAGGCATCGACAAGCTGTCTCGTTTGCTGCATCAGCTGGCTGTCAAGCTCCTGCTGAAGCATTCCGATACCCGGCGGCTGTTGGCTGATTTCAAAGTTTTCGACATTATCCGGGTCCGCAGGATTGAGTCCGATATTTAGCGTTCCGTCCAAGCGTTCAATTTTTAGTTGATCAAATTTGTATTCGATCCGGTCGATCCGGGTGCCGGGATTTTCTTTCAGCTGGTTCAACTCCGAATGCAATACGGCAATCTGACTTTCGAGCCTCTGGATTTGCGCAGCCTGCTGCTGCAAATACACATACCAGTTCTGTGGATTGCTTTGTTTCATGAGATTACACCCCCGTATATCTATGGTACTGTAACAGAAGGAGCGTGAAGAGGAACGAGAGTCGGTTGAGTCCCATCTCCAAAAGCGTCGTCAAAGACTTCGCCGGTTACCGGAGGTGCGGGTTCTGTGTAGCTTCCGGTATTGTACAGGTTGGCAAGTGTTTTGATTGAACCGGCGCTTCCAATCTGCAATACGGAAGAGTTGCTGATTCCTTCAACTCTTAAATAATTGATTTGTATTGTTTGATTGATATAAAAGTTCATGCCTTCACTCCCTACAGGTTGCCTGCGACCGGCTGATCGATTACATCGTTGTCATATGTGTTGGTGATGCTGTTCTGGTTGTATACTCTGAGTCCGTCTCCGGTATTGAAGCTGCCGGCACCCGCAAATGTTTTAACTTCTGCATAAGGAGAAATCGTGATGCAGTCTCCGACATGAACAACGCCGCTCGTACCGACGGCATTTACTTTAAAAGCTCCGACAATAGCTGGCATGATGGCACACCCTTTAATTGATCAAACATTTTTTTATGGGCTATACACCATATCCTATGTTGATTAGGCGCTTTTGTGATTAAAAATGAGGTTCTTCCGTGAGTGCAGATCACATACTGGTGAAACTAATAAGATGAGAAAACGTATGAAGAAGGAAAACGTGCGATAAGGGGAGAGACGTATGTATTTTCAATTGAATCCGATATCAATCGCTGCAGCCCTGCTGTTCTTTGCGGCCGCATATGCAGTCGGAATAAAAAAGCAAACCTGGATATTGCGGGGGTTTCGCCGGGAAAGGGTAAGGGATCAGGATAAGCTGGCGAAAATCGCTGGGTATTTCTTTTTGAACAGCGGATTTTTGTTATTTTTAAATGGGGTTGTTTACATCCCGTATCAAGAGTCTTTTACACCTTCAGCCATTCTTGCCTACTGTATTTGCACGATGATTTATGTTCAAAAAACAATGGCCGAATAGCCCAAGCTGCGACCCGAAATCAACGGATGATGAAATGGAGGAGGAAGGAGGCCGGCATCAGGCGCAGCTTGCAGTCGGAGGTCATGACGTGTGGCGGCCTTTTCTTTCTTCCGCATGCACGCAGTTATCATCCTTTTGCATTCTTTGATTCAGCAAGTTGTCCAATTCCTGACTGCATCGAATGGCCTCTTTGGAGTTGATGCCGAACTTTTCGGCAGCTTCAAATAAGGCCAGTCTTTTTGCTTCAATTTTATTGTTCATCATGGCAGTCTCCAACTTTCGATTTGTATTTTGAGTCGGTAATTTCAGGTATTCAGCGCATTGATGTCCTTGATATTGCTAGTATACCTTATTTTGTGTAAAAGGGATTTTTTTCGCCAATATGACAAAAAATGTGACATTTTTTTCGGAGGACAGCGACAGTCTATTATCGGGAAAGCTCGAAAAGCAGGAACCGCTTCCTCTGATCGATGAAATGAAAAATTTGTTTTTGCTCATCTTCGAGCCGGCTGTATGTGACGGTTGTATAAGGATCATGTTCAAGAAAAGGCGCGATTGTCTCGTGCCAGTTTACCGCATACCGCGAAAGCCGGCTGAGTGTAAATTGGCGGTGCAAGACATTTTTCATTAAATTAAAGTATTGGGATTGAAAAGCCGGGATGTCGAGCAGCCTTGCAGACAGCGTATTATAGCCTTTCGCCGGAATCCGGTTGTGCT
Source organism: Bacillus sp. FSL R7-0646 (assembly GCF_037969865.1). Taxonomy (NCBI): domain Bacteria; kingdom Bacillati; phylum Bacillota; class Bacilli; order Caryophanales; family Bacillaceae; genus Bacillus; species Bacillus sp. FSL R7-0646. Next base: position 1,170,052 of record NZ_CP150217.1, read on the forward strand.
CCATTTCTTCCCCGTGAATATTCCGTCCCCATGTCGCGTCATAATCCCATGGAATGATTTGAAACGTTTTTGTGCGACCGTTTAAATAAAGCGCGTAATTATGGACAAAGCCGTCGAAATTTTGGGTGTAGACGGCGCCGATGAGCCACAGCAAATATTGTTTGACATCGAGATAGCGTTTGATTTCTTTTTCAAATATGTCGTCTTTGGCGGTATTGATAAAGTAGATAAACTCCTGGAGGTAGTCATCGTGGCGGCTTGAACCCGTTTTTCTTTCGTATCCCTGCATGAGATTTTGCTTAGCCTTTTTATTGAAGGAACTCAGCAGAGAAAAATTAGCATCGTCATCAACGGCATAATAAATGGCCCCCCTTTCTAAATTTCTCCTCTTTAAGAAATGATCGTCAACAGATTCGATTTTTAAATAGATACCTTCTTTTTTTTCATTGATATAAAGGAAAACGTGTGATGCTGCTGGCGCAAGGACGCCGATTTGTTCAAAAAAATGAAAGGAAAGCCTGTTTCTGATGAAAGACGGATCATGATATTCCGCGTTCAAATGAAACGCAGCCTTTTCTTTATTGTCCGGATATTGAATGAAATAGGATTTTTTCGTCAGTTTGCGGGTGTGGGCCCCTCTGTATGACACTGCGACAGGCGTCTTTGCTGAACCGGTCAAGAGCATGCCGGGAACGGCTTCATCACTCCAGACGTCTTTTTTCAACTCAAGCAGATGCTTCGGATGAATGTGCAGCCTAAAGGCCGGCAAGGCAGTGGCACTCATCATCATTTCCTCCTTTTTCAGCTGACATATCATATGTGAAAAAAACCTGTCCCGGAAGCAGACCGCCTAAGTTTGAACAAAAACAGTCATTTGCCTCAGTACACTTGTCTTTACGGCGCGTATGATAAATCAGGACATAAAAAAGGAAGAACAGGAGGTTACAAGATGAGTGGTGTCCATGATCATGACATTAAAAAGGCAGTAGACCAGCTGAAGAGCGAAGGCAGAGACCATTATTTAGACCGGGAACCCGAAGAATACGCCGGCTCGGGAAAAGAGCGGCGTCCGCATAACATTTGGGATCTTTGGTGGGGAATAAAGCCGGACAGAAGCAAAAAACATCATAAAAGCAAGAAGCATGACGACTATGAAAAGCCGGATAAAAGCAAAAAGCCCGACAAAAGCAAGAAACCCGATGACTGCAAAAAGCCTGACAAAAGCAAGAAACCAGACGACTGTAAGAAGCCTGACAAAAGCAAAAAACATCACGACTGCAAAAAACGCGACAAATGCGGCCGCAAACGCCCCGACCATCATCGCTGCAAGAAGACTCACCATCATAAAAGAGGCGGCTATGAAACCATTACAAAATGGTCTGACGGAAATCTGACCGAGGTCATCTACCGGAAAAAATAAGAAAAGCGGCTTGCTGCATGGTGAGCCGCCATTTTCTTTTCCGGGAAGGAACGCCCGGGACTTTAGAAGCGGTTTTCTGAAAGAGGAAAGGAATTTTCGTTTTTTTAGAGAATATGTAGAATAGCTTTAAATCATACTGCGGGGGAATATTTATGAAGTTTGCGACAGCAAAGCTGCACAGCCGTACATTTGTAGGGCTTGTCATGGATGAGAAGATAATGGATTTGCAAAAGGCGGAAAAAAAGCTGTTTGAGCTTGAAACGATACCTGAAACGCTTATCGAATGCGTAAGCGAGGGAGAGAAGTTTGTCCGCCATGTCGAACAGCTAGTGGAATGGTCAAAGAAGAAAAACAGCGAAGAGAGCGGTTCGTATATTTATCCGCTGTCAGACGTCGATTTGCTTGCACCGATTCCCGAACCGCGGAAAAATGTGATCTGCATCGGAAAAAATTATCGGGATCATGCGATTGAAATGGGAAGTGAAGCAGATATTCCCGAACATATCATGGTGTTTACAAAAGCGCCGACTTCGGTCATCGGCCACATGGAAGGGATTGATGCCCACGAAGGCGTGACAGAGGCGCTCGATTATGAAGGCGAGCTCGCGGTTGTCATCGGCAAAACGGGAAAAAACATCCCGAAAGCTGAAGCGCTCGACTATGTGTTCGGCTATACGATCATTAACGATGTGACGGCGCGCGATCTGCAAAAGAGGCACAAGCAGTTTTTTATCGGCAAAAGCCTTGATGCGACCTGCCCGATGGGGCCGTTTCTTGTACATAAATCAATGATTGAAGACCCCGGTGACCTGAAGGTGGAGACGAGAGTGAACGGCGAACTCCGCCAGTCGGGGAGCACAAAGGACATGATTTTTCCGATTGCGGAAATGATCGAAACGCTGTCCAAAGGAATGACGCTTGAAGCGGGGGATATTATCGCAACCGGTACGCCGTCAGGAGTCGGCAAAGGCTTTAATCCGCCGAAGTTCCTCCGAAAAGGCGATCAGGTCGACATTACGATCGAACCGATCGGAACGCTTTCCAATCCAGTTAAATAAAGGATTGTCAAAAGGATGGCTTTAGCATATAATGAAGCTGTCAAATTTTTTAGAAATGAGGGATGTGTGATGAGAATGGATATTGTCTTTTTTGCCCAACAAACGATCATTGCACAGCCCATGTAATATTTCGACTGGTATTCTTCAAATGGATCTGGTGATATTTCCATGGGCTGTGAACCGGCTCATGGAGTGTTTATATGTTGAAAGAGCCGTGTATTTGCGGCTCTTTTTTTAATCAATCATCAGATCTTTAGGAGGAAACCGAATTGAATTTATCAGCATTAGGCATCAAATATATCATGGAAGCTTTAAAGGATGAGGAAGGTCTGGTTTTGGGAAGGATCGCCCTTGAGCATAAAAGGTTGTACCGGGTATGGACGGAAGAAGGTCAGTGGCTTGCCGAAATCTCCGGCAGGCTGCGGTTTGAAGTGGAAAGCCGCGGAGACTACCCCGCTGTCGGCGATTGGGTGTATATGCGCCCACGCGGCGGCGAAAAGAAGGGAATCATCACGGAGGTCGTTCCCCGATTCAGCAAATTTTCGCGCAAAGCGGCGGGTGAGCCGGCGGAGGAACAGATCACCGCAGCAAACGTCAATACGATCTTTCTCGTCAATGCGCTCGGTCTGGATTTTAATGTGAGAAGAATCGAACGCTACTTGCTGCTGGCATGGGAAAGCGGAGCCAATCCCGTCATCGTCTTAAGCAAAGCGGACATTGCTGACCGGATTGAAGAAAAGGTGCGCCAGGCGGAGTCCGTGGCATTCGGGGTGCCGATTCACGTCATCAGCGCTCATGAAGGCAGTGGGATGGATGAGCTGAAAGCGTATGTGAAACAAGGGGAAACCGTCGCCCTTTTAGGGTCGTCAGGCGTCGGAAAATCAACGATCATCAACTTTTTTCTGAAGGAAGACAGGCAAGCCGTCCAATCCGTTCGTGAAGATGATGACAAAGGGCGGCATACGACGACGCACAGGGAGATGTTTATGCTGCCTGAAGGCGGGCTTTTAATCGATACGCCGGGGATGCGGGCCTTAGAGCTTTGGGAATCGGAAGAAGGATTCAGACAGAGCTTCAGCGATATTGACCAGCTTGCAAAAAACTGCCGATTTTCAGACTGCATGCATCAAACAGAACCCGGCTGCTCCGTGCAGGAGGCGCTGGCTGACGGCAGACTCGATGCCGGCCGGTTCCAAAGCTACCTGAAATTAAAAAAAGAGCTCGAATACCTCGAAAGAAAAACGGATAAACGGGCGGCGCAGCAGGAAAAAAAGCGGTGGAAACAGATAACGAAAAGCATGAAAAAGAACAAACGCAAATAAATGAAAAAGGCGCTGATGAATGATCTCAGCGTCTTTTTTGCTGCGGAAATGACAGCGTTCACATTGTTTTGTTTAATGGACCGGTTCATGATAAGATAAGAACGATACCTGATTTGATAGGGGGAAAAATGAATATGACGCATATGCATATCACGTCTTGGGTGATCGCGCTCATTTTAGTGTTCGTTGCTTACGGACTTTACTCATCTGGAAACAGCAAAGGCGCAAAAATTACACATATGATTCTCCGCTTATTCTATATTATCGTTATCATTACCGGGGCGCAGCTCTTTTTAAAGTTCACGGCATGGAACGGAGAATACATAGCGAAGGCCTTGCTCGGCCTCATCACCATCGGATTCATGGAAATGCTATTAATCCGCAGGAAAAACGGAAAAGCGGCCACTGGGATCTGGATCGGCTTTATTGTCGTTCTGCTCTTGACGGTTGTGCTTGGACTCCGGCTTCCGCTGGGCTTTAAAGTGTTTTAATTAAATGACATCGGTTCTTTATGAGGACTGGTGTCTTTTTTATGTCGGCGGCTTGAATGTTGAAATCATAACGATTCGTTCCCCATCTGAAGCGGTCCATTCAAATCTGTCCTTCCACTCCTCTTTTCTTTCGTAATGATGCTGCAGGGCGCATTGTTTCATATCATGAGAAAACTGATAAAACGAAACGCCCTTGACATCCTTTTTCTCGGGCCAAAAGCTCAGGCCGTTATAGGCGAAGACGCAGTCAAAGACGGAAAAGCCGAGGCTGTTCAGCTGATCCAAAAAAGAATAGAACTGTCCGTCTTCCAGATCGTTCAAAAATTCGAGAAATGCCTGTTTTACCGTTTTCAGATAACGGATCGGTTCTCCTCCTGTCAGCTTCACGGTCTCCGGTTTTTCCGTTACGGCGAATTGATCAAACAGTTCGGCTTTTTGCCATTCTCCGTCTATGCTGATGAAAACTCCGGGGCTGTTCAGGCTTTCAACCAAAAGCAAATCTCCTTCTTCATTTTCAATCAGGCAGATCCCGTCTTCCATTAAAATTTTGCCGTAAATCCATTTGCGCTTTTCGGCATAAAGTCGTTTCTGGCGTTCGGTGTCCATGGGCGGTCTCCTTTCTTATTTCGTTTTTTCCAAAACGGGCTTGTCTCATACAAGACTCTGTTGGACAATTCAACTATTATTTTAAGGTGCATAAAATAGGTAAAGTGACAAAGGAAGTGAAGCCTAAAGCAGAGGAAGTACATTAGAATTGGAGCTGATCGACAATGTGTGGAATAACGGGGTGGGTCGATTTTAAGAAGCCGCTTGTCCGAGAGCAGTCAATCATGGAGAAGATGACTGATACGCTTTCGAAAAGAGGACCTGATGATACGAATATTTGGGGAAAGCGCCATGTTTTATTCGGACATAAACGCTTGGCAGTTGTGGATCTGGAAGGCGGCAGACAGCCGATGACCCGCACACATCAAGGATATGATTATACGATTTGCTATAATGGCGAGCTCTATAATACGGAGGATTTGCGAAAAGAGCTTAGGCGGCGGGGGCATCAATTCAAGAGCCACTCAGATACAGAGGTTTTGCTTCATTCATACATGGAATGGAAAGAGGAATGCATCGACAGGCTGAACGGAATTTTTGCATTTGCGGTATGGGATGAAAAGCGGGATCTTCTTTTTGCGGCACGCGACCGGCTTGGTGTTAAACCGTTCTTTTACACCGAACAGGGCTCATCATTTTTGTTCGGATCTGAAATCAAAGCCATCCTCGCTCATCCTGAAGTGAAAGCAAAGGTAGACCGTTCAGGGCTGGCAGAAATTTTCGGCCTCGGCCCGTCACGATCGCCGGGGAGCGGTGTTTTTAAAGGAGTAAAGGAGATCCGCCCGGGGCATGCGATGATTTTCTCAAAAGACGGTTTAACGGTTTGGCGCTACTGGAATGTGAAAAGCGAGAAGCATACGGACAGCTTTGACGAAACGGTGGAAAATGTGCGGTCGCTGTTTCAGGACGCCGTTACAAGGCAGCTTGTGTCTGATGTGCCGGTATGTACGTTTTTATCTGGAGGGGTCGATTCGAGCGCCATTACCGCAACGGCCGCCAAGCATTTCGAGAGAGAAGGGAAGGCGCCCCTTCATACGTTTTCGATCGATTATGAAGACAATGAGCAATATTTTACGTCAAGCTCATTTCAGCCAAACGCCGACGGCCCGTGGATTAAAAAAATGTCCGATGCATTCGGAACGGTTCATCACAATTGCGTGATATCCCAGGAGGAGCTGGCTGCCTATTTGGAAGAAGCCGTACTGGTTCGGGATTTGCCGGGGATGGCTGATGTCGATTCTTCCCTGCTATGGTTCTGCCGCGAGATTAAAAAAGACTTTGTCGTGAGCCTTTCAGGGGAATGCGCGGACGAAATTTTCGGCGGCTATCCTTGGTTCCATTCGGCAGAAGATGTGAAAGGTTTCCCATGGATGAGATCAATGGAAGAACGGATCGGACTTCTGCAGGACGGCTGGCAGAAAAAGCTGAACCTCAGCGAATATGTGAAGGCAAAATATGAGGAAACAGTTAAAGAAACACCGCTGCTGGAAGGAGAAACGGGTGCGGAGAAACGAAGGAGAGAGCTGTTTTACTTAAATATGCTCTGGTTTATGACAACGCTCTTGGATCGAAAAGACAGAATGAGCATGGGTGCGAGCCTCGAGGTCAGGGTTCCGTTTGCAGATCACAGGCTTGTCGAGTATGTCTGGAATATTCCATGGGATGTCAAAATGCATGGCAGCCGTGAAAAAGGCATCTTCCGCAAGGCGCTGGAAGGCATTTTGCCTGATGAAGTGCTGTACCGCAAAAAAAGCCCATATCCGAAAACGCACCACCCGGCCTATACGAAAGCCGTGATACGCTGGCTGGAGTCATTGCTGGAGCAAAAAGACTCGGCGCTCTATGCTTTCTTAGAAAAGAAAAAACTGGAGCGGCTGATTGAGACGGAAGGTGCATCATTTCAAGTTCCGTGGTACGGACAATTGATGAAGGGACCGCAGCTGATCGCCCACCTTGCCCAAATCCATACTTGGTTTGAAAGTTATCGAATTGATATCGAGGAATAACATAAAACACCCGGCATATGCCGGGTGTTCTGCGTTTTGGCAGCTAAGCTATAAAGAAACGGCGGCGTTTATTTTGAACACCGCCGATTTCTATGATCAGCAAGCCGGCCTGAGAGCCGGATGCATGAGAGTCACACCTGTTCAGTTTTGGAAGAAGGTCCAGGCTTTAAATTGTTGAGCCGTGAGACAAGATCCGTTCCGAAAGCGGAGCTTACGTCAACATCGTCCTGATCGATGTAGCTTTCTTTATACTCGTACGCGGAAGAACCGTGTTCGGCATAATCTAGTCCGGAAATTTCCTCCTCTTTTGATACCCTGATCGGAGCGAGGGCTTTCATTGCCGCGGCGACAGCTGATGTGGCAGCGAGGGTCCAGGCCGCGATCGACAAAATGCCGACGGCTTGAATGCCAAGCTGTGCGGCTCCTCCTCCGTAAAAGAGACCGCTCGATGTATTGAAAAGCCCGACTGCAAGCGTCCCCCAAACACCGCAAATACCGTGAACGGCAATGGCGCCGACGGGATCGTCAAGCTTCAGCACCTGGTCGATAAACTGAACGCCGACAACTAAAATGACACCGGCGATGAATCCGATCAATATCGAGCCTGTAAATGAAACGCCGTCCGCGCCCGCGGTAATTCCGACAAGGCCGCCTAGCGCGCCGTTCAGCGTCAGGGAAGGATCGATCCTGCCGTAGCGGAAATAAGTGAACAGCGCCGAGCTGACGACTCCGCCCGATGCCGCTAAAAGGGTTGTGGTGATGACGTGCGGGACGGCGGCGGGATCAGCCGCAAGCGTGCTTCCGCCGTTGAACCCAAACCAGCCGAACCACAGGATAAAGACGCCGAGAGCGCCCAGCGGAATGCTGTGCCCTGGAATGGCGTTGACCTTGCCGTTTGTATATTTTCCGATCCGCGGCCCGAGAAACATGACAGCCGCAACTGCGCCCGCAGCGCCTGTCAAGTGAACGATTGAAGATCCGGCAAAATCGACAAATCCGAGGTCGTACAGCCAGCCTTCCCCCCAAGTCCAATGGCCGACAACCGGATAGATGAGACCGGTCATAAACAGCGTCAAGATCATGTAGCTGCCAAGCTTCATCCGTTCAGCGACAGCGCCGGAAATAATGGTGGCGCACGTAGCGGCAAACACGGCCTGAAAGACGAAAAATCCGACATCCTGATCACCCGCTAGAGCAAAACCGCTTGTGCCGATGAACCCGCCGGCGCTGTCCCCGAACATGAACGCGTATCCGGCGAAGAAATAAAGGATGGAGCCGATAGAGATCGTCAGGAAGTTTTTCATTAAAATGTTTAACGTGTTTTTAGCTCTTGTAAAGCCTGATTCAACCATCGCAAAACCGGCGTGCATAAAAAAGACGAGCAGAGTGCCGATGGCTACCCATGTCATGTTGACCGAGTCATTGACCGATTGCACCGTCGGTTCGGCGGCCAGAGCTGATGCGGTGAAGAAAAAACTGAGGAGCAGGACGGCAGATACCTTGGTTTTCATAAGAATCACCCTTTCTTAAAGTATCGACTAAAAGAGAGCAGGAGGGAATCGGTCGTTTTAGACAATCGCTTCCTTTCCTGATTCCCCTGTCCGGATTCGGATCGCGTTTTCAATTGGAAGGACAAAGATTTTTCCGTCGCCGACCGTATTTGTCGAACATGTGCTTTCGATTTGATAATTTCATCAACGCTCTCCGATTCAATCACCATTTCGACTTTCACTTTAGGCAGCAGCTTGATTTCGTAGGAGGTGCCGCGAAACAGAGCCTGCTTCCCCCGCTGCTGGCCGCAGCCGGCAACCTCTGAGACGGTTAATCCGTTTATGCCAACCTCTTCAAGCTTTTTGCGGAGGCGGGGGAACTGTTCGGGGCGTATAATCGTTTCGATTTTTTTCACAATGCAAATCCTCCTTTTGGTGTAAGGTTATATTACGTTTGTTGTTATGTTTCTTATCATACGTAAAAGTAAATTGAAAATCAATACGAATTTTCAAAAAAATTAATCTATTAGACCTATTCTTTGAGAGGTCTGTGTTCATAGAATGGCAGTCTCGTTAAGTTTTATAACATGAAAAAACCTGCTTTCAACTGAAAGCAGGTTATGCTGCAAATCCTTTTTGAAGCCACATTTTAGATCTCCATCTTCTGTACATTAAAATTCCCCTGACCCATTCGTCGGCGATGAAGGAAAACCAAATTCCCGCCAGGCCGAATCCGAGCTGAATGCCGAAAATGTAAGCGATCGGAAGTCCGATTCCCCACATCGAGACAATCGCCATATAAACCGGATATTTCGCGTCTCCCGCAGCTCTGAGAGAATTAATGATGACCACGTTAAACGAGCGGCCGGGCTCCAAGATAATCGTCAAAAGGATCAGTATACTGGCCGTTGCGATAATATCGGGATTGCTGCTGAAAATGCCGATCAGCTGTTTTGAAAACACAGCGAAGAGAACGGAAGTAAATGTTGTAATGGCCAGAGCCCACCACAGGCTTTTCAGGCAGCGGCTGTATGCTTCATCAAATTGCTTCGCGCCGATATGGCGTCCGATTAAGATTTGCGTTCCCTGGCTGATCGCTGTGCCGAAAAGCATGATAAACATCATCAAATTTTGGGTATAGACTTTTGTTGTCAGCGCCTGCGCGCCCATCAGCGTGATAAAATAGGTGACAATCATCTGTGACGCGTTATATGACAGCTGCTCCCCTGCTGAAGGAATCCCGATTTTCAGCAGTTTTTTCAGGTGACTTTTCTTTAAGACAAACAGCCGTTTGGACAACAGCGGCATGCCGACGCGCTTTTTGACGAGCAGAGCGATCGCCAAAAGGCCGATGATGCGCGCGATTGAAGTGGACATTGCCACGCCGGCCACGCCTAAAACCGGAAAGCCGAACGGTCCGAATATGACAAGATAGTTGCCGGCGATGTTCAGGATATTCATGCCGATGGTTACAACCATTGTGTCCTTTGTATACCCGTAGCTTTTCAAAATGGCGCTGAACGTCATAATGAGCGCTTGGACAAAGGACAGTCCGCCGACGATCTGGAGAAAGATGCCGGCTTCAGCAAGCAGGTTGGCGGAAAGGCCCATCATCAATAAAAGCGGTTTGGCAAATATATAAATCGCCGCACTGATGAATAGACTGATGATAAAATTGGCGCTGATGGAAACATAGCCGACTTCCATTGCTTCGGCTTTTTGCCGCGCCCCTAAAAATTGAGAAATAATGACGGTTGTTCCTGTTGCGATAAAACCGAACATCACAATGATCAAGTTCAGCATTTGGTTGCTGACGCCGACGGCTGCCACGCTGTCGTCGGAATATTGGCTGAGCATCAGGGTATCTGCGTTGCCCATTAACATATATAATGAAACCTCGATAAAGATAGGCCAAGTCAATGCGAATAAAGAGAGGTTTTGAGGTGCTGTTTTTTTCATGGCGTTTGACCCCTTTCTTTTAAAATTCCGTTTTATAGTGTAACGCCATTTTCTTATAATAAGAAGAGACGAAACCGATACTTCTTGGAGAAATCCGACTTGATGAAAAAGGGGAGAGAACATGGAACATATCATCTTTACAATTCCGCCGCTCCCTGTGTTGATTACCGGCGGAGAAGGGCTGTTCAAAAGAGGGGAAAAGCATGTGAGGCGTGAATATTCCGTGTTTGATCTCTTATATGTGATACAGGGGGAACTATTTTTGACTGAGGACGGCGAGCCCCATCAGATCCGGGAAGGGGAATACATCATCCTTATTCCGGGGCTCGAGCATTATGGCCACCGCGGCTGTCAAGACGATACCCGCTATTTTTGGCTGCACTTTCAGGAGCCGTCCTATGGCTTCGCGCAGCAGGGAGGTGAGAACTGGACTGAACTCAAGCTGAGGAAGGGGACATTTGAAACGCCGACATTGTATCATTTAAAGATTCCGAGAAAGGGAAAGATCGACCAAAAAGCGTTTATCGAACAGCAGTTTAGGCGTTTGATTGACGATTCCGCCCAAAATTCCGACCTGCCGCTTCGCAGGCAGCTCTTGTTCGAAGAGCTGCTGATTCACTTGCAGAAGGAGGCGTTCCATATTCCTTCGGCGAGTGAGCGTGTAGCATCCGAAGCACAGCATTACATCGACCGCCATTATAAGGAGAAGCTCAGCATGGAGCAGCTCTCGGCTGCCCTTCATTATCACCAGGACTACATTACCCGCTGCATGCAAAAGGTGTTTGGCATCACACCGGGCCAATATGCCAATAAGGCGAAAGTTTTTGAAGCGAAGCGGCTCCTCTCTTCTACAAACGACAAAATGTCATCGATTGCCGAACAAGTCGGAATCGATGATCCGACCTATTTCTCAAAGCTGTTTAAACAAATAGAAGGGATTTCGCCCGTTGAATACAGAAAGATGATGAAGCGAAATATTGAGTGATATTTTCAAAGCATAGGAGGAGATAAGTTTGGCATCCATCAATGGTGAAAAAGTGAAATTGCGTACGATCACAATGGATGACCTGCCCGGATTATGGAGAATGATTTACGGAACTAAAAACCCTGAATGGAAAAAATGGGATGCCCCTTATTTTCCGCTTCAGCCCGAATCGTTTCAATACTTTGTCGATTCTTTAGTGCCGGCTTTAAAAGAAAAACCGCCGCGCTATTTGGCGATAGAGATCGGCGGAGAGCTGAAAGGAACCGTTTCTTACTATTGGGAATCCCGGCCGACACGCTGGCTGGAATGCGGGATCGGCATCTATGATCCGCGGTTTTGGAACGGGGGATACGGTACGGAAGCCGTAGAATTATGGATCGGCTTCCTGTTTGAAAACGTCGATGTGCCGAGAATCGGAATGACGACGTGGTCAGGCAACAGGCGGATGATGAGGTGCGCCGAAAAAGCCGGATTTAAGATGGAAGGCCGGATTCGCAAAGTCAGATATTATGACGGAGTCTATTACGATTCAATCAGATACGGAATCCTGCGGGAGGAGTGGGAGCTGATTTGCCGCGGAAGCTGACACGCTCTATAATATAATATTAGAAATCTTTCATCAGCGGACTAGAGGGGACCAATATGAAAAAAACCATTTATGATGTAGCGGAAGCGGCCGGCGTTTCGATTTCCACGGTTTCCCGGGTGATCAACAATACCGGGAGGATCAGCAGGTCGACAAGGCAAAGAGTGCATGCCGTCATGAAAGAGCTCGATTACCAGCCGAATGTTCACGCTTCTGCGCTTACCGGAAAGCGCACGAACATTATCGGCCTGTTGACGCCCGATATTGCAAACCCGTTTTTCGGCGAGCTTGCCAAAAGCGTTGAAGAGCGGGCGGGCGAGCTCGGCTTCAGCATTATGATGTGCAGTACCGACCGCGATCCGAAAAAGGAGACAACGTATTTCTCGGTCCTCAAGCAAAAAAGCGTCGACGGCATCATTTTTGCGACAGGCATCGAAAATCAGGAGACGATGGATGCGCTCGAGGATATTGCCAAAGAGGGCATACCGCTCGTGATGATTTCCCAGGATCGCGCCCTTGTTCCGATGGATGTCGTGGTCATCGATGATTTTATGGGCGGATATTTAGCGACGCGGCATTTAATTTCGCTCGGTCATAAGACAATCGCCTGCATCGCCGGCGACGGATCGACAACCGGAGAAAAAGACAGGCTGAAAGGCTTCAAAAAAGCGATGGATGAAGCAGGCATCAAAGCGGATGAAACGCTCATCGCCGGATCCGGTTTTTCCCTGGAATGCGGCAAAAAAGCGGCCGCTCAGATTTTCAAAAGCAATATTCCGACCGCCGTTTTTGCCATGAATGATGTGCTCGCGTGCGGAGTCATTCAGACTGCAAGGGAATGGGGGCTCCATGTTCCAACGGATTTATCGGTCATCGGCTTTGATAATACGTTTTTAGCCGAAATGACCGATCCGCCGCTTACGACAGTGTCTCAGCCGATTGAAGAAATGGGCCGCCGCGCGGCCGAGCTGCTTGCCGAAGAAATCAGCGGCAAGAAAAGCTCGAAAAGCAAAATCATTCTCACGCCTGAACTTGTCGTCAGACAGTCGACGGCCCCTCCATTTAAAAAAGAAGCACATGCCGAAAAGAGCGGGTTTTGATAGAAAAACGCTCTTTTTTCGTTTCTAAAGAGCAAGCGCTTGACCAAATTAATTCCTAAAAAACAATTGCGGATAAAATAAATACAGGGTAAAATCAGAATTGAAATGAGCAAGCGCTTTCTCTAATTAATAAAGCGCTTTCATGAAACGCAAAGGAGGAGAAGAAAATGACAGAAGTTGTGAGATGCGCCGTATTGGGGCTTGGAAGGCTCGGCTATTACCATGCGAAAAACCTCAAAACCGAGGTGCCCGGAGTCCTGCTCGCCGCTGTAGCCGATCCGGCAGAGGGAAGTGCGAGGGAGGTTGCAGCTGAACTGGGTGTTGAAAAGTGGTTTGAAGACCCGTTTGAGTGCCTCCGCGATCCGGAAATTGATGCCGTTGTCATCGTTACACCGACATCCACTCATGCCGAAATGATCAAACAGGCAGCCGAATTCGGCAAACAGATTTTTGTGGAGAAGCCGCTGACATTAAATCTTGAAGAGTCAATAGAAGTCATTTCCAAGGTCAAAGAAATGGGCGTGATTTGCCAGGTGGGGTTTATGAGGCGGTTTGATCCTGCTTATGCGGATGCCAAAAGAAGGATCGATGCCGGAGAGATCGGCAAACCGATCTATTATAAAGGGTTTACGCGCGATTTTGGCTCTCCTCCGGCCGAATTCATCAAAAAAAGCGGCGGTATTTTCGTCGATTGTTCGATTCATGACTATGACATCGCTCGTTATTTAATGGGGGCTGAAATCACTGCGGTTTCCGGCCACGGAAGGGTTTTGAAGCACGCATTCATGCCGGGATGCCATGACGTCGATCAGGCGCTCACCTATATGGAGTTTGATTCGGGAGCGGCGGGTGATGCGGAAGCAAGCCGCAATTCGTCTTACGGCCACGATATCCGCGCCGAAATCATCGGAACGGACGGCAGCATCTTCATCGGGATGCTGCGGAACCCGGCGGTTACAGTGCGGACCGGAAAGGGGAGCAGCTATAATATCATTCCCGATTTCCAGGCGAGGTTCCATGAAGCGTACTGTTTGGAGCTGCAGCATTTTGCTGATTGTGTTCGCATCAAAACGAAACCGCTTGTGACTGAAGTGGATGCGGCGGTCAATCTTGAAATCGCGCTTGCGGCCACACAATCCTGGTCAACAGGCAGGCCCGTCAAGATTCAGTATCAGACGAAAAAGCTTACGGTATGAAACGGGGGCCACCCTGAGCGGGCTGTTGAGATGATCCTGCGGTCACAAAGGAACAACAGGAAGGAGGGCGTAAGGAAGCGTTCCCCGCCCGGTGCCGCCTTTCTCCATGCGTTTTCAATCAAGCGCCGCCCTACTGCGTATTCACAACCGGTCTCAGATTCAGCTGGTAGTCCACCTTAACATCCATGTTCTCCCAACGCTTCAGCCACGCTTTGTCGCTCATCGGCTTTGTAAACGGAAACAGCGCTTCGCCGCCGACTTCAAGCGGATCAACCCGAATGTTTTGCATGTCCTTGATCATGTCCGCTGTTTTCTTTTCCAATTCAGATTCTACATCATGGACGAGTGCGTTGAATTCGCTTTGATCCTGCAGGTTTTTATCGCCTGTATATTCTTCAATTCCCGCGTTTAGGCTGACCTTCATTGATAAACCCGTATTGTTTTGATTCAAGTCGAACGTGACGGTTGAGCGTGCCTGGCCGATCACGATTGACAAGTTGGGGATCGTGAGGAACTTCAGGAACCTGTTATTGTTGATCAGCTGAAAAATTTGATCGTCTATGCCGGTCAGGACCTTCACGAATTTGTCGTTTCGGAAAAGTCCTGTTCCTTCATATGTGAACTGGTTTCCATCGGTTCTGAAAACAGGCACGTATGGATCTGAAAAGTGGGTGTACAGCTGGTTTTTGAATTGATGCAGGTTGACGATGCTCATTTCACCCTGGTTTGCTCTTTCAAAATGCCTTAACGTCTGATAAAGATAAAAGTCAAAATTCTCGCTTTGCTTCAATTCGCTCATTATATATTTGTCAAAATCGCCTTTGACGACGATCAGATAAAGGCGGGGGCCGATTTTCGGGTCTGACAGGAGCGTGTTGATAATCGGAAGTATGCCTTTGTCGGCGAGATTTTCTTCGATCATCACCATTCTCAGCTGCCCGTTTTTCAGCTCGTTGTAATAATTTAAGTTAAAGCGCTTTCCAGCTTGTTTAATCATATCGACTTCGGTGCTGAACAGCCTCTTTTTTTCAAGACCCATCGGAGGGACGACAGTGCTCATCGAGATCTTTCCTTTTTTTCCTTCTTTCATGTACCAAAAGGTAACCGGTGAGATTTCTTCAATCTCATTGTTTTCGACAAATGGAGAGCAGCCCGCAACCGCTGTGAAAATCCCGAGTACGAGACAGCACTTTAATTTGATGCGTTTTCCGCTGATCATTCTATGCGCCCCTTTCGTTTTCCGGCGAAAACAAGAAGAGCCGGAATCAATGCATAGGTGGCGGCTCCGATGGATACTTCGATCAAAAACCACATATTCTGCTCCTTTCCGGATTGCCAAAACCAGGTGCTCATAATGAGCGAACATCCCATGATCAGAAGGAAGCTGAACAGAAATCCTCTTCGCGTCACCGGTTTGGACACCCTTTTAAATAAAATGCGGAGGCCGCCGTAAAAGCAGAGCAAAAAAATTGCGATCACAAACGCAAAATGAAACATATGGGCAGACAGAAGAAACGTATCGATCCGCTCCAAAATCGGCGACTGCAAATAGCGGAGCATGTTCATCACCGGAAAAACGGTTTCCCGCAAATAAGAGGAGCCGTAGAAAAACAGTGCACCGATAAACAAAAACAAGTATTCGAAGAGTGAAATCGCATTACCGACCGATAAACATTTCAGCACATTTGCTTCCTTGCTGAACCACGGAGCCAGACAAATCAAATACTCGGGACTGGAAAAAGAAGACCACATGACGAGCAGTGCCTTCCAAGAATGTTCAGTCCATTCAAAAGGAATCAGCGGGTATAAATCAGTCAAGGAAGCGATCGGGGGTATATAAAATCTGATAAAAAGGAACACCATCCAAAATGATGACATAAAGGCAATAATGACAAAGCGCATCGTATTTTCCATGCCTCGGGAGGCAGCATACCCGCTGATAACCAGAATAAAGATCACGAGCCAGTTGATATTGATCGCGGGAAAGATGAAATGTCTCACTGTTTCGGCGTAGCTTGTGATCATGATCGCGATCTTTAGCGCGAGCTGAATTAAGCCGATCAGAATAAAAAATCGCAGCTTGCGTTCGCCGAAGAGGGCGGCGAAGCCTTCGTAGCCTTTAGCAGCAGCTGGAGAAGACAGCCATTTGGACAACAGGTACAGGTTGAGCTGGGACAGCATTCCGACACCGAGCATAACGAACATCATGTAAGGGTGAACCAAATACATCGGTAGAACCAATATGAAAAAAAGGACTTGCATACGGTTGGCGATAAGGGCGATGTAAATGCCGCCGAGAGGACGTGTCTTGTGAAATAATTGAAAAGAACTCAAGCCGCTTCATCTCCTTTTTACGTACCGCCATTTTTGCAGAGGATGCAGATATTCGGGACGCTTTTTCAGCCAAATCAAAGGACTTCGTATAAAAAGATCAAGCCAATCGCGCCAATATAAAGGAGTAATCGGTGCAAAATAGGGCTGCTTCAGAGAAGTGAGCCCGTTCAAATGAACAAACAGTCCGATCATTCCGAAGGTCAATCCGAAAAAACCGAGGCAGGCGGAGAATACAAGCATCGTAAAATGAATCATAGTGTGTCCTTTAGCGACGATGTAGTTGGGCACCAAAAATGACGCGACCGTTGAGATGCCGACCAAAACGATCAGCACTTTGCTGACAAAGCCGGCCTGCACCGCTGCTTCCCCAATGACAATCCCCGAGATGACACCCAATGTTGAACTTGATTTTGTCGGCATCCGCACGCTGGCTTCCTTGATAATTTCGATGACGAGCAGCATAAGGACCGCTTCCCAAAACGGGCTGAACGGCACTTTGCTCCTTGATTCGATCAGCACGTAAAGAATCTGGAGCGGAAACATATGATAATGATGAGTCGACAAGGCGACATACAAAGGTATTAACAAAATAGACAGAAAAAAACTGGCGTAGCGCAGCATTCTAAAAAAGCTGGCAACCGGCCAGCGCGTCGTATAATCTTCGGCGGAGTGAAAAAGGTGAAAAAACGTGATCGGCGCATGTAATACAAACGGCGTCTGGTCGACCAAAATGGCGATTTTGCCAATGCTTAAGTTGTATGCGGAAATGTCGGGACGCTCGGTCTGCTGGAACTGCGGGAAAATCGAATGATGATGATCTTCAATCAATTCAGTGAGCTGTGCGGAATCGAAGATCATGTCAAAATCGGTTTCCGCGATTTTTTTTCTGGCTTCCTCAATCAACTCTGGATTGGTTAATCCGGCAATATAAACGATGACAACGGATGTTTTGCTGAGCGACCCGACCGTCAGCCTTTCCGCTTTTAAATTGGTTAAAGGCAGCCTGCGCCGCAGCAAAGAAAGATTGACGTCAAGCTGTTCGGTAAAACTGTCTTTCGGACCGTACATTACCGTTTCGGTTTGAGACGGTTCGATCTGCCGGCCGACCCGATTTTCAGCAGGAATGGCAAACCACTGCTGCTGAGCCGGATCATGGATGATGATCGAACCGGACATCAGCCACTCTTTTGCGCTTTCCAAAGATACGATCGGTTCAACGTGCAAAACAAAGGTTTTTAAACAGCGATATATTGACTCTTCTTCGCCGCTCGTGATCAGAGGCCTGATGATCGACTGCTGCAGCAGCACCCGGTCAATGATCGTATGTAAATAGTAAATTACTGCTTTTTGTCCGCCTTTTGTTTCATGCTCTTCGATCACCGCATCAGCCATACCGGCGGTGGCATCGAGAAGGGCATCTCTCGTAATGGGAGCGCTCCGCAATCCAGCTCCCTTTCTTTTATATTTTCGAAACATGGACATCCCTCATCAGCGATTGATCAATCCCGGGTTACCGGACTTTGTCGAGATGTCCTTAATTGTGCTCGCTGCTTCTCAGGTTTATGCAGGCAGAACCCGCGTTCCGCAGGGTCAAGTAAACAGCGAGGCGCCGAGGTAGGCGGCAAGCCCCCACATGACAGCCGCAGATCCTTTATTGAACAAGGTCAGGATGAACCCTTGCGAATCGAGCTGTTTGAGAAGACTTCCCGCTGCGGCGAGTCCCAGGAACCATAGCCACGAAACCATCATACATGCACAGGTGAACAGCCAAAGATCAGCACCTTCATATGCTAAAGAGTTCGTGCCGATCACGCCGACGATATCGAGCAAGGCGTGCGGATTTAAGAGCGACACGGCCGCAGCAAAGGCGATTTGCTTTTTGGCCGGCATGGCTTCGGACGCATTTCCCACTGCTGGCTTCCTTCTCCAGGTGATCCATCCCATATAAATGAGAAACAGAACTCCTCCGGCCAATAGGACAAATTTAACTTCGGGAAGGCCGGCGACAGCCGCGGAAATACCTGTGACTGCAAGTATAATCAGGAGGGAATCGCACAACGATGCGGAGATGACAAGCGGCATAACCCGCCAAATGCTCGATGATGCAGCCCCTTGCTGAAAAATCAGGACATTTTGCGCGCCGAGCGGCAAGATCAGTCCAAAAGCGAGAATGATTCCGTGAATAGCTGCGTTCATTACTGCAAAAACCCCTTTCTTTCAAAACATCCGTTTTATTGTAGAGCAAGAAACGGGGAATGTCTCCGGCCATTTGGCTGGTCTGGTTACCCAGCCAAATGCTATCCTTTAAAAAAGGAGCTGAACATGAAGTGCACAGACAGCTGAACAGACATTCAGACATTCCGCTATACAAGCAAATCGAACAAATCATAAAAGAGAAGATTTTGCAGGGGGAATGGCCCGCCGGGACGAAAATCCCTTCCCAACGCAAGCTGGCCTCCATGTTTCAAGTGAATAGAAGCACGGTGACTGCGGCTCTTGACGAGCTGACAGCCCAAGGGCTTCTTGAAGGGAACCGGGGCGGAGGCACAAAGGTGGCCAATCAAATATGGTCAGAATTGACAGCGGGGCCGCCGCTGGATTGGACGAATTATGTACGCTCGGGGATTCACCGCCCCAATTCTATGACGGTTCAGGAAATCAACAGGCAGGAGTTTAAAGAAGGGGTCATCAGACTTGGCACAGGTGAATTGGCGCCTGAACTGCTGCCCTATCAACAAATGGAAAAGATTCTTCGCGGCGCCGCATCTGAAAGGCTGATGCTCGGGTATGAAGAACCGAAAGGAAACCGCTATACAAGAGAAGTGCTGGCGGCGCATCTGAGCCGGAAGGGTGTGCGTGCATCGGCCGATTCCATTCTGATCGTCTCCGGAGCACTCCAGGCGCTGCAGCTCATATCGATCGGCCTTTTGAAGCGGAGAGCCGTCGTGCTGACGGAAAAGCCGTCATACCTATACTCGCTGCACGTTTTTCAATCGATGGACATGCGGCTTTGCGGGCTTCCCATGGATGCCGGAGGATTAGACCCGTCCGTCATTCCGGCGGTAAAAAAACGGCATGGCGCCGATTTGTTGTACACGATTCCGTCATTTCACAATCCGACGGGCAAACTGATGTCCGAAGACCGGAAGCGCGAGCTGATTCAAATCAGCAAGCAGCTGTCGCTCCCGGTTATTGAAGATGACGCATATGGCGATTTGCAGCTTGACGGCCCGCCGTCGTCGCCGCTGAAGGCCATGGACAGAGAAGGCAGCATTCTTTATGTCGGCACATTATCGAAAACCGTCAGTCCCGGCCTCCGCATCGGCTGGGTCGCAGGTCCGGAGCCCGTCATCGAGAGGCTGGCCGATATTAAAATGCAGACTGAC
Organism: Bacillus sp. FSL R7-0646; assembly: GCF_037969865.1. NCBI lineage: Bacteria > Bacillati > Bacillota > Bacilli > Caryophanales > Bacillaceae > Bacillus > Bacillus sp. FSL R7-0646. The sequence continues at coordinate 1,189,991 of NZ_CP150217.1, forward strand.
TACGGATCAAGTTCATTGTCGCAATGGGCGGCTGCAAAGTGGCTTTCAAGCGGGCTCTATGATGAAAATCTCAGCCGGATTAAAGTCGAACTGAGACAAAGGCGGGATGAAGCGCTCCGGTGTCTTGAGACCTATTGCAGAGGAATCGCCCGCTGGGAAAAGCCCTCAGGCGGATTTTACATTTGGGTCACATTCCTAAAACCGCTCTCGCTCAGCGCTTTGTTCGAACAAGCATTACAGAAAAACATCCTCATCAATCCCGGCACCCTCTACGATAAGGAAGCCAAATACAGCATCAGATTGTCCTATTCGTACGCCTCTTTGACAGAGCTTCGCTACGGCATTCAAACAATCGCAGAACTCGCCGGTAAGCTCATGTGAACCCCGCTGTACCGGCTGCTGAAAAAGCGACGTTCAGCAGCCGCTCCGCTTTTTATTTCAGGCCTCAGGTTATTTAAAAACAGTCCATAAAATTCCATTAATATATCATTCAAGGAACTATTGATTCATATTAGCAGATGAATGTGCAGAAGTGGAAATATTCAAGTTGCCTCGTTATGAGAAACGTCCTATTTTTCTGAATCTTATTGACATGCCGGTGTCACAAAATATACACTTTTTTTGTAATTGAAAATGATAATCTTTATCAATTGGAGGGATGCTTTCTATGCCTGTACAAACGAGTTCTAAAAATCAAGTGTTTTTGGAGCAGCAAAATAGAAGAGAATCTAATGCGCGTTCATATCCGAGAAGATTTCCGCTCGCCATGCAGACAGCGGAAGGCGTCTTGGTGACTGATGCGGATGGAAAGCAATATTATGACTGTCTGGCAGGAGCGGGGACGCTTGCGCTTGGTCATAATCATCCAGTTGTGATTGAAGCGATTCAAAAAATGATTGAGGAAAAACGCCCGCTGCACACCCTTGATATTACTTCGGAAATCAAAGAGGAGTTTGTCAACGAAGTATTTGCAAGCCTTCCTGAGGCGTTTGCCAAACGGGCGAAGATACAGTTTTGCGGTCCGACCGGCGGCGATGCGATCGAAGCCGCTCTCAAGCTTGTCAAAACGGCGACTGGGAAAAGAACCATCCTATCGTTTCACGGCGCCTACCATGGAGCAACTCACGGAACGATGGCGCTGAGCGGGAATTTATCTCCTAAGGAAAACGTCCAGGGTCTCATGCCTGATGTGCATTTCCTGCCATATCCGTATGAATACCGCTGCCCGTTTGGAAAAGGAGGAGAGGCGAGCCACAAGCTGTCGAGCGCATATATCGAAAATATGCTGGATGATCCGGAAAGCGGAGTTTTACAGCCTGCAGGGATGATCTTTGAAGCCGTACAAGGAGAAGGAGGCTCAGTTCCGGCCCGGGCTGAATGGATAAGAGAAATGAGAAGGATTACAAAAGAACGCGGAATCCCTCTGATCATTGACGAGGTGCAGACCGGCATCGGCAGAACCGGCAAAATGTTTGCGTTCGAGCACGCCGGCATTATACCGGATGTCATCGTCCTTTCAAAAGCGATCGGCGGAAGCCTTCCTCTGTCTGTCGTCATCTATGATCAAGACCTTGATCAGTGGGGACCCGGGGCGCACATCGGCACATTCAGAGGGAATCAGATGGCGATGGCGGCCGGAAGTGCAACTTTAAAATATATAAAAGAGCACGATGTGCTATCACATGTAGAAAAGGTCGGAGCGAAGCTCATGCGGGAATTGCAAGACATTCAGGAGCACGTTCCCGAAATCGGCGATGTCCGGGGACGAGGGCTGATGATCGGCGCCGAAATTGTCGCACCGCATAAAAAGCAAAACGCAAACGGCAGCTATCCGGCTGATGCGGAGCTTGCAAGCACGATTCAAAGAAAATGCTTTGAAAAAGGACTGATCGTTGAAACGGGAGGCCGCCACGGAAGCGTGATCCGCTTCTTGCCGCCGCTTATCGTAACAGAGGCGCAAATCGACGATATCATCACGATCTTCAGAGAGGCCGTCTATGAAGCAGTCAAGTAAACAAAAAAACTTTGATTCCCTGTTTATGCACAACGGGGAACAGGGGATCAAAGCATACCGTGACGCGGTAGAGACCGCTGTAGAGACGCTTTGGGCCGATTGGAAGAATAAATCGAAGCCCTACAGCGGGAAGATGCCGAAAGAATTGGATCTCGAAATCAAAAGCTTGTTTTCGTTTCAGGAAGCGGGAGAATCGCTTGCGGATGTTCTTGAGCATCTGAAAGAAGCCTATTTGCCGCACCGGATTCATGTTGAAGATCCAAAATGCGCCGCACACCTGCACTGTCCGCCGCTGATCCCGGCGCTTGCTGCAGAGATGCTGATCAGCGTGCTGAATCAGTCGATGGATTCGTTTGATCAAAGCGGAGCGGCTTCATTGATCGAGGAAGAAATGGTGCAGTGGCTTTGCCGAAAGTTTGAATACGGAAAAGATGCTGACGGAACATTTACGAGCGGAGGGACACAGTCTAATTACATGGGGCTTCTTTTGGCCCGCGATGCCTTCTGCGAAAAGCAGTGGAACTGGAATGTACAGAAGGACGGACTGCCGCCGGAAGCGAACAGGCTGCGGATCCTCTGTTCAAAGGATGCTCATTTTACCGTGAAAAAGTCGGCTTCCCAGCTCGGCCTCGGAGAGCGCGCCGTCGTGCTTGTCGATACCGATGCTGAAAAGCGGATGAGCCTTTACGATTTAAAGCAAAAAACCGCTATGCTGAAGGAATCGGGCTTACATCCATTTGCGATTGTCGCAACATGCGGAACGACGGACTTCGGAAGCATCGATCCGCTTTCCGAGCTTGCGGATGCCGCGCATGCTGGCGGGCTTTGGTTCCACGTTGATGCCGCATATGGCGGAGCGTTGATTTTGAGCAGGACCCGCCGCTATAAATTGGCTGGGATCGACAGGGCCGATTCAATCAGCGTCGACTTCCACAAGCAGTTTTATCAGCCGGTCAGCTGCGGCGCTTTTCTTGTAAAAGACAGAAGACATTTCCGCTTGATTGATTATCATGCCGATTATTTAAATCCTGAGGAGGATGAAGCGGAGGGAATCGTTCATCTCGTCAATAAATCGATTCAGACGACGCGGCGCTTTGACGCCTTAAAGCTGTTTGTCTCGCTGCGTGTGCTTGGAGAAGATACATTCGCCGAGATGATCGACTGGACATTCGCATTGGCTGAAGCGGCAGCGGAAAAAATCTCAGCAAGCGATCGGTTCGAACTGCTGAATCCGCACCCTGAACTGAACGCTGTCGTCTTCCGCTGCCTCGCCTCAGAAGACGACGCGGAGAACGACCGTTTGAATAAATGTATCCACAGAGAATTGTTCAGAACGGGACAGGCGGTGATCGCAAAGACGGCAGCAGCTGGGAAAACATATTTAAAATTCACGCTGCTGAATCCGCGGACGACGCTTTCGGATCTTGATGACATTCTCGGGAGGATTCAAGAGCTTGCAAGTCTTTATACGAATAGCAGGAGGGTAACAGGATGAGTTCATTTAAAGAAATAGCAGAAAACGCCACGATTCAAAGCTTTTTAAATTGCTATTTGCGTGAAACCGGCATCGAAACCCGTGAGATCGCGGACGGCTCTCAAAAAACGCTGATTGTCCCGCTAGAGCGCCAGCAGATCGAGCTGATCGTTCCGATCAAGTACTGGTCGAAGACGGGAAGGCACCTTTTCTCATTTCCGCTTTATTATCAAACAGCCCAAAACGGAAAGCCGCTTCCACTCGACTATGTGACGCTCGTCTCCCTCGCTTCAAAGGAATTGCTTCTTCAGCAAAGCCGCGGGGGTGCCGAGGATGAATTCATGCTCAGAGTCATTTTGAGCTGCCGAAATATCAGCCGTTATGTTGAGGAACGAGCCGATGATCAAAGTGAGCTTAGCCGTGCTGATTTTACGTTTATCGAAGCGGAGCAGTCGCTCTTGCTCGGCCATCTGATGCATCCGACGCCAAAAAGCAGGCAGGGGATGAAGCCTGAAGAGGAAAGCATCTATTCGCCTGAACTTAAAGGGGAGTTTCAGCTTCATTACTTTAAGGCACACGCCTCCCTCGTTCTGCACGACTCAAGTACAGGAACAAAAGCGCCGCTAGTCATTCAAGAGGAATTGAGAAACGACCCGATGATTGACAATGCGTGGCTGGATGAGCAAACGGCCGATCCGGATTTTGCGCTTCTTCCCGCACATCCGCTCCAGGCGAGAGCCTTGTTGGAGGAGCCGTATGTGCAAAAATTGATCGCTCAAGGTCTCCTTACATATCTCGGCGCAAAAGGCCGGAAGTATACGGCGACATCCTCCGTCCGCACGGTCTACAGCAAGCACTCGCGCTATATGTACAAATTTTCGGTACCGATCAAAATCACGAATTCGCTGCGTGTGAACAAGCAGAAAGAATTGGACAGAGGTGTTGAAATGGCCCGGCTGCTTCAGACAGAGCTCGGCCAAAGGTTGAAACAGGAGTTTCCGGGCTTTCGCGTCATCACAGATCCTGCTTACATTTCCATTCGAGGAGAGAACGGGGAGTCCGGCTTTGAAGTCGTGATCAGGGAGAATCCGTTTTATGAAGACGACCGTTCGGCATGTCTGATCGCCGGGCTTTGCCAAGATCACGCCTACGGGAAAGAGTCGCGGCTGTGCTCTGTCATCCGCGGGCTGGCTTTAGAAGAAGGGCGGACGACGGAAGAAGTGAGCATCGATTGGTTTGACAAATACTTATCGATTTCGCTTGAGCCAGTTTTATGGCTGTTTGAAACATACGGGCTGGCGATTGAAGCGCACCAGCAAAACGCCGTCATCCGCTTAAAAAACGGCTATCCGGAGACATTTTACTACAGGGACAACCAAGGCTATTATTACAGCGAATCAAAAGCCGGGATTCTTTCCAAGCTGATCGAAGGCTTGAGCGAAAGGAGCGAGACGATCTGCTCGGACAGCGTGGCTGTAGAGAGACTGCGCTATTATTTCTTCTTCAACCATTTGTTTGGGCTTGTAAACGGGTTTGGCTGCGAAGGGCTGATCGGGGAAGAAACGCTCCTGTCCATGATCAGAGAGCGGCTTGAAAAAGCGGAGCAAATTTACGGTATCACAGAGCTGACGGACAGCCTCCTTCGTTTTGCGGAGCTTCCGTGCAAGGCCAATCTGCTGACGAGATTTTACGACATGGATGAGCTGACAGGCTCGCTTGAAACCCAGTCTCGCTATACGTCTGTCAACAATCCGCTTTTAAAGGAGGCGGCGGCTGTCCAATGAATGAACGGATCACATTTCAAAAAGCGGACTATGAAAGAGACATATCGCTCGTCTACCGCTGGATGCAGGAGGAGCATGTCATTCCGTTTTGGCATTTAAACATGCCGTTTGCAAAATTTGAAGCCCATTTTCACAAGGCCATCACAGACCCTCACCAAACGCTGTACATCGGCTTTATCGACGGTGTGCCGATGAGCTACTGGGAGTCGTACTGGGTCAAGGGAGACATCATTGAACACCACTATGACAATGAACCTTTTGACCAGGGCATCCACCTGTTGATCGGTGAAAAAGCGCATTTGGGTAAAGGTCTTGCCCTTCCGCTATTAAAAGCGATGGTCAACATGCAATTTGCCGTGCCTGAAACAAAAAAGGTGATCGCAGAGCCGGATATCCGCAACAAAAAAATGATTCATGTTTTTGAAAAATGCGGGTTTCGCCCTATTAAACCTGTGAATCTCCCTGATAAAACCGGATTATTGATGTTTTGCGAACGAGAACGTTTTTTTGAAAAGGAGAAAAAAGATGAACTCTACAAAGAGACCCAATGATGTATACGATGTCATCGGCGTCGGCATCGGGCCGTTTAATCTCGGCCTTGCCGCATTGGCTGACTCCGTGCCTGAGATCAATGCGCTGTTTTTTGAACGAAACGAAAGCTTTAACTGGCATCCCGGCATGCTGATTGAAGGAACGACACTGCAGGTGCCGTTTTTGGCCGACTTGGTGAGCATGGCCGATGTGACAAGCAAATACAGCTTTTTAAACTATCTTCAGCAGCATAACCGTCTTTATTCTTTTTATTTTCTGGAAGACTTTCATATTCCGAGACAGGAATACAACCACTACTGCCGCTGGGTGGCAGAACAGCTCGACCCGTGCCGCTTCGGGATGAATGTCGAAAGCATATCACTCGTTGAATCGAACCCGGAGGCGCTTTTTAAGGTGCGGGTCGCGAATCGGGAGAACGGAGGGGAAGCGGTTTATTACACGAGGCATATTGCGCTTGGCATTGGGACGGGCCCGCACGTTCCCGATGCGCTCTCAGACGCTTTGGGGGGCTCGGTGTTCCATTCAGCCGAGTATTTAAAGAGAAAGCCCGGCGGATTTAAAGGGAAAAGGGTGGCCGTCGTCGGCTCCGGGCAAAGCGCAGCCGAAGTGTTTTATGACCTGGTCGGTGAAGATGAAGCGGAGCATGTCAGCTGGCTCACCCGCTCAAAAGGCTTCTTCCCAATGGAATATTCGAACCTCGGACTCGAATATTTTTCGCCTGACTATATCGATTTTTTCTATCAGCTTCCGCAGTGGAAAAAAGATGAATTGCTAACGCAGCAGGATCTTCTTTATAAAGGAATCAGCGCGAAGACGATCAGCGATATTTATCATATTCTGTATGAGCGGACCTGCGGGGGGCGGAAAGCGGCTTTTGATCTTCAGTCCATGACAGAAGTCGAGCAGATCGAACAGCGTGGGGAAACGCTGGTTCTATACTGCACAAACCGGGTGAATGAAGACCGGTTTGAGCGGCAGGCAGATGTGGTCGTTCTGGCGACGGGCTATAAAGAGAGGCTGCCGGAATGTCTGGCGCCTGTTGACAGTTTGATTGAAAAGGACGCGAGCGGCCGCTACGTGATTACACGCGACTACAGACTAGTGACAGCTGCAAAATCAAAAAACCATATTTTTATTCAAAACGGAGAGCTGCACACGCACGGTGTCGGTGCACCTGACCTGGGACTCGGCGCTTACCGGAACTCGGTGATCATCAATCAGCTGGCCGGGAGAGAAGTATACACCGTCAGCCATAAAACGGTTTTTCAGACATTCGGAACAGGAATCGCGGAAAAAACAGCTGTACCAAACGGCTAATAAAGGAGGCATTTTCATGTTGTTTCAAGATGAATTAAAGAGGGTCCTCGATCCTGACAGGTGGAGAGAAGTCAATCGGCGATTGCTGGCGAAGATGCTTTCTGAATATATGTATGAGGATATCATTAAGCCCGATTTCATTGAAACTGAAGACGGCATCAACCGCTATGAGCTGAGAACGGCCGAGGATAAGGTGTACCGGTTTGCCGCCAAACCACGCATGTTCGACAGTTTTGACGCGGTGCCGGAGACGATTGAAGTCTTCAAGGGCGGACAATGGACAAAACATGTGAGCGCGATTGAATTTCTCCTGGATATTCAGCCGCATATCCCGATGAGTCCGGAGACAGCGGGTCATTTGATCAAGGAGTTCAACCATACGATGCTGGCTGATGCCCACCTTTTGGCAAAGGATGCGCTTACGGCTGACGAGCTGACCGAAGCCGATTATGCCGTAATTGAAGGCGAGATGACCGGCCATCCGTGGATCGTCTACAACAAAGGAAGAATCGGTTTTGGCTATGATGACTACCTCCGGTTTGCCCCGGAAAATCAGAGAGCCAAACGGCTGCTGTGGATCGCTGTACACAAAGATACCGCGTCATTTCACTCGGTTGAAGGGCTCGATTATGAGACGCTGATTCATAAAGAGCTTGATGAGCTGACTTTAAGGCAATTCGCTAAAGTCATAGAAAAGCAGGGCGCAGCCAGTGAAGACTATTATTATATGCCCGTCCACGAATGGCAGTGGACAAATACGATCATTCAGCAGTTTCCTGAAGAAATTGCTTCAAAAGCGATCATTCCTTTAGGGGAAGGCGGAGACGAGTACCTGCCGCAGCAATCGATTAGGACCTTTACAAACATCACAAACAAACACAAGCATCATATTAAACTGCCGATGAGCATTTTAAATACGCTTGTATACAGAGGCCTGCCGTCGGAACGTACGGTTATCGCGCCGAAAATCACTGAGCATATCAAAGGGATCGCCGAAAACGACGCATTTCTAAAAGACGAATGCCGGGTGATCCTGCCAGGCGAAAATGCCAGTCTGAACGTTGACCACCAATACTATCACTCTCTTGAAAAAGCCCCGTATCAATATTTGGAAATGCTCGGCGCTATTTTCAGAGAAAGCATTTATACGTATTTGGAAGAAGGAGAACGGCCTGTTACGCTCGCTTCTTTAACATACATTGATCAAGGCGGCGTGCCGTTTATCAGGCGCCTGATCGAAAAGTCGGGGCTGTCAGCGGAGGAGTGGATCGGAAAGCTGTTTGACACCGTGATGCCGCCGCTTCTGCATTTCATGTACCGCTACGGAACCGTATTTTCACCGCACGGACAAAATACGATTCTCGTCTTAAAAGATCATCAGCCGCACAGGCTGGCGATTAAAGATTTTGTTGATGACGTCAATATCAGCGACCAGCCGCTTCCTGAACTGAGCGGTTTGACAGGGGATTTAAAAGCCGTTCTCAGAAGCGAGCCGCCGGAAGGGCTTGTGCAGTTTATCTTTACCGGGCTTTTCATTTGCCATTTGCGCTATGTAGCCAACATTTTAGAAAATGACGGTCTGCTTCCTGAAAAGCGTCTGTGGAAAGCTCTGGCTGATGCGATTCTTGATTATCAGCAAAAATTCCCTGAACTGCGTGAGCGCTTCGAATTGTTCGACTTATTCAAGCCGGAATTGACGAAGCTCTGCCTCAACAGAAACCGGATGGTCGACTACGGCTACAAGGACGGCGATGACCGCCCGCACGCCTCCGAATTCGGAAAAGTGACAAATGCGCTTGCGAAATTTAAAAAAGAGGCCGCAAAGCTGTAATGCTAATGCGGCCGAGAATGCCCCGCTTCCGGCGGGGTTTTTTTACGTCAATTTCTTATACATCAAAATATGAGGTCCGATCGGCGGTATGTCGTAGACTTCGCCCTGTTCGCTGAAGCCGAGCTTTTCATAGTAGCCGCTCACAGATGTCCTGGCATTGCACCATAAAAGGTCTGCCCCCTTTTTCCGAAGAAGCTCTTCGGCATGGCGGATGAGCGTGCTTCCCGCTTTTTGCTCACGGTATCCTTCAAGCGTCGCCATCCCTCTCAGCTGATACTGTTCTTCGCCTTCAAGCTCTGAATGTTCGGCTTTATGAAAGGAAGCGATGCTGATCAGCTTGCCCCGGTAATATCCACCGAGGTGAAACGCACCCCCGAGCAAATCGGTTTCATACATACATGCTTCAAGCGGCTGATTCGGCCGGAGAATGCGGTGCCTGATCTCATACGTATCTTCCGCGTTTATTGGTTTGACTTCAATCATATGATTCCTCCTTCAGTTGCAGATCAGATGAGAGCGATCGATTTTCAGCATGCTGTGATGTTATTCCATTATATATAACGCTTGTGGAAACAATCAAAGCAGGATGATCATCACCCCCTGATCTGTTTAAAGAATCATTTCCCCCGGGAGGCGGTCCCTAATCCCTATATCGTAAATGGCGGAATATATCGTCCATCCACATCGGTAAACTGATATTCTTTGGCTAAATCACCAACTCTTAACGCACGTCCGCTTTTCTCCATCACATCCGGATCCTTAGCCAATGCTGTGATTCCGCGTCCGACATAATAAGGCGTTTCGGTTCTCCTTAAATCTTCCGACTCCCGCCAATGCGCCTCATCTGATTCATGGTATTTCAGCACAAGTTCGGTTCTCATAAATCCCGGCGAAACGGCAATAACGGCAATGTTGTCCCGTTTTAATTCCAATGAAAGACCGTACGCCATGCGGACGATTGCGTTCTTGGCCAAATCGTAATAAAACTGTCCGGTGTACTTGTTCTCATCCCAGAAGGTCGTGTGAATGATAAGAGCTTGTTTATTTTCGCGAAGGAGCGGCACGGCGAAGTGGTTTGTCGCCAGCTGGGCACGCACCCCGGCGGCGAACATCGTATCCCAATTTTTCAATGACAATTCCCAAAAAGGCTTTGCCTCGACACCCAGATCGTGCGCCCCCCACACATTGTTGATCAAAATATCCAGTTTTCCTTGCTCTTCGCGAATTTTAGCGATGACAGCCTCTGTTTCTGCATCGTTCGTATGATCACATCTTACAGCAATAGCCTTTCCGCCGGAAGCTTCAATTTGTGACACGGTGTCATCAATTGTACCGGGCCATTGATTCGTGGAAGCCCCTCTGATGCTGCGGCCTGTAATATACACGGTTGCACCGGCTTTTCCAAGTTCTGCAGCGATGGCGCGGCCCGCGCCTCTGCTTCCGCCTGTTACGAGGGCGATTTTTCCTTTCAGCGGCTTCATTCATCCCATTCCTTTCATTTAAAAAGATATGTTCATTATAAAAGCTCAATCTTGACAACCATTGTCATATTTTATTAAATAAGTTCATTCATTGATAAGAAAGGTGGTCATATGAGAGGGGATCGACTGATATCTATTCTTTTAATGCTTCAGGCACAAGGGCAAATGACGGCGAAAGAATTAGCGGAAAGGCTGGAAGTCTCCGAGCGCACGATTTACAGGGATATGGAAGCTTTAAGCGGAGCGGGGATTCCCGTTGTGGCCGAACGCGGCATAAACGGAGGCTGGTCATTGCTTGATGATTACCAAACCACTCTAACCGGCTTAAAAGAATCTGAAATACGCGCACTATTTGTTCCGCTTTCTGAACAATTGCTTGACGATCTCGGATTAACCCGCATATCCGAAGAAGCCCGAAATAAACTGATTGCCTCGCTGCCTTCGGAATATCGCCAAAACGCAAAGGATGTATGGAACCGCATATATATTGATACCTGTTCATGGCGCCATAAGAAAGAAAAAGCAGAATCCTTTGAAGTGCTGAAAGATGCCATATGGAAAGATCAAAAATTAAAAATTGTCTATCAGCGGGCAGATGGACAAACGGCTGATCGTGTTGTTGCACCGCTTGGGCTGGTGGCTAAAGGGGCGAACTGGTATCTGATTGCATCTAAAGAAAATGGGGAGATTCGGAATTACAGGGCTTCACGGATTAAATCTGCCGTTTTTGTCCGCGAAACGTTTGATAGGCCCGAAAATTTTGATATTGCTCACGTGTGGCGGTCTTCAACAAAGGAATTTATTGAAAGGCTGCCGACGTATGAAGTGCGGGTGAAGGCGGCGCAGGCCATCTTGCCGAGGCTGTCGTTTACCAATCATTTTGTGCGGATCATCGAAACAAATGAGATCGATCAGGAGGGCTGGATCCCCGTTACGCTATCCTTTGATACGGAAGAAGAAGCAAAAAGGTATATACTCGGATTCGCAGAGCACATGAGGATCATTGAACCTAAAGAACTGCACGGAAAGATACTTAAAATGGCTGAATCCATAGTTGCGCATTATAAAACCTGAAAGCGGCAATGACTTTATGTTAAAGACATACATGATAAACCCTGCCGGCCGCAAACGGCAGGCAGGGTCTTCGTTTAATGAACATTGAAATATCTGGCTTCCGGGTGGGAGACAACGATCGCTGATACGGAAGCTTCGGGCTCCATCATGAAGCCGTCTGTTAAGTGAACGCCGATGCCTTCGGGCTGGATGAGCCTGAAAAGCTTTTCCTGATCTTCAAGATTCGGACAGGCCGGGTATCCGAAGGAATAGCGCTGCCCTTGGTATTTCGCCTGAAAACGCTGTTCCATCGTGAAGTCGGGTGCATCAGGGAAGCCCCAGCGGTCGCGGATAACCTGGTGCGTCCGTTCGGCGAGCCCTTCGGCCAGCTCAAGAGCAAGCGCTTGTACCGCATGGCTTTTCAAGTAGTCGCCTTCCTCCTTAAAGCGGTTGGCGGCAGCTCTTACATGCCTGCCCGCCGTTACGGCAAAGAACGAGACATAATCAAGCTCTCCCTTCGGTCGGACGTAATCGGAAATACAGCGGTACGGAAGCTTTTCCTGCCTTGGAAAAACAAACGTTTCAAGGATGCTGTCTTTGTTCACTGGATCTAAAATATGAAGCGAATCCCCGTCGCTGTACGCAGGGAAAAATTGGTAGACGACCGCAGGATCGAACCAGCCGTGTTCTTTTCCGTCTCTCAGCAGCTCGTCGATCAGTTCTTTCAGCTCCAGTGCTTTTGGATGCTGTTCAGCCAGTAGTTTTTTGACTTTCCCTTTCAAGCCGAGATGATGGCCGAGCAGCATTTGTTCATTGACATACGGCACAATATAGGAAAGGTCGATGTTTTTCAAATAGTGCCGTTTCAAGTCTTCAGGCTGAAAGACCGGCGCCTTCGGAACGTGCGCCCGTTTTTCAAGCATTTCAATTACGGCTTTCGTCTGCTTTTTTTCCGCGACGGCGGCGGGTGCAGCGGCTTCTTTTTTCTCGAGAAACTGCGACGGGTCCGTCCGCAGCTGATTGGCGAGCGATAGGCCGTCCATGGCGTCCTTCGCGTATAAAACCGGCCCTTTATATTCAGGCGAAATTTTCATGTTCGTGAATTTTCTTGAAAGCGCGGCTCCGCCGACCATGATCGGGATGGAAATATCCGCTTTATCGAGATCCTTCGCCGTAACGACCATCTGCTGCGCCGATTTGACGAGCAGGCCGGACAGACCGATGATGTCGGGGTTCTCTTTGCGGATCGCCTCAATTAACTCCTGCGGTGTCACTTTAATCCCAAGATCGACTACCTTGTAGCCGTTGTTGCTTAAAATGATGTCGACTAAGTTTTTGCCGATATCATGGACATCGCCTTTAACGGTTGCCAAAATGATCTTTCCTTTGCCGCTGTCGTCTTTCTTTTCCATATATTGTTCGAGAAAGGAAACGGCAGCTTTCATAACCTCTGCCGACTGCAGAACTTCAGCGACGATCAGCTCATTGTTGTTAAACAGCCGTCCGACCTCTGCCATGCCGTCCATGAGCGGACCGTTGACCACGTCGAGCGGGGTGGCGAATTTTTTCAACGCTTGTTCGAGATCGGGAATCAAGCCTTCTTTTGTACCTTCGATTACGTATTCGGCCAGGCGCTCTTCGAGGGAAAGGGACGTTTTCGGCTGTTTGTCCGCTTTTTTCTTTCCACGATAGAAGTCAGTGAAGGATGCGAGCGTTTTATCGTCGGTATGAAACAGAAGTTTTTCAGCCATCTCGACTTCTTCTTTAGGAATGGAAGCAAACCGCTCAAGCTTTTCTGTATTGACGATCGCGTAATCGAGCCCAGCCTGTGTTGCGTGGTACAAGAATACAGCATTTAAGATTTCCCGGCCGACGGGCGGAAGACCGAATGAGACGTTGCTGACGCCGAGAATCGTTAAGCATTCAGGGAGCTGCTCTTTGATGAGGCGGATCCCTTCGATCGTTTCTTTAGCTGAGCCGATGTATTGTTCATCGCCCGTTCCGACCGGGAAGACGAGCGGATCGAATATGATATCGCTGGCCGGTATTCCGTATTTTTCGGTGAGCAGCTGATGCGACCGGACGGCGACGGCCAGCTTTTTTGCCGCGGTGACTGCCATCCCCTCTTCATCGATCGTGCCGACGACGAGTGCGCCTCCGAACTGTTTGACGAGCGGAAGGATGTCAGCGAACCGTTCTTCGCCGTCTTCAAGATTGATCGAATTGATGATCGCTTTTCCCTGCGAGTATTTCAGCGCCTTTTCAATTACCGTTTTGTCCGTCGAGTCGATGACAAACGGGGCTTTTACTTTTTTCATCGCTTCTTTTAAAAAGCCTTCCATATCTTCCGCTTCATCGCGGTCCGGGTCTGCGAGACAGATGTCGATGACATGGGCGCCGTTTTTCACTTGGGCTCTCGCGATTTCGGATGCTTCCTCAAATTTATGCTCGGCGATGAGCCGCTTGAATTTTCTTGAGCCGATGACATTGGTCCGCTCACCGACAAAAAGGGGACGCATTGTTTCTTCGTAAATTAATCCGTCGATTCCTGAGACGGTGTGCGGCTTTGCTCCCGAAGGAACCGTCCGCGGAGGCAGAAGGGCTACTTCATCGGCCAGCGCTTCAATATGGGCGGGCGTCGTTCCGCAGCAGCCGCCGACAATGTTCAGCCAGCCTTCTTCAGCAAACGCCTTGATTTTTTTCGCCAGCGATTGCGGTGATTCATGGTATTGCCCCTCCTCATCGGGGAGGCCGGCATTCGGATAGCAGCTGACGGCCGTCCTCGCTAGGGAAGAAAGGGTCCTGATGTGATCTGTCATAAATTCCGGGCCTGTCGCGCAATTTAAACCGACGCTGACCGGTTTCATATGCTCGAGGGAGATATAGAACGATTCGATATCCTGGCCGGCAAGCGTCGTGCCCATCGGTTCGATTGTGCCTGACACCATGAGCGGAAGGGTTTTGCCGGTTTTTTCGAAGGCTTGTCTAATGCCGATAAAGCCGGCTTTAACGTTCAGCATATCCTGGCTCGTTTCGAGGAGCAAGAGGTCGGCTCCCCCCGTGATCAGCGCTCTTGCCTGTTCCTCGTAGTTATCGATCAGTTCGTCAAAGGTGGTGCCGCCGGTGACGGAAAGGGTTTTTGTCGTCGGACCCATCGCACCGGCGACAAATCTAGGCCATTTAGGAGTTGAAAACTTTTCGGCGGCCGCTTTGGCGAGTTTGACTGAAGCGAGGTTGACTTCATAGGCTCGATGCCCGAGGTCGTACTCGTCCAGAACGAGCCGGGTGGCTCCGAACGTATTGGTCTCGATGATATCGGCTTTAGCCTCGAGATAGGCTTCGTGGATGCCCTGAATGACATGGGGCGCCGTAATGCTTAGAAATTCATTGCACCCTTCATATGCCTCGCCTCCGAAGTCTGCGGCGGACAAACCGGCGTCTTGGATCATCGTTCCCATCGCACCGTCAAGGACGAGGATTTTTTTCTTCAGCTGGTCATTGATGTTAGACATTTGTCTTCTCCTTTTCTTTCTGATGGATATATGCCGTCAGCTCGGCGGTTAGATCGGACCGCAAAAACGGTGTGATCAGATAAATGCCGTTGAACAGGTCGCACGCCGCATCAAGCAGAGAGCGAGCGATCGCGAGCCCTTCCTCGGCCTGTTTTTGTTTGTCGTTTCCTGCCAGCGCCATCTTTTCGCGGATTGAATCAGACAGCTTGATGCCGGGGATTTCGTTGTGGATGAATTCCGCGTTGCGGCTGCTGGTGAGCGGCATGACGCCGATATAGATCGGTGTTTCAAGATGCCGCGTTTCCTCGTGGATTTTAATGAGCTGCTCCTCGGAATAGACAGGCTGGGAAATGAAATAGTCTGCGCCGCAGGCGATTTTTTTCTCAAGCCGTTTCACCGCTTTGTCAATGTGTCTGACATTCGGATTGAAGGCGGCCGCCACTGAGAAATTCGTTTTCTTGCCGAGCGGTTTACCCGAATAGGACAAGCCTTCGTTAAACTGCTTGATCAGGCTGATCAAATCGAACGATGTCAGGTCATAGACGGAAGTCGCTCCCGGAAAGTCGCCGATTTTCGACGGATCGCCGGTAATCGCCAGCACGTCTGACAGCCCCAGCGTATCGAGTCCCATTAAATGGGACTGCAGGCCGATCAGGTTGCGGTCTCTGCATGTGATATGAATCAGCGACCTCATATCGAGGCGCTGTTTTAAGAGCGCCCCGCAGGCGACATTGCTGATCCTCGGTGTGGCAAGGGAGTTGTCCGCCAATGTCAGTGCATCGATTCCGGCTGATTTTAGCTCCTCTGCGGCGTGCAAAAATTTCTCAAAGTTTAATTGTTTTGGAGGATCGAGCTCGACGATAATGGACCGTTTCTGCTTTGCCAGATCGTCAAGAGCAGGCTCTGTCCTTTCGTTTTGAACGGCAAGCGCCGCTTTCTTTCTGATTTTCACTCGTTTTTCGGTGACTGGAGGAAGTCCTTTGACGGCCTCAGCCATCGCTCTGATGTGGTTCGGCGTCGTTCCGCAGCAGCCGCCGATGATCCGTGCGCCTTGATTGCGGAATTCCTCCGCGCTTTCCCTGAAATATTCATCATCCGTCTCATAAACAAGCCTGCCTTCGACAAGGGACGGGAGGCTGCTGTTCGGATAGACGGAAAGATAGGCATCTTCTAAAAGCGGGACTTCTTCAAGCGCTCTGATCATATGATAAGGGCCGAGACGGCAGTTGATGCCGACGACATCTGCGCCGAGTGATGCCAGCTGCTTCAGACCGTCCGCAAGCGGGGTGCCGTCCTGAAGAACGCCCTCTTCGTGCATCGAGACATTCAAAATGATCGGCAGCTCCGTTTCCTTTCTGGCAATCTTTAAAACTTCGCGCGCTTCTTCTAAATCGTAATAGGTTTCGAGCAGAAGTCCGTCCGGCTGCTCATTTAACAGAAGGTAGAGCTGTTCGCGGAAGCTTCTTTTAATGTCCTCGAGAGAATACGAGTTTTTGTTGAACGTCCGGATTCCGCCGAGCGTACCGAGAACATAAGCGGAGCCGGCGGCGGCGCGGGCGAGGCGGACGGCTTTTTCGTTGATTTGTTTTGTTTCGTCTTCGAGTCCGTATCTGGACAGCTTGATGAAGTTTGCGCCGTACGTGTTCGTTTGAATAATGTCGGCGCCGGCCTGTACATACGCTTCGTGGACGCGTCTTATTTCTTCGGGCTTGGAGATGTTCAGTTCCTCAAAACACCTGTCGATCCCATAGGAATACAGAAGCGTGCCCATTGCGCCGTCAGCGATTAACGTTTTGTTTTTTATATCCTCCAAAAAACCCATCGTTTTCCCCCTTAATCATTCTTAATAAAACAAAAAAGTCTTCTGGGAAGCAGAAGACTTTTCAGCGACATTTGTCCGTCTTCTTATCTTCCAAGCAGGCTGCTTGCTGGATTTAGCACCTTGGTCATGAATATTCATTCACCGGTTGCTGAGGCTTCATCGGGCCAGTCCCTCTGCCTCTCTTGATAAGAACAGCTATTTAGTTTCTATTGATTACTTTTACTCAATTTACCGAAAATCGGGGGAATAATCAACAGTAAATTAAGAATTTATCGAAAATTTATAAATTGAACATCAATCGGCAGGTCGGCTTCCCTCACCATCGCGATGATTTGCTGAAGGTCGTCTTTATTTTTTCCGGTTACGCGGACTTGATCGTCCTGCACTTGCGATTTAACTTTCAGACCCGATTTTTTTATAAGGTTATTGATTTTTTTTGCGTTTTCTTTGTCGATGCCTTGAACTAATTTTCCGCGCTGTCTGACCGTGCCGCCTGAAGCGTTCTCAAGCTTTGAGTATTCGATGTTTTTCGTCGGGACGTTCCGCTTGATCAGTTTGCCGACAAGTACGTCTTTCAACTGGTTCATTTTAAATTCGTCGTCTGATACGAGAACGAGTTCGTCTCCTTCGAGTGTGATGCTGCTTTTTGACCCTTTGAAATCATAGCGTGTGCCGATTTCCTTGAGAGCGGTCTGGATTGCGTTTTGAACTTCAGGCAGTTCAACCTTTGAGACGATATCAAATGAGCTTTCTTTCGCCATGTGAAAAAACCTCCATCCATTTTACTTATGAGTCAATTATAGTAGAATAAGGTGAAACTTCCAATATCGAGCGGTTTTGCCTGGCCGCGATCTGGCAATAATTTGAACATTGGAGGAATAATAAGAAAAAGAAAAACAGGCGGATAAGAAAGGAAGAAGCAGTATGAAACCTGGACAGCAGCTAACATTGAAAATAGATCATAAAGCAGATTACGGTTACTTTTTGACGGACGGCGAAACGGCGGTCCTTCTGCATCAGAGCGAGATCACCGAGGATATTGACGGGAGAGAAGAGGTCGATGTTTTTTTATATGTCGATCACGAAGATCGCCTTGCGGCTACGATGAGAAAGCCGATCATCAGCGCTGAACAATACGGCTGGGTGGAAGTCGTTGATGCCGTCAGCGGCATGGGCGTTTTCGTCGATGTCGGGCTCTCGAAGGACGCCCTCGTTGCGACAGAGCATCTCCCGCCGTATGAATCAGTATGGCCGCAAAAAGGAGACAGGCTGTACTGTATGCTGAAAATTACGGGGCACGGAAGGATGTTTGCCAAGCCGGCGCCGGAGGACAAGATCAGCGAACTGTTTACTGAAGCTTCACCCGGCCTGATGAATAAAGAGCTCACCGGGACGATCTACCGCTTGATCGCATCAGGCTCTTTTATGATTTCCGAAGCCGGCATCAGAGGCTTCATCCATTCTTCTGAGCGAAAGGAAGAGCCGAGGCTCGGCGAAAAGCTGACTGCAAGGGTGATCAAAGTAAAAGAAGACGGTTCTGTAAATCTGTCGCTTCTGCCGAGAAAGCAGGATGCCTTGTCGGTTGATGCGGAACAAATCCTGACTTATATGAGATCGAGAAACGGCGCGATGCCATTCTGGGATAAAAGCGATCCAGAGGATATCAGAGAGCGCTTCAACATGAGCAAAGCAGCATTTAAAAGGGCGCTCGGCCATCTGATGAAACAGGATAAAATCTATCAGGAAGAGGGTTGGACGTACGAGAAAAAATAATCTTGAGGCGGCGTTCCGATCGGGACGCCGCCGGTTTCTTACAGGTGATGAGGCTTCTTTGATTCCTGGTGTTTACCGGCTTGTCTGTTCTTTTCGGCGAGCCGGTTTTTCTGCTGGTTGACGGCGTTATTGTCAACCGGCTTTTTATCATCATCTTTCATGAGGAAGCACCTCCCGTCAAAATGTCGCTCTTAGCTTGCTCACTGCCGGCGAAACTATGTACTCTCCCAATTGCGATGTTTTTTGCCGGGGAGTTTATGCCACCTTGTTCCGTCAGCATACACATATCATAAGACCCAAAAAAGGAGACTTGGTATGAAACATTGCTGCTCAGTTTACATTCATCGCGTTTCGGCAGGAGGGGTCGTCAACTTCGGCGGTGCGTACAAAATTTGTCCGATCACAATGGAAAAAGTGGTCGAGGGATCTGGAGGCCCGGATGTCGCGACAGCTGCTGCCGGCCTTCTTGATGGAGCGCTTGCGCCGGCCGTTGAGGAAGGGACAGTCACCGAAGACAGCTGACGCTGAGGCCTGCTTTTATAAAGCAGGCCTCTGTTTTATCTTATCTTTTGTCTTTCCCCGGAAAAAAGACCGCCAATGTTCCGGGTCCGGCGTGGGCGCCGACCGCTGAACCGATCATGTTGACGACGATCTCCTCCGGCTGGAATTCGGCTTCGATCATCCGTTTGACTTCTTCGGCCGTCCCTTCGTCATCTCCGTGGCTGATGCCGACCGTCTGTCCGCTCAAATCGACGCTTCTTTCCTTCATTAATTCGATCATCCGTCTGAGCAGCTTCTTTTTGCCCCGGATTTTTTCAAGGGGGACAAGCTTGCCGTCTTCAACATGCAAAAGCGGTTTAATATTCAACAGCCCGCCGACAAATGCCGATGCTTTGCTGATTCTTCCGCCTCTTGCCAAATAAGTCAAGTCATCAACGGTAAAAATATGTTCAAGATGTTCGCAAAAGTCCTTTACAGACGACTCGATTTCTTGTATTGTATTGCCGTTAGTTGCGAGTTTGAGGGCGTGCTTGACAGCAAGCCCATAGCCTAATGAAGCGCATTTTGAGTCGATGATCCGCAGGTCGAAATCAGGGAACTCCTCCTTGACTTCGTTTGCCGCCATCACAGCCGTCTGGTATGTTCCGGACAGCTCTGAGGAAAAGGCGATATAGAGAGCGGGTTTATTTTCGTTGGCCAGCTCGCTGAATGCGTTCTTGAACAGCATCAGAGACGGCTGGGACGTTTTCGGCGCTTTGCCTTCGCGCATCGCTTCATAAACGTCCAGAGGCTGAATCGTCAGAAGATCATCGTATTCTTTTTCATCAAGCAGCACCCTTAACGGAATAAATGAGATGCGATGTTCATCATAAAAAGATTTCGGCAAATCTGCCGCGCTGTCTGCTAAAAGGTGAACGTTCATTTGAACCCCTTCTTTCTAAAAAATGGTTGAAAAGGACACTAAGCTGTCCTTCGGCATACTTCGTTTTTTAGGTCAACTATATCATATATTTTTACATTGACGTTTTCAAAATATTGTTTTAAGGGTAAACCAAATATATACGAAAGTAGCGGAGGAACTAAATATGGTCATAGCGGAAGCAAAAAAATTGTTCATTGTCATCATCGGCGCCTTGTTAAATGCCATCGGATTGAATCTGTTTCTGATTCCCGCCGATGTTTACGCCAGCGGCTTTACGGGGGTGGCGCAGCTTTTATCGAGCGCGCTTGACCAGTACAGCCCGATTTATTTTTCAACGGGGACGCTATTGTTTATTTTAAACATTCCCGTCGGGATTCTAGGGTGGCTCAAGGTCGGGCGCTCATTTACGGTCTACAGCATTTTGAGCGTGGCCTTGACGACGGTCTTTTTGGGGATGCTCCCTGAGGCGAGCCTGTCAAACGACATTTTGCTGAATGCCGTGTTCGGCGGGGTGATCGCCGCGGTCGGGATCGGCCTGACCCTTAAATACGGGGCTTCAACGGGCGGTTTGGATATTATTGCGATGATCCTGGCAAAGTGGAAAGACAAACCGGTCGGCACCTATTTCTTTATTTTAAACGGTGCGATTATTTTAACAGCAGGATTATTGAACGGATGGGAGAAAGCATTATATACGCTCGTTACACTATATGTGACAACCAGGGTGATTGATGCCATCCACACCCGCCACGCCAAGCTCACCGTTATGATTGTCACAAAGAAAGCGGAGGAGATCAAAGAAGCCATTTACGGGAGGATGGTCCGCGGAATTACAACCGTTCCGGCGAAAGGCGCCTTTACGAATGAACAGAAAGAAATGATGATCATTGTCATCACAAGGTATGAATTGTACGACTTGGAAAAAATCATTAATGAAGTTGATCCAAAAGCTTTCACAAACGTCGTACAGACAACACAGGTTTTAGGGTTTTTCCGCAAAGATTAATGAAAGGGTGAATGAATGCGGCTGATTTCCATGATTGTGATGCTGCTGTTTGTCAGTGGATGCGGGCAAAACGGGGATCAAGTCCCCGATAAGGAGGTATCAGGGGAAGTGGATAACGGGAGTGTGACATTGACGGTTGAACCCGTCCAGAAGCAGGGAGAAATCGAATTTCGGATGTCGGTTGTAAACCATACGGATGATGCGGCAGAGTTTGAATTCAGCAGCGGACAGAAATTTGAGCTGATCGTCAGCGACAAAGAAGGGAATGAAAGATACCGCTACTCGAAAGGAAAAATGTTTACACAGGCTTTCCAGACGATGACGCTCAATCCGAAAGAGTCCTACGATTTTACTGATGTATGGAAAGAGGTGCCTGAACCCGGCACATACGAAGTAAACGTGACATTTTTGGGGAGATCGGAACAGTTTGCAACTTTGAGGGCCGGCAAAACGTTTGAAGTGAAATAACCATCAAAAAAGGCATCCCGGGAAAGGATGCCTCTTTTGTATTCTGTCAGGAAGGATCGGCGGCTGAATGAACACCGCCACGGTCACAGGATGTGACCGTTAATATTGATCCCCATTGAAAATAGAATTTTTAACGATGACATAGTCTACGTTGCGGATCGCATCGAGCTTGTTTCCTCCCGCATAAGAAATGGACGACTGCAGATCCTGTTCCATTTCTGTCAGCGTATCCATGATCGCGCCTTTATGCTCCACGTACATTTTTTTGCCTTCGACATTTTTCTTTTCGCCTTTTTGATACTCAGAAGCTGAACCAAAATATTCTTTGTAGAGCTTGCCGTCTTTTTCGATCGTTGCTCCAGGCGATTCTTCGTGTCCGGCAAACAGCGAACCGATCATGACCATTGTCGCCCCGAATCTGACCGATTTGGCGATGTCTCCGTGGGTGCGGATGCCGCCGTCAGCAATGATCGGCTTGCTTGCCGCTTTTGCGCACCAGCGCAGCGCAGCCAGCTGCCATCCGCCCGTTCCAAAACCGGTTTTGATTTTTGTAATGCAGACTTTTCCGGGACCGATGCCGACTTTTGTAGCGTCGGCTCCGGCGTTTTCAAGCTCTCTAACAGCTTCAGGCGTTCCGACATTTCCTGCGATCACAAAGCTGTCCGGAAGATGTTTTTTAATGTGCTGAATCATATTGATGACGGCGTTTGAGTGACCGTGGGCGATATCGATCGTGATGTACTCGGGTGTGAGATTCTCTCTCGTCAGCTCTTCGATAAACGCGTATTCTTCATCTTTGACTCCGACGCTGATTGAAGAAAACAAACCGCGTGCCTTCATGTCTTTAATAAAATCGATCCGTGTTTCCGGCTCAAAGCGGTGCATCACATAAAAGTAACCGTTTTCCGCTAATGAAACAGCCAGCTTTTCATCTATAATGGTCTGCATATTGGCCGGCACGACAGGCAGTTTAAATGTCCTTCCGCCAAACTGCACGGATGTATCACATTCAGAACGGCTCTTGACGATGCACTTTGCAGGAATTAGTTGAATATCTTCGTAATCAAATACATTTTCCAATATAAAAACCCCCAAAAAACGAATATTTATTAATAAGTTATTTAAAATGTTCGCCTTTTATAATGTACTTCCTTTTGTTCCCGATGTCAAATTTTTATGCTTTGAGAGCGGAAAAATAAAAAAGGAGCCGTGCCGATGGCACAGACTCCTCTCCGGCTGTCAAAAGCCGGTGCGGTATTATGATAGTTGATCTAGCTGCTCCTGAAGATTGTGAAGCTGTCGCCGTTCGGCATCAGTTGAATTGGCATACGCCGAGGAAAGGGCGTTTTTAGCTCTTGCAACGGCTTTCGCCTTTTCGCCTGAATCCGCCGAAGCTTCAGCTTCATGTACGGCTGCTTTGGCCATTTGAAACAGTTCGTTTCTCATTTACAGCCCTCCGCATTCCGTCGGGCCGCTCTTCTGTTCAGCCTCTTCTAATGTGGAGCGGTAAGGGAACCTGGCGGCATGCTGTTTAAGCGAGTCTTTGCCTTGCTGAATAAACCGTTTTGATTTGCTGCGTTTACCCATCTTGAATTCCCCCTTAACACAAGTGACGGTCCGGTGCGGCCGTCTTCTCATAGTATGGCCGTTTTGAAAAGCCGTTTATGAATGGCAAATTATAAAATTATAAAGCGAAGTAATCCTTTAAAAAGACTGCGATTCCGTCTTCCTCATTCGATTTCGTGACCTTGTTTGCAACGCTTTTTACCCCTTCGATGCCGTTGCCCATCGCTACTCCGCAGCCTGCGAACTCAAGCATTTCAAGGTCGTTGTCTTCATCGCCGAAGGCAATGACCCGCTCAGGCGGGATTCCGTAGTAGTCCGTGATTTTCTCTAAGCCGACCGCTTTATTGATGCCGCTTTTAATCAGTTCGATTACATGCCACGGGGCCGCCCATCTTCTATGGTCGACCATCTCCGCGTGTACGTCTGACAGATAGGAGCGGATCGCCGGAACATCCTCTTCTTTTGCGTGAATCAATACGCTTGTCACATCCTGGCCGAGGTTTGTTCTTAAATCTCCGACTGTAATATTCGGGCTGCCCATCGTAAAGACATCAATCAGCTTTTCGTCATGATAATGAAAATAAACATCATCGACAATTTCAGCAAGGATATTATGTACGTTGTACGTTTCGCTGACTTCAATGATCTGTTTGACCACCTCGAGATCAAGAGATGTATGGAAGCGTCCCCAGCTTTCATCTTTAGGGTGATGGACAAACGCGCCGTTGAAATTGACGATCGGCGTATCGAGCTGGAGCTGATCATAATACATGGAGCTTGCTCTGAACGGTCTTCCCGTAGAAATGCACACGTAATGTCCATCTTCCCGCAGCTTGCGGATGACTTCGCTGGAGCTTTCCGAGATGGTCTTGTCGTCTTTTAATAATGTACCGTCTAAGTCCAATGCAATTAAATATGGTTTTGTCTCCATAAATGCTCCTTTAATGTGAATTTGAAAGTTCTGACTTACCTATAGTGTATCTTTTTACCTTCTTTATTGTCTACATGTTAAACTTATGATGATGGACATCCTAAAAGGAGGAAGAAACAGTCGTGATCATAATCGAAAAGCAGCATATTTCAAACATTCCTCTTTTGCATATTGTAAAAGAGGAGAAAAAAGAGAAAGCTCTTCCTCTTGTTTTCTTCATACATGGTTTTACAAGCGCAAAAGAGCATAACCTTCACTTCGCATATCTGCTTGCCGAAAAAGGAATGCGCGTGGTCCTGCCTGAGGCTCTTTATCACGGGGAGAGGGAAGAACAGCTCACTCAGGAAGAGCTCGCCCCGAGGTTTTGGGAGATCGTCACGAATGAAATCAAAGAGCTCGAAGTGCTGAAAAACCACTTTGAACAGGAAAACCTGATTGAAAAGGGCCGTATCGGCGCCGCCGGAACTTCGATGGGCGGTATTGTCACGCTCGGCGCTTTGACCCAATACGAATGGATTACAACTGCCGTCAGTTTAATGGGCAGTCCCGCCTATGTAGAATTTTTTGATCAACAGCTCGCTTTTATGCGTGAAAAGAAAATTGAACTTCCTTTCACAGAAGGACAAATCGAACAGCAGCGCGATAAACTGAAGCGTTTTGACTTGAGTCTGCAGCCGGACAAATTGAAGATGAGGCCGCTTTTATTTTGGCACGGCAAACAGGATGGCACCGTTCCGTTTGCTTTGGCGCGCCGCTTCTATGAATCGACGATTCCGCTGTATGAAACTCGGCCTGATTTGCTGCATTTTATCGAAGATGAGCGGGCCGGGCATAAAGTATCAAGGGAAGGCCTTTTGAAAACAGTCGAATGGTTTGATGCGCACCTTTAAGTGCTATCGGTTTAGAAAATGAAAGAAGTGCGTTATACTGATGAAAAAAGGAGTGAGGAAGAGTGGATGAAGCATTAAAAGAGAACATCATGGGCGCCCTTGAACAGGTCGTTGACCCTGAACTGGGCGTCGATATCGTCAATCTCGGCCTTGTATATGACGTGGATATGGATGAAAACGGCAAAACTGACGTGACTATGACTTTGACTTCAATGGGCTGTCCGCTGGCGCCGATCATTGTGGATGAAGTCAAAAAAGCGCTCGCAGATATTCCCGAAGTCAAGGAAGTTGACGTTCATATCGTCTGGAATCCGCCTTGGACACGGGACAAAATGTCGCGATATGCGAAAATCGCACTTGGCATCCAATAAACGTTTCCAGAGCCTGCTCAACCGTTGACAGGCTCTTTCTGTTTTGAAAAGGGAGCCGCCGTAATAGATAACACGGGCGTATCCAGGCAGATCGCTACTCCCGTTATAAAAAGAACGCTTGTACAAGCGTTCTTTTTTTATTGCAAAAACGCCAGCCGGCACATTCTCCGGTTTGAAAAGCGGAGAATCCGGGAAGATGGGAACGGAGCACGACCAAGCCGCTGAAAAAGGACCGCCGGCGGGAGGAAAGAACCAATATGAAAGATGAACAAAAAATATTAAATATACAATTGAATTAATTTTTATTCATGTTATAATGTTAAATAATTTCACAAAGACCAAGAAGGTGAACTTGTTTTGAAAATAGGTATTATAGGTTCTACTGGCTATGGAGGGGCAGAGATTATGAGGATTATGAAGTTGCACCCTTATGCAGATGAATGCATATTGTATTCATCGAGTGATGAGGGAGCCCGCTATGATGCCGCATACCCGCACCTTATGAAACTGACAGATCAACACCTGCAACCGATCGAAGTAAAGAAAATTGCGAACGAAATCGATTTTTTATTTATGGCTGCGCCTCCGGGGGTATCCAGCCGGCTGACGCCACAGTTTGATGCATATGACATACCGATCATTGACCTGTCCGGCGATCTCAGGCTGCAGAACCCGAGCGTCTATGAAAAGTGGTATAAAAGGGAAGCCGCGCCTGAACACGTGCTTCAAAAAGCGGTATACGGACTGTCTGAGCTGAATCGGGAAGACATTAAAACGGCGCAGTACATAGCCAATCCAGGTTGTTTCCCGACAGCGGTTCTTCTCGGCTTGGCGCCGCTCGTCAAAAGCGGCAGCATCAACGAATCTTTTGTCATCATCGATGCGAAAACAGGGGTATCGGGAGCAGGCAGAAAGGCGTCGATGGGCACTCACTTTTCAGAGATCAATGACAATTTCAAAATATATAAGGTAAACGAACACCAGCATACGCCTGAAATCGAGCAGATTGTTAAACAATGGGACTCCGCATTTAAACCGATCACATTCAGCACGCATTTAGTTCCGATGACAAGGGGCATTATGGCGACCATCTACACAGAACTGAAAGACAGCATGGATGCCGAACAGCTCCAACTTATTTTTTCGAAATTTTATAAAGATTCATACTTTGTCAGAGTGAGAGAACCCGGTTCATTCCCTGCAACTAAAGAGGTGTACGGCAGCAATTTTTGCGATATCGGCGTTACCGTTGATGAACGGACGAACAGAGTGACAATTGTGTCAGTGATCGATAACTTGATGAAGGGAGCCGCGGGTCAGGCTGTTCAAAACTTCAACATTATGAACGGCTGGAGCGAAACCGCCGGGCTTGAAATTACGCCAATTTATCCATAAGACGGGAGAGAACAAACTTATGATTCAGGTGAGTCAAGACAGCATAAAAAAAACAGACGGAAATGTCGCTTCGCCTAAAGGCTATTTGGCAAAAGGGGTTCACTGCGGCCTCCGCTATTCAAAAAAGGATCTTGGAATTATCATCAGCTCAAGACCGGCGGTGAGCGCCGCCGTTTATACGCAAAGCCACTTTCAGGCTGCGCCGATCAAGGTGACGCAGGAAAGTCTCAAAAAAAGCGCGCATCTGCAAGCCGTCATCGTCAACAGCGCAAATGCCAACGCATGTACGGGAGAGCAGGGCTTAAAAGATGCATATGAGATGCGCCGCCAAAGCGCTGATATGCTTGGGATCGAGCCGGAACTGGTGGCCGTGTCCTCAACCGGCGTCATCGGCGAATACCTCAATATGGAGAGCATTACAAAAGGCATCAGCCTTCTCGCCGAGACTGAGCCTGCCGAAGGCGATTTCGAAGAAGCGATCTTAACGACAGACACGGTGATCAAACAAACGTGCTATGAACTGACGATCGGCGGTCAAAGAGTGACGATTGGCGGAGCAGCCAAAGGGTCGGGGATGATCCACCCGAATATGGCGACGATGCTCGGCTTTGTCACAACAGATGCATGCATCGAAGAAAGCGCGCTGCAAAGGGCATTAAGGGAAATTACGGACGTTTCATTCAACCAGATCACAGTCGACGGCGACACATCGACTAACGATATGGTGCTCGTCATGGCGAACGGATGCGCCGGAAATGAGCGCCTCCATGAAGAACACGAAGATTGGCCGGTTTTCAAAAAAGGCCTGCAGCTTGCCTGCACAGACCTCGCCAAACAAATCGCGAGAGACGGGGAAGGGGCGACAAAGCTGATCGAGGTTGAAGTGAACGGTGCGAAAAGCAATCTTGAAGCGCAAATCATCGCCAAAAAAATCGTCGGCTCAAACCTTGTAAAAACCGCGGTTTACGGAACGGATGCGAACTGGGGCAGAATCATTGTCGCGATCGGAGACAGCATGGCTGCTGTGACACCGGAGAAGGTAGAAATCTACCTGGGCGGCCAATGCCTTTTTAAAAATAACGAACCCCAGCCGTTTTCGGAAGAGCTGGCCAAAACATATTTAGAAAACAGCGAAGTGAAAATCGAGGTTTTCATGCAGGAAGGTGAAGGAAAGGGTACGGCTTGGGGCTGCGATTTAACTTATGAATACGTCAAAATCAATGCGAGCTATCGTACGTAAAAAAGGGGATCACAATGGGTAAAACAATCGTTTTTAAATGCGGCGGAAGCGTCATCCGCGAACTCTCGGACGAATTTTTTCAAAACCTGAAAGATCTGACTGAAAGCGGCTGGAAAATCGCGCTCGTGCACGGGGGTGGACCCGATATTACAAAGATGCTGAAGAAGCTCAATATTCGAACCGAATTCGTCAACGGACAGCGCAAGACGACAAAAGCGGTTCTTGAAGTCGCTGAAATGGTCCTGTCCGGTTCGATCAACAAATTTTTCGTTGCTGAGCTGACAAAGCACGGGCTTCCGGCTGTCGGCGTATCGGGAAAAGACGGGGGACTGCTCCTTGCAGACTATTTAAATGAAAAGGAATACGGTCAAGTCGGGCGCATTAAAAAAGTAAACGGCCAAATGGCCGAAGCGCTCATGGAAAAAGGATTTATTCCGGTTATCGCACCCCTCTCGATGACGGATGGCTGTGAGACCTTGAATGTGAACGCCGATTTGGCGGCGTCGGCTGTTGCGGCAGCCTTGCGCGCTGACAAATTGATGTTTGTGACAGATGTCAAAGGAATTATGAAAAACGAAGAAATGCTGAAAGAGCTGACGCCCGAAGACATCGAAAGCCTGATTGCTGAAGGCGTGATCTCGGGAGGCATGATACCAAAAGTGCATTCCGCAAAAGAGGCTCTTACAGATGAAGTGGAAGAAGTAATGATCGTAAGCGGGAAAGGATCTTTCCTGACGAAAGACGATTTCATCGGCACGAAAATCATCAAACAAAAGGAGGCCGTATCGTGAGTCACTTATTTCAAACGTACAGCCGCTGGAATATCAATATTAAAAAAGCGAAAGGCACGATCGTCCAGGATGAGAAGGGGAACGCCTATCTCGATTTCGTCCAGGGAATCGCGGTCTGCAATCTCGGGCATTGCCCCGATTCAGTAACGGCTGCTCTCAAAAAACAGCTTGACGATGTCTGGCATGTTTCCAATTTGTTTCAAAATGAGCTTCAAGAAAAGGTTGCACAGCTCCTTGCCAAAAACAGTGCAGGCGATCTCGTCTTCTTTTGCAACAGCGGGGCGGAAGCGAATGAAGGGGCGGTGAAGCTTGCGCGAAAACATACGAAAAAAACAAAAATCGTAACCTTTCAGCAATCGTTCCACGGGCGCACGTATGCGGGAATGGCTGCAACCGGACAGGAAAAGATCAAGCACGGATTCGGACCGATGCTTGAAGGATTCCATTACCTCCCTTACAACGAGCCGAAAGCATTTGCCGAATTGCAGGACGAAAAAGATATCGCGGCGGTCATGCTGGAGCCGATTCAAGGCGAAGGCGGCGTCATCCCGGCGAGCAGAGAATTTCTGCAGAGCGTTCAAGACTTTTGCCGAGATAAGCAGGCTCTCCTTATCATTGATGAAGTTCAAACCGGAATCGGCCGCACCGGTAAAGCATTCGGATATGAACACGAAGGGCTGTCACCCGATATCGTCACCGTTGCGAAAGGGCTGGGCAGCGGTTTTCCGGTCGGAGCGGTCATCGGCAAAAAAGAGCTCTCAGAAGCGTTTTCGCCGGGCTCCCACGGCACGACATTCGGAGGGAACATGCTTGCGATGGCTGCGGCAAATGCCACGTTGGAGACCATTTTTGACAGAAGCTTTCTTGAAGAAGTGAGCGCCAAAGGAGCATTTTTGCATCAACAGCTGAAAGATAAGCTCCAATTTCCGCTTGTGAAAGATATCCGCGGGAAAGGGCTGATCGCCGGAATCGAGTGCAAAGAACCCGTGCAGCCGCTGATCGAAGCGCTTCAAAAAGAAGGCCTGCTCGTTCTTCCTGCGGGTCCGAACGTCATCAGGCTTCTGCCGCCGTTGACGGTTGCGAAAAGCGAAATCAAAGCGGCCGTGGAGAAGCTGAAAGATGTCATGGCAAATCATTCTGCTGTAAAGCAGTAATTTTTTTTGAAATGAAAGTATAAAAATTCATGAATATCACTATTTATTCATCAAAGGTGGGCATAAGATGGAAGGATATTTAGTTCTTGAAGATGGTACATCCTTCAGCGGAGAACTGGACGGTCTTGACGGCTGCACCGGTGAAGTCGTCTTTTTTACGGGCATGACCGGTTATCAGGAGGTTTTGACAGATCCTTCATATAAAGGCCAGATTATTGTCTTTACGTATCCGCTGATTGGCAACTATGGAATTAATGGAAGCGATGCTGAAAGCAAACAGCCTCAGGTGAGAGGGGTCGTCGTCTATGAAGCGTGCGACAGATTTTCCCACCATCAGGCGACAGAAAGCCTTCGGGAATACTTGGCGAAGTGGGATGTTCCGCTTTTGTCGCACGTGGACACAAGAGCGGTTGTTCAGCATATCAGGGCAAAAGGGACGCTGAATGCGAGGCTGACGAAACAAAAGGACGACATCCCGGCTCCGCGCCAGCTGGAAAACTATGCGGCACAGGTTTCCGGACAAAACGAAAACGGCGCTTTTGGGGAAGGCAATACGCATATTGCGCTGATCGATTTCGGCTATAAAAAGTCGATCGCTTCATCGCTAGCAAACCGGGGCTGCAAAGTGACGGTCGTTCCCTATCAAGAGATGGACGGCATTGCGAAGCTGAATCCGGACGGAATCGTCCTTTCAAACGGGCCGGGCGATCCGAAAGCGATCCTTCCATATATGGATGCACTCCGGGGTATCATTTCTTCCTATCCGACGCTCGGCATCTGCCTCGGGCACCAGCTGATCGCGCTCGCATTCGGAAGCGACACGTATAAGCTTCCGTTCGGCCACAGGGGAGCCAATCATCCGGTCATGGACAAAGAGACCGGACGCGTGTTCATGACAAGCCAAAATCACAGCTATGTCGTCGATCGGGACACCATCAGCGAAAATGAATTTTCCGTCAGGTTTCATCATGTCAACGACGGTTCAGTAGAAGGGCTGATGCATAAAACACTGCCTGTCCTATCCGTTCAGTTTCATCCGGAAGCCCATCCGGGACCGGCTGAAAGCGAATGGATATTCGGAGAATATTTGCAGAAATTGAACGAAGCAAGGAGAGAGATCGCCCATGCCTAAAGACCAAACCATCAAAAGCATTCTCGTTATCGGATCGGGGCCGATTATCATCGGGCAGGCCGCTGAATTCGACTACTCAGGAACCCAAGGCTGCATGGCGCTGAAAAGCGAAGGCTACCGGGTGATTCTCGTCAACAGCAACCCGGCGACAATCATGACCGATGAATCTTTTGCAGATGAAATCTATTTTGAGCCGTTGACAGTGGAAAGCCTCACACAAATCATCAAGCGCGAAAAACCGGATGGACTGCTCGCCAATCTGGGCGGACAGACAGCGCTGAATTTGGCTGTCGAGCTTGAAAAGGCCGGCATTCTGAAAGCGTACGGGGTGAAGCTGCTTGGAACATCTGTCGATACGATCGAAAAGGGTGAAGACAGAGAAAAGTTCCGCGCCTTGATGAAAGAGCTGAATGAACCTGTGCCGGATTCAGAAATCGTTGACAATCAGGATGATGCGCTTCGTTTTGCGCTCTCAATCGGTTTTCCGATTATCGTGCGGCCGGCCTATACACTGGGCGGAAAAGGAGGCGGCATCGCGGCGACAAAAGAGGAGCTTCTGCCTTTAATCGAAAGCGCCCTCCTCGCAAGTCCGATCCATCAATGCCTTGTCGAAAAAAGCATTGCCGGTTTTAAAGAAATCGAATACGAAGTCATGCGGGACAGTAACAATACATGCATCACCGTCTGCAATATGGAAAACATCGATCCTGTCGGCGTCCATACGGGAGATTCGATCGTTGTCGCCCCGTCGCAGACATTAACGGATGCGGATTATCAAATGCTGCGTTCTGCCAGCTTAAAAATCATTTCCGCGCTCGATGTCGTCGGCGGCTGCAACATTCAATTCGCCTTGGACCCGGAGAGCAAAAACTATTATGTCATCGAGGTCAATCCGAGAGTAAGCCGTTCATCAGCCCTCGCCTCAAAAGCAACCGGCTATCCGATCGCAAAAATGGCGGCAAAACTGGCTGTCGGCTACACGCTTGCCGAGCTGAAAAATCCGCTCACAGATTCGACCTATGCAAGCTTCGAGCCTGCGCTTGACTATGTCGTCGTCAAATTTCCGCGCTGGCCGTTCGACAAATTCAAACAAGCCGACCGCAAGCTCGGCACGAAAATGAAAGCGACAGGGGAAGTCATGGCGATTGACCGCAATCTTGAAGCGGCCCTGCAAAAAGCGGTCGCCTCCCTTGAGCTGAAAACATCAGGAACACATTTGCCCGAACTTGGCGGCGTATCTTCTGAAGTGCTGTGGAAGCTGCTTGAGACCCCTGATGACCGCCGTTTCTTTGCGGTTATGGAACTGCTGAGCAGGGGGACTTCCATCAGCGAAATACACGAGAAAACGAAAATCGATGATTATTTCCTTCATGTGTTTTCTAACATCATTCAGCTGGAAAACACGCTGATGGAGCAGGGAGACTCGTTGTCCGTCAGCCTTTTGAAAAAGGTGAAAGAAAAGGGATTTACCGACTTTACGATCGCTTCCCTCACCGGAAAGACAGAAGAAGAAGTGCGCGCGCTCCGCAAGAAAATGGGCATTGCCGCATCCTTTAAAATCGTCGATACATGCGCGGCTGAATTTGATGCGAAGACAAACTATTTTTACTCAACGTACTTCGGGAAAAGCGACGGAGACATCTCTCAAAAAACGAAAAAGCGGGCCTTGATCATCGGTTCCGGCCCGATTCGGATCGGCCAGGGGGTCGAGTTTGACTACAGCGCCGTGCACGGCGTCATGACGCTGAAAAGC
This sequence comes from Bacillus sp. FSL R7-0646, assembly GCF_037969865.1. Lineage (NCBI taxonomy): Bacteria > Bacillati > Bacillota > Bacilli > Caryophanales > Bacillaceae > Bacillus > Bacillus sp. FSL R7-0646. Next base: position 1,222,724 of record NZ_CP150217.1, read on the forward strand.
CTCGGATTTGAAACGATCATGCTGAACAACAATCCGGAAACCGTCAGCACGGATTATGAAATGGCGGACCGCCTGTACTTTGAACCGATTACACCCGAGCATATTCTCAATGTCGCTGAAGCGGAAGACATCGACTTTGCGATTGTGCAATTCGGCGGCCAATCCGCCATCAATGTAGCGCAAGCGATTGAAAAAGCGGGCATCACCCTGCTTGGGACATCATCGGAAACCCTTGACATACTTGAAGACCGCGATCAATTTTATCAGCTGCTTGACGAGCTCGGCATCTCCCATGCCAAAGGAGAAACGGCTTCATCAAAAGCGGAAGCGGTGAAAAAAGCGAACGAAATCGGCTATCCTGTGTTGATCAGGCCGTCATACGTGATCGGCGGAATGGGCATGATGATCGTTCACTCAGAAGCGGAGCTCAGAGAGCTGCTGGGCGGGGCATCGCAAATGCCTTACCCGATTCTGATCGATCAATACGTATCAGGAAAAGAGTTTGAAATCGACCTTGTCAGCGATGGCGGCGATCTTTATATCCCGACTTATATCGAGCATATTGAAAAAGCAGGCGTCCATTCAGGTGACAGCTACGCGATTTTGCCGGGGCCTTCGGTTACTCCGGAGATGAAAAGCGCCGCTCGGGATGCTGCCGCAAAAATCGTCCGCAAGCTCGGATTTAAAGGCATTATGAACATTCAATTTATAGCGGATTCGGATGAGCTGCTCATCCTTGAAGTCAATCCGAGGGCGAGCCGGACGGTTCCGGTTGTCAGCAAGGTGATGGGAGTTCCGATGATCCCGCTTGCGGCGAAACTGTTAGCCGGTTCGTCACTCAAAGAACTGAAGCCCGCCGCCAAAAATTCACGCGGTGTTGCCGTGAAGTTTCCGGTCTTTTCATCGCACGCCATTCAAGATGTCGATTTGAAGCTTGGGCCGGAAATGAAATCGACCGGTGAAGGCATGTATGTCGGCTTCAATCCGGAAAGCGCCCTGAAGAAAATCTTTGCAGGAATCTGGCAAACGAAAGGCTGCATTTACATGGAAGGAGCCGGCGAGCTCCGTTCTCTCGCAGAACAGGCGGGCTTCACCGTACAGTCGGACGATTTTCCGGGCTGGATCAAACGGAAGGACAAAGCGCTGCACATCCATTTAGCCGAGTCAAAAGAGGCGAGAAAGCAGAGGATAGAAGCCGTCACTCACGGCGTGGCGGTGATGACGGAAGAAGAGACGGTGCGGGCATTTTTGACGAGCGGGCATGGAACGACTAAAGCCGTGTCGCTTAAAGATTTATATAAAAAGGAAGTGGAGACATGTCTACTGTAAACATCGGGGCGACCCGGGAGATCAATCTGTCAGGCAAGGATTTCTTAAGCCTGAAAGACTTTTCAAAAGAGGAGATCGTCTATTTGCTGAAAGAGGCAGCGGCAATGAAGCGAAATAAAATTCAAGACATCTTTAAAGGAAAAACATTGGCGATGATCTTTGAAAAATCGTCGACGAGAACGCGCGTATCGTTTGAAGCCGGAATGGCGCAGCTCGGCGGAAACGCCCTGTTTTTAAGCAGTAAAGACATGCAGCTGGGCAGAGGGGAAACGATCGCAGATACCGCGAAAGTGCTTTCGCGATATGTGGACGCGATTATGATCCGCACATTCGAACACGAAAAAGTCGAAGAGCTTGCCAAGCACGCCGAGATTCCCGTGATCAACGGATTGACCGATCTTTTTCATCCGTGTCAAGCGCTTAGTGACCTATTAACGATTCAAGAGATGAAAGGAACATTAAAAGGGCTGAAAGCCGTTTATGTTGGCGACGGAAACAATGTCGCGCATTCGCTGTTAATCGGCTGCGCGAAAGTGGGATGCGACATTACGGTGGCTTCACCCAAAGGGTATGAGCCGAATCAGGACGTGGTGAAACTGGCCGAGACATTCGCCGAAGAATCCGGTGCGGCCGTCACGATCACAAATGATCCCGTGTCAGCCGTTCAACAAGCGGATGTCATCTATTCTGATGTTTTTACAAGCATGGGACAGGAGGAGGAAGCCGAAGAACGGATGAAGATTTTTGCTCCTTACCAAGTCAACGGAACGCTTGTCTCCCATGCCAAGCCTGATTACATCTTTCTGCACTGCCTTCCTGCCCACCGGGAGGAAGAGGCCACCGCAGAGATCATTGACGGTCCGAATTCAGCGGTATTTCAGCAGGCTGAAAACCGCCTGCACGTCCAAAAAGCTTTATTAAAAGCACTGTTATCTTAAATGAAAAACAGCTGATCCATTGATCAGCTGTTTTTAGGCGAATATCAAAACGGCGATGCCGATGACAAAGCAGTAAATCGAGAAATAAACCAAGTTTCCTTTCGCCATAATATTCATGAACCAGCGCAATGAGAAGTATGTAGCTATAACAGATGCGATGAACGCGAATAAATAAGGAAGAAAAAGCTCTCCTAAACGCGGATCATGAAAAATATCGGTAATGCTTAAAATCGTTCCGCCAAGGCTGACCGGTATGTAAAGCAAAAATGAAAACCTGAGCGCGGTTTCAGATTTGAGGCCGAGCGCCATCGCAGGAACGATCGTCGCTCCCGAACGGCTGATGCCGGGAACAAGTGCAACCATTTGCGAAAAGCCGATGATCACGGCGTCTCTCAGCCTGATTTCGCCGTCGCTTTTCCGGCCGCGCAAATTTCGAATAAGAAACAATGCCAGACCCGTAATAAGCAAAGTAACCGCGGTGATCCGGACGCCGTCTTTAAAGAAAGCCGAAATCTCATCATCAAATAAAACGCCGATGACACCGGCAGGAATCGTGGCGATGATCAGATAGATGATAAACCTGAAGTCCGCTTTTCCTTTTTCATTTTTTGTTGTGACATAAGACAGCCCGTTTACCGCCAGCCTGAAAATATCGTTTTTATAAACGAGCAGTACGGCAATTAAAGAACCGGCATTCATCAAAAGCTCAAAACTGAAGCCTTCAATATTCAAGCCCAAAAAGTGCTGTGCCAGCACCAAATGGCCGCTTGACGAAACAGGGATCGGCTCTGTGAATCCCTGAAGCAACCCTAAAAGGATATACTTGATCAACACTAAAAAATCCATGATACTCCTCCGTTTCCCACAAGTTGTGATGCCCTTTTAACAGACGGAATGTACAGGCGGTTCGTTTCAATTTTCAGAACGCTTTTCTCATTAAACTACACAAAGCAAACAGATGTAAAGATAAAATCGACATGTTTTTTGAGAAATTGGGGCAATCTAATGGTAAAAGGGAGTGAAGCAAATGGGACAGCAGCGTCAATTCCGGCCGGGCCAAAAAGCGCCCAATAATGGAGTGTATGTGGAAATCGGCGAAACGGGAAGCATGGTTCAGAACCCTCAGCAAATCAAATTGAGCGCCGGCGAGTTCTTCCCTGAAACCTCCAATCATAACCGGCTCTGGACATATAAAAGAAAGCCTTAAAAAAACAGCCGTCGGTTTTCTGCCGGCTGTCTGTCTAAAGCAAAAAACCCCACTTTTAGAAGCCGGGGTTTTAATGTTGACTTGCATCCTGTTTAACAGGCATAATTTCTCCAAGAACAATAACGGCTGCGGTGATGATAAAGCCCATAATGACACTGGTTTGAAGGTCATACCCAGCACCGTTCATGGCGCCGACAATGTAGCAGGCCATCTGCGTCAAAAGAAATGTCCAGAAAAAAGCGACCACAAATCGCACGTTTCCCACCTCGTCCTTCTCATTCAATTCTAAAACTTATCATACCATATACATAGCCGGCTGGAAAAGACATTTTAGTGAACAAGACAGGGCTTTCAACTCCGATTTCAGAAATATCAAAAAGGGCATTTGATAAAAGTTCATTTTTCATCATGAAGACTGGGACTTTTCCTTATTCGTTTGATGCGTGTACGACATAAAATAATGAGCAGATTACGGCAGGAAGGAGGCAGGCAAGTGATGAAAATAACCGACCGTTTTTTTCAAGTGGATACAGAATGGAATGTGGTTCATCTTCCGTATAGGCCGAACGGTTTTCTGGTGTTCATTTTCGGCGACCGAACACATTTCGTCGGGGAAGATACGAGCTTCTGGCTTCAGCATTACGGAAGAAGTCAGCTTCTTACGAGCCTGAGAAACAAAGGCTACACCCTGGTAAACAGCAATTTGTTCGGCAGGCACTGGGGCTCCGAAAAAGCGGTTGCATACGCCAAACAGCTGATTCATTACGTGTTCAAACAGGAAATCTTAAATGAAAAAATTCATCTATTGGCGGAAGGCACAGGCGCGCTCATTGCAGATGAGCTCCTTCGCTCGATCTCGAACCAAATACGTTCTGCAGCGATGGTTAATCCTTGCCTCGATCTTCAGGCTCATCATAAACGAGAAAAAGAAAACAAGTTTTTCTACAAACAGTTTATTAAAGAAATTGCCGAAAGCTACGGAATTACGGAGCGGGAGGCAGCCGATTATCCGTTCAAAAGCATATCCCCTTATCACAATCTCGTACCCGTTCATATTTGGCAAAGACTGAACGGCTCACCGTATCCGTATATGATCCATGCCAAAACGTTTGAGGAGCGCCAGCTTAAAGGCCGTCACAGCGTAGGGCTTACCCTGCACCTGACCGAACATCCTCAGCGCATTCATTCAGCAATCGCGAACTTTTTCAAAACGCATGAAAAAGTCTTATAGAGAATAGAATAATAGCAGCCCGAAAATGATGAAAGGGCTGTTTTTTGCTTGGTTAAAAAAGCTGAAACGAAAGGTGGTCCATCGAATGAAGCCGGCACTTGTATATGGAGCAGATGAGTTCTTCGGCCTTTCATTTTGTGAACATCTACTTGAAGAGGGTGTTGACATAGATGTAAAGCTGGAACAGACAAGCGACGAAAAAAAGCTGATGTATCTCGAAGAGCGGCTGATGTGGCTGGGAAGAAACGAGCATTTCCGTCTCATCGAAAAAGAGCTTGAAGCCCCGTACGAACAAGTCTTCATCCAATACACAGGCTCAGTGCCGGAAGAAGCGCTGGCTGCAGGCGTTGAAAACAAGCCTGTTATTCTGTTTGTCTACCAGGAACAATTCGAAGAGGATTTACGCGCCGGCATGGAGGAAAAGGGTGTTGAACTGATCGTGCTTCCGGATCTGTTCGGTCCGTGGGACGTCAGGGCAGAGGATAAACAAAACAGGGACGGAGCGCTTTTTGTGAACGACGCGGCAGCACAAGCCGCTGCCTGTGCTGTTGAAAAAGATTTTTCAGATTTGCAGTTTGTACAGAAGACGCCATACGATAAAGCCGATGAGATCATTGAAGAATGGATCAGACAAATGTCTACATTTTTCGACAAAAAATAAGAAAGATCTTCCTAATTTACACTTGAAAGGATACAATAAAGATAGATTTGAATTGCTGTTTTTTCGAAAGGGAGTTGAACATGGCATGGTGTACAGGCTTGTCGCGATTTTTTTCATTCTCCTGGCGCTAAGCGGCTGCGGACAATCGCCGCTGAAAGGGAAAATTGAAAAAGTCGGTTTGCTTGTCCCTGATACGATAAATGACCAAGTATGGGGAACCAAAGGATATAAAGGATTATTAAGAATACAATCCGTCTACAATGTCGACGTCTATTATAAAGAGGGAATCGATAATGACGCTGCCATTAAAATGGCTGTAGAAGATTTTCACAAAAAAGGCGTCAACCTCATCTACGGGCACGGAAGCGAATATGAAAAAGCCTTTAATGAGATATGCAAAGATTATCCTGATATTCATTTTGTTTTAATGAACTCGAAAGCCGATCACCCAAATGTGACAAGCATATCGCTTGAAGGAGAAGCGATGGGGTTCTTCGGCGGAATGACGGCGGCACATCAGTCAAAAACAAAGAAAATCGGCGTGCTCGCAACGTATAAATGGCAGCCTGAAGTAGAAGGATTTTCCGAAGGGGCTAAATACCTCGATCCGGACATTGAGGTGATGACAGAATATGTCGGCCAGTGGGACGACAGCGAAAATGCCGTCAAACTGTATGAAAAAATGAAGAAGGCAGGCGCGGATGTTGTGTATCCGGCCGGAGACGGGTATAATGTCCCTGTCATTGAACAAATCAAAAAGGACGGGCTGTACGCTATCGGATATGTAAGCGACCAGTCGGAATTGGGTGAGAATGTCGTTTTGACAAGCACTATACAGCATGTAGACGACGCTTATGAACTCACCGCCGACGAGTTTAATAAAGGAACGCTTAAAGGCGGCAAGCGGTCCTTTGACATTCAAGAAGGCGTCATCGAGATGGGGAAATTCAGCCCTGTTGTCGATCCGTCATTTCAAGAAGAGATGAAACGGCTGATTGACGAATACAAAAAAACAAACAAACTGCCAAACGAACATTGAGGTGATCAAAGTGCACGAAAAATCGATGGAATTTTTGCAAATTGCCATGAAATACGTTCCGGAAGCGAAAGAAGAGATGGAGAAAGCGGGAATCGAACTTTCGCCGGAAATGCTTGAGCCGTTCATGAACCTGTTTACAAAAGTGATGGCGGAAGCTTACGAGCTCGGTAAAGCGGACGCCGGTTCTGACGCCTGACGAAATGCCCGCAAACGGTTGAAAAGCCACTTTTTAATAGAAGTGGCTTTTTTATATGGAAATCTTATTTTTCAAAGCGCTGACCATTGAGCCGATTTCTTTAAACACAGGCTTCAGCTCATCGAGCGAATCCATAATTTCTCCAACCTGATTCAACACGTGCATATAATCGGCTTCCTGGGATACTTCAGCGTCTTCGGCGGTTTCCGCTTCCGCATCCGTCTCCGTCTCTTCATGCCTGCCGGGTGCGTTTGCGCCAAACATCATTTTTGTGAAAAAATCGTCGTTCGCCACTCTTCATCCCTCCTTTTTCATATATATCACTACTATATGAATGTTTTGGTCTGCTAGATTAGACGAATATATTGCCAACTAAAAAAAAATAGGGTAGGATTAGTACCAGATACTAATAATAACTCATAACATTAGTTGGAAAAAATCATGAATAAAGGAGTCTTTCCTATGAAAGCTGGAATTATTGGAATCGGCCGGTACATCCCTGAAAAGGTGCTGACCAATTTCGACTTGGAAAAAATGGTTGAAACTTCTGACGAGTGGATTCGTACAAGAACAGGCATAGAAGAAAGAAGAATCGCAGCTGAAGATGAGAAAACATCCGACATGGCTGTGGCCGCCGCTAGAAGAGCGATGGAAGACGCAAACATCGAGGCGGAAGATCTTGATATGATTCTCGTCGCCACCGTTACTCCTGACCAGGCATTCCCGACAGTGTCCTGCATGATTCAAGAAAAGCTCGGTGCATTCAATGCCTGTGCAATGGATATCAGCGCAGCGTGCGCCGGTTTTATGTACGGTTTAGTCACTGGAAAACAGTTTATCGAAGCCGGGACGTATAAGCATGTGCTTGTCATCGGAGTTGAAAAGCTTTCAGGCATTACGGACTGGGATGACCGCAATACCGCTGTTCTGTTCGGAGACGGAGCGGGCGCCGCAGTTGTCGGGCCTGTCAGCGACGATAAAGGGATTTTGTCTTTTGAGCTCGGTGCAGACGGCAGAGGCGGAAAGCACTTGTACTTGGATGAAAAAGATCATACAATCATGAATGGCAGAGAAGTGTTCAAGTTTGCTGTCCGCCAAATGGGCGAATCCAGTGTGAATGTCATTGAAAAAGCCGGATTATCCAAAGAGGATGTCGACTTTTTGGTGCCGCATCAAGCCAACATCCGGATCATGGAAGCGGCGCGCGAACGTTTGGAGCTGCCAGTCGAAAAAATGTCTAAAACGGTTCATAAATACGGAAACACATCAGCTGCTTCTATTCCGATTTCTCTTGTGGAAGAGCTTGAAGCTGGTAAAATAAAAGACGGTGACGTCATTGTGATGGTCGGCTTCGGCGGTGGTTTGACATGGGGAGCCATCGCCATGCGCTGGGGCCGATAAAAGAAAGGTGAGGTGCAACTTATGAATAGTAAAAGAGTAGTCATTACCGGATTAGGAGCTTTATCACCTCTTGGTAATGACGTCAAAACGAGCTGGAACAACGCGGTTAACGGGGTTTCCGGAATCGGCCCGATTACAAGGGTGAACGCGGACGAGTATCCAGCTAAAGTAGCCGCGGAACTGAAAGATTTTAAGATAGAAGATTACATGGATAAAAAAGACGCGAGAAAAATGGACCGCTTCACACAATATGCCGTTGTGTCGGCGAAAATGGCCGTGGAAGACGCGGGGCTCGACATTAACGAGAGCAACGCAGACCGGGTCGGCGTCTGGGTCGGTTCTGGGATCGGCGGCCTTGAAACGCTTGAACAGCAGTTCGAAACATTTTTAACAAAAGGACCGCGGCGCGTCAGCCCGTTCTTTGTACCGATGATGATTCCTGACATGGCGACCGGCCAGATTTCGATTTCTCTCGGTGCAAAAGGGGTCAACTCTTGTACGGTGACGGCTTGCGCGACGGGTACGAACTCAATCGGCGACGCCTTTAAAGTCATTCAGCGCGGCGATGCAGATGTCATGATCTCCGGCGGAACGGAAGCCCCGCTTACAAGAATGTCGTTTGCCGGCTTTTCCGCCAATAAAGCGCTCTCCACTAATCCGGATCCGAAAACGGCAAGCCGCCCGTTTGACAAAAACCGCGACGGCTTCGTCATGGGAGAAGGAGCGGGAATCGTCGTTCTTGAGGAGCTTGAGCACGCGTTAAACCGCGGAGCGACAATCTACGCGGAAGTGGTCGGCTACGGATCAACGGGAGACGCCTATCATATCACGGCTCCTGCGCCAAATGGGGAAGGCGGCGTCAGAGCCATGAAAGAAGCGATCAAAGATGCGGGTCTGTCTCCTGATAGCATTGATTATATCAATGCGCACGGAACAAGCACGCCGTACAATGATAAATTTGAAACGATCGCCATTAAAGAAGTGTTCGGAGAGCATGCCTACAAGCTTGCCGTCAGCTCGACAAAATCGATGACAGGGCACTTGCTCGGGGCTGCCGGAGGCATCGAAGCGATTTTCTCCGTCCTAGCCATTAAGGAAGGCATCATTCCTCCGACAATCAATATCGAAACGCCTGATGAAGATTGCGATCTGGACTATGTACCGGATCAAGCCCGCCGCCAGGACGTAAATGTTGTGCTCAGCAACTCGCTCGGTTTCGGCGGACACAACGCAACGCTGATTTTCAAAAAATATGAATAACCGCAATAAAAACGGCTGCCATTTTAGATGGTGGCCGTTTTTATTTTGTCATCCTCTTTCCGCAGACTTAAAAGTATTTGCAGTCTAAAAAGACTAAGATGTTTATAGTTTTTCATAATTTGAAAATATGGGCGTTCAGATAGGAACCAGGGGGCGATTTTTAACCAAGGTATCTTCAGTAAAAAATTTTAATTTACAGATATTGAGTTGAAAAAAACGACCATTTTATGTAATATATTTAATGTAAGTAAAAAAATAACATAGGAGTGATTTTATGGGAGTTGTTGCAAATAATTGCAGGACTTCAAAAGTTCCTGCAATGAAATCAAAGGCTGAGGCATTGGCAGTTAGGGCGCAAGAATCTCTGGTAGAAGTTTATCTGGGGGCAATTGAGTTTGATAGAGCAGGTGAATATTATTTTGCAGGTGACAAAGTGAAGGCCATTGCTGCAATTAAAGAAGGTTTTAAAAAATTAAAACACGCAAGATACCTTCTAGTTGATGTTCAACACAGAGAACTTGAAATGCATCCTCACAATACTAAAAAATTTGAAACAAAATATGAAGAGATCATGTATGATGAGAAAGAAATGAAGGAAATCTTTAGAATAAGAGTTCGTGGAATTCAAAATGTCATACAATGCATCGATCATTTAACATATGTTAACGCAGAAGAAAAGGCTGTAGAAGCATTAGAAAACAATGATTTCAATTCACTGTATAATTCGGTTTCTAATTCGGCAAGAGAGTTAATTACAGCTGCTTTGCAACATAATATGAATGTCATTCAACAGTCTAAATATACACACGAGACGTCAGATGTCATTAAAACGCTTTTCCCCGAAGAAGCAAAATCAATAGCCAATTAAATTTACTTAAGAGTAACATCTTGTGGCCCAAGTCGGAAAACCTGTTTCAACGACAAGCTTTTTTTGGGTCTAACTTTTAGTGACTTTATCACCCTGTTCAAACAATCCTGAAATCACCATAAGTCATTATTTAAACGGCGGCTATCATTTTAGATGGTAGCCGCTTTTTGGTGTTTGCATAAAATACGTTTGAAAAGGAGTGATTATGGTGAGTATCGAAAAAACAAATGAATGGATGAAGAAGGCTTCATCAATGAAAGAGTTAGCCGAGCGCCTCCTGCACTATTTCAAAGGATCTTCCAAATCAGCAAGTAGATCATTGATCGAACACCTTCAAGCACATGGAATGTTTCGCTTTTGGCCGGATGCTCTGCAGACCATGGCGTCACTTGAAAAAAACGATATATTTCAAGCGGTAGAGCAGGAAGAAAGGATTTTGCAAATGAGATGGAATGGGCCGGATGTTCCGATTTTCATCCTGCCGGTCGATGAAAGAAACCGCAAAATCCGCGTCGAATTCGGCTCGAAATCAGGCCTTGCGTTCAGCGACAAATTATTTTTGTTTTTATCGGCCGATCTTCCCCGGTCATCGATTTCTGCGATCATGACGCACGAATATAATCACGTTTGCCGGTTAGAAAATATGCCGAAAGAAGAAAAAAAGATGACGCTGCTTGATACAATCATTCTCGAAGGCATCGCGGAATATGCCGTTTTCGAACGGTTGGGGGAAGCCGAAACAGCTGCATGGACGTCATATTACTCCGAAAAACAGCTTCGTCATTTTCAGGATCGGTTCGTAAAGCCTCATTTCGAGCTGCGCCGACATGATAGCCGACTATTCTCCAATATTTTATTTGGAAAAGGGCATTACCCCGACATGCTCGGATATGCTGTCGGTTACAGTATTGTAAAAAAATATTTATCGGCTCGAAATTTGAAGGTTGCCGACATTTTATCCTTCCCTTCAGAAGACTTTATAAAGCTATCGCTTTAAAATACTAAAATTATGGGATTAAATTAATATTATTACAAAAAATAAAAAAACTCCTTGCTTTTGTAATGATTATGTAATAATATACAACTATAAAATTTTAAGATAATTCAGTCATATTAAGAAAATTCTAAAAAAGTAATATATTAGTTTTTCGTAATATTTAACTTCTGGTCTATGGAAGGGGAATCTGGATGAGCGCATTGCTGGAAGTCAATGATTTAAAAACTTATTTTTTCAGAAAAAAACAGCCGATACCCGCAGTGGACGGCGTCGATTTTTCAATCAAAAAAGGAGAAACCGTGGCGCTGGTCGGTGAATCGGGATCCGGTAAAAGCATCACGTCTCTGTCAATCATGGGACTCGTCGAGGGCTCGGGCGGAAAGATCATGAACGGTTCCATCAAGCTCGAAGGACGGGATCTCGTTACATACAAAGAACAAGATTTATGCAAGATCCGCGGAAATGAAATCTCGATGATTTTTCAGGAGCCGATGACCTCGCTCAATCCGGTTTTGACGATCGGCGAACAAATCACAGAGGTGCTGATCTATCATAAAAAGCTATCGAAAAAAGAAGCTGCCAAAAAAGCGGTAGAATTATTAAAGCTTGTCGGATTTTCGAGGGCAGGCGAGCTGATGAAAGAATATCCGCACCGCCTGTCGGGCGGCATGAGGCAGAGGGTGATGATCGCCATTGCCTTAAGCTGCAATCCGAAGCTGCTCATCGCGGATGAACCGACTACAGCGCTTGACGTCACCATTCAAGCGCAAGTGCTGGAACTGATGAAAGACCTATGCGACAAATTCGATACCTCCATACTTCTCATTACCCACGATCTCGGCGTTGTGTCCGAAATTGCGGACCGCGTGATCGTCATGTATTGCGGACAAGTTGTTGAAAATGCCACAGTAGATGAACTATTCGATGAACCCCTGCATCCCTACACAAAAGGACTGTTAAACTCCATCCCTGTTATTGAAGGCTCCATTGAAAAATTAACAGCCATTAAAGGAAATGTGCCGACGCCTGACAACCTTCCGGCCGGCTGCCGGTTTGCTCCGAGGTGTCCGAGTGCGGGCGACAAATGCTGGGGCGCGCAGCCGGACTTGAAGACGCGTCCGGACGGCCGGTCTGTCAGATGTTTTTTATATGAGGAGGGAGAATAAGGGATGACTTCATCAGCTGAACGATTACAGCCCGGACAGGAAATGAACCCGCAAGAATCCCTTCTGGAGCTGAAAGATGTCAAAAAGTACTTTCCGATCCGCTCAGGGATATTTCAGAAAAAAATCGGCGACGTCAAAGCGGTGGACGGCATCAGCTTTTCGCTTAAACGCGGCGAAACGCTCGGCATTGTCGGTGAATCGGGCTGCGGAAAGTCGACCGCCGGACGGACGATGATCCGCCTTTATAAACCGACGGCAGGACAGATCTTTTACAAAGGCCGCGACATTTCAAGTTTGTCGGAAGAAGCGTTGAGAAAGAGTGTCCGCAAAAACATCCAGATGGTTTTCCAAGATCCGTTTGCCTCACTGAACCCGAGAAAAACGCTGCGTTCCATCATCAAAGAACCCTTCAACACGCATCATATGTACAATTTCAAAGAGCGCAACGAAAAAGCCGAAGAGCTTTTGGCTAAGGTCGGGCTGCACCCGTCGTTTGCGAACCGCTATCCCCACGAATTTTCCGGAGGGCAGCGCCAGCGGATCGGAATCGCGCGGGCGCTGGCTTTAAATCCGGAGCTTATTATCGCCGATGAACCGGTATCCGCATTGGACGTGTCAATCCAGGCTCAAGTGATCAACCTGATGGAAGAGCTTCAGGAAGAATTCAATCTGACATATTTGTTCATTTCCCATGACTTGAGCGTCGTCCGCCATATCAGCGACAGGGTCGGCGTCATGTATCTCGGCAAAATGATGGAGCTGACAGACAAGCATGAGCTGTACGACAACCCGCTTCATCCATACACGCAGGCGCTTCTGTCCGCCGTTCCCGTCACTAGGAAGAAAGGCGGAACAAAGCGGGAGCGAATCGTTTTAAAAGGCGAGCTGCCGAGTCCCGCCAACCCTCCGAAAGGCTGTGTCTTTCATACGAGGTGTCCGGCCGCAAAAGCGATTTGCGCGGAAGTCGAACCTGCTTTCAAGGAAGTGAAAACAAACCATTTCGTGGCATGTCACCTTTACGAATAAAGGGGAAGGCCGTCACATATTAAATCCTTGAGAGGGGGAATGTCTTCTTTAAAAAACGGGGGTCAATCGGGTGGAAAGAAGGACAACAGTTTAATAAGGGGGAATTCATAAAATGAATAAACGCAAAACAGGATTTTCAATTTTAAGCTTGCTGCTGATCTTATCGATTTTTCTAACGGCCTGCAACAGCGGCGAAGTCGGAGGGGATGAAAAAGAAGGCAAATCTGACGGGAAGCCGCAGCAGGGCGGAGATCTGATTGCTGGATCCACAGGTGAACCGACGCTGTTTAATTCACTGTATTCAACTGATACAGCAAGTTCAGATATTGAAAGACTGATCTACAACACTTTGTTAGACGTTAATGAGAAACTTGAAGTGGAAAACCAACTCGCTGATGAAGTAAAGGAATCGGAGGATGGGTTAACATTCGATGTGAAGCTAAAAGAAGGTGTCAAGTTTCACGACGGTGAAGAAATGACAGCCGACGATGTCGTTTTTACTTACAGCATTCCGATGAGTGATGAATACGTTGGAGAACGCGGCTCAAACTTTAAAATGATAGAGTCTGTCACGAAAAAAGGTAAATATGAAGTGCAGTTTAAATTAAAGAAGCAGGATCCGTATTTTTACAATGTTACACTTGCCAGTTACGGTATTCTGCCTAAGCACATTTTAAAAGATGTCCCAATCAGCAAACTCGGTGAACACGAATTCAATCGAAAGAATCCGATTGGAACAGGACCGTTTAAATTTAAAGAATGGAAAGAAGGACAATATGTAAAGGTTGAGGCTTTTGATGATTATTATGCCGGGCGTCCTCATTTAGATTCGATCACGTATAAAATTATTCCGGATTCAAATGCAGCGCTGTCACAGCTGCAAGCTGGAGATGTCGATTACTTGGTCGTTACACCAGGACCAGACTATAAAACGGCCGAGAAATTTAACAATGTGAAGATGGAAACCGATTTAGGTTTGAATTATACGTATATCGGCTGGAACGAAAGAAATGAGCTGTTTAAGGATAAAAAGGTTCGCCAAGCGCTGACACATGCGCTTGACCGCCAGGCGCTCGTTGACCAAGTTCTAGATGGAGATGGGGAAATCGCGAACATCCCGGAAAGCCCGCTTTCATGGAACTACCCGGATAACAAAGATAAGTTTAAAACGTTTGAATACGATCCAGAGAAAGCAAAAAAACTGCTCAAAGAAGCAGGATGGACAGACTCAGATGGTGATGGGATTTTAGATAAGGACGGCAAAAAGTTTTCTTTCGTTATTAAAACGAACCAAGGAAACAAAACACGGGAAGACCTCGCGGTTGTTGTTCAGCAGCAATTAAAAGAAATTGGGATTCAAGCAAAACCGCAGATTGTTGAATGGAGTGCTTTAATTGAACAAATGAACCCGCCGAATTGGGATTTTGATGCGATGATCATGGGCTGGAGCCTTGCTACGTTCCCTGATCAGAGCAACATTTTCCATTCGAAAGAAGCTGAAAAAGGACTAAACTATGTTTGGTATCAAAATGAAAAGCTTGATAAACTGCTGGATGAAGCTAAAACGTTGAAGGACCGTGAAGAATATAAAAAGGCGTATGAAGATATTTACGAAATTCTGGCGGAAGATCAGCCGTATACATTCTTGTATTATACGAATTACCATAGAGCGATGCCTAAAAATATGAAAGGCTACGTATTCCATCCGAAAGAAGATTTCTATAAAGCCGAAGACTGGTGGCTGGATCAAAAATAACGAGAATCCCTTGAGGGAAGTGTAGCTTGCAGCTTCCTTCCCTTCCTTCTTAATGACTTTTAAAAAAGGGGATAAAAAATGATTACATATATCATTCGAAGGACGCTCATGTCGATTCCAATATTATTTGGTATTACAATTTTGTCATTTGCGATTATGAAAGCAGCGCCGGGAGATCCAATGGCATTGATGATGGATCCGACCATCAGCGCGGGAGACCGTGAAAAATTCATTGAAAAATACGGGTTGGATGAACCTGAACACGTTCAATATTTAAAGTGGCTCGGAAATATGGTTCAAGGTGACTTCGGTACTTCAATCGTTAGAAAAGGAACGCCAGTGACTGATTTGATTATGGCGAGGCTGCCGAATACGTTATTGTTAATGCTCGTTTCAACCATTTTGGCTCTCCTCATATCGATCCCGCTTGGAGTGCTTTCAGCTAGGCGGCCATATTCTAAATTGGATTATGGCATCACATTCACATCATTTATCGGTCTTGCTGTCCCAAATTTTTGGCTTGGACTGATTCTAATCATGTTTCTTTCTGTTAATTTAGGATGGTTTCCAACCGGGGGCGTTATGACTCTGAATGCCGATTTTAGTTTATGGGATCGCATTCATCATCTAATTTTGCCTGCATTCGTCCTGGCGACCGCAGATATGGCGGGACTCACCCGCTACACGAGATCGAGCATGCTTGATGTGCTCAGGCAAGACTACATGCGGACAGCGAGAGCAAAGGGTTTTAAAGAAAATCATGTCGTGTACAAGCATGGGCTTCGAAATGGTTTGCTTCCGGTTATTACGATCTTTGGTCTGATGATTCCTTCTTTCATCGGCGGAGCTGTCGTTACTGAACAGATTTTCAGTTGGCCAGGACTTGGAAAGCTGTTTGTCGACTCTGCTTTCCAGAGGGACTATCCTGTCATTATGGCAATGACGGTTATTTCAGCCACACTTGTTGTCATTGGGAATTTAGTTGCGGATATTCTTTATGCAATGGTCGATCCGCGGATTGAGTATTAATGAAGGAGGGAATTGATTCATGACACAGACAAATCCATCGACACCTTCGCCGGAGATCACATTGCAGGAAAATGTCGCACCAAAGCCCGAGACAATGACAAAAATCTTTTTTGAAAAGTTTTATAAAAACAAGCTGGCGGTAATTGGAGGAGTTTTATTATTTATTATTATCCTATCAGCGATTTTTGCTCCGGTGATCGCTCCATACCCGCCGGAACAGCAAAACCTTCTGAATAAGCTAAAACCGCCAAGTGGTGAACATCTAATGGGAACAGACAAGTTTGGCCGAGATATTTTCAGCCGTTTACTTTATGGGGCTCGGGTTTCTTTACTTGTAGGCTTTGCCTCTGTACTTGGATCGATTACGATAGGTACGGTGGTCGGCGCAATCGCCGGCTACTTTGGCGGAATAATCGACGCTATTATGATGAGACTGGTGGATATTGTATTATCCATACCCGACATCTTTCTGTTAATCACGCTGGTCACCATCTTCCAGCCGGGCATAGATAAACTGATTTTAATATTCGCCTTGACGAGATGGACGACGACGGCGCGCCTTGTCCGGAGCGAGTTTTTATCCTTGAGGTCGAGGGAGTTCGTCTTGGCGGCGAAAACGATCGGCACAAGAAATTACAAAATCATCTTTTCTCATATTCTTCCGAATGCGATGGGGCCGATTATCGTTGCCGCGACGCTTTCAGTCGGTACTGTGATCCTTGCGGAATCGGCATTAAGCTATCTTGGATTCGGGGTTCAGCCGCCGATGGCAAGCTGGGGAAACATGCTTCAGGATGCACAGAACTTTACGATCATGATCCAGGCGTGGTGGTATCCGCTGTTCCCGGGCCTGATGATCCTGCTCACTGTGCTGTGCTTTAACTTCTTAGGCGACGGACTCCGCGATGCGCTTGATCCGAAGAATATTAAATGATTTATGCAGTGTATTACAGAGGAAATATTTTAACAAAATGGAAGGTCAATAGATTTAGTTTCAATGAATGTATGTAGTGGACATTGAACGAATGTTTCCTGTTAGTCGATAAAGAACACTTTCATAAATGAGGTACCAAAGGGAATATCATTCGTAAATCTTTGGTATCTCACTTTGTTCAAACAGAAGCAGGTCTTCCAACTCCTGAAGATCTTTTGGAACTGTTAGATGAAGAAATTAACGGTGTAGCAAAAAAATAAATCGCTTTGTTAAATGAATAGAGGTATTAACGATGTTAAGCGTATTGAAAAATAAAAACTTTTTATTCTTGATATTGGGGCGTTTGGTAACCAATATTGGGGACAGTATGTATACAGTTGCGGCAATGTGGCTTGTGTTTGATTTATCAAAAAGTACATTTTATTCCGGATTAGCTGGTTTTTTGACGATGTTCCCAACTGTTTTGCAATTTTTAACAGGTCCGATTGTTGATAAAGTCAGATTAAATAAAGTTTTGGTTTGGAGTCAACTCATTCAAGCTATTTTGGTGTTGATTATTCCGCTTTTTTATTTCATTGGATATTTGAACATTTGGATCATCATGATGATTATGCCTCTTATCGTATTCATTGAGCAATTTACTTATCCTGCGCAATCTGCCGCACTGCCTAAAATCATCAAAAGTCAAGATCTGGTTAAAGCAAACTCAATTATGTCATTTTCATATCAGGGTACAGATATTATATTTACTGGTATTGCAGGTATTGTGATTGCTTCGGTAGGAGCTATAAGCATATACTTAGTTGACTCTTTCACTTTTTTGTTAGCGGCGCTGTTTTTTAAGTGCGTAAAATTAGAACAAAAAAATGAGATAGAACATAAGCCCCGATTCCACTTCAAAAAAGTCATACACAATTATACAACGGATATAAAAGAGGGATTTACACTCATTCGTCATTCCCTCATTCCAAAAATCCTCTTGGGCTCGATGATTTCTAACTTCATGCTTAGTGCGACGATTGTGATTTTGCCAAGCTTCTCTTCGATTAGAGGAGGAGAAGAATACTATGGATATTATTTGGCTTCCATGTCATGCGGTTTACTGTTAGGTTCAATATTCGCAACAGTGTTTGGCCGATTCGCGATAGGATCACTTACGATATACGGATTTTTCATTTCAGGGGTTTTATGGAGTATTTCGGCGATCGCCACCTCTTCATACATATCGATTATTTTATTTGGTTTGTCTCAAATATCCATCGGCGTGACAAACGTCATTTTCATGTCCATTTTGCAAAGCATACTGCCGGAAGAGTTTATAGGGAGAGTTTTTTCTTTTATCGCAAGTTTGACAAGCATAGCAGCTCCTTTTGGATCTTTGCTGGGAGGGTTTACCGCGTCATTGATCGGCAGCGATAAGGTTTTCTTTATAGGAGGAATTGCCATGCTGTTTGTATCTGTTTATTGGGTGTTTCAGTCTTCTTTAAGATCAATTCCTTCATCAGAAAAAATAAACGCTAAAGAATACAGCTTTTTTACAAACGTGTTGAATAAATAATGTGTGAATTGCTTCATTCAGTCATCATGATTTTGCCCATTGTCTGGACTCCGCGATGCGCTTGATCCGAAGAATATGAAATAAAAAGCTGAGGGATTGCCGCCCTTGGGTTTTTTTTAACGGCGATTGCCATAATCTCATCCGCTTGGAATAAATTCCTGCCCCCTTGCCTATACTGTGGACAACAGTTTTTATTAAAAGTGAGGGGTTAGAAATGTTGTTTCTTCATGATGTGTGGGTGAATTGGTTTGAGGGAGAAGAAAATGGCTACAACGTCTGCCACTTTCATGAATGGCGGAAGGAAGACAGTGTTGAATTGCTTGACCAGGTGCCTTTGTTAAGGGTGTCGTCCGTTTTGTTTCACTACATAGAAAATGATTTGTCAGAGCTTCCTGCCGAATTATTGAACGAGGTTCATCAAAAAGCGTATATTCGTAAAAATCATGAGCGGACACAGCTTGATCATTGTTTCGTCGTAACGGACGGCATTGGTATTCTCGCGGTCGATACGGCCGGTTACACAATACCGGTAAGAAAAAGCCGCCTCATTCCGAGACAGGAGCAGCTCGTTTATGAAATGGTGAAGGACGTTGAAGCGGAAACTTACGAGTTTGCACCAGAGAAGCTGCAATCTTCCAAAGAATACCACATTTTATCTTTATCACCGGAGCATGTCAGAGGATTAACGAGAAAAGAACGCCAGCTCAAACAGCTGCTGTTCATGGCGCTCGATCAGCTCAAAGGGCTCCAAAATCGGGCCGAGATCGCTTATTGGTACACCGAATGGAATCCGTATATGTATGAACAGATCAAGCGCATGACATTTGAAGAAATCTGGGACATGCTTTTCAATGAGACGATCGACGGATGGTCAGACAAACACAGGGACTTTTGTGAAAATTTGATTAAAGGACAGCCGTTTTTTGAAAAGCTTTGGGAAATTGAGAATGAGTCTAAAGTCAACTAAATTAAGAATCAAGACTGCCGGAAGTACGGCGGTCTTTTTATTTGTAAAAGCGAAAATTCTATATTGAAAAATAAAAAATATGAGCTGTCTTTCTGACAAAGCGGTCAATGAAGGACTGGAGACATGTGTTTTGAATCATTTATTATAGAAATATCGTGATCCGGAGGCAAGTGAATGCGGAGCTGCGGCTGTTCTCTATGAAAAACACCTTCCGATTATCGTACAATCGGAAGGTGTTTTTGGATCAGCGTCTTTTTCGGCCGAGTCCCATCGCGTTTTCCATTTTTTTCAGCATCTTGTTTGCTGTTTGATTTGCGCGTTCTGCGCCTTCGTCCAAAATCCGGTCCAGCTCTTCAGATTCGATCAATTCGTGGTAGCGGTCTTGAATCGGCTTCAGCGCGCCGATGACGACTTCGGCAAGGTCTGATTTAAATTCGCCGTAGCCTTTGCCTTCGTATTTCGCCTCAAGCTCTTCGATTGAGACTTGTCCGAGAATCGAATAGATCGTCAGAAGGTTGGATACACCGGGTTTGTTTTCTTTATCATATTTGACGATTCCGTCGGAGTCCGTGACAGCGCTTTTGATTTTTTTCTCGAGCTGCTTTGGATCATCGAGCAGGGTGATGAACGCTTTTTGGTTCGGATCTGATTTGCTCATTTTTTTGAGCGGATCGGCAAGCGACATAATGCGGGCGCCGACTTTCGGTATTTTAACCTCCGGAACCGTGAAGATGTCATTGTATTTCTTATTAAAACGCTCCGCCAAGTTCCGGGTTAATTCAAGATGCTGCTTCTGATCTTCGCCGACAGGGACGACGTCTGTTCCATAAAGCAGGATGTCCGCCGCCATTAATGGAGGATATGTCAAAAGCCCGGAGACGACGGCTTCTTTTCCGGCTGATTTATCCTTGTACTGCGTCATGCGCTCAAGCTCGCCGATGTAGGCGACGCACTGAAGCATCCATCCCGCCTGGGCGTGTGCAGGCACTTCCGATTGGATAAACAGCGTCGCTTTTTTCGGATCGAGGCCGACCGCCAAATACAGCGCGGCAAGGTTCCGGATGTTCTTTCTCAGCGCGAGCCGGTCCTGCGGGACTGTGATCGCGTGCTGATCGACGATGCAGAAGTAACAGTTGTAGTCATCCTGCAAGTCGACAAACTGCTTCATCGCTCCGATATAGTTGCCGAGGGTGACAGAGCCGCTCGGCTGGATACCGGAAAAAATCGTTTTTTTCATGTGAATCCCTCTCTTTTCATTTCAAAATAAAAAGGCCCACTCTTCCCTCAAAAGAAAAGGGACGAATGAACCGTGGTGCCACCCTGATTATTTCATTATGGTCAAAATGAAATCGCTCTAGACGTTTGTAACGGAGTCTTCTCCGGCTGAGCCTACTTATCCGTGTTCGGTCAGCTGCTCAGAAGCCCATTCCACATTCGCCATTATCCGCTCCCAGCACCGCGGACTCTCTTTAAATGGGGAGAAATGTGTACTCTTCTTCTTCATCGCATGTTATTCATAATTTTATTATATATAAATTTTAAATGAAAGTCGACAACCCCGGGGAAAAGAAAACGAATACCGGGCTGAATAAAGTTGGCGCGGCATCGTTCGGTTCGATATAAAGAATGGCGAATGTTATACGTGTAAAACGTTTTAACATGTAAAACATTAACTTTCCTTTTAATGTGGTTACGCTTTAAAACAGAGAAGTGTATTTGTACATTTGGTAGAAAACCTGACAATCATAAATAGTTTGAATAAAAAAATAATTGAAAATTAATATTGCAATAAATTATTCTATTAATTATAATGAATTTGTTCACCTCGGTGTTACAGGTTTCTTACATAACAAATATTCAGAAAAGACGAAACAGAGGAAAAAGTATGGCAAGTGGGCCTATTACTTTTTTATGATAAATCTGAATGTTCAGGAGTAAGGAACTAAAAAAACAAGAAATTGGGGGGGTTTCTCTTTGAAAAAGCGTTTGTCATTTATCAGTTTAATGCTCATTTTCACACTCGTCCTCAGCGCCTGCGGCTTCGGCTCAAGCTCCGGTGACGGCGGTAAAAAAGACAGCAAAGGGAAAGACACATTAAATGTCAACATTAAAACAGAACCGTTTTCACTACATCCGGGACTCGCAAACGATTCGGTGTCTGCAAACGTGCTTCGTCAGACTTTTGAAGGATTGACGACCATCGGCAAAGACGGAAAGCCGGTTGAAGCGGCAGCCGAAAAAATCGAAGTCAGCGACGACCAGAAAACATACACATTCACGCTCCGCGACGCGAAATGGTCAAATGGAGATCCTGTAACAGCAGAGGATTTTGAATACGCATGGAAATGGGCGCTCGACCCTAAAAACGAGTCGCAATATGCGTATCAGCTTTACTACTTAAAAGGCGGAGAAGCGGCGAACACCGGCAAAGGGAAAATTGAAGATGTCGGCGTTAAAGCTGTTAATGATAAGACTTTAAAAGTCGAGCTTGAAAAACCGACACCGTATTTTACTGAACTGACGGCATTCTACACATATATGCCAGTCAATAAAAAGGTAGCAGAGAAGAATCCGAAATGGTACACAAACGCAGACGAGAACTACGTATCTAACGGACCTTTCAAAATGGCGAAATGGAAGCACGGCGGTAACATCGTGCTGGAGAAAAACGACCAGTACTGGGATAAAGACGCTGTTAAGCTGAAGAAAATCAATATGGCGATGGTCAACGATCCGAACACGGGTCTGAACATGTACAAAAAAGGCGAGCTTGACTTTGTAGGGCAGCCGCTTGATCAGATTTCAACGGACGCGATTCCAAGCCTGAAAAAAGAAGGCCTGCAAATTGATCCGTTCGCATCGGTTTACCTGTACAAATTCAACACTGAAGCGGCTCCGCTTAACAATGTCAACATTCGTAAAGCACTGACATACGCGATCAACCGCGAAGCGATCGTCAAAAACATCACACAAGCGGAACAGCTGCCTGCGATGGGATTAGTGCCGCCGGCGGTCCACGGCTTTGAATCCAACAAAGGCTATTTCAAAGACCATGATGTCGATAAGGCGAAAGAACACTTGGAAAAAGGCTTGAAAGAGCTCGGTTTGAAAAAAGCGTCAGACCTTCCGAAAATCACGCTTTCCTACAACACGGATGAAGCGCACCAAAAAATCGCTCAAGCCGTTCAGGAAATGTGGAACAAGGAACTGGGCGTAGATGTGGAATTAGGCAATGAAGAATGGAACGTTTACATCGATAAGCTCCATGCCGGAAACTATCAAATCGGCCGTTTAGGCTGGACCGCCGACTTTAACGACGGGATGAACTTCCTTGAAACATACCGCGACAAAGAAGGCGGAAACAATGATACGAACTGGGAAAACGCGAAGTATAAAGAGCTGCTGAATAAAGCATCAAGAGAAACTGATTCAGCGAAACGCATCGAGCTGATGAAAGAAGCGGAAAGCATCATCATGGATGAGCTGCCGGTCGCACCGATCTACTTCTACACAATGCCGTATCTTCATGATGAAAGCTTAAAAGACTTTGTTCTGACCGGTACAGGTGAGATCTATTTCAAAACCGCGCATTTTGAATAAAATTGCATGAAAGTATATGGGGCTTAGACTTTCCCCCCATATACTTTTATTTATGAAAAGAAGTTAATAGACTGAATATTCGGAGGTGTGTAAAATTGATTAAATATTTAGGCCGTCGTCTTGTTTATATGTTAATTTCTCTCTGGGTTATCGTAACAGCTACCTTCTTCCTGATGAGAGCGATACCGGGCGGACCCTTTTCAGGCGAGAGGAAACTTCCCCCTGCAATTGAAGCCAGTCTCAATTCCTACTATGGTTTAGACCAGCCTCTTTTTAAACAATATCTCGATTATTTAGTATCGGTAGCAAAGTGGGATTTCGGGCCGTCATTTAAATATAAGGGACAAACTGTGAACGACTTGATCAGCTCAGGGTTCCCGATTTCTTTTACACTCGGATTGGAAGCGATTTGCCTTGCGCTCGCTTTCGGCGTATTGTTCGGCGTGATCGCCGCGCTGAAGCGAAACAAGTGGCAGGACTACACAGCGATGATCATTGCGGTTGTCGGGATCTCTGTGCCGAACTTCATCATGGCCGCGCTTCTCCAATACGTGCTGGCAATGAAGCTGGGCATGTTTCCTGTCGCGCAATGGGAGTCATGGGGACATACTGTGCTTCCTGCAATCGCTGTTGCCTCGATGCCGATGGCGTTTATCGCCCGTTTGACGCGCTCCAGCATGCTTGAAGTGTTGAGCAGCGACTATATCCGCACGGCGCGTGCAAAAGGTTTGAGCACATCAGCCGTTACGTTTAAGCATGCGATACGAAATGCCATCATGCCGGTTGTTACATATATGGGCCCAATGGCGGCGTCCATTTTGACAGGAACGTTTGTCGTCGAAAAAGTCTTCGGTATACCAGGACTCGGCATGCACTTTGTCACAAGCATTACGAACCGAGACTATACGGTGATCATGGGCGTTACCGTCTTCTTCGGGGCAATCTTGCTGCTTTGCGTCTTGATTGTCGATCTTTTATACGGCTTAATTGATCCGCGCATTAAATTGTTTGGCGCTAAGAAAGGGGAGTAAGAGGATGCAGCAAATACCAAAAGACATGTTTGAACCTGCAGCTGTTGACCATAGCGAAGCCGAAAAGATCTCAAAGAAAAACCTTTCTTTTTGGACAGACGTATTCTTGAGATTTAAAGAAAACAAGCTGGCGCTGTTTGGACTGGTGGTTCTGATCCTGATCGCTCTGATGGCTATCTTCGCGCCGGTGTTCTCAAGCTTTCAATATGAAGAAACAGATTTAACGAATGCGAACCAGCCGCCAAGCGGTGAGCACTGGTTTGGAACAGATGACCTTGGAAGGGACGTATTCGTCCGTACATGGGTCGGCGCCCGCATCTCGCTGACAATCGGACTCGCTGCTGCGCTGATCGACGTTTTGATCGGTGTGATATGGGGTGCGATTTCCGGCATCAGAGGCGGACGTACGGATGAAATTATGATGAGAATAGCAGATATTTTATGGGCGATTCCTTCTTTATTAATGACCATCCTGCTGCTCGTTGTTATGGGAAAAGGCCTGATCACGATGATCGTGGCGATGGTTATTACGGGCTGGATCAACATGGCGAGAATCGTCCGGGGCCAAGTACTCCAGCTTAAAAATCAGGAGTTCGTACTCGCCTCAAGAACATTGGGAGCGAAAAACTCGCGCATTATCAGAAAGCACCTGCTGCCCAACATCATGAGCCCGATCTTGGTCACCATGACATTAACCGTTCCTACGGCTATTTTCTATGAGGCGTTTTTAAGCTACCTCGGCCTCGGGGTTCCGCAGCCGCTTGCAAGCTGGGGAACGATGGCAACAGACGGTGTTCAGGGATTGGAATACTACCCTTGGCGCCTGTTCTTCCCGGCTACTTTTATCTGTCTGACCATGTTTGCATTCAACGTTATCGGCGACGGACTGCGCGACGCTTTAGATCCGAAGCTGCGTAAATAAAGGAGTGAGAAAGATGAAACACTTACTTGAAGTGAAAGATTTAGCCATTTCTTTTAAAACATACGCCGGAGAAGTACAGGCGATCCGCGGCGTCAACTTTCATGTTGACAAAGGAGAGACGCTTGCGATCGTCGGTGAATCCGGATCAGGTAAAAGCGTCACTTCACAGGCAATTATGAAACTGATTCCGATGCCGCCGGGCTATTTTAAAAACGGACAAATCTTATTTGACGGACAAGACCTGGTTCCGAAAACGGAAAAAGAGATGCAGTCGATCAGGGGAAAAGAGATCGGCATGATCTTTCAGGATCCGATGACTTCTTTGAACCCTACAATGAAAGTCGGCCGCCAAATCACAGAAGTGCTGTTTAAGCATGAAAAAATCTCAAAAGAAGAGGCCAATAAGCGGGCGGTAGAGCTTCTCAGCCTTGTCGGAATTCCGATGCCTGAACGCCGCGTCAACCAGTATCCGCACGAATTCAGCGGCGGGATGCGGCAGCGCGTCGTCATCGCAATGGCGCTTGCGGCCAATCCAAAGCTTTTAATTGCGGACGAACCGACAACGGCTCTTGATGTGACGATTCAGGCGCAGATTTTAGAGCTGATGAAAGACCTGCAGAAAAAGATCGAGACATCCATCATTTTTATTACGCACGATCTCGGCGTTGTCGCGAACGTCGCCGACAGAGTCGCCGTCATGTACGCGGGACAGATTGTGGAGATCGGTACGGTCGACGAGATTTTCTACAATCCGAAGCATCCGTATACATGGGGGCTGCTGGCTTCAATGCCGAGCCTTGACAATGACGGTGATGAGGAATTAATGGCGATACCGGGCTCTCCGCCGGATTTGACCAATCCGCCGAAGGGCGATGCCTTTGCGTTAAGAAGCCCGTACGCAATGAAAATCGATTTTGAACAGGAGCCGCCGATGTTTAAAATATCTGATACACATTATGTGAAGTCATGGCTTTTGCATCCGGATGCTCCAAAAGTCGAGCCTCCGGCGGCTGTCAAAAGCAAGATGAAGGAGTTTAAAAATCAGTATGAAAAACCGGTTCAAGTGAAAGAAGGTGAATGACATGGCAGAAAAACTGCTCGAAATCAAGAATTTAAAACAGCACTTTTCAACGCCGAAAGGGATTGTAAAAGCTGTTGACGGAATCTCTTTTGACATTTACAAAGGGGAAACGCTCGGTCTTGTCGGAGAGTCCGGCTGCGGAAAGTCGACGACCGGCCGTTCGATCATTCGTTTGTATCAAGCGACTTCCGGAGAAGTCTTGTTTAAGGGAAAGAATGTCCACGACAAAAAGTCTGCCAAGGACCTTCTCGAATTCAACCGGAAGATGCAGATGATTTTTCAGGACCCGTATGCATCCTTGAATCCGCGGATGACGGTTGCCGACATCATCGCAGAAGGTATTGACATCCACGGTTTGGCCAAAACGAAAAAAGAACGGCTTGAGCGCGTTCATGAACTCCTCAATCTCGTCGGCTTAAATAAAGAACACGCGAACCGCTATCCGCACGAATTCTCCGGCGGACAGCGCCAGCGGATCGGAATCGCAAGGGCGCTTGCGGTCGAGCCGGAATTCATCATTGCCGATGAACCGATCTCCGCTCTGGACGTGTCCATTCAAGCGCAAGTCGTTAATTTAATGAAGGATTTACAAAAGGAAAGAGGGCTTACATACCTTTTCATCGCTCACGATCTGTCGATGGTCAAATATATCAGCGACAGGATCGGCGTCATGTATTTTGGGAAGCTTGTTGAATTGGCGCCGGCAGATGAACTGTATGAAAATCCGCTTCACCCGTATACACAATCATTGCTTTCCGCCATTCCGCTCCCTGATCCGGATTATGAGCGTACGCGCGTGCGGAAGACGTATGATCCAAGCGTCCACCAGCTGAAAGGCGACGAACAGATGGAGCTTCGCGAAGTAAAGCCCGGCCATTTCGTCATGTGTACAGAGGAAGAATTTAAAGCCTATCAAACCAAATAAACGAAGCAGGAAGACAGCCGTCACAAGGCTGTCTTTTTTTTATGCCGAACAACCGCCGGCAATTTTTCGAGAAAAAATTTGAAACCTTCGCGGGAGACAACCGTCTTAGTATATGTAGGTAACATGCTCAGCTTCACTGAAGCTCCTTTCTAAAAAGATTTTGTTTAAACTAAAAAGAAAGCGGGTATATCTAAAGTGTGAAATTAGAACATCCATAAGGAGCAAATCAATGAACTGGTATGAGAAGCTTAGCGAGTATTTCCCAATTGAAGAAATGAAATCAAAAGAGCACATGGAAGCATTGTTAAAGGAACAAAACGATATTTACCATAAAGAAGAAGGCCGTCATCATGTGTTGATGTACGCCGAATTCGACTCTTTTATTTTCATCGACTATTTATTCGTTTCTAAAGACGCGCGAGGACAGGGACTTGGTTCCAAGCTGATTGAGAAGCTGAAAAAGAAAAACAAACCGATCCTCCTCGAAGTCGAGCCCGTGGATGAAGATGATGCCGATACGGCGAAACGTCTTAAATTTTATCAAAAGGAAAACTTTAAACACGCTGAGTCGATTGGTTACCGTCGCCGGTCACTCGCAACCGGCAAAGTGAACAAAATGGAGATTTTGTATTGGTCTCCAAAATCAAACACAGAGAAAGAAGTATTTGACGCGATGAAAGAAACGTACGAAAAAATCCATACATACAAAGATGAGAAGTGGTATGGAGAATCTTATGAAGATGTGGATGACGTCCTTACGATTGTTGACGATCATAAACAAAAGAACATTTTCGATGAATTGAGCTAAATGAGAATAACAGATGGCATAAAAAAGCAAAAGTCGCTGGATTGTCAAAAAATTTCTGTTACAGACTGTTCACACTTACTTTTTTATAGTATAATACTCAATAAAGATTACTTTTTTAGATTTATTTCAATTTAAGAATACGCTAATTTCATTCTACTTTTTAAGGAGTGAAGCAATATGGTTACATTATATACATCCCCAAGCTGCACGTCTTGCAGAAAGGCGCGCGCATGGTTAGAAGAACATGATATTCCGTATACGGAAAGAAATATTTTTTCAGAGCCTTTATCAATTGATGAAATAAAAGAGATTTTACGAATGACGGAGGACGGAACAGACGAAATTATTTCAACCCGTTCCAAAGTGTTCCAAAAACTGAACGTCAACCTTGAAACAATGCCGCTTCAAGAGCTGTACCAGCTCATCAATGAACATCCGGGCCTTTTGCGCCGTCCGATCATCATTGACGAAAAGCGCCTGCAGGTTGGATACAACGAAGACGAAATCCGCCGCTTCCTGCCGCGCAAAGTGCGCACATTCCAGCTTCGTGAAGCGCAGCGTCTCGCAAACTAAAAGAAGGCTGAATTTTTCAGCCTTCTTTTTTTAATGCTTTTCACTCGTCTGTTCATAATAAATACTGGCTAGAATCACAAAAATCACCGTCAGGACGGGCAGCAGCATTTCGAGGGTGCTGTGCTGCGCCATAAAGGAAGACAACTCCTGCTCCCTGACGATCATTTCGCCGCCGGTATAAGCGAGCAGTCCGCTTCCCGCGTACATGAAGAGCGGAAACTTTGCAAGGGCCGCTTGAATCAGCCTGCTGCCCCAAATGATGACCGGGACGGAGACCATCAAGCCGACAACGACTAGCATCAGGCGTCCGTGCGAAGCTCCAGCGACCGCAATCACATTATCGAGCGACATGAACAAATCGGCAATCACGATGATACGGATCGCCTTAAATAAAGATGTCCCGCCTTTGACATGCTGGGCATCTTTTTTCTCAATCAAAAGCTGATATCCTAAGTACAAAAGGAAGATTCCTCCGATAAATTGCAGATAAGGAACCGCGAGCAGGTATACTGCTGCCATGGTTAGCGCGATTCTCATCATGATGGCGATCAATGTGCCGATGATGATCGCTTTTTGCCTTTGCCGGGGAGGCAAATGACGGCTTGCCATTGCAATCACAACAGCGTTGTCGCCGCCAAGTATGAGATCGATTCCGATGATCACAAGGAACGACATCAGTATATCGTGTTCCATCCACTGGCACCTCGCTTTGCCTTTGCATCGGGACTTGCTAAAAAGGCCCCCGCATTAATAGCTGCTGCTTGTACAACTAATATATGAAGCGGGCCGGAAAATATGTTAGCTTGACCTTGGAGGCGTTTTTATTTCTTTTCCGCCTTTTTTATCATAAAATAGAAAATAAAGATTGATCAGGGATAAGGTTAAGAAGTGGACGTAATGGGTAAAGTGTAGTAAAGTACAATTAATTGGGAGCTTAGTTATCCCTTCAACATCTTACAAAGAAGGGAAGGTTGGCAAATGGAAATCGAAAGAATAAACGAACACACGGTTAAGTTTTATATTTCCTACGGTGATATCGAAGACCGCGGGTTTGACAGAGAAGAAATTTGGTACAATCGAGAACGCAGTGAAGAGCTTTTTTGGGAAATGATGGACGAAGTGCACGAAGAAGAAGAGTTTGCCGTTGAAGGCCCCCTTTGGATTCAAGTGCAGGCCCTTGATAAGGGATTGGAAATCATTGTGACAAGAGCTCAGCTGTCCAAAGACGGACAAAAGCTGGAACTGCCGATTCCTGAAGATAAAAAACAGCATGTAGCAGAAGAAAGCCTTGATGCTTTGCTTGACGACTTTCAAAAAGAAGAGCAGGCAGAAGAGCAGAAACTGCAGTTTGTTTTAAAGTTTGACGATTTTGAGGATTTAATCTCACTGTCAAAAATGTCTATCAGCGGCTGCCAAACGACATTGTACTCTCACGAGAACCGCTATTATTTATTCGTGGATTTCAGTGAACTGCCCGATGAAGAGGTGGAAAACCAGCTGAGCATTCTGCTGGAGTATGCCTCAGAATCAAAGACGACGATTCATATGCTGAAAGAGTATGGAACACTGATTGCAGCGGATCATGCTCTTCATACAATAAAAAAGCACTTCGCATAAAAAAGCCGGTTTCTTTTGAAGCCGGCTTTAACTTTCTGGAACAAATATAACAAAGAGCTTCAATTCTCCACAACTTCCCTCCTCCCGTTCTACATCTTTCAAACGGCTCACCACTTTCAAAAGAAAACGATCATTTCGGCCCAAACCGAATAGGGTCAATCTGATCTATACACTTCCAGTTTCATTGATTAAGATGGATTGGTGTTATGACAAATTTTGAAAGGTGAGATTGATTTGATGCGAAAAAGTTTAAAATGGATCATGGCTGTCTTTATTGGTTTAACATGTTTTTGTGCCGCTTATTCTCAAACAGCCATGGCAGCCGTACATTCCAAGACTCCGGATATTCTCGGAACAACGGGTAAAAACAATTTGAATCAGGCCTATAAAAAATACTTTGATACAAAAGGCGATGGTAAAGGCGGATCGCTGTTTCATTATATGAAGGACGGTTCAGCTTACATCGCTTCGCCGACGGACGATAACCTGGGAAATGGCTACTACAGCGTCAAAACAGAGGGTATGAGTTACGGGATGATGATTACGCTGCAAATGAATGATGAGTATAAGTTCCAAAAGCTGTGGGATTTCGTCCGTAAATATATGCGCCATTCCGACAGAAACGACAGTTTGTACGGCTACCATAGCTGGCATATGAAAACGAACGGCTCAGACGTGCAAACCATTGATCAGAATGTTGCATCTGACGGCGAGGTCTGGTTTGCGGCAGCGCTCATGATGGCATCTGGCCGCTGGGGAGATAAAAAATACCCGTATGATTACAAAGAGCGGGCTCAAGACATGCTTGACGCTTTGGCCGGTGATGGAGAATACGCCAACACCGGTAAGGAATCGCGAGTGTTTATTAAAAACACCAAGGATCAGCGCTATGCGATGGTTCGATTCGGCCCTTATGTCAATTGGACGGACCCATCCTACCACGTTCCTGCTTTTTTCGAGTTGTTCGCTAAAAGCGCCAGAAGCAGCCAGCAGTATTTTTGGAAAGATGCAGCAAACAAATCTCGAACATACTTGTCAGAAACAACGTTTAAAAGCGTGTTAAATAACGGATCAACCGTCACCAATGCGGCCACAGGACTGTTTCCCGACGAAGCCGGCTTTGACGGCGTAAGCGATTCGGCTCATTCCTCAACGGAAACAGACCGAAATTTCAGCTATGATGCTTGGCGGACGGTGTCTCATATCGCTATGGATCATACACTTTGGTCCTCGGCAGATAACGCATATCGCGCCAGCGAGCAAAAAGCGGTTAACAAGTTCTTGACGTTTATGAAACGGGAAAACTATGGGAGAACGGCCCATGAATATACGCTGAATGGGACGGCCGTCAAAAAAGGAAGCCCGGTTGGCCTGATCGCCGCCAATGCGGGCGGCGCGACTGCAGCAAGCGATGCATCATTAAGGACGGGATTTGCCAATGCGTTTAACAGCACATATATTCCAGAAGATTATTACGGATCATGTCTTTACATGCTGAACAGCCTTGTGGCAAACGGCAAATTTGCGATGTACCTTCCTTAAAAAATGTAATATCAAATTGAAAGACTGACCCTTCTCTGCGGAGAGGGGTTTTTAATTGGTCAGAAGTTGATCCCGTAATTATCCTTTAACAAAAATTACATCTCTATTTGAGGAAGACTTTTTGTGAACTTTATGAACAAAAAGAATATTATGCAGTTAAACTGTGCACGAAAAGTCGAGGAAGCTATAATGAAAGCGATTACAATGAAGGGGGAGCACAACATGACAAAGAGGGGTAGATGTTACGGCTTTACAATTTTGCTTGTGTTTGCGCTGATTTTGGGAGGATGCGGCGGAAACACGGCTTCAAATAAAGCCGCGAACGAAAAAGACTTTAAACCTTCGAAAGCAATTGAGGTCGTTGCGCCTGCCGGAGCCGGCGGGGGATGGGATACAACGGCCAGAACGATCTCGAAAATTATGGGTGAAGAAAAATTGATTGAAAAGATGGCTGTCGTCAATAAACCGGGCGGCGGGGGAGGGTCGGGATGGTCGTATGTCCACCGCAAAAAAGGTGATAACCATACGTTGTTTGTTACATCTCCGCCGATTTTGTTCGTGCCTTTAAACGGACAATCCCAGTACGGTCACAATGATTTTACGCCGATCGCAAGCGTGATTGCCGACTACGGAGCGTTTGTTGTTCATAAAGATTCGCCTTATCAGTCGATGACAGATCTTGTGGATGCGCTGAAAAAAGATCCGAAAAAAGCCTCTATTGTAGGGACGTCTTCTCCGGGAAGCATGGACCACATGCAATTTGTCAGCGCTGTTCAAAAGGCTGGCGTTGATGCGAAAGAGCTGAAATACATTACGGCGCAAGACGGCGCCGGGATGAGCATGCTGCTCGGTAAAAAAGCCGACGTCTACTCGACGGGTGTCGGTGAAGCGGCCGAACAGGCGCGAGCCGGAAAAGTCAGAGTGCTGGCCATCACCGCTCCCGAACGCATGAAAGGAGATACGGTCAAAGATTTTCCGACCTTAAAAGAGCAGGGAATCGATGATGAATTTACGGTCTGGAGAGGATTTATGGGACCTCCGGGGATGAGCGAGTCCGCCGTAAAATATTATGAAGAAAAAATCAAAGAGATGATGGAAAAAGACAGCTGGAAATCGATTCGGGACAGCTATGGATGGACGGATAAGTTTATGGGCCATCAAGAATTCAAAGACTATCTTGACGCTCAATATAAAGAAATGGAAGCGCTCCTTGATGATATCGGATTGGGTGGCAAATAAAATGGTCTCCGCGCGGTTGCCGGCACGGGAAAGCCTTAAAAGCTTTGCCCGGCACAGCCGGCGACCGGCAAGCTGAAATCGAGAAAGGCTGGTGTAAACCATGAGAATCACAAACCGGGCCGTTTCTGTCATCATTTTGGCTGTGGCAGCCATTTACCTGGCGCTCAGCTTTAATTTAGACAGCTATCCGTACGCGGTGATCGATGCGGACGTGCTGCCGAAAAGTTTAGGCATATTGCTTCTCATTTTGGGTGTATTTCTGTTTTTTGAAAAAGATCAAAAAGATACAACGGTGAAAAAGCTGTTTCAGCTGAAGAAAAAAGACGTCAAGGTCATGATGCTCTGTGTCGCTTCTCTGTTGATCTACATTTCGATTTTGGAATTCATCGGATTTTTGCTTTCTACGGTAATGCTGCTGATCGTTTTGCCCGCGGTGTTGGGATATCGAAATTGGACAACGGCTGCGCTCGTTTCACTGATTTTCAGCGGCACAATTTATTTTTCATTCAACTATGTGCTCAACATCATGCTTCCGCAGGGGGTTATGCCTTTTTAATCGAACATAAGGAGGAAAGTGCATGTTAGATAGTATATTATACGGATTTCAGGTGGCGCTGACTCCGCAGAATATCATGTTCGCTTTTATCGGGGTGCTGATCGGGACGGTTATCGGGATGCTGCCCGGGCTTGGGCCGATCACTGCGATTGCCATTATGATCCCGTTAAGTTACGGAATGGACCCGGCCTCCGCGTTAATTTTGATGGCGGGTGTCTATTACGGAGCGGTCTTTGGCGGTTCGACGTCATCGATTCTGTTAAATGCCCCCGGAGTAGCGGGCACTGTCGCGACATCGTTTGACGGCTATCCGATGGCAAAGCAGGGGAAAGCGGGAAAAGCCCTTGCCATCGCTGCAATTTGCTCTTTCGCAGGCGGAACGATCACCGTAGTTGCGCTGATGCTCGTCGCACCGACAATGGCAAACATTGCGGTGACATTTGGGCCGACAGAATATTTTGCATTGATGATGCTCGGCTTGGTGGCAATTTCAAGCCTTTCCGAAGGATCGACAGTCAAGGCGCTGATTTCTGCGACATTGGGCTTTATGACCGCTACCATCGGGATTGATCCGCAGACGGGGACCGAACGGTTTACATTCGGTGCGGCAAGCCTTCTGGAAGGCATCGATTTTCTGATCGTGGCTCTCGGTTTGTTTGCACTTGCTGAAGTTGCGTTCTTGATCAAGACGCGGAACAAGCCGATGACGGAAGGAGCGTCTCAGGTCGGCAGCCTGAAGGTGACGAAAAGCGAAATGAAAGAGATTTCGGGACCGATCGCAAGGCATTCGGTCATCGGATTTTTGCTCGGCATCCTGCCCGGTGCAGGGGCGACAATTGCATCATTTATTTCTTATATTACAGAGAAGAGAATCTCAAAACATCCTGAAACGTTTGGCAAGGGAAATATCAAAGGGGTCGCAGCACCTGAGACTTCGAACAATGCGGCAACGAGCGGCGCATTCGTACCCCTTCTGACACTCGGGATTCCCGGATCAGGAACAACGGCCGTCCTGCTCGGCGCCCTTTTGGTCGTCGGCGTTCAGCCGGGACCGCTCATGCTGACGGATCATCCCGACGTGTTCTGGGGCGTGATCGCAAGCATGTATATCGGCAATTTATTTCTGTTGATTTTAAATTTGCCGTTAATTCCTTTCTTGTCAAAAATTCTTCTGATTCCGAAGCAGCTTTTAATTTCGCTCATATTTGTTTTCTGCCTGATCGGCGTCTATGCTGTGACATTTAATGTCGTACATCTTTATATTCTGGTGTTCTTCGGAATCCTCGGGTATTTTATGAGAGTGCTGTCTTTTCCGGCGGCTCCGTTTATTTTAGCTTTTATTCTCGGAAGTTTGATGGAAGAATCGTTTAGACAAGCGATGACGCTGTCATCAGGAAGCCTGTCCGTGTTTTTTGAAAGTCCCGTCACAATCGGTTTATTGATTACGGCTCTTTTGTCGCTCATCGTACCACCGATTTCCCGGGCAATGAAGAACAAAAATAAAAAGTCGATCGATTTGGAAGGCTGAGCTTTTGATGTCCGGAACGCTACGTTTCCGGACTTTCATTTTTCACAGGCTTGTAGCGGCGTTCGGGACGTCCGACGGTTCCATAGAAAAGTTCTGTTTTTACATGCTTTTCCGCAGCTAAAAATTCTAAATAGCGCCTTGCGGTCGTCCGGCTGACACCGATGGTGCGCCCGAGATTTTCAGCGGTGATGCCATCGCTGTTTTCGCTTTTGTTTAAAACGCCGGCTACTTTTTTCAGCGTCAGGCCGTCGATTCCTTTCGGATAATCGGCTTCAGCGGTTTGTTTTTCTTTCATGATGCTTCGCCTTTTTGCCATCAAGCTGTCAACGTCTGTCTGATCGATTGAAGACATTTCATTTACCTTGAGCCGGTAGGACCGATAGTTTAACAGCGTTTCTTTCAGCCTGGAAAACGTAATCGGCTTGATCAAATAATCGACGGCTCCCGCGCGAATCGCCTGTTCGACATACTCAACTTCTTTCGCCGCCGTAATCATCATGACGTCTGTATGTCTGAGCTTTTGTCTGATCAGCCAGAGAAGCTCCATGCCTGAGCCGTCCGGCAGAAAAATGTCGAGCAGGACAAGGTCGGGCTTCACGTCCGGAAGCAAATCCTTTGCATCTTGAAAATTTTCTGCGATTCCAATAACAGAAAATCCTTCAATTTTGCTGATCAGTTTTTGATGTATGTCAGCGTTCCTGATGTCATCCTCCACGATAAACACTTGTAATGCTTTCATAGGTCAGTCCCCCAGCGTTTCTCTATTTTGGTATCACGACAGTAAACAATGCTCCGCCAAGGTCGCTTTTATCCGCTTTGATTTGTCCGTTTAACGCATTGACGGCTTCTTTGACTAAAAAGAGGCCGAGACCGCGGTGATTAGCCGCTTTTGTCGAATAAAACTTTTGAAAGATCCGCTCCTGTTCCCCCTCGGGAATACCGTCTCCCGAGTCTTCGACTTCAATTAAGATGTGATCTCCCCCGTCTGACAAGAAGACAAGGATGCTGCGGTCTTTTTTGTGGGAAACGGCGTCAAAAGCATTCTCAATCAAATTTCCTAAAATCGTAATGAATTTGCCTTTGTCCATTTCGTCCGGCAAAGCGTCCAATTTTGAGCTTTCATCGATTTCCAGGTTGATGTGCAGCTCTTTTGCACGGTTGACCTTTCCCAGCAGCAACCCGGAAAGAAGCGGATCAGGAATCGAATGGATGAGAAATCGCAGCATTTCCTGATGGCTTTTGTTCTCTTTTTGGATCAATTCGAGCGCTTCAGAATAGCTTTCCAGCTGGATCAGTCCCGCGATTGTGTTCAGCTTGTTTGAATATTCGTGGGTCTGGGCTCTCAGACCTTCCGCGTATTGCGAAGTTTGCGCCAGCTTTTTGGAGAGTTCGTCAATGTCCGTCTTTCTCCTGAAGCTTGCAACGGCCCCGCGGATTTTTTCGTTTTCGAAAATCGGCACTCTGTTGACGATTAATTCTTCATTTCCGATCGTTAATTCCTGATCTTTTTGCGCCGTTTTCGTTTTCAGTACTTCGGGGAGCAGCGTATCTGGAAGAAGCTCGGAAATCGGTTTGCCGAGCCACTGATCTTCGCTTTCGACGCGAAGGAGCTCACACGCTTTTCTATTCAAGAGCGTGATTTCTTCATGTTTGTTGATGGCGATCAAGGCCTCGTGCACAGATTCTGTAATCGCCTGTTTTTCAGTATATAATTGATTAATTTCATAAGGTTCAAGACCGAAAATGGACTTTTTGACATTGCGGGAAATATAGACGGCTCCCAAAACCCCCATCAGCACGACAAATCCTAATAAAAATATTAATTTTGTCTGATATTGAGAGACGATATCCTGAATATTTTCTTTTAAAAAACCGACTGAGATGATTCCGACGATTTTGCCGTTTTCATTAAGGATCGGGGCTTTGCCCCTGATGGCTGGGCCAAGCGTGCCGACGGCTTCCGAAATATATGCTTCCCCTTTTTCAAGAGCGCGCTGATTGTCTCCGCCGACCATCGGTTTGCCGATTTTTCCCGGGTCCGGATGAGCATAGCGAATCGCATCCGCCGAGCCGATCACAATGTATTGCGCACCGGACTGCTTTCTCGCGTTTTCTGCAATTGGCTGAAGGATTCGGGACGGATCGTCCGTTTCAAAGGCTTCCTGGACGGAAGGCATCTGGGCGAGCGTTTTCGCCATATCGAGCGCTCTGGCTTGAATTTGTGTTTTTAACGAATTTTCTAAAATGATTAAATAGAGGCCGCTCATAACAGAAAGCAAGATGAATAGCAGGGTGAGAATCAGCAATGTAAGCTTGGTGGTCAGCTTCCGTTTGATGTCAAAAACTCCTTTTCTAAAAATTTCGAGTTCTATAATACTACTTTATATAAAATCAGCCTGAATTTGAAGCGTTTTCAAAAAAAGGAAAGCTTCCGCGCATGTTGAATACTTGATCAAACAGGAAGGAGAGAGACAATATGTTCAGTGCAATGATCGATCAAGAAGAGATCATCTGTCTTGCCGACGGATACAAAACCGAAGATCTCAAGCGATTGAGAAAAAGACATGCATTTTACTGTCCGGTTTGCCGGTGTGAACTCGACCTGAAAGTCGGTGCCGTCAAGCTCCCGCACTTCGCTCATAAGCCGGGTGCAGCATGTCCGGTGCAACATGAACCGGAGAGCTCCTATCACCTGAAAGGAAAACGGCTGTTGTACGAATGGCTCGGCAGACAAGGCTTCCGCCCGGTGCTTGAACCGTATTTGCAAGAGATCAGACAAAGGCCCGATTTGCTTCTGGAATACGGAACCCGCCAGGTTGCAGTTGAATTTCAATGTGCGAATCTCGATGCGGCAGCGTACCGAAAAAGAACGGACGGCTTTCTCAAACTGGGAATCGAGCCGTTGTGGATTCTGGGCGGTAACCGGGTAAGACGCTTGGCGAGGAGTTTTTTTCAGCTTTCAGGGTTTCACTGGCAGTTCGCTCAGAAAAGGGATAAGCCTCCTAAGCTCCTGTTTTTTTGCCCCGAACAAAAGGCTTTCATCATCCTCGAACACTTGATTCCCTTTCAAACAAACAAAACATCCGCATCCTTGCGTTTTCTCCCACTTGCTGAAGCAGGCTGGCATGATTTAACCGCATGGGAAAACTGTTCGCCTCTCCAGCTTAAAGGTTGGAAAGAAAACATCCGCAGCTTTCGAATGTCGACCGTGCGTTTTTTATCAAAAGAAGCGAAGCAGATGGCCGCGCTCTTTTATGAAAAGTTCCGGCTCCCGCTCCCTTTTTTCCCCTCAGAAGTCTTTCTCCCGGTGCCGTCAGGCTATATTTTTGCCCACCCGGTTTATGTGTGGCAAGGGCACCTTTTCTTATTTATAACGAAGCATGATACGTTTCGCCTGCAGTCTGCGGTTCATTATATGGACTGGCTCGTCAAGGGCAAAAGGCTGAAGCTGAGATGGAGCGGGCAGCAAACGGCTGCTGATGCCGTTTGTGAATACATTTGTTTTTTGCATAAAAAAGGATTTTTAGAGAGGAAAGAGGAATTTTATTATTCCGCGGGTCCTGTTGCTCCGGAGCCGCGGCTGGAGGCGCTGTTAAAAAGGGATGAACATTATTTTTCCGAATGATTATCAAGCCTTTCGTTCAACCTAAAGAAAGGAAGGTGGTGTCCGGGCTGTTTCAGATCAAAAGATATGTATTTTATTTTTTAACGGCGGGATTTTGCGTCTTTTTTTTCGCATATGATTTGACAAAAGACGGTGAAAAAACAGAAGATAAACACAATACAAGTTTATTGGACAACAATGGACTTGGAGTAAAGAAAGCGAGGGGATTGACAGTGGCTGAAGAAAAAAAATCGAAGAAACTGCCTTCAAGAGAAGAGGTGAAGCAAGAAGACACGTGGAGACTTGAGGATATCTTCCCGTCAGATGATGCTTGGAGCGAGGAATTTCAAGCCGTTAAAGAACTGCTGCCCAAGCTTTCCGAATTCAAGGGCAGGCTCGGCCATTCCGCCGATGATCTATATGAAGCGCTGACTTATCAGGATAAGGTGATGGAGCGTCTCGGGAAGCTGTATACTTACGCTCACATGCGCTATGATCAGGATACTGGAAATTCTTTTTACCAAGGTCTCAATGATAAAGCGGCCAACCTCTATACCCAGGCTGCGAGCGCGACGGCCTACATGGTGCCGGAAATACTATCGATTCAAGAAGAAAAGCTTCAGCAGTTCCTGCTGGAAAAAGAGGAGTTAAAGCTTTACTCGCATGCTCTCGAAGAAATCAATAAAGAGCGTCCTCACGTACTGAGCGAGGAGGAGGAAGGAATTTTGGCCGAAGCGTCTGATGTTCTTTCATCTTCTTCCAACACGTTCGGCATGCTGAATAACGCCGATATGGAATTTCCGGAGATCACCGATGAAAATGGAGAAAAGGTACAGCTCACACACGGCAATTATGTCACCTTTTTGGAAAGCGAGAACCGCGATGTCCGCCGCGCGGCATTCAAGGCGGTTTACGAAACATACGGCCGCTTTAAAAACACGCTCGCTTCCACGCTCAGCGGAGCTGTGAAAAAAGACAACTTTTATGCGAAGGTTAAACATTATAAATCGGCGCGGGAAGCTGCTTTGTCGCGAAACAGCATTCCTGAAGAAGTCTATGACAATCTTGTCAGCACGATCAACAAGCATCTCCCGCTTCTTCACCGCTATGTTGAACTTAGAAAAAAAGTGCTTGAGCTTGATGAAGTACACATGTATGACCTGTATACTCCGCTGGTAAAGGACTCTGGAATGAAAGTTACCTACGAGCAGGCCAAGGACTATATGCTAAAAGGTTTGACGCCTTTAGGGGAAGAATATTCATCCATCCTGAAAGAAGGCTTGAACAACCGCTGGGTCGATGTGTATGAAAACAAAGGAAAACGCAGCGGCGCTTATTCTTCAGGAACTTACGGAACAAATCCGTATATTTTGATGAACTGGCAGGACAACGTCAATAATTTGTTTACGCTCGTCCATGAATTCGGCCATTCCGTGCACAGCTACTATACGAGAAAATATCAGCCTTACCCGTACGGAAACTACAGCATTTTCGTAGCCGAAGTAGCTTCTACGACGAATGAAGCACTTTTGGGAGAATACTTGCTGAATACAATCGACGATGAAAAACAGCGGCTCTACATTTTGAATCATATGCTTGAAGGCTTCAAAGGAACGGTTTTCAGACAGACGATGTTTGCCGAATTTGAACATGAGATCCATAGCAAAGCCCAGGAAGGGGAACCGCTGACACCTGAGCTGTTAACGAGCATCTACTATGATTTGAATAAGAAATATTTCGGTGACAATATTGAGATTGATAAGGAAATCGGTCTTGAGTGGTCAAGAATACCGCATTTCTATTACAATTATTATGTGTATCAGTATGCGACAGGCTTCAGTGCAGCCCAGGCACTCAGTCAGCAGATTTTAAAAGAAGGCAAATCGGCTGTTGACCGCTATATTGAGTTCTTGAAAGCTGGAAGCTCGGATTATCCGATTGAAGTGCTGAAAAAA
The DNA here is from genome assembly GCF_037969865.1 of Bacillus sp. FSL R7-0646. Taxonomy (NCBI): domain Bacteria; kingdom Bacillati; phylum Bacillota; class Bacilli; order Caryophanales; family Bacillaceae; genus Bacillus; species Bacillus sp. FSL R7-0646. The sequence continues at coordinate 1,263,268 of NZ_CP150217.1, forward strand.
GCCGGCGTCGATATGACGTCTTCAGAGCCGATCGAAGCTGCGTGCAAAAAGTTTGAAGAGCAGCTGAACGAAATGGAAGAACTTTTGCAAAAAGTCAATCATTCATAATAGGCGAGTATATAGAAGAGGCTGCCGGTCATACCGGCAGCCTTGTTCGCGATGAGGTCAAAAACCTTTAAATGTTTTGCGGTGGTTGAGGCGGTTGAGCGTAAAAAGGATTGATATAAATAAGAGAGGGGACGTAATATAAAGGGGAAACATATTCATCAAACCTAAAATATTCAAGACGAAAAAAAATAATATTGATGCAAGTCCTAAAATGATCTGAAGCATAAAAACCCTCCTAAGGACCGATAAAATTTCACAGGGGGAGACGAGGCGCAAAAAGGCAGCAAAACCGGGCGCCAGTTCGCATAAATCGCGGTATGGCAACGTGCGGCGGGCTCGTTTTCTTTGTTACTTTGATCATATGATGGACATCTATTTTTTATGTTTTTGTGACAAAAATGTGAAAACTAATGAAATCAGTTGTCAAAACTCGACATGATTTGATATTATAAAGATGTGAAATTGATCACAAACAAACATTTACCCCTTTGTTTGACCGTGAAAAATTTCTCCCATCCCCTTTGTTGTCGTTAAGACATAATTAGAAACCGCGCTTATCCCGGCGCGGTTTCTTACTGCTTCAAAAAGGAACGTGCGTTCGTTTTAGCGCGAAAAAAAACACGGGAGAAACCCGTGCTATTTTTCGCATTGATAAAGCGGTCCGGCATCATGATGTCCGTTTATATAGCGCCAGAACATGCCGTGTTTCGCTTCCACTCTTTCGACTTTGCGGGCGAACGCGAGCTTTTTCATTTCCCGTTCCACCTCTTCCAGCGTCCAGTCGTAAACGACGGCAATTTCTTTGTCGGCTACAAATTGAAAGTATTCGATAAAAAGTTCGAGCGGAGGTGTTTGTGAAGGCTTCGGCTCATCACCGAGCATCTCAAACAATACTTCTTCGTAAATCTCGTATGAATAATTTCCGGTTACTTTTAAGCCTTCTCCTTCGCGGAGACTGTTAAAAAACGTAAGAGTCGGGACAGATGCCACTTCCATTTCGGCAGCGATTTTCAAATCGCATTGCAGGGCTTTCACGGCGCTCTGCGAATGAAGATCCCTTTTAAATTCCTCCAGATCGAGCTGTGTATGCTCTGCGATCGCCAGCAGCACCTGTTCCTCGGTGATATCCTGCCGATTGAGAAACAGGCTTTCCTGCATGCATCTCAAAAACTGCAGCCCTGCTTTTCTGCCTTGCAGTTCCGCCGCTTTTAAAGCGAGTGAAGCGAGGTATGGTGCGGAGAGCGCTTTGTCATGCAGGAGCGTCCCGTCACAAGACATGCCTGATCTGCATGCGATCTTTTCCCATGCCTCTGCGAGGCGGTGCTTTTTACGTTTCTGAACGTTCAGCGCTGTGATGCTGCATGCGGCGATGATCCTTAGTGTGAAAAAACGGCCGTAGCGGATTTTCAACTTTTTGATCGCCGGCTCCAAAGCCCAGCATTCGGGAGACAAAGGGTCGACAAACATATAAATTTCCATCGGTTTTTGCGGATGTCCATGGCAATGGGAGAAAAATTGGTCACGCTGATTTAGTGTCAATGTGAACCATCCTCTATTTTAGGCTGATTTACCATATGTCTGGCTGTCAATGTCAGCCTTTCAAAAAGAAATTCCCTTATTTCGCCCTTTAAACCGACATGATCCATTGCCTCTTTCATACACGAAAGCCATGCGTCTGCCCGTTCCGGTGTGATTGGAAACGGCAGGTGCCGCGCCCTCAGCATCGGGTGTCCGTGTTCTTCTGTATAAAGCGGCGGACCGCCTAAATATTGCGTTAAAAATTGCTTCTGTTTTCTTGCCGTTTCCGTTAAGTCGTCCGGAAAAATCGGGTAGAGCAGCGGATGCCGCTTTACACGCTCATAAAAAGTATCAACAAGTTGCGATAGAAGCTCTTCTCCAATCGCTTCATAAGGTGCGTTAAACGATTGTCCCATGTTGACTACTCCTTTTAATATGGCTAATAGGAAAATATACCGATTCCTATCGCAAAAAAATATTTATCTTGTGCATCATTTATTATTTCACGATTGTATATACTTATTTTAGCAACCTCGTTCCATTTCTACAAACAAACCGACTTCTGCCTGCGGGCGAAAATCGCTGTTTTGTTTCAAATATCATATCATATTCGCTTCTTAAATGTGTATTTTTAATACCGGGAGGATGAAAGAGGAGGTAAATGCAGGAAAAAAAGCCGGAAAGCGTCCTTTCCGGCTTAAGCGTAGTAATTTGAGGTGATTTTTTTTACATAATTTTGCGTTTCTTTAAAAGGGGGAATGCCTCCGTACTTTTGGACATTTCCCGGTCCGGCATTGTAGGCCGCTAATGCGAGGTTCACATTCCCGCTGTATTTATCGAGCATCTGCTTTAAGTATTTTGTTCCGCCTTCTATATTTTGTACGGGGTCAAAAGCGTTATTCACGCCGAGCGCTTTCGCCGTTGACGGCATGAGCTGCATCAGGCCCATGGCGCCGGCCGGGCTGACCGCTTTTTCCTGGTAGCGCGATTCCTGCTTGACGACGGCATGAATCAGCTTCTCATCGACTCCGTATTTTTCTGCGGCGTTTTTGATGATCTGGTCAATGCTCTGATTTTGGCCGCCGAAAGAGACGGGTTTCGCTGCGGCAGATGGGACGGCCGCAATTGCCGCAGGCTTTTCGGCTGTCAGCGGCGCCTGGAGCTGAGACCCTGTCGACACGGCCGGAACAACCGTGGGCTGTGAAGACTCCAAACCACCGACATTGCTTAAATATTGGTTTAAAATCGAGCTGAAATCAAAACCAGCATCTTCGGAACCGCTGTCTGAAGCCGGATAAAACGACCGTATCGCCTGTAGTTCCAAAAGGGCGGCCAAATGGTTGACGTTCATTGTTTTCCCACCTTATTGATCTTTAAGTTTTTGTTCATAAAATCGGACGATTTTATTTTTGGTTTCACGCTCAGGGATGCCGAACGATTTCAGCAGTTCAGAGAAATCCCGTTTTCCGCGTTCATAGTCTGTCACTTCGAATTCAACTTCAAAGTCTTCTACCATTAAGTATCGGCTGTGATCCAAAACAATTAAGCCCTGCGGCAATTTTTTTTCTGCACGGCTTGTCGCAAGCGTTCCGAAAAGGATGAGCTCGTCCGGTTGAATGCCGAGGCGCTTCAGGCGATCGTATACCGGTCCATGCGGAATCGTGAACGTTTCAAATTCGGGATTCCCGGTCAGCTCCTGGTGGGTTTCCATCAGACCTACAGGTGCCGGCTCTTTTAATGTCAGTACATATCGCTGCTGTTTTTCGCGAATTCTTAAAGCCGCTCCTTTTTCTTTTAAAGAAAAGGAGGACGTATCGTAATAATGGTTTTTTTGTATAACAAATTGCTCGGAAGTAAATTGATAATATGATTTGATTTTCTCAAATTCTTTTTTTGTCAGCATATTTTTAAATTCGATTTCAAGTTCCTGGTCCATTCTTTAATTTTTTCATCCTCTCAGCTGGTAAAATTGCATTTTCCTTATTATCTCTTGAGAAGGAACGTTTATCAATATTGAAGCTGATATGATAAAATGAATCTGTACTTTTATTGTAAAGGAGAGCATTATGCAGAACAGAATTGAGATTACAGAAGCCAATCTGCGAAACGACCGGCTGGTGTTGACCAGCGAAATCAATGACGGAGCGGAGCGGAAACCGGCCGGACGCATGCTGACAGACTCCGATCATTTTGCATTTGTATACATACTTGAACAGGACGATTCCTTTGAATACGTCATTTTAAACGAAGGCATCTGGTCCGATCTTAAAGCGGCCCTCGACGCCAATCTTCCTGTGTTTTTACATATCGGAAACACGGAGCTGGAGCTTAACGGGTTCCATGATGAGCTCGGATATTTAATAGAGAATATTAAAGATAATGCAAATTATGGCGAAGAAATGGAAGAGAGAGTGAAACGGATATTCCTCTAGAAAAAAAGGCGATGAAATTGGGGGAAGGTTTATGGACGAAAAACAATGGGAGCAATTTTTAGCGCCGTACCGGCAGGCTGTTGAAGAGCTGAAAGTGAAGCTGAAAGGGATCCGGACCCTTTACGAATACGAGGAGGAACATTCGCCGATCGAATTCGTGACAGGGCGGGTGAAGCCTGTTCCGAGTATTCTTGAGAAGGCCAAGCGGAAAAACATTCCTCTGCACAACATTGAAAGCATGCAAGATATTGCCGGGCTCAGAATCATGTGCCAATTTTTTGAGGATATTCGCATTGTCGTCGATATGCTTCTGGCGAGAAAGGACTTCACGGTCGTGGATAAGCGCGACTATATCGCGGAACATAAAGAGAGCGGCTACCGCTCCTACCACCTCGTCGTGCTGTACCCTTTGCAGACAATCAACGGGGAAAAACAGATTTTGGTTGAAATTCAAATCCGGACGCTGGCGATGAATTTTTGGGCGACAATCGAACATTCTTTAAATTATAAATACAGCGGCAACATTCCGGAAAAAGTAAAATTAAGGCTTCAAAGAGCTTCTGAAGCAGCATCAAGGCTCGATATGGAAATGTCCGAGATCAGGGGCGAGATTCAGGAGGCTCACGTGGCATTTTCACGCAAGAAAAAGGATGAGGATGACGGTTAGGGGAAAGGAGATGGAATGATGAAGTTTGCGGTATCGTCCAAAGGAAATGATGTTTCCGATTCATTAAAAAGCAAAATTCAAACATATCTGCTCGACTTCGGTCTTGAATGCGATGAAGAAGAGCCGGATATCGTCATTTCCGTCGGCGGTGACGGAACGCTTTTATACGCATTTCACAAATACAGCGGCCGCCTCGACAAAACGGCCTTTGTCGGGGTTCATACAGGACATCTCGGCTTTTATGCCGACTGGGTGCCGACCGAGATTGAAAAACTCGTAATCGCGATTGCGAAAACGCCGTATCAAATTGTTGAATATCCGGTTTTGGAAGTCATCGTCCGCTATAATGACGGCAGCGATGAAGCGAGATATTTGGCGCTGAACGAATGTACGATCAAGAGCATTGAAGGAACGCTTGTGACGGATGTCGAGATTAAAGGGGAACTTTTTGAAACGTTCCGCGGCGACGGCCTTTGTCTGTCGACTCCTTCCGGAAGTACGGCATATAACAAGGCGCTTGGCGGTGCGATTATTCATCCGTCCATCAGGGCGATCCAGCTGGCTGAAATGGCGTCGATCAACAACCGGGTGTTTCGGACGGTCGGATCGCCGCTCATTCTGCCTGAGCATCACACTTGTTTAATTAAACCGATAAATGATGTGACGTTTCAAGTCGCGATTGACCACTTGACATTGCTGCATAAAGACGTCAAGTCGATTCAATGCCGCGTCGCAAACGAAAATATCAGGTTTGCCCGCTTTCGGCCGTTTCCGTTTTGGAAAAGGGTCCAGGATTCCTTTATCGGAAAAGGAGAATAGGAAGGTTTGCTGTGAGCGATTTTTTGATGAAACAGATCATAACAGAAGAGGACAGCGGGGTTCTTTTGAAAGAATACGTCCAGCGGCTGGGCATTTCAAAAAGGATGCTGACGGACATCAAATTCGGAGGCGGCGATCTTTTGGTAAACGGCGGGCATGTAACGGTCAGATACGTTCTTCAAAAAGGGGACGAGCTCGTCATTCAGTTTCCTCCGGAAAAAATGAGCGAATCTTTGCAACCGGAAGAAGTGCCGCTTCATATTTTGTTCGAAGATGACCATGTCCTCGTCTTAAATAAACAGCCATGCATTTCGTCGATTCCCTCGCGTGAGCATCCATCAGGCAGTCTGGCGAACGGTCTGATTCATTATTACCAGCGGACGGGCGTACACGCGACCGTTCACCTGGTGAGCAGGCTTGACCGCGATACATCGGGTGTCATGCTTGTTGCCAAGCACCGCTTCGCCCACTCGCTTTTATCGGGGCTGCAAAAAAAGGGAGCCGTCAAACGGCAATATCGAGCGGTCGTCCACGGTTTGATCGCGGAAGAGCAGGGAACGATCGATGCGCCGATCGGGAGAAAATCATCGAGCATCATCGAGCGGGCGGTAATCCCGGACGGGCAAAAAGCAGTGACGCATTTTTGGGTGAACAGGCGTTTCAGCGGCATGACGGATGTCTCTATCCGTCTGGAAACCGGGCGAACCCATCAGATCCGCGTCCATATGAGTCATATCGGATATCCCTTGTGCGGTGATACGCTGTACGGGGGAACCCGCGGCTTCATCAATCGGCAGGCGCTCCACAGTGAGAGGCTGACATTTTTTCATCCGTTCACAATGGAAGAGCTGACGTTCCAAGCGCCGGTGCCGAATGATATGAGACAGTTGATAGAGAGCTGAATAGGCTCTCTATTTTTATGGCTCCATGCGGAATCTAGACTCATCATAAGGCAAAGAGGAGGGAACAGATTCGGTTGTCAGTTCCGGGAATCTGAAAGCGGTCAGCCTGTTGCCGAATACACAACCGGTATCGATATTAATTGTATGATGAATCATCCTCGGGTTTTTGACGGGAGTATGGCCGTATACAACCCACGGCTCGCCTCTGTAATGAGCGGCCCAGTCCCGTCTCACTGGCCGTCCGTCTGGCAGCGTTTCCCCTGTAATATCTCCGTAGAGCACAAACTGTTTTACTTTTCCGACAGGCTTTTTGCCGATGTCTTCCGCTTTGATGCCGGCATGTGCAACGACAAGTTCGCCGTTATGCAGGATCTCGTAAAGCGGAGCCTTTTCGTAAAGGCGCATGAAAAGGTCTCTGATATCCTTCTGTTTTTGTTTCGGAAGGTTTCTGTATTCGGCCGCCGTCGTTTCCAGCCCGTGCTGCAGCTTCACCGGATTTCCCTTGAAAAAACGGTACAGCTTGTTGCAATGATTGCCGGGCACATATCGCACAGCTCCATCTTCAACGGCCCGTCCTACAAATTCAACGACCTCCAGCGATTTTGGCCCTCTGTCAGTTAAATCCCCGAGAAAGACAAGTGTTCTGTTCTCCGGATGAACGGGAACTCCTGATGTCAGCGAGTAGCCGAGTTTTTCAATCAGCGCAATCATTTCGTCATAGCACCCGTGAATATCACCGATAACATCGTATTTCATGCGTTTTTTCGCCTCCAGTCCGTTTGTTTTTCATATGTATATACATTGCCCCAAGCCGTATAAATCAAGCTTCTGCAACTTTCTCCGGAGAAAATCAGGCATATTACTTTTTTTTCTGAGCGAGCATTGTTAAAATCAATTTTTACACCTGTGGGAAAAGAGTTTCGACGGTTCTTTTCCCACATGAAAATGTCAAAAATATGCCCCTTTTATTTTTAAAAAAGGGAACGCTAATCATACCCGGAAACCGGTTTTAGAGGAGGTACCAGTTTATGGAGCACACATCTGTCTCATCTTTAGTTGTCGTACTGATTATCGCATTTTTAACACCCATCCTGCTGCACCGTTTCAGGTTAAGCATACCGGTGGTTGTCGCTGAAATCATCATGGGTCTTATTATCGGAAAAAGCGGGTTCGATCTGGTTGCCCAGCACGATACTTGGCTCGAAACTTTATCGATGCTCGGATTTATCTTTTTAATGTTTTTAAGCGGGCTTGAAATCGATTTTTCCGTATTTGAAAAAGGTAAGAAAAAGCAGCTGCTTCCGAGCGGAAAGGAAGCGCCGAATACGTTTAAAACGGCTTCCGTCATCTTTATTGCCGTCTTTATACTATCGCTCGGCCTCTCCTACAGCTTTGTCATGGCAGGATTTATTGACAACGCCTTTTTAATGACGCTGATCATTTCAACAATTTCGCTTGGGGTTGTCGTTCCGACGCTGAAGGAAGAGCGGCTCATGAAGACGAATATCGGCCAGATTATTTTGCTTGTCGCCGTGATTGCCGATCTTGTCACGATGATACTGCTTGCGGTGTTCGCCTCAATCTACGGAGACGAAAACAGCAATATGTGGCTGCTGATGATTTTATTTGCCGCCGGCGTTGTTTTATACATTTTCGGCAGGGTATTTAAAAAGCGGCCTTTTGTCGAAGTGCTGTCAAAAGGCACGATCCAGATCGGCACAAGGGCGATATTTACGCTGATCATCGTACTCGTGGCGCTTTCCGAGTCGCTCGGTGCAGAAAACATTCTCGGCGCGTTTTTAGCCGGGGTGCTTGTTTCGCTGCTTTCGCCGAACAAAGAGCTCGTTCAGCAGCTTGATTCATTCGGCTACGGGTTCCTCATCCCGATCTTCTTTGTCATGACAGGCGTCAAATTGGACATTTGGTCGCTGTTTGGCAATCCGAAAATTTTAGTGATGATCCCACTTCTGTTTGTGGCTCTGTTAATCAGCAAAGTCGTTCCGGTGCTGTTTTTGAAAAAGTGGTATGACATGAAAACCGTGCTGGCTTCCGGTTTTCTCCTGACTTCCACGCTTTCTCTGGTGATCGCGGCGACAACGATCGGCGAGCGCATCGGCATCATTGACGCGCAGATGTCCGGCGCGCTGATTTTGGTGGCTGTCATTACATGCATCATCACACCGACCGGCTTTAAAAAATTAATGCCGAAAACGGAAAGCGAAAAAGAGAAAAAGACGATCACCTTTATCGGCGCGAATCAAATGACGCTGCCGGTCACGCTTGAACTTTCTCCAGAAGATTATCACGTCAGAATCCTGCATGTCCGGCAGGAAAAGAAGGAAGAAAAGCTGGCGGATCCGGTGTTTGACGTTGAAGTTTTGCCAGATTATGAATACGAAACGCTTCAATCATTCGGCGTTTTCCAAACGGATATACTCGTCGTGGCGACAGGCAGCGAAGAGCGCAATACAGGGATCGCCCTTTATGCGAAGGAGCAGAAAGTCGCGAGAATTATCGCCAGCGCAGATTCCCCAGACGCCGAATCGAGGCTGAAAGAAAACGGAATTGATACATTCTCCATTCTGCTTTCCACGAAAACGCTGCTGCGCGCGCTTATCGAGGCGCCTGGCGTTATGAAACTTTTGACGAACCAGGATGCGTCGCTGTATCAGATCAATATGAGCAATGAGCGATTTGACGGCGTCCTGTTAAGGGAGTTTCCGTTTACGGGAGATGTCATCTTCGTCCGGATTTTCCGCGGGGTTGACAGCATCGTGCCCCATGGGGATACAAGGCTGCAAATGGGTGACAGGCTGATCGCCACCGGTTCGCGCGAATATATTGCGGAATTGAAAAAAACGCTTGGAGACTGATGCTTGACCATTTTGCAATTCGTGATAAGATTAAAGTATAAACTGAATGAACAAGAAATGTTTTCCACTAGGGGAGTCCTTGATAAGGGCTGAGATAAAAGTTTGACTTTTAGACCCTCATAACCTGAACAGGTTCAAACCTGCGTAGGGAAGTGGCACGGTATTTGAGTATGTATATATGCAAATTCCAAACCACTTTCCTTGCGGGAAAGTGGTTTTTTTATGTTCAGAATCGAAGGAGGAGCCTTGAAATGAAGTTTTCAGAAGAATGCCGAAACAGCGCTGCAACTTGGTGGGAAGGGAGTTTTGTCCATCCGTTTATTCAAGGAATTGGAGACGGCACACTTCCGGTTGACCGATTTAAATACTATGTCATGCAGGATTCCTACTATTTGACCCACTTTGCCAAAGTCCAATCCTTTGGAGCGGCATATGCTCACGATCTATATACGACAAGCCGGATGGCCGAACACGCGAAAGGGACATATGAAGCCGAGATGTCGCTCCACAGGAAATTCACCGATCTATTGGGCATCACAAAGGAAGAGCTGGAGTCGTTTCAGCCGTCGCCGACAGCGTATGCGTACACATCGCATTTGTACCGTTCTGTCGTCAGCGGCAGTTTTGCGGAAATACTCGCTGCTTTGCTTCCTTGCTATTGGCTCTATTATGACGTCGGCGAAACGCTGAAAACGTGCAGGCCTGACAACGCGATTTATCAGGAATGGATCGCGACATACGGAGGAGACTGGTTTAAAAAATCTGTAACGGAACAGATCAACCGCTTCGATGAGCTGGCTGAAAACGCCGATGAGAAAACGCGCGCGAAGATGAAGGAGAATTTCGTCATCTCCAGCTTCTACGAATACCGGTTCTGGGATATGGCCTATCAAAAAGAAAGCTGGTCAAAAAGCGGGGTGGATCAGCTTGCATCTGCACGCGATCACCGATGACAAGCACTCCGTGGAAGAGCTTTCAGCAAAAATCATCTCGATTCACGATGCCGTTGACTTTATCCACATCAGGGAAAGGTCAAAAAAAGTAAGCGAAATATCAAGTTTGATCGATCGCCTGGCCGAAGAAGGCGTTGATAAGCGAAAGCTCATCATCAACGACAGGGTGGATATTGCTTTGTTTCATCATATTCACCGGGTTCAGCTGCCTTCACACGGCTTTTCCGTCAAAAGTGTAAGAAGCCGTTTTCCGCATTTGAAAATCGGAAAGTCCGTACATTCACCTGAAGAAGCGGTGCAGGCTGAAACTGAAGGTGCAGATTACGTGCTGTTCGGCCACATTTTTGAAACGGACTGTAAAAAGGGCCGGAAAGGAAGAGGAGCTCTGAGCTTGGCAGAAGTGAAGGCGGCTGTCCGCATTCCGGTCATTGCGATCGGAGGGATTACCGAACAACGTCTGGCGGAAGTCAAAATGGCAGACGGCATCGCCGTGATGTCGGGGATCTTTTCCCATGACAGACCGAATGAGGCGGCCGCGCGGCTTGCCAGTCTCGCGAAGGGAGATTCATATGAGAAAGCGCTATGATACGATCGTGATCGGCGGAGGCATCATCGGGACTTCCATCGCTTATCATCTTGCGAAAGCGGGGAAAAAAACGGCCGTGTTTGAAAGCGGGGAAGTCGGCAAAAAAGCGACGAGCGCGGCTGCGGGCATGCTCGGCGCCCATGCGGAATGCGATAAACCCGGTACCTTTTTCGAATTTGCCAGAGCCAGTCAAAAAGCCTATAAGCGCCTGACGGGGGAATTGAAAGACATAAGCGGCATTGATATCAGAAGGCATGACGGAGGGATATTAAAGCTGGCATTTTCAGAAAGCGACCGCGAACACCTGATGCAAATGGGTGCACTGGATTCTGTGGAATGGCTTGAAGCTGATGAAGTATATAAATTAGAACCGAATGCCGGAAAAGGAATTCTCGGCGCCAATTTTATCAGGGACGACGTCCATGTCGAACCGGCTGCAGTGTGCAGGGCATTTGCCAGGGGAGCCCGGATGCTCGGTGCAGATGTCTTCGAGTATACGCCCGTTTTATCGATAGAATCCGAAGCGGGGGCCGTCCGCGTCACGTCCGCTTCCGGCACAGCGGAGGCGGAGCACGCTGTCATTGCAAGCGGCGTGTGGAGCGGAGCTTTGTTTAAACAAATCGGCTTAGACAAAAGGTTTTACCCCGTCAAAGGGGAGTGCCTGTCCGTATGGAATGACGGCATCTCTTTGACGAGAACGCTTTACCATGATCATTGCTACATCGTTCCGCGCCATAGCGGAAGGCTTGTCGTCGGCGCGACGATGAAGCCCGGGGACTGGAATGAGCAGCCGGAACTTGGCGGAATCGAGGAGTTGATCCGAAAAGCCAAGTCGATGCTCCCTGGGATTGAATCCATGAAAATCGACCAATGCTGGGCCGGGTTGCGTCCCGAAACAGGGGATGGCAATCCGTATATCGGAAGACATCCTGAAAATGACCGGATTTTGTTTGCTGCCGGACATTTCAGAAACGGCATCCTCCTGGCACCTGCAACCGGTGAGATGATGGCAGACATGATCCTCGGCAATCCGGTCAAAACAGAGTGGATCGAGGCGTTTAAAGCGGAGCGAAAGGAGGCTGTGCACAGGTGAACATTCAGCTCAACGGCCGGAAAATAGAGTGGAGAGACGACGGCGGCACGATTTACGATTTGCTCGAGTCCTACAATCTGGAAAATCGTGTTGTCGTTGTTGAAAAAAACAGGCAGATTATCGGAAAAGACCAATATCAATCAGTCAAACTGGAAGAACACGATGTCATCGAAATCGTTCATTTTGTCGGAGGGGGATAAACCGTTATGTTAAAAATCGCAGATCGTCAATTTTCATCAAGATTATTGCTCGGTACAGGGAAGTATCCGTCATTTGAGATTCAAAAAGAGGCCGTCAGCGCATCTGAATCGGAGATCCTGACGTTTGCCGTCAGACGGATGAATATTTTTGAAGAATCTCAGCCTAATTTTTTGGAGCAGCTCGATTTAAGCCGTTATACGCTTTTGCCGAATACGGCAGGAGCAAAAACGGCTGAGGAAGCCGTCCGGATCGCCAAGCTTGCCAAAGCAAGCGGTCTTTGCGACATGATCAAAGTCGAAGTGATCGGCTGTGACCGTTCGCTTCTGCCGGACCCGGTAGAAACGCTGAAGGCGTCAGAAACCTTGCTTGAAGAAGGCTTCATTGTACTGCCGTATACATCGGATGATGTCGTCCTCGCGAGAAAACTTGAAGAGCTCGGCGTGCACGCCATTATGCCCGGGGCCTCTCCGATCGGTTCGGGACAAGGAATCATCAATCCGCTCAACCTGTCGTTCATCATTGAACAGGCTAAGGTTCCCGTTATCGTGGATGCCGGAATCGGTTCTCCGAAAGATGCGTCATACGCAATGGAACTCGGTGCTGACGGGGTACTTTTGAACACGGCAGTGAGCGGGGCGAAAGATCCGGTCCAAATGGCGAAGGCTATGAAGCTTGCCGTTGAAGCGGGCAGGCTCGGATATCTTGCCGGACGAATTCCGGAAAAGAACTACGGCATCGCCAGCAGCCCTGAAGAAGGGAAGTTGACGATTTGACCGGCAGGTATTCAAGACAGGAGCTCTTTCACCCGATCGGACCGGACGGCCAGGAAAAATTAAGCCGCGCCCGCGTCCTCGTGATCGGTGCTGGGGCTTTGGGCGCGGCCAGCGCAGAAATGCTGGTGAGGGCCGGGGTCGGTTCGCTGACGATAGCCGACAGAGATTATGTGGAATGGAGCAATCTCCAGCGCCAGCAGCTCTATACGGAACAGGATGTGATTGATCATATGCCAAAGGCCGCCGCCGCTGAAAAAAGGCTGCGCCTGATCAACAGCTCTGTTCAAGTAACCGGAATCGTAGTGGATGTTACTGCGGAAAAAGCGCTCGAGCTTGCGGAGGAAGCGTCCCTGATCGTCGATGCGACGGATAATTTTGAAACACGGCTGATCATGAACGACGCGGCGGTCAAATTAGGCATCCCTTTCCTGTACGGCGCGTGTGTCGCAAGCTATGGCATCACATATAGCGTAATTCCGGGAAAAACGCCGTGTCTTCATTGTCTTTTGGGGCATTTGCCTGCGAATACCATGACGTGCGACACAGCAGGGGTGATCGGTCCGGTCGTCCAGCAGGTTGCCGCATACCAGGTAACAGATGCCCTGAAGCTGCTGACCGGGCATGAACCGTCAGGGATGCTCCGCTCATTTGATATTTGGACAAATGAGCGGTCTGAAGTCCGGGCTGACACGCTTAAACATGAGACATGTCCGACGTGCGGAAAAGGCGAGTTTCCGTTTCTTTCAGCTGAAAACGAAACAAAAGCAGCCGTTCTTTGCGGCAGACAAACGGTTCAGATCAGGCCGGCCGCGGAACAGCCGCTGGAACTGGAATCGCTTGCTGCCAAATTAAAAAAAGCCGGTTTAAATGTGACGGGAAATCCTTATTTAGTTTCCTGCCGTGCGGAGGATTTTAAGTTCGTGATTTTTCGGGATGGACGTGCTTTAATTCACGGAACGAATGACATCAATCGCGCGAAAACGATATATCACAGGTGGATTGGCTAAAAGGCCGAAGGGAGTGCAAACATCATGAGCATATATAAAGCATTAACAATCGCCGGATCGGATTCAGGAGGCGGAGCCGGCATTCAAGCCGACATTAAAACATTTCAGGAGCTTGGCGTCTTCGGCATGACAGTTTTGACAGCAGTCACTGCGCAAAATACAACAGGGGTTCACGGCGTCTACCCGCTTTCTCCGGAAGCGCTCGGCGCACAGATTGATGCAGTGGCAGAAGATTTAAAACCTGACGCCGTGAAAACAGGGATGCTGTGGAGCGCGGAGATGATTGAGGTCACTGCTGAAAAAATTGCAGCATATGAGCTTAAACGTGTGATCGTCGATCCTGTCATGATCGCCAAAGGCGGCGCTTCACTATTGAATGAGGAAGCTGTTGAAACATTGAAACGGCGCCTTCTTCCGCTTGCTTATGCGGTAACGCCAAACATTCCCGAAGCCGAAGTGCTGACAGGGAGAAGCATTCAAACAATGGAAGACCGCAAAAAAGCAGCTCGTGACTTGCATGAAATGGGCGTCCGCAACATTATCATCAAGGGAGGTCATCAGCCTGAGGATGGCAAAGTAACCGATCTCCTCTTCGACGGAGAGACGTTCACAGAAAAAACCAATTCCTATATTAAGACGAAAAATACCCATGGAACAGGCTGTACATTTGCCGCGGCTCTTACGGCGCAATCAGCGAAAGGAAACGGGATTCAAGGAGCTTTCCGCATCGCTGAGGCTTTCGTCCACGAAGCGGTTGTACACAGCCTTGATTTTGGAGCCGGCCACGGACCGACCAACCATTTTGCATATCAAAAGTTATCCAACGCAGGGTTGGAACTGTAGTCCCGCAATAAGAAAGAATCAATATCGCGGCAGAGCATCAAAAACGGCCTCTGCCGCTTTTTATATTCTGAAATTGTCAGCCTGCTATTAATTGTGATACTATATATTATGATCAGGTACTAATAAAATGTTAATCATTAGGAGGATTTCATACATATGAATTTATCACTAGAAGGCCGGAATATCGTCGTCATGGGTGTAGCAAATAAACGAAGCATCGCATGGGGAATCGCCCGCTCGCTTCACAATGCAGGCGCAAGGCTGATTTTTACGTATGCGGGCGAGCGGCTTGAAAAATCGGTCAAGGAGCTGGCTGATTCTTTGGAGCGAAACGATTCAATCGTACTTCCTTGTGATGTCACTAATGACCAGGAAATTGAAGCATGCTTCGCCGACATCAAAAAAGAAGTCGGGGTCATCCACGGCATTGCACACTGCATCGCTTTCGCCAACAAAGAAGACTTGGCTGGCGAATACTTAAATACTACCCGCGACGGTTTTCTGCTCGCACACAATATCAGCTCCTACTCTCTGACAGCGGTCGCTAAAGCGGCGCGCGGCATCATGACTGAAGGCGGAAGCATCGTCACGCTGACATACCTTGGCGGCGAGCGCGTTGTATCCAACTACAATGTCATGGGTGTTGCGAAAGCATCGCTTGATGCCAGCGTCAAATACTTGGCGAGCGATCTCGGAAAAGACGGAATCCGCGTCAACAGCATTTCCGCAGGGCCGATCCGGACATTGTCCGCAAAAGGAATCAGCGACTTCAACTCGATTTTAAAAGAAATCGAAGAGCGCGCGCCGCTTCGCCGCACAACGACTCCGGAAGAAGTCGGCGACACGGCTGCTTTCCTGTTCAGCGACCTTTCCCGCGGTATGACCGGCGAAAACCTGCATGTTGATTCAGGCTATCATATCATCGCGCGATAACATAACGCTAAAAAGCAATCCGCTAAAGGATTGCTTTTTCTTTTCTTCTGATTTCTCCTTTTTTGCATATAGATATACCATGAACAGATCGGAGGGATCAAGATGTCTAGCAGAAAAAACGATGCGGAGCAAAAGCCGCTCATGTATATTGTGCAGCCGGACTATGATAAGGCAGAAGCGAACATGCAGGATATTCTGATTAAAAGAAAGAAGAAAGCAAAGCCTGACGCTTCCGAACAAAAAGCCCGGCGAAAGGAACAGCAGGATGAAGCCGTCCGGCCAGACGAAAAGGATGGCGCCGAAGCGGTGCTTAGCGATGAGGCGAATCGGTCAGAAAAAGGAGTCAAACCGATTAAAAAGCCGCTCAGCAAGATGACCATCGCCGAGAAAATCGACTTTTTGGCAAGCCTTCCCGGCAATATGCCGAAAACTCTTTGCCTCATTGAAGCAGACGGGAAGACATACAGAGGAACGATCGCCGGAAAGAAAGGCGGTTCCGTATTTGTCAAAACGTCGAGCAAAGGGGCTCCGGCGGAACTGCAAATCGAGAGTATTACTTCCTTGCACCCGCTTGGCTTTTAAATTACACGATAAAAAAAGTCCCGATTCAGGGACTTTTTAATTTGAACGATTGATCAGTTTTGGATTTAAGCATTCGATCGCACAGAAGCATTCCAGATCCACTTCGACGCAGAAATTTGTTTTTTCCAAGCGGAACACATCGCAAATTTTGTCTTTATCTTCTGTGAAATCGAGAACGCGGCGATTTTCATCAAAGGCAATCAACAGTCTCAATGTAGCGCAGCAGTCGTCAATCTTTTCAACTCTGAAAAACACGGTGCTGAAGCAAGGGCCTGCCTGAAGCTCTCCGACATTTCCAAAGGCTACGAACGGCTTAGACTTTGAAGTGTATAAAATAAACGGAATGGTGTCGCCTAAGTGTCTCGAAGGGGAAAGCAGGTTGCTGAAACAGCTTGTCGGGCAGCCTTCTTCCTCAATGGCGTTTTGCAGATCGTGAATGTTTTCAACGGCTTCGCACACGCAGTTTTCGGCTGAACATTTCGTCATGTTATGATCCCTCCTAGTTCAGGATTTAAAAATTCATTTTTCGGCCTGGCTTTTCTATTGGTAAAAGGAGCTGCCGAAAGCCGGCAGCTTTCGTGAAAAGACTGGCATCAAGCCGATTATAACAGCCGGCTTGATGCAGTCCGACACCTTTTAACCGTGGTGCTGATTGTGTTTTTTGTCTGCTGCGCGATCAACTAGTTCAGGTGACAGACATTGAATCGCGCAGAAACAAGTCAAGTCAACCTCGATGCAAAAGTCCGTTTTCTCAAGCCCGAAAAAGTCAGGGTCACAAGGATGGCAGACGCTTAATGTGTCGCCGTTTATGTCCACAGGCCTCAGGATTGAAAGCGTTGCACAGCAATCTTTTAGACTTTCTGCCCGGAAGAAAATCGATTCGAAGCACTGCATATCATCTGAAAATCCGCCGACATTTCCAAATGTTGAAAATAAACCGCCTTTTTTGTCGTACAAAAGGAACGGAATGGTGTCTTTACCGGAAACCGTCGGACTCAGCAGATTGCCGAAGCAGCTCGTCGGACATGTTTCTTCAACTGCATCCTGTTCTTTTATAATTTGTTCTACTGCATCGCATACACAATTTTCATGCCGGCCATGATGTTTTCCGCAGCTCATGGATTTCAGCTCCTTTTTATAGGGATATTTGACTTTAGTCTTTAACAACATATGTACCCGTGCCCTTGTTGGTGTGGGTAATCGTCTATAAAAATGAAGAAAAGCAGAGCTTGATGGCTCTGCTTTTTTGTATTAAAGGAGTCCGACGATAAGTGTTGCGATAACAACGGTAAGCGTTTGGACAGCTGTAGAGACCAAGACGGCGACATCGGTATCTTCTGTTGTAACTGTGACATCGCGTGAATTGTCGATAATTAATTTTTGACGGTTTGTTTGCTTGTTTGCTGTTACCTGCAGCAAGTCTTGTGATACAAGCTCGGCAAGATCAGCATCGTCAATGATTGCCAGAACGATTGTAACAATTGCCGTCTGCACCGCAGTCATAACAGATGCGACAACTTGAGTATCCTCTGTAGAGACTCGGATATCGCAAGAATCCTTGATGATGATTGTCTCATCTGACAGCTGTTTGTTCAGGTTGAGCTGGTCGAGCTCCTGATTGATAAATGCATCGTGTTTACCGCACTTGCAGTTGTAATCGTCACAAACGTGTTTCTTAGGGTGTCTCGGATAATACTCAGTTCCCGGATGCTCGCATTCTGGATCTAGCGCAACCCAAGAATATGGTCTAGTTTCCATTTGTTTTCCTCCTTCCATTTACTATTATTAAATGTTTGAAGGCTCGAACTTGTATATGGCAGATACCCTACTCCAAATCCCCATTTTTTTCTTCGGTTTGGGCGGTGTTCTCCTGCTGCCTTCTTTGTCTCAGCTTTTCTCTTAATTTATTTTTACCTGAACGTTCTCTTCTTCGTCTCGGGCGTTCTTCGGATTGTGATGATGATTCATTGTTCGCTTCTTTCTTCTTTTCCTGCTGCCGCTGGATGAGAGCCTCGGACTGCGCCTTTAAATCTTCGAGTATTTTTAAGATGTTTTCTTTTTCTTCCTCAGACAGCGTTCGCACATTGTCTTTTGAAACGCCGTGTTTTCTAAGGATATTTTGCACAAGCGTATTTGTCAGCGGATTTACTTCCGCTTTAAGCTTTTCGCGATCTGCCAATTGTTTTTCACCTCAATTTCTCAAAAAATATTAGAAAGAAAGGAAGGCTTAAAGTATGTCAAGCTCTGTGATAAGCGCGATCAGCACTTCGGTTAAAACTTGGACGGAAAGCAGGATCTCCAGCGAGGAAAGCGTAATGGTGACATTGCGGCTGCCGATGACTTTGATGATGACTCTTCTCCTGCTTTGCAGCCTGTGTACGGCTAAAACATGTTCTGTTACGATGTCTGCTGTATCCTCGTCTTCGATCGCAAGCTGAGCCGATAAAATCGTCAAAGAGATCACAGTGGCTTGTAAAGAGAGAGCTGCTGTTATGTTTGCCGTGTTTACAGTGACATGTTCGGAATCAATCACTTCAATGAGCTGGTCATATTCCCGGTATAATTCGTCAAATGTTTCTGCGTACAGCGCTTCGGCTTTTTCATGAAACGACATAACTTTCACTCCTTTCTTATCCACACTTTATTAAATGCAGACCGGTAACTTAGCGGAATGAGGAAAACATACATTTCAGCACCCAAATTTGCTGTTTTAGGGAAGGCGGTTCCGGCATATATTTGGAAGCAGGAAAGGGGGAGCCCTGTGATACAAAGCTGGCTTTTATATATTCTATTTTCTATCGCGGTATTTCGGCTGACACGGCTGGTCGTGTTTGATACGATCATGGCGCCGTTTAGAAGCCTGTTTCACGAAGAGGTTGAAGAAAAAAACGAAAAAACGGGAGAGACCGAGACATATCTTGTCATGAAAGGAAAAGGCGTGAGAGCGTGGATCGGCGAGCTGTTGAGCTGTTATTGGTGCACGGGTGTGTGGTGTACCGCGTTTTTGCTTGTTCTTTACGCATTTGTTCCGACCATTGCCGAATGGCTGATTCTTCTGCTTGCCATAGCAGGCCTTGCTGGGGTACTGGAAACGATCGTGTCCAAATGGCTCGATTGAATGGGGATTTATCATTGGCAACTTATGAAAAGAAGACTCATATAATGGCGTATAAGCATGAGAAAGGAAGGAATGCAATGAGACAAGTGAAAAGAAGGCAGCAAGGCCGATTAACGAACGCTTCCAGCAATCATCAGTCCACTTTCTCAAAAAAAGTGAAGAAAAAAGGCTGCGGATGCGGCAAAAAAAAGAGAACCTATTAATATCAAAAAAAGCCGGATACAGTCCGGTTTTTTTGTTGCCAATTTTTCTTCTGATGCATACACCATCATAAGGGGGAAAAGCGATGAATGTATTTGAACAGCTGGTTGAATCAATATGCCGTAAGCACGATCAAACGCAAGCCGGCCATGACCGGGTGATCTTTGAGCAGCAGAAGGAACTGGAGACATTTGACCGTTCTGCCGAACACTTCGGCAGGCAGGTCGAAGCGTTTGCAGAGAATGCTGAAAAATGGCTGGGAGAGGACGTGAGTCTGCCGGGCATCTATAAATAATCCACGGAAGCCCTATGCATCAATCCAAGCGAATCCTATCAACTGTCATATCGTGTAGAGAGAAAAGGAGGTGCTTTAGATGGGCTTTTGTGGCGGAGGCTACGGCGGCGGCTACAGCGGGGGCTATGGCGGCGGCTATGGTTCAACGTTTGTATTGATCGTTGTCTTGTTTATTCTTCTCATTATTGTCGGCGCTTCTTTTAAATATTAGTTTTTGAGTTGAAGCGAAGAGGGCGGCGGCATGTGTGCCGGGTCCTCTTCTTTTTGAACGGGAAAAGCACAAGGCTTTTCAAAGATGCATAAGATAGCGTATCACTCCCAAAAAGGAGGCATAGGTATGGACAATCAATTTTTCAAAAACATCGAAAAGAAAACGGGCGTCAGCATGAATGACGTCATGCAGCTCGCAAATTCGCTGCAAAATGCCAACTTCAAGGATGAAAAAACGGTCCGCAGCGTGATTAAGCGCGTCGCTAAATTGGCGAACAAACGGGTTCCGCAGGAAATGGAAGATAAGATTGTTGAATCCATTGTAAGCGGCAAGGAAAAAATGGATTTCAACACGATCGCGAAAATGATGAACAGCAAAAAATAAACACCGCGCCTTCCGATAAAAGGAGGGCACGGTGTCTTTTATTGCAGCTGGACCTGGGGATTCGGGCGTAAAACAGGCTGTAAAAACCTTGAGCGGTATGCCGTTCTGCCCCTTCTGACGGAAGGGACGCTGATATACAGGCGATCCTCGGCCCGGGTCATGGCGACATACAGCAGCCTCCGCTCTTCTTCAAGAGCGGTTTCGTCGCCTTTTCTCGCTGTCTCAAGGGCAAAGTCATGCGGAATCGAGCCGTCCTGCACCCCCAGGATATAGACCGTTTTGAATTCAAGCCCTTTCGCACGGTGGATTGTTAAAAGCTGAACACCGTATCCGTCAGCTTTTTGCTTTTCCGCTGCTCTCATATGATCGACATGCTCAAGAAATTCGGGGATCGTTTTGAATTTTTTTGCCGCTGTTTTGAGATCCCGCAGATCGTCAGACCCTTTTTCGAGCTTGTTCCCTTCGTTTCCGCGCTTTTTCAGGTAATCGGAAAAGCCCATCTTTTCTTCTGCGAAAGAGATGGCTTCAACCGGCTTCATCGTTTTTAAGCCTGGGAAAAAAGGAACGATTTTTTTTATTTTATCAAGCTGAAACGGTTTAATGTCAGTCAATTTTTCAAGCGCCTGAACCATCGTGCAATCTTCGGTAATCGAGAGCGCTTTAAGCGTATTTAATGCGGACTGCTTGAGAAAGAGGGCGGGTAAAATCTGTTTGACGGCTTCCGCGTCATCCTGATTATGGCTTAAGTAGAGATAAGCCAGGATCTGCCGGACGATCCTCCTGCTGTAAAACGACCGGACGCCTTGTTCAGCCGTGTACGGAATAGCTGACTGGTGCAGACGTTCAAAGATTGCGCGCCCGCTGCTGTTTGTCCGGTATAGGATGGCGAAGTCATCAGGCTTAGCGCCCATTTCAATTTTTTCTTGGATATCAGAGACGATCATAATCGCTTCTTCCTCTTCATCATAAGGATAAAATATAAGCGGTTTTTGGCGGTCATCTCTCGCGGCACTTAATGTTTTCGGAAAACGCTTTTTATTTTTCCTCACGACCATATCAGCGCTTGCCACAATCGGATGGCTCGATCTGTAATTCGTCGTGAGGCGGACCGTTTTCGCCTTCGGATAATCTTTTTCAAAATCGAGTATAAAAGAAGGGCTGCTGCCTCTGAACGCGTAGATTGACTGGTCATCATCCCCGACACAGGTCAGGTTGTTTTCCGGGCTCGCCAACAGCTTGATGATGGCATACTGAACAGGGTTAATGTCCTGAAATTCGTCGATCAAAATCGCGTGAAAGCGCGTCTGATATCGTTTTAAAATGTCTGGCTGTTCTTGAAACAGCTGCCAGCATGCAGATGCCATATCGTCGAAATCGAATTGGCGCCGCGCAGCTTTTTGTTCTTCATATTGACGGTACAGACGGTGAACCCGCTTTTCCCATTCGTCTTCCAGCGGAATCTGTTCGCCCGGAAGATAAGCGTTCTTCCAGTAGCCGATCTGCTGGATCGCCTGATCAACCGGAAAATCTTTTTCATCAAGCCCTTCTTCGGCAAGGGCCATTTTGATGTATTGTTCTTTTTGCCATTCCCATTTCAGCAGGTGCTCGCCATTCCATCTTGCCGGATCATGGTGATAAAGAATTTTGTAGAAAAAGCTGTGGAAGGTGCCTGTCACGAGGCGGTTCACAGTCTGCATCGGCAATCCGTATTGCGAGGCCATCCGCTCTTTCATTTTTTTCACGGCTTTTGTCGTGAATGTGACGAGCAAAATGGCGGAAGGCGGGATATCGAGCCGGGATATCATATAAGCCGCTCGCGCGGTTAATACCCGTGTTTTTCCGCTTCCCGCGCCGGCCAGAACGAGAAGGGGTTCTTCGGGGGCCGTCACGGCGGCAAGCTGTTTCTCATTCAGCGGCACATTCGGAAAGACCGGTTCCGGGGCCGTTTCTTCCGCTGGGGAGAAAGGAGAATGGATGGAAGCTTCGCGAGGCGGCGTCCAGAAGTCCGCATCCGTCTTCTTTTCCTCTCCGATCGCTTTGCCTTTCGGGAGACGGAACACGCCGCTTTCTGTATAGTCGTTCTGTCTGGATTGCTCTGTCTTCTCGTTTAAGCAAGCTGCTTCACATTGAGAAAAATCCCCGTTTTCCCGGTGGAAAAAATGTGGTTCTTCATGAATCGACAATTTCAGTCTGAGAGGCAAGCCGCAATGTTTACACGTGATTCTGTCTTTTCTTGCTTCATCAAAGAGGAATTGCAGGTGTTCTCTCGAATATGTATGTATATGAATGTCTCGGTTATTGAATCGGGCGCATTTCAAAAAGAGGTCCTCCAATTAATGGGTAATCGTCTAGTGTTATGAGACAACGTCTATCATATCAAATGAAAACCGTTTAAAACAGTAGATTTTTGGGAATTAAAGCTGATGAGGAGGAGATCGAATGGGATATTTGCCGCCTGTCCATCATGATCAATATACACAGTACGCCAATCGCAGCATCAGCCAAAAATCGAACTATGCGCATATACAAAAAACCGCCAATATCCCAAGCGAGCGCGCCTACCGCGAAGTCGAAAAAAGAGAGGAAAACCAGACTGCGGCTTTTAGGCGGGTCTTGGAAAAGAAGCGAAAAAAAACGCTGAACCGCCGTGTTGCGGAAAAGGCGGAAAGCGGACGCTACGTTAACGAGTCCGTTTGAAAGATGAAACAAACCCCGGCTTTTATACCGGGGTTTTCGTTATTTTTTGCGCAGTTTTTTGAGTCCGAAATACAGAATAATCATAGCGGCCGCTCCGATCATAATCGGAGTCGTGTACGTTCTCGCCACATTTTCAACATGGTCCCACTGGCTGCCGAGCTGTATGCCGAGGTAGACGAATAATATCGACCACGGTATGATGGCCAGCACGGTCAGACCTGTGAATTTTAAAATCGGCATTTTCGCAATTCCTGCCGGAATGGAGATGGCGTGCCTGACCACGGGAATGAAGCGGGCGGAAAAGACAACGCCTCCGCCGTATTTCTCAAACCATTTTTCGGCCGTTTGAATGTGATGCTTTTGGATCAATAAGTACTTTCCGTATTTGTATAAAAACGGCCTTCCGCCGTAATAGCCGATCCAGTATAAAAACAATTGAGCAATCGTTCCCCCGATGACGCCGGCGATCACGGCCCCTGTCATCGTAATGGAGCCGCTTGACACCAAGTATCCGCCGTAGGCCAGTACGATTTCACTCGGGATGATTTCGATCATTAAACCGATTGCAATGCCGAAATAGCCAAGATCGGTCAGCCACATTAAAATATCATTCACTATGCTTCCCATTTTCGTTTTTTCTCCCTGCTTTTGATTTCATCAGCCGAACGTTGGAGCAGCCGCCGGGATGTTTCCCTGCCGCCCGCGCGGGATACAAGCGAATCTCAAAAACCGTCCGGATGCGCCCTGTGCCATTGCCACGCGCTTTGAATGATGGTTTGTAAATCGCTGTATTGCGGCTTCCATCCGGTATCTTCCATCAGTGTCCGGCTGTCCGCCACAAGCACTGGCGGATCCCCCGCTCTGCGCTCGTCCGTTTTTGCTGCAATGCTTCGCTCTGTCATGTTTTCCGCGGTTTCAATGATTTCTTTTACGGAATGTCCGGCTCCTGTCCCTACATTATAAACATTTTGCTTCAGTCTGTCTTCATATAACCTGTCAAGAGCCGCCAGGTGGGCGGAAGCCAGATCGAGGACGTGAATATAATCCCTGATGCATGTTCCGTCCGGTGTCGGGTAATCATCTCCGAAAATGGACAGCTGCTTTCGCTGTCCCAAAGCCGTCTGCAGGACGAGGGGAATGAGATGGCTTTCAGGATCGTGATCCTCGCCGATAGCTCCGTTTAAAGCGGCGCCGGCCGCGTTGAAGTAGCGGAGGGCTGCCCATTTGACACCGTGCGTTTTCCCGACCCAGTGCAAGTATTTTTCGATCACCAGCTTCGATTCCCCGTAAGGATTGACAGGGGAGAGGGGGGCTGTCTCTTTGATCGGGACGTTCTCCGGGATGCCATATACGGCGGCGGTCGACGAAAAGACGATGTTTTTGACGCCTTCCTTGATGACCGTTTCGAAGAATGCACAAGACTTGAGCGTGTTTTCCCTAAAGTAGAGCTCAGGCTTTTCGATCGATTCGGACACAAGGCTTTTGGCGGCGAAATGGATGACAGCATCGACATCATGATGTTTGATGACGGCTTTGACAAGTGCCGTATCACCGATATCGCCTTCGTAAAAGCTGATCCCGCTGACGGCTTCCCTGTGTCCGGTAGATAAATTGTCAAGCACGACGACGGAGCGGTTTTGCTTTGTTAATTCGAGTACGGTATGGCTGCCGATGTATCCGGCTCCCCCTGTAACGAGTACGGATGTCATTGCCATGCTCCTTTCTGCGCCTCTTTTTTTAGGACGCTTTCCAGGTAGGCGAGCATTTTTGGCCGCATCTCGTCCCGCATAAGAGCGATTTCCGTACTCGCTTTAAAACTGCCCAGCTTGTCGCCGATATCAAAGCGGCTTCCTTCCAATTTGCGCACATACATGCTTTGTTCCCGGCAGATTTCCCTTAGTGCGTCAGTCAGCTGAATTTCATTTCCCGCACCGCGCTTCGTTTGTTCGAGCACAGGGAAAATCGAAGGCCTCAGCACATAGCGGCCCATAACCGCGATATTTGAAGGGGCTTCTTTGACAGACGGCTTTTCCACAAGATCGTCAATTTGATATACTTTGTTCTTTTGCGCGGACGTCTGAATAATGCCGTATTTGCTCACGTCCGCCGGATCGACTGGCTGAACGCCGATTACTTCTGTCTGATATTCTTCAAATACTTCGAGCAGCTGCCGAAGCGCCGGCGTTTCTGACACCATGATGTCGTCGCCGAGAAGGACGGCAAACGGCTCATCACCGATGAAATGCTTGGCCGATAACACCGCATGTCCGAGACCGAGGGGCTCCTTTTGCCGGATATAATGAATATTCGCCATATCGGCGATGTCGCGTATCTCTTTTAACACATCATTTTTTCCTTTGGCGAACAGATTTTGCTCCAGTTCGATAGAGCGGTCAAAATGGTCTTCAATCGAACGCTTATTTCTTCCTGTAATGATAAGGATGTCTTCTATTCCTGATTGAACAGCTTCTTCCACGATATATTGTATAGCCGGTTTATCGACAATCGGCAGCATTTCTTTCGGCTGCGCTTTTGTTGCCGGCAAAAACCTTGTACCCAAACCGGCTGCTGGGATGACTGCTTTTTTTACTTTCATGGTTATTCACTCCTGGTCTTTTTTATGAATCTGTTCCGGGTTTTTGAAACACCCAAAGCCTGTTTCCGATAAAGTTGATCGCCATTCATGCGACTGTTGCGGACATTTTGCTGACAAAAAGGGAAAGGCCGGCTTTTTGAAAAATATACAGAAGGACAAATGTAGCGCCCGCTGCTGCAAGATTGATTATGATAAACCGGACGATTTCCGCGCCATGCGCTTTTTCCTTTACTTGAAACGTCCATGTCCGATTCCAGATATAGCTGTTTGCTACGCCTGCCGAATAGGAAAACAGCTGTGCGGCCAGATAGGGTACGCGGAGGGACGTAAGGATGAAAAACACGGCGAAATCAACGAGTGTGTTTCCGGCTCCGACTATCCCGAAACGGGCGAGTGTGGTGATGTTTTTTTTGTTCATAACGGCATTCGGCTGTTTACCTCCCGTCTATTTTGTGTGGGGCTTCGTAAAAGCTTAGAAACAACTTTAATAGACAATGTTGAATAAACGATAAACAAAAGATGAACAAACTATGAAATGTTTTCTGAGGAAAAGAAAAACCGTTCCGCTTAAAAAGCGGAACGGTTACTTTTTGACCATTTTGACATGGGGGATATTCGCATCTAAAAATTCTTCAGACACGACTTTATAGCCGTGTTTTTCGTAAAAGGGAACAGCCTGTGTCTGCGCGTTCAGCATGAATTGAACCGCGCCTTGCTTGGCGGCTTCCTCTTCAAGCGCCTGAATGATCAGGTTGCCGATGCCGAGGGAGCGGTGGCTTTTCAGTACACAGATTCGTTCAAGTTTGCCATAGCCGTCGACAAGCCGTAGCCGGCCAGCGCCGATCGGCTCTTTTCCGTCATAGATGACGAGATGTGAAGATTCCTGATCGAGATGATCCATTTCTTCTTCCGGTGATACGTGCTGCTCCTTGATAAAGACTTCCTTTCTAACAAAGAAGGCGTCTTCAAGCTGTTGTTGATTCTTCACAATGACGGCTTCCACTGGCTTTCTTCACGCTCCTAAAATAAAAGTTTCATAGACGGTCCATGATCCGTTGTCCAATTGGTAAAGCAGATGAAAGCGGTCGATGACTTCTTCGTGCGACGCGTCTCTCATTTTCAGCGTGCCGAGGACGTCGGAATGCTCATCATCTGACAGCTTTTGTGCGACTGTGACATGGGGAACAAACGCATATTCGGGTTTGTCTTCCAAAACGCCGCTGTACATTTTTTCATGAAGCTGCGTCAATTCTTCTGTCGGTTCGGCTTTCATATAGATGACATTATTGACAGGGGCAAAGGAACTGAATTTTGTAATCTTCAGCGTGACCGGTTTCAGCTCTTTTGAAAGTTCCCTCAGGTGTCCTACGACGCTCGCGATCTCGTCTTCGGACACTTCAAAAGGTGTTCTTAATGTAAGGTGGGGCGGAATTAAAGCGTAATTCGGGTCATAGCGTTTTCGGTAGGAATTTGCAATGTCCTGAAGTTTTTTTGATGGAAATAGCACAATACCGTATTTCATTTTGTTCCCTCCTTAAACAATTGATATGGTTTAGTATATCAAAGATGGGCCGATATACAGAGAGCTACAGCATTTTTTTTAAAGCGGGGGTGATGAGCGGCTGCCAGTATGTCCACTTGTGATCCCCGTCGAAAGCTTTGAAATCGTAGTTTGTCTGCTTTTCTTCAAGCAATTCTTTTAATTGCTCATTTGGACCGGTGAAATCCAAAATTTGATCATCAGTCGTTTTGACGGCGGTTTCTTTCTCTCCGATTTGGTGGCAAATTGAAATAAGCTGCAGGGAATCGGACTGTTTCACTTTATCGAGAACATGGCGGTCGACATAAGGTGACTGCATAATGACGTTTCCGAACATATTCGGATAGTCAAGCGCCGTCATGAGGGAAACCGTTCCTCCGAGCGAGTCTCCGATCAGCGTCCTGCCTGATCCGACTTGGTATGTCGGGTACTCACTGTCGGCGAAAGGGACGAGTTCATTTGCCAAAAAACGTTTATACGCTTCGAATTTTGACCCTTCCGGATGGTATGTAAGCCTTCTTTCCTGTACGTTTTTGTACGGAATGCCGATGATGATGCTTCTTTCGATTTCGCCGTTCGCCAGCAGTTCTTCCACCTGTCTGCTGATGCGCCCGAGGCGGAAATAGTCATGTCCATCCTGTGCGATGATCACATGATATTTGTAAAGCGGCGAGAAGGATGACGGCAAATAGACGAGAAGCTCCATTTCCTCGCCGAGCTCTTCCGAAAAAAGCTTCTTCTCCTGAATGACTCCTGTTTTCATAGCCAAGATGAATTCCTCCAGAAATAATGTTTGTGAACGTTTCCATTCATTTTAACACGAAATTCTCTTGTGAAAGAAGCGAAAAGGGCTGCCGAACTGTTCGGCAGCCGTGATTTTTTATGTCCGTTTTTTTTCGTACCAGGGCGTTGACGGTCTATCCGGAGGGTATCCGCAGCGTTCGCGGTACATTTTTCTTTCCTCTGTGAAATCCCACCAGCTTTTAGCGCTTTCGGGATCGTTGGCGTAATGGACGATGCATCGCAGCGCATCTTCTGCACAAGGATCTTCCCAGTAGCCTTTCAGTTTTTCGAGGCGGATGATCAAATCCGCACCTGATTCATGCTTGATGTCGCCAAGGGAATAGTAGCCCAGGTCAACGGCGCACTGCGCCATTTTCGGCCCGATGGAAGGAGCGGTTTGAAACTGGGCGAGCGCCTTGATGTATGCGGCGCGCTCCAAAGACGAACCGAGCGTATGTGCAAGGACGGACAGATCCATATATGCCGTGTTTTTTATTTTTACCTTGGCTGTCCTTAAGTTTGACCGTTCTTTTTTTGTCAGAGGCAGCTTCATATGAACACCTTTTAAAGATACAGATCGAACATGTTGACGTCATAGCCGAGCTGTTTTAAATAATTAAACAGCTGGGCCCTGTGATGGAAGACGTGGGTGAGCGTTTCCGTCAGCCAGCGGCTTTGGGTCATCCCTTCATCAAGGTAAAACGGCTTTGTTTTTTTCGTCAAAAATTCCTCGTCGGAGAGGGAAGTCATATACGTTTGAAAAGCGGCGAATCCTTTCTGCATAGCTTCAGCCATTTGGTCAGCCGACTGCAATGCACTATACTTCTTTTCAATTCGGGAGATGGCGGCCTCTTCCTTTTCCTGCATGATAGCCATGTCGGCTTCTGGGATGGCCGTCAGATGGCTTGCCAGTTCTTTCAGGCTTCGCATGCGGTCGGCGGGCCGGTAAGACCAGTCAGATTCCTTCACTTTTTTCAGAAGATGACACGTGGAGCGGATGCCCGTCTCCATCTCGTGGAACAAATCGCTCCGCAGGGCTTGAACTTGCTTCATTTGCTTCATCCTTTACATTTTGCTTTATTCTAAAAGTATCACCTAATCCTGACAGGCTTTGTCACGATTCTTAAAAAAAGTCAGTCGTACCTTGCTAAAATGTCAGCAGCCTTCCGTTTCAGCTGAAGCTTGATTTCTGCGGGTTCTTTGACAGTTGCCTCAGTGCCGAGGTTCCACAAAAGTTCCCCGAAATACTCAAGTTCTGGTCTGGGGAGGTTTGCATCGATCGCCCCCGTTCCGTCATCCCGCATGGTGAGGATCTTGAATAAGTCCACATCAGCCGCAGCCCGCCTGGCTCCTCTGCGTGTCAGTTCCGCTTGCAGCCGCACCGGTTCAGGGCACTCGCTCTCCGAATGTTTGATCCAGCTGAGAACCGATGGATAGGGAAGCTGGCGGGCCAGCGGGCTGGCCGCTTTTTCCGCCCGAAGGATGCGGTCGGCGCGGAACAGTCTGAACGCCTGCCTTTTAAAGCAATAGGCCGGACAGTACCAGAAGCCGTTCCAGCTGAACAAGCCGATGGGCTGGATGGATCTCTCCGCGCAATCGTCTGTTCCGTCATAAACGACCGTCAAAACGGATTGATTGATGGCTGCATCAAGAAGCGTTTCTAAATGTTCGGCGGCTTTTGGACGATGCGGATTCCAGAACACGATTCTGTCTTTCATCGCATCAATCCGCTCCTGTGTTTCCACGGGAAGGTGGCGGTAGAACTTTTTTAAAACCATCCGCGTTTCCGCATCAAAGGGAAGCGATCCGAAAAACTGCAGAGATTGATACGCGAAAAACATAGCCGCCGCCTCTGATTGTGTAAAAAAGAGCGGCGGAAGCACAGGTTCATTCAGCAAATAATAGCCTCCGTTCGCGCCTGTTTCAGAATAGATCGGGACGCCGAGCGCGCTCAGCTCGTCCAGATCGCGGAGAATCGTGCGGTAGGAAACCCCGAATTCTGCTGCGAGCTCCCCGGCCGTAAATTTTCGTTTTGTATGAACGGTCATCATCAATTCGATTAATCGCTCTGTTTTTGGCATCTGATTCCTCCGGTTCCGTCGTTTGGTTTCATCATACCATGTTCAATATGAGGAAAGATTTAAAAATGACCCTTGAAAAATGTCTTGACTTAGGTTAAAGTAAAGAACAATCAGAAAATTGAAGAGATTCTTATCACGAGAGGTGGAGGGACTGGCCCTTTGAAACCTCAGCAACCGGTCTGCACTGACGATGTCAGTGTACCAAGGTGCTAAATCCAGCAAGCAGATGCTTGGAAGATAAGAAGAAGCGCATAATCCCCCTTCTTCTTATGAAGAAGGGGTTTTTTATTTTTAAAAGGATGGTGTCATATGACTGAACATGTACAAACAACGCTGGCGCAAATCGGCAACCGCAGTGATGAAATAACGGGAACTGTCAATCCTCCCGTTTATTTCTCTTCTGCGTACAGGCACAAAGGGATCGGGGAATCCACAGGGTTTGATTACATTCGCACAAAAAATCCGACAAGACAGCTTGTTGAAGATGCAATCGCGAAACTCGAAGGGGGAACGCGCGGCTTTGCGTTCAGTTCCGGTATGGCTGCCATTCAGACGATCATGGCTCTGTTTCAAAGCGGGGATGAGCTCATCGTTTCGTCCGATTTATATGGGGGAACGTACCGCCTTTTTGAAAACGAATGGAAGAAATACGGACTTCGCTTTTTCTACGACGATTTTTCAGACGAAGACTGTATCAAGTCGAAAATCACGAACAATACAAAGGCACTGTTTGTAGAAACGCCGACAAATCCGCTCATGCAGGAAGCTGATATTCAAAAAATCGCGCAAATCGCTAAAGAGCACGACTTGCTGCTCATTGTTGACAATACGTTCTATACACCGGTTCTGCAAAAGCCGATTGAGCTCGGCGCTGATCTTGTCATTCACAGCGCGACGAAGTATTTGGGCGGTCATAACGATCTTTTGGCGGGGCTTGTCGTTGCAAAAGGCGAAGAGCTGTCTGAGGAAATGTTCCAGCACCAAAACGCCATCGGCGCGGTTTTATCGCCGTTCGATTCATGGCTCTTAATGAGAGGGATGAAGACGCTCGCTCTCAGGATGAGACAGCATCAGGAAAACGCGCGGGAACTTGCGGCCTTTTTGGAAGAGCAGGAGGAAATTGCCGATGTTCTTTATCCGGGAAAAGGCGGCATGCTGTCATTCCGCGTTCAAAAAGAAGAATGGGTTAATCCGTTGCTGAAAAATCTCAAGACGATCTGTTTCGCCGAAAGCCTCGGCGGAGTCGAAAGCTTCATCACCTATCCGGCGACACAGACCCATATGGATATCCCGGAAGACATCCGAATTGCAAACGGCGTCTGCAACAGACTTCTGCGCTTTTCAGTCGGAATCGAACACGTCTCCGATTTAAAGCAGGATCTAAAAGCTGCGCTGGAAAAAGTAAAAGGGGAGGCGGTTCCGCATGAGTCATGAAAACTGGACGCTTGAAACAAGGCTTGTTCATAACCAAAATAAAACGGACGGAGCAACCGGAGCCGTCAGCGTGCCGATCCAGCACGCATCAACCTTTCATCAAGATTCTTTTGACAAATTCGGCGAATATGACTACAGCCGGTCAGGCACACCGACAAGAACGTCGCTTGAAGACACGATAGCCGAGCTTGAGGGAGGGACGAGGGGATTTGCTTTTTCATCCGGAATGGCCGCGATTTCCACCGCCTTTCTGCTTTTGTCAAAGGGCGATCACGTGCTTGTCACAAAAGATGTGTACGGCGGCACTTACCGGATGATTACGGAAGTGCTGAGCCGCTTCGGGATTGAACATACTTTCGTCGATATGACGGATTTAAATGAAATTGCTTTAAACATAAAGGAAAATACAAAAGTCATCTACCTTGAAACACCGTCAAATCCGACGCTCGGCATTACGGATATCAGAGGCGTCGTCAAGCTTGCCAAGGCGCACGGCTGTCTGACGTTTCTTGACAACACGTTTATGACCCCGGCGCTGCAGCGGCCGCTCGAGCTCGGCGTCGATATTGTGCTTCACAGCGCGACGAAGTTTTTAAGCGGACACAGCGACGTATTATCAGGCCTTGCCGTCGTGAAAGACAAAAAGCTCGGAGAAGAACTCTATAAGCTGCAAAATTCGTTCGGCGCTGTTCTCGGCGTCCAAGACTGCTGGCTTGTGCTGAGAGGGCTGAAGACGCTCCAAGTGCGGCTTGAAAAAGCAAGCAGGACGGCTCAGCAGCTCGCCGAATTTTTCGAAAAACATCCGGCCGTCAAACAAGTGTATTATCCAGGGCTGTCTTCGCATCCGGGTGCATCGATCCACAAACACCAGGCGAACGGCGCAGGTGCGGTCCTTTCTTTTGAACTTGAGGATGCGGAAGCCGTCAAACAGGTTGTGGAAAATGTCTCTCTCCCTGTCTTCGCCGTCAGTCTTGGAGCTGTGGAGTCGATCCTTTCTTATCCGGCAAAAATGTCGCACGCCGCCATGCCGAAGGAGGAGCGCACAAAACGGGGCATTACCGACGGACTTCTGCGCTTGAGCGTCGGGGTCGAAAATGCCGATGATTTACAGGCGGACTTTGCCCAAGCGTTGGAAGCCGTATCCGGAGCGCTTGCCCGTTCATAAAAGAAGGCGCGGATTCGTCAAGGAATCCGTGCCTTTTTTTGCCATTTATAACAGGGTGGAAAACCATGTGCCCAAGAAGGTGCCGACATAATTGCCGATCAGATATCCGAACGTCCCGACCAGCATTACGGGAGCAACGAGGCCCCGCCAGCCTTTGGCAATCGCCATCGCCGCCGCTGTCGTCGGTCCGCCGACAGATGCGTTGCAAGCCAAGAGAATTTCATCGAGCCGAAAACGAAACAGCTTTCCGCAGAAGAGCGATACGAGCAGGTTGGACATGGCAATCACAAAGACAAATGCCAGGAGGAGCGGGGCGTTCATGAGGATGATCCGCAAATCCGCCGGAATGCCAATCACGACAAAGAATAAGTAAATCAAATAAGTCCCGATCTCCTGTGAGCCGCGCAGCCGTTCAAAATAGCGGGGAAACACTACCGTCAGCAAAATTGTCAGCGTCGTCAGCAGCAGGAACTGGTCGCCCAGAATAAAGGCAAGAAACTGAAATCCTCCGTCAGAAGAAAAACGTTCCTTGAAAAAAGCCGCTGCTTTTACAGACACAGCAACGATCGCAAAGGCGGTTCCGATGTTTAAAGCGATGTCCTGCAAGGAGATGTCTTTTCTCTTCCAATAGGCTTCCGCCTGATTTTCGCGGCCGCCCGCCACTTCCTGAACGCCGAAGCGTTTTTGAAACCATGTTAGCGCCGGTATCCCCATTAAAATGAAAAAAAGAAAAGCCATCATAAAATTATCCGCAACCACCGTCGATGATACATACTCACCGGGAGTTGAGAACTTGGCGGCCATCGCTGCAAAATTCACGCCTCCCCCGATATAAGAGGCGCTGATCATGCCGCCGATTTTATCAAGGTGCGGAATCTGATCCTTAAACAGAAAAAAAGCAATGACGCTTCCGGCCGCAGTGCCCAGCGCGCTGATGCAAAACATCATCAAAAGTCTGCCGCTTTCTTTCAGGATCTTCCGCACATTGATTTGAAAAAGCAGCAAAGGTATCGCAAGCGGAACAACATAGGACCACACCGCATCATAGACGGGCGACTCGGCCGGAAGAATCCCCGCATTCGTAAACAGCATTGATCCGCCCAGCGCCAGTACAGCCCCCGATACTGCCGCAGCCCAGCGATACCGCTGCTCCAAATAAATACTCACCGCCGCCCACACCGCAATAAACCCCCAAAGCATCCATGCATCATCCGCTGAAATGAGTGAAGAATTCATTATATTCCCCCTATTCTCATCCTATATTTTTAATTATCAGATAATTAAATAGTGTAAAACGGAATGTCCAATTGATCAATCACGAAAAAATAGTCACCATGTTGACAAAATTAACGAGTAAGAGTATTGTATATTCGTCAGCATGTTGACTATATTCAAAGGAGAGAACAAATGGATACCAACAGCTTAATCAACGAATTACATTTGATGCAGCAAAGCTATGCGACATTGTTTTCAGTTGTCAATAAGGTGCAAACCGCAGGTGACGAATACATGGAAATATTAACTTCGAGGCAACACATGGCACTCATCGCCATCGCGCATTTGCCGACTGAAACTGCCACGCTTACGAATATCTCCAAAAAGCTTGGCACAACCAAACAGACCGCCAACAAGCTGATGACAGGTCTGATCAAAAAAGGTTATGTTAAATCAGTGCCAAATCAAAAAGACAAACGCTCTATTAATATTGAAATGACCGCTGAAGGAAAGAAAGCGCTGGTGGATTGTTCCGAAAGGTCCGTCTATTTCTTGGCTGACTTGTTTCAGCAGTTTACTGCCGAAGAGGTTGCGACATTTTGGCGGCTGCTGCAAAAGCTTTACCGTTTTGACGGTGAAGAACAAGACGGTTTTGAGGAGAATGCAAACATTCAGCTTGGCGTAGGAAATTCATTAGATACAGAAAAGATTCTCGAAAAATTTGAGAAACGCCGCTACGGAGGAGAAAATGATGAAAAATAATCTTTATGTAAAAGCAACAACTTTTAAAATCAAAGGAAAGGAGAAGCTCTATCATGCAAAAGATAAATTCCTGCAGACAAAGGAAACCATTCGCCGCGGCACAAAATTAGACAGGACAGGACCCTTTTTCTCAAGCTGCATTGCTCTGATCATCATTGGATATTCCTGGGGGACAAAGGCGGAATGGCTCGTCTGGTTAGGGGCGGCAAGTCTTTTGAGCAACGTTTTATTGCTGTTTGCAACATTTTTTCGCCGAAATCAAAAATCGATTTGACATTCGTTTGTGCTGGGGCTAATGAGTCGCACCGTAGATCAATGAGTGACTTGCGAAAAGGATGTTGAAACTTATTAGAATTGTAGACTAGCGATTTCAAAGACAAGAAGCAGTCTTGTCTTTTTTTAGTTGAAACCTCTTATTTCCATATGCGTATAAAGAAAGGGAGGTGGAAAAGTGAAACAGAAAAAAAGAGAACAACTTGTTAACCTGTTTAGTGTGTTAAATGAAAAAAAGCAGATCAACGCGGCGGTATTAGTCGCTGAAGACGGAGACATTCTTTTTCAAGGCGCCTTCGGTTATGCAAACTTGGCAGATAAGCGTTTATTGCAGGAGGATTCCTTATTTGAATTAGCATCGCTATCCAAGCCGTTCACTGCTTTGGGCATCCTTCAATTAGCACAGCAAGGGGTATTGAATATTGAGGATCCCGTAGAACGGTGGATAACCGGATTTCCTTATCAAGGCATAACGATTCACGATTTGTTGACACATACGTCGGGTCTGCCCGATTATATGGAGTGGTTTTTACAACATTGGGATCATAACAAGATTGCTGTTAATCAAGATATCGTTGATATGCTGATGAATCATCAGCCGCAACGCTATTTTGCCCCGGGTGAAGGTTGGCTGTACAGCAATACGGGATATGTGCTGCTTGCGGTTATTATTGAAAAGGCATCCGGTCTGAGTTTTGCCGAATATATGAAAAAAAATATCTTTGAACCGGTGGAAATGCTGAACTCAAGGGTGTATAACAGAAGGCTTCAACCTGAAACCATTGAGAACTATGCGTATGGATATGTGTATGACGTGCATACAGAACAGTACGTTCTGCCTGATGATGTTGAAGAAACAAAATATGTCTCCTATCTTGACGGGGTTCAGGGGGACGGAACCGTAAACTCAACCATTCATGACTTATATTTGTTTGACCAGGCCTTATATACAGATTGTTTGATCAATCAAGTCTCAAAAGAGCTTGCTTTTACTCCCGCGTCTCTGAAAAACGGAGAGTCTGTAGATTACGGGTGTGGATGGGTGCTTCGGGACAGTCCTGAAACAGGGCGAATTGTCGGTCACAGCGGCGGCTGGCCAGGCTATTCAACCGTAATGATCCGATATATCGATCAACGAAAAACCTTCATTTATTTGAGCAATGTGGAACAGGATGATGAATATGAACAGGCCATCTTTGAAGCCGTTGAAAATATCCTGTTTGACAAGGCCTACAAAATCCCTGATCGCCCTGCCGATAAAAAGAAAAAAGAGATCGATCCGGCCATTTACAAAAGATATGTCGGAAGTTATTCACTTCAGGATGGCACCGCCGCTGATGTGACAGTTGATAAAGAACGGCTTTATATGCAAATCACCGGACAGATCCGTTTTGAATTATTTCCAGCCTCGGAAACGCGCTTTTTCCTCAGGTCATTGTCTGTTGAAGTGGAATTTATTTTGGAGGATGGTGTGGTCACCCGCTTGATTATTTATCAAAATGGCGCAGAGGAAGAAGCGGTGCGGATAGTGGAATCAAGCAGCAAGGTATGAACGTTGTTTGTCATGAAGAAAATTAATCGTTCGAAGTTGTGGGGATATCAGCCTGGCTGAATTTCTGATGCCATCTATAAGGAGGTTCATGAGGCTGAACAAATTTAATTTTATAAAAAATAGTCATCATGAGTTTTATGAGTTAAAAGAAAACGATCTAATAAAAGCGGAAGATAGACTTGGTTTCCGATTTCCTAAAGAACTCAGAGAATTTTATTTAGAAATTGGGTACGGGTTTATAAGAGGGAATAAAAGTGCAATAAACAGATTTTTAGACCCCGCTACTATCGCAGATATCACTTTAAGGGAAGATATTTACGAATTTGACCCTGATTTAGATGATATATATGAAGATGAAGACAGGCTTGTTTTTTATGAGGTAAATGAAGGTGTATATTTAACGCTTGATTTAAATGATACCGATAAGTCATCGGTATTCTTTTTTGATAAAAAAATAGCTGACTCTATAGAGGGATTTATCAAAAAAGTTGATCAAAATGATCGATACTTTGAAGATATGGAAGATTGAACATTTTTTTGGATGGAGTTCTTGCAAAGCTGGACTGCTAAAATAACAGAAAAAACCGAGCAGAAAAATATCTGCTCGGTTTAAAAACTAATACCTCGGCCATCCTTTGGAATCCCAGTATAAATCATTAATCAGCAGCTTAGGCGCTCCATTGTCAAGCGCATCATAACCATGTCTGACGATGATGTTGCCGTTCACGATATCTGCGCCGCCCGGGCCCTTCCATTGGTCGTTTCCGGAGTCGAGGATTGTGCCTCCGCCTTCCGTCATTTTCTTGCCGCTTTTGTCATAGTAAGGTCCCGTAATTTTTGTTGAGCGGCCGTAAGCGATTTTATACGTGCTGTTCACACCTTGACAGCATTTATCGAACGAAACGAATAAATAATAGTAGCCGTTTTTATATGTGATAGACGGCGCTTCAACCGCTCCGCCATGGCTCGGCCTTGATGCGATCGAATAAACCTTCCCTGTAGGTTTCATTGTTTTTTTATCAAGCTTTGTCAGCTTGATGCCGCTCCAAAACGAGCCGAAGGACAGCCACGGATTTCCTTCTTTATCAATGACTAACTCAGGGTCGATCGCATTATAATTGTTCGAGGTCGTCGTCCGGGTGACAAGCCCGTCGTCGCGCCAATTTCCGGAAGAGATCCGGTCTGTTGAAGCCAGTCCGATCGCCGAAGTATTGGAGCCGAACGCGGATATCGCATAATAAAGCCAATAGCGACCATTGTAATAGCTGATATCAGGCGCCCATTGGTTTTTTTCATGGTTTGGCACGTACTTTTTCCACCATGATAATGGAGTTGTAAAAATACTTGGCGCTGGGCTCCACGTTTTTCCGTCTGTCGATTTGATGACGCGGATTCCATTGCCGATACCAGTACCGAATGTATACCATGTATTTCCTTCTTTAATCATGGAAGGATCATGAATAACGTTGTCTCCTTTTGTATCCCAAAAAGCCGCTGATGTTGGTTCAGCCGCCGAGAAAATAAGCAGAAAAAATAAAATAAAACCAGAAATGATAGTCTTAGCCACAGTTGTTCTCCTTTCAAATTTCGATGTCTTTAACATTCGGCCCTCACTTTTGTGAAATATTTCCCAACAAGACGAACTTTATTTTAGCAGGGATTGGCTGTCTCTCAATCAGCCAAAGGACTTGTTTTCTAGTCCTAAAATAAAACGAAAAAACCAGAAAATATCCATATTAAAAAAACAATCACCTAAAAGTCATTTCATCGTCTGAATGTTAATGGGATGATGTAATTATTTTGGCTCATATTGGAACATTTTACGTTGGGCCAATTATCAAAAACTTTGAGATGTTCGTGGAGAAAATAAAAAGCGTTGGAAAAAGAAGCACGGTCTCCCCTCGAATATTTTCATTAGCCCCGGAAGGTGAATGACTCTTTTAGTTGATTTAGTGGGGTGAAATTGATAATATGAATTTGAAGATAGACTGTCAAAATAATGCATCACAAAAGACCACAGGCGCGTCATCTACGTACGGTTTATTAAACGTTCAGGTGTATTATTTCTATAAGAAATGCATAAAATAAAAAAGACCCGACTGCGCCAACAGTCGAGTCGAGTGTACAAAGCGGCCCAACAAGGGCTTGGCTCAGCCATTTTAAAATAGACTTTCCCTATGAACTTTACCAGGGCTCAAGGGAAGTCTATTTTTCTTTCTTCGACAACACGGCAATTAACATGCCAAAAGCAATCATTAACGAGATTGTTTCGAATGTCGTCATAAGCATCACCCCCTTTCATAGGGGATGAGCCAGCTTCCCTTGAGTGAGCCGAAACGTTGTACAAAGAATATTTTACCATACCTCTTTCAAACACTGAGGCTGTTTTTTGATGTTGAGGCGGGATAGAGGAGAATTAAATAAAACGAAACACAAAAACGGCAGGAATTCCATTGGAAATCCTGCCGTTTCGATTTGGTATGATTCCGACTGGGCTCGAACCAGCGACCTCTACCCTGTCAAGGTAGCGCTCTCCCAGCTGAGCTACGGAATCATGATATGTAACACTGGGTATTTGTTTTGCTGACAAGTTCTATTATATGCAGATTAGGTGGATTCGTCAACAGTTTTTTTGATTTTTTTTGAGAACTGGGAAAGAGTCTTGCAGGCTCTCGCACGTTATGAAAAAATTGGCTTATATAGACATCGAACGGGAGCGGAGATTGAATGGATCTGATATTTAAAAGCATTGATAGTATTTTAATTGTCGTTTTAGCCATTTTTTTCATTTGGAAATTCGTTTATGAAATCAGACATGAGAAGCGGAGCGCTGTGATTTTGCTTTTGCTGCTCATCAATGTCTACTTTATTGCAAAAGTGTTTAATCTAGTGCTGCATTTAATGTAGCGAATATAAAATCCAGTCAAGGAGATCAAACCAATGAAGACAGAAAAGCAAAAAATGCTGGACGGAGAGCTTTATCATGCTTCTGATCCGGTTTTGCGCGATGACAGACTCAAGGCGCGCAAAATGACGAATGAATTCAACCGCTCAAACGAAATTGACGATAATAAAAGGACCAAGCTGATCAAAGAGCTGTTTGGTTCAACTGGGGAAACGATCCACATCGAACCGTCGTTTCGCTGTGATTACGGCTTTAACATACATGTCGGGGAAAATTTCTTCGCCAATTTTGACTGTGTTTTCCTCGATGTATGCGAAATCCGGATAGGCGATCATTGTATGCTCGGACCGGGTGTCCATATTTATACGGCGTCCCATCCGCTCGATCCGTCCGAAAGGATAAGCGGTGCGGAGTACGGAATACCTGTCATCATCGGCCGGAACGTTTGGATTGGCGGCGGCGCGGTCATCAATCCCGGCGTCAAGGTCGGCGACAATGCAGTGATAGCTTCCGGAGCCGTCGTCACAAAAGATGTCCCGGATAATGCCATCGTCGGCGGGAATCCGGCGAAAATCATTAAATACGTTGATAGCAAAAACACCAATTCTATGTAATTGGTGTTTTTATTTTGCCATAGACGCGGTAAATGTCGGGGCTGATAAAATATCCGCGGGAAGCAGTTTCCTCCCGCGGATTTAAGTGCTGCTATCGGGTGACCGTAATATTGTTGATGACAAGCTGTCCCAATGAATTGAGATACGAAAATGTCGCTTTGCCTGGGCTTACGGCCTTTACGTATACGCGGTCCGAAGTGATTCTGACGGTAATGGCGCTGCCGCTGTAGGAGACGTTCGAAATGCCGACGTATTGATCCTCCTGTCCGACTCTCATCTGCCTGTTGATGACGATCGCCTGAGGGGCGATGATTCCTTGTGCAAATGCGTGAGAAGAGAGATTTTCAGTCTTCGAGAGCTCCTGGGCCTGTACATGCATGGGACTTCCCGAAACAGCAAGGATACCCGCCAGCAATGATGAAGCAACTAAACTTTTACCTAACCACTTCATAACCATCATCTCTTTTCCTATGTGATGGTTCCAGGATATGGGATTGTTGGGCGGCAGTCAATTGGCTCCAATGATGATTCACACATTGGACATACGAAAAAAAACATTTTGTGAAGCGGCAGGAAAAACGACTCATTATTTCGAAGATGTTCTTTTGTTCAAAGCGTTAATAAAGGTTTTCACATTTTTCTTGTCCTGCATGACAGGTGAATATATATAGGAAAGCGTCCTGTTAAAGGTTTGATTTTTCAGCCGGATAACGGAAAGGTTTCCGTGCTGTACATCTCTTTCAATGACGCTTCCAGACAGGAGAGACAGTCCGATGCCCGTCATGAGCGTTTCTTTGATCCCCTGGTTGCTGCTGATCGTCAGAAACGACTTCACTTTTAAACCGTTTGAACGGATGACATGGTTTAAGTATTCGCGTGTGCCTGAGCCGACTTCGCGCGTTACCCACGTTTGATTTTGCAGATCGGAGATTGTCACGTCCTGTTTGGCCGCAAGCGGATGATCGCTTGAAGCAGCGATGAATAATTCGTCCTGCATAAAGGCGTGTACAGAAAGCTCTTTTTCATTTGTCTGTCCTTCGATCAAGCCGATGTCCACTTTGTACAGGCGGACGGACTGCACGATTTCTTCCGTGTTTCCAATGACGGCCTTGAGCTCGAGTTCAGGATATTCCTTTTGAAGGTCGAAGAGGAGCGAAGGCAAAATATATTCGCCGATTGTGAAGCTTGCGCCGATTTTCAGCTCGCCTTTGATCGAGTTGTGGTGATCGAGAATGTCCTGCCTCGTTTGTTCATAGATGGTGATCATTTGTTTGGCGCGGTCGTATAAAATTTCACCGGTCGGCGTGATTTTTAAATATTTCGGAGAGCGTTCAAATAATTTCGTCTGGAATTCTTTTTCAAGATTTTTAATGTGCATGCTTACGCTCGGCTGCGACATGAGAAGAAGCTCGGCCGTTTTCGTGAAATTTTTGACTTCTGCAAGGGTAACGAATGTCTTCAGCGCATCATAATGCACACGAATCTCTCCTTTATTAAAAATCTTAATAGCTGTGATAATTAATATATATTTTACTAATGTTGAGTATTCCAGTAAACTTTTAATTAGAATCTTTTTTTAGGAATATTTGGTTTGAAGCAGGATGACGCCGCGCGGCAAAGGGGACGTGATGAGTGAGCGCTTACAATGTTTCTTAGCAGCAAAAGCCGTGATCGACAGATGCTTTGCGTCAATAAAACCGATTTGATTTATAGGAATAGTGGATATATGATGAGTATTATCCTTTTCCGTTTCAAAACAAGTCATGATTTTTTTATTCCTTAGTGAGGTGGATATCGTTGCAACTTCAGGTAATGAACAGTCCTTTTAATCAGGAGCAGGCAGAGCTCCTCAACCGTCTTCTGCCAACTTTGACGGCATCACAAAAAGCCTGGCTGAGCGGTTATCTGGCAGCTGTGCAAACCGCCGATGCCGCGGCGGCTCTTGAAACATTGTCGGCGGAAGCTCCTGCTGCAAGCCCGGCTCAGCCTGTTTCCAAAGAAGTGACCATTTTATTCGGATCGCAGACAGGAAATGCACAGGGACTTGCCGAAAACGCGGCTAAGACGCTTACAGAACGGGGATTTCAAGTCACCGTCTCTTCAATGAGCGATTTTAAGCCGAACCAATTGAAGAAACTAAAAAACCTTCTCATCGTTGTCAGCACGCACGGTGAAGGGGATCCGCCGGACAACGCGCTGTCATTCCATGAGTTTCTCCATGGAAGACGGGCTCCGAAGCTCGATGATCTCCGTTATTCTGTGCTGGCTCTTGGCGACACGTCGTATGAATTTTTCTGCCAGACCGGAAAAGAGTTCGACCAGCGGCTTGATGAGCTTGGAGGCACAAGGCTCCATCCGCGCGTCGACTGCGATCTCGATTATGATGAGCCGGCTGCAGCATGGCTTGACGGTGTCATCTCAAGCTTAAACGAAGGACAGGAACAGGGCGCAAGCGCCGCACCTGCTCAAACGGCAGCTCCGCAAGCCGCGGGAGGAGTAACAGTATATTCGAGAAAAAATCCGTTCAGAGCGGAAGTGCTGGAAAATTTGAATTTAAACGGCCGCGGATCAAATAAAGAAACGCGCCATCTTGAATTATCGCTTGAAGGCTCAGGTTTGACTTATGAACCTGGCGACGCGCTCGGCATCTTTCCGGAAAATGACCCTGAACTCGTCGATATGCTGCTGAAAGAGCTGAAATGGGATCCGAATGCTGCCGTTGCTGTTGATCAAGGGGAAAACCTTTCTTTGAAAGAAGCGTTGACTTCTTACTATGAAATTACGGTGCTGACAAAGAAATTCATTCAGCAGGCGGCAGAAATCATTGAAAATGAAAAGCTGCGCGAGCTTGCCGCTCCGGAAAATGCGGATCAATTAAAAGCGTATATCGCTGGCCGCGACCTGATTGATTTTGTGCGAGATTTCGGTCCGATCGCAGCAGCTCCGCAGGAATTTGTATCGATTCTTCGAAAAATCCCGCCTCGGCTTTATTCGATCGCATCGAGCTTCGCTGCAAATCCGGATGAAGTGCATTTGACGATCGGTGCTGTCCGCTACAATGCGCACGGCAGAGACCGAAAAGGGGTCTGCTCGGTATTATGTGCCGAACGTCTGCAGCCTGGCGACACCCTGCCTGTTTTCATTCAGCCGAATAAAAACTTTAAGCTGCCGGAGAATCCGGAGACTCCGATTATCATGGTCGGTCCCGGCACAGGCGTTGCGCCGTTTAGGTCATTTATGCAGGAGCGCGAAGAAACCGGAGCATCGGGGAAATCGTGGATGTTCTTCGGCGATCAGCATTTTGTCACTGATTTCTTATATCAGACAGAATGGCAAAAGTGGCTGAGTGAAGGCGTGCTGACAAAAATGGATGTCGCGTTCTCGCGGGATACGGAAGAAAAAGTATATGTACAGCATCGCATGCTGGAGCACAGCAAAGAATTGTTTGAGTGGCTTGAAGAGGGAGCGGCTTTCTACGTTTGCGGCGACAAGAACAACATGGCCAAAGATGTTCAAAACGCATTGCTTGAAATTATCGAAAAAGAAGGCGGCAAAAGCCGTGAGGAAGCTGAAGCCTACCTCGCAGAAATGAAAAAGCAAAAACGTTATCAGCGCGATGTATACTGATTTTGATTGAAAGGGGACTTTTTCAACATGGGGAACGAAATATTAAAAGCGCCTGAAGGCCCGCCGAGCGATGTAGAACGTATTAAGAAAGAAAGCGATTATTTGCGCGGCACCCTGAAGGAATCGATGCTCGAGCCGCTTTCAGCCGGGATTTCAGATGACGACAACCGTCTGATGAAGCACCACGGCAGCTATTTGCAGGATGACCGCGATCTCCGCAATGAGCGGCAAAAGCAGAAGCTTGAGCCTGCGTATCAGTTCATGCTGCGCGTCCGGATGCCGGGCGGTGTGGCGACGCCTGAGCAGTGGCTTGTCATGGATGAGCTTGCCCGGAAATACGGAAACGGAACATTGAAGCTGACAACTCGGGAAACATTCCAAATGCACGGCATTTTAAAATGGAACATGAAAAAAACGATTCAGTCGATCCATTCAGCCATGCTAGATACCATTGCAGCATGCGGCGATGTTAACCGGAACGTCATGTGCACTTCCAATCCGTATCAGTCAGAAATCCATCGAGAAGTGTATGAATGGTCGAAAAAACTGAGTGATGACCTGCTGCCGCGCACACGTGCGTATCATGAAATCTGGCTTGATGAGGAAAAAGTGGCCGGCACGCCTGATGCGGATGAAGTCGAACCGATGTACGGACCGCTGTATCTGCCGCGGAAATTCAAAATCGGCATCGCCGTTCCGCCGTCAAATGATATCGATGTATTTTCTCAGGATCTTGGTTTTATCGCGATTGTGGAGGATGACAAGCTCATCGGCTTCAACGTCGCGATCGGCGGCGGCATGGGCATGACCCACGGGGACAAAGCAACG
The DNA here is from genome assembly GCF_037969865.1 of Bacillus sp. FSL R7-0646. Classification (NCBI taxonomy): domain Bacteria; kingdom Bacillati; phylum Bacillota; class Bacilli; order Caryophanales; family Bacillaceae; genus Bacillus; species Bacillus sp. FSL R7-0646. Next base: position 1,307,839 of record NZ_CP150217.1, read on the forward strand.
TATCCGCAGCTTGCCAAAGTCATTGGCTTCTGCAAGCCTGAACAGCTATACGATGTCGCTGAAAAAACGATTACGATCCAGCGGGACTACGGAAACCGTTCGGTCCGCAAAAATGCCCGCTTCAAGTATACGGTTGACCGCCTCGGCTTGGAAACGGTCAAAAACGAGCTGGAAAACCGTCTCGGCTGGAGCCTCGCTGAAGCAAAGCCTTATCATTTCGAGCATAACGGCGACCGCTACGGCTGGGTAAAGGGCGTAAAAGGAAGATGGCACTTTACAATGTTTGTTGAGGGCGGCCGTGTCACTGATTATGATGATTACAAGCTGATGACCGGCTTAAGGGAAATCGCCAAAGTTCATACCGGCGATATCCGCCTCACAGCCAACCAAAACTTGATCATTGCCAATGTCACAAGCCAAAAAAAGAAAAAGATCAGCGAGCTGATCGAACAGTTTGGCTTGACTGACGGCAAGCATTATACAGCGCTCCGCCGCAGCTCGATCGCATGCGTCGCACTGCCGACGTGCGGGTTGGCGATGGCCGAAGCGGAACGGTATTTGCCGAAGCTGATTGACAAAATTGATGAAATTGTTGAAGAAAACGGCTTGAAGAATGAAGAAATCACCATCCGCATGACAGGGTGCCCGAACGGCTGCGCCCGCCATGCGCTCGGCGAAATCGGCTTCATCGGAAAAGCCCCGGGCAAGTACAATATGTATCTCGGCGCCGCTTTTGACGGCAGCCGTCTGAGCAAAATGTACCGGGAAAACATCGGCGAAGAAGAAATTTTAAAAGAACTTCGCAATATTCTTCCGCGCTATGCGAAAGAACGCAATGAAGGAGAACGTTTCGGAGATTTCGTCATCCGCGCCGGAATTGTTAAAGAAACGACGGACGGAACGAATTTTCATGACTGATGAGCATTTTAAAAAAACGCCTCAGCCCATTGATTGGTGCTGAGGCGTTTTTCTTTTTTACGAAAATGCCCGGACAGTTTCCGACTCTATGATCATTTTCATAAACTCTGCAGCCGCAGGTGTTGCTTCTTCAAATGAGGGTGTTATCATGCCGACTTCGCGGATAATTTGAGGAGAGATGTCTTTTTTGATCAACCGATGGGACACGGAGGAAAGCGAGAAGCTTGATATCAAGCCGATTCCCAAATTGTTATGAACCATATTGACCAATGTTTCCGCGTTTTGCACAGTCAGGTTTTCTTTTAACTCGAGGCGGTGTTTTTGAAAGATTTGAGATACCGCGATTTCGTGCCCGCCTTTACAAAAAATCAATTCATTTTGATATTTTTTCAGATCAATGAACGGTGCGTCTTTTAAGTGGTGATATTGCTCAGGAATCACGGCCGTCATCCGGTCTTGAAACAATACTTGGCTTTCGAATCCGTCAAAGGGAGAGGCGACGATTCCTAAATCAACCATGCGAGTTTCGACCCATTGCTTAATTTGGTCGGAGGTTCCCTCAAGCAGTTCGATTTGTACGAGCGGATACTTTGATCTGAAGGAGGCGATAGCCTGCGGCAAAATATTTGCTGAGACGGCGGGGAAGGAGCCAACCTTGACTTTCCCTCTGAGCAGATGATTTTCTTGATCGGCCACTTGGTATATTTTGTTTTCAATCACGATCATCTGTCTCGCCAGTACGACGATTTCCTTTCCCGCGTCCGTAAGTTTTATCTTGTTTTGTTTATCCCGAATCAATAATTTGACCCCGAGCGACGTTTCCAAGCTTTTTACGGCTTTGCTCACGGCCGGCTGTGAAATATACAGTTCGTTGGCTGCTTCTGTCATATTCAAAGTCTCTGCGACTTTCACAAAGATGTGAAGACTGTTCATGTTTATAACCAAATAGTTATACCCCCGATGATAAAAATGTATTTCAGTTATATCTCAATATAGCATATGCTGAACATGAAACAAAGAAGAAAGGTGACGGATTATGTTTAAAGTACTTTTGGGGATCATCTCTGTAACGCTGATTTGGGGGTATACCTGGGTGACGATGAAAATCGCAATCACTGACATTCCCCCTGTTTTATTTTCGGCCCTGCGGCTGTTCATTGGAGCTGTTCCTTTGTTTGTGATTCTCTTGATCAAAGGAAGGAAACGTTCAATAGGAAAGGAGAATATCAAGCATTATCTGGTGATGAGTTTATTGATGGGTTTAGGTTATATGGGGGTGTTAACTTACGGCATGCAGTTTGTCGATTCGGGAAAAACGTCTGTTTTGGTGTACACCATGCCTATTTTTGTTACTGTCATCAGTCATTTTAAATTAAACGAGAAAATCAATGTGTATAAAATGCTCGGTTTATTTTCTGGTCTGATCGGTCTTTTGTTTATATTAGGGGGCGGGATTCTGCATGTTGATCAAAACGTCATATTTGGAGAGCTTTGCGTTTTAATCGCAGCGCTCAGCTGGGGCGTCGCCAATGTTTACAGCAAACTGAAATTCAAAAATACAGATATGATTCATATGAATGCATGGCAGCTTCTCACAGGTGCGGTGATGTTATTGATTTTCTCTTTTATACTGGAACCGTCCCGGCCGATTCACTGGTCAAATGAAGCAATCTTGTCTCTATTGTTTAACGGTTTATTCTCTACGGCTTTGACGTTCGTCATTTGGTTTTGGATACTGAATCAAATCGAAGCGTCGAAAGCATCGATGGCTTTAATGTTTGTTCCCGTATTAGGCCTTTTGTTCGGCTGGCTGCAGCTGCATGAACCGGTCACATTCAGCATCCTGATCGGCGCATTCATGATCTGCATCGGCATTTTTATGAATACTTATCAATTTAAAAAGGTGTAAAAAAAGGCAGAGGATCTATATGGTAATATGAAATGGGAGGGAGATTTATGAAAATCGAACACATCGCCATATGGACGAACAATTTAGAGGAAATGAAAGATTTCTATACCCGTTTTTTTCACGGAAAGACGAATGAAAAATATGTCAATCCGAAAAAGCATTTCGAATCATATTTCATCCAGTTTGAATCGGGAACACGGCTTGAGCTGATGAGACGCCCCGACCTTGCAAAAGGAGAGGAGAACGCTTCCGGCTATGCACATATGGCGTTTTCCTTAGGGTCGCGTCAAGAGGTTGACGAGATGACGAGCCGCTTTGAAAAGGAAGGATACCAGGTTGCCGGAAAGCCGCGCGTCACGGGAGACGGGTATTATGAAAGCGTCATTCTGGATCCTGACGGCAACATCGTTGAACTGACCGTTTGACGGAAAAAAGCTAATGTCCGTTTTTAGACATTAGCTTTTTCGTTTAGATGGCAGCATCGAGCTGATTGATTTTCCATTTGTTGTTTTCTTTCACAAACGTGATCTTTCTTTTCGCAGTCACCGATCCATCCAATGCCGGTACGGAAAATTCATAAGTGCGGGTATTGTTTTTTTGAGAGATCAGTTTGATTTTTGCCTTGTCCCATCCTAAGAGGTTGTCCCCATCGCCGACAGGCACGGCCATTTTTCCTTTATAAGAAATGATGTTGTATTTTTCAAAGCCTTTTTTAATGGCGTCTTTTGTGAAAACCGGCGTCAAGTAGTCTGTTAATTTTGCTTTTGTGCTGAATTCACTGCACATATACGTATATGGAAGACCGCGGTATTCAAATGTTTTGGATGGGCAAGTTGAGTTTTTCGCTTTTGGATTGTGGCCGCTCATCGTATTCCAAAAGTGCTCCCGTGCCTGCAAGGTTAATTGCATGACTTGCTTATTTGTTAAATTCCCTGATGTTTGATTTTTCGCTGCGAGGGACGCTCCGGCAGGCAAGATCAGTAAAACAGCTAATAAACAAACGATTAACTTTTTCAATGGTCCTCTCTCCTTAAATATATCTCTTATATTACAAATGTTACAATAATTACAGATAGATTACAAGAGGTTTGCGAGAAAAATTTTCCTCCGCTGTTTTCTTATATATGACGACATAAAAGCAGCCGGGGTTATGGTTTGTCCAGGAAAATATTTTATGTCCATTGATTCGTTTCCCGGATTTCTCTCCTCATAAACATAGAAGCCTCATGTTGAAAAAGTATTTTATATTGAAAAAGAATTCTATCTGGGACCTCGCCGGGAGCAGGAAAGAGGATCACTGAAACATCAATGAATTATATTGTTAAAAATCAGAATTTTATATAAAATCAAACTTTATCAGTAAAAAAACTGTAACGAAATTCGCATCAATCTGTCATAGCGGTGACATTTTGCTGTGTTACGATTTTCCCTGTTAGTTTCAAAAGGGCTAACAAGGGAGGATTTAACTTATGAAGAAGACAATCATGTCCTTGGCTGCAGCCGCGGCTATGTCGGCGACTGCATTCGGAGCGACTGCCTCAGCAAAAGAAATCGAAGTTCAAAAAGGAGACACGCTCTGGGGGATTTCTCAAAACTACGGAATGAACCTCAAGGACTTAAAAAAATGGAATCAGCTTTCATCAGATCTGATTTTTCCAGGTCAAAAGCTGAACATTTCTTCTCAAGAAGAAAAATCTGAAGAAAAGCAGTACACCGTTCAGCCAGGGGACACGCTCTCAAAAATCGCAAAAGAGTTCGGTGTGACTGTAAGCGATCTTCAAAAACGGAACAACCTGAAGTCAGACTTGATTATTGCAGGGCAAACGATTGCAATAAACGGAGAAGCGGCAGCTGCAGCAGCGCCTGTGAAACAAGAGTCCGCTCCAAAACAAAATGATCAGCCTGTCAACGTACAAAAGGAAATCACAGTGACCGCAACTGCGTATACGGCAAATGACGGGGGCATTTCAGGCATCACAAAAACGGGAGTCGACCTGAATGCGAACCGCAATGCGAAAGTCATCGCGGTTGATCCAAGCGTGATTCCGCTCGGCACGAAAGTATATGTGGAAGGCTATGGCGAAGCGACGGCTGAAGACACCGGCGGCGCCATTAAAGGCCATAAAATAGACGTATTTATTCCAGATAAAAAAGACGCTTTCAATTGGGGCGTCAAAACCGTAAAGGTTAAAATTTTAAACTGATATAAAAAATGCAGGAGGCGTTAATTGCCTCCTGCATTTTTTTGTCGAACGATGTTTATGCTGCATGCTGTTCCTCGCGTCTGCTTTTTACAAAAACCGAAATCGCAAGAGCGGCGGCTGCAAAGGCGATGGCTACGAAATAAACCATATGAACGCCTTCTGTCATGCCTTGCATGTGCAGCTCCTGACGGCTGCCTCCGGAAGAGTGCGCGATAAAGCGATTCGAAACGGTTGTCAGGATCGTCGTATACAATGCCGGACCGATTGCCCCTGAAACTTGATTAACTGTATTCATTATCGCCGAACCATGCGGGTAAAGCGGTTTGGGCACCTGATTCAAACCGAGCGTCATAATCGGAGCCATTGTCAACCCGACGCCGAGTGTAAAGCCGGCGTAGAGCATCATTCCGACCGCCATCGGCGTATCGCTTGAAATATTCGTAAACAGCGAAAGGACGGCAATCACAATGATCAATCCGGTGATCAACAGCGGTTTAAAGCCAAGCTTATCAAACAGGCGCCCTGCAACAAGGGATGTCATCGCGAGGACGAGGCCGCCCGGCAGCATGAGAATGCCTGTATAAAGCGGTGACAGCTCAAGCGCCATTTGGAAGTAAAGCGGCAAAATCAGCATCATCGAAAACTGCAGCATCATCACGATCCACATCAGGATAACCGAGATTGAAAATATCTTTGAACGAAACGGCCTCATATCAAGCATCGGCACTTCCAATCTGAGCTGGCGCATGACGAACAATATTAATCCGATGACACCGGCCGCCAGTCCGATGATGACTTTCGGACTGCTCCAGCCCGCTGCTTCCCCGGCGTTGCTGAAGCCGAAAACGATCCCGCCAAATCCGACGGTCGATAAAAGAATTGATAATATGTCAATTTTCGGATACGTCAGTTCGGTTACATTTTTCAAGCGGAACGCCGCATAAAAAATCATGAAGACCGATACTGGCAGCATCATGAAGAAAACAACGCGCCATGAATAATGTTCGACAATATAGCCTGAGATGACCGGACCGATCGCCGGAGCAAATAAGATAACGAGCGTAAGGATCCCGGTCATCGTTCCGCGTTTTTGCGGCGGAATCAAAGTCAGTATCACATTCATCACAAGCGGCAATATCAGGCCTGTACCTGAACCCTGGATGATCCGTCCGGCGAGAACGAGCGGGAAGACCGGAGCAATTCCGGCCAGCAAGGTTCCCGCTGTAAAAAGCGTCATCGCAGACAGAAGCAGCTGCCTTGTCGTAAAGCGCTGCATTAAAAACGCGGTAATCGGCACGGCGATGCCGATCATGAGCATATATCCGGTTGACAGCCACTGGGCTGTGTTCGCTGAAATGCCAAAATCGTCGATGATTTTCGGCAAAGCCACATTCATGACCGTCTCATTAATCAGAGCGAGAAAATTTCCGACGATTAAGATTGCGATAATCATGAAGGAGCCTTTTCTAGCTTGTTCCATTTGTATTCCCACCCTTTATGAACGTTTTAGCAAAAAAGGAATTTGTTCGGCGGCTGCACTGAGAGGCCGGCCGTTTTTTTTCGTCACTGAGAGCACATACGCACCCTCAATCATCGCTTGTATCGCGACGCTCAGCGTCTCGGCCGTTTCCGGCGCATAGCCTGACTGGAGCAGTTTTTCCTGATAGACAAGCTGCCAGTCTTGATAAACCTGTTCACACGTTTGGCGGAGCCTTTCACTGAACGACCACGTTTCTGCGGCGACGGATACGATCGGAATATCGTCGTTTTCTTCGATGATGTATTCCTCGATTCCGTCAGCCATCATCTGGATATAAGATTGAAACGCCTTGACAGGATCAGCTTCACCGCTGATCGCTGACGATATATACGCTTTGATTCTTTCTCCGGTTAATTGAATCGCCTCTTGCGCCAGTTCCTCTTTGCCGCCGGGGAAATAATAATAAAGCGATCCCCGCGGCGCTCCGCTTTCGGCTGTGATTTGGCTTAAGCCTGTGGCATGGTAGCCTTGTTTGCGGAACAATCGTGAAGCCGTCCGCAAAATTTTGTCGCGGCTGCTCATTTTTTCTGCCATTCTATCATTCCCTTATGATTTTATACTGATCGGTCTATATAATTTTAACGAAAAAAAAGACCTTTTTTGAAGGCCTGTTTTAAAATAAGGACGATTTGTCCATATTCGGTTCAGCGGGAATCCGCTGAAGGCTTCAGAAAGCCGGCAAGCAGCAGGCGCCACAGCAATCGCTGCCAATATCGACAAAAGGCTGTCAGATATGAAGTGAACAAAAGCGGAATTGATGGTATAGAGTGCGAGCGCCGTTAAATAAACGGCTAAAAAAACATAGCCGAACATTTTTCTGCGGAACGGTCTTTTGAGTTGAATCAAAAGAAACAATCCGGCCATTAAAATGATAAACGTCACAGTTATTCTCCCTTCGCAGGAAAGTTTCTCAATCCTCGTATGTCCGGTTTCTTTCTTTGTTGTCTTCAAATGCCAGATGAATGACGAATAAAAACAGACAGGCGATGATTTCGACATCCAGCGGGATGGTGATGCTGTCCATCAATTCATCAGCGAGATGGATGGCAAGCCAAGTAAAAAAACATTCGATCATAAAGGTCGCAGCTTTATGCCCAATCATAAAGCTCAGAATTTTTTCCGGGATTTCAAACAGCGCGCCGAGGCCAAAAGATAAAAGGATATACCAGAAGAGCGACCAGGGCGATTCGTATGTAACGCCGAAAATCGCAAAAAAACCGGCGACGCCGAAATAATAAGACCCGAAAAAGAGCGTAAACACAGTGAGGATCAAAAGAAAGATCATAGTCACTGCGAACATGGTACCGAGAGTTTTTTTAATCATTAATCATTCATTCCTAATCATGCAGTGTATATTCATGATATCAGAAAAATATCCGGTTGTGAGTTATAAATGAGATTTTGGGGTTAAAGTTTGTGTGGATGGGGGAGTGAAGAGAGCGTTCTGAAAAATTCCTAAGGTGTTTTTCGAGACCTAATTAATCACCATATATCATATTTGGAGCGTTTTCATAAGGGCTGCAATCAAGAGGATAGGATCCCAAATAAAAAAGGCTGCCAACCGGCAACCTTACTTTGTTAAGCATATTTCGTATTTGCTTGTTCTTAAACCGACGTGTTTACCCGAAGAATCATTTTCGTGCCTTAGGTGATTTTCGATTTTGGTTCAATTGCTTTTTTGAATCTCATTTGTATTGTCTATTCATTTTCATCTTGATTAGATTCAAGGTATTGCTCTAAAAATTCCTTATCATCTTCATCTTCTGGCCAGAGTCCTAAATATTTGTGTTCCCATACAATTCTTCTTTCATAATCATCAGCATCTGATAAATCCTCATAGTCGTAGTCGATATTAAATTCACCATCACTGTGAATGATCATAGAGAGACTCGTCCAAGTCTCTTGATCACTATTCTTAAATTCGTACCATAGCTTTTCTAAGTTATTGATTAATTGTCTCCAAAGATTTCGATAGGCTTCTTTTTCAATCCTAAAAAATTCAGGGATATTATGACAATATACCGGTGAATCATTTCCTTCAGGATAATAATAAAAGAATCCTTTTTGCACATCTTCAAGAATTTCTCCATAAATCAAAATCTTTGACCATTCCTCTGGAATAGTCTCAACTACTGTCTCCGCAATTTCTTGATATATCGTGTTTAATTGATTTTCATCCATTGGCTACTTACCTCCAGGCTTATTATCAAATTTCACAACTTCCCATTCCCGTTTTCCGATTTTATATTCTATCTCAAAGCTTGCCGGTCTTTGGGAATTCCCTTTGTATACTGGCTGTATTTTAACCTCAACTGTTCTTCCTTTTTCGAGGTGTTTGGCCCACATGTTCTCAAGCTTTTTCCATTCTCCTTTATTTAAGTTACCATCCATCGGCACAAGGTTGTCAAGCTTTCCAGACCCTTCGAATATACTTGCAATGAGATGACCGCCCTCATCGGTTTTTAATCGATCTTCACGGCCGGCAATTCTTTGGGCGTATTTGTTTCTCTTTGCTGCTCCCAAATTTAGTTTGCCGCTGACATTTGTAATACGTCCTTTATGATCAGTTTTATAAGTATAGCCTACAGGCGTTGTATCCGGTTTTAACACCTTTCTTCTTTTGACTCTTGTGAAATGGTCACCATATTTCACTTTATGGATGGTTTTTGAGTCTACTTTAATGTCTGTTTTTGTTTTGGAAGAAACACCCGCAATGATGCTGACCATTCGATTTCTTGCTTGTTTTGCTTGATCAGAAATCTTTTTGGTTTGTTGAATTAATTTATCTTTCAATCGAGATCCATCTATCGTATTGAACGGAACTTTACCAGCATTGGCTAAAGCTAGTTGAAGAGAAGCGATTTGGACTTTCGGAGTGAGATTTTTAATATCTTTAAAATCCCTGACAACTTTATCAGCTGCTTTCTTACCTGCCTTTTTCGCACTCTCTATGCCCTTGCTAGCTGTCTTTTTAGAGACATCCTTTATCTTAGATGCGGCTTTTCCCATCTTGCCCGCCTTAGCCAACTTGCTAACTTTGTCTGCACCTTTCGTTCCGACAATGGATGACGCAACCATTCCGGTAGCGTATGTAAACCATCTCGCCCTGCTTTCTGCATCACCATTGATGACGTCCCTCACGAAGGAGTCCTCGATATCTTTCTTTATGATTTCAAATGTTTCTACAGGGTGGGTGACTGTGTAGGCAATGCCCTCTAGCGTTTCTTTTGGATTGGTTATGGTATCTCGTATTCCTGTCACTGTATCGACGGCCACATCTTCTATTCCTTCTTCAATGCCCTGCTTAATACGCCCCATGATACCACTTTGTTTTCGTTTTCGATTTATAGTGTAAAAATAGTAATTTTGCTGCTTTTCTGTCAGATTTTCAATTCCAATCTCTTGTGCAATCTCAACAAATTCATCAGGATCAATGACATTTTCGAGCTTTTCCTTTAGGTGAGAGATTTTATTAACCTGTTTGTTAGCTTCACTAACTTCCTTTTCGAGTTTTGATCTCTTATCGAGCTTAGCCAACATAACGCCCATCGCTGTTTCCTGGTTTCCACTCAAGGTATCCATTTTATCCTGTTTTAAAATAGAACCTTTCTGATAGCCGGTGATTTCAATTTTAGGGCCTGTGTACATTTTTTCAAGCCTAGCGATGTATCTTTGCATTGTTTCTAAGTCGTTTTCAGCGGCTTTGATGGTGTTCGTCTGCTCCCTGTCGAATGTATGTAATTTTTCAATTGTCTGATTGATTTCTTTTAAAGCTTTCGAGTAATTCTCGTGAAAATTACTGTCATCTAATTCCGGCAAATCGACTATATGGCTGACTTTAGCGATTGTAGCATTCGTTTTAGAAACCAAACGCTTCGTGGTGCGATCGGCATCTTTCACTCCTTGTTCCAGCTCATTATCGAGGAAGGCTTGCGAAATATATCCATTGTGTTGTGGCTCCAGGGAATTCAATGCACTTTTGATTTTCTTCAATGCTGATTGATATTCCTCGATAAAAGTTTCAAAAAATTGAAGGAATGGGGTGTGACACTCTTTATAAAAATTCCGTATTGCGTCGCCGCCTTTTCCTTTTAAGGCATCGTTGAGCGACGTGATACCTTCCACGCTTTTTTTAATGTTGACGATTTCTTCCGATTGTTGCTTTAATTGTTCCACCGTTTGATCAATCGCTTTGTGCAGCGCCTGAACGTCCAGAGTCTTCATGGCATTCTCCTCTAATACTAAAGTTGCAATCATTTTAGAGTTTACCACTTTACGGAAGGATATTGGTAAATACATCCTGTATACCCAATAAAATGAACCTTTCGATTTAGGTTTATATACCTACTAGAGATTTCATTATCCTGAAGGCAACATATTTACAACCGCTGCGACTCCCGGTACACTACATAAAAACAGGACAGGCAGGTGCAAAAATCGAAAGATGAAGCGGGCTTTAACTGACCAATACGGCAGCTTTACAGAGATGGCAGAAAACGAAATAGAAGGGACCGATTATTCGGTGGCTGCTCGGGATGCAGGGAGCGCTCTGCTTGTGATGGCTCCCCACGGGGGCGGGATCGAGCCGGGCATCAGTGAAATTGTCAAGGCTTTTGCAGAGGGCGCTTCGGTTTATTTATTGGAAGGATTGAAAAGGCGCGGCAATAAGAGCCTTCATGTGACAAGCGCTCATTTTGACTGCCCGCTTGCCTTGCGAATGGCTGCAGGACACCGGTACATACTGGCTTTTCACGGGTATGAGGAGCCTGCTCATCGACATACGCTCATCGGAGGGACAGATCGAAGGCGCGCCTTGATGTTTAAGGAGACATTGGAGAGGCACGGATTTTCTGCGGAGCTGGCGGCTGAAAGGGGCTATCTTTCAGGTACAAACCCTGCAAGCATCAACAATCGCTGCCAAACCGGTTTAAGCGTGCAATTTGAAATCAGCACAGCCCAGCGGAAGGCGATGTTTGAGCAATTCACATTAAAGGGCAGGCGAACGTCTCAAAATGAGGTGTTTTCCCGCTATGTCAAAGCTTTGAAGGAAGGAGCATGCATCGCATATGGGCCGAGTGCAGCCGGCAGCTGAGCCGGCTGTTTTTTTATTTTCTCAGCATATAAGCCGGCCGGCTTTCCGCAGCGACCATTTTGCCGAGGCCGTTTGCCGCTGCGTACGGGCGGCGGGTTTCCCGCCGGTAGCGTGCAAGTTCGTCTACTTCTTCAAAGCGTGGTGCATTCGCCGATTCGCTCTCTTGGGAAAGGCTTGCCATCCACGCCTCATGAAACTGGATTCCGGCCTGCCGTTTTTCAAAGAGCTCGATCCGTTTGACAGCGAACGACTCCGTGACTTTAAAGAGGTCGGCGATCATTTTAGCGGCTTGGCATCGCAGCTGAGGAAAATCCATTTTTAAAAGCATAAAAGTAGGGACGCAAAAATGGTACATAAATTGATTGGCCTGGAACTCCTGCAGCTCCCTGAACATCTGATTCATGTAAAGCTGGTTTCCGGCGTGCTTTAATACGTGGCACAGCTCATGGGCAAAGTCCTCCCACTGCTTTTCCTTTGAAAGGCTGCTGTTGAGAATAATGCTGTACATGCCGTCATGCTTAATCATCATGCTGTTGACATTTTCATAGTGAATCCAAATATTAAAATGAGCGGCTATGCGATTCATATCAATCTGGTGAGGTTCAAAAAAACCGAACTTTTGGTACATATTTTTGACGTATTCTTCTAGGTGAGATAAATAAAACTTCAATACGAGACACCCTTTCGAACGAATGTTCTGTTTTTAGCGGGAAAGAAAAGCCCGTCAAAGGGGCTGTCATGATTTCATGCAGATCTATCATATACGATGAGCAGCCACTTTAGCAAATCTTTCCCTTTTTTATTGTCTTATCTATTAAATCGGCGCTCACCAGGTAATGTTTAATAAAAATTCCTTATTTATCCGTTTTGTTTATCTCCGGGCTTTCGTTTCTTCTCTTTTTCTTTTAAGTATTGAATGAACTCGATGGCCTGCTGTCTGCTTTCGGGGGAAAATTCCTGCATGTCGCGGTAGGCAATTTGCAGATCCGGATCTGCGATTTCGTCTTCGATGTTTTTTTTCTTTTCCGTGCCTGTCAGCAGATAGTCTATCGTCACTTTATAGTAATCAGCGAGTTTTTTTAATGTTTCATAGTCCGGCTCGCTTCTTCCGTTTTCATAATGGGAGTAGCGTGCCCGCGATACACCGATCTGCTTTGCCACTTCTTCCTGTGTCCTTTTTCCTCTCAGGCTCTTCAGTCTGCCGCCTAACATAGAATGACCTCTCTTCCTCAATTCGGCATGATTATCTCTATTATAGATACAAAATGTATCGAAATAAACAGATGATAAAAAAAGTATCAAAAAAGTGTTGATGATAAGAAGCGTATCATATATAATCAAATCATCAGATACGTATTGTATCAAAAACAGGGAGTGAGAACATGTGCGAAAACGATTGATCGAAGAGCGCTCTAAGAGGGGATGGACCCAGAAGCAAGTGTCGGAAAGACTTGGACTCTCCGAGGTTTATGTTCGCAAAATTGAAAGGGGAACACGCAATCCCGGCAGAGAAACGATGCTGAAATTCGAAACGCTTTATTCAGTGCCTGATCGTTTGCTGTTTCCCGATCTTTTTCAGGCCTTTATAGATACATATTGTATCAAAGAAAACCTGCATGAAAGAAGGCGATGTCATGAATCTTGAACATCCGATGGTCACACGCATCCGAACACACGGCTATCCAAAGGAAGCCGACAGAGAGCAAATGAGAAGCCACGGCGGACTTGCCGGATATCCAAAAGGAGGAAGCATGGGTAAAATTGTGATTTCCTACAGCTCAGACCGGTTTGATCAATGGCGGCTCGGAGAAGCCGGGGGATTCATCGCTTTTACGAAAGACGGAAAGCCTGTATTCCAATTTGATCATAAAGGCCAATACGAACGGTATCTCAGGCTGAACCGCAAAAGGCAGAAGGAAGGGGGAAGATGAATGTCCCGCCCGCCGGATCAAAGCTATCCCTTTTCGGTTTACTCAGGGCTTTTAACACCTGTTCACTACGAGAAAATAGGCAATGCCATTTGGCTTTTTTTATGGTGCATCAGTTCAACAACAAAGGAAATCGAACGCGATGGGGAGACATGGGGCATCGTGCTCGGCAACAAGCCGCTGAAAGCAGCCGAACTGGCTCTTCAATTCGGCGTCAACGAAAAAACGATCAGAAGATGGCTCGCTCTTCTCGAACGAAACGGCTACATTGCAGTCACAAGAGCGCCTTACGGAATGATTTTGTCAGTCAGACATTCAAAAAAATTTGCCTACGCCAGCCATGTCCGAACAGAACTGCCTGATCGGACAGAAGAGACTGGCAGTGCGGACAAGCTTGTCCAATCCAATAAAGATATCACACAAATCAACACAAAACATAATATGAGTTCCATAAAAACAATAGCAGAACGATTTGCCGCCCTCAGGTCGATGCAGGAAGGAAAGCCCGTCCATCCCTCGTCAAAAGACTATCAGGCCATCGCCCGGATTGTCGCCCGCGGAGTGTCTCTTCCGCAAACAATCAAATGGCTTGAACAATGTTTTGAGGAGTATGAGGCGCGGCGCCGAAGCCGTCATGAAACGATCAAGGTCTTCAGCTACTGTGAAAAATATATCATCGGCCGGCTGGCTGAAGCGGAAGCGAAAACGAAAACAACTGTCAGGAGGGAGAACAATGCCCAAAAGAACAATCGAAGAGGTCATGGACGAACTGAGAAACAGGAGCCGTCAATCACAGGGGGGCAAACCGGAAGAATCCGCCGCAAAACGGTATGACTGTCCGAAGTGCAAAGATGAACTCGGATTTATCGAACGGCGCGGAACGATGGAAGTATGGGTATCATGCGTCTGCCGCGAATGGCGCAAAGCGCAAAAGCTGTTGAAGACGAGCGAAATCACCGAACAATTTAAAAACTTAAACTTTGCTCAATTCAAGACGGAAGGAAAGCATCAATCTGTAAAAGAGGCGTATGAATGCGCCGTTGAATATGTACAAGCTTACCGGGACATTCAGGAAAGCCGCAGAAACAGCATCGCGCTCTTGGGACGACCCGGTTCAGGGAAGACTCATTTGCTGACGGCTGCCGCCAATGAGCTGATGAGGAAGCTTTTTGTACCCGTCCTGTATTTTCCGTTTGTCGAAGGATTCAATGATTTAAAACAGGACTTTTCGTTGCTTGAGAATAAGCTGAACCGGATGAAGCAAGTCGAGGTGCTGTTTCTTGATGACCTGTTTAAGCCGGTGGCAGGCAGGCCGCGGGCAACGGAATGGCAGATCGAACAGACATATGCCGTCGTCAATTACAGGTATTTGAACCATAAGCCGATCATGCTGTCCAGCGAGCTAAGCGTTGAAGAAATTGTCAGCATAGACGAAGCGCTCGGAACGAGGCTGGTCGAAATGTGCGGGGACTTTCTCGTCGTCCTGAACGGGAGCTCTTTCGGCATCAATCATAGACTGGAGGGGATGGTTTGATGTGCCGGCTATGTAATGGGAGAAAATCAATCCATCAGGACGCAAGGGTCGGAACGATTTTCCGCGCTTGCCCGAACTGCTGCACTGAAAGCGGCGGTTTGACGGATGTGATCAAACATCTGGAAGCGCTGATTGCAAAAATGAAAACAAGGGTGACACAAGGTGCTTAAAAGTTTAAAAGCTATGATTCTCATCATCTGGACAGCGGCAAAAAGAGACGCACAAATTAAACGATGGCACGAAGAAGACGGAAAGTGAGGAAAGACATACGTGAAAAACGAAAGTGAGGCGTACAGCCCATCACCATGGCGCGTCGTCAGAACAAATACCGACGTATACATTTATTCAGCATACAGCAAAGCCGAAAAGAAACGGTTTCCTTATTCCAACGGAAGGGTGATTGCCAAAGTCGCCGACTACAGCGCATATTCCAAGGAAAAAAATGCCCGCTTAATCGCTGCAGCTCCCGAACTGTTGACCGCAGTGAAGCTCACGCTTGCCTATTTGAAGCGAAAACGGCCCGTTCACAGCGATTCAGTTGAGAATCAATTGAAGAATATTTTAGAAAAAGTCGTCGCAAAAGCAGAATTTGAAGAGGAGGAAACAAGATGAACCATCCGGCAAAGTTAACAGATATCAACGATACGACGGTTGCAAGCCGCATCAAAAAAGGAAAGGTGACGGTGATCGTCCTTGACGGAATGAACGGCACGGCATGGCAGGCCGAGGCGCCTGAGCACGGCAAAACCGTCATTGAAACGAGAAAGGGAGATCTCGCAAGGATCGAATTTGAAATCGGCTATAAGCTATAGCTCTACAACTTGAATATTTGTCCAAGACGGAAAGCCTGCGGACGCTGATCAGGATGCACATCTTAACTGTGCGGCTGATTGGTGTCCTTTTTTATTTCAAAAAAACGGAGGTACATTAAAATGGAAGATTTGCTTTTCGAATATAAAAGAGCGCTGAAAAACACGAAAAAATTGTATAAGCCCTATCAAGATGAACAAGGGCTGACGGCTGAACAGCTGAATGATAAAAAACTGATCAGAAACATGATGACCGATTTGGAATATGTGATCGACTGGCTTGAAAACGGAAGAGAACCTGGAATCAGACGGGCGATTGACAGGCGCGACTCTTATAAGCGGATGCTCCTGAAAGATCCGCGGATCATCGACACGTTTTCAGAACAGAGTGCATTTGAACCGGCTCAGGAAGTGTCAGCATACGATAAAGCCCGGATTGAATCAGCGCTGTCTGCCCTTACGGCACGCGAAAAAGAAATCTTCATTTTACATAAGGTCGAACAGTTTTCCTATGAGCGGATTGCCGCCATGCTCGGCATCAAAAAGTCTACTGTTCAAACCAATGTGAAACGGGCGCAGCTGAAAATCGCGAAACAGATCGAAAAGCCTCTCGATTGTATGGCATAACGATATATCTGTCTTTTGTCATACGTTTGCCACCTATAAGTGAAAAGAGAAAAAATATAACAAAGCATACTGTTCATATGGAAGATTCATACAGCGATTAAATATTACTGTTTCCGAGAATGAGAGGCGGTGAAAATGAACAATGCCAAGGAAAAGGGATCCAAAAAGGGATGAAGCTTTTCGTCTCTATCAAAAATACGGGGGAAACATTACGAATCTCGCAATCGCAAGAGAACTCGGCGTTTCAAATAAAAAAATCAGCGTTTGGAAAACCCGCGACCGCTGGCAAGAGGCTTTAGCCGGAGATGACGCGAACCGTGGAAAAGCAGACATTCACAATGAAGGGCTGAATGAACGGCAGCGGCTGTTTTGCATCTATTATGTGAAAAGCTTCAATGCCACCCAAGCGGCGGTAAAAGCGGGCTATTCCCCGGCCAGCGCCCATGTGACAGGCTGCCGGCTTTTGAAAAATGAAAAGGTGGCCGATGAAATCAGGCGAATCAAAAAAGAAATGGTAGGGGAGATATTCGTCGAGGCGATGGATGTTCTCCAAGTCTATGTAAAAATCGCGTTTGCCGATATGACCGATTATGTGACTTTCGGCAAAAAAGAGGTACAGGCTGTCGGAAAGTCCGGACCGCTGTTTGATGAAGAAAACAATCCGGTTATGAAAGAGGTCAGCTTTGTGGATGTGAAACATTCCGACCTCGTCGATGGCACAGTCATCACGGAAGCGAAACTCGGGAAAGAAGGGATCGCGATCAAGCTGGCCGATAAAATGAAGGCGCTCGATAAGCTCTCACAGTATTTTGACCTTTTCCCTGATTCATTTAAGCGGAAAATTGAAAATGAGAAGCTGAAGCTCGCCAGACAAAAAGCCGACAAAGATGCGGAAACGGGTCCCGTTGAAGTGGTCATCGCCCGAAAAGGTGATCAGGCTTGATCATAAAAGAAGTCAATCCGCATTTTGAAGATTATTTGTTTAACTGGGATCAGACCTTTCAATTTCTTGTCGGCGGATACGGTTCGTCGAAAAGCTATCATACCGCTTTAAAAGTCGTATTAAAACTGCTTCAGGAAAAGCGGACCGCTCTTGTCGTAAGGGAAGTGTTTGAAACACACAGGGATTCGACGTTTTCTTTATTCGCATCCATTATCGATGAGCTGGGTGTCCAAAAGGCGGCTCAGGCGGTTTCTTCTCCGATGCATATCAGGTTTGCAAACGGCAGCCGAATTATTTTTAAAGGAATGGACAACCCGGCGAAATTGAAATCCGTCAACAACATCTCGCTGATTTGGATTGAAGAATGTTCAGAGGTGAAGTATGAAGGCTTCAAGGAACTGATCGGCCGGCTGAGGCATCCTTATCACAGGCTGTATATGATGTTGACGACAAACCCCGTCAGCCAGTCAAACTGGACGTACAGACACTTTTTCAAGGATGAGCGGAACAAGCGGTTCATTTTGGATGATGAGGTCTTGTATAAAAAGCGGGTCGCTGTCGTCGGTGATACGTATTACCACCATTCCACAGCTGATGACAACCTGTTTTTGCCGAAAAGCTACCTCAAACAGCTTGATGATATGAAAGCATATGATCCCGACCTGTACCGGATTGCCAGAAAAGGGCGGTTTGGGGTAAACGGCACCAGGGTTCTGCCGCAATTTGAAGTGATGGAGCATGAGGAGGTCATGAGGCAGATCTCCGCCATTTCCAACCCGCTGAAGAGAACCGGAATGGATTTCGGATTTGAGGAATCATACAATGCCGTCGTCCGGGCGGCCGTCGATCCCGACAAAAAATATCTATATATCTATTGGGAGTACTACAAAAATAAAATGACAGATGATAAGACGGCCGAAGAACTTCACGAATTCGCGGTTACGAAGGAGCTGATTAAAGCTGATCCCGCTGAGCCGAAAAGCATTCAGTTTTTCAGGCAGAATGGTTTTAACATGACAGCAGCACGCAAGTTCCAAGGCTCGCGCCTGCAATATACGAAAAAAATCAAGCGGTTTAAAAAAATATTCTGTTCTGACCGATGTGCCAATACGATCTACGAATTGCAGCCGCTGACCTATGCGACGGATCAAGACGGCAATCTGAAGGAGGATCAGTTTACAATTGATCCGCACACGCTTTCCGCGCTATGGTACGCGCTTGATGATTATGAAGTAACCGATTTGAAGGCTGAGCCGGAAGTGAGAAAACGGCCGAACAGGAAAAGGGGGAGATAGCGTATGTCCACTCAGCAAACGGTAAGAGCGAAAGTCATGAAATCCCGTTTTCACGGGCCTGTAACAAAACAAATATATGAAGATCAATTTTCGGAGATCTACGGCGATGATATTATCGCTCCGCCGTACAATTTGAAAGAATTGAAAGCCATTGCCGAATATTCTTCAATTCTTCAGCAATGCATTGACGCCTATAAAACGAATATTGCGGGGTTCGGGCTCGATGTAGAATACGCTTTTGATTTCAACGGGGCGGATGTGACGCCCGATCGGAAAAAAGCTGCTGAGTCCGATTGGACAAGGCTTGAAGATTTTTGCCGCCACCTTCATTTTGACGAATCGGCTGAAACAATTTTAAGCCATATGATAGAGGACCGCGAAAAAACCGGGAACGGGTTTTTGGAGGTGCTCAGAAACGGTGCGGGGCAGCCGGCCGGAATTGAATATCTCGATGTCAAAAATATGCGGGTATGCGGATTGACAGAACCGATCGAAGTTGAATTCGCCTACATGGAAAACGGATCGCTAAAAAACATCAAGAGGGAGAAAAGGTTCCGCAAATACGTTCAGATGATTGACGGCAGGAAAGTGTACTTTAAAGAGTACGGCGATCCGCGCGTCATGGATATGACCACCGGAGAGTTTGACAGGCAGACTCCCCCTGAACGAAGCGCGAATGAAGCGATCCATTTTAAAATCGGCAGCGGCGTCTACGGCGTTCCGCGCTGGATCGGAAATATTGTCAACCTGTACGGGGCGCGGAAAGCGGAAGAGCTGAATTATATGTACTTCAGACAAGGCCGGCACGTACCTGCCGTCATTACGGTTGAAAACGGCATGCTCTCAGAGGCTTCCTACAGAGAGCTGCAGGAATATATGAACGACTTGGAAGGCGTTGAAAATGCCCACAAATTTTTGCTGATCGAAGCGGAGGGAATCGCACAGGAAAAAGACATTCACGGCAGCCAGGACATTACGCCGGTGAAGGTGGACATCAAATCCCTCGCCGAAATTTTGCAGGAAGATGCGCTGTTTCTTGAATATGACGAGAAAACCCGGAATAAAATCCGCTCTTCCTTCAGGCTCCCGCCGCTCTACACCGGTGATGCCCATGAATATAACAGGGCGACAGCCGATACCGCCCGCAAAATCACCGAAGAACAGGTTTTTGAACCGGAGCGGAAAATATTGATCGGCAAGCTGAATACGCTGTTTCTCCGCGATTTAAACATTTTCCACGCGAGGCTCCAGCTGAAAGGACCGGACTTTCGCGATCCGCTTGAGATCGCAAAAGTGCTCGGTCCTTTTATTCAGGCAGGAGCAGTATCTGCAAATGATTTGCGCGACCTGGCCGGCAGAGTGCTCGGCAAGACGCTAGATGAATGGCCGGAGGAAGAATTCAGCAGGCCGCTCGTTTACCAGGAAAGCTCAAAGCGTGCGGAAGCGGAAGCAGGAGCATTGCTGCCTGAACTGCAGGAAGCCGTCGAGACATTGAAACAGATCACTGAAAGGAGGTGAACATTTCGTGCCGAGAGAGCTTAAAAATGCCAAAATCAATTTCGTCAGTTATGTCGACAAAGCGGCGAACAAAAAGAAATTCTTCATGACGAAGTCGAGTGAACCGCCGACATTTCAAAAGGAAGTCAAGCTGATTGCAAAAGCCGAGGATGAAAAGAAGCTCGTCTACGGCGTTGTCTACGAGCCGGACATTCAGGATGCCCACGGCGACTTTATGACGGCTGAAGAAATCCAAAAAGCCGCCCACGGTTTTCTGAAAAATGCCCGGAAGATCGACAAGGATCACAATTTCCAGGGAGGCGTCGGAGAAGTCGTGGAGTCCTACGTAGCGCCGGCTGATTTTGAAGTAAACGGCGAAACGATTGTGAAAGGCTCTTGGGTGCTGGTGACAAAAGCCGGCGATGAGATCTGGGAACAGATTAAAAAAGGAAGCATCACCGGCTACAGCATGGCGGGCACTGCCGAAACGGTCGAGCACGCGCCCCAAGCCGACTCTGAAACCGATGAGCCCGGCAGTTTCTTTCAGCTGTTTAAGCAGTTTTTTGCCGGCGACAAACAAAAAACGGGAGAGGAAGAAAAAAAGATGAAACGATCAGAAGTTCAAGGAACGATTGAAGCCGTCTTGGCTCCGCTTCTCAAACGTCTTGACGATTTGGAAGGGGATAAAGCGGCAGATGAAAAAGAGCAACAGACAGACCAAGACGCACATGTGAAGGAAATCGTCGAGGACATGCTCGCCCCTCTTATTGCACGCATTGAAGCACTCGAAAAGATGAGAGGCGCCTCAAAGCAGGCAGCAGCCGAAAAAGACGGGGAAGAAGAAGTTAAAAAATCGATTTGGAGCGGATTGCTTTAATTTGGAGGAGGAAGACAATGAGAAATCAAGAGATTATTCGTAAAGCCGAGATGTCGCTTGCGACTTTGAAAAGCGGAGGATTAATGAATCCGGCGCAGGCTTCTGCATTTATTCGCATGGTGCAAAACACGCCGACAATTTTCAGCGAATCGCGCGTGATTCAAATGGAAAACGACTCGCAAAAATTTGAAAAGATCGGCTTTGGCCAGCGGATTTTACGAGCGGCTGATGAAGGTAAGGCATTGGCGAAAGATCAATTAACCGCACCGGTGACCAGCACGGTCGAACTGAACGCGAAAGAAGTCATTGCCGAAGTCAACATCACTTATGACACGCTCGAAAATAACATTGAAAAAGACGGCCTTCAACAGACGCTGATGCAAATGCTGGCGGAGCGGGCTGCCGTTGATATTGAAGAACTGATCGTCAATGGTGATGTCGCATCCTCAGATCCATACCTTGCCCAGCTCGACGGGATCCGGAAGCAGTCCGTCTCCCATATCGTCGATGCGGGCGGGGAGCAAATCAGCCGGCAGCTTTTCAAACAGGGGCTGAAAGCTGTTCCGGCAAAATATATGCGCGTTCCTCAGGAATTCAGATTCTTCACATCGCTCGGCCAGGAGATTGAATGGAAAGACCGCGTCGCAGAACGTCAAACGACTCTCGGGGATGCGGCGGTACAGGGCGGACTTTCTACCGCTTTTGGCGTGCCTGTTAAAGGGGTCTCAAATATTCAGCCGTATGCATACGGAGAAGGAGATGCGGCCGCCGAAGCATCAGACATTATTTTGACGCACCCGAAAAATATCATTCTCGGTTTCTCGCGCAATATCAGAATTGAAGTCGATAAAGACATTCGCGCGCGCAAATTCATCATTGTCCTGACGGCAAAACTGGACAGCAAATTCGAGGAAGAAGACGCGGTTGCAAAAATCATCAATGTAAAAGAGTAAATGCTGAGTTCGAACCGTTCCAAAGGAAGAACAGCCGACCGGCGGAAACCGAGCCCGGACAACAGCTAAAAGCTCTGGAAGGATGTGATGAACATGCTGATCACGCCCGACGATATCATCCAATATTCCGTTATTGAAGCCGTGAAAAACCGGCCGCAGGAATTGCTGCGTCAGGATATCCTTGAAGCTGAAGCGGAAGCCGAGCAGATAACGGGGCACCGTTTTACAGATGAAAAATATGATCCGCTGCCGGAAAAGGCAAGGCTCGCTTTGCTGCAGCTGGCACAGTACTTTGCATTGAAAAACGGTGATGAATCGCTTTTGAAAGGCTACAAATCTGAGAAATTGGGAGACTACTCCTATACGCTTTCAAGAAGCGGAGGCCTAGTGAAGCCCGACGTCTATAAACTGCTCGAAGAATTTATTCTTGATTATGAATCTGTTCGATTCAAGGTGCGCCCGCTATGAGCTACAAAAGGTTATTAAGCGACCGCTGCGATATCTATCATTTAAAGGAAGACCAGGCTGAGGAAGCAAGGTACGGCATTCCTGCGCGAGACCTGCAGCCGATTCGCACATACGGGGAAACACCTGATCTTCAAAACGTTCCCTGCTATTTTACGGAAAAAAACCAGTCGATCGTCCAGCAAGATCCCGAACAGGTTATTTATCATTCATATTTGGCCCATTTTCCGGCGGAGGCAGATGTGCGCCTTCACGATAAGGCGGTCTGGAACGGTGTCGCCTACACGCTGCAGCAGCCGCGCAACATCAAAGGCCATCACCTCGAAGTGTTAGCGGTCAGGGATGAAAAACTATGAAAATCAAAGGATTGAAACAGCTGTCGCAGACGCTGGAAAAAGCAGGGCAGAGCGGCTTTCGAAATGAAGCTGCCAAGTGGCTTGAACAGGCGGGAACCGATTTTTTGGACCTGGTCTGTGACGAAATCGTGCGCGCCGGATCGATTGATACCGGCAGCCTTTTGCGCTCTTTCAAGCGGGGAGCCGAAGGGAACAGGTGGGAAATCGAAAAAGGCGGACTCACGCTTGAAGTCGGGACGGAGTTAGAGTACGCCTCATTTGTAAATGACGGCCATTGGACAGGCGGAAAAGACGAAGTCAGGTGGGTTCCGGGACAATGGCACGGCGGCCGGTTTCAATATGATCCCGGTTCATCGTCCGGCATGGCCTTAAAACGGCAATGGGTAAAGGGAACAGGCTATTGGGAGCATGCGCTTTACATATTTGAGCGTTTATTTGAAAAACGCCTGAATGAAAGGCTGCAAAAATGGCTGAATTCCCTTTAAGGAGGTGAAGCTTTGAACGACGAAACGGGATCTGTCATGAATTTCTTTTATCAAGTCTTTCCTGTCGTCTGTTATGAAAAGGAAATACCCGACCACTTTCAAATACCGTCGCTGTATTTTCCTCCCCCTTCTGTTTTTGATGAGAATGATACGGTTTCAACATTTAAAAAAGTCTTCACCCTGAATGTGAAACTGTTTCACCACGATTCGCAGCAGGCCCATGATCATGCCGAGCGCATTGCAGACGCCGTAAGGGAAGCGAGGCACATCATACCGCTCATTGACCGATCGGGTAAAGGCACAGGGGACAGCTTGAGGATCAGCCGGATCGAGACGAGAATAGGGGATTCCGGCACCGCGTCCATTATTATTCAATGGAACAGCCGCTACTGGTACAAACGGGAAAGCGAACTTTCTCTGGAAACAATTGATTTTACAAACGGGGTGAAATAATTGGCAGTCAGCAAAAAAACAAACACCGAAGCAAAAAAGGCGCCTCAAGAGGAACGTGAAGCGCTGTTCTACATCGAAGACCTGAGGGAGCACGCGAAAGAGCTTTTCGGCATTAAGCCGGAAGTTCTCGATGGTGCTCTTTTTCATGTGAAAGAAGAGCAGATTTCAAAACCTGAGGCAAGTCAGCTTATTCAAACATTTTTAGCCAAGGAGGTCATGAATTAATGAACGGCGGAACATTTACACCAGGCAAAGAAAAAGATCGTGCCGGCATTTATTTTAATTTTAAAACGACAGCAGAGGAACGCGTTTCCATCGGGGATCGCGGTACAGTTGCCCTCCCTGTCGTCATGAGCTGGGGGGAGCCGAAAACATTCGTATCGATTTCCAGCATTGAAGACTTAAATAAAAAAGTAGGGTTGAACATCGATGATCCGTCTCTTCTGCTTTTCCGGGAAGCGAAGAAAAACGCACAGACCGTTTTGCTGTACCGTCTGAACACAGGAGCGCCGGCGAAAGCCCAAATCGGCGAAACGCTGAGCGTAACGGCAAAATACGGAGGCGAGAAAGGGAACGACATTTCGATCCGCATTTCCGAAAATGTGCTCGATTCTAAAAAGTTTGATGTCACCACCTTTGTCGGAACAGATGAAGCTGACCGACAAACCGTCAAAACGGCAGAAGAGCTTACCGCAAATGCGTACGTCGCGTTTCAAGGGGAAGGCGCGCTTGAACTGACAGCGGGCACAAAGCTGTCAGGCGGGGAGAACGGAACGGCAAGCGTTGCCGATTACACCGCATTTTTAGATGCTGCCGAAACGGAATACTTCAATACGATCGCACTCCCGGTCGCAGACAATGAACAGCTGAAAGCCACTTTTGCCGCTTTCATCAAACGCCTTCGCGACAAGCAGGGCCAGAAAGTCCAAGGCGTTGTCGCCGATTATGCCGGAGACTATGAAGGCATTATTAATGTAACGGGAGGCGTCGTGCTGGAAGACGGCACTGAAATCACTCCTGAAAAAGCGACGGCATGGGTTGCCGGAGCGAGCGCAGGCGCGACTTTTAACCAGTCGCTGACATTTGTCGAATACGAAGGTGCTGTTGATGTCCTGAACCGTCTGGATGAAGACCAGGTCATCGAACGTCTGAAAAAAGGCGAGTTTTTATTTACATTTGATGCACGCGATCAATCGGTCAGCGTTGAAAAAGACATCAACTCTTTAACGAGTTTCACTGCCGACAAGAACAAAAAATTCTCGAAAAACAAAATCATCCGCGTTCTCGACGGAGTCAACAATGACCTGACCCGCGAGTTAAAGGCTTTAATCAAAGCACGAAAAGCAAGCGGCAGCGACATCCCTGCATCAGACGATGGTTTGCAATACGTCAAAACGCTGATCATTCAGTATATGACGGCGCTTCAGGAAGCCGGCGGCATTACCGGCTTTGATTCTGAAAGCGATATTGCCATTACACTGAATGAAGACCGCGACGGGTTTTTAATCGATTTAGCCGTTCAGCCGGTTGATGCAGCAGAAAAATTCTACTTTAATGTGGAGGTAAAATAGTATGGCATTAAAAGCGCAAAACACGATTTCCGGAAAAGAAGGCCGTCTTTTTCTCGACGGACAAGAGATGGCTCACATCAAAACATTTGAGGCCAATGTCGAAAAGAATAAAGCTGAAGTCAATATTATGGGCCGCCGCATGACCGGCCACAAGACAACAGGGGCAAACGGCACGGGAACGGCGACATTTTATAAAGTCACGTCTCAATTTGTCACGTTAATGATGAACTATGTGAAAAAAGGCGATGATCCGTATTTCACGCTCCAGGCCGTCCTTGACGACCAGTCATCAGGCCGCGGAACGGAGCGGGTCACGCTGTATGACGTGAATTTTGACTCGGCCAAAATCGCCGGTCTTGACGTCGACTCAGAGGCGCTCGAAGAAGAAGTGCCGTTCACATTTGAAGATTTCGACGTTCCTGAAAAACTGAAAGATACGTTTTAAAATAGGAGCCGTATACAACGAGCCCGCTTTTCAAAAATAGACCGCAACAGCCGGTCTATTTCTTCTTTTTTACGGAAGGAACCGATTCAGTAGTCAGGAAATAGGAAGCAAAGCACTCTCGCCAAGCCGAGGGTGCTTTTTCATTGCAAATCCAAAATTGAATGTTAAAGGAGCAAGCAGACATGAGCGAAAAACAAGAAGAAAAAGTATATGATTTATCCTTTTTTATGCCGGGACA
The DNA here is from genome assembly GCF_037969865.1 of Bacillus sp. FSL R7-0646. Classification (NCBI taxonomy): domain Bacteria; kingdom Bacillati; phylum Bacillota; class Bacilli; order Caryophanales; family Bacillaceae; genus Bacillus; species Bacillus sp. FSL R7-0646. Next base: position 1,333,978 of record NZ_CP150217.1, read on the forward strand.
AACCGTTGAAGCCGAAGAAATCAAAGTGCCGATCTCAAAGCGGTTCGTCGATAAAAAGGGCAATGTCATTCCGTTTGTGTTTAAGCCGATTACAACCGAGCGCATTGACGAGCTTGAAAAAGAAAATACGACTTATAAAAACATTAAAGGCAGAGGCCGTGTCAAGGATCTAGACACCCAGCGCTTTTACGCCAGAATCGCCATTGAATCGACGATCTACCCTGACTTCCGTTCAAAGGAATTAAGAGAAGCCTATAAAACGGCCGACCCGGTCGAAGTGGCCAAACGCGTTCTCTCCGTCGGTGGGGAATATGCGAACTGGCTCAACAAAGCGATTGAAATCAACGGCTTTGAAGACGATCTTGAAGATCTGGAAGAAGAAGCAAAAAACTAATTAAGGATGGGAATAAAGAAGCGGTGTATCTCTATTTCGCGATGCACGAACTTCACTATTCTCCATCCCAGCTCCGGGAGCTGTACGAAGCCCCAAAACCGTTTAAGGCATTATTATACGGACTCATCAGCTACAAACTTCAACTCTTGGAAAAAGAAGCGCGGAAAGGAGGTACATAATCCATGGCAAAACTGACGGCACGTTTTGAACTTGAAGACCGGGTGTCTAAGAAGCTGCGGAGGATTCAGAAGGGTTTTGCGATTTTAGAAAAGAGAGCAGAACGATTGAACCGGCAAATCAAAATTAACATTAAAACGGAAGATCAAGCTTTTTTTCGGCTTAAAAAACTGAACAATTACCTGATGAGAAAGTTCATTCACTCCGTAAATATTGGAGTGAATATAAATGACCAGGCATCCGCTCAACTAATAGAAATACAAAGAAGATTAAAAAGAATTCCGCCAGAAACAACCGTTAAGTTAACTTTAGCAGACAATGTCTCGCAAAAGTTAACTAAAATTAAAAGGATGCTCTCTAAGCGTGAATATTTCTTATCAATCTCTGCTGAAGACCGTGTAACATTAACTGTTAAAAAAATAATCGGCTATCTTAAAAACAATTTGAAAAAAGGTTATTCAGTTCAGTTATATGTACTTGATAAAGTAACGAAAACAGCAAGCAGAATTGCCTCGCTCCTAAAAAAACTAGAGAAAACGTACATTGTCACAATTGATTTAAACGACAAGGCGACCAACAAAATCAAAAACAAAAAAGTTTCAGGAGAAACATCAGAAGTCAAACACGATAAAAAGGGATCTTTCTTTGAACAAGGAAAAGACTTGTTAGGCGAATGGTGGAAAAAGTCAGGATGGCCTTGGATAAAGGATACTGGGAAGGAAATTGGCAAAGCATTTGTAGATCGATTTAAAGATAGACTGATGGAAAAATTGAACAATGATATTTTTGACAAAGTCATTGATAAAATCTTAGGGCCTCAGTCAACAAAAGGTTCTCAGTCAAAATCAAGCGGACCAGGCCATGGACAATGCTGCTGCTGTTTATATCCGCAGAAAGATCCTCCGAATTCAGCCGGAAATAGGCAAAATGTCTCTGTTTCAGGTTCAAGTGAAGAGCATAAAGGCTGGAATCTAAAAAGCTTATCAAGGGGAATTCTTCCAGCCGCAAAGATACTCTTCTATTTAAAAAGTTTAAGGCCCAACAAAGAGCCCGGTAAACTTGCAAAATTATTAGAGCCCTTAAAACCAATGATTGAAAAATTAAAGCCGCTAGGTAAAAAACTAAGTCCGCTAGGCAAACTTTTGCCGCTTACAGATCTAATCGGCATCAACAAAGATAACGCAGGCGAAAAAATTGGTTCTGTAGGCGGCCGTATGTTAGGAACTTTTGGTGGAGAAGCTGCCGGAATGGCGATCGGAGGATTGGTTGGAGGACCTCCGGGTGCAATGATTGGAGGAGTAGTGGGCGGCTTTGCAGGCGGGATGGGCGGTGAAAAGGCAGGCGGTTCCCTCGGTAAAATGTTTGACACTTCCCAATTGAAGGAAGATCTCATGAACACGCTGTTTAATGGAGACTGGTGGAGCGAACAGTGGGATTCCCTTAGTCAAACCGCTACAAATACATTTTTAAATGGAGACTGGTGGGGAGAAAAATGGGGATCTCTTAAAGAAACAGCCACAAATACGTTTTTAAACGGAAACTGGTGGGCTGAACAAGCCGGCTATCTTTATGGTACTTTGGAAGCTGCATTTTTAGGGCCGTTAAGTAATGTTTGGGGAACCATTGCAGGAACGATCAGCGAGACGATTTTTAACGGAGACTGGTGGAGCGAAAAATGGAACAATGCAGTAACATGGGCGCAGAATACGTGGGACGGAGCTGTCTCTGTTTGGGAATCCATTACAGGAACCATTAAAGACACCGTTTTTAATGGAGACTGGTGGAGCGAAAAATGGAACAATGCAGTAACATGGGCGCAGAATACGTGGGACGGAGCCGTCTCTGTTTGGGAATCCATTACAGGAACCATTAAAGACACCGTTTTTAATGGAGACTGGTGGGGTGAACAATGGGACAACGCAGTGACATGGGCGCAGAATGCGTGGGACGGAGCCGTCTCTGTTTGGGAATCCATTACAGGAACCATTAAAGACACTGTTTTCAATGGAGACTGGTGGTCTAACCAATGGAATAGCGCTTTGGAAAGGGGCAAGAGTATTTTCGAAGGCGCGAAAAGCTGGGTCGGAGAAAAAGTTGAATATTTTCAGAAAGGTCGGGAAAGAGCCCATAAGGATCATGGATTTGAAGGCTATGCCACAGGCGGCTACATCACAAAACCGACCATCTCCTGGATCGGTGAAGCCGGAAATGAATTCGTCATCCCTACGGAAAACAACCGGGGACGCGGGAAGATGCTGCTTGCCCAGGCCGCTACCAAGCTCGGCATGCGCGTTGTTGACGACATGGGGGCCGCGGCGGGAGACGGGGGAGCTTCTTCTCCGGTTTCAAGCACCGCTTCGTATTCGGCTTCTGTGTCGCCTGCTGTCGGTGTCGGGAGTATAGCAGCAGAGGCGCAGGCTTTCGGCCGGGAATTCACCGGCGGTTTTGACAAGGGGATCGGCTCAAACGCTCCTTCCCTTGATCAATGGAAGCAAAAAAACATCAGCAAGCCGTTTAGCAGCCTGCCGGCAGAATCGTCTAACTACGGAAAACAGACGGTTGCCGGGTTCGCTTCCGGACAAAATGCTTCCGCGACCGGAACCGGCGGTTTTCTTCAAGCAAAAGTAAATGCGCCTTATCAAACAACGGTGAAAACGTCCTCTTCCTGGGGTGCAAATACAGTCAAAAACTTTGCAACCGGGCAAAATGCAACACCGACCGGGACGTCGCAGTATGTTGATAAAAATATCAACAAGCCGTTCCTTGATTCGAAACAGTCGGCTGCAGGCTGGGGGTCAGGAATGGTCGGACACTTTATCAGCGGCATGAATGGAAAAGGCAGCGAAGTTTCTCAAGCTGCAAAAAACTTGGCGAAAAAAGTTGAAAAAGCGTTCCGCGAAGAACTAGATATTCATTCTCCGTCCCGGGTTATGATGAGTCTCGGGCGTTTCGCGTCGGTCGGGATTGTCAAAGGTTTAAGCTCTGTCGATGTCAAAAGTTTTGCGGAAAAACAAGCAGGCTCACTGGCAGCTGCGTTTTCCGGAATCGGAGCCGTCGGCGGAAATGTAAAGTCGTGGCTGATGCAGGCGATCATGGCTACCGGTTCGCCGGTGTCGTGGCTTCAGCCGCTTTCTGTTATTGCTCAAAAGGAATCCGGCGGAAATCCGCGCGCCTATAACGGCTGGGACATTAACGCCAAGCGGGGGGACCCGAGCAGAGGCTTGATGCAGACGATCGGCCAAACGTTTAATGCTTACAAAGGAAAAGGAATGAATGATATTTTCAATCCTGTTCACAACGCGGTAGCGGCCATCAACTACATCAAATCGCGATACGGGTCGCCATTTAACACTCCGGGGATTAAAAGCATGGCAAGAGGCGGAGCTTATAAAGGCTATGCCAACGGCGGCCTGATTACGAGCGAGCAGATCGCCCGCGTGGGTGAAGGCGGCAAACGCGAATGGATCATTCCCGAAGAACGCGGCATCCGCGGCAGATATCTGCTTCAGCGGGCTGCAGGCGCGCTCGGGATGGAAGTGCAAGACCCCGCTGAAGGGTCCGGTTCCATATCAAGTGCTCAGGCGGCTGCAGCCACCACGGGCGGGACCCGATCCCGGCAGCCTGCTGAAAATGGCGCCAAAGAAGTCAACATCTATATTACCGGGGACAATCATTACCACAGTGAGCGCGACCAGGAAACATTGATTGCGAAAATCAAGCGCGCTCTTGTCGATGAGCTTGAACGGGATATTCATATTGGGACGAAAGGAAGCGTAGCTTATGACTAAATCCGTGTACGAATTTTGGCTGACGCAAGGAAAGGAAAAGCTGCGCCTCCCTGTGCTTCCAGAGCAGCTTGACGTCAGCAATAATCTTGCGAACGAATCTGTAAAGGTGTCAAAGTTCGGCGAGGTGACGTTTATCAATGAACCGGGAGCGAAGACGATTTCATTTTCGTCTCATTTTCCGAAAAAGTATTCTCCGCTCTCGGAATACAAAGGGTTTCTTTCGCCGGAGAACGCGATTCTTAAAATCGAGAAATGGATGAAAGCAAAAAAACCGGTTCAATTTCTCGTGACGGGAACGAAGATCAATTTCACATGCAGCATTGAAAACTTTTCGCATCGCGAGGGTGAAAAGGATATCGGCGACCGGGATTTTGATCTCACATTGAAAGAGTACCAAACAGCATCACCCCGGAAGATTAAACAAAAAAAGAAAACGAAGAAAAAACGGCCGTCCAAACCGGCTCCAAAAATGTACACCGTCAAAAAAGGCGATACGCTCTGGCACATCGCAGGCCGTTTTTACGGAAACAGCCAGGAATGGCGGAAAATTTGGAATGCGAACAAGCAGGCGATGATCAAACGAAGCAAGCGAAACATCAAACAGCCGGGACATTGGATTTTTCCGGGGCAAAAGCTGAAAATACCATAAAACGAAGCGCCGGATGAACCGGCGTTTTTCTGGTAAATCAAAAGCAGGGGATAGCGATGATCGAATTATTTGTCATAAAAGAAAGCGAATGGTATGAACTTGTCACCGAAAGCGTCACATTGGAAGGAGAAAGGTACCAGGCGCCTCGTTCGATCGAAGCGTCGATTGTGATCAAGCAGGGAAGCCACAAATATTACAGCGTGCAGGAAGGCGATACCGTTTTATTTAAATGGAAAGGAAAAGAACTGTTTCGCGGAATTGTGTTCAGCAGGGTGCCGAAAGAATATACGCTTACGTTTAAAGCGTACGACATGCTTCAGTACTTGGTGAAAAACCAGGATGTCTATGTATTCTCGAACAAAACGGCCGCTGACATTGTCAAACGAATTGCGAACGACTTTCAAATTCCCAAAGGTTCGATTGCAAACACCGGACATACGATTAAATCGCTCGTCTTTAAAGACAATACGAGCCTGTATGACATTATTTTAAAAGCGCTGCGGGAGACAAAAAAGCAAACCGGAAAAAACTATCAGCTGTATGCCGAAAAAGGAAAGCTGTGTTTACGAGCGTGGCCCGAACCGGAGGATATCTGGGTTTTGGAAACGGGTGTGAACATTACGGATTACGCTTACAGCACGTCAATCGATGAAACGGCAACCCGGGTGAAACTGAGAAAGCAGAAAGATAACAAAACCTATACCGCATCCGCAAGCGATGAAGCCGGTATGAAAAGATTCGGCGTTCTCCAGTACACAGAAACGGTTTCGGATGACATTAACGAGGCGCAGCTCCGCGACCGGGCGAAGAAGATACAGGCTGAAAAGAAAGGCGTCAAAAAAGAGCTGAAAAGCATACAGGCAATCGGCATACCGGAAGTTCAAAGCGGACTGCCGGTTTATATATCGATTCCGGAAGCGGGCATTAAAGAAACCTATTGGGTTGATAAGGATAAACACGATTTTACAGGAACAAAACATGTGATGACGATTGATGTCGTCGCTAAAAACACCATACCTGAAGGAGCGTCTTCATGAAATTAAGCGATGCGATAAAAGAGCTGGCTCTTGGAGCCGTAAACGCTGAATCGCCTGTCGATGTCATGCCGGCTGAAGTCGTGTCCGCGTCTCCGCTCAAGCTGAAGCTCCGCAATCATGATAAATTGGTGATCCCCTCCGACTTATTGGTGGTGGCCAGGCATTTGACAGAGCATACGGAACAGATCCGAATTGACGGAGAAGACAAAACGATTCGCTTTTACAATCAATTGCATGCCGGCGACCACGTGATGATTGCGGCTATGCCTGGAGGGCAGTCTTTTTTTGTAATAGACAGAGTGTAGGAGTAGGAGGTGGCTCGGATGGCTCTTTCGCCGGAAGTATCTTTTGAAGATATCGAGGATGACAGCGATGTGATTGAGACTTCAAAAACGTACAAAATTGATTTTGAAACAGGCAGGATGACGGGTGATATGATTTCGGGGCTGGAAGCCGTGGAACAAATGGTTTGTATGGCGCTGAGAACCGAGCGCTACGCATACGCCGTTTACAGCCATAATATCGGAAATGAACTGCAGGAGGTTCTTTCAGATCATGAAACGACCGACGCTTATAAAGAAATGGAGATACCGAGATTGATCGAGGAAGCCCTCATATACGATGACCGAATTTCGGCGGTGACCGACTTCGAGATTGAGCGTCAAGGCGATGCCTTCCACGTGTCCTTTTCGGTTGAAACCGATGAAGGGACATTGGAAATCGAGGAGGTGATTGGGGAAGATGTTTGAAGACCAGACATTTGAAGAGATCATGGAACGCATGCTTGAGCGGGTTTCAGATGAGATTGACAAACGTGAAAACAGCGTCATTTGGAATGCGCTTGCCCCGGCAGCCGCCGAGCTGGCGCTTTCTTATATTTGGCTTGATCAAGTGCTGAATTTGGTTTATGCGGATACGGCTGAAGGCGAATATTTGGACAGAAGGGCGGCTGAGGCCGGTCTTGAGCGCTATCGGGCGTCAAAAGCCATATGGTCTGCGGCATTTACGGATGGAGTATCGGTTCCCCCCGGAACCCGTTTCTTTCTGGAAGATTTATATTTTACCATGCTCGAAGACGGCAAGCTGGAATGTGAAACAGCCGGGACAAAAGGAAACGCCAATTTTTCGGGGCGGCCTTTGCTTCCGCTCGATACCATTCCCGGGCTTGAAAAAGCGGTTATGGGAAGCCTTGAAATTCCCGGCCGCGACGAGGAGACGGATGAATCCCTGTATGAAAGGTATTTAATCCGCGTCCGTAGGGAAGCGGTCAGCGCGAATCAGCTGCATTACAAACAATGGGCCGAAGAAGTGGACGGCGTAGGCAAAGCGAAGGTCTTTCCGCTGTGGAATGGCGAGGGAACCGTAAAGGTTGTCATTACAAACGCGAAAATGGAGCCAGCCACAGACGCATTAATCGAAAGAGTCAAGCAGTATATCGATCCCGATCCGGGCAAAGGGGAAGGTATGGCGCCGATCGGAGCTTATACCGCGGTTGAAAGCGCGGTATGGAAAGACGTGAGCATATCTGCAAAAATCATACCTGAATCAGGCCGGACGATCGGTGAGGCCAAACAGGAAATTGCAGAAAAAATCACTGAATTATTTAAAGAAATGGCTTTTAAAGAAAGCGTCATCCGTCTCTCGCAGATCAACAACATGATCTATCAATCGTCCTCTGTCAGCGACTATTCGGAAGTCTTCATCAACGGGGAAGCGAAAAATCTGCAGTTGACAGAAACGGAAATTCCAAAGCTGGGGCAGGTGACCATCATTGAGCAAGATTGATGAAATGGCTTTTCACCTGCCGCCATACTTGATGGAAATCCGGGAAATTCAAGAAATTATAACGGCTGAAGCGCCTGAATTTGAGAGGCAAAATCAAGAGATTTTCGATATGACGGACCAGCTTTTCGTCACGACGGCCACATGGGGGCTGGACAGGTGGGAAAAGATTTTGAATGTCAGACGCGAGGCTTCGGACGGCGTCGATATTCGAAGGGCCCGTCTGTTAACCAAGATGTCCAATATTCCGCCGATTACAAGCCGCTCGATCGAGCGCGCGGTTAATGCTTTTTTAAAACAGCCGTCCGCATCCGTCAGACTGACGGCCGGACGGTATCATTTTTTGCTGAGTGTAAACGGAGAGGATCTGCAGTTTATACCTTCAATCATTCAAACCGTCAATCATATGAAGCCCGCCCATTTGGCTTATACATTCCGGGGCGGGTTTCATTATGAATGTCGGCCGCCGAAAAGCGTTCATGACAGGCTCGTTTTAAGAAGCAAAAACGGCTTTTTCGGTACGATACCGGTCTATTTGGACGGACAGTATCTGCTTGATGATGCATTCTACTTGAACGGTTTTCGAGAAATCGACGGACTGCCCCGCAGGTTTAAACAGCAGCTCACACTGCGCCACAAGAAGCGGCAATACATTCGGTCCGCCTCCAGCTTTACGATAAAGACGGCCGCTGAAAACCGGCGGAAACAGCAAACAAAAGCTGGCATGAAAACCGGCATTACCAATCAAAACAAAAAGGTCCAATCCTTCAAAATCAGCTGCAAATGCGAACATGAATTTAAGCAAGCAGGCGCGCTTGAAATGAGAGAGAAGTGGTGGACGCTAAACGGCGCATTTTTGCTCGACGGTACAAAGCAGCTGGCAGCAGCGGCGCAAAAAATCGCATTGTAAAGGAGAAATCAAAATGGCACAACAATTAACAGTGACAACGCTTTATGCGAGACAGCAAATGGCAAAAGCACGGGCTGAGGGCGGCAAGCTCACCAAAATCACAAAAATGGCTTTCGGAAACGGAGGTACAAACGATAAAGGCGAACCCGTTCCTCTGCAGGGCAACGAACAGGCCCTGAAAAACGAACTTCTGCAAAAGGATATCGACGGCTTTGCCTTTATGGAGCCGGCGAAAGTCCGCTATACATGTACATTGGGAGAAAGCGAACTCGCAGGGGAAACGATCAACGAGCTCGCCCTTGTCGATGAAGCCGGAAAATTCACAGCGGTCAGAACGATGACAGACAAGCAGAAAGACGGCGACATCGAGTTCGTCTTTGAAATCGACGACATTTATTAAAGGAGCTGAAACAAGGTGGACATCCAAAAACCGAGACGCTTTGAAACAACAGACCGCGCCCATGCCGACTTGTTCAACGAAGCGATAGATCAGCTGAATGTAAACGATGAACGGATTGCAAAGCGGGCTGAGGAAGCTGAAGAAAGGGCTAAAACGTATACTGATGCCCATGCTAACGACCATTCGATTCACATCACCGACAAAGAGAGGGAAAAATGGAGCGCGGGGCAGTTATATAAAATAACCGAAAATAACGGAAAAGTCTTTTACAGAGGCAGTTCAGAAACAACAGATTTTAACACTTTGACAGAAACCGGCATGTATCTCATCTATAATGAAGGAATCAACTCGCCACCTTCATCAAATCGGATATTTTTGCTTGTCATGAGTTTCGGCAATACCTTGGTTCAGGCAGCTTATGAATCGTACAAAGGGACACAGTCGTATTTTAGATTCAGAAAATCCGATTCAACAACGTGGACGCCATGGCAGACCCAGGAAACGACCAGTGGAGCACAGGCCAAGGTTGATGCTCATGAACAAAATACGAATCTCCATGTGAATGAAGATGAACGGGAAAAATGGAACAATGCACAGTTATATAAAATTACTGATAATAATGGAACGCGCACAAAACTGCCGGATGGAACGGATTTATTAACGCTGCCGACAGGTTTTTATTATGCTATGGGCCATGTTGTTCAAAACAACCCTGTAGAAAACGACAGCTCCTGGTTTAATTACGATGTAATTGAAACTGGCGCTGGAAGAAAGACCATCCATGCGTGGCGGAGCTATGATAATACTTTATGGCATGGAACAGTTCACACAGATGGACAGTTTCGAGAATGGAAAAGAGTAGTCACAAACGCCGATTTAAACGTTGCTTGGCAGACTCCAACGTTGACAAATGGATGGAAACAGTATGGGTCGCACAAAGTCCGGTTTTGTAAAAATATGCTTGGAGAAGTCGAAATTATTGGATCAATAACGGGCGGGACGATTGGCTTTGATATTCCTGCGTTTACGCTGCCTGAGGGGTTCCGCCCGATTCAAATGATGCACTTTGTCGGGGTCGCATCAAGTGTAGGTACAGGGTCAACACCGCAATATCACCGGACACTGATCGATACTGACGGAAGGGTATGCATTCAATCCTGTTCGAATACTGTAAATCCAACTGAGTTTATTACATTTGGTTTTAAATTTAGGACTGCATAGTTATGCAGTCCTAAATAGATCAAGGAGGCATATTACAGTGGACATTAAAAAAACAAGACGCTTTGAAACAACAGATCGCGCCCATGCCGACCTTTTTAATATTGTTATAGATCAACTGAATGAAAATGATGAATTGCTTGTTAAGCGTGCTGAAGAGGTCGATCAAAAGGCTAAAATATACACAGATGAACATGCTTCAAGAAAAGATAACCCTCATAGAGTGACAAAAGAACAACTTGGTTTGGATCAAGTAGACAATATTAAGCAGGCGTCAAAAATAGAATTTGATTCACATCTAAATGATAATCTGCGTCATATTATAAGCCAAGAACGTGATAAATGGAATAATGCCCAACTTTTTAAAATAACATCTGATACAGGTATCCATAAATATAATCTTACTTCGGGTACCTTTTATGAAGCTTTAAAAGATGTGGGAACTGGAACTTTTTATGGAACGAATGCAGTGGAAGATTCACCGTCAAATGGAAGTCTCCGCGGAATGCAGTTGGTTGGCCAAAAAGGGATAGGTATAGGGTATGCTATTGATACACTAGGCAATGCATGGTGGTTTTATTACAATGCAGCTCATACCGGAATTAAATGGTTTCCCATTGAATCTACTGTCAACGCCCAATTGAAGGCAGATAAAATGTTAAATGATGCGAAAAACTATACTAAACTAATAATCTTGAGTTAAAGTTAACCGATCTAACCTGGCTAACTCCAACGTTTCAAAATGGCTGGGGAAATTATCCTGCTGGAAGTGAGGATGATAAAAAGAAATATGCTGTCCGCTACGCCAAAGATATTACCGGAACAGTATATGTTGAAGGTGCAATTTCCGGGGGAAGTATCGGGTTTGGTATACCAGCATTTACTCTCCCTGAAGGCTACAGGCCAGGAAGAAATTTTCAATGGACGGGTGTGGCGTCCCAAGTGGGAATGCAGGGAGTACCGCAATATCACAGGCTATTTGTTAACACGGATGGAGAAGTGATCATTGAAAATTGTTCAAATAAGGTCTATCCAAACGAATATATAGCTTTAGGGTTTAGTTTTAAAGCTAGGTGATTGGTCACAAATGGATAATATCCTGATATATACTTATTGAACTGGTCTATAGAGAACGGTTTTTATTTTTGCCCGTGTAGATGAATTAGGGGGAACATAGATATGCAACAAACGTCTGAATTAGAAGTTTTTCAAAAGGAAATTACAGAGATGAAAGCTGATCAAAAATCACTCGAACAGCGCGTCAGTACACTCGAAAGAACATCAGACCGCCACGATCAGCAAATCATCTCGATTAACGAAAAGCTGAACAAAATCGAAGAGAATACAACCTGGATTAAGCGCAGCATCACAGGCGCGATAATTACAGCGGTCAGCACCGGCATCATCGGCGGCGCGATCGCTGTTTTTTATAATTTATTGCAGAAATAAGGGAGGACATCATCATGAAACATATCGACAAAGGCACGGTCGTCAGGACGGTGCTTCTTTTTATTGCGCTGGTCAATCAGACGTTGATCATGTTTGGAAAGCCGGTTTTGCCGGTCGCTGAAGATCAGATTCATACATTGGCGGATGCCCTGTATTCGGCCGGATCTGCGGCTTTTACGATCGCTGCATCGCTCGTTGCCTGGTATAAGAACAACTATGTGACGAGCAAAGGGAAAATGCAAAAAGAAGTTTTACAGAAAAAAGGTTTAACGAAATAAAGCTTCCTTTCAGACTTTCCAGAATTGAATTTGAAAAGGAATGATGAAGTTTGGTCAAAGTAATCAATAACTTTGTAAAAGTCAATCAATACACCCGTCCCGGGCTGAAGCTTGCGGCAGTCAAAGGCATCGTCATGCATTGGACGGCGACGCCCGGGGCTTCGGCTTTGAATGAGCGCAATTATTTCAATGGCACCTGCATTGCCGACAAGCGTTATGCGTCGGCTCACTATTTTGTCGACCGCCATGAGGCGCAGCATATTATTCCCGATCATGAAGTCGCATATCATGCGCATGATCAAAACCGCTGCTATGTCAGCTTTCTGAAGCCGAATGCCAATACCACGGCTCTCGGGGTCGAAATGTGCGTGGAAAAAGACGGTACCATCCATGAAGAGACGATTCGCAATGCGGCAGAGCTTGTAGCGGATTTGTGCAAGACATACGGTTTGTCCGCAGATCGGATTGTCCGCCATTACGATGTCACCAACAAAAGCTGTCCAACCCCGTGGGTGAGAGATGCCGGCCAATTGTCAGCTTTCCGTAAAAGAGTAGACGCCCTTTTGGGAACGAAAACCGTATCCGTGTCGGCTGCCTCCACCAGCCAGACAAGTTCGTCATCTGGCATCATACTCAAAAAAGGAATGTCAGGCGCTCATGTGAAAAAGCTGCAAACTCGCTTGATCGCGGCCGGCTTTTCGCTGCCTAAGTACGGGGCGGACGGAAGCTATGGAGACGAGACGGTGCAGGCGGTTGTTTCTTTACAAAAGAAAGCGGGAATTAAAGCCGACGGCATTTACGGTCCGTCAACTGAAAAAGCCCTCTCGGCCGCTGAAGCGTCAGCAGCCGGCAAGAGCAAGACGTGGACCCTTCCCGACGGCATTTATAAGGTGAAAAACCCGCTGATGAAGGGAACGGGTGTCACACAAATCCAGACAGCCCTTGCCGCTCTTTATTACTACCCTGATAAAGGGGCCAAAAACAACGGGATCGACGGATTTTACGGAATGAAGACGGCAAATGCGGTGAAACGTTTTCAGCTGATGTACGGTTTGGGAGCGGACGGGATATACGGACCGAAGACAAAAGCGAAAATGTTGTCCCTTTTGAAATAAAGGAACTTTTAAAGTTCCTTTATATTTTTTAAAAATTTTCAAAAAATAACTATCCCACAGCCATACTTGTATGGTAGTATGGCGGAGAGGGGGTGAGAGTCATGAAAATGAAACAATTAAACCCGCGTTCTGTCAGAGATCAAATCTATCAGGTGCTGAAGGAAGAAATCATGAAGTTTCGGCTTGTTCCGGGTGAGCAGATATCGGAAAAAGAGATTTCAGAACGGTATGAAGTCAGCCGCACTCCGGTCAGAGAGGCTTTTTTGCAACTGTCGAAGGAAGGGCTTCTCGAAGTCTATCCGCAGAAAGGAACCCGCGTGTCGCTGATCGATCTTGACCTGGTGGAGGAAGCGAGGTTTATGCGGGAAAAACTGGAAAAGGCTGTAGCTGAACTGGCGTGTGAGGACTTCCCGCAGGAAGCTATGTTTAAGCTGGAGCAGAATGTGAAGATGCAGGAATTATCGATCGCACAGAAAAATTATGAAAGTTTGTTTGAATTAGATGAAGCGTTTCATCAGACGATTTTTGAAGGCTGCGGAAAAGCGAATGTCTGGGCTGCGATTCAGCAGATGAACGTTCCCTTCCAAAGAATCCGCTTTTTAAGGCTTGCCGCCGATTTTAACTGGAACACCATCCATCAGCAGCACGCGGCATTAACAGAAGCGATTCGAACAAAACAGAAGGCAAAAGCCAAGGAAATCGCCGAAGAGCATTTGCAGCTAGTCATCGTCGATAAACAGATGCTCATTGATGAGTTTCCCGGTTATTTCAAAAAGTAAGCGCTTTAAAAGGAGTGGTGATGTGAAAGCTGCGGTGATGACGAAGCCTTATTCGATTGAATTTCACGACATACCGCGTCCCGAACCGGCCAGCGGTGAAGTCCTTGTCAAGATAAAGGCTGCCGGGATTTGCGGAAGTGATGTGCATTTTTACGACGGCTCAAATCCATATGCACAGTACCCTCAGATCTTTGGACATGAGCTTGCAGGCATCATTGAAAAAACGGGGGCCGGCGTGAGGGGGCGATCCGCAGGCGAACGGGTCGTAATTGAACCGGCGATCCCGTGCGGAGGCTGCTACCCTTGTCGGAAAGGGAGGACAAACGCCTGTATGAACATCGATATGATCGGGTCGGTTCGCAGAGGAGGGTTCGCTGATTTTATCATTGTTCCAGAAACGCATGTCCATCCGATTCCTGAGCAAATGGATTTTGCAACCGCTGCTTTGTGCGAGCCGTTTTCAATCGGAGCGCAGGCGGTTCGGCGGGCAGATATTCAAACAGGCGAAACGATTGTCATATTGGGAATGGGTCCGATCGGGTTAACGATTTTGGCGCAGGTAAAAAAGCGCTTCGACGTTCGTGTGATCGCTGTCGATCCTGTAAGGGAAAGGCTTGAGCTTGCCGAGGCATTCGGGGCGGATGCCGTTATTCAGCCTGGTGAAGAGGATGCAGAGCAAATGATTCTGAAGCTGACAGGCGGAGAAGGAGCGGGGATTGTGTTCGAAGCGGCCGGGATTCCCGCGACGATTGAGCAATCCGTTCGTTTGGCGGCCGCCGCCGGGCGCATTGTCATTGTCGGCTTAACGGGGAGGAATGTGACGATTCCGGGTCTTCTTCTCACAAAGAAAGATATTGAAATTTATGGAACAAAACACAGCGTCAATCAATTTCCCGGCGTCATTCAATTTTTGAATGAAAACCCTGAAATAGCCCGGGCTTTTGTCACTGAGATCATGCCTTTTATGGAAATAGAAGAGGCGTTGAAAAAAGCGAAAAACTGTCCCCATCAGGTCACAAAGATCATTTTATCTTATTGAATCGGTGAGGAGGAAGTGTGATGAAAATGGTTTTCAGATGGTATGGAGAAGGAAACGACTCCGTCACCCTTGAGCAGATCAGGCAGATTCCCGGTGTGGAGGGAATCGTTTGGGCGCTTCATCATCAGCCGCCGGGTGAAGAGTGGCCATTGGAAGAAATTTTAGAAGTGAAGCGGCAGTGTGAACAGCACGGTTTTCACATTGAAGTTGTTGAAAGCGTTAACATCCATGAGGATATAAAGCTTGGGCTGCCGACGAGAGATCTGTATATTGAAAAATACAAGCGAACGATTGAAAATTTGGCCAAAGCCGGCGTAAAAGTGATCTGCTATAATTTTATGCCTGTATTTGACTGGCTGCGGACCGATTTGTACAAAAAGGCTCCAGACGGTTCCACCGCTTTGTTCTATGAGCACGCAAAGTTGCACACAATCGACCCTTTTGCGCTTGTCGATCAAATCGCCAAGCATCCCGAATTCACGATGCCCGGCTGGGAACCGGAGCGGCTTGAGCATCTGACAAGGCTGTTTGAAGCCTATCAAAATGTGACGGAGGAGGATCTGTGGAGCCATCTTCACTATTTTCTTGAACGCATCATTCCAACCGCCGCACGCTGCGGAATCAAAATGGCGATCCATCCCGATGATCCGCCGTGGCCGGTTTTCGGACTCCCGCGCATCATGACTTCAGGAGAAAGCATCGGGCGGCTGCTACAGCTTGTCGATCATCCGGCGAATGGCGTGACACTGTGCAGCGGTTCATTGGGCGCCAACCCCGAAAATGATATTTCCGCCATGATCCATGCGTATGCCGACCGGATTCCATTTGCCCATATCCGAAACGTCAAAGTCTACGAAAACGGCGATTTTATCGAAACATCGCACAGAACAAAAGATGGCACAGTTGACATTTGCGGGATTGTCAAAGCCTATCATGAAACAGGTTTTTCAGGCTATGTGCGTCCGGATCACGGCCGCCACATTTGGGATGAAAAGTGCAGGCCCGGCTACGGTCTGTATGACAGGGCGCTCGGTATCATGTATTTATGGGGCATATGGGATTCGCTCAATAGAGAAAAACAGGAGGCTTCAAAATGCTTGAAATCCATGAAAATTTAGCGGGGAAAACTGCGGTCATCACAGGCGGCAGCGGGGTGCTTTGCGGTGCGATGGCGAGAGAGCTCGGCCGGCAGGGTATGAATGTTGCCATTCTTAATCGAACCGTTGAAAAAGGGGAACTCGTGGCCGAAGCTGTCCGAAAAGCCGGCGGCGCAGCGATTGCAGTTGAGTGTGATGTCATCAGCCAACGGAGCGTTGAACAGGCGAAACGCGTTGTGGCCGACCGATTCGGCGGCTGTGATCTATTGGTGAACGGAGCCGGCGGCAATCACCCCAATGGCACGACATCAGATGAAACATTCAACTCCGAGCACATCTTCCAGGACAACATCAAGACGTTACTTGATCTGAACTGCGATGATGTCGGTTCTGTTCTCAATTTAAACTTCCTCGGTTCTTTCATTCCAACACAGCAATTTGCAAAAATGATGCTGAATCAAAAAGGGGCGTCCGTGATCAATATTTCTTCAATGAGCGCTCAAACCCCGATGACGAAAGTGCCTGCATACAGCGCGGCGAAAGCGGGCATCGACAATTTTACGAAATGGCTGGCCGTCTATCTGGCCGAAACGGGAATCAGGGTCAACGCCATTGCCCCGGGATTTTTCCTAACCAATCAAAATGAAAGGCTTCTTCTTGATCAAAACGGCGAATTTACAGATAGAGCAAAGAAGATCATCTCTCACACCCCGATGAGGCGTTTCGGCAAACCGGAAGATTTGCTGGGGACGCTGCTTTGGCTGGCGGATGAGAAGATGTCCGGATTTGTTACCGGCATAACAGTGCCGGTAGATGGCGGATTTACGGCTTATGCCGGTGTCTAAAAACACGATAAAGGGGAGGCCGGTACATGAAGCAGATTGTGTGTGAAAAGCCTTATCGTTTTAAAATGACGGATGTGAAAATGCCGGAACTAAAGGATGGGGAAGCATTGGTCCGCATCAAACGGATCGGAATATGCGGGACGGATTTTCACGCTTATTGCGGAAGACAGCCATTTTTCTCTTATCCAAGAGTGCTCGGACACGAACTGTCCGGTGAAATTGTCAGCATCGATAATTCCGGCGGAACGCTCAAGCCGGGCGATCAAGTGTCAATTATTCCTTATTTGGAATGCGGGGCATGCATCGCCTGCCGGAACGGACGCCCCAACTGCTGCGTCAATCTGAACGTCCTCGGTGTCCATACAGACGGGGGAATGCGGGAATACATAAACGTCCCGGCAGACCACCTGCTAAAAACAGAAGGATTGACGCTCAGCGAAGCTGCTGTTGTTGAATGTTTAAGCATCGGCGCCCACGCTGCAGAAAGGGCAAATATCAAAAAAGGGGAAACGGTGCTTGTTGTTGGAGCGGGGCCCATCGGGCTCAGCGTGATGAAATTCGCAAAATTGAAGGGTGCAAAAGTCATCGCGATGGATGTCAGAAAAGAGCGCCTCACATTTAGCCGCAGATGGGCTGAAGCCGATGAAGTCGTATTAGGGGGAGAACATGCGGCTGATGAGATCAAACGGTTGACGAACGGCGACTTTCCGACGGCTGTCTTTGATGCGACAGGGCACCCTGCATCGATGAACAGCGCTTATCAGTACGCCGCACACGGGGGACGGCTGATCTATGTCGGACTTGTCAACGACCATCTGGCTATGCCCGATCCTGAAATCCACATGCGGGAGCTGACGATTTTATCCAGCCGCAACGCATTAAGAAGAGATTTTGAGACGGTGATGAAAGCCATCATGGATGGCGGAGCGGATGCGAACCGGTTTGTGAACGGACAGATGGCGTTTCACGATGTTGTTGACGGATTTCAATCAGCGCTTGCTCCGGAAACCAATCCTGTGAAAGTGTTGATCCATCTGTAAGATCGCACGAAATGAAAGCGTTTTCTAAATTTCGGAAAGAGGGGGGTTGGCCATGTTTTCAAACGGCCGCGGGTTTGTCATCGTGATGCTTTTTTTGGCGGGAGTGATTAATTATTTGGATCGTTCGGCATTGTCTGTCGCCGCTCCTTTTATTCAGGAAGATTTGAACATACGTCCGGCGCAGATGGGCATGCTGTTCAGCAGTTTTTTCATCGGATATGCCGTCTTTAATTTTATCGGCGGCTGGGCATCAGACAAATACGGAGCGAAACATACGCTGTCGGCTGCAATGGTCGTATGGTCGGTTTTCAGCGGCGCTATTGCACTGACATATAATTTCGTTTCACTGTTTATCATCCGCGTCATTTTCGGCATGGGGGAAGGTCCGCTGTCAGCGGCAACGAGCAAGTCGGTCAACAATTGGTTTCCGCAAAAAGAAAGGGCAAGAGCGCTCGGCATGACAATGTGCGGAACGCCGCTCGGCGGAGCCGTTTCAGGTCCGATCGTCGGATTGATCGCGATCCATTGGGGGTGGAAGGCTTCCTTTGTGTTGATCATGATCATCGGGCTTGTTTGGACTTGCTTCTGGATGAAATTCATGAAAGATAAGCCGGCTGATTCCGGCAGTTTGTCTCCTGAAAAGGAAGCGCGTCCGAAAAAGGATACCGGCATCCCGCTGTCTTTTTATTTGAAGCAGCCGACCGTGCTGTTTACGGCGTTCGCGTTCTTTTCCTACAACTATATTTTGTTCTTTTTCTTAACATGGTTTCCGAGCTATTTAACGACAGCCCGGGGGCTGAGCATTCACGATATGAGCGTTGCAACGATTATACCGTGGGTTGTCGGATTTCTCGGTCTTGCGCTTGGGGGATTTATTTCAGATTATCTGTTCAAGCTGACGGGCAAACAGATGTTTTCCAGAAAAGCCGTGCTTGTGTGCTGCCTTTTGGCTGCAGCGGTATGCATTGGATTTGCCGGGCTTGTCACTACCGCGTTTGGAGCTGTTGCACTTGTCGCATTATCGGTTTTCTTTTTGTATTTGACCGGCATCACATACTGGGCGATTATACAGGATATCGTTCATCCGGACAGGGTCGGGGGCGTGAGCGGATTCATGCATTTTCTTGCCAATACATCCGGCATTATCGGTCCGACGGTTACAGGGTACATCGTCGAGTACACCGGAGCTTTCACAAGCGCCTTTTTGCTTGCGGGAGGGCTGGCGGTGGCAGGTTCTATTTGCGTCGCTTTGTTTGTGAAACCGATACGTTCTGAAAGGCTGCCTCAATCTGTAGGAGAAGGCGGACAGGGGCATCCTTTATGATGCTCCTGTAGACATGAAAATAACCCCCTTCTCAGCAGAGAAGGAGGGTGAAAGTCCAAGCTTCACGGTTTGTTTTTTCTTCTGTTCAGCGTTTTAATGATTTTTTCGCTTCTTCTTCTGAGAAGAGAGGTATAGTCTGACAGGCCGAATTTTGCGAAATCGACGTGTTTGACTTGTTTTTTCAGTTTTTTCACAGCATCACCTAATTCAGCGGTTTAGTTGATTGGTTTATTGTATGTAAGAAACGGGAAAACGGAATAAGGACGGGAGAATTTTTTTCCCGTCCTCGTTAAGCTTTTTTTCTTTTATACTCGCCGATCAGCCGTTCGTTTTGCCGGAAAATCCGTTCGGTATGGGGGCTGACTTCGTATTTCGCGATATTGGTTTTGGATTGCCTTTTAAACATTTTAAAGGCGAGGCGCTTTTTTACGCTTTCCTGGTCTTGCTGAAAAGCAGGCTCCATCAGTCGTCACCTTCCTCTTCGTTTGGTAGCAGAAGATCATAGATGCTTGTTAAAGAAGTAAACAGGAGATAATCAAATTCTGTGACAAGGTCTTCTGAGGTTAACTTCATGACATAGTCAAAATCGTGGATGGAAAAAGGAATGAGGACCATTTTTCCGTTTTCTTCATAATAAACGTCTTTGCGGTCAAGCTTTTCTTGAACATCGAACCGGTTTTCCATATGCTCAAGCAAATGATCCTTGCTTTCTTCTGAATTATATTCGCAAAGTGCAGCGGATATATTCATTTTTTCGGCAAACCGTTTGATGAGCTTTTCGATGCCTTCTGCATACGCTTCTATATTTCCATAATAGATGTGGATCGGTTCGTTTTTCAATAGGTATTGAAACGTTTTCAGCCTGTTTTGATACGTGTGGAGGAGGTCGTTGTTTTCTTCGAGAAGCATTCTTGTATCTGTCGCGAGTTCAGAGCTGCCGAGCTTTTTAAAGTAGGCATTTAAGAAAATAAAAGCGTCTGTCAACGTGAAAAAAACGGCAACGATCAGGTAATGAAGCGGGTTTGTGAAAATTGACTGCGGATCGTGCGTCCAATATATCACGGCGCCGATGACATAAAGAAGGTACCACGTTTTTCTGATGGCGACCGTTTTTTCGGCGAGCTGTTTTTCAAAACGCCACACGGCAGCTACGTACAGAGCCAGCGCCAAAACAATAAGCCAAACAAGGAATTGATAAAATAGCAGCATAACTTGTTTCCCTCTTCCCGAGAAATAGTGCAGTTCCTATTTCTATTGTTATGCCGGCTTTCTTTTAAACATGAAAACTCCCGTCCTAGATTCGGACGGGAGTGTGCTGATTAAAAGAATAAATCAAGTATGAAATAGGCAAATGCACCGATGGTTGCCGAAATGGGAAGGGTAATGACCCAAGTGATCAGCATCCGCTTTGCGGTGCCCCAGTTTACGCCTTTCACCCGGTGGGAAGCGCCCACGCCTAAAATGGATGAAGAAATGACGTGTGTCGTGCTGACAGGCAAATGGACGATCGTCGCGCCAAAGATGATGAGGGCTCCCGTCAAATCTGCAGAGACACCATTGACGGGACGGATCTTCATGATTTTTCCGCCGACGGTTTTGATGATTTTCCAGCCGCCGACAGATGTTCCGAGTCCCATGGCCATGGCGCATGCAAACTGCACCCAGAACGGGATGTCGGTTGTACTGTGCAAGTTACCCGCGATTAAAGCCATCGTAATGATACCCATCGCTTTCTGTGCATCGTTCGTGCCGTGCGTATAGGACTGAATGGCAGCTGTCGCGATTTGAACGCGCCGAAACCGCTTATTCGTTTTTGCCAGATTGCTGTTCTTAAAAATGACTTTGACGATGCTGTAGATCAAATATCCTAAAACAAACGCCAAAATGGGCGATAATATAAGTGCTTCAATAATTTTAATAAATCCGTGGTATTTAATCGCGGCAAATCCTTCCGATGCGATGACAGCTCCGGCAATCGCTCCGATGATCGCATGGGATGAGCTGCTGGGAATCCCGAAATACCAGGTCACTAGGTTCCATGTAATGCCGGCGATAAGAGCGGCAAGGATCACGACCGATCCGTTTTCAAGCTTGAAAGGGTCGGCGATATCGCTTGTAATTGTTTTGGCTACGCCTGTGAACGTCATGGCGCCGGCGAAGTTCATGACAGCGGCCATAATAATGGCATGCCTTGGTTTTAACGCTTTTGTCGATACCGAGGTGGCGATCGCATTTGCCGTATCATGAAAGCCGTTGATAAAGTCAAATGCCAAAGCAAAGATGACAATCAATATGGTTAATACAAATAAAAGATCCATTATAATCCCTCGTTACGCATTTTTCATTATGATGGTTTCTAAATTGTTTGCTACACTTTGGCATGAATCTGCGATTTCTTCAAGCGTCTCATAGATTTCTCTGTACTGGATCACTTTAATCGGATCTGTCTCTTTACCGAAAAGATTTTTCAGCGATTTGCGGTGCAGGTTATCGCAGTTATGTTCGTATTCTTTAATTTTAATGGCGTGCGGCTGAATTTCTTTCAGGCGATTTTCCGCCAGCAATTCGATCGTCACCAGAATTTCTTTTGCGCATTCTCTGATATAGCCGCTGAATTTGTCAATATGCTCATCTGAAGATGTGATCGAGAATATTTCCATCATGGCTGAAAAGTGCTCGATGCCGTCGAGTACATCATCGAGGCTGTTTGTAAGCTGAAGGATGTCTTCGCGTTCAATCGGCGTGATAAATGCTTTGTTCAGCTCCTTAATCATCGTATGTACATAGTTATCTCCTTTTGTCTCATACTCTTTTAAGGTATCCGCGAATTCTTTAAGGGTTGTCTGATTCGTCACTTTATAGTTAACAAAATACTCAGCTGTTTCATCTAAATTTTTTGCAATTTCCGTCAAAAGCACGGAAAACTTGTCTTTTTTTCTTTTCAACATTTGTAACCCTCCATTGTTTAAATGAGACAATGCACACATCAAAATATTATATAACTTTTTGTCGAAAAAAAACAGGTGCAGTCGAAAAAAACAATTAATTTTCAAATCGTCATACCTTTTAGATAGGCGCAAGCACCAGCTGGCATCCGGGATTTTAAGATGACAATAGGCGATTTTTCCTTTGATATCATCGTTCCAAAAGAACGGATCTCAGGATCGTTTCGAGAAATTTGGGAGTTTAGGTTCAAAAAAATAGAAAATTGGGAGTTTTTCTTATTTTCAGTCCGCTTTCCTGTTATAGTAGTAATAAACTGGAAAGGAAGGTGATCTGATGAGACGGTTAGCTTTCTTAGTTGTTGCGTTTTGCTTGGCGGTTGGTTGCTTTTTCAGTCCGGTGTCGAAAGCAGAAGGAGTCATGAGCGGGGGAGATGGTGATAAAGTCGCCGTCGGGAAAGACGGTATGGTGGCTACGGCCCATCCGCTTGCATCAAAAATCGGAGCCGAAGTTTTGAAAAAGGGCGGGAATGCCATTGATGCAGCTATTGCGATCCAGTACGCACTGAATGTAACAGAGCCGATGATGTCTGGAATCGGCGGCGGCGGTTTCATGATGGTCTACGACGGCGAGACGAAGGAAACGTCGATCATCAACAGCAGGGAGCGTGCTCCGGAGGGAGCCAAGCCTGACATGTTTTTGGATGGAGACGGAAAGGTGATTCCGTTTTCAGAAAGGTCGAGACACGGAAATGCGGTCGGTGTGCCGGGAACGCTGAAAGGGCTTGAAGCAGCGCATAAGAAGTGGGGAACAAAGAAAATGGAAGACTTGATTTCGCCTTCTATAAAGCTTGCAGAGGAAGGGTTCCCAATCGACTCGGTTTTGGCTGACGCGATAAAGGATCATCAGGACAAGCTGAGCAAAACGGCCGCAAAGGATATTTTCCTTCCGGACGGTGAACCTTTGAAAGAAGGCGATATCCTTGTACAAAAGGATTTGGCCAAAACGTTTAAATTGATACGGAAAGAAGGGTCAAAAGCCTTTTATGATGGGGAAATCGGCCGGGCGATTGCAGATGTCGTGCAGGATTTCGGGGGTTCAATGACACCTGATGACCTGTCCCGCTACGAGGTCACAACAGATAAGCCCATCTGGGGCGAGTACCACGGCTATGATATTGCAAGCATGCCTCCTCCAAGCTCAGGCGGAGTGTTCATGCTGCAGATGCTGAAATTGATTGATGATTTTCATTTATCGCAATACGATCCAAAGTCGTTTGAAAAATATCATCTGCTCGCGGAAACGATGCATCTCTCCTATGCGGACAGGGCTGCATATGCGGGCGATCCGGAATTTGTCGATGTTCCGCTCAGAGGGCTGCTCGATCCCGATTATATTAAGGAGCGGCAAAAGCTGATCAGCCTTGATTCGATGAACCGCGATGTGAAAGAGGGCGATCCGTGGAAATATGAGGAAGGCGAGCCGAATTATGAGATCGTGCCTCAGCCTGAAGATAAAACGATCGGGGAGACGACGCATTTTACCGTCACGGATCAGTGGGGCAATGTTGTCTCTTATACGACAACGATTGAACAGCTTTTTGGAACGGGGATTTTAGTGCCCGGGTACGGACTGTTTTTGAACAATGAACTGACCGATTTTGATGCGGTTCCAGGCGGCGCCAACGAAGTGCAGCCGAATAAAAGGCCGCTTTCAAGCATGACGCCGACGATCGTATTCAAAGATGAAAAACCGGTGCTGACTGTCGGTTCCCCTGGCGGAACGACGATCATTGCTTCCGTTTTCCAGACGATCTTGAATTATTTTGAGTACGGCATGAGCCTTCAGGATGCGATTGAAGAGCCGAGGATCTATACGAACAGCCTGACTTCGTACCGCTATGAATCCGGAATGCCGGAGGATGTCAGACGGAAGCTCAATGACTTCGGCCACAAATTCGGCTCGAATCCGGTTGATATCGGCAATGTCCAAAGCATTTTCATTGACCGGGAGAACAAAACGTTTATGGGGGTTGCCGATTCAAGCAGAAACGGAACGGCGGTTGGGGTCAACATTAAGACATCGGCTAAATAGCGGAGCAAGGCTTGGTCTAAAGTATTTAGATCAAGCCTTCTTCCGTCAGCGGGGAAAAGAGGATTTTTTTCGAAAGAATAGAAATATATTTTTTGAAAGCGTTTACCAATTTATAAAGGAGGGGTACCATGATTCACACGTTGGCAAATGGATTTTACCGCTTTTGCGAGTGGGTGATGCGGCTTGCCTATTTGAATCTGCTGTGGATCGGCTTTACGCTGGCGGGAGCGGTCATCTTCGGTTTAGCGCCGGCGACCGCCGCGATGTTCGCTGTGACTAGACAGTGGACGCTGGGAAAAACGGATGTCCCGGTGTTTCAGACGTTTTTTCGGGCGTTTAAAAAGAAATGGGCCAAATCAAGCGTTCTCGGTTTGATATTGGGTCTGGTCGGCTTATTGCTGTTTGTTGATTTTCAGATTGCGGCCGTCTATTTTCACGATCAGCCAGTGTTTTTAAGCCTGTTCATCAGTTTGTTTATCATTTATGCCATCATCCTCTTATACGCTTTTCCAATTGATGTCCACTACGATTTAAAACGGATTGCAGTGCTGAAATACAGCTTCATCATCGGCTTTTCCCGTCCGCTCACCTCGTTTTTCATGCTGATCAGCGCGTTTGGCATGATTCTGCTCGCTTTATTTCATGTCACATTTCTTCTGTTTTTCAGCGGCAGCGCTTTAAGCTTCATTTTGACGAAGCTTTCGTTTCAGGCATTCCGTGCAATCGACGGGCGCCGGACAGACAAGCAGGCTGCCGCCCCACGCTTGAAATGAAGGTGTTCGTTCGGTGAACCGGTATCAGCATTTAAAAATTAAAGATCAATTGTTTATTTTGATTTCACTGATCATGGCCGTTTCGCTCATCCTGATCTTGAGCGGCATTCAATACGCGTTCCGGGTATATGACCAGCAGATTTACAGGAAGTCGTCACAGGTGCTGATGCTATCATCAAAAAGCATTGAAGATGAATTGAAAAAGATTGAGGATGTGTCATATCAAATCACCACTGACGCAGACATCCAAGCGAACCTCCTGAAAGCCGGCCGCGGCCAGAACAAATACGGACGCTACCGGATAAAAAGCAAAATTTGGGATAAGCTGGCCGAATATACCGGCTCTAAGCGGTACATTAAATCGATTCATTTGTTTGATGCTTCCGGCACCGAGTACTCCGCAGGGGCGAATTTAACCGAAGCATTGCGGGAGCAAAAGAATGCACTGATCGAAAAAGCGTCGCGCCAAAAAGGCAGCAACATGTGGGAGCCCATGCCGGGTGAAACCGGCGAGCTGTTATCCGTCCGGGAAATCCGCTCCTATGAGCGTTTAAACCTTGACCACCTGGGAACAGTGGTGATTGTCGCCGATTTAAAACGGGTGATCGGCGATCTTCCGAAAGACTGGGGGGAAGGCGCGGGCAAGATTGCGATGTCGGACGGGCGGGAGCTGTTTTTTTCTGAAATGCCTTTCAGCCAAACCGATGGCCTCCGATTGTCTTCTCATGCTGAAAACGGATATGACATTGTGGAGGAAAACGGCCAGCGGTTTTTCGTTTCATATGTCAAATCAGCGTATAAGAATTGGACATATTGGAGCCTGATCCCCTTTGACGCTATGTTTTCGAAAATTTCTGCAATGAAGACGATCCTGATTTCCCTTTTTATCCTTTTTTTTCTGATTGCGGTTCTCTTTGGAAGAAAAATGGCCAGGGGCATTACGAGCCCGATTGAGAAGCTGGTGGCGGCCATGAAAAATGTCCAAAACGGCGATTTTAAACTGGCGCCGCTCACTCGCGCTCCTTTAGACCGGCAGGATGAAGTCAGCGTCTTAAACCGCAACTTCTTTACAATGGTTGAACGGATCAATGAACTGATTGCCGAGAACTACAAGAAGCAGCTGATGCTGAAAGAGACGGAATTCAAAGCGCTTCAAGCGCAAATCAACCCCCACTTTTTATACAACACGCTCGAGTCGATCAACTGGCTTGCAAAAACGAACCGGCAGCCGCAAATTTCAAAGATGACGGAATCTCTAGGGTTTTTGCTCAGAAATGCCATCAATGTGAAAACCGACGTGCTGACGATCGAGGAAGAAGCTGAAATCGTGCGCCACTATTTTACGATTCAGCGGTTTCGCTTTGAGGAGAGGCTCGTTTTTGAGCTCGACATTGAGCCGGCTGTGAAAAAATGCCGCGTACCTAAGCTTGTTCTCCAGCCTTTGGCTGAAAACGCGATTACATATTGCCTTGAGCCCTTCATTGAACCTTGCCATATTCAAATCAAAGCATATAAAAAAGGAGAGTTTGTCTATTTAAAGGTTGCCGACAACGGCCCCGGCATGGATGAAGACTTTTTGGAAAAGGCGAGAAAGGAGCTTGTCCGGACAAGAGGGAGAGGAATCGGGCTGCTAAATATCGACGAGCGCATTCAGCTGATGTTTGGCAAAGGGTATGGCTTGACGATTTCAAGCGAAAAGAATAAGGGAACCGAGATGATGATTAAAATACCATTTCAAAGCGGGGTGTGATGATGTATAAAGTGCTGTTGGCGGACGATGAACGGATTATTCTTGACGGCATCTCCAGCATGATCGAGTGGAATTCGTTCGGGACTTCTTTGATCGGGGCCGCACAGAACGGGATTGATGCTTACCGCCTGATTATGGAAAAGCGGCCGGACATTGTGATCAGCGATATTAAAATGCCTGGGATGGGAGGACTCGAACTGATCGAAAAAGTGTCCCGCGACCACCCGTCAATCCGGTTTATTTTGCTGACGGGCTTCGGCCAGTTTGAATATGCTAAAAAAGCGATGTCATACGGAGTCAGGCATTATTTGCTCAAACCCTGCAATGAGAGCCATATTACAGATTCGCTTCAAAGCGTGATCGGCGAGCTGAAAAAAGAGGAATCGGCGCAAAAAGTGAAAACCGATCTGGAGATGATGAAGCCGCATCTTATGAAGCAGATGTTAAAAGAGCTGATCACCGGAGGCGGCATCGAGGATGAAGCGTGCCTGCGCCTTTTTTCAGAGCAAAAGGCCATCAGGCTGATCCTGTTTTCCGTCCGGGACGGGGAGGATAAAGAATATGCACAAGGCGTTGAATCCATTGCGGATGAGGTGCTGAACGGTGCTGTCATCGCCTCGGCCCGGGTTCAGCAATTGCTTGTCTGTGCAGTAGACGGAACATTGGCTCCTGCCGTGCTTGAGGAAAAAATGAAAAGCGTCCAAGAGCTTTCACGCCGCCTGCTCCGATTTGAACCAGAAGCATCACTCAGCGAAAGCGGCAATATCAGCGAAGCCTCCGCGATGTACGAAAAGGCATATAGAAAGATCGTCCAAGATGAAGGGGAGACATCGGTTTTAATCGGAAGGATGCTTGATCTCATCGAAAAGGAGGCCTCAAATCCGAAGCTTTCGCTAAAGTGGGCAGCCCGCAACATGCTGTATATGAATCCGGATTATCTCGGCAAGCTGTTTAAACAGGAAACCGGTGAGAAGTTTTCAAGCTATGTCGCAAAGGTGCGCATCGAAAAAGCGATCGCGAAGATGAAGAAGTCTAAAAACACGGCCATCGGCACGCTGGCAGAGGAACTGGGGTTTGGCCACAATCCAAAATACTTCAGCCTTGTCTTTAAAAAATACACGGGACTCACCCCGTCAGAATTTCGAAAAAAAGAAGACAACACGTTTTAATGCCGCCGGGTTTATCCGGCGGTTTTTTGCGCATTGACGGAATCTCTGTTTTTTTAACATTCTTCTCTGTTTTTTGAGTTTCTGGGACAGAAAGCTGAATTTAAAATGAAATGTAAGCACTTACAAATTGGGGAGGGGGAATGTTGATGAGAAGATTTGTGTTTGTCTCTTTGTGCATTTTGCTGACGCTCGGCCTGTTCGGATGCAGTTCAAACACTGAAGAGGCGGCCGGTGCGGACGGCAAAAAGAAGGTTACCTTAAGGGTCGCATGGTGGGGCGGACAGCCTCGGCATGATTATACATCAAAAATCATTGAGCTATATGAAAAGGAACATCCGCATGTCAAAATCGAAGCGGAGTTTGCGAATTGGGACGATTATTGGAAAAAGCTTGCCCCGATGTCCGCGGCAGGGCAGCTGCCCGATGTGATTCAAATGGATATGGCGTATTTATCCCAATACGGCAAGAAAGGCCAGCTTGAAGATCTGACTCCGTATGTCA
Organism: Bacillus sp. FSL R7-0646; assembly: GCF_037969865.1. Classification (NCBI taxonomy): domain Bacteria; kingdom Bacillati; phylum Bacillota; class Bacilli; order Caryophanales; family Bacillaceae; genus Bacillus; species Bacillus sp. FSL R7-0646. The sequence continues at coordinate 1,362,529 of NZ_CP150217.1, forward strand.
AAGACGGGGCGATCAACACCGAATCGATTGATGAAAAGACGATCAAAGGCGGAAAAATCGGTGATCAGCTATACGGCTTCCCGCTCGGTGTGAATGTACTGTCGGTGATTACCAATGACGACTTGCTAAAAGAAGCGGGCGTCGAGATTGACGATGGCAGCTGGACGTGGACCGATTTTGAAAACCTGGCGCTAGAGGTCGAAGAGAAGACGGGACAATACGGTTCAAACGGCATGCATCCGCCCGATGTCTTTTTCCCGTACTACCTCAGGACAAAGGGCGAGCGCTTCTATAAAGAGGACGGCACAGGCCTTGCTTATTCAGACGACAAGCTGTTTGTCGATTACTTCAAGCGGCAGGTGAAGCTCGTCGATGAAAAAGCTTCGCCGACGCCTGATGAAAGCGCGCAGGTGAAGGGGATGGAAGACGATTTTATCGTCAAAGGCCGAACCGCTGCAACATGGAATTATTCAAATCAGTTTGCGGCGTTCGCGCAGCTTACCGATGCGCCCCTGTCATTAAAGCTGCCTCCTGAACAGGCGAAGGAAAAGGCGCTGTTTTTAAGGCCGAGCATGCTGTTTTCAATTCCGAAAAGCTCCGAACAGAAAAAAGAAGCGGCTGCATTTATCGACTTCTTTATTAACAATGAAAAAGCCAATGCCCTGATCAAAGGAGAAAGAGGCGTACCGGTCTCCTCCAAAATAGCGGAAACAGTGAAGTCAGAACTGAGCGAAGAGGAGAAAAAGATTTTCGAATATGTCGAAAGGGCTACAGCGTACGCGGGAGAAGCGGAACCGCCTGAGCCGATCGGCAGCGCCGAAGTCATCAAGCTGCTAAAAGACACGTCAGACCAAATTTTGTTTAAAAAGATCACGCCTGAAGAAGGAGCCGCGAAGTTCAGAAAAGAAGCGGACGCCATACTGAAAAGAAATCAACAATGATAAGCGGGGCAAGTGAAGGAAGGCCGCTCATCAAATCCAGGAGGAAGTGAACGTGAAGCGAAAAAAAAGAATTGACAATTTGGCGGGTTATGCCTTTATTTCCCCGTTTATTATCGGATTTTTGTGCTTTACCGTCATTCCGATGGGAGCCTCGCTGTTTCTGTCTTTTACAAGCTACGATCTGTTCACCCCGCCCAAATGGGTCGGCTTTGACAACTATAAGGCGATGCTGACCGATGATGAAAAATACTGGGGTTCGCTGAAAGTTACGTTTTATTACGTGCTCGCCGGTGTGCCGCTGCGCCTCGCGTTTGCGCTTTTCATCGCGGTGATTTTGAACAGAGCCGAAAAGGGTGTGGGCATTTACCGGACGCTCTTTTATCTCCCGTCCATCATCGGCGGCAGCGTGGCGGTTGCGATTATGTGGCGCAATGTATTTGGCAATGACGGTGTCATCAATGGGCTTTTGTTCTTCCTTGGTTTTGACAAGAAGATTTTTTGGTATCAGGACCCGACAAGCGCATTGTGGACCTTGATTCTTTTGTCTGTGTGGCAGTTCGGCTCTTCCATGCTGATCTTTCTTGCCGGATTGAAAAATATTCCGCCGATGTATCAGGAAGCGGCAAGCGTTGATGGTGCAAACAGGTTTCAGCGGTTTTTTCTCATTACGCTCCCGCTTCTCAGCCCGATCATCTTTTTTAATTTGGTGATGCAGACCATTTCAGCCTTCATGACCTTTACGCCGGCCTACATTATTTCAAAAGGGGAAGGCGGTCCGCTTGACGGGACGCTTCTGTATTCCCTCTATTTGTTCCAGCGGGCGTTCAACTTTTTCCAAATGGGCTACGCTTCGGCTATGGCATGGGTGATGCTGATCCTGATCGGCCTTGTCACATTCATATTGTTCAAAACTTCATCCTTATGGGTGCATTACGAATCGAAGGAGGGGTAGCTGGTGGAGCCGGTAAAAGATATTTCGGGGCGGGCCGCGCCTGCCCCGCTTCCTGCGGGAAATAGAAAGAAAAGAGCCGGGCAACTCGTGTTTCATATCACGACGGCCGGTCTTGCGATCATCCTTTTGTATCCCGTTATCTGGCTGATCGCAAGCTCGTTTAAAGAAAGTGCGAGCATATTCGCCACATCCCACTCGCTCATTCCGGACCCCTTGATCCTGTCCAATTATACGGAGGGCTGGAAAGGGATCGCCGGACAGCCGTTCATCACATTCATTAAAAATTCGCTTATCATTGTCGGCCTTTCGACGGCCGGCGCGGTCTTGTCCTCGGCGTTCATCGCTTACGGATTCGCGCGGATTCCGTTTAAAGGGAAGGCGTTTTGGTTTAGCTGCATGATGGTGACGATGATGCTGCCGCACGAGGTGCTGATGATTCCGCAGTACATCATTTTTGCAAAGCTGGATTGGCTGAATTCATTCAAGCCGATCGTTGTTCCCCAATTTTTCGGGCACGCGTTTTTTATCTTTCTGATGATTCAGTTCATCAGGACGATCCCGGTAGAACTCGATGAAGCGGCAAAGATTGACGGCTGCAGCCGTCTCGGCATCTTTTTCAGAATTATTTTGCCATTGATCGCACCGGCGCTCGCGACGTCCGCCATCTTCTCGTTTTACTGGAAGTGGGAGGAACTGATCAATCCGCTTCTTTACTTGAACAAGCCGGAGCTTTACCCGGTTTCTCTGGCATTAAAGCTGTTTTTAGATACGGAAACGGCGTCTAACTGGGGGGCGATGTTTGCGATGTCAGTCGTCTCACTCGTCCCGGTGATCCTCGTGTTTTTCGTTTTTCAAAAATCGATCGTCCAAGGAATCAGCATGAGCGGATTAAAATAAAAAGGAGAGAAGAGTGCATGACAAAGCTTGTTTTTGATGAAGAAAAACTCAATCAAGTGATCGACAGAATCGTTAAGCGGACATTTGAGATGGATTTCGAATGGGATTGGCCGGGCGGCGTCGCGTTTTACGGCGTGGCTGAGGCGTATGAAGCAACCGAAAATGAAGAATACCTCGAGCTTTTGAAAAACTGGACGGATGAAAAGCTTGAAGACGGATTGCCTAAGCTGTCGATCAACGGAGTATCCATCGGCCATACCCTCATATCGCTCTACCAGGCGACAGGAGATGACCGTTATCTGGACGCCGCCCGGCAAATGGCGGACTATGTGCTCCACGAAGCGCCTCGGTTCGCAGACGGGGTTTTGCAGCACACCGTCAACTCAGAGAAACATGTATTCCCTGAACAGGCATGGGTCGATACGATGATGATGGCGGGCTTGTTCCTTCTCCGAATCGGAAAGCTTGTCGGCAGCGAGGAATATTTTGAAGACGGGCTGAGCCAGTATCACGGCCATGAAGAATTTTTGCAGGATATGGAGACCAATCTTTATTATCACGCATGGGACCATGTGGCCAAAAACAACCTGTCAGGCATATTTTGGGGAAGGGGAAACGGATGGGCAGCTTTAACGATGGCAAAAGCGCTCCCTTTAATCGATGTTACGCATCCGTCTTATATGATCATTGACGGTTCGCTCCGGGACTTGCTGAGCGCGCTTGTCAGGCTTCAGCATCCCTCAGGTTTATGGCACACCGTACTGACGGACCCGGATTCATACCTTGAAGTGTCAGGCTCTGCCGGGATTGCATCCGGTTTGCTGTCAAGAGGCTCGCTATACCACAAATCCGTTCAGAAGGCGCTCTCAGCCATTACGGATGCGGTCGCGCCTGACGGAAGGGTGGAGCGCGTTTCTGCGGGTACAGCAGTGATGCGGGATGCGCAGGGTTACAAAGACGTTCCGTATAAACGGATTCAAGGCTGGGGACAGGGGCTTGCCCTGACCTTTTTGGCAGATGTCGTCCGCTCCAAGTCGCGCGCGTTCCAATAGAAATTGAAAAAAGAAACATTCTTTTCATTGCAGTGGGGGGAAAAGGGATGAAAAAGCTGCATCAAAGATATGTTTCACGGCGTAAAGGGAGGTTTTTTAAAAAAAGCTTTGTGATGATCCTGCTGATTGCGTGTATTCCCGGCTTATTGACGGGTGCAGGAGTCTATTTGTTTTCGGCTGCGAAAATTGAAAAAGAGCTCCAACATCTGCACGAGAACCAGGTGAAACGCCAAATCAGCCAAATCGATGACAAGCTGGAAGGGCTTGAGATCATGCTCTCCCAGCTTGCATATGATCCGCGCCTGATGAACGGTCTGGCCGATGCCGATCTGCAAACGGATTTTCAAACGACGTACAAGCTCTCAAAATCGCTGTTTTTGCTTCAGGATCAAAATCCGCTCATTCACAAGGTTGAACTGTTCATTCAAGGGAAGGAGCCGATTCTCTTAAATCCAGAATACAGCGGACTGACCGACCGGAAAATCTTGAAGGCTTATCATTCGCTGCTTGAAGGCGGTCAAAACGTCTATTGGAAAGACATGAGCGGCGCTTCATCCGGAATGGCCCTTGTCCATAAAATTCCGGGAGGCATCTCAGAACCGTTCGGCGCGCTGATTTTGACGCTTGACGAAAGAGAATTGGGCCGGTTGCTTGAGAGCCTTTCGCCGTATTCAAAGGGAACAGCGCTCCTTTTTCATCATAATCAGAAGCCTGTTTCTTGGAGCAATCGCGGCAAAACCAACTTTGAAAGCGCCTTAAAAGAAAGGCTTGAGAAACAAAAAAATCCACAGGGCTCCTTTGTTATGGATTGGAGCGGAGGTGCGTATTCCGTTTCATACGGACGAATGGACAGATTGAACCAGGAATGGACCTATGTTTCGGCTTCACCGATGTCGGCCATTACGGCTCCGGTGCTGTTTTTATCGAAGCTCATCGCGTCGGTCAGCATCGCCGGGATCGTTCTTGCCTTCATTCTGGCATGGTATGCGTCACACAAAATTTATTCACCTGTCGCAAGGCTGATCAAGCTCTGCTCCGGAGAGGGAAAGGCGGCCTATTTTCCGGATGAATTTCATTGGCTCGAGAAGCGCTGGGAAGACCTATCTGAGGAAAGCGGCAGACTGAAAAAGGAACTGCCCCATGCTGCAAACGTTTTTTTTCAGCGCCTTCTGAGCGGATACTTTGCAGATGAATCAGAGAGGAATTTGAGAGATCGTCTGAAAAGGTGGGGCTGGGAAGCAAAAGACAATGTGTTTACCATCATCGATGTCCAGCTGACGGGACTCTACGAAGGAAACGGATCTTTTACAAAAAAGGATGAAAGTCTGGCGGGCTTTCTGTTGGGAAACATTACGCGCGAACTGGCTGGAAGGACATTCAACCATATTTATATGACAGATGTCCGTTCGCTATCGCTTGCGGTGCTGCTGGCGAGCGGCCGGAATACAGCCTTCAAGGAAGAAATCGCCCAATTTGTGCGTGAGCTGACAGATGTGATCTACAGCATATCCAAACTGCACGTCACAGTGACGGTATCAAAAACCGCTGACAAGTTAAAAGACATTCCCGGCATTTATGAAGAGGTGAAAGAAGGCAGGCATTACAGACAGTTCGAAAACGCCAGCCAGGTGATCGATTTAAGCCGGCGGGAAGACATGCCTCCCGCTGAATCATACTATCCGTTCGCTCTTGAAAAAGAGGTAGTCAGGGCGTTGCGGCTTGAAGAAAGGGATGAAGTCGAAAGAAGGATCAGGCTGTTTATCCGGGAGCTGTCCGAAAAAGGAAAAACGGAAATCCGCATCCAGCCGGGCATGATGCAGCTGTTCGCAAAGATCCAAGAAGAGATCTTTCATTCCGGCCTTCACCCCTATGAATTGTTCAGCCGAAAAAACCTGCTTCAGGAGCTTTCGGAGCTGAGGGAGCCGGAAAGGGCTGTCGGCTGGATGATGGAGCGTTGCATAAGCCCTTATCTTAAAGAGATGGAAGGAAGGAAAAACAGACAGCAAAAACGGCTTGTCGAACAGGTGCTTGAGATGATTCATCAGGATTATATGAACGATATCTCGCTTGAAAGCTGCGCTGATCGGGCCGGGACGAATTCGTATACCCTGAGCAAAGCTTTCAAACAAGTAACCGGCATCAATTTTATCGACTATGTTACCCGGCTCAGAATCGAAAAAGCGAAAGAGCTGCTTCTTGAGACGAATAAAAAAATCCATGACGTTTCTGAAGAGGTCGGCTACAGACACAGCTATTTCAACCGGATTTTCAAGAAGCAGGTCGGCATTCCGCCGAGCCGCTACAGGCAGATTCATCAGGAATCTTCGTGAAAGGGAGAGTGCTATGAAACGAACAGACAAAAAACCGAAAGTGACAGTATATTTGGCCGGGGACTCGACCGTCGCAGACTGTCCCCCGCATGAAGCGCCGATGGCCGGCTGGGGGCAGATGCTTCCGCTGTTTTTCTCAGATGAGGCTGCGGTCGTGAATATGGCAAAAGGCGGGGCCAGTTCGAACAGCTTCATTGATGAAGGCCGGCTCGATGACATTACGGAGCGGCTTGCGCCTGGTGATTATGTGTTGATCCAGTTCGGCCACAACGATCAAAAACCGTACGGAACAGACCCTTATACAACCTATCAGGAGCATCTTGTCCGCTATGTGGAAGCGGTTCGCGAAAAACAAGCGACACCGGTTTTGATCACTTCCGCAGAGCGCAGACGTTTTGATCAAAACGGAAAGCCCGCCGACACACTCGGGGATTTTCCGAAAGCGATGAAGGCGCTCGCTGACAGCTTCGACGTTCCGCTGATCGATTTATGGTCCAAAACAAAAGCGCTCTATGAATCTCTCGGAATCGAAGGTTCAAAACGGCTGTTTGTCCACTTTCAGCCTCATGAGCACCCTCATTATCCAAATGGAATCGAAGACAATACCCATTTTTCCGAAGCAGGGGCCCGTCAAGTCGCCAGGCTGGTGACAGAAGGAATCAGAGAGCTTGGTCTGCCTCTATCGGCTTATCTGCTTTGTGAAAGGAGCGATTTCCGTGCCGGAGTGTAATGGAAGAGAAGGAAGCCTGATTTATCAAAACCCTTTATCTTCTCCTGAAGATCTCCGCGGCTGGGTGATGGAAGGGAAAGGAATCGTTCGTTTTCAGAACGGCCGCCTGCATATGGAGAACGAACTTGACGCTGAGCAATATGGGGACGATGCTCATTTTGTTTACTGGTGCCCTGAGACATTCCCTGATGGAATTGTTGTGAAGTGGGATTTCTACCCTGTGCGGGAGCCTGGCTTATGCATGATATTTTTTGCAGCCGCCGGCATGAATGGCGAAGATTTATTTGACGGGCGGCTGGCGGAGAGGACGGGGAAATATCCGCAATATCATTCCGGGGACATCAACACATTGCACCTGTCGTATTTCAGACATAAGCATGCTGATGAAAGAGCATTCCGAACATGCAACCTCAGGAAAAGCCGCGGCTTTCACCTCGTCTGTGAAGGAGCCGATCCGCTTCCGCCCGCTGCAGACGCTTTGCCTCCCTACCGGATGAAGCTCATAAAGGACGGGGCATACGTTCGTTTTTCAATCAACGAGCTGCCCATTTTGGAATGGACGGATGACGGCAGGCGTTTCGGCCCTGTTTACGGCGCAGGAAAGATCGGCTTCAGACAAATGGCTCCGCTGGAAGCAGCCTACGCCAACTTTGAAGTGCGCAGGCTGCTGCGCGGCTGAAAGGAGGAGCGGACATGCGGGATAAAGGCGTAATGGCGATGATGTACGGCGCGTGTGAAGCGATCATGAAAATCGCCTGGCTGAACGGGATCTGGGTTTTATTCACGCTGGGAGGAGGCATTGTTTTCGGCTGGGCGCCGAGCACGGCTGCGATGTTCACGGTCGTGCGCAAGTGGCTGCTCGGCCGGACGGACGCACCGCTGTTCAAAACGTTTTATCAAACGTATAAAAAAGAGTTTTTCAAAGCAAACGGACTTGGGCTCATCCTCATTACCGCCGGAACAATTTTATTCGTAAACTATCAATTTTTCCGCGTCCGTGCGGATTTATTTTCGATCATGATCAGCTATGCCACACTGGTGGCCGGGCTCATCTATCTCGTGGTTTTCATTTATATTTTTCCGCTTTACGTTCATGTTCAGCTGCCGTTTGTCCGCTATTTTTCACAGGCTGCGCTGATCGGTCTCGTTCGCCCTTTGACGACGGCCGGAATGGCTGCTGCTGGTTGCTTGGTCGTGTATGTGCTGTTGACGGTTCCGGGTCTGATCCCATTTTATGGTGTCAGTTTGTTTGCTCTTGTATCGATGTTTATCGCACATCGCTGTTTTTTGCGTCTGGAAGGCTAGCTGAACTGTGCAAAAATGAGAAAATCGGGCAAAAAAATATCAATTGGAAAGGCTGAACCGCTTAAGACCGGACTTGAACACATCTTTTCCCTTCGGCAAAAAAGTGCAATTGAATAAAAATGGAAGCCGTAATAGAATCCCTTTTGAGTAAGCGCTTACAAAAATGGTGAAGGGAGAAGATGATGAAAAAAGGAAAGAAAAGGTGGAAGAACCTGTTGGCCGCGTCATCTCTTTTATTAATCACGCTAGTGACCGGCTTCTCGGAGCAAGCTGAGGCAGACGGGCGGACGGCTGCGCAGGCAAGGCAAATGGAATCGCTTAACAGGGGGCTTGTCGCTGTTAAAACGGGGAACGGTGTCTTTGTCAGCTGGCGGCTTCTGGGAACCGAGCCGTCTTCTGTTTCATTTAATGTGTATCGAAACGGAAAGAAGCTGAACGGTTCTCCGATTACATCGAGCACAAACTATCAGGATGCAGGCGGGGATTTGAATGCCGTTTACCAGGTGCGCGCCGTTTTGAACGGCAGGGAGCAGGCTCCTTCTGAATCCGTCGGCGTATGGAATAAACAATATAAATCTGTTCCGCTGCAAAAACCGGCCGGAGGAAAAACGCCTGATGGGGTGTCATACACATACAGCGCCAATGATGCGAGCGTAGGCGACCTTGATGGAGACGGCCAATATGAAATCATTCTCAAGTGGGATCCTTCCAATTCAAAGGATAATTCACAGGACGGATACACGGGAGATGTGCTGATTGACGCATACAAGCTTGACGGCATCATGATGTGGAGAATCAACCTTGGCAAAAATATTCGCGCCGGCGCCCATTATACGCAGTTTCTCGTCTATGACTTTGACGGCGATGGAAAAGCGGAAATCGCCATGAAGACGGCAGACGGGACGAAGGACGGCAAAGGGAAGGTGATCGGCAATGCAAACGCCGATTACCGCAATGCCCAAGGCCGAATTTTGTCAGGGCCTGAGTATTTGACGGTTTTTAAAGGCGATACAGGCGCTGAGCTTACAACGGTCAACTACGAACCTGCCCGGGGAAATGTAGCCGATTGGGGAGACAGCTACGGCAACAGGGTTGACCGCTTTCTGGCCGGTGTCGCATACCTTGACGGGGAGCGGCCGAGTTTTGTCATGGCACGCGGTTATTACACGAGAACAGTGCTAGTCGCTTACAACTTCAGAGGCGGAAAGCTGACCAAGCTGTGGACGTTCGATTCGGATGCTCCCGGAAATGGCGCCTATGCCGGTCAAGGCAACCACAGTTTGAGCGTCGCCGACGTTGACGGAGATGGAAAGGACGAGATCATATACGGAGCGATGGCTGTCGATCATGACGGAAAAGGCCTCTACTCAACCGGCTGGGGACATGGGGATGCCATGCATACAGGGAACCTGGACCCGTCAAGGCCTGGACTGGAAGTCTTCCAAGTCCATGAAAACAGCAATTCTCCTTATGGCTTGTCCTTCCGCGATGCGAAAACAGGAAAGATCATCTGGGGAGTTCACGCAGGTAAAGATGTCGGACGCGGAATGGCCGCTGATATCGATCCGCGCTACGAAGGAGCGGAAGTATGGGCGAACGGCAGTCTTTATACGGCAAAAGGCGTAAAAATCGGAAACACATTGCCTTCATCAACGAACTTCGGCATCTGGTGGGACGGCGATCTCCAAAGAGAGCTTCTGGACAGCAACAGAATTGATAAATGGGATTATCAAAATTCGCGAACCGTCAACTTGCTGACAGCGTCCGGAGCTTCGGCAAATAACGGAACAAAAGCGACGCCGTCCCTGCAGGCGGACATTCTCGGAGACTGGCGCGAAGAAGTGGTCTGGCGAGCGGAGGACAGCAGCGAACTGCGCATCTACACGACGACAGACGTGACGGAGCACCGCATGTATACGCTGATGCATGATGCAGTCTATCGCCTCGGTATCGCCTGGCAGAATGTCGGCTACAACCAGCCTCCGCACACCGGCTTTTATTTAGGCGAAGGCATGCAGACACCGGAGAAGCCGAACATTTATACACGCTGATGATAAAGGGGAGCTGCATAATGAAGCGATATGTTCGCTGCTTATGGGTCATCCCCCTCCTTTTCTTTTTCATCATGGGAATGGGGGGACCTGCGCAGCCGAAAGCCGCTGCCGCGCATCACAGTCAGGATCTTTTTCTGTTCGATTTTGGAAAAGGTCCCGCTGAGAAGGATTATGTGAAAGTGAACGAGTCCTCCGTGTATCAAAATGGTGCTGGCTACGGATTTTCTCAGGCAGGAAGCGCTGTGTGCAAAAAGACGCAAAAAAAAGAAGCGCTCAAAAAAGACTATTGTATCGTGAACCGGACGGCTTTTCTGGCAGATCTCTCCCCCGGCAAATACCGCGTGACCGTTTTTGCATCATCCAGCGGTGAATTGAAGCTTTATGCCGAAGGAGAAAAAATGGGGACGATCCCGGCCGGAGCAAAGGGAAGCTCAGCCGAAAAAGCGTTCACCGTTTCGGTGGAAGACGGGCGCCTCGATCTGGAGTGAAGGGGCCTCAGCCAAAGGTGTATGCCATCGAAATTTCGAGGTGTATCAGTTCGATTTCGGTGACGGGCCTCTTGCTTCGGGTTTTATTCCGGTAGGCGCTGCTTCGGCCTATACCCCTCTAAAAGGCTACGGATTTGACGACGCGGCAAAGGTGTCCTGCACGGACCGAGGTACGGCCGACCCGCTTCGTTCAGACTTCTGCATTCCGGATGGGACGGCGTTTACTGTCGATTTGCCTGACGGTCAATATCAAGTCCAAATCATAACCGGAGATGCGCGGGCAAAGACGAACATGGACGTACGGGCAAACGGCATGCTCCAGCTGTATTCGTTTGGAGCGGAAGCGGGCGGATACAACGAAAAAACGTTTCCGATTCATATTTCCGGCGGCCGTCTTTCGATCCAAGCCTTAACGGCGAGAACAATGCCGCGCCTTAATGCGTTGGTCATTACGAAGACGGCTTATCATGTGACGGATGACAACACGACGGTCTTTCTGGCGGGCGATTCCACGGTCTCCGATTATGAGCCCGGCTATGCGCCGATGGCAGGCTGGGGGCAATTTTTAGGCGGCTATTTCTCGGATGAAATCGTCATCGACAACCAGGCGAAACGCGCGAGAAGCGCGAAAAGTTTTGTGGATGAACGGTCGCTGGCTACGATTTTGAACCGGATGAAACGGGGCGACTATTTGTTGATTCAGTTCGGCATCAATGACGCAGGGCAAGATCCTGCCCGCCATACAGATCCGTATACGACATTTCAGGAATACTTGAGAACATATATTAACAAAGCCCGCGAAAAAGGAGGACGTCATGTGCTCGTCACTTCTCAAAGCAAACGTACCTATGATGAAAAGGGCGTTTTCTACAACAGCATCGGAGAATATCCGAACGCAATGAGACAGCTGGGACGGGAAATGAACGTTCCGGTGATCGATTTAAACAAAAAAAGCATTGAATATTACAACGAGATCGGCGTTGAAGCGACTAAAAACGTATTTATGTTTCTGGAACCGGGAGAAAGCCCGAATTATCCGGAAGGCATCCAGGACAGGGTGCATTTTCACGAGTTCGGCGCCAACCAATTGGCAAGGCTCGTCACAGGAGAAATCTCCGATTTGAATATATATCCGCTGAAACACTCGCTCAAGAAATAAGGTGTCGGGAGATCCGGTCTCCGGCTCTCCCGTTCGCCATTCCAAACCGCAAAGGGGGAGAGAGGACTATGGGAGAAAAGGACAGACATGCAGCAGCTGATCGCGTTCGTCCGGTGAAAACGGCGGCAAAACCGAAGCAAATGGAACACTTAAACCGCGGCCTTGTGGCGGTAAAAACAAAAAAGGGGGTTTTTCTCAGCTGGCGGCTCTTAGGAACCGATCCGGAAGAAACCGCTTTTAATCTATACCGCAACGGACAAAGAATCAATTCAACACCCATTTCATCATCGACCAACTTTCTTGATAAACACGGAAATGGAAAATCGCTTTATTATGTGTCCAAGGTTCTCGGAGATAAGGAAGTCGAGACGTCGCCCAAAACAGCTGTCTGGCAGAAGCCTTACTTGGAAGTTCCGTTAAACAAGCCTGACGGCGGGACAACTCCTGACGGCGCACCGTATACGTACAGTGCAAATGACGCGAGCATCGGAGATCTCGACGGCGATGGAGAATACGAAATTGTGCTCAAATGGGACCCGTCAAATTCGAAAGATAACGCGCACAACGGCTATACCGGAGAAGTCATCATCGATGCCTATAAGCTTGACGGGACATTCATGTGGAGGGTTCATCTCGGGAAGAACATCCGCGCGGGCGCCCATTATACCCAATTGATGGTCTATGATCTTGACGGCGACGGGAAAGCGGAAATTGCTATGAAGACGGCTGACGGAACAGTTGACGGAACCGGCCGGGTGATCGGCGATCAGGCTGCCGATTACAGAAATGAAGATGGGCGAATTCTGGCCGGCCCTGAATATTTGTCGATTTTTCACGGGGAAACGGGAAGGGAATTGGCAACCGTGGATTACGATCCGCCGCGCGGAAGGCTTGAGGACTGGGGAGATGGATACGGCAACCGCATGGATCGGTTTTTGGCAGGCATCGCCTATTTGGACGGCGAAAGGCCGAGCCTTGTCATGGCCCGCGGCTATTACACAAGAACGGTGCTAGTCGCTTACAACTTCCGAGACGGCAAGCTGACCAAGCTGTGGACGTTTGACAGCGACAAGCCCGGAAATGAAGGCTATGCCGGGCAGGGAAACCATAGTCTGAGCGTCGCTGATGTCGACGGTGACGGGAAAGATGAGATCATCTACGGCGCGATGGCCGTTGATCATGACGGAACAGGGCTTTATACGACAGGGCTTGGACACGGTGATGCCATGCACGTGAGCGATCTTGACCCGGACCGGCCGGGGCTGGAAGTCTTTCAGGTGCATGAAGATCCGCGCCTTCCGTACGGCCTCTCATTTCGCGATGCGGGTACAGGGGAAATTCTCTGGGGAGTGCCGGCCGATACAGATGTTGGGCGGGGAATAGCCGCGCATATCGATCCCCGCTATAAAGGAGCGCTTGTCTGGGCGATCGATCCACCGGGCAATGAAGGAAAATCGTACGGCCTCTATACGAGTAAGGGAGAAAAGCTCAGCGATGCCGCTCCGGCTTCGGCCAATTTTGCGATTTGGTGGGACGGCGATCTTCTCCGCGAGCTGCTTGACCACGATTGGAAAGAACCCGCAGGCATCCCCAAAATTGATAAATGGGACTATCACAGCGGCAGGCTGGTCAATCTGCTCACCGCTGACGGAACGCTGTCTAACAATTGGACGAAAGGGACGCCAGTGCTTCAGGCCAATTTGTTCGGCGATTGGCGCGAAGATGTCGTGTTCCGCACAGTCCGAAGCGATGCTCTGCGAATTTACACAACGACCGAGCCGACTGAACACCGTTTCTATACGTTCATGCACGATCCCGTCTACCGCCTGGGGGTAGCCTGGCAAAATGTCGCTTACAATCAGCCGCCTCATCCCGGGTTTTATGTGGGAACCGGAATGGACAAGCCGCCCCGGCCGAATATTTATACCGTTCCTTGTAAGAGAAATGAAGAATGAAAGAGAACGGCGGTTCAGCATGCGCTGGGCCCGGGGCACCGGCAGAAATATTCAACTTACAAAAAAGTATGATTGTAATCTTACAGCCTGTTCCATAAAATGATTGGTAAGCATTTTCATTACAAAATGAAAAGGGGGATCCATATGGGGTATCAGGCGAGTGATGTACGCTATGAAAATATGAAATACAACCTCTGCGGGCATTCAGGATTAAAACTGCCTGCTTTGTCTTTAGGGCTTTGGCACAATTTCGGAGAAGCGGCTTCCTTGCAAAATGCCAAAGCGCTGTTAAGAAAAGCATTTGACCTGGGTATCACCCACTTTGACTTGGCGAATAATTACGGTCCGCCGCCCGGTTCTGCCGAAGAAACATTCGGAAAAGCGCTGAAAACCGATTTTGCCGGCTACCGCGATGAAATGGTCATCAGCACGAAAGCCGGCTATACGATGTGGCCCGGACCATACGGCGATTGGGGATCAAAAAAGTATCTCGTGGCGAGCCTTGATCAAAGTTTAAAACGAATGGGCATCGATTATGTCGATATATTTTATTCACACCGCCCTGACCCCCATACACCGCTGGAAGAGACGATGGGAGCGCTCGCCCACATCGTCAGGCAAGGAAAAGCTTTATATGTCGGTTTGTCGAACTACAGTGCTGAACAGACCGAAAAGGCGGCTGATATTTTGCAAGAATACGGGATTCCGCTCCTCATCCATCAGCCCAAATATTCAATGTTCCACAGAGAACCGGAAAAAGGCCTGCTGCAAGTGCTGCAGAAAAAAGAAGCCGGGGCGATCGCGTTTACACCTCTTGCCCAAGGGCTTTTAACAACGAAATATTTGACAGGGATTCCCGCCGGGTCAAGAGCCGCTGATGCGAACAGTCCGTTTTTGCAGGCCGAGGGCATCACAGAAGACGTGCTCGGCAAGGTCCGCAAGCTGAATCAAGTGGCTGCCGAACGCGGCCAGTCTCTTCCGCAAATGGCGATAGCCTGGCTATTAAAAGACCCGCGCGTCACCTCGGTGCTGATCGGCGCGAGCAAAACCGAACAGATCGAAGAAAATGCCGCGGCGCTTAAGTCCGCTCGATTCTCAGCTGAAGAACTCGACACAATTGATAAAATTCTTTCATAAATAAGGAGTGGTCGTGATGACAATCAGCATCTATTTGGCCGGCGATTCGACCGTGCAGCATTATAAGGCTGATTCGCCTCAGGGAGGCTGGGGCGAATTTCTCCAGTCTTATTTATCCGGAAATGTACAGGTGATCAACCGGGCAATCGGGGGCCGGAGTTCAAAAACGTTCGTTGAAGAAGGAAGACTTGCATCTATTTTGGATGTGATCAAACAGGATGATTGGCTGTTCGTTCAGATGGGGCACAATGATGCGTCGAAAGACAAACCAGAACGCTATACAGAGCCGTATACGACGTATAAACAATACTTGAAAATGTACGTTGACGGCGCGCGTCAAAAAGGGGCATCGCCGCTTCTCATCACACCTGTCGCAAGGCTCCATTACAAAGACGGCGTCTTTTTAAACGATTTCCCGGACTACTGCATTGCGATGAAGCAGGTCGCAAGCGAAGAAAACGTCCGCTTGATCGATTTAATGGACAAAAGCCTTCAGCATTTTGCGGAAAAAGGATACAGCGAAGTATTTAAATATTTTATGATCTCGGAAAATGTCAACGACTATACACATTTTACGAAAAAAGGGGCCCGGGAAATGGCGAAGCTCGTCTCGGAGGGCATTCGAGAGCTTGGGCTGCCGTTTGTCAAAGAGACGGTATGAAGATGAACGGAAAGCTGTACCAT
Source organism: Bacillus sp. FSL R7-0646 (assembly GCF_037969865.1). NCBI lineage: Bacteria > Bacillati > Bacillota > Bacilli > Caryophanales > Bacillaceae > Bacillus > Bacillus sp. FSL R7-0646. The sequence goes on from NZ_CP150217.1 coordinate 1,378,213, forward strand.
GGCGCTTGCTTTTATCCCGAATTGTGGGATGAGGATGTGCTGGATGAAGATATCAGGATGATGGAGCGAATCGGGATCAATGTTGTCAGAATCGGGGAGTTTGCCTGGTCAAGGATGGAGCCTGAAAAAGGAAGGATCGATGTCGGATTTTTTGCAGACGTCATCCGAAAGCTCCGCGACAACAAAATTGAAACGGTCATGTGCACGCCGACTGCGACGCCGCCGATCTGGCTGACCCACGGGCACCCGGAAAGAATGCATGTGAATGAAAAAGGGGAGACGATGGGACACGGTTCGAGGCAGCATGCCTGCACAAACCATCCCTATTTCAGAGAGCGGGCCCGGCTGATCATCAAACATATCGCCAAAGAGATCGGAGAACTGCCGGGATTGATCGGATGGCAGCTTGACAATGAATTCAAATGCCATGTCGCAGAATGCATATGTGAAACGTGCCGCACATTATGGCACAAATGGCTGGAAGACCGCTATCAGACGATTGACCGTCTGAATGAGGCATGGGGTACGGGCGTATGGAGCGAAACGTATCAGTGCTTCGAGCAAGTCCCGCAGCCCGGACCGACCCCGTTTTTGCATAATTCTTCTTTAAGGACAATGTATCAGCTGTTTTCGATGGACAAGATTTCTGAATTTGCGCGTGAACAGGCTGAGGTGATCAGAGCATACTCCGATGCCCCGATCACCCATAATAGCAGCGTCATGTTCGGCGTTGATCATGAAGACCTTTTCAAGAGCCTTGATTTTGCCTCGTTTGATACGTACGCCAGCCAGGAAAACAGTCAAGCCTTTTTGTTTAATTGTGATTTATGGAGAAACATCAAAAAAGGACGGCCGTTTTGGATTATGGAGACGAGCCCTTCCTACAGCGCTTCGCTTGAAAGCTATGCGGCGCCTCATCAAAACGGCTATTTGAAAGCTGAAGCGGTTTCTTCTTATGCTCTTGGCGGAGCCGCGTTCTGCTATTGGCTGTGGCGCCAGCAGAGAGCCGGGTCTGAACAGCCGCACGGATCAGTGCTCAGCGCATGGGGGGAGCCTGATGTGGGATATGAAAATGTGCTCGAAGCCGAGCGGGCAAGACGAGAGGTTGAACACATCATGCTGGCTACGGCTCCTTTGCAGGCTGAAACAGCTGTCGTCTATTCGGACCGTGCGAAGGTGTTTTTGAAAACGGAGCCTCATCGGGGTCTTCATTACAGAACGCTGATCACCGAGTTTTATGACCGATTATTAAAGATGGGCATTCACAGGGATGTCATTCTTGAAGGGAGCCCGCTGGACGGCTACAAACTGCTGTTTACGCCGTTTATTCATTATCTTCCCCCTGCTTTTATCAAAAAAGCCGAAGCATTTGCACAAAGCGGCGGCATTTGGATTGCGGGTCCGCTGACGGGCGGAAGAACAGAGCACCATACGATTCACACTGATTGCGGATTGGGGCCTTTAGAAAAATGTTCTGGTGTTAAAACGCTGTTTACATTCCCGATGGATGAGCGGAACTCAAGCGGAACGGCGTTTGGCGCAAAGGCGCCGCTGAGCTTGTGGAGCGCTGTTTTTGAAGCCGGCGGCACCAAGGCTGTCGGGATGATTGAGAAAGGCCCGGCGTCAGGCAAAGCGTTCATCACGGAACACAAATGCGGAAAAGGCAAAATCGTCATGCTCGGGTCGATGCCGGCAGGCGAAGCGGGGGACATCATGATGAAAAAGCTGATCAGCCATTATGCCGAAGAAGCGGGCGTTGAGCAGAAAACCGATGTCACTCCCGGAACAGTCGTCGCGCCCCGGAAAGGAGCAGACGGTCTTGTCTGGGTCGTGATCAATATGGACGGCAAAGGAGGCGCAGTGACACTTGACGGCAACGGAACCGATCTTTTATCCGGCAGGCCCGTAACCGGACGCGTAACACTCGGCCCGCACGACTACCGCGTGATTTTGTTATCAGAGAATAAATGAATCGCCGCAGGCTCTTGCCCGCGGCTTTTTTGGTTTGTTTTGCAAAAAACGATGATTCCTGCAAAAAAGGAGTTGGCATCCCGCTATCATAAGCAAAAAAGGAATATTGACGGTCAATAGGCTAAACAGGAAAATATTCACTGACCAATCGGTTGAACAGAAAGGAGGAACGCTTGTGAAAGCACAGGCTGAACTAAAATGGCTGAATAGAGCGCCTGCTTCGTTCGGCGGGGTGACTTGGGGAGTGCCTTGGGCAAAAGGAGTGCTGCAAAAAGGGGAGACGGCCGTCATCGCTTCGGAAAACGCCCCGTATTTGCAAACATGGCCGCTTGCATATTGGCCTGACGGCTCGATTAAATGGACGGGCCATGCCGCAGTATTCCCAGAAGAAAGCGGACGCCGATTTACATTGCAAAAAGGAAAGCCCGGCGCGCCGAAAACCGTCGTCCGTGTCAGCGAGCAGAAAGACGAAATCACGGTGAATACGGGCGCGATAGTCTGCAAGCTCGGAAAGTCGGGGCCGGCACTGATCCGTTCGATTTCCATTTCCGGGGAAATGATGGCGAAAGAAGGACGGCTCATCGCTTTAAAAGAAAAAAGAAGCGGTTCAGATACACAAAGCATGTATTATATTGAACGGTTTGAGAGCTTGGTCAAACGTGCGGCAATCGAACAAAACGGTCCGGTCAAGACAGTCATCAAGATTGAAGGCGTCCACCGCGGCGGAGGCATCGATGTTTGGCTCCCTTTTACCGTCAGGCTTTCTTTCTATGCCGGTGTCCCGTCCATCCGGATCGTGCACACGATCTTCATCGACTGTAACGCAGAAACGGAATGGATCAAAGGACTCGGTTTAGAGATGAGCGCGGTTTTGAGCGGAGCGCCAAGAAACAGGCATATTCGCTATGCAGCCGACGGAGGAATTTACGGAGAGGCTTCTCAGCTGCTTGTGACGAGAAGATTTAATGAAACAAACGGGTTCTATGAACGACAGATAGCCGGACAGCCTGTCCCGGAAGAGTCGGAAGTCGTGCGTGATGCAGAGAAAAACGCCGTCTGGAACGATTTCAAGCTCATTCAGGATTCCCCTGTTCACTGGCGCTTAAAAAAGCGAACCGGCAAAGACTGCGCCTGGGTGGACGCGATTCATGGGGGGAGAGCGAAAGGGCTGATGTATGCAGGCGGGGAAAATGGCGGCATCGCGCTCGGCCTCAGAAACTTCTTTGAAAAATATCCATCATCGCTTGAAGCGCAAGGTCTTGCCGGCGGCGAAACAAAATTGACGGCATGGTTCTGGCCCCCTGAAGCTGAAGCGATGGACTTCCGCCATTATTCAAAAGGCACTCACGTTGAAAGCGCATATGAAGGGTTTGCCGAAATGAGGTCGACGGCTGTCGGCATTGCCAATACGAGCGAAGTCAACCTCGCCTGTTTTTCAAATCCGCCGAGTAATGAAGAGCTGAACAGAGCGGCGGACGAATGGCAAAATCCCCCATTGCTTATTTGTGAGCCTGACTATTATTATGACACCCGCGCTTTGGGTGTTTGGAGCCTGAAAGATAAACGGCGCCCGCTCTCAGCTGCGCTTGAAGATCAGCTGGACGAGGCTCTCAAGTTTTACATGAACGAAGTCGAACAGCGGGGCTGGTACGGCTATTGGCATTACGGTGATGTGATGCATACGTACGATGCCGTCCGGCATGTATGGCGGTATGACCTGGGCGGCTATGCATGGCAAAACACGGAACTCGTACCGAACCTCTGGCTTTGGCAGTCTTTTTTTAGATCCGGGAGGGAAGACATCTTCAGAATGGCAGAAGCGATGACTCGTCACACTAGCGAAATCGACTGCTACCATTTCGGGGATTATAAAGGCCTCGGTTCAAGGCACAATGTCCTCCATTGGGGCTGCGGCTGCAAGGAAGCGAGAATCAGCATGGCCGGCCTCCACAAGCCTTATTATTTTTTGACGGCGGATGAGAGAACGGGGGAAGTGTTAACCGAGGTGAAAGATGCCGATCGAGCGCTTGAGATGCTTGATCCGATGAGAGCCTATTATCCGGAAAAAGAGTTCCCTGCCCACGCGAGAGTTGGCCCCGACTGGGCGGCGTTCTGTTCCAATTGGCTGACGGAATGGGAGCGGACCGGTGATGAAGCGTACCTTGATAAAATCAACCGGGGAATCGGCCGGCTCAAAGCGCTGCCTCTTCGTCTGCTGTCCGGGCCGACTTTCGGATACGATCCTAAAGCTTCAGATCTGCTTCATATGGGTGACGGGAATCATGGCGGCTATCATATGGTCATCGCCTTTGGCGCCCCGCAAACATGGATGGAGCTTGCAGAACTGCTGGAGGATAACGAATGGAAGGAGATGCTCGGCGAATTCGGCGAATTTTATTTGCTGGCTGATGAAGAAAAGCGCAAGAGGAGCGGCGGGAAGCTTCACGATGATTTATTTCACTGGCCGATGTTCTCCGCTGCCATGGCCGCTTATGCTGCGAGGCTTCACCAAGACCGGAAGCTTGCCGAAAAAGCATGGCGGCTGTTGCTGGACGAAAAACAAAGCCATACACCGCTGCCGATCGCTCCAAAACAAGTCCATGCGTGGAACACGATCACGGAAATCCCTTGGGTCACGACAAACTGCGTCTCACAATGGTGCCTCAACACAATAGCCGTGCTGGAGCTGCTCAAGGATATGCCGCCTGATCAGGACATGCAAGAAAAGATCATCAAAGCAATGAAAGATCATCCCGCTCGCGTGTGAGGGCAAAAAATGAAGGTTGCCGGAAAAATGTAAGCGTTTTAAATTCGAGTGGAACAATGAAACGATCAAAAGGGGGAATTGTAAAATGGCAAGACTGAAGCTGAAGGGAAACAAGTGGCTCGCTGCACCCGCTGTCTTTTTGCTCCTTATCGGGTGCAGTGCAAATGAGACGTCGAATCAAGACGGGAAAGGAAAAGAGAAGGATGCCATTCATATTATGGCTCCGCTCCTCTCGCCGGAAAGTCCGGGAGAAAACAGTCCGTCTTTAAAAGCGCTCGAAAAATACACGAAAAAACAAATTAAAGTGACATGGGTTCCGAACTCTTCCTATAATGATAAATTCAACATCGTCATGGCCTCGGGGGATTTGCCGCAAGCCATTGTCGTCACGGACAAGTCGCCGGGTTTTATCAAGTCTGTCAAATCAGGCGCGTTCTGGGAGCTTTCACCTTATTTAAAAGACTACCCGAACCTTGGAAAGGCCGATGAGAAAGTGATGAAGAACAGTTCCATTAACGGCGAGATTTACGGCATTTACAGGGCGAGGGACCTCATCCGCGCTTCGATTATCATCAGAACGGACTGGCTCGAAAATGTCGGCCTGGAGATGCCGAAAACAATCGACGAATTTTACGACGTACTGAAAGCGTTTAAAGAAAAAGACCCCGACGGAAACGGAAAGGACGATACGTACGGCATGGTAGTCCCGAAATGGATGGGGCTAGGCAACGGGAGCCCATGGGATATTATGCAGACATGGTTCGGTGCTCCAAACCGCTACGGAGTAGACGAAAAAGGGGAACTCATTCCGGACTTCACAACAGAAGAATATATGGAAGCGCTGCGTTTTTTCAAAAAGCTGTATGATGAGGGGCTGATCAATAAAGACTTCGCCGTAATGGATTCAGCGAAGTGGAACGATCCGGTCGTCAAAGGGAAAGCTGGTGTGATCGTCGATACCGGTTCGCGGGCATCGCAGATACAAAGCGCAATGGAGGAAGCCGATCCCGGAAACAAGGATGTGATCGATGTCATCGGAACGGTCAAAGGCCCGAAAGGAACGTATACATTCCCGACATCAGGATACGCCGGAATGATTGCCATCCCGAAAGCGAGCGTCAAAACGGAAAAAGAACTAAAAGAAGTGCTCGGCTTCTTGGACAAAATGAACGATGAAGAGGCACAGATCATTGCCAATAACGGCGTAAAAGGGCGCAACTATAAGCTTGAAAACGGTGCGTACACGTCCCTTGAAAAAAACAACAAAAAACTGCTTTACGAGCACGAGGGTCTTGCGCAGTTCAGCATGGGCATTCCGGAACAAAGATACTATGTGGAAAAGCAAGAATCAAAGCTGTTTAAACACCGTGAACAGATTCGCAAAGAAGGGGAGAAAATCGCCGTATTCAACCCGGCAGAATCGCTCGTTTCAGATGTATACACCCAAAAAGGGGCACAGCTTGACAACATCATCCTCGATGCCAAAACACAGTTTATCATCGGCGACATCGATGAAAAAGGCTTTCAAGACGCCGTTGAGCTTTGGTATAAAAGCGGGGGCGAAGATTTGATGAAAGAACTGAACAAACGCTACAAGGAGACTAAATAGCTCAGGTCTTTAAACAGCACACGAAAGGGGGGATGCGGCACATGGAAATCACCGCAAAAACAGGGAAGCCCGCTGTTAAGACAGAAAAGAAACCGACTGGGCTAGAGGCCGTAAAACGGGATAAATGGCTTTATCTTCTGCTTGTTCCCGGTGTTTTATATTTTCTCATATTTAAATATTGGCCGATGTGGGGCGTATTAATCGCCTTCAAGGATTATTCGCCTTATCTCGGATTTTGGCAGAGCGAATGGGTCGGATTCGAGTATTTTAAAGATTTCTTTATGAATCCTGACTTCTTCCGTCTGCTCCGAAACACGCTTATGCTGGCCGCTCTCGATTTGATCTTTGCATTTCCGGCCCCGCTCATTGTCGCTCTTTTACTGAATGAACTGCGGCACGCCATCTATAAACGGTGCATTCAGACGTTTATATATGTTCCGCATTTCGTCTCATGGACGATCGTCGTCAGCATAACGTTTGTCTTTTTCACGGTTGATACGGGCGTGATGAATAAAGTGCTGCAAAGCATAACGGGCCGAGAGATTGCGTTTCTCTCAGATCCCGAATGGTTCAGGCCGATGATTGTGCTGCAAAGCATATGGAAGGAGACGGGCTGGGGAACGATCCTGTTTCTGGCGGCGCTCGCTTCGGTTGACCAAGAGCAGTATGAAGCGGCAGTGATGGACGGTGCAGGAAGGTTGAGGAGAATGTGGCACATTACCCTTCCGGCCATCAGAAGCACGATCGTCGTGCTTCTCATCTTAAGAATCGGCAGCTTTTTGAACATCGGCTTCGAACAGATTTTTTTAATGACCAATTCCTTAAACCGGAGCGTAGCTGAAATCTTCGACACATATGTCTATGTTGTCGGAATCACGCAGGGCGCATACAGCTACAGTACGGCAGTCGGTCTTTTCAAATCGGTTGTCGGGATCATCCTGATATTCTGCGCCAACTATATCGCGAAAAAGTTTGACCAGGACGGTCTGTTTTAATGAATGGAGGTGAAAGGGATGTCCGGTGCGGAAACGATCCATAACACAAAAGCGGGCCGGGTGTTCGATTGGTTTAATGTGATCTTTCTCGGCTGCTGCGGACTGATAACCGTCTTGCCTTTTCTGTATATTATCGCGGGGTCATTTGCGACGGAGGCCGAGCTGGCGGAAAGGAGCTTCTTTATCTTTCCCGAGACGTTCTCGCTTGACGCGTACCGCTATATTTTTTCAACGCCGACATTTATCAGGAGCATGGGGGTGTCTGTGCTTATAACGGTCGTGGGAACGATCGTCCAGCTCTTTTTTACATTTACGATGGCCTATCCTCTTGCAAAACGGCACATCAAGGGAAGGAATCTGCTTTTGAATCTCGTCATTTTTGCGATGCTTTTCAGCGGAGGAATGATTCCGACGTATATCGTCGTCAAATCACTGGGACTGCTCGATTCCTATTGGGCGCTGATTTTGCCGATGGCGATCAACCCGTTCAATCTCATTATTATTAAAAACTTTTTTCAGCAGCTTCCGAAAGAGCTTGAGGAGTCGGCCAAGATTGACGGCTGTTCAGAAATCGGCGTGTTCTTAAGGATCGCACTGCCGCTGTCTAAGCCGATTATTGCGACTTTTGCGCTGTTTTATGCGGTCGGCATTTGGAACGACTTTTTCCATGCTTTGCTGTACATCAATGACAGTGCGAAATGGCCGCTGCAAATGGTGCTGCGCCAAGTGACGATTCTTTCGGATCTGACGGGGACGACGAATGATATGATGGAAACGGTGCCGCCTGAACAATCGATCAAACTGGCCGTCATCGTCATTGCGACGCTTCCGATTTTAGCCGTGTACCCGTTTTTGCAGAAGCATTTTGCCAAAGGCATTCTGATCGGGTCTGTGAAGGGATAAAAAAAAACCGCCGGGCTCATGTGCCGGCGGCTTCGGCTCAGGCAGCTGAGCCGTTTTTATTTCTTTTTTTCATCCAAAAATAAACCGGGAGACCGACGAGACCGATCAAGATCGACCACAGGCAGCTGTAGAAGTCTGTGATGAGCGTGCTGACAAGGACAAACAATGACCCGAGAATCGCCGCTACAGGCAGGTAAGGATAGAGCGGCACGCTGTAAGATCTTCCTTGGCCGTTCTTCCGTCTCCGCAAAATAAATACCGCGAAAAACGCCATGACATAGAAGATGTAAATCATAAAAATCGAAACCTCTGACAGCTTTTCAGGATTGCTGATGATCATTAAAATGACAGCGATAATCATCTGGACGATGACTGCGATCCAAGGCGTATGGAATGCCGGATGAACATGCGAGATCCAGCGGGAGAAAGGCAGCTGTTTTTTCTCAGCCATCGCAAAGATCACGCGCGGAAAAGACAGAACCTTTCCGTTTAAGCAGCCGAAGATGCTGACGATAATTCCGATGGATATCAGCTTGCCGCCGAGCGGCCCGAACAGCATGGTCGCGGCTGTGCTTGTCGCATTTTCGCCGAGCTTGACAATCTGATCGGCAGGAAGAATGTGAAGCAGCGCCAAGTTAATGAACAGATAGCAGGCAGTGACGATCAGTATGCCGCCTGTCATCGCTTTCGGAAGCACTTTTTCCGGATTCTTCATTTCTCCGCCGAGTGCTGCAAGAAGGATCCAGCCGTCATACGCGAATAGCGTCGCCAATACCGCCGCCCCGAAGTTTTGGCTGGCGATGCTCTCCGTGACCGAACTGAAAATATATTCATCGCCCTGCCATAGACCGAACACAATGATACATACAATGGGAATCAGCTTTCCGATCGTTGTGATCGTCTGAACCGCTCCGCCGTATTTTGTTCCGACGATGTTGACGATGCATAAAAAGGCGACGGTGATGATGCCGATGAGTGCAGTCCAGGATTTATCCCAGGAAAACAAGTTGGCCACAAGCGAGCCGAAATATAATCCAAGTGCGCCGATGATGGCCGGTCCGTAGATGATGATCTGCACCCAGCCGCATAAGAAGCCCCAGAACTCGCCGTAAATTTCTTCAAGATATGTGTAAAGACCGCCTGTTTTCGGAATCTGTGCGCCCAGTTCAGCGATGGTCAGCCCGCCGGCAAGCGTCAAGATTCCGCCGAGAAGCCAGGCGAAAAGAGCGATTTGTGCGTTTCCGGAATAGGAAAGCACGCTGCCGGGCTTCATAAACACGCCGGAACCGATGATCGTTCCAATCACAAGAGATAGCGCAAATAACAAGCCTATCTCTTTTTTTAGTCCGTTTGCTTCTGCATTCATTGCTATGCCTCCCATTGATGTGATCTCTTTCATAGAAAACTATTTTTATATTGTAATACCTTTTTTAAAAAAGAAAAATTAAATAAATTTTCTGATTTTCGTATTTCTTGTATATGTTAAACATTTCAAGGTCGTAAACCCCGGGATAACCATCAATAACCGAACTTTAATATATGATTTTTGATATATTGTTAGTTTTTATAGGAGAGGGAGGGAGGCCCGACCGGGAAGACGGTTTGGTTGACTTTTCAAATCAAATCGCCTATTTTGAAGAAAGAAGAAATCTCGAATTCGAGATATTTAATTGGGAGATGATAGAATGAACGTAAATGGCATTCACCACGTATCTGCTTTAACAGCAAACGCCCAGCATAACCTGGATTTCTATGTCAAAGGGCTTGGCATGAAACTGATAAAGAAATCGGTCAATCAGGACGATCCGACCATGTACCACTTGTTTTACGGGGATGAAGTCGCGTCTCCGGGTTCGGATTTGACATTTTTCGAGATTCCGATGCTTGCCCGGAGACGGGAAGGGACGAACTGTATTTCGGCCGTATCACTTCGGGTTCCCGGTGAACAAGCACTCGAATTTTGGGAGAAGCGGCTTCATGAGCTCGGCACAGAGATTTGCGGCATCGAGACGCGTGCGGGGCGGAGCATTCTCCGCTTTTTAGATCATGAAGGACAGAACATGATGTTTGTAGCTGATGAAAAGGGAAAAGACCATGGAGTGCCTGTGAAAAACGGCGTCATTCCTGAGGATGCTGCAATCAGGGGGCTCGGCCCGGTCGAACTGACTGTCAGGGACGCCGGTCCGACGGCGGCGGTGCTGACCGATATTCTCGGCTTTCATAAAATCGGTGAGGAACAGGCTGACGAATCCGGCCAAACGCTTCACATATTTGAATCGGGTGAAGGAGGAGCAGGCACGGAGGTGCATGTGCAACAGTCAGATGACGGCAGAAGAGAGCGTCCCGGAAGAGGAAGCGTCCATCATGTCGCTTTCCGCGTCAAAGATGAAGAAGAACTTAAGCAGTGGCATGAGATAATCAGTGAGAACGGCTTTTCGAATTCAGGGATTGTGGAACGCTATTATTTTAAGGCGCTGTATTTCAGAGAACCGAACGGCATACTTTTTGAACTGTCGACTGACGGTCCTGGCTTTGCCGTTGATGAATCAATTGATGAGCTCGGCCAAAGCCTTGCCCTTCCGCCGTATCTCGAGCATCGGCGGAAAGAGATTGAAGCGCGGCTGAAACCGATCCGATAAAAAAACGAGGTCCCGAAAAGGACCTCGTTTTTTATATAGGCTCTGTTAAACGTAAATGTTGATATTTGATAACTTTCCATAATATTGGTATAATCAGATGAGAACAAACATTCGATGAGAGGCTATCAAGGTGAGCGAAGCGTTTGCAACTTGTTAAAGTATATCGGCAAATTACCACGAGCTGAAAAAGAACAAGTGTACCAATGGGTTAAACGCTATGCTGAACCTTCTTCCATTGTTGGTGTTCGATTATAACAGAGACATATGACAGTTTGCGACTCGCAAAAATGAATGTGCAGTCCTAATTCAACCATTCAGTAGGATTGTTAGAAAGCGCTGAATAGAAATTTATAAAATGTTGGGTTATTAAAAATGAAAAGTGAGGTTTGTATATGAATACTGTCAGCCAAGAAATCCAAGATTTGTCCATTAAATCTTTGGAATCAACTTTTAATAAACTAACAAATGCTTATAAAAGCACGACAGAAAAAGGTTCAAACACAACTCTTGTCAAAAAGAGACTAAACGCAGTGAAAATTGGTTTAGAAAGCCTAAAAGGTACTTGGTATGGAGAAGATTTCGGCTATAACGAAGAAATCATATTGACTACTAAAAAAGTTTTAAAAGGTATCATTCCATCTATTGAAAAACAAATAGCAAAAGCAAAAGAAGGCAGTCCTCAAAAAACATTAAATGAGCGTCGCCTGACTGCACTAAAACTGGCAATCGAATCTTTGGAGAACCGTCTTATATAAGACGGTTCTTAAATTGTTTCAGAATCGTGTGAGTTACATAACAAGATTGAAGGAAACCGTTTTTACTACGGCTTCCCTTTATTTTTGCGTATTTAACAACATCCAAATCTAACAGAGTCTTTATATAAAAGGCATCCGGCACAGCCGGCGGCCCCGTAAAGGGGGGCATGCTGTTAAGATGATGCGGATTCTTTCTGGTCAAGGGTGATTTGTTTTGTCATGGTTTTGCCGTTTCGAATGAGGGTAACCTTTACCGTATCCCCGATTTTTGCATCGTTGTAAAGAAGGTTGCGCAGCGCGCTTCCTGTATCGGTTTCTTTTCCGTTAAAGCTGACGATGACATCGTTCTCTTTAAGGCCCGCTTTTTCAGCTGGGGAGCCTGAAGCGACCTGGCGGATGTAGACGCCTTTGTTTAACTGGCTGCCGCTTAATCCGAGGGTGCCTGTTTGATAGTTTTCCGGCACCTGCTCAAGATCCATCATGCCGATTCCGATGAACGGGCGCTCAATTTTTCCTTTAGACATCAGCTCTTCTGCAATCGGTTTGACATCATTGCTTGGAATCGCAAATCCGATGCCTTCTACTCCGCTTTCACTGATTTTCATGCTGTTGATGCCGATCACTTCACCCTTTGTATTCAAAAGGGCGCCTCCGCTGTTGCCGGGGTTGATGGCCGCGTCGGTTTGAATGACGTTCATCTCGGTTTGGCCTGCGGATGTATCTACGGAAACGGTCCGATCAACACCGCTGATGATGCCTTGTGTCACCGTGCGGGACAGATCTTTGCCGAGCGGGTTTCCAATAGCGATCACCGATTCGCCTGCTTTCAAGCTTGACGAATCGCCGAAAGAGGCGACTTTTTCCACGTGATCAGCGGAAATTTCAACAACGGCAAGGTCTGTCAACGAATCGCTGCCCAGCAATTTACCTTCCACTTCTTTGCCGTTGGACAGGGAAACCGTCAGTTTAGACGCGCCTTCGACAACGTGGTTATTTGTAATAATGTATGCTTTGCCGTTTGCTTTTTTATAGATGACACCTGAGCCTGTGCCTGTTTCTTGTTCGCTTGAGCTGCTGCTGTTGCTTTCAAAACCGAACATACCGCTCTCTGTTTGTTTTTGATAGTTTGAAATACCGACGATGGCGGGAGATACATTTTCAACCATTGTAGAAATGTCGGACGAATTGGTGCTGGACAATTTTTCGGTATTCGCTTTAGTGGAAGAAGCCGATGAGTTCGACGTCTCGTTTGTTTGCGTCTGGACGGATGTATTGGCCGTTTCGTCTTTGCTATGCTGGTATGTCGTGACGCCGAGAACGAGGCTTCCTCCGATGATGCCGCTGAGAATCGGCGTCATCCACGAGAGTCTCCGCTTTTGCTGTTCTGCTTTTTTTATCGCCTGGTCGGGCTTTTGATCGGAGACGATGAGTTCGTTTTTTGTTTCAAGCTGATCTTCTCTATTATATTCCATCATTTTCACGCTCCTATTGCTATCATATCCTTTGATGCCTTAATCATAAACAAAGACTGTGGGATAAACATGAAAACATTGTGGGAAATTGTCAAAGAAAAAGGATAGAATATATAGGGTGCTATTTATAATATGACATGTCAGAGGTGTTCTAAACGTTGAACAAGATTGGATTTATCGGATACGGAAGCATGGCCCGGATGATTGCGGTGAAACTGCTAGATCAGGGGAAAATCAGGGATGACATGGTGGTCGTCAGCTCAAGGAATGACGGGAAAACAGAGGAGCTGAAAAAGCTTTATCCGAATGTCGCCTGTCAATCAGCTGATGAGCTCGCCAAACAGTGCGGCCTGATCTTCATCTGTGTACCGCCGATGGCGGTAAAAGAAACGCTTGAAAAAATACAGCCGTTTCTTCAGGAGGATGTCCACATCGTTTCGATTGCCGCGGGGGTCGAGCTTGACCGGCTTCACGACTGGACAAGCGGACAGGTGACGAGATACATTCCGACACTCACATCTGAAGCCGGGATCGGCGTTTCGCTTGTTGTCCACGGCGAGCGGGTCGCTGAGGCGGACAAAAGCCGGCTGGAAGAATATCTTTCCGCCTTCAGCACAGTCAAACAGATCAATGAGAGAGATATTGACGCTGCGAGCAATTTAACAAGCTCTTCACCGGGGTTCATCGCTTCGATTTTTGAAGAATTTGCTCAAGCCGCCGTCAGAAACAGCAGCCTCACGAAAGAAGAAGCGTTTCAATTTCTGATTCATTCATTGCTGGGAACAGGCAAGCTGTTAATGGAAAAAGACATGACGTTTGCTCAAACGCTTGATCGGGTGGCGACAAAAGGCGGCATAACCGCAGAAGGTGCGGAAGTCATTCAAGATGCCATGCCGGAAGTCTTTGACGAGCTGTTTGCCAGAACGATGAAGAAATATGAAGTCATCAAAGACGCTGTCCGCCGGCAGTGAACCGCGGCATTCATCGACATATCCGGATATCCGCAAGCTGCCTGACCAGGCAGCTTTTTTATTTGCATTCGACAACATTCATCAAAATTCCAATTTTATATTAAATTTCTAAAATTACCAATTGTTATTGCATTTCTATTAAAATTCTAATATAATTTGTTAGAATATTCCCAAAATAATAAAAAATTTGAGACGTTTTTAAGGGGTGGTTTTTTGTGAAGCTGTATATGTCTGTTGATATGGAGGGGATTTCCGGGCTTCCGGATGATACGTTCGTCGATTCAAGCAAGCCGAACTATGAGAGAGGCCGGAAGATCATGACGGACGAGGCCAATCATGTGATTGACGAAGCGTTCAAAAATGGATGCAGAGAGGTGATTGTTAATGACAGCCACTCTAAAATGAACAACCTGTTAATTGAGAGGCTCCATCCTGAAGCGCGGCTTATTTCGGGAGATGTCAAGCCGTTTTCGATGGTTCAGGGGCTTGATGATACATACGACGGAGCCGTGTTCGTCGGCTACCATGCGAGAGCGTCGATGAGAGGCGTGATGTCGCACAGCATGATTTTCGGCGTCAGACATTTTTACATCAACGATCAGGCGGTCGGCGAGCTGGGGTTCAACGCCTATGTTGCCGGTTATTACGGCGTCCCGGTCATCATGGCTGCCGGTGACAGCGAGGCGGCAGCTGAGGCGGAGGAGCTGATTCCGAACGTAACGACAGCAGCCGTCAAAGAAACGGTCTCCCGTTCGGCGGTCAAATGTCTGACGCCGGAGAAAGCGGGGCGGCTATTAAGAGAACGGATGGCATATGCGATTCAAAACCGCGGTCAAGTCAAGCCGCTCACACCTCCGGACAGGCCGGTGCTGCGGATAGAATTTGCCAATTACGGCCAAGCCGAGTGGGCCAGTCTGATGCCGGGTGCTGAAATCGAACCGCAAACGACGACTGTCCGCTATCAAGCGAAAGACATTCTTGAAGCCTATCAAGCGATGCTTGTCATGACCGAGCTTGCGATGAGAACGACATTCTCCTAGGAAGGTGGGATGAAAATGGCGGGTTACATCATGAAGCGGCTGCTGTGGATGCTGGCAACCATTTTGGTGATCACGACATTGACCTTTGTGATGATGAAAGTGATTCCGGGCTCTCCCTTCAATGAAGAAAGAAATACGAACGAAGCGGTTCAGCGCAACCTTGAGGCTTACTATCAGCTGGATGAGCCTCTCTTTGTTCAATATTTGTACTATGTAAAGTCGATCGTTACCTTTGATTTCGGGCCGTCGATCAAGCAGCCTTCGCAAAGCGTGAACGACTTGCTGTCAAGAGGATTTCCCGTTTCGTTTGAGCTGGGGATGACGGCGCTTATTGTGGCGGTCATTTCCGGAATCGCACTCGGAATCTTTGCTGCGCTGCGGCAAAACGGCATCATCGACTATATAGCGATGACCATTGCCGTACTCGGCATTTCGGTTCCCAACTTTATTATGGCAACCTTGCTGATACAGCAATTTGCCGTTAATTGGAACATATTCCCTCCGTCGACATGGACGAGCCCGCTTCATATGGTGCTTCCGACTGCGGCTTTGGCGATGGGGCCGCTGGCGATTATCGCAAGGCTGACCCGATCCAGCATGATCGAAGTGCTGACGCAGGATTATATCCGAACAGCCCGGGCTAAAGGGCTTTCCCCTTTTAAAATTGTCATGAAGCACGCCCTGAAAAACGCCCTTATGCCTGTTGTAACGATTCTCGGGACGCTTACCGCTGCGATTTTAACGGGGAGCTTCGTCATCGAAAAAATCTTTGCGATTCCGGGCATGGGAAAATATTTTGTTGAAAGCATCAACTCCCGCGATTACCCCGTGATTATGGGCACCACCGTTTTTTACAGCATCATCCTCATCATCATGTTGTTTCTCGTTGACATGGCCTACGGAATACTGGATCCGCGTATTAAACTGCATAAGAAAGGGTGAGCTTATGAGCCTTCCAGTCCGCACAGAAAAAGAAGCGTCTTCAGGCAGTGATATCCCTGTTGAATGGTTTGCCCCGCTGAAACAGAAGCAGGATGAGCGTGAATCCGTCGCAAGGCCGAGTCTGTCATATTGGCAGAACGCCTGGCGGATTTTAAGGAAAAACAAGCTGGCGATGGCGGGATTGGGCGTGTTAATCTTCCTGTTCTTCATGGCTGCTCTCGGACCGGTTCTTTCTCCGCACAGCGTCACCCAGCAGACGCTATCCGAGCAAAACCTGCCTCCGTCGACGGAGCATTGGTTCGGAACTGATGAGCTCGGACGCGATGTGTTTACAAGAACGTGGTACGGAGCGAGGATTTCTCTGTTTGTCGGTGTTATGGCGGCTTTGATCGATTTTGCAATCGGCGTCATCTACGGCGGCATCGCCGGCTATAAAGGCGGCAAAACAGACCACGCCATGATGCGGGTCATCGAAGTGCTGCACGGACTGCCTTATTTATTGGTCGTCATTCTTCTCATGGTCATGATGGGGCCTGGACTCGGGACGATCCTCGTCGCGCTGACTGTCACCGGCTGGGTCGGCATGGCGCGGATCGTCAGGGGGCAGGTTTTGAAGGTGAAGCATGATGAGCATGTTCTCGCATCCAAAACCTTCGGAGCGAAAACGGTAAGGATCATCAGGCGGAATCTGCTTCCTAACATGATGGGAGCGATCATCGTCCAGATGACCTTGACGGTGCCGTCGGCCATTTTTGCCGAGGCATTTCTCAGTTTCCTCGGTTTGGGCATTCAAGCCCCGTTTGCGAGCTGGGGTGTCATGGCGAACGACGGCCTTCCGGTGATCTTGTCGGGACACTGGTGGCGGCTGTTTTTTCCCGCTTTCTTTATTTCATTAACTATGTTCGCCTTTAATGTTGTTGGAGACGGACTGCAGGATGCGTTAGATCCGAAGCTGAGGAGGTAATGTATTTTTGCGGAAAAAAGTATTGGAAGTCGAGAATTTGCATGTTTCATTTACGACATACGGCGGAACGGTCAAAGCCGTCCGCGGCGTGAGCTTTGAGTTATATGAGGGGGAGACGTTTGCGATTGTCGGCGAGTCGGGATGCGGAAAAAGCGTGACATCGCAAAGCATCATGCGGCTTTTGCCGAAGTTTTCGGCAACGGTCACAGACGGTGCGATCCGCTTTAAGGGAAAAGACTTGCGCCACCTGTCCGAAAAAGAGATGAGAAAGATCAGAGGAGCCGAAATCTCAATGATCTTCCAGGATCCGATGACGGCCCTGAATCCGACCTTGACCGTCGGAGACCAGCTGGCAGAAGCGCTGTTGGAACATCGGCCCGTGTCTAAAACAGACGCTCGAAAAGCAGTCATTTCGATGCTTGAGCTCGTCGGGATCCCGAATCCGAAAGAGCGTTTGAGGCAGTATCCGCACCAATTCAGCGGAGGGATGAGGCAGCGGATCGTAATCGCCATGGCGCTCATCTGCGAACCGGAGATTTTGATTGCGGATGAACCGACGACCGCGCTTGATGTCACCATTCAGGCGCAAATTCTTGAGCTTTTTAAAGACATTCAGCGGAAAACCGGGGTATCCATCATTTTAATCACCCATGATTTGGGCGTAGTCGCACAGACGGCAGACAGAATCGCCGTGATGTACGCAGGGAAAATAGCTGAAACGGGAGCGAGGAGGGATATTTTTTACCGTCCGCAGCACCCGTATACAAAAGGCTTGCTGCACTCCGTTCCGAGGCTTGACCTTGAAGATGCAGACCTCGTTCCGATTGACGGAACACCGCCGGATTTGTTTTCTCCGCCTGAAGGATGTCCGTTTACGGCGCGCTGTTCCCGCGCAATGGAAGTGTGCGGCAAAATCCATCCTGCCGTTACAGAAGTCTCGGCGGGTCATCGAGTGTGCTGCTGGCTTCAGGATGAAAGGGCAAAAAGGGCTCTGCTGACAACATAATCATAAAATCGATTTTTCAAATGGGGGGATTTGATGAAAAGGCTGACGAGCGTGTTGGCTTCCGCATTTGCGGTCATCCTGCTGTTCGGATGTACGGCAAATGAACAGGCGGGGCAGGAAACGAAGAAGAAAGCGAAAGAAACGGCTGGAGAACAGGTTCTGAGGCTGAACAACGAAAATGAACCGACATCTTTTGATCCGCCGATCGGCTTTAATAATGTCTCATGGCAGGCGCTGAACAATCTGATGGAAGGTTTGACAAGACTTGGCGCAGACCATGAGCCCGAAGCGGCGTCCGCCGAAAAGTGGAACATTTCCGACGACGGGAAGACATATACTTTTACAATCCGTGATGATGCCAAATGGTCAAACGGAGACCCTTTAACCGCCGGGGATTTTGAATATGCGTGGAAGCGTCTGCTCGATCCGAAAACGGGCTCCTCTGCCGCGTTTTTAGGCTACTTTATCGAAGGCGGTGAGGCCTTTAACAGCGGAAAAGGTTCAAAAGATGATGTCAAAGTCAAAGCGGTGGATGAAAAGACGCTTAAGGTGACGCTTGAAAGTCCGCAGCAGTCGTTTTTAAGCATTGTAGCCAATCCGGCCTTTTTCCCGGTTCCTCAGAAAATCGCCGAAGACAATCCGAAATGGCATGAAGAAGCAGCCACATTCGTCGGCAACGGTCCGTTTAAGCTGGCAGAATGGAAGCACGATGAAAGCTTTACGATGGTAAAGAGCGATACGTATTGGGACCGGGATACTGTGAAGCTTGATAAAGTGACATGGGCGATGGTCGATGACCGAAATACCGACTACCAAATGTTCGAGTCGAATGAACTTGATACGGCTTATGTCCCGGCTGAAATGAGCGAGAAGCTGATGGGCTCTGATGAGGTGAAGGTGTTTGATCAGGCGGGTCTTTATTTTTACAGGTTCAATGTCAATAAAGAGCCGTTCCAGAATGAAAAAATCAGAAAAGCGTTTGCGATGGCCGTCGATCAGCAGGAAATCGTCGATTACGTCACGAAAAACGGTGAAAAACCGGCACGCGGATTTGTGTCTCCGGGAATCAAAGGGCCGAACGGCAAGGATTTTCGCGAGGAAGGCGGCGATTTGCTCAAATATAACGCCGATGAAGCGAAACAGCTGCTCGAAAAAGGCATGAAGGAGGAAAACTACGAAAAGCTGCCCGCCGTTACCTTGACATACAGCACAAAACCGGAGCATAAAAAAATGGCGGAAGCGGTTCAGCAAAAACTGAAAAGTACGCTCGGCGTCGATGTGAAGCTCGCCAATATGGAATGGAACACATTCCTTGAAGAACAGAAGGCGCTCAAGTTCCAGTTTTCCCAAAGCTCTTTTCTGGCTGATTATGCGGATCCTATCAACTTCCTGGAAAGCTTTCAAACGGGTAACGCAATGAACAGAACCGGCTGGGGCAATTCAGAGTATGACGAGCTGATCAAGGCGGCGAAAAATGAAGCTGATGAAGAAAAGCGCACTGAGCTGCTGCATCAGGCTGAAGAACTGCTGTTTGAAGGGATGCCGATCATACCGATCCACTTCTATAATCAAGTCCATTTGGAAAAGGAGAATGTGAAAGGCATCGTCCGTCATCCTGTCGGCTACATTGAACTGAAATGGGCCGAAAAAACGTCATGACCAAAATTGTCCGTCTGCTATTTTCTTTGTGCATACTGCCGCACAGGAGCGGACGGACTTTTCATAAAGGGGGATGTCTCTGTTGAATATTGCGCCTCAAAGATTAATGAAGGGAGATACGGTTGGTGTGATTGCGCCGGCCAGTCCGCCCGTTCCTGAAAAGCTTGACCGGGCCGTCCGGTTTTTAAAAGAGCTTGGACTTGAAGTCAAAGTGGGACGCTCAGCCGCCGAAAGACACGGCTATTTGGCGGGGAGCGATGAAGAGCGTCTGGGGGATCTGCACGACATGTTTGAAGACCGTTCGGTTAAGGCTGTCATCTGTGCCTGCGGAGGTTACGGAACGGCACGGATTGCCGGGAAAATTGACTACCGGCTCATCAAAAGCCGCCCGAAAATTTTTTGGGGCTATTCAGATATCACTTTTTTACATACAGCGATCAGGCAAAATACCGGACTTATTACATTTCACGGACCGATGCTCAGTTCTGACATCGGCAAAGATGACGTGCATCCGCTTACCCGCCGCTCCTTTCAGCAGCTGTTTCAAAAAATGACGCTCTCTTATACAGAGGAACTGTCGCCTTTGGAAACGCTCGTACACGGCGCGGCGGAAGGGGAGCTCGTCGGCGGAAACCTCGCTCTTCTGGTGACGACGCTCGGTACGCCTTATGAAATTGATACGAAAGGAAAGCTTTTGTTTATCGAGGATGTCGATGAAGAGCCTTATCGAATCGACCGGATGCTGAATCAATTAAAAATGGCCGGGAAATTATCGGACGCCGCCGGCATCCTGCTGTGCGATTTTCATAACTGCATCCCGAAAAAACGCGATAAGTCGCTCACATTAAAAGAGGTTTTCCAAGATTATATCGCCTCTGAAGGAAAACCGGCGCTGTCCGGCTTTAAAATCGGCCATTGTTCACCGAATATCGCCGTACCGGTAGGGGTGAAAGCCGTCCTTGACGCCGGCAAAAAACGGCTCACCATCGAACCGGGAATTTCTTAATGGGAAAGGAGGCCGCCATGAAGATTGCCGAGATTACGACAAACCGCATCGCCGTTCCGCTGAAAAAACCTTTTAAAACAGCGCTTCGAACCGTCCGCACCGCAGAAGCCGTCATTGTCAAAGTAACGGCTGAAAACGGGATGACAGGCTGGGGAGAAGCGCCTCCGACTGCTGTTATTACCGGTGAGACGCTTGACAGTATTGAGGGGGCAGTCAACACGATTCTCGCACCCGCCCTCACCGGGTGCAACTTGCGAATGGCTGAGGCGATATTTCATGATATCGACAAGCTGATTGTTGGAAATACAAGCGCAAAGGCCGCTGTAGAAACAGCCGTCTACGATTGCTTGGCGCAGCTTTGCGGTCTTCCCCTGTATCAATTGCTGGGCGGATACAGACGGGAGATCGAGACGGATTTTACCGTCAGCGTCAATGACCCGGAAGAAATGGGGAAAGACGCGGCCCGCTATGTACAGGAAGGGTTTCGCACGCTCAAAATTAAGGTTGGAAAAAACGACATGGCAACAGACCTCGAACGGATCAGGGAAATCCGCAAACAAGCGGGTCCCGCTGTCCGAATCCGCGTGGACGCCAATCAAGGCTGGACGGCGAAACAGGCGGTCAAAGCCATTCGGAAAATGGAGGATGAGGGGCTTTCGATCGAGCTTGTCGAACAGCCGGTCCACCGGCTCGATCTCGAAGGCTTGAAACAGGTGACAGATGCCGTCGATACGCCGATTATGGCGGACGAAAGCGTGTTTACCCCAAGGGATGCTTTTCACGTGCTGAAAACGAGAAGCGCCGATCTCATCAATATTAAACTGATGAAGGCAGGCGGCATCCGCCAGGCGCTGAAAATCAACGCCATGGCAGAAGCGTGCGGAGTGGAATGCATGGCCGGAAGCATGATCGAGACAAGGCTCGGCATCACAGCGGCCGTCCACTTCGCAGCAAGCCAGAAAAATGTGACAAAATTCGATTTTGA
Source organism: Bacillus sp. FSL R7-0646 (assembly GCF_037969865.1). NCBI lineage: Bacteria > Bacillati > Bacillota > Bacilli > Caryophanales > Bacillaceae > Bacillus > Bacillus sp. FSL R7-0646. The sequence goes on from NZ_CP150217.1 coordinate 1,399,897, forward strand.
TGCGCCGCTCATGCTGAAGGAGGATATCGTTGAAGGCGGCATCCGCTATCATGCAGGAACGATCACGATACCGGATGCTCCCGGACTCGGAATCACGAAAGTCTGCCATGAGGGGGGAGAGGACAAATGAGCCTTTATACGACAGCCGTCTCAGTCGCCAATGTCTGGACCAGTCCGGAAGCGCCGCGCACAATTGACCGGATGATGCTGTCAAACCCTGTACATGTGAGAAGCTGGCTTGACGAATTGTCCTACGAGGAGCGCCTTGAGCTATGTACGGCAAACCTTGTTCAAACGCAAGTGCTTTTCGGCGAAGATGTCCAACTTATAAAGGAGCGGGGAGACTGGGCGTTCGTCATCATTCCGGGACAGCCGTCTGCAAAAGACAAACGCGGCTACCCGGGCTGGATTCCAAAGGACTGCCTGGTCGAAAAAAGCCCGGCGAAGTCTGAGACAAGCGCCGTTATTCAAAAACCGACGGCTTTCTTATATGATGACAAGAAAACGAAAGTTATTGAGCTGAGCTTTCTCACCAAGCTGCCCGTCTTGTCTTCCGGCGGCGTCTGGTTTGAGGTCGATACACCGCTTGGCCGCAAATGGCTGAAAAAAGAAGATGCGGATCTCGAAACACCTGTAAAAGGCAGCGGAGACGATATCGTTCAAACCGGTCAGGCGTTTTTGAACCTGCCCTATCTTTGGGGAGGGATGAGCGGGTTTGGCTACGACTGCTCAGGATTTGTCTTCAATATGCTGAAGGCGAACGGCCGCTCCGCGCCGCGCGATGCCGGCGACCAGGCGAAAGGCGGAAAAGAGGTATCCTTCAGCAGCCCGAAGCGGGGCGATTTACTGTTTTTCGCATATGAAGAAGGCAGAGGACGGGTTCACCACGTCGGCATTTACTGCGGAAACGGAGAGATGCTTCACTCTCCAAAAACGGGCAAATCGATCGAGGTCATATCTCTTAAAGGTACAATTTATGAAAAAGAGCTGTGTGCCATCAGGCGCTATTTTTAAATAAAACGGGGGGATTGGCATGCAAACCGGCGCTTTATTGAAAGTCAGCCGTCTGAAAATGCACTTTGACGCCGGAAGGGGCAAAACGGTCAAAGCGGTCGACGGCATTTCATTTGATATTAAAGAAGGAGAGACGTTCGGGCTCGTCGGAGAATCGGGCTGCGGCAAGTCGACATCCGGAAGAGTGCTGATGCGTCTTTATCAGCCGACAGAAGGCGAGGTTACATATCGGGGGAAAAACATCCACCATTTGAGCGATGATGAATCATTCCAGTACAACCGCAAAATTCAAATGATTTTTCAAGACCCGTATGCTTCATTAAATCCGAGGTTAACCGTCAGGGAGATTATGACAGAACCTATGGAAATCCACGGCCTCTACGGAGGGAAAAAGGCGCGTCTTGAAAAGGCGGACGAGCTTCTGGAAGCAGTCGGTCTGCACAAAAGCTTTGCCAATCGCTATCCTCATGAATTCAGCGGCGGACAGAGGCAAAGAATCGGCATCGCCAGAGCGCTTGCGCTTGAACCTGAATTCATCGTCGCCGATGAGCCGATATCGGCACTTGACGTCTCCGTGCAAGCGCAGGTCGTCAACCTTTTAAAAAAGCTGCAAAAGGAAAAAGGGCTCACGTTTTTATTTATCGCCCACGATCTTTCCATGGTGAAGCACATCAGCGACCGGATCGGCGTCATGTATCTCGGGCACATGGTCGAGATCACCGACAGCGGCCGGCTTTATCAAGAACCTCTGCATCCTTACACCCAGGCGCTTTTATCAGCTATCCCGATTCCCGATCCGGATGTGGAAGACAAGCGGAGACGAATCATACTGAAAGGCGAGCTGCCAAGTCCGATCGATCCGCCGAGCGGCTGCGTTTTCAGAACGAGGTGTCCTGCCGCGATGGACATTTGCGCCGCCAAAAAGCCGATGTTAAAAGAAGCCGACGACGGTCATTTTGTCGCCTGCCATCTGTATGACGGAGACGCAAGGAAAGAGGAGGCCGGCTTGAAGGTGACGCTGCAGGCGAGGTGATTATAGAAAAAAGGAGCCCTATTTACAGGGCTCCTCAGCGTGCCGGCAGCTTTTCCACATTTGTTAAGTCGCCGATTCGAAATGGAATAAGGATCAGGCGCCGCCTTTGTAACATTCAGTGGAAGTACGCTCAATCGGCAGAGTACAGCATCTGAATGATCCGCCTGATTTTATGATCTCGGATAAGTCGATTTCGATGACCGTATAGCCCCTTTTTCTGAGCTCCTGATTCACGTGGCGGTTAACAGGCAGGCTGATCACGGTTTTATTGCCGATGGACAGAACGTTTGTACCGAGTTGGAACTGTTCATCATCCGTAATTTCGATCATCTCATAGCGCTTTTTCAAGACGTCGTATTCTCTTTCTCCTAAGGCTTTTGGATAGACAAGCGCTTCTGTCGGCGAAAGAATGTTGAAGACGCAATCCAGATGAAGGAACGTTTCTTCAAACGGAACCGGTATGACTTCATAAGAGGGAAGCCTGCGCTTCAGCTCTTGGACGGCCGAGAACGTCGTTCTGTGGCTGATGCCGGCATATATGGTATTTTGGTCGACGAGGATGTCGCCGCCTTCGATTTGATAGCCTTCATTAAATGCGGTCCAGGAGATTTGTTCTTTTGCCAGCCATTCCTGCAGGACATTTTCTTCGCCCTGGCGGATGTCGGCTGAAAGCTGCGCGGAAAACACAGTGCCTCCGATCGTAAACCCGATATCGCGCGTGAAAACCTGTTCCGGAAATTGGCTTAAAGCAGGCAGAATCACGACTTCAATACCCCGGCTCTCCAATTCTTTTATCAATGTATTATGCTGGCGGACGGCCAGCGTTTTATCGATATTATCCTTTTGAAAATACTTCTGTGTTTCATTGATCACTTCTGCAATCTCCATATACTCCGGTCTGCATAACACCACTTTTTTTAAGACGTCGTATTCGCTTGTACAGCCCGCCCCGCGGTTTTTTTTCGATAATGCTGAGTCCATTTTGATTCCCCCGTCCTCTCTTTAGTCATTTCATTATTCCCTACCCGCAGCGGGAAATAAACCTTTTAGCCAGAAAATCTGACAGTCAGCCGGATAAAAAAGTTTAGACAAATGAATTCTAATAGTGTTTAATATAGAAAAAATCCACTTTACAAACGCATCTTAGTAGACATCAAAGGAGTAATGGATGATGAATGGACCTGAAAAGAGATACTGCAAAGAATCAAAAGTTGTCAAAACAAGCAGGGTATTTCCGCTTGATACGAACAATCACAACACCTTGTTCGGTGGCAAGCTGATGAGCTATATCGACGATATCGCTTCGATTTCGGCAGCGAGACACTCGAGGTGTGAAACCGTGACAGCTTCAATGGATTCCGTCGATTTTCTCGAACCGATCCGCCAGGAGGATTCAGTCTGCCTTGAATCTTATGTGACATGGGTCGGCAGAACGTCAATGGAGGTATTCGTCAAAGTCATTAAAGAGCATTTGCTGACAGGCGAACGAAAGCTTGCGGCGACATCCTTTTTAACCTTTGTGGCGCTTGATCAGGACGGCAATCCTCAGGCCGTTCCCCAAGTTGTACCGCAGTCTGAAGAAGAAATCATGCTGCACGAGACCGCCCGGCAGCGCGCCGAAGAACGGAAAAACCATCGCAAACACAGCAAAGCGCTGGCCCAGGCGCTGGCTGTTGACAAACCTTGGTAAACATACGAACAAAACCCCGGCTCAAGCATCAGTTTGCCGGGGTTTTGCTGTGCAATGAATACACTACCCAATATTTGTTCAAAATAAATTACAAAAAACGGAAAGAAGTTTTGGGTGAAATGCTTGAATTTGTATGGACTTTTTTAGCCAAGCCAGCTTTAGTGTTCTCTATAGCTTATATTCTTTTCCGAATCGCAGGGAAGAAAGCCGTTTCGCAAATGACGAACTTCGACCTTTTGCTGACATTTGCGATTGGAACGATCATCAGCGAACCGATTCTTACTTCTAAAATTTCAATGTCCATTTATTACGCGCTTACCTTTCTGATCTTCTATTTGTTGATTGAAAAGCTGTCATTACACAATAAATGGCGATGGTTTCTTGTCGTCAGTCCGACCGTGCTGATCCGAAACGGCAATGGCAATATTGATAAAGGAGGATTAAAAAGAGAGCGGCTGACTGTCAATGAACTGCTCGGCAAATTGCGCGAAAAAGGCTATGCCGACCCAAAAGATATCGACCTCGCCCTGATTGAAGAATCGGGCCAGATCAGCGTGATTCCCAAATCGGAAGCAAGGCCTGTACAGCCGCGGGACCTCAACTTGGAGACGAAGCGGAATTTCGTGCCGATTCCGCTCATTTTAGACGGCGAAATTATCGAACACAATTTAAAATACTTGAAAAAAACGAAAGAATGGCTGTTTCAAAAATTAGAGGATAAAGGGATTGAGCAAGCGATGCTGCCAACCATTACGCTCGGCACCTTGAACGAAAAAAATGAAATTATAATTGATACGGAAGATCCCGGCAGCCCGTTAACCCATGACCCGTATCTCTATAAACCGGGGCAAGACCATTAATTTTCGCCGAATAGGCGATTTTTTTATTTCCTGCTATTTCAGAAAAATATTAAGAGTCTGTTTTTTTATTCGTTGATAAAAATGAACAGGGCATTTGTCATAAAATTTGAAAATGGTGTCACAAAAAACAGGAGGAAAATATGTTGTTTTCTGTATTTTTATAGCATATATTAGTTTTTGTGAAAAAATTTTGATGGTAGGTGCAATTGATGAAAAGGTTTTTTAGTGTAATAATTTTGGGCGCCCTGCTGCTGCTCGGGACATCTGCGCCAATCGAAGCGGCAGACTACGGACGCGACGTCCTCGGCTCAAAAGACGGCTGGGGCGCTTATGGAAAAGGAACGACCGGAGGCGCTGACGCTTCTTCTGATCAGGTATATACGGTCAAAAACCGCAAGCAGCTTGTTGAGGCATTAGGGGGAGACAATAAAAAGAACAGCGAAAATGATACGCCGAAGATCATCTATGTGAAGGGAACAATCAATCTTAGTGTTGATGATGACAACAATCCTTTAGGCTATGAAGATTATAAAGACCCCGAATATTCGATCGAAGCGTATCTCAAAGCTTATGATCCGAAGAAATGGGGGAAAAAGGAGCCGACAGGAAAGCTTGAAGAGGCAAGGCTCCGCTCGAAAGATAATCAAAAGGAACGGGTCTTGATCAGAGTCGGTTCGAACACAACGATTATCGGGCTCGGAGATGATGCGAAAATCGTCGGCGGAGGCCTTTATGTCAAAAACGCGGAAAACGTCATTATCCGCAATATCGAATTCGAAAACGCGTACGATTTCTTCCCTGGCTGGGATCCGACGGATGGGAGCAGCGGTAACTGGAATTCAGAATATGACAACCTGCTGATCGAAATGTCCAAAAATATTTGGATCGACCACTGCTCATTCAATGACGGAGATCAGCCTGATGAGCTGACTGAAACGCATTTCGGGCGCGAATTCCAGCATCACGACGGACTGCTTGATATCAAAAAGCAGTCGGATTTCATTACGGTGTCATACAGCATATTTTCAGGACATTCTAAAAACACGATTATCGGATCAAGCGACAGCTACAAAGCAGACAACGGGCATTTAAGGGTGACATTCCACCACAATCTCTACGAAAATATAAAAGAGCGGGCACCGCGCGTCCGCTACGGAAAAGTGCACATTTACAACAACTATTTTAAAAGCACGAAAGACAGCTACAATTATTCATGGGGCGTAGGCTATTCTTCAAAAATTTATGCTGAGGACAACTACTTTGACCTGCCGGAAGGAACGAAGCCTCAAAAACTGATGAAGGTCTTTAAAGGTGACGCTTTATATGAAAAAGATACGATCGTAAACAACCAAAAAAGCGTCGCAAAAATTGATGTTGTCAGCACATACAACAAAGCAAACAATGCGTCTATTAAAAAATCGGCCGGCTGGAAGCCGACGCTGTTTGAAAAAATCGACGACGCAGAAGATGTGCCGGCAATCGTTGAAGCGCACGCAGGCGCAGGAAAACTGGAGTAATCAAGCAAAGCGGACATGCAGATGATGTCCGCTTTTTTGTTCAGGTATCTTGCAATGCAAAATAGTGTATGTTATCATTCGTGTATCTTGTATTGCAAGATACATAAAAGAGGTGGCTTATGAGTTCAACGCAAATGCTGAAAGGGATTTTAGAAGGATGTCTGCTTGCCGTTATATCAGAAGGGGAGATATACGGCTATGAAATGACAAAGGTGCTTGCGGGATACGGTTTTTCGGATATCAGCGAAGGAAGCATCTATCCGATTCTCCTCCGCATGCAAAAGGAAAAATGGGTGGAGACCGAACTAAAACGGTCGGCGAGCGGCCCGAAGAGAAAATATTACAGACTTACACCCCTTGGAGAAGCGGAGCTTCAATCGTTCATCGACCGTTGGAAAGCATTATCCGGGAACGTCAATGCACTGCTCGAAAAAAAACTGAAGGAGAAGTGAAACTGTGCTATCAAAGGACATGCAAAACGTATTGGACGAGATGAGAATCTACTTAATGTCTTCAGGAAAAAGCGACAAAGAAATCGAAGGAATCATGAATGAGCTAACCGTTCATGCCTGGGAAGGAGAAAAGGACGGAAAAACCGTCCGGCAAATTTTTGGGGATTCTCCCAAGTCATATGTTCAAGCGCTGTCAAAAGAGCTTTCATCAAGGCCAGGGGAGATCGCCAAGTTGTTCTTTGCCATTTTAATCGGCGCAATATCCTATTTTATATTCAGCGATGCCGTGAACGACAGCCTCGATTATTCTGTCTATACGCTGGCAGGCTATCCGCTTTATATTTTGCTGGCAGCGGCTATGTTGCCGCTTTTGGGCCGGATTACAGCATTTAAAGGGAAGAATACGGCCTTCATGTATACGATGGTGTACGCCGCTTTGACGTTTTTTCCGATTTTGGCCATTATTTTTATTGACCGGCAATTCGGGACACCGGTTTTTTCGTTTGATGGGGGAAGCCGCTGGCTGATTATGGCCCTGTCGTTTCTTGTGATCGTATGTTTGTCTTTCAGGTTGAAAGCCGGAGCCTTGTCCATATTGCCGCTGCTTTTAGCCGGAACGCATTTTTTGTTTCAGTATATGAACTGGGATTCAGCAGGAGCCATGATGGCAGAAACTTATATTCCCTATATCGGGCTGCTTCTCGTCATGTTTATTGAAACAAAGCGTGCCAGAAATACGGCTCAATATGAATGAAATACAGAAGAGCATTATATTTTTTAAGGTGAAGACTCTTGCCTTTTGGCGATCACAACGTTTATGATCAGAGCATGAAAGGTGGCCGATATATGGATATGATGTGGGGCTATGTACTCGTCTTTATTTTGGCTGCGATTCCGTGGTTTGAAGTGATCGGTGTCGTGCCGCTAGCGATCATTGCCGGGCTTAAACCTGTTCCGTCCGCTATTATCGCGCTATTCGGAAATCTATTAACCGTACTGCTGCTTATTTTTTTAATTGACAAAGTGAAGGTATGGCTAGAAAGAAGACGCGGGGAGCGGAGAGCGGAGACGGATAAGTTCTCAAAAAGGAAAAGCAGGGCGAAAAAAATATGGCTGACCTACGGCATTCCGGGCCTTTCTTTCGTCGGGCCTTTCTTTATCGGCTCCCACTTAACCGCGTTTATGTGCATGGGCTTTGGGGCCAAGCGCAGACAAACGGCGCTGTGGATGACGGGGAGTCTCGCAGTATGGACAACGGCGTCGGCTGTCGCTGCCTACTATGGTTTCAGTTTCCTCGCTCCTGAAAATGAAGGGCTGCTGAAAAATATCTTTAAACAGGAGGAGTGAAGATATGCCGTTTTTGAAAGATTTATCTCCAGATGAAGAGATGGCGCCGACAGTCGGGCTGCTTTTTTCGGCGGTCAATGAAAACATCGAACGGCTGAAATCAATCGTCTCCGGCATCAGCCGGGAAGAGCTGGAATATAAGGGTGAGCATGGCGACAAAAACAGCATCGCCCAGCTGATCTATCATTTAATCAATGTCGATGTCCGCTGGGTTTACAGGCTGAAGGAAAGCGAAATTCCAAGAGAGCTGGAAGAGAAATACGGACCGATGACGGATGAAAACGGACGTTTGCCGGAGGTGACAGGCGTCCCTTTGACCGTGTTAATCGAGTGGCATGAAGAGGTGCTGGAGATGTTGAAACACACCGCTAAAGGCTTTTCGGAAAAAGACTTGCTGAAGAAGGTTCCGTATGAGGGAGGGTTTTCGACGATCCGCTGGGGGATCTGGCATATGTCTGATCATAACCGCTATCACCAGGCGCATATTCAGGCTTGCTTAAAAGAGTTCCGCATGCAAAACAGTTGATTTTTTCGTATGATTTGGTATGATGCTAATTAGCAAACTTCATAACGTTAAAGTTTTCTAGGGTTCCGCACATTCGTATGTGGCCTGGTCCGAGAGAAAACACATATGATTTGTTCATATGCACACGGAGGGATAAAAGCCCGGGAGTATCGTTTCCATCGATAGCCCGGGTTTTTTCTTTTGCTGAAAATGAAATTGGAGGGATTGTGATGAGATGGGGCAGTGTCATACTTGCAGCCTTGTTTGAAATTGGCTGGGTCATGGGGCTGAAACACGCCGATTCGGCACTTGAATGGATCTGCACGGCGGCCGCCGTCGTGATGAGCTTCTATATACTGGTGAAAGCGGGGGAGAAGCTGCCGGTCGGAACCGTGTATGCCGTATTTACCGGTCTCGGGACGGCGGGAACGGTCGTCTGCGAAATCGCCTTGTTCAATGAGCCGGCAAATATCGCCAAGCTTGCTCTGATCGGTGTTTTGCTATGCGGCGTGATCGGTTTGAAGCTTGTAACAAATGAAGAGAAAGGGGAGGCGTCATAATGGAATGGATCTGCCTCATCGCCGCCGGTATACTGGAAATGCTTGGCGTGACGATGATGAACCAGTTTCATAAAGACAAGCGGGTGAGATGGATCTTTTTGTTGATCATCGGGTTTGCCGCTTCTTTTTTCTTGCTTTCCCTTGCGATGGAGACGCTGCCGATGGGAACCGCGTACGCAGTGTGGACAGGGATCGGCACGGTCGGAGGTGCGCTTGTCGGCATCCTGTTTTACGGAGAGCCGAAAGACGGAAAACGCATCTTTTTCATCGCGCTCATTTTGGGATCTGCCGTCGGGCTGAAACTTATTAGCTAGAGTCGGGTTGATGCAAATAGGCGTTCGTAAATTGATTTTTCAATAAACTCCAGTATAATGAAAAGATAGTTTACGAATTACAAGCAAAGAGGGTTTTTACGAAAATGAACGCATATATGAAACAGCAGTTATCGCAATATCAGGAAATCAATAACGATAAGGCCCGCCTTCTGGTCAGCTGTCCGGATCAGCCTGGAATCGTCGCCGCCGTTTCTTCATTTTTATTTGAGAACGGTGCGAATATTATTGAATCGAACCAGTATACGACAGACCCTGAAGGAGGCCGGTTCTTTCTGCGGATTGAGTTTGAAGTTCAAGGCATCCGCGAAAAGATCGAACAGATGAAAGCGGCATTCGCCTCTGTGGCGGAGTCCTTCCAAATGACGTGGAGCATGAATTTGGCGAGCGAACTGAAACGCGTCGCTATCTTCGTTTCAAAAGAGCTTCACTGCCTGCATGAACTGCTATGGGAATGGCAGAGCGGCAATTTGATGGCGGAGATTGCAGCGGTTATCAGCAATCATGAAGATGCAAGAGAAACTGTTGAATCCCTGAATATTCCGTTCCTTTACATGAAAGCGAACAAAGACATTCGTCAGGAAGTGGAAAAACAGCAGCTGAAATGGCTTGAAGAGTATCGTGCGGATGTCATCGTTCTCGCCCGATATATGCAGATTTTAACGCCTGATTTTGTCTCGGCTCATCCGAACAAAATCATAAATATTCACCACTCCTTCCTGCCGGCTTTTATCGGGGCGAATCCGTATAAACGGGCATATGAAAGAGGCGTTAAACTGATCGGAGCAACATCGCATTATGTGACAAACGAATTGGATGAAGGGCCGATCATCGAACAGGATATCGAACGGGTCGACCACAGAGACAATGTGGAAGCATTGAAAAACATCGGCCGAACGATTGAGAGAAGCGTTTTGGCAAGAGCGGTCAAATGGCACTTGGAAGACCGGATTATCGTGCATGGAAACAAGACGATCGTCTTTAATTAAATTGTTTGATCTGCCTCTTGACAGAGGCGTTTTTCCTAGGCATAATAATAAAAAATCACGAGCGTTGAAGAGGGCCAGTAAGCAGTTCTTTCTGTGAAAGAGAGTGAAATGGCATGCTGAAACATTTCACCACATGAAACCTGCCGAACCTGCCTCGGAGTCCCAGGGGGAAAACCTGGGCGCATACCCTGGCGTTAAAGGGGAAAGAGGAGTGCGCTTTATTTTCTCGCGCATTCAATGAAGGTGGTACCGCGGAAAGCTCTTTTCGTCCTTTTTTACTTGGACGAAAAGGGCTTTTTTTATTGGCCTTCTGCCAGATCATCTCGGAGGGAAAAAACGTGAAAAAACAACGGATTGTCATTAAAATCGGAAGCAGTTCATTAACCAACTCGAAGGGCAGCATCGATGAGGAGAAGATCAATGACCATGTTCGGGCGATAGCTGCTCTGAAAAAAGAAGGCCATGAAGTCATCTTCATTTCGTCGGGGGCTGTCGCTGCGGGATTTTTACAGCTCGGCTATCCCGCAAGGCCTGTGACGCTAAAGGGAAAACAGGCTGCAGCGGCCGTCGGCCAGAGCTTGTTAATGCAAACATACATCGAGCATTTTGCAGACCACGATATCAAGCCTGCGCAGATCTTATTGACGAGAAACGATTTTGCCAAACGGGAGCGCTATCGAAATGCATATGCGACCGTTATGGAACTGATTGAACGGGGGCTTGTCCCGATTATTAATGAAAATGATTCGGTATCTGTTGAAGAATTGACGTTTGGGGACAACGACATGCTTTCCGCCCTTGTAAGCGGACTGATTCATGCCGACAAACTCATCATTTTAACGGATATTAACGGCCTCTATGACTCGAATCCGGCTGAACATCCCGATGCCCGCCGTTTTGATTACATTCCCGAAATTACGGACGAACTTTTGGGCTGCGCCGCTTCCGCCGGATCAAAAGTCGGGACGGGCGGGATGAAGTCGAAGCTTTTGGCGGCAAAAACCGCTCTTTCACTCGGCGTCAATGTTTTCATAGGCGCCGGAGAGGGAGATGATAAGCTGATCCAGATTTTAAAAGGAAACGGGGACGGCACCTATATCGGCCAATCCGACCTGTCTTCCGTCAACAATCATAGGCAGTGGATCGCCTTTCATTCACCTGTTTCAGGGAAGATTACCGTTGATGAAGGGGCTGAGCTGGCGATTACCGAAAACGGCGGGAGCCTGCTGCCGGCCGGCGTAACAGCGATATCCGGAGATTTTCCGAAAGGGGCGGTTGTCGAAGTTTACGGACCGAACGGCTTGGCCGGGAAAGGCCAAACGCTGTACTCCGCCGCAGAGCTTGAAGAGGTAAAAGGGAAGCGAAGCGATGAGTTCCATCATGAAGAAGGGATAGAAGTCATCCATCGAAATGATTGGGTAAGCATTAAAGAATAAGGGGATGAAAGAATGAGCGAAGTGATTGAAAAAGCAAAAAAGGCCAAAGTCGCAAAGGAAGAACTGGTTCATCAGCCGACTGAAAGGAAAAATGAGGCGCTTTCCTTTATCGCCGAGGCCATCCGCTTTAAGCAGGATGAGATATTGGCAGAAAACGAGAAAGATATCGTCCGCGGCAAAGAAAAAGGCTTTTCGCCTGCGCTGCTTGACCGCCTTGCCTTAACGCCGGAGAGGCTGAATGATATAGCAGACGCCGTCATGCTGCTCACAAAGCTTGAAGACCCTGTGGGGGAAACGCTTGAAACGATCCGCAAAGACAACGGGCTTTTCATTGAAAATGTCAGGGTCCCGCTCGGAGTCGTCGGAATGATCTATGAGGCTCGTCCGAATGTAACGGTCGACGCCGCAACCCTTTGTTTGAAAACGGGAAATGCCGTCATCCTGCGGGGCAGTTCGTCAGCCATCAACAGCAATAAAGCGCTCGTCCGCGTGATCAGGGAAGCGCTCGAACGCTCGGCGCTTCCAGAGGATGCCGTTCAGCTCATTGAAGATACAAGCAAAGAAACGGCAAAACAGCTGTTCACTTTAAACGACGGCTTGGATGTGCTCATCCCGAGAGGAGGGAAAAACCTCATCGATATGGTGGTGCGGGAATCCACAGTGCCTGTGCTTGAAACAGGCGCGGGGAACTGCCACATATTCATTGATGAATCGGCTCAGCCAGACATGGCTGAGCAGGTTGTAATCAATGCCAAAACGCAGCGCCCTTCTGTCTGCAATGCGATTGAAACGGTGCTCATCCATAAAGGCTGGGCGGAAGAGCATACGAAAGCGCTTCTTCAAAAGCTTGAAGAAGCGGGCGTTGAAATCAGGGGAGACGAAGCCGTATGCACGATGCTGCCTTCTGCGGTTCCAGCTCGCGAGACCGACTGGGGAACCGAGTTTCTTGCGCCGGTTGTCAGCATCAAAACCGTTGCCGGAATCGATGAAGCCATCCGGCACATCAGACAGTACGGCACACGTCATTCGGAAGCGATTCTGACTGAAAATCAGGAAAACGCCCGGTATTTCTTAACGTCTGTTGACGCTGCAGCTGTTTACCACAATGCTTCAACACGTTTTACAGACGGCTTTGAATTCGGCTACGGCGCCGAAATCGGCATCAGCACGCAAAAGCTTCACGCACGGGGGCCGATGGGCCTTAAAGCGCTGACTTCTTCTAAATATATCATTAAAGGAAACGGACAAATCCGGATATGAAAGTGTGGCATCCTGTCTCGAATGAAGACAGGATGTTTTTTGTTGTGTTATCACTTTTAATTTTATAAAATTAAATTGTTCACAATATAAATTAAAGGAGACGATAAATCATGAAACCGCTATTTACCTCGCAAGCCACTGCCAATGGTGGCAGAGACGGACAAGTCACCTCATCTGACCGCGTCCTTGAGCTGGAGCTGGCCATGCCGGGAACGCCAAAAGCCAAGGAAAACGAAAATGCCACCAACCCGGAGCAGCTGTTTGCCGCCGGATACGCGGCATGCTTTGACAGCGCATTGCAATTGACCGCCCAAAAGGCGCGTCTTCGAATGGAGACAGAGGTGACGGCGAACGTCAGCCTTCTGAAAGATGAAGCAGATGGAGGCTATAAGCTCAGTGTCACACTGCAAGTAAAAGGAACCGGCGTTGAACAGAGGGAGCTCGAAAAACTCGTCCATCAAGCTCATACCGTTTGCCCGTATTCAAAAGCAATTTCCGGAAATGTTGATGTCAACCTTGAAGTGATTTCTTAAAAAAGAGGCGCCTTCGATATGAAGGCGCCTTTTTGCTGTCTTTACAGCACATCTGTTTTTTTCGTCAATGAAGCAAGAAGGGATTCAAGCGTTTGCTTCAAGTTTTTCAGTTCGCCAGCCGACAGATCGGTCTGGGCGATCATGTGCTGCGGAATGCTGCTTGCTTTTTCTTGGAGTGCCTGGCCGCCTGCTGTCAGTCTGACAATTACAGACCGTTCATCTTCAGGTGACCGCTCTCTTGTTAAAAGCCCGTGCTGCTCCATTCTCTTCAGCATCGGCGTCAGTGTGCCGGAATCGAGATAAAGGAGCTTGCCCATTGTTTTGACGCTTAATTCCCCGTGTTCCCATAATAAAAGGAGCGCGAGGTACTGCGGATACGTAATATTGAGTTCATCAAGCAGAGGCTTGTAAAGCTTCGTCATTTCACGCGAGCTTGCATAAAGGAGAAAGCAAAGCTGTCTGTCAAGCCTCATATGTTCAAATTCGTTTGCCATCGTTTCACCAACTCTTTTTTATGTTCCTTTTTATTGTATAAGATTTTGCGTTCTTTTCCCATTGATCGGCTGAAAACCCGAAAAAACAAAAACGGATGTTTAAAAAACTCATTTTGTGAAATATAAAGAGTAGAGGAAAAAACGTAAGGAGGAATCAGGATGACTGCATTGTTTACAGCAAAAGTCACGGCAAAAGGCGGAAGATCCGGACATGTCAAATCAGATGACGGGGTTTTGGACCATAACATTGTCATGCCAAATGAAAAAAAAGAAGGCGAATCAGGGACAAATCCTGAACAGCTCTTTGCGGCGGGATACGCGGCGTGCTTCGGCGGCGCATTGGAACATGTCGCAAAACAAAAAGGCATTGACATCGATTCTGAGGTCGAAGGCCATGTGAGCTTGCTGAAGGATGAGAGTGACGGCGGTTTTAAAATCGGCGTCAAGCTGATCGTCACAGCAGGCGGGGTAGAAAAAGAAAAAGCGAAAGAGCTGGTCGAAGCCGCTCATGACTTTTGCCCTTATTCAAAAGCGACGAGAGGAAATATCGACGTCAATCTTGAAGTAAAATAAATAAACGGGAAAGATGAAAACGAGAAAGCAAACAAAGCTTGTTTGCTTTCTTTTTTAGAAAGGAGCAGCATATGGCATATCTTAAAAAAGCGCTTGTGTTCTCCGTGCTTTCTCTCGCTATTGTCCTTGCAGGATGCGGAACCGGAGCGGCGGAGAAGAACAACGGCAATCAATCCCCGGCTGATACGGCCAAGCAGAAAGCACCTGATTTGAAAACATATTCCCTTGACAAAAATATCCGGTCTGAAGAAGATTTTGATTTGATAGGCAAGTATGTTCATGCTGAAGATGACCAAATCACGCTCGAAATAAAGGATAAGGAACTGATTGTTCCGAAAAGCAGCCGCTTTCACAGCGAAGAAGACCATGATGACTTAATCGGGAAGCTTGTGAAGGTAGAGGTGGATGGAAAAACGCAAGAAGCGGAAGAAGCCGAGCTTATGCCGCAGTCAAAAGCCGACCAAAATGGCGTATATGAGGAGGAGAAAGACGGCAGCCGAAAAATCATCGCCACGTTTGTCAGCGAGTCGGAGCAAAACATTACAATCAAAACAAAAGCAGGGGAAAAAACTTATCAGAAAACAGCCGATTTTGAGAGGGATGTCGCCGAAGCACCTGAAAAACTGAAAGGGAAAATTGTCAGGCTTGAAATTGAAAAGGATGGAAAAGCAGAAAGCCTTGATTTGGAATCGGAAGATCAAAAGCTTGAATGGTATGAGCCGTCTGCTTCAAAATAAAAAAAGCTTCCTGATGAAGGAAGCTTTTTTTAATATTCCACTTTTTGATCGGTCTTTTCCCATGTGAGAAAAGGTTCAAGCTTTGCTTGAAGGTCCATTTTATAAAAAGGAATTTTCCGTTCGCTTTTCGTTTTGGTGATTTCTTCATAAATAAAAGAGTCGTCAAAACCGGCCGATGCGGCATCCGAATGCTGAGCGGCGAAGTAAACTTCCTTCGGTCTCGCCCAGTAGATGGCTCCCAGGCACATGGGGCACGGTTCACAGCTTGTATAAAGAATGCAGTCGTTCAGCTGATAATCGCCAAGTGCTTCACAGGCGAGCCGAATAGCCGTTACTTCCGCGTGCGCGGTTGGATCATTGCTTGTTGTGACATTGTTTTTTCCCTCGGCGATAATTTGGCCGTCTTTGACTATCACAGCGCCAAAAGGTCCGCCTGTGCCGCTTTTCACGCTCTCCACCGCAAGGTCGATGGCGCGCTGCAAAAATGCTTCATGATTCATTTCTGTATCCTCCTTGGTTGTCTTGCCTTCTTATTATAGCTGATGGACCCGGCAAAATAAACACATGTCAGAATATTCAGCATATTTGATTTCAAACCGCACATCGCATACAATGAATGCTAGAATAATGAACGGGGGATGATGTTTTGCTTACATTGTATATTGCAAGACACGGTCAGACGGAATGGAATATTGAAAAAAGAATGCAAGGCTGGGAAGACTCCAATTTAACGGCTTTGGGACTGGCAAACGCAAATGCCCTCGGCGAACGGCTGAAAGATGTTCAATTCCAAGCCGCATATTCCAGTCCAAGCGGCCGGGCCGTTGATTCTGCGCGGGCTATGCTGCAGAACCGCAGCATTCCCTTTATAACAGACGACAGATTAAAAGAAATCTCGATCGGCCGCTGGGAAGGGAAAACGTATGATGAGATCAAACAAAGTGATCCTGACTTGCTGGAAGCGTATTTTAATACGCCTGAAACATATATGCCCGATGAAAGCGAGAGCTTTTACGATTTTGAAAGGCGGGTCAGTCAGGCGTATCAATTCATTCTCCGCCGCCATCGGGAAGGCAATGTCCTCATTGTCAGCCATTCCGTGTTTATATTGATGCTCTTGAATCTTATAAAAAAGAGGCCGGTCGGTGAACTATGGAACTCAAGCTATGTTCATGACACAGCTCTTGCGGTTGTAACGGTTTCCGAGGATGGAAGCGCCGCGATTGAAAGAGAAGGAGACGGTGAACATAGAGTAGAAGCAAAGAATGCCACCTGGTAGGCATGCCAAAAAGCCTGATGTTGGAATCAGGCTCCGAGGCTCCTAGCCGGAATATATTTTGGCACTGAAGCTGTGAAGCGTGTCGGCGGTAATCGTTTTGTTTTTTGAAAGACAAACGGTTTTGACATCTGCCGCATCTGCTTCCGCTTTTTTTCCGAAAAGTAAGACTGTAAGAGAAAGCGGGCCTTTTGCGATTTGCTGATATGCCAGAATGCAAAGGTTGTCGGCGATTGTGCGGCTGATCATGCGGCGCGCCGACCACAGCTGCTGCTGTCCCTCTTCATCAAACTGAATATATGCTGCGGCTCGTTTTTTTGTAATGAGTCCTGACAGACCGTTTTGTTTGATCTGCTTCATGAGAGCGAGCGGTTCAGACAGCGGCGGTGCGGTCAGTTTATAGCTGCCAGGGGAACATTTGGCTGCCAAAGAAGACATGATCGGCAGGTAGCCGGCCAAATGCCCGCCGCTGTGAAAGAGCTTCTCCGCAAGCATCTGATCGGTCTTTTTCATGCGGATTTCTGTAAAGTGCAGGAGATGCTGCAAATCATCGAGCGTGTGTAAAAATCCTTTGAGTTCATGTTCCATTTCGGATTGCGCCTGATCGATGCCGCATGTTCTTGCTGTTTTCACGCTGGAGAAAAGAACATGAAAATGACGGTTCAAAAGGCGTATTAAATCGCTGATTCGCTGGTGGGAATAGCGAAATTGGCGGGCGAGGGCGTGCAGATCATTGATGTTCAGCCGGATCGTCATATCAGCTCCTCGGCTTTCAGCTGAAGCCGTTCAATTTCTTCGTCCGCCTGCTCTTTAATGGTCCTCAGCTTGTCATACACGCGCGATTCCGCCCGGTCGAGATCGTCCAAAAGCGCGTCATACATTTCGCGCGCCTGTCCGCGCCATCCGTTGATATACGTTTGGTGTGCTTTTAAAATAGAAGAACTTTCCTGCCTCAGCTCATCAATGGCGGCATTCACATCTTTTACGTATAGCTGAAGAGAGTGAATGTCTTCCTGATATATTTTTCGCTTGATTTTTCGTTCTAACGCTATTCCATCGTCAATCACTACATATTTTCCTTCCCTTCCATCATCTACTACAAATATGTTAAAAGAAAAGGATACGGAAGGAAATCGTACGAATGAATCAAAAGTCTTAATGTTTTTTGGGCGGACATACCTTGTATAACGGTTCTTTTGGCCTAAAAAGGGCTGGAGCCATGAAAAGAGCCGCCCGTGTGAACAGGCGGCGTTTGTAGTGGATTTTTTGTGAAATTAAACAGTCTGAGCCAGTTTGCCTCTTGCTTGTTTGGCTGCTTCAACCATATTCTTAAGCGCTGCGATCGTTTCCTCTGGCTGTCTCGTTTTTAAACCGCAGTCAGGGTTTACCCAGAAGCGATCAGCCGGGCAGACTTTCAGCGCGTCTTCTATGATCGTGAGCATTTCATCGCTGGAAGGGACGCGAGGGCTGTGAATATCATATACGCCAAGACCAAGCCCTTTCAGGTAAGGGTGCTGTTCCAGATAATCAAGAAATCCGCCGTGGCTTCTGCTGTGCTCGATCGTAATGACGTCTGCGTCAAGATCTTCGATCGCGTCTACGATTTCTTCAAAGTTGCTGTAGCACATATGCGTATGGATTTGCGTCGTATCTTCCACAGATGAAGTGGACAGTCTGAACGCTTCGGCAGCCCATTTGAGATACTCGTCCCAATCCCGTTCTTTAAGCGGCAGGCCTTCTCTCAAGGCAGGTTCATCGACCTGAATGATTTGAATTCCTGCTTTTTCAAGCGCTTCAACCTCTTTGCGGAGGGCGCAGGCGATTTGGAAGGCGATCTCTTTTCTCGGCAGGTCATAGCGGGCAAAGGACCAGTTTAAAATGGTAACAGGCCCTGTCAGCATGCCCTTGACTTTCTTCGAGGTCAAGGATTGGGCGTAAACCGTTTCTTTTACTGTCATCGGCTCTTTAAACTCGACATCTCCGTAGATGACCGGCGGCCGGACGCAGCGGGAACCGTATGACTGAACCCAGGCGTATTTAGTAAAGGCGAATCCTCCGAGCTTTTCGCCGAAATACTCAACCATGTCTGTACGTTCGAATTCTCCGTGAACGAGAACGTCAAGTCCGAGATCTTCCTGAATATCAATCCATTTCTTTGTTTCTTCCTGAATAAATGCTTCATACTGCTCGTCGGACCATTCTTTTTTCCGCCATTTTTGCCGCGCGCTCCGCACATCCGCCGTCTGCGGGAAGCTGCCGATCGTTGTTGTCGGCAATAGGGGAAGTCCGAGAGAGTCATTTTGAATCCGCAGCCTTTCTTCAAAAGCTGTCGGGCGTTTAAAGTCTTCCTCGGTCAGCTTGCCTCTTTCTTCGGCAAAGGCTGAATTTGTCGCTGCACCGTACTGTTTGAGATCTTGAAGGTGTCCGTGCGCTTCATCGATTTCCGCTTGGATGGCCGCTTTTCCGGAAACAAGTCCGTTCTTCAGCAGTGTAAGCTCCAGAAGTTTCTCTTTTGCGAAAGATAAACCGTTCAAGAGATCGTCGGCAAGATGTTCGCCCGGGTGTTTTGCGACAGGGACATGAAGCAGGCTGTTTGAAGGCTGAATCCAGACTTCGTCAACACCCGCTCTCTGGATCAGTTCAAGCGTCAGGTCGAGGCGCTCTTCGAGATTGGCTTTCCAAATGTTGCGTCCGTCTAAAATGCCGGCGGCAAGGACTTTGTCTTTAGGAAAACCGTGCGCTTTCAGGTGTTCGAAGTTTTTCCCTTTATCATGAACAAAATCAAGACCAATTCCTGCGACAGGAAACGATATCAGCTCTTCATAAGCATCAACCGAGTCAAAGTAGGTTTGCAGAAGGATGTTCAGTTCAGAGACTTCCTCTGTAATCGTCTGATAGATTTCTTTGACAGCAGCCGCTTCTTCATGTGAAGCCGTCACAAGAGCAGGCTCGTCGATTTGCACCCATTTGACGCCTTCCTGCTCAAGCTCTTTCAAAACCTGGATATAAAGAGGTGTCATTTGATTATAAATATCTTTGATATCCTGTTGTTCATAGCCTTTTGCAAGGGCTACGAAAGTGTAAAGGCCGAGTAGGACGGGCTTCGTTTCTGTTCCCAATGCTGCTTTTGCTCTTTTGTAATCTTGAAGCGGTTTGTTTCTCGTCACGCGGTATTGTGCACCTTTTTCATATTCAGGCACAATATAATGGTAGTTTGTATTAAACCATTTTGTCATTTCACTCGATACAGCATCTTTCGTGCCTCTCGCCATTGCGAAATAAGTATCTAACGGATCGTTTATATCCTTGAATCGATCTGGAATCCAGTTGAACATCACCGCCGTGTCAAGAACATGGTCGTACATTGTAAAGTCGGAAACCGGTATGATATCGATTTGCTGATCAAGCTGAGTCTGGAGCGCTGCTAAAAATTGTTCATCCATTTCTTTCAAAAAGGTCTCGCGGTCCGTGTTTCCTTTCCAATAAGCCTCAAGCGATTTTTTCCATTCTCTGTTCAAGCCGATTCTTGGAAAGCCCAAGCTGCTCGTTTTTACATTAGTCATGTCTGGTCTCCTCCTTTTAGTGTTCAATAAAAAAAGACACTCACACTTCGGACAATGAGAAGGTGAATGCCTGAAAACAGCATTTTGCGAACGAGAAATAAACGTAGCGATTGTTACGTCAACTCGAACACCTCCTATCGACCGTAGGTTTATGGTGCGTCAGAACAGGCAGGTCTCCTGGCTCATGAATCGACGGTTATTTCCCCCTTCCCATATAGAAACAGTGGGTTTTATGAAATAACCTCCTCATTCACAGTGGCGGGACCGCGTTGGATTTTCACCAAACTTCCCTTTTAAAATCTAACCTCGTTAGATTACCATGTTCCCGGCGATGAAATTGTTTAGTAGATTATATACCGCCGCGATCTTTTAGTCAAAATAATTTTTGAATTCTTGCAATTAAAAAGATTCAGCTTTATACATGGCCATGAAAAAGGCCGCCGACATTGTCGGCAGCCTTCTTTAGGCTGTTAAAGGGAAAGAAGTTTTGCTTCGCCGGCTTTTTCCGCCAGTACCTCCGGCGCTGACAAATATAAGAATCCGTTGCCGATCAGCGCTTTTGAGTAATCAAGAGGGAGCGTGCGGCGGATTAACTGAGCATACAGTTCGGGTTCTGTCAGTTTCCGTTTAAACGCCTCTTCTTCAGCTGACTTGATGAGAGCGAGCGCTCCGCTGACGTGCGGTGTAGCCATCGATGTTCCCGTCAGCTTTCCGTATTGATGGTCGGGCAATGTAGAGAGGATTTCTTCTCCAGGTGCAACAAGGTCAATTTCTTTGTTCGCATTTGAAAATTCGGAAGACTCACGCGTCAATGACACGGATCCGACGGCGATGACTTCGTTGTATGCAGCAGGGTATGAGTACTCCTCTGTACGGTCATTGCCGTCGCCTTCGTTTCCTGCGGCGCAGACGACGAGCACTCCGCTCTTTACGGCGTTTGTCACCGCTTCCTTCAACTCCGGAACGTCGGCAGGACCGCCGAGCGACATTGAAATAATGTCGGCTTTTTGCTCAACGGCGTAGTTGATCCCGTTGATGATCCATTCATAATCTCCGCTGCCGTCTTCACCGCCGAGCACCTTGACGATTAATAGGTTCGCTTCGGGTGCTACGCCGGAAATGCCTCCGTTTTGATCGTTTGCGGCAATCGTACCCGCCACATGGGTGCCATGTCCATTATAATCATGAAACTGATCTTCTTTTCCGTTGTCATCATCAGTGAAGTTTCTGCCTCCGATGATTCGGTCCGCCAAATCTGGATGGGTTGCGTCACAGCCTGTATCAAGCACTGCGACAGTGATATCTTTTCCTTTAAAACCTTGTGACCACAGCTCCGGTGCCTTAATCGCATCGATTCCTTCCGGCAGTTCATTCACGTCCATCAGCTTTGTGTCAGTGACATAAGGAATTAATCGCATTTGCATTTCAAAGCCCTCCCTGTTATATGCTGCTTTAGATGGGTTACAAGGTGCGTGATTCTATTGTAAAACATTCACTTTGTTAAAAAAAGGTTCATTTGTATGAATTTTATGAAAAGTTAAAAAATATAGATAATAGAGGATATAAGTCGAATAATTGCGAACA
This sequence comes from Bacillus sp. FSL R7-0646, assembly GCF_037969865.1. Taxonomy (NCBI): domain Bacteria; kingdom Bacillati; phylum Bacillota; class Bacilli; order Caryophanales; family Bacillaceae; genus Bacillus; species Bacillus sp. FSL R7-0646. The sequence continues at coordinate 1,421,652 of NZ_CP150217.1, forward strand.
ATGCTGGAATTGTAAGCGAAAAGACCTGTGAAATCGGTGGAAGGGCGAGAGAGTCACTAGATATATGAGATTTCGCTTCAACATATTATCCCGGCAAAAGGATATCCTATTAAAAAAAGGAGTGGATACAGGGTGAAAGAACAAGAAGACGAAAAAAGAGACGAATTATCAATCGAGCAGGCGGAGTTTGTGCCGCATCCAAAATATGAAGGAGAATACGCGCTTTTACTGCACGAAAACTATCACCTGCTGTCAAAGGACGACCTTGAGCAGGAAAGCGAAAAATAAGAACGGAGCTCGGCACCTGGGCGAAAGAGCTGGTTTAATTTTGACGAAAACGGGAATCAACACATAATAGAGAGCATGAAAGTTGCTTTTCTTATTGACAGTTACCCTTTTTTTCTGTAATCTCATTGTGTCCGGTAAATACAGCTCTTCGTTAGGTGAGGCTCCTGTATGGAGATACGCTGCTGCCCAAAAATGTCCAAAGACGCCAATGGGTCAACAGAAATCATCGATCTAAGGTGATTTTTAATGCAGCTGGCATGCTGCCTATGCCATACAGTGCTAAAGCTCTACGATGGAAGGCGTTAGGGTTTTATTTTGTATGGCTTTTAACACCTTCATTTCGATGAATAGGTGTTTTTTTATTTTTTGAGGAAAATGAACTTTCCGTATTAATCAAGGAGGTGGTAGTATGGATTCTCCCCATTCGAGGCGGTTTAAACATACGAGAAATATTTTGCAGCATCACACATTGATTGATGAGGAGATCCTTATACTTCACCCCTTTTGCTATGGTGATATAAGGATCTCCTGAAAAGGGAGGGACAGATTGCCATGGTAAAAAACATGACATATGATGAACTGATTTTACGCATTATTATTTTGCTGAGAGACGGAAAACGAAAAGAGTTCCAAAGCGTTTTAGAAGAACTGCAGCCTTATGATATGGCGATTCTGTTTAAGGAAATGCCCGAAAAGCACCGCGGCCGGTATCTGTCTTTTTTAACGGTAGAAGACATCACCGATCTCATGGGCGAACTTGACAGAGAAGAGCAGCTAGTCGTTCTGAACAAGGTCGGCAAAGAAAAGGCGATCCATGTGATGAATAAAATGGACAACGACGACCTTGCCGCGCTCTTCGAGGAAATGGACCCTGAGCTGAAAGACCAGCTTCTATCCAGCATGGAAGCGGAAGAATCCGAAGCGGTCCGCGTTTTGATGAACTACCCGCCTGAAACAGCGGGAAGAATTATGACAAACCGCTATGTCTGGATTCCGCAGCATTACACGGTAAAAGAAGCGGTCGTCAAGCTGAAAAGCTTTGCGGAAATCGCGGAGTCCATCAACTATTTATACGTCATCAACGAACAAAAACAGCTTGTCGGGGTTATCTCATACCGTGATCTCATTTTGGCAGAACCCGATGAGAAGGTTCAGGAATTAATGTTTACAAGGGTCATATCGGCGGACGCTCTTCAAGATCAGGAAGAAGTCGCAAGGCTCATCGAGCGGTACGACTTTCTGGCGATTCCCGTTGTAGAAAAAAATCATGAGCTTGTCGGGATCGTAACGGTTGATGACATTATCGACATCGTCATCCAGGAAGCGAATGAAGACTATGAAAAATTCGCAGCATCAGGTAAGGCGATCACGTTTGATACAAAATCGTATGTCGCCGCATACCGCCGTCTGCCGTGGCTGATCTTGCTTTTGTTCATCGGTTTGATCTCTGGCAGCATTATGAGCTATTTTGAAGACACGCTGCAGCAGGTTGTCGCATTGGCCTTTTTTATGCCGATGATCGCGGGAATGACGGGTAACACTGGAACACAGTCCCTCGCTGTCGTCATCAGAGGGCTGTCAAAAGAAGAGCTCAATAAAAAAACGATTTTCCGCTTGATTTTCCGGGAGCTTAGAGCCGGGATTATTATTGGCGTCGTGTGTGCGATCGTGATTACGGGAATCGCGATAGTATGGCAGGGGAATCTGCTGCTCGGATTTGTGGTAGGGACTTCGCTTTTTGCCACTCTGATCATCGGAACGATGGCGGGAACGATCGTCCCGATCATCCTTCACAAGTGCAATGTCGACCCTGCGATTGCATCGGGTCCGCTGATTACAACATTAAATGACATTTTGTCGCTGTTGATCTACTTCGGTATTGCAACTGCATTCATTCATTCGCTGTAAGCAGAAAAGCCCTCCTTATCCGGAGGGTTTTTTGCTTGCCAGAATTCGTAAAAGCCTTTATATTTTAGGCAGAGATCAGGGGGGGGATTGGTATGAGAAGGATTGCAGCTGTGCTGATTTGTTTAGCCGTTGCATTGATTGTTGCCGGCTGTCAGAATGAAGATGAAGGAAAAGACAGGCGGCTCGTCGCAGTTGAGGATATGCTTGAGGCGATATTGGACGATGATTTATCAAAGATGAAGCGCTTGTACGTGGAGGGCGCAAACCCTTCTCCGGAAACAATCTTGAAAGACAAGCAGAAATGGGGAATTTCCGGGCTTCATGCTGATGATTTTCAAATTTCTGAAGCGAGCATCCATGTGTTTCATGCCGCTTACAAGATGGAAAATACCGGTCAGCCCGGAACGATTGCGTTTCGGATACGCAATGATCCCGATAAAGGCGTTATGATTGATTTCATTGGATACATAAAGGAAGCGAAAAAGCAGGAAAACAGGTGACGAATCATCCGGAGGGAAAAATACGGACTTAAAGGCGCATGACGTGCACCTCAGTTCTCAAAACGTTAATATACCAATGTTCAAGCCCTCATCCGGTCGCTCGGAAGAGGGCTTGTTTTTTGTTTAAAATTGATTTTTGACCACATTTTGACCACGTTTAAATGAATTTCTCATAATTCCATGTACTTTTTAAATGTTTCGGCCGTTTTTTCTTTTGCGGTTTTCGTGACATGTGTATAGATGTTCATAGTCGTTTGAATTTCTTTGTGACCTAAACGGGCTTGTACTTCTTTTATGGATGCGCCTGCTTCAAAAAGGATTGATGCGTGAGAATGCCTAAAACCGTGAATTGTGATTCTGTGAAGCTTATTTTTAATGATCATACGGTTTAAAAGGTCGTTTGGATATGCAAGCCTTAGAGGACGCATATCGCCCCGTATAAGGACATATTTAGCTTCTGAGGTGATTCCATTAGACAAGAGCATTTCTTTTTGTTGTGTGCGCCATTTTTTAAGTATTTGGGCTGTTTGATCATCAATTGTGATAATTCGCTTGGAATGATATTTTTTCGTTGTTTGGATGACTTCTTTACCGTTTTCAAAAAACATTGTTTGTTTGATGTTTATTGTTTTCTCTTTTAAATCAACGTCTTTCCATTCCAAGGCAATAAGTTCCCCTTTGCGCATACCAGTGAAAATAAGAACATAAAACATGACATAATCTTGTGGGGCGAGTTGAGAATGCGCTTTTTCGAGAAAGGTTTTGATTTCGTCCTTTTCCCAAAAGTTCCGTTTCTCTTCTTCCTGCGATAAAAAATTCTCTTCTTTTTTGGGGATCACAACGAATTCCATTGGATTTTTTGTGATGTATTCCATCCTTAGAGCATATTTAAATACAAGGTTAGCTTGAATTTTTACATTTTGAACAGAATCAATATCCTGAGCTATCAGATTTATCACCTTTTGACAATATGCTCTTGTGATGTCTTTTATTTTTAATTTCCCGAAGTGCGGCAGGATATGCTTTTTGAAATTCGATAGCTTTCTATATCTGGTGCTGCGCTTTATCGTTTTGGAATGAACCTCCCACCATTCTTTAAAAACATCCTCAAAAGTGATGTCATTTCGGATAAGAGCATTATTATCAATTTTCTTCTGGAATTCCGCAGCGGCTGCGACAGCTTCTTTTTTGGTCTTAAAGCCTCGGCGTGTTGTTGTTTTCCTATTGCCTGTTTTGGGATCGATACCAACTCCCATTTTAAAAAGCCATTTATAGCCCGTTTTGGTTTTGTACTGTTGAAATGAAGCCATATTATCCCCCAATCCTATTTAAAGTTTCTTTTAACTAACAATAAGATGAATTTTGTTAAAGTACATATTAATGCGTACCTTCGCAAATTGTTCAGTGACTTTAAATGTTTTGGCGATGAGGTGCGCGTCAAAAAAATAGTCTTGTGGCATTTTCATTCCATGAAGCATAAAAGTAGGGATGCAAAAGTGATATGAGAAGTAATTAGCTTGTCTTTCCTGATAATCTGACCAAAATCTTGGCATTATTTTTTTATCTCCTTCATGTCTGTAAAGATGGCATAGTTCGTGAGCAAAGTCGCCCCACTGTTCGCAGCGGGTTTTCCGGCTATCTAATAAAATTGTATACACGTCATTATACTTGAAAGAACAACTCGGGATAGGCTTGAAATAAACTCTTATGCCTAACATCTCGGCTATACGCTCGAAATTAATTTGATCAGGTGTAATGATGTTAATGCTTCTGTACAAGCTTTCAATCCAATCTTCCAAATGACTGTTTGTGTACATCAAGATGAGGTTCCTCCTTAAAAACTACTCTATACGGAACGAATGTTCGTCTTTTTAATTAAAAGAAAAGCCCTAAAAAGGGCACTTTTTTAATTATTAACTTTTATGGTATGCTTGACGTCCTTTCCGATAGAATCGAAATTGCTATCCTGTGGAGCTTCAATGCGTATTTCGATTGTTTTTAAATCCTTAAGAGAGGACTTTTTCAAAATATATGTACTGTATCCCTCGCTCTTTACTTTGCCTAAGTATTCAGCTTCAACGGCATCAGACGATAACGTTTCAGGTTCCAATTGCTCTTTGGTATTTGTGATTATCTTAGACATTCCCAAAAAGAAATCAACATCTTTTTCTGATGTGTTTTCGGCTGACATTTTAATTATTATTGTGTTGACTTTTTCGCCAACCTTAGCGTTAAAGAAAGAAGCGGACTTTTCATTTTTCGGTTCTACTTCTGCTAAGTCAATGCCGTTAATCTCATATTTCATAGGGCCAGTAGTCCCTTTTATATTTAATTTTTCATCGCTGAAGATATTTTTTACTCTCATGTTCTCATCGTCTTTAATGATTTCATTTCCTTGAGTATTTTCGTTTTTCTGGACATCTTCGTTCTCTGTTTTACTGTTAGAATCTTTGTCTTCATTTGTACTTGTTTTATTACTATCTTCTTTATCTTTTGCAGTTTCAGATGAACTACAAGCCCCTAAAATAATCCCTAAACATAGGGTAAGGGATAGAATTATAAATTTCTTCAATTAAAACCCTCCAGTTCATAAGTATACACATTAATTTGTGATAGGAAAAAATGCGTAATAATTCAAGAGGATTTTACCAGTTTTGACAAATGTCTCATTTTGCTGATAATAGACTTTCTCACTCATGCTTTGATAATTTCCTCTTTGGATGGGGTATTTTTTTCGGAAGAGGATCCCGATCCAATCCGGAAGAGAATCCGGATGAGAGCAAGCGCATAAATCCTTACGTATCAAGGGTTTATGCGCTTGTAAAATTTTACTTTCCGGAAGAGAATCCCGATCCAATCCAGAAGATAATTCGGATCTTATTAGTAAACAGAATTTAAACATAATAAACAATAGATATAGATATATACGTGACCGCCACTGCAAAACTTTTGCTTAGCGGTATTTCTTTATTTCAGAATTGCAATACTTTTGTTTAATCAGATTTCTTTTTGCGCCCTTCTTTTAGTTGCTCCGTAATGATTTCGAGGGCAGCATCTAAAATCTCCTGTGTAACTTCTCCATCACGGGCGGCAAGGAATGTTTTCGGATCATTTAAGATTTTTTTTGCTTCATCCTTAAAAAATTTATCTTGAAAATCTTCGCTTGCATCTCTCAAAAGGAAATCCAATGAGACTCCGAAAAAGTCGGCTATTTTCACCAACGTTTCATGATCAGGTTCCCTTTTCCCTTGCTCATATGATGCGTATGTGGTGCGAGCTATACCTAATTTATCAGCAACATCTTGTTGCTTTAATTTTTTTTCTTCGCGTAATTTTTTTAATTTGGTTGGAAAATTCATAATTTATCGCCTCACAGAAATTGTAACACTCCACACCATTATAACTACACATTTAGCGTAGCGTAAGCGATGACTCGAAAAGAGTAATTTTTTTAAAAAAGGGGTTTACAAGACTCGAAATGCGTAGTATATTATAACCAACGACACAAATTGCGTATCGGAGGTGAAAAAATGGTCACTAAAACCAAACAAAGAACATGGCTAAAACATCAGCGCTTAACAAAAGGATTAACTCAAAAAGATGTAGCTTATAAAGCGAAAATCGCACGGACGACCTACGCCTCTATTGAACAAGGGGAACGTAATGCATCCGTCCCGACAGCGAAAGCAATAGCTGAGATTCTCGATTTTGATTGGACTATTTTTTTTGATGATCAAGTACGCGTTTTGAGTAGTGACAAAAACACAGCATAGGAGGCTGACCAAATGCTTGAAAACTTGAAAAGTGAAATTGAGTTACTCGAACGTCGAAAAGCCACTCTAATGGTCGAGATGGGCAAGCAGAACTTTGATGAATTATCAGATCTGTTGGTAGCAGAGATTCAAAAAAGAGACCTGCCGCCGCATCTCATAATCGACTTTTTTAATTATCTAGGTCGAACTTTTCGATTGGCACATGTACATGAACAAAATCAACAGTGAAAAGAGGCTCATTTTTCCTCTCTTCATGATTTTTACGAAAATGATAATTCAAATTCCAAACAGTCCCTAGTGCATTCTTAAGTTTCTCTGTCATAGCTTCATCTAGTTCTTTACTGCAATATGGACACATTATAGGTAATTGTTTTTCAAAAGAATGCCAAAAAACTTGAAAAGTATTTTCACAGTTGTGGCATTTAACATCTGCTCTTGTTGCCATATTGATCACCACCTTTCTCAGAAGATTTTACCACATGAGAAAGGTTGGCAGATTACAAACCACAGTATAGGAGGCGAACATTTTGGCTAATCTCGGTATCTCACTTGATAACTTACCGAACGAAACGGTTTTCGAGATTGTTAAAGCGCTTTGCGAAAAAGCTTATCAACAAGGCGTGGAGGACGGCGTAAAAAAATATTCGTATCCTCCAATATTAAAAAACACTCATTTGCAAGAGATTTTCCAAATCAAATCGGCAGCGGTGACAAGACTAACCGGAATCGATTCCTTTCCGAAATTGAAAACAATTCAAGCTAGATACCCGCGCGATCTCGTTTTTGAATGGATCAAACACAACTCAACATGGGTTGAAGAGAACACGAATTACATCAAAAAGGAGGCATCAGCGTGAATCAATTACAAACATTCAAAAATGAACTCTTTGAAGTATCCGCAAAAATTGAAAATGATCAAATCTTATTCGATGTCGAGCATGTTGCAAAAAGTCTAGGCTTCAAACAAATCAAAAATAACAAAGAGTACATCAGGTGGGGAACAGTAAACAGATATTTAAGCAAATATCTTTCCCAAGATGTTGGGAAAGGCGATTTTATTCCCGAACCACTGGTTTACAAGCTGGCTTTCAAAGCCTCGAACGAAGTCGCTGAACAGTTTCAGGACTGGTTGGCAATCGATGTCATCCCAACAATCAGAAAAACAGGTCAGTATGTTCCCAAGGTGTTAACCGAGAGAGAGCAGCGCATCGAATCTCTCAAACTCTTATTAGAAACCTCACAGCGTCAGGACGAAATGCAAAAAGCCCTGAACAAACATGAAAATAAGTTGCTCGAACTTAGCGAAAAAGTGGACGAACAGATCACGCTTGATCACGGAGAACAGCGCCGGCTTCAAAAGGGCGTAGCTCGTCGGGTCTATCAATTCACGGATGACAAGAAAGAAGCCGCAAGGCTTTTCAAGGAATTATACCGTGAAATCAAAGATCGATTTGGGGTCACAAGCTATAAAGATGTGAAGCGTAAGGAGCTGTTAACCGCGATCAACTATATTGAAAATTGGGTTCCTCGAAAGGTTTCATAGCCTAACGAGCACCCTCTTTAATGAATTTTACCAAACGAAACACCGTAAAACAGGAGGCGAACATATGGAGAACAACCCGTATAATCTGGATAATTTACCTGCAATTATGCGTGAAGTTCGAAAAAGATACGGACTAAATCAATTTCAGTTAGGAAGGTTACTTGGGGGGAAGGAGCAACAGTATATTTCAGATGTTGAAAATGGATTAATCAAGTTGACACCACAGTTTTGCATTAAGTGGTTTGAGGCATGTGGAGCCTATGAACATATTGACCTTATTCATTACCTTTTCCACCTACACCCGACAGCGGCGGCTCCGATCGATCCAGCATTGAACGAAAGCACCAGTACAGCAGTAATAAACATGACTCATCAGCTGGAAGAAGCGCTTCAAGCAATAAAGCAACTTGCAAAATGGATAGCACGGGACCGGCCCGGTCGATCGGCGGAATTACCAATGAATGAGATTAAGCAAATTTTCGACCTTATCCCTGCAAATAAAACACTGATTTATTCATTGTCCCGGAATCATGGCTTGAATATTAAAGAACTGGCCGATAGATGGACGCGGAAGGCGTTAGTGGATCATGTGGCAATGGCCAGAAAAGAAGAAAGGCAGGCGGTATGAAATGAAGATCAATCAATTTCTCAAAACAGATATTGAGGCGGCAAAAAGAAAAATGGAATCAGTGGAAGATTTGTCGGACATGCTTTCAGAAGCATTACAAGATGGTGATTTTGATGAGGCCATTAGTATGGCGGGAACCATCAAGGTTTTAGCTGAGGATTTAAGCAGAATGGCAAACAAAGCACGATTATATGAAGCAGCTTTAAAAATGCAACAGCGCGAAGTTAGCGTAACTGTAATAGGGAGGGCATTTCATTGAATATCGAACACCCAATGATTACGGAAATTAATCGTTACGGATATCCAAAAGAGTATTTATGGCATGAGGACGAGGAAGAGCAGGAAGATGATGAGGAATAAAAAAGAGCCCACTTGGCAGAGTGGACTCCGGATGATTAGTAAAGAATCATTTATCTAATTGTACCAAATCGCCCCATAAAAAACAATGGAGGTTTAAATATGCCAAAAGCAATTACAGCACCATTTAGTAACAGACGTGAAGATCAGCAGAGGCTTTATAAGGTCGGCGGGTCTATTGTAATCGATAAACAGGGCAGGACGGTTTTCAGTTTCCCTTCAATGGACAAGTATCGAGAGTGGCAGCGGCTCGGGACAGAAGAATATAAAAGAAAGGTGGCGGCAGCACAATGAATGGACTGTCTAAAGTAGATTATTCAGATTACATGCCAGAAAGTCAGCAGACAATGAACGTTACCACGGAGGCAATGGTAAGCCGGCAGGCTCAGGAAGTACAAGCGGCTATGGTTATTGCAAAGAAATTCCCCCGGGATGTTTACGCGTCTTTCGAACGTATCAAAAAAGCCTGTGAAAGAAGATTACTAGCTGAAAATGCGGTTTATGAATATCCACGCGGCGGAACAAAAGTATCTGGGCCTTCTATTCGACTCGCTGAGGCTTTGGCCCAGAACTGGGGAAATATCGATTATGGAATTATGGAACTTGAGCAAAAGGCTGGGGAGTCCTCTGTAATGGCTTATGCCTGGGATCTTGAAACAAATACCCGCCAAACAAAGATTTTCACTGTTAAACATGAGCGAAAGGCAAAGGGGAAGATTACAAAGCTAGATGATCCGCGGGATATTTATGAATTAGTGGCCAATCTGGGAGCGCGGCGTTTACGTGCCTGCATTCTTGGTGTAATACCAGGTGACATTGTGGATGCTGCTGTAGACATGTGCCAGCAAACATTAATCAATGGCCATAAAGAACCTTTGGAAGATCGCCTACGACATGCTTTGATGCTCTTTAAGAAAGAATTCGGTGTGACAAAAGAAATGATACAAGAATGCATCGGCAGTAATTTAGATGCCTTCACTGAACAAGACTATTTGAAAATAGGCAGGATTTATACAGCTCTACGTGATGGAATGGCAAAAAAAGAGGACTATTTCAATATCAAAGTGACAAGCGCCACAAAATCAAAAGCGGAGGAAGATTTTAAAAAACAGCAAGAGAAAAAGGTTTCAGAAAGTAAGGAAAAGGCGGGTGACCCTGCTGATGAGAATACCAAAGCTGAACAAGGAGAACTATTACTCTAACGAAATAGACAAGCATTATATGTCAAATTCTCAGTATAAAAAATTTCTCATATGCGAGGCTGCGACGATGGCTGAGATAAATGGAGAATGGATGCCCTCCACGTCCGAGGCCCTTCTCTTTGGCCAATATGTTCACGCCTGGTTAGAAGGGGAACAGGCTTTTAATGAATTTAAGAAGAACACCCCATCCTTGTTTACTCAAAAAGGCCACTTGTACAAACAGTATCAATTAGCCGACCTAATGATTGAATCAATTCAGAATGACGATCTATGTATGTTCGCTTTGCAAGGTGAAAAGGAGGTTATCATAACGGCCGAATTATTCGGCGTCCCGTGGAAAGGGAAACTGGACGTTTACAACCCAGCTGCAGGCCGTTTCGCAGACCTGAAAACAGCCCGATCCTTGCGTGAAAAGGTTTGGGATCCGGAAATAGGTTACTGCTCTTTTGTTGAAGCATACGGTTATATTGCACAGATGGCACTATATGCCGAGATAGAAAAGCGGATGACCGGACGAAATGAATGGCTGGAACCTCTAATCGTAGGGATATCAAAGGAAGATCCACCTGATAAAGCGGTAATCAATATTGATCAAGTCCGCATGGAAATTGAGCTTGAAGATATTGAAAAAAAGATGGATCGAATTATCCAAGTGAAGTACGGTGGGGAAAAACCAGAACGGTGCGGAAAATGCAGGTATTGCCGGGCTACAAAGCAATTAAACGGCATCATTCATTTTTCGGAATTGGTCAGCTGATGGAAAGAGAACTGATTAAGGTTCCGATCCCCTTCTGCTACAAGTGGATGTCAGAAGGGGCACCGAATCGCGCAAAGCTGTTCCGTGCTTATGTTGAAAGCTATTTGAAGACAAGCGAACCAGGTTTACGCCTAGTCCGCATCAGTGGAATGACAGCACTTTGTAAAAGGAAGTAGGTGAGCAGGATCGATATGCAAGGTTTGGGGTATGTAATCCTGCCCCGGCTACCCTTTAAAGATGGACGCGATGAAACAATTTACGATTATTTGTTCAAAAAGGCGGAGTATCGGCTTGATAAAGAATTAGATCCCGGTCAGACGATCATCAAGCTGGTCGATCTTGCAAAACGTTTCAATTGGTCATCGGATCAGATCAAATATTCCTTGGATCGGATGGTTAAACAGGGATATATAAAGTTGGATCGGTTGCCTCAGAAACGTGGTTTTATTGTAACGGTGGTCAATTACTCCGAACTCATACAGCTTGGCAATTACAACAAGAAAAAAGTCTCGGCGCCAGCACCAACAGATGAAAAGGGGGACGACAAAGACATGGAGACAAACCCATTTCAATTTTTTGAGGATGAAGGGTTCGGCTTACTTTCTTCATTTTTAGCGGACATGCTTAAAGGCTTGATAGACGATTACGGCGAGGAAAAGGTGCTTGATGCAATGAAAGAGGCTGTTAAGCGAAACGCCCGTAATATGGCCTATGTCCAGCGCATCCTACAGTCAAATGAAATTAAGAGCAAGGAGTGGGGAAATGGCTATCCAGCAGCAAAAAAAGCAGGAAACCAAGGCGGTCAGTATAGACATGGCATTCCAAAAAATGATGCAGAGTCTTCGGGAAAGGTCAGCCCAATTTTCGGCCCCGGACGTATCGGGAGAAAAGGCTGAGTACGAATGTGAAACCTGTAAAGATCATGGCATTGTGTTTTATCGGGTTCACAAAGACACGAAATGGAATTATGACGAACGGTTAAAGCAACTTGTGCCGGGGGAAATGGTGCCGGAAGATGATTTCCTTTCTGGCAAGGTTTGTCCACCCGACAAGGCTCGGGAATGGAAAGATACCTATTCCAAACAATGCGACTGTGTGCGTCGAAAGAAATTAGCCCGGCTCATGGCAGCCAGCGGCATCACAGAAGAATTTGAAAAGCTTGTTTTCGGCAATTTTAGAACAGAGGGAAGACCGGATCTGATCAAGGAAGCCTACGATTGTGCAGTGGAATACTTTAAGGACTTTGAAAAGATCCGTGGGGAGCGTTCAAATAGCATCGCTCTACTTGGTCAGCCTGGAAGCGGAAAAACACATCTGCTCATAGCCATCATGAACAACCTCATTAAAAAGAAATTCGTAAACTGCTTGTATTTTCCCTACGTAGAGGGCACAGGCGATTTGAGAAAGGATTTTGACCAATTAGAAACCAAGCTCGACGCAATGCGGAAAGTCGATGTTCTTTTCATTGATGACTTGTTTAAGCCGGCTCAAGGAAAGCCACGTGCAACTGAATGGCAGATCGAACAAATTCAATCAGTCGTGAATTATCGTTATCTGAATCATCTGCCTTTGCTTGTCTCTTCAGAGCTGACAACGGACGAACTGTTGGACATTGATGAGGCTCTCGGTTCCCGAATCCATCAAATGTGCCGTGAATATACGGTAATCATCAAGGGCGATAGGATGAAATTAAACTATAGATTGGGAGACTAGTGATGAAAAAAGTTCAAATCAATCGATTAATGCCGGGAGTGTTTGAGGTAACGCGGCAGCAGGGAAACGGGCAGGACTTAACCCCGGTTATCCGAGTGTTGGAAGACAAAATCAAACAAATGGAGTTGATTCAGAGTGCTTAAAGCACTGCTGGCGCTGTTGTCGATCCTGCTGCTTGCCGGATACAGAGAAAGACAAATTATACAATGGATCGAAAATGACGGGAGGTAGAGGAATGAAAGTATGGCATTGTACGTCATCTGATAGTAGACCATGTGTCATGTGTAATCGAAAGACAGGAACCTATAAAACGTATGAGCAAGCAAACATGAATATAAAAATCCCGTTGTGCGATACGGAGGAACGGGATTGTTACCGGAAAGTGGATGTCAAAAAAATTGCAAATGAAGCTCTACGTTCTATCAAAAAATCCATTCAGGAGGTAGAGGGATGACAATCAATTTAAAAGTGATACAGGAGAAGCCGAAAGGGCTTTCTGTAGATGATATACAGGATGGGTACTTTCTTGTTAGAGGTAATGCGGTGTGGGTGATTAAAAAACATCCTTGTGATTTTACTTTAATCGAATTAGGTACTTTTCAACTATACCTTAGATCAAAAGCTGATTTAGAGGATTTAATTAATAGCCAGAGCGACATGAAAATTTTAAGCCCAAAACAAGTTAATTTAAATATCGGTTTCCAGTGGAGAGATTAACGGGAGGTTACGATGCGAGCGAATAAATTCAACGCCAAGAAAACACAGATTGACGGTATCAAATTTGATAGCAAGGCCGAAGCCCAATACTACTTACAGCTTAAATGGCTCAAGCAGGCAAGGCAGATCAAAGACTTTAAGGTCCAGCCTCGGTTTCTGCTGCAAGAAGCATTCAAAAAGAACGGAAAAACTATTCGGAAGATTGAGTATGTCGCAGATTTTGAGGTCCATAACTTGGACGGCAGCACCGAGATTATCGACATCAAAGGCGTTGAGACAGAGGGCTTCAAAATTAAACGCAAGCTATATGAACGACGATATGACACACCTCTAAAAGTCTTAGCCCATGATGATTCGTTTGGCTTTATAGAAATAGACAAGCTGAAAAAAATCAAAGGAAAGGCGGAGAAAACCACTGCAAAACGTAATTATCGCCGACGATCGGCCGTTGTGGGTTCGAGAGGAAGATAGAATCATGGTTTGCATGACGCGTTGTTCCAAGTTTAAGAGGTGCGCCAGCCGCTTAGGAGCGGATTGTAAGAGGCTCGGCGGCTCTGAAATACCGAAAATCAACGGAAAAATGGCAACCTGAACAGTATTAAAAAAGCACCGAAGCGCGCGGCCTCAGTGCCCTGATATGAACTGGTACTTCTATCATAGCACAAGGGGGCTGCCAAATGTACAAACCAGAGCGAATAAATTTGAACAATGATTTAAGCTTCACAAAATCTATTGAGTCGGGGAAAGTCCGCGTCATCGTGTTAGATGGGAAAAACGGCACGGCGCACATCATGGATGCCCCGGAGCATGGTAAATCTATTATTCAAACGATAGACGGTAGTTTTAAGCGTGTAGATCATGAATTAGGCTTTAAAGCTGAATAGATGCAGGGGCTTTCCCTGCAAGGGAGGATCGACCTTGACATTAAAAGGAACCTGTCTCACCTCTGAATTTTCAACGCTTGTGGAGGGGGAGAATTACTTCCTGTTCCCTTTGGGTGAGACTCATTACTATGTATCAATTTTTGATTCTATCAATTCACATAGGGGAGCCTATCAAAAAGAACATTTCAGAGTGCTTTCAGAAGAGTATCCGCCGGAACCACCAAAAGGTGATTATGCACATTTGGATAGATCGAAAGTTTACCAGGCTGAATTGATTTGGAGAACAAAGGGGTATGCTTCGTCCGCCCCGTTAGGGACATATTTTATTGAACCTAGACGTACCCACTGCGCCTTTTTTAAAGACATAGAGTTAAAACAGTGTGAGGGCATTTTCCCATTGCATTGGTTTGTAAATTTTAAAGAGGTAGAGCGGAAATCAACATCTCAAGAAATCACAGAATTACCACAGGAGCAGTGGGAGCAGTTGAGTTTATTTTAAATAAATAGCAGGGTATCCCTGCGGGGGAGGAACATAATGAAAACAATTCCAGCAATAGCATTTAAAGCAAAGAATAAGCGGAACAGGTATTTGTGTGATGGGCCAGATTGTGGCGATTGGTCAGATGAAAACTTGGACGTTACAAACATAGAGGACGCCTTGTGCTTAGTGAGAAAAGACAAAGAAAGGCTGACAGATGATGACGTCGATAGCTTTTTTCATAAGCTTCAGTTTTTGGATTGGGTAGATGCTATGGGCATCAAAGAACATTATGACCCTGATCATATCGATCTGACAGAAGCGCAATTCAACGTCATTAAAAAGCGGAATGATTGGGGGACTGATGACTAATGAAAAATATCAAAAGACTCATCGTCCGGCTAATCGGGCGGAAAAAGAAGGAACAGAAAAAAGTTTTGAGTGGTGGAAGCTGATATGAGAATCATCAAAAAAGAAGTCAATTCACAGTACGGCGGACTATTCAAAAAGGTGTTTATTCAAGAAAAGGTTAAGGAAAACGACCGCGAATTGATCCAAGAAACAAACACGACTTATATCGCGGGTATCCCGGTTAGATCGGTGACAGAAACACGGCCGTGGGGTGTAAAAGATGCAATTTTGCAGGCGTGGGGATCGGCGAAATGAAGGAAGTCAAAGCGCTGCTGTCCATCCTGCTGCTGGCCGGATACAGGGAAAAACAGATCGAACAATGGTTACAAGATGACGGGAGGTAAGGGGAATGAAACAAGTTAGGTTTAAATTCGGGGACATCATCGAAAATGGTTGGGCCGGTGAGAAAAACCCGACGAAAAAAGGGATATTTGTAAGGCATAAACGGGGAACAATCGAATTAACCGACGGTAAAGGGAAGTTTTGGGAGGTTCGCCACAAAGCAGACCATAGAAACACCCGGATCGGAAGCATTTATGAAAATCCTGATCTATTGGAGGCGGCGGAATAATGCCAAGTACAGAGCAAATAAAACGAATGGTTGATATTAATGATTTGATAAAGTTTATCGCAAGCATTGATAGACGTATTTTCTATTGTAAGTCAAAGGATCGGATAGCGCATTTCAGATTTAGAACAAAGCTGTTTTTCGTGGATGGAAACACGGGGGACGATGTTTACCCGTATCAATTAGGCTATGAAGCAAAAGGTTTTTCGTATGGCGGCAATATGTGGGAGCTGATCAATAGTTTTAGGTGCTTCATTATTACCGGAAAGCCAGGCGATTTAAGGGATTATAAAGAAATATGGGCCTACAGTAAGGAAGGCTGTATGAAAATTCGTCAAAAGGCAAAAGAAATAGGATTTATTGCAACAACTGATTATCCTTATAGTTTGCGAGAATGGATGGAGGCGGCGGAATGACACTTTTACAATCTTCATTACTCCATACAATCAAGGCTCAGCGGGATAACATGATGACCATTGACGAGCTGGCCAATATGTACGCACTTCACCCGGATTATGTGAAATCGATCATTGAACGAACGGACGGGCTGGCGATTAAGGGTAATGTGGTTTATGCTCCGAAACAATCCTTCCTGCTACCGGCGATAGGGGCTGTCGGGTTGTTCGTTACTGTGGCAGTTCTCCCTCAGTTAATAGCGGGATGAAAGGATTGTTAAGGAAGTATGAATCTCCCTAATATGATTAATTGACAATATGATCAAATAGTAAGAAAGATCAATTAAGGAGGCGGTGTCTGTGATCGAATACAGCTGCAGTGAATGTGATTACACCGAGTTAGATATAGAAATCCGCCCGAATGCCTGTTGCCCCGTCTGTGGGCAGCCGATGAGTGCAGAAGAGGAATTTTGTGAGCAATAAAAAAGCGGCCGCAGGCCGGGAGGGGGAACCAATATGAAAAAATTCATTGCAACTATCGTCATTTTACTACTTGTCGCAATTATTGCTGGCTGTGAGTCCTGGGACAGAATGGTGAAAGATATTGATTCATCACATAACGGTTTGGAGCGGACAGCAACCGTCTACGATCAGAGCGGGAATAAGATCAAAACTTATAAAGGGAAGTTTGATGTCGAGATCAACAACTATGGAAATAAAGTCAAATTCGATCTGAACGGCAAGCGAATCATGATCAATAATGCTGTTGTGATTGTGGAAGAAAACTAAAGGGGGAGAAATCAATGAAATACTACGAAATCCATGAACCATATTATGCATTGCTTGCGGCAGAGGACGAAAAGAAAGCGGCTGAGGTGTATGTCAAGTGGGTTGCTGCTGATGATGGGACATTGAAATACAACATCAAAGAAGTTAGTCGGCAATATGCGCTTGGGCTTGTTGGGGATTCGGTTTTTCAATCTAAGCCTGAATTGAGTGTCGCGGAGTTTGTGAGGGACTTTGACGATAGAGAAAACACTTATTTATTGTTCAGTAGAGGTCTGGCATGATATTAGATTTTTTTGCTTGGTTCGGAATGGGGTGTGTCATCGGGCGCATACTTGCTTGGATCTTAAATAGGATGAGTAAGGCATGATCACAGCATTCAAAATCATCTTGTTAATGATCATAATGATATCATTTTTGTCTGCGATTGCTGAGGAAGAACAAGCAAAACGAGATAATATGACGGCTATCTGCATAGCCTCCATGTTTAGTCTTGTTGTCGCGTTTATTGTGCTTTGATAAATAACATTAGGAGGAAAAATCGATGAAAAACCTATTTAAAATTATTGTTACGCTGTCACTTTTGATTTCTGGAACGCTTTTATTCTCACAATCTGCGGCGGCTGTCTGGTCGCCGTGGCAAAAGGAAGCATTCGGCCATACTGCGAGGATTTTCACAGACGACACGAATTACTATTCGGGAGCAAAAACAGTTGACTGGCGAGCCGAAAAGAAAGGATCAAGCACACTTTACTACACAGCAGGCGTCTATAAAAAACGTTCTGGCGGCGGCTTAACTGATACAAATCTGGTGCAGCGGGGATACTTCAAGCACTCAACGCCGTTAAAGTCTTTCAGTGTCAGCGAGATTCGAAAGCGCACCGGTAAAGGGTCATATGTCATTCAGCTTGATTGTTACACGGACCCAGCCAAAAACAAATACATCGGCACTTTCGAATCCAAACAGATTTATATTAAATGAATTGTAATGGTGTAAGTTACAGATGCGGAGTGATGGAAATTAAAGGTCTGAACATTATAAAAGGGGTTTTGATTTTACTCGGTGGCGCCTTTGGATCAGTTACTTGTGGACTTACCGACCGATGTTTGGGGAAACGGTGACAATCGTCGTTTTCACCCTGGGATTAGTGTTTGCGACGGAGATTAGGAACTTGTTTTTCGGATTACTCTTCGTGCTTATCAGCGGCTTTGCTCTCGGCCTTTATGGATATATGTATCTGGATAGCTTCAAACAATTGCTTGTAATGCTGTTAGTCTCTTTGCCAATGGTATCAGCAATGTTCCTGCATGTGGCGGAGCAAGAGTCAAAATAAACAGGGGGATGCGTTTGAAAGACTCCGATAAAAAAATTTTGGACTAGAAATGTAGATCATTGTCTTTATTTGTCGAATATGTACTCAAATTTAAAATCACTGCTATAGTTGATTTAGATCTAATTACACAAATAATTATTGAATTTGGGTATTAACTGAACAAATAAGGAAAGGATAGAGTAGAATGGTCTTCAAAGAAAAAAATTTGCCGCCACAATGTCCACCTGCAGATGCAGTTCAAAGGGATGTTGAACCAGTATACAGATTCATTGAAAATGATACTCTACAAGAGATTGACTTTCTCAGTCACAGAGAAAGAAAATTACCTTATAAACACCCAGAGAAAGAATGCGAAGCAGCTGCTATCTCATTTTATACTACCGAACAAGCTGCTGAAGGGTTGCGTAAAAAGTTCAAAAATTTCAAGAAGAAAGTTTTAATTAAAGGAAAAATAACCGAAGAATGTGGAATACATAAAACAGAAAATTATCATCTTAATTTATGGCTATTCCAAGATGTTAATATGTTGAATGTTTTCCCGGTGGAATGAGAGGAGGTTTAAAATGAAAATACAAATGTATTCGGACTTCAAAGACCTGAAAATCATCCATATTTTCGAATACTATGATTTTCCTTTATTTTTCATTTCGAAATCTCCTTCTAATGAATATTATCTAAATTATTATATCGAAGAAACTGAAGATAATATAGATAAATGGCTATTTTGCAGAATTTCTGTTATTGAGTGCAAAAGTTTATTGGAACAAAGAATTTCGGTTTTAGAATTATTAAACAAACTGTACCAAAAAAGGCGTTTACATCATCTTTTTATAGATCCCTCTATAACTGAACCTAATACAGAACTAAATATTGAAGTTGTTGACGCAAATAATTTTGATTCTGAAAGTTTTCCAGAAGAAGATTTTTATGTAGAGTATGATTATGTTACAAATCAGAAATTAACAAAAGTTCAAGAAGAAATTATAGACAGCAAATTTAAACTGGTTCTTAAGGATTTTCAAAATAGCCATGACATAGGTTTGGATTTTCTCTTGGATATTTTCGGGAACTTCAAAAAAACAATGAATGATATTGCAAAAGATGTTGGAAAGAAGTTAGTAGGCGAAGGCTTTTCTGAAGAGATTAAACTTAGAGTTGACTCATTACAACCGTCATCATTTGGAGTTTGGATAAAAATGGAGTCTGATGACATATTCGAGGTTCCAGAAAAATCGTTAAGCCATCTTTTTGAAATTATACAGGATATTACAACAAAAAGTAAAAAAGAAATCGAAGAACAGATTTTTCTTGATGAGTCTTATTCATTTGAAAGCATAAAGAGTTTAAAAAATATGCTTGCAAAGGTATCTGAAAATAAATACACGTTTAAGTTGGAAGGGAATACAAAATCTAATGGTGAATCTAAAGTAGTTACTTTTGGAGAAAATTCATATGAAAAATTAGATATTTTAATGAATATTCTTAAAGAGAATAGTGAAATTACTTATGAGGATATTGAAGTGGAAGGTGAACTAACAAGTGTAAACACTGCTTATAATCAGTTCAGAGTTTCCACAACCTCAATTGGTGACATTAAAGGGAAAATAGCACCAGAATTATTTGCGGACTTGAAAAATAGAAACATACAATTCCGAGTACCAAGTGTTATAAAAGCGACAGTTAGAAAAGAAATAATAAAAGACTTAGTAGAGGATACAACGAAAATAAAGTACGAATTAACTGATTATAAACAGCCGGAGGAGTAGGATGGATTTTAAAAATATCACTCTATAATCGAATATAGTCCAAGACGGAAAGCCTGCGGACACTGAACTTACAGCATTTACGCTGTTTGTTTGGTGTCCGTTTTTTATTATCGCAACTTTTCAGTCACACCCCGCGATCACTAGGGTATCAAAAGGAGGCTGAAAATATGAAAAAGTTAAAAAAGAACACACAAAGAAAGCCGGAGAAATTCACTGAACGGGATTTAAGGAACCTGATGGATACAAACAAGCCTATCTACAAAAGAGCCAAAGGCGGGGCATTCAGACAACGATGAGGGGGATTGATCATGAATAAGAAAGAGATCGAAAAGTTGATTAGTAGCTATCATTGGATGGCAAAAGAGGTCCGGAGGTTGCAAAGGGTGCTTTACGGTTCTGATATCCCTATGCGGAGCTGGGGCGTTGCTCAATACGGTTTGGAGGCAGCTATGCCAAAGGGAAGCCCTGGCAAGAGTCAGGCAGAGCTGAGGGATATGGATTTGAGAGAAGAACGGCTTTTTAAACGCCTTGAATACTTTGAGGACCGCGTATATGCGATAGAAGTGGCAGCCTCGAAAATCGCAGGAGAACAGCACAAAGTGATTTATGATTGCATGATGGAAGGAATGAGCTATCGAGCCATTGGTCTCCATCTAGGTATTTCGCGCGAAACTGTACGGAGAATGAAAGATGAAATAATCAACCAATTGTGCCAAGATTGCCGCTTTGTGCAGTTGTTGAATCCTGAAAAATCCGTTGTGTAAAATGGAAGGCAGGACGGGGAGGCAGGTTCCCCTGGTTAACCACAATACAAAATATTGAGGGAATGTGTTTTCGTTCGACAAATTTTGCAAAGTGTTTATTTTTCCATCTCTTTTCCGATATCAAGGCGGGAGGTGAATGAAATGAAGTTACAAGTAGTGCTTAAATTTAAGGACGGTATGATTTTTAAATCAGAGATTGATGGTACTGAAGGGGATTTTATAAAAACGATTCTTAACGGAAAAAAGAATAATGCAACTATTACACTAAATGAGAGTATAGTTAGAAAATATGATGAACTGTACTCTGTCGAGTTTGTTTTGTAAATTTAAAGCATCCTGCGGGGTGCTTTTTTATGTTCTCTGTAAACCGTGTCCAGTGAATCTCAGGATAGACAATCGGCGGCTAAAGAAGGCCCCTGAGTGTGGGCGCGGTTTAGAGAGAATAAAAAACACTCCAAAGAGTGCTTCATTTATTACCTTTCCAGTCTTTATCAAAGACAAAATTTATTGAAAGAACAGATGCTTTTTGGGAAATTTTTCGATTGCAGTTAGGGCAAGTGGTGTTAAATCTTTCAGCGAATGGATATTCACCTTCATACTCCATTGTGTACGGTTGCCCGCATAAACATTTATTCTCATATTTACGTATCAACAATTTCATCACCTCTTATTTATTTCCGGCATCACAATATTTTTTTACAGGAAGGAATTGTGTTGCCTATTTGCAGACCTAAATTAATTATAGATGAGGTTAGACGGAGAGAACAACTCCAAAAAGAGTTGTTCAAGGAATTGAGAATCAACCCAGCAAGTTTAGCTCTTGGATAATTACAAAACAAACACAACCGAGAAGGGGGCGGCGGGTGAATGTAGATGGCCGAAAAGCACATTCAAGCACAGAAAGATTACGTCAAAGGAATGAAATACAAGGACCTCGCCGAAAAGTACGGGGTGTCAGTGAACACCATTAAGTCATGGAAAAGGCGGCACGGTTGGGAAAGAAAAAAGGGTGCACCCTCTGAAAAAAGTGTGCACACAAAAAAGGTAGGTGCGCCACCCGGCAATATGAATGCTTTGGGGAACAAAGGTGGCGCAGCACCAAAGGGAAATCAGAATGCTGTGACTCATGGCTTTTTCTCCAAGTTTCTTCCGGAGGAAACGCTTGAGATCATGGAAGAGATTCAGGAACGCAGCCCTGCCGATATGATATGGGATCAAATCCAGATCCAATACGCGGCCATTATCCGGGCGCAACGGATCATGTTTGTAAAGGATAAGGATGACACAGCCAAGGAGCTGTCAAAAGTGAAAGGTCTGATCGTCGGCGACGACATCAAGTACGCCGAAGAAAAGCAGTACGAAGTACAATTCGCTTGGGACCGTCACGCAACCTTCCTGAATGCTCAATCGCGGGCTATGGGTGAGCTACGGAGCTTGATAAAGCAATTTGATCAGCTAGCGCATGAAGAAGATGAGCGGCGGCTTAAACTTGATCAAATGCGTTTGAACATCGAGAAAACGAAAGCCGAAGTCGAGCGACTGAACGACAATGAAAATGACTCAACATTTGAAATTATCATCAAGGATAAAGGTGAGCGATGATGGAAAAAGAAGTGAACCCCCGTTTCAGGGACTTTCTTTTTGATTGGTCGCAGAAATTTTATTTTCTCGTCGGTGGTTACGGATCATCCAAAAGCTATCATGTAGCCCTGAAATTGATTTTGAAGCTACTGCAGGAAAAGCGGACAGCCTTAGTCGTCCGGGAAGTTTATGATACGCACAGGGATTCGACTTTTTCCCTGATTGAAGAGATCATCACAGACTTAGGGCTTGAAAACAAAATCCGGTGCGTCAGCTCACCGATGCAAATACGATTCCCAAATGGCAGCAAGATCATTTTTAAAGGGATGGATAAGCCAGCAAAGCTGAAATCGATCAATAACGTATCAATTGTATGGGTTGAAGAGTGTTCAGAAGTTAAATATGACGGATTTAAAGAGCTGTTGGGGCGTTTGCGGCACCCGAATTTAAAGCTTCATATGATCCTATCAACAAACCCTGTAAGCAAAGGGAACTGGTCGTATAAACACTTTTTCAAAGATGACGTAAATCAGTTCTTTGTCTTGGATGACGAAGAGCTGTACAAAAAGAAAACAATCATAAAAAATAACACCTATTATCATCACTCGACAGCCGATGATAATTTATTTCTGCCTAAAAGCTATATCGAGCAGCTGGAAGACTTGAAAACTCACGATCCAGACCTATACCGCATCGCCCGGAAAGGTCATTTTGGCGTGAATGGGGTTCGGGTTTTTCCTCAGTTTGAGGAGTGGCCACACGATGAAGTTATGCAGGCCATCTCGAACATTGACCGTCCCATCAAGCGGGTAGGCATGGACTTTGGTTTTGAAGAATCCTATAACGCTGTAGTCCGGCTTGCGGTGGACCATAAGAAAAAATATCTCTATGTCTACTGGGAGTATTACAAGCGAGGAATGACGGATGACCGAACTGCAGAGGAACTCCAAGAATTCAAGAAAACCCAGGAGCTTATCAAAGCTGATTCAGCAGAACCTAAAACGATTCAGTATTTCCGGCAGCAGGGTTTCAATATGGCGGGAGCACATAAGTTCCAAGGTTCGCGCCTGCAGTATACGAAAAAGATCAAGCGGTTCAAAAAAATCATTTGTTCCGATCAGTGTAAAAACACTATTTTTGAACTTAAGCCGCTGACCTATAAAAAGGACAAGCTGGGTAACATCATTGAAGATGAATTCAAGATTGATCCTCACACTCTTTCAGCCATCTGGTACGCCCTAGATGATTACGAGGTCACCGATCTGAAGGAGAAACCAAAAATCCGGCCGCGGCCAAATAGAGAGAGGAGGTAAAGCATGGCTCAACAATCTGTGAAAGCCACCGTGTTCAAAGCGAATGCGTCGAGCGAAACGACTAAACAGATTTATGAAGATCAGTTCACCTATCAAGAAAATGACATCATTGCGCCGCCTTACAATTTGAAGGAACTGAAAAGTATCGCAGAATATTCGACGATTCTGCAGCAATGCATTCATGCCTATAAGACAAATATTCTCGGCTTTGGCTTTGATGTGGAATACACCTTTGATATCAATGGGGATGATGTACAGTCTGAAAAAAAGCAGGCTGCGGAAAATGACTGGACACGGCTTGAGGAATTTATCCGCTACCTTCATTTTGACGAATCGGCCGAAATTATTGTCGGGTATGCTATAGAAGACCGGGAGAAAACCGGAAACGGATTTCTAGAAGTCCTCCGCAACGGGGCCGGGAAACCAGCGGGAGTTGAATACCTGGACGTTAAAAGCATGAGGGTGTGTCACTATACGGAGCCGATCGAAGTAGAATTCACATTTCGGGAGCACAATGAAATCAAAACGATGAAGCGGAAGAAAAGATTCCGGAAGTACGTTCAGATGGTAGATGGAAAACAGGTCTTCTTCAAGGAATACGGGGATCCGCGAATTATGAATTTGCGGACTGGCAAATATGAAGCCAACACTCCAGAGGAGCTTCAAGCTAACGAAGTCATTCACTTCAAGCTCGGCAGCGGTGCTTATGGCGTTCCCCGTTGGATTGGACATATTGTAAATCTATACGGGGCCAGAAAAGCGGAAGAACTGAATTACATGTATTTTAAGCAAGGGCGCCATATCCCGGCAGCCATCACAGTCGAAAACGGGATGCTTTCTGAATCCTCTTATCAACAGCTTCAGGAGTACATGAATGACCTTGAAGGCACAGAAAACGCTCATAAATTCCTCCTGCTTGAAGTAGAGGGAATACCAACTGAAAAGGGCATTACCGGCGAAGAGGATGTGTCCTCCGTCAAAGTTGATATTAAGTCCCTGGGCGAAATTCTGCAGCAAGATGCCCTATTCCTTGAATATGACGAGAAAAGCAGAAGCAAGCTGCGTTCTGCCTTCCGCTTGCCACCGCTTTATACAGGGGAAGCACACGAGTATAACAAGGCGACGGCGGATACCGCTCGAAAAATCACAGAAGAACAAGTCTTTCAGCCAGAAAGGAAGATCATAACCGGCAAACTGAATAATTTGTTTCTGTCTGATTTGAATATTTATCATGCTCAGCTTACTTTAAAAGGTCCAGACTTCCGTGATCCGATGGAGATTGCCAAAGTGTTAGGGCCTTTTATTAATGCCGGCGCTGTATCTCCCAACGATCTACGGGATCTGGCTGGCCGCGTGCTTGGGAAAACACTTGAAGAATGGCCGGAGGATGAATACAGCCGGCCGCTTGGTAAAGCTCAAAACAATTCTTCTGATCCGCTGCAGGCTCTTTTTCAAAAATCAAAAGACAATCGTTCAGAGGATTTGATCATGTTGCTGAAAGATATGAGGGATGTCCTCGAGGAGCTGAAGCAAAATGAATAAGACCGATCAGCTTTTAAACATTCTGAACGTCTTTATTCGAAAGGCCGAGGAAGATGATGAAAAATCACTCGTGGAGGTTATACCTGATTTCCCCGGCCTTTCTAAAATACCCGGTTATGTTCAGGAATATGAAAAAAAGGTCGCCAGATTGCTCAGGCGCCAGCGTAAGAAGTTTTTAAGTGGTCTGAATGATTTTGTAAGCAAAGACTCAAAAGAGACGTTAGAAGCCATTCTGGTGTATTTTACGCAGAATCTATTTGCAGGGGACGACTTCGAGGAGCAATTTCAAGAGCTGACAGAAGGTTTCCTTCAGCAGACCATTGAGGAGCTGGCTTCTGTCATCATGGATTCATTGGATCCGGAAGTCCCGTTTAAAATTCTTTCGAGTCGTTCAACTAATTGGATCAAAGGCTGGTCTGAAGAGCTGGCCGAGATTATGAAATTAAATACCCATGAGGCGGTAGAAAATGTGCTGACAGAAGCCATTGAGAACGGTTCTTCTATTCAGGACATTGAATTGACTCTCCGGGACTTGCCGCAGTTTGATAGACCTCGAGCGCGGACAACAGCCATAACGGAAGTGCTTGCCGCTTCCTCTGCAGCGCAGCAGGAGGCTTATTCTCAATCGCCGGCTGTCATCGGGAAAAAGTGGAGGCACAGCGGAGGAAAGAAAAACAATCCTCGTGAAAATCATATGGCACTCGATGGAACTGTTGTTGGTGTAGACGAAGAATTCACGATCCCGGGCAGCGGTGAGACTTGCATGCATCCGAGGGATTCAAAACTCTCAGCTGCAGAGCGGGTTCATTGTCATTGCGTTCTAACACCTGTGGTTGATCACAAAATTTTAGGGTTGTCAGCTGAGGAAAAAGAGGCTATTCGATCAAATACTTCAGTAGAGTATAAAACTTTTTAAACTTCTTTTATAATATCCAGTAGAGATATGGAATATAAAAGGAGTTTTTTTTATGCTTGCCCAATTTTTCAAAGATTTTGCTCCGCTTATTGGAGCAATAGCTTCAGCATTATTGATAAGTTATTTTGGAAGGTTGAATAAAAAATCTGAACAAGTTCAGGAGCAATTAAATGTAAGTTTAAATGAAGTATGTGAGCCTTTGCATACAGAATTGGAAAAGGTTTTTAAAACCTTAGACTATAAAGAGAGGGAAGAAAGATTAAATAATTTTTTCACGAAAATAACAAACGGAGAATTCTCTCTTGTTAAATTAGCTAATAGAGCTATTATTGAACGTATTTTCAGAGTCGAGAAGTATTATTACAAATACAAGAAAACTGGAAAAGCAAAAGATTGGAGTGATTTTTGGGAACAGTTTTTGATATTAAGGTTGGAGATTCATAATGAATATTGGGAGAATTTCCATGCTCTATATAAGGACACTATGTGGCATAGATTTATTAAGAGGATTAAAAATCCTTTATTAAGTGTTATACTTCAAATCCTTAGAGTATCTCATCAGCTTTTAATTGTCTTGATAATTCTGGGGACTGTAGCTTTATATCTAATTCTTTATGATGCTTTCTTTAGTGATAAGCAGTTAAAAGAGTATCTTCGTGTAGTTGTTTACTTTCTTTATTGGTGTATTGTTTTATTCATGCTTAATTACTTATGTTTATTTAGTTACCATCACTTACTAACTCAAGAGGAAAATAAAATTTCTAAGTTTTTAAGAGGGAAATTTCCAAGAATATGGGGGTTCTTAAATGATGAAGAAAGACTTAAAAGAAGAAAAGTGAAAAAGAAGACAGATAAAATGAAAAAAGATCACTTTAAGAATAAAAAACAAGATAGTTTCTAAAGAAAAGAGGTGAACAATAGTGCCCCGAGAATTAAATTTTAGAGTTGTCTGCAAAAAAGGAAGAGATTCGAAGAGAAGCCTTAGCAAATATGGAATAAAGTAGTATAATATCCTCATAACTTTTTGGGAATGAGGGGAAGTATGAATCAATTAGAGTTTTGGTCATCTGTTATTAAATCTATTACCTGGCCGATTGTTGTTTTGACAACAATGTTGATATTCAAAAAGCCTGTGACTGAGTTAATCGAAAAAGTAGCTAACTTTAGTCTTAAATTTAGAGGTTTTGAAGCTACTTCTAATTTTAGTCAAGGACTCCAAAAAGCTGCATTAGAGTTGGAGGGTCCTGATACGGATCAATCTGAGTCAGATGCTTCTCAAACAAATGAAAAGCAATCGCCAAAAAGTTCAAATGCTGATTTGAAAGGTTCTTTAGTAATAAATAATGATGGTTCAAATGCTAACTTTTATAACATAGCCAGTGAAGCTCCCTATCTAGCAATCATTATGTCCTTTCAGTTACTTGAACAAGAATTAAACTCTGTCATAAAAAAATTAAATATAGATTCAAAAAACGTAAAATATCACGCTGTTGGTATAATGAAACAACTTGTTAATAAAGGTTATTTGGACCAAAATTATTATGAGGGTTTTAGAGAATTAAATAGCTTAAGGAACTATGCGGTACATAATCCTGTTGAAGCCCAAAAACTAAGTTATACGGATGCTATTAAGTACAATAGGTTAACTAAAAAATTAATTAAGAGACTCCAAAATATACATGTTAATTAAAAGATCTTCAAACATGAAGGTCTTTTTATTTTGAAAGGAGGTGAACAACATTGCCACGAGAATTGGTAAACGCTAAAATCACACATGTTTCCTACGTAGACAAGGCTGCTAATCAAAAGCAGTTCTTTTTTATGAAGTCAGAAAAACAGCCTGATTTTCAGAAAGAAATCAAAGTCCTGACAAAAGCGGAGGATGAAAAAAAGCTTGTATACGGCATCGTATATGAACCAGATACGCCCGACGCACACGGTGACTTCATGACCGCTGTCGAAATCGAGAAAGCAGCCCATGGATTCCTGAAGGATGCCAGGGAGATTGATAATCAGCATGATTTTCAAGGCGGTGTCGGTGAAGTGGTGGAATCCTATGTCGCGCCGGCGGACTTTGAGGTCAATGGTGAAACCATAAAAAAAGGATCCTGGGTGCTTGTCACAAAAGCTTCGGATGAGGTTTGGGAACAGATCAAAAAAGGCGACATCACCGGATATTCAATGGCTGGGACCGCCGAAACAATCGAAAAACAAAAAGAGAAGCCTTTTTCTCATTCTGCCAATGAAGAGAAAGGGCTTTTTAATTTGCTGAAAAACTTCTTTACAAAGGGAGAAGTTCAGGATCGATTTAACTACGGACGGAGCGGCCGCGAATTTTGGGCTGCTCAAGATGCGTTGAACTCAGTTCTAATTAATTGGGGTTCTCCTAATGAGGAGATGGAAAACGATCCTGAAAAAATCAGAGAAGCCCTGCAAGACTTTGTGAATATCGCCCAGGAGATATTGATTGCTGATGATATTCAGAAGGCGATCGGGCCAAAACCGGAAGAACTCCAAAAGGCTGGCCGTAAAATCTCGGCTGCTAACCTACAGGAAATTAAAAGCGCTCATACTGCACTTGGCAATTTGCTGAGTCAGGCAGAAGTCGAAGAGGAGGAAGACGAGTTGAAAAAAGAAGATATTGAGAAATTGCTTGATGACAAATTAAACCCGATCACTAAGCGACTTGATGAAATTGAAAAGGAAGCGGAATCTGCAGAGGACGACGGAGAGGGTGAAGAACAAGAACAGTCCGTCATCAAACAAATGGATGAGCTGCTTGAACAAAAGCTCTCACCTATTCAAGAGCGGTTGGAAGCTGTTGAAAAGAGCCGCAGTCTTTCAAAACAAGTCGGGGATGACCAAGTATTAGACCAAGAAGAAGTCAAAAAGTCCGTTTGGGACGGCTTACTTTAAAGGAGGAAAACGATGAGAAACCAGGAGATTATCAACAAGGCAGAAATGACGCTCGCTTCACTGAAAAGCGGCGGGCTGATGAATCCAACTCAAGCGTCAACGTTTATCCGTATGGTGCAAGACACGCCAACAATTTTAAATGATGCCCGCGTCATTCCGATGGACCACGATGCACAGAAATTTGAGAAGATCGGTTTTGGCCAGCGTATTTTGAGGGCAGCAGAGGAAGGAAAGTCACTTTCTTCTGATGAAAGAGCTGTTCCAACTACAAGTACGATCGGTCTGAACGCAAAAGAAGTCATCGCAGAAGTCCACATCACGTATGACACTCTCGAAAACAACATCGAAAAAGATGGCCTGCAAAACACCATCATGCAGATGCTGGCTGAGCGCGTAGCAGTGGATATCGAGGAATTGATCATTAACGGTGATTCAAAATCAGATGATTCATTCCTTGCACAAATTGATGGAATCCGTAAGCAAGCCCAATCTCACATTGTGGATGCTGCGGGGGGAGAGTTGTCACGGCAAATTTTCAAACGGGGTTATAAGGCTGTACCGCCTAAATATTTGCGCGTGCCGCAGCAATTCCGTTTCTATACTTCACCAGGTATCGAAGTTGAATGGAAGGATAAGGTGGCCGATCGTCAAACCAACTTAGGGGATGCTGCTGTTCAAGGCGGGCTTTCTTCTGCTTTTGGTGTGCCGATCAAGGGAATTGCAAACATGCAGCCATATTCCACCGGCGAAGGAGAAAAAGCGATCGATGTATCAGACGTCATTTTGACTCATCCGAAAAACATCGTGCTCGGCTTCTCCCGTAATATCCGAATTGAAGTCGATAAAGATATCCGCCGCCGAAAATTCATTATTGTTTTGACTGCAAAACTGGATAGTGTGTTTGAGGAAGAGGACGCGGTAGCCAAAATCATCAAGGTCAAAGAGTAGGTGAAGACGTATGGCAGATACCTATAAAGCGCAGCTGATCAAAGGGAAAACTTACGATGTCATGGACTATGTTTTTACCCTGGGTGCAGAGCGAGACGTCAAGAAATCGGTGTATCTCTATCTTAAAGACAATGAACAGTTTGATTGCAAATTGATCAAAGAAAAAGAAGAGAAAGAAGACCCCGAGACTGATGGCAAGTCCAAGGATGATGGCGCAGAAGACAGCGGCGAATCGAAGGAAGAGGAAACGGCCGCTAAAACATCAGCGACGTCCTCTGCTTCAAAAACATACACAGAATCAGAATTGCGAGGCATGACGAAGGCGGGACAAGAGGACATTATCTCTGATCTTGGCGGCGATCCTGCTGCGTTCAAAAACGCAGATGAAAGGATTGCTTTCATCCTGCAGAAACAAGGGGAGTGACGCGGCATGCTGATCACTCCTGAGGAAGTGATTGCTTATTCTGTTTTCGAAGCGGTAAAGTCTCGGCCTGAGGACCTGCTTCAGCACGATATTTTGGAGGCAGAAACCGAAATTCAAAGCATCGTCGGCCATGATTTCTCTGGTGAGAAATATCAGCCGCTGCCAGAAAAGGTCAAGCTGGCCTTATTAAAGCTGGCGCAATATTTCGCTTTGATTAATTCTGATGAATCTATCGTCAAGGGCTATAAATCTGAAAAAATCGGCGACTATTCCTATACGCTTGGAGATGGTCAGACCATTCAAAAGCCAGATGTCACAAATCTATTAAAAGATTTTGTTGAGGATCCAAATGTCCCACCTGATGGTAAAGGATCTGCTCTCCTTAGGGTGAGGGCACTATGAGTTACAGCCGGCTCTTAACACACCGCTGTGACATCTACCATTTAAAAGAGGAACAGCCGGCGGAATCCCGATATGGTGTTCCGGTTCAGGATGGCCAGCCAGAATTCTCGTATCCCGATGAACCGGATATTTTAGATCAAGCTTGTTACTTTACGGAGAAAAATCAATCCGTTGTGCAGCAGGAGCCGAATACATTGATCGTTCACTCCTTTCTGGTTCATTTTCCAGCCTCAGCGGATATTCGACTGAATGACAAAGTGATTTGGGAAGGAACTTCTTATAAGCTGCAGATGCCAAGAAAAATTAAAAATCATCACATTGAAGTGACAGCAGTCAGGAGTGGCAATCTATGAGAATTGACGGCTTAGATGAATTTATACAAGCACTTGATGAAGCAATTGACGGAGGGCTTCAAAGTCAATATGAGCTTTGGCTTGAGGCGATGGGTTATGAGTTTTTGGATATTGTGCAAGATGAAATTATGAAAACTGAAACCGTCGAAACGCGGCGCCTGTTAAACTCCTTTGAGAAGGGTGACGCAGACAATATTTTCTCTACGACAGCCGGCAATCTGACATTGGATGTAGGGACCAACTTGGAATATGCTTCTTTTGTAAACGACGGGCACTTTACAATTGATCCATCAAAGAATCTCGACCGCCGGTGGGTTCCTGGGCGATGGAAAGGTGACCGCTTTGAATATGATCCCGCTGCGGAAACCGGAATGCTGCTGAAGTTTCAATGGATCGACGGATCCGGGTTCTGGGACAATGCCCTGGCGATCTTTGAGCGAATGTTTGAAAAAAGTTTAGACCGCAAGCTTCAGGAGTGGCTGGATGAATTCTAAAGGTGGTGATGGCTTGAACGATGAAGTTGGGTCCATTATGAACTTCTTTTATCGAGTATTTCCCGTCCAAATATATGACCGGGAGATTCCTATTCAAATTAAAACCCCGTCTCTCTATTTCCCGCCGCCTTCCGTAGCGGATGGGAATGACACAGTGTCAACGTATATGAAAACGTACAGCCTCAATGTGAAGCTGTTTCATAAGGATTCACAACAGGCCCACGATGAAGCTGAGAAGATCGCTGAGGCTGTACGGGAAAGGCGCAGCACGATTCCTCTTGTTGATACTGAAGGAACGGAGACGGGAGAATCCTTGCGAATCAATCGGATAGAATCACGAATATCTGATAAAGGAGTTGCTGTATTGGTTGTTCAATGGAACAGCCGATATTGGTACAAAAGAGATGAAAAGCCGTCTCTGCAAGATTTCGATTTTACAAGCGGGGTGAAATAAGTGGATACAAAGAAAGCAAAAAATGAAGAGGTTGAGGGACTGACTGCCACGCGCCGCCCTGAATCTCTTTTTCATATTCAAGACTTACGGGAGCACAGTAAAGAGCTATTCGGGGTTAAACCTGAAGTTCTGGACGGTGCTCTTTTTGGTTTAGATCAGAAGCAAGTGACAAAAACAGAGACGAAGAAACGCATTCGCGAATTTCTTCGGAAGGAGGCTAACTAAATGAATGGCGGAACATTTACGCCCGGCAAGGAAAAGGAACGTGCCGGCATTTATTTTAATTTCAAAACGACAGCCCAGGAACGCGTTTCTCTTGGTGAGCGTGGGATTGCGGCTATTCCTGTTAAAACAAGTTGGGGAGAAGCGAAAAAGTTCATTTCAATTTCAAGCATTGAGGACTTGAATAAGAAAGTTGGTCTGCCAATTGATGATCCAACCCTCCTCCTTTTCAGAGAAGCCAAGAAAAAAGCGCAGACTGTTCTCTTATATCGCCTGAATGAAGGAAACCGGGCTACGGGTGATATTGGTGAAGGTGTAAAAGCTACGGCCAATTATGGCGGCTCAAAGGGCAATGACATTATTATTCAAGTCAGCGAAAATGTCCTGGATTCTTCTAAATATGATGTCACCACCTTCTTTAATCAGTCTGAAGTCGATAAACAAACGGTTTCTAAGGCGGAGGAACTCGAGTCAAACCAATATGTCACCTTCACTGGAAAGGGAGAACTGACCATTACAATTCCGCTTTCAGGGGCTGAAGGTGACAAGGAAGAAGGAAAATTAAACCCTTCTGCCGGAGCCCGGTTGTCTGGCGGCACAGACAAAAGTGTATCGAATGAAGACTATATGGACTTCTTGGAGGCAGCCGAAACAGAATACTTCGATACCATCGCATTACCGGTGAAAAACAGTGAGCAGCTGAAAGCCACATTCGTATCCTTTATTCAGCGTTTACGGGATAAGCAAGGGCGCAAGGTTCAAGGTGTTCTTTCCGGTTATAAAGGCGATTATGAAGGCATTATCAATGTGACAGAAGGTGTGCTGCTGGAAGACGGTACAGAGATTGCGCCGCATCAGGCTACAGCATGGGTTGCCGGGGCCAGCGCGGGAGCTTCTTTCAATCAATCTTTGACCTTTGTTGAATACGAAGGCGCGGTGGATGTCCTGAACCGCCTTGACGATGACACAGTCATTGAGAAGCTGAACAACGGAGAGTTTTTATTCACGTTTGACGCCCGCGATAAATCTGTCAGCGTTGAAAAGGATATTAATTCTCTCACGACCTTTACTGCCGAGAAAAATAAGAAGTTCTCAAAAAACAAAATCATCCGGGTTCTGGATGCGATCAACAACGATCTTACGCGGGAACTTAAAGCGCTCATTAAATCTAGGAAAGGAACCGGCAGTGACATCCCGGCTTCTGATGACGGTCTCCAGTATGTCAAAACGCTCATCATTCAATACCTGACGACACTTGAAGACGGAGACGGAATTATAGGCTTTGATTCAGAAAATGATCTGACCATCAAGCTGAATGAGGACCGTGACGGATTCTTAATTGACTTGGCCGTTCAGCCGGTTGACGCAGCTGAAAAATTCTACTTCAATGTGGAGGTGAAGTAAGATGGCTTTTAAAGCTCAAAACACGATTTCAGGAAAAGAGGGCCGTCTGTTTTTGGATGGGGAAGAACTGGCCTTTATTAAAACATTTGAAGCAAACGTGGAGAAAAATAAAGCAGAGGTCAATGTCATGGGCCGCCGTATGACAGGGCATAAGACAACGGGAGCAAATGGAACAGGAACAGCCACGTTCTACAAAGTTACTTCAAGGTTTGTGCAGCTCATGCTGAACTATGTGAAAAAGGGAGAAGATCCGTATTTCACATTGCAAGCCGTTCTCGATGACCAGTCTTCCGGCCGCGGAACAGAACGAGTCACACTGTTTGATGTGAACTTTGACTCCGCCAAAATCGCGGGGCTCGATGTAGACTCAGAGGCGCTTGAGGAGGAAGTGCCGTTCACTTTTGAGGACTTTGATTTGCCTGAGAAGCTGAATGAAAATTTCTAATTTGTTTGCTTAAAGAGAACTTTTGGGGCAATTTTCTTTTCAAAAATACGCTTTTAGGTATAAAATATGCTATATTATAGTATAAGACTATGAAATGACTACAACATGATTGAGGTATTACTTCTTTAGAAAATGCATATACTAAAAAAGACCCGACTGCGGGCAACAGTCGAGTCAGGTGTACAAAGTGGCCCCTCAAGGGGCTGGCTCAAAGTGTCTTTTTGTAAATAGACTTTCCCTACGAACTTTGCGGGCTCAAGGGAAGTCTATTTTTCTTTTTTAGACAACACGGCAATTAACATGCCAAAAGCAATCATTAATGAGATTGTTTCGTATGTTGTCATAAGCATCACCCCCTTCCATAGGGGATGAGCCAACTTCCCTTGAGTGAGCCGAAAACTTTGCACAAAGAATATTTTACCATAACACTCTCATACACCGAGAGTGTTTTTTTATTGCCTAAAGACAAAATGAAAAGGAGCTAATAAACATGAGCGAAAAACAAAACGAAAAAGTGTATGATCTTTCCTTCTTTATGCCAGGACAAACAGAGGAAGCTGAAGAAGTAAAGGTGCCTATCTCAAAGCGTTTTAAAGATAAAGAGGGGAACGTCATTCCTTTTGTGTTCAAAGCCATCACGA
Organism: Bacillus sp. FSL R7-0646; assembly: GCF_037969865.1. NCBI lineage: Bacteria > Bacillati > Bacillota > Bacilli > Caryophanales > Bacillaceae > Bacillus > Bacillus sp. FSL R7-0646. The sequence continues at coordinate 1,456,479 of NZ_CP150217.1, forward strand.
CAGAGCGCATCGATGAGTTAGAAAAAGAGAACACAACTTATAAAAATGTGAAAGGCCGGGGTCGCGTGAAAGACCTCGACACTCAACGTTTCTATGCCCGAATTGCGGTTGAGTCTACTGTTTACCCGGATTTCCGTTCAAAAGAGTTGCGAGAGGCATATAAAACGCCTGATCCAGTAGAAGTCGCCAAGCGCGTGCTGTCTGTCGGCGGTGAATACGCGAACTGGCTCAACAAAGCAATCGAAATCAACGGCTTTGAAGACGATCCAGAAGATTTAGAAGCCGCTGTAAAAAACTAATCAAGGATGGGAATAAGGAGGCCGTGTATTTGTATTACTGCATGCATGAGCTTCATTATTCTCCATCCCAACTATTAGAAGTCTATGAAGCGCCTCGACATTTTAAGGCATTTTTATTTGGGCTTATCGGTCACAAGCTTGAAGTTTTAGAGAAAGAGGCAAAGAAGGGAGGTAAATAGATTATGGCCAAATTAACTGCACGCTTTGATTTGCAGGATCGCATGACCTCCCGTCTACGTGCGATTCGGGGTGAGATGGTTCGTATTGATAGACTCAGACAAAGGACTGAACAGCGTCCTTTTGTCATTCGGGTAAGAGATAGGGCCAGCCAAACATTGAAAAGAATTCATATGTTCATCCTTCGGGATATTGGAAAGTCTCACCAGCTTGTTATGTCTGTGAAAGATTTGGCCACCCGATCCATGCAAAAAATGAATCGGTTTATCGCGCGGCGGATGCCGCGTACCCATGAAATCATGATGAAAGCGGTAGACCGGGCAACACCGCAGATCCAGCGCCTGAGACGTTATTTGGATCGTCACTTATCTGGTCCTCGCAGAATCCTCATTGAGGCAAATGATCGAGCGACAGCCGTCATTCGCCGTATTTCCAGGTATGCCAAAGATCAGCTGGGAAAAGGTTATCATGTGACAGTTCGGGCGGTAGATATGGTGACGAAAACCGTAAATCGAATTGTCTCAAGTGCCAGGCGTGAAATTCCGGAATACTACAAATCAAGTATTCAAGCAATTGATCGGTTTACAGCACCTGCCCGTCGGGTTACGTCTTTTGCGAACCAACACTTGAACCGGACATGGACCGCCACTGTCAAAGTGTTAGACCTTGCAACTAAGCCTTTGAAGGCGATCGCTTCCGCGGCAACTTCAACACTCGGAATTCTCGGTGTAGGAGCTGGGGCAACCGGAGGGGTTGTTGTTCCATTGAAGATGGTCGCCGATCGTCAGAATATGACGACTGCATTTGAAACCCTACTTGGGAGCCAAGCTAAAGCCAATCAAAGGCTGGACGAATTAACAACATTCGCTGGTCAAACTCCATTTACCCGGGATGAAATATTTGAATCAAGCCGGGTGCTGCAGGTCTTTACAGGGAATGCCCTTTCTACTGCTGAAGGGATGAAGCTTGTCGGGGACGTGGCTGCAGGTGTGCAGCGGCCATTCTCGGAAGTCGCTCTTTGGATGGGACGCCTCTATGATGGGATCAAGTCTGGCCGTCCGATCGGGGATGCGACGGCAGCCCTGCAAGAAATGGGGGCGATCTCAGGTGAGGCCCGCGGCAAACTTGAGAAATTAGCGGAGAGTGGGCAGGACATTTCTAAAACTTGGCCGCTGGTCACAAAAGAATTCAGCAAATACAATGACATGATGGTCAAGATGTCTGACAACCTCGCAAACTTATTTTTAGGGGTTAAGTCATTTATCAATAACTCCATTCTCATGCCATGGGGAAAAGGGCTGGCGGAGGCGTTTCAGCCGGCTCTTGAAGCGTTTAGAGAATGGCGCGGTGAATACTCGTTTGTCCTGACGGACCTTACAAATAAAGCTCAGAAGGCAGGAAAGGCCTTTGCGGAAAGCTTCTTGAATCCGACGAAAAATGTATTTGGCTTCATCGGTGAACAGTTTAAAATCCTTTTTCCTGGAGAGCTCACGAAAAAACAAAAGAAAGAGCTGGAGCTTAAATTTAAAGAGGATCCTAAGCTGAAAAAACGGTTTGATCAGCTGCAGAAATACAGGGATATGGATTTTGAAACCCGCTGGCATATTGTTCTCGACAATACGAAGGATGTTTTCGGAGAATGGTGGAAAAAGACGGGAGAACCCGGCTTAATTAAAATGGCAGGCAATCTCGGCAGCACTTACGGCGGCATCATTAATGGGGTTATCAATGGTTTGCTTGGAATTGATGATAAATCATCCGAAAATGGATTCGTCAATGCCGGAACAAAAGCCGGCCGGACATTTGTTGTCAGCTTTGTGGATGCCTTGGATCCGGTTGAGCTGTCGATGCGGATTGCGAAGAAGCTCGCAAAATTAAATTGGGATGCGGTCACCGGTCAAGGTTCTGTTGGTGGTGCCCTTCTTGCTGATGCGTTCGCTTTAGCCTTTATCGGTAAGGTGGGACGTCTTCTCAAGCCAGTTGGAAAGCTTATTTCTGGTGTTTTCGCAGGCTACAAGTGGCTAAAAAACAGACCGGGTTCCGGTGGAAGAACAGGAGGCCCTCTCACCCCAGGTGGTAAGAATAAAAGAGCTGGCGGAGGCCGTCGAGGACCGGAATATCGCAACCCTTGGTTTGGTCAAGGTGAAAGGGTTTCTCCGTCAAATCCAAATCAAACGAGAGGTGGCGGGTTCTGGAGCAGAGCAGGAAAAGGGGCCAAATCAGTCGGTAAACGCGTTCCGATCTTAGGAACCGCGCTTGCTGCGACCGAACTCATTGGCATGAATAAAGACAATGCTGGTGAAAAATTAGGCGGTTTTGGTGGTGGCTTGGCAGGATCAGCTGCAGGAGCAAGTGCAGGGGCTGCCGTTGGAACCTTAATTGCACCAGGAGTCGGAACCGCAGTCGGTGGTGTTATTGGTGGTGTCGCCGGCGGCATTGGCGGTTCAGACTTTGGACAATCCATTGGAAAGTGGATTGATGATGGCGGCATCATGAAAACATGGGATACCATTGTGAAAAAATCGTCAGAAGCTTGGGCCAACATTCAAAAGACCTGGGAAAAGGTGTCTGATTGGTTTGAGGAAAATGTATCCGACCCTGTCTCTAAAACGTTTGATGATGCGCTCACCTGGATTAAGAATACGTGGTCAACCGTCACAACGTGGTTCGAAGAAAATGTTTGGAATCCTTTTCTGAAACCTGTCGTCGATTTTGCTATTCAAGTCTGGGGCTGGTTAGAACAAGCGTGGTCATGGATCCAAGACACTTGGAAAACTGTAAAGACGTGGTTTCAAGATAACGTTTGGACGCCTATATACAATATTGGAGTAAGAATTATAAACAATGTTGTAGGCTTCTTTGCGGTAGCCTGGTATTCTATCCAGTTGGTATGGGGAATTGCTTCATCATGGTTCATGGAATATGTTTGGGACCCAATATTATCCCATGTTGTTCAATTCGCAATAGACGTGTGGAACTGGCTCGTTCAGGCATGGAACTGGATTTCTGAAACGTGGGAAACCGTCTCAACTTGGTTTGTCGAAAATGTTTGGGATCCAGTATTATCCCACGTTGTTCAATTTGCATTAGATGTGTGGAATTGGTTCGTTCAGGCGTGGAATTGGATTTCTGAAACGTGGGAAACCGTTTCAACTTGGTTCGTTGAAAATGTTTGGGATCCGATTTTGGAGCCTGCGATTCAGACCGCAACAGATATCTGGAACTGGCTTGTCCAAGCATGGAATTGGATCAAAGAAACATGGGACACTGTTTCGAAATGGTTCACTGAGAACGTCTGGGATCCGATCATTAAAAATCTTATTATAGCAGCTATCCAAATTTACGGTCATTTTTGGATGGCAAAAAATAAAGTGATCAAATACTGGACCGATATTTCTGCTTGGTTTGATGAACATGTTAAAAAACCAATAGTCGGGGTCGCAAATGACATATCAAAAGCGTTTGAAAAAGCGTTTGGCTGGGTCGGAAAAGTCTGGGATAAGGCAAAGGATTTTGGAGGCGGTATAAAACAAGGCTGGGACGATCTGTGGCAGGGTAAAAACAAAACAACCTTTGAAAAAATTGGTGAAGAAAAGACAGGCTGGAAGCCAAAAGAAATACCTGATAAAAAGGCTACAGGTGGCTACATCACAAAACCAACTATTTCATGGATTGGAGAAGCCGGGAATGAATTTGTCATCCCGACTCAAAACAACCGGGGCCGCGGAAAGATGCTGCTCTCACAAGCGGCAACTCAACTCGGTATGCGGGTTGTTGATGATATCGACTCTGTTTCTACAGATGCCGGAACTGTCGCACCTATTTCGAGTGTTGCTTCCTATTCTGCTTCAGTATTGCCATCAATGAATGCAGGAAACATGACGGATCAAGCATCGTCTTTTGGTCAGCAATTTACAGAAGGCTTTGACGCAGGTCTCAATTCAAACGTTGTTTCTATAGAAGACTGGAAGAAGAAAAACATTCAAACGCCTTTTAATAACCTGATCACCAGCTCCCCATCCTTCGGGAAAAATGTTGTAACCGGATATGCTTCAGGGCAGAATGCAACAGCTACCGGAACAGATGGATTCCTACAGTCAAAAGTGAAGACGCCATTTCAAAACACAGTGAATACAGCTTCTTCATGGGGTGTGAATACGGTCAGAGGATTTGCGGCTGGCCAGAATGCTACGCCTACAGGTACAAACCAATATGTCAGCACCCATATCAATAAGCCGTTTCTTGATTCGAAACAGTCATCAAGAGGCTGGGGATCTGGCATGATTAGTAATTTTGTATCCGGCATGAATTCAAAAGAGAATGAAGTAAAAGAAGCTGCCAAGGAATTGGCCAAGAAAGTGGAACAAGCTTTCCGCGATGAGTTAGATATTCACTCCCCCTCCCGAGTCATGATGAGTCTCGGGCGTTTTGCGTCTGTTGGTATCGTGAAAGGTTTAAGCTCAGTCGATGTGAAGAGCTTCGCTGAAAAACAAGCCGGATCTCTTGCTGGAGCTTTTGCAGGAATGGGGGCAGTCGGCGGCAACATAAAAGACTGGCTGCAGAAGGCTCTTATGATCACAGGCACGTCGATGAATTGGCTTGGACCTCTATCTCAAATGGCCATGCATGAATCAGGCGGGAACCCGCAGGCCATTAACCTGTGGGACAGCAACGCGAAACGCGGCACGCCATCAAAAGGGTTAATGCAAACCATTGATCCAACCTTTAATGCCTATAAGATGAAAGGGTTAAATGATATTTGGAACCCGATTCATAATGCGGTGGCTGCTATCAATTACATCAAAGCTCGGTACGGTTCTGTTTTTAATACGCCGGGAATGAGAAGCAAGCGAAATGGCGGCGGCTATAAGGGTTACGCAAACGGAGGGTTAATCACAAATGAACAAATTGCTCGTGTCGGTGAAGGTGGAAAACGGGAATGGATTATTCCAGAAGAGCGCGGCATCCGCGGCCGTTATCTGCTTTCCCAGGCAGCACAGGCTCTTGGTCTTGATGTGGTCGATCCATCGTCTCAACAATCTGGCATGTCATCTGATCAAGTGGATATTGCCACATCTGGCCAAACTGGTGCTGCCACGGTCGTCCCGTCTGGAACCAAAGAAATCAACATCCATTTTAATGGCGATCAGCATTTCCACAATGATCAAGATGTGGAACGCTTAATTGATAAAATCAAACAGGCCTTAGTTGATGAGTTAGAAGAAGACATTAACATTGGAACGAAGGGAAGTGTAGCTTTTGACTAAATCTGTTTATGAATTTTGGCTATCCCAGGGGAAGGAAAAGCTGCGCTTCCCCGTGCTTCCTGAAAAAATAGACGTAACCAACAACACGGCAAATGAAACCGTTCAAGTGGCCAAATTTGGCGAGCTCACATTCATTAACGATCCGAATGCCAAAACCATTTCGTTCTCCTCTTATTTTCCAAAGAAGTATTCACCTTTGGCTGAATATAAGGGATTCCCTTCACCGGAAAATGCAATTGCCACGATCGAACGGTGGATGAAAAATAAAAAGCCGGTTCGTTTTCTCGTTACCGGAACAAAGATCAATTTAAACTGCAGCATCGATGCCTTTACTCACCATGAAGGCCAAAAAGACATTGGGGATCGTGATTTCGATATCACCTTAAAGGAATATAAAACAGCGTCTCCGCGAAAGATCAAACAAAAAAAGAAGACGAAAAAGAAAAGGCCGTCAAAGGCAGCGCCGAAAGTATACACCGTAAAAAAGGGGGATACCCTCTGGCATATTGCTGGCCGATTTTATGGAAACAGCCTGCAGTGGCGGAAAATCTGGAATGCGAATAAAACGGCAATGATCAAGCGGAGTAAACGAAACATAAGGCAGCCTGGTCATTGGATTTTTCCCGGCCAGAAACTAAAGATACCTCAATGAAAACAGGTGGGGTGAACGAATATGATTGAACTATTCGTAGTAAAAGAAACGGAATGGCGGGAGCTGGTGACAGAAAGTATTTCCCTTGAGGGGCAGCGGTACCAGGCTCCTCGTTCTATTCAAGCGACGATCGTGGTCAAACAAGGCGATCAAAAATATTACAGTGTACAGGAAGGCGACACGGTTTTATTCAAGTGGAAAGGCAAAGAGCTGTTCCGTGGCATTGTGTTTTCCGGGATACCTGATGAACATACGTTAGTGTTCACTGCTTATGATATGCTGCAGTATCTTGTGAAAAATAAAGATGTCTATGTTTTTTCAAACAAGCGCGCAGATCAAATTGTCCACCGGATCGCCAATGATTTTCAAATCCCAAAGACATCGATCGCCAATACAGGGTATACAATTAAATCTCTAGTCATTAAAGACGACACATCGCTTTATGACATCATTTTGAAGGCTCTAAAAGAGACCAAAAAGCAAACGGGGAAAAACTTTCAGCTCTACTCATCCAAAGGAAAACTTGGTTTGCGGGCATGGCCGGACCCATCGGAAATTTGGGTATTAGAAACTGGCGTCAACATTATGGACTATCAGTACAGTACATCCATAAATGATACGGCGACACGCGTTAAAATACGCCGACAGAAAGACAACAAAACTTATACGGCCGCTGCAAGCGACAGCACCGGCATAAAAAAATATGGTGTTTTGCAGTATGTTGAAACGGTATCGGATAACATCAACCAGGCGCAGCTTCAAGAGCGGGCCAAAGTTAGACAGTCACAGAAAAAGGGTGTTAAAAAGGAGCTGAAAAGCATTCAGGCGCTTGGGATTCCGGATCTTCAAAGCGGCATGCCGGTGTACATCTCGATCCCGGAGGTCGGCATTAAACAAAAGTATTGGGTCGATACAGACAAGCATGAATTCAAGGGCTCCAAACACACGATGACGATTGATGTTGTCCCTAAAAACCATATGCCAAGTGGAGCGTCGGCATCATGAGATTAAGTGATGCCATAAAGGAATTGGCTCTCGGAGCCGTGAATGCAGAGTCTCCTGTCGATGTGATGCCCGCGGAAATCGTATCGGTCTCACCTCTCAGCATTAAAATTCGAGACAATGACAAATTGGTGATTCCCTCTGATTTGTTGGTTGTGGCTGAACATTTAAGAGAACATACAAGGGAAATAGAGCTTGACGGTGAGAAAAAAACCATCCGTTTATACAATCAATTGAATACAGGTGACCATGTGATGATTGCAGCCATGCCAGGCGGGCAATCTTTTTTTGTGATCGACAAGATATAGGAGGTGTCTGACATGGCGCTTTCCCCGGAAGTGGAATTTGAAGATATCGAGGATGACAGTGACGTCATTGAGACTTCAAAAACATATAAAATTGATTTTGATTCCGGCCGTATAACGAATGAAATCATATCAGGACTTGATGCCATTAAACAAATGGTTTATATGGCCCTTCGAACGGAACGTTATGGTTATCCGATCTATAGCCATGATATCGGAAATGAACTGCAGGAGGTTCTTTCTGACAATGAAACGACCGATGCTTATAAGGAAATGGAGATCCCGCGACTGATCGAGGAGGCTCTGATTTTTGATGAAAGAATCACGGCCGTCAAAGATTTTGAAATTCATAAAATAGAGGACGCCTTTCATGTATCATTTACGGTTGAAACGGATGAAGGAACCTTGGAGATTGAGGAGGTGATTGGCGAAGATGTTTGAAGATCAGACGTTTGATGAGATTATGGAGCGCATGCTTGATCGTGTCCCAGCTGATATTGATAAACGGGAAAACAGTGTGATTTGGAATGCGCTGGCGCCAGCGGCTGCAGAACTCGCTCAATCCTATATCTGGCTGGACACGGTGTTGGAATTGGTCTTCGCCGACACTGCCCAAGGTGAATTTTTAGACAGGCGGGCCACTGAAGCCGGTTTGGAAAGGCAGCCAGCAACAAAAGCAGTCAGGGACGCAAAATTTACAAAAGGTGTTAACATTCCCGTAGGCTCCCGCTTCTTTATTGACAATCTGTATTTCAAATATACGAGGGATGGATATTTGGAATGCGAAACCGCCGGAGAAGCCGGAAACGCAAATTTAGACGGGCGTCCTCTCCTTTCTCTCGATACAATTCCAGGACTTGATTCAGCTGTCATGGGGAAACTCCTAGTTCCAGGAAAAGAAGAGGAAACAGACGAAGAATTGTATGCGCGGTATTCCGTCCGGGTCCGGCGGGAAGCCGTAAGCGCAAATAAAATGCATTATAAGCAATGGGCGGAAGAGGTAGACGGAGTTGGCCGGGCGAAGGTATTTCCTCTTTGGGATGGAGATGGAACGGTTAAAATCGTGATTACGAATGCCAAAATGGAACCTGCATCGGAAACCTTGGTCCATAAGGTAAAAGACTATATTGATCCTGAACCAGGCAAAGGGGAGGGACAGGCCCCGATTGGGGCGACGGTCACCGTCGAAAGCGCGGTATATAAAAAAGTTGATATTGAAGTCGCCGTTGTTCCCGAACCTGATTACTCAATTGAGGATGTTCAAAAAGAAATCGAAAATAAAGTGAAAAGCTTTTTTAAAGAAATTGCATTTACAGAAAGCATTGTCCGACTATCCAAAATCAATAACATTGTGTTTAACGCGGAGTCTGTCAGCGATTATGCTGATGTGAAAATCAACGGGGATACGAAAAACTTGGAACTGAAGGATGAAGACATTCCAAAGCTTGGGACGGTGACGATCCTTGAGCAAGATTGAAGAAATGGAGAACTATTTGCCGCCGTTCCTCACAAAAGTCAGAGAAATGAGTGAGATTCTACAAGCGGAGGCTCCGGAGTTTGAGCAGCAGAACAATGATATTTTTGATCTGACAGATCAGCTGTTCATTACAACAGCGACATGGGGCCTTGATCGGTGGGAAGCTCTATTAAATGTGGCCAGAGAATCTGGAGATTCTATAGAGATAAGGCGACTACGGCTGATATCGAAGACATCTAATATTCCGCCGGCTACTTATCAGGCTATCGAACAAGCTTTAAACCGATTTTTAAAGAATCCTTCGGCTCAAGTTCGGCTGCTTCCAAAGGAGTACCGCTTTAATGTAGATATCAACATTGACGACCTGCAGAATGTCAGAGAGCTTATTGAAACACTTGAAAATATAAAGCCGGCTCACCTCGCATATACATTTCGGCCGGGCTTTAATGAACAGCTGAAGATTAAGGATACGTTCATTATGAATCATCGAAGATATCGAAAAATAAAGGAGCTCCGGGTCGGCTATTCTGTCACACTTGATAATAATGAGGTGGTTTTAACATGATCACAAAACACTACAGGGAGCGCGTGGCGACCGACCTGAAAAGCAGAATCAAAAAGGTATTGTTGAATGGGAAAGAAACTGAGATTGCCGACATCACGATCAATGGCACGACTGTCATTGTACTGACTAAACGTGAGGAAGATGTCAGTCACATTGAAAGTGTCAAAATCATTGATGATCAAGATCACGTGATTACAGAACGAAGTCCTGACCTGGATGTCAGTACCAACCGCACGCTCGATTTCCGATTTACATTTGAGGTGGTGGAATAAATGGCTTATAAAGAAAAGACGGACTGGCTCCCGGATGATCCGATAACTGAAGATGACGTGAACCGCTGGGAAAAAGGCATCAAAGAGGCGCATACCGATTTGGCTGCCCATAAAAATGATCTGAATAATCCGCACGGCACGACAAAGGCTCAAATTGGGCTTGGGAATGTAGAGAATGTGCAGCAAGCTTCAAAAGCTGAATTTAATCGGCATGTTGGCGATGAAACGATCCATATTACAGCAGAAGAAAGAGCAGAATGGAATGCCAAGGAAACGCCGAGTGCTGCCCAAGAAAAAGCAGATCGCGCCGAAGAGAATGCGAAAACATACGCGGATCAAACGTTTACCAATGAGAAATTGACTGTCTTACCAGATTCAGAGGCGATACAAGATGCCCGAACTGCAGGAAGTGAATATCCTCTCGGCATTACACTAATGGATATTGGCCAGGGCAATAAAACTGGTTATCCACTCAGCTATGGATTTGTGAAAAACGAAAAGCGTTCGAACTATCGTTTTACTCAATACTTTTATGGGACTGCAAATGAAACCGGTGATTATTACTATAATACGGGGACATGGATTCGGCACTGGTGGAATGAGTCTGGCTGGACCCAATGGGAAAAAATATCTGGTTTTGCCCATGCGAACATAGGGACAACGGGCAGACAAGCTTTGATAAGAGGGGAACTCCAGAAAATCAAATTCAACCGAATCATCAAGGACAGCCATAAATTGTTTGATACGAAAACCAACAGATTTAAGGCCAGTCATTCCGGTATGTACCTGGTAGGCGCAAGTTTGTATATTGAAAACTCACTCCAATATTCAAACTTTGAGCTTTATCTTTATAAGAACGGAGCTAAATATAAATTGATGAATCGCTTCATCATTCCATCTCCAAAAGATAACAGCGATTCAACAGAATTTCACGCGACGGTGACAGGCACAGTAAACGTTCCACTTGATGAAGGAGATTATATCGAGATTTACGTGTATGCGGGTTATTCCGGATCCAAGACCCGTTATATCATGGACAGCAATGGGGTTCTTAATTATTTCGATATCTTGGAATTAGGCGGTCGGAATTACCGAAACATTTAGGAGGCGAGCTTATGATCTTATATGATGCCATCATGTACAAGTATCCTGAGGCCATCCCCAAAAAGGATTTTGTGTTGAGAAACGATGGAAATGGGTCTTATATTGAAGAATGGAATTTAAGGACGCCTATTCCGTCGGAAGAGGAGTTGCAGTTGTGGTGGGAAGAATCAAAAAAGAGTCAGCTCTATACGCCGCCAAGCTTAACAGAGTCACTTGGCCGCCAGCTGACAGAGGAGAGGCTGGCTCGAAAAGCCCTCGAGGAGTCATACAAACTTATGGGGCAGGAACTGGCAAAGCTTAAGATTCAATCGCTTCAATTGAAAGGGGAGGAGCAGCAATGAACTTTTGGGTGTTGGCACTTTACTATAATTGGGCCACAACAGACATGGTGAAACAAGCACTCTATTATAAAGACTGTACCTCAGAAGACTTCAAAGATGGGGTAGATAATAGGCTTGTGTCTCCTGAGCAGTACAAAGAAATCTTTAATGAAGAATACCCGCCGGAAGCCGTCATATAGGCTTTTTTATTTTGCCTTTTAGGGGGTGATCTATGGGCGCGTGCTTCATCCGTTTGATTAGCCAGATTAAAGAGATATACAAAAACAGAGGAGGATGAACATTGGCTAAACACAATTTTTTGTTTCCGTTGGATGCTGATTCAAGACCAGGTGCGGTGAAACCATTTCGGGAGGGGGATACGGATTTTACAGTTCCTAATATGGATGTCAGCGGCGGCGCAGAGCTGCTTACCAATCTGCCTCTTAAAGCTACAGAGGTTTATAACCAATATGGCCAAGACCGGCTGGGAGATGTACTTATTTCTAAAGTGAGGGGCTATGCTTTTGCGGATAAAGCCGGGTCATTATATGTTGAAGAAAGTGACGACGGGAATTCTTGGTCCACAGTGGAATCTATCGATGTAGCAGAACATGCTTTGGGTGACACAGGATGGGTTTATTTATCCAAAAGGTATTATCGTTTCCGATATGTCAACGGCAACTTGGAACAGTCTGATTTTGCCCTATATCAATCCCTTGGATCCGGTGAACAGGATGTCCGGGTTTCAGGAGGATTCGAGGCTCCTTCTTTAGACATTCCAGCTGATGGTCTCCCTGTAAAAGCACTGAAAACTATTACTTCAGAAAGCTTTTTAGAAGAGCAGGTCATCAAAGCAGGAGAGTCTATCTATCTAAATATTGATGCGGCAGGTCATCAGCTTGGACTCGCGATTTATCTTTATGAAAAGACGAATCTGAGTGTTCGAATGACTTACATTATCCCGGGAACAAGCAACTATACACTGAAGGGTTATGAAGATGTCATTGTGTTAGAAAATAATGACCGGGACGCTCAGAAGGTTGATCTATTAGCTGCCTCTCCGCGGCTTATGTTGACCAATAATGGAGAAATAGACGTGAAAATTAAAAACCTTGTGGTTACTCATTTCTTGTAAGTTCGCGCCGTAAAAAAACGGTGTTTTTATTTTGCCTCAAAGGAGGTGAAAACGATGTGAGACAGGAGGATTTCAGGACATGACACAACCGAATGATTATGATGTTTTACAAAAAGAAATCGCAGAGATCAAAGCAGATCAAAAAACACAAGATCAGCGGATCACTACTCTCGAAAGAACGACTGACAGACATGACCAGCAGATTATCTCTATCAATGAAAAGCTGAACAAGATCGAGGAAAACACAACTTGGATCAAGCGCAGCATCACCGGCGCGATCATTACAGCGGTTAGCACCGGCATCATTGGCGGCGCAATCGCTGTTTTTTATAATCTACTGCAGAAATAAGGAGGAAAACACAATATGAAAAACTTTGATAAAGGCACGGTCGTCCGGACGGTGCTTCTTTTTATTGCATTGGTAAACCAGACATTGATCATGTTTGGAAAGGCAGCTTTGCCGGTCAGTGAGGACCAGGTCAATACGCTGGCCGACGCTTTGTATTTAACTTGCTCTACGATTTTTACAATCGTCACGACGTTGGTCGCTTGGTTTAAAAACAACTATGTCACCGGTAAAGGTAAACAGCAAAAAGAAGTGTTAAAACAAAAAGGATTAACAAAATGAGGTTGCCGTCTGGCAGCCTTTTTTATTTAAAACAAAATAGGAGGGGTTCAAATGGTTAAAGTCGTGAAAAACTTTGTGAAAGTCAATCAATATACCCGGCCAGGGCTGAAGTTGGCGGGAGTGAAAGGGATTGTTATGCACTATACGGCGACGCCGGGCGCTTCTGCATTGAATGAGAGGGATTACTTCAATGGCACATGTATAGCCATTAAACGCAAAGCTTCAGCTCATTATTTTGTGGACCGTAAAGAAGCGCAGCACATCATTCCTGAAAATGAAGTCGCGTACCATGCACATGATAAAAACCGCTGTTATGTGAGTTTTCTTCAACCGAACGCCAACACAAAATCAATCAGCGTTGAAATGTGTGTCGAAAAAGACGGCAGGATTCACAGTGAAACGGTTCAGAATGCCGCTGAATTGGTTGCCGACCTGTGCAAGCGTTACGGTCTTTCTACGAACAAAATCGTCCGCCATTACGATGTAACAAACAAAATTTGTCCGGCACCGTGGGTGAGCGATTCCAGCCAGTTGGCGGCATTCAGGAAAAAAGTTGATGCTCTGCTTGGAAATAAAACTGTGTCAAAGACAACATCACCCACGAGCCAGTCAAGCAAATCCACAGGGACTATCCTGAAAAAAGGATCGTCCGGTTCCAAAGTCAAGTCGCTGCAGAAACGATTGATTGCCGCTGGTTTCTCTCTACCGAAGTATGGGGCCGATGGCTCGTATGGCAATGAGACGGTGCAGGCCGTCAAAGCTCTGCAAAAGAAAGCGGGTATCGCGGTGGATGGAATTTACGGACCGGCTACAGAAAAGGCTCTCGCAGGTATTGAAGCGAAAAAGAAAAAGTCGTCCTCAAGCAGCAAAAAATCATCCTACCCGCTGCCGTCTGGCATCTATAAGGTAAAAAGCCCACTGATGAAAGGGACAGGCGTCCGACAGATTCAAGAGGCTCTAGCTGCCCTCTATTTCTATCCAGACAAAGGAGCGAAGAATAACGGCATAGATGGTTATTACGGGCCGAAAACGGCGAACGCAGTCAAACGGTTCCAGCTTATGAACGGGCTGTCTGCTGATGGAATTTACGGACCGAAAACGAAAGCGAAATTGGAATCATTTTGATTCAAAAAAACCAGCCCTTTAGAAAAGGGCCGGTTTTTATTAGAGTTTTCCCCATATAGATTTTCCACCAGTATGTCCGGTTTTTTGATGGATAGTTTTATTTACTAGCTGAAGCTTTCCAGTGTCTTGGTGATGATGCCAAACATAACCTCTAGGTGTCTTGCCCATCATAATATCTCCTCTTTGTGCTGAATTAAATTTTTTAGCGTGTTTCGGTGACCTAATTGCAATTCTTAAAGATTCATTTGCGTATTTAAATTGAGTTTTGTTGCTTGATTTTATTAAAAGTTTCGGAAGCGTATAAGTGTACTTTGAATTGAAGACTGGAAAGCCCTTTGGATTGAAAAATATACCGGTTTTAGGGTGTTTTTTATTGGCCAATTTTCCGTTTTTAACTCTTATGTTTTTGGTTGTCTTTTTCAAATATTGTTTAACAAAAAGTTTACCGCCAATCCTTGAAACAATCGCAGTTGCGGGAGGGATCAGCCATACATATTGAACTTGAGCAATGTCTTCATTTTTCCCTATGTCGTCTGGAATTGGTGAATGTTCTGTTTCAATAATTTCATTGCTTTCATCATGAAAAATGTCATCAGAAACTGTTTCTAACTCTTCATCTGTGATATCGTCTTCAAGTTCACCCTGGTATACAGGGTAGTTTTCCCAGCCCTCATAATACTTAGATTCCTCAAAGTCAGAATAATCTTCATATGTAGACTCTATGTAGTTATTGTATTCCTCATCTTCAGGAAGGGAAGTGTCTTCGTTTGAAGTCTGTGATGTTTGTTCTGTGGAGTAGACTTGATGAGGGGATTCAGCTTTAGCGAATTCCGGTAAAATAAATGAAACCAAAAGCAGAAGGGGGACAACAGCGCATAAAAATTGTCTCGTTTTCTTCATAATTACTCCTTTATAGTATTATTTGGTAACATAACCATAATACTATAAAAATAGAAAAAAACAACACGAATGTTGTTTTTTAAAAAAAATCTTTTATTTGTGAAAGGAGTATATCTAAAATTGAGTCATTCAGTTTTTCAAGCGTAGCCACGATTTCCTTAACCAATAGACTTGTTTCTTCATTATCAAATGTTAAATTTTTATGGTAAGAAATGATTGTTTCTAAAGCACTGGCTAGTTCTATTGCAGTTGCACGATTGGCATTTGCCGAACTTTCTTTTATTTTGGTAAGCAGCCATTTTAGATCTTCAAAACTTTGAATAGGGTATAAAGTAACCCTGTGTAGCTCTATATCTATATTTTTATTTAGGATGTTTTCAGCTTCTTCTTTTGTAATTGCATCTGGATGATCAGGTGTAATATAAGAAAGTTCATAGTCCTCAGGATTAATTCCCTGTAAGTTTTCAATATCATCAATATCAACCGAATCATCTGTGTATAGTTTAGAGAGAAATTCCCCGAATGAATCTGCTAATCTAAAATTTTCTTGTAGCTCTGAATCAAAGTAATGAACAGGTGGATTTTCTTTTGTATCTCTATAGTCTAAAGCAACCCAAGTATGGCCATCCCCATGAATTAGAATAAGGTTGTCAGGCAATCCCCATTCTTTAATTAAATACTGGCTTTCAAGAATTCCTTCTTTTTTTCCTAAGCCTAATAAATAGTCAAATTCAATATGATCCTTTGCCCAGGAAGTAGGCCGATCAGTAGGGAAAGCATTATAATTGATGTATCCACCATTTTGTTGAAGAATAAGCTCTTTATACTCCTTCGGGAGTATTACACCTAACTTTTTTTCAGCTTTCAGAATATCCTTCTCTGTTACTTTCTTCAAAGTGTATGGATCCTCATCCTCGTACATCCAAAAATCTTTCAAGCTAGATACCTCCTCATCATTCGCTATCAATATCATTATAAATGCAATGGGGCAAACCTAAAAGGACTTATTAGAAGAAACATCATTATTTGGTATATATGCCATATATTGATTATGAGCTAAAGAGACTTTAATGTCATGCCACATTACAGGAAAAAGTTAGATCTGTTCAATCCCTACGACATCCTCAAATTTAATGAAATTGGTGTCTCCTTTGAATCCACGACATGGAAAGTTTTCTGTTGCTGATTTATGTAATGAATATGACCCTCTATTTGAACGGTCTCCACTATTCCAGGGCCGCGACTTTATTGCGGTCAAACGCCAGCTGATGCACGGGCTGTCTGCCGATGGAATTTGCGGGCCAAAACGAAGGCGAAACTTGAAGCGTTGTTGAAGTAATATAAAAAGGCCCTCTATAAAAAGAGGGCTAACTGTTATTCGTTACTGTCCAATTCCCATACTGTCTGACCATCTACTAAAATTTTATTTGGAGGATCATCATAAAGGGAGATTTCAACCAAGGAGCTTTCCCCTTGCCTTAACCAATCATATACACTGCCTTCGTTATTAGTAGGGTGGGATATAATGTTATTCACTCTAAACGCAACTGCATAATATTCTGTGTAATTGATATCGTCATCTTCTAATCCATTATCTGTTTCGTAAAGTGTGTCTGGATTTCCGATAATTTTTAATCCATTTTTCCATTCTAATCGCAGTTCTTTACCACCATATTCATCTAATGTTTTTATTAAAGAGTTATATTCCATGAGTATCAATCCTTTTCTTATGGTTCTAATGGTTTTGCAGGAACTATATGAGCACCGTCTTTTGAATAATGTATTGTTCCCCTGGTAGTTTCAATATATTTACCAGTTTTCATGTCATATGCTTTACCTATTTTTTGGCCGAAGTCAACAACTTCCCTTCCCTTCCTTGGGAATTCTCCCGTGCCAGCATATTTATCAAGCAACTCTTGAGCTTTTTTATTATCCCCATAGAAGATACTCTTGGTTCTGCCATTTGCAATTTCTTGTTTATAATTTGGTGTTCCAGGAATATGTTTTTCTTGAGCTCCTGGTTTAACTTTTGCAGGGAAACCATTTACTTCACGGTACGGACCTTTTGGAACGGATTGTTTGCCGTAGGAAGGGGTTTTATCTACCTTCGCAACTTTCTTTCCAGCTTCTTCACCTTTAAATAACTTGAAGCCGCGCTTTCCGTACTTAAATGCCTTTCCGAAAGGTGTGACACTCAATCCGGCCATCAAACGATCACCATTATCTTTAACGATTTCGCCTGTCGCAAGGTCGTATCCAAACGCTGCTCTTACTGCATCATACACACCTGTAAATTCCATCGCTGTATCGAAATATTTAGCAAAGTCGCTTTTTTCCACATTCTCTGGAAGGGTGTAGGCGGGTTCTATCTTGACGATTGTATCACCATCTATGTATGCCCGGTAAAGCGTATCGTTAAATACTCTATAATCTTTTTTCAGTTCATTCAATTCCTCTTGGGTGTACTCTTTCTTGGAAACCTTTTGTGTCGCCAATTTTTTTAATCGATCTGGATCGGCGAGAGTGTTTACGTCCGCATCTTCTTTGTCTCCGACTTTTTTCAGCATGGCACCCATCGCTGTTTCTTGATTTCCACTCAAGGTATCCATCTCATCCGGCTTTAAAATCGCGCCTTTTTGATAACCGGTGATTTCAATTTTAGGGCCGGTATACATCTTTTCGAGCCGCGCCATGTATCTCTGCATCGTCTCAAGGTCGTTTTCAGCCGTTTTGAGGGCGTTGGTTTGCTCGCGGTCAAAAGCATGCAGCTTTTCAAGTGTTGTGCTGATTTCCTTTAACGCTTTCTGATTTTGCTCATGAAAACCGCTATCATTCAAATCCGGTAAATCAACGATATGACTGACTTTTGCGATCGTGGCGTTGGTCTTAGAAACCAAATTTTTTGTTGTTCGATCAGCGGCATTTAAGCCATTCTCCAACTCGTGTTCGAGAAAGGACTGTGAAATAAATCCGTTATGGTTGGGTTCCAGAGAATTTAGCGCGCTTTTCATTTTCTTCAGCGTGGAACTGTATTCCTCTATGAAAGCATCATAGAACTGTAGAAAAGGGGTGTGACATTCCTCGTAAAAGGCGCGGATCGCGTCGCCGCCTTTTCCTTTTAAAGCATCATCAAGTGATGTGATCCCTTCAACGGCCTTTTTGACTTTGGCGAATTCGTCTGATTGTTGTTTTAATTGTTCGAGCGTTTGATCAATTGCATTGTGCAGCGCTTGAACATCCAGCGTCTTCATGGCATTCTCCTCTAATCCTTTTCGTTAAATCAGTATAAAGTTTACCACTATACGGAAACCAATTGGGGAAAAAATCCTGTGGATCTCTGAAAATGAATCATAATGATTAGGTCAAAAAACCCAAAAGATAGTGTCGTTAGATTGTTGTTGTCAAGAATTGATGTTTTCTGTAAAATGATTACCATGAAGAAAAAGGAAATAACTTTGATTGATTTTTCTGAAAAATTACAATCTTGAGAGAAAGGAAGAGGATATGTGAGCGTCATACCTTATGATTTAGTTGCGACAAAAATGAATTTTTGGTACACCGCTTTAAAAAACAATTGGCCTGGTCAGGCAGAAGATACTAGAAAAGAAGTTGAAAAAGAAATAGCTCAAATGGAAGAGAACCAAGACGTGCTTGTCTATTATAACTTATTGAAGTTTCGGCATAATCTTCAGTTTGATTACATGTACTCTGATCCAGGTGCGAATTTAGATGCACGCTTTGATGAATTTAAGAAAATTAGGGATCAGAATAATCTAGAAGGAATGTTGGAGTATTATTATCAATTCTTTGCAGGGATGTACCATTTTAGACAAAAGGAATTGATACTAGCACTGAATTTTTATAGAAATGCTGAGAAACAACTTGATACTTTTGAGTGCGACGAATTGGAGAAAGCCGAATTTTATTTCAAAGCATCAGAAGTGTATTATCATATGAAACAAACGTTTTTTTCGATGAATTATGCCACCCGTGCATATAATATATACAAAAAATATGACACATACGGAGAACGTAGAGTCCAATGTCAGTTCATTTTAACGGGGAATTTAATTGACAAAATGTATCCAGAAAAAGCATTAATCAATTTACATAAAGCGCTTGAGGAATCAAATGATATCGGTGCTGATCATTTAATTGGCTCATCGCATTTGAATCTTGGAATATGTTATAATCAGCTTGAAGAACTTGAAAAGTCATCCAATCATCTCAAAAAAGCCCTGGAAGTGTATAAAGAGGGAAATCACAGCTTTATACCGAAAACTTTGTTTAACCTTGCCCATGTTAAAGCAAAGCAGGCTGAATGGAGAGCAGTCGATGACCTTTATTTTGAGGGGAAAGAATTGGCTGAAAAAAATCGCAACACATACGATCTTGCAAAACTTGAAATGCTAAAGGGGCTTTATTTGATTCATGATGTAGACTTAATCAGGGAGTCCTTTAAGTTCTTCAAAGACAATGGTCTGTATGCTGATATGGAAGACTATGGTGTCATCGCTGCAGAAGTTTTAGAGGGTAAAGAAAAAGTTCGCGATGCCTGTGAGTTCTACCGAATTGCATACGACGGAAGAAGACAAATTCAAAGGAGTGGGATTGTAGATGAAATCTAAGGTATTGATTTGTGCTGTTCTTTTATTAAGTGCAGTTGGCGTGATTGGTTCCTCATACATCCAAGCTGAAAATGCTTCTTATAAAGTTTCGGAGAGGTTAGCATCCTAATAACAAATAAACATTAATTAACTATTGAATGAATAATTAATTTGATATACATTCAGTACACATTTCATCATATCAATGGTAAAAGAAGAAAAGCCCTTCACATTTTCCGAAGGGCTTATTTCAATTCCACCCCAACAATAGCCTCAAATTTAATAAGAGTCGTGTCTCCTTTTGAATCCACGACAAGAAACATCTTGCGGATCTGATTTATGTAATGGATATGGCCCTCTATTTGAGCAGTCTCCCCGATTTCCAGTCCGCGACTTTGTTGCGGTCAAACGATTCTAGGTGATGAACGGTTTGACCGCCAATGGTATTTACGGGCCGAAGACGCGGGCAAAGTTGAATGACCTCTTAAATTAATCTTTGACCACTTTTTGACCTTCTTTATAGTATCTTTTCTGATTGCCTGAGATTTAATCACCGAATAAACCAAGAAATAAATCTGGTTGAGATCATGACGAATTCCGGGTGATTTAAAGGGTATGAAACGGAGGGAATGATTCGTTTTTTTAACGGTTTTTGTATTTAAAATGAGCGTTAAGCTGGCCTTCGAGCATTTTCTTTCTGAGCTGCTGGTCGTTTTTTAGCCTTTGTTCTTTTTTGCGCATATCTTTGAGGATTTCTGCGGTCTGAACACCGTCTTCCCGCTTGTTTGCGATTTCCATCAGCCGTTCGACGTCAGCAAAGGAATATTTGCGCGTGCCTCTTGTAGAGCGCTGCGGATAGATCAGCTTGCGTTCTTCGTAATAGCGGATCTGCCTGACCGACAGACCCGTCAGCTCGCTGACAATGCCAATTGAAATCACTTTTTTATCTTTATAAGAAAGATCTTCGACTGTCATTTTCCCACCCCTAAGATGACTTTTTTTGTATTATATAAGAAAACGCGCGAAAAAACCTGACATCTGTCAGAAAATCTAACATTGTTGAAAAAATTTTTAAAAAATCACGGAAGAAAAGTTTACAGGAACCATGCAAGGGGTAAAAGTGTTTTGTATGCTGTAGGTACAGACTTTTGAGGGGGGAATCGTTGGATGAAGGAACACAAAGCAGTCTTACTCGCCAAAGAAATCGTTGCCTTAGACAATAAGAGAGACGAATTGCTCGAGACATTGATGAACCTTGCCGGCAAGGATGCGTTTCCGCTGCTGAGGGCGGTGCAGAACGGCTTTTATCAAAAGTCCTCTTAAATTCCGGAAGGGGAGTAAAAGCGAACTTTACACGGCCTTAAAGCTTGGTTAATAAATAAGGTCTATTCTTATAGTATACAATACGCGAAAATGAAAGGAGAAGATCATGAGCAGATTGTTAAAAAACGCTTTGGAAAAGGAAAGAAACCATTACTTGAAAAAACTGATCTCACTCGGTGAGCATAATCGGGAAGTTTTGCAGAGGATGACGATTACGGAGCTCAGAAATGAATATTTTTATTTTTTCCGGAAAAATAAAGCCCGTGTTCAAAATCGGCCATTTTGAAAAAACGGGCTTCTTTTTAATATCTAAAAAAAAATAAGCAGGAGTTTTCTTTCGGATAACGAAAATATATACATATAGAATATGGGAAAAGCATGACCCTTTCTTTTTCTACATTTGTAAGGGTTTTCATTTCCCGGGTTCATTTTAAGAAAATAGTATAAGAGGTAGATGATATGAGACTTTCGTTTAATGAGGAAGAAGTTCACCGTGCTATGTCGCTGTACAAGGTTTTTGCCAGGGCTTTTAAAAGCGTTTCAGAACATAGTATTCGGGACAGCAAGGAACACGGCTTTAATCCTACAGAATTTGCTGTATTGGAGCTTTTGTATACGAGGGGAGCCCAAAAGCTGCAGCAAATCGGCTCGAGGCTGCTCCTTGTAAGCGGGAACGTAACCTATGTGATCGACAAACTGGAAAAAAACGGTTTCATCAAACGAGAGCAGGACCCGAAAGATAAACGGTCTGTCTATGCGAATTTGACGGAGAAGGGAAAGGCATATCTCGATGAGATTTATCCGATCCACTCCCTGAGAATTGCGAGGGCTTTTTCAGGCTTGACAAAGGAGGAACAGGAGCAGCTGATGGTCCTTCTGAAAAAAGCCGGAATCCACAGCCAGCACCTATTGTTTCGCTGAAAAAGTCAGTTTTCCGAACGGTTGTTTTCTTTTAAGTGATCGAGAATAGCTTTGATCTGTTTGTCCTGGGGCTGTCTGAAGAAGCTTTCGAAAGGGCATCCGAGTTCCTTTGTGCGTTTGACGACAGCCTCCATCGTAAAATTTAAGGGTGACAAGTCTGAATGGACTTCATCCCAAAACAGCGGTGCGGCCACTGTGCCAAGCTCATTGCCTCTTGTGGAATACGGGCAGATGATCGTTTTTCCCGGGGCATGCTGCACATAGTCAATATAGAGCTTTCCGCCCCTGTTTTTGATCAGGCGTTCGGTTGTGAACAGATCGGGAAAAAGCGAGACGCAATAAGAAGCCGCAAAGCTTGTGAAAAGGCGGGTTTCTTCATAAGTAAAGGCGTTTTTTGAAATCGGAATATAGATTTGTATCCCTTTATTTCCCGACAGCTTTGGAAAAGATAAGAGGCCGAGCTGATCAAATAAACGGTGCAGCTCTTTCGCGGCTCTGACGGCCAGCGGAAACTCCGACTTTGAAGGCGGATCAAGATCGAAAACGATTTCGGTCGGATGGGCCGTATCCACCGTTTGAAAAGGGATATGGAACTCCAACGCAAGCTGATTGGCAAGCCACAGCAGAACCGAATAATCGCTGCAGATGATATGCTCGTGCTCGTCATCCCGAATGGACGTGATAAATTCGGGTGCGTAGTCGGGCTTGTTTTTTTGAAAAAAAGACTCTCCGCCGGAACCGTGCGGATAACGGATAACGGTAAGCGCCCGATTGTCGAGAAACGGAAGCAGAAAATCGCCGATTTCATTAAGGTATCCGATGTAATCCGCTTTTGTTTTATCGCTTTTAGGAAAGATGACTTTATCAAGGCTTGTCAGCTGCAAATCGGGATGGACGTTTCTTGAATGAAGCAGCAGGCGGTTGTAAGTGCAATTTTCCCATGCCATGTCAAATTCAAATGAAACAAACGACACCTCGCGCAATGTCCCGTAATGAATCGTTAAGTAATGGACCGTCATGCAAATCGACGGATCAATGGTATATTCACCGGGTTTTGTTTCGGTTCCGTATTGCTTGACGATCGAAAGAATGGCGTTTCTTTCCTGTTCTCCGAGTCCGTGGGAAACCGAACCGACTTCCTTGATTTGACCGCGGTCATAGACGGCGATTGTCAAATAACGGTTTGCCATGTTGTAGCCTGTCATAAATACAGCAGCTTTTTTGTAGTTTTTGAGTTTGAGCCATTCGGCCGTTTTTTTATTTTCAGCCCAGCGGCTGTCTTTTTTCTTCGCGACAATTCCCTCGCCGTCAAACCTTTTAACAGCCTTCCAAAGGTCGTGGAAATCAGAAGTGTCAGGGATGTATTGAATTCGAGCGTGAGCCATCGGATCGGGAGCCATCGGCAGGCCGAGCTCTTTCATCAGGTCGAAAAGCATGCGTTTTCGTTCGGTATAGGGGAGCGAGGTTAAACTTTCTCCGTTAAAAACCAGTAAATCAAAAGCCAAGTACTGGCACGGTTTCTTTGCGGCTGCTTGTGCAATCAACTCGGCCTTTTTGCTCAAACCCCTTTTTTGGACATATTCAAATCGGGAACGAAAACGGTTTGTCAACGACACAATTTCCCCGTCAATCGTGATCGGCAAGTGTTCTTTGAGAGTTTCGATCATGCTTTTTGCAAATTCCGAAATTTCCGGAAATGTGTTTTCGAGCGGCTGTGAGTTTCTGCTGATGAGCGAAACTTCGCCGGTCGCAGCAATCTTTAAAAGACCCCGATACCCGTCATATTTGACTTCATACCGCCAATTGCCGCCTGAGGGAGCTGATGTAGTCAATACAGGCTGCATCGTAATTCCCATTTTTTATTTTGCCTCTGAAGCTTTTTTGCGCGACGTTTTTTTCTTTTTCTCAGCTGTTCCTTTTGCTGCAGGCGCTTTCGCCGCTTCCCGGTCAGGCCCTTTTGTCCGTTCGATGCTGGCTTGGAGAGCGCTCACGAGATCGATTACATCCTCGCGCGGAGCGGCGGCCCCGGCATTTGGCGTGACACCTTCATTATGGTCGATTTTCTCTTTGATTTTATCCATCAGCGCGATTCTGTACGTATCTTCATATTGTTCAGGCGCAAATGTCGTTGTCAGCTCGTCTATTAATGAAATCGCGGTTTGCAGCTCTTTTTCGTTGACTGCGGTTTCTTCCGGAACACCGGGTACGTGGGCTGCGTTTCGGACCTCATCAGGGTAGTGGATGGACTCCATTAAAATGCAGTTTTCGTAGACGCGAAGAATGGCGAGCTGTTTTTTTGAGCGGATGGTCATATGGGCGATCCCGATCTTTTCTGTTTTTCTGAGCGCTTCGCGCAAAAGTGAGTACGCTTTTACACCGTTATCTCCCGGTCCGACGAAATATGAACGGTTGAAATAGATGGGATCGATTTCCTTTAGCTGCACAAAATCAACAATTTCGACGGCCTTGTCTTCCTGCTCTTCTTTGAGCTGCTTCAGCTCATCGTCCGATAAGACGACGTATTTGCCTTTAACATATTCGTAGCCCTTGACGATGTCGTCGGGCGCGATTTCCTGATGGCAGTTTGTGCACTTTTTTTCATACTGAATCGGGGCGCGGCATTCTTTATGAAGCGACCTTAATTTAATATCCTTATCCTCTGTCGCTGCAAACAGTTTAATGGGGATATTGACAAGGCCAAAGCTGATAGAGCCTTTCCACATCGTATGCATCGGTTCGGTTCAACTCCTTTTCTTTTATTGATGCCTCTCTGCAGATTGTTTCATGAATAGCAACTTATGGATGACAGAGGAAAAAAGCATCCGGGCTGAAGCCCGGATGCTTGCGGCGGTACAAGTTTGGAGCCGTTCTTCTTGAAGGAAGCCTTAGTTCAGCTCGATTTCCTTCTGGAAAGACGGTCTGTTCTTTCTGGCGAGGGAAGACGAGAAGTACCGATATCTGCTTACGCTCTTGTACTTTGCGGCGTACATAGCCATGTCGGCTTTTCTCATCAGCTCATCGCCGTCTGTTCCATCGTCCGGAGAAACGGCGATTCCGATGCTGACGGATGTTTTGAGGCGATGCTCTTTAATGCGAAAAGGCGTTTCAAACTGACTGATCAATTGCCTGGTCAGCTGATCGATCCCTTGTAAAGGAGCGACAATGATAAATTCATCGCCGCCCAGCCGGGCGATAAAGCCTTCATTGGGCACACAGTGCGCCAAACGCTGTGCAGCAGCCACCAGCAGCAGGTCCCCGACGTCGTGGCCTAGGGCGTCATTAAACACTTTGAAACGGTTTAAATCCAAAAACAACACGGCCGTCCCTGTCTCCTGCCGCTTTAGAACATTTGCCAGACGGTCGACTGCATACCTTCTGTTTGGCAAATCCGTCAACGCGTCATAGTGGGCCATTCTATGGATTTTGCGTTCTGCTTCACGCTGGTTTGTCATATCTTTGCATATGACATAAATGCTGTCAAGCTGCTTTCTGACATACACCGGTATCAGCGTCACATTTAAATCAAAGCGCTTTTCAGCTATCGCGATTGCCGTATCGCGGTTGATGGCCTGTTTTTCATTTTGGACTTGAAGGAACCAGCCGAGCAGCCTGTCATGATCCTCCTGCCGAAAAACGGAAGACAGGCGCTCGGGTTCAATTCCCATTTTTTCAAGAAGGCTGTATCCCGATGAATTGGCGGAAAGCAGCTTGCCTTCAAGCGAAAAAACATAGATCGGATCAATGTTGTGGTTGATCAAGGACTGGAACCGCTCCTCGTTATCTTTGACTTTTTCGATATGAAGCAGCAGGCGTTTGTCATTGAAGGCGCCGAAAATCAAGAAGCATTGAAGCATCAGGCTGACAAGCACGATCATAATGCCCAGTTCAACGGTATCGATTCCTTCATAGCCTGTGTCAACGCTGTCAGCCATGAAAAGCGTAGCTGCTGACATTCCTGTATAGTGCATGCCGGAAATCGCTCCGCCCATTAAAAGCGCGCTTCCGATTTTAATGAACAATATCCGAAAAGAACCGGTTTTTTTGGCGAATACAACTGACAGTTTTAAGGCAGCGAAGGAGGCAAAAATGGCGATTGCAAAAGAGGCGGCATAAAGAACGGGATGATAGACGATTGTCATATTTTCCATTGCTTCCATCCCGATAAAATGCATGGAGGCAATTGCGCATCCCATTGCAAGGGACCCGGCCGCCAGTCTTCCATTCGTCGGTTTTTTTTCATTCACCACATAAAATGAGATGAGCGAGCCTGCGAAAGCGGCAACAATCGACAACAAGACGAATTTCAAATCGTATTTCATTTCTTCTGCTGTCTGAAATGACACCATCCCGATAAAGTGCATAGACCAGATGCCAAGCCCCATCGTGAGGGAACCGGCCAAAAGCCATCCGATATTTTTCCTGCCTTTTGTATGTACGACCCGTTCAGATAAATCAAGGGCTGTATAAGCTGCCAAAACTGCAGTGAAATAGGATAATAGGACGAGCCATCCATTATATTCACCAAGAACTTCTGTCACTTTTTTCTCCGCCTTTTTGTACTTATGATGAAAAGTCTAAATAACTATACTGTATTGTGAAAGGCTAGACTGCCGTACTCTTAACCGTTGACATAAAAAAGCGGCAATAGCGCTAATTCCGGTATAATTCGTGAATTATACTATATATAATGAAATTCGCCAATAAAAAATGATATCCTCCTGTTCTTTTTAAGGAGGACTTCCCATTTTGCTCTTCAATTTTCTCGAATTGTGTTAAAATCATTTTTGTACGTTCTTTAGAACTTGAAATTATCAATCGTCAAAGGTTGTGGTCGATATCGAAGAGTTTATTTTATCAATGGCTGAGGCATTTAAAAGCCTCTCGTATTTAGGCATTTTCCTGGCGCTGTGCATCGAATTCGTGCCGGCTGAGATCGTTCTGCCGCTTGCCGGATACTGGGTGTATCAAGGAGATATGTCGATGTTCGGGGTCGTTGCAGCAGGTTCACTGGGAGGTGTCGCAGGCCCTCTGACGCTTTACTGGCTCGGGAGGTACGGGGGGCGGCCGTTTTTGGAACGCTACGGCAAATACTTCTTTATCAAGCCTGAAGCGCTTGAAAAATCGGACAGGTTTTTTGAAAAGCACGGCGGGTTTGTCGCATTCAGCGGCCGTTTTATACCTGGAATCAGAACGCTGATTTCCATTCCGTGCGGACTCGCGAAAATGAATGTGTGGGTATTTTGTATTTATACATTCCTCGCGATCACGCCGATTACGTTCGTCTATGTCTATTTAGGCTTTTACCTCGGCGAAAACTGGAGCAAGGTCGGCAGCCTATTGGACGGATACCTTCTTCCGGTCGGCATCGGGTTCATCGTTTTGTTCGTTCTTTACCTTTGGTTGAAGGGCAGGCGGAACAAAATCAAATCGCAAAGCGTTTCAGCCTTTATAAATAAAAATAAGGATTGACAGCCGTGCGCATATGAGGTTAATATTATCTTATAATTCAATATTTTCTTTTATCCCAAAGGGGAGTAGCGTCCGGATGTTTAACCGGAAACAAAGTCGTCAGTTCATGGATCTTCATCCATCGGCTTTGTTGGCATGTTTTAAATAATGATAACCATGTCTAGCAAGACCTTTGCCTAATGTTGGCAGAGGTCTTTTTTGTTTTCTGAAAATACCCTGCCGCATTAGCGGGAATAAGAGAAAGAGACAATCACTTAGGAGGAATTACAAAATGGATGCAGCATTATTACTTGAATATGGTTGGGTTCTTCTCATCCTAGTCGGGCTGGAAGGCATTTTGGCCGCGGACAATGCCCTCGTCATGGCGGTCATGGTTAAACACTTGCCTGAAAAAGACAGAAAAAAAGCGCTCTTCTACGGGTTGGCCGGCGCGTTTGTGATGAGGTTCGGCGCTTTGTTTGCGATCTCTTTCCTTGTCAATGTCTGGCAGTTGCAGGCGATCGGCGCCGTTTATCTGCTTTACATTTCCGTCCATCATATTTTGAAAACCCACGTTTTCAAAAAGGACGAAAAAGTGAAGGAGACGAAGCAAAGCGGTTTTTGGCCGACGGTTATCAAAGTTGAACTGGCAGACATCGCTTTTGCCGTCGACTCGATTTTAGCTGCGGTTGCGCTGGCTGTCACACTTCCGGCGACAAACCTGCCGCAAATCGGCGGGCTTGACGGCGGACAGTTCATGGTAATTTTAGCCGGCGGGATCATCGGATTGATTATTATGCGCTTTGCTGCAAGTCAATTTGTGAACTTGTTAAAGAAACGTCCGAGCCTGGAAACGGCTGCTTTTCTGATTGTCGGCTGGGTTGGTGTGAAACTGACGCTCTATACGCTCGCACACCCGCAAATCAATATCGTCTCTGAACATTTTATTCATTCAGGTACTTGGAAGTTCATCTTCTGGGCGGTGCTGATCGCCATTGCGCTCGGGGGATGGTTTATGACAAATCCGAACAAACACGAGAATAAAGCTGCTGAGGAGTAAACAGCTTTTCCCAGACTGCCGGTCTTTCACCGGCGGTCTTTTTTTGCCCGCACGAGGAAGAGCCGGGGAAGATGGCCCTAGATCAATCGAAATAAGATTTCATTTTATTAACAGCCATGTTACAAAAACGGCGGGAAAACCCCCTTAATCGTCAAACAGATCACGAATTGTTCTAGGAGATCAAACAAATGACTGTCACAATTGAAAAATTAGAAATGAATACCGCGTTTTCTCCTTTGCGAATCCCTATCAAATTAGCTATCATTAATGAGTAGTATAGGGAGGAACTGAGGTGAAACCAGTGCTTAGCCTTTTGTTTAAGACAGGAAAAAGGAAACAATCATTAGAAGAGTCTGTAATAAGCATACAAAAAGGAAATCAGCAGTTGCAAAACGAGCTTATCGATCAATATAAGCCTTTTGTGGCTAAAACGGTTTCATCCGTGTGCAAACGATATATAGATGAAAAAGATGATGAATTCAGCATCGGCTTGATTGCATTCAATGAAGCCATTGAAAAATATTC
This sequence comes from Bacillus sp. FSL R7-0646, assembly GCF_037969865.1. Classification (NCBI taxonomy): domain Bacteria; kingdom Bacillati; phylum Bacillota; class Bacilli; order Caryophanales; family Bacillaceae; genus Bacillus; species Bacillus sp. FSL R7-0646. Next base: position 1,485,591 of record NZ_CP150217.1, read on the forward strand.
TTCAGATAAAGGAAATTCTCTGCTTGCATTTGCAGAGCTGATCATTAAGCGCAAAGTCATTGATTATATCAGAAAAGAAGCGAGAAATGCCCAGAACATCAATATGGACATGCAAGAAGGAGAAGAACAGGAATCCTCCCAAAGCATGATTGAAGCGGAGCTTTCCATTCATGAATTCAACCGCATGCTCGAACAGGAGCAAAGGCGGGAGGAGATTCTCCATTTTAAAGAAAGGCTTAAAAGTTTTGGCCTGTCTTTTTCCGATTTGCTGGAGCATTCCCCGAAACATACGGATGCAAGGCAAAACGCCATCAAAGTGGCATATACGCTTGTCGAACATGAAGAATTAAAAAAGATCTTGTTTGAAAAGAAGCAGCTTCCCGTCAAACAGCTTGAAAAGCTTGTGGCTGTCAGCAGAAAAACCGTAGAGAGAAACCGCAAATATATCATCGCTATGGCGATCATTATAACGGGCGATTATGTTTACCTTAAAGATTATCTAAAAGGGGTGCTCAATTCATGAGAAGAGGAATTATTGTAGAAAAAAATAAAAAATTCGTCACATTGCTAACCCCTGACGGACAATTTTTAAAAGCAAAGAGCACAGAGGAAGATTATGAAATCGGTCAGGAAATTGCTTTTCCCGCGGAGACGAGAATGTCGAGAAGGCGTGCGGGCTTTTTTGATCTGCTTTCGCTCCGTCCGCTGAAAGCCGGCGTTTTTTCAATCGCCGCGATCATGCTGCTCGCTTTCATGATCATCCCTGATGTTTTAAACAATAAAGCATACGCCTACATGACGATCGATATCAACCCAAGCTTTGAATTGACGCTCAACAAAAACTGTGAAGTTATCGATTTGGTGCCGCTGAACGAGGATGGGAAGGCCTTAATGGATAGTATAAAAAATTGGGAAAAGTCTGACTTTAAAGAAGTGATCAGTGAAATTGTCGAAGACAGCGATAAGAGCGGTTATGTCACCGAATCAAAAGAAGTGCTTATCGCCACAGTATACGAAAACAATGAAGATGACACGTATAAGGCGACGGTAAAAAGCGAAATCGATGATGTAGCGAAAAAATACGAGCAGCAGAATTATAAGATGGAAGCGGTGGAATCAGACCTTGATACGCGTGCAAAAGCCCAAAAAGAAGGCATCTCAACAGGCCGTTATATCCGTTCCCACAAAGATGAATTAGAAGACAAAAACAAAGATGATGACAATGAAAATAAAAAAGATGATCAAAATCAGGAAGAAAACACAGGAGAAAAGGAGAAAGCTGTGAAAGAAGAAGATCAGCCGGAACAGCATACGGATGATAAAGAAGCAGATACGGAAGATCATCCGGACGGCGAAAAACCTTCAGATGAAGATCAGTCTCAACCTGATCAAGAAATGGAAAAAGAAAAGGAGTCAAATTCCCCTAATACCAAAAACCCTCAGGAACATAACCATAATGACAAAGACGGTCAGCAGACGGAGGAAGGAACGCCAAAAAGCGGTTCCGGTTCAAATCAAGAGAGCTCTAAATCACCTCCTTACCAAAAGGAGAAAAAGCCTTCTGACCAAACGAATAAACAAGAATATCCGCCGAGCGGGCCCGGCGAATAATCCATAGGGTATTTATTTGTCATTATGCCCATTCAATTGAGCTTGTGCCTGCTGTACAAGTCGTTTTGTCATTTCCCCGCCTACAGATCCGTTTGAGCGAGCGACCGAGTCCGAGCCGAGCTGGACGCCGAACTCTTGGGCGATTTCGTATTTGAACTGGTCTAAAACCTGCTCTGCCCCGGGAACGAGGAGCTTATTCGTTCTTGCCATGCATTCTCAACTCCTTTTTCAATTGGTACTGCTTGTTTAGTTTGATTTGGACTGAGGCTTTTTATGCTGGCAATTGTTGAAGGGCAAAAAAACGCCTGGCAATTGGCAAGCCAGGCGCGCCGGTCGGCGATTATTTCATTTCATATTTTAAGAAGACGCTGTCAATCATGGAATGTGCGGTCGCCTGAATGTGCGAAGCGATGACGGACAGCACAGTGACTGCGGTGATGTCTCTCGCTTTGTTCCATTCGGGATCGGCCAGATCTTTATAAAAATCGCGGAGCTGTCCAGTCTGCTCAATGACGATTTTTTCAAGCGCCGATTTATTGAGCGTATAGTCTTTGATCTGGTACACATGATCAAGGACCCGCGCATACCCTTCATAAAAGCGCAGCGGACTCACTACATCATCGGAGCGGTCTGTAATCGTATTAAAAATCGTTGTTAAGATCGGACGGATCGTTTCGAAGTCATAAACCGATTTTAAGTCTCGTACAATGAGAAGGATGACGGCTTGGTCGATGGAATATTTTTTGCCGAGTTCCGGATGCCCCATCAAATCTTTTATATCGCGTTTGATCCAGTTTTGGATGGCTGTCGATTTTAAGGATGTCAGTTCGCACAAATTTCCAAGTTCAACAATTTCATTTGTGGAAAGTCCCTGTTCCGTTTTTTGTTTTTTCCGTTCGTACCGGGCAATGAATTCGGGGATGTCCAAATTGTCTTCCGGCTCATCGGGCGCCAAATCGGCCGATCTCAAAAGAATCGCTAGCGGACTGACATCCAGCTGCCCTTTTAAAGCGTACATCAGTTTGGCCATTTCCAGGCGAGTCAGTTTAAAAGGTTTCATCATTCCACCTCATTATGTATTAAAATGAAATAGCAAACAATATAAACATTATCTTACGTCTTATCACTTGCATTTTCAATTCTATGCCGTATAATTTTATTATACGAGTTCATTTGATCTTATTATAACATGGAGGTAATCATGGGAAAAAGAATCTTTCTCTTTCTTTTATCGAACATCTTAGTCATTACGACGATCGGTATCGTGCTTTCGATTATCGGTTCGCTGACAGGGGTAGGCACGTATTTCACGGCTAACGGCGGCATCGATATTGTTGCGCTTCTCGTATTTAGTGCAGTTGTCGGTTTTGTCGGCTCCTTTATGTCGCTCTTGATGTCAAGATGGATGGCGAAAATGGCGATGGGCGTTCAGGTGCTGAATCCTGATAAGCAAACGCTCAGCTATGAAGAACAGCAGCTCGTTGACCGGGTATATAAGCTGTCCCGCGCTGCCGGACTGACAAAGATGCCTGAAGTCGGCATCTACAATTCACGCGAAGTGAATGCCTTTGCGACCGGGCCGTCTAAAAACCGCTCGCTTGTCGCTGTATCGACGGGCCTTCTTCAGGAAATGGATGACGACGCAGTGGAAGGCGTACTTGCCCACGAAGTGGCGCATATTGCAAACGGCGATATGGTGACGATGACGCTCCTTCAAGGAATCGTCAATACGTTCGTTGTTTTCTTCGCAAGGATTGCGGCATGGGCTGTTTCACGCGTTGTCCGTGAAGAGCTGGCGCCGATCGTTCACTTTATCGCGGTCATCGTATTCCAAATTGTGTTCTCTATTCTCGGAAGCCTTGTCGTGTTTGCGTACTCCCGCCACCGCGAATATCATGCGGATAGAGGAGGAGCAGACCTTGCAGGCAAGGATAAGATGATTCACGCGCTCCGCTCGCTTGAGCAGTACACTTCAAGAGTCAAAGAAGAACAGGCATCTGTTGCAACTTTAAAAATCAACGGGAAAAAGCATACATCGCTTTTCTCAACACACCCTGATTTAAGCGACAGAATCCGCCGTCTGGAAGCAAAATAATAAAGATGCAAACCCCCTTTTTCAAGGGGGTTTGCTTTTTAAATTTAAAAATCGAAAAGCGGCTGTACATAATAGCATGTTTCCTTTAAAATGGAACACGTTATACACAAGATGCAACTTTTGAATATTGAAAAGAAGGAACGATTATGAAGGTTTTATTGAGAAAACTACTGCGCGTGCTGTCTCCTGTACAGCTGATCGCGCTCTATTATTTTTTAGCGGTGACAGTTTCGGTTGTTTTATTGAGTCTGCCCGTTGCACACAAAAATAATGTTGAATGGTCTTTTATCGACGCCCTTTTTACCGCGGTGAGCGCAGTGAGTGTAACCGGTTTGACGGTTGTTGATACAGCCGATACATTCAGCACGGCCGGAATTTGGATTTTGGCGTTTGTTCTGCAATTTGGCGGGATCGGCGTGATGGCTTTGGGTACATTCGTCTGGCTGATTTTCGGCAAGCGGATCGGTTTGAAAGAGCGCCGTCTGATTATGACCGATCAAAATCAATCCAACCTATCGGGCCTCGTCAAGCTGATGAAGCACGTGCTCGGCTTAATCCTGCTGATCGAGCTGTTTGGCGGGCTGATTCTCGGCACTTATTTCTTAAAGTACTTTGAGACACCTGGAGAAGCCTTTATGCACGGATTTTTTACAAGCATCAGTGCAACGACCAACGGAGGTTTCGACATTACAGGCAACTCGCTGATTCCGTTTCAGCATGATTATTTCGTTCAGTTTATCGTGATGATGCTGATCATTCTTGGAGCGATCGGTTTTCCGGTCCTCATCGAGGTAAAGGATTTTCTGCTCAGCAAAGAGCGTAAATTCTCTTTCAGCCTGTTTACTAAATTGACATCAGTAACTTTTTTCCTTTTAGTAATTGGAGGTGCGATCGGCATATTTGCCATGGAAGCGCGCTTTGCTTTTTCAGGGAAATCGTGGCACGAGGTATTTTTCTTTTCTCTGTTTCAGTCGACGACGACCAGGAGCGGCGGACTCGCGACGATCGATATCAGCCAATTCACGCATACGACCATTTTGTTTATGTGTATGCTTATGTTTATCGGCGCTTCGCCAAGCTCTGTCGGAGGGGGCATCCGGACAACGACCTTTGCCTTAAACCTGTTGGCCCTGTTCCACTTCGCGAGGGGAAATAAATCGGTGAAGGTTTTCAAAAGGGAACTGCACCAAGCGGACTTGATGAAATCATTGATTGTAACGCTGATGGCGGTTATTCTTGTTTTCGTCTCGACACTCATTTTGACAGTGACAGAAAAGCATTCTTTGCTTGAACTGCTGTTTGAAGTGTGTTCGGCCTTCGGTACGACGGGCTTGTCGATGGGCATCACCCCAGATTTGAGCACGATTGGCAAAAGCGTCATCATCCTTCTGATGTTCATTGGCCGAATCGGCATTGTCACGCTGCTTTATTTATTCGGCAGAAAAGAAATCGAAGCGAATTACCATTACCCGAAGGAAAGGATCATTATCGGATAAGAAAGACAGTTTAGTCAAACTGTCTTTTTTTATGATCATAAAGTCGGTCGCTGTATTTATTTGTATGATATAATGCTTAAATGGCGGACTTGAAAAAAAGGGGGAAACAACGATGAAAAAGAGAGTCATCCATTTGTTTATAGCCGCCGGATTTCTATTGCTCGCCGGAGCCTGTTCTAACGAGCCGACAGCAAAAGAAAGCATGGACCAATATGTAGACAAATGGAACGAGCAAAAATTTGAAGAAATGTATGAACAGCTGTCGGCTGAAGCGCAAAAATCGATTTCAAAAGACGATTTCATCAAGCGTAATCAATCTATTTATGAACAGATTGGAGTTTCCGATTTGAAGGTTTCAACCGTCGACAACGATGAAGATGAAAAAAATAAAGAGAAAAATGATTCGGTGACGATACCGTATAAAGTCAGCATGAAGACATTGGCCGGTCCGGTTTCTTTTCAAGGCAAGGCAAAGCTTGTCAAAGAAAAAAAAGACGGAGACACTTCATGGAAGGTCAACTGGAACCCATCCTTTATTTTTTCACAGCTGAAGAAAGGGGAGACCATCCGGATTACCGCCAAGGAGCCAACTAGAGGCATCATTTATGACAGAAACGGAAAGGCGCTCGCTACGAATGCGACAGTGCCTGAAATCGGCGTCGTTCCGGGGCAGCTCGGAGATGATAAAGACGGTGTCATCAAAAAGCTCGCGAACATGCTTGATATGGAAAAAGAAGACATAGAAAAACAGCTGTCCGCAAGCTGGGTGACGGACGATTCATTCGTTCCCCTGAAAAAAGTGAAGCCTGGCAGCACCGAGCTTCTCAAAAAAGCGACCTCTCTCCCCGGGGTTTTGAAGCAGGATACGCAGTCAAGATACTATCCTTACGGTGAAAAAGCCGCACATCTTACCGGTTACATACGGCCGATTACCGAAGAGGAATTAAAACAGAATAAAGAAGGCTACAGCGAGCATTCACTGCTCGGAATCGTCGGTCTCGAACATATTTATGAAAAAGAGCTCAGAGGAGAAATCGGCTGGACGATTTCGATCCCTGAATCAGGCGCGACGGTTGCGTCAAAGGATGCAAAAGACGGAAAAGACATCCACACCACGATCGACATTAAGAAACAGGAAGAACTGTACAGCCAGTTAAAAGATGACTCCGGCGCTGCCGTTGCTTTAGAACCGCAGACTGGAGAAACGCTGGCGCTTGTCAGCGCGCCTTCATATGATCCGAACGGGTTTTTGTTCGGCTGGAAAAAAGGAGAATGGGAAAAGCTCAACAAAGATGCGTCTGCGCCATTCACCTCTAAATTTAATAAAACTTATGCTCCGGGTTCAACGATCAAACCGATCACCGCTTCAATCGGTCTGAAAAATGATGCGATCAAAGCGGATGAACCTAAGAAGATCGAAGGGAAGGAATGGCAGAAAGATTCGTCATGGGGCGGATATAAAGTCACACGGGTTTCCGATCGACTAAGCGACGTCAACTTGGAAAACGCGCTGATCACATCCGACAACATTTATTTCGCCCAGACTGCCCTTGATACAGGCAAGGATCAATTTGTCGAAGGCCTGAAATCATTCGGCTTTGAGGAAAAGCTTGATTATGAATTCCCGACGAAGTCTTCCTCCATATCAAACGAAGGAATCGACTCGGATATTCTCCTTGCCGATTCAGGATACGGACAGGGGCAAATGCTGATGTCGCCGATACACCTTGCGGCAAGCTATACGCCTTTCTTGAATGACGGTAATCTGATCAAGCCGCACCTGATCAAAAAGGACGGCGAAGAGAAAGAAATATGGCATAAAAACGTACTGCCCACAGGCGGAGCAGAAGCGATTACAAAAGGGTTAAAAGGCGTTGTAGAAGACCCGCGCGGCTCGGCTTACAAGCCGGTTGTCAAAGGGCTTACGATCGCAGGGAAAACGGGAACGGCCGAACTGAAAACGAAAAAAGACGAAAAAGGCAAAGAAAACGGCTGGTTCACCGCCTATGATTACAAAAACAAAAACCTTTTAATCACGATGATGATCGAGGATGTTTCAGACCGCGGCGGCAGCTCATACGTCGTTAATAAAGTGAAAAAAGTGTTTAAATAAGCACCCTTCAGGGTGCTTATTTTTTTGCCGAAAACTGGATGTGTGGAATGTGCCGAAGCGGAAAGGATATGGATGAAACGACTAAAGAAAGGAATGTCATTATGAAAAGAAAAGTTGCCAGGAATGAAGCGGCTCTTAACAATAAAACGCCTGCTGAAAGCATGCATGATCATCAATACATGACCCAATATGACGCCGAAAACGGAGACAGGGGAGCCAACCGCAACTCGAAACACGGGAAGCAGGGAGAATCGCACCAATGAAAAAACACCAAAAAAGCAAGGATATGCAAAACCATAAAAAACCGATGAATCCCGATGTGCTTCAGGAGGAATTTTCGAACGAACTGGGCGATGTCAACGCCTTTAAATTTATCGATGTGATCGAGAACAATAAAAAGAAGAACAAAAAGGCGGACGGACAGAAGCGGGATAAAGATAAAGAATGAAACTGCAGAGCAAACGAGAAAGGTCCAAATCGGAAACGATTTGGACCTTCATTTATTTTAAATAAGGGTTATATCCGTTGTCTTTTTTCAACAGCCTTATTAAATTCGTCATTTTTAATTCGATGAACGGCTGGGCGACCGTTTTCACAAATCCGCTTGATAAGCAGAAGGTTAAAATTGCCGTGGCGATGAACAATAGCGTCAGACTCTGATAATCGGCAAGCCATTCTTCCGCGCCCGTCTTTCTGAACGACTTGATGATAAAGCCGTGCAGCAGGTAGACATAGAATGTGCGCGTTCCCCAGAGGGTAAAGAAATACCGCCTTTCAGGCACCAGCGCCATGAACGCGAAGGTTGAGGCAAATGTTATAACGAGAAGCGCCACCCGGTTTAACCCGCTTTTTATCCCGACATCGCCGAATTCCGAATAAGGCTTGGAACCGAACAGCCAGGAGTAATCGAAGTCTGCAAAAAAGTAGAAAACGAACGTTGCTGCTAAAACGGCTAGAGCCGCTTGCTTTCCTTTCCAGCCTTTCAGCATTTTAAAATGGTCTTTTTGCAAATAATAGCCCGCCAAAAAGACCGGAAAGAAAACAAACGTGCGGGACAGGCTGAGCGTGTTGCTGATCATGTCGATATACCCGACAAGAACGGCAATCGCAAAGCTTGCGGCAAACGCCCATTTCGCCGGCAGTTTTGTGAACGGAAACAACAGGAGATTCCAAAAAAACAAGCTCAGCAAAAACCAAAGCGACCATTGCGGTTCAAACGGATTTGCGGCAGTTAAGCTTTGATCATCGATAAAGGAATAAAACAGCGTATAGATTCCCTGGAAAATCAAATAGGGAACGATCAGCTTCCAGGCGATTTTTTTGACATATCCGGGCCGATTGAACCCTTTTGCAAAATAGCCTGATATGAGAATAAAAGCAGGCATATGAAACGTGTAAATAAATTTATAAATATGAAGCAGTGCATCATTGTCATGAATATAGGACCTGATTATATGTCCGAAGACGACGAGAAAAATCAATAGGAATTTTGCGTTGTCGAAATAGCTGTCGCGTGAATTCGCCATAACATCACCCTTTCGCAAACAATTTCAGGAGGCGCCGGTGCGGGAAGATTCTGAACCCGGCTACATTCTTTCCGGAATGACGTCTTCAACCAGTCTTGCCTCATTTTAAAATTTTAAAATAGAAAGCATGTGTTTTCCTATGCATTAAGTCTTATTGTTAGGCCGATGTAATTGAACAGTAAGGAACTTTTATATCGTCATCTTCATGTAAAATAGGCGGAAAGGTTGTAAAAGTTTGAAACAAATGAAGGAAGATTTTCCGGTTTGTAGAATAATTGGAGGACAGGTTTTCAAGAAGGAGTGTAATAAATGGAGGAAACTCTTGATTTGAATGAATCCTTAAATCTGCAAAACCAGCTGAACAGACTGAAGAAAGAAAACGCCAAGCTGAAAGCGGATTTGTATCAGTATGAGCTGCTGTTTAACGGGACGCTGGACGCTATTTTTATATTGGATAAACAGATGAACATCATTAAGGCGAATGATGCCGCCTGCAAGATCCTGCAAAGCCAAAAAAAGAATTTGCTGAACCGGTCGGCGCTCGACTTCCTTCACGCCGTTCCGCCGGATGAACTAAACCAGAACATTCACCGCTTCTTGGAGCGGGGATATGCGAAAAAAGAAGTGGCCATCAGGCTTGACAACGGATCTGTCAAATATATCGAATTTACCGCAAGCAAAGGAATCGGTGAGGACTGCTTTTTTGTCGTCATGAGAGACATTTCGTCTAAAAAAATATTGGAGCGGGAGCGCACCATCAATGAAAAGCTGTTTAAAGATTTGTTTCACCGCGCGGTTGAAGGAATCGTCATCTTTGATAAACAAGGCTGTTTCATCGATGCAAACCATTCGTTTTGCCAGAGCTTCGAAATTGAAAAATCAGAGCTCTCAAAACTGAAGCTGTCTCAATTCGTATCGCCTGAAAACAAGGGGCGGCTCGATAAAATCTGGAACGCTCTTTTCAGAAGAGGGAAGGCAAAAGGGGAGCTTCCTGTCCGCCTCAGATCAGGAGAAGACAGGCTGTTTGAGCTGACGATAACCTCGAATATTTTAAATGGCTTTTACATGTCGATTATGAGGGATATTACCGAAAAGCGCTCAATGGAAAAACAGCTGTTTAAGAGCGAAGAACGCTTTAGGGAAGTCTTTGAAAATGCGATGGATGCCATCATTCTGATGAATAACGACGGCCGCATCGTCAAAGCGAACCAGTCGGCCTGCAAAATCTTCGAACTGCCGATGGACCAGCTGCTCAACAAGAAGATGACTGATTTTATAGATCGAACCGATCAGCGGTATCATGCCATTCAAAAGCAGTACGATCAAAAAGGGGAAATCCGGGCGGAACTGCTGTTTCGTATGGCAAACGGACAATATAAGGAGCTTGAGTTCACATCAAAACGGATTATGTTCGACAGCCAGGACTTAACCATTTTGAGAAATGTCAGCGACAGAAAACGAATGGAACAAGAATTGCGGGAAAGCGAATTGAAGTTCAGAAAAGTATTCAACGGATCAATGGACGGAATCGTTCTTTTCAACAACCAGTACGATATTATCGATGCGAACCCCCTTGCCGGAAAAATTCTCAGCATCCCTCTTGAACAGCTGAAAACGTCCAATCTTCTTGATGTCATCTCCGGCTATCACATCGAAAACGCGGCTTCTCCCGCTAAAACGATTTCCTTTGAAGAAATGGACAATGATATCCCATTCCTGCTGAGCGACCAAAAACGGATACTTGAATTTTCATTTAAGCGAAACATCATTCAAAATATGAATCTGGCGATGCTCAGAGACGTGACGGAACGAAAAGAGCTTGAAGAGCGGCTCCGCAAGTCTGATACCCTCCATGTCGTCGGAGAACTCGCAGCCGGAATTGCTCATGAAATCCGCAACCCGATGACGGCATTAAAAGGATTTATCCAGCTGCTGAAAGGCAGCATCCAAAATGAGGATCACGCGCTTTACTTTAATGTCATCACATCAGAGCTCAAAAGGATTGAATCCATTATTACGGAGTTTCTCATCCTTGCAAAACCGCAGGCGATTATGTATGAAGAAAAAAACATCGTCAAAATCATGCAGGACACAATGGATCTGCTGCATGCGCAGGCAAACCTTGACAACGTCCAGATGCATCTGAAGTGCGAAGACGGCATTCCGCTGATCTACTGCGAGCCGAATCAGCTGAAGCAGGTATTTATCAACATTTTGAAAAATGCGATCGAAGTAATGCCCGACGGAGGCAATGTATATGTGTCGATCAAACCGAAAGGAGACGACCATATCATTGTCTCGCTTGCTGACGAAGGAATCGGCATGACAGAAGACAAATTGAAGAGGCTCGGCGAACCTTTTTACACGACAAAAGAACGGGGCACTGGACTCGGGCTGATGGTCAGTTATAAAATTATTGAAGAACATAAAGGAAAAATCGAAGTTGAAAGTGAAGAAGGGAGAGGCACGACATTCCACCTGACTCTCCCGATCAGACAGCAGCATGAGGAGGAGGCTTAATCGCATCGTGGGCTTTTATATTGAAATGACCTCGCCTTTTGGACAAGCCTACATCGTCGAGGAAAATAACCATATTACACATTTGCTATTTGAAAAAGAAGAACTAAAACAGCTTCAACAAGACGGCCTGGAGCTTCGCCCGGCCGAAACGGAATTGTTGAAGGAGGCAAAGCGCCAGCTCGAAGAATATTTCCAGGGGGAGCGGAAAACGTTCACCCTTCCTCTCCGCCAGGATGGAACCCCGTTTCAGAAAAAGGTGTGGGAGGCGCTGCAGTCGATCCCGTACGGTGAATCACGGAGCTATTTAGACATCGCATGCGCCGTCGGGAATCCGAAAGCGGTGCGCGCAATCGGCCAAGCCAATAAAAGAAATGCGCTGCCGATTTTGATCCCGTGCCACCGTGTCATCGGCAAAAATCGTTCATTGACGGGGTATTCCGGAAATGAAACGGATAAAAAAGCGGTGCTGCTCGACATCGAAAATATTGCGTATAAAGGAAAATAATATACGAGCACGCCGTTTCTTTTTTTCGTCCGCGACATATAATTTTATTAAGTTAAAAATGTTGGCCTTGGTAAAAAAGGAGGACGAATAAGTGAAAACAAACCGCCCGAAAAAAATAGCAGGATACGCGGAATTGTTCGTCAAGCTGCACGTTTTGACCGAAGAGCAAAAGAAAGACATCATCAAATCGATTAAAATCCGCTAAAGCGGCCTAAGTAAGGGCTTCAGCGGAAAACAGCGCTTCGATTTCTTCTTCAAATCTATCTGTGATAATCCCTTTTTCCGTGATGATTCCAGAGATTAAATCGTGCGGCGTGATATCAAAAGCAGGATTGAACACAGGCACCTCTTGCGGCGCTATTTGCGTTCCGTTTATCCGTCTGACTTCATCCGGATCGCGTTCTTCAATCGGAATGTCGTCGCCGCATGAAATCGAGACATCAAAAGTTGACAGGGGAGCAGCGATAAAAAACGGGATTTGAAAGGCTTTGGCGAGGATTGCCAAGCCGAACGTTCCGATTTTATTGGCTGTATCTCCGTTTCTTGCGATCCTGTCCGCTCCGACAATGACGGCTGAAATGTTCTTTTCCTTCATCGTATGGGCAGCCATGCTGTCTGTAATCAGCGTCACGTCAATCCCCCCCTGCATAAGCTCCCACGCCGTCAGGCGCGCCCCCTGAAGAACAGGCCTTGTTTCACAGGCGTAAATATGAAGGTCGAGATCCTTTGTTTTGGCAAGGTAAAACGGGGAAAGGGCCGTTCCGTACCTGCTTGTCGCGATCGAGCCGGCGTTGCAGATGGTCATGATGCTGTCGCCCGATTTGAACAAATGCAGAGCATTCTGTCCGATCTGCCGGCATGTTTCTTCGTCTTCAACCTGGATCTGAATCGCTTCGTGGACGAGGTTTGTTTTTGCCTCATTGACCGATTTTGCGCCCTCTGCGCTTTTTAACAGTCGATTGAGGGCCCAGGATAAATTGACGGCTGTCGGCCTTGCCTGATTGAGTTCATCTTTGATTTTGCGGAGCTCCCGCAGAAAAGCGGAAACATCAGATGTATCGATGCTTTGTGCGCAAAGGGCGAGTCCGAAGGCGGCTGTTATGCCGATGGCAGGCGCTCCCCTCACTTTTAGCGTTTGGATCGCATCATAGATGTCTTCTTTAGTTGTGAGATACAGGTACTCCGTCTTTTCGGGAAGCTTTTGCTGGTTCAGGATTTTTACCGATGTTTCTTCCCATTCGACAGAACGGGGCACCGCAAATTGTTCCGGCATGTCATTCACTCCTTAAGCGCGTTTCGAAACGCTTCAATCATGTCTTTTGGCGTCCGGAAACCGCTGCGTTTTTCTATGAATGCTGCGCCTATTTTAAGGGCGAGCTTTTTTTGGCTGATTCTCCGGGAAAATGGAACGATTGTATCAAGGTCCGCAACATGGGCGAGGCCGATCGTCCGGCGGATCATTTCGCAGCCGGCGAAGCCTGCTGCGTCTTCAAACGCCTGTCTCAGGACTGACTCAAGGCGCCCATTCTCATGTTTGCAAGTCTCAACAGCATCGTTTTCCCATGCTTCGCTGAATGTCCGGCTGAACGTATTCCAGACGGTCTCGACATGGCGGTATAAAGGAGCCCGCCTGTTTTCTTCGCGAGAAAGCGCGTTTAACAGCAGGTTGGCGATAAACTGTCCGATGTCAAACCCGATCGGGCCGAAAAACGCAAACTCAGGGTCGATGATTTTCGTTTCGCCATCTTCACCGGCGAAAATGCTGCCTGTATGCAGGTCTCCGTGGATCAGCGTTTCCTCCGCTGATAAAAAGCGCTGCTTCAGTTTTGCCGCTTCAATTTTTAGCGCTTCATTGCCCCAAAGAACTTCTGCTTCATCGCGAAGCTCTTCTTCGAAATCGTTCGTCTCATGGTCAAAGAAAGGGTCTGTGAACACAAGGCTTTCTGTAATATCGCACAGATCCGGATTCGTAAACTGCTTCACAAGCCGCTCTTTAACCGTTGGGTCAAGCGCATATTCTGATGAGTAAAAATGCGTTTTTCCAAGGAATTCTCCGATATCTTCCGACAGATGCGGGTAATCCTTCCCGTCAATCAGTCCGTTTCTGGCGATTTCCAAGTGAGAAAGGTCTTCCAATACGGTGACGGCAAGCTCGGTGTCAGAATAGTACACTTTCGGAACAAGGTGCGGAACGTGCTCAGCCTGGCGGATCAGCGCACTGCTTTCGATTCTTGCCCTGTCAAGCGTCAGCGGCCAGCTTTCGCCGACGACTTTTGCATAAGGCACCGCCTGCTTGATGACCAATCCTCTTTGCTGCTCTTTGTCATAAACGCGGAAGACCAGATTCAGGTTTCCGTCCCCGATCTCTCGGCATGTCAGGGTGCTTTTGCTTGGAAAAAGCCCGAGACGGACGGCAAGCGCGGCCGCGGAGCTTTCAGTCAAAGTTTCGTATGCTGCGGTTTTTGTTACGGTCATGTGTGATTCCCCCTAAAATGTCGTTAACAAATAAAAAAACCTCTTTCTCGTCGAGAGAAAGAGGCTGATTTGTCGCGTACGCCTCTCTTATCTCTCAGAATTCAAAGTCTGATGGAATTAGCACCGTGCCCTAGCGGCGCAGAGATTCGCGCCCCATTTCACAATGGTATTACGGTCGGTTGCTGTTGGGATCATTAGGCCAGTCCTTCACCCAACTCTCGATAAGAGAAATCAATATAAAATTTTGAAATTTCAGTTCGGTCAGTTGCTGAACATGTTACCAGCATCTCCGTTTTCTTGTCAACATTTTTTTAATATAAATCTTTGCGAATGTCCTCAAAAACCGGAATTTGCCCCCGCGCTTTTTCAATGTCCCTTAGGTCGATTTCGGCCCTGATGACCGCTTCTCCGCGTCCTGCTTCAGCAAGGGTGCGGCCGAGCGGATCAATGACTGTGCTGTGGCCCGCAAATTCGTTTGCCGGGTCTTTTCCCGAACGATTGCAGGCTGCGACAAAGCACTGATTTTCAATCGCTCTGGCTTTTAAAAGGCTTTGCCAGTGATCGAGGCGGGCGAGCGGCCACTCCGCCGATACAAAGATGATGCCCGCACCTTCGCTCGTATGTTTTCTGATCCATTCCGGGAAACGGATGTCGTAGCAGATGAACCCCGCAGCCGGCATCCCTTCAAGCTCGAAGCGCCCGTCGCCTGAGCCCGCTGACAAATAGAGGTGTTCGTCCATCAGCTGAAAAAGGTGAGCTTTGCTGTATTCTTTGATCAAATGTCCGTTTTTGTCTGCGATGTACATGATATTGTACACACCGCTTTTTTTCTTGACTGCGACTGAGCCGCATACGATATGGATGCGGTTTGCTTTTGCCGTTTCCTGCAGCCATCTCTTCGTTTGCCTGCCTTCTTCATCCGCGATGGAGCCGAGATTTTTTAAATCATAACCCGTCGTCCACAGCTCAGGAAGGAGAAGGATATCCGCCTTCCGGCTTTCCTGCTCGATCAGCTGCTCCGCTTTTTTGAAATTTTCAGAAGGATTGCCGTACGCGATATCGAATTGCAGGCATGAAATTGTCAGCTTCACTCTGGATCACCTCATTTTTTTCTTTACATTTTACATTTAACAATATATGATGATGGACTATCATTTCAAGAATTTTTCAAAAGCGGGTGAATCGTATGAAATTTGAGCATTCAGATGTACTGAAGCAGCTGCCGGAGCAGTTTTTCGCTTCCTTGGTCAAAAAGGTGAATGAAAAAATTGCCGCCGGCCATGATGTCATCAATCTCGGTCAGGGGAATCCGGATCAGCCGACACCGGAACATATCGTTGATACAATGGCGCAAGCCGTCCGCAACCCTGAAAACCACCGGTATTCTTCCTTTCGCGGCAGCCGTTCACTCAAGGAGGCGGCGGCCGCGTTCTATCAAAGGGAATACGGCGTAGAGCTCGATCCTGAACGCGAAGTCGCTGTATTGTTCGGCGGAAAAGCCGGTCTTGTCGAACTTCCGCAATGTTTGTTAAATCCGGGGGATACAGTGCTCGTTCCCGATCCCGGCTATCCCGACTACTGGTCGGGCGTTGAACTGGCAAGAGCGAACATGGAAACGATGCCGCTTACAGCGGACAATCAGTTTCTGCCTGACTACAGCCGGATTCCCAAGGAAGTGAAAGAAAAAGCGAAGCTCATGTATTTAAATTATCCGAACAACCCGACCGGTGCCCAAGCCACATCTGCTTTTTTCGAAGAGACCGTCCGGTTTGCCAAGTCGAACGGAATTTGCGTCGTCCATGATTTTGCCTACGGCGCGATCGGCTACGACGGCAAGAGGCCTGTCAGCTTTCTCGAAACGGCGGGAGCAAAAGACGCAGGAATCGAAATTTACACGCTTTCCAAAACGTATAATATGGCTGGATGGCGGGTCGGGTTTGCAGTCGGCAACGCCTCTGTGATCGAAGCGCTGAACCTTTACCAGGACCATATGTATGTCAGCCTCTTTAAAGCAGTCCAAGACGCCGCGGCGGCCGCGCTCCTATCAGATCAAGCGTGTGTCCAGGAGCAAAATGAGCGCTACGAAAAAAGGCGGAATGCATGGATCCGCGCGGTCCGCGATATCGGCTGGCATGCGGATGCTCCGCAAGGATCTTTTTTCGCCTGGATGCCTGTTCCCGACGGCTATACATCTGAGGCTTTTTCCGATCTGCTTCTCGAAAAAGCGAATGTCGTCACCGCGCCCGGCATCGGCTTCGGCAAACACGGGGAAGGCTATGTGAGAGTCGGCCTCTTGACAAGCGAAGAGCGGCTCCGGGAAGCGGCTTCGCGTATTGCCGAGCTGAATATATTCAAAAAGACCGGCCACAGTCATTGACAACCGGGAGAAACGATGGGATAATTCAAAATAATTTATAAAATCAATATTCTTATCAAGAGCAGGCAGAGGGACAAGCCCGATGAAGCCCGGCAACCGACTTTTTAAGCACGGTGCTAATTCTTGCAGCTGACGCTGAGAGATAAGGATTCGAACCTGAAAAGCGAAACCTCTTTTAGCTAAAGCAGCAAAAGAGGTTTTTTTATATGCATGAAGCAGGAAGGAGCTACAGAATGAGTGAACTTTTGGCAACATATATCTTGGCCGATCCAGGCTGTGACGCAGAAAAGCGGGCCGAGCAAATCGCGATCGGGCTGACGGTCGGATCGTGGACAGATCTGCCGCTCTTAAAGCAGGAGCAGCTGAAAAAGCATAAAGGACGCGTCGTCAACGTCGAAGAAACAGAAAGCGAGCTGGGGGAAAAACAGGCAACGGTCACCATCGCCTATCCGGAAGCCAATTTTACAAACGACATTCCCGCTGTGCTGACGACCGTTTTTGGAAAGCTGTCTCTCGACGGAAAAATCAAATTGGCGGATTTGGAGTTTTCGCGGTCTTTTAAGCAATCTTTGCCGGGTCCAAAATTCGGCGTATACGGGATCCGGAAAAAAATCGGCGAATTTGAAAGGCCGCTGTTGATGAGCATTTTTAAAGGCGTCATCGGCCGCGATATGGAAGACTTGAAGGAACAGCTGAGGCAGCAGGCTCTTGGCGGAGTGGATTTGATCAAGGACGATGAAATCCTATTCGAAACAGGCAGTGCCCCCTTTGAAAAACGAATCACGGAAGGAAAAAAAGTGCTTGAGGAAGCCTTTGAAGAAACAGGGCGCAAAACGCTGTATGCCGTCAACCTGACGGGCAGGACAATGGAGCTGAAAGCGAAAGCGAGAAAAGCAGCCGAGCTCGGAGCTGATGTTTTGCTGCTTAATGTGTTTGCCTACGGGCTCGATGTTTTGCAAAGCTTTGCAGAAGACGATGACATCCCGCTGCCGATTATGGCGCACCCGGCAGTAAGCGGCGCACTTACTTCATCGCCGCATTACGGTTTTTCCCATTCGCTCTTGCTCGGCAAACTGAACCGGTATGCGGGTGCCGATTTCAGCCTGTTCCCTTCTCCGTACGGAAGCGTCGCTCTGCCGAAGCGAGATGCGCTTGCCATATACGATGAATGCACGAAGGAAGACGTCTTTAAACCGACATTCGCGGTGCCGTCGGCCGGCATTCACCCCGGCATGGTCCCGCTCTTGATGAAAGACTTTGGCATTGACCACATCATCAATGCAGGCGGGGGGATTCACGGCCATCCAAACGGGGCGGCAGGCGGAGGAAGAGCGTTTCGGGCGGTCATTGATGCCGTCTTAGAAGCGGAGCCTGTCGAAGAGAAAGCAAAGCGCTCTCCCGATTTGAAGCTCGCCCTTGAAAAATGGGGAAGGGTTGAGGTCTCTGTATGAGAAAGCCGCTTATCATTTGCGATTTTGACGGAACGATCACAACAAACGACAACATCATCAGCATTATGAAACAATTTGCTCCAGAAGAATGGACCGCTCTAAAAGACGGGGTTCTGTCCAAGGACATATCGATTCGGGACGGAGTCGGCAGAATGTTTAATTTGCTTCCGGCCAGCCTGAAAGAAGACATTACGGCATATGTACTGAAACAAGCCGAGACCCGCCCCGGATTTAAAGAATTTGTTTCTTTCCTGGATGAGAAGGGTCTTCCGTTTTACGTTGTGAGCGGAGGGATGGATTTTTTCGTCTATCCTCTGCTTGAAGGAATTGTCGGAAAGGACCGCATTTATTGCAACGAGGCCGCTTTCACCAGCCGCAATATCGAGATCCGCTGGCCGTATCCGTGTGACGGCGGCTGCGGAAATGACTGCGGCTGCTGCAAGCCTTCCATCATCCGCCGGCTGAAAGGCCGGGACGATTTCGTTGTCATGATCGGGGACTCTGTTACAGATGTTGAAGCTGCCAAATGTTCCGATTTATGCATCGCGCGCGACTATTTGCTGCGGGAATGTGAAGAGCTCGGCTTGAAGCATGCGGCATTCGGCGATTTCCGCGATGTAAGGCGAATACTCGAAGAGACCGCGGAGGTGAAAGAATGGATGTCTGAGCAAAAACGGCAGGAACTAGCCGAGGTAAAAAAAGAGCTTGCGGAAAGGGATTGGTTCCCGGCGACAAGCGGTAATCTGTCAATCAAAGTATCAGAAGACCCGCTGCGGTTTCTCATCACAGCAAGCGGAAAAGATAAAAGAAAAGAGACCGAGGAGGATTTTCTCCTGGCGGACGAAGAGGGGAGGCCGGCGGAGACCGGACACGCGCTGAAGCCGTCGGCGGAGACGCTGCTGCACACCTATGTCTATCAACACACAAACGCCGGCTGCTGTCTTCACGTCCACACGGTTGACAACAATGTCATCTCAGAGCTTTATGCAAAAGAAAAGCAAGTGACATTCAGGGGCCAGGAAATCATAAAGGCGCTCGGACTTTGGGAGGAGCACGCGGAGGTCACGGTCCCGATTATCGAAAACAGCGCTCATATTCCTGATTTGGCGGCGGATTTTGCCGGGCACCTTTCAGGCGATTCAGGCGCAGTGCTGATTCGCAGCCACGGCATTACTGTCTGGGGAAAAACGGCATTTGAGGCAAAGCGGATGCTTGAAGCATATGAATTCTTGTTCAGCTGGCATTTAAAGCTGAAAGCTTTGCAGGCTTATCACGTTTAACTAAAAAAGGGGGAGAAAGCATGGCGACAATTCGGATCCATGATGAACAAAACACGAGCATTGAAAACCAGGAAGAAGTAGAACAATTTCTAAAGCGGCAGGAGGTCATTTATGAAAAGTGGGATATCACAAAACTGCCGGCCGGTTTAAAGGAAAAATACGATTTGACCGATGAAGAGAAACAGGAGATTTTAGACGTCTTTGCCGCTGAAATCAAAGACATTTCAGAACGCCGCGGCTATAAAGCGAGCGATGTCATCTCGCTTTCCGACCAAAATCCGAAACTCGATGAGCTTTTGAAAAACTTCAAACAGGAGCATCATCATACAGACGATGAAGTCAGGTTTATCGTCAGCGGCCACGGCATCTTTGCGATAGAAGGAAAAGACGGCACATTTTTTGATGTCCTTTTAAATCCGGGGGATTTGATCTCTGTTCCTGAAAACACCCGCCATTATTTCACGCTTCAGGAAGACCGGAAAGTCGTGGCTGTCAGAATCTTTGTGACGACAGAGGGCTGGGTGCCGATTTATGAAAAAGAGAATGTGAACCAGTCATAAAAAAAGCGTCCCCGGGGACGCTTTTTATTTGTTTCTGTCATAAAGAGCCTTGATGTGGCCTTCATGAAATGAAAGATGCGGTTTTTCATTTTGATAGTATTGAAGACGGTCAAATACAGAGCCTGTGTGAAGCTCGAACTTATGGCCGTCTGGATCTGAGAAATAAATTGAATCTCTGTCTCCTTCATGCCGTTTTCTGCCCTTCAGCACATTAATGCCTAAATCGTGTAATTTCTTTTCCCAGAACGGCAAATCTTCCTGTTGGATCGAAAACGCGATATGGGTGTAAGAGTCGTGGATTTCCTGTCTTTTAATGTCTTTCTCTTCGTTGAATGCGAGCCAGATGCCGTTCAGGTCAAAATAAGCGGTTTTCTCGGCTTTTACGAGCCACTTGGCATCAAACACCTTTTCATAGAATGAAATAGAGACGGACAGGTCAGAGACCGAAAACAAGAGATGATTGATGCCGAGGATTTTATTGTTTTCCATTGTAATTTACTCTCCCTGTTAGATGTGTTTCAAACCCGTCCAGCTCTTTGGTGATTTGCCTGAAGAGAAAAGCGAGCACAGCCGCATCATCAAGCCAGCCGACGCCTGCGAGAACATCGGGGATCAAATCGATCGGTGACAGCACATAGATAAATGCCAGCGCGGCCAGCAAAATTGTTTTTTTCGGGAATAAGGGGTAGTCTCCCTTTCTCCAGGCTCTAAATGCCCTGAAAAACAATAAGAGGCCTGAATATGCTTCTTTCACGGCAAAGACGGTTCGGAGCTTTGAAACTGGTTTTTTCATCATTTGGCGCATCATTGGACCTCCTTCTATCCGTATGAACTCTTTTAAAGGTGGTTTACCATATTTCATCGATGGGTATAACACCATTAATTCCACAAATCTATTATACTCGATTTCAAAATATTTTTTTCGGAAATAGGTTTACAAAATAAGTATAATCTGTAATAATGCTCAAGTACGCAAAATCTGGATGGTTTTAAGAAACGATATGTTGGTAAGGGGTGAAGCGTATGCAAAGGTATATTGAAAAAGAAGCATTGCTCGTTTCCATCAGCAAGAAGCGGCAAATGATGGTTGAAGCCGCTGAAATCTATGGATATACAGGGGATGAAACGATCAGGCGGAGCCAGGAGCTGGATCAATTAATTTATGAATATCAAAAATTGTCTATGAATGAAAACGCGCCAGACAATCTGCTGCAAGATTTTTTAGGCTGCATCGACTGTCTGCCCGTTGAAAAATATACGGCATAGCGGATGAACGAAAAAGAGCTGCCGTAAGGAAGGCAGGCTCTTTTACAGGAACGGGGAAACCTCAGTCGTCCTGTTCCTTTGAAGTCGGCAGCGTAATCGTTACAGTCGTTCCTTTATGCCGTTCGCTTTCGATATGAATGGTTCCCCCGTACATGGAAATGATGCGCTTGCACACGACAAGGCCGAGTCCGGTTCCTTTTTCTTTTGATGTAACAAAAGGCTGGAAAATACTTTCCATCATTTCTTGTGGAATGCCTTCTCCGATATCCTTCACAATAATTTGCGCCTTCTCTTGATCATGTTCGATTTGAATGACCAGCTTTCCGCCGTTTTTCATCGATTCAAGAGCATTTTTGGCGACGTTCAAGACAACCTGCTTAATATGATCCTTTTTACAATACACATAAGCCGGATCTTCTCCGCAGTCTTGAAATTCCACTTCCACATTATATAAATTTGCCTCAGAATGAATAATCGGCATGATCTCGTCAATCATTTCATTCATGGAGTTGAGCTGCCACTGCTCTGCCGTCGGCTTTCCGAGCACGAGAAACTCGCTGACAATCTGGTTGATCCTCCGGATTTCCTGGTCGATGATTGAGAAATACATTTGATCTTCTTTTGATTGATATTTTTTTTGAAGGAGCTGGATAAAGCCGCTGATGCCTGTCAGCGGGTTTCTGATTTCATGAGCGGTGCTCGCCGCCAAGGTGCCGATTAATTCGAGCTTCTGCGCTTCATTTTGGGCGCGCTCCTGCTTGGTCCGCCGCTTCAGCAGGACATACTGGAGCAGGAGGAACATAATATTCAGCAGAATGAAAATACTCAAAAATGACAGCAGAAGACTGTGAACGATTTCATCAAGCTGGACCGGTTCCGGATAGACTTCAAGCTTCCAGTCGATCTGGTCCAAAAAAGCGTCGACGGTACCGCCGTCCGGCTTCTCAGGAGGAGAATGGCCTGCCGTAAAGACGATCTGATTCTTCTGATTGAGAATTTTGATATAAAGCTCAGGGCTCAAGACGTTCATGATATTTTTCAGATAATCGACGCGGATCGAAGCGAGCAGAAAATTTGTTGTTCTCCCTTCGCTGTCAAAGACCGGAGTAAAAATATTCAGCTCCAGCCCGTCCGACACTGTATGTATATCGTCTGTGATCACGGATTTCTTTGATTTTTCCGCTTTTTGCAGAATGCTCTTGTAAGAAAGCGCCTTTTTTTCTTTGGCGGGAGACGTGCTCACCATGACATCGCCGTCTTCATTTAAAAGGTATAAAGCCGAAAAACGCGGTTCTTTTTTATACGTTTCCGTCAGGATTCGTTTGATATGCTGCTCATTAACAGGGTGGTTGAGGGCCGTGGCAAGGGAGCTGAGCCTTGCTTCTGTTTCGCCGATCAGGTAATTGATTTGGTTGCGGTGAATATTGAGCATGAGAGTCGCAGTCTGACGGTGCTTTTCAGTGATATTTTCTCGTTCTTGTTCGTATACAAAAAAGCTTATAATGAAGGCGGGGATCATCACCAAGATCAAATAAAGCCTGATTTTCTTCCATATACTTTTCAAATTGCGCATGTTTTTACTCTCTCCCAATCGATACAGGAATAGAGGTATTATATCACTAGTGAGAGCCGATTTATAGAAAAGATAACCAATACCGTGAAAATAGGACACAATGCCGGGGAATTTCCGGATATATCTATTTGCTGTTCAATTCCTACTCATCATAACATGGTTTGAATGTTAACAGTTGACATTTTCCTCATAGTTTATTAATGTTTTCCTGTAGTTGTTTCTTTGGAGATGAGTGATATGAGTAATAGAGAACAGGAACAGTCCTTGAAGTTATTTATTGTATTATCTCGAGCGTACAGATCCATTAATGATCATATGAATAAACATATTCATCATCATGGTCTGAATCCAACCGAGTTTGCCGTTTTAGAACTCCTCTATCATAAAGGGGATCAGCCCCTTCAGCAAATAGGGGATAAGATTCTTCTGGCGAGCGGGAGTATTACATATGTGGTTGACAAGCTTGAGCAAAAGCAGCTGATCACGAGAAGAGCCTGTACGACAGACCGCAGGGTGACCTATGCGCAAATTACAGATAAAGGCACCGAGCTCCTCGAGAAGATTTTTCCAGGTCATGCAGAAGAGCTGCACAACATGATCAGCGTATTAAGCGATGAGGAGAAAGAAGCCTGCATCGAAATGCTGAAAAAAGTCGGACTGAATGCAAGAAATATTTATAAGGGCAAAGAGTAAGGAAGCTGCCAAAAGACAGCTTCCTTATTCTTTTTTATTCAGATTTTCCTGGCCGATCGGCAGGATAAGGATTTCAACGCGTCTGTTTTTTCTTCTTCCTTCTTCGGTGTCATTTGAAGCGATCGGTTTAAATTCCCCGTAGCCTTTCGCGCTGAAGATCTTGGCGTCAAGCTTTGGATTTTCGATTAAAAGCCCCATGAAATTGACAGCCCGCATCACGCTTAAATGCCAATTTGATTTAAATTGAGAATTTCGAATCGGCACATTGTCCGTATGCCCGCTGATTACGATATTGCGGGGCGGGTTCAATACGAGAAGGTCGGATACTTCCTTGGCCAGCGGAATGTCCTGCTGGCGGATCTCCGCTTTTCCGGAATCGAAAAAGATATTATCCTCGATGGAAAGGAGGAGGCCCTCGTCTGTCAGCTTCGTATTGACCTGTTTTTGAAGATTCTTCTCTTTAATAAACCGGTTGACCTGCTCCTGAATTTTTTTCAGCGACTGCTTGTCTTTTTCTTTTTGAGCTTCGGAGAGATCTTTTGCCTGGTCAGGGCTTTTTCCATCTTCGGTTGTGCTCGTTTTCGGCTCGGTGAAGCTGGAATAATCCATCATTCCTGTTCCGCCGGTAAATACGGCATTAAATGATTTTGACAGCATATCGAACTTCTTGGCGTCGATCGAGCTCATGGCAAACAGTACGATGAACAGGGCCAAAAGCAGTGTCAGCAAGTCTGCATATGGGATGAGCCAAGACTCATCCACGTGTTCTTCATGGTCTTTTTTGTGCTTCTTTTTTCTAGCCATTGCTGCTGTCCCCTTTGTCTCCATCTGGGATGACGATGCTGGAGCGTTCGCTTGGAGAAACGTACATCAAAAGCTTTTGTTCAATGACTTTTGGAGCCTGGCCTTCCAAGATCGAAAGGATGCCTTCAATCATAACTTCGCGGACTTTGACTTCCTGTTTGGATTTCCGCTTTAATTTATTGGCAAAAGGATGCCATAGTACATATCCGGTGAAGATCCCGAGAAGGGTGGCGACAAAGGCGGCGCTGATCGCATGTCCAAGCGCTTCTGTGTCGCTCATATCCGCAAGTGCGGCGATCAGTCCGACAACAGCGCCCAAAACGCCGAGTGTCGGCGCATATGTGCCTGCCTGGGTAAAAATACCCGCTCCGACTTGATGCCTTTCTTCCATTGCTTCAACTTCTTCAGTTAAAACGTCCCTGATAAAATCGGCACTTTGACCGTCAACCGCCATGCTCATGCCGTTTTTCAAAAATTCATCATCGATCTCATTCAAATTTGCTTCCAAAGCGAGAAGTCCTTCGCGTCTTGCGATTTGCGCCCACTCGGAAAACATCGGGATCAGTTCGTTGATTTCGATCATCTTCTTCTCTTTGAACAAGATGCCGAAGAGTTTGGGAACCTTTTTGAGCTCGCGGATTGGAAAAGCGATCACAACTGCTGCGATTGTCCCGACAAGGATGATCAGCCATGCCGCGGGATTGACGAGAACGGAAGGGCTGACACCTTTCATGACCATGCCGACACCTACTCCGATGATAGCTAAGATGATTCCAATTAACGATGTTTTGTCCATTTTTTCACCAATTCCTTTAACTAACTTTTCTATCGTTAATATCGGTGTTGCGTGATAGGAACTTTAGGCTGTTTCTTAAATTGTTGCAAAATCATGGTGAAAAGGGACTTTAGGGTTATTTAATGTTAAAAAATAGAACTTTTGTGATTCTTATGTTGTATGTAAAACGACCTCCGCGATCGGAGGCCGTTGTGTGTGTTATCTGGTTGTTTTCACCCGGATTTCATCGTTTTCAACGATAACCGCAAAACCTTTGATGTGTTCTTCTTCAAGCAGCAGATCGGTCATTTGATCTTCGACCGCTGTTTGAATGGTTCTTCTTAATGGGCGGGCGCCAAAGGCCGGATGGTATCCGATTTCAGCGATTTTTTCTTTTGCCTCATCTGAAACTTCGAGCGTCATGTTTTGCTCTTTTAACGTTTCTTCAAGCTCTTTCAGCAAGAGGGCGGCGATCTTGACCAGATCTTCTTTTTCGAGCGGCTGGAATTCGATGATGCTGTCAAATCTGTTCAGGAATTCCGGCTTAAAGTAGCCGCTTAATGAATCGATCATTGATTGTTCGCCCATTACTTGCTCTTCCCGGTTAAAACCGACGGTTGTCCGCTTTTCAGATACACCGGCATTGCTTGTCATAATAATGACGGTATCTTTAAAGCTGACCGTCCGCCCTTGGCTGTCTGTCAGACGTCCGTCTTCCATGATTTGCAGGAACATGTGCTGGACATCGGGATGGGCTTTTTCGATTTCATCGAGCAAAACGATGCTGTACGGGTTCCTCCGGACTTTTTCGGTAAGCTGTCCGGCTTCTTCGTGGCCGACATATCCAGGAGGTGAACCGATCAGCTTTGATACGGCGTGTTTTTCCATGTATTCGCTCATATCGAGGCGGATGATGGCATCCTTCGTGCCGAACAGTTCTTCCGCAAGCCTTTTAGAAAGTTCTGTTTTACCGACACCTGTCGGGCCGACGAACAGGAATGAACCGACAGGCCTGTTTTTTGATTTCAGGCCGGCGCGGCTTCTTCTGACGGCTTTTGCCACTTTTTTCACCGCTTCTTTTTGACCGATCACGCGGCTTGAAAGGTTTGCTTCAAGCTCTTTCATTTTCTTCTGATCGTCGTGCTGAAGCTTGCCGACCGGAATGCCGGTTTTTTGTTCGATGATCGCTTGAATGTCTTCCGCTTCAACTGTTGCCCGTTTTTCTTCCTCATGGCTTTCCATTTTTTTATGCAGCGCTTCTTCTTCGTCGCGGAGTTTTGCTGCAAGCTCGTAGTTTTCTTCTTGAAGCGCTTTGGCTTTTTCCGCTTCGATTTCTTGCAGGCGTTGGGAAGCTTGTTCACCGCTGACCGTGTCGATTTTCAAGTTCGCTTTTGAACCGGCTTCATCCAAAAGGTCGATCGCCTTATCGGGAAGATGGCGGTCCTGAATATAGCGGCTTGACAGAATAACGCAGGCTTTGATCGCTTCATCCGAGTAAGTCACATCGTGATATGCTTCGTATTTTTCCTTGAGACCGTTTAAAATCGCTGCGGCCTGCTCAATTGTCGGTTCGTGCACCATGATCGGCTGGAAGCGCCGCTCTAACGCCGCATCTTTTTCAATTTGGCGATATTCCTTCAACGTCGTAGCGCCGATAACTTGCAGCTCGCCTCTGGCAAGTGCAGGTTTTAAAATGTTGCCCGCATCCATGGAGCCTTCTGCAGAGCCGGCCCCGACAAGAAGGTGAATTTCGTCAATAAACAAGATTGCGTTTTTGCGTTCTTTCAGCTCTTTCATCAGCTGTTTCATTCTTTCTTCAAATTGCCCTCTGATGCCGGTGTTTGCCACGAGGGAAGCGACATCAAGCAGGTAGAGCTCTTTGTTTTTCAATTTATTTGGAACATCGCCTTCGGCGATTTTGAGAGCAAGTCCTTCAGCGACGGCTGTTTTACCGACGCCCGGTTCACCGATTAAGACCGGATTGTTTTTATTTCTGCGGTTTAAGATCTCGATCACACGGGCTACTTCATCATCGCGGCCGATCACCGGATCGATCAAGCCGGTCTTTGCTGCATTTGTTAAATTGACGGCAAGTTCATCGAGCAAGCCTTTTTTGGCAGCGGTTTGCGTCTGCGCTTGTGATGGCTGGCTGAAGAAAGAACCTCCGCCGCCAAAAAAGTGATTTCCTGAAAACATAGAAGGCTGAGTCAGCTCTTTATAGCAGTCTTCACATAAATCCATTTGTTTTTTTGTAAAGTTGATTTGCATGTTTAGGCGAATCGTCGCCTCATTTTTTTGACAATGTTGACAACGCATTTGCCAAAACCCCCTTTATTGAATTTGACCTTTTTTGACCAATTGACTTAGAAAAAATGGTCTGCAGTTTGACCATTTCTGACTATTAGTATACATTGACCTTCTTTGACTTTCAAGTTCTATGCTTTTTCCTTTTTGTTCCTGGATGACCTGGATGAGAAGTTGTCCTTCTTTTTGAAGGACATGGATCATATGGTGTAGAAAGGGAATTCGCTTACGGAGGAGTCGTATGAGTCAATCACAAGGATCAGCCTTTCAGCTGGCATTTGTTTATGTAGGAACGGTTGTCGGAGCCGGATTTGCAACTGGAAGAGAAATCGTCGAGTTTTTTTTAAGATTCGGCTGGCCGGGATTGGCCGGAATTTTGATCAGCGGACTGATGTTTACGTTTCTCGGTGCAAAAATGATGCTGATTGCGGTCAGAATCAATGCCAAGTCTTATCAGGAGCTGAATAAATATTTATTCGGCCATACGCTTGGGAAATTTGTCAATGTCTTCATGCTCGTGGTTTTGCTCGGCGTGACGTCCGTCATGCTGTCCGGAGCGGGGGCGATATTTGAAGAACAGCTCGGCTTTTCAAACCAAGCGGGGATGATTGCGACGATTGCCTTGAGTCTGTTTGTCATGATGAAGGGCGTTAAAGGGATATTCGGCGTCAATGTCATTGTCGTTCCGCTGCTGCTTCTGTTCACAGTTGTCGTCCTGTTTGACTCGTTTATTTTCAGAGGGCCGGAGATACACAATTTGGCGGCATTTTCGGCAAACCCCGATTGGATTTTATCCGCTGTCTCGTACGGCGCTTTTAATTTGTCGCTCGCACAGGCTGTTCTCGTGCCGATCGCTTCTGAACTGAAATCCGAACGCCTGATTATAAAAGGAGCATTAATCGGAGGGGTTCTGCTTACCCTTGTGTTGGTCGCAAGCTTTCTGTCTCTTTCAACATTGCCTGATGCCCTTTTATATGAAGTCCCGATGGCACAGGTCGTATTCATAGTCCAGCATTCTGTCCATATCATCTATCTGTTTATCATTTTCGGGGAAGTCTTCACATCAGTCATCGGCAATTTATACGGTCTTGAAAAGCAGATTAATGAATATATTCATATAAAAAGCCTGTATGTGTTTATCTTCATCCTGCTGACAATCTACTTGACGGGACAAATCGGCTACGGAAAGCTGATATCGACCATTTATCCTTTGTTCGGCCAGCTGAGCCTCGTCTTTATTTTCTTTCTGATCGTCAAAAGGGTGCCTGAGCGATGACTGGCAGGCATTGCACTTGGCGAAACGTGCGATTTGTGATAAGATGGCGAAGGAAAATTGAAATAAAATCCGCTTGAAACTGCGGGAGAGGTTCTAGCAAAACCCTCTATAAAAAACTAAGGAAAGCTGTATCCTTGGGGTATGGCCTTTTTTATTGTTTTTTTGCTAGAGCACCTTTCTCACAGAGAAAGGTGTTTTTTCGTTTAGATATCATTGAATCTCTTCTTTTATGAAATGGTGACGAAAAGCGGAGAAGGAGGAACTATGAAACAGGAAAAAGCGATCGTCGTATTCAGCGGCGGTCAGGACAGTACGACTTGCCTATTGTGGGCGCTTCGGCAATTTCAGGAGGTGGAGGCGGTCACGTTTCAATATAATCAGCGGCACAAGCAGGAAATCGAAGTCGCGAAAAAGATCGCTGCAAAGCTTGGCGTCAAGCATCACCTTCTTGATATGGAACTGTTAAATCAGCTCGCGCCGAATGCTTTGACAAGGGATGATATCGAGATTGAGGCGAAAGAAGGCGAGCTTCCGTCCACTTTTGTTCCGGGACGCAACCTCGTGTTTTTATCGTTCGCTTCGATCCTGGCCTACCAGGTCGGCGCGCGGCACATCATTACAGGCGTATGCGAGACAGACTTCAGCGGGTATCCGGATTGCCGTGATGAGTTCGTCAAATCCTGCAATGTCACTGTCAACTTGGCGATGGAGCGCCCGTTTGTCATCCATACGCCGCTTATGTGGCTGAACAAGGCGGAAACGTGGGAGCTCGCCGATGAGCTTGATGCGCTTGATTTCGTGAAAAACGAGACGCTGACGTGCTACAACGGAATCATTGCCGACGGCTGCGGCGAATGCCCGGCCTGCAAGCTTCGCGCAAACGGCTACAATGAATATATGAAAATGAAAAAGGAGCGAGCTTAACAGTGCTTACACAAATTTATCCGCAACCAAGCCATCCTTACTCTTTTGAATTAAATAAAGATATGCAAATGTCAGCTGCACATTTTATTCCGAGAGAGGATGCAGGCGCATGCAGCAGAGTCCATGGGCATACGTATACAATCAATATTACGATTGCCGGGGATGAGTTGAATGCATCAGGTTTCCTTGTCAACTTCAGCACCATTAAAAAATTGATCCACGGAGAATACGATCATACGCTTTTAAATGATCATCAGGAATTTTCAGGTGAAAGCGCGGATCGGATCCCTTCGACAGAAGTCGTGGCCAAAACGATTTACGATAAAGTAGAGGCTTATTTGAAAGATCTCAACAACCGTCCGCATTGCGTCCAGGTGTTTGTCAGGGAAACGCCGACAAGCTATGTCGTGTACCGTCCGAAACCGGGTGTTCAGCATGGCTAAGCCGATTCCCGTACTTGAAATTTTCGGTCCGACGGTTCAGGGAGAGGGGATGGTCATCGGCCAAAAGACGATGTTTGTCAGAACAGCCGGCTGTGACTATTCGTGCAGCTGGTGCGATTCAGCTTTTACCTGGGACGGTTCGGCGAAAAAAGACATCAAATGGATGACCGCGGAAGAAGTGTACGAATCTCTTAAAGACATCGGCGGAAACGCATTCTCGCACGTTACGATTTCAGGAGGCAACCCGGCGCTTTTAAAACAGCTGGACGGACTGATTTCCCTTTTAAAAGAAAACGGTATACGGACAGCGCTTGAGACGCAAGGAACGTTTTATCAAGACTGGTTTACCGGAATCGATGATTTAACAATTTCGCCAAAGCCGCCGAGCTCCAATATGAAAACCGATTTTAACAGGCTTGATCATATTGTTGACAGGCTGAAGGAACACGGCCGGGCGGCTGCGGCAAGTTTGAAGGTCGTCATTTTCACGGCGGACGACCTTCAATTTGCAAAACAAGTTCACCAGCGTTATCCCGATATCCCGTTTTTTCTTCAGGTCGGAAATGATGACGTTCATACAGAAGACCAAGAGCGGCTCGTCGAACGGCTGCTCCAAAAATATGAACAGCTGGTAGAAGCGGTCACGCGCGACCCTGAATTGAACCGCGTCCGCGTTCTCCCGCAGCTCCACACCCTGATCTGGGGAAACAAACGGGGTGTTTGATTTAAGAAAGGAAGATGAATGATGACGACAAGAAAAGATTCAGAACTGGAAGGCGTAACCCTTCTTGGAAATCAAGGCACCAATTATTTGTTTGACTATTCTCCGGAAGTGCTTGAGTCTTTCCCGAATAAACACGAAAACAGGGACTATTTCGTGAAATTCAACTGCCCTGAATTCACATCGCTGTGCCCGAAAACCGGACAGCCCGATTTTGCCACGATCTACATCAGCTACATCCCTGATAAAAAAATGGTAGAAAGCAAGTCTTTGAAACTGTATCTCTTCAGTTTCCGAAACCACGGCGATTTTCACGAAGACTGCATGAACATCATCATGAACGATTTAATTGAGCTGATGGACCCGCGCTATATCGAAGTCTGGGGCAAATTCACGCCGAGGGGCGGAATCTCGATCGATCCGTACACCAACTACGGCAAGCCCGGCACAAAGTATGAAAAAATGGCCGAGTATCGGATGATGAACCATGATCTGTATCCGGAGACGATTGATAATCGGTGATGATGCGGGCAGATGAAGCGAAGGTTTGTGATCGATGTGTGACCGAAGTGTGACCCGTGAAAATACGGTATTTTGTATAGAAATAATGGTCGAGGGGATAGAAATGTTTGTGACCTAGACGTGCAATTACGCACGTCTATTTTTTTTTCATGTAGAACGTTCCTACGGTATTTATCTCGCGCATACGCGGTATTTAAAAGGCGTATATGATTCCGGAACACTCGAAGAAATCGGCCTATAGTTGCGGTACGTCAAACGTTCATTGCAACGAAACGAAAGCATATTCGGAATCTGGCCGGCTATTATAACGGCGTGCTTGATCGGATATTAGATCGCCTATATGAAACGCGTTTTAATTCGTTAATCGAAGGGTGAAAGGGATAACTTCGCCATTCGCCTCGTTAACGTCTTCGTTCGCTAGTTCGTCGCCAACTTCGCGATCTCTTTCGTTCGGGTTTCGTTAATTTTCGCCAGTTATTCGTCTTGTTTCGTTCGTTTATTCGTGAAAAATACTGCTTTATTCTCGTTTTAAAAGAGTTATTTTTCGGTTTTCACTTGAAGTGACTAAATAATTCAGTTATTCTGACAATGAGGAGGGGATGAGATGTATATGCGGGGGAGACGAAGACCGGCGATTAAACATAGTGAGAAAAATACATACGAAAGTAAGACTCTGTCTGATGTGTGTAAACAAATTTGTAACGTAAAAATGTCTGAAGGACTTACGAAAGAAACAATTGATCGCTATCGCCGGGTTTGTGAGAGTGTGGAAGAATTCGCGGAAATTAAAGGACTGTCCACCAATGTTGAATCTATAGATGTCGAGTTTGCGAGGCAGTACATGACCTATATACTGCACGAGAAGAAAACGTTTAAGGGACACCGTTATAAACCGGAAAGTGTGAAAACTCCAGGGTGTTCTCCGAAATATGCAAATGACCACCTGAAAACTATGAGAGCAGTTTTTACTTTCTGTATAAAGGAAAATATGATTTCGGAAAATCCATTTCAAAAAATAAATAAAGTCAAGCAGCCGGAACCTATAATTCAAATATTATCTGTAGAGGAGATGAAGCAGCTTTTAAAAACACCGAATAAGCGAAAGTTCTCTGAGTTTAGAGATTACGTGGTTATGATGTGTTTAATTAACTCTATGTGTAGAATCGGAGAAATCGTCACTTTAGAGATCGAAAATATAAATTTTGAGTTGAGCTACATTATTCTTGAAGCTCAAAAAACAAAAACGAGAAAAGGCCGTATGATTCCATTAGATAAAAATACAATGCAGCTGCTTAAAAAGTTATTGTTAAGAAATACGCGATTTAAGCCTAGCAAGTATGTCTTCATTACGGAGGAAGGGACAAGATTAACGACCGACAATTTTAGAAAACGGCTTGCGGATTACGCTCATCAGGCAGGAATAAATAAAAGAGTCCATCCGCATTTATTTAGACACACCGCGGCGAGCATGTTTTTGCAGGCAGGAGGGGATCTTAGGCACCTCCAGACGATCATCGGCCATAAAGATTTACGTATGGTATTACGATATACTCATCTGTCATTAGAATCCCTCGCAAGGCAACAGAGTGAATATTCGCTAATAAACCAAGTGGTAGATGGGTTAAATAAGCCAAGGAAGACAAAAAGAAAATACGGAAGGTAGGAAATATCGTGACTCAAAAGAAAAAAATTTTCTCGGTAGAAGAAAGTCTTCCTGATCTCTCTGGAATGTTTAATAATATCTCGGCATCGCCAAACCCAAAGCAAATTACAATTGAAAAAGCACTTACAATTATTCTCCGACAGATGGAAGTAAGCGGGAATAGGGAGCGGACAATTAGCGATTACCATCTTCATGTATCACATTTTAAGGAATCAGAAGAATTAACATATCTACATGAAATTACATATAAGTCGATTCATTCATGGCTTGGAAACATGGATGTCAGTGCACAAACAAGGCTCACGCGTTTGAAATGTCTCAAAGCATTTTTATCGCGTTGTTTCGATAATGGATGGTTCGAATCGAAGTTTTGGAAGAACGTAAAGGTGAAGGTCGACAATAAAGTTAAAGAGGGGGCGACGGATCAGGAAATCAAAATCTTACTTTCGTTATTAGATTTAACCGACTTTGTACAGCTACGTGATGCGACAGCATTACTTCTTATGTATAAAACAGGTATGCGTGTAGGGACGCTCGCAAACTTAAAAGAAGAACATGTCGATTTTAATGGAGAATTACTTCGGTTAAGTGGTGAAATCGTTAAAAATCGAGAACCTTTACTACTGCCCTTTGATGAGACTCTCGCTCAACTTCTCTCTGTACTGGTGAATAAAAACGCCGAAATCCGCCGAGCATATAAGAAGGACAATAAATTTGTTTTTTAACAAAGTACGGCAATCAAATAGCAACAGGGCCGTCGAATAACAATATTCAAAAACGGTTGAACAGGTATGCGCGCGAGTACGGATTAAAGAATATAAATCCGCACGCATTAAGAAGGGGCTTTGCGAAATCCTTGCTTGAAAAAGGCGCAAATTTAACTGACATTTCAAGAGCGCTGGGACATAGTGATCTTTCGGTAACGACTAAATATTTATATTTAGATAAGAATGAAGTGGCCGAGAATTTGCGGAGGTTTTTGTGAAGAAAGGTCGGCAGCGAACCGGAACGATATACGTTTAATCCTAACGTGTTTTATCGTCAGTCAAAGGCGCCGGATAAGACGCTACTTGCGATGTTTAACGTTAATAAGCCGTAGATGAACGAAAAAAAAGCGCCTTAGACTGGCGCCTCTATCTCGTCTTAAATCCGTTCACAAAGCTCTCTCCGTCTTTCTCCGTGTTAATAAGCTGCTGGGCGCTTTGGCTGATTCGTTGAGCAAGCGCCTCTTGCGCTTTTCCTTCGAAGCTGTAGAGAAGCGATGAATAAACGCTGTTCATTTCTTTTTGTATATCGCCTATTTTAAACTTCGGTCTTAGTGTCGTTTTAATGCCTTCAAGCTTAGTTGCGGCCGTTACTCTCATGCCCGTTTTCAGCATTTGAAGCTGGTTGCGCCGTATGAAGAGGGTATCTTCTTGATCTCCGTTTAAGTTGTTGAGTGAAGCCAGTTTGTTGAAATTTTCCATTGTTTCATCTCCTAAAGTTTAAGCCAATTTGCCAGCATTTTATCTTTCGATTTAAAATCTTTTGCAATCTGCGCCAGGTACCCGCTGATGTCTTCTAAATCTGAAATCGTATTTTTTAATGAGGCGATGTACGCTTTTTCGGCATGAACATCGTAAAATAGCGGATTGCCTTTTTTGTCAAACGACTGCGCCAGGTTTTTCAGCGTATTGTTTACATCCTCGAGTGTCAGCTTGTCGTATAAACCGTGGCCGACCTGACGGTAGGTATCGTGCTTCAGGTCGTTGATCTCGGCGTCGTGTTCCTGATAAGCGTTTTCGGCTTCCCGTTTCATCGTCCGCAAGTCATCGATGATCGCATTTACTTTTTGCGCGAGCTGCTTGGCAACTTCGGGTGTTACTTTAATTGCGCCACTTCCGGAGGCAACTTCCGGTGGGAGCATCGCTTTTAAATTTTTGTCATAAACGAGTTCATCGCCCTCTATATTTTGAACGTTGCCGTTTTCGTCGAAGGTAAAGTTGCCTTTGTTGAGGCCGTGTGTATCCGGCATTCCCATTGCTGTGGTAGCAATGTAGTCTACAGCGACATTAAACACTGTGCCAAATATACCGCCGCTATACTTCGGATCTAGTCGTATTTGTCGTTCCACACGCGAAGTAGAGGGGTCTTTGGTATATATTGTTCTGCCTGCGTGTCGTTCGTACTCATTCCACCAGCCGGAACCAGTCATATCATCCGGATTGACAATCGCTTTTACAGACGAGTCATATTTGCCGCTTCGGATCTCCTTTTGCTTTTCTTCAGAATGCAATTTAACGACGGAAGGATTGTTGAATGCGACTGCGTATATATCATTGTTCACAGCGCTGTATTCAGCCTCTGCGCCGCCAAGAGAGTGTCCGGTGGTTGAAATAACCGTCGAGGTGCCTTTATACTTTTGTTTAACTTCCCGTACCAGATCATCAGCTTGCCCGATTTGGGACGTTTTCGTAATTAATTTGTATTTACCGGTGCTAAGCATCGCGTCTTGTGAGGGGGTTGCGTTGTATTTTCCTATTGTTTTTGATGTATCCTTCGCATCTTTTTCGATTATGTATTGCGATTTCTTTTTCGGATCAAGACCCATAACAACGTTACCGCCGTCTGCATCAATAACATCTTGAAAAAACTGTTCTTTAGGATTTGTTCCAGCGAAGGCCACGACGACGTTTTCTGGTGCGTTAGGTTTAACCCATTTACCGTCCTTTTTCTTTGCTTGAACAAAAACATACGCATCAAGTCCAGTGTCAGAGTCCCTTTTAATTTTATCAACAAAAAAAGCCTTATTTGATTTATGAACTGACCCGTTAAAATGAGACTTAGAAAAAACACCTATGCTGCCTGTCCCCTGTATTCCAGTGGGGACAGGTAGTTTAATTTTGCCTGAATTCGTACATGATTATATCGATACATGTATTGATTTACAATTTGTACTACTTTAGAATTGGATATAGATGCTCTACTTTGAGCGTTAAATCCTTCCGACTTTAGCGAGGAGTGAA
Source organism: Bacillus sp. FSL R7-0646 (assembly GCF_037969865.1). Lineage (NCBI taxonomy): Bacteria > Bacillati > Bacillota > Bacilli > Caryophanales > Bacillaceae > Bacillus > Bacillus sp. FSL R7-0646. Next base: position 1,521,569 of record NZ_CP150217.1, read on the forward strand.
AGGATTCAATGACGGCATTATCATGGCAGTTTCCTTTTCGAGACATGCTTGTGGTAATGCCTTTTTCTTTGGCCAAATTCTGATATGCATGTGAAGTATAGACAGATCCCTGGTCGCTATGAAGAAGTAACCCTACTGGTTTACGTAATTCTACAGCTTCCCTCAATATGTCTAATACTAGGTTAATATCTTGGCTCGTACCTATTTTGTAAGCCACTATTTCGTTGTTATATAAGTCCATAATCGTTGATAAATATAACATAGTCGAGCCATAAGGTAAGTAGGTAATGTCGGTTACCCATTTTTCATTTAATCGGCTTGCTTTAAAATTACGATTGAGAGTGTTCGGCACAATAATATTACTCTCACCACAAATGTACTTTTGTCGCTTCTTCTTAACTTGACACTGAATCTCAAACTTTTGCATAATTTTTTGTACAGTTTTGCGGTTTACATTTATCCCATACTTTCTGTTTAAGATGGATTTAATTTTACGATGACCATAGTGATAGAAGTTTTTCTTACACAGCTTGATTACTAGCTCTTCTAATGAAGTTAGCTCAACTTTTTTATACTTCTTTTTCCAACGGTAATATGTTGACTTAGGTATGCCTAATACTCCAAGAATATCAATTATTTTAAAAGTGGCTGAGAGTTCTTCTACAACTTGGACAATGACTCGTGGCTCCAACTCCTTTCGATCTCCTGGTACTTTTTTATAATTGCCAATTGAGCCTCTAGCTGTTTATTCTTTAGTTTTAATTCTTCTAGCTCACTCATTTCCTCCGATTCTTTACCGTAGGAATATTGTTTTCCAACTTGTTGCGAAAATCGATAGGTTTGGCCTGTTTTGTACCATCGCATCCATGTTTTAATTTGAGTCTTATTTTTTATCCCCAGTTGTTCCATTATTTCTTTGTTTGTCATTCCAGCTTGTTTCATTTTAATTACTTCCCATTTTACTTCTTCTGCGTAATGTACTCTTGTGCCCATAGAAAAACACCCTCCTAAGAATCATATTGTATTAATACGATTCAGGGGGTGTTTTTTCCTTGTCTCATTTATTTGGGTCTCTCCATTTACTCTCTATAGGTGTTCTTTCCTTGAATGCTTCTTTCATTTTATCGGTACTATATGTGTTTTGGCTAAGAAAATAATACTCTTTATCTGTTAATTTAGGAATATCGCTCTTTTTATTCAGGTACATAACCCCGCAAACTATGTAAAATGTAACGTGGAAAGGATGGTTTTATGAAAAAATACATAATTATCCTTCTTGCTCTGGTCATTATAACATCTGGAGGAATATTTATGAAGCAACAAAATAATAACAGAGAAAAAGAAGAGCTTTATAATTTAGCTAAGGAAAGAATGACAGACTTTATTAAAACGAATTATAAGGACATTAAGTCAATTGATTATTATGATGACTACGAAGTGAATCCAATGGGCGGAATTGATATTAAAGGGTATCTAAATGATGATAAGAAAAAGAAAATATGGGGTATTTACGATAAGGCAAATGACGAAGTTGGGTCCTTCACAGTCGATGCTGAAAGAAAGCCCGAATATAAAGATAAAATTTGCGATTATTAATAAAAGGCCCGACTCGATTGAGCGGGCTTTTTTCTATTTTCATCTCTCGTTTGTTTAACTAATCGGTTTTTATTACCCCTTTTAGGCCTCCTCAACATAAAATAGTTCTTCAGTAGGCACGTTTAATCCTCTAAAATGGATAAATTGCAGTTTTGGGCATTTTTAAGATGGGAAGATAACTTGCATGCGGAAATAGGATAAGCTGTAAAACAACGAAATTTTTGATTTATAATAATTTGTTACATACTTATAGTGTGATGTGTAATAAACGAAAGGTGAATCCATTTTCAGGCTATATGGCTTAAGCTTTAATATGCATAGTTGGTTATCGGGAAATTGCCTTCAAAACCGTCCAAGTTCATAATAATAAAAAGATATTCGTATTGAGCAGGCGTGCATCGTTGCACGCCTATTCCTTTTAAGGGCATTTTTTTCACCTAGAACGAAAGAACTTAATGATGCGAATTTTATTAGTTCTATTGTCCTGTTTTATATATTGAGTACCAAAAATGCACTCCATATGTTTTATAATGAAGCGGGCCTAACAATCAGCAAACATGGAGCGGAATGCAATAAAATCGTATAAGGGCATGCAGTATGAACTGGAGGATACATTTTTGAAATATAAAAAAGCAGCAGCACTTGGAATTGGTTTACTTTTATTTATAGGCGGATGTCAGAAGAGCGGGGAAGCTGAAATCAGCGTCCAAGATTACACAGGACAGGATTTTCATATTCATAGTAGAGGTTATCAGAAGGAAACCGCTGAGATCGCAGAAGCGCATCGAGATGAAGTTGAAAAAACGGTAAAAGATTATTTTTTGGATCAATATAGAACGAAGGTAAAAGTCCATAACATTGTCGGAGGGCATGGGTTTGTTACTGTGTATGCCGAATCAGTCGGAAACTTGCATTTCTACACAAGCGCAAAAATTGAAATTGATTTGGACAAGAAAGAGGTGCAGGCTGACGCGATCAGCTCATCGGAGTGGGACGTAAAAGACTCGATTACAAGCGCGATATATGCGTTGGCTTTTGAAGACGAATTTGCCGCTCTAGATTACTATTTAGAGAAGCTGGCAGAAGAAGAGCCGGTTGTAGGTAAAACGCAGGCAGCCGTTGATAACACAAGCGGTATGGGATATCAGACGCCTTATTATGCTGTTTCTTTAAATGCTGATTGGAAGGATGACCTTTATTCAGCCTATTTAGAAAACCCAAAAAGAAGCAAAAAAGACTGGCAAGAGAAATTGGAAGATGAAGAAATCACCCCAAAATCATGTGATATCAATATACGGTTATATATGAATAAACCAAATACAAGACCGGACGAGCGCATTTATAATCAAGTTGTCCAGGATATCGAGGACATGGAAGAGCTGGCCCCGGGGACTTACACCATTTACTTGAGTGACAATAGAATCAACAAAAACCTAGGATATAATTCAAGAAAAAGCACGCTTGGCCGATAAGGTCTTCCTAACCGATAAAGAGATTGGAAACCGATCAATTTTCTGTATGGATATGAGCGGGAAAGAAAAAGTGGAGATTTCATCATCTATTTTGAAAAATAATGTCCTGGGGAACCGTTCGGGTGTTTCATTTCGCACAGTCGCCGTTTTTTCAGCTGTCCAATCAAAAATCGATTAAGGCGCTGTGCGATGCTTCAAAAGACATCCTGAACATATCAAACTTCTTCGGGATGATGCAGGGGACAGAGGAAAAAACCGCCGGACCAAGGTGGCAGGCGGTTTTCCTTTTGTAGAAAAACTTGTGGAAATAAAGCTTCGTGGAAATCGTGAATTTTTTGCTGTGAAGGGCGGCTGATTAATGCAGGGAGTCTTTAATAATTTTATAGTTTTTATGATTGACGACGGTTAAGGAGTCCAGTTCCAAGTCTCTGTAGTTTTCCATAATCGTGACATCGACGATCACAGAGTTTTCGTTTACTTTTTCTACGATTCCGGTGAGTCCGTTTTTAAATTCGATGACGTTCCCGACTTTTGCAATTTTCAAGTGACTTCCTCTCCTTTAAAGTAAATTAACCTATTGAAAGTATTTTGCAATATTTTCTTGGAGAAGTAAAGCGATTTGGGAAGCGGCATCACTATTGTTGTACCCGGTGTGACTTAATGATATAGTTAATTAGTTAAAGATGATGAGAGAAAAGGGGAGAGAAAAGTTGACAGAGCAAAATGCCATCGATCAGATCGAGCAATTAAGGTCAGGGAGCATTCATGAGCTCCGTGTGAAAAAAGAGGATTTTCTTTCTTTCAGAGCCATCTTAACAAAGCAGGAAGATTTTAAGCATTTTCGCGGCATTGCCCAGCATGGCGGAGATATTATATTTCAATATATGAAAGAGGCAAGAAGCTGAAAAAAGCTTTCTCAGACAGGCTGAGAAAGCTTTTTTTATTTGTGTGAAGCCATATGTTTCTGGAGATTTTGGTGTTTTTTGCATGAAATCCGCCGGCTGTCTGCAATAATGTGACAGCCGAACGGTTTGATGGAAGTCATGCCAACATTTTGGCAATGAAATCGGCGAATCGTCTTGTTACTGTAAAACATATGTTTTTTTCGATGAAGATTTGACAAGGAGGAAGGAAATGAAATCGAAATTTGCTGCTCTAGCTGCGTTTTTAATCTGCATGCTGCCGGCGGCAAGAATCGAGCATGCTCAAGCTGTCATGTTGTTCTCGAAAAAAGATAAACAGGAAATGGAACGGCTGATGGAAAGCCTTAAACAAGAAGAAAATCCTGCTTTTTCCCAATTGACAGATGAGAAAAGCTTCATTGAAGCCGCGCATCTGTCAGCTGAAGAGGAGGAGGAAATAGAAGAAGCTGAAGAAGAGACGACTGATCTTACACATAAAGAAAAAGATCTTTTATCAAGGCTTGTACACGCCGAAGCGAAAGGCGAGTCATTTGAAGGAAAAGTGGCTGTCGCCAATGTCGTCCTGAATCGGGTGAAAGACAGCCGATTTCCTGACAGCGTAAAAAGCGTGATCTATCAAAGAAACGCTTTTGAGCCCGTTCTAAACGGCAGCATCGAGAAAAAAGCAGACCGCGAATCAGTGGAAGCTGTGGAAGAAGCGGTAGATCAAAATAAAAAAGAAACAGAAGCTTTATTTTTCTATAATCCCGACATCGCTTCTGATGACTGGATTAAAACGAGAAAAGTCGTGAAGCGCATCGGCAATCATGTCTTTGCGATCTAGAAAGCAGTCAGGGCCATTCGCCTTGGCTGCTTTTTTTGTGCGATTCTTTCTTACGCATTATCATCTTTCACAGCCCAAGAAAAAATTTATTTTTGATACTTTATGAAAATCAATTTTCAATTAAAAAGAAAATAATTTTTAGACTTGTCTCATATGATGGGATAAACCCGTGAGACAAGGAGAGACCTCATGAACCGTTTTGTAAAAGGAATCGTTCTTCTTTCGCTAGCTGCTTTTTTTGCAGAATGTCTTGAATTCGTCATCAACATGATTCTTGCACGGGAGCTTGGCGAGCATGGCATGGGGCTCTACATGAGTGTTTTGCCTTCCATTTTTTTGGTCGTGGTGATTGCGAGCCTTGAGCTGCCCGTATCAATATCGAAGTTTATCGCCGAGTCCAACCCGAAGCTGCACGAAAGCATGCTGAAACATGCATTGCGGATGACTGCGGTCTGCACGGTTTTCTCCACGGCAGCCGCAGTGATCATTCTTCCATTTATTCCGGTTTTTGATTCTTACCACCCTCTAATCAGAGGACTTGTGATCGGGATGATTCCTACGGTTGCATTCACATCGATCGCGAGAGGCTACTTCATGGGCGTTCAGCAAATGGGTAAAATCGCAACGGCGAATGCCTTGAAAAAAATCTTTCAGCTCATCGGCTTGTTTTTATTTTTTCAATGGTATTCCTTTGAATTGGATACTTCTCTTCTCATTTCATTGTTTGTCCTCGTTGCAAGTGAAGTGGTCGTGTTTGTTTATTTGTTTTCGCAGTTTGTTTTGGTCAGGCGTGCCGCTCAAAAAGGGCAGCAGATCCACTTGCGGAGAAACGATGTTTTAAAACGCCTGCTCACTGTTTCGATCCCGACGACGGGGCTGCGCGTGTTTCATGCTGTGACAAATGCCGTCGAACCTTTTTTGGTGAAGGGGACGCTGCTTGCCGCTGGCGTATCAAGAACATCGGCCATCGACCAGTTCGGCATGCTTTCGGGAGTTGCGATGACAATCGGCTTTTTTCCGGCTTTTATCGCCCATTCACTGATGGTCGTCATGATCCCGAGCATTTCTGAAAGCTACGCTTACGGGCAATACGAAAGAGTGATCAAACGGATTAAACAGGCGATCTTTATTACGCTGTTTTACGGCATACCGTCCGTCATGGTGATGTATCACTTTGCAGAGCCGCTGACCCATTTATTTTTCGATTCGGTCAAGGCGTCGTTTTACCTTAAAATGTTGTGGCCGTATTTTTTATTCCACTTTTTTGCGATGCCTTTTCAGGCCTGTTTAATCGGAATGGGGTTGGCCAAAGATGCTTTTTATCATAACGTTTGGGCCAGTGTCTTATCGTTTTTGATGATGTATGTTCTCGGGTCCATGCAGACTTTGCAGATGACGGGGATCATTCTTGCGATGAATACCGGTATGATTTTGCTGACGGCGCTGCATTATGTGACGATTTGCAAGGAGCTGGGCGTCACGCTTTTTTTGACAAACAAATCCCGATCTCCGAGAATTGAAAGCCGCTGATGGATCCTCTTCATAGTTTTAGCTTTTGCGGGGAAGCTAATATTAAAAAAGAAGGGGAGTTCCCATGCGAAGAATCAGTCTCATTTACCCGCTCATCCTGCTGTTTTTTACCGGGTTATTCGTATTTCAGCCGCAGGCATCTGCAAAACAAGCTTCGCCGGCAGTCATGCAGATGAACACGGTCGAAGGTCAGCGCGTCGTCATTCCCGCCGAAGGCCAGAAGACGATCGTTCATTTTTGGACGACCTGGTGCCCGCCATGCCGTGAAGAGCTTCCGCGATTCCAATCCTACTATGAAAGCAAGCAATCCGGCGTCAAGCTCGTGACCGTTAATTTACTGAATGCCGAAAAGAACGAACAGAAGGTAAAACAGTTTATTAAAGCAAACAAGCTGACATTTCCGATCGTTTTTGACAAAAAGGGTGAGATGATGAAAGCATATAAAGTCATGACAATTCCTACGACTTTTTTCTTTAATGAAAAAGGAGAGCTGGAGAAAACGTTTGTCGGCCCCATTACTGTAGAACAGATGAAGGAATGGGCAGGGAAAAGCTGAGCCGGGAGTTCAGCTTTTTTTAAAATGTAAATGATAATTAATATCATAAAGAAATTATAATAATTATTATTTGAAAACGTAGGATGTCGTGCTATAATGAGAAATAGAAAAGGGTGTGTCCAATGGACAAGTAGCAGTCATACCCTTTATATAAATAAAATACTTAATGTTTATGCTGCCGATGAGGCGGCAATTTGTTTTTTAAGAAGGAAATTGACGATGAATTACATTCTCAATTAGGGAGGATATTGGAGATGCAATTAGAGATCGGGAAGCAATCGCAGCAAAACCGTCACACGTTGCAATTTGAAAATTGGAGGCAGCACGGGGAATTGATAGCTGCGCTTTTGTCGGGTTTGTTGATTCTTGCAGGCTGGCTGTTGTCCGGCAATGAAACATTGTCCGTTGTTCTGTTTATTTTAGCTTTTTGTATCGGCGGCTTTGCTAAAGCGAAAGAAGGTATACAAGAAACGCTGTCGGAAAAAACGCTGAATGTTGAACTCTTGATGATTTTTGCGGCGGTCGGGTCTGCGCTGATCGGCTACTGGGCTGAAGGGGCCGTGTTAATTTTTATCTTTTCTCTCAGCGGAGCGCTTGAAACGTATACATTAAATAAAAGCAAACGCGATTTGACTTCACTGATGAAATTGGAGCCGGAGGAAGCCGTTTTGCTTGAAAAAGAAGGAACAAGAACCGTGGCGGCAGCCGATCTTCAGGCGGGCGACCTCATTCTTGTGAAGCCTGGAGAACGCATTGCGGCAGACGGAGAAATCGAAACCGGAAAAACGAGTATCGACGAATCGGCTCTAACGGGCGAATCCATCCCAGCCGAAAAAACACTCGGAGACGCGGTTTTTGCGGGTACGGTCAATTTGAGCGGATCGCTCACGGTCCGTGTCACAAAGGCAAATGAAGATTCGTTGTTCAAAAAGATCATTCGGCTCGTTGAGTCTGCGCAAAACAGCGTTTCACCGTCGCAGGCGTTCATTGAGCGATTTGAAAATATTTACGTTAAAGGGGTTTTGCTTGCTGTCGGACTGCTGCTCTTTCTGCCGCATTTTTTGCTTGGCTGGAGCTGGAGCGAGACATTTTACAGAGCGATGGTGTTCATGGTCGTCGCTTCGCCGTGCGCCCTTGTCGCTTCAATCATGCCTGCCGCGCTGTCGCTGATATCAAATGGCGCAAGAAACGGCCTGCTTGTCAAAGGCAGCGTCTTTCTTGAAAAGCTTGGCAACAGCAAAATCGTTGCATTGGATAAAACGGGAACGATTACGAACGGAAAGCCCGGCGTGGAGGATATGCTTTTAGCTGCAGATATCGAGGAGCGCGAATGCTTGGAGGCTGCTGCTGCGATTGAGAAGCAGTCAGGCCATCCGCTTGCCAAAGCGATTGTCGAGTATGCAGAAGCAAAAGGCATCAAGCCGGCCGCGAATGTGTCGATTGAGGAGACGTCAGGGTTTGGCGTTCAGGCTCGATACAATGGAGAGACATGGCTGATCGGCAAAGCCGGATTTGTCGGGGAAGAGGCAGCCGGGCAATTTCTCACGGCGGCTGTTCAGGAGCTTGCCAAGCAGGGAAAAACAATTGTGTTCATGAAAAAAGGCGAAAAAATCGCGGGGTGTTTTGCATTAAAAGACCAAATCAGACCGGAAGCAAAAGCGGTGGTCGAAGAGCTGAACGCGCTTGGCGTTCAGACGGCGATGCTGACAGGGGACCAGCCTGAAACCGCAGCGGCCATCGCACGAGAAGCGGGCTTGAAAATCGTCGTTTCAGAATGCCTTCCTGACAGAAAAGTAGAGGAAGCGAAAAAGCTGAAAAAAACATACGGAACAATCGTTATGGTGGGAGACGGAATCAATGATGCACCGGCCCTAGCCGCCGCTGATGTGGGGATCGCAATGGGGGGAGGAACAGATGTCGCACTGGAAACGGCTGACGTCGTTTTAATGAAAAACGAATTGACAGGACTGACCAAAATGATTCGGCTCTCCCGGAAAATGAATACGATCATTAAACAAAACGTCATTTTCTCGCTTGCTGTGATCTGTCTTTTAATCTGCAGCAACTTTCTTCAAATTCTTGATCTGCCGCTCGGTGTCATCGGGCATGAAGGCAGCACGCTGCTTGTGATTTTAAACGGTCTCAGACTGCTGAAATCCTAAGCAAAGAAACGGCTGCATGCTAACGGCAGCCGTTTTTCACATCAGAGGGCAGTTTGAGGAAGAGGCGGCAATAATAGAAGCGGGCGGCACCCCCACAATACATAAGCGGTGAGCAAGAGACGGGAAAAACTGATACAATGGATGTGATGCTTTTACATTTTACATGTATGGTACGGAAACTGTCTCAAGGAGTGAACAGAGCATGGAAAGAATTGAACAAATCTCTTCCTGGCTGAAAGAAAAAAACATATCTTCGGCTTTTATTCATTCAAAAGAAAACGTATTTTATCTTACCGGCTTTTATACAGAACCGCATGAACGGCTGATGGGCGTTTTTATTTTTCAAGATGAAGAGCCGTTTTTTGTTTGTCCGCAAATGGAGGCCGGTCAGGCGAGAGCAGCCGGCTGGGCGTATGAGATCATCGGATACGGGGATCATCAAAACCCTTGGGAACTCATATCCTCAGCGCTTCAAAAGCGAAACGGCCAATGTTTAAAAGTGGCGGTTGAAAAAGAAACGCTTGCTCTTTCGCGCGCCGAAATGCTGCAGGCGGTCACAAACGGTGCGGAGCTTGTCTCTGCAGAAGAAAGGCTGAACCAAATCCGCGTCATCAAAGACGAAAAAGAAATCAGCATCCTCCGCGAAGCGGCCAAGCTTGCCGATTACGGGGTCGAAGCAGGAGCCGCCGCATTAAAAGAGGGGATAGCGGAAATCGATGTCGTCGCTAAAATCGAGTATGAGCTGAAGAAAAAAGGAGTCCAGGGGATGTCGTTTTCCACAATGGTCCTTTTTGGAGAAAAATCGGGACAGCCGCACGGAAACCCCGGCAGCCGGACGCTCAAGCCGGGCGATTTCGTCCTCTTTGATTTAGGTGTAATCATTGACGGATACTGCTCTGATATTACAAGGACGCTCGTGTATCAAAATGTGAGCGAAAAACAAAAAGAAATATATAATACGGTGCTTCAAGCCGAAACGGAGGCGCTTAAGATGAGCAAACCCGGTGTGAGAATCGGCGATCTTGATTTAAAAGCGCGCGGCATCATCGAAAAAGCGGGCTACGGCGATTACTTTCCGCACCGCCTCGGGCACGGGCTCGGGATTTCGCCTCATGAATACCCGTCCATGAGCCATAATAATGACGAACTTTTGAAACAAGGCATGGTATACACGATTGAACCCGGCATCTATGTGCCGGAAATCGGAGGCGTTCGCATCGAGGATGATGTACTTGTTACAGCCGATGGAGCAGAAGCGCTGACAAAGTATCCAAAAGAGCTGACTGTCATTTCATAAAAAAATGGAACCCGCCGTGCGCGGGTTCTATTTTATTACGGAAGTGAATCTTTTCATCTCACCGTCAATCCTTTGAAATGAAGAAATCGTCAAAGGAACGGAATGGTTTGATTTCGTGTTTTTCTTTGAGGGGTTTCATCGCTGCTTTTGAAGACAGCACGATAACGATACATAATAGGATCAGAATGAAGATGCCCATTTTCCTTCTCCTTTCTGGAATGTAAACGTGTTCAGCACCGGTGCTGTCTTCATTCTAAATTATGAAACGCTTTCCATATCAAGCCCTAAATCAATAAAAGAAACTTCTGATGCCAAAGGGTTCTGGAATATTTTGGACCATCGCTTGAGTTTATTGGGGCTGCATGCTGCCAAAAAAGTCCTGTGATGATCGTTTGATGAATGAATCTATGACGCCTTTTTGCTTTTGTTTTGGTGATTTAGTTTGATCAAAAGATAATCGGATTGCATCATTATTCTCATGTGAAAAATTTGTATACTTAGCTCAGAAGAAAGGGGGGATTACACGGGAAAAACACTGATAAATTACTGTTTTAGACAAAATCTTTTCATCTCGCATCCAGATATTTCAGTCTCCGCAACGATTGCGGAATCACCCCTAAAACAAATAAGCATTAAGGATTTTTCTAATGATTTGAAGCCATCCATTACCTCTGAAAGGAAGCTAGAAAGAGTGAAAAAATTAGGGTTTGTACTGTTTATGTCGATGTTTGCTTTTGTCAGTGTAGTACCGGCAGCTGAGGCGAAAGTCATTGATCATGACAAAGTGCAAGGCTTCAGCGAAGTGACCCCTGTGACGGTTTCCCAAAAAGCGGCCAAACGTTTTCAGCCTTATTTGAAGGTTGCGAGCGGCTGCGTGCCTTTTCCGGCAGTTGACGCACAAGGCAACACAAGCGGAGGTCTGGAGCCTACCGGAGCGCCCGAAGGCCACTGCAGCAAAAGCGTGGGACAAGTGTACTCACGATCCGCATGGTATAATGGAGTTTGGGCGATTATGTATGCATGGTATTTTCCTAAAGATTCACCTCTGCCTTTAAAAGCATTCGGCCATCGACATGATTGGGAAGGTATCGTCGTATGGATCGACAATCCGGCAAATCAAAATCCAAAAGTGCTTTCCATCGCTTATTCTCAACACGGTAAATTTCAAAAAACAGCGCCAAACAACAATATTATGGAAGGCGATCATCCGAAGATCCGCTATGATGCTCCTCAACCGCCGATCAACCACAGCCTATATGTGGACAGTGCAAAGGGCGGCACCCAGCCTCTCATCGGGTGGGAAGATTTGACGCCTGCCGCAAGAAACGCATTGAACACAACGGATTTCGGAAGCGCAAACGTTCCTTTCAATGATCACAATTTCACGAATAACCTAGGAAAAGCATGGTTTAGATAAAAAATATTTCGAGTATCCGGCTGATTGTGAAATATTTTCATATCAGCCGATTTTTTTCGCCGCCTTGTACCTCCTCCGAAATCTTCTTCGCTGTTTTCTTCATATCAATAGAATCCCGAAAAAATGGCCAAAAGGATCAAAATCTACGGCTCAAAGCGATATAATTTCTTTATGATGAAATGATCCGGATGTGCGAAAAGATTTGAATGAAAGAAGGGAAACGAATGGCAAATATCAGGGAAATAGCTGAAGCGGCAGGGGTTTCCATCACCACTGTTTCGAGGGTTCTCAACGGCCACCCGTATGTCAAAGAAGAAAAGCGTCAAAAAGTTCTTGAGACGATTGAACGCCTCGAATATGCAAGGAATATGCATGCCGTTCATTTATCCAAAGGCTTTTCCAACATGATAGGCGTTGTGCTGCCGACCATCAGCCTTCCTTATTTCGGCGAGCTGCTGGAAGGAATCGCTGAAGAAGCTGCGAAGGAAGGCGTTCACTTTTCGCTTTACCAAACAAATTATCAATTGGAAAAAGAAATTTTTGCATTGGAGCAGCTGAAACAAAGACAGGTGGACGGCCTGATTTTCTGTTCAAAAGCGATGTCCGATGAAGCGCTTTTGGACTGGCGTGAAACCGGCCCGTTCATCCTGTGCCAGGACTCAGGCGAGCAGCACTTTGCAACGGTCAGCATTCCGCATAAAGAAGCATTCAGACTTGGATTGGATTTTTTAATTGAAAAAGGGCACACAAAGATCGCGATTGGTTTGGCAAGGAAAAACGGCATGAACAGCCATTTTCGCCTCAAGGCATACAAGGAAGCTTTGGCCGCGATCGGGGAGCCTTACCGGGAAGAGTGGGTATTTGAGCGGTCGCTGACAATTACCGACGGGCAAAAACTGTTCTCCGAATGGAAAGGGATGGAGGAGAAGCCGACGGCTGTTTTTGTCGCAAACGACCAAGTATCAGCCGGTATTTTTCTTGAAGCGCAGCGGCATCAAGTGGATATTCCCGGAAGCCTCGCTATTTTAAGCTGTGACAACCAGCCGATCAGCGAAGTGCTCGGCATTTCAACAATTGAAATCAATATAAAGGAAATGGGGAAGCGCGCGTTTCGCCTTCTGCAAAAAAGAATCGGCGGCGCCGGGCCGGAAAAACTGACTGTTCCTTACAAGCTGATCAAAAGGGCGACTGTGTAATCAAAACATCAATCTTTTTCCAGACAGTGATCAAAATTCGACATTTTTCATCAAAAACGTCAAAATAAATTGACGCGCTTTCATGAGTTTTGTACGATATGAGAGATTGATGACAAAAAGGAGCTGAGGATCGTGAACAGATCCTTTACCGTTGAAAAGGTACTCAACAACAACGTTTTAATCGCTCTCCATGATGATTACAGAGAAGTTGTCTTGATTGGCAAAGGAATCGGTTTTGGTAAAAAACGCGGAGATCTTATCGAACATGAGAACTACGAAAAAATGTTTATCCTGGAAAATGATAAGGAACAATCGCAGTATAAGAAGCTCCTCACTTATGTCGATGAAAAAATGGTTGATATCGCCAATGATGTCATCTACCATATCGCGCAAAAAATCGGCCAGCCGCTGAACGAACACATTCATGTCGCCCTGACGGACCATATCGCATTTGCAGTTAAGCGTCTAGAAAAGGGATTTGATATGAAAAATCCGTTTTTGCTTGAGACGGAATCGCTTTATCCGAAGGAATACGAAGTCGCCAAGGAAGCCGTCGATATGATTAATGAAAAATCCGACATTCAGCTGCCTGAAGGTGAAATCGGGTTCATCGCGCTTCATATCCACAGTGCGATGACAAACCGCCCGCTTTCTGAAGTCAATCAGCATTCACAACTGATCTCCAGGCTTGTCCAGGTCATCGAAGATTCATTCCAGATGCAAGTCAACAGGGAAAGCGTGAACTATTTGCGGCTGATCAGGCACTTGCGCTTTACGATTGACAGGATAAAACGGGACGAGCCGATTCAGGAACCGGAAAAATTAATGTTGTTGTTGAAAACGGAATATCCGCTGTGTTACAATACTGCTTGGAAGATGATCAAGATCTTGCAGCAAGCGCTCAAGAAACCGGTTCATGAGGCAGAAGCCGTTTATTTGACATTGCATTTGTACCGTTTGACTAATAAAATTTCATAACGCCTTTATAACGTGTTACTGATTCGATCAGGCATGAGTGAAAAAAGGGGAGAAATGAAGACGCTGTCTTTTGTTTCTTAGTGTACCCGCTTTCACCATGCCTTTTTTGTCGTTCTAAAGGCGAAATGTAAACGGTTTATTCAGATGAAAAAGCAGTCTTTTGAACGAAGTTGTCATGAATTTTTGCTGTAAGGTCAAACTATTCTTAGAGGGGGTTAAAAAATGTTTAAATCGCTATTTGGCGTTCTGCAAAAAATTGGACGAGCGCTGATGCTCCCTGTTGCCATCCTGCCGGCTGCAGGGATTCTGCTCGCGCTTGGTAATGCCATGCAAAATCCGCAGATGACAAAAGTCGCACCATTCTTAACGAACAGCACCGTTCAGCTTGTTGCGAAAGTGATGGAAAGTTCAGGTGACGTTGTGTTCACCAACTTGGCGCTCCTTTTCGCTGTCGGGGTTGCCATCGGTTTGGCTAACGGCGACGGCGTTGCCGGAATCGCTGCTATTATCGGATATCTTGTTATGAATGTCACGATGAGTGCAGTGCTCCTTCAAAACGGTTCAATTCCAAGCGATGCAGTTGAAAGAGCACAGTTCTTTACTCAAAACCATCCGGAATACACGACAATGCTCGGGATACCGACATTGGCAACGGGAGTATTCGGGGGTATTATTGTCGGTGTCCTGGCCGCAGCCATGTACAATCGATTCTACACAATCGAGCTTCCGCAATATTTAGGATTCTTTGCCGGAAAGCGCTTTGTTCCGATTATTACATCTATTTGTGCATTGCTGCTGGGACTTGTTATGCTGTTTATCTGGCCGCCAATTCAAGGCGCACTGAACAGCTTTTCAACGAACCTGCTTGCAGCCAATGAAGCGGTCGCAGCTCTCATCTTCGGAATGATTGAGCGGGCTCTGATTCCGTTCGGTCTGCACCATATTTTCTACTCGCCGTTCTGGTATGAGTTCTTCAGCTATACGAACCAGGCGGGAGAAATTGTCCGCGGTGACCAAAGAATTTTCATGGCGCAAATCAAAGACGGCGTCGAATTGACAGCGGGTACATTTATGACCGGTAAGTATCCGTTCATGATGTTCGGTCTTCCTGCGGCAGCGCTTGCCATTTATCATGAAGCAAAACCGCAGAACAAAAAGCTTGTTGCCGGTATTATGGGGTCAGCAGCCTTAACATCATTCTTAACAGGGATCACTGAGCCGATCGAATTCTCATTCCTGTTCGTCGCACCGATTCTGTTTGCGATTCACTGTGTGTTTGCCGGCCTGTCATTCATGATGATGGACATCTTGAATGTTAAGATCGGGATGACGTTCTCCGGCGGTTTGATCGACTACTTCCTGTTCGGAATTCTGCCGAACCGTACAGCTTGGTGGCTTGTCATTCCTGTCGGTTTAGTCCTGGCTGTCATCTACTACTTCGGATTCAGATTTGCCATCCGCAAGTTCAACTTGAAAACGCCTGGACGCGAAGATGCAGCTGCAGAACCCGCTGATGAAGGCAAAGAAGCAGCAGGAGATCTTCCTTATCAAATTCTTGAAGCGATGGGTGACCAGGAAAATATCAAGCACCTTGACGCTTGTATCACAAGACTTCGCGTAACAGTCAACGATCAGAAGAAAGTTGACAAAGAGCGCTTGAAAAAACTCGGCGCTTCCGGCGTGCTGGAAGTCGGCAATAACATCCAAGCGATATTCGGACCAAGATCCGACAATTTAAAATCACAAATGCAAGACATTATGTCAGGCCGGACGCCTCGTCCTGAAAAAGCGCCGAACGCTGCCGAGGAAGTGGAGCAGCAAATCGAAGAAGCTATGGTTGAGCCTCTTCAAAACGAATCAGGTGAAGAAGTATTCGTTTCACCGCTTGCGGGTGAACTTCATCCGATTGCAGATGTTCCGGACCAAGTATTCTCCGGAAAAATGATGGGTGACGGATTTGCGATTCTTCCTGCAGAAGGCACAGTTGTGTCACCTGTAAGAGGGAAAGTGCTGAACGTGTTCCCGACAAAGCATGCGATCGGTCTGCAGTCTGACGGCGGCAGAGAAATTCTGATCCACTTTGGAATCGACACAGTCAGTCTGAAAGGAGAAGGCTTCACTTCATTTGTTTCTGAAGGTGACAGGGTTGAGCCTGGCCAGAAACTGCTTGAAGTCGACATTGAAAAAGTGAAGGACAATGTACCTTCCCTGATGACGCCGATCGTGTTCACGAACCTTCAAGAAGGAGAAAGCGTGAGCTTGCAGGCAGAAGGCAATGTCAGCCTGACACAGGACGACATCGTCCGCATCGAAAAATAAATTCACAAAATGGCCGTACTTGTCAGATGACATGTACGGCTGTATGATATAATATTGTGAATGTACTCAAAGCTTTAAATTAAAAGGAGATTGATAAAAAATGGCACAAAAAACGTTTAAAGTAACTGCAGATTCTGGAATCCACGCTCGTCCAGCGACTGTTCTTGTACAAACAGCAAGCAAATATGATGCAGATATTAATTTGGAATATAACGGAAAAACAGTAAACCTTAAATCTATTATGGGCGTTATGTCACTAGGTATTGCCAAAGGTGCTGAAATCACGATTTCTGCTTCCGGCGCTGATGAAAATGATGCTCTTTCCGCACTTGAAGAAACAATGAAAAGCGAAGGTTTAGGCGAATAATGCTTGAATTAAAAGGAATAGGCGCTTCAGCCGGTATTGCGATTGCAAAAGCATATCGGCTTGAGGAGCCTGATCTAACGGTTGAAAAGAAAAACATCTCTGATTCTGATGCGGAAGTAAATCGTTTTGAAGACGCCATCGAGCGTTCTAAGAAAGAGCTTGAAACCATTAAAAACCATGCTTTGAAAGAGCTTGGCGAAGATAAAGCGGAAATCTTTTCTGCACATTTGTTAGTATTAAGCGATCCTGAACTGTTAAACCCGATTAAAGACAAAATCAAATCTGATTCTGTCAATGCGGAATTCGCTTTAAAAGAAACGGCCGACATGTTCGTCACCATGTTCGAGTCGATGGACAATGAATATATGAAAGAACGCGCCGCGGACATCCGCGATGTCACCAAGCGTGTCACAGGGCATCTTCTCGGCGTTGAGATTCCGAATCCGAGCCTGATTTCCGAAGAAGTCATCATCGTGGCCGAAGACTTGACACCGTCTGATACAGCGCAATTAAACCGCAACTTTGTAAAAGGGTTTACAACAGATATCGGCGGACGGACGTCCCACTCTGCCATCATGGCGCGCTCGCTTGAAATTCCGGCCGTTGTCGGCACAAAAGCGGCAACGAAAGGCATCCAAAACGGCGTAACAGTTATCGTTGACGGCATCAATGGCGATGTCATCGTTGATCCTTCCCAGGAAACAATCAGCGAATACGAAGAAAAGCATCAAGCCTTCCTGGCGCAAAAAGCCGAATGGGCAAAGCTTGTCAACGAACCGACTGTAACGAGCGACGGCCATCACGTGGAACTTGCCGCTAATATCGGTACACCTGATGATGTAAAAGGCGTTTTGGAAAATGGAGGAGAAGCAGTCGGCCTTTACCGAACTGAGTTCCTTTACATGGGCAGAGACCAGCTTCCGACAGAAGAGGAGCAATTTGATGCCTATAAAACCGTTCTTGAGCGTATGGAAGGCAAATCCGTTGTCGTTCGTACTCTTGATATCGGCGGAGACAAAGAGCTTCCATATTTAGAACTGCCAAAAGAAATGAATCCTTTCTTAGGATACAGAGCGATCCGTCTTTGCCTTGATGAGCAAGAGATTTTCAGAACGCAGCTTCGTGCGCTGCTTCGGGCAAGTACATATGGAAACTTAAAAATTATGTTCCCTATGATCGCGACTGTAAACGAATTTAAAGCAGCGAAAGCGATTCTTTTAGAAGAAAAAGAAAAGCTGAAAGCTGAAGGCCAACAAGTTTCCGACGACATTGAAGTCGGTATGATGGTTGAAATCCCTTCAACAGCGGTCATCGCTGATCAATTTGCTAAAGAAGTCGATTTCTTCAGCATCGGAACGAATGACCTGATTCAATACACGATGGCTGCTGACCGGATGAATGAGCGGGTATCTTATCTTTACCAGCCATACAATCCTGCGATTCTCCGCCTGATCACGCTTGTCATTGAAGCGGCTCATAAAGAAGGAAAATGGGTCGGCATGTGCGGCGAAATGGCGGGAGATGAAATTGCGATCCCGATCCTGCTGGGTCTTGGATTGGACGAGTTCTCAATGAGTGCGACGTCAATCCTGCCGGCAAGAACGCAAATCAGCAAGCTTTCTAAAAAAGAGACAGAATCGTTCAAAGAGCAAATTCTGTCTATGAGCACAACAGAAGAGGTTGTACAATTCGTAAAAGAAACCTTCAACCTGGCATAAGCAATTGAAAATCCGGACCGGCATCACCAATGCCCGTCCGGGTTTTTTGTTTATCTGAATGATCCCGGCTGCGGCGGAGATAATACATGTGACCAATTGTTAGAAAGGGGGATTCTGATATGCCTAGGCAGCCATTCAAACTGGGAGATGAGGTGTATGTCATTTACCGGAATCCGCATGCAGCGAATGTGGCGCATATAAAGGAAGCTGAAGTCGTTGATCATCCGCTTCACGAAGGCGAACTGGCATTGTTTATGTATGATACATATCACGCCTTTGCCGAAGATGATGCCGTTTTTTCTTCATATGAAGAGGCGGAACGGCTTTACCGTGAATTATTTGACGGGATATGAAGACATTACCGGTATATCACATCCTCTAAATGCAAAAAGTAATGGAAATATGCAAAGGATGTGTCTGTTTCCAATGGTAAAACCGTTTGTTCCCCAACTCGTCTATATTGAACCGAGAGCCCTGGAATATCCGCTTGGAAAAGAGCTGAGGGATAAATTTTCAAACATGGGACTTGAGATCAGGGAAACAACTTCACACAACCAGGTGAGGAATATCCCGGGGGAAGGCCACCTGCAAAAATACAGAAATGCGAAATCCACTTTGGTGATCGGCGTCAGAAAAACATTGAAGTTCGATTCGTCAAAACCGTCCGCAGAATACGCGATCCCGTTTGCAACAGGGTGTATGGGTCACTGTCATTACTGCTACCTGCAAACGACAATGGGCAGCAAGCCGTATATCAGAACGTACGTCAATGTGGAGGAAATACTTGAGCAGGCGGATCAATATATAAAAGAAAGGGCTCCCGAAGATACGCGGTTTGAAGCTTCCTGCACATCCGATATCGTCGGAATTGACCATTTGACACATACGTTAAAACGCGCCATTGAGCATTTCGGTCAAACCGACCATGGTAAGCTGCGTTTCGTGACAAAATTTCATCATGTCGACCATTTGCTCGATGCCAAGCACAACGGAAAAACGCGCTTCCGCTTCAGCGTGAATGCCGAATATGTCATTAAAAGCTTTGAACCCGGCACATCCCCGTTGGATAAACGGATCGAAGCCGCCGTGAAAGTAGCGGAAGCGGGCTATCCGCTCGGTTTTATCATCGCTCCGATTTATATTCATGACGGCTGGCAGGAAGGCTACAGAGTTCTGCTGGAAAAGCTCGATCGTGCGCTGCCGCAGCATGCGAGGCGCGACATCACCTTTGAAATGATCCAGCATAGATTCACGAAGCCGGCAAAGAGAGTCATTGAAAAAAACTATCCAAAGACAAAGCTCGAACTGGATGAAGAAAAACGGCGCTATAAATGGGGCAGATACGGGATTGGCAAATACATTTATCAGAAGGATGAAGAAGCAGAGCTTCGCAGCGCCCTTGAATCGTATATCGACAACTATTTTCCCGAAGCAAAAATCGAATATTTCACATAACAGAGCTTTAGTTGATAAAGCTCTGTTTTTTGTTTTGAAAACATTATGTTAAAAAAGGATTTTTCCACTCCATTAACACCGCATAATCAAGCGATTCCTCATCTTCAATGTAGCCGGGAATCACACAAACTGGAGAGCGTCCGCAATGAAGCAGGAACGAGAGCACTGGATCGCGCTTTTCCCCGTCCAATACAGCTTGAACATACTGTTCGGGCGTCATTTCTTCAGCCGACTTGTGATAATGGGGAATCCGTCCGCCGCCAATGAGACGCTTGAGCCCTTTAAAGACCGTCAGTTCATACATGGATTGCATCAGCCGCATTCCGATGCCGAGTTTTCGATAGTCGGGGGACACGGAAATATCGACGACATAAAGGGAGTTTCCATCGTTTTGATGTGTGCCGATATACCCGTTGTCCGTCACTTCATCCCAGCTGTGGTGCGGATGATGCGGATCAAAATCAGCCATGAGCGCTGTCATCGAACCGATGATGCGGCCTTCGGAAACTGCGCAAAGCGCTCCATCGGGAAATCGTTCAATATGGGAATGGAGCTGCTCTTCATTCCACAGAAGGTCTTCCGGAAACGGAGGCGGAAAGCATTCTCTTTGGAGAGCAATCAAACCGGGAATATCTTTTTTGCTGTAATTGCGGATGTCCACCTGCTGATAAGAAGTGCCGTTATCGACGTAAAACTGTTTATAGATCGCCAATCACTCCTTTTGCTATTTCCTCCATTATACCGTTATTTTAACAGGCTATCTTAATTTTGCGAAATTTTTGCCGATAAAAAGAATATGAAGGTGCATGTAAAGGAGGGTTTCATTTGTTTAAAAAACTGCATGTCAAAATTGCCGGATTTGTTGCCGTCCTGCTGGTTTTGACGGTTATCGTCCTACAGTTCTCGACAACACATTTGTTGAAATCGATGCTTGAAGATGAGGCAAAAGAATCAACGTCCAGCCTCCTCGGTTCAATTAAAAGAAATATTGAGCTTCAATTAGAACACTACGAGATTTCTTTGAATCGTATAAGTGATGGAGAAATGGCTCACTCATTCTTAAAAGACGGGGATAATAAAATTATAAAAATCGTCAATGATGAATTAAAACAATTAAAAGAAAAAAATGAGTATGTCAATTTAGCTTATATCGGCACAAAAAAGAAGGAAATGTTTACATTTCCGAAAACGACCTTTGATGATGATTATAATCCGGCTGAAAGGCCATGGTATACGTCAGCTGCAAAAACACCCGACAAAGTCGTTTGGACGGAACCTTACAAAGATGCGGTTTCCGGAGATATGACAGTTACTGCGGCAAAAGCCATCGTCGTCAATAATAAAGTTGAAGGCGTTGTCAGTATAGACTTGTCATTGAATTCATTGAACAAAATTATCGAAAATCAAAAGATGCCTTATGACGGCTACGCATTTATTTTGGACCAAAACGGGACAATGCTCGCCCACCCGTCAAAACAGGGCGACGATATATCGAATGATAAAACATATCGGGACATCCCGTCATCAAAAGACGGAATCAAAGTAGGCAAAGATACTGTGATCGCTTATCAGACTGTCGGCGGTACGGGCTGGAAAGTCGGTACGCAGTTCGACACGGCGAAGCTGATGTGGGTCGCGCAGGAAATGAACAAAATGGTCATTATCGTTTCAATCATTGCTCTGGCAGCGGCGATCATTTTAAGCTATTTCCTTGCCAAAACGATCACAGGCCCGATTAAGCAGCTGATTGCCAAAACAAAAGCAGTCGCTGGCGGCGATTTGACGGTCCAAACAGCAGCTGCCTCAAAAGATGAAATCGGTATATTGACAAAAGACTTTAACAAGATGGTCGAACATATGAAAGAAATGATTGTGCAAGTCAGATCATCGTCCGGAAAAGTATCGGATACGACCGATCAATTAAGCGCTGTTTCAGAAGAGACGGTTTCTGCGAGCGATGAAATCGCCAAAGCAATCGAAGAAGTGGCGACAGGCGCGACTGAACAGGCGGCTGAGGTCGAAAATGTCAATGAACAATCCGAACGGCTGTCTGTCAAAATTAAAGAAATCGAACATCATGCCGACAGCATCAAGAAACTTTCGAGAACATCAGAAGAAGCAAGCTATACAGGAATCGATGCCCTCGGGCAGCTGCTTGCAAAGTCAAATGAAGCAAACTCGGAGACAAAGAAAGTGGAACATATGCTATTCCAGCTTGAAGAAAAAACGAAAAACATTGAAGACGTTGTTACAGCCATCTCGGCGATCTCTGATCAGACAAACCTGCTTGCTCTGAACGCCAGCATTGAAGCGGCCCGTGCCGGAGAAAGCGGACGCGGTTTTGCGGTAGTTGCAGAAGAGGTGAGAAAGCTTGCTGAACAATCGGCGGTTTCTTCACAGCACATCAGTGAAACGGTCAAACAGATTCAGATGGAAACGAAAGAAGCCGTTTCAGCGATGACAGAAGCAAGCAAGATGAATGAAGTGCAAAATGGAATGATTCACGAAACAGGTGAAGCGCTCAGCAAAATTACTGCTGAAATGCAGGCGCTCGTCAACTCAATTGACCACATTTATTCTGAAATCTCGGATATGAGCGGAGAGCAGCAAAAAATGTCCGATTCGATTCAGAGCATTTCAGCCATTTCCCAGCAGTCTGCCGCGGCTGCGGAAGAGGTCAGCGCTTCGGCCAACGAGCAGCTGACAGCGCTGGAAAGCATCGCAAAATCGGCTGAAGCGCTGAGCGAGGCCAACCAAGAATTATTAAATGCGATCAATAAGTTTAACGTGTAATAAAGAGGTCCCTCTTGTTGAAAGAGGGACTTCTCCTTTTTCAACATTCACAATCCCAATTTTCAGAATATACGTGTTACACTATAAGAAGGAAGGGAGTGATCATTGTGGACTTAAAGATGAATGGCAAAACAGCGCTTGTGGCTGCAAGCAGCAAAGGACTTGGCAATGCGATCGCCAAAGCCATTGCGAAAGAAGGGGCAAATGTCATGCTGTCCGGGAGACACGAAGCGGACTTGAAAAAAGCCGCGGAAGAGCTGAACGGACTCGGCGGCGGCACCGTCTCTTATCAAGTATGCGATCTTGCAGACGCCGACGGGATCAAAGCGCTCGTTCAAAAGACCGCTGACACATTTGGAACGATCGATATGCTTGTCAACAATGTCGGAGGACCGAAGGGCGGCAGCCTGCTTGATCTGACAGACGATGACTGGACCTCATCATTTGAATTGCATCTGCTCAGCTATGTCCGTTTAATCCGCGAAGCTTTTCCATATCTCAAAAAGGATGGGGGACGCATCGTTAATATCGCTTCATCATCAGTCAAACAGCCGATTCCGGGCTTGCTGCTTTCCAACACGTTTCGAATGGGAATCGTCGGTCTGACAAAATCGATTGCCGAAGAGTTGGCCGAACACCGCATTTTGATCAACACGCTCGCCCCCGGAAGAATCGCGACGGACCGCGTGGCAGAGCTTGATCGGCTGAAAGCCGAGAAAACAGGCCTTTCCGAGCAGCAGGTGAAAGAAAGCTATGAGAAAGAAATTCCGCTCGGCTCCTACGGAAAACCTGACGACTTTGCACAGTATGCAAGCTTTCTTTTATCAGAGTGCAATACATATATGACTGGACAAACGCTGCTGATCGACGGCGGAATGGTAAAAGCAATTTAAGGGGGATGAGACCATGAAAAAAACGGTCGGATTTATCGGACTCGGTGTAATGGGAAACAGCATGGCCTCGCACATTTTAGCCGCGGGCTATCCCGTCAGCGCCTATACGAGAACGAAACACAAAGCGGACAGCCTCGTGGAAAAAGGGGCGGAATGGAAATCATCCGTCAAAGCACTGGCGCAGTCGTCTGATGTGATCATCACAATGGTCGGCTACCCAAAAGACGTTGAAGAGGTTTACTTTGGAAGCGAAGGCATTATTGAAAATGCCAAAAAAGGTTCCTACCTTATCGATATGACGACTTCCAAACCTTCGCTTGCCAAACAAATCGAGACTGCCGCAAAAGAGAAAGGACTTTACGCTTTGGATGCTCCGGTTTCAGGCGGGGACGTCGGCGCGAGGAACGGCACGCTCGCTATCATGGTCGGAGGAGAACGGAAAGCTTATGATGAATGCTACCCGCTCTTTTCGATCATGGGTGAAAACATCCAGTATCAGGGGCCGGCCGGAAGCGGCCAGCATACGAAAATGTGCAACCAGATTGCGATTGCCGCAGGGATGATCGGCGTCGCAGAAGCGATGGCCTACGCCGAAAAATCCGGACTCGATCCCGACAACGTGCTGAAAAGCATTACGACCGGCGCTGCGGGAAGCTGGTCGCTCTCAAATCTAGCGCCTAGAATGCTGAAAGGCGACTTTGAACCGGGTTTTTACGTCAAACACTTTGTTAAAGACATGGGCATCGCGCTTGAAGAGGCGGAGCTGATGGGCGAGAAAATGCCGGGGCTCGAGCTTGCGAAAAGCCTTTACGACACCCTTGTTGAAAAAGGCGAAGAAAACAGCGGCACCCAAAGTCTGTACAAGCTTTGGACAGAATACAAATAACGAAAAAAACCACTTGCTGCATGCAAGTGGTTTTTTGCTGGTTCTTATTTTCCGATGAACTGCTGAGTCCAGTAGTTGCCGTCCTTCACATATCCGACACCGATATGCGTGAAGTTAGGATTCATAATGTTTTTTCTGTGGCCTTCACTGTTCATCCAAGCTTTGACGACTTCTTGAGGCGTTTTTTGGCCTTTTGCGATGTTTTCTCCGGCAGTGCGGTATGTGATGCCGAATTTCTTCATCATGTCAAATGGAGAACCGTAAGTCGGGCTGTTGTGATCAAAATAGTTGTTATCTTTCATATCTTGAGATTTCGTGCGGGCAACCTTGCTCAGCTTTTCATCCAATGTAAGAGGTTTTAGCCCTTGTTTCTTTCTTTCTGCATTCGTCAGTTCAACAACTTCTTTTTCATACGCGCTTACAGAAGAAGATGCAGGCGCTGTATTTTGCTTTTGCTGTGAAGTCTGCTCTTTTGAAGCCGCAGGCTTTGAAGCTTCCTGTTTTTGAGTCTGCGTGCTTTCAGGCTTTGAAGCTTTAGGAGCAGAAGCCTTCGGTGCAGAAGCTTTAGGCTGTTGAGTTGCTTGTTTCATATAAGAATGAAGCAGGGACTGAATTTTTTCTTGGTCAGCTTTAGAAAGCTGGTTCATGTTTTGGATATTCAGTTTGCCCGCGAGATCAGTTACATTTATGGAATGAACGGTTTTGACTTGTACTTGCTGCTGCTCTTTAGCGTCTGCGTGCTGAACGCCGCTGAATGTGAAGAGCGTTGCTGCAGCTGCTGCTGATAAAAGAAAAGCTTTTTTCATAAACAGTAATCCTCCTAAATGTTGTAGTAGTTGTTGTTTCGTACACTAGAATCATAACATGGCTTTTTTGAAATAATAGATCCATATATTCCCTTTGACAAGGTATTATTGTTAATTTTGACATAAAAAAAGAAAAACCCTTTGCTGCCAATATGCAACCAGATCGTTCTTTTACACGTCTTGTCATAAACGTGGTAAAATTTAAATTTGTTAGTTAAATTTTAATATAAAAAGAGATTGACAGCTTTTTTGAAAACTTTAGATTGTAACAACCATTACAAAAGTGTTACAATATATCTCAGTTAATTAATGTAAAATTGAATATTGTGAGAGGAGAGAGAGTTTCAGTGACAGAATCTCAACATGATCCGGCTGAAATCAAAAAGAGCAGGCGTTCGCGTTTATGGCGGATCAACCTGTACTTCTTTGCGGTGTTCACTTTGTTCGCTGCGCTGATTGTCAAGCTGGGCCTCGTGCAAATCGTCAATGGAGAGGCGTATGAGCAGGAAGCTTCGAAAACCGAGGCGAAAATTGCGTCATACCCGGCACCGCGGGGTAAAATGTATGACAGATACGGGCGGGTGGTTGTCGACAACCAAAGCGTTCCCGCGATCACATATACGATGATGACTAGCACAAAAACGGAGGAAAAAATCAGCACAGCCAAAAAACTCGCAGAATTGATCGATATCGATACTTCGTTTCTGAAAGAGAGAGATCTGAAAGATTACTGGCTTGCCAGACACCCGAAAAAAGCTGCTGCACTTCTGAAAGACAGCGAGAAAACCCTCAAGTCTGATCAAACATACAAGCTTCAGGTGGACCGCGTTCCGGCGGAAGAGATCAAAGCGCTGGAAAAGGACAAAGATGAGCTTAAAGTCGCAGCGATTTTCAGAAGATTTTCTGGCGGCTATGCGTATGAGCCGCAAATCGTCAAGGCGATGAGCCCGAAAACCGCGGGGAAAAACGATGCGCAGCTCCTTGATGAGAAGGCTTCTAAACAGATGCCGGCCAACGATTTGACGTATGAGGAAGTCTCACGCGTTTCCGAGCATCTTGAGGAACTGCCCGGCGTCGACGTCATCATGGACTGGACCAGGAAATATCCTTATGAAAAAACGCTCTACTCCATTTTCGGAGGCGTCACAACGCCTGAACAAGGGCTTATCAAGGACCGGGAAGACTTTTACCTGACAAGGGGATATGCCCGGAATGACAGAGTGGGAAAAAGCTATCTCGAGTATCAATATGAAGAATATTTAAATCCGAAAAAAGCGAAAGTCCAATATACCGAAAACCGTTCAGGAAAGGTTATCAGCCAGGAAACGGTTGATGAAGGAAGACGCGGCTACGATCTGCAGCTGACGTTCGACATGGAGCTCCAAAAGAAAGTCGAAGAGGCTATCGAAGAGGAGCTTAATAAATTCCGCGGCTCAAACTACATGCTGGACAGAGCGTTCGTCGTCATGATGGACCCGAATAACGGAGACATTCTGTCCATGGCCGGAAAGCGGATCGTCGACGGCAAAATCACCGACTATGCAATCGGCGCGTTTACAACCCAGTACGAAATGGGATCGGCGGTCAAAGGCGCGACCGTGCTGGCCGGCTATCAGGACGGCATGCCGCATGGGCAGAGTTATTTAGACCAAGAGCTGAGCTTCGCAGGGGGAGTTAAAAAAGGTTCCTACAGAGGAAACACTATCGGTTGGGCTAATGAAGTTAGAGCGCTGGAAAAAAGTTCAAACGTTTATATGTTCTATGTGGCAATGAGAATGGCAGGAATTACGTATGTACCGAACGGCCCGCTTCCGGCGAACCTAGAGGACTTAAAGAAAATGAGGTATTACTTCAATCAATTTGGCCTTGGGGTAAAAACAGGCATCGACTTGCCGCAGGAGTCGGCCGGGATGCAGACAAACCCAAAAATAGTCGGGGGTCTCCTCCTCGATGAAGCGATCGGCCAGTTTGACACGTACACGCCTTTGCAGCTCGCCCAATATGTTTCAACGATCGCCAACGGCGGATACAGGTTGCAGCCGAGAGTCGTGAAAAGCATTCACCAGCCAGAAAGCGAAAAACTCGGTCCGGTCATTGAAGAGCGCTCTGCCAATGTGCTGAATCGTATCAACAATTCTCAAAGCGACATCGCCATCGTCAAGCAAGGATTTAAACGAGTAACCCAGACGGGAACTGCAGCCGGCGCATTCGGTTCGCTTGACGTATCAGGCAAAACCGGAACGGCGCAGACGCAATACTACGGCACAAACCGAAACTGGTGGGGGACTAGGACTTACAATATCACCTTTGCCGGCTATTACCCGTCGGAAAATCCGCAGGTCGCCTTCAGCGTTGTCGTCCCGAATGTCGACGACAAAACGAAGATGAACAAAAACATCGCCGCCAAAATCGTCAAAGCCTATGTCGATCTGCAAAAAAAATACAGCAAAGATTAGACAAAAAAGAACACGGATTTTTTCCGGGTTCTTTTTTTGTTATCAAAATTTGACGAATGCTAGAAGTTTTGAAGGAGATTTCTCGCATTTTAGCGAATCCTTTTAAGCAAAATAGTTTTAATGAATGCTGGTCATGAATAGGGTATAAAGGAGGGATATGATGGAACAAAAAACAAAACGTTTTGAGCAATATAAGCCTCATATGAATTTACAGGCAGTCCTGTCAGCTAACGGCCGTTTTATATACATATCTGCAAATTGCAAAGAGCTCTTAAGCTACGAGCAGAATGAACTGATCGGTACGTATTTGAAGGACTATTTACACGAAGACGATCTTTTTCTGGTAGAAAGCTATTTTTACAATGAGCATCATTTGCTGCCCTGCACCTTCAGATTTGTGAAAAAAGACTACACGATGATCTGGATCGAAGCATCGATCGATTTCGTGACGACCCATGTTGGAGAAAAAGAACGCGAAATTGTACTCAAAATGAAAGTGTTTGAAGACCGTCCCTCTAAGAAAAGCAGCTCCATAAAAGAGGAAGACGCTCCGGAAGAAGCCTCCAGGCTGCCGGCAAAAGAGGAATTCGAAGCCATGATCGAAGGCTTGCCAAACCCTCTGTGCATCAGCGTTCAAGGGGAAATAGTCTACGTAAATGACGCCATGGTCAACCTGCTCGGAGCCGAGCATAAACGGCAAATTATCGGAAAGTATTCCTACGATTTTATCGAGAAAGAGTACCATGACATCGTCAAAAACCGCATTAAGCGGATGCAGCAGGGACTTGATGTCGGAATGATCGAGCAAACGTGGCATAAGCTCGACGGCACGCAGATTCACCTCGAAGTCAAGGCGGCGCCGACCATTTATCAAAACCAGAAAGCGGAGCTGCTTCTTCTCATTGACATTTCATCGAGAAAAAAATTTCAGACCATTTTGCAAAAAAGCAGGGAGCGATATCAGCTCTTGATTCAAAACTCAATCGATACGATAGCCGTGATTCATAAAGGAAGATGGGTCTTTATGAATGAATCGGGCATTCGTCTGTTTGAAGCAAAGACGTATGAGGATTTAATCGGCAAAGATATTTACGAACACCTGCACCCATGCGATCACGAAGATGTCAAAGCGAGGCTGAAACGGATCACAGACCGCCAATCCGAATCTGAAATCATAAAACAGACGTGGTATACATTTGAAAAAAGGCTCATCTATACAGAAATGGTTTGCATCCCTACGACATTTTTCGGGGAAACGGCGGTTCAGGTGATTTTAAGGGACATTTCTGAACGCAAGCAGACCGAAGAGCTGATGGTCCGTTCGGAAAAGCTGTCGATTGCCGGACAGCTTGCAGCCGGGATCGCCCATGAAATCCGCAATCCGCTCACCGCGATCAAAGGGTTTTTGCAGCTGATGAAGCCGACAATGGAAGAAAATGAACATTATTTTAATATTATCTTTTCCGAGTTAAGCAGAATCGAATTGATCTTGAGCGAGCTTCTCATGCTGGCAAAGCCGCAGCAAAACGCATTGAAAGAAAAGCTTGATCTGATCAGGCTGATCCGCGAAGTGACGGCGCTTTTAGAAACGCAGGCCAACTTAAACGGCATTTTGATCAATACGATCCTCACAGACGACAAAATTTACATTAAAGGGGATCAAAATCAATTAAAGCAAGTGTTTATCAACCTAATCAAAAACGCCGTCGAATCCATGCCAAACGGCGGGACGGTTCATTTGACGGTCAGAGAAACCGACGATTCGGTCGTCGTCGAGGTGGAGGACGAAGGAGAAGGGATACCTGAACATGTCCTGAAGCGGATCGGCGAGCCGTTTTTGACGACGAAGGAAAAAGGAACAGGCCTCGGTTTGATGGTCACCTTCAATATCATCGAAAATCACAACGGAACCATCGAAGTCGACAGCAAAGCAGAAAAAGGCACGACATTTAAGATTCTATTTCCAAAATAAAATAAAAAAACAACGGCGTAAAAGCCGTTGTTTACGTAGTCTGTATCGATTGCCTCTTATTGAAAACAAAGGACTCCAGCCGGTCAAGACCTTCCCTTAGCGTATCAGGAGAATATGCGTAAGAGATCCTCACATAGCCTTCCCCGTATTCAGAAAACGAGCTGCCCGGCACGATCGCAAGCCCCTCTTCTTCAAGAAGCGACATGCAGAAGTCAAAGGAAGACATTCCAAACGATTTGATGGACGGGAAAATGTAGAATGCTCCCGACGGTTTAATCACATCGAGGCCCATCGTCACAAGTCTGTCGTACACGTAGTCCAGCCGTTTTTTATACTGCTCGCGCATGATCAGAGCGTCATCAAACCCGTTGGTGACGGCTTCCAGAGCAGCTTTTTGAGAAATCGATGAAGCGCAAGATACGTTGTATTGATGGACTTTTAAAATATGCTTTGCGATTTCCTTCGGTGCGAACAAAAACCCGATTCTCCAGCCCGTCATGCTGTGGGATTTGGAAAGCCCGCCGATGACGATCGTCTGGTCCCTTAGCACAGTTGCGATCGAGTGGTGCGGTCTGTCAAAAGTGAGTTCGCTGTATATTTCATCTGAGAGCACAAAGACGTTTCGGCCTTTTAAAAGGGAGGCGATGTCCTTCAGCTCTTCTTCGGACAGCGTCATTCCCGTCGGATTCGACGGATATGGAAGAACAACACATTTTGTCTTCGGCGTCAGCGCTTCCTCGATCAATTTTGCTGTCAGCTTAAAGCCGTGGGACGTGGTGTCAATGATCAATGGAGACGCTCCGCACATTTTGATGATCGGCTCATAGCCGGGGTATACCGGCCCCGGAAGAATGACTTCATCGCCCGGAGATAAAATCGTGCGGAATGCCGAATCGATAGCCTGGCTGGCGCCTGTTGTCACAATAATCTCGCTTTCCGCTTCATAATTTAAATCGGCTTTTTTCTTCATATAAAGCTGTACAGCCTGCCTCAGCTCAGGATATCCGGCGTTGTGAGTGTAGGATGTTTGATTCTCATCTATCGCTTTTTTGGCGGCCTGTTTGACATGGTGGGGGGTGAAGAAATCAGGCTGGCCGATTGTTAAAGAGATTACGTTTTCGTACTGGGATACAAGGTTTGAGAACTTGCGGATCCCTGAGATTTCGATTTCTTTTACATTTGGATTAAGCAAATGTTCCATTTAGCATCACCTTAAAAATGTTATGGTTTATCTTATTTTACCATCATCAGACCAATTGTCATCTTTTAATCAATCAATTTTATAAAAACTCGTAACAAGTATATGCGAAACGATGCAAGGTATGCGGACATGCGGACGGCGGCAGATAGAAAAATAAGACAATCAAACGATTGCCTTACGTTATGTTCCGTTTAGTAGCCGTAATCGGAGTCAAAATCTTCTTTCCACGAAATATATATTTGTTCTTCACTGTCTGAAGCTTCCTTGAGCATTTCTGTGTAAACGGCCCGGCTGACCTCTTCTAAAATGGTCATTTCATGATTTTTAATCGCTACAATTGTTCCCATCATAAACACCTTTCCTGAAAAATCCTTGACCATTGTAACACGATAAATGTCAAAGTCAATGAAAAACTTGTGATCCGTACATTAATTTAACTTTAAAAAAATGCGATACGTATTGATAATGTTCAGCCAGTCTTAGTAGTATATAGAAGTCAAGATGTTAGGAGGAAAAGCACATTGGAATTGGAATTAGACAAACACGAAACTGCTCCTGAAAGGAGCGAGTATGCCGGAATCGGCGCGCGTTTTGTAGCTTCCCTGCTCGACGGATTAATTCTCGGGATTCCCGCATATATTTTCACGTACGTTTTAACAGCGACGTTGATGTTGGGAAATTCGGATATCATGCTCATGATGGAGACTGATCCCGAGTATTTGAGCGATCAGGAAGTCTTTACGTTTATCATCAGTATGTTCAAAACCGTAGCGATCGTTGGAAGTATTACTTTTATTGTGTATTTTCTTTATTACACGCTGATGGAATCATCCAAATGGCAAGGGACGCTAGGCAAGAAAATCATGAACGTTCAGGTGGCGAAGGCAGAAGGCGGAAGAATCTCATTCGGCCGTGCAGCCGGAAGGTTTCTGGCCAAAAGCTTTCTATCTCCGATTTTGATGATCGGCTACATTATGGCCTTTTTTACAGAAAGGCGCCAGGCGCTTCATGATATGTTGGCAGGAACCATTGTCGTAAAAAAATAACGGGCAAAAGACAGCACGCTTTCAGCTTGAATGCGTGCTGTCTTGTTCAGGAAAATGTTTCACGGCAGGAATAAAAATAAGGAGGCATCAATCCAGATGGATACTCAGCCGGAACGTGAACAAGCTGTAAAGCGGGCGCAAAGAACGGGAATCAAGCTCTTTTTGACGCTGCCGATTCTTTCTTGGGCGTTATACGATTTTGCAAATACCATTTTTTCATCAAATATTGTGACGATCTTTTTTCCTTTTTATTTGCAGGAGGCAGTCGGCGAAAATGCCAGCATGAATCAGGTGGCAAGCACTTTTATCTCCTATTCGAACGCAGCCGCAAGCTTTCTGCTTGTCATTTTCACGCCTTTATTCGGAGTGCTGATCGACCGAACGGGCAGAAAGAAAAAATACATCGGCCTGTTTACGATGATTTGTGTTTCATGCACCATTTTAATGGGGGTTTTTGCCGGGGCTTCGTTTCAGAAGGACATATACGGGCTTCCGCTATCCTTGATCCTTGTCGTCATCATGTTTGTGACCGCAAAGTTTTTCTATCATTCAAGCTTGGTGTTCTATGATACGATTTTGGCTGACTTGGGGACAAAAGAAGAAATCCCGCTCTTATCAGGTTTCGGAATTGCAATCGGGTATATCGGCACTTTAGCCGGGTTAACGGTATACCTTCTTGTCGGCAACCAGGATTTTCACCGCGCATTCATCCCGTCGGCTCTCTTGTTTCTGTTTTTTTCACTTCCGTATCTGCTCTTCACGAAAGAGAAAAGAAAACCGGAACCGAAAGAAAAGAAATCGTTTTTCAGCGGATACTGGGAAATTGTGCAGACATTCAAAGACATTCGTCTATATAAGCCGGTCTTCTTATTCATGATCGCCTACTTTTTCCTGAATGATGCGCTTGCTACAGCAATAGCCATGATGGCGGTTTATTCAAAAACGGTCATCGGTTTTACGACCGGACAATTCGTTTTGCTTTACCTTGTTTCTACTGTATCAAGCATCATCGGTTCATTTCTGCTCGGCTTTGTGACGAAAAGAATCGGCGCCAAGCACGCGGTCAGCCTTGTCGCCGCCATTATGATCACCGCTTTGACGATTGGAGCATGCACGACGTCAACGCTCTTGTTTTGGATTGCGGGGAGCTTGTTCGGCATTTCGCTTGGAGGCACATGGGTCGCATCAAGGACACTGATTATCGAGCTGACGCCAGAACATAAAAGAGGCGAATTTTTCGGATTGTTTGCTTTGTCGGGGAAAATCTCTTCCATTTTCGGTCCGGTCCTCTACGGATCGATTACTTTGCTGTTCAGGGATCTCGGGAACATGGCCAGCCGAATGGCTTTCGGATCTTTAGTGTTATTGGCGGCGATCGGCCTGATCATTCATCAAAATGTTAAGGCAAAAGCTTGAGCCGGAGCATCAACTTTTAACAAAAGACGCCGATATAAAAAGTAAACACAAAGTAGGATAGAGAGGGATATCAGTGTCTTCAAACCAACAGGAAATTTTATTAAGTTCGGGAACCAATGAATTAGAAATCGTGAAGTTCGAGGTTGGTCTCAACATTTTCGGCATAAATGTCATGAAAGTCAGAGAAATCATTCAGCCGGTTGAAATTACGAAAGTGCCTCATTCGCATAAGCATATGGAGGGCATGATTACATTGCGCGGGGAAATTCTTCCCGTCATTGATTTATTCTCTTTCTTTGGCGTTGAGCACGGTGATGACGAGCATCAAGAAAAATACATTGTGACGGAATTTAACAAGCGGAAAATCGTCTTTCACACTGGAGCGGTTTCACAGATTCACCGGGTGTCATGGGAAGAAATTGAGAAGCCGACTGCTTTGAATCAAGGGATGGACCGTCACCTTACCGGCATCATTAAGCTCGACGGCACCATGATTTTCCTGCCAGATTACGAAAAAATCATTTTTGATCTTGAGTCTGAGTCAGGTATGGACCCTTATCAAATGAAAAATGAAAAATTCGATCAGAGACGGACTGACAAAAAGCTGATCATTGTCGAGGACTCTCCGCTCCTCTTGCGGCTATTGGTGGAAAAGCTGAATGAAGCGGGATACAACAACATCGTGTCTTTTGAAAACGGAAAAGACGCTTACGAGCACGCGCTTCAATTGATGGAAGACGGCACAGCTCTTCACGAAAAAGTCGATCTGATGATCACGGATATTGAAATGCCGCAGATGGATGGACACCGGCTCACAAAGCTGCTAAAAGATAACCCGCTGAGTACGGAGCTGCCGATCTTGATTTTCTCTTCTTTGATTACAGACGATCTTCGCCATAAAGGGGAACAAGTCGGAGCCGATGAACAAATCAGCAAGCCAGAGCTCAATGAACTGATCGAAAAGCTTGATAAATATATTTTCAAGAACTAAAAAAAGCCTCGAAAGGAGGCTTTTTTTTTTATTAAAAATAGCTTTCGCCAAGCTTCTTGAAGACGGGTTTTGAGGCTGGACGCTTCCGGTTTGTGACGAGCGGTTTTTCTTTGATTCCCGTGTAGTTTTGAAGAAGCTGTTTCGCTATATTCAAGGACATATGAGCTTTAGGGTTCCGATACGAATGATTTAATGTACCTAAGTGTGGAAGGTTTGCGAAGTCTTCTTTTGTTGGAGGCATGTGAAAAAAGTAGTCTCCGAGAGATATCAGCACATCTGACTGCTGCTGGCTGAATCTTGGATTTTTCGAAAAATGCAGGCCTACCTTTTTACCTTTTCCTTCATTAAGCAGCTTTTGCAAAGCTTTCTTTTTCAGAAGATACAGGTATTTGGGATTAGTCGCGGTTTTCGCATGGCGGTTAACTGTATAAATCGCTTTTGAAAGGTTTTCAACTGTCGGTTTTAATTCTTTCGTATGATTATGGTCGTCCATTTTTTCTCTCCTATCCATTCGTTTCTAGATCACCTCCTAAAGATGCAAGGCTTATGTCTAAATTATACGAAATAGAACAGAAAATGCAAATATCCCATAGAAAAAACGCGCGATTTTTTATGGAATCGCGCGTTTTCATCTTTATAAAACAGAGTTCATTTTCGCTTTTGTATTTTTTTGTCTCTTCAGCGCCGCTTGAACGTCGATTTCCGCACTCTCGGCGCTTAATTTAGGCAGGGCGATAAAGTAGTACAGCGCCGCCAGCAGAATAATTCCCGCCAAGCCGTAATATATATAATCCACATCGGCGATGATTCCCGGGAATAGGACAGCGATCATGCCAAGCGCTGAGGATTGCGCCAGCATTGTCAGCGGATCGGTCCACCCGCTGACCCTTCCCATCAGCCTTGGATGGACGATTTTGGGAATCCAGCCGCCAAGAGCTGTGTTGATCGGCCCGATGCATATCCCGGCAAGAAATGCAGCCGAGTAGTATACGGGCAATTGATCTGTAAAGCCAAGCAGGATGATAAAGGCACCCGCGATAAAAATCGGGACTGACATCATGTATGCCGGCTTCACTTTTTTTTCGAGCAGGGCGGCGACGGCAATCCCAGTCAAAAGTCCGATGCCCAGTACGATTGTGAAGAGGGAAGTATGCCACTCATAACTGTCAGGGGACAGCTCATACTTCATTTTAAACATCGGCAGAACCGAAAGTCCGCCGCTTACAAGCCCGAAAATAAAATATCCGAATACAAGAGAGGCAAGCAATTTATTTTTTAATATATAAACGATGCCTTCCTTAAAATCGCGCATCGAATCTTTGACGGTCATGTTTTTCCAGCCTTTATTTCCGTTCGGCTTCCGCGCTGCAAGCGGTATATCGCAGGAACGGATTAAAAAGCCGGAGACGATAAAGCTCACAAAATCAAGAGCGATTGCTCCATGCAAGCCGATCGTCTTGTACATAAATGCTCCAATTCCTACGCCGAACAATAGAAACAGGCTGAAAAGCATCTGGTTCAGTCCTGCAGCCTTTGCATACTGGTCCTTTCTTAAAATGGCCTGGACCAAACTTGCTTCGGCCGGGTAGAAAAATTTTGTAACCGCGCTTCTGATAAATAGGACTAAAAACACAAGCGGTATAATTTGAAGATACAATACAAAGAAAAGAACGACAGTCAGTCCCGCTCTGATCCAATCACAGTTTTCCGCGACTTTCTTGCGGTCAAAACGGTCAGCGACCACCCCGACGATAAAGAATACGAAAACCGTCGGCAAGGAATACATCAGCTCGGCGATTGTCGTATAGGCCGGCTGGCTGCTGAACCGGTCGAGCAAGAAAAAGGCGAAAGCCATATTTCCGACTGTCGTTCCCATTTGAGAAGCGAAAGCTGCGAAAAAAAGTCGGACGAAATTACGATTTTTAAAAAGATCCATATATACGCTCCTTACCCTAAAGGTCCCATTATATCTTAATACAAGATGTTGTATTGTTCAAATTGCATTTGTCTGGAAATGTACTCGTCTAAGGTGTAATGGACACTCGGGTTCCGTTGGGTACGATAGAAGCAAGTTCCAGAACATCCCGATTGTGCATGCGGATACATCCCCTTGAAACAGCTTTGCCAATTGACGAAGGGTTATTCGTTCCATGGATGCCGTAGTGCTGTTTTGACAGGCTCAGCCAGTAGGCGCCGAACGGGCCGCCCGGATTTGGCTGCCGGTTGACGATGACAAATTCGCCTCTCGGCGTCTGTGTGAGGATTTTTCCGACGGCAATCGGATATGTTTTTACAAGTCTGTCTCGCTCATACAATCTGAGCGTTCTTCCGTTGAGAGACACGGCAATCCGGTATGGAATTGTGTCCGGATTTCTGATGCCGGGAATGATAATCGACTGGCCCGCGGACACTTGGCCGCCGTTTAAGCCAGGATTCGCCTGCAGCAACGCCTGCCGGGTCGTTCTGAAATCGGCGGCGATGCTTTCCAGGGTTTCTCCGGGTTTGACTTGGTACATCAGCAATAATCAGCACATCTCCTTTTCAAAAACGAAAAGAGAGCCTTTTCCGCTGCTAATATATAGACGGAAAGAGGCTGAGGAAGTTTCGTTTTTTTGATGGGGATTGGATGAAATGGAGCGGGAATGTTTTTACTTAATGTATGCAGATGCCTTTTGTTTTGAGCCAAAAGACCGGGCAAGATTTAAATGGATTCAAGCTGGAACACGGTGATTTCAGGCTTTGACAGAAAGCGGAGCGGCAGCCTGGTCGTGCCGATTCCTCGATTGACATAGATTTTCATTCCGGCTGTTTCATACATTCCTTCCGTATAAATTTCTCCGTACGGAGGCGTAATCAAAGGACCGAATACGGGAATCTGAATTTGTCCGCCGTGGGTGTGTCCGGATATTTGCAGATTGACGGGGTATTGATTTGCCGTTAAAGCGGCATCAGGCTCATGGACGAGCAAAATCGAAAAGGCTTTTTTGCTCAGCTTTGACAGGATGCCTTCGTAGTCAGGTCTGCCGAGCATCAAATCATCGAGTGAAGCGATCTCAATTACGCTTCCGTCTATCAATTCAAGCTTCAGCAAATCGTTTCGCAGCACCCGAAAACCGGCCGATGCCATGAGCGTCTGATAGACTTTTGTTCCATAGCCTCCGTGATCATGGTTCCCGAATATAGCAAGCTTTCCATAGGGGGCTGAAAGCTTTTTTAAGGCGCTTACAGCACGCTCGTGTTCCCGGTAGCGATGCGGTTTATCTATTAAATCCCCGCTGAATACGATAAGATCCGGGGAGAGGGCGTTCACTTGGCTGACAACATTTGAAAGCTCGTCTGCTGTAAAGTATTCGCTTAAGTGGGTATCGCTGAACTGAACGATCCGAAACTGATCAAACCCTTTAGGAATGAGCCGATGCCGAATGGGAATAAAGTTTGTTTCAAGCATGTGCGGTTCGAGATAGCGCGCATAGCCCAAGCCGCCGGCAGCGGTAAAGAGCCCTGCTGCGGCAAGGCCTAAGAAGCCTTTTAAAAATTGTCTTCTGGACGGATTTTTCATAATCAACCAACCTTTAATAGATTCTCTACATTATATCATCCAGAAAAGCCATTTTAGGACAGTCCGCATGTTTTGTTAATTTTTTTTAATTTATATGATAAACTATCAATTGAATGAATACTCATTCATAACAAGGGGGATGGATATGGACAGAAAAGTTGTAATCGTGACCGGCGGGTCGAGCGGAATGGGAAAAGCGATCGCCAAAAAGCAGGCTGAAGAAGGATGGAATGTGATGATTACGGGCAGAACACAAGAAACGCTCGAAGCGGCCAAAGAAGAAATTGAAACTTTTGCCGGGCAGGTGGCCGTATGCCGGATGGATGTCCGGTCTGTTGAAGATGTGGAACAGATGATCACAGAGGCGGCAGGACGGTTTGGCACGATCGACGCTTTGGTTAACAATGCCGCAGGCAACTTTATCTGCCCGGCTGAAAAACTATCGGTCAACGGCTGGAAGGCGGTCATCGATATCGTGCTGAACGGCACATTTTATTGCAGCCAAGCAGCCGGCCGCTACTGGATCAAGGAAAAGAAACGCGGCCAGATTTTAAATATGGTCGCGACGTATGCATGGGGCGCCGGTGCCGGTGTCGTTCACTCCGCGGCGGCAAAAGCAGGCGTTCTGTCGCTGACAAGGACGCTTGCCGTCGAGTGGGGAAGTGCATACGGGATTAGGTGCAACGCCATTGCGCCCGGTCCGATCGAGAGGACGGGCGGAGCCGAAAAATTATTTGAATCGGAAGAAGCCGCGCACGCGACAATCAAAAGCGTTCCGCTCAAAAGGCTGGGCACCCCTGAAGAAATCGCGGGACTCGCCGCATTTTTGCTTTCTGAGCAGGCGGGATATGTCAACGGGGAGTGTGTGACGATGGACGGAGGTCAATGGCTGAATCCCCGTCCGTTTTAGATTTCAAATTCAAAGGTGCGAGCCGGTATGGTATAATCAGACAAAGATTAGAAGCAGGTGATATGCCATGTTGGATCCACTCGATATTTTAACGAACATTGAAGATGTCATTCCATACTATCAGCCGATCTTCAGTGCTGAAGAACAAAAGGTGATCGGCTATGAAGTGCTGGGGCGCATCAAGGTAGAAACTGAAGTGAAGAGCCTCGGGCCGTTTTTTTCTGATCCGACAATTCCGGAAGAATACAAGAAAGAGGTTGATCTCAAGGTGATCCGCCAGGCGCTCGATCATTTTCTGGACAGCGGGCGCGACCTGCTCATCTTCGTCAATCAAGATGCAAATGTGCTGATGATGGATCACGGCGAATCGTTCCTCGACCTGTTGATGGAATATCAGGATAAAGGGCTCGAGCTCAGCCGTTTCGTTATCGAAATCACGGAGCAAAAGTTTGAAGGGGATATTGAACAGCTTCATCATTTGCTGACCTATTACCGTACATACGGAATTAAAGTCGCTGTTGATAATATCGGTAAGGAAAGCAGCAATCTCGACAGAATCGCTCTTCTTTCTCCGGATCTGTTAAAGATCGACCTTCAGCCGCTCAAGCTGTCTTCTCCTTCGCCTTCCTATGAATATGTGCTTTACAGCATATCTCTCCTTGCCAGAAAAATCGGAGCCGCATTGCTTTATGAAGATATTGAAGCGAGCTTTCAGCTGCAATACGCATGGAGAAACGGGGGCCGATATTTCCAGGGGCAGTATCTTGAGCTGCCGAAGGATAAATTTATCGAACGGGATGTATTAAAGGACCGGCTGCAGGCCGAGTTTCATCAATTCATCACGCATGAGAAGAAGAAGCTAACCATTCTGTACGATCACTCCGAGCAGTTTTACAAACGGGTTCATCAGCTTGTCACATCGCTAAAGAAAACGGCTCAGTCAGACGATGAATTTCTCTTCAATCTCGGAAAAGAACTGACAGATTGCAGCTTTAGAATTTACATGTGCGATGAAGACGGTATTCAGCTGACGAAAAACGTGTTTAAGCATGACGGAGCATGGATATTTCAGCCTGAGTACATCGGCAAAAATTGGAGCTGGCGCCCTTATTTTCTCGAGAATATCATGAGGATGAGAACGATGAGAAAAGGGTTTTTCAGCGATTTGTACAGCGATATCGAAACGGGGGAAATGATCAGAACGTTTTCCTATCCGATGGATGAAGAATTGTATCTGTTCATTGACCTGTCCTACTCATATTTATACGAACAAGACGGATTAATTTAAGCGGCGGCCTTTCGCCGCTTTTTCTTTTTGAAAAAATGAATCCCGAGAGGTTTGTTTCGCGTATATAAAGGAAAATGTGAAAATATAAATGCTAAAAAGGGGTGGATCATATGAAGAACGTTTGGTCATCCTTACTGTGCGCGCTTCTGGCTGCGGCTCTTGTATTCTTCTGCGCGGATTTTGCCAAAGCCGGAGAAAAACCGACAAGAGCATCGTTATTTGAGACCCTTCAATCCGTATCGGACGTCCATTTTCAGCTGACCGAAAAGGAAAGAACGAAAACAGACATGATATCCCTCTTGGAACCTTATATGGAGCACGCCATGGCAGTGAAGTATGTAGAGGCGAACGCCTTTCCTGAACAAGCGGGGTGGATTTTTTACGGGACAGACGCGCCTGAAGTTGCAATCCCTTTCTTCAGCTATGACGAAGACACAAAAGTGGCTGAGAAAGACGGAAGCTATACCGTATATGAATTTGTTGGAGATCAAAACGACGGCCCTGTTTCATATCAAAAAAATTATCAGACGGTGACGCTGAAGAATACCGGCGGCAGCTTCAAAGTAACGGATATCGGCCAATCTGATACAAAACCGGCTGGAGAAGAAATAATGTCCAAACAACCGGATGAAAAAGAAACAAGCTCGAATTTTGCGGATAAAGGGGAAGGAGACCAGGCTGCATCTCCGCTTTTTGCCACCGATGTTAACTGGACATTGGCCGGAATTTTCAGCTAGCAAAAGAATTTAAAGAAAATCATTGACAATGATACTGATAATCATTATCATTTAATTATAGAGAGATGAACCTCTCTGTTCCCCAACCCCTCTATCAGATCAAGATTTAAAAAACTTGGCGCTGCCCCCGCCAAGTTTTTTATTTGCATGGAATCCCGCACTTCAAATAGCTGCGGGATTTTTGGGCATTAGGCGCGCGCAGGAATAAGACAATCCTTTGCTCCATAAATCTAAATTGGTGGTTCAAATAGACTCCTCTGCAGTCAAAAAAATATTTTTCATGTATGACATGAAAAAAGAAAACTCAAACTATGAAAAAGCGGTTTTTCTTTTTCATGATCAAAAAGGAAAAATGTCATCGGCTGATACTTTGTGGTATGATGCTTTGTAGAACTTGTATTATAATTAATACTTGTTGATCCTGAAGTTGTTTTTTTGAAAGGAGTCTTTTTTAGAATGTCACAATTAATGGGTATCATCACGAGACTGCAGAGCCTGCAAGAGACTGCGGAGGCTGCCGGAGAACCGACGCAGCGCAATTTTGAAGTGAACGGAGAAAAAATTTGCAGCGTAAAATATTTTGAAAAAAACCAAACGTTTGAGCTGACAGTTTATCAAAAAGGAGATAAGCCTACCACATTTCCGTTTGACAACATCGATATGATTTCAATCGAAATCTTTGAACTGCTTCAGCAATAGGAGGATATGGCATGAAAGCTTTTCCAAGCGTTATTTGTCCGCATTGCAAAACAACCGAGCATATGGATCAAGTTCTGACGGCCCAGTCCAATCAGAATGTGATTTACAGATGTGAGAGCTGCGGGTTCAGCTTGAAAAATATACCGACCAAAAAAGGATAGCAGACAGACGAATCGTTCCATCTTCGGTGCAGATCAAAAATGAAAAGGGGCATTCCAATGGCTGATTCTTTTCTTTTTTACAATCTTTCTGAAGATCAAATGACATTTCCTGAAGTGATCGGGAGACTAAAGTCGTTCATACGCCAAGATCCGAGGGCAAGCTATCTGCTGTCCGTCGGAACAGACTCGCAGATCCATCAGAATTGCACAAAATTTATCACAGCTATCCATTTGCACCGCAAAGGCAAAGGAGCGTGGGGCTGTCTGAAAAACACGGTTGTCAACAGACCGATACATAGCCTCAGGGAGAAAATATCGCTTGAAACAGCTTACAGCCAAGAGATTGCCGCATATCTTTTAAATGATTATTTTAATGAAATCATGGATCTGCTTCTTCCGTTTACAGACGAGGGAGCAGATTTAACCCTTGAAGTTCATTTGGATATCGGAAAAAAAGGAATGACAAAGGATTTAATTCAGGAAATGACAGGACGAATCATTTCGATGGGGATCTGCGCCAAAATTAAACCTGACTCCTATACAGCTTCAAGCTATGCAAACCGGTACACAAAATAATTGTTTGAAAGAAAATCGAACAGATGTCGAAATGTGCGGTTGACGTTTGATTTTCAATTTCATATTCTAGCCCTATAGAAACTAGAGAGAACATATTGTTTCTGACTCTAGCTAAATCAATTAGGGGGCTGGTTAAGAATGGAACGCTTTTCAGAAGAAGAGAGAAAACTGTTGCTGAACGTACTTTTGGACCATGAGTATGCCGTAGAGCTACTAAGCAGTGAGATCAATGATATAGAAACTGGTACAAAAAATGTGGATAGCCTGACATATAAGAAACTGGTTACCTTATATGACCGTGTCCGGTCTGAAAATTAGGTCAGATTATATCAATTGATACTCATTAGAGTATCTTTTTTGTTTCCTAAAAGGATATTGAATGATAAACTGACCTTGGGAGAAAGGAAAGTTTTCGACAAATATTGATATTGTTTATATTATTGTAGTATAGGGAAATTATGCGTTGATGGATTAAAGCTGAAAAGGAGTCGAAAAATCATGATTAGTTTGCAATCAGATGAACTTCTTGAAACGACAGTAGGTCAGTTTATGATCGATGCTGATAAAGTAGCCCATGTTCAAGTCGGAAACAATCTGGAACATGCCCTTCTCGTTTTGACGAAAACCGGATATACCGCGATCCCTGTACTTGATGCTTCTTTCCGTTTGCACGGATTAATCGGAACGAATATGATCATGGATAAAATCTTCGGCTTGGAACGAATCGAATTTGAGAAGCTTGATAAGATTCATGTTGAAGAAGTCATGCTGACGGACATCCCCCGCTTAAAAATTGATGATCCGATTTTAAAAGGATTCGGACTCGTCATCAACAACGCGTTTGTATGTGTCGAAAATGAAGAGCAGGTTTTCGAAGGCATTTTTACAAGGCGTGTCGTATTAAAACAGCTGAATAAGCATTTGAGGACGTTGAATAAATAGGCGCGGCAGCGGCCTATTTTTTATTTGCAGCGCTCCATCCAATCCTCCGCACATTCCCCGATGCCCGACTTCCCGCTTGATTAAAAAACAGCCGTTTGATTAAATGTATGATAAGAAAAACTTATTGGAATGAGGAATGTCCATGCAGCTTCAAGAGCTTCACATGCTTGTCGTTCTGGCGGAAGAATTAAATATGCGGAAAGCGGCTGAACGTCTGTTTGTTTCCCAGCCGGCATTATCCCAGCGGCTGCAGACCATCGAGAAATCATGGGGAACGAAAATTTTTTTAAGATCGCAAAAAGGGCTGACTGTCACGTCTGCCGGAGAAAAAATTATCCAGTTTGCAAAAGATGTAACATTGGAACAGGAAAAAGTGAGAGAGAATATAGATGAGCTGGAGGGCGAGATACACGGTACGCTCAAATTGGCGGCCGCTTCGATTATCGGGCAGCATTGGCTTCCGAACGTTCTGAAAACCTACGTTAAACAATATCCGAACGTCAAAATCTCCCTCGTCACCGGCTGGAGCAGCGAAATGCTGAAAAGCCTCT
Organism: Bacillus sp. FSL R7-0646; assembly: GCF_037969865.1. Taxonomy (NCBI): domain Bacteria; kingdom Bacillati; phylum Bacillota; class Bacilli; order Caryophanales; family Bacillaceae; genus Bacillus; species Bacillus sp. FSL R7-0646. Next base: position 1,565,261 of record NZ_CP150217.1, read on the forward strand.
ACGAAGACCATGTTCATATTGGCATTATCAGGGGAAACCCGGAATGGAAAGGCCCTAAGCACTACTTGATGCGGGACGAATTGTACCTCGTCGATACAGAGATCCGAAACATTGAGGACATTGCCAAAACGGAACGGCCGTTCATCCAGTTCAAAAGCGACAGCACGTACTATCAGGAAATTCAGCACTGGTGGCACCAAAAGTTCAAAACATCGCCGAAACAAACCATTATTGTCGACCAAATTGAAACATGCAAACAGATGGCTTTCCACGGAATCGGTTATGCGATCCTTCCATCGGTGACGCTTCACGGAAGCGGGAGCCATGTTCACCAAATCCCTTTGCTTGATGCTAAAGGAAAAGCAATCGGCAGAGATACGTGGCTGCTCGGTTATGAGCCGGCTTTCCAGCTGAAGCAAGTACAGGCGTTTGTAGAAGTTGTGAAAGAATGTACGGCAATGGAATAAACACTAGAAAGGCAGGACTCCAAAAAGGGGACTGCTTTTTTTTGTACGATTTATTGACATTGATAATCATTATCATTTAAAGTGTATCTATACAATAATGAAAATCATTATCAATTATAGAGGTGATTCTGTTGTCTAAAGCATTGATTGCATATGCCAGCATGTCCGGCAACACGGAGGATATCGCTATGATCATTAAAGATACATTGCGAGAGTACGGTTTTGATGTCACCATTCAGGAAATGGATGATGTCGATACCGACTCATTGGCTGAATATGATCTTCTTTTAATCGGCACCTACACATGGGGGGACGGGGATCTTCCTTATGAAGCGGAATCGTTTTACGAAGAGGTCTCTTCGCTTGACCTTAAAGGAAAGAAAGCGGCATGCTTCGGATCCGGCGATTATGCATACCCCCGATTTTGCGAAGCGGTCAACACGTTTTACACCATGCTTGAACGAACCGGCGCCGACCTTTATCAAGAGACACTGAAAATAGAGCTTGCTCCTGAAACAGATGAAGATGCCGAGTGCTGCAAGGAATTTGCCGAAGGCTTTATAAGATGGGCAGAACAGCAAAAACGGCGGGCTGAGATCCATGTTTCATAAAGGTGCGACGGCCGTCGCTTCGGCAAAGCATTCCGGTTACTTTGTCGCCGTCAAGCGGGAAGGCATTTTTCACTATTCACTTGAGCAAGGCTGGAAAAGGCTCTTTCAATTAAAAAGCAAAATTTGTTCCATCACCTATATCGGCGATTATTTATTCGGCGCAGGGGAGAGAGGAACGATTATCAGATCGTCTGACCAAGGGGCAACCTGGTCAATCTCAAGCTTTCCGACAAACGCCACGATTTGGTCGATCACGGGGAGAACGGACGGCTTTGTGTGTGCGCATGGGAAGCATTGCATTTACATATCCGACGATTTCGGCGTCTCATGGAAAGTCGTCAAGCCGTTTTCCGGTTTGAGTCATCCGCCCGTTATCCGCTCTCTGTGCCTCCATGAAGAGCGCCTTTACATCGGGACGCAGATTCATGAAGTGCACGGCGGTGTTTGGGCATACGATTTGGCATCAGAATCGGCTTTTATGATCAAAAAAGAAACCGGCCGCATGACCGCCTCGATGATCGCATTTGAAGGCGAATGGCTGGTATGTGCGATGGGATCCAAAAAAGGGAATCACGGTGCCGTCGATTTGGTCAACATTCACACAAATGATGAAATACAAATCAGGCGGGGCCTTGTTGAGAATGAAGAATCATTCCTGGATGTGTCCGAAGACAACGGAATCATCTATGTCACATCGGCTCAGGACCGAGACGGCTTTTCAAGAATCTATCAGCTTGATTTCTTTGAGAGGGAGCTGAAATGGTTTGACACGATAAAAGGGCATGGGTTCAGGGTGGCCAACCAAAAGGAGAACTTCTTTTGCGCAGGTCTTTATGAATGCAAATTTGTCAGGCCTTATGAACAGCCTGCTGCAGCCCACTGATTTTATAGCGTTTTATAGGAGGAATAATGATGGGGAAAGTTTTGCTGGTTTATGCAAGCATGTCTGGAAATACAGAGGCGATGGCCGATTTAATCGAGAAGGGCCTTCTTGAGGGCGGGGCCGAAGTGGACCGTCATGAAGCGATGGATGTAGATGCGGCGCTCTTTAACGATTATCAGCACATGATATTTGGCGCCTATACTTGGGGCGACGGAGAACTTCCGGATGAGTTTTTGGATATTTACGACGATATGGAAGGGATGGATTTCACAGGCAAGACGTTTGCCGTTTTCGGATCCGGAGATACTTCTTACGAGCATTTTTGCGGTGCCGTCGACATTCTTGAAGATAAAATCAAGGAGCTCGGCGGGAACGTGGTGCTTCCGTCCGTCAAAATCGAAATGAATCCGGAGGATGAAGAAGAAGGCATGCTGCTCCAATTCGGCAGGGATTTTGCAAAGAAATGTGAAGTGCCGGCATAGCTTTTGATAAAAAAGGAAACGGGACATCCCTTTCCTTTTTTTCTTGTTTTTAAATCTTTCCTTTGATACAGTAATGAGGAGAAAAAGAGAAGGAGGACTTACATAATGAAAATGATGGATGCAAATGAGATTATCTCATTTATTCAAAATAGTAAGAAATCGACACCTGTTAAAGTGTATGTGAAAGGCGACCTTGAAGGAATTGACTTCGGCGCTTCAGCCAAGCCTTTTATTACAGGCAATACAGGGGTTGTATTCGGAGAATGGGCGGAGATTCAAGCTGCGCTCGAAGCCAACAAAGGCAAAATTGAAGACTATGTCATCGAAAACGACCGCCGCAATTCGGCGATTCCAACGCTCGATTTAAAAAATATTAAAGCGCGCATCGAGCCGGGTGCGATCATCCGCGATCAAGTGGAAATCGGCGATAATGCCGTCATCATGATGGGGGCTTCCATCAACATCGGCTCTGTGATCGGAGAAGGAACGATGATCGATATGAATGTCGTGCTGGGCGGACGAGCTACCGTCGGCAAAAACTGCCACATCGGAGCGGGATCCGTGCTTGCGGGTGTCATTGAGCCTCCTTCAGCAAAACCTGTCGTTATTGAAGACGATGTCGTCATCGGTGCAAACGCCGTCGTACTTGAAGGCGTGACTGTTGGAAAAGGAGCCGTTGTTGCTGCCGGCGCGATCGTTGTGGAAGATGTTGAGCCTTACACAGTAGTCGCCGGAACACCTGCGAAAAAAATCAAAGACATCGATGAAAAAACTAAAGGCAAAACAGAAATCAAACAGGAATTGCGCCAGCTTTAGAAGCGGCAGCGAAAAGTGCGTGGATGTGACAATCCACGCATTTTCGCATCGCCGGGGAGGTTAGAAAGATGAAATTGGACGAATTAGCAGCGATTCGCAGAGATCTGCACCAAATTCCTGAACTCGGTTTTCAGGAATATAAGACACAGGCTTATCTTTTGAACCACTTAGCAAAGCATCCGGAAGGACGGATTGAAATTGAAAAGTGGAGAACCGGACTGTTTGTAAAGGTTAAAGGGACGGCCCCTGAAAAGATTTTGGCGTACAGGGCGGATATGGACGGGCTCTCTATTCGGGAAGATACCGGATATTCTTTTTCTTCCGTTCATCAGGACAGGATGCATGCGTGCGGGCATGATTTCCACATGACGATTGCCCTCGGCATCATCGATCATTTCGTCCGCCACCCGGTTAAACAAGATCTGCTGTTTTTGTTCCAGCCGGCTGAGGAAGGACCGGGCGGCGCTGAGCCGATGCTTGAAAGCGACTTGTTTAAAAAGTGGGAGCCGAGCATGATCACAGCGCTGCACATCGCGCCTGAACTCCCGGTCGGAACGATCGGAACGAAAAGCGGGCTGCTCTTTGCCAATACGTCGGAGCTCGTAATCGAACTTGAAGGAAAGGGCGGGCATGCCGCATATCCCCACCTTGCAGAAGATATGGTGGTCGCGGCCAGTTCGCTCGTTACGCAAATGCAGTCGATCGTAGCCAGGAATGTCGATCCGCTGGACAGTGCTGTCATTACCATCGGGACGATTACAGGCGGATCGGCACAAAACATCATCGCTCAGGAAGCAAGGCTTGAAGGGACGATCAGGACGCTGTCCCCAGCGTCAATGGAACAGGTGAAGAAAAGGATCGAGGCCATGGTTCGGGGCCTGGAAACGGCTTATCAATGCAGCGGTAAAGTCAGCTATCCTGCAGCATATTATCAGGTCTGCAATTCAAGCGATTTAGTCGAAGACTTTATGCAGTTCGTTTCTGAAAACGGCCTTGCAGAGGTCGTCCGTTCAAAAGAAGCGATGACAGGGGAGGACTTCGGCTATATGCTGAAAAAGTATCCGGGCTTCATGTTTTGGCTCGGCGTCGATTCACCTTACGGGCTTCACCACGCCAAGCTGCAGCCGAAAGAGGAAGCGCTTGAAACGGCAGTCCGCGTCATGACGGCTTATTTCTCTTCCAAAGCCAATTAGATAAAGCGGCTGGTATAAAAAATCGGCAAACGTGGCATCTTAATTGGTGGAGGTGTTTCTTCATGTCGAAAAAAATCGGAATCGAACAATCTCTTTCTGATGTCGAGGCTGCTTTGAAGGAAAAAGGGTATGAGGTTGTAACGATGAAAACCGAAGACGATGCAAAAGGCTGCGACTGCTGCGTCGTCACTGGTCTGGACACTGATATGCTCGGGATTTCAGATACGATGACCGGAGCATCTGTCATACAGGCGACGGGTTTAACTGCCGATGAAATCTGTCAGCAGGTTGAGCAAAAACTTCAGTAATAGACATAAAACCGAAGTTCCAGCTTCGGTTTTAACTTGTTTTCCAAAAAAAACAGCTGCTGCGTGTTAAACGGTTGTTTCCTCATCCGGCGGCATGTTACAATTTTTTTAAAGGATTTAAATAGAACAACCGCTAATTTAAATTTATTATCAATTAATATTGACTTAAAATATGGTAAGCATTATAATGAACTATGTATGTGATATTATTAACTAAATGAGAATTTAATATTTGAATTCTCATTTAGATACGGGTAGCATAACCCAAAAATCACAATTGGAGGGATACATAAAATGGCAGAACGCATGGTAGGTAAACAAGCGCCGCGCTTTGAAATGGAAGCGGTTCTTGCAAACAAAGAATTCGGAAAAGTAAGCCTTGAAGAAAACATGAAAAATGATAAGTGGACGGTTCTATTCTTCTATCCAATGGACTTCACTTTCGTGTGTCCGACAGAAATTACAGCAATGTCTGACCGCTATGACGAGTTTGAAGACCTTGATGCAGAAGTTATCGGCGTATCAACTGACACCATCCACACTCACTTGGCATGGATTAACACGGACCGCAAAGATAACGGTCTCGGCCAGCTGAAATATCCGCTTGCTGCCGACACAAACCATGAAGTATCTCGTGAATACGGCGTACTGATTGAAGAAGAAGGTGTAGCGCTTCGCGGATTGTTCATCATTAATCCAGAAGGCGAACTTCAATATCAAACAGTGTTCCATAACAATATCGGCCGTGATGTAGACGAAACATTGCGCGTGCTTCAAGCGCTGCAAACAGGCGGTCTTTGCCCTGCAAACTGGAAACCGGGACAAGCAACCCTTTAATTTCGATAAGAAATCTGATTGGAAAGGTCTAACATTTGTTAGACCTTTTTAAACGACAAAAATGACATTGGAGGAAAAATCATGAAATTACGTCAGCCGATGCCGGAACTGACCGGCGCAAAAGAGTGGTTAAACGGAGAAGTGACAAAAGAGCAGCTTATAGGAGAAAAGCCGACATTAATTCATTTTTGGTCCATCAGCTGCCACTTGTGCAAAGAGGCGATGCCCCAGGTCAATGAATTCCGCGACCGCTACAGCGATAAACTAAACGTGGTGGCCGTGCATATGCCGCGTTCAGAAGACGATTTAGACTTGAATAAAATCAAAGAAGTTGCCGCTGAACATGATATCACTCAGCCTATTTTTGTTGACAGCGACCATAAGCTGACTGACGCTTTTGAGAATGAATATGTCCCTGCTTATTACGTGTTTGACAAAACAGGCCAGCTTCGCCATTTTCAAGCTGGAGGCAGCGGAATGAAAATGCTCGAAAAACGTGTGAACCGCGTTCTTGCCGAAACAGAACAGTCTGCTGAATAAAGATGAAAAACCCCGTTTTCATGGGGTTTTTTATTTATTTGGCTCCCCAATTACAAAAAAACAAAAAAAATTTCCTCTAGCCGCCCCTTTCGACAAATAGGCCATTTGACACTGTTTATTTCATTTGATGAGTCTGTTGGCCTATTTTTGGTTCGGGAGCAGTTCTTACTTTCCCCGTGCATAAAAGACTGTGGATTCGACAAGTGAAATCTGGAAATTTTGAATATTCTGGATTTATAAGCCGGAATAATCATTGATACCTCACACTTTCCATCATAATTAAACAGTGGATTCTATTCCTAAATTATGTTTCATTGAAAAGTAATTTTCTAGGTTCCTTCATTATTTACCATTTTTCGACAATGGGTTTAGAGTAGGCCGAAATGCTTCAAAAACTCCTCAGGCCTCAAGTTTTCCGGAAATTTAGTTCTATTTTCTTAACGGAGAGCAACAGTAGAAAAACGAAAAAATAGTTGATAAAATTAGTTTGGTAATCTAATATTTTTATTGGAAGGTTTATTTATTCTGATAGGAGGGTATAAACGGTATGTTTAACGAGAGGGAAGCATTGCGTTTAAGATTAGAGCAGCTGAACGAGGCTGAAGTTAAGGTGATTAGGGAGTATCAAATTGAGCGGGATAACATATATGCAAAGCTGCGTGAATTGGATCGTCCATCCAGCTTTAATGATACAAAAAAAGATTTTCGCCCGGAGCGTAAAACTGAATCTCTCCCTGTTTTAGCTGAATTGGCTGCACAGGAGATGAAGAGCTACCAGCAACAGCAGCAACAGCAGCCGCAAGCATCTCAAAAGAACCAGCAGCAGACTTCTCCGCAAACCTCCTCACTGCCTGCCGGAATTCCAGATGGAACGACAAGGCGCAGAAGGGGTACAGCACGTCCAGGCTCAAAAGCTGCAAAATTGCGTGAAGCGGCGATTAAAACATTAAAACGCCATAATGCGGCCATCAAAAGCTCCGAACTTCAAAAAGAAATCGAAAAAGAGAGCGGACTTGAGATCCCTAATATGACAACCTTTATGCAAAGCCTGATTAAAATGTACCCGGAAGTCAAAAAACCATACCGCGGTCAATATATATTAGAGGGTGAGATTTCTACTGAGACAGAGCAGCAATAGGTCAAACCCTTGCTTTTCCAGATAGCGTTTCCATTTTGAGGGAACATAAAGGCGGCCGCTTTATACGCCGCCGCCCAATCAACTGCTTGAGACAATCTACTCAAGCGGTTTTTTGTAAAAACCAAATTATTCCTTAAAGTGGTATTTAATTTAAAGGTTTTGTTTCTTTGTCTTTGCGTTTAATTTGATAGACCCATTTTTGCGGGGGTGTTTCTTCTTTCGCCTGTTTTTTCCACTCTGTTATTTTTTGATCCATTTTCGTATCATTTTGTTGAATGGCGCTCAATTGTTGTTGGAGCTGATCAACTTGCTCTGTAACAGTTTGAAGCACCGCCTCGATCTGTTCTGACCGTTCAAAAACCTCCTCGTTTTGTTCAAGCGCCTTCTCCGTCTGCTGAAATGCATCAATATCGGCAAAATGAGAAGCGATCCACTTATCACTTTCATCGAGTTGCCTTTTATAAGAGAGAATCGCTTCATAAAACAGCGCTTCTTTTGTTTTTTCAGCCTCCAAAAGCCGGCTTTTCGTTTCCGTCACCCGCTCTTTTAATACCGCAACATCAGTTTCGATTTGTTTGAGCTGAAGACTTTTAGCGTGAAGTTCATCTTTCAGGCGGGCATTTTCGTATGCAGCGTTTTTGAGCTCCTGTTCCTTTTTTTCCCTCAGCGTTTTTTCTCTTTCTGCATGAAGCTTTTCGTATTCTATTTGGCTATGTAAGCTTTTTTTCTCTTCTTCGGCTTTTACATTTGTTAAATGAAGGCGGTGCTTTTCTTCTATCTCTTGTTTTCTTGCATAGGTTTCTTTTTGAAGAAGCTCCTGAAGAACGACGATTTTACTCAGCAATTCGCTTTTTATCCGGTTGAGCGTTTCGGCCGACTTGTCTTCCTTGTTTGCCGAAATCCGCTCCAGTTCGAATGACAGCTGCTGAAGCTGCTGTTTCATTGCTGCGTTTTCCCGGCTGAGCTTATGATTTTTCTGGTGAAAATAGCTTGCTTCAAGCTCGTGTATCAATTGATGTGATCTTGCCAGCTCAGCTTTTAAAAAAAGGTTTTCCTGTGATAAATCTTGAAAATAAGGCAGCGAACCCGATGTTTTTTTCATGGTGACCAGCCCCCTATAAATGTTACAACTACAATATGCATAAATGAAACCCGCCATGCCTTTTGAAAAAGAGATTTTACAGACTTGTTCGGATTTCTAAAGTTTTGCTATGATGTTCGCAGGCAGGAACACGCGAAGGAAGGTTGAGCCGTATGAAAGAAATACATGTCATATTATCAGGGGGGCTTTCGCGCCGTTTTGGGGAACCGAAGGCGTTTGCCCGCTGGAAAGGCAAGCCGCTTTATCAATGGTGCAAACAGGCGCTGGGAGACGACGTCCTGATATTGAGCCGTCCGGGCTTGACGGAGCGGTTTATAGAACTCGGGGAAAAAGCGGTGCTGGAAGATATCGAACCGTACAGAGGGAAAGGGCCGCTTGCCGGTATGTACACAGCCATGGAGCGGGCGGAAGGGGAATGCTATATTTTTTCGGCCTGTGACACCCCGCTTGTCCGGCAGGAGACCATATCGGCTTTAAAACGGCAGTTGACCCCGGCGGATGACGCCGTCGTGCCTGTCGCAGACGGAAGGGCGCAGCCGCTTGTTGCCGTCTACCACAGAAGGGTAAAATCCGTCCTCCATGAACAGCTTCAGCAGAACGAACTGAAGATCAGCAGTTTTCTCGACCGCATTCGCGTCAAGTACATTGAAGCAGATGCGGTTGGTGCAGAGCCGTGGGAATTTATAAATGTCAATAAAAAGTCGGATTTAGAAGAAATAGAGCCGTTCTTTCCGGGATGAAATATTTTATCATAGATTGCAAGGGTTTTTCGGAAGGTGTTTTTCAAAGAACAGCAGACGGAAAAATGGTATGATATAGAAAAGGAAGTAAAGGGGATCATCCTGATGCATGAACGGTATTCAAGACAAATCAGATATCAAAACATCGGACAGGCGGGTCAGGACAGAATCAGGCAGAGCCATGTTTTGATCGTCGGGGCCGGGGCGCTTGGCACGTCAGCCGCTGAAGGGCTTGTGCGCGCAGGCATCGGCGCACTGTCTATTATAGACCGCGATTATGTGGAATGGAGCAACTTGCAAAGGCAGCAGCTCTACACAGAGAAAGACGCGGAGGAAAGGCTTCCGAAAGCGGCGGCTGCAAAAGAACGTCTTTCCGAGATCAACAGCGGTGTTGAGCTTCGTACATATGTTGCAGACGGCACAGTTGAAACACTCAGACCGCTGATCGAAGAGGCGGATGCCGTCATTGATGCAACGGATAACTTTGAGACCCGCATGATCATCAATGACCTTGCGCAGGAGACGGGTACTCCGTGGGTTTACGGCGCTTGTGTCAGCAGTCAGGGCATGTATATGACGATTATTCCCCAAAAAACGCCATGCCTTGCCTGCCTGTTTGAAGATGTTCCGATTGGCGGGGCTACATGCGATACGTCGGGGATTATTTCGCCGGCCGTTCAAATGGTGTCGGCTTATCAGCAAGCTGAAATTTTAAAAATCTTAACTGGACAGCAAGAAGCGCTTCAAACTGCTTTTGTCACGTTTGATTTATGGGCGAACACCCATTATCGCATGCAGATCGGCCGCAATGAGAAATGTCCTTCGTGCGGAGAAACGCCGGTTTATCCTTTCCTCAGCAACATGAGCCAAAAGAAAGCCGACGTGCTGTGCGGAAGAGAGACCGTCCAAATTCGCAGCGAAATGTTAAAACGGCTGCCTAAAGAGGAGCTCATGAAAAAGCTTTCGGTCATCGGAAAAGTGGATGCGAATGATTATTTGCTGCATGTACAATATGAGGCGTTCAGAATCGTTATTTTCAACGATGGAAGAGCCCTTGTTCACGGCACAAATGATATAAAAGAAGCCAACTCCATATTGGCGAGAGTCATCGGAATGTAACAACAGGAGGTTTTTTTAAATGATTGAAAAAAGAACGCCCATTCCAGTTTTTGAAGCCGCTGCGCGTGTCTCTCAGCACCAGAAGCTGGGAGATGCAGAGTGGATTCACCTTGAGGAGAGTCTCCATAGATTTTTAGCCGAAGATGTCAAGGCTGATCACGATGTACCCGCTTTTGACCGTTCGCCATACGACGGCTTTGCTGTCCGAGCATGCGATACAGCCGGTGCTTCGGGGGAAAATCCGCTGCAATTCGAGGTGGTTGATCACATTGGAGCCGGGGCCGTATCGGATAAAAAGCTGGGTTCTTTTCAAGCCGTCAGAATTATGACGGGAGCGCAGATTCCGGAGGGCGCTGATGCGGTAGTCATGCTTGAGCTGACAAAAACCTTCTCGGAAGACGGCAAAAACTATATGGTGTTGAAGCGCTCACTACAGCCGGGAGAAAATATATCAAAAACCGGAGAAGATGCGAGAAAAGGATCAGTTCTTGTGAAAAAAGGAACCCGGATAACGCCGGGTGTTGTCGCTTTGCTTGCAACATTCGGATATGCAGCGGTTCCTGCAGTCAAAAAGCCTGTGGTAGGCATCATTGCCACCGGGACGGAGCTTCTGAATGTCAGCGATCCTCTTGTTCCCGGAAAAATCCGCAACAGCAATGCAGGCATGGCGGCCGCTCAGGTTGAAGAATCAGGCGGAAAACCCCTTTATTTAGGAAAGATTTCTGATCAATTTGACGAAAGCTTTGCAGCGGTGGAAAAAGCTTTGGACAAGGTGGATTTTCTGATTACGACCGGAGGGGTATCCGTAGGGGACTTTGATTTTCTGCCGGCAATTTACGAAAAGCTCGGTGCCGAGGTCCTGTTTAATAAAGTGGCGATGCGTCCCGGAAGTGTAACGACGGTCGCTCAATTAAACGGCAAATTGCTGTTTGGGCTGTCCGGGAACCCGTCAGCCTGCTTCGTTGGATTTGAGCTTTTCGTCAAGCCGTCCCTGCGCACCTGGCTGCATCATCCGAAGCCGTATTCTTTATGTGCAGAAGCGGTTTTAGCCAAGGATTTTCCAAAACCTAACCCGTTTACGAGGTTTGTCCGCTCGTTTGTATCCATTCAAGACGGCGCGCTTCAGGCGGAGCCTGTCGGTCTGGATAAATCGAGCGCCGTAACGTCTCTTGCAGATGCCAATGCGCTGATGGTTTTGCCGGGCGGAACGAGAGGCTTTGAAGCCGGGGCAAGAGTGCATGTTCTTTTATACCGGGATGAGAACGGAAGTGAACAGCTGTGGCCGCACATTTTCCAATCCTCCAGATCGTAGGGTACCAAAACAGCGGCAAAACGACGTTCGTTGAAAAATTGGCGGGAAAGCTCGATCAGCTAGGAGTCAATGTTGGCTGTCTGAAACACCACGGACATGGAGGAGAACCGGACGCTTTTGCCGAAGGGAAGGATTCCGACCGCTTTTTTCGGGCTGGAGCGGCTGCGTCCGGCGTAGAAGGTGCGGGCGTTTTTCAGCTTACGGCGCGCGGCGAGTGGACGCTTGATCAACTGATTGCCGCTTACGGCGTTTTAGCAGTTGAGTGTCTCCTCATCGAAGGATTTAAACATGCGCCATATCAAAAAGTTGTCATGGTCAGAAACGAAGCGGACTGCCGGCTCCTGAAGGAATTGGACGGCATCATCGCCGTCATTTACCAGCAGAGCGAGCCGAAAACAGATGTTCCATCCTTTCATATTGAAGACCCGGGTGCCCTGGCTTTTATTCTGAATCATCTAAAGGAGGAAGGCGTTTGTCTGAACGATTTATCATAACAAAAGACCCGATTGTCATCGAAGATGTCGTCAAAAAAGTTGAAAGAAGGGAAGCCGGTGCCGTCACGACGTTTATCGGAACAGTGAGAGAATGGACCAACGGAAAAAAGACCCTCTATCTCGAATATGAAGCTTATGTTCCAATGGCGGTCAGCATGCTCGCTCAGATCGGCAAAGAAATCAATGAAAAATGGCCCGGCACAGCTGCAGCCATTACCCATCGCATCGGCAGGCTGGACATTTCTGACGCGGCCGTTGTCATCGCCGTGTCGTCGCCTCACCGGAAAGCGGCGTATGAAGCGAACGAATATGCGATCGAAAGAATAAAGCAAATCGTCCCGATTTGGAAAAAAGAACATTGGGAGGACGGCGAGACTTGGATCGGCGACCAGCTTGAGACAACTGAATACCCGGAAGGGAAACCGGATATTGAAGAGGCGGCTTCCGGCAGAGAAAGAGGTGCTGACCATTGATTAAAATTTTGCTGTTTGCCCAGCTTGCGGAACAAGCGGGTGCGCAGAGTATCGATATAGATGAAGAAAAGACGACAACAGACGAGATTAGACAGTTTTTAAAAGAAACGTACAATCTTCAGGGGACGGACCGGGCGATGATCGCTGTGAACGAAGTGTACAGAAGAGGAAACAGTGAGGTCGAGTCGGGAGATACGGTTGCTTTTATTCCCCCGGTCAGCGGAGGATGAGAACGTCGGTCGGTTCAGGCATAAGCCTGTCACCGACCGACGTTTTTTTTAGAACCGTTCTCTATATAAAGAAAACAGCCGCGCCGTTCTTTCGAAATGTTTGGTTCTAATTTTTGAATCAGGTCATAAAGCTCACTAATACGGTGAACGTTAAAATTGGTTCTTTCCTTCAGTTTCATTTTCAGTTCTTTTGTCGTTACAATTTCTCCTTTTTGCTGTTTAATAATGTCTACGCAATGTGCTGCATAATACTCTTTATTGGAACGTCTATGTCGCTGGATTTGTCTGTCAAGTTCTCCCAACCTTGCATAAATCCCTTCGCGTTCTTTCCGGAAGTCCTTCCAGATTTTTTGTTCCAATTCACCTAAGAGGAGAAGCCGTTTTTTTAAAGCCTCTCTTTTCGACATTGCAATCAACTCCGTCATTCATAATTTGATAACTTTTTCTATTATTTTACATCATCTTCCTTCATTCATCAAAAAATTTCCTTTGACATCGAGAAACTATTTTTTATCGGCTGTCACATTTTAAACAGGCTTTATTTCAAACCGAAGAAGGGGGAAAACTCCATAATAAGACTGAATTTTTTAAAAACGGTGGAATTTTATTTCGTAAACCGATATATTAGATGATGTGTCCTTGTTTTACATGAATTGGAAAGGTGCTGGTGCTAATGGAGTCCCTTAAAAAACTAAAAGATTTTTATTGGCCTTATAAAAAAATGTTTTTATGGTCGATTGCGTCGATGCTTCTAATGACGGCGATTACCGTTGTTTATCCGATTATTCTGCAAATGACAATTGATGAAGTAATTCTCGGCGGAAAATACGGTTTGGTCATATGGATCAGCCTCGGGTTCATCGCTGTCATGGCGGCGAAGGGCGCAGCCACTTTTTTTCATCAGTATCTCGGAGATATGTTCGGAATTCGCTCTGTCTACCGGTTAAGAAAAGAGCTGTATGCGAAATTGCAGCGTCTGCCGTTCAAATATTACGACAGCGCTAAAACGGGAGATTTAATGTCAAGGCTTACGGCGGACGTCGAAGGCATCAGATTCTTTTTATCTTTCGGCTTTGCTGAGGCGATTCGATTTATCCTGCTTGTCACTTTCAGTCTGTCTGTCATGTTTTCTTATTCTGTGCCGCTGACTCTGGTTACGATTGCTTCTCTGCCGTTTTTAGGAGCGGCCGTCTACCGGTTTGATAAAAAAGTGCATCCCGCTTTTCGGAACATAAGAAAATCATTCGCCCGTTTAAATACGAAGGTTCAGGAAAATATCAGCGGCATGAACACCGTTAAATCTTTATCAAAAGAAGATTTTGAGATTCAAAACTTTACTCATTCAAATGACCATTTTCGAACTAAAAATTTAAACGCATCGTTTATCATGTCGAAGTTCTTTCCGCTGATGGAGTTTATCGGCAATATCTGCCTCGTGGCTCTGCTGTCGTTCGGCGGCTGGCTCGTGATGCAGAACAGCTTAAAACCGGGTGAGCTTGTCGCTTTTTTCAGTCTCGTCAATTACTTGATGTGGCCGATCATGAACCTCGGTTATGTCATCAACCTGTTTTCACAAGCGAAAGCATCGGGAGAGCGGCTGCTGGAAATTCTTGATGCCGAGGAGGAAATCACCGATACCGAACAGGCGGTGAAAAGCGGCAGACTGAACGGCGATGTCGTATTCAGCGATGTTTCCCTTCAATATACAAAAGAAAATGCGGAAGCATTGCATGGGGTGTCTTTTCAGGCTGAGCGCGGCAAAACGATTGGGTTAATCGGCGCGACGGGGTCAGGCAAGAGCAGCATCATTCAACTGCTGAGCCGCTTTTATGAACCGACATCCGGCCGGATCACGATCGACGGCAAACCGCTTGAACACTACTCATTAAAGATGCTGCGCTCCAATATCGGCGTCGTTCCGCAGGAATCGTTTTTATTTTCCTCAACGATCAGGTCAAATATATCGTATGGAAAGCCTGATGCATCGATGGATGAGATTATCGAAAGCGCGAAAAGAGCCCAGGCTCACGATTTTATCATGGAGCTTCCGAATCAATATGATACGATGCTCGGCGAGAGGGGGCTCGGGCTGTCCGGTGGCCAAAAACAGCGGATTGCGATTGCGAGAGCGATTTGTATGAACCCGGGCATTCTCATCCTGGATGATTCGACGAGTGCCGTTGACATGGAAACGGAGCACCGCATTCAACTTGCATTGCGGGAAGTGATGCGGGATCGGACGACTTTCATCATCGCTCACAGAATCTCATCCTTAAAGCATGCCGACGAAATCCTTGTTCTCGATAAAGGCGTAGTCAAGGAAAGGGGAACACACGAACAATTAATGGAAGCAAACGGTTTATACAAACGGATTTTTGATTTGCAGTATAAAGATCAAAATGTGTTGAATGAGCCGCATTTTGCAGGATAGGAGGCTCTTGCTATGGAAAACCAGGCGAAAAAACAAACGTTGATGAACCGGTTTTTTTATACTTCAGACCAAATCATTGAAAAGCCTTTTAACTGGGCGCAGATGTGGAGGCTGCTTAAATATTTAAAGCCCTACCGAAAAAATTTGCTGCCGCTGTCGTTTTTAACGGTCATGATCTCGGCGGCGATCCGGCTGGCGGTGCCGATTTTGATCGGCGTCTATGCGCTCGACCAAGCGATCGCAGGCCGGGATATGAATCTTCTTGTGATTCTGATCTCCGTCATCAGTGGGTTGTATCTTGTCAATTATGTTAGCAATGTGCTGAGAATCCGCTGGATGAACAAGCTTGGCCAGCATGTCATATATGATCTCAGACAGCATTTGTTTACGCATGTTCAGCGGCTGTCGCACCGCTTTTTCGACGAGCGTTCGGCAGGTTCAATCCTTGTCCGGATCATGAATGACATCAATTCTTTGCAGGAACTGTTTACGAGCGGAGTCATCAATTTATTGATGGATATTTTGCTTCTTTTTGGAATTGTCGTCATTCTGTTCTCGCTCAGTCCTGAGCTGACCATCGCCATTATGGTGACGCTGCCTGTGATGTTCTTCATTTCTACTAATCTCAGAAGGAAAATCCGGCGATCCTGGCAAAAGGTGCGCTTAAAGCAGTCCAAGCTGAATTCCCATTTGAACGAAAGCATTCAAGGCATCCGGGTCACTCAGGCATTTACTCAGGAAAAAGAGAATATGATGTATTTTGAAGGCGTCAACAGTGAGAACTTTGAAGCCTGGCGGGAAGCGACGAAAAAAAATGCGATTTTCCGTCCGCTTGTAGAAATGACAAACGCTGTCGGGACGGCCATTTTAATCTGGTACGGCTCAAGCTTGATCATCAATGAAACGATCACGATCGGTGTATTTGTATCGTTCGCCTTCTATCTCGGAATGTTCTGGGAGCCGATTTCAAGGCTCGGCCAAGTCTACAACCAGCTGTTGATGGGGATGGCTTCGTCAGAGCGGATCTTTGAATTTCTGGATGAAAAGCCGAGCGTTGCAGACAAGGAAGATGCGGTCAAAATAAAAGAATTAAAAGGCCGGATCGAATTTGAACAGGTGGAATTTTCTTATGACGGGAACCGCAAGGCGCTGCACAGCATTTCATTTGAGATACCTGCGGGATCATCGCTTGCGCTTGTCGGACATACAGGATCAGGGAAGACGACGATCGCAAATCTGATCAGCAGGTTTTACGATGCAACAGGCGGGGCTGTCAAAGTGGACGGTATACCGATTACCGATATCTCGCTTTCCGATCTTCGTTCGCAAATCAGCATCGTGCTGCAGGACACGTTTATTTTTTCCGGAACGATTATGGAAAATATTCGTTTTGGCCGTCCGAACGCCGCCGATGAAGAAGTGATCGAAGCAGCAAAAGCTGTCGGAGCCGATTCGTTTATTTCAGCGCTTCCGAATGGATACGCCACAGAAGTGGAAGAACGCGGCAATGTATTATCGGCAGGTGAGCGGCAGCTCATTTCATTTGCGAGGGCGCTTCTGGCAGATCCTCGTATTCTAATCCTTGATGAAGCAACCGTAAGCATTGACACAGAAACGGAAGTCAAAATCCAGGCTGCCTTGAAAACACTGCTCCATGGCAGAACGGCTATTATGATCGCTCACAGGCTTTCAACGATAAGGGATGCGGATAAAATCCTGGTTCTTGACCACGGCCGGAAAATAGAAGAAGGAAATCACCAGGAATTGATCGGGAAACGTGGAATGTATTATGAGCTGGTTAAATTGCAGTATCAAATGTTTCAGCGAAACTAAAACCGTCCGCGGCCGCACCTTCTAAGAATGCGGCCGGGGCGTTTTTTTGAGAACAGTTGTGAAACATTTTAGGACATTCTGCGTATAAACTGGTAATTCATTTTTTAAGGGGGATACATATGGAAACGAATTTAGAAACTGAAAAAGTAAAGAATCCGTCATTGCTCGGATTGATTACCCGGCCCGGTAAACAGTTCGAGAGAATGAGAGAAAAGCCGGCTTTCTGGTTTCCGCTTGTCATTGTTTTAATCTTGTCGGTTGCGGGAGCGTATATGCTCAGCGAAAAAACGGCGTTGTCTACCGATTTGTCGGAAATGCCGGATGCTGAAGCATTTCAAGCTGCTATGAAGGGAATCGGCATCATCGGCGGGATCTTCGGCTTTGTGATTGCCTTGCTGATCAGCGCTTTAATTTATTGGCTGATTGTCAAAATCGGAAGAGGAACAACCAATTTTGTTCACATGTTTTCGCTGTCTGTTTTTACATATTTTATTGCGGCTATCGGACAATTCATAGGCGGACTAGTGATCTATTATTCAAATATCGATCCCACGATCGTCGTCACGTCTTTAAACGGCATCATCCCGGCAGACGAGCCGCTCAAATCGGTATTGGGTGTATTTGATATTTTCACGATCTGGTCGCTCTCATTGGTTGCCCTGGGTCTCCAAAAGGTTGGGGGCATCTCCAAAAAAGCGGCTTGGACCGGTGTGATCATTTTATTTGTGATCTCCATTCTGCTCGCTTTAATAGGCGGTATGGCGATCAATTTCTTCGATTCATTTGAAGGAGCAATGTAAATGAAAAAAATATGGATCGGCATCGTCATTGTTGGGGCTGCTGCGCTTTTTATCGGACTCAACCTCTACCGCTCGGTTCAAACGAGCGGAGGGGCTGAAGAAGCGGTTCAAACCGTGAAATTGGAAGAAAAAGAGATTTCTTCTGAAGTCATGGTTCCGGGGACCCTTCAGTTTGCAAACGAACAATACGAATATTTTGAACCTGAAAAAGGAGAAATTGCCGACATCAAAGTAAAAGAAGGCGATAAGGTGAAAAAAGGAGATGTGCTTTTCACCTATACAAATGAAGAAATTCGCCTGGAAAAGGAGCAAAACGCTTTATCCATTCAATCGAAGGATCTCCAGCTTGAACAGGTTAAGCGAAAAATCAGCAGCCTAAAAAGCAAGGAAGACGAGCTGAAGGCTGAGCTCGGAGCGGAAAAAGCCAAGAGGCAAATTGATGAAGAACGGTCACAGCTTGAAATGGAAGAAAAATCGCTCCAGCTTGAACTGAAACAAGCCGACTTGCAAAAGGAAACGCTCGAGAAGAAATCGGCAGCGCTGCAAGTGAAAAGCGGCATTGACGGGACGGTTATTACCGTTGACAAACAAGCCGCTGCAAAGCAATCGGATATTCAAAAGCCGGTTATACATATAGGTAACGAGGACAAGCTTGTCGTTAAAGGCGTGCTCTCAGAGTATGACACATTGAAAGTGAAAAAGGGACAGAACGTGACCATCACGTCGGATGTCATCCAAAATAAAGAGTGGCGTGGAAGGGTATCACAAGTCGGATTGGTTCCCAAAGAAGAGGCGTCTGCAGGTGCTGCGGGAACAAAGGAGCAAGCTGTTCAATATCCGTTTGAAGTCAAAATAAAAGGGGAGCGTCCTAAAGCAAAGTCCGGCTTTAACATGATTCTCAAAATCCAGACGGACAAAAGAATCGTTCAGGCTCTTCCTGAAGATGCCGTCAAGCAGGATGGTGATCAATCATACGTGTTTGCCGTAAGAGACGGCAAGGCAAAACGGATCAATGTCAAAACCGGTGAGAAAGCAGACGGCCTCGTTGAAATTACCGGCGGTCTGACAAACAAGGACCCGGTTATCGCAAACCCGGCCGAGGATATGAAAAGCGGAACGGAAGTGAAGCTTCAATGATTGAGCTTTCCAAAGTGAAAAAAAGCTACCAAATCGGAGGAGAAACCATTGATGTTCTCAGGGAGATCGATATGAAAATCGAGCCGGGAGAATATCTGTCCATCATGGGGCCGTCCGGTTCGGGAAAATCGACGATCATGAACATTATCGGCTGCCTTGACCGCCCGACATCGGGTATTTACAGGCTGGACGGCGAGGATATTTCATCATACGGCGAAAGGGAGCTTGCCGGTGTCAGAAACCGTTTAATCGGTTTTGTTTTTCAGCAGTTTCAGCTTCTGCCGCGCTTGAATGCCATAAAAAATGTGGAGCTTCCGATGATTTACGGCGGCGTTCCAAGAAAGGAGCGGCGGGAGCGGGCTGAACGGGCGCTCGAAAAAGTCGGGCTCAAGGACAGAATGCGCCATATGCCGAACGAGCTTTCCGGCGGGCAAAAACAGCGTGTAGCCATCGCTAGAGCGATCGTCAATGAACCTAAACTGATATTGGCTGATGAACCGACCGGAGCGCTCGATACGAAAACAAGCCGGGACATCATGGAGCAATTCACCGAATTGAATGAGGAAGGAACGACGGTGGTGCTCGTCACACACGAACCTGAAATTGCGGACTATACAAGCCGGACCATCATGGTGAGGGACGGTGTGATCGTCTCGCCGGAAACAGAGCGGAGGGGGACGGTGCAATGAATCTCATCGAAAACTTGAGAATGGCTTTAAGTTCCATCCTTTCCCATAAACTGCGATCGATTTTAACAATGCTTGGAATCATTATTGGTGTAGGCTCCGTTATTGTCGTTGTTGCAGCGGGGCAAGGAGGAGAGCAGATGCTCAAGCAGACGATCAGCGGACCCGGCAACACGGTCGAAATCTATTATCAGCCCAGCAATGAAGAATTAACCGCCAATCCGAACGCCTACTTAGACGCCGGCTTCACCGAAGAAGACATCAGAAGCTTAAAGTCACTCGAAGGCGTGAAACATGTCGTTGCGAAAACAACCGAGTCCATGAATGCCCGCTTCCGGGATGAAAATACGGATGCCGCTGTAAACGGCATTAATGACGGATATATCAGCATCAATTCGATGGAAATCGAAAAGGGAAGAGAATTTTCAGAAGAGGATTACCTTGCTGGAAGCAGGGTCGCCATTATTTCGCCGAAGCTTGCGGAAGAACTGTTTTCTCAGCAGTCGCCTCTCGGCCGTGTCGTATGGATAAATAGCCAGCCTGTTGAAATCATCGGCGTATTGAAAGAAGAAACCGGGCTGCTTGCATTGGGGATGAATGAGATGTATGTTCCATTTTCAATGTTAAAATCGTCCTTCGGCATCAGCGACTATGACTCTGTCTCCGTTCAAGCTGAGTCTGCCGACGATCTGCAGGCCGTCGGGAAGCGGGCTGCAGCGGCCGTCAACAAGAATCACGGCACTTCGGACTCGTACGAAGTGATGAACATGGAGGCCATAGCGGCCGGAATCAGCCAGATTACAACAATTATGACGATGTTCATCGGTTCAATTGCAGGCATTTCTTTACTCGTTGGGGGGATCGGCGTCATGAATATTATGCTGGTGTCGGTCACTGAACGGACGAGGGAAATCGGGATTCGAAAATCGCTTGGTGCAACAAGAGGCCAGATTCTGATGCAATTTTTAATAGAATCGTCTTTAATTACACTGATCGGCGGGGTGTTTGGCATCGGCCTTGGATACGGCGGTGCAGCCCTCGTATCGTTTTTTGCCGGGTGGCCGCCGCTCGTTTCCTGGCAGGTGGTCCTCGGAGGCGTCCTGTTCAGCATGGCGATCGGGATTATCTTTGGACTCATCCCGGCCAATAAAGCGGCCCGCCTTCATCCGATTGATGCATTGAGGTATGAGTAAGATGGTTGAGAAACTTGAAGCAGTTGCAGGAAAAACCCAAATGCACGAATGGTCCATGCCAGTACGTCAGACTATCGACAATATTGAAACCGCCTGAGCAGGCGGTTTTTTTATGGAAAAGCAAATTTGATCAGGCATATGGTGTATGGATGTTCCGGTTAAACATGCCTATATAAAGGGATGCTTGGTGCTTGGTGGCTACATTCCGGCCGAGAAGCCTCTATTAAATCTACTTGGAATATGCATCAGCAGCCGGAGAACGATGGATCGGCATTTCAATTATATTTATATCCATGTTGCGGCCTGTCTTACTATATCAATTTATAGAAAATATTCAGTAATCGGAAACAGGATACAGATTTGCTGTAAAACCTCATGCGGTGAGCATGGGGTTTTATCCTGTGACCTGAATGATGTTTGAAGGAATAGATAATAATAATGTCACATATTTTTGCGGATTTTTATAGTTTATACAGTTTACAAACGGTACATATCACGTTAATATTTTAAAATGTGAAAGATTTTGATGGTTATTGAATGAATTTGAAAGATTTTTGTTGAGTTATGTCGAAAAAGCGTTTACAATGAAATTGTAAGCTTAATGAAGGCGTTTCCAAAAGGGGTGATAATGTGTTGACTCCCGAACGGCATCAGCTGATTATTGACGAGATTGAAAAGCATGATGTCGTGAAAATCCAGTACTTAATGAATTTAACGAACGCATCTGAGTCAACGATCAGAAGAGATTTGTCGACGCTGGAAGCCCGCGGATATTTAAAGCGTGTTCATGGAGGGGCATCAAGGCTTTCCGATATTCGTACGGAGCCTGACATGCTAGAGAAATCATCCAAAAACCTTCATGAAAAGCGAAAAATCGCTCAAGAAGCGGCCTCACTTCTTGAAGAAGGCGATTGTATTTACCTTGATGCCGGAACGACCACATTGCAAATGATCGATTTTATCAATCCAGAGATGGATATTATCGTGGTTACAAATGGAGTCATGCACATTGAGGCACTAGGTAAAAAAGGCATTACTTTTTATTTATTAGGCGGGTATGTGAAGTATAAAACCGGAGCGATCGTAGGCGGTTCGGCTTTATCAGCCATCAGCCAATACCGGTTTGACAAAAGCTTCATCGGCGTCAACGGCATTCATAAGGAAGCGGGGTTCACGACTCCGGATCCTGAAGAAGCGCTTTTGAAAACAAAAGCTGTCAACCAGGCGAAAAAAGCATTTATTTTAGCTGACGTTTCCAAGTTTGGGGAAATTTCATTTTCTGCCTTTGCCGGTTTAGACGAAGCAACTATCATTACAGCAGGATCTGCAAAACATTCATTTGATAACTATCAAGAAAAAACTGTCGTAAAGGTAGTGAAAACATGATATACACTGTAACTCTCAACCCATCGGTCGACTATATTGTTCACGTTGAAGAATTTTCTGTAGGCGGGCTGAATCGTTCAGTCTATGACACGAAATATCCCGGAGGCAAAGGAATCAATGTCTCACGCGTACTGAACAGACACCATGTACCTTCAAAAGTTCTCGGTTTTATCGGCGGTTTTACCGGGGGATATATCAAATCATTTCTCGAAGAAGAGAAGCTTGAAACGGCTTTTCATGAGGTGAATGGCGACACGCGCATCAATGTCAAATTGAAGACCGGGGATGAGACGGAAATCAACGGGCAGGGGCCGGTCATCAGCGAAGAAGATTTCGCGGCCTTTTTAGACCAGTTTTCAGCGATGAAAGAAGGGGACATTGTTGTACTGGCGGGCAGCATTCCTTCATCATTGCCGCAGGACACATATGAAAAGATTGCGGAAAAATGCAAAGAGCAAAATGTCCGGGTTGTCGTTGATATTTCGGGTGAGGCCCTTTTAAAAGCAGCAGAAATGAAGCCGCTTTTAATGAAACCGAACCATCACGAGCTCGGAGAAATGTTTGGAACAACTATCACCTCGGCCGAAGAAGCGGTGCCTTACGGAAAGAAACTCGTTGAACGCGGGGCTGAAAACGCGATCGTTTCCATGGCTGGAGAAGGCGCACTTTTATGTACAAAAGACGGTGTCTACCATGCCAACGTACCTAAAGGAAAGCTCGTAAACTCAGTCGGTGCGGGGGATTCAGTGGTTGCAGGCTTTCTCGCAGGCATTGAAAAACAGCTTGGCATCAAAGAAGCTTTTCGCTTAGGAGTCGCTTCAGGAAGCGCAACTGCCTTTTCAGAGGAGCTGGGAACGGAAGAGCTCGTTCACAAGCTGCTTCCGGAAGTTCAAGTCAAAGCGATATAAAGGAGGAAAGGTTATGAAAATAACTGAGCTACTAACAAAGCATACGATCAAGTTAAACCTTGAGAGCAGCCAGAAAGAAAACGTTATCGAAGAACTCGTCAGCGTTTTGGATCAGGCTGGCAAGTTGAATGATAAAGAAGGCTACAAAGAAGCTGTGATCAACCGCGAGAAACAAAGCTCTACCGGTATCGGCGAAGGCATCGCCATCCCGCATGCGAAAACGGCAAGCGTCAAAGAGCCTGCGATCGCGTTCGGCCGTTCAAAAGGCGGCGTCGATTATGAATCCCTTGACGGCCAGCCAAGCCATCTCGTTTTCATGATCGCCGCTACAGACGGTGCAAATAACACTCACCTCGAAGCATTGTCAAGACTGTCGACTTTGCTTATGAGGGAGGAGATTCGCAAACAGCTGCTTGAAGCTTCATCTGAAGACGAAATCATCGACATCATCAATCAGCATGATAAAGATGATGATGAAGAAGAAGAGCAGGCCGAAGAGGCTCCTGCACCATCAGCAAAAGGAAAAATCCTTGCGGTTACAGCATGCCCGACAGGGATCGCCCACACGTTCATGGCTGCGGATGCTTTGAAAGAAAAAGCGAAAGAGCTTGGGGTTGATATCAAAGTTGAAACGAACGGTTCAAGCGGTATTAAAAATGGTCTGACGGCCCAGGAAATCGAAGATGCCGTTGCGATCATTGTCGCCGCCGACAAGCAGGTTGAAATGGAACGCTTTCAAGGCAAGCATGTCATTGAAGTACCTGTAACAGCAGGTATCAGACGTCCGCAAGAGCTGATTGAGCAGGCGCTGAAACAAGACGCGCCTATCTATCAGGGTAAAGGCGGCGGTGCAACCGCTTCTGAAAACGGAGCTGCCAAAGGAAAAGGCGGCGGTTTCTACAAACACTTGATGAGCGGTGTCAGCAACATGCTGCCGTTCGTCGTCGGGGGCGGGATCTTAGTTGCGATTTCGTTCTTCTGGGGAATTAACGCGACCAAGCCGGGAGATCCGACTTATAATGAGTTCGCTGCTGTATTAAATAATATTGGCGGAACGAATGCACTTGGATTAATTGTCGCTGTATTGGCCGGATTTATCGCGATGAGCATTGCAGATCGTCCGGGATTTGCGCCTGGTATGGTCGGCGGTTTCATGGCGACACAAGCTGGCGCAGGTTTCTTAGGCGGCCTGATTGCCGGTTTCTTAGCTGGTTATATTGTTGTCCTGTTGAAAAAAGTGTTCGCTGGTCTGCCGCAAGTGCTTGACGGTTTAAAACCTGTGCTGCTCTACCCGCTGTTTGGAATATTCTTGACCGGAATCATTATGCAATATGTTGTCAATACGCCTGTCAAGTACATTATGGACGGCATGACACATTGGCTTGAAGGTCTTGGAACAGGAAACCTTGTCGTAATGGGTATTGTTTTAGGCGGTATGATGGCGATTGATATGGGCGGTCCGATCAACAAAGCGGCCTTTACATTCGGTATCGCAATGATTGAAGCTGGAAACTTTGGACCTCACGCAGCCATCATGGCAGGCGGTATGGTGCCTCCGCTTGGAATTGCCCTTGCAACGACTTTCTTTAAAAATAAATTCTCAAAACGGGATCGCGAAGCCGGAATTACCAACTACGTGATGGGCTTGTCATTTATTACTGAAGGTGCGATTCCTTTTGCGGCAGCAGATCCGGCACGCGTCATTCCTGCTTGTATCATCGGGTCAGCAGTTGCCGGCGGTCTGTCTCAATTTTTCCATGTCACACTGCAAGCGCCGCATGGCGGAATATTCGTTCTCTTCTTTACGACGAATCATGCGCTGCTGTATCTCCTCAGCATCTTGATCGGTGCGGTTGTGACAGCTTTGATTCTCGGCGTTTTGAAAAAGCCGGTTCCAACTGAAAAATAAGTGCTGAAAGTGCCACAGTAATCCCTCTCGTGGCACTTTCTTTTTTACTGTTTTTGCCGGAAGTGAGCGCGGGGATTATGTATTCAGCGGGAACTTGTGATAAAGTATAGGAAAGCTTTTATTTTGGCATGTATGCTGTGACAGACTGTTTTTAGGAGGAAGCGTTTTGACTGAAGAAAAATCCACCAATAAGAAAAACTCTCTCTTTGAATGGGTAAAAGCCATTATTATTGCAGTCGTTCTGGCGTTATTGATCAGGGCATTTTTATTCGAACCGTATTTAGTGGAAGGTACGTCGATGGACCCGACGCTGCACGACGGAGAGCGGCTGTTCGTCTATAAAACGGTTAGATACGTAGGCGAATTTAAGCGGGGAGATATCGTCATTATCGACGGCGACGAAAAGAATGTCCATTATGTAAAGCGCTTGATCGGCCTGCCGGGAGATACCGTGCAAATGAAAGATGACACGCTGTACATAAACGGGAAGAAGGTGTCGGAGCCGTATCTTTCGGAAAACAGAAAAGAGGCGGAAGCAGTCGGCGTCAAGCTGACGGGCGACTTTGGCCCTGTGAAGGTTCCCGAAGGCAAGTATTTCGTGATGGGAGACAATCGCCAGAGGTCAATGGACAGCCGGAACGGCCTCGGACTGATTGATAAAAAACGAGTGGCCGGAACTTCGCAATTTGTGTTTTTCCCGTTTAACGAAATCCGAAAAACAGACTGAAAAATGCCTGATGTCCATTTGGACAATCAGGCATTTTTGCTTGATTTATGCGGATAATGATGCCAGCACTGCGATAAACAGTACGGTAACGAACACAGAGGCCATAATCAGAAGAACGCTGTACAAGATTCTGATTTCCGCGGCTTCTTTTCCCCGTTTTGACAGCATTCGTTTCGCCGCGATATGAACGAACACGTAAATCATGGCAATCCCGATGTAAAGCCCCAGATCCCGTGCTGTAAAGCCGGTTATGGCAAGATAGACCCCTGCAAAAAAAATAAACATGCAGTATTCCGTCAAAGTGATAAGCTTCATGGTTTCCTCCGTCTAACGATCCGAGTTTTCTTCAAATATCACCTTTTTATAATATATCTTTTGGAGCCATCCCACAAGGAGGCCGAAGCCGATCAGCAGACAGGAAAATATAAAAAAGTCAGCGGTCCACATATCAAACCCTTTGAAAAGCCCGATAGACATCGTAGAAATCACCATGGCCACTGACGCGAAAAGCGCTTGGCGCGGCCTCGAATTAATCCATCTGATGATATCAGGGTCATCTTTCAATTTCATTATTCCTTCCCCCATTCTTCATTAATTGTAACATATTGTCACAAAGAAAGTGGAAATAAGCGTTTTTTTGATATATTTTTCTTTCAAACTTTATCGTAAAAAAGCAAAGCATTTCTCTTGCGGAATTTTCGTGTTATACTCATTTTAATGAAGTATAGATGGAGGATATTAAATGATAGCTGTTCAAAATGTCAGCTTGCGGTTTGCAGACCGGAAGCTGTTTGAAGATGTAAATATTAAGTTTGCGCCCGGAAACTGCTACGGATTGATCGGAGCAAACGGCGCCGGAAAGTCCACTTTTTTAAAAATATTGTCTGGCGAAATTGAGCCTCAGACAGGCGAAGTCCATATGAGTCCTGGCGAACGTCTTGCCGTCCTGAAGCAGAACCACTTTGAGTATGAAGAGCATGAAGTGTTGAAAGTCGTGATCATGGGACATAGACGACTTTATGAAGTCATGCAGGAAAAAGACGCGATTTACATGAAACCTGATTTTTCAGATGAAGACGGAATCCGCGCCGCGGAGCTTGAAGGCGAATTCGCCGAGCTGAACGGCTGGGAAGCCGAAGGGGAAGCCGCGATCTTATTAAAAGGACTCGGCATTCCTGAAGAACTTCATACGAAGAAAATGGCAGATTTGGGCGGCTCTGAAAAGGTGAAGGTCCTTCTTGCACAGGCCCTGTTCGGAAAACCCGACGTCCTTCTTCTCGATGAGCCGACCAACCACTTGGATATTCAGGCGATCCAATGGCTAGAAGAGTTTTTAATCAATTTTGAGAATACGGTTATCGTCGTATCGCATGACCGCCACTTTTTAAATAAAGTATGTACGCATATTGCCGACCTGGATTTTAACAAGATTCAAATTTATGTCGGAAACTATGATTTCTGGTATGAATCAAGCCAGCTTGCGCTTAAAATGGCTCAGGAAGCCAATAAGAAAAAAGAGGAGCAGATCAAACAGCTCCAAGAGTTCGTCGCCAGATTCAGCGCCAACGCCTCAAAATCGAAGCAGGCGACATCGAGAAAAAAACTGCTTGAAAAAATTACGCTTGACGATATTAAGCCTTCATCTCGCAAGTATCCGTATGTACATTTCGCACCTGAACGCGAAATTGGAAACGATGTGCTTGTTGTCAAAGACCTGTCGAAAACGATCGACGGCGTCAAGGTGCTTGACTCTGTCAGCTTTATGATGAATAAAGAGGATAAAATCGCCTTTACAGGCCGGAACGAGCTAGCCGCTACAACGCTCTTTAAAATCCTTGCCGGGGAAATGGAGCCTGACAGCGGATCGTTTAAATGGGGCGTCACTACATCCCAAGCGTTTTTCCCGAAAGACAACAGCGAGTATTTTGAAAACAGCGATTTAAACCTTGTCGACTGGCTCCGCCAATTTTCGCCGCATGACCAAAGTGAAAGCTTCCTGCGCGGATTTTTAGGCCGGATGCTGTTCTCCGGAGAAGAAGTGCTGAAAAAAGCAAGCGTTTTGTCAGGGGGAGAAAAAGTCCGCTGCATGCTGTCGAAAATGATGCTGTCCGGCGCCAATGTGCTGATGCTTGATGAGCCGACAAACCATTTGGACCTCGAGTCCATTACAGCGCTGAATAACGGTTTAATCAGCTTTAAAGGCGCCATGCTGTTTACATCTCATGACCATCAGTTTGTCCAAACAATCGCCAACCGGATCATCGAGATCACGCCAAACGGAATCGTCGATAAACAAATGAGCTACGACGAGTTTTTGGAAGACAAAACGGTTCAGGACAAGCTTGCTGAACTTTACGCGTAATGATAGAAAACCCGCCTTAAAAAGCGGGTTTTTTTTATAAAAAGGAGATGGTTGCTGTGTCATGCCGAAAGGCTCTTGAGCAATATATTCAAGCAACAAACACACATGAGTTTGAGAATGTCAAAGCCCTCCTTGACCCCGGCGCTGTGTACTGGTTTTCGGATCAAACGTGCTCGGGCTTTGAGGAGATTCAGCGTTATTTTGAAAACGCCTGGAAGCAAATCGAAAATGAAGTATACAGCGCCGGTCATGTCAGCTGGATCACGGAAACGGACGAACAGGCCGTCTGTCTTTATACATACGAATGGAAAGGGTTATATAGGGGCGAACCGGTTCAAGGGGCAGGCCGTGCGACAAACGTATTTGTAAAGGACGAGTCAGGACGCTGGAAACTGAAGCATGAACATTTAAGCAGTTTGCCCAAGCGATGAGGCGGCGGAGCATGGACCTGATTTTCAGCTGTTACAGCCGCCATGCATGTACAGGGAAGTTTAGGATTGCGGGCGGCATGCGGACACGATATAAAAGGACCTCAGAAGTTTTCTGAGGTCTTTTTTTGCGGAAGGCTTTATATCGCCCAGTTGCCGTTTCTGAATATCGGCTCTCTTTTTCCGTCAGCAGTGATTCCGTCTATATTCATTTCTCCTGAACCGATCATAAAGTCAACATGTGTGATGCTTTCGTTTAATCCTTCTTTCGCCAGCTCCTCGCGCGACATCTGTTTTCCGCCTTCGATGTTGAATGCGTATGCACTGCCGATCGCGAGGTGGTTTGAGGCATTTTCATCAAACAGTGTGTTGTAAAACAGAATATTGGACTTGGAAATCGGCGAATCGTGGGCAACAAGCGCAATTTCGCCTAAGTAGTGTGAACCCTCATCCGTTTCGATCAGCTCTTTTAAAATTTCTTCGCCTTGTTCAGCTTTGACATCCGTAATCCGTCCGTTTTTAAATGTCAGTGTAAAGCCGTCGATTAAATTGCCGCCGTAGCTTAACGGCTTCGTGCTTGAAACGGTGCCGTTCACCCCGTCTTTTTTCGGAGCAGTGAATACTTCCTCTGTCGGCATATTGGCCATGAACTCGACGCCGTTTTCGTTTGTGCTTCCGGCGCCGACCCACAGATGCTTCTCGGGAAGCTCGATCGTCAAATCTGTTCCCTTTGCTTGGTAATGAAGGGCGTGATAATGCTTGTCGTTTAAGACGCTTACTTTATCGCGCAAGGTTTGATCGTGATCTTTCCACGCTTGAACGGGATCTTCACGGTCGACGCGGGTCGTTTTGAAAATCTCATTCCATAGCTTTTGCACGGCTGTCTCTTCATCTGCCTCAGGGAATACTTTTTTCGCCCAGGCCGGCGAAGGCGCTGCGACGACAGTCCAGCTGACTTTATCCGATTGAATCATTTGCCTGTATGTATGCATCGCTTTTCCGGCGGCTTTCTGCTGTGCGGAGATTTTTTTGGAATCGATGCCTTTCAAAAGATCAGGACTTGAAGAGACAATGGAAATAAAAGCAGCGCCTTCTTTGGCGAGCGTCTCAAGCCCCTTTGCTTCCCATTCAGGGAACTCTTCAAAGGCTTCCGCAGGAGCCAGCTCGTATTTCAGCCTTGTGACCTCATCATCCTGCCAGCGGACCGTCACGTTTTTCGCCCCTCTTTGATAGGCGCTTTTGACGAGGAGCCGTGCAAAATCGCGTACTTCTGTTGACGCGTTGATGACGACTTGCTGTCCTTTTTGAACGTTTACGCCGACTTCGGCCACAAGCTTTGCATATTTGCTCAGTTTATCAGTAAACGAATTCATTGGCAAAACCTCCTTTATTGTCCATAACATCATATCAAATATTTGATTGAAAAGAAAAAAAGAAGCAGCCCGGTTCAGGCTGCTTCTTTTTTAACGGTTGATTTTGGCCGTTTGGCCGGGGGGCGAGCTTGGCATGTTTGCAAGGGAGATGCTCATCCCCCCGAGAATAATACCGCTTAAAATAACGGTGATGGCCAGGCGTCTTCCCATATCTCTAAGCATGGTCTTCCTCCTTATCGTTTCTCCATTCCTCACGATATGAAAGAAGCCGGGAAAAAAGACGCGAAAACAAAAATTATTTAGCCGCTTTTTGCAATTTATCGATCACTTCGAGAGAACGACCCGTTCCGATAGCGACAGATTCAAGCGGATTTGCAGCAACATGCACGGGCACAACGATTTCCTGTGACAGCCATTCTTTGATGCCGTTCAAAAGCGCGCCTCCTCCGGTCAAAATCACGCCCCGGTCGACAATGTCTCCGCTCAGCTCCGGAGGACAGTCTTCTAGCGTCGCTCTGATGGCTTCGATAATATGCAGGAGCGATTCGCGCATCGCCTTCTGAATTTCTTTCGATTCCAGGGTAATCGTTTTCGGCAGGCCTGTAACAAGGTCGCGTCCTCTGACTTCCATCGTTTTCGTCTCATGGTCAATCAATGCGTAGCCGATCTCAATTTTGACTTCTTCGGCCGTCCGTTCACCAATCAGCAGGTTGTATTTTTTTCTGACGAATGACACGATGTCTTCATCAAGCTGATCACCGCCGATCCGGATCGAGTGGCACGAGACAACGCCTCCGAATGAAATGATCGCCACTTCTGTCGTGCCGCCGCCGATATCGACGACAACGTTTGCGACAGGTTCATCGACAGGCAGATCTGCGCCGATGGCGGCGGCGACAGGCTCCTCTATCAAATGGACTTGTTTGGCTCCGCAGTTTTTGACAGCATCGCTGATTGCGCGCCTTTCAACAGCGGTTGAGCCGGACGGCGTGCAGACGACGACGCTCGGCTTTCTGAACGTAAAGCCGATGTTCTTTCCGGCTTTTTTCATAATCTGCTTCAAGAGGTCTGTCGTCATGTCATAATCGGCGATGACTCCGTCTTTCATCGGCCTGACCGCGACGATTTTTCCCGGCGTTTTTCCGATCATGTTTTTGGCTTCTGTGCCGACCGCCAATACGCTCTTTGTTTCCGTGTCCACGGCGACGACGGAAGGCTCATTTAAAATGATTCCTTTGTTTTTGCTGTAAACCAATATGTTAGCTGTGCCTAGATCAATTCCGATCTCGGTTGTTTGAAACATGTTTTCACCCAATCTCTATTTAAAATTTTTCCGAAAAACGAAATTTTCTTCGTGCTGAAAAAATGAATTTCATTTAAATTTTCTCAAATCATCGGCGATTTTTGGGGGTTTGTGACGATTTTGAAACCAATCTGTAAAATGCTGTCCTCATATTTACATGATGAGAAAATTATTTCATTTTTATGACCGGATTTTTGTCGAAGAAACGCTTGATAAGGGAAACCTTTTTCAGTCTTCATTCGTCTATCGTTATGCTAAGACAATATCTTAGAAAAATAGAAACAATAGAGGAAGTAGGCGAAAGTTTTGAAAGCAATAGGAGTTGTGAGAAAAGTAGACGAACTCGGCAGGATCGTGATGCCGATTGAATTGAGAAGAGCTTTGGATATCTCGATCAAGGACAGCATCGAATTCTTTGTCGACCAAGATAAAATCGTCCTGAAAAAATATAAACCGCACGGTGTGTGTCTGATGACCGGTGAAATCACTTCTGAAAACCGCGAGTATGGAAACGGGAAAATTACGCTCAGTCCTGAAGGGGCCGAATTGCTTTTGGAAGAAATCAAAGCTGCCTTAAACGGAGTGAAAGCATAACATTCGACGCCCTTCATCAGAAGGGCTTTTTCTTGCGCCGGGAGCAGATAAAACCGCCGTCACTGAAAAATTCAGCCATAGAGACGATAAATACTTCGAACAATCCTCTCAAATGTGGTGTAAAGAATGTTACAATTGACTGAGAAATACAAGTGGCAGGTGGGGGTATGAAAAGATATCAAGGACGAATCATTGCAACCGTGCTGGCAATGACTTTTATCATGTTTTGGAATTTTTTATTCTATGGGGTGTTGGGAAATAAAATCAATTGGACGGTTGATCTGCTGTTTACGCTGGTGACATTAATCAGCGTTTGGTGGCTCACACTTTATATCGATGAGTCAAATCAGCTTGTCTATAAATTGAAGGAAAGCGAAAAGAAATATAAAGAGCTTTCCTCAGAAACCAACCGCATAATGGATAATCTTCAGGAAATCGTCTTTCAAACGGACCGGATAGGATACATTACATTTCTGAATCAGGCGTGGACAACCCTGACCGGATACAGTGTCGAAGAGAGCCTTGGAACGATGTACAACGATTATTTTGACCATGAAGAACGGATCTCGAATCACCTGATCGCCCAGTTGAAGAACAAGGAGCCCGAAGGCAGGATCGAGGTGCTCTACCATCGCAAAGACGGGAGCAAGTTCTGGGGCGAAGTTCACTATAAACTTTATTATAAAAACGGTCAATTTACGGGCAGCTTGGGGACGCTGACTGATGTGACAGAACGGAAAAAAGCGGAGATGGAACTGTTTAAGTCGAATCAGCGGCTGGCCATGCAGTCTCAAAAGCTGGCGATGGCCGGGCAGCTCGCAGCGGGGATCGCTCACGAAGTCAGGAACCCGCTGACATCTGTAAACGGATTTTTGCAGCTGATGAAAGCGGAATATCCTGACCGGAAAGATTACTTTGACATTATTTTCTCAGAGATTAAACGAATCGATTCTGTGCTCGGAGAACTGCTTGTGCTGGCCAAACCGCACCAGGTTCAATTTAAAAAGATCAAAATCAATTCGGTTCTTCAGCAAGTGGCAACGCTTCTTGAGACGAACGCCGTGCTTTCCCACATTAAGATCGAAAAAGCGTTTCAGCACGGGGAGGAGTGGGAAATAAACGGTGATGAAAATCAAATCAAACAGGTATTCATCAATTTAATTAAAAACGGGATAGAAGCGATGCCTGACGGCGGTAAAATTACGATTTCCTCAAAGGCAGAAGGAGACTATGTGAAAATCAGCATCAAAGACGAAGGCGGCGGCATTTCCCAAGCCGACTTGGCAAAGCTCGGGGAGCCTTTCTTCTCAACGAAAGAAGAAGGGACAGGTCTTGGGCTCACAATTTGCCTGAATATCATCGGCGCCCACAACGGAGAAATGAAAATCGACAGCAAATTGGGCGAGGGAAGCACATTCCACATTTTGCTTCCGGTCGATAAAGGTGCGGCGTCCGAAGAGAACGACATTCAGCAAGGATGCTGCAGCCGCGCAACTATAAAATAAAAGAGGAAAAATTCCACTTCATATGATAGAATTTGTTCAAGATTGACCCATGGAGGAATTACCGATGAAAAAAGAATTTGCAGTAATTGGACTCGGCCGGTTCGGCGGCAGCATTTGCAAAGCATTGAGTGAAGAAGGGCTTGAAGTAATGGCGATCGACAGAGATGAAGATCGCGTAAACGAATACGCCAAAATTGCAACACATGCTGTGATAGGAGACACTACAGACGAATCTGTGCTGAAAAACCTTGGACTGCGCAATTTTGACCATGTCATTGTAGCGATCGGGGAGAACATTCAAGCGAGCATTTTGACAACGCTGATCTTAAAAGAGCTTGGTGTGAAAATGATTACCGTAAAAGCTCAAAACGATTATCATGAAAAAGTATTATCCAAAATCGGAGCGGACCGGATCGTTCACCCGGAGCGTGAAATGGGAAAAAGGATCGCCCACAACATCGTCTCCAACAATGTGCTTGATTATCTGGAACTTTCTGATGAACACAGCCTTGTCGAAATCGCAGCGAACGGCAAACTGGCCGGAAATACACTGCTTGACCTTGATATCCGGGCCAGATACGGAATTAATATTGTTGCGATCAAGCGGGGAAAGGAAGTCATCGTATCTCCGCTTGCCACTGAAGAAATTCAGAAAGACGATATTTTAATCGTCATCGGCTCAAATCCTGACATTGAGAGATTTGAAAAAAAAGTCTTTCAACATTAAAATGCCACCGATTAACCGCGGGAACCCCACAGCCCGCGGTTTTTTTGATCTTTTCATTGACTGTTTCAAGCGATTCGGCTACGATATTGAACCATATACATATAAAAAAGAGAGGGGACATATACCTTTGGACAAAGAGATGTTCATTCGCCGGCTTGGCGCCGCCAGTCATCGCAAAAAAGCGGAAACTGTAATTAAAAACGGAAAAATCATGGATGTTTTTAATCAGGAATGGTTGGAGACGGACATTGCCATCACAGACGGGGCCATCGTCGGCTTGGGCGAATATGAGGGGGGAAATATCATTGACGCTGAGGGACAAATGATCGTTCCCGGCTTTATCGACGGTCATGTCCATATTGAGTCCTCGATGGTGACGCCGCCCGAATTCGCTAAAGCGGTGATTCCCCACGGTGTGACAACCGTTGTCACCGATCCCCACGAAATCGCGAATGTCTCAGGTGTGAAGGGTCTTGAGTTCATGTTGGAGCAGGCTGAGATGACCAGGCTGAACATTTATTTTATGCTCCCTTCTTGTGTGCCTGCGGCACCATTCGAAAAATCGGGTGCGATTTTGAACGCCGCGGATTTACATCCTTTTTACAGCCGCGAAGAGGTGCTCGGGCTTGCGGAAGTGATGGACTATGTGGCCGTTGAAGCTGGAGAGCCGGATATGGTGCAAAAGCTCATTGATGCCGATAAAGCGGGCAAGCGGATCGACGGGCATCTGGCCGGCTTGTCAGCCGGGTTTGTCAATGTCTACAGAGCGGCGGGCGTGCTTACAGACCATGAGGTCACAACACCTGAAGAGGCGCTTGAACGAGTGAGAAGAGGGATGTACGTCATGCTGAGAGAAGGTTCTGCGGCAAAGAATACGCGTCATGTTTTACCTGCGGTCAACGAGAAAAATGTGAGACGCTTCTTTTTCTGTACGGATGATAAGCATCTGGACGAACTGGTCGATGAAGGAAGCATTAACTACCAGGTCAAGCTTGCCATTCAAGAGGGGCTTGACCCGTTTCTCGCATATCAAATGGGCAGCCTGAATGCAGCGGAATGCTTCGGGTTAAAGACGAAGGGAGCGGTCGCCCCGGGTTATGACGCAGATCTTCTTTTCATCAGCGATTTTGAGAACGTGAGCATTACAAAGACGATGATTAACGGCGTGATCTGGAGCGGGACAGAGCAAAGCCAATCGACGGGCGGCAAAGCGGCATCCGGTCTGCTTCAATCTGTGCATCTGTCTGATTTACATGAGGATGATCTGCAAATTCCGATCGTTCAAGAGAATGAAATCAGGGTTATTGACATTATCCCCAATCAGCTCGAAACAAAGCTGTCCCTGGCCAAGCCGAAAAGCGGAGCTTTTTTTCAGCCGGATCTGGAAAGCGATCTGTTGAAAATTGCAGTGGTTGAGCGCCATCGCGGCGTTAAAGAAATCGGACTCGGCGTAGTCAGAGGCTTCGGTTTAAAAGAAGGCGCCATCGCGACAACCATTTCTCATGATTCCCACAATTTAATCGCTGTCGGTACAAATGATCAAGACATTTTAAAAGCGATTGAACGCCTCGGAGAAATCGGAGGAGGCCTCACCATTGCCAAAGGAGGGAAGGAGCTTCAATCCGTCGCACTGCCGATCGCCGGCCTCTTGTCGGACAAACCGCTTGAGACGGTCAACGAAAGCTTGAAATCTCTCCACGCGGCAATAACAGAGACAGGATTTTCAGGAGCGTTTAATCCTTTTCTGACGCTTTCTTTTTTAGCGCTTCCGGTCATTCCCGACATTAAAATGACAACGGAAGGATTGTTTGATGTTAAAGCGTTCAGGCATATCCCGGTTCAACCATAAAAAAACGGATGCACCCCGGTGCATCCGTTTTTTGCTGTATCCGCATCCGCGATTAGACTTCCATAATAATCGGAAGGATCATCGGCCGGCGTTTTGTTTTTTCATAGAGGAAAGGAGCAAGCGTGTCTGTAATCTCGTTCTTAATTTCAGACCACTGTGTCGTTTTGCGCTCCATCACTTTTTTAAGGTGTCCTGCAATCAGTTCCTGGGCATCATTGATTAAATCACCGGATTCTCTCATATAGACAAATCCTCTGGAAATTAAGTCAGGCCCTGCGGACACTTTGAATTCTTTCATGTTGATGCTGACAACGACAATGACGAGCCCTTCTTCGGAAAGAATCCGGCGGTCGCGAAGCACGATATTGCCGATGTCGCCGATGCCGCTTCCGTCAATATAAACATTGCCTGACGGGATTTTACCCGCAACTGAGGCTTCTTCGCTTGTCAAAGCAAGCACTTCCCCGTTGTCCATAATAAAGCAGTTTTCCTCAGGAATTCCGCAGTCTGTCGCCAGTTTGACATGCATTTTCTGCATTCTGTATTCACCGTGAATCGGCATGAAAAACTTTGGCTTGATGAGGCGGAGCATCAGTTTTTGCTCTTCCTGTCCGCCGTGTCCCGAGGTGTGAATGTTAGTCACAGCTCCGTGGATGACATCGGCACCCGCCCGGTAAAGCTGGTTAATCGTGCGGCTGACGCTGATCGTATTGCCCGGGATCGGAGATGATGAAAATACGACCGTATCCCCGGGATTGATGGAGATTTGCCGGTGTGTGCCGTTTGCAATTCGAGATAGAGCAGCCATCGGTTCGCCTTGGCTTCCGGTACAGAGAATCGTCACTTTCCCGGCAGGGAGCCTGTTGATTTCATTCGCTTCAACGAAAGTGTTTTTCGGACACTTAATATATCCGAGCGTTTGGCCGATTTCGATCGCCGACTCCATGCTTCGCCCAAATACGGCAACCTTCCGTCCGTTTGCAACAGCCGCTTCGATCACCTGCTGCAGGCGGTGGATGTTTGACGCAAAGGTTGCGAAGATGATCCGGCCTTCGACTTTTCGGAAAATATCATCAATGCTTTCTCCGACTTTGCGCTCTGACATCGTGAAATCAGGGATTTCACTGTTTGTGCTGTCTGACAGCAGGCAAAGCACGCCTTCTTTTCCGATTTCGGCCATCTTTGTCAAGTTGGCGGGTTCGCCCACCGGTGTAAAATCGAATTTAAAGTCTCCGGTATGTACGATGTTTCCTTGCGGTGTTTTTACGACAATCCCGTATGAGTCCGGAATGCTGTGGGTCGTCCTGAAAAAAGAAACCGACGTTTTTCTGAATTTGACGATATCGTCTTCTTCAATGATATGAAGCTTTGTTTGGCGAAGCAAACCGTGCTCTTCAAGCTTCTTCCTGAGAAGGCCGATGGCGAGCTGTCCGCCGTAAACCGGAATGTTCACCTGTTTGAGCAGGTACGGAATTCCGCCGATGTGGTCTTCGTGTCCGTGCGTAATAAAAAGACCTTTGATTTTTTCTTCGTTTTTGACTAAATAAGTGTAGTCAGGGATGACATAGTCGATTCCGAGAAGCTCGTCTTCCGGAAACTTAATCCCCGCATCGATGAGCACGATCTCGTCCTGGAACTGGACCCCGTACGTGTTTTTGCCGATTTCCCCAAGTCCTCCAAGGGCAAATACAGCCGTTTGGTCATTTTTAACAAATTTCATTCATTCATAACTCCAATACTTTAAAATTTTCGCTTTGCTTTTCATATTCTAAAAAAGCGCCTTCAACTTGCTGTATAAACTCAATATTGTAGTTGTATGGTTTTAATTTAGATCTGACTTCACGTTCAGATTGAGCTTCCACAAAAATTGAATCTGTTTTTTCACGAACAGGTACTTCGTCATTGCTTGCTTGATAAAATACCTTATAGATCATCCAAATCTCTCCTTAACTGCCGATTGTTAGACTCATCTTTCTATTATATTCGAAATTGGCTCATAAGAAAAGCGCCTGAGAAAAAAAGGACCCTTCCACACGAGTGAAGGTCCTTTTAGGCAATCGACTTTCTGCGCATCATGCCATTCAGCTGTTTTTTTAATTTTTTCCGCAGACGGCGAAGCATACGGGTTCCTCCTTTCTCTGACTTGTCTGAGTAACTTCCGTATCTCTTTAGTTCTATTATATGATGAATCCGTCTATTGTTACATGGATATTATTGGCATGTTGATTTAGTTTTGATTTTGGAGTGAAAAGGTTTTCTCGCGTACGCAGTTTTTGTATGATGGTACAGGAGAACCATCAATCATACTAGCTAAGGGAGAAGGATTCACTGCCATGGATAAAAAGCTGATTTTCTTTGATATTGACGGAACGATTTATGATCACGATAAACGCATTCCCGCCACCGCAAAACAGGCCGTCTCCGATTTGAAAGCGCACGGCCATCATGTTTTCATCGCGTCAGGCCGTGCGCCGTTTATGGTCAGGCCTGTTCTTGAAGAACTGGGCATCGATTCTTTTGTCTCTTATAACGGACAATATGTCGTTTTTGAAGGAGAGGTCATTTATAAAAATCCCATTGCCGAGCAGTCGTTAGAAGCGCTGCTTGCGCATTCGGACAGCTGCGGCCACCCCCTCGTCTTCATGGGGGAAGAGGGGATGCGCTCTACAACTGCCGCCCATCCGTTCGTCGATGAAGGGATCGGCAGCTTAAAAGTCAATCCGCCGGAAGAGGATCGTACCTACTTTAAGGGCAGGGACATTTTCCAGGTCCTCTTGTTCTGCACGCAAGACGAGGAAGAGCGGTACAGCCGGTTTAAAGAGTTTGATCTCGTCCGCTGGCACGAGCGCTCCACAGATGTGCTGCCTTCAGGCGGATCGAAAGCGGAAGGAATCAAAAAAGTCATTGAAAAACTTCCGTTCGACAGAGAGGATACTTATGCGTTCGGGGACGGTCTGAACGACCTGCAGATGATCGAATTTGCGGGAACCGGAGTAGCGATGGGCAACGCTGTGCCCGAGCTGAAAAAAATAGCCGACTTTATCACAAAGCCCGTCGATGAAGACGGCATTCAATACGCGGTGGAAGCGCTCGGACTTTTGAAATCATAAAAAACGGATCAGAAATGATCCGTTTTTTTTATGACTTTACCTGCCTACAGGCGTTGCATTTTCAGGTTGTTTCAGCGGGTTTTCTTTGTCGATGTGGTCGTAAAACATAATGCCGTTCAAATGATCGATCTCATGCTGGAATACGATCGCCGGATATCCTTTTAAGCGGATGTCGATGTTTTCGCCTTCAAGCGTCGTTCCTTTGACTCGGATCCGTTCATAGCGCGGAACATATCCGGGAATCGGCTCGTCGACGGACAGGCAGCCCTCGCCGCTTGTCAAATAGCATCTTTGAACAGAGTGGCTGACGATCTTCGGATTGAAAAGCGCATAGCTGTATAGTGTCCCGTCTTCGCTTTCGGCATGAACGGCGATCATTCGTTTATTGATATTAATTTGCGGAGCGGCTAGACCGACACCAGGACGAAGGTTGTACTTTTTAGCGATTTCGGGGTCCTGGCTGTTTTTGACAAACTCGATCATTTCGCTCAGCTGTTTGATTTCTTCTTCGCTTGCTGGCAATTGAACTTCTTCGGCGACGGTTCTCAAAGCAGGATGACCGTCGCGGACAATGTTTTCCATTGTGATCAACATCTTCACTCCCAACGATTCATTATGTAAAGTATAGCGGATCTTGCTCTTTCCGCGCAATCTCTGTGCATGATAAAATGACCAGCCTAAAGGAGGCTGGTCATGACGGATCCATCAGGGGCTAGCAGCCTAAATAAGCGGCCCCTACAATAATCAGCAAAATAAAGAGAACGACGATCAAAGCGAATGTGCGGCCGTAGCCGTATCCATAACCGCCGCCGTACCCGTATCCAGGGCAGCAATAACCGTACATATAAAGACCTCCTCCGTTATTTTACGCACAGCCTTTTCTTTTTAGTAGGCATGGCGTCTAATATAAACTATGTAAAAGTCCAAAGGTTGTATAGTCGAATGCCCAGCTTCAAGGAATTTTCCCTAAAGGTTTGGTCTAAAAGCGAAGGCGGTTGCATACCGATCTGATATCGGCTTGTCCATATCTTTAGACTTCTGTTGTCAAACAAGCGAATTCATTTTATAGTGGAATTTGTCGAGATTGGGGGAAGTTCATAGTGAAATTTTCAAATATGCGGGTGCCCGCAGGCATCGTCGTTTTTTGCACGGCTGCATTTGTATTAACAGGCTGTCTCTGGAAGGATCCTGTCGAGTCGTTTCACGGCTCGCTGGAGAAGATCGTGGAATTGGAAGAGCCTTTTAAACAAGAGCAGGGTTCACTTAAAAGTCTTGAAAAAGCCGAATCGAAGCTTTACGAGGAAATGATCAGGCTCAATATGGATGATTTTGACCGGATCGCTGCGCTCTCCGACAAAGCGCTGAAGACAGCCGGCAAACGCGAGAAGCACTTGAATTCTGAGAAAGAAAGCATAGATGAAGCAAAGCAGGAGTTTGAAGCAAATAAAGCGTCGGCAGAAAAAATCGATGATCAGAAGGTCAGGAAAAAGGCTGAGAACGCTGCATCTTATATGGAAAAGCGCTACAAAGCATACGACTCTCTTTATGGCGCCTATCAAAACGCAATCGGCCTTGACAAAGAGCTGTACAAGCTGCTCAAAAATAAAGGGCTTAAACTGGATGACCTTGAGGAGCAGCTGAAAAAAATCAATCAATCGTATGACAAAGTGCTGAAAGAAAGCAAGCATTTCAATGAGTATACAAAGGACTACAACAAAGCCAGAAAAGATTTTTACAAGGCTGCGGGGTTTGAGATGAAAGAGGGCTGAATTGTTCAGCCCTCTTTTTTTCGACAAAATCTGTATCGCTATTGTAATACAGATTGTTATCTATACTAGAACAGTTTGCAGCAGTCTTGACAACGCTGAAACAGAAATCCGATAAAGCGAATACATTTATTGAAATTCAGGAATGAAAACGATTGACGATCATGATCGACTGGTGTAAACTTAGCCTTGGTGGAACTTGTTGTATTAGTTTGTCATAAACTATAAGTGATACAGTTTTAGAACGCGTTGTGCTGTCCTTACATAAAAGTTTCGACAACCATCAAAGCGGCTAATAAGAAATAAATATGAGTTGCGCCCGTCAATTTAGGACACCCTAATTCTGTATGTATAAGGGATACACGTCTATGACTGTCAAAAGAAAGGAAGAGGTGACTTTATATGGCTGCAAAAACGAAAAAAGCAATCGTTGATAGCAAAAAGCAATTCGATGCCATTAAAAAGCAGTTCGAAACGTTTCAAATTTTGAATGAAGAAGGCGAAGTCGTTAATGAAGCGGCAATGCCGGATCTATCTGATGATCAATTAAAAGAATTAATGCGCCGCATGGTGTATACACGCATTTTGGATCAGCGTTCTATTTCTTTGAACAGACAAGGCCGCCTTGGCTTCTACGCGCCGACTGCCGGTCAGGAAGCTTCTCAAATTGCTACGCATTTCGCGCTTGAAAAAGAAGACTTCGTTCTTCCGGGCTACCGTGATGTTCCGCAGCTGATCTGGCACGGACTTCCGCTTTATCAAGCATTCTTGTTCTCTCGCGGACACTTCCGCGGCAACCAAATGCCTGACGATGTCAATGCGCTTTCACCGCAAATTATTATTGGTGCGCAATACATCCAAACGGCTGGCGTTGCACTCGGCTTGAAAAAACGCGGCAAACAGGCTGTGGCGATCACCTATACTGGAGACGGCGGTGCTTCCCAAGGTGACTTCTACGAAGGAATCAACTTTGCCGGTGCGTATAAAGCTCCAGCTATTTTCGTTGTTCAAAACAACCGCTATGCGATTTCAACACCTGTTGAAAAGCAATCAGCAGCTCAAACAATCGCCCAAAAAGCTGCGGCTGCAGGTATCGTCGGCGTTCAAGTAGACGGAATGGATGCCCTTGCTGTATACGCTGCGACACGCGAAGCACGCGAGCGCGCTGTAAACGGCGAAGGCCCTACCCTGATCGAAACGCTTTGCTTCCGTTACGGTCCTCATACTATGGCCGGTGACGATCCGACAAAATACCGTACAAAAGAAATCGAGAATGAGTGGGAGCAGAAAGATCCGCTTGTCCGTTTCCGCAAGTTCTTGGAAAACAAAGGCCTTTGGTCTGAAGAAGAAGAAAACAAGGTAATTGAAGAAGCGAAAGAAGAAATCAAGCAGGCGATCAAAAAAGCTGACGAAGAGCCGAAGCAAAAAGTGACCGACCTGATCGACATTATGTATGAAGAGCTTCCTTACAACCTTGTAGAACAAAAGGAAATTTATAAAGAGAAGGAGTCGAAGTAAGCCATGGCGCAAATGACAATGATTCAAGCAATCACTGATGCGTTACGCACAGAACTGAAAAATGACGAAAATGTCTTAGTTTTCGGAGAAGACGTCGGTGTTAACGGCGGCGTGTTCCGTGCGACTGAAGGATTGCAAAAAGAGTTTGGTGAGGATCGCGTATTTGACACTCCTCTTGCTGAATCTGGTATCGGCGGCCTTGCACTCGGCTTAGGCTTACAAGGCTTCCGTCCTGTAATGGAAATTCAATTTTTCGGCTTTGTGTATGAAGTGATGGAC
The DNA here is from genome assembly GCF_037969865.1 of Bacillus sp. FSL R7-0646. Classification (NCBI taxonomy): domain Bacteria; kingdom Bacillati; phylum Bacillota; class Bacilli; order Caryophanales; family Bacillaceae; genus Bacillus; species Bacillus sp. FSL R7-0646. The sequence continues at coordinate 1,607,830 of NZ_CP150217.1, forward strand.
TCTGTTTCCGGACAAATGGCACGGATGCGCTACCGTTCCGGCGGCCGCTGGAATTCTCCGGTGACAATCCGTTCTCCGTTCGGCGGCGGTGTTCATACGCCTGAACTTCACGCGGACAGCTTGGAAGGACTCGTTGCACAGCAGCCTGGACTTAAAGTCGTTATTCCTTCAACTCCGTACGATGCTAAAGGACTTTTAATCTCTGCGATCCGCGATAACGATCCGGTTGTCTTCCTTGAGCACATGAAACTTTACCGTTCATTCCGCCAGGAAGTTCCTGAAGAGGAATACACAATTGAAATCGGCAAAGCCGATGTGAAACGCGAAGGAAAAGACCTTTCCATCATCACATACGGAGCGATGGTTCACGAGTCATTAAAAGCGGCGGAAGAGCTTGAAAAAGAAGGCGTATCTGCTGAGGTTGTCGACCTTCGCACAGTCAGCCCGCTTGACATTGACACGATCATCGCGTCTGTAGAAAAAACAGGCCGCGCAATCGTCGTTCAAGAGGCGCAAAAACAGGCTGGAGTAGCTGCAAACGTTGTTGCCGAAATCAACGACCGCGCGATTTTGAGCCTCGAAGCTCCAGTGCTTCGCGTCACTGCTCCTGATACTGTATTCGCATTCTCTCAAGCTGAAAGCGTATGGCTTCCAAACCATAAAGACGTGCTTGAAACTGCGAAAAAAGTATTGGAATTTTAATTAGATCTGAACAATTCAAAAGGGAAAAGCTGATATCAGCCTTTTTCCCTTCATGCATTTCCACAGTCAGTCGGAGAAACTGTAGCCGTGTACTGACAGTCGGCCTAAACAAGAGGCCGACCACTATATCAACTACGTAATAATCTTAGGAGGTCGAGAACTGTGGCATTTGAATTTAAACTTCCGGATATCGGGGAAGGAATCCACGAAGGCGAAATCGTGAAATGGTTCGTCAAGCCAAACGACGAGGTAAACGAAGATGACGTTTTGGCAGAGGTACAAAACGATAAAGCAGTTGTAGAAATTCCTTCACCTGTTAAAGGAAAAGTATTAGAATTAAAAGTTGAAGAGGGAACAGTCGCAACCGTTGGGCAGACGATCATCACATTTGATGCACCAGGTTACGAAGATCTTCAATTCAAAGGCGACGAATCAGGCGAAGCGAAAGCGGAAGAAGCTGAAAAACAAGAAACTGATGCACCTGCAGAAGCAGCGGAAGCAAACGAGCAAGCGGATGCAGATCCGAATAAGCGCGTCATTGCAATGCCATCTGTTCGCAAGTATGCCCGCGAAAAAGGCGTTGATATCGTGAATGTTTCAGGTTCCGGCAAAAACGGCCGCGTTCTGAAAGAAGATATCGACAGCTTCTTAAACGGAGGAACTGCCGGAGACGCTAAGGCTGCTCAAGCTGAAGAGAAAGCAGAACCTGCTGCACAGCAACCTGCAGCTGCGGTTCAAGTGCCTGAAGGCGAATTCCCTGAAACTCGCGAGAAAATGAGCGGAATCCGCAAAGCCATTGCAAAAGCTATGGTCAACTCAAAACATACCGCTCCACACGTTACATTAATGGACGAAGTCGATGTGACAAACCTTGTCGCTCACCGCAAGCAGTTTAAACAAGTTGCGGCTGATCAAGGAATTAAGCTGACTTACCTGCCTTACGTGGTAAAAGCTTTGACATCAGCTCTGAAAAAATATCCAGTCCTGAATACATCAATTGACGACAATACAGATGAAGTGATTCAGAAGCACTACTACAACATCGGTATTGCGGCAGACACTGAAAAAGGCCTGCTTGTGCCGGTTGTTAAAAATGCGGACCGCAAAGCGATTTTTGAGATTTCAAACGAAATCAACGAGCTTGCGACAAAAGCACGCGAAGGCAAACTTGCTCCTGCTGAAATGAAAGGCGCTTCTTGCACAATTACGAATATCGGCTCTGCCGGCGGTCAATGGTTCACACCGGTTATCAACCATCCGGAAGTTGCGATCCTTGGAATCGGCCGCATCGCTGAGAAAGCTGTCGTTCGTGACGGCGAAATCGTCGCTGCACCTGTTCTGGCTCTTTCTCTAAGCTTTGACCACCGTATGATCGACGGCGCAACTGCACAAAACGCGTTGAATCACATCAAGCGTTTGCTGAACGATCCACAATTAATTTTAATGGAGGCGTAATGTAATGGTAGTAGGAGATTTCCCTATTGAAACAGATACTCTTGTCATTGGTGCGGGACCTGGCGGCTATGTAGCTGCCATCCGCGCTGCTCAGCTTGGACAAAAAGTAACAATCGTCGAAAAAGGCAATCTTGGAGGCGTATGTCTGAATGTCGGATGTATCCCTTCAAAAGCGCTTATCAATGCAGGCCACCGCTATGAGAATGCGAAGCATTCTGAAGAGATGGGGATCACTGCTGAAAACGTAAAAGTTGACTTTACAAAGGTTCAAGAATGGAAAGCCTCTGTCGTTAATAAGCTTACCGGCGGTGTTGAAGGCCTTTTGAAAGGAAACAAAGTCGACATCGTAAAAGGCGAAGCATACTTTGTAGACAGCAATTCTGTACGCGTGATGGATGAGAACTCAGCTCAGACTTACACGTTCAAAAATGCGATCATTGCAACAGGTTCTCGCCCTATCGAATTGCCAAACTTCAAATATAGCGACCGCGTACTGAATTCAACAGGCGCACTTGCACTGAAAGAAATTCCTAAGAAGCTCGTTGTCATCGGCGGCGGCTACATCGGAACAGAGCTCGGTACTGCATATGCAAACTTCGGTACTGAAGTTGTCATTCTTGAAGGCGGAGAAGAAATCCTTCCAGGATTTGAGAAGCAAATGAGCTCTCTTGTGAAACGCAACCTGAAGAAAAAAGGCAACGTTGAAATCCATACAAAAGCAATGGCTAAAGGCGTAGAAGAAAAAGCTGACGGCGTAACCGTTACGTTCGAAGTGAAAGGCGAAGAGCAAACGATCGATGCGGACTACGTACTTGTCACTGTCGGCCGCGTTGCAAACACGGACGAGCTCGGACTTGAACAAGTCGGCGTCGAAATGACGGACCGCGGCATCATCAAAACGGACAAACAATGCCGTACAAACATTCCGAACATCTATGCGATCGGTGACATCATCGAAGGTCCTCCGCTTGCGCATAAAGCTTCTTATGAAGGTAAAATTGCTGCTGAAGCGATTGCCGGAGAAGCTGCGGAAATCGACTATCTTGGAATTCCTGCGGTCGTATTCTCTGAGCCTGAACTTGCATCTGTAGGCTACACTGAAGCACAGGCTAAAGAAGAAGGTCTTTCAGTGACTGCAGCCAAATTCCCGTTTGCAGCAAACGGACGTGCGCTGTCATTAAACGAAACTGACGGTTTCCTTAAACTTGTAACACGCAAAGAAGACGGCTTAGTCATCGGTGCACAAATCGCCGGAGCAAGCGCTTCTGACATGATTTCTGAGCTGAGCTTGGCAATCGAAGCAGGAATGACTGCTGAAGATATCGCAATGACAATCCACGCTCACCCTACATTGGGAGAAATCACAATGGAAGCTGCAGAAGTTGCCATCGGCATGCCGATCCACGTTGTAAAATAAATCAAAAACCCCCTCTGCAGGGGGTTTTTTTATGTTTTCTCTTATTCGGGTGCATGACAAATTGCCCGGGATACATGTGAAGCAGAAAAAAAATCCCCTTGCACATTGAACTGACCCGTTAAAATGAGACTTAGAAAAAACACCTATGCTGCCTGTCCCCTGTATTCCAGTGGGGACAGGTAGTTTAATTTTGCCTGAATTCGTACATGATTATATCGATACATGTATTGATTTACAATTTGTACTACTTTAGAATTGGATATAGATGCTCTACTTTGAGCGTTAAATCCTTCCGACTTTAGCGAGGAGTGAAAGGATTCAATGACGGCATTATCATGGCAGTTTCCTTTTCGAGACATGCTTGTGGTAATGCCTTTTTCTTTGGCCAAATTCTGATATGCATGTGAAGTATAGACAGATCCCTGGTCGCTATGAAGAAGTAACCCTACTGGTTTACGTAATTCTACAGCTTCCCTCAATGTGTCTAATACTAGGTTAATATCTTGGCTCGTACCTATTTTGTAAGCCACTATTTCGTTGTTATATAAGTCCATAATCGTTGATAAATATAACATAGTCGAGCCATAAGGTAAGTAGGTAATGTCGGTTACCCATTTTTCATTTAATCGGCTTGCTTTAAAATTACGATTGAGAGTGTTCGGCACAATAATATTACTCTCACCACAAATGTACTTTTGTCGCTTCTTCTTAACTTGACACTGAATCTCAAACTTTTGCATAATTTTTTGTACAGTTTTGCGGTTTACATTTATCCCATACTTTCTGTTTAAGATGGATTTAATTTTACGATGACCATAGTGATAGAAGTTTTTCTTACACAGCTTGATTACTAGCTCTTCTAATGAAGTTAGCTCAACTTTTTTATACTTCTTTTTCCAACGGTAATATGTTGACTTAGGTATGCCTAATACTCCAAGAATATCAATTATTTTAAAAGTGGCTGAGAGTTCTTCTACAACTTGGACAATGACTCGTGGCTCCAACTCCTTTCGATCTCCTGGTACTTTTTTATAATTGCCAATTGAGCCTCTAGCTGTTTATTCTTTAGTTTTAATTCTTCTAGCTCACTCATTTCCTCCGATTCTTTACCGTAGGAATATTGTTTTCCAACTTGTTGCGAAAATCGATAGGTTTGGCCTGTTTTGTACCATCGCATCCATGTTTTAATTTGAGTCTTATTTTTTATCCCCAGTTGTTCCATTATTTCTTTGTTTGTCATTCCAGCTTGTTTCATTTTAATTACTTCCCATTTTACTTCTTCTGCGTAATGTACTCTTGTGCCCATAGAAAAACACCCTCCTAAGAATCATATTGTATTAATACGATTCAGGGGGTGTTTTTTCCTTGTCTCATTTATTTGGGTCTCTCCACATGCACAGGGGGCTTTTAATGTTTCAATTCCTTTTGAAGAAGCCTTACAATTTTATCTTTATCTTTTATTTTTCCTTCAATTTTAACCAGTACTTTCTTATCATTAACAAGCAGCAAGCTTGGAAAGACTTTAACCTCTTTTTTCCACTCGCCTTTATCATGTGAAATTTCCATACTTGAAACCTGTTCGGGAAATTCTTTTTTTAAATCCAAAAGCGCATCATAATAAGCCACTTCCTGCTCCATATGCTCGTCATCGGAAAAAAAGATGAGCTTGAGGTGGCGGTGATTGGTGCTTTGATGCTGCTGGTCAGGCATGATGTGAGATAAAGAACATCCACTCGTCAAAAAAAGGAAACAAATTGCGGCGGTGAATATCGCTCGAAACCACATGACGTCTCTTCACCTCTCTATATAATGCAAGCCGATTTTCCTGTTCGATTAGTAAACAATTCCTATTTTATCATGATAATTGAAATAATTTTTCGTTGTTACCCATTTGTTACACAATTGATAACTGCCGTTTTATTTATGAGATGTTGTAGGTTGAGCGTGTTTGATGGGTACATCGTCGGAATCAGCCGGGAAGCGTTCTGCTTATACCTTAAGCAGGAATACATATATAACATGATGGCCTTTTTTTAGAAAAAGAGCAAAAATGATTTAAATGTGTTATACAATTTACCGTTGACAATATTAATGTGACATAATATTATAGGGGTAACAAATTTAAACGCTTCCATTTTGAAAAGAAAAGGGGAATGAAAGATGGGCACGATCGTTTGTCAAGACTGCAATGAAACCATTCAGCATTTTGAAGATGAGAAAGTGACGATACTTTACGGAACGTGCGGACAGTGCAACTGCCATCTTAAAGAGGAAGAATAGAAAAAAGCATGCGGCCATTTACAGTGCCGCATGCTTTTATGTTTTTACAGGATTGCCTGCTGTTCTTTAATAACGCGGATCATATGGAGGGTGTCATCTTCCGGTCCCTGAACAGGCAGCCCAGCTTCCAGGTTCTTTTCGATGTAGTTGATATTATCCTCGGTAATGATCTCGCCCGGAATGAAGATCGGTATCCCTGGCGGATAAACCATAACAAACTCGGCAATCATTCTGCCAGCTGCTTTTTTGAACGGAATGATCTCCGTGTTTGCGTAAAAAGCGTCACGCGGTGTCATCGCAAGCGCCGGAATGTTTGGCAGAAGCACTTCAGGCTTGCGTCTGTTTTCCGCAGATGAAGCGGCCTGTTGAGCAATCTCGGTTAATCCTTTAATTAACGCATCTGCATCCTCTTTCCGGTCTCCCGGTGTAAAAATGCACAGGATGTTGTATAAGTCAGAAAGCTCCACTTCGATTTGGCATGACTCGCGCAGCCATTTTTCCACATCATGACCGGTCAGGCCGAGGTCTTTCACAGATATGATCAATTTGGTCGGATCATAGTCAAAAGCCGCTTTGGAGCCGAGGATTTCCCTCCCGACGCATGAAATCCCGTTGATATCATTGATGCGTTCCCTTGTTTCGTTGGCGAGCTTAATCGTTTGTTCGATCAGTTCGTGTCCCTCTGTGGCTAAGCGTTTTCTGGCGACATCAAGCGAAGCGAGCAATAGATAGGAGGTCGATGTCGTCGTCAGCATGCTTAAAATCGATTGCACCCTTTCCTTTGAAACCAGACCTTCTTTCATATTGAGAATCGAACTTTGTGTAAGGGATCCTCCGAGCTTATGAACGCTCGTCGCCGCCATATCCGCTCCGGCCTGCATTGCCGAAAGAGGCAGATCTTCATGGAAGTGGATATGAACGCCGTGCGCCTCGTCAACTAGCACCGGGACATGAAAAGAATGAGCCAGCTCGACGATGCTTTTTAAGTCTGCAGCTATGCCGAAATAAGTCGGGTTGATGACGAGCAGTCCTTTTGCGTCAGGATGCTCAAGCAGCGCTTTTTTCGCTGATTCAGGGGTGATCCCGTGTGAAATCCCCAGCTCATCGTCGATTTCCGGATGGATGAAGATCGGTACGGCGCCTGAGAAGACGATCGCTGACATCACCGATTTATGAACATTTCTCGGGACGATGATTTTGTCTCCGGGTCCGCATACGGCCATGACCATCGTCATGATGGCGCCGCTCGTTCCCTGGACGGAAAAGAACGTGTAGTCGGCTCCGAATGCTTCAGCCGCCAGATCCTGCGCCTGTTTGATTATTCCTTTCGGCGCGTGCAGATCGTCGAGAGGCTCGATGTTGATTAAATCTATGCTTAATGCATTTTCTCCGATAAACTCCCTGAATTCGGGGTCCATCCCAGAGCCTTTTTTGTGCCCCGGTATATGGAACTGGATTGGGTTTTTGCCGGCGTGTTTTTTTAATCCGGTATATAGGGGTGTTTCGTGCTGCAACAATTGTTTTCCCACCTTCATGATAAACCTGCTATTTCCTTAAAGACTAATCTTTATCAAAAATCGTTGAGTTATTTTGCGTTTTTGCTTGATGGCATAAAACAAATGAATTATATTATGTTCTTGAAAGAATGTAAAGAACATTTTATCATCTTTCCTGTAAGGGGCTTCTAGGTCCCTATGGATAGTCGCAAAAAAGAGAACCAATACTAAAGCTATACAAGCCGTCAGGCTGAACTGCACAAGGAGATGAACCAAATGGAAGAAGGGTACCAATATCCGATGAATGAAGACTGGAGCACAGAGGAAGCGATAGACGTCATATCGTTTTTTCAGGCGGTTGAGCTCGCTTATGAAAAAGGCGTAGAGCGAGACGTGCTGATGAGTGCTTACCGCCGCTTTAAAGAAATCGTTCCGGGAAAAGCGGAGGAAAAAAAGCTGTGCAGCCAGTTTGAAGAAGCGAGCGACTACTCTCCGTATCAAGCAGTCAAAAAAGCAAAGGAACAAACGGAAGATACGAAAATTAAAATGTAATGAGAAAATCCAAAACAAAAAGGGATGGCACCACCGGCCATCCCTTTTTGATTATACCGATACTTTCTGCGTCAGGCGGTAAAGGAAGGCGAGCTTTTCAAAAGCCGCTTCGATTTCGGATAGAAACGCCTCTTCACTCATATGCAGCACCTCGTCTTTAGAAAGCTGAATACCGCAAAGCGCTTCTGCTTTCTTCACGTTGACGAGCCGTTCAAACAGGTTTTCCAGATCTTTTTCATTCATCTCAGACTGTCTCTTGGCATCCGGTTTCGTATGATCGGCCGACCAGAAAAAGCGACTTGGAATGCTGCTCTCAATATCCGGCAGATGCTTCTTAAACAGCTGGCCGTATTCCTGCTTGAGAGGGGACTCATAGATCAATGCAAACCATACGAAAACGTGGGTTTCCCATAAACCAATTTGGAAATGCGGCAGCTTTTTATAGCCGCGCTTATTGTTTGCGAAAGCAACCCAGCTGTCGTTCGGCGGATTGACTGAGCGGCGCGCGTGCTTGGCGACGTGGACAAACATTTCGTCTCCTGTCAAAGCGGACAGAACAGGCGCAAAATGATCGCCGAGCCCTTGAAGTTTCGGGCGCACTGTGTCTTTCAGAACGCTCATCCGCGCATCTAAACCTTCTATTGTAAATGTACGAAAATCCTCTTCAGTAAAACGCAGACTGCTCATTGTGTTCCTCCTTGTCCAATCAGTAAAGATATTGTATCACAGTCGGCTTTTCAAACAAAAAATTACGTTTCGCCTTGCGGAATTTGGGGAATCGTTAGGTAAACACACAATTTTTAGAATAACGTTGCGAATGTTTGAGCACTTCATACGATATGAATAAGAAATTAATATATATCACGCTTAGGACTTAAAGCCAGAAGGATTCCTTTTGAAATCAATTTTCTCTGGAGGGGGCGTAGGGCACATGAAACCAATAGTAAAACAAGGATTGAAAGAGGAAAAAGACAATCGGGCCGCTGTTTGGAGGCTTGAGGTCGATTATGAACTTGCAACGCTTTTTGAAGCTATGGAAAAAAAGGATGAAACCCAAATCGAGTTGAGCAAGCGCAAACTGGAACGACTCAGAAAAGAATGGATCAGATTACATGGTTGAAACCATAATAAAAACGAACCGTTTGAGAGGTTCGTTTTTATCTGGGCTGCCTGGATATTTGTCATTTTTCTTGATTTTTCCCGGTTAATATCAGTATGCTATGAATAAATCAACAGGTATACATAGAAAAGAGGTAGTGTGATGACAAACTGGAAGGAAATCGATCGCCTGGCGAAAAGCTGGGTGAAAGAAGCTGGTCAGAGAATTAAGCAATCAATGAAAGAAAAGATGACGATTGAAACGAAATCGAATCCAAATGACCTTGTCACAAACATTGACAAGGAAACAGAGCGTTTTTTCATTGAAAAAATTCAATCGGTTTTTCCGGATCATCATATTCTTGGCGAAGAAGGCCAAGGGGACAAGCTCACATCTTTGGACGGCGTCGTTTGGATCATCGATCCGATCGATGGTACGATGAACTTTATTCATCAAAAACGCAATTTTGCGATTTCAATCGGCATTTTTGAAAACGGAAAAGGCAAAATCGGCTTGATTTATGATGTGACTCACGATGAGCTTTATCATGCTTTTCAAGGCGAAGGTGCTTACATGAACAATACAAAGCTCGGCAAGATGAAAGAAGTGCCGCTTGAGGAATCGATTCTGGCCATCAATGCGACATGGATCACCGAGAACAGACGGATCGATCCAAGCGTATTATCCCCGCTTGTCAGGCGCGTCAGAGGGACCCGTTCATACGGTTCAGCGGCTTTGGAACTCGCTTATGTAGCGGCAGGCAGAATGGATGTGTATGTGACGATGAGGCTCGCTCCTTGGGATTACGCTGCCGGCTGCATTCTGCTTGACGAGGTCGGCGGAACATATACAACCATTGACGGGAAACCGCTCAATTTTCTTGAAAACCACAGCATCGTAGCCGGCAATCCGGCAGCTCACCGGGCGATTTTCGACGAATATTTGCCGCATGAATAGCAGGTCTTTCTCTTCTTCTGATCTCGCCTTTTTTGAAGAGCTGGCCGAAGCGAGCCCCGGGTGGGTGAAGGAAGAGCTTGACGGAAACAGCCTGGAACGCTATATGAGTGCTTATGCGATGTATAACGGTGAATGGCTCGTGTGGGAAGACGGGGGACTGCCGGCGGCTCTCAGCTTTCATCTCGAATGGGCGCCTTCTAATGGCAAGCCTTGGCTCGGAACGCTTCTTGTCCATCCCGATTTCCGCAAAAAAGGCCGGGCAAAAGAAGTGATCAAAACGATCGGAAAACGCTTGAGAGAAAAGGGGCATAAAGCGTTGTTTGCGGCAGTGCCTTATGAGAAAGACGAATGGTTGAACATGCTGGCCCGTTCAGGATTTGAACAGCTGAAAACGGAAAAAGATGAAAAGGGAAAACGATATTTGATCATGGTTTTGCCCCTTCCCTTGTGGCTGCAATGAGACTTGTTTAACAACAGGTCTCTTTTTTTTATGATTTTATGAAACAATATGCAGCGTCGTTTGTCTATAAAGATGAGGCCTTAATTTGATGTAAAGGAATTGTGGAAATTGATCGAACTATTTAGTGATTATGTGCTCCATTTTGAACGTTATTTTGTTTTAAGCAGACAGAGCATGCTTGTCATTCAGTGGTGTGTGACAGGCCTTGTCCTTTTGTATGCCGTGTCATTTCATCCGAAAGTGTGCAGGCGGCGCCTCTTTTTTTATGCAGGCATCGTTCTCAGGCTGATACTGGTTGGCGCCCTTTCGTTTGAATTGGCTCACCAAATGAAAGCCGCTGAGTTTTCAAACCTGTACATAGACGAACAAGATGCGCTTCTGCCTTTTATGCAGTTTTTGCTGTTCGGCTATATTTTGCTTGTCTCTTTTCATTATATGATGACACTCGCGGAAAAAGGGGGCAAGGGGCTGTTTTTTGCATTTGACATTGCGGTGATGGCGATGCCGCTTTTCCAATCGCTGTTCAGCTTTGCCGCCTATTTGAAGGAATTTGGAGCGGAGGAGCTTGAAGAATTGCCGCTCGTTCTGTTGTTGATTGTCGGAATACCGGGACTGATGATCTGCTTGTTTTTTCAGCTTTATTGGAAAAGAAACCGTTACGTTCTCCTTTTGATTTTTTATATTGTGACGATCGGCGGTTTCTTCATCAAAAAGCTTGGATACGAATTTTTTCCGCTGAACGTATTTCTGACAATGATCGGTTTTCTTATGACATATCACTTGCTGAATGACTCGAGAAAGCCTTTGTTGATGGTGAAGCGTGTTTTAGCCGCGGGCACCGCCGTATTTTTCACGCTTCACCTCAATCCTTTTTACAATTTGGCGGATGCCGCTTTTACAATCTCACACCCGGAGGTTTCAGACGTGGTTGATGCCAATTTTCGGCCTGTTTCGGTTAAAGAAGCGAAGCAGACTGTCAGCTCGTTTTTTCCGACAGAGAGCTTTATCTATTTGTCAGCTACCAACCAGGATTTTCATAACGTTTATCATTTCAAAACGAAAGATTACGATGCGGACGTTGACGGCTGGACGGGAATGATCACCAATTATCACAATCAAAAAAAGCCTAGCGGGAATATCCTGTCCGGTCAGGCATATATCAAGCGGTCGAAGCAATTTCTAAGGGAACACGGCCGCGAACTTGACAAACAAATCAAGGCAAAGGTCAGCCGTGATGACGGCGAAGCTACTGTTGAATTTTACCGTGAAGGCGAGGATCCTGAATTAAGCACAATGTGGTTTACTTGGCGGAAGGAGACTCTGATGGGATTCCATGAGGACGCGTCTGTTTACAGCTTAGAAAGCGTGAACCAAGCCCGCGTTTCTGGTGAGGATATCGAGCGGGGAGTTGAAGCCGTCTATCGTAAGCTGGGCATACCCGTCTCATCTTATCGGCTGACAGATATTGATTTATTATTCCCATTCAGCCTCAACTCGGCATCCATCAACATAAAGACAAGTGACGGAATGGGGATGGAGTTCCACCCTGTAACAGGTGCATTAACGGCTATTTCGATCAAATCTGAAAGCGCCTTGCCTTATCGCGGACAAGAGCTTGAAAAACGCTTGCTTTCATTATTTGATCAAGACATTTCCAATCTGAAAAGGGTGGAGTTAGAAAAGGATCTGATAGAATTTCAGAAAAAAGAAAGCGATGCTGTGTTAAATACGGTCTGGACCATGACGAAACATGAAGAGGGAGCTTATCTGACGGTGAGAAAAAACTTTCAAAAAGCAGATGAAAAACCCCCCTACACGTATGCAGACGGGGAAAAAGCTTTTCAGAAAGTGTCTGAACGCTATCAAAAAGGGCTGGTCTATCATAAACGGACGAAGCTTGTAATCGTTTCAGACGGGGATCAAAAGAGCCGTTATGCGTGGCTTGTCATCATCCAGCCGTTCGGCTCAAATGAACATGACGCATACTTGGTTGATGCCGAGACAGATGAGGTGAAACATTTTGATGACAAATGAAGAAAAAAAAGCGGTGTTTATCGATTTGTATGAGCTCTATCAAGAAAGTGAACTGGAAGAGGAAACGATGATCTGGATGAAAGAGCATGAGCAGTTTTTTCAGGATCAGGCTGAAGCGGCAGCAGCCGGGAATAGAGAGCTCCCCGGCATGCAAAAAACAGATGATCATCAGAAGCTCCTTCATATCAAGATTTTTGTTTACTCGTTATATGGTGCTTTCCTGCTCCTATCGATTTGGATGACGGTGTGGTTTTTTTTCTAAATGGCTCACAATAAAAAACAGACGATTGAAGAACTGTACAGGGAATATTATCATGACATCATGTACTATTTGTACAGGCGAACCCATCAGCTTGAGACGGCGAAAGACCTGGCGCAGGATACGTTTCTAAAAGCTTTTGCGGGCCTGGAGTCTTTCAGGGGCCATTCCTCGATCAAAACATGGCTGTATACGATCGCACATCATACGTTTATCAACTGGTACAGAAAAGATAAAAAAATCCAATTTTCCGACGTGGCGGCCTGCGGCGATATGGAACAGCACACATTTGAAATGCCTGAGCGCCATTTGGCAAACGCCATAATGCAGGAAGAGCTGAAACATCACATTGACCGGCTGAAAGAAGATTACCAGACTGTCCTCATTTTAAGAGAGTTTCAAGAGCTGTCATACGAGGAAATAGCGGAAGTGCTGAATTGGAAACTGTCAAAGGTAAAAACCAATCTTCACCGGGCCCGCCTGGAGCTGAAAAAAAGCTTGGAAGGCAGGGAGGTTTAACAATATGAAATGCCATCTTGTAAGAGATTTACTGCCTTTATACATAGAAGGCGATTGCAGCCGCAAAACGGAACGTTTGGTTGCCGCACACATTAAGACATGCGAGGATTGCCGGGAAATGTACGACATGATGAGGGAACCTGTCAATTTTCATGATGACGGAGGATTGCCAAAGGAAGCAGAAGAAGCGGAAGAACAAAAGTTCAGGAAAGCGTATTATCAAAGGCTGATTCTCAAAGGGGCAGCGCTGTTTGGCGGGGGCTACTTGCTGATGCTTTTGATTTACTTATTCTTTTTATAAGAACTGGCGGCAACCAGCCGCCGGTTTTTTGATATAAAATCAAAAGCCCCTTCATTCGGTAGGGGCTTCTTTCCTATTCAAGCAGGCCTTTTTCGCGCATTCTTTTTTTCAGTGTAAAACCGCTTCCCATAATGACGATCAGAATCGCGATGGCGATTGCGACGCCGGCTGCGCTTTTTTCGGCGACTGCAACTCCGATCATCATGATGCTGATCACTGCAGCAAGTGCGAATAATAAGAAAATCCATTTGATTTGTTTCACTGTTTTTCCATCCCCTTAGTATGAAGTCTACTGTTAGTTTACAGAAAATCGCGCTGGATAGAAAGGGGCAATGGGAGCTGAAAATTTGAAACAAATTGAAATAACTTTGTTTGTCAGTTATAATATGAAAGATTATCTTAATTTTTTTAGGAGATGAAAATGTGAAACTTCGAGAAGATCTTCGCAATATCGCTATTATCGCCCACGTTGACCATGGAAAAACGACGCTGGTGGATCAGCTCCTCCATCAGGCCGGTACATTCCGTGCAAATGAAAACGTGGCTGAGCGCGCCATGGATTCCAATGATTTGGAAAGAGAGCGCGGCATTACGATTTTAGCGAAAAATACGGCGATTAATTATAAAGATACACGCATTAATATTTTGGATACTCCGGGACACGCAGATTTCGGCGGGGAAGTTGAACGGATCATGAAAATGGTCGACGGCGTTCTGCTTGTTGTCGACGCTTATGAAGGCTGCATGCCGCAAACCCGCTTTGTGCTGAAAAAAGCACTTGAGCAAAACTTGACGCCGATCGTTGTTGTCAATAAGATCGACCGCGATTTTGCCCGTCCTGAAGAGGTCGTTGACGAAGTGCTCGATTTGTTTATCGAGCTAGATGCAAATGAAGAACAGCTTGAATTCCCGGTTGTTTACGCTTCTGCGATCAACGGCACCGCGTCAGCAGATCCGAAGCAGCAGGATGAAAACATGGAGGCTTTATTCGAAGCGATTGTCAACCATATTCCTTGTCCTGTCGATAACCATGAGGAGCCTTTGCAGTTCCAGGTGGCTCTGCTTGACTACAATGATTATGTCGGCCGTATCGGAATCGGACGCGTGTTCAGAGGAACGATGAAGGTCGGACAGCAAGTTGCTTTAATGAAGCTTGACGGTTCTGTCAAGCCGTTCCGCGTCACGAAAATCTTCGGTTTCCAGGGCTTGAAGAGAGTCGAGATTGAAGAAGCGAAAGCCGGCGACCTTGTCGCTGTATCAGGAATGGAAGACATCAATGTCGGAGAAACCGTCTGCCCGATTGAGCATCAAGAGGCGCTTCCGGTTCTTCGCATTGACGAACCGACGCTTCAAATGACGTTTGCGGTTAACAACAGTCCTTTTGCCGGTCGCGAAGGAAAATATGTCACGGCCAGGAAGATTGAAGAGCGGCTTGAACAGCAGCTGCAGACAGATGTCAGCCTTCGAGTCGATCCGACGCCATCTCCTGACGCATGGATCGTGTCAGGACGCGGTGAGCTGCATTTGTCGATTTTAATCGAAAACATGCGCCGCGAAGGCTTTGAACTGCAAGTATCGAAGCCGGAAGTCATCATTAAAGAAATCGACGGCGTTCGCTGTGAGCCTGTTGAACGCGTACAAATCGATGTGCCTGAAGAGCATACCGGATCTGTAATGGAATCAATGGGTGCGCGCAAAGGTGAAATGATCGACATGATCAATAACGGAAACGGGCAAGTCCGCCTGATTTTCAATGTCCCTTCACGCGGATTAATCGGCTACTCAACCGAATTCCTTTCCCTTACACGCGGTTTCGGGATTTTAAATCATACGTTTGACAGCTATCAGCCGGTTGAGCCGGGGCAAGTCGGCGGGCGCCGCCAAGGCGTGCTTGTCTCAATGGATACCGGGAAAGCTTCAGCCTACGGCATTCAAGGCGTTGAAGAGCGCGGCGTGATTTTTGTCGAGCCGGGCACAGAAGTATATGAAGGCATGATCGTCGGCGAGCACAACCGTGAAAACGACCTTGTCGTCAACATCAACAAAATGAAGCAGCAGACAAACGTGCGCTCAGCGACGAAAGATCAGACGGTCAGCATGAAAAAACCGCGTATCATGTCGCTTGAAGAATCGCTTGAATACTTGAACGAGGATGAGTACTGCGAAGTCACACCTGAATCCATCAGATTGAGAAAGAAAATTCTCGACAAAAACGAACGCGAAAAAGCAGCGAAAAAGAAAAAGCTGGCAGGATTGTCGTAATATTTGCAGAACCTAAAAAAAGAGCAACCCAACTAAGCAAAGGGGAGGGGAATCTTTTTGACTGATGTAAGTGAACGGCTGTCGTTTTTTGCCGCTCTCTATAAAGTGGACCAGAATCCCGAGGCGGGAATGTGGTGGCTTTATGCCACCATCTTCGTCCTGTCTGCGGTCGTCTTTAAACTGGGTTTCGCCAAACGGCTGCCGCTGTTGAAAACGGCGATCATTTACTTTTTTCTGGCATTAGGCTGTACGTTTTTAACTTTTTTCGGCGTTTTTCTGCCGGTTGGAGAAGGGCTGATCGTAGCTGTTTTAATCCTTTCGATTTATAAAATCCGCCTGCACCGTTCGAAAAAAGAGCAGACGGGGGCGAATACGTAGAAAAGACATAGCCGAAGAAGGCTATGTCTTTTCTGTATCCGCGAGAAAATCCGCCGTTAATAAGTCCCGAAACAAAGCCCTGGCAAAAAGGATCTCATCAAATGAATACCGGCTTAAAAATCGTTTAAATCTTTGTTCGATTTTATCGTGCTCCCGCTGGTGAAGGTGATGGATGCTTCTCCCTTTATGGCTTAAACGGAAGTAGATTTCTTTTTTATTATCGCTGAGCTGTGTTTTGCTGACGAGCCCTTTTTCGGTCAGCTTTGCGGTGATCCTTGAGACCGTCGCTTTTGAAAATTCCATCTTCTCGGAAATCGAGGTGACGTTGATCGGTTCGTGGTCGCCAATGCAGCTGATCGTATGGATGTCAGACATATTGAGTCTCATTTCAGCTCCGAATTCGCGCTCCATCTTTTTCATTTCTGCGGAGATGCGCTCTTTCATGACGGTTTCTTGCTGCTCCTGCTGATGAATGAGCCTGATGTACAGGTCAAATATTTCTTGTTTGGCGTGTGTTAAATGTTCCATGCAGAAAACCGGCTCCTTTAATCGATTATTCTGCTTTGATTATACCATTTTGTTACGCGTGAAACAAAATGGTTAAACAGATTGCAGATTAAGCGTTTCCGCACCAGCGGCGGATTCCATCGGCAATCAATTGCTCCGCGTTTTCCAGGGATTCGTCCACAGCCCAGGCTATGTGGCCGTCGGGGCGGATCAGCGCTGCTTTTACGCCATTCCATTCAGGCCGTCCGTCAATCGCTTTCAGTTGCATAAGCCGGACATGAGGCAGTCTGGAAAATTCCTTCGGTTCTTTTCCGAATGCTGCTAATAAGAAACGTCCATCGCGGTGAAATGTGTAAAGTCGTTTGACAGTACCATCTGAAAGGGTCAGGTCAATATCGGGCAGGCGTTTACCGTTCAGCTCATGTTCAGGCATTTTTTCATCTGCATCATACTGCACGCTGAGCGCTGCAATTTGTTCTGCCAGATAGCGATTGACGTCTGAAAATCCGAGTATGCCGGATAGCAATTCACGGAGGTACAGCCCTTCACGCGTAAAATCAAACAGCTTTGTTTGGATTTGTGTATTGACGATCAGCGCTTTGCCGACAGGGTGTCTTTCATGATGGTAACTGTCAAGCAGCCAGCCGGGACACCGTCCGTTGATCTTTGCTGCGAGCTTCCAGCCAAGGTTCATCGCATCTTGAAGCCCGACATTTAAACCTTGTCCACCTGCGGGAAAATGTATATGCGCGGCATCTCCAGCTAAAAAAATTCTGCCGGAACGGTAATGCTCCGCCAACTTGCTGGCATTTCCGAAGCGGGACATCCAAACCGGGCTGTTAATTCCAAAGTCCGTACCGCAAATGCGGCTGAGTTCTTTTTTTAATTCTTCCAGTGTGACGGGCTCGTGAAGCAAAGCTTGGGGCATATGCGGCGCCGTTATGAGGACGCGGAAAATGCCGCCGTCTAAAGGCACGATCACAACGCCGCCTTCACGGTTCACGCAAGTATAGAAATGCGATTCCGGCGGATTTTCAAGCGACACATCACCAAGCATTGCGGTGATATTCGCATCAGTTCCGGAAAAAGCGATGCGCGCCTGCTTGCGGATGGTGCTTCCGGCCCCGTCGGCACCGACGATATAGGAAGCGGTTAGTAAGGACAGGCCGTCCGGACCCTGGACGACAAGCTCGGCGGTGTCTTCATGCTCGCGGACAGCGAGAACTTCATGACCGCGAAGGATGCAGACACCGAGATTCCTCGCGTGTTCCTCAAGCACCTTCTCAGTTTCGTACTGGGGGATGAACAGTGTAAAATTGGCTCGCGTGTCAAGCGCAGAAAAATCCAATCCAGTCTTCAGACCTGCAAAGTGCCCCGAACCGAGCGGCTTGCCAATTTCCTTAAATCGTTCTCCAAGCCCCCTCATTTCAAGTATTTCGATTGAGCGAGGATGCAGTGTGAGCGCTTTTGAGAATGGAGAAGGCTCATTCAGCCGTTCGACAATACAGGTCCGGACGCCGGCCAAAGCCAGCTCGGAAGCCGTCAGCAGACCGACGGGGCCGCCGCCTGCAATCAATACATCAAAATCCATGATCAATCACTCCTTTTTTGTTGCATATGAAACAATTTTAAAATACTACAAATGAAAATTTTATCAACTATATTCTGTTATTTTGTTACTTATGTAACAAAAAGAGATAAAAAAAGCATGGAGCTTGTCCATGCTTTTATGACTTGATCTGCTCTTTATCTTTTCTGTGCGGATATAACTTAAAACGGCCGGTTTTCATCCGGTTTTCGGTTTTGATTTTAATTCTTTCGCTGCATTCATGGCACATATAGGTATGTATCGGCCGGTTTCGGAGACGTTTGGCAATGAGTGTGTCGTCATCGATTTTTTCGATTTTGTCACACAATGAACACTTTACCCTCACTTGATTCACCTCGCTTACGATCCATTATACCTTAATCGATCTGACAAATAAATTTTCTCTATTAGAAAAAAGGAAAAAGCCTGTACCGTCAAGAAAACAGTGGCACAGGCTTTTTTAAAGTTATTGCTGCCGATTTTTCATATGTTTGTTCGATTGATTATTCTGCTTCTTTTCGAGTTGTTTTTGGTTTCTCTCATTCAGCTGGTCGTTGTTGGATTTTGTAGGATTTGTTTGCTGGTTGTCTGTTGCGTCGTTCGGCACTTCAGGAAGGACGCGCCCGACAATGGCTGCCAGCTCATCGAGAATCCCTTTGACAGGACGTCCCGCTTGAATTTCTCTGCCCATTGCCCGCAGGCGGTTTACAGTGTCGGGATCCGCGACAACGGCGGCGTTTGCTCCATAAGGGTCATTCTGCAGAGCTTCAGCGACCGAATACTTAATGGATTCGACTTTGCTGCGTTCCAAATTGTCTTTCACATCAATTCCGACGACGGAGAGCCTGCCTAGCACGACGGCGGTCGCATCATTGACACCCGGAACGCTTTCGGTGATCTTTACAAGGCGCCGTGAGATGGCTTGTCCGTCTTCGCGGTTCACCGGCTCCTGGGCGCTGTTTTTTACATGAATCGGTCTGTTGCCGGGAAGCTCATTTGCTTCATTTCGGGCATTATTTTGAATGCCGCAGGCTGAAAGCAGCATAACGGTTTGAATTAGGATCAAAAAAAAGATTCGCACTTGAGGTTGCCTCCTTAAAAATGCTTTCATTAATTTTTATTGTTGAATTAACCTTCTATCTTTATTCACAAAAACATATATTTTAGCGGGCGCTCCATCAGCTTTTAACCCAAATGAAAATAAAAGGCTAAAAATCCTGATCAGGAGGCGGAAGATTGAGTAAAATTTATGTGCTAGATACGAATGTGTTATTGCAGGATCCGAATTCAATCTTTTCTTTTGAAGATAACGAGGTCGTCATCCCGGCTGTCGTATTGGAGGAAGTCGATTCAAAGAAACGTTACATGGATGAAATTGGGAGGAATGCAAGGCGCGTATCTAAATTGATAGATGATTTGCGTTTAAAAGGAAAGCTGTATGAAAATGTTCCTCTCCCTAACGGAGGAAGCTTGAGAATCGAGCTTAACCATCGCTCTTTTCAGCAGCTTCAGGAAATCTTTATCGAAAAAACTAGCGACAACCGGATTTTAGCCGTAGCGAAAAACCTCAGCCTTGAAGAAGAAACGAAAGAAGGCGGCAGACCGGTTATTCTTGTCAGCAAAGATATGCTGATCCGCGTCAAAGCCGATGCCATCGGGTTGATGTCAGAGGATTTTTTGCACGACAGGGTTGTCGACAATGATGATATATACAGCGGTTATACGGACGTGTACATTCGCTCGGATCAGATGAATTCATTTTTTGAACATCATTATTTGCAGCTTGACGAAATCAGCGAGGAGCCGCTGTGTCCGAACCAGTTTGTCGTCATGAAGGACGCGCTCGGCGGATCATCTTCTGCGGTTGGAATCGTAGATCAAAGCGGAAAAGCCGTTAAAAAGCTTGTTTTTGACCAGGAGCAGGTTTGGGGCATCCGTTCCCGAAACGTACAGCAGACGATGGCGTTGGAACTTCTATTAAGACAAGATATTCCGCTTGTCACCCTGATCGGAAAAGCCGGCACAGGAAAAACACTGCTTGCGCTGGCAGCCGGATTGCTGCAGACAGAGGATCTGGGGAATTTTAAAAAACTTGTTGTCACAAGGCCGATCGTTCCTGTCGGAAAAGATCTCGGCTATCTTCCGGGTGAAAAAGAAGAAAAACTTCGACCGTGGGTCCAGCCTATTTTTGATAACCTGGAATACTTGTTCAATGCAAAAAAACCGGGGGAACTTGATGATATTTTGGCGGGGATGGGCTCCATTCAAGTCGAAGCCCTTACTTATATAAGGGGCAGAAGCATTCCCGACCAATTCATCATCATTGATGAGGCCCAAAATCTGACCAAGCATGAAGTCAAAACGCTTCTGACACGCGTCGGGGAAGGCAGCAAAATCGTATTGATGGGAGATACCGAACAGATCGATCATCCTTATTTGGATGCGATGAACAACGGCCTGGCCTATGTAGTAGAGCGCTTTAAAGATCAAAAAATTTCCGGAAACGTGAAGCTTTTAAAAGGAGAGCGCTCCCGGCTTGCAAGGCTTGCAGCAGACCTGCTGTAAATAAAAAAACCGGGCTTTTAACCCGGGTTTCAACTTGCATGGCACGCCGGCCGGGTCGTCTGCAAAAGCCGAAAACCCGGCCGGGAAAAGAAGAGGCGGAGTTTTTTCCCCGCCTCCGGCGCACCCGTTACAGTGTTGCCGCTTTAAATAATGTGAATTTCTTTTACTCGTTTCACAGGATTCATCTTGTTAGAACCGTCGGGAAAATAAACGTGTACAGGCCCGTCTTCGCCAAGCGGCTTGCCTTTGTTGCTGAAGCAGAGAATCATGCCGCCCGCTTCTTCAATTGGAACGGAAACGTCTTCACCTTCCGTTTTGAAGAGGCATTTGACGGCGGAGCCTGACACCTCCGCGTTTTTCAAAAAAGGCTCAAGCTTGATTCCGAAAGTGCCGTCAAGCAATTTTTCCTTTTCATACTTTTTCTCTGATTTCAGCGTCGGCGGCGATACAGCACCTTCTCTGATTTGCCGTTCCCGGTCAATCACAAGGTCGTCATCTTCATCCTGTACCTCTCCGAAATGTGAAAAGAACTGCTCGAGATCGAATTTTCGGTCATCAAAAATCCAGACGCTCGGATCGAGCGTAATCGGATACTTTACATTTCCTGTGATCGTTACAATGCTCATGTCTCTACCACTCCCTCACAAAAAATTATAAGCGCTTTCTTTCGAATTGTCACTTCTCATAACAAAAGCCCTCTCCGGGAAAGATAACAGCAATGACGCTCGGATGGAGGGAAAAAACTTGAATTGCCGGCATAATGAGGAGCTCGAATATTTTGTCACAGAAGCGAAAAAAGTGACGGACAAAGGAAAGGTTGCATCTTACATACCGGCTTTGGCCGAATTATCGGAGGACGATTTATCGGCGGCGGTCTACTTTACCGACGGGACTTGTATATCAGCGGGGGATGTGGAAAAAGCATTCACTCTGCAAAGCATATCAAAAGTATTGTCGCTTGCCCTCGTTCTGATCGATCACGGACCGGAAAAAGTGTTTCATTACGTAGGACAAGAGCCGACTGGCGATCCGTTTAACTCCATCATCAAGCTTGAAACCGTCAACCCGGGGAAGCCGCTGAATCCGATGATAAACGCAGGAGCATTGGTGGTCACAAGCATGATTAAAGGAGAGACGAACGCTGATAAGATCGGGAGACTGCTTGATTTTATTAAAAAACTTGCAAACAACCGGAGCATTACCGTTTGCGGGAAGGTCGCCGAATCTGAATTTGAAACCTCGATGGTCAACAGGGCGATGTGCTATTACATGAAAGAGCACGGCATTTTTCAGGCTGAGGTTGAGGATGTTATGGATGTTTATACAAAACAGTGCGCCATTGAAATGAACAGCCTGGACCTGGCAAAAATCGGCTCTGTTTTTGCTTTGAACGGCAAGCATCCCGAAACGGGAGAACAAATCATACCGAAGGATATCGCGAGAATTTGCAAGACATTTATGGTGACATGCGGAATGTATAATGCCAGCGGCGAATTCGCAATCAAAATCGGAATTCCCGCCAAAAGCGGGGTTTCAGGGGGCATCATGGGGCTATCCCCATACCGTTTCGGCATCGGCATCTTCGGGCCTTCGCTCGATGAAAAGGGAAACAGCATTGCCGGAATCCGGCTTTTAGAGCTATTATCTGCGAATTACAGCTTAAGCATTTTTTAAAACGTTAGCGGAAGCTTAAAAAGCGAGTCTTTGAAATACGGCGAAAGGACAGAAATAGCTTGCTTTTTTTCGGCTGAGGCTTTATCATAAATAGAAGAATTAGGTACTCGCCTGGGGAACGGAGGGATACTTTTGGCGTCTGAGATTGTAGTCGACCATCGTGAAAAAGCACTTGCTCTGTTAAAACGTGATGCTGATAAAATCTTAAAGCTGATTCAAGTGCAAATGGACAACTTAACGATGCCTCAATGTCCTCTTTATGAAGAGGTTTTAGATACACAAATGTTCGGACTCTCTAGAGAAATTGATTTTGCTGTCCGCCTTGGATTAGTGGATGAAGAAGAGGGTAAAGAACTGCTTTACAGGCTGGAGCGTGAATTGTCTGCATTACATGATGCATTTACAAAAAAATAAATGAACACCTCAGAAGAATCTTTCTGTCTGAGTCAGCTTGTCGACGACGTTTCGATAGAAACAAACTGCCGGCAGGCTTTTTTTATTATGGAATGAGAAAGAAAACGCCAGTTGATGAAGGAATGGCCGCTGTTCACGCCGAATAAACGAAGACGCATGATTTGCCGATAAAAAAATAGAATGGCAGTCTTGGAACAGACGGACTTTTCTTTCTGAGGAGATTCGAAGTCTTATGAAAAGGGTATCTTTCGTGCTTTTTAAGAAAGTGTAGTAAAATAACGAAGGAACTACCACAAACACATTTTGAAGGCAAGTAAGGAAGAGGATAATATGATAAAAAGAATGCTCAAATCCTATGATTATTCATTAATCTTCGCTGTATTCCTGCTGTGCGGGTTCGGGCTCGTCATGGTGTACAGTTCAAGCATGATCACGGCCGTGACAAGGTACGGACAAAACAGCAGCTACTTTTTTGACAGGCAGCTGATGTTTTTGGCGCTCGGAACCGTCATATTTTTATGCGCGGCGCTTTTTCCGTATAAGGCTTTTGCCAATCAAAAATTCCAAAAGTTTTTGCTGCTCATTTCCGTCGTCGCTTTGTTCGGGCTGTTTGTTGTCGGACATGTGGCCGGGAATGCCCAAAGCTGGTTCAGGGTTTCGAATTACGGCATCCAGCCGGGGGAGTTTGTCAAGCTGACCGTCATCTTGTATCTTTCTTCCGTCTACGCCAAAAAGCAAAGCTATATTGACAACTTGGGAGCCGGAATCGCCCCTCCTGCGATCATCACGCTCTTCATTTGCGCCTTGGTCGCTGCTCAGCCGGATGTGGGAACGGCCTTTATCATCGCTTTAATCGCATTGTGCATCATTTTGTGCTCGGGATTCAGCGGCAAAACGCTGTTAAAGCTCGTGCTTTTGGCCGGGATTGTCCTTGTGCTCGTCAGCCCGCTCATTTATTTCAACTGGGACAGCATTTTAACAGAAGGACGGATGAAGCGGTTTGAAAGCTATCAAAACCCGTTTAAAGATGCGGGAGATTCGGGCTTTCAAGTCGTCAACTCCTACTTGGCGATCGGTTCCGGGGGACTGTTCGGCCTGGGCCTCGGCGAGAGCGTCCAGAAGTATGGGTATCTGCCTGAAACGCACACCGATTTTATTATGGCGATCATCGCCGAGGAGCTCGGTATTTTCGGTGTCCTTTTTGTCGTGCTGCTGCTTTCTTTCATCGTTTTAAAAGGGTTTTATATAGCGAGGAAATGCGATGATCCGTTTGGAAGCCTGCTCGCGATCGGCATATCGAGCATGATCGCCATCCAGTCTTTCGTGAACCTGGGCGGCATATCCGGCTTGATTCCTTTGACAGGGGTGACGCTTCCGTTTATCAGCTACGGAGGGTCATCGCTCATTCTGCTGATGGCAAGCGCGGGGATATTGGTGAACATCAGCATGTTTAATGAATATTTTGATCGGTTCAAACGAAAACAGCCTGTCAATACTACAAAAACGAAAGAAAATCAATATAAAAAAAGTATAAATTTTTAAAAAACTAAGCGTGTACAATGACCATCCGATTCATTTAGAATAGATACATACTTATAACAGCGGATGAGGGGGAACGACATGTCACAACAGTCTATTCAAAAAGTTCTTGTTGCAAACAGAGGGGAAATCGCTATCCGCGTATTTCGGGCCTGCACAGAACTGAATATCCGTACGGTAGCGATCTATTCTAAAGAAGACAGCGGATCTTACCACAGATACAAAGCCGATGAAGCATACCTGGTCGGCGAAGGGAAAAAGCCGATTGACGCTTATCTTGATATTGAAGGCATCATCGAGATTGCAAAACGCAACCATGTGGATGCCATCCATCCAGGCTACGGCTTCCTGTCGGAAAACATTCAGTTTGCTAAGCGGTGTGAAGAGGAAGGCATCATCTTTATCGGACCGACCTCCGAGCACCTCGATATGTTTGGAGACAAAGTAAAAGCCCGCGAACAAGCTGAAAAAGCTGGAATTCGGGTCATACCGGGGAGCGACGGACCAGTGGCGGATATAGCGGAAGTGAAACAATTTGCGGAAAAGTTCGGATATCCGTTTATCATTAAAGCGTCGCTTGGCGGCGGCGGGCGCGGCATGCGGATCGTCAGGGACGAATCGGAGCTGGAGGAGTCCTATAATAGGGCGAAATCAGAGGCGAAAGCGGCCTTTGGCAATGATGAAGTTTATGTCGAAAAGCTGATTGAAAAGCCGAAGCACATTGAAGTTCAAGTCATCGGAGATAAAGAAGGGAACGTGGTTCACCTTTACGACCGCGACTGCTCTGTGCAAAGGCGTCATCAAAAGGTCATCGAAGTGGCGCCGAGCGTTTCGCTTTCTGAATCCCTCCGGGAAAAGATTTGCGATGCTGCCGTTAAGCTTGCGAAGAATGTTGACTATGTCAATGCCGGTACAGTCGAATTTTTAGTTGCGAACGATGAGTTTTTCTTTATTGAAGTGAACCCGCGTGTTCAGGTGGAGCATACCATTACGGAAATGGTAACGGGCGTCGATATCGTTCAGACGCAAATCCTGATCGCTGCCGGTCTCAGTCTGGACAGCAGCGAAATCAGCATTCCGAACCAGGATGCGATCACGCTGCACGGATATGCGATCCAGTCAAGGGTTACGACTGAAGATCCGTCAAACAATTTCATGCCTGACACAGGCAAAATCATGGCATATCGCTCAGGCGGCGGTTTCGGGGTGAGGCTTGATACCGGAAACAGTTTTCAGGGCGCTGTCATTACGCCTTATTACGATTCGCTGCTTGTTAAGCTTTCAACTTGGGCGCTGACGTTTGAACAGGCGGCAGCCAAAATGGTCCGCAACCTTCAGGAATTCAGGATCAGGGGAATCAAAACGAACATTCCTTTCCTTGAAAATGTGGCGAAACACGAAAAGTTTCTTACAGGGCAATACGACACGTCTTTTATCGATACAACGCCAGAACTTTTTGTCTTTCCTAAGCAGAGAGACCGCGGAACGAAAATGCTGACATATATTGGGAACGTAACGGTCAACGGCTTCCCGGGCATCGATAAAAAGAAGAAGCCCGAGTTTGATAAGCCGCAGATCGTCAAAACAGATGTCGATCAGCCAATCGCAAGCGGAACAAAACAGATTCTTGATGAACGCGGAGCCGAAGGGCTCGTCAAATGGGTGAAAGATCAAGAGGAAGTGCTCCTCACTGATACGACGTTCCGCGACGCCCATCAGTCATTGCTTGCGACAAGAGTCAGAACGCATGAGCTGAAAAAAATCGCCAATCCGACGGCTGCGCTCTGGCCAGAGCTTTTCAGTCTTGAAATGTGGGGCGGCGCCACATTTGATGTCGCTTACCGTTTCTTGAAAGAAGATCCGTGGAAAAGGCTCGAGGAGCTGCGGAAGGAAATTCCGAATACGATGTTTCAAATGCTTTTGAGATCTTCGAATGCCGTCGGGTATACAAACTACCCTGACAACCTGATTAAAAAGTTCGTCAGCGAATCGGCTGCGGCCGGAATCGATGTATTCCGCATTTTTGACAGCTTGAACTGGGTTAAAGGGATGACGCTCGCCATTGATGCAGTGCGCGAGTCAGGCAAGCTTGCCGAAGCGGCGATCTGCTATACAGGGGACATTCTCGATCCGAACAGAAGCAAGTATAATCTTGAATATTATACGTCAATGGCAAAAGAGCTTGAAGCTGCGGGGGCGCATATTCTCGGCATTAAGGATATGGCCGGCCTGCTGAGACCTCAAGCGGCATACGAACTGGTGTCGGCTTTGAAAGAGACGATCGACATTCCGATCCACTTGCATACACACGACACGAGCGGCAACGGTATTTTTATGTATGCGAAGGCGATAGAAGCAGGCGTCGACATCGTCGACGTAGCGGTCAGCTCGATGGCGGGTCTGACATCACAGCCAAGCGCAAGCTCGCTTTACCATGCGCTTGAAGGAGATAAACGCCGTCCGCAGTTCAATGTCGATGCGGTAGAGTCGTTGTCTCAATATTGGGAGTCTGTCAGAAAATATTACAGCGAGTTTGAGAGCGGCATGATTGCGCCTCATACCGAAATTTACAAGCATGAAATGCCTGGCGGCCAATACAGCAACCTTCAGCAGCAGGCTAAGGGAGTCGGCCTCGGCGACCGCTGGAATGAAGTGAAAGAAATGTACAGCCGGGTCAACCACCTGTTCGGGGACATCGTAAAGGTTACGCCGTCATCTAAAGTCGTCGGGGATATGGCGCTTTACATGGTGCAAAATAACCTGACGGAAGATGATATTTACGAAAGGGGAGAATCTCTCGATTTTCCTGACTCGGTTGTCGAGCTTTTTAAAGGGTATATCGGTCAGCCTCACGGCGGATTCCCTGAGAAATTGCAAAAGCTGATTTTAAAAGGGCAGGAGCCGATTACAGTACGCCCTGGAGAACTGCTTGAACCGGTTTCATTTGACGCTATAAAAGCGGAATTCTTGGAAAAGCATGGTATGGAGCTTTCCGACCAGGATGCTGTTGCATATGCGCTTTATCCGAAAGTGTTTACCGAGTATGTCAAGACAGCGGAACTGTACGGGGATATCTCTGTGCTTGATACACCAACCTTCCTCTACGGCATGACCCTCGGCGAAGAAATCGAGGTCGAGATTGAAAGAGGGAAAACGCTGATCGTCAAACTTGTCTCTATCGGGGAACCGCGTCCGGATGCGACGAGAGTCGTTTATTTTGAACTGAACGGCCAGCCTCGCGAAGTGGTCATTAAAGACGAAAGCATTAAATCGTCCGTTCATCAAAAGGTGAAAGCCGACCGTTCAAACCCGAATCATATCGCGGCATCTATGCCGGGAACGGTAATCAAGCTTCTTGTAAGCAAAGGGGACCAAGTGAAGAAGGGCGATCATTTGATGATCAATGAAGCGATGAAAATGGAAACGACCGTTCAGGCTCCGTTTTCAGGAACTGTTGAAAACATTCACGTTACAAACGGAGAAGCCATTCAAACCGGCGACCTTCTCATTGAACTGAAAAAATAAAAGCACGGCCGCTGACTTTTGTCGGCGGCCTCTTTTTATGAAAAAATCCCCCCCAAAAGGCGGAGGATCAACCGTTTATTTTTATTTTTGCACCTGCCTGCGATAGCGCGCAACAAGCAGCAGGAAGTAGCAAAGGATTCCGAACAGGCAGGAAATAAAGAATGCGTGGGCGAGTGCAAAACCCAAATCCAGTCTGCTGTAGACAACCGCAATTCCTGAGGCAGCCTGAAGGATGATCAGGATCAGGGAAATCATCCAGCCCCAATAAATGCGTTTTTGATTTTTATACTGTCTTGCTGCATGTACCGCTGCCGCGATGATCCAGGCGAACAGAAGAAGCGCCGCAGCTCTGTGTCCCATCTGCACCCATTCGTGAAACTTCCCGGGAAGCCAGCCGTTTTCCGTGCTGCACATCGGAAAGTCAAGGCACGCGAGGCTTGAACTCGTATGCCGGACATATGCGCCTGTATAAACGACGACATATGTGTATATAATGATTCCTATCAT
Source organism: Bacillus sp. FSL R7-0646 (assembly GCF_037969865.1). Lineage (NCBI taxonomy): Bacteria > Bacillati > Bacillota > Bacilli > Caryophanales > Bacillaceae > Bacillus > Bacillus sp. FSL R7-0646. Next base: position 1,636,320 of record NZ_CP150217.1, read on the forward strand.
ATGAAACTGCATGGTTTTTCCTATATAAAACGATTCGGATTTCTGTTTGCTGTCAGCTTCAAACACCAGGAGCGTCAAAAGCAGCACAGAAGCAAAGGAAATAAGCGAGATTCCGAAGTGCAAAGCCATGATCAGGGCCGATGACCCGAAGACGACCGCTGCAGCGCCCAAAAGCGCCTGAAGAATGAGAAAGACGACCGACATCACCGCGAGAAATTTCGTTTCTCTGATATGGCCGATTTTTTTCCATGTCCAAATGGCGAGAGCCAGCACAAGGACGCCGGATGTGCCGCTGACAAACCTGTGGCTCCATTCGATAATCGATTCAAGGGTTAAAGCCGGGAATATGCTTCCGTTGCAAAGCGGCCAAGATCTGCCGCAGCCCATTCCTGAACCCGTCTTTGTGACGAGGGCGCCGCCGATCAGCACGAAAAGCATGGCGATAGTTGTGATAATTCCCAAGCCTTTTAATGCTTTATTCATAAATTCAATTCTCCTTTTTAATGCAAACTGACTAATAAAAAGATATTTACCACCTTCAAGTGTAAGCGAATTGATGTTCTGCTGCAATTCATAATGATTATTGTTCACAAAAATGCAATAGAAGGCGTTCACATTTTTATTGGTTTTGAAGACTTGATAATTGTGGCTTCGTTTGATAGAACTATATTAGAATGACAGTGGTTTTCCGCTCTTGTTCACAACTTTTCCTTCATCTGTAAAGAAAGTCATAAAAAGTTCACAAATATAAACCGGTTTGTCGATTAATATTTAATAGGCTGTTTTTTTCCATCCGGTAATCTTGTATGATAGAGTTGTAGGTTTTTTATGAATATACCGCTTCTCTTGACGTGATGAAGGTTTGAGTAAGGGGGGTTAGTATTATGGCTGAAACAAGAATTACAGCTGATACAGCAATGAATGGACAAATAGAAGAGACGACAGCATGGAAAGATTTCCTCGCCCTTATCAAAGTCGGGATTGTTTACTCGAACCTGATAACAACTTTTACGGGCATGTGGCTCGCTTTTTACTTTTCAAATCTGAGCTTTCTAGGAAACCTTGATATCGTGCTGTTCACTTTAGCGGGGTCCTCGCTTATTATTGCAGGCTCATGCGTCATCAACAACTTTTATGACCGTGATATTGACCAGCTCATGCAGCGGACGAGAACAAGGCCGACGGTGACTGGAAAAATCCAGCCTTCACAGGCATTGTGGTTCGGCATTCTGCTGACTGCGCTCGGTTTTATCATGCTGCTGATGACCAATCTGACAGCTGCCGCAGTAGGATTTGTCGGCGTCTTTACGTACGTGTTTCTATACACGATGTGGTCAAAGCGCCGCTATACCGTTAATACGATCATCGGAAGTGTGTCAGGGGCTGTTCCACCTTTGATCGGATGGACCGCTGTCCAAGGTTCCATCGGAGTCGAGGCGTGGGTGCTGTTTTTAATTATGTTTATTTGGCAGATTCCCCACTTTCTGGCGCTTGCGATTAAGAAAACGGAGGAATACAGAGCCGCAAATATACCGATGCTGCCTGTTGTACACGGTTTTGAAGTGACGAAAAGGCAGATCATCATTTGGATTGCCTGCTTAATGCCGCTGCCGTTTTTCCTGGGCGGACTCGGACTGCCGATCGTCATTTTGGGGACGGTGCTTAATATCGGCTGGCTCGTTTGCGGTCTGGTCGGTTACAGAAGCAAAAATATCATGAAGTGGGCAACGCTCATGTTTGTATATTCATTAAATTACTTGACCATTTTCTTCGTTGCCATGGTCGTATTTACACTTTTTAAAATTGGATAGAACTCTATAATTCATCACATTGAAGGCTGTCAATTAACACTTCAAGCAGACAACAATCATGTAAAAGCCGCCTTATCGATTTTTTCGATTATGTTTAACAAGGCGGCTTTACGTTCATACATAGATGGTATTTTGAGTAAAAAACCTCATTATTTATGAAATGAGGAAATGTAAGTGCTTTAATTGGAGTGGGGAGTCAGATGAATGAATAGGTGTCCTATAAACGTTTGAACAGTGAAAGTTTCAAAAGGATTGATTGAAAAGGGGTTGGGAAGAAATGTTAAAGAAATGGCGTCTGATGTCGCTGTTCACTATTTTGGCGCTTGTTTTAGCAGGGTGCGGAGAACCGTTTATATCAACGCTGCAGCCGGCGGGCGAGGTGGCTGATCAGCAGTATTTCCTAATGATTCTCAGCACGCTGATCATGGTTGTTGTTGTAGTAGTGGTAAGTTTCATTTTCGTATTTGTCATCGTCAAGTACAGAAGATCTAAGCTCGGTGATGACCACATCCCGAAACAGGTTGAAGGAAACCGCAATTTAGAAATTTTATGGACTGTTATTCCGATTATCCTCCTTCTTATCCTGGTTGTTCCTGTTGTCGCACAGACCTTTGATCTTGCTGATACGAAACCGATGGATAAGAAAAACAGGGATCCGGAGAAGACGCTCGTCGTCAACGTGCGGGCGAACCTTTACTGGTGGGAATTCGAATATCCTGACTACGGCGTGATTACGAGCCAGGAGCTGGTCGTGCCGACCGATGAACGCATTTACTTCAAGCTGAAAGCTTCCGATGTCAAACATTCATTCTGGATTCCTTCTGTCGGGGGCAAGGTTGATACGAACACAGACAATGAAAACAAGTTCTACTTAACGATTGATTCAAAACGGGCGGAAAAAGCCGGAGACTATTTCTACGGGAAATGCGCCGAGCTCTGCGGACCTTCCCACGCTTTAATGGACTTTAAAGTTAAAGCGGTTTCGAAGGATGAGTTCAAGAAATGGATGAGCGATATGGAAAACAATAAAGCGGAAGCGAAAACCGATCTCGCTGTTGAAGGAGAAAAGGTGTTCAAAGAGAAAAACTGCCTGAGCTGTCATGCGACCGATTCAAAAGACCAAAGGGCGGAAGCGGCCAGAACGGCTCCGAACCTCGCGACTTTTGGAGACAGGTCGACGATCGCCGGCGTGAAGGAATTCAACGATGAAAACTTGAAAGCGTGGCTCAAGGATCCTGAAAGCATAAAACCGGGCAACAAAATGACCGGCACATACCCTGATTTGAGCGACAAGGAACTTGATGCACTGACTGAATATTTAAAGGGGTTAAAAACCGAAGACTAACGCTTCAAAGGGAGAATGAGGGAGGTTACATTGTGAGTACGCTTAAGAAAAAGCAAGGTTTTGGGGCTGTATTATGGGACTATTTAACGACTGTCGATCATAAAAAGATTGCCATCCTTTATTTGCTGGGCGGCGGGTTCTTCTTTGTGCTCGGCGGAATCGAAGCGATGCTGATCAGGGTTCAGCTGATGATACCGAACAATGACATCATGAGCGGCGGGGTCTACAATGAAATCATGACGATGCACGGCACAACGATGATTTTCCTGGCGGCGATGCCGCTGTTGTTCGCATTGATGAACGCCGTCGTTCCGCTGCAGATAGGCGCGCGGGATGTCGCGTTTCCATTCTTGAACTCGCTCGGCTTCTGGCTGTTTCTTTTCGGCGGCATCTTTCTGAATTTAAGCTGGTTTTTGGGAGGGGCACCCGATGCCGGCTGGACGTCTTATGCGTCGCTTTCCCTTCATTCCGAAGGGCACGGGATCGATTTCTATGTTCTCGGTCTGCAAATTGCCGGGATCGGTACGCTGATTGCCGGGATTAACTTTCTCGCGACGATCATCAACATGAGGGCGCCGGGCATGACATACATGAGGCTGCCGCTTTTCACATGGACGACATTCGTCGCTTCGGCTTTGATTTTGTTCGCGTTTCCGCCGCTGACCGTAGGCATTGCGCTCTTGATGCTGGACCGGTTGTTCGGAACGAGCTTTTTCAATCCGGAATTAGGCGGAAATACGATCATTTGGGAGCATCTGTTCTGGATTTTCGGACACCCTGAAGTTTATATTCTCGTACTCCCGGCGTTCGGCATTTTTTCGGAAATCATTCCGGTTTTTGCGAGAAAAAGGCTGTTCGGCTATTCTTCAATGGTATTTGCAACCGTATTGATCGGCTTTTTAGGCTTCATGGTTTGGGCTCACCATATGTTTACAACGGGACTCGGGCCTGTGGCAAACGCCATTTTTGCGGTGGCGACGATGGCCATTGCCGTCCCGACTGGTATTAAAATCTTCAACTGGCTGCTCACGGCGTGGGGCGGGAGCATCAAGTTTACAACGCCGATGCTTTACGCGATATCCTTTATCCCGACGTTTGTTATGGGCGGGGTGACAGGCGTCATGCTTGCTGCCGCACCGGCTGACTATCAGTTCCATGACACGTACTTTGTCGTGGCCCACTTCCATTACGTCATCATTGGCGGAGTGGTGTTCGCCATCCTCGCCGGAGCTCATTACTGGTGGCCGAAAATGTTCGGGAAAATGCTGAGCGAAGCGTTGGGCAAAATAACGTTTGTACTCTTTTTCATCGGGTTCCACCTGACGTTCTTCATCCAGCATTGGCTCGGATTGTGGGGAATGCCGAGACGCGTGTTCACATACTTGCCGAATCAGGGATTTGACATGGCGAACCTGATCAGTTCAATCGGAGCTGTGTTTATGGCGGCTGCGGTCATCATACTCGTGATCAATATTATCGTGACGACTGCCAAAGGGGAAAAAGTCGGCAGCGATCCTTGGCAAGACGGAAGAACGCTTGAGTGGGCCGTTTCTTCGCCGCCTCCTGAATACAACTTCAAACAGCTGCCTTTGGTCAGAGGCCTTGATGCTTTATGGATCGAAAAAAGAGCCGGCAAGCAGTCAATGACCGCCGCGGAGCCGCTTCAGGACATCCATATGCCAAACGGATCGATTCTTCCGTTCATCATGTCACTCGGGCTGTTTATATCCGCCTTCGGCTTTATGTACCGGACGGAATTTGCCTGGGGGCTGCCTGTCATTCTGATCGGGTTAGGGATCACGTTATTTATGATGCTTCTCCGGTCTGTAATTGATGACCACGGGTACCATATTCATAAAGAAGATCTGATGGATGATGACGACAAAGGGGTGAAGGCATAATGCATACAGAAGAGAAATTGACGGCTGAAACCTTCCCGGCTTCTCCTGAAAAAGCTACGTTAGAAGGAAAAAATAAATTTATCGGCTTTTGGCTATTTCTCGGGGGAGAGACGGTTCTTTTCGCGTCTCTCTTCGCAACATACCTTGCGCTGAAGAATTCGAATGCAGGGGGGCCGAAAACGACCGAGATGTTCGACATGGGGCTGGTCTTTCTTGCGACAATGCTCCTTTTGACGAGCAGTTTGACGAGCGTGTATGCGATGTATCATATGAAAAACTTCGCTTTTAAAAAGATGCAGGTTTGGCTCGGAATCACCGTTCTGCTCGGTGCAGGCTTTCTGGCGCTTGAAATATATGAGTTCACGCATTACATTCACGAATATGGGTTCACCATTCAAAGCTCGGCTCTCGGCTCCGCTTTTTATACGCTTGTCGGCACACACGGAGCACACGTTACCTTCGGGCTTCTCTGGATTCTTTCTTTGATGATCAGAAATGCGGGCCGCGGATTAAGCCTTTACAACGCGCCGAAGTTTTTTGTCGCAAGCCTCTACTGGCATTTTATCGACGTTGTCTGGGTGTTTATCTTTACCGTTGTATACTTGATGGGGATGGTGGGATAAAAATGGTGAATAACGAAAACAGAGGGAATCCCAAAACAGATCTTGCCTACCGCAAAAAGAAAAACGCGGAGGACATGAGATATCAGGTTATTTCATTCGGTTTGATGATCGGCCTGACCATTGTCGCTTTTTTAACGGTCGCCTCAGATGCCGGCGTATGGTTTACGGTGCCGTTTATTCTGCTGCTCGCCGTCATTCAGGTTGCGTTTCAGCTGTATTACTTTATGCATATGAGTCAGCGGGGGCATGAAGCGCCGACTTTGTTCCTTTATTCGGGCGTTTTGGTCGCTTTTGTTACCGTGTTGGCTTTTGTAACGCTAATCTGGTGGTAATCGAACCGACATACAGAAAGGAGGATGCTCATGTTGGGCAGCCTTGAAATATTCGGTTTTCGCGCCCTTTGGAGCCCCTATTTCCTAGGGGCTGTCGTTTTCATAACCGCCCTTTACTTTTTTCTGATGAAACGCTTAGGATCAGAAGGAGAGCGGGCGTCCAGGAAAGAAATCGGTTTATTCCTGACGGCGATGATTCTTTTATACGCGTCTAAGGGCAGTCCGGTTGATTTGCTGGGACATATTATGTTCAGCGCGCATATGGCGCAAATGGCGGTTCTGTATTTGATCGTGCCGCCTCTGATCATCCTTGGCATACCGCCTTGGTTTTGGAAAAAGGTCATTTTTCTGCCGATCGTCAAGCCGCTGTTCCGGTTTTTTTCCAAACCATTGATCGCGATAATCGTGTTTAACGGTCTATTTTCGATGTATCACATTCCATTGGTTTTTGATTTTATAAAGACGGATGCCGTTTATCATGCCGCCATTACCGTGCTGATCTTTATGGCAGCGTTTTTCATGTGGTGGCCGCTCGTTCACAAGGTCGAGGAGCTTCCGCAGATGAGCGGACTTTTGAAACTCGGCTACATTATGGCTGACGGCATTTTGCTGACACCGGCGTGCGCGTTAATCATGTTCAGCGATACGGCTCTGTATTCGACATATTCGGATCCGTCAGCATGGGCGGAGGCAATGAAGCTGTGCGTTCCTCTCGATACGCTGAGCGGAATGACGCTTACAGGTCCGGAAATGTTCAGCAGCATGCCTGTTCTCGAAGATCAGCAGCTTGGCGCGATTGTCATGAAAATCCTACAGGAAATCGTGTACGGGACATTTTTGGCGATTATCTTTTTCGGCTGGGCGAGGAAGGAAAGAGCCAAAGACGAAAAGGACCTGGAAGAAGAATCATATTCTCCGTCTACGGTTCATTAAGGTCAAAAAAGGGTACAGCCTCACCGAGGGGCTGCACCCTTTTTTATGTACGCCTGCTACACTTCAAGCGCTGAAACCTTTTCTTTGATCGAATTCAGCACCGTCTTGCTTGTTTTGAGGAGCTGCGGCGGAAAATGTTCGTCTTCGCCGTATTCCACTCCATGCGGATAATAATATTTGCCCAAAAGCGGCGTCATCAGTTTGATTACCGCGCGCCGGGCGCCCACGTCACCTTCGATGGCATATCCGAACACGCGAAGGTAGAATCTTCCTTCGACCATATCGAATTTGCGGTCATATGTGACGCGTTCATAATCCCATTGTCCAGCTCTTACGAACCCTTCGTTTTCCATGATGTCGTCTAACCGGTTAAGGTCGGCAGTCAATCCTTCAATTCCGGATTCTTCAAATTTCATCCCGTAAAACCCCCTTAAAAAAATTACCTTTACTGACAATCATAGTATGAAAGCGTTAAACTTTCAATCCTGCCTGAGCCGATATATAAATATTTTTGTGAACAGTATGAATCGCGCGCGGCTTGACGACAATATGAACAAACGAACGACAAGAGGAGGTCTTCTGATTGACACGTGTGAAAGATATCATGACAAAGGAAACATTATATTGTACGGTTCTTGATAATGTATACGAGGCTGCCGTGAAAATGAAAGACGGGGATGTGGGAGCGATTCCGGTTGTGCTTGATGACGGCTTGGAACTGGTTGGGATCGTCACTGACCGGGATTTAGTGCTGCGGGGAATCGCAGCTAAAAAACCGAATTCGCAAAAAATTACAAATGTCATGACGACTGATCTCATTACGGTAAGTGAAGACGATTCAATTGAAAAAGCGGTCGATCTCATGGGAGATTATCAGATCAGAAGGGTCCCGGTTACACGGGGAAAAACGCTTGCCGGCATCATTACGCTCGGCGATGTTTCAACTCACAATAAATCGAACCGCCAGGCTGGCGACGCGCTGACATTTATATCTGAAAACGAAGAGCGGCCTGGAGATTTTCTTCATTAAAACATATTTTGTCTCACATCTTAATAGGCTGTATTAACATTGAAAATTCATGTCAGTTCTGTTTAAATGACACTAAAGGCAAGTTTTTGATGCGTGCGCAGCTTAATGGATAGATTGATCCGTCAGTCGGAGGTGAAAGTTTGAAAAATATATTAAGAGCGGTCGTGATCCTTCTCATCGTTGCGGCTTCATACACGCTGTTTATTCAATACGGCTCAACGCCTGAGAAAATTGCGAAGGAAGACAAGCCGCAAGTCTCAAACGAAGATGCAAAAAAAGAGAAGCCCTTGAACATTCCCGATTCCGGCCTGCTTTCCTTTATCGGGGAATCGGCCGAGACGATCGAAAAGAAACTGGGGAAACCGGACAGAGTCGATCCTTCAGCGTATGATTATGAATGGTGGGTCTATAACCAAGGGAAAAAACAGTACGTTCAAATCGGCTTGCTGGGCGGCAAGGCTGTGACATTGTTTGCGACAGGCGACGGGGTGAACACCGCTCCGTTTAAAATCGGACGGCCGTCAAGGGAAGTTTTCAAAACGACCCAGATCGCCCCGTATGTCAATGTTCAATATAAAGGCAGTTCATACCGTTTTGAGTTTTCCGAGGAAGATATGAATACAAGGCCGACGGTTAAAGTCGGAGACATCTATGTTCAGCTGTACATGGATAAATTCGAGGGGACGCTTTCAAGCATCAGGGCATTTGATGCGCCGACTTTAATCAAGCAAAGGCCGTATGAAGTTGTCTACAGAGGCACCCTGATCGAGCCTAAAGCATTGACAGAATCGGATTGGAAGAAAATCGAGAAAGCAAATGAGAAGCAGATTTTTGATATAACAAACGTTATCCGCGCAAGGCACGGCCTGTCTGAGCTCACTTGGGATGAAGGCGTATCAAAAGTGGCTTACGGCCACAGCAGCGACATGAAAGAGCACCATTACTTCTCCCATGTGTCAGAAACGGAAGGCACCCTCAAAGACAGGCTTGAAAAAGGAAAAGTCAATTTTGAGCAGGCGGGGGAAAATATCGCGCTCAACTATGTCGACGGGCCTGCGGCGGTTGAAGGCTGGTTAAACAGCGAAGGGCACAGAAAAGCGCTCTTAAATGCCGACTATACCCATCTCGGCGTCGGGGTGGATGAGAAATATTATACGCAAAACTTTATTAAAGAATGGCAATAGAGCCCGGGACAATACCCGGGCTTTTCGTTTTTTGAGAAATCCTGAAATGTCGGCTGCTCACCGTTCCTGTAAAAAGAGGAATTTTAGGCGAACATTTTTTGCCGGGGCGGATTACACTATAGTAGGCATATGTTTTCGGAGGGGGTGTAGACGTTGGCAAATCAAAACGCGCAATCATCCATCAATGAATTTAAGCAATTTATAAAACGGCATCCTAAGTTGATTTCCGAAGTCCGGAAACAAGAAAAAAGCTGGCAGGAAGTCTATGAAAACTGGGTTTTGCTCGGGGAAGACGATTCGATATGGGATCCGTACAGGGAAGAAGCTTCAGCGGAAAAGGAGCCGGACGCTGGCGGCAAAAACGATTTCATTTCGAAAATGGTGACGGCCGTTCGAAAGATGGATGCCAATCAAATGAATGAGCAGATCAATAAAATGAGCCAGTCTATTTCTTCGCTGCAAAGCTTGCTCAGCCAGTTTTCGGGCGGAAGCCAAAAACAGCAGAAACAAAGCGGCGGCGAGCATCCGTTTTCTTTCCGAAAAGATTAGGGAAGGAGAAAGACATGCGTAAAGAAGTGCAGGAGTATGTGTTCGCCGACGAAGAGCGCCGCCGGTTCATCCGTGAGCAGCCGGTCTGGTACCGCAAGCTTTCGCGGAATCCGAATGATCTGTCAGCCTTTCATCTCGATATGATGAATTTTTATGAAAAAACGATTCCTCACAGGGTCAACCAGTTATCGGGCAGCATTCAGATGGCCCAGATGATGCTGCAAATGTTTCATGCGATGCGCACTCAGGATTAATTTAAGCCTGAGTCTTTTTTTGTGATGATAAATCGCGCCATTCTGGTAAAGCTAGGTGTGAAGGAGTTGATCTGTGATGAAGAAGTGCTGGCTTGTAATCTTTCTGTGCCTCTTGCTGGCCGGCTGCGCCACCCATAAACCAAAGCCCAAAGGCTTATCTGATTGGCGCGATTCCGCTTGTGAAAGCGAAGTTTTTGGAAAATTATAGTTCGGAGGCGGCATAGACATTTTTGAAAACGGCTGTTTTGTGATACACTATAGCTGGAGGTGCATGTCTATGTTTGCCACAATGGAATCGTTGCGGCTTCAAAATGAAGCATATGATTTGGCCAACATGATTCTTCAATCAGAGGCGGCTGAACATTACAGAAAATGCTACAAGCGTCTCCGCGAAGATGAAGAGGCCGGACGTATTATCGCTTCGTTTACGAAAATAAAAGAACAGTACGAGGATGTGCAGCGCTTTGGCAAGTATCATCCTGATTATAAAGAGATATCCAAGAAAATGAGGGAAATCAAACGGGAGCTTGACCTTCACGATACAGTAGCCGAATTTAAAAAGGCGGAAACAGAGCTGCAATCCATTCTTGATGAAGTCAGCGTGGAAATCGGTCATGCTGTGTCAAAACATATCAAAGTACCGACTGGAAACCCTTATTTTGATAATCTTTCATCTTGCGGCGGCGGCTGCGGGTCAGGCGGAAGCTGCGGCTGTAAAGTTTCCTGATGAGGCTCGGTCGCCCCGAGTCTCGTTTTTTTATAGAACTTCATGCACAGAGCGACAGGCAGGTGAACAATTTGGAAATCAGGCGTCAAGGCTTAATCGTTTGGCTGCACTCCTTGAAGCAGGCGAAAATGCTCAGGAAATTCGGAAATGTTCATTACGTTTCAAAGCGGCTGAAATATGTAGTGGTGTATTGCAATATGGAAGATGCCGAAAGAATCATCGCAAAAATACGTTCGTACTCTTTTGTCAAACAGGTGGATCTTTCATACAAACCGTTTTTGAAAATGGAGTTTGAATCCAAGCAGGATAAAGCGAAAGAATACGACTATAAAGCCGGGCTCTAACTTGGTTTATGTTAAAAAAATCCCCGCAGAAATACCTCTGCGGGGTCCTTCTATTCCTTAAAAAATTAAGGAGAAGGCAAAGGGAGAGGAGAAACCGGAGGAAGAACTTATGGGGAAACGTAAGTCTTCTCCGCGGTTGGCAACAACATCAATCGATGCTGTTGCTATTATTATCACCACCGAGCCTTTTTGCTATACATATGAATTTGCACTTTGGGTGTTTGTGCCAGAAAACACTTTATGATAAGATAGGAATGATTTTTTTCGAGTTTTAAGAAAAAGTGGTGGAAGTATGAGAGTGATTTCTGGGACGTATAAGGGACGTGCCTTAAAGGCGGTTCCCGGCACGTCGACAAGGCCGACGACCGATAAAGTAAAGGAATCCATCTTTAATATGGTCGGCCCGTATTTTGAAGGCGGCACCGGCCTTGATCTGTACGCGGGAAGCGGCGGATTGGGCATTGAAGCGCTGTCGCGGGGATTTGACCGCTTCATTTTTGTCGACCGGGATTTTAAAGCGATTCAAACCGTGAAAGGAAATTTGAAAACGCTGGGCTTAGAAAAGTGCGCCGAAGTGTACAGAAATGACGCAGAACGGGCTCTGCATGCACTGGTGAAAAGGGGCGCAAGCTTTGATGCCGTCTTTTTGGACCCGCCATATCGAGAGCAAAAGCTGGAAGCGCTTTTATCGATCATTGATGAAGCGGATATGCTGACTGAAAGAGGGTTTATTGTGGCTGAGCATGCGAAGGAAGTCATGCTGCCGGATGCGGCGGGCGGACTTCAGCTTGCCCGGCAGGAAATATACGGCTTAACAGGCGTGACCATATACAGAAAGAGAGGGAATGGGGATGGCTAGCATTGCCGTTTGTCCCGGAAGTTTTGATCCGGTGACTTTTGGACATTTGGATATCATCAGGCGCGGGGCGAAAGTGTTTGATAAAGTTTATGTATGCGTTTTGAACAATTCTTCGAAGAAGCCGCTGTTTACAGTGGAAGAACGCTGTGGGCTGCTTCGCGAAGTGACGCAGGATATCCCGAATGTGCAAGTGGAATCTTTTCAGGGGCTTTTGATTGATTATGCAAAGAGCAAGCAGGCAAACGTCATCCTGCGGGGGCTTAGAGCGGTATCTGACTTTGAATACGAGATGCAGGGAACCTCGATGAACAAAGTGCTCGATGAAAATATTGAAACGTTTTTTATGATGACGAATAACCAATACTCGTTCCTCAGTTCAAGCATTGTCAAAGAAGTGGCAAAATATAAAGGTTCAGTCGCAGAACTCGTGCCGGAAGCGGTCGAGGCTGCACTTGAAAAAAAGTTTGCAAAAAATGAGCGGCCGTAACCGGCTGCTCATTTTTTAACAGGGGCGTAAGATTTGGCATAAAGAATGATATAGATGAGAAGGGTGCCGATTGTTAGGAGCGGACCGATCTCTGCTAAAGTGTTCCACATCTCCAGAAAGAAAGGTTCCGTCTTCCCGGCCGTCAGAAAGGAGAAGACCGGCTCAGTCGGAGAATAGAACGATGTGTAAAGAGGCTTCCAAAGAATAAGAACAAAGATCGCTGCATAAATTCCCTGGAGGATGCGAGCGATAAAAAACGGCTTAAAGCGGATATCCGTTTCAGCAAGAATGCCTGCAACCTGCGCTTGGACGCAGAAGCCGCTGAAACCCAAAATAAAGCTGACGATCACCGCTTGCTGGAGAAGCGCCGCATCCGTTGCGCTGACCAGTTTGCTGCCGAGCGTAATCTCAAACAATCCCGATAATAAAGGCTTATCAAAATCACCGGGCAATTGAAGAGCCGTCAAAATCATTCTTGTCGCGTGCGAAAGAATGTCGGTGATGTGCATCACAGAAAGAATGTTATTAAAAACCGAAAAAAGAATGATGAAGCCGCCCACCATTAGCAGCGTTTGAACGGAGGAGATGACAGCATCGCTCAAAAGTTTGCCGAGCGGCCGCTTTTCTTCAAGTCTTGCCTGATGGAGCGCTTTTAAGGCTTCTTTAATTGAAGGCACAGGAAGCTTCTTTCGCACGGCGGTGCGGTTTTCTTCTTTTCTTCCGTAAGTGCGCATCGTCAGTCCAACTGCGAAATTGCCCAAATAATGGGCCGCCGCAAGCACAACGCCAAGAGAAGGATTATGGAAAAAGCCGACCGCAACGGCTCCGAAAATAAACAGCGGGTTAGATGAGTTGGTGAATGAAGCGAGCCGCTCTGCTTCGACCCGGGAAATCTGCCGTTCCTGTCTCAGCCTTGAAGTCAGTTTTGCGCCGGCCGGGTTTCCCGATGCCATTCCCATTGCGAGCACGAACCCTCCGACGCCGGGTACGCGGAACACCGGTCTCATGAAAGGCTCGAGCAACAGCCCGACAAACCTGACGACACCAAACCCGATCAAGAGCTCTGATAAAATAAAAAAAGGCAAAAGGGAAGGGAATACGACCTCCCACCACATGGCAAGTCCACTTTTAGAAGCGTCAAATGATTCTTGCGGGTGGGTAATGACGGCAGCTGTAAATGAAAGCAGCAAAACGGCAATCATGAGTGTCTTTACCTTTGACATGTCCATTTCTAACCCCCTTTGCGGCTGTGAATACACATTGGAAACAGGATCATGATAAAATAAACGAAAAGCTTGCCCGATTTGTGCGGTAGCCTTCTCCGTGAAACTTCTTTATCATTATACGAAGGCTGGTCCTTATTTTAGACCACCAGATTGCAGATCGGCGATGAAACAAATGAACCGGAAGCTCTTTAAACGCGCGGAAACCCTTCTCCTTGATGAGCATCAAAAGAAGGCATTTCATACATCTGTGAATTCATGCAGGCTGAAAATTCGAAGCCGGATCAAGATGTGAGCCGGTGAAAATAAAGATGGAGGGTTACATTTTCATGCTGAAAAAAAGAATTATACGCATCGCACTATTGCTCGTTATCATCGTGGCCGCGCTGTCATTTGTGAAGCTGCCATATTACATCACCGAACCTGGCGAAGCGACCGAGCTGAACCCTTTAATTAAAGTCGATAACGGCTATCCTGAAAAAGGGAGCTTTTCTTTAATGACAGTTAAAGTCGGTCCTGCCAACCCGCTTACATATATATGGGCAAAAATGCGCCCTTACCACGAAATTCTTCCGGAAGAAAATTTTAAACAAGAAGGCGAATCTGATCAGGAATATATGAAGCGCCAACTGCAAATGATGAGAGATTCCCAGGAAAATGCGATGATCGCCGCTTATAAGCGGGCCGGAAAAGAAGTCAGCTACACGTTTAACGGCGTATATGCCATGTCGGTCGTCAGCGGCATGCCTGCAGAAGGGAAAATACAAGTCGGGGACAAAATTAAAAAAGCGGACGGAAAATCGTTCCGGTCAGCGGAGAGCTTCGTCCGCTACATCGAGTCAAAAAAAGCCGGGGACCGCGTGAAAATCGTAGTTGAACGGGATAAAGAAGAAAAAACATATGAGATGAAGCTGAAAACATTCAAAGAAGATCCAAAGAGAGCGGGGCTCGGCGTCTCCCTCATCACAGACCGCAATGTCAAGGTGAAGCCGGAGGTCGATATGGATATTGAAAACATCGGCGGCCCTTCGGCAGGGCTGATGATGTCAATGGAGATCTATAACCAGCTGACAAAAGAAGACGAGACGAAAGGACACCATATTGCTGGAACCGGAACGATCGACGACGAAGGCAAAGTCGGTCCGATCGGCGGCATCAGCCAGAAAGTCGTTGCGGCAGACAAGGCGGGAGCCGACATCTTTTTTGCCCCGAACGAAGGCGGAAAAAAAGGATCAAACTATGAAGAAGCTGTAAAAACGGCAAAAGATATTAAAACCGATATGAAAATCGTCCCTGTCGACACGATGGATGATGCGATTCATTATTTGGAAGATAAAGTGAAAAACACCTGATGTCCATCAGGTGTTTTTATTTGCGCAAAAATATCCGGCTGTCTTCGTCATACCTGATCGGCGAAAGGGAATATTCCTGCTCTGTCAGCATCGTCCGCACCGGCTCTTTGAGCGGGGCGCTGTATACTTGGCCCGCTTTTATGTCAAGCTGGAGGGAAGGATGGGAAAACGATCCCGTCTTTGTAATAAGGGGTGCGCTCAAGCTTTTTTTCTTTTCAGCCAAATAGGCCTGCCCTTTTTTTGTCATTCCGAGAAGTCTGATATATGCCGGATGTGTTTCGTTTAACATGCGCTTAACGTCGGCTTTCTTCGTTTTTGTGAGGATATGGGTGTTCATGCGCTGCAGTCTTGTCCACGTATAGCGCTTCGTTTTCAAAAGCTCCATGTATTCCTTAAAAGAGCCTGCTTTCCGGATCGCTTTTTTGACGCGGTGCTCAAGGCCTTCTTCCACTTCGTATATCCCTTTCAGCTCTTCTGTATCCATTGTATGCAGGCTGTATTTCAAAAAGGGGAAATAATCTTCAGGCGAGTGCCACATGCCGAAAGTCCGGGCGTATTCATCGAGCTCATCGACCGTTGTCTTTGGAAGGTAGAAGCGGCTGTCCGCAAGGCTTCCCGTTTCAAAAATCGACTTGCGTATGCTCGTAGCGCTTGCGATTCGGTCCGCTTCAGGGAATGTTGAATCGTGATAGCCTGAGGACCGGCGCTTGACGGTTTCGGGCTTCATGCTTAATTGCTTTTGCATGATGGCTTTCACATAATGGAATCCGAGAATGTTGTTCGGCTTTGAAAGGTCAACGATGTTACCGCCTTCTCTTGTTACAGACCGGAACGCTTTTGCCATCGCTTGCGGGTAGCTCAGCCCAAACGCTATCTGCTTTCTGGCTTCTTCGTTGAGCCTGTCTTCGTGCTCTATCGTGTGTGCGGCTGTATTGAGAAATGCCTCAATATCGCCGTGCTCGCTTCCGAAAAACAAAGAAGAACACCCTAATTCATTTAAAATCGAGACGGCGCCTTCAGCAAACGTTTCCGCTTTTTGGACGGCGAATATGTAAGGGAGTTCAACGACGACATCGGCAAAAGATGCGAGCGCCATCTTCGTACGCGCCCACTTTGATACGATGGCGGGTTCGCCGCGCTGCAAAAAGGAGCCGCTCATAACGGCAACCGCCACCTCGCTCCGCGTTTCTGATTTTGCTTCCTTTATATGATATAAATGTCCGTTATGAAAAGGATTGTATTCCACAACAAGGCCGACCGCTTTCATTTTTTCACCTCTCTTGCATCTCTTGAAATAGTTATGATACATTTACACA
Organism: Bacillus sp. FSL R7-0646; assembly: GCF_037969865.1. NCBI lineage: Bacteria > Bacillati > Bacillota > Bacilli > Caryophanales > Bacillaceae > Bacillus > Bacillus sp. FSL R7-0646. The sequence goes on from NZ_CP150217.1 coordinate 1,652,590, forward strand.
TGGAATGTCCAGACGCCTCGCGAAAACAGCGTTTTTCCTAAGTGTATGAATTGTTGTTCACGATGTCAACGAATGAAAGGCGCAGGCGCATATCTGTAAAGAAAAAATATTGACAAAAAACATGATGAAAGCTATAATCATGTTTGTTGCTCACTTAGAGGTGATACAATGAAATGGACGATACATCAGCTGAATCAAATGCCGAAGAAGGACTTTGAATTTGATGAAACAGTTGATTTAAGCGAACTCTCTCAAAGCTCGGAAATCCGCAGCATTTCACCGGTGCGGGTGAAAGGGCGCGCGGAAATCCGCTCAAAGCAGGCTGCATTTGATTTTACCATTTCAGGCGAGATGATCTTGCCTTGCTCAAGAACGCTTGTTGATGTTCGTTATCCATTCAGCATTTCTACAAAAGAACTGTTTATATTTCATAAGACCGAGGAAATGGAAGATGAAGACATCCATATTGTTGAAGATGACCTCATCGACTTGACTCCGGTCGTGAAAGAAGAAATCCTTCTTGAGATCCCTATGCAAATCTTTTGTGAGTCTGTTCAAAAAGAAGAAGGTGCTCCGCAGGAGGGCAAGGATTGGCAGGTCATTACAGAAGATGACCGGAAAGACCGGATCGATCCGAGACTTGCCGGACTCGGGAAGCTCTTAAAACAAGAAGATGAATCTTAACGCTCTTTAAGGAGGTGGGAATAATGGCTGTACCTTTTAGAAGAACTTCTAAAACGAAAAAAAGACTTCGTCGTACACACTTTAAATTGCAAGTGCCTGGTATGGTAGAATGCCCAAACTGCGGTGAGATGAAACTTTCACACCGCGTCTGCAAAGCATGTGGATCATACAAAGGAAAAGACGTAAAAAGCAACTAATCGTCAACAATGAAAACACAAGACTTCATGTCTTGTGTTTTTTTATACCCGTTTTCCCTTCATCCTTTTATTTCCTGTAAAGAAAATAGTCTATCTACTCTATCAGCCGCATATGTATGAGGTAAATTCATAAAGTCATGGAGGGGGATAACATTTGACGATTACAAGACAGGATGCATGGACACAGGATGAAGATATATTGCTGGCTGAGGTCGTATTAAGGCACATTCGGGAAGGCGGGACACAGCTTTCAGCCTTTGAAGAAGTGGGCAAGGCTTTAAGCAGAACCGCGGCCGCCTGCGGATTCCGCTGGAATTCATTTGTCAGAAAGCAATACCAATCAGGCATTGAACTGGCAAAGAAGCAGCGCAAAGAGCTGCGCAAAAAAATCGGTATCCATTCCGCAAACCTTCCTGGATCTGTCAAAACGGTTTCTGAGAGCAAGGCGGAAAACCTGACGCTCGATGATGTCATAGAGTACTTGGAAAAGCTGAAAGAAGCCCCGGTTCAAAAGGACTTTATCGACGAGAAGAAAAAGCTTGCTGAAGAAATCAATGAGCTGAAACAAGAAGTTGAAAAGCTGCGAAGCGAAAATCAATCGCTGAAAAAAAAGCTTGAATTGACAGAAGAGGATTATAAAGCGCTGATTGAAATCATGGAGAGAGCCAGAAAAATGGTCGTTCTTCAGGGAGACGAACGAAACAAAAAGGCGATGCTCCAGCCGGAGCCGAATGAAAATCTGGGGGAAGCTTGAAAATAGAAAACCGGCCATCCGCTATCGGCCGGCTTTTTTCGTTTATGCTGATTCAGAACTTTGACTAGGTTCGCTCGCAGGATGCCAAACGAGCGGATTTTCCCCTTTATCCCGGGCCATATCGTATTTAACCGGTGTAAAGCCCATCTTGTTCCAAAAATCGGATGATTTGACGCGCGGACTTGTGCGAATCGGGAGTCCGAAAGATTTGGCGAACTCCACAAGCATCGTTCCGTAGCCGTTTCGCTGATACCCCGGCAAAACTTCAAGCTTCCAGAGCTCGAGGTAATCTTGGCCTTCTTCAAAATATTGGTTTGATTTACCATCCACTTTATACAGGCTCATTCTTGCGACGAGCCGATTTCCGTAATAGATGCCGTAAAACGGTGAGTTGCTGTCGTTTTCAATCATGTTGCTTTCAAGGTCCTCCAGCATGGAAAGCTCTTGAATCCCGTACTCCCTGAACTTTTTAAATTCTTCAAGCGTTTTGTAGTTGATCAGCAAACGTTCGACTTTGACCATTATGTTACCCCCTTGTTTGTGGTCTACTTCTATTGTAAACGCTTTTTTCAAAAAATCCAAATGATAAAAATTTTCTAATATAATGAAGCGAAACGGTTCTGAATATTTGAAACAACTGACAAGTCAACGGCGAAAATTTCTGCTATGATATACAGTATATGAAAAAATCAGGGTGTGAGAATGTGAAAATCGGAGTCATCGGAGGAGGCTCGGTCGGCCTCCTTTTTGCATACTATTTTTCGTTCGGCCACGAAGTGACTGTGATTGCGCGGAGAAAGGAACAGGCGGAAGCGATTGAAGAAAAGGGAATCCGCCTTCTTGAAGACGGGAAAGAGATGACCGTGAACGCCAGGGGCGTGACTGAACTTGATCCGGACTGCGACCTTCTTTTTGTTGCCGTAAAGGAGCATCAGCTCGGAGCCGTTCTGTCTGAGCTGGAGCAGGCGGCTCCTCTTGACATCATGTTCCTGCAAAATGGAATGGCGCATATTCCCGTGCTTGAAAAATGGCAGACGGGCCACCGCATCTATACGGGATCTGTGGAACACGGAGCTGTCAGGGTGGATGACCGTACATTCCGGCACACGGGAAAAGGGGCCGTAAAATGGAGCGCGTTCCGAAGCCAATCCGCCGCCCGGCTGAAAAAAGAGCTCGCTTCGGTGCATGAAGCGTTCCCTTTTATTTGGTGCGAAGACTGGTATAAGCCCCTCGCCGAAAAATTGATTGTCAATGCGTGCATCAATCCGCTGACGGCTCTTTTGCGGGTGAAAAACGGCGCGCTGCTTGAGGAGCCGATGTATGGGGCCTATATGAAGTTCGTCTTTGAAGAAGCGAGCCGGATTTTGGAACTTGAAGATCGCCAGGCAGCGTGGGACCATGTTCTTTCCGTCTGCCGCCGGACGAAAAGCAACACGTCCTCAATGCTTGCCGATGTGCTGGCAGAAAGAAAAACGGAAGCGGATGCGATCATCGGCTATCTGCTGAAGCGGGCAAAAGAGTCAGGAGAGCCCGCCCCGCACCTTACCTTTTTATATCGCAGCATCAAGGCGCTTGAAAACGAATGAAGCTAAATCTTTTGACCGAATCGCATAACGTGCTATACTCGTTTCGGATAGCTAACTATTTACTGGAGAAAGGAAGTTCTAGAGATGCAGCTTACTGAACTTTCCATACAAAGTCAAAACCCTTTTGTACGAGACTATATAAATGGAAAAAAGGAGATAGAGCCGTTTTTTGATTACGGCCTAAGCAATGAAAGTTGGAGTGTCCGTTTGGATGACCTTTCCTCCCGGACGTATGACCGCGATGCGTTAGCAGACTATTTGCTCGACTATCACCGCAAATTTCAATCGGCAACCATGAATGAAACAATCGAACGCCTTCGCGATCCGAAAAGCGTCGTCGTTGTCGGAGGGCAGCAGGCCGGCCTTTTAACGGGTCCTCTTTACACTATACATAAAATCGTATCGATCCTTTTATTAGCAAAGCAAAAAGAACAAGAGCTGAACGTTCCGGTCATTCCGGTATTCTGGGTTGCGGGGGAAGACCATGATCTGGAAGAAATCAATCACGTCTACATTTCTGACGGCGGCAAGGTGAAAAAGCACAAGCTCCCGCAGTCCCACTGGAAAAAAAGCCAGGCGGCAAAAACGGCGCTCGATGCCGAGAAAGCTGAAAAGTGGCTGGACGGGATTTTTGCTTCATTTGAAGAAACGGAGTATACGAATGATCTTCTCGGCCATTTGCGCCGATGTTTAAGGCAGTCTCTTTCTTTTACCGATTTTTTCGAATTTCTTGTTGCCGACATGTTTGAACAAGACGGCTTGATCCTTTTGAATTCCGGAGACCCGGGCATCAGAAACCTTGAAGCGCGCTTTTTCCGGCAGCTGCTGGACAAAAACGATGAGCTGACCGACTCTGTCAAACGGCAGCAGGAATTGATGAAACAACTGGGTTACACACCGATTATCGAAGGGGCCGCACAACATGCGAACATTTTTTATGAGCGCGACGGCGAGCGGTTTTTAATTGAAAAAGAAAACGGCGCGTTTTTTATAAAAGAGCTTCATCTTCAGTGGTCTGAAGCAGAGCTTTGCGATTTGATCTGCCAGAACCCGGAAGCGTTCAGCAATAATGTCGTAACCCGGCCGCTCATGCAGGAATATCTTCTACCGACATTGGCGTTCATCGCCGGTCCCGGAGAGATCAATTATTGGGGCGAGCTGAAAGGCGCTTTTCAGGTCATGGGCTATAAAATGCCGCCTGTCGTACCGAGGCTTCAGGTTACATTCCTTGAACGGCACATCGAAAAAAAGCTGGACGAACGGGGAATCGAACTCCGCGAATCGATTGAAAAGGGAGCGCGGGCCAAAAAAGAGCAGTATTTTCAAGATAAGGTTCCGAACGGATTTACCGATTCGGTCAAACAGGCGAAAGAAAAAATCGAAAACATTCATTCCGCAGTGCGCGCCGAAGCCCTCGAAATCGACGGCAGCCTCGGCCCCCTTTTAGAAAAAAACGCGGGCTTCATTCAAGATCAGCTCCAATTTTTGGAGAAAACAGTCATCAGAAGGATTGAAGAAAAAGAAAACTATATTTTGCGTGATTTTGACAAAATTCAAACAAGCATCAAACCTTTAGACGCTCCCCAGGAGAGAATTTGGAACATCGTGTATTATTTGAACAAATACGGTCCGGATTTCTTGGAAAAATACAAGGATTTGCCATATTCATTTCAAAACATGCATCAAGTTGTCAAACTTTGAAATAATTTTTTAAAAAACCCTGAGTAGTTCAGGGTTTTTTTTTGTTCTAAAACAGTGTAAAATAAATTTGTGGAGAGAAGTGGTGGATAGTGGTGAGTTGAGGAACGAAAGTGGGGACCGAGATCATGTTTATGGGTGAATACCAGCATACGATTGATTCAAAAGGCCGCATGATCGTTCCGGCGAAATTCAGAGAAGGCCTCGGCGAGCAGTTCGTTCTGACGCGCGGGCTTGATCAGTGCCTGTTTGGCTACCCGATGTCCGAATGGAAACTCATCGAAGAAAAACTGAAGGCCCTTCCTCTTACGAAGAAAGATGCACGCGCTTTTACCCGCTTTTTTTTCTCCGGAGCCACCGAATGCGAATTGGACAAGCAGGGCCGGATCAACATTGCATCACCGCTGTTAAATTATGCAAAGCTTGAGAAGGAATGCGTGGTCATCGGAGTTTCAAATCGAATTGAATTGTGGAGCAAAGAGATTTGGGAACAATACGTAGAAGAGCAGGAAGATTCATTTGCCGAAATAGCTGAAAACATGATCGGATTTGATATATAATGAATCTTTGCGCATGCGGCGCTTCTGCAATCAGTTCATTTGAAAAAGGTGGGACTAGTAAAGAAATGTTTGAGCATACAACAGTATTATTAAAAGAAACAGTTGATGGTTTAAATGTAAAAGAAGACGGTACATATGTAGACTGCACATTAGGCGGTGCCGGTCACAGCGAGTATTTGCTTTCACAGCTGTCTGAAAAAGGCAAATTGGTCGCTTTTGACCAGGATGAAACCGCACTCCGCCATGCGAAGGAAAAACTGGCGGATTATGAAGGACAAGTCGTTTTCATAAAAAGCAATTTTCGGTATTTAAAAGACCGTCTAAACGAAATCGGCATCACGAAAGTGGACGGTGTTTTATTTGATTTAGGCGTCTCATCTCCTCAGCTGGATACACCCGAAAGGGGCTTCAGCTATCATCATGATGCACCTCTTGATATGCGAATGGACCAGTCGGCGGGCCTTTCGGCAAAGGAAGTCGTCAATGAATGGCCTTATGAGGATCTCGTGAAAATCTTCTTTAAATACGGAGAAGAGAAGTTCAGCAAGCAAATTGCCAGGAAAATCGAAAAAGCAAGAGAACAATCGCCTATTGAAACAACAGGCCAGCTTGTCGATATCATCAAAGAGGCGATTCCCGCACCGGCAAGAAGAAGCGGCGGGCATCCGGCTAAACGGATCTTCCAGGCGATTCGAATTGCGGTAAACGATGAGTTGAGGGTATTTGAAGAAGCGCTTTTGCAGGCGATTGAGGTGCTGAAGCCGGGCGGAAGAGTATCGGTCATCACATTCCACTCGCTGGAAGACCGGATCTGCAAATCGACATTTAAAGACATGTCGTCGCCTCCTGAACTGCCTCACGGACTGCCCGTGATCCCCAAGGAGTTTGAACCGAAATTAAAATTAGTCAACAGAAAGCCGATCACAGCTTCCGAAGAGGAGCTTGAACACAATAACCGTGCGCGCTCAGCGAAGCTGCGCATCGCGGAAAAAGCACGAGAGTGAGCTGTACGAATTAAAAGGAGGTCATCAGTCTATGAGCAATTTGGCTTATAAAGTAGAAAAACAGCAAAGACAGACAGACAGTGCAGAACAATCCGTTATCATCCGGAGAAGAGCATCGATTACGCTGGGGGAAAAGGTATTGATTGTGCTTTTCGCCCTGGCTGTGCTCAGCGCTTCACTTTTTATGATTTCAAAGGCTTTTGCCGCGTATCAGACCAATATTGAAATTCAAAAGCTCGAAAAGAAGGTTGAAACGGAAAGCAGCAGAGTTGATGACCTCGAAAAAGAAGCCGATATGCTGAAAGAGCCGGACCGTATCATGGACATCGCCCGGAAAAAAGGCCTTAAATTGGGTGATAAAAAAGTGAAAGACATACAGGAATGATGCAAAATGCCGAAAAAAAATAAATTCATGAACAGAGGAGCGGCAATACTCAGCATTTGTTTTGCCCTCTTTTTCTTTGTCATCGTAGGACGGTTTGCGTTTATTCAAGCGACGGGAAAAGTGAACGGCGAAGTGCTTGCGCAGAAGGCGAACGAACAGTATGAGAAAAAGCGGACGATCGAAGCCCACCGGGGATCGATCCTTGACCGGAACGGAAAAGTGCTTGCCGAAGATGCTACGACATATAAGCTTGTCGCGATTATGAGCGAAAAGATGAAGCCTCAATACGTTAAGGACAAGCAGCTGACAGCTGAGAAGCTCGCGCCGATCCTCGGCATGGATGAGGGGAAAGTGCTCGATATTCTAAATAAAAAAGGAGCGTTTCAGGTCGAATTCGGATCGGCGGGACGGGATTTGACATACGCCCAAAAAGAGAAAATCGAAAAGCTGAAGCTGCCGGGCATCGTGTTCACCCGCGATACGAAGCGCTACTATCCAAACGGAATCTTCGCCTCCAACCTCATCGGCTATTCGCAGATCAACGAAAAAACGGGTGAAATGCAAGGCATGATGGGCCTTGAAAAAACGCTGAACGATTATTTGAAAGAAACGGACGGATACATGACGTACGATACCGACAGAACGGGCTGGCGCCTGCCGAACAGCAATGAAAAGATTAAAGCGCCAAACAACGGAGACAACGTGTATTTGACGATCGATCAAAAAATCCAGGCGTTTTTGGAAGACAGCATGACGACCGTTCAAAAAGAGTACAAGCCGAAAAAGATTATGGCGGCGGTTGTTGATCCGAAAACGGGCAAAGTGCTTGCGATGGGGCAAAGGCCGAGCTTCAACCCGAACGTGCGCGATGTCACGAACTATTACAACGACCTTGTCTCCTACAGCTTTGAGCCGGGCTCGACGATGAAGATTTTCACATTGGCGGCGGCCATCCAAGAAGGCGTATATAATGGAGGAGAACAATACAAGTCTGGATCATATTCGGTTTCTAAAAAAGATAAGCCGATCAAAGACCATAACGGTGGAAACGGCTGGGGCCCGATCACTTTTAATGAAGGTGTTGAACGCTCCTCAAACGTCGCGTTTGCGATCCTTGCCAACGATAAACTCGGCACGGACCGGTTCAATCAATATTTGCGGAAATTCCATTTTTACGACAAAACGGGGATTGACCTGCCTGGGGAAGCGAACAGCAAAATCAACTTTGAATATTTGCGGGATAAAGTGTCGACGGCTTTTGGACAGAGCTCTGCTGTCACGCCGATCCAGCAGCTTCAGGCCGCGACGGCGATCGCCAATAACGGAAAAATGATGAAGCCTTATGTGATCGATCATGTCGTTGATTCTGACAAAAACAAAACGATTTATCAAAATAAACCGGAACAAGTCGGCCAGCCGATCTCTGCCAAAACGGCAAAAGAAGTGCGCGAGCTGTTGGGAAAAGTCGTCACATCTGAAAAAGGAACGGGGCAGCCGTACAAGATCGAAGGATTTGATGTCGCCGGAAAAACCGGTACGGCGCAAATTGCCGGAGAAGACGGCAGATATTTGACCGGCCGCGAAAACTACGTGTTCTCCTTCATGGGCATGGCCCCGAAGGACGATCCGCAGCTTCTCGTTTATGTGGCCGTGCAGCAGCCGCAATTAAAAGCTACGGAAACAGGCTCTGCTCCGGTGTCAAAAATTTTCAATCCGGTGATGAAAAACAGTCTTCACTACTTAAATATCACACCGAAAGAGACTGAAAAAGAAGAAAAGCAGGAAGAAAAACAGCTGAAAATGCCTGATTTCTCCGGCAAACGAGCCGAATCCGCCGCAAAAGAGGCGCAAGGCAGCAGCCTTGTTCCCGTTACGATCGGCGATGGCTTGGCTGTGAAAGAACAGTACCCGAAAGCGGGCGAAGCCGTCCTGCCGAACCAACGGGTCTTCCTGAAAACCGACGGGAAAATCACACTCCCAGATATGACAGGCTGGTCAAAACGGGACGCCCTCCGCTTCGGCGCCATGGCAGGCATTCATATCGAAACGAGCGGCCAGGGCTATGTGAAGAGTCAAAATGTAAAAGCAGGCAAAGAATTAAAAGCAAATTCAGTCGTGAAAGTCAGATTGAAAAACGAATAGATCCCGTCAAAGGCTATCGGCTCAAAGTCGATAGCCTTCCGTTTGGACGCGGCCGCCTTGAATAGATGAAAAATCGGGCCGTTCTATCAAAACGCTCCGAGGCATAAAATGAAACAAGCCTAAATAAGGAGTGAACGGTCTCTTGCGCGTTTCCAATGTAACGGTCAGAAAACGTTTAATATTCGTTCTGCTTTTTGGTGTGATCATCTTTTTGATTATTGATACAAGGCTCGGATACGTTCAGTTCGTTCTCGGGGATAAACTGACGACTTTAGCAAAAGATTCTTGGAGCCGGAACCTTCCTTTTGAGCCGGAAAGGGGCGAAATATTGGACAGGAACGGCGTCAAGCTGGCAACAAACCAAAGCGCGCCATCGGTTTTGGTTGTTCCGAAGCAAGTTGAAAATCCGATCAAAACGAGCAGACTGCTGGCCAGCGTTTTGAATATGTCGGAAGAAAAAGCGTATAAACATGTCACGAAAAAAACGTCGATTGAAAGGATCAATCCCGAGGGCCGGAAGATTTCCCACGAGAAAGCAAAAGAAGTCAGAGATCTCAATTTGAAAGGCGTATACATCGCAGAAGACTCGATCCGCCATTATCCGTTCGGCAGCTATCTGTCCCATGTGCTCGGATTTGCGGGCATTGACAACCAGGGTCTGCTCGGCCTTGAAGCCTTTTATGACAAAGAGCTGAAGGGCGAAAAGGGCTATGTGAAATTTTATTCCGATGCAAAAGGCAAGAGAATGCCTGGGGAGGCGGATGACTATACCCCGCCGAAAGACGGGCTTGATATGAAGCTGACGATCGATTCAAAGGTGCAGACGATCATGGAGCGGGAATTTGATATCGCAGAAGCGAAGTATAATCCGGACGGTATGGTCGGTGTTGCGATGAATCCGAAAAACGGGGAGATATTGGCGATGGTCAGCCGGCCGGACTTTGATCCCGCAAACTACCAATCAATCGATCCCAAAGTCTATAACCGGAACCTGCCTGTATGGAGCACATATGAGCCGGGTTCTACTTTTAAAATCATCACGCTTGCCGCAGCTTTGGAGGAAAACAAAGTCAACCTCCAAAAAGATCAATTCTATGATAAAGGTTCCGTTGAAGTGGACGGCGCGAGGCTGAAGTGCTGGAAGCGCGGCGGACACGGCGCACAATCGTTTCTTGAAGTCGTCCAAAATTCGTGCAACCCGGGATTTGTTGAGCTTGGTCAGCGGCTCGGCAAAGAAAAACTGTTCACCTACATTAAAAGTTTCGGCTTCGGACAAAAAACCGGGATCGATCTGCAAGGCGAAGGAACAGGCATCCTATTCCCTCTTGACCGCGTCGGCCCCGTAGAGCAGGCGACAACAGCTTTCGGGCAGGGGGTATCGGTGACGCCGATCCAGCAGGTCACGGCCGTTTCTGCGGCTGTTAACGGCGGAACGCTGTATACGCCGTATATTGCCAAAGAGTGGATTGATCCCGTGACAAAACAAACAGTGAAAAAACAGACGCCGATCGCCAAAAGAAAAGTGATTTCTGAAGAGACATCCAAACAGATCCGCTACGCGCTGGAGAGCGTTGTCGCCCAGGGGACGGGGCGGAACGCTTTTGTCGACGGCTACCGGGTCGGCGGCAAAACCGGTACGGCGCAAAAAGTAAAAGACGGGAAATATTTGAAAAACAACCACATCGTCTCATTTATCGGAACGGCTCCTTCAGATGATCCGAGCATTGTCGTCTACGTCGCCGTCGACAACCCGAAAGGAACGATTCAATTCGGGGGTACGGTTGCAGCGCCGATCGTCGGAAACATCATGAGAGACAGTCTTCCGCAGCTCGGCGTTAAGAAGCGGAAAGATCAGATCGAACGCGAATATCAATGGCTGGACAAAAAGCTGATCGAGGTCCCGAACCTTATAGGGCTTTCCGTGACAGAGCTTGAACCATTGCTGATCAACCTCAGGCTGAAGGCTTCCGGAGAAGGCGATGTCGTCGTTCAGCAGTCCCCTAAGCCGGGCGAAAAAGTAAAAGAAGGATCGACGATTCGCATTTATCTTGACAGCGATGACGGAGCCTCTGATTAATTCGTTTCAATATAGGAGCGGCTGCCTGCTGATGTCCGGGGCCGTTCCTCCTAAAAAATATATCGATTTTAAAGGATTAGCTGGATGTATCCTCTTTTTTACGCTAAAATATGAACTGTATGTCTGCACGAAGCTCGTGCGGCGAATCAATATGACAACGAATGAAGAATGATGAGACTTGAGAGGTTTGATACGATGAAATTGACAAAGCTTCTTACATATTTAAAAAATGCACCTTCCTATGCCGGCCAAGAAGACCCTGATATAACTTCAATTGAGATGGACTCCAGGGAAGTCAAGACAGGGAGTCTTTTTGTTTGTATAAAAGGCTATACAGTCGACGGGCATGACTACGCCCGCCAAGCCGCTGAAAAAGGGGCTGCCGCCATTGTGGCGGAAAGGGAAGTGGACGCCGATGTGCCGGTGATTATCATCCGTCATACGAAGAGAGCGCTTGCCGTGCTGTCGGACGCTTTTTACGGCCAGCCGACAAAGCAGCTGAGGCTGATCGGAATTACAGGCACGAACGGCAAGACATCGACTTCTCACATGGTGGAGGAGATCTTTAGAAAAGCCGGGAGCCGTACAGGACTGATCGGCACGATGTACACGAAAATCCACGACGAAACGTTCGAGGCGAAAAATACGACGCCGGAAAGCGTCACACTTCAAAAAACGTTTAGAAAAATGGTTGATCAGGGTGTGGATACAGCCGTCATGGAAGTATCTTCACACGCTCTCCACATGGGCCGGGTGCACGGGTGTGATTACGATATCGCCGCATTTACAAACCTGACCCAGGACCACCTCGACTACCACGAGACAATGGAAGAATATAAACATGCGAAAAGTCTGCTTTTCTCGCAGCTCGGCGGATCCTTTAACCACGAAACACCGAAGTGGGCCGTGCTGAATGCGGATGACCCTGCTTCAGCCTATTTCGCCCAAGTGACGTCAGCACATCTTTTGACATACGGAATTCAAAACGATGCCGATGTCATGGCTGAAAATATCAAAATGGCTCCGAAAGGGACAACCTTTGACCTGGTGACGCCAAAAGGTTCTGCACAAGTGACGATTCCGCTTGTCGGCCTGTTTAACGTCTACAATGTTTTAACGGCTGCCGCGATCGCGATTGCAGCGGATATCCCGTTTGCCACGATTACAGAAGGAATTGAAGGGCTGAAAGGGGTCAGAGGAAGATTTGAGCTTGTGGACGCAGGCCAGGACTTCCCGGTGATCGTCGATTATGCCCATACCCCTGACAGCCTCGAAAATGTCTTGAATACGTGCAGAGGCTTAACGGAAGGAAAGCTGTTTGTCGTCGTCGGCTGCGGTGGAGACCGCGATAAGACGAAGCGTCCGAAAATGGCGAAGATCGCCGTTGACCTTGCTGATGAACCCGTCTTTACAGCCGATAACCCGAGAAGCGAAAACCCGCTCGCCATTTTAAACGATATGGAGGAAGGCGTAAAAGGAGCTTACTATCACAGCATCGTCAACCGCGAGCAAGCGATCTTTTTTGCAATTGCAAACGCCAAAAAAGGCGATGTCGTCCTGATTGCAGGCAAAGGCCATGAAACTTACCAGCAGATCGGCGGTCAAACCTTTGATTTTGATGACGCTGAGGTGGCCAAAAGAGCCATTCTTGAGCTGAAATAATCGAAAAAGAACTACAGGAAAGAGTTGTTGAAATGATGGATGAAATAAATCAACATATGAAAAAAAACAGTGAATATGATAAATGCGTATGCTGCTTCTTATATCATGCGGAAAGGAGAGAAGAACGATGCTCGAACAAGTAATTTTATTTACCATTATCATGGGCTTTTTAATCAGCGTTCTTTTATCTCCGATTTTCATTCCGTTTTTAAGAAGGCTGAAATTCGGGCAGAGCATCCGTGAGGAAGGTCCGAAATCCCATCAGAAAAAATCGGGAACGCCGACGATGGGCGGCGTCATGATCATATTGTCGATTATCGCGACGACCATTGTTATGACGATGAAATTTTCCGAAGTCAGCATGAACATGATCCTCCTCTTGTTTGTTACGGTTGGATACGGTCTGCTCGGCTTTCTGGATGATTATATTAAAGTCGTGATGAAGCGCAACCTTGGACTCACATCCAAACAAAAACTGATCGGTCAGATCGTGATTGCTCTCGTATTCTATGCCGTCTACCACTTCCAAGGAATGCCGACTGACATCCGCATTCCGGGAACAGAGCTGTCGTTTGACTTCGGCTGGATTTATCCAGTGCTCGTCATCTTTATGCTTGTCGGCGGTTCAAATGCCGTCAACCTGACTGACGGGCTTGACGGTCTGTTGTCGGGTACAGCTGCCATCGCGTTCGGTGCGTTTGCGATTTTGGCGTGGAACCAGTCGCAATACGATGTCGCAATTTTCGCGGTTGCCGTTGTCGGAGCGGTGTTAGGATTTCTTGTGTTTAACGCGCACCCCGCGAAAGTCTTTATGGGAGATACAGGGTCGCTTGCCCTCGGCGGCGCGATTGTGACGATCGCGATTTTAACGAAACTGGAAATCCTGCTTGTTATCATCGGCGGTGTATTCGTCATTGAAACGCTGTCCGTCATTTTGCAGGTCATTTCATTTAAAACGACCGGCAAACGAATTTTCAAAATGAGCCCTCTTCACCATCACTACGAGCTTGTCGGATGGTCTGAGTGGAGAGTTGTCGTCACTTTTTGGACAGCGGGGCTTCTGCTTGCCGTCTTAGGAATTTACATCGAGGTGTGGTTATAAGTGGATACTCAAGATTTATTGCAAAATCAAAATGTGCTCGTACTGGGGCTGGCGAAAAGCGGATATGCTGCCGCTTCGATCCTTCATGAGAAAGGCGTAAAGGTTGTCGTGAATGACCAGCTGCCTTTTGAGGAAAATGAACCTGCGCGGATTCTCGCGGAAAAAGGGGTGGAAGTCGTCTGCGGCTCTCATCCGACGGAACTGTTTGATCTTCATTCGATCGACATTCTGATTAAAAATCCGGGCATCCGCTATGAAAACGTGATGGTCGAAGAAGCGCTGAAGCGGGGTATCCCGGTCTGGACGGAGGTTGAACTCGCCTATCATCTGACAGATGCTCCGTTCATCGGCATTACCGGTTCAAACGGAAAGACGACAACGACAACGCTTGTTTATGAAATGCTGAAGGCCGATTCGAAAAAAGCGCTCGTTGCTGGGAATATCGGTACGGCGGCAAGCGAAGTGGCCAATCAGGCCAGCGGAGACGAATGGATCGTGACAGAGCTGTCGAGTTTTCAGCTCATGGGGACTTATCAATTCAGACCGAAGATTGGATTATTATTAAACGTATTTGATGCCCATCTCGATTATCACCATTCGCGCAAAAATTATGAGCTTGCCAAACAGCAGGTCTATCGAAATCAATCGGAAACAGACGTTGCCGTTGTCAATTTGGACGATGAGACAGTCGTCCGGCTCGCGGAGTGTTCAAAAGCGGAGAAGGTGTATTTTTCGGTCCGCCGGACACTTGAGCGCGGAGCGTGCGTGAAAGACGGCGCAATCATGTTTAACGGCGAACCGGTCATGCCGCTGGAAGACGTCGTTTTGCCGGGAGAGCACAATTTGGAGAACATTTTGGCCGCCCTTTGCATCGTTAAAACAGCAGGCGTTTCCGACGCGGCCGTCCGTAAGGTGCTGACGAGCTTTACAGGTGTTAAGCACAGGATGCAATACGTCGCGACGATCAAAAACAGACTGTTTTACAATGACAGCAAAGCGACAAACATTCTTGCGACGAAAAAAGCGCTGTCCGCCTTTCAAAAGCCGGTCATTTTGCTGGCAGGGGGGCTTGACCGCGGAAATGAATTTGATGAACTAAAGCCGCATATGTCTTTTGTAAAAGCGGTGATCACTTTCGGCGAGACCGCGCCGAAGTTTGAGAAGCTGGCCGAAGAAATGGGAATACAACAGGTTAAACGTGTCGATAATGTTGAACAAGCAGCAACTGCGGCGTTCAGCCTGTCAGACGAAGGAGATGTCATTCTTCTGTCCCCGGCCTGCGCAAGCTGGGATCAGTACAAAACATTTGAAGAACGTGGTGACATGTTTGTAAACGCCGTGCATATGCTTAAATAAGGGCTTGTCTCGTAAAGATAGCCCTAAGAATTAGAGCTTGGGGTGTTCGGCTTTGCAAACAAAAAAAACGTCACCGGATTTTTTGCTGGTTATCATTACGCTATTGCTTTTAACAATCGGACTGATTATGGTATACAGCGCCAGTGCAGTATGGGCGACTTACAAATACGACGACTCCTTTTTCTTTGCGAAACGGCAGCTTTTGTTTGCCGGCATCGGGGTCATCGCCATGTTTTTCATCATGAACGTCGACTACTGGACGTGGAGGACTTATGCGAAAATACTGATCATTGTATGTTTCTTTCTGCTCATCATCGTCCTGGTTCCCGGGATCGGCATGGAACGGAACGGGTCGAGGAGCTGGATCGGAGTCGGCGCTTTCAGCATTCAGCCGTCCGAGTTTATGAAACTCGCGATGATCGCATTTTTGGCCAAGTTTTTATCTGAAAAGCAAAAGAATATTACGTCGTTTAGAAAAGGCTTTGTGCCGGCGCTGGGCATTGTCTTTTCAGCTTTTCTGATCATCATGATGCAGCCTGACCTCGGAACAGGAACCGTGATGGTCGGCACATGCATCATTATGATCTTTGTCGCGGGGGCGAGAATTTCGCACTTCGTTTTTCTCGGCCTGATCGGACTGAGCGGTTTTGTCGGCCTTGTGCTGTCGGCGCCGTACCGGATCAAAAGGATCACTTCATACTTGAACCCTTGGGAGGACCCTTTAGGAAGCGGCTTTCAAATCATTCAGTCTCTTTATGCGGTGGGGCCCGGCGGGCTGTTCGGCCTCGGCCTCGGCCAGAGCAGGCAAAAGTTTTTCTATCTGCCTGAGCCGCAGACAGATTTTATTTTTGCGATTTTATCAGAGGAGCTCGGCTTTATCGGCGGATCGCTGATTCTTTTGCTCTTCAGCGTTCTATTATGGAGAGGCATCAGAATCGCGCTCGGTGCGCCCGATTTATACGGCAGTTTTGTCGCCGTCGGCGTCATTTCGATGATAGCGATTCAGGTTATGATCAATATCGGAGTCGTGACTGGCTTGATTCCTGTTACAGGCATTACGCTTCCGTTTTTAAGCTATGGCGGTTCATCACTGACCTTGATGCTCATGGCGGTCGGCGTGCTGCTGAATGTCAGCAGGTATTCTAGATACTAGATTTTGGCGATAACCCTGTTGCGAGATAGCAGGGTTATCGGCGTGTACATAAGGATTAAGGGGGAGAACAGATGCGGATTGTTGTTAGCGGAGGCGGAACGGGCGGCCATATTTACCCCGCCCTTGCGTTTATTAAAGAAGTGAAACGGCATCACGAAGATGTTGAGTTTTTATATATCGGAACCGAAAAAGGCCTGGAGAAAAATATCGTCGAGCGGGAAGGGATCCCTTTCAAAGCGATTGAAATTACGGGTTTTAAAAGAAAACTTTCATTTGAAAACGTCAAAACCGTCATGCGCTTTTTAAAGGGTGTAAAAGAATGCAAAGAAGAATTAAAACGGTTCAAGCCGGATGCCGTGATCGGCACGGGCGGCTACGTGTGCGGCCCCGTCGTATACGCCGCTTCAAAACTGGGGATTCCGACGATTATCCACGAACAAAACAGCCTTCCCGGACTCACCAATAAGTTTTTATCCAAATATGTTGATAAGGTAGCGATTTGTTTTGATGAAGCGAAAACACATTTTCCTGCAGAAAAAGTTGTTTTTACAGGAAACCCGAGGGCGTCTGAAGTCGTCTCTATAAAAGGGGGCCGTTCCCTGACAGCTTTGGGTCTTGCAGAGGGCAAAAAAACGGTCCTTATTTTCGGAGGCAGCCGCGGTGCCGCTCCGATCAATGAAGCGGTCATTGCGATGCAAAACGAATTAAAAAAGCGGGATTACCAGGTTCTTTATGTCACAGGGGAAGTTCACTATGATAAAGTCACAGCTGCGCTTGAAAAAGAAGGCGCCGCTCCGAATATGGTCGTCCAGCCGTTTCTCCATCAAATGCCCGAGTACTTAAAAGCGTTCGATGTCGTCGTGGGCCGCGCAGGGGCAACGACAATAGCGGAAATCACCGCGCTCGGCATTCCAAGCGTTCTGATTCCGAGTCCGTATGTTACGGCCAACCACCAGGAAGTAAACGCACGCTCACTCGGGGAGCAGAACGCCGCTGTCGTTTTAAAAGAATCAGAGCTTAATGGAGACCGCTTAATTCAGGCGATCGATCATATTTTACAAGACGAAAAGACGTTGGAAGAGATGAAGATCCGCGCGAAATCGCTTGGCGTGCCGGACGCTGCGGAACGCTTGTACAATGTGCTGAAAGAATTGAAACATCATGCAAAATGATAAGACAGAAGGATTGTGGAGGTTTTCGATGGATAAGGTGATACAAGAATTAAAAGAACTTGAAGTCGGCAAAGTTCTGGAAAACGAGCCGCTCAGCAACCATACAACGATTAAAATCGGAGGACCGGCTGACGTGCTGGTGATTCCGAAAGACATTCAAGCTGTCAAAGATACGATGAAGGTTGTCAAGAAGCACGGCGTCAAGTGGACGGCCATCGGCAGAGGCTCGAATCTTCTCGTTCTCGATGAAGGGATAAGAGGCGTCGTCATCAAGCTCGGCCAGGGACTCGACCATATGGAAATCGACGGCGAGCAAGTGACGGTCGGCGGCGGCTACTCTGTCGTAAGGCTTGCGACAGGCATCAGCAAAAAAGGGCTTTCCGGCCTTGAATTTGCCGCAGGCATTCCTGGTTCGGTCGGCGGAGCGGTTTACATGAATGCCGGCGCCCACGGCTCAGATATCAGCAAAGTATTGGTGAAAGCATTGATCCTTTTTGAAGACGGAACGATCGAATGGCTGACGAATGAAGAGATGGCGTTCAGCTACCGCACATCCATCCTTCAAAACAAGCGGCCGGGCATTTGTCTTGAAGCCGTTCTCCAATTGGAGCAAAAAGAACGCGATCAGATCGTCGCGCAGATGCAGAAAAACAAAGACTACCGAAAAGAAACGCAGCCTGTGTCCAACCCTTGCGCAGGCAGCATCTTCAGAAACCCGCTGCCTGAACATGCGGGCCGGCTAGTTGAAGAGGCTGGTTTGAAAGGCCATCAGATCGGCGGGGCAAAGGTTTCGGAGATGCACGGCAATTTCATTGTCAACGCAGGCGGCGCAACAGCGAAAGACGTCCTTGATTTGATTGCATTCATTCAGAAAACGATTAAGGAAAAATACGATATCGACATGCACACTGAGGTCGAAATTATCGGAGAAAAACGGTAAACGGCCTCTCTACTTCAGATCGCCTTATGATATAATGTATGAAACAAACAAGCAAACGGCATCCTAGTATGTCGTTTGTTTCGCTAAACGGAAGCTTTTTAGCTTGCCCCCGTGCTTTCATATGTCGAAAAGCGCGTCTTTTTTCGAACAAAAATAAGCAAATAAAAGTCTTTTTGTCTGCTTTATTAACCTGAGGTGAGCCTACGTGAAACCCGGTATTGATAAAGAAAAAGTAGTGAATATAGAAGAACGTATTCCCAAAATTAAAGAACAGCGAAAGCAAAAGGCAAACCGCCGGCTGATCACCTTTATTCTGCTCTTTTTCACGATGATGCTGATCATCATTTACCTGCAGACGCCGATCAGCAAAGTCTCGAAGGTAGAGATCAAAGGAAACAAAAACGTTTCAAAGGAACAGATCATTTCCCTTTCTTCAATCCATAAAGGACAGACGGAATTTTGGAGTCTGAGCAAGCAAAAAGCCGCAGAAAAGATCGAGCAGAATAAACTGATCAAAAAAGCCGAAATTTCTAAACAACTGCCCAACAAAATCGCCATCTCCATCGAAGAGTATAAAAGCATTGCGTTTTTGCAAAAACATAATGTGTACTACTCCGTGCTTGAAAACGGCACGGTGCTTCCTGAAGAGGTGACGCCGACTGACATCGGACCAACCCTTAATAACTGGGAGGAAGACGAAAAGCTCGTTCAAATGGCAAAACAGCTGAACAAGCTTTCCGATTCCGTGAAAAAATCGATTTCCGAGATCAACTATACGCCTCAAAAATCAAACCCTTGGCTGATCAAACTGTATATGAACGACGGCTATATCGTGACAGCTTCGCTGAAAACGTTCGGACAGAAAATGAACAGCTATCCGGCGATCGTAAAAGAGCTGCCGAAAGGGGAAAAAGGCATTATCCATATGGAAGTCGCGACTTATTTTGAACCTCTGAAAAAAACGGATGAAAGCAAAAAGGGAGACGGAAATTGAAGAGGCACACAGTCAATCTTTCACTCGCCATGCTTGTCCTCGGCTTCCTGCTGTCTTTCTCCTATCAATTCGCCAGGGAAAACAAAGACCATGAAGAAACTGCTGAAAATTGGAAAGAGGAATATTCCCTGCGCGACCGGCTGATTTCCCAAGAAAAGCAAAATAAGAAGCTGGAACAGGAGCTTTACAAAAAACAGCAGGAAGTACAGAAAACAGAGACGGCTTTGAAAAAGGAAAAAAAAGAGTACTACAATATTGTGGAAGATGTTGAGAGGTACAGAATGTTCGTCGGGGAAATCGGCGTTCAGGGCGAAGGGATCAAAGTGACGCTGAAAGACGCTTCGTACATCCCAGAGGGTGAGAATGTCAACAACTATATCGTCCATGAAAGCCACATTTTCCGCCTGCTCAATGAGCTGTGGATTTCCGGGGCGGCCGCGGTGTCGATCAACGGACAGCGCGTGACACATCATTCCTACATATCGTGCAACGGCCCTGTCATCACGGTTGACGGCAACCAGTATCCGGCGCCGTTTGTTATTTCGGCCATCGGGGATGCGGATGTGCTGATGCCGGCGCTGAACATTGCAGGAGGGCTTGTGGACCAGCTGAGCCGCGATCATATTTCAGTCAGCATCGAAAAACAAGATAATATCGAGATGGAGCCCCTTTTGAAGCAAGGGGAATGAACGTTGAAAAGTTGGTGGGCGGACATTGAAGAAAAATAATCGTTTCATCAGTTTGAGCATCTTGATGCTCATTTTCGGCATTATGCTGTCCGTGCAGTTCAATTCGCTGAAGGCGCCGAAGGTCCGCGATACGCGGGACATTTGGGACCTCAGGGAGGACTTGAAGGAAGAACAGAAAAAACAGCTTGATCTGATCAGCGAAATTGACAAGTATGAAAAAATGCTGAACACATACAGTCATCAAGAAGAAACCTCGCGGACAAAAGCGTTGAATGAAACGCTTCAAAACTTAAAAAAACAGGCCGGCTTCACAGATGTCACAGGGAACGGAATCATCATCACCATTTCTCAGCTCTTCTCGGAAGAATTGACAGGGGAATCGATTCAAAATCCCCCTCCCGACCTTCTGAAAAAGCTGATTAATGAACTGAATATGTATGAAGCGGAAGAAATATCCATCAACGACAGAAGGGTTGTCAACACGACGGTGATCCGCGATATCAACGGAACAACCAAAATAGACGGTTATCCTTTGGACAACTATCCGATAACGGTAAAAGTCATCGGCAAAAACGCCGATAAACTATATAGCCGAATGAATGCTTCATCCCTGCAGGATCTGTTCGCGGGAGAAAATCTGGATTTGCAAATCAAAAGGCCTGAAAAACAAATCAAAATCAAAGCTTACGAAGGTTCAATGCAAGTTGCGCCATTGAAACCGCTCGAAAAATCAAAAGGAGAGAATTCCTAATGTGGCTTCCGGTTTTAGGGCTTTTGCTCGGAATTACAATCGGGTTCAGCACGAATTTCACCATTCCGGATGAGTACTCAAATTATTTGTCCCTGGCGATTCTGGCATCGCTCGATACGTTGATCGGGGGAATAAGGGCCCATTTGAAAAGTGTATACGATGAACTAGTTTTTGTGACAGGCTTTTTCTTCAATATTATTCTTGCCATAAGTTTGGCTTTTCTGGGCGTTCATCTTGGTGTAGACTTGTATTTAGTCGGTATGTTTGCATTTGGCGTGAGGCTTTTTCAAAACATCGCGGTCATCAGAAGAATACTGCTCGCCAAATGGACGGCATCGAGGAGAAAAAATTAAAAAAAATCGGATTTAAAAGAGGATATACATAGGATATCACGAATATTCACAGTAATCCTAAAACTGAAAACGAAGCGTATTGGTTTGTATTGATTGTTACACACTTGTAAAACCAGATTCATTGTATTGTTGTTCGGCAAATAATAGAATAGAATTGACTGAAATGTGAGGAGGTGCCATAGAATGAACAACAATGAACTTTACGTCAGTCTAGACATCGGTACGTCCAATATTAAAGTGATCGTCGGTGAAATGTCAGACGATTCTCTTAACATTATCGGAGTCGGAAATGTTCCCTCAGAGGGGCTGAAAAAAGGATCAATCGTTGATATAGATGAAACGGTTCATTCTATAAAAAAAGCGTTTGAACAAGCAGAAAGAATGATAGGTTTTCCGCTGACCCACGCGATCGTCGGGGTTAATGGGAACTACATCCATATTCAAGATACGAACGGTGTTGTGGCTGTCTCAAGCGAGAATAAAGAAATCCACGTTGAAGACGTGCGCCGGGTGATGGAGGCCGCTCAAGTCGTTTCCATCCCGCCTGAACAGCTGATCGTCGATGTGATTCCGAGACAGTTTATCGTTGACGGAAGAGGCGATATTACAGATCCGAAAAAGATGCTCGGCGTCCGCCTTGAAGTGGAAGGATCGCTGATCACGGGCTCTAAAACGATTTTACATAACCTGCTCCGCTGTGTGGAAAGAGCGGGAATTGAAATAACGGATATTTGCCTTCAGCCGCTGGCTGCCGGATCTGTCGCTTTATCAAAGGACGAAAAAAACCTCGGAGTGGCTTTAATCGACATCGGGGGAGGATCAACAACGGTTGCCGTATTTGAGGACGGCCACCTTCTTGCGACCCGTGTCATACCACTGGGAGGAGAAAACATCACCAAGGATATTTCAATCGGATTGCGCACCTCCACGGACGAAGCTGAGCGGGTGAAAAAGCAGTTTGGACATGCTTTCTACGAAGAAGCGTCGGAAGAGGAAACATTTGAAGTCGCCGTGATCGGGACGGACCAAAAGCAGACCTTTACTCAGCGGGAAGTGGCAGACATTATAGAAGCCAGGCTTGAAGAAATCTTTTTATTCGTGGCAGAGGAACTGCGGAACATGGGAATAAAAGAATTGCCGGGAGGCTTTGTGCTTACAGGGGGACAGGCTGGAATGCCGGGGGTCCTCAGCCTCGCACAGGATGTTCTTCAAAATAACGTCAGAGTGGCTAGCCCGAATTATATCGGTGTAAGAGAACCTCAATACATGACAGGAGTCGGCCTCATCCAATTCGCTTACCGCAACGCAAAAATCCAAGGCAGAAAAGTAGGGTTTAAGATGCCGGAACAAGCGGTTCAGGAAGTCGCGGCAACTCATCAAAAAGAAGTGCAGCAGCGACCGAAGCCAAAATCCAAGCAGCAGGCTCAAGCTGAGAAAAAGCCGAGCAAAATGAAGAAAATATTTAACTTCTTTTGGGAATAGAGATTAGTCATTCGACGGATTAGGAGGATTTAGCATGTTAGAGTTTGAAACAAATATAGACGGCTTAGCATCGATTAAAGTAATAGGAGTAGGTGGCGGCGGTAACAATGCCGTCAATCGGATGATCGAAAATGACGTTCAGGGAGTCGAGTTTATCGCAGTCAACACGGATGCTCAGGCTCTCAACCTGTCAAAAGCGGAAACGAAAATGCAGATCGGTGCGAAGCTGACGCGCGGGCTCGGCGCCGGAGCCAATCCGGAAGTCGGCAAAAAAGCCGCAGAGGAAAGCAAAGAACAAATTGAAGAAGCGCTGAAAGGTGCAGATATGGTGTTCGTCACAGCCGGAATGGGCGGCGGAACAGGAACGGGCGCGGCACCTGTCATCGCACAAATCGCAAAAGATCTGGGCGCATTGACTGTCGGCGTTGTCACAAGGCCGTTTACCTTTGAAGGAAGAAAAAGACAGCTTCAGGCTGCAGGCGGTATTTCAGCAATGAAGGAAGCCGTCGACACCCTGATCGTCATTCCGAATGACCGTCTTCTTGAAATCGTCGATAAAAACACACCGATGCTTGAAGCGTTCCGTGAAGCGGACAACGTTCTCCGCCAAGGTGTTCAGGGCATTTCAGACCTGATCGCAACGCCTGGACTGATCAACCTTGACTTTGCCGATGTCAAAACGATCATGTCCAACAAAGGTTCTGCACTGATGGGTATCGGTGTAGCGACAGGCGAAAACCGCGCTGCGGAAGCCGCTAAAAAAGCTGTTTCCAGCCCGCTGCTTGAAACGGCGATTGACGGCGCCCAAGGCGTGCTGATGAACATTACAGGCGGCACCAACTTAAGCCTATACGAAGTTCAGGAAGCGGCGGACATCGTTGCAGCTGCATCTGACCAGGACGTCAACATGATCTTTGGATCTGTCATCAATGAAAACTTAAAAGACGAGATCGTCGTTACGGTGATCGCGACTGGATTTATCGAACAGGATCAAGATTCATCAAAGCCGCAGAGACCTTTAAACCAAGGCTTAAAACAGCATCATCAGCCTGCTCCGAAACGGGAGCCGAAGCGCGAGGAGCCAAGCATGCCGCATCGCAGCCCATCACAGCCTGCCGAGGATACGCTTGACATCCCGACTTTCTTAAGAAACCGCAATAAACGCTAAACGTCTACAATACATTGGAAAGCTGCCGACAAGAAGTCGGCGGCTTTTTTTGCGCGCTGGAACAGCAGCCGATGTTCCTTCCCCTCCAAAAGCATCAATTGTCTTCTTGATGGAAGCGGCTCCCTCAAAAGCCTTGCATCTAATCTCTCTCTTTTCTCCCGAATGTACAGATTTTCCTTTTTTCTTGTCATCAGGCCGAACTATGAACGGTGAACAAGTCATATGTAAAAAGAACGAATTTGCAAACTGACAAAGGAAAAATGACAGAATACGACAATATCTATAAACCTTTTCTATTACCATTATTAATAGATTCTGTTTCTAGACATAGAAACGCAAGAAACGACTATATTTGCTATTGCTTAAAGGAGGATGTCATGTGAAGAAAAAGCCATTATTCCGCACGTTCATGTGCGCTGCACTCATCGGTTCACTTCTCGCTCCGGTTGCTGTGCAGGCTGATACAGGCACGGCAGCGAAGACAAAGGAACAAAGCAAAATATCTAGCGCTCTTTATAAACGTTTTGAGAAAGAAGGTAAAGTGACCTTTTTAATTAAAATGAAAAGCCAGGCGAACCTTCAGCAAGCGGCAACCGCGGCTGAAAAACGGGCGAAAGCAAGCGTTATGACCGTGAAAAAAGCAAAAGAGATCAAACGCTCGGCAGTGCTGACTTCCCTGCGTACAAAAGCTGAAAGAACACAAAAAGATTTGAAATCGTTTTTGGAAAAAGAAGAGAAAAAAGGAACAGCTAAGAAAGTGGAATCTTTCTATATTGTAAACGGCATCGCCGTGACGGCGACAAAAGATGTTATGGAAAAAGCGGCTTCATTTCCTGAGGTTGAAAAGGTGCTGCCCAATCAAAAAATCAAGCTGGGCAATACCGAAAAACCTACAGTAGAATCGAAAACAACCGCGGATCGCACCCCTGCTTCCAACATTGAGCAGGTTCATGCGCCGGATGTCTGGAAAAAGCGCTATAAAGGCAAAGGAGCCGTCGTCGCTTCAATTGACACCGGCGTAGAGTGGGATCATCCGGCGTTGAAAACAAAGTACAGAGGCTACAACCCTTCTAAACCGAACAGTCCAGACAATGAGTTCAACTGGTTTGATGCGGTAAGCAATAAGAAAACGCCATATGATGACTTGGGCCACGGCACACATGTGACAGGCACGATGGTCGGCTCAGAAGCCGGCGGCAAAAACCAGATCGGTGTCGCGCCGACGGCGAAATGGATCGCTGTCAAGGCCTTTTCAGAGGACGGCGGAGATGAAAAATCCCTTTTGGCTGCAGGAGAATGGATTTTGGCCCCGAAAGATGCGAAAGGAAAAGCGCACCCTGAAAAGGCTCCCGATGTCGTCAACAACTCTTGGGCAGGGGAACGCGGACTCGATGAATGGTATTTGGATATTGTCAAAGCTTGGCGGGCAGCTGATATCTTCCCTGCATTTGCAGCGGGCAATGTCAGCGAATTCGAACCGGGCGGACCGGGTTCAGTTGAAAACCCGTCCAACTATCCGCAATCTTTCGCGATTGGCGCAGTTGACAGCTCAAACGCGTTAGCCGACTTTTCATTGCAAGGGCCTTCGCCATATGACGAAATCAAGCCCGATATTTCTGCACCTGGCGTCAGCATCCGCTCTGCTTATCCGGGACATAAGTATGCTGCAATGAACGGGACATCGATGGCGACCCCGCATGTATCCGGCATCGTCGCCTTAATGAGGGAAGCCAATCCGGACCTCACAGTCGATGAAATCGAGCGCATCCTGCTGAAAACGGCGACGCCTCTGACTGACAAAACGTTTAAAAAATCCCCGAACAACGGCTACGGATACGGCTTGGTCAACGCTTTAAAAGCTTTTGACGCAGCAAAAAAAACTAAATGATAAAAAAGGACAAAACCTTTAAGCGGTTTTGTCCTTTTTTTATCTAATTTTAAACAAGGCCTTGACAAATACCGACAAAATAATTAACCAGTTTTTACTATATTTAAGTTACATCAAAGTCAGACAAGGCGTCCACAAGGAGGGGGGGACAGGAAAATTCAGCTAATTTCATAAAAAAGGGGGATGTTCATTTGAAAAGAAAGCTGAGAAAAAAGGCGTTTTCCACCATTTTAAGCGGTTTGTTAATCGGCTCGCTGTTCATGCCCGCCGTTTCAGATGCCGCGGCAAAGCCCGCACTTACTTCCATGAAAGAACAAGCAGCCGCAGGGAAGGGGAAAATTTCAAAAACTCTTGTCAAACAGTTCAAAAAAGAAGATCAAGTCACATTTTTGATTAAACTGAAAGATCAAGTCGATACACCAAAAGTGGCCAAACAGGCGGAAAAGAACGCGAAGAAAAAGTCGCTGAGCGCTGCTAAAACAGAATATCAAAAACGCTCGGCTGTTGTTTCCGCTTTAAGAGTCAAAGCGGATGAGTCGCCAAGCGATCTGAAACGTTATTTGAAAAAGCAGGAAAAACAGGGGAACGTAAAAAAAATCAGATCCTATTATATTGTCAACGGCATGGCCGTCCATGCGACGAAAGAGGTCATGGAACAAGTAGCGGCTTTTCCGGAAGTAGAAAAAGTGCTTCCGAACGAAAAAAGGCAGCTGATCAAACCGACTAAACAGTCTGTGAAAAAATCAGCAGCCAAGGATGAAAAAGAAATCGAATGGAATATCAATCGAGTCGACGCACCAAAAGCCTGGAAATTGGGATATGACGGATCGGGCACGGTTGTCGCGTCGATTGATACGGGCGTGCAGTGGGATCATCCGGCCTTGAAAGAAAAATACCGCGGATATGACCCGAAGCATCCCGATCAGCCTAACCACGAATTCAGTTGGTATGATGCGGTTTCAGGCGCTTCTGAACCATTTGACGATCTGGAGCACGGCACGCATGTAACCGGGACGATGGTCGGCTCAGAGCCTGACGGCCAAAACCAAATCG
Source organism: Bacillus sp. FSL R7-0646 (assembly GCF_037969865.1). Classification (NCBI taxonomy): domain Bacteria; kingdom Bacillati; phylum Bacillota; class Bacilli; order Caryophanales; family Bacillaceae; genus Bacillus; species Bacillus sp. FSL R7-0646. Next base: position 1,679,440 of record NZ_CP150217.1, read on the forward strand.
GCGTGGCGCCGGGTGCGAAGTGGATTGCTGTGAAAGCTTTTTCAGATGACGGCGGAACGGACGAAGACCTTATTGCAGCAGGTGAATGGATTTTGGCGCCAAAAGATAAAGACGGCAACCCGCACCCTGAAATGGCGCCGGATGTCGTCAATAACTCATGGTCAGGGGGAGCCGGGATTGATGAGTTTTACAGGGATATCGTAAAAGCGTGGCGAGCTGCCGGCATCTTTCCTGAGTTCTCTGCGGGGAACGTCGATTTCGCCAATCCGGGAGGACCTGCTTCGATTGCCAATCCGGCAAACTACCCTGAAGCGTTCGCAACCGGAGCGACAGACATCGATAATCGCTTAGCCGATTTTTCACTTCAAGGTCCTTCCCCGTATGATGAGACTAAGCCTGAAATATCGGCGCCTGGTGTCAACATTCGCTCATCTGTGCCTGGAAGCGGCTATCAAGACGGCTGGGACGGCACTTCAATGGCTGGCCCGCATGTCGCAGCCGCCGCCGCTCTTATCAAGCAAGCCGATTCGTCGATCACTGTTGATGAGACCGAAAAGATTTTGATGGAAACTGCAACACCGCTCACAGACAGCAAATTTACCGAATCGCCGAACAACGGATACGGCCACGGACTCGTGAACGTGTTTGACGCAGTGTCCGCTGTGACAGGCGGGTTGGGCAGAGCGGAAGGACAAGTCGGAAAAGAAGGCGAAGACAAAAGTCCGCTGGCCTTAAACCATCAAGAGATCACCGAAATTTACTCAGGCTCGAAAACGCCTCTTAAAGCTGATGTAGAAGACGATGTCAGCATCATATCGGTCAAATTGAGCTATAAAACAGATGACGCCGATTGGGAGACGATCGCTGCCAAACAAACTTCCGGCGACTATAAAAAAGGAACGTACGAGGCGGCTGTAACTGTTTCTGAAGGGAAAACCCTTTCCTACAAGTGGATTGTCACCGATTTCGGAGGCAACAAAACGGAATCCAAAGTGTACGAAGTCCCGATTTCCCGGCTGTGACAACAGGGTATAAACAAGATTTCGAGAATTCCGCCAGCGGCTGGCTCACATCAGGCGTGAAGAATTCATGGGAGCGCGGAATTCCTCAGTCAGGCCCGAACGCCGCAGCATCGGGAAAAAACGTATTCGCAACAAATCTGACAGGGCCGTATGAAAGTTCGGCTAATATGAATCTTCTCATGCCTCCTGTCAGCGTTCCAAAAAATCAAAAGCTTTATCTCACATACAAATATTGGCACGATATTGAAGAGGACTTTGATTACGGCTTCGTTTACGTACAGCCTGAAGGAAAAGGTGAATGGATCCCGGCTGCCGAGTACAGCGGCAAGACATCAGAATGGAAAGACGGACAGATCGATTTGTCGGAATACGGGGGACAGACGATTAAGGTCATGTTCAACCTTCAATCTGACGACAGCATTGAAGGTGACGGGCTGTACATCGATGATGTAGCGCTTGTCAAGGAAGTGAAGAGCGCCGGTACGAAAAAACGATTGGGCGTTGAAAAACAGCCGGCCAAAATGAAGGATAAGAAAACAAAGAAACGAATGATTGATCCGAAAAAAGCAAAACCGGCAGAAGCCCTTCAGGAAAAAACCGAAACGAAAAAAGCAGCTCCTGCGGTTCTTCCGGTGCGCGCTCAGGTCAGCGTGCTGGAAACGGGCAAATCGACATATTCCAACCAGGCAACAGGCGCATACAGCTTGGCTCATGCACCTGGAACCTATACGCTGAAAGCGGAAGCGTACGGATATGAATCAAACGCCCAAACCGTAAAAATCGAGTCCGACAAGACAACAACGGCAGACTTTGTTTTAAAAGAACTAAAAAAAGGGACGCTCACCGGAACGATAAAAAATAAAAAAACGGGCGAACCCGTCCGGCATGCAAAGTTGTATATCGTTGAAGATGCAGCTGTAAAACCAGTCCAGACGGATGATGACGGAAGCTATTCATTAACGGCCTATGAAGGCTCGTATACGGTAAAGGTCTCTGCAAACGGATATTACAGCAGCGAGTTTTCCGTTGATTTAAAAGGCGATGTCTCGAAAGATATCGATCTCGATCCTTTCATCGGCTATCCGGGGGAAATAGGCTATGATGACGGAACCGGGGAAAACGCCTGGGCTTTCTATGAATCCGGCAACGGGCTGGCCGTTAAAATGACGCTTGAAAACGGGCAGGAAAAAGCCATGCTGAAAGGCGGTTTGTTTAAATTCTGGGATACAGAATTCCCTGATCCGGGCGGCACTGATTTTGCAGTAGAGGTCTATGATGCTTCGGGTGAAAAAGGCTCTCCGGGCAAAAAAATCGCCGGCCCGTTCAAGGCTGAAGCGCTCCGCACAGGCGAATGGACGACCGTTGATTTAGGTGACGAAGGCATCATCGTCGGAAAAGACTTTTACCTCGTATACGTCCAGACAGAGGATCTGGCCAACTCACCTGGACTTGCTACAGACGAAGACGGAGAATATTCCGGCCGCAACTGGCAGTATACGGACGGCTCATGGTCAAAAGCGCCATCAGACCAAGGCAACTTTATGATCCGCGCTTTGGTCGACTATGAATTGTCGGTGCCTGTGATTACGTCTCCTAAAGACGGATTCATCACCAACCAAAAGAACGCTGTCATTGAAGGGACATCCTCGCCGAATACGACCGTTCATCTCTTTAACGGGGATGAAGAAGCCGGAACAGCGGAAACGGCGGCAGACGGCACTTTCTCAAAAGAAATACCGTTGAATAAAGGGGAAAATGTCATCACCGCGAAATCGTCATCGGCTTCCGGAACGACTGATGCTTCAGAACCGGTCCGGATCGTCCTTGACCAGAAAAAGCCGAAGCTTACAATCGACACGCCGGAAAGCGGCTCAAAACTCAATAAAGAGACCGTCACCGTGAAAGGAACAGTATCAGACGATCACTTAGAATCTGTTCATGTAAACGGCAAAAAAGCAGCTGTTGACAATGGCGAATATTCTGCAAGGATTATGCTTGACAACGGCAAAAATGAAATCAAAGTAACGGCATCGGATGCGGCAGGCAACAAAACGACCAAAAAGGTCACGGTAGATGTCAACTTTGAAGCGCCGCAAATCACCGGCTTGAAACCGGCCGAAGATCTCGAGCTCAAAACGGGAGAAACCGTGAAAATCGAGTTTGAAAGCGCCGCTGATTTGGATGCTGTCTTTGTGATCAGAATGCCGCTGACCAATTTCAAAACCGCTGCCCAAAACGTAACGGAGCTGCCGATCAGAGAAGTCTCAAAAGGAAAATATGAAGGATATTGGACCGCTACTTCAACTGCAAAAGCAAAAGGAGCGGAAATCGAGGTCATCGTCAGAGATGATTACGGCAATGAAACGAGACAAACGGCAAAAGGCAAGCTGTATATCAATGAAAAGCTGAAATAAAGGTGAAAAGACGCTGTCTTTAATGGCAGCGTTTTTTTCGTTTTACGATCGACAAATTCAGTACGAAAACTTCAAAAAATGTACGATTTACGCAACATTAATTGACAGACTTTACCTTTGGGCTTGATTTATACTTAGGAAAACAAACACTAAGGTCACCGAGCCGCAGAAAGGGGAAGGATGTGGAAATCTATTTAGATGCGATATGGCTGTTAAACTTTTGTTTTGACTTGCTGCTTTTAATGATGACCGCATTTATTTTAAAGCGAAGGGTTAAAAAGCGGAGGCTGATCCTAGGGGCATTTGTCGCGTCAAGCATCGTTCTGTTTATGTTTACACCTTTTTCACCGTACGTCCTTCATCCTGCCGGCAAACTGTCGTTTTCGGTTGTGATCGTTCTTGTGGCATTTGGTTTTAAGCGGTTCCGGTTTTTTTTGCAGAATTTGTTTTCTTTTTATTTTGCCACTTTTTTAATGGGAGGAGGGATTATCGGAGCGCATTCTTTGCTTGAAACGGATTCGATCATGGAAAACGGCGTCTTTATGACGAATTGGTCCGGTTTTGGAGACCCCGTCAGCTGGCTGTTTGTCTGTGTGGGTTTTGCGGCTGTATGGCTGTTTTCAAAAAAGCGTTTTGAAGATGCTGAAGCGAAGAAAATTCAATACGAAGAACGCGTCCGCCTAGAGGCCTGCATTGGTGAACATACGCTTCATTTCACCGGATTGATTGACTCCGGAAACCAGCTCTACGATCCAATCACAAAAACGCCCGTCATGATCGTCAATATTGAAAAATTGAAAGTTGTATTGGGAGAAGAGGCAAGTGTGACCATCAAGGAAATGAGCCCGCTTGATGCCGTCGGGAAACTGGATGAAGCACTGCCGTATATCGGGCGGATCCGCCTGATTCCGTACCGCGGGGTCGGCCATCAGCATCAGTTTCTGCTCTGCTTAAAGCCGGATCATGTGCTCGTTTGTACGGAAAGAGAAGTGATTGAAGCGCCGAAATGCCTGATTGGCATCAGCACATCACCGCTTTCCGCTGACGGCGAATTTGACGCCATCGTCCATCCGAAAATGCTGGCCGGAAACCCGGTCAAACACGTTTCTTAAACTTGAAGTCTGTTACATTATCATACTCCTGAAGACGTTTATTTAGAAGGGGGAGGAAGATGAAAAAACTAAAATTAAGGTTAACCTATCTATGGTACAAACTTTTAATGAAACTGGGGCTGAAAAGCGACGAAATTTATTATATCGGCGGAAGCGAGGCGCTTCCCCCGCCATTGTCAAAAGATGAAGAGCAGGTGCTTCTCCATAAGCTGCCTGACGGTGATCAGGCGGCACGAGCGATTTTGATTGAACGAAATCTCAGACTGGTCGTGTACATCGCGAGAAAATTTGAAAATACAGGAATCAATATCGAGGATTTAATCTCCATCGGCACGATCGGGCTCATCAAAGCGGTGAATACGTTTAATCCCGAGAAAAAAATCAAACTGGCTACATATGCTTCCAGATGCATTGAAAATGAAATTTTGATGTATTTAAGAAGAAACAATAAAATCCGTTCAGAGGTATCATTCGACGAACCGCTGAACATCGATTGGGACGGAAATGAGCTGCTTCTCTCAGATGTGCTCGGAACAGAAAACGACATTATTACAAAAGACATCGAAGCAAACGTTGACAAGAAGCTGCTGAAAAAAGCGCTTGAACAGCTCAATGACAGAGAAAAACAGATCATGGAGCTCCGTTTCGGGCTTGTCGGAGGGGAAGAAAAAACACAAAAAGACGTTGCCGATATGCTCGGGATCTCCCAGTCATATATTTCCCGACTTGAAAAAAGAATTATTAAAAGGCTCCGAAAAGAATTCAACAAGATGGTTTAATTTTTTTATGAAATTTGAAGCATTGACAGTCAAGGGTTTTCGGCTCGATCTTCTTATTTTTGGAAATTAACGATGCATATTTTTCCCACCCGAGGAGATACTGAACTTTGTACAGCAGCTCCTGTAGGGAGGGAAAAAAGTGTCGAGGAATAAAGTTGAAATCTGCGGGGTTGATACATCAAAACTGCCCGTACTGAAGAACGAAGAGATGAGAAAGTTATTCAAGCAAATGCAGGATGAAGGAGACACAACAGCGAGAGAAAAGCTTGTTAACGGCAATTTGCGCCTTGTCTTAAGCGTCATTCAAAGGTTTAACAACAGAGGAGAATATGTTGATGACTTATTCCAAGTCGGCTGCATCGGACTAATGAAATCAATTGATAATTTTGACCTGAGCCACAATGTTAAGTTTTCAACATATGCTGTACCAATGATCATCGGAGAAATCCGCAGATATTTGCGCGATAACAACCCGATCCGCGTCTCACGGTCACTCAGGGATATCGCGTACAAGGCGCTGCAAGTGAGAGAACGGCTGATCAGTGAGACAAGCAGGGAGCCGACTGCTCAGGAGATCGCTAAAGAGCTTGAAGTGTCCCATGAAGAAATCGTTTTTGCGCTTGACGCCATTCAAGATCCTGTATCTTTGTTTGAGCCGATTTACAATGACGGAGGAGATCCGATTTATGTCATGGATCAAATCAGCGATGAGCGCAACAAGGATTCGCAATGGATCGAAGAGCTCGCCTTAAAAGAAGGCATGAGACGGCTGAATGAACGGGAAAAAATGATCCTCAGAAAACGCTTCTTCCAAGGCAAGACGCAAATGGAAGTCGCTGATGAGATCGGAATCTCCCAAGCCCAGGTCTCAAGGCTGGAAAAAGCCGCCATTAAACAAATGAATAAGAACATTCACTAAGCCGCAGACAATCTGCGGCTTTTCACATGCTAAAAATGGAAAATCTCTCATTCACTTTATTAAATATATAAGCTATAATAAAAGAATTATATTTTAATTTATCAGAATATTTACATAAAAAAAGGGGGATTTTAAGTGGTTCTGCAGCTTGAGCATGCTTCACTAAAACGAAACGGAGAGTGGATATTAAAGGATATTGATTGGACGGTGGAAAAGGGGGAGCACTGGGCGTTATACGGATTGAACGGAGCCGGCAAAACCGCACTGCTCAATATGCTGTGCGCTTATTATTTTCCGACAACAGGAAAAGTCACCGTGTTAGGGCGCGAATTCGGAAAAACGGAGCTTGGCGAGAAGCTTCGGCGAAAAATCGGCCTTGTTTCAGCCGCCCTGCAGCAGAAGCTTTATCCTGAAGACAGTGCATTTGAAATTGTTTTAAGCGGCGTCTTCGCTTCGATCGGCCTTTATGAATCGCCTTCACAGTCTGTCAGAGAGAAAGCGGTCGCCCTCTTGGAGGAATTCGGCTCCATCCGCTATGCGGACAGGAGATATGAAACGCTCTCCCAGGGAGAAAAGCAAAAGGTGCTGATCGCAAGGGCCTTGATGGCCGATCCTGAGCTGCTGATTCTCGACGAACCTGTCACCGGTCTAGATTTTATCGCGAGGGAGCAGGTGCTGGAGACGGTTGAACAAATTGCCAAGAAAGACAGTGCGCCGTCCATGCTTTACGTTACTCACCATGCAGAAGAAATTCTCCCCGCTTTCAGCCAAACCCTGCTGTTAAAAAAAGGGGAAGTGTTTGCGTTGGGAAAGACAAGAGAGATGATGTCCGGCGAGGTTCTGTCCGAATTTTTCGATATGCCCGTCCAGGCGGTATGGACGGAAGATCGGCCGTACTTGTCCAAGAAAAAAACTGCAAACCTCAATGTTTAAAGCTTCGGATGTGTTTGGGAGCCTCCTTCTATTATGGAGGCTCTTTTTCAGCTTTCATCATCTTAAAGAAGCTGGTAAGATAATAAAGAACGTCATGTTTTAGGGGAGTTCATCATTATGATCATTCAATTCATTCGCTACAGATAATGAAAGGTATAGACAAACGCTTAGCCCATCCACACCTATGGCTTTAAAAATGCCGAAGGAGCGGGTTTATTTGTCTATGCCTTTTTCATTGATCTAAATACGAATGAATGAGGTGTAACAATGATGAATAAAAAATTAAAAAGAGCAGCGCTTATGAAGGAGCATGAAACGATGTTTCAGTGCCCGCTATGCGCCGCGAACATGGCGATCAGCGAGTTAAAAAGCCTTATATGTTCAAACAGACATACGTTTGATATCGCAAAAGGAGGGTATGTCAATGTCGCGACGCATTCTCCTTCCGTTAAGATTTATTTGAAGCCAGAAGAATGTTAGCAGCCGCCGGCTTTTTTGAACCGATGAGAGGCGCGTTGACAGACCGTCTTAAACAAGCCGGCCTGCCGTTTTGCAATTTTGTCAGGATCCTCGATGCCGGCTGCGGGGAAGGTTCGCATTTGACGCGAATCGCTGAAACGCTAGAAGCGCGTTTCGGAACGCCTGTCCTTGGAGTCGGGCTGGATTTGGCGAAAGCCGGGATTGTATCGGCGGCTAAGCAAGAAAGAGAGGCGATCTGGTGTGTCGCCGATCTGGCTGCCGCACCGTTTCGGAATCGTTCATTCGACGCGATCCTCAATATATTGTCGCCTTCTAATTACGCGGAATTCGAGCGGCTGTTATCGGATGACGGCATCGTTTTGAAAGTGATTCCGAGAAGCGGCCATCTGAAAGAACTGAGGAGATTTTTGTACGACGGCTCGGACAAACAAGCCTATACGAGCGAGGATACGGCTGAGCGCTTCGCGTCTCATTTTGATCTGATCGACAGAACGGAGATCGCCTACAGCAAACGTTTAGACCGAATCCAGCTCCCGCCGCTCATCAAGATGACGCCTTTATCATGGCGCGCGCAAAAGGAGCGGATCAATGCCTTTCTAAAGAAGGAATCCGCTGTTATGACCGTCCATCTCGATATTTTAGCCGGCAGGAAAAAAACGAAATAAACCACTGAAAAGGCAGTCTAAATAAAGGACTGCCTTTCATATAATCTTAAAAGGACATTTGATCAGAGGAGGCGTGCGGTGGACATGATGAATATTTCTGATTTCCAGATAAAAGATGTCGTTAACGTATCAAACGGAAAAAAGCTCGGCAGCATCGGCGATATCGATATAAATGTAACGACAGGCAAAATACAGGCGATCGTCATCGGAGGAACGGGGAAAGTTTTCGGATTTTTCGGAAAAGAAGAGGAAATCGTCATTCCGTGGCGAAATATTGTTAAAATTGGAGAAGATGTGATTCTTGTGCGTTTAAGCTGATCTAGCACAATCAGATGCTGCCTGATCAATCGGCGGACCTTTATCCGCCTGCTTTTTTCAAAATGTTGTGAACGATGAGAACGTCTGCAAAAGCAGGGATAAATGTTGCAAACAATACATTTCGTTTAGTTTTTTGAAACGAAACTAAACGAATGCATCAAGATGTGTTAAAATAGGAGCGATATGATGAAAGACTACGATGTTTGTCGAAAGGCTGATCACCATGAATACATATAACCCCTTTCGTCTTGATGCTCCGTCAATGCTTTTGATTGAGGAATGGAATCAGACGGCGGAAACCGGCGGAGCCGTCACAGCCGGATTTACGACAAAAAACGGCGGAGAAAGCGAACCGCCTTTTCACTCATTGAATACAGGGCTGCACGTTCAGGATCATGAACAGCATGTCATCAATAACAGAAAAAAGGTTGCCGACATCCTAAAAACAGATCTGCACGACTGGGTATTTGCTGATCAGACGCATGAAGACCGGATTCATAAAGTGACGGATGGCGATCGCGCCAGCGGCGCTTTCCGATACGATACGGCGCTGAAGGCTACGGACGGACTTTATACAGACAGGCCAAACCTGTTTTTGGCGCTTTGCTTTGCCGACTGCGTTCCCGTTTATTTTTACGATCCGGTCCGCTCGCTGGTCGGCATCGCTCACGCGGGCTGGAAAGGCACCGCACTTGGGATCGCCGCCAGCATGGTTGACACGTGGATCAGGCGGGAAGGGTCGAATCCCGCAGACATCCGTGCCGTGATCGGGCCTGCGATCGGTTCGTGCTGCTACACTGTCGACGATCATGTAATAGACAAAATCAGAAATCTTCCTCTTCAGCAAGAAGACAAAGCCTTTTTGACGATAAAAGAAGGGGAGTACCGTCTCGAATTAAAAGAAGTGAACAGGCAGCTGCTTGTACACGCCGAAATTCCAAACGGCCAGATCGAAGTGAGTTCCCTTTGTACGAGCTGCGAGCGTTCACTGTTTTTCTCCCATCGGAGAGACCGGGGAAAAACCGGACGGATGATGTCCTTCATCGGATTAAAGGAGGTATAGCTTACAGGTGGATGTAAAAAGCAATTTACGACATATAAATGACAGGATCAACGAAGCGTGTATCAAAGCGGGCAGAACGCCCGACGAAATATCCGTCATCGCTGTCACGAAATATGTTTCCCCGGAACGGGCGCAGGCAGCGCTGGATGCAGGAATCAGGCATTTGGGTGAAAACCGTGATACCGGGCTGCTTCACAAGCTCGACGTTCTGAAAGACAGCGAACCGGTATGGCATTTTATCGGAACCCTGCAGACGAGAAAGGTAAAAGCAATCATCGATCATGTCTCATATATCCATTCTTTAGACAGGCTTTCACTGGCCGATGAAATTCAAAAGAGGGCAAAAAAACCGATTGACTGTTTTGTCCAGGTCAACACATCCCTTGAACCTTCAAAACACGGCATGGCAAAAGAAGAAGTTCTTCCTTTTGTAAAAAAACTGTCTGGATACGAAAACATTCGGATCGCGGGATTAATGACGATGGCTCCTTTTACGGATGATGAGAAGGCAATCAGAAGCTGTTTTCGCTTGCTGAGAGAGCTGCGCGACGAGGTGCGCGGCCTTGATCAATGGAACGCTCCGTGCAGCGAGCTTTCGATGGGTATGTCTAACGACTATGCGATCGCAGTCGAGGAAGGCGCGACATTCGTCAGAATCGGATCTTCCTTAGTCGGAAATGAAACTGGAGGTGGACAATCATGAGTTTGAAAAACAAATTTAAAAACTTTTTTTCCTTGGATGATGAGGAATACGAATACGAGTATATTGAAACAGACAGGGAGGAAATCCCTGAAGAGCATGAATCAAAAGACAGAACCGCCTACCAGTCTAAAGCGGCTGGGAAGCAGAATGTCGTAAGTTTGCAAAGCGTTCAGAAATCTTCTAAAGTAGTGTTAAGTGAGCCTCGGGTGTACGCGGAAGCCCAGGAAATCGCAGACCATATCAAAAACCGACGCGCCGTCGTCGTGAACCTGCAGCGCATCCAGCACGATCAGGCGAAAAGAATCGTTGATTTCTTGAGCGGAACTGTATATGCTCTCGGCGGCGATATTCAGCGGATCGGAGCGGACATCTTTTTATGCACGCCTGAGAACGTCGATGTTTCCGGCACGATTTCCGAGCTCATAGAAGAAGAACATCAGAGGTGGTAAATCGCAGATGATCCTACTTTATCAAATTTTAAGCACGCTTTTAACCGTCTATTCTTTTGCGCTCATTATTTACATTTTTATGTCTTGGGTGCCTAATGCAAGGGAATCTTCATTCGGCCGGGTGCTTGCTTCACTTTGCGAGCCTTATCTCGAACCGTTCAGAAGGATCATTCCTCCGCTCGGGATGATTGATATTTCTCCGATTGTGGCGATTTTCGTCCTGAAATTCGCAGATGCAGGGCTTCTTGCGGTTTTCAGAATGCTCGGCGCTTTTTAATTGAGATCATGCCGATTTCCCGTAAGGACTTGCCGGCGGCAGCGGCGCCGCTTTTCATGAGTGTGCCTTCAATCTTTGCGGGCCGAGTATCGGGCTTGGCTGTAGCCAGGCCTCTTTACATAGAAAGGAAAGACAATGAGCGATATTTACCAGCATTTCAGAAAAGACGAAGAGCCGTTTATCGACCAGGCTCTTGAGTGGAAAAGAATCGTAGCGGAACAGTACCGGATGAAGCTGACCGATTTTTTGGATCCGCGGGAACAGGTGATCCTGCAGTCTGTCATCGGTCAGTCGGACGAAGTGAGGCTTGAATTTTTCGGGGGGTTCCCTGAGGCTGAACGAAAGCGGGCTGTGCTGTTCCCCGAATATGCCGAGCCGTCTGCCGAAGATTTTCAGCTTCAAGCCTGGGAAGTCATCTACCCGCAAAAATTTGCCTCCATCGAGCATCGCGAGCTTCTCGGCTCATTGATGGGCATCGGATTGAAGCGCCAAAAGTTCGGCGATCTGATCTTTTCGGACGGAACATGGCAGTTTATCTGTTCGGAAGAAGTCGCTGATTTTGTTTTCACCCAGCTGACACAAATCGGCAAGGTGAAAGTTTCCCTTGAAAAAATTCCGCTTTCAAAGCTTAAAGTACCGGAGCAGGATGTCGAAATAAGGGATGATACGGTTTCATCTTTGAGGCTTGATGCGATTTGCTCGGCAATGAGCAGGCAATCCCGGCAGAAAGCACAGGTTCTTGTGAAAAACGGCCTCGTGAAAGTGAACTGGAAAGTCATCGAAGACCCTTCATATGCACTGGCTGAAGGGGATATGGTTTCGATCCGGGGATTTGGCCGCTTCAGAATGAAAAACATTGACGGCAAAACGAAGAAGGGCAAATGGAGATTGACGTTTGAAAAACAAAAATGACGCGTTTTAACAGTTTTTTCTCCGCCCGGTCGAATTTTGCTTTATAATGTTGACTAGGACAAGTGTACATAAAGAAAAAAATGGAGGTGGGCAGCATGCCTTTGACGCCAAATGACATTCATAATAAAACATTTACGAAAGCGTTCCGCGGCTATGATGAAGATGAAGTGAACGAATTCCTGGCCCAGGTGAGGAAGGATTATGAGATCATTCTGCGCAAAAAAAATGAGCTTGAAACAAAGGTGAACGAGCTTGACGAGCGTCTCGGCCATTTTTCGACGATCGAAGAGACGTTGAATAAATCGATCCTTGTCGCACAGGAAGCGGCAGAAGACGTAAAGCGCAATTCCGAGAAAGAAGCGAAGCTCATCATCCGTGAAGCTGAGAAAAACGCAGATCGGATCATTAATGAGTCTCTTTCAAAATCGAGAAAGATCGCTATGGAAATCGAAGAGCTGAAAAAGCAGTCAAAAGTGTTCAGAACCCGTTTCCAAATGCTGATCGAAGCGCAGCTTGACCTGTTGAAAAACGATGACTGGGATCATTTGCTTGAATACGAAGTAGACGCAGTAATGGATGAAAAGGAATAGATTTTCGTTTGCAATCTTGACATACCGTCATCTGTTCGCATATAATACGTTCATAAATTGAGTGAAAAACGTTTGAGAGGGACAGACATTGATTCCTGAAAACAATGAAAGCGACCCGGGGGCGGTGTAAGCCCGGGATTGTTGGAATCGTTGTGTATCAGCCCTCAAGTTTCCTTTCTGAACCGTCCAGTAGGAAAGGACGTCCCATCACGTTACGATGTTTGAGCGGATAAGCCGAATCGGCTTGTCTAAAAGGGTGGTACCGCGAGATCAAAGCCTTCTCGTCCCTTATGGGATGAAAAGGCTTTTTTTGTTTTAGAAAAGATGTTTTGGAGGAATGGTAATGGATTATAAAGACACGCTCTTAATGCCGAAAACAGATTTTCCGATGAGAGGAAACCTGCCGAACCGCGAACCTGAAATCCAGGGGAAATGGGAGGATATGGACATTTACAGCCTCGTTCAGAAACGTACCGAAGGCCGGCCGATGTTCGTGCTTCATGACGGACCGCCGTATGCGAACGGCGATATTCATATGGGGCATGCGCTTAACAAAGTACTGAAGGATTTCATCGTCCGTTCGAGATCGATGAGCGGCTATCATGCGCCGTACGTTCCGGGCTGGGACACACACGGCCTGCCGATTGAAACAGCGCTCACGAAGAACAAAAAAGTGAAGCGCAAAGAAATGACAGTTGCCGAATTCCGCAAACTTTGCGAAGAATATGCATGGCAGCAAATCGAAGGCCAAAAAGCGCAATTTAAGCGGCTCGGTGTCAGAGGAGATTGGGAAAATCCATACGTGACGCTTAAGCCTGAGTTTGAAGCGCAGCAAATTAAAGTATTCGGCGAAATGGCGAAAAAAGGCTATATTTACAAAGGGAAGAAGCCGGTTTACTGGTCTCCTTCAAGTGAGTCTGCTCTGGCTGAAGCGGAAATCGAGTACCATGATAAACGCTCTCCGTCTATCTATGTTGCATTTGATGTAAAGGATGGAAAAGGCGTATTAACAAACGGCGAAAAGATTGTCATCTGGACGACAACGCCGTGGACAATCCCGGCCAACCTCGGCATCGCCGTACATCCTGAACTGGAGTACAGCGTCGTTGCTACCGGCGGCGCGCGCTACGTGATGGCAAGCGCATTGATTGAAAGCGTGGCAAAAGCGATCGGCTTTGAAGATCATGAAGTCGTTCAGACTGTTAAAGGTAAAGATTTGGAACATATCGTCGCAGTTCATCCTCTATACGGCAGAGATTCGCTTGTGATGCTCGGCGAACACGTAACAACAGATGCCGGTACAGGCTGCGTTCATACCGCTCCAGGACACGGGGAAGACGACTTTATCATCGGTCAAAAATACGGGCTTGACGTGCTTTGTCCGGTTGATGAAAAAGGACATATGACGAGCGAAGCCCCTGGTTTTGAAGGACTGTTTTACGATCAGGCCAACAAGCCGATTACAGAACAGCTCGAAGAAAAAGGCGCTTTGCTGAAGCTTGATTTCATCACTCACTCCTATCCGCACGACTGGAGAACGAAAAAACCGACTATTTTCCGTGCAACCGCCCAATGGTTCGCTTCCATCAAAGACTTTAGAGACGAGCTTCTTGAAGCGGTTAAAAAAACTAAATGGGTGCCTGAATGGGGCGAGACACGCCTCTACAATATGATCCGCGACCGCGGCGACTGGTGTATTTCAAGACAGCGCGCATGGGGCGTGCCGATTCCGGTATTTTATGCGGAAAACGGGGAGCCGATCATCACGGACGAAACGATCAACCACGTTTCTGAACTATTCAGGGAGCACGGTTCGAACATTTGGTTTGAAAAAGAAGCGAATGAACTGCTTCCGGAAGGCTTTACTCACCCTGGAAGCCCGAACGGCAAGTTTACAAAAGAGCAGGACATCATGGACGTCTGGTTTGATTCAGGTTCGTCTCATCAGGCCGTACTGGAAGAGCGCGAAGATCTTGTAAGACCTGCCGACTTGTATCTGGAAGGATCTGACCAATACCGCGGCTGGTTTAACTCATCGATTTCGACAGCGGTTGCCGTAACAGGCAAAGCACCTTATAAAGGCGTGCTTTCGCACGGTTTTGCTCTTGACGGAGAAGGCCGCAAAATGAGTAAATCACTCGGCAATGTCGTTGTTCCTGCAAAAATCATGAACCAGTTCGGGGCAGATATTTTAAGGCTGTGGGTTGCGTCTGTCGACTATCAGGCAGATGTCCGCGTGTCTGACGCGATCTTAAAGCAAGTCGCAGAAGTGTACCGGAAGATCCGCAACACGTTCCGCTTCCTTCACGGAAACATTGCTGATTTTGACCCGGCGAAAGATGCAATCGCTGTGGAAGATCTGAGAGAAGTCGATCAGTACATTTTGATCAAACTGAACAGCCTCATTGAAAAAGTCAAAAAAGCGTATGAAGAATACGATTTTGCGGTCATTTACCATGCTGTCCACAACTTCTGTGCGATCGAGCTCAGCTCATTCTATATGGACTTTGCTAAAGACGTCGTTTATATTGAACACGCCGATCATAAAGACCGCCGCAGCATGCAGACCGTTTTTTACGAAACGCTGCTTGCGCTTGTCAAGCTGATCGCGCCGATTCTGCCGCATACTGCGGACGAAATGTGGAGCCACTTCACATTCGTATCGGAAAAAAGCGTGCAGCTTACAGATATGCCGGAAACAAGAGACATTCCGAATGCAAAAGAGACGGAAGAGAAGTTCGACAGCTTCATGAAGCTGCGCGACGATGTTCTTAAAGCGCTTGAAACAGCACGGAATGAAAAGATCATCGGAAAATCTTCGGTTGCCAGCTTGACGCTGTATCCGAATGAAGAAGCTAAAGCGCTGCTTTCTTCAATCAAGGAAGACGTCAAACAGCTGTTCATCGTGTCGGAGCTTGCCATCGGCGGAACGGAAGCCGATGCGCCTGAGGATGCGCAGTCGTTTGAAACAGGAAAAATCGTCGTTGCTCAGGCAGAAGGCGAGACTTGCGAGCGGTGCCGCATGGTTTCCAAAGAAATCGGCGAGGATCCCGATCATCCGGAACTCTGCCCTCGCTGTGCTGGAATTGTGAAGACGTATTATCAAAATTAACCATGAAGCGGTTCGGAGTTTTTCCGAACCGCTTTTAGCATGCCGCCAAACCTTATCATTTGCTGTCATGCCTGCTAAGTAAATAAAAAGGATCGGCAGCTAACCTGCTTGAACGCCGCCGCCACATCCTGTGAAAGTCCGCAGTAAGGATGCCATTGCTGACATCGTTTTGTACGTCAGGAAAAATCTTTTGGGCTTGGATACCGGCATTGTCGGTAACACTAAGGTCACAAACGATAAGAGCAGGAGTTGATGTAGGCGTGAACGAGCAGCTGGCGGCAATTCATACCGAACTTCTTCAAATGAAGGAAGAGTTGGAAGCAAGGCTTTTTGAATACTCCTTTTTTCAGCAGGATTCTCAGGGCATCAGTTCGTATCAGCAGGCAACACTTATGTATCATGTAAAAGAAGAGCTTCAGGACGTGCTTTTGGCCCTTTCAAAAATCGAAAACGGAACATACGGCATTTGCGAAGAAACAAATCAGGCTATTCCGCTGGCAAAGATGGCTATTCTGCCGACGGCGCGCACTGCGAACGATTTTTTATATCATGCCCAATTTGAAAAAAAGACGCTTCCTATTTGGGCTGAGACGGATGAAACGTTCAACCGGGCGCTCTACTCATAACATTCTGCAAGAGGGGAGGGCATTTGCCCTCTTGCAGGATGTCAATGAATATTCCTTTACTCCTTTTCTTTTTCTTGTTAAAATGCTTAAATGAAGAGAAACAGAAACTGGAGGAACGGTTTGTGCCTTATTACATAATTGCGCTGCTCATTATCGGTATCGATCAATTTACAAAATGGCTGGTCGTCAGCAAAATGGAGTACGGTGAAAGCATCCCCGTCATCGATGGCTTCTTTCAGATTACGTCGCACAGGAATACAGGTGCGGCATGGGGCATTTTGGCCGGGCAGATGTGGTTTTTTTACATCATTACGACGGTGGTGATCATCGGCATTGTATACTACATTCAAAAACATGCAAAAGGACAAATCCTGCTCGGAATCGCTCTCGGTTTGATGCTTGGCGGTGCTGTCGGCAATTTCATCGACCGCGTGTTCAGACAAGAAGTTGTCGATTTTATCCACGTGACGATCGTCAATTATCACTATCCGATTTTCAACATTGCCGATTCATCTTTATGCATCGGAGTCCTGCTCTTATTTATACAAATGCTGTTAGACGGAAAGAAGAAGAAGGAGCTGTAACATGGAGCATTATGATATGACCGTTCATGAAGAACATAAAGGTGAACGGATTGACAAGTACTTGACCGCAGTTGAAGCGGATTGGTCGCGGACTCAAGTACAGCAGTGGATTAAAGAAGACCGTGTGCTGGTTAACGGAAATGCGGTGAAAGCCAATTATAAAGTTCAGGAAGGGGATGCGGTGTCAGTCCAGGTTCCCGAACCGGAACCGCTGGATGTCACGGCTGAACCGATGGATCTTGATATTTATTATGAGGACCAGGACGTACTGGTCGTCAACAAGCCGCGGGGAATGGTCGTTCATCCGGCTCCCGGCCATTTGACAGGGACGCTAGTCAATGGTTTGATGGCGCATTGTGACGACCTGTCAGGCATCAACGGCGTGATGAGACCGGGGATCGTCCACCGGATTGATAAGGACACTTCAGGCCTGTTGATGGTTGCCAAAAACGACATGGCGCATGAGTCGCTCGTGAACCAGCTTGTCAACAAAACAGTAACGAGAAAATACACCGCGCTCGTCCACGGCGTCATCCCGCATGACCACGGGACGATCGACGCGCCGATCGGCAGGGATAAAAAAGACAGGCAGAGTATGACGGTTACAAGGGAAAACGGAAAGCATGCCGTCACTCATTTTGAAGTAATCGAACGGTTCGACGATTTTACTGTCGTTGAATGCCAGCTTGAAACGGGGAGAACCCATCAAATTCGCGTGCATATGAAATATATCGGCTTTCCTCTCGCGGGAGATCCGAAATACGGACCGAAAAAGACGGTCGATTTCAACGGCCAGGTGCTGCATGCGGGCGTATTGGGGTTTGACCATCCGCGTACGGGAGAATATGTTGAATTTGAGGCGCCTCTGCCTGACGACATGAAAAACCTCCTCGACAAAATTCGAAATAAACGTTGACAGACGTTTTCTTTTTTGAAATAATAAATGCAGTTAAATCAGATTCTTTAACACAGTCCAGAGAGGCTGAGAAGGATACCGGACAAGCGAATCAATGAATTCGTTTAAAGACCCCTCTCTGCCTTTATGCAGAAGGGGTTTTTGTTTTATCCTTTAAAAGATGCGAGGTGTTTGGCCATGCAAGAGCAGGAAAAGGCTGTTGTGCTTGACGAACAGGCGATCAGAAGGGCGCTGACAAGAATCGCCCACGAAATGATTGAACGAAACAAAGGAATGAACAACTGTATCCTTGTCGGAATCAAAACGAGAGGCATCTATCTGGCCAAACGGCTTGCCGAACGGATTGAGCAAATCGAAGGAAACAAAGTCACCGTAGGAGAGCTGGACATCACCCTTTACCGGGATGATCTCTCCAAAAAAACGTCCAATAAAGAGCCGCTTGTCAAAGGAGCGGACATTCCGGCGGACATCACCGATCAAAAGGTGATCCTCGTCGATGACGTGCTTTACACGGGACGGACGGTCAGAGCGGCCATGGATGCGCTCGTCGATGTCGGGCGGCCTTCATCCATCCAGCTTGCGGTGCTTGTCGACCGCGGCCACAGAGAGCTGCCGATCAGAGCCGACTTTATCGGGAAAAACATCCCGACGTCGAAAACCGAAAAGGTCATGGTTCAATTGGAGGAAGTTGACGGACGCGACCTTGCGGCGATTTATAAAAAGTGAATGATAATCCTATAATCCTTTTTTAAATGCATTCCAGTGAGTTTGCAAAGAGGGATGGAACGAAAGAAAGCCGCCTTACCGTGCGGCGGTCTTTGTCTGCCTCTTTGCGCAATTTAAGCAAAGAGGCTTTTTTAATGGGCATAAATCATTTCAGGATATGAAGACATCATAGACAGTGAGTCGATCATCAGGAGGAAAAAATATGAGTCAGAAAAAAGTGAACCTTGGTGTCAGAGAAGTACCAAAACCTTTGAATTGGATATCTTTCAGCCTGCAGCATCTGTTTGCCATGTTCGGAGCGACGATCCTTGTGCCGAAGCTTGTAGGCTTAAGCCCGGGCGTGGCCCTCATTACAAGCGGGCTTGGAACGCTTGCGTATCTCTTGATTACAAAAGGACAGATCCCGGCTTACTTAGGTTCATCCTTTGCATTTATTGCCCCGATTATCGCGGCAAAAGCCGCCGGAGGCCCTGGCGCGGCCATGATCGGCGCATTTATGGCAGGCATCGCCTACGGGCTGATCGCCCTTCTCATCCAGCAGCTTGGAACGGACTGGCTGATGAGGCTTCTGCCGCCTGTTGTCGTCGGTCCGGTCATTATCGTCATCGGACTCGGGCTGGCAAGCACGGCTGTCAATATGGCCATGTATGAAGATTCGGGAGCAAAAGTGCTCGTCTACAGCGCCAAGCATTTTGGCGTCGCAGGATTCACACTCGCGCTCACCATAATCTGCGCGATTTTCTTGAGAGGATTTTTCAGCCTGATTCCTGTCTTGATCGGAATTATCGGCGGATACTTGTTCGCCCTGACCCAGGGAATCGTCGACTTCCAGATGGTTCTTGACGCCAAATGGTTTGCTGTTCCGGACTTCGTGCTTCCGTTTGTCGACTATACGCCGAGCGCGGCGGCTGTCGGAATCGGAATCGCCATGGTGCCCGTCGCTTTCGTGACAATGTCAGAACATATCGGACACCAAATGGTATTAAGCAAGGTCGTCGGCCAGGATTTTATTAAGAAGCCCGGGCTTCACCGCTCGATTTTCGGCGACAGCGTCGCAACGATGCTTGCATCATGCATCGGCGGACCCCCGACAACGACTTACGGAGAAAACATCGGCGTACTCGCCATCACAAGAGTATTCAGCGTATTTGTCATCGGCGGAGCGGCTGTCATTGCACTGTGCTTCGGATTTATCGGCAAAATTTCGGCCCTGATCAGCTCTGTTCCTTCCGCAGTCATGGGAGGCGTTTCCTTCCTGCTGTTCGGTATCATCGCATCCAGCGGACTGCGCATGCTGATCGATAATAAAATTGACTTGGAAAACAAGCGAAACCTGATCATCTCATCCGTCATTCTCGTCATCGGAGTGGGCGGCGCATTTATCAAGATCTCAGGGTTTGAGCTGTCAAGCATGGCGCTTGCGGCGATCGTCGGAGTGGTTTTAAACCTTGTCCTGCCTGAATCAAAGGGAGATCAGGACGGAATTGAAATAGAAGAGCATATTTAAAAACCTTTTAAATGAAGTCCAGAGAGGCTTGAAAGGGTTGCGGAGAGAGAAGTGCAAAAAAGCGCATTCTCTGATTCACTGTACCCCAAGCCGTTATGGCCTGGGGTTTTTTTACGGGAAATTAAGCCTGAGGGGGAGAAAAAATGAAACACTTGACCGCAATGAATGAGCTTAGTCTTGAGGATATTCACGAGCTGATTGAAGAGGCGAGAGAGCTGAAAAAAGGCAAGTCCGATTCCGTTCTCTCCGGAAAGTTCGCTGCCAACCTGTTTTTTGAACCGAGCACAAGAACGCGCTTCAGCTTCGAAGTGGCTGAAAAGAAACTCGGCATGAATGTGTTGAACCTGGACGGTGTTTCAACGAGCGTACAAAAAGGAGAATCGTTGTACGATACCGTCAAGACCCTCGAATCCATCGGCGCTGATGTATGTGTGATCAGACACTCTCATGATCATTATTACGATGAACTCATCGGACATGTCGGCATTCCGGTGATCAATGCCGGAGACGGCTGCGGTCAGCATCCCACTCAGTCTTTGCTCGATTTGATGACGATTCACGAGGAATGGGGCAGATTTGCCGGACTGACGGTATCCATACACGGAGATATCAAGCACAGCAGAGTGGCAAGGTCCAATGCCGAAGTGCTGACAAGACTCGGAGCAAAGGTTCTTTTCTCAGGTCCAGACGAATGGCGGGATGAAGACAATCCATACGGGACATATGTGTCGCCTGACGAAGCGGTTGCACATTCGGATGTCGTGATGCTTCTCCGGATTCAGCACGAACGGCATGAGAAAAAGGCGGCAGAACGCGATTATCTCGAAACATTCGGATTGTCGCTCAAGCGGGCGGAGCTCTTGAAAAAAGACGCGGTCATCATGCACCCCGCACCTGTCAACCGAGGCGTCGAGATTGACAGTGCACTGGTCGAATCCGGCCGGTCGAGGATTTTCAAACAAATGGAAAACGGAGTATATATCAGAATGGCGGTTTTAAAAAGAGCGCTTCTAAACGGCGAAAACAAAAAAAGGGGAGATCAGGCTTATGTCTTATTTAATTAAAAACGGCTTCATGCTCGACGAAAAAGGCGAAAAAGTACAGCGCGATATCAGGGTTGAAGGCGATGCAATCAGCGAGATCGGAAGCCTTGAGGCCGCTTCGGGGGAAACGGTCATCGATGCGGATGGACTTTTCGTCTCGCCAGGGCTTGTTGACCTTCACGTTCACTTCAGAGAGCCGGGCGGCGAGAAGAAAGAAACGATCGAAACAGGTGCAAAAGCCGCAGCGAGAGGCGGGTTTACAACTGTCGCCGCAATGCCGAATACCCGGCCTGTCCCCGATACGAAAGAGCAGATGGAGTGGCTTGTCAACCGCATTGACGAAACGGCATCAGTGAGAGTGCTGCCGTATGCATCAATCACCATCAGGCAAACAGGTCGGGAAATGACCGATTTCGAAGGGCTGAAAGACGCCGGCGCGTTCGCGTTTACCGATGACGGCGTCGGCGTTCAAACGGCGGGGATGATGTATGAAGCGATGAAAAAAGCGGCTTCGATTAATAAAGCGATCGTCGCTCACTGTGAAGACAATTCACTGATCTACGGCGGCAGTGTACACGATGGGGAATTTGCCAAAGCCAACGGTTTAAACGGGATTCCTTCGGTGTGCGAAGCGGTTCACATCGCAAGGGATGTGCTTCTTGCCGAAGCGGCAGGCTGCCATTACCACGTCTGTCATATCAGCACGAAGGAATCGGTCAGGGTCGTCCGCGACGCCAAAAAAGCGGGAATCCGCGTGACGGCGGAAGTGACGCCGCACCATCTGCTCCTTTCAGACAGCGACATTCCCGGCCTTGATACGAATTATAAAATGAATCCGCCGCTTAGAAGTCCGGAAGACAGGGAAGCGCTCCTTGAGGGGCTTAGAGACGGAACAATTGATTTTATCGCAACGGATCATGCCCCGCATACAGAAGAAGAAAAACAACAGACAATGAGCCTTGCGCCTTTTGGAATTGTCGGCTTGGAGACGGCTTTTCCGCTCCTTTACACGCACTTTGTCAAAACAGGCAAATGGACGCTGAAACAGCTGCACGATTATATGACGGTCAAACCTTGCGAGGCGTTCGGGCTGCCGTACGGGAAGCTTGAAGCCGGACGGTCCGCGGATATTACGCTCATTGATCTTGAACGCGAAGAAAAAATTGATAAAAGCACCTTTCTTTCTAAAGGGAAAAACACGCCGTTTGACGGCATCAGCTGCTTCGGCTGGCCGGCTATGACAATGGCAAAGGGAAAACTCGTTTACCAAGAGGGGAGACTTGTAAAATGAAAAGACGTCTTATATTAGAAAACGGAACGATTTTTGAAGGGGAAGCATTCGGCAGCCTGGAAAACACCATGGGAGAAGTCGTCTTCAACACGGGGATGACAGGCTATCAGGAAATCCTCTCAGACCCGTCATACTGCGGACAAATTGTCACCCTGACCTACCCTTTGATCGGGAACTACGGGATCAACAGAGACGACTTTGAATCCATCACCCCTTATGTAAAAGGGTTTATCGTAAAGGAATTATGTCAACTTCCATCAAACTGGCGCTCTGCTTATACACTTGATGAATATTTAAAAATGAAAAACATCCCGGGACTCTCAGGGATAGACACGAGAAAGCTGACAAGAATGATCAGAACGGCAGGTACGCTGAAAGGGGTATTTGCCGGCCCTGAAGAAGATGCTGGGGCTTTGGTTCAAAAGCTGAAAGAAACGAACCTTCCGACCGATCAGGTCAGCCAAGTATCAACAAAAACGGCATATCCGAGCCCTGGGAGAGGGAAGCGAATCGTGCTCGTCGATTTCGGAATGAAACACGGCATCTTAAGGGAGCTGAACAAGCGCAAATGCGATGTGATCGTCGTTCCCCACAATATAACGGCAGAAGAAGTGATGCAGCTGAAGCCTGACGGCGTAATGCTGTCAAACGGACCCGGAGATCCAACGGACGTACCGGAAGCGATTGCGATGATCCAAAACATTCTCGGCAAGGTTCCGCTGTTCGGCATCTGTCTCGGCCATCAGCTGTTTGCCCTCGCCTGTGGAGCAAAGACGGAGAAAATGAAGTTCGGACACCGCGGTTCCAACCATCCGGTTAAAGAGCTTGAAACCGGCAGAGTATCAATTACGGCTCAAAACCACGGCTATACCGTATCGTCTGTTGAAAACACGCCGCTTGAAGTGACCCATGTGGCGATAAACGACGACACAATCGAAGGGCTTAAACATAAACACGAACCGGCTTTTACGGTTCAATACCATCCGGAAGCTTCACCGGGGCCGGAAGACGCAAACCATTTATTTGATCAATTTTTAGACATGATTGAAACCACAGAGAAAGAAGGGGAAGCGGTATGCCTAAACGCGTAGATATCAAAAAGATTTTGGTGATCGGATCGGGGCCGATTATTATCGGGCAGGCGGCGGAATTTGATTATGCAGGCACACAGGCCTGCCTCGCTTTAAAAGAAGAAGGCTATGAAGTTATTCTCGTCAACTCGAATCCGGCGACGATCATGACGGATACGGAAATGGCCGACCGCGTGTATATCGAACCGCTGACGCTTGAATTCTTAACACGGATCATCCGCAAAGAGCGGCCGGACGCCATATTGCCGACATTGGGCGGGCAGACGGGCCTCAACTTGGCGGTCGAACTGTCAGAGCACGGCATCTTGGCTGAGTGCGGCGTCGAAGTGCTCGGCACGAAATTGTCGGCGATCCAAAAAGCGGAGGACCGCGATTTGTTCAGAAGCTTGATGAATGAGTTGAATGAGCCTGTTCCGGAAAGCGAGATCATCCACTCGCTCGGCGAAGCGCGCGAGTTTGTCGAGCGCATCGGTTTCCCCGTCATCGTCAGGCCGGCATACACGCTTGGCGGAACAGGCGGAGGCATCTGCTCAAACGAAGACGAGCTGAAGGAAATCGTTGAAAACGGCTTAAAAATGAGCCCGGTTCATCAATGCCTGCTTGAAAAGAGCATCGCCGGCTACAAAGAAATCGAGTATGAAGTCATGAGAGACTCGAGCGACCATGCGATCGTCGTCTGCAATATGGAAAACATCGATCCGGTCGGGATTCATACCGGGGACAGCATCGTTGTAGCACCGAGCCAAACGCTGAGCGACCGCGAATACCAAATGCTTCGCAATGTCTCGCTGAAAATCATCCGCGCGCTTGAAATCGAAGGCGGCTGTAATGTTCAGCTGGCGCTTGACCCGGACAGCTTTCAGTACTACATCATCGAGGTTAACCCGCGGGTCAGCCGTTCTTCTGCGCTTGCCTCAAAAGCGACGGGCTATCCAATCGCAAAGCTTGCCGCAAAAATCGCTGTCGGTTTGTCTCTTGACGAAATGATGAATCCTGTTACAGGAAAAACGTACGCGTCTTTCGAACCTGCACTCGACTATGTTGTGTCAAAAATACCGCGCTGGCCGTTTGACAAATTTGAATCAGCAAACCGCAGGCTCGGCACGCAGATGAAAGCGACAGGCGAAGTGATGGCGATCGGAAGAACGTGGGAGGAATCTCTCCTGAAAGCGGTCCGTTCTCTTGAAGCGGATGTCTACCATCTGGAACTGAAAGATGCCGGTGAGATCTCGAATGAAGTGCTTGAAAAACGGATTAAAAAAGCGGGAGACGAACGGCTCTTTTACCTGGCCGAAGCGTTCAGAAGAGGATACACAGTCAGCGACCTCCACGAATTTTCGGCAATTGACCTGTTCTTCCTCCACAAGCTTGAGGGAATCATCCGCTTTGAAGAGAAGCTGAAAGCCGGACGCGGCGACCTCGGCCTTTTAAAAGAAGCGAAAGAGCTCGGCTTTTCAGACCGCTTTATCAGCCTTCTCTGGGAGATGCCTGAACGAAAGCTTTATGATCTTAGAAAAGAAGCAGGCATCACGCCTGTTTATAAAATGGTTGATACATGCGCGGCCGAATTTGAATCGGAGACGCCGTATTTCTACAGCACGTATGAAGAAGAAAACGAATCGGTCAGAACGGACAAAAACAGCGTCATCGTTCTTGGCTCCGGTCCGATCCGGATCGGCCAGGGGGTCGAATTCGACTATGCGACCGTGCATTCGGTCTGGGCGATTAAAGAAGCCGGCTATGAAGCCATTATTATCAACAACAATCCTGAGACGGTTTCAACAGACTTCAGCATATCCGACAAGCTCTACTTTGAGCCGCTTACTGTTGAAGATGTCATGCATATCATCGATTTGGAGCAGCCGAAAGGCGTCGTCGTTCAGTTTGGCGGACAGACTGCGATCAACCTTGCCGACGAGCTCGCAGAAAGGGGCGTCGCCATTCTCGGAACATCCCTTGAAGATTTGGACCGCGCCGAGGACCGCGACAAGTTCGAACAGACGCTTGAAATGCTGCAGGTACCCCAGCCGCTTGGAAAAACGGCGACATCTGTGGAAGGCGCCGTTGAAATCGCAGCCAATATCGGCTATCCGGTGCTTGTCCGCCCATCGTATGTACTCGGCGGACGTGCGATGGAGATCGTCTACTATGAAGCAGAGCTTCTCCATTATATGGAAAATGCAGTAAAAATCAATCCGCAGCACCCTGTCCTGATCGATAAATATTTGACCGGAAAAGAAATAGAAGTGGATGCCATTTCTGACGGTGAAACGGTCGTCATTCCGGGGATTATGGAGCACATCGAACGGGCGGGCGTCCACTCGGGGGATTCGATTGCCGTTTACCCGCCGCAATCCCTTTCAGAGGACATCAAGAAAAAGCTTGAAGCATACACGATTAAGCTAGCAAAGGGCTTAAACATCGTCGGCCTGCTCAACATTCAGTTTGTCCTTTCAAAAGATGAGGTTTACGTCCTTGAAGTCAACCCGAGATCGAGCCGAACGGTGCCGTTTCTCAGCAAAATCACCGGCATTCCGATGGCCAATCTCGCAACAAAGGTGATTCTCGGCGGGAAGCTTGCCGATATGGGCTATACAGAAGGCCTCCAAAAAGAGCAGGAAGGCGTATATGTGAAAGTGCCGGTCTTCTCGTTTGCGAAGCTTAGAAGAGTGGATATCACGCTCGGACCGGAAATGAAATCGACCGGGGAAGTCATGGGCAAAGACAGCACATTGGAAAAAGCGCTATATAAAGGACTGATCGCTTCAGGCATTCAAATTCCGAACTACGGCTCTGTTCTCCTGACAGTTGCTGATAAAGATAAAGAGGAAGGGCTGTTGATCGCCAAGCGGTTCCATGCGATCGGCTATAAAATCTTGGCTACGGAAGGAACGGCCGGCTATTTAAGAGACGCATCCGTACCTGTTAAAACCGTCGGGAAAATCGGCGAAGAAGGTACAAATCTCCTTGATGTCATTCGAAACGGGGAGGCGCAGTTCGTCGTCAATACGCTGACAAAAGGGAAGCAGCCGGCAAGGGACGGCTTCAGAATCAGACGCGAATCCGTTGAAAACGGCGTTGCCTGCCTGACATCCCTTGATACGGCGGAAGCGATTTTGCGGGTGCTTGAAAGCATGAGCTTCCGCGCCGATCATATGCCGGCGATTAAAATCGCCCAAAAGGCGGCCGTCAGATGAGAAAAGGGTATATGACAGTCCGTTCAAACAAGTGCATCGCGGATCATATTTATCAAATGGTGCTTGAAGGGGAGATTGCCGAAGTTTGCGGCGCTCCCGGCCAGTTCCTTCACATCAAGGTCTCAGACTCCCTCACGCCGCTTTTGAGGCGGCCGATCAGCATCGCTGATATCAACAAAGCCGCCCGGCAGGTGACCATCATCTTTCGCAAAGATGGGGAAGGCACGAGACTCCTTTCTTTAAAACAGGAAGGAGATCAGCTCGATGTTCTCGGTCCGCTCGGCAACGGTTTTCCGGCTGAATCGCTTGAACAGGGGAAAACGGCTCTTCTCGTCGGAGGAGGGATCGGTGTTCCGCCGCTTTACGAGCTGAGCAAACAGCTGACAAACAGAGGGGTGCACGCGATCCATGTGTTAGGATTTGCTTCTGCAAAAGATGTCTTTTACGAACAGGAATTCAGCCGTTTCGGCCGGGTGTATGTGGCAACCGCAGACGGCACCCGCGGTTCAAAGGGATTTGTTACAGATGTCATTGAAAACGAGGGGCTTCAGTTTGACTGCATAATGGCCTGCGGACCGACGCCGATGCTGAAAGCTTTAAAACAGCGCTATCCGGATAAAGAGGTATATCTGTCAATGGAGGAGCGCATGGGATGCGGGATCGGCGCTTGCTTTGCCTGTGTCTGCCATACGGAAGAAAGCGAAACGTCTTATGTGAAGGTATGCCTTGACGGTCCTGTTTTCAAAGCCCAGGAGGTGCTGTTATGATGCTTGAAATCAATTTGCCGGGCCTTCAATTGAAAAATCCGATCATGCCGGCCTCAGGCTGCTTCGGATTCGGGAGAGAATTTGCGAACTTTTACGATCTTTCGCGTCTCGGTGCGATCATGATTAAAGCGACGACGAGCGAGCCGCGCTTCGGGAATCCGACGCCGCGCGTCGCCGAGACGCAAGCCGGCATGCTTAATGCCATCGGCCTGCAAAATCCGGGTTTAAAGGCTGTCATGGAACGCGAATTGCCGTGGCTCGAACAGTTCGATACACCGATTATCGCCAATGTCGCCGGCTCGCAGATCGAGGAATATGTTGAGGTGGCTGAAGAAATCAGCAAAGCGCCAAACGTTCATGCGCTCGAGCTGAATATTTCCTGTCCCAATGTGAAAACCGGAGGCATCGCCTTCGGCACGCAGCCGGAAATGGCCGGCGAGCTGACGAAAGCGGTGAAAGAGGTTGCGAGCGTCCCCGTCTATGTGAAGCTGTCGCCGAACGTCGCGAACATTACCGACATCGCTCTTGCCATAGAAGAAGCGGGAGCGGACGGTTTGACGATGATCAACACGCTGATCGGGATGCGGCTCGACTTAAAAACGGGAAAGCCGATTTTGGCGAACAAAACCGGCGGATTATCAGGACCTGCCGTTAAACCGGTGGCCATCAGAATGGTGCATGAAGTCAGCCAAAAGGTCAGCATTCCGATCATCGGCATGGGCGGCGTCCAGTCAGCCGAAGATGTGCTTGAGTTTTTGCTGGCGGGTGCGAGCGCAGTCGCCGTCGGCACGGCAAACTTCGTTAATCCGTTTGCTTGTCCCGACATCATCGACGATTTGCCGCGCGTTTTAGAAAAATACGGATACCGTTCGTTGAACGAGTGTATCGGAAGGAGCTGGAAGGATGAACAATACGCCGCCCATCATCGCGCTTGATTTTGCATCAGCACAGGAAACATATGCGTTTTTGGACCGGTTTCAAGGAGAAGAGCTGTTCGTTAAGGTGGGCATGGAGCTTTTTTATCAGGAAGGACCTGCCATCCTTGAAAATCTGCAGGAGCGCGGCTGCCGCATTTTCCTCGATCTAAAGTGCCACGACATTCCAACGACCGTATACAAGGCGATGAAAAGGCTGGCGGGATTTGGCGTCAGTCTTGTCAATGTGCACGCAGCAGGCGGAAAGCAAATGATGGAGTCGGCGCTTGAAGGCCTTGAAGCGGGGACTCCGGCAGGCCAAAAACGCCCTTCATTAATTGCCGTGACTCAGCTGACAAGCACGTCCTCAGAAATGCTTCAGCGTGAGCTCCTGATTGAAACGCCGCTTCTCGATACAGTTGTCCACTACAGCCGGCTGGCTGAAGAAAGCGGTCTTGACGGCGTCGTCTGCTCCGTTCATGAAGCCGAACACATTTACCGGGCTGTGTCTGTAGATTTTCTGACCGTGACACCCGGAATTCGCATGGCAGATGACAAAAACAACGACCAGGTCCGGGTGGCGACGCCTGGCTACGCAAGGGAAAAAGGCGTGTCGGCGATCGTTGTCGGCCGTTCGATTACCCAGGCGGAAGATCCTGTGTCAGCCTACAGAAGAATAGGACATGAGTGGGAGGGAACCAAGGCATGAAAACAGACATTGCAAACCATTTATTAAAAATCAAAGCGGTTTTCCTGCGCCCGAACGAACCGTTTACATGGGCGAGCGGCATTCTGTCGCCCATCTACTGCGACAACCGTTTGACGCTTTCATATCCGGAAGTAAGAGATGATATCGCTTCAGGGCTTGCCGGACTGATTCAAGACAAATTTCCCGGAGCCGAGATGATCGCCGGTACAGCGACCGCGGGAATCCCTCATGCCGCGCTTGCCGCTGACAGGCTGAGCCTGCCGATGTGCTACGTCAGAAGCAAACCGAAGGCGCACGGCAAAGGAAACCAAATTGAAGGGGCCGTTGTAAAAGGACAGAAAGTCGTTGTGATCGAAGATTTAATTTCAACGGGAGGAAGCGTTCTTGAAGCCGCCGCCGCCCTCACAGAGGCGGGATGTGAAGTGCTCGGCGTCGCCGCCATTTTCACTTACGGGCTTCCAAAAGCCGCCGCCGCCTTCAGCGAAGCAGGCGTTGAATACCACACGCTGACTGATTACGATACGCTGACCGAGGCTGCGCTTGCCGGTGGATATATTACTGAACAGGATGCCGCCAAACTGAAAGAATGGAAAGCGGATCCTGAAAGCAAGTCTTGGATGAACTGATGATCAAAGCCGTATTCTCCAAATGGGAGAACGGCTTTTTTGCGCCTTTTTGCCGTTTTTAAAATAGTAAAATCGGATTATTTTTATTTTTTATTAATCCTATAAAAAAAGTCGGGTTGACTTTTATTCGAATTGTGCTAAAATTTTAAAATAACAAAAGCAAACTTATCAAGAGCGGTGGAGGGACTGGTCCGATGAAACCCGGCAACCTGCGTGTGAAGCGTAAGGTGCTACTTCCAGCAAAATGCCCTCATTTTGAGAGATAAGGAATAGCGGAGTTCCTCGTCTTTCTTTCAAAATTGGAAGAAAGATTTTAATTTTTTAGGGGCAGAGGAGGAGCTAGAAGTGAAGACAGATGAACAGCTTGAAAAGGTGATCATCAAAATGAAAGACATGCTGAAAGACATGAATTACGGATCGATCACATTCGTTGTTCAGGACGGCAAAGTCATTCAAATCGAAAAAAATGAAAAAATAAGATTGAAATAGCTGACTAGACAAACTAGAGGCGGTTTTCACAGTTTTTTTTTCTGCTGGAAGCCGTTTTTTTGTTGGCGAAAAAAGGGGGAACCGAAAATTTTTACTTACAGCACATGGGAGGAACCAAACATCTCTTTTCAGGAAGATGACTCTTATAAAGGAGCGCTGTCTGTCCTGAAATGGGCGTACGGACATTACGGGGATCAGCTCGTATACGCGTGCAGCTTCGGAATTGAGGGGATCGTCCTGATCGATTTGATTTATAAGGTGAAAAAAGATGCAGTTATCGTTTTTCTTGATACAGGGCTTCATTTTAAAGAAACGTATGAAACGATCGACGCCGTCAAAGAACGATATCCAGGCCTTCAGATTATCATGAAAAAACCGGAGCTTACCGTCGAAGAGCAGGCGAAAGAATATGGGGACGAACTATGGAAGACCGCTCCGAATTCCTGCTGCGAAATGAGGAAGGTCATCCCTCTCCGCGAGACGCTTTCAGGCTACCCGGCGTGGCTGTCTGGTCTGCGCCGCGAGCAATCGCCCGGACGGAGCAAAACGAATTTTTTGAACAAAGATGAAAAATTCAAGTCTATCAAAGTTTGTCCGCTCATTCATTGGACGTGGAAGGATATTTGGAGATATGTGACAAAGCACGATCTCCCATACAATCCGCTTCATGATCAAGGCTATCCGAGCATCGGCTGCGCTCCGTGCACCTCTCCGGCCTTTACAATGGATGATCTTCGATCCGGCCGCTGGAACGGATCGGCTAAAACAGAATGCGGATTACACGAGTAAGGAGATGAGTCATGGAACTTGCCGCCATTTTATTTAGCATGTTTTTTGCGATGAATATCGGAGCGAGCGGTGCAGCTGCTTCAATGGGGATCGCCTATGGATCTGAAGCTGTCAAAAAGAAGTTTCACGCCCTCCTGATCTGTGCAGCGGGCGTTCTCTCGGGCGCTGTCATCGGCGGAGGAAACGTCGTGAAAACGATCAGTTCAGGCATCATTCCCGAACGGGTGATTTCGCTTGAAATCGTCTGCATTATTATCGGATCAGCGGCGCTGTCGCTCTTTATCGCAAATGTACTCGGCATTCCGCTTTCGACAAGTGAAGTGACAGTCGGATCTGTTGTCGGAGTAGGTGTCGCATACCAGGTTTTGTATGTCAAATCTTTGCTTGTCATCGTCTCATTTTGGGTCATTGTACCAATCGTCGCTTTTGCATTTACATTTGCGATGGCAAAAATCATGAAAAAAACGATCAAACGTCCAGCCTCGGGAAAAAAAGCAAAGGTTTTGGCGGTCATTCTATTGATCACAGGGTTTTTTGAAGCCTTCTCAGCGGGCATGAACAATGTCGCAAACGCTGTCGGACCTCTGGTGGCGGCGCATGTTTTGACAGTCGGGGAAGGAACGCTCTACGGCGGGCTGTTTGTCGCGCTGGGCGCCCTTTTACTGGGCAGGCGCGTTCTTGAAACAAACGGCAAAAAGATTACGAGGTTTTCAAAAGGAGAGGGAATCATCCTTTCCGGAACGGGGGCCGGGCTTGTCATTACCAGTTCAATTTTCGGTTTACCGGTTCCGCTTGCGCAAGTCACATCATCTTCTATTATAGGGATGGGAATGGCAAAAAACGGCGGCAACGTCTTTCATAAACAAGTGGTCAAAACGATGCTGAAAGTATGGGTCGTCTCGCCGTTCCTTTCATTAAGCCTATCTTATATGCTGGTCAGCCTTTTATTAAAAGGAGACTACTACGCTCTTATTGTTGTCACAAGCGTTCTGCTGGCATCTGTCGGAACGATCAGCCTGATGAGAGCGGTCAAAAAAGAGCACAGCTCCGTCCATGAACAAGGCGGAGGAATTTAAACACAAAGTAGGGGGAAACAAGTTTATGAGTTTAGCACCACACGGCGGTGTATTGGTTAACCGCGTCAATGAAGCATACGATTTTCAACATATCGCACATGAAATTGAGCTTGATGTAATGGCTTTTTCAGATTTGGAGCTGATCGGAATCGGTGCGTACAGCCCGCTCCAAGGCTTTATGACAGAGAAAGACTATCTGTCCGTTGTCGAAAATATGAGACTATCAAGCGGCGAAGTATGGACGCTTCCGATCACTCTGCCTGTTGACGAGCAAAAAGCTTTAAGCTTAAAAGCGGGTGACACCGTCCGCCTTACCTATAATGGGGAAACCTACGGCGTCATTGAGATCGAAGATATCTATACGCCGGACAAGAAAACGGAAGCCGTCAATATCTATAAAACCGACGAACTCGAACATCCGGGCGTCAAAAAATTGTTTGACCGCGGCAGCGTTTATGTGGGCGGGCCGATCACGCTCATTAAGCGGAGTGTAAAACAATTCCCGGCGCACACATTCGAACCTCTTGAAACAAGAAAAAAATTCGCGGAACTCGGCTGGAAAACGATCGTCGGATTCCAGACGAGAAATCCGGTTCACAGAGCGCACGAATACATTCAAAAAACGGCGCTCGAGACGGTAGACGGCCTTTTCCTCAATCCGCTCGTCGGGGAAACAAAATCAGACGATATTCCGGCTGATGTCCGCATGGAAAGCTATCAGGTGCTGCTTGACGGCTACTATCCGAAAGACCGCGTCTTCCTCGGCGTTTTTCCGGCGGCGATGCGCTATGCGGGGCCGAAGGAAGCGATCTTCCATGCCCTTGTGAGAAAGAACTACGGATGCACGCACTTTATCGTCGGAAGAGACCATGCCGGAGTCGGCGATTACTACGGCACATATGAAGCGCAGGAGCTGTTCGATCAGTTCGCGCCGGAAGAAATCGGCATTACGCCGCTGAAATTCGAACACAGCTTCTACTGCAATGTCTGCGGTTCAATGGCTACGGCGAAAACGTGCCCTCACGGCAAAGAACATCATGTCATTTTATCCGGCACAAAGGTGAGGGCGATGCTGAGAAGCGGCGAGTTCCCGCCGAGCACATTCAGCCGTCCCGAAGTTATTCAAACATTAATCAAAGGCTTAGCGGCCGGGGTTTCTTAAGGGGGAGCATCTCTTGGTAAATAAAGATATTGTCTGGCATGAAGCGTCCATTACAAAACGGGAATATCATGAGAAAAATCAACATAAAAGCTCAATCATTTGGCTGACGGGCTTAAGCGGTTCAGGAAAATCAACGATTGCCAACGCCGCTGCGCGTGAGTTGTTTGCACAAGGCTACCAGGTCACGGTGCTTGACGGCGACAACGTCAGGCACGGGCTGAACAAGGACCTCGGGTTTTCCGATGAAGACCGGAAGGAAAACATCCGCCGGATCGGCGAGGTTGCGAAGCTCTTTGTCGAACAGGGGACGATCGTCATTACGGCGTTCATTTCTCCTTTTAAAGAAGATCGCGGGCTTGTCAGACAGCTTGTCGAGGAAGATGAGTTTCACGAAGTCTATGTGAAATGCGATTTGGCGACGTGTGAAGAGCGCGACCCGAAAGGCTTGTACAAAAAAGCGAGAAACGGAGAAATTCCATTTTTCACAGGGATCGATTCGCCTTATGAAGAGCCTGAAACGCCTGAGCTTGTTCTTGATACAGGCGCACATAACCGGGAAGAGTGCAAAAACCAGCTCGTCCAATACGTGAAAGATCAAACGAAATAAAATGCGGGTGAATAGGAAAGTGCGGCGCATGCACTTTCCTATTTCATAAAGAAAACGTTTGGTTTTTGTGATATTTTCAGGCACCAAACGCTTTCTTTATGATTTATAATGAATTGAAGAAGACGTTGATCAGATCGGGGGGAGATCTAAGATGGGGAAAGTATATATCGTTGGGGCAGGTCCTGGAGACCCCGATTTACTGACGATCAAAGCTTTAAAAGCCATCCAGACAGCCGATGTCATTTTGTATGACAGGCTTGTGAATAAACAGATTTTACAGCACGCCAAGGAGGGAGCGGATCTCATCTACTGCGGAAAGCTTCCGGACTACCACATGATGAAGCAGGAAACGATCAATCATTTTCTCGTCAAGTATGCGAAAAAAGGGAAAACCGTTGTCAGACTGAAAGGCGGCGATCCTTTCGTATTCGGCAGAGGCGGCGAGGAAGCGCAAACCCTCGCTGAGCACGGGGTTGCTTTTGAAATCGTGCCGGGAATCACCTCGGGAATAGCTGCCGCTGCTTATGCGGGCATTCCGGTGACACACCGGGAAGCGAGTTCAAACGTTGCTTTCGTGACAGGCCATTATCAAAAAGAAGAAAACTTTGAAGAGAAGTGGAAAGCGTTAGCCACAGGGATCGATACGCTTGTCATTTATATGGGGATTAAAAACGTGAAGCAAATTGAAAGGCTTCTGATCGAAAACGGCAGAGACCCGTCAACGCCAGCCGCTTTCATCCATTGGGGAACGACAGACAAACAAAAAACGGTGCTTTGCACGGTTGAAACGCTTGCCGGTACAGTCGAAAGCGAAAAGATTGAAAACCCGAGCCTGATTGTCATCGGGGATGTCGTTCAATTCAGCTCGCAGTTAAGCTGGTTTGAACCTGAGCTGAAAGATCCGGCATTAAGCGAGGCGCTTTAATATGAAACAAGCGATTTTATATATCGGCCATGGAAGCCGTCTGAAAAGAGCCCAAACAGAAGCAGCCGCTTTTTTGGAGAGCTGCAAAGAAAACATGTCCGCCCCCATTCAGGAAATATCTTTTTTGGAATTGGCGGCACCGGATATCGAAACCGGCTTTAAAGCGTGTGTGGAAAAGGGGGCGACGCATATCGCGGCCGTGCCGCTTCTCCTCTTGACAGCCGCACATGCCAAAAGGGACATCCCTGAAGAGCTTGCCCGTGCTTCCTCACAGTACCCTTCCGTCAGCGTCGCTTACGGAAAGCCGATCGGCGTCGATCAGGAAGTCGTCAAAGCGGTTTTTACAAGGATCGAAGAAACGGGGACGCCATATGAACATGCAAGAGTCGTGTTGATCGGAAGGGGAAGCTCTGATCCGGATGTCAAACGGGATGTTTATGATATTTGCGAACGGCTGAGAGACCTCACACCAGTGGATGAGGTCATTCCCTGCTTTATGACAGCCTGTGAGCCGCACTACCTGGATGTGTTTAAACAGCTTAAAGAACGGGACGGAAAAACGACATTCATCGTTCCGTATCTGCTGTTCACCGGTATGCTGATGAACGAGATTGAAAGGGAAACCGCAAAGCTGAAAGAAACGAATCCGAATGTCGTGCTGACGGATTACCTCGGCTTCCACCCCCATGTAAAAAACGCCTTTTTGCACCGCGTAGAGGAAGCGGTTATCAACAAAGCCGGCCGCTTTGATTTTACAGGAGCATCAGATGCTGCCGCTGCACATTAACATGAAAGGCAAAGCCGCAGTCATTGCGGGCGGGGGGAAGATTGCGGCGCGGCGGCTGAAAACGGTGCTGGCAGAAGGTGCATCCGCGACCGTCATCAGCCCTGAAGCATCAGAAGAGATGCTCGGATTGATTAACGAACACGGCATCGAATGGAAGAAGAAAAAGGCGGAACCCGGTGATTTCAAGAATGCATTTCTGATCATTCTTGCGACCGATGACCATGAGGCAAACAAGCGTCTCGCCGCATCGGCAGCTCCTGAGCAGCTCGTCAATGTTGCGAGTGAAGCGGAGCTGGGAAATGTATATGTTCCAAAAATAATCAACAGAGGAAACATAACCATATCCGTCTCAACAAACGGAGCCAGCCCGCGCCACACGATCAGGCTGGCCGGACAGATCGATGATTTGATCGATGATGAGCTCGTCCAAGAGATCGACGAGCTTTTCCGAAAAAGAAGAGGCCTGAACCCTTGAGGTTCAGGCTTTTGGCATTATTATTTTTTCAGCTTGATGATCAAGTCTTCATCAGGTGTTACAAAAACGGTTTGCTGGCTGTCGTAGGTGACAAACCCCGGTTTTGCGCCATTCGGTTTTTTGACGTGGCGTATTTTTGTATAGTCGACGGGAACCGAAGCGGAGTTTTTCGCTTTGCTGTAATATGCAGCGATCTGCGCCGCTTCCAGAATGGTTTGCTCGTCCGGATCGGTCGATTGAATGACGACGTGCGACCCCGGAATATCTTTTGTGTGAAGCCAGATGTGGTCGCGGGCGGCAAGCTTCATCGTTAAATATTCGTTCTGCTTGTTGTTTTTGCCGACGAGAATCGTTTCTCCTGAGCTGGACTCATATGCTTCGAGCGTCGGCGCCTGTTTTTTCTGTTTCTTCTGGCCCCCTTGCTGCTTGGCCCGCAAGTATTTTCCTTCGGCGAGCTCTTCGCGAATTTCGGTTATATCTTTCGGTGAGGCAGATGAAAGCTGCTGAATCAGCTGGTCGAAATAAGCGATTTCCTCTTCTGCCAATTTGATCTGCTCCTTCACGACTTCTACCGAATTTTTCGCTTTTTGATATTTTGTAAAATAGCTTTGTGCATTTTCAGAAGGCGTTTTATTAGGATTGAGCGGAATCGTGATTTCTCCGCCGTTTTCATCATAGTAGTTGATGACCTTCGCCTCTTTGTCCCCTTTTTTCAGCTGGTACAGGTTCGCTGTCAACAGCTCTCCGTACAGCTGATAGTCTTGCGCGTGTTCGGACTGCTCAAGCGTTTTTTTCAGCTTTTTGATTTTATTTTCGTTCTTTTTCTTTTCGTTTGCCGCGAAACGCTCTAAATCGTGAGCCTGCTGTTTGACGCGGTCACGCTCCGCTTTTCCGAAATAGTAGCGGTCAAGAAGTTCGCTCAGCGTATGAAAGGGCCTGTTGTCTCCTTTTATATGGGTCAGCTCAAGAAGGTAAAAATATTCTTTTCCGTCTTCTGTGGTGACAAGCTGGGGCTGAAAACGCCGGCTTTTGATTTCGCTGAACATCTCCGTCAAGACGTTTGGCAGTGTCGCCCTGTTGGCTAGACCCGCGCGAAAGACGGCTTCCTTCGCAAACAGAGGCGAGACGCCGGAGAAGGTATCGACGATCTGCCTGTCAAGTTTGCCTTCCTGGAAATTCAGATGGCGGAGAATATCTTCAGTCTCCGCTTCAAGCGGAGACAATTTGTTCTGCGCGGGAGGGAGAATGTAATCGTATCCCGGGAGCACGGTGCGGTAGCTGTTCATCGCAGGTGACAGATGCTTCAAACTGTCGATGATGACGTCTTTTTCTCCGTCTGTTAACACGATGTTGCTGTGCCTGCCCATGATTTCGACCATCAGCTTTCTTGTCAGCGTGTCGCCGATTTCGTTCCGGCTCCTGATATGAAAGACCATCATTCTGTCCATGCCGATTTGCTCGACTTGGTCGATAAAGCCGCCTTCCAGATGTTTGCGGAGGAGCATGCAGAACATCGGAGGGGTGCTCGGGTTGTCGTAGGTTTCGTTTGTCAGGTGTACCCGCGCATAACTCGGATGGGCGGAGAGCAGCAATTTGCGGTTCTTCCCGTTTGCCCTGATATGAAACACTAGCTCGTGCTTAAACGGCTGGTGGATTTTTGCGATCCGTCCGCCTCGAATCGCCTCATTTAATTCCTCGATCATTCCGTATGTAAAAATGCCGTCAAAAGACATATGAAAAACTCCCTTTTCTCGTTAATCCTCTTCGTAAAACGTCCATTCAATAATTATAGCATGATTTGGGACGAGTCTGAATAAATTGACTTATAGAGATGGATACACCAAAAGCAACCTTTAGGGCAGGAGGAGTGGACGATTCAATGAAATGGCACGAGATGGGACAAACCGAATTGTTAAATATAACAAAAACGTCCATCGACAAAGGTCTAACAGAAAAAGAGGCCGGAAAGCGGCTGGAAAGACACGGAACAAACGAACTTCAGGAAGGGGAAAAAACATCGGCGGTCGCATTGTTTTTTTCTCAATTCAAAGATTTCATGGTTCTTGTTTTGCTTGCGGCCACGTTGATTTCGGGTTTCCTCGGCGAATACATTGACGCCATCGCGATCATCGCGATCATCTTTGTTAACGGCATTCTCGGATTCTTTCAGGAGAGGCGGGCGGAAAGGTCGCTCGAGGCTTTGAAAGAACTGTCAGCTCCTCAAGTGGCTGTGCTCCGGGAGGGGAATTGGGTGAAAATTCCTTCCAAAGAGCTTGTCCCGGGAGATGTTGTCCGTTTTGCAAGCGGAGACAGAATCGGCGCCGATCTCAGACTTGTCGAGACAAAGAGCCTTGAAATAGAAGAATCGGCCCTTACAGGTGAATCGCTCCCCGTGTCCAAACAGGCAGATGCTTTTCAGGCGTCAGATGTATCGCTGGGCGATCTGAAGAATATGGCTTTCATGGGAACGCTTGTCACAAGGGGGAGCGGAATCGGCGTCGTCATCGGTACGGGTATGAACTCTGCGATGGGGAAAATCGCCGATATGCTTGAATCTGCCGGGAATACGGCGACCCCGCTGCAAAGAAGGCTTGAAGAGCTCGGCAAAATTTTGATTGTCGCCGCTTTGTTCCTGACACTGCTTGTCGTTGCTGCCGGCGTCATTCAGGGGCATGATTTATACAGCATGTTTTTAGCGGGAGTTTCCCTTGCCGTCGCTGCCATACCTGAAGGGCTGCCTGCCATTGTCACGGTCGCTCTGTCTCTCGGCGTGCAGCGGATGATCAGGCAAAAGTCGATCGTCAGGAAGCTGCCCGCGGTTGAGACGCTCGGCTGCGCGTCCATTATTTGCTCCGATAAAACCGGGACGATGACGCAGAACAAAATGACGGTCACCCATGTCTGGTCAGGCGGGAAGATATGGAACGTGTCAGGGATCGGCTATGAGCCTGAAGGCTCTTTCAGCATGAACGGGCGCGATGTGCAAGCAAAGCATCATAAACCGCTCCAGCAGGTACTATTGTTCGGCGCATTATGCAATTCATCTTCGATTATCGAAAAAGACGGGGAGTTTCGTCTTGATGGCGATCCCACCGAAGGGGCTTTGCTGACGGCGGCTCGAAAAGCAGGCTTTACGGACAAATATGTTGATGAACATTTTAAAATCATCGAGGAGTTTCCGTTTGATTCAACGCGGAAAATGATGTCTGTCATTGTGGAAGACAAGAGCGGCAAGCGCTTTGTCATTACAAAGGGCGCGCCGGATGTATTGATGAAGCGTTCGTCGCATACGCTGACAGAAGAAAAGCGAGAAATCTTCACAAAGGAAAGGCTCGCTGAAACAAGCGCGGCGCTGGAAACTCTTGCGTCACAGGCGCTGAGAACGATTGCCGTCGCGTATAAACCGATCAAAGATACAGAAAATCCCCCGCTCGAAAAAGCGGAGTCAGGCTTAACTTTCATCGGGCTGTTAGGGATGATCGATCCGCCGCGGCCCGAAGTGAAAACAGCGATTAAAGAATGCCGGGAAGCGGGGATCAAAACGGTCATGATCACCGGGGACCATGTGATAACGGCGACGGCGATTGCAAAAGATCTCGGATTGCTGCCTCCGCGCGGAAAGGTCATGGACGGCCAGATGCTGAACGAACTCTCGCAGGAAGAATTGGCGGAAATTGTTGACGATGTTTACGTATTTGCAAGGGTGTCGCCCGAACATAAGCTGAAGATCGTGACCGCCTACCAGGAAAACGGCCACATCGTCGCCATGACGGGAGACGGAGTCAATGATGCCCCTGCGATTAAACAGGCGGATATCGGCATATCGATGGGGATTACGGGAACGGATGTCGCCAAGGAGGCGTCCTCACTCATCCTTGTCGATGATAATTTTGCAACGATTAAATCGGCCATCAAGGAAGGACGCAATATCTATGAAAATATTAGAAAGTTCATCAGATACTTGCTCGCATCCAATGTCGGCGAAATTTTGGTCATGCTGTTTGCAATGCTGCTCGCTCTGCCGCTGCCGCTTGTCCCGATACAGATTCTGTGGGTCAACCTTGTAACGGACGGCCTGCCTGCCATGGCGCTCGGCATGGATCAGCCTGAGGACGATGTGATGCAGAGAAAGCCGCGGAGTCCGAAAGAAGGCGTGTGTGCAAGGGGGCTCGGCTGGAAGGTCGTATCGCGCGGATTCTTAATCGGAATCGCGACACTCGGGGCGTTTATGTTCATTTATAACCGCAATCCAGAAGCGCTTGAGTATGCACAGACGGTTGCATTTGCAACGCTCGTCCTTGCGCAGCTGATCCACGTGTTCGACTGCCGAAGCGAGCGGTCCATCTTTGACCGCAATCCGTTTGAAAACATTTATTTGCTCGGTGCAGTGCTGTCTTCGATTCTTTTGATGCTTGTCGTTATTTATTATCCGCCGCTGCAGCCGATTTTCCATACGGTTCCGATTTTAATGGCAGACTGGCTCCTGATTGTCGGAATGTCGGCGATTCCAACTTTTTTACTGGCCGGGTCACTTTTGACAAGAAAAAAATAGGCTTGTATGATATAATCTTAAAGGTAATAGAGGTTTCTATTGCCTTTTCATCTTGCGTAAATTTAAATCAAAGAAAGTCTTTTTCACTTATACGGAATTGGGTGTGTTTTATGATACGGAGTATGACCGGTTTCGGCAGCGCGAGCAAAACGAAGGATGGGCTGACAGCAGCTGTTGAGCTGAAATCTGTCAACTATCGGTTTAAAGAAGTAAACGCCCGCATGCCAAGACCTTTGCTCTATTTAGAAGACAAAATAAAGCAAACGATTTTTAAACATATACAAAGGGGGCGGCTGGAGCTGTTTGTTTCCGTTGACGACGAGGCTCTGGTCACCCGGAAAATCCAGGTTGACTGGCCGCTGCTTGAAGAGTACCAGAAAGCCGCGCGCGAAATGAAAGACCGCTGCGGGCTTTCTGGAGACATCACGCTTCAAGACGCCTTTCAGTTTGAGCATGTCATCCAAGTTGAAGAAGAGCCAATCCAAAATGACAAGCTTGAAGAGGTTCTTCTAGAAGCGGTCGAGGCTGCCGTTCTAGAATTGTGCAGCATGCGCGAAGCGGAAGGGCTGAGGCTGAAGGACGACTGCCTTCAGCATATTGAAAGGCTTGAAAAGCTGACAGACGACATCGCAGAGCTTGCTCCCAAGGTCGTCGACCACTATCGGGAACGCCTTGAGGCGCGGCTTGAAGAATGGTCAACAGACGGTCTCGATGAAAGCCGCCTGCTGACGGAAGTCGCACTGTTTGCAGACCGTTCGGATATCACGGAAGAAGTGACGAGGCTGAAAAGCCATTTCCGCCAGTTCCGCGATATTTGCAAAGCGGGAGGAGCCGCGGGGAGAAAGCTCGATTTCCTCGTCCAGGAGCTCAACCGTGAAGCGAACACGATCGGTTCAAAAGCGAATGATCACCAGATCACAAAACATGTGGTCGAAATGAAAAGCTCTATTGAAAAAATAAAAGAACAAGTGCAAAATATAGAATAGCGATTGTGCGTATTGTTTACGGATGTTCTCTGCAGGTTAAACTAGAGACGTCCAAGTACAGGGGGAACGTATAGGATGACGATTAAACTGATCAATATCGGCTTTGGAAATATCATATCCGCGAATCGGCTGATCTCGATTGTGAGTCCTGAGTCCGCGCCTATTAAGCGGATGATCCAGGATGCCAGAGACCGCGGCATGCTTATAGATGCTACATATGGAAGAAGAACCCGTGCGGTTGTCATTATGGACAGTGACCATATCATCTTATCTGCCGTCCAGCCTGAGACAGTAGCACAAAGGCTTTCCGTTAAAGAAGAAATTATGGATGAAGGGCAGGGATAAGAGCTTTATGAAAGAAAGAGGTTTGTTAATCGTTCTCTCCGGCCCTTCCGGCGTCGGAAAAGGAACAGTCAGGCAGGCGCTGTTTGCTCAGGAGGACACAAAATTTGAATATTCGATTTCGGTGACGACAAGAAAACCG
Organism: Bacillus sp. FSL R7-0646; assembly: GCF_037969865.1. Lineage (NCBI taxonomy): Bacteria > Bacillati > Bacillota > Bacilli > Caryophanales > Bacillaceae > Bacillus > Bacillus sp. FSL R7-0646. Next base: position 1,721,517 of record NZ_CP150217.1, read on the forward strand.
CGTCAAGGCGAAAGAGACGGCGTCGACTACTTTTTTAAGACGCGCGAAGAGTTCGAAGAGATGATCGAGAACAACAAGCTGCTCGAATGGGCCGAATATGTCGGCAACTATTACGGAACACCCGTTGACTACGTCGAACAGACGCTTGAAAGCGGAAGGGACGTTTTTCTTGAAATCGAAGTCCAGGGTGCGCTGCAAGTCAGAAAGGCATTTCCTGAAGGCTTGTTTATCTTTTTGGCGCCTCCGAGCCTCGCCGAATTGAAAAACCGGATTGTCACAAGAGGGACAGAAACAGAAGCCCTGATCGAAAACCGGATGAAAGCGGCGAAGGAAGAAATCGAACTGATGGACGCCTATGACTATGTTGTCGAAAATGACAGCATTGAGCTTGCGTGCGAAAGAATCAAAGCAATCGTTCTCGCCGAACATTTACGGCGCGACCGAGTTGCTCCAAGATATAAGAAAATGCTGGAGGTTGAATAAATATGCTAGATCCGTCAATTGACTCTTTAATGAACAAACTGGATTCAAAATACACGCTCGTTACCGTATCCGCACGGCGCGCCCGCGAAATGCAGATGAACAAAGACGCGCAGATCGAAAATCCGAAGTCGCATAAATTTGTAGGCAAAGCATTGGAAGAAATTGATGCCGGACTGCTTACATTCGAAAAGGAAAATCGCTAATAGCCTTAAAAATAGCAACCTATACACTAGGTTGTTATTTTTTTCAGGGCTGGCGAACAGAACATAAGGGGGAGAAATACGATGCTGAAAAATCGCAACATCCTGCTGGGAGTAAGCGGAGGAATCGCGGTATACAAAGCGGCCGCCTTAACGAGCAAGCTCGTGCAGGCAGGAGCCAATGTGAAAGTCATCATGACAAAATCCGCCTGTGAATTTGTGTCTCCGCTCACCTTTCAGGCGCTTTCGCGCAATGAAGTATATACCAATACGTTCGAAGAACCGAATCCCCGTGTCATCGCCCATATCGATGCCGCAGATTGGGCGGATCTCGTGATCGTTGCTCCGGCTACGGCCAATGTGATCGGAAAACTCGCCTCAGGCATCGCTGACGACATGCTGACGACGACGCTTTTGGCGACGACAGCGCCGGTGTGGATCGCTCCGGCGATGAACGTTCATATGTACGACCACCCGGCCGTTCAGCGGAACATCAGCGTTCTTTACAAAGACGGCTACCGGTTTATCGAACCGAGTGAAGGCTACCTTGCGTGCGGCTATATCGGCAAAGGCAGACTGGAAGAGCCTGAGCGGATCGTCCAGTTGGCAGAGTCGTATTTTTCAAGCGAAAAAAGCGGTTTGCTTGAAGGAAAGCGCGTCGTAATTACAGCGGGGCCGACAAGAGAACAAGTCGATCCCGTCCGCTTTTTCTCCAACCGTTCGACAGGGAAAATGGGCTATGCTTTCGCTGAGGAAGCGGCACGAATGGGAGCGCACGTGACGCTGATTGCAGGCCCGACATCGCTTGATGATCCCGCAGGGGTCGACGTGATTCATGTTCAGTCCGCAGAAGATATGTATCAAGCGGCTCTGTCTGTTTTCGATGAGAGCGACATCGTCATTAAAACAGCAGCTGTCGCTGATTACAGGCCAAAACATGTCCACGATCAAAAAATGAAGAAAAAGGACGGCGGCCTCGTCATTGAGCTTGAACGGACGAAGGATATTTTAAAAGCGCTGGGAGAGCGGAAAACAAAGCAAATCTTGGTCGGCTTTGCAGCCGAAACGCAGCACGTCGAAGACTATGCCAAACAAAAGCTGGAGACGAAAAATCTCGATATGATTGTCGCTAACAATATCACGGCTGAAGGCGCCGGTTTTGGAACGGAAACCAACATCGTGACGGTGTTTCATCGAGACGGCAAAAAGACGGCGCATCCTCTAATGTCAAAGCGGGAGGTTGCCGCCGCAGTCTTGAAGGAAGCCGCTGAGCTTGCCGGATGGAGCGGGACGTCTTCATGAACTTCGCTGAAGTGATCGTCGATGTTACAACGAAAAATATCGACAGACCGTTTGATTACCGCATCCCCGACAAATTCAAAGGTATGATTAAAAAAGGGATGCGCGTGATCGTTCCGTTCGGCGCCCGCAAAATCCAGGGATTTGTCACCAGCGTGAAAGAATCGTCGGAGCTTGCCGGCCGTTCGGTTAAGGATATCGAGGATATCCTTGATCTGGCGCCCGTTTTGACGGAGGAGCTGCTTGAGCTGTCAGACTGGCTGACAGAAAAAACACTTTCTTTTAAAATTACGGCTTTGCAGGCGATGCTCCCCGCGGCTATGAAAGCAAAATACGGCAAAGAAATCAAGGTGATCGGCGATAAACCGCTTCCCGAACCGCTAAAAACCTTGTTCTCGCAAAAAGAGACGCTTTCTTATTCCGATATAAATGACCACGGAACATTAAAGCTGATTCAGCGCCAGGTTCAAGAAGGCAATCTTGAAGTGGCGTATAAAGTAAAGCAGAAAACAAACAAAAAAATGCGGAGAATGATCGCCCCCCTTTGCGCGAAAGAACATTTAAAAGAAGCGCTTGCCGGCCTCTCTCCGCAAGCTGTCAAACAAAAAGCGATCCTTCAGTTTTTCATCGACCGCAAAGAGGGCGGCGCTGTTCCGGCAAAGGATCTGATCGACAAAACGGGGGGCTCTTCCGCGTCCTTGAAAGCGCTCATCGACAAGGGGCTGTTAAAGGAAAGCGAAGAGGAGGTTTACAGGGATCCTTATCAGGACAGAATGTTCAAAAAAACCGAACCGCTTCCGCTGACTGAAGAGCAGGCGCAGGCCTACGAGGCGATAGCGGATGCAATCGAAGAAAAGCGGCACGATGTGTTTCTTCTTCACGGAGTGACCGGAAGCGGAAAAACGGAAGTCTATCTGCAATCGATCGAAAAGGTGCTGGAAGCCGGCAAAGAAGCGATCGTTCTCGTTCCGGAAATTTCCCTGACGCCGCAGATGGTCAACCGCTTTAAAGGGCGCTTTGGCTCGCAGGTAGCCGTACTGCACAGCGGGCTTTCAACAGGAGAAAAATATGATGAATGGCGGAAAATCCACCGCAAAGAAGTCCGGCTTGTCGTCGGGGCGCGCTCGGCGATTTTCGCGCCGTTTGAAAATCTCGGCATGATTATAATTGATGAAGAGCACGAAACATCGTACAAGCAGGAGGAGATGCCGAGATACCATGCGAAAGAAGCGGCGATTCAAAGGGCCAAATACCACCGGTGTCCGGTCGTGCTCGGCAGTGCGACGCCGACGCTCGAATCGTTCGCGAGGGCGAAAAAAGGCGTGTACAAGCTTCTTTCTCTCAAGCACCGCGTCAATCACCAAGTCATGCCCGACGTGTCTCTCGTCGATATGAGAGAGGAACTGCGCAGCGGAAACCGCTCGATGTTTTCCAAAGACTTAATGGCCGGGCTTGAGGAAACTCTTGAAAAAGGAGAGCAGGCCGTTCTGTTTTTAAACAAAAGAGGCTATTCCTCATTTGTCATGTGCAGGGACTGCGGATATGTCATCCAGTGTCCTCATTGTGAAATTTCATTGACGTACCACAGGTATGGACAGCGTCTGAAGTGCCATTACTGCGGCTATGAAACCGGCATGCCGTCAAGCTGCCCCGAATGCGGAAGCGAGCATATCCGCTACTTTGGTACAGGCACACAGCGGGTCGAAGAAGAATTGACGAAGGTTCTGCCGGCTGCAAGGGTGATCCGCATGGATGTCGATACAACCTCAAGAAAGGGAGCGCATGAAAAGCTGCTCACATCCTTTGGCAGAGGCGAAGCCGATATCCTGCTTGGAACGCAGATGATCGCCAAAGGGCTCGATTTCGAAAACGTCACGCTCGTCGGTGTCTTGAGCGCGGATACGATGCTTCACATCCCCGATTTCAGAGCCGCTGAAAAAACGTTCCAGCTGATGACGCAGGTGAGCGGAAGAGCGGGGCGCCACGAAAAGCCGGGCAAGGTGATCATTCAGACGTACACACCGTCCCATTACAGCATTCAGCTCACAAAAACGCATGATTATGAAACATTCTTCCGGCAGGAGATGCTGCACAGAAGGGAACAGGCCTATCCTCCATATTATTATTTGGCGCTGGTCAGCGTATCGCACGAGGAAGTGACGAAGGCGGCACTCGTGACTGAAAAAATCGCCACCTATTTAAAAAAGAACATTTCAAGCGAGGCGAAGATTCTCGGCCCTGTCGCATCTCCGATCGCCAGGATCAAAGATAGATATCGCTATCAATGCGTGATAAAATACAAACAGGAAAACCAGCTTACATCGTTGCTTAAAAACATTATGGATCATTACAAACGAGACATTGAACAAAAGCAATTGGCGATTTCGATCGACATGAATCCATATATGATGATGTAAAAATAACAGTGTGATGGAGGGCTTTTAGATTGGCAGTAAAACCGATCGTAACGTATCCGGCGGAGGTTCTTGAGACCCCTGCCGAACCCGTTGCGTCTTTTGATAAATCATTAAAGAAACTACTCGACAATATGTATGATACGATGCTTGAGCTGGACGGAGTCGGACTGGCCGCTCCGCAAATCGGCGTTTCAAAAAGAGCGGCAGTCGTCGATATCGGCGATGACACGGGAAGAATTGAACTGGTCAACCCGGAGGTCATCGAAGAGAGCGGTGAACAAACGGGTCCTGAAGGCTGTTTGAGCTTTCCTGATCTATACGGTGAAGTGAAGCGTTCCGATTATGTAAAGGTCAAGGCGTTCGACCGCCGCGGGAAACCGTTTACGATTGAAGCTGAGGGCTTTTTGGCGCGTGCGCTGCTGCACGAAATCGACCATTTGGACGGTATTTTATTCACATCAAAAGTAACGCGCTATTATGATGCGGAAGAACTTGAGGAAATGGAAGGATGATTGGATGACAAGGATCGTTTTTATGGGAACGCCGGATTTTTCCGTCCCGGTGCTCGGCACATTGATTGATGACGGCTATGAGGTAGTGGGTGTCGTCACCCAGCCTGACCGCCCGAAAGGCAGAAAAAAGGTGATGACTCCGCCGCCTGTCAAGGAGGAAGCGCTGCGCCGCGGCATTCCCGTGCTCCAGCCTGAGAAAGTGAGGGAAGAAGCGGAAACGGACAAGATTTTGGCGCTTGAACCCGATTTAATCGTAACGGCGGCATTCGGACAGATCCTGCCGAAAAAGCTCCTCGATTATCCGAAATACGGCTGTATCAATGTCCATGCCTCTCTTCTGCCGGAGCTGCGCGGAGGAGCCCCGATCCATTACGCCATTCTGGAAGGCAAAGAGAAAACAGGCGTGACGATCATGTACATGGTCGAAAAATTGGATGCAGGCGATATGCTCGCCAAGGTTGAAGTTGACATCGAAGAAACAGATAATGTCGGCACGCTCCACGATAAGCTGAGCAAGGCCGGAGCTGCGCTTCTTTCCGAAACGGTTCCGAGAATCATTGACGGTTCGGTAACCCCGGAAAAACAGGATGAACAGAAAGCGACATACGCGCCGAACATTAAACGCGAGCAGGAACTGATCGACTGGTCTAAGCCCGGCGAAGTCCTGTACAACCAAGTCAGAGGCTTGAATCCTTGGCCTGTCGCATACACGGTCTTAAACGGCCAGACGCTGAAAGTATGGGCCGCGAAAAAATGCCAAGCCTTAAAACAGGCAGAGCCGGGGGAGATCGTCACCGTTGAAAAAGACGGCATTGTCGTCGCAACCGGAAATGACACCGCGTTAAAATTAACGGAAGTGCAGCCTGCCGGCAAAAAAAGAATGAAGGCTGAAGATTTTGTCAGGGGAGCGGGTCTTCAAGCCGGAATGAAATTGGGTCATGACGATGAAAAATAATGTGAGAGAAGTCGCGCTTGATGCACTGATTAAGCTTGACCAGAATCAGGCATACAGCAATCTTTTGCTTCAGTCTGCCATGAAAGCGAACGATTTAAGCGACAAAGACAGAGGCCTTTTGACAGAACTCGTTTACGGCACCCTTCAGAATAAGCTGGCGCTTGATTATATGCTGAAGCCGTTTATTAAAAAGCCGGAAAAGGTGAAAGACTGGGTCATCCATCTGTTGAGAATGTCGCTGTATCAGATGGAATACCTGGAGAAAATCCCTGACCGGGCCGCTCTTTTTGAAGCCGTTGAAATCGCTAAAAGACGCGGGCATAAAGGAATATCTTCATTTGTTAACGGTGTTCTGCGCTCCGTTCAGAGGGAAGGAGTGCCTTCCTTTGCGGATATTGCCGATCCGATTGAACGCCTTGCGGTTGAGACAAGCCATCCGGAGTGGCTTGTCAGAGAATGGACGGATGCCTACGGGTTCGAAGCGGCAGAACAAATCTGCCGGATTCATATGATCCCGCCGAAGCAGACGATCCGCGTCAACAGGCTGAAAAACGACCGGGATACGCTTCTTTCCCGTCTGAATGAAGCGGGGATTGAGGCGGAAGAAGGCGACTTGTCCAAAGACGCTGTCAAACTGCTGAAAGGAACGATTGCGTCCACTCCTTTTTTCAAAGAAGGCGAAGTCACCATACAAGATGAAAGCTCAATGCTAGTAGCGAGAGCCCTTGGACCTGAGCGGGGAGAAACAGTGCTGGATGCATGCGCAGCTCCGGGAGGAAAATCCACTCATATCGGCGAACTGCTCGAAGATACGGGAAAGGTCGTCTCCCTGGACCTTCATCAGCATAAAGTAAAGCTGATCAAAGAAGCGGCAGGCCGGATTGGACTTTCCAACATTGAAGCAAGAGCGCTGGATGCCAGAAAAGCCGGAGAAGTCTTCGAACCGGAACAGTTCGACCGGATCCTCGTCGATGCCCCGTGTTCGGGCTTCGGCGTCATCCGCAGAAAACCGGATCTCAAATACAGCAAAACGCCCGAAGACAGCGCGCGTCTCGCCGGGATTCAGCTTGCGATTTTAAACGAAATCGCACCTTTATTGAAAACAGGCGGGACATTGGTTTACAGCACATGCACAATGGACCCGACCGAAAATGAACAAGTCATGCATGCTTTTTTGGAAGAACACGACGAATTTGAAGCGGACCCCACCCTCGCCGAGCGGCTGCCCGAAAAAGCGGCGCCGTATGTCAAGGATGGAAGCATTCAAATCCTTCCCCACTACTTTGGAACGGACGGCTTCTTTATTTGCAGCATGAGAAAGAAGGGATCACAATAATGGAATCGAAACAAAAAGTAAGAAAAGAATTGCGGACAGAAAGACCGTCCATCTATTCTTTTGAAATAGAAGAACTGAAAAGCTGGCTATCGGAAAACGGCGAGAAGCCATTCCGCGCCGCGCAAATATTCGAATGGCTATACGAAAAGAGAGTCACGTCATTTGAAAAGATGACAAACCTTTCAAAAGAGCTGCGGACAAAGCTGAATGAGCATTTCGTATTAACGACGCTGAAAACGGCCGTCAAACAGACTTCCCAAGATGGAACAATGAAGTTTTTATTCGAGCTTCATGACGGCTACACGATCGAGACCGTATTAATGCGGCACGAATATGGCAATTCTGTTTGTGTAACGACACAGGTGGGCTGCCGGATCGGCTGTACGTTCTGCGCATCGACCCTCGGCGGCTTAAAGCGGAACCTGGAAGCCGGAGAGATCGTCGCACAGGTTGTCAAAGTGCAGCAGGCGCTTGATGAAACAGATGAACGCGTCAGCTCAATCGTCATTATGGGAATCGGCGAGCCGTTCGATAATTTTCAGGAAATGCTTGCGTTCTTGAAAATCGTCAACCATGATAAAGGACTGAATATCGGAGCGCGCCATATCACCGTATCAACGAGCGGGATCATTCCGAAAATCTACGAGTTTGCAGACGAAAAGCTGCAGATCAACTTTGCGATTTCTCTGCACGCGCCGAACACTGAGATCAGAAGCCGGCTGATGCCGATCAACAGAGCCTACAAGCTGCCCGATCTGATGAAAGCGGTCGATTACTACATTAAGAAAACCGGCAGAAGGGTTACGTTTGAATACGGGCTTTTCGGCGGTGTCAACGATCAGGTTGAACACGCGGAAGAGCTGGCTGAATTGCTAAAAGGAATCAAATGCCACGTCAACTTGATTCCGGTCAACTATGTACCTGAACGAGACTATGTCAGAACACCGAAAGAACAGATTTTCGCCTTTGAAAAAACATTAAAGTCTCATGGAGTAAATGTCACGATCAGAAGAGAGCAAGGCCATGATATTGACGCTGCCTGCGGACAGCTTCGTGCAAAGGAGCGCCAGGAAGAGACGAGGTGAATCAAGGTTGAAAACAGCCTTAAAAACGGACAGGGGAAAAATACGCCAGCACAATGAAGACGATGCCGGCATTTTCACAGAAAAAAATGGACTGGTATTAGCTGTTGTCTGCGATGGAATGGGAGGTCATCTGGCCGGCGATGTCGCCAGCAGGATGGCCGTCTCAGCCCTTCGTGATATTTGGGAGGAAACCGAAGAAGTCCCGGCTTCGCCGGCTGAAAGCGAAGCGTGGCTGAAAGAGCAGATTTCAGCCGTCAACCAAAAACTTTTCGACCATTCGAGGGCCCACGAAGAGTGCCAGGGAATGGGGACAACGGTCGTCTGCGCTTTATACACGGGAAAAACGCTGACGGTCGCCCATATCGGAGACAGCCGCTGCTATCTCCTGCAAGGCGGAAGTTTCATACAGCTGACGGAAGATCACTCGCTTGTCAATGAACTCGTGCGGACTGGGGGGATTTCGAAGGAGGATGCTGAACACCATCCGCGGAAAAACGTGCTCACAAAAGCTCTCGGCACAGATCCCGAAGTGAAGGTAGAAGCCCACACATTTGAAATCGAACCGGGTGATCAAGTGCTATTATGTTCTGACGGGCTGACGAATAAAGTGGATGATGAGACACTGAAGGATATGCTCACGACTCTTTCTTCTGCGGAGGAGAAAGCGGATCAGCTCGTTCAGCTGGCCAATGACAACGGCGGCGAAGACAATATCACCGTCGCGCTATTGGAACTTCCTTCTCAAATTGAAGAAGGTGAAGACAAGTGTTAATCGGCAGACGGATCAGCGGACGTTACGAAATCCTGCGCGCCATCGGCGGCGGGGGGATGGCGAACGTTTATTTAGCGCTGGACATCATCCTCGACCGTGAAGTCGCGATTAAAGTGCTGCGGTTTGACTTCGTTCACGATGCCGATTTTATCAGGCGGTTCAGACGGGAAGCGCAGTCCGCTGCAAGCCTCGACCACCCGAATATCGTCAGCATTTATGATGTCGGAGAAGAAGATGACATCTATTATATCGTGATGGAGTATGTCGAGGGGATGACCCTGAAAGAATACATAAATCGAACAGGCCCACTTCATCCGAAAGAAGCGGTCCAAATCATGGAGCAGATCGTATCCGCCATCGCACATGCCCATGATAACCAGATTGTCCACCGGGATATTAAGCCCCACAACATTTTGATCGACCATATGGGCCACATTAAAGTGACTGATTTCGGCATCGCCATGGCGCTCAGCTCGACGACCATCACGCACACCAACTCGGTTTTGGGCTCTGTCCATTATTTGTCGCCCGAACAGGCGAGAGGCGGATTATCGACGAAAAAATCCGATATCTACTCGCTCGGCATCGTGCTTTTCGAGCTGCTGACGGCGCGTATGCCGTTTGAAGGAGAATCGGCGGTCAGCATCGCGCTGAAACATCTCCAATCAGAAACGCCGTCGGTGAAAAGATGGAACCCGGCCGTGCCGCAAAGCATAGAAAACGTCGTCCTGAAAGCGATGGCAAAAGATCCATTCCATCGCTATGAAGCGGCCGAAGAGATGGAAAACGATTTGAAAACGGCTTTCGACCCGGACCGGCTCAACGAAAAGCGCTTCACGATTCCATCCGATGATGAGATGACGAAAGCTGTTCCGATCATCAAGAATCTGCCGGAAAACGGGAGCAGCTCGCAATCCGGCGGCGGAGAAGAGGAAGCGGCTCCATTATCAAAAAAAGAAAAGAAGAAGCAGGCAAAAGCAAACAAGAAGAAAAAAAGAAAGAAATGGCCGCTTATATTGCTGACGGTGTTTTTCGTTCTGGCTGCGTCAGCCGTCTTGGCTTTAACGGTGTTTCCGTCGCTCTTTATTCCGAAAGATGTGGCCGTTCCCGATGTTGCCGGCCTTGAATATGAAGAAGCCGTCATCAAGCTTGAAGACGAAGGATTTGAAGTTGATCCGAATGCTGAAGACATTGCCGACGATAAAATTGAAGAAGGGCTGATCGTGAAGACGGACCCTGCAGCCGGCGATATCGTGAAGGAAGGTTCAACTGTCAAGCTATATAAAAGCTCAGGCAAAGAGAAAACTGAAGTCGATGATGTGGTCGGCCAGAAAGTCGATGCCGCCAAGAAGCTTCTTGAGCAAAAAGGCTTTAAAAACATCAAGACAGAAGAAGTGCACGATGAAGAAGAAGCGGGAACCATCATCGAACAGGACCCTGCAGCCGGAACCGAAATCGTTGCCGCCGACGACGAGGTCAAATTAACGGTCAGCCTCGGTCCGGAAGCCATTACTTTAAGGGATTTAAAAACATACAGCAAACAGGCGGCTTCGGGCTATTTGGACGACCATCAGCTTGTCCTTGTCGAAAAGGAGGCGCATTCTGAAGACGTGCCGGAAGGTCAGGTCATTAAACAAAAGCCGGAGGCGGGGGCATCAGTCAAGCCGGGAGACAAAGTCGAGGTCACGTTTTCGCTCGGACCTAAACAAAAGCCCGTCAAAACGGTGACCGAGAAAATTGATATTCCTTATGAACCGGGAGCGGCGGGCGAAGAACAAAACGTCCAAATTTCGATCGATGATGAAGAACACAGCATTTCTGACGTCTACGAAAATTTCAAAATCACAGCGCCGGCAGAGCGGACGATCAAATTCAGGATTGCGCCCGGCCAAAAAGGGTATTATCAAGTAACGATCAACGATAAAGTAGTCAGGTCAAAAACGATTGAATATCCTGAGGATGAATAAGGGAGGTGCGATATGCCTGAGGGCAAAATCATTAAAGCATTAAGTGGATTTTACTATGTATTGGATGGCGATCAGGTCATTCAGTGCAGAGGAAGAGGGGTTTTCAGAAAAAATAAAGTAACCCCTCTCGTCGGCGACGATGTTGTCTACCAAGCCGATAACGATAAGGAAGGCTACATTCTCGAGATTAAAGACAGATTCAATGAATTGGTCAGACCTCCGATCAGCAACGTGGATCAGGCGGTTCTCGTGTTTTCGGCAAAGGAGCCGACATTCAGCACGTCGCTTTTGGATCGTTTTTTAGTGCTGGTTGAGGCGGGTGATATTAGGCCGATCATATGCATCACGAAAATGGACCTTGTGGATGATGACGCGCTGAAAGAGCAGATTCATCAATATGCCGAAGACTACCGGAACATCGGGTACAGCGTCTATTTGACATCAATGAAAAGCGGAAGAGGCATCGAAGACATCATCCCCCATTTTCAGGATAAAATCACCGTATTCGCCGGCCAGTCCGGCGTGGGCAAGTCTTCGCTTTTAAATGCGATCAGCCCTGACCTTGAACTGAAAACCGCCGGGATTTCCGCCCACTTGGGAAGGGGAAAACATACGACGCGCCATGTGGAGCTGATCGATATAAACGGCGGGCTCGTCGCGGACACCCCGGGCTTCAGCTCGCTTGAGTTTGCCGGTATTGAAGCTGAAGATTTAGGGCAGACATTTTTGGAAATCGGCGAAAAGAGCGCCGAATGCAAGTTCCGCGGATGCCTGCATATAAAAGAACCGAACTGCGCCGTCAAACGCGCCGTGGAAAACGGTGAAATCGCCCAGTATCGCTACAACCATTATGTTGAATTTTTAACAGAGATCAAAGATAGAAAGCCGAGGTATTAAGATATGGTATATGTTGCTCCTTCTATTCTTTCAGCCGATTTTGCCCGTCTAGGGGAGGAAATTCGAGATGTTGAACAAGGCGGCGCCGATTTCATCCACATCGATGTGATGGACGGCCATTTCGTTCCCAACCTGACCATCGGGCCGCTTGTAGTGGAAGCCGTCCGCCCGATCACTGAGCTTCCGCTCGACGTTCATTTAATGATCGAAGCGCCTGACCGCTATATACCTGCTTTTGCAAAAGCGGGCGCCGATATTTTGTCCGTCCATGTTGAAGCATGCCCGCACCTTCACAGGACGATCCAGCTCATCAAAGAGCAAGGGGTCAAAGCGGGAGTCGTCTTGAATCCGCATACCCCTGTGCAGCAGATCGAGCATGTGCTTGAAGACCTTGATCTCGTATTATTGATGACGGTGAATCCGGGCTTCGGCGGACAGTCGTTTATTTCCTCGGTCCTGCCGAAAATCAGGCAGGTCAAGGAGATGGCTGAGCAAAAAGGACTTGCCGATCTGCTGATTGAAGTGGACGGTGGCGTCAACAAAAATACGGCAAGACAGTGTATTGAAGCGGGAGCGAACCTGCTTGTCGCAGGATCTGCCGTTTATAACGAAAAAGACCGCAAAAAAGCCATTTCCGATATAAAAGGTGCGCTTGGGTAAGGTTTCCTGATGAAAGAGAGCCGGCTTTCTGCAGCTGCGCTCTTTTTTTAGGGCGTTCACAGAAAGGATAATGCGATGAAAACGATCAATATTGTAGCGGGAGGCCCCGATCATCTTATTCCCGACTTGCTGCAGTATCAGGCCGGGGATGCGCTTTGGGTCGGGGTTGACAGAGGCGCTGTCACCCTTTTGGATGCGGGGATCGTGCCTGATGAAGCATTCGGGGATTTTGACAGCATCACAGACGAGCAAAAAAAAGCGATTGAAAAGGCCGCTCCCCGCCTCCATATTTATCAGGCGGAAAAAGATCAGACGGATTTGGACCTTGCGTTGAGCTGGGCTGTCGGACAGCGTCCTTCATTTATTAGAATGTTCGGCATTTCGGGAGGCAGAGCAGACCATTTTCTCGGGAATCTGCACCTTCTTTATACCGCGATGAAGCAAAACGTCAAGACCGTCATGATCGACCGCCAAAATACGATCAGCATGCATCCCCCAGGCTCCTATACCGTCATGCATGATCAAACAAAACCGTATATTTCATTCCTGCCGTTTGCGGAGACGGTAAAAAACCTTTCTCTCGAAGGATTTAAGTATTCTTTAAATAAGTGTCATATTGCTCTCGGTTCGACACTATGTATTAGTAACGAACTCATCCATTCACAAGGTGCTTTTTCGTTTTCAGAAGGCATATTAATAATGATAAGAAGCACTGATTAAATATCCTGGCGCTTCCGCTCGCTTTGTGTTTGGGATCCGATGTTGAAGGTGGATGCGGTTGCGGACTCTTTGAGGAGGGAAGGGAATGAAATTTTACACCATCAAATTACCGAAGTTTTTAGGGGGAATCGTCCGGGCGATGCTTGGCTCGTTTCGCAAAGACTAAGAAGCGCCGGGTGCGCTTTTTTTGCGGAGCGGCCCGGATGGCAAAAGAACGAAAAAACGCCTGCCTAAAGCGTACAGTCGCTCTTGGCAGGCGTTTATTTTTTCTTATACACGCTCAACTTTTCCAGATTTCAAAGCTCGAGCAGATACATATACTTTTTTAGGCTTGCCGTTCACAAGGATGCGCACTTTTTGAACGTTAGCGCCCCATGTGCGTTTAGAAGCGTTCATCGCGTGAGAACGAGAGTTGCCAGAACGTGATTTTCTGCCTGTAATAACGCATTTACGTGCCATTTGTTTCCCTCCTAACTATCAAAAAAAACATCATCATTCTTTATCAGTTGATCACCTGTGATGCTTCAGATACTTTAATAATTTACCACAGCTGAAAACCGTTTGCAACTATTGATTGCTCTGCTTTCAAGAAAAATTCCTTGACATCTTGAAAAAATGAACGCGCTGTAGTATAAGTAGGGTTAGGTTTGGAGAGAAGCCTGCCTGTTCTTTTAAAAAGAAGGTCCTTATAGTAGAATGATTTATAACCAGAGGTCAAAAGCGAGACTCGAAAAGGAGGAACCAACGTGTCCATTGAATTCCGAACAAAATACGGACAGATTGATATATCAAACGAAGTGGTCGCCATGGTTGCAGGAGGCGCAGCGATCGACTGCTACGGGATCGTAGGTATGGCATCCAAGAACCAAATTAAAGACGGACTGACTGAAATCCTCAGAAAAGAAAACTTTGCAAGAGGCGTCATCGTCCGCCAGGAAGAGGATCGTATTCATATTGACATGTACATCATTGTCAGCTACGGAACAAAAATTTCAGAAGTGGCACATAATGTTCAAACAAAAGTCAAATATACGCTCGACCATACAGTGGGTCTTGCAGTGGATTCCGTAAATATTTACGTTCAAGGAGTACGAGTGACGAACCCGTAGTTAGGAGGAAAACAAGAGTGTCTATACGAAATCTGGATGGAAAAGCTTTTGCAGATATGATTCTGTACGGCGCACACCATCTGTCTCAAAACGCAAATGTAGTTGATGCGTTAAACGTATTTCCGGTTCCGGACGGAGATACGGGAACGAACATGAATCTGTCGATGACATCCGGTGCGAAAGAAGTGGAGCAAATCGACACCGCCAATATCGGCAAAGTGGCACAAAGCCTGTCAAGGGGGCTTCTGATGGGGGCGCGGGGAAACTCGGGCGTCATTTTATCCCAGCTGTTCAGAGGCTTTGGCAAATCGATTGAACAGAAATCGGAAATTAACGCGAAAGAATTTGCCGCCGCGTTCCAGGCCGGAGTGGACACCGCCTACAAGGCCGTCATGAAACCGGTCGAAGGCACGATCTTGACGGTTGCCAAAGATGCCGCAAAAAAAGCAGTGCTCGCCGCTCAAACTGAAACCAATATCATCAAGGTGATGGAAGCTGTCGTAAATGAAGCGGAGGCTTCTTTGGAGCGGACGCCTGAGCTGCTTCCGGTTTTAAAGGAAGTCGGTGTCGTCGACAGCGGCGGAAAAGGGCTTCTTTACGTGTATGAAGGGTTTCTCGCTTCTTTAAAGGGAGAAAAGCTTTCTGATAAAGCGGCAGCTCTTCCGTCATTGGATGACCTTGTCAGCGCCGAGCACCATAAAAACGCTCAAAGCCACATGAATACTGAAGACATCGAATTCGGCTACTGCACGGAGTTTATGGTAAAGCTCGACAGCGGCAAAAGAAACTTTAATGAAGATGCGTTCCGCCAGGATTTAAGCCGCTTCGGTGATTCGCTTCTCGTCGTCTCAGACGAAAATATCGCCAAGGTGCACATCCATGCCGAATATCCAGGGGAAGTCATGACTTACGCGCAAAAATACGGCAGCTTAATCAACATGAAAATCGAAAATATGAGAGAACAGCACAGCGCGATTCTCAGCCAGAACAAACAGGAGACAGCACCGGCAGAAAAAGCGCCGGCAGATAAACAGCCGTACGGCATCGTCACAGTGGCCATGGGTGAAGGGATTGCCGAGCTTTTCGAAAGCATCGGCGCCACAAAGGTCATAGAAGGCGGCCAGACGATGAATCCGAGCACGGAAGACATCGTTCAGGCGATAAAAGACGCCAATGCGGACACGGTCGTGATTCTGCCGAATAATTCAAACATTGTCATGGCGGCGAACCAGGCCGCGGATGTTGCCGGACAACATGTAATTGTCATCCCGACGAAGACCGTTCCTCAAGGAATGGCCGCACTGCTCGCATTCAACCCGGCCCTTTCAGCGGACGAGAATGAAGCCGCTATGCTCGGTGCGATCGGCGAGGTGAAAAGCGGACAGATCACCTATGCGGTCAGAGACACAAACATTGACGGCATCGATATTAAAAAAGGCGATTTTATGGGCATATTAAACGGGAAAATCGTTGAGACGGCGTCAGACCAGTTAACAGCAGCGAAAAAGCTGATCGCAGGCATGATCGATGAAGACAGCGAAATCGTCACCGTGATCAAAGGGGAAGACGCCCCGGAAGAAGAGGCCGAAGAACTCGCAGCCTACATCAGCGAGACGTACGAAGACGTCGAAGTAGAAGTGCACGACGGAAAACAGCCGCTGTATTCCTACATTCTGGCTGTCGAATAACGAATCAAAGGCAGAAGGGCATGTTGATAAAAGCCCTTCTCTTCTTTTGGCTTTTTTTAAAGCCTCAGCCCGCAACGGACGTTGTCTGCTTGCCAATTGGGAAATGATCGATTAGTCTAAAAAAAACGGCTTTTTTTCCTCCGTACAGCGGGGGAATCTGTTTGTAAAAGGGGGATAAGGATGAAGTACAGAAGTGTGTTTGATATTATCGGGCCCGTCATGATCGGACCGTCAAGTTCTCATACGGCCGGCGCGGCCAGAATCGGCAGAGTCGCCAGAAGCGTGTTTGGGAGGGAGCCGAAACAAATTATTGTATCGCTCTACGGTTCTTTTGCCGAAACGTATAAAGGACATGGAACAGATGTTGCGATCATCGGCGGCCTTTTGGATTTTGATACATTTGATGAAAGAATCAAAGATTCGATCCGTCTAGCCGAAGAAAAGGGAATCGCCATAGAGTTCCGGGAAGAAGAAGCGGTACCGAAGCATCCCAATACAGCCCGCATCCTCATCTCTGATGATGAAGGCTCCCTTGAACTCGCAGGCATCTCAATCGGCGGAGGGAAAATCGAGATCATTGAGCTGAACGGCTTCGAACTCAGATTATCGGGTAATCACCCCGCTATTTTAGTCGTCCATAACGACCGCTACGGAACGATTGCAGGCGTAGCCAATGTGCTTGCGAAGTTCGCAATCAACATCGGCCATATGGAAGTTGCCCGCAAAGACGTCGGCCAGGAAGCGCTCATGACGATTGAGGTCGATCAAACGATTGATCCGGCTGTTTTTGATGAATTGAGAGCGCTGCCGAACATCATTGAGGTGACCCAGATCGCTGACTAAAAAGGAGGGTGAGACGATATGTTTCGAAATGTGAAAGAATTAATTCAACTGACAAAGGAAAAGAACGTGTCCATCTCTGAAATCATGATCACACAGGAGATCGAGGTGACAGGCCGGACGCGGGAAGATATATTCAAGCAGATGGAAGCCAACTTGGCTGTCATGGAAGACGCTGTTCAAAAAGGCATTGAGGGCGTCGTATCGCACTCCGGATTGACGGGCGGAGACGCCGTTAAGCTTCAGGCCTACCTTAAATCGGGCAAAGGGCTGTCAGGGGCTGTCATCCTTGACGCTGTCAGCAAAGCGGTAGCGACAAATGAAGTCAACGCTGCGATGGGAACGATTTGCGCAACGCCGACAGCCGGATCGGCCGGCGTTGTCCCGGGGACGCTCTTTGCGGTAAAAGAGAAACTTCACCCGACGAAAGAGCAGATGGTCCGCTTTTTATTTACATCGGGAGCGTTCGGATTCGTCGTTGCCAACAATGCGAGCATTTCGGGAGCCGCCGGAGGCTGTCAGGCTGAAGTCGGATCGGCCTCGGGCATGGCGGCTGCCGCCATCGTCGAAATGGCGGGCGGAACCCCTGAACAGTGCGCCGAAGCGATGGCCATCGCTTTAAAAAACGTACTCGGTCTAGTCTGCGATCCTGTCGCAGGGCTCGTTGAGGTGCCGTGTGTGAAGCGGAACGCGATGGGCGCAGCCAATGCGATGGTCGCGGCTGATATGGCGCTTGCCGGCATTACAAGCCGCATTCCATGCGATGAAGTGATCGATGCGATGTACAAAATCGGACAGACGATGCCGACGGCACTGAGGGAAACAGGCCGGGGCGGTCTTGCCGCAACACCGACGGGCAAAGAATTGGAGAAAAAAATATTCGGAGGAGCGTCAGCTGCACGTGGAACACAATCTGCAACTTAGTATATCTGTTATAAAAGGCGTCGGGACGGAAACGGAAAAAACGTTGAACGAGCTCGGAATCTATACGGTTCTCGATCTTTTAAACTACTTCCCGTACCGATATGACGATTATGAATTGCGCGATTTGGAAGATGTGGCACACGATGAACGAGTGACGGTGGAAGGGAAGGTTCACAGCGAGCCTTCTCTTGCCTATTACGGGAAAAAGCGGAGCCGTCTCACGTTCCGGCTTTTGGTCGGGAACTATTTGATCACAGCGGTTTGCTTTAACAGGCCTTATTTGAAAAAAAAGCTTGCGATCGGCTCGATTGTTACCGTAACCGGAAAATGGGACAAGCACAGACAATCCGTGATGGTGCAAGAGCTGAAAAACGGGCCGCACCAGGGTGATCAGTCGATTGAACCCGTATACTCCGTCAAAGAAAACATCACCGTAAAGACGATGAGGAAATTGATTCAGGAAGCTGTCCGCAGCCATTTGCCGTTTGCCGAAGATCCTCTTCCGGAAAAGCTTCGGACCGCCTACAAACTTCTGTCTTACCAGGAGGCGGTAAAGGCGATGCACAAGCCCGAGTCGAGGGAAGCTTTAAAGCATGCGCGGCGCCGTTTTGTATATGAGGAATTTTTGCTGTTTCAGCTGAAAATGCAGGCTTTGCGAAAGTTCGAGCGGGAAGCGTCCGACGGAATCAGCCACACCTTTCGGCTCGAAGACGTCAATTCGTTTGTCAAAAGCCTTCCGTTTCCTTTGACAAACGCGCAGGCGAAAGCGCTCGACGACATATTAAGGGACATGGCTTCAGGGTATAAAATGAATCGGCTTTTGCAAGGAGACGTCGGTTCAGGCAAAACAGCCGTCGCCGCGATTGCGCTATACGCCTCGCTGCTTTCCGGATTCCAGGGGGCGATGATGGTTCCGACCGAAATACTGGCGGAACAGCACGCCGATTCGCTTGTATCCCTCTTTGAGCAGCACGACGTCAATGTGGCGCTTTTAACAAGCTCTGTGAAAGGGAAAAGGAGAAGAGAGCTTTTAGACAGATTAAAAGAAGGAGAAATTGATATTTTGGTGGGGACGCACGCCCTTATTCAGGACGATGTCCACTTTAAACAGCTCGGGCTCGTGATCACCGATGAACAGCACCGCTTCGGCGTCGAGCAAAGAAAAAAACTGAGAAGCAAAGGGAAAGATCCCGATGTCTTGTTTATGACGGCGACGCCGATTCCGAGAACACTGGCGATCACGGTTTTCGGGGAAATGGATGTGTCCGTCATCGATGAAATGCCGGCTGGGCGAAAGCGGATCGAGACGTATTGGGTAAAGCACGACATGCTCGAACGGATTCTCGCGTTTATCGATAAAGAACTGAAAAAAGGCAGACAGGCGTATGTGATCTGTCCCTTGATTGAAGAGTCGGACAAGCTCGACGTTCAAAATGCAATTGATGTGCACAGCATGCTGACTCATGCCTTCAGGGGAAGATGGCAGATCGGTCTCATGCACGGAAAGCTGTCAAATGACGAGAAAGAACAGGTAATGAGGCAGTTCAGCAAAAACGAATGCCAGATTCTCGTTTCCACAACCGTCGTTGAAGTCGGGGTAAACGTTCCGAATGCGACGGTCATGCTGATCTATGATGCCGACCGGTTCGGTCTTTCCCAGCTGCATCAGCTTCGCGGCCGGGTCGGACGGGGCGATCACCAGTCGTATTGCATCCTGATGGCAGACCCGAAATCTGAGACGGGAAAAGAGCGCATGAGCATCATGTCTGAGACGACGGACGGCTTTGAGCTTTCTGAAAAAGATCTTGAACTCAGAGGGCCCGGGGACTTTTTCGGCAAGAAACAGAGCGGGATGCCGGAGTTTAAAGTCGCCGACATGGTTCACGACTACCGCGCGCTGGAAACGGCAAGAAGAGACGCTGCAGAACTTGTCTCTTCAAAAGCGTTCTGGACGGATGCCGAATATAAAAGCCTGCGGGAACACTTGCAAAACAGCGGGGTTATGGACGGAGAAAAGCTGAGCTGATCTGAAGTCCAGCTAAAATTTATCGTCGGCGGGTAAAGAAAGATTGCATTCCAATCTATGAAATTATATACTACTATTAGTACCTAGTCATAATTGCGCGGATGGTGTTTAATAACATGAGAAAAAGTAAGAGAGAACGCCAAGAATTGCTGCAGCAGACGATTCGTACGACCCCGTTTATTACGGACGAGGAGTTAGCGGAGAAATTTAACGTCAGCATTCAGACGATTCGCTTGGACCGTTTGGAACTTTCCATACCTGAACTGAGAGAAAGAATCAAAAGTGTTGCCGAGAAGTCTCTTGAAGATGAAGTCAAGTCATTGCCGCTTGACGAGGTCATCGGCGAGATCATTGATTTGGAGCTGGATGAGCACGCGATTTCAATTCTTGAGATCAGAAGGGAGCATGTTTTCAGCCGAAATCAAATCGCCAGGGGGCACCATTTGTTTGCCCAGGCCAACTCGCTCGCCGTCGCCCTCATCGACGATGAGCTCGCATTGACGGCCAAAGCGGACATCCGCTTTACAAGGCAGGTCAAGCAAGGCGAACGGGTCGTTGCAAAAGCGAAAGTCGTGAAGCTTGATAAAGATAAAGGCAGAACGGTTGTTGAAGTGAACAGCTATGTTGCCGAAGAGCCTGTGTTTTCAGGCGAATTTGTCATGTATCGTTCAAAACAATCATAGAAGGTGGCGCGTAAGTCATGAAAATTGCTGTAGATGCCATGGGAGGAGACAATGCTCCCAAAGCGGTTATTGAAGGCGTGATGAAAGCGGTCGAAGATTTTGAAGACCTCGAGATCACGCTGATCGGCGACCGGGAAAAAATAGCCGCCCATTTAACAGAACACGGGCGGATCACCGTCAAACACGCGGAAGAAGTCATCGAAGCGACAGACGAGCCAGTCAGAGCCGTCAGAAGAAAGAAGAATTCATCGATGGTTCTGATGGCCGGAGAAGTCGCCGAAGGCAGGGCTGATGCCTGCATTTCCGCCGGAAACACCGGAGCGCTTATGACGGCCGGGCTCTTTATCGTCGGCCGGATTGAAGGGATTGAAAGGCCTGCGTTGGCACCGACATTGCCGACCGTCTCCGGAGACGGCTTTCTCCTTCTTGATGTCGGAGCGAATGTGGACGCCAAGCCCGAACATCTCGTTCAATACGCCATTATGGGATCTGTTTACGGAGAACAGGTGCTGGGCGTCAAAAATCCGCGCATCGGACTTTTGAACGTCGGAACCGAAGATAAAAAAGGAAATGAGCTTGCCAAGCAGACCTTTCAAAAATTGAAGGAAACCGATTTGAATTTCATCGGCAATGTGGAAGCCCGCGATATGCTGGACGGAGTCGCTGATGTCATCGTCACAGACGGCTTTACCGGTAACGTTGCCTTGAAAACGGTCGAGGGCGCGGCGCTGTCCATTTTTAAAATGCTGAGAACGACGCTGACTTCGAGCTTCACGGCGAAGCTCGCCGCTTCTGCACTGAAGCCGAAGCTGAAAGAAATGAAAACGAAAATGGATTACTCTGAATACGGCGGAGCCGGATTGTTCGGCTTAAAGGCGCCCGTCATCAAAGCGCACGGATCATCTGACGGACGCGCCGTTTATCACGCGATCCGCCAGGCCAGAGAGATGGTCAGCCAAAATGTCGCGGCATTTATCGAAGAAAAAATTCAACAAAAAGCAGATGAATAGTCTGGAGGTTTTAACACATGGGCAAGATTGCTTTTCTATTCCCGGGCCAAGGTTCGCAGCATATCGGCATGGGACACGAATTGTATGAAAAAGAACCGAATGCGAAGAAGATTTTTGAAGAAGCGGATCAAACGCTTGAAACAAAACTGAGCACCCTCATGTTTGAAGGGGATGCAAAGGAACTGACGCTTACATACAACGCGCAGCCAAGCCTTTTAACGGCGAGCATCGCAGCGCTTGAAAAACTGAAGGAATACGGCATTAAAGCCGACTATGCGGCAGGTCACAGCCTCGGCGAATACAGCGCATTGGTCGCTGCCGGCGCCTTGTCGTTTAAAGATGCGGTTTATGCCGTCAGAAAGCGCGGCGAATTCATGAATGAAGCCGTGCCGGCGGGAGAAGGCGCGATGGCGGCCATTCTCGGCATGGACAGCCAGGCGCTGAAAGAAGTGACGGACAAAATTTCCGAAGAAGGAAACCTTGTTCAGCTCGCCAATTTGAACTGCCCTGGGCAAATCGTCATCTCGGGAACAGCTAAAGGCGTGGAGCTCGCTTCAGAGCTTGCGAAAGAAAAGGGCGCAAAACGCGCGATTCCTCTCGAAGTCAGCGGGCCGTTCCATTCTGAGCTGATGAAGCCGGCAGCTGATAAGCTTCGTGAAGTTCTTGATGCGTGCACGATCAACGACGCAGCCATTCCGGTCGTCTCCAACGTAACGGCCGACTTTGTAACGGATAAAGACGACATTAAGAATAAACTGATTGAACAGCTGTATTCCCCTGTACGCTTTGAAGAAACAATCAGCCGCCTGATTGACGAAGGCGTCACGACCTTCATTGAAATCGGTCCCGGAAAGGTTTTGTCAGGGCTTGTGAAGAAAGTGAACCGCAGAGTCAAAACGATTGCTGTATCAGACCCGAACACAATTGAACTTGCCGTTCAAACGTTGAAGGAGGAAAACGAAAATGCTGGAAAATAAAACAGCCGTTGTGACAGGAGCCTCAAGAGGAATCGGCCGCGCGATCGCCCTGGACCTGGCGAAAAACGGAGCAAATGTCGTCGTCAACTACGCGGGAAATGAAGCGAAAGCGAACGAAGTCGTAGACGAAATCAAAGCGCTCGGCCGCGATGCGTTTGCTTTTAAAGCGGACGTTTCCAATGCGGATGAGGTTCAGGCGATGATGAAGGAAGCGGTCGGACGCTTCGGCACGCTTGACATCCTTGTCAACAATGCGGGCATTACTAAAGACAATCTGTTCATGAGAATGAAAGAAGATGAATGGGACGACGTCATTAACATAAACTTAAAAGGTGTGTTCAATTGTTCAAAAGCTGTGACAAGACAGATGATGAAACAAAGAAGCGGCCGGATCATCAATATCACCTCGGTTGTAGGCGTCGTCGGTAACGCCGGGCAGGCCAACTATGTCGCGGCTAAATCAGGCGTGATCGGCTTGACGAAAACGCTGGCAAAAGAACTGGCGTCAAGAAACATCACTGTGAATGCGATCGCTCCGGGATTCATTTCGACGGAAATGACGGACAAGCTGACAAAAGACATTCAAGACGAAATGCTGAAGCAGATTCCGCTTGCGCGGTTCGGCGAGCCGTCTGACATCAGCAGCGCCGTTGTTTTCCTCGCATCTGACCATGCGAGCTACATGACCGGCCAGACGCTGAACATCAACGGCGGAATGGCTATGGTTTAAACGAAATCAAAAATTGAATTATCTCTGGTTTTTTAAAAACGAATCAACTATAATACTTGAGGGGAGGTGAATAGCTATGGCAGACGCATTAGAGCGTGTAACAAAAATCATCGTAGACCGCCTCGGCGTGGATGAAGCTGACGTCACTCTTGAAGCTTCTTTTAAAGAGGATTTAGGCGCTGATTCCCTGGATGTAGTTGAGCTTGTCATGGAACTTGAAGACGAGTTTGATATGGAGATTTCTGACGAAGATGCTGAAAAGATTGCAACAGTCGGTGACGCTGTGAACTACATAAATAGTAAGCAGTAAGCTCATTTAAAGTCCCGTTTAAAGACGGGGCTTTATCCCTTTATAAATGCGGCTTTAATTTTAATGTTTTGCCCAATGATAAACGAACCTGCCTTTTCATAGGAGGTGAGGTGAACTTGATGTGCCCATATGGAGGTTGCTATGTCAAAACATTCACATTTCAGAGACAAAAAAATGTTTCAAAAAAAAGCGGAGCAGTTTAAAAAGTTTCAGGAACGGATTTCGGTTCAATTTCAAAACGAGAAGCTTTTATATCAAGCGTTTACACATTCATCTTATGTGAATGAGCATCGAAAGAAGCCATATGAAGATAATGAGAGGCTTGAATTTTTAGGAGACGCCGTTTTGGAACTGACGATTTCTCAATTTTTATACGCCAAATACCCGGCGATGAGCGAGGGTGATTTGACGAAATTGAGAGCGGCGATCGTATGCGAGCCTTCTTTGGTTTCCCTGGCCCATGAGCTTTCTTTCGGAGAGCTTGTTCTATTGGGAAAAGGAGAGGAAATGACTGGAGGAAGAAAGCGTCCGGCGCTTTTAGCCGATGTGTTTGAAGCTTTTATCGGTGCGCTCTATCTGGATCAGGGGCTCGAAGCCGTCGTGACTTTTCTGAAAGCGTACGTTTTCCCTAAAATCGACGATGGTGCTTTTTCTCATGTGATGGATTTTAAAAGCCAGCTGCAGGAATTTGTACAGCGCGACGGGCGAGGCATACTGGAGTATAAAATCCTTCAGGAAAAAGGACCGGCGCACAACCGCGAATTTGAAGCAAATGTATCGCTAAAAGGAGAAGTACTTGGGGTGGGAAGCGGCCGTTCCAAAAAAGAAGCTGAACAGCATGCCGCTCAAGAAGCGCTCGCGAAGCTGCAAAAACACCATATGAAACAATAAATCCCCCTTGCAAAAACCAGGGGGATTTCAATGTATTTTGAGCCTTTTCCATAGGGTTATGATAGAATTGTAATACTTTAATACATAAGGAGGATCACCATGTTCCTCAAACGTTTAGACGTGATAGGATTTAAATCGTTTGCAGAACGAATTTCTGTAGATTTTGTAAAAGGCGTGACAGCCGTCGTCGGCCCGAACGGCAGCGGAAAAAGCAACATCACCGACGCGATCCGCTGGGTGCTCGGTGAACAGTCCGCCAAATCGCTCAGGGGCGGCAAGATGGAAGATATCATTTTTGCCGGCAGCGACTCGCGGAAAAAGCTGAACCTTGCCGAAGTGACGCTGACGCTTGACAACGATGACCGCTTTTTGCCGATCGATTTTCACGAAGTCAGTGTGACGAGAAGAGTCTACAGATCGGGGGAAAGCGAATTTCTCATCAACAACCAGCCGTGCCGCCTGAAAGATATCATCGATCTTTTTATGGATTCAGGGCTTGGAAAAGAAGCGTTTTCCATCATCAGCCAAGGCAAAGTCGAAGAGATTTTAAGCAGCAAGGCTGAAGAGCGGAGAAGCATCTTCGAAGAAGCGGCCGGCGTATTAAAATACAAAACGAGAAAGAAAAAAGCCGAAAACAAGCTGTTTGAGACACAGGACAATTTGAACCGGGTCGAAGACATCCTCCACGAGCTCGAGGGACAGGTGGAGCCGCTGAAAGTGCAGGCATCGATCGCCAAAGACTACCTTGAAAAGAAGGATGAGCTTGAAAAAATCGAAATCGCGTTAACGGCGTATGACATCGAAGAGCTTCACGGAAAATGGGAAGCCCTTCAGCAAAAAGTCGAAAAGGCGAAAGACGAAGAAATGTCCTCTTCTGCGGCCATCCAGGCAAAAGAAGCCAAAATCGAAGAGGCAAGAGACAAAATTCAAGCGCTCGACGAATCGGTCGATGAGCTTCAGCAAGTGCTGCTTTTGACAAGCGAGGAACTGGAGAAGCTTGAAGGCCGGAAAGAAGTGCTGAAGGAACGCAAAAAAAACGCCACGCAAAACAGAGCTCAGCTTGAAGAAGCGATCGTCCAGCGCAGTGAAAAAGAGCGAACCCTGAAAGAGAAAATCGCCGCGCAGAAGCTTGTGTTTGAAAAGCTCGAGACTGAAGCAAAAGAGCTTGCCCGACAGGTGAAAGAAAAAAATCAGGCTTTATCCGGATACAGCGAAAATGTAGAGGAAGAAATCGAACAGCTGAAAAGCGATTATTTCGAGCTGTTGAACGAACAGGCTTCCGTCCGCAACGAGCTTCAATTTCTTGAAGACCAAATGACCCAATCTGCGGCACAGCAGAAACGGCTCGCACAAAACAATGAAAAATATTTAAGCGAGCGGAAGGAAATCGCCGACCAAAAGATGAAAACCGAACACGAATTCAGCCTCGTGGACGAGCGTCTTCACAGCCAGATTCAAGCATTCAGGGACGCGCAAAAAAGCTATGAACAGAAAAAAAGCCAGTACGAAAAAAAGGAATCCGCCCTTTACCAGGCTTATCAATACGTTCAGCAGGCGCGCTCTAAAAAGGAAATGCTTGAAGCGATGCAGGAGGACTTTTCGGGGTTTTATCAAGGCGTCAAAGAAGTATTAAAGGCCAAGAGCGAGCTTCCGGGAATTCGCGGCGCGATTGCAGAGCTGTTAAAGACGGACGAGCGGTATGAAACAGCGATCGAAATCGCGCTCGGCGCAACAGCACAGCATGTTGTCACAGAAGATGAAGACGCCGCCAGACGGGCGATTCAATATTTGAAAAAGCATTCGTTCGGAAGGGCGACCTTCCTCCCGCTTTCCGTCATCAAAGAGCGCCGCATCCAGCCGAGAGACATCGAGACGGCGAAAGAAAACCCGTCGTTCATCGGCATCGCCAGCGAGCTTGTTTCATTTGATCCGGCCTACCGGAGCGTCGTGCAAAATCTGCTCGGCACCGTGCTGATCACCGAGCATTTAAAGGGCGCCAACGACCTTGCCAAGCGGCTCGGCCACAGATACCGGATCGTCACCCTTGAAGGGGATGTCGTCAATCCGGGCGGTTCCATGACGGGAGGAGCTGTCAAGAAAAAAAGCAGCTCGCTTCTGGGACGAAACAGGGAACTGGAAGCCCAGACAAAACGCCTCGCCGAGATGGAAGAAAAAACCGAATTGCTCGAAAAAGAAGTGAAAGCCCTGAAGCAGACCATTCAGGAGCTTGATGCCAAGCTACAGTCACTTCGGGAGGACGGAGAACGCCTAAGATCCGAGCAGCAGGAAATCAAAGGCCGTCTGTACGAACTCGAAATCGCCGAGAAAAACGTCAACAGCCATTTGGAGCTCTATGACCAGGAAAAATCGGCTCTGCTTGAAGGGGACGAAGACAAGAAGTGGCGTAAAGAAGAGCTTGAAGAAAAGCTCGCATCGATCGCCGGCGAGCTGCAGCGCCTTGATTCCGAAATCGAAGCCATGACGGAGCGGAAACAGACGCAGACCTCGACGAAAGAAGCGTTGCAAAGCGAGCTGACCGATTTGAAAGTGGTGCTGGCGAAAACCGAACAGTCGTGTGCAAACGAACGGGAAAAGCTCGCAAGGCTTGAAGAAGAGTATGCCGAGAATGCGGAAGCGCTCAAGGTGGCCGAAGAGGATCTTTCTTTCTTAACGACAGAGATGTCCTCCAATTCTTCCGGTGAGGAAAAACTTGAAGAAGCTGCGAAAAAGAAGCTGAACGATAAAAATAAAACCGCAGAGCTCATCGCCTCAAGAAGAGAACAGCGGATGAAGCTGCAAAAAGGCCTTGAAACCGAAGAGCTCGAACTGAAAGAAATGAAGCGCCAGTATAAGCAGATGGCCGGTCTCTTAAAAGATGAAGAAGTCAAGCTCGGCCGCATGGAAGTCGAGCTCGACAACCTGCTCTCTTTCCTGCGGGAAGAGTACGGCCTTTCATTTGAAGGGGCAAGGGAAAAATATCCTTTGGAGCTTTCCCCTGAAGAAGCGAGGAAGCGCGTCAAGCTGATCAAGCTTGCGATCGAAGAGCTGGGAACGGTGAACCTTGGCAGCATTGAGGAATTCGAAAGGGTCAATGAACGCTACCTCTTCCTTTCAGAGCAGAAAGACGACCTGCTCGAAGCGAAAAATACGCTCTTTAAGGTCATCGAGGAAATGGATGAGGAAATGACGAAGCGTTTTGCGGAAACATTTGCGCAGATCAGCTCCCATTTTGAAGACGTCTTCCGGGCGCTGTTCGGCGGCGGAAGAGCCGAGCTCAAGCTGACAGATCCGAATGACCTGCTCCAATCGGGCGTCGATATTATCGCCCAGCCTCCGGGCAAAAAGCTGCAGAACCTGAGCCTGCTTTCCGGCGGGGAACGGGCCTTGACGGCGATCGCGCTCCTGTTTTCGATCCTCAAAGTCAGACCGGTTCCGTTCTGCGTGCTGGATGAAGTCGAGGCGGCCCTTGATGAAGCGAACGTGTTCCGCTTTGCCCAATACTTGAAAAAATACAGCCATGAAACCCAGTTCATCGTCATCACCCACCGGAAAGGAACAATGGAAGAAGCCGATGTTCTTTACGGCGTGACGATGCAGGAATCAGGCGTTTCCAAGCTGGTCTCAGTCAAGCTTGAAGAAACAAAAGAATTAGTTCAATAAAGCGAGGTTACAGGACATGAGCTTTTTTAAAAAACTGAAAGAAAAAATCACACAGCAGACCGATTCGGTCTCAGGCAAATTTAAAGAAGGCCTGGCGAAAACGAGAAATACGTTTCAGGAGCGGGTCAATGAGCTTGTCTCCCGCTACCGGAAAGTGGACGAGGATTTTTTTGAAGAGCTTGAAGAGGTTCTGATCGGCGCTGATGTCGGCGTTGCGACTGTTATGGAGCTGATTGACGAGCTGAAGAGCGAGGTCAAGCGAAGAAATATTCAGGACCCGAAAGAGGTGCAGTCCGTCATTTCTGAAAAGCTCGTTGAAATCTATGAAGGCGGGGAGCAGGAAGCATCAGAGCTCCGCGTCGAAGACGGCCGCCTAAACATCATTTTATTCGTCGGCGTCAACGGCGTCGGCAAAACGACGACGATCGGCAAGCTTGCCCATCAATTCATTAAAGAAGGCAAAAATGTCGTTCTTGCTGCCGGAGATACATTCAGGGCCGGCGCGATCGACCAGCTTGAAGTGTGGGGAGAGCGCGTCGGCGCGCATGTCGTCAAACAGGCGGAAGGCTCGGATCCTGCGGCTGTTATCTATGACGCCGTTCAAGCCGCGAAAGCGCGCGGCGCCGATGTCCTGCTTTGCGACACGGCAGGACGCCTGCAAAATAAAGTGAACTTAATGAAAGAGCTAGAAAAGGTAAAGCGCGTGATTCAGCGCGAAGTGCCTGATGCGCCTCATGAAGTGCTGCTCGTACTGGATGCGACGACAGGGCAGAACGCAATGACACAGGCGCGCGAATTTTCCAAAGCGACTGATGTCTCAGGCATCGTGCTGACGAAGCTCGACGGAACGGCAAAAGGCGGCATCGTCCTCGCCATCCGCCATGAGCTGCAGATTCCGGTCAAGTTTGTCGGGCTGGGGGAAAAAATGGATGACCTGCAGCCGTTTGAAGCAGAGTCATATGTATACGGCCTGTTTTCCGATCTGATCGAGAAAGAAGAGTAGGCGCGGAAAACCCCTTTGCGGGGGTTTTCTTTTTTGCCGTCCGGTATGACAAGATAAAAACTTGACAGATCAAATATTTCAGCGTAAACTAGTGTATCGTAAAGGGATTTGACTTAACAAAGGGGAGAGTCTCATGACGCTTGAAAAAACAACGAGAATGAATTACTTATTCGATTTCTATCAGACGTTGTTGACATCAAAACAAAAAAGCTACATGTCGCTTTACTACTTAGACGATTTCTCCCTTGGCGAAATAGCTGAAGAATATCATGTCTCAAGGCAGGCGGTCTATGACAATATCAAACGGACCGAAGCCATGCTTGAGCAATATGAAGAAAAGCTACTTTTGTTTAAAAAATTTCAAGAGCGCAAAAAGATTTTTGAAGCGCTGAGAAAGCTGACTGACGGTCAGCCTGAGGCGGAGTCCCTGATTGATGCGCTTGAGAAATTAGATTAGGAGGCGGCACTTAATATGGCATTCGAAGGATTAGCCGACCGACTGCAGCAAACGATCTCAAAAATCCGCGGAAAAGGAAAGGTAACGGAGCAAGACGTCAAAGAGATGATGCGCGAAGTCCGTTTAGCGCTCCTTGAAGCGGACGTCAATTTTAAAGTCGTGAAAGATTTTGTGAAAAAGGTAAGCGAACGAGCTGTCGGACAAGACGTTATGAAAAGCCTGACGCCCGGACAGCAGGTCATTAAAGTGGTAAAAGAAGAGCTGACGGAGCTGATGGGCGGCGAGGAAAGCAAGATTGCCGCTGCAAAGCGTCCGCCGACCGTCATCATGATGGTCGGTCTGCAAGGGGCCGGTAAAACGACGTCGACCGGAAAGCTTGCCAACCTGCTTCGCAAAAAACATAACCGCAATCCGCTGCTCGTGGCAGCAGACATCTACCGCCCGGCGGCGATCAAACAGCTGGAAACGCTCGGCAAGCAGCTCGATATGCCGGTATTTTCACTGGGTGACAAGGTCAGTCCGGTGGAGATTGCCAAGCAGGCCATCGAAAAGGCGAAAGAAGATCATCACGACTACGTTCTCATCGATACGGCGGGACGCCTTCATATTGATGAAGAGCTGATGGATGAGCTTGAGCAGGTAAAAGAAACCGCTCAGCCGGAAGAGATTTTCCTTGTCGTTGACTCCATGACGGGTCAAGACGCGGTCAATGTTGCCAAAAGCTTTAACGAACAGCTCGGTGTGACAGGTGTCATCTTGACGAAGCTTGACGGCGATACTAGAGGCGGAGCGGCCTTGTCAATCCGCGCCGTGACAAACACGCCGATCAAATTCGCCGGAATGGGCGAAAAGCTTGATGCGCTGGAGCCGTTTCATCCTGAACGGATGGCTTCGCGGATACTCGGAATGGGCGATGTGCTCACCCTTATCGAGAAAGCCCAGGCCAACGTAGACGAAGAAAAGGCGAAGGAACTCGAGCAAAAAATGAAAAATATGAGCTTTACGCTCGACGACTTTTTGGAACAGCTCGGACAGGTCCGCAATATGGGGCCGCTTGAAGACCTGATTCAAATGATGCCCGGCGCAGGCAAAATGAAAGGCTTAAAAAACGTGAAGGTTGATGAAAAACAGCTCAGCCATATCGAAGCGATCATCAAGTCGATGACCGGGAAGGAAAAAGAGCAGCCTGAGATCATCAATGCAAGCAGGCGCAAACGGATTGCTAAAGGAAGCGGGACATCCGTCCAGGAAGTCAACCGTCTTTTAAAGCAATTTGAAGAAATGAAAAAAATGATGAAACAGATGACAAACATGACAAAAGGCAAGAAAAAAGGGTTTAAACTGCCCTTCATGTAAACCTGTTTTCAGATGATAAAAACGTTGTTAAGAAAAAACACTTTACAAACACTTTTATCATTGTTAATATACTATCTTGTTGAAATATTTTCGGAGGTGCTAGTAAAATGGCAGTAAAAATTCGTTTAAAACGTATGGGAGCTAAAAAATCTCCTTTCTATCGTATTGTTGTAGCAGATTCTCGTTCACCGCGTGACGGCCGCTTCATCGAAACAGTCGGAACTTACAACCCGCTTGCAAAACCAGCGGAAGTCAAAATCGACGAAGAGCTTGCGCTTAAATGGCTTCAAACAGGAGCTAAACCGTCTGACACGGTTCGCAACCTGTTCTCAAAAGAAGGCATTATGGAAAAATTCCACAACGCTAAACAAAGCAAATAATGAGTGATCTGCACTTGGAAGAGCTGATTGTATCACTGGTCAAACCGCTTGTGGATCACCCGGATGATGTTCAGGTTTTCAAAGAGGAAAATCCAGAGCGGATTATGTTCCGCCTGTCTGTCAACAGAGAGGATACCGGCAAGATCATCGGCAAAAAAGGGCGCACTGCAAGAGCGATACGCTCTGTCGTATTTGCGGCAGGCGCACAGTCTTCTAAGAAAGTTCAACTTGAGATCGCAGACTAAGGGGAGAGGGTGAAAACCTCCCCCTTTTTTAACATGTAAGAAAAATAGAAACAGATGAACGATTCCGATCGTCAGCTTATGCCAGGCTGCCGGATTTCAGGGAAAGGAAAAATCACGGGACAGTAGGTGATGATGCCATGCAAATTATCCAACGTGTTACCGTCATGCAGGTTTTGACTGAAAACAGCAAAAAAAAGCTGCTGGCTTCTTTTGAAGAAAGAAAGGAAATCCTTGAGCGCGAATGCAACCAGCTCTATTTTCAGCTCAGGAAACACGAAAAGGAACACCACAATCCGGCGGCGACTGAATCATTTAAAAAAGAAATTGAAAAACGACAGGACAAGATTAAAATGATCGTTTTTCAAATCAATCAAATCCACACACTGCCGCTTGGCAGCGAAGTAAAGGAAAAAGAAATCGACGCTTTAATGGACATTGAAGTCGGGGATAATTGGCATGATATGACGGCGGGAAAAACAATCGTGATTAAAGACGGGATCGTCATTGAAATTCGTCCGAGGTGAAGAAATGCTGAAACAATGGTTTAATGTAGGGAAAATTGTTAATACTCATGGGGTAAAAGGCGAAGTCCGCGTCATTTCAAGAACCGATTTTCCTGAGGAGCGGTACAAGCCCGGAAACGCGCTCTACTTGTTTCTGGAAGGAAAAGACGAGCCTGTCCAGGTGACCGTCAGCGCCCACAGGCTTCACAAACAGTTCCACCTTTTGCAGTTTAAAGAGGTTGAAACGCTCACCGAAGCCGAAAAATTAAAGAATGCCTTGATTAAAGTTCCCGAAGACCAATTAAGCCAGTTGGCGGAAGACGAATACTACTTTCACGAAATCATCGGCTGCGATGTTTTCTCGGAAGACGGGGATTTAATCGGCAAGGTGAAAGAAATTTTAACGCCGGGCGCCAACGATGTCTGGGTCGTGGCCAGACCGGGAAAGAAAGACGCGCTCATCCCTTATATTGACGCCGTTGTCAAAGAGATTAACGTAGCGGATAAAACGATCAAGATTCATATCATGGAAGGATTACTTGACGAATGAAAATCGATTTTTTAACGCTTTTTCCGGAAATGTTTGAAGGCGTGCTCGGCTCGTCGATCCTGCAAAAAGCTCAGGACAAGGACGCTGTCCGTTTTCGCGTGGTGAACTTTCGGGCCTATTCCGACAACAAGCATCAAACCGTTGACGATTATCCATACGGCGGCGGAGCCGGAATGGTGCTGAAACCGCAGCCCGTCTTTGACGCGGTCGAAAAGCTGACGGCTGAAGCCGGAGGGTCTCCGAGAATCATCCTCGTCTGCCCCCAGGGTGAACGCTATACCCAGCAGAAGGCGGAAGAACTGGCGCGGGAAGAGCATTTAATGTTCATTTGCGGCCATTATGAAGGGTATGATGAACGGATCAGGGAGCACCTGTCTACAGACGAGATTTCGATCGGAGATTTCGTTTTGACAGGGGGAGAGCTGCCGGCGATGATGATCGCAGACAGCGTTGTGCGGCTTTTGCCGGGCGTGCTCGGCAAGGAAGAATCGCACCTTGAAGACTCTTTCAGCACAGGGCTTCTTGAACACCCTCATTACACGCGGCCGGCAGATTATAAAGGCTTGAAGGTGCCGGACGTTCTGACATCCGGGAACCATGCGAAGATCAAAGAATGGCGGCGGAAGGAGTCTCTCAGGCGCACATTTTTAAGGCGTCCCGACCTTCTGGAAAACTATCCTTTGTCAGAAGAAGAGCGAAAGTGGATTTCTGAATGGAAAAACCGGTAGATTCTATTGCGCCCGGGAAAAAGGTGTGGTATGATACTACTTGTGACTTGAACGGGAACGCTCGTTTAAGTTTGAAAACGATGTTCCGCTGTGCCGGTTAACTCGCGCAAGAGCATCTGTTGGAAGGAGTTGAAGACGATGCAAAAATTGATTGAAGAAATCACAAAAGAACAATTGCGCACTGATTTGCCTGCGTTCCGTCCTGGTGATACTTTACGTGTACACGTTAAAGTTGTCGAGGGTAACCGTGAGCGTATCCAGGTTTTTGAAGGTGTCGTGATTAAGCGTCGTGGTGGCGGAATCAGCGAAACTTTCACAGTTCGTAAGATTTCTTACGGTGTCGGAGTTGAGCGTACATTCCCATTGCACACACCGAAAATCGCGAAAATCGAAGTTGTCCGTCATGGTAAAGTACGCCGTGCGAAACTTTATTACTTGCGCGAACTTCGTGGAAAAGCGGCTCGTATTAAAGAAATCAGACGATAATGATAACGAACGAAAAGAGCTTGTTAACCATAACAAGCTCTTTTTTTGTCAAACAAGTATAAATGCATCGCACCATTAAAAGAATAGCAATAACAGAAAGTAGGTGGCAGACAAATGGTGATCCAATGGTTCCCCGGGCATATGGCCAAAGCGAGGCGGGAAGTAACGGAAAAACTCAAGCTGATCGACATTGTATACGAACTGGTCGACGCCAGAATTCCGATGTCTTCAAGAAACCCGATGATCGAAGACATTTTAAAGAACAAGCCGAGAATCATGCTGCTCAACAAGGCGGATAAAGCGGACTCCTCCGTGACAAAGGCTTGGAAGCAGCACTTTGAAAAAGACGGAATTCCTACCCTCGCCATCAACTCGGTCAACGGACAGGGGCTCAATCAAATTCTTCCTGCATCAAAAGAGCTGCTGAAAGAAAAGTTTGATAAAATGAAAGCAAAAGGTGTAAAGCCGCGCGCGATCAGAGCATTGATCGTCGGTATTCCAAACGTCGGCAAATCGACCTTGATCAACCGGCTTGCGAAAAAAAACATCGCCAAAACGGGCGACAGACCCGGAGTAACGACTGCACAGCAGTGGGTGAAGGTCGGAAAAGAGCTGGAGCTTCTCGATACACCGGGGATTTTATGGCCGAAGTTTGAGGACGAGCTTGTCGGGCTGAGGCTCGCGGCAACAGGCGCAATTAAAGATTCGATTATCAACTTGCAGGATGTCGCCGTCTACGGTTTGCGCTTTTTGGAAGAGAATTACCCCGAACGCTTAAAAAAGCGCTATGACCTGGAGGAGATTCCTGAAGAAATTGCAGCGCTTTTTGATGAGATCGGAAAAAAACGCGGCTGCCTCATGGCCGGAGGCGAGATCAATTACGACAAGACGACAGAAGTCATCATCCGCGATATCCGCACCGAAAAGTTCGGCCCGCTTTCTTTTGAAAAGCCGGAGGATATGTAAAAAGGCGCGCTTTTAAAAGAGCGGGCCTTTATTTTTGCAGAAGATGCGCCGATAAGAACATTAGGGGAGAAGAGAAAGTGAAAACATTAACCGTCAAAGAAATTAAAGAACATCTTCAATCGGTGAGCGATGAAAAGGACCCTTTTATAGAGCAGTGCAAAAATGATGAGCGAAAAAGCGTTCAAGCGCTCGTCGACGCCTGGCTGAAGAAAAATGAAAGGCTTTCGGCCATGCGGGAAGAGTGGCAGGCGATGACGTCTTTTGAACGGTCGCTGAGAGCGCGGGGCTATCAATATATCGCCGGAATCGACGAGGCGGGCAGAGGGCCTCTCGCAGGGCCGGTTGTCGCCGCCGCTGTCATCCTCAAAGAAGATTGTGAAATATTAGGGCTGACAGATTCGAAAAAACTGTCAAAGCAAAAAAGAGAAGACTATTATTCATACATAATGGAAGAAGCCGCAGCAGTCGGCGTCGGGATCGCGGACGCCCATGAGATCGATGAGCTGAATATTTATGAAGCCTCCAAAGCGGCGATGCTGAAAGCGGTCCAAGCGCTGGACGTCGCACCGGATTATCTTCTGATCGACGCCATGTCGCTTGCGGTCGATACAGAGCAGTCATCGATTATTAAAGGGGATGCCAAAAGCGCCTCGATAGCAGCAGGCGCATGCATCGCAAAGGTGACGAGGGACAGGCTGATGGATGAATACGCTGAAAAGTATCCTCTCTACGGGTTTGAAAAGCATAAAGGCTACGGAACGAAGGAGCATCTGAATGCCCTGGCGAAATACGGCCCGTCGCCGATACACCGAAGATCGTTCGCCCCTGTTAAAGCACATGAATAACGTTCCGGAGGAAGAATGACTTTGATGATGCTGAACGATGTACATAACAGCTTAAGAAAACAATTTGAACAAGCGGATTCTCTCCAGCGGATCAGCGGAACGGAGACGGATCAGAAAAGGCTGATGCTCGGCAAAGTGCTCCGCTTTATCAGCGAGCAGTTCGCCGAAATACAAATCGGCAATACGAAATGGCAGGGGAAGCTTGAGGCACCCCTGAAAGCGGGCGCTCATTACTGGTTTTCGTATGAAAAGAAGCCGGATGAAGCGACAGGCCGCCTTCAGGTCGTTGAAGCGTTTGACAAAAACCCGAAGACCGTGCAGGATGCCGCCTTTAAGCTGTTGAACGGGCTTTCTCTGAAGCGGACGAAGGAAGCCGTCTTTCTGGTCGGAGCGTTGCTGAAGGAGCAGCAGCCGATCAGGGAAAACGATTTAAGAGCCGCCATCAAGTGGCTTGAAAATCTGCCGAAGTCCGATGCCCAAAAAGGCGCCGATGCCGTCATGTTCGCTCTTAAACGCGAACTTCCCGTCCACCCCGGCGTGCTCGATTCGATTATGGCCGTCAAAAGCCCCGTTCCGCTCAATGAGCAGATTGCGAGAACGCTTGATATGATCGCGAACGCCGCTCAGCCATCCCCAGGCATGGAAAAGCTGAAACAGGCGCTTTTGCCAGTTTTACAAGCGGAGACTGAGGTGCATGCCGAAAGGCTGATTCAAAAGCTTGCGGAACACATCAGATCGCTGGAAAAAGGAGAACTGCAGGCCGTTCTGCCATTAAAGCCGCAGGTTCAGTCAGAAGGCGGAAAACCTCCGCAAAAAGCAGACGCTGGCGGCGCATACGGACAGGAAGCAAAAGCAGCCCAGCACAATCCGCAAATCGCAGCAGCTAAAGACGTGTTCGCTAAATTGGCGGCACAAGCCGAAACGAACGGGACGCATATTGCAAGAGAAGCGGCAGGCGTCATCAGAGCGCTTGAATCGCGCGGAGCTCTCGGACAAGCTCCGGCCGTTCTGGAAGGATTCACGCC
The DNA here is from genome assembly GCF_037969865.1 of Bacillus sp. FSL R7-0646. Lineage (NCBI taxonomy): Bacteria > Bacillati > Bacillota > Bacilli > Caryophanales > Bacillaceae > Bacillus > Bacillus sp. FSL R7-0646. The sequence continues at coordinate 1,758,212 of NZ_CP150217.1, forward strand.
AAAAGAGACGGAACTTTTGCAGCATATCATGAAAGAAACAGCGCCTGCATTGACGAATAAAGCCGATGTATTATCCGTTCTCCTCAAGATCAAAGATGTTTTAGGCGTCAGAGATGAGCTCTCATTGTTGAGAGCGATGGAAAACGGCGCCGTTCTCAAAGAGCAGGGCCTGCAATCTTTAAAGCTCGTGCTGAATGAAATGAGGCATGCTTCCGATCTTCCGGCTCCTGTAAAACAGGAAGCGGACCAAATCTTTCACCGTTTAAACGGACAGCTGTTTTTGCAGAATGATCAGCCTGCCCAGAGCCAGCTTTTTCTGTCGTACCCTCTGTTTTCAAAGAACGGCGTCCAGGATTTGAACGTTTTCTTAAAAGGGCAGAAAAAAGACGACGGAAAAATCGACCCTTCCCAGTGCCGCCTCATGTTTTACCTTCAGTTGGAAGCCCTTGAAGAGACGGTGATCGATTGTTTGATCCAGCAAAACGTCATGACGGTTACAATTGAAACAAAGTTCGATTTGGAGTCTTTGATTGAACCGCTGGTCCCGGCTTTAAAGGAAAACCTGAAAGAGCTGGGCTACAGCTTGTCAGGCGTCTCAGCAAAAAAACGGGAAAACATGAAGCTCGCTCCGTTTTTGGAGTCCCGTTTTGAACAAATTACAGAGAGCGCAGTGGATGTGAAAATATGAAGGAATCTGTTCCATTAAGAAGAGCTGTTGCGCTTCACTACGATGAAATGAAGGACAAGGCGCCGAAGGTGGTTGCCAAAGGGTCGGGATACACGGCGGAGAAGATCATTGAAGAGGCGCAGAAAGCCGGTGTTCCGATTCAGGAAGATGCGACGCTTGTCGAATTGATGCGCCACTTGGAGCTTGACGACCACATTCCTGAAGCGCTTTACGAGATCGTCGCCGAGATCTTTTCATTCGTCTATACGCTTGATGAAAAAATGAAAAAGAGGGAATGACTTTTGAAAAAAAGCCGTTTCCTCTATTAATTTTATATTTTTAATAAAATAAAAGTGTGAATGTTTAGAAGGATTTTACGATTTCTCATCGAAACCTAGACAATCGATCTATGATTATATAAAATGAAAGCGCAGTCTATTTTTATTTTTGCTACATAAGTTAGGAGGATGGGAAAATGAATATCCATGAGTACCAAGGGAAAGAAGTACTCAGAAAATACGGAGTGGCTGTTCCGGAAGGTAAAGTGGCATTTACAGCAGATGAAGCGGTCAAAGCAGCGGAAGCGCTGTCCAGCTCGGTTTATGTCGTGAAAGCTCAAATTCACGCCGGCGGACGCGGTAAAGCTGGCGGGGTTAAAATTGCAAAATCAAAAGAAGAAGTCAAAGCCTATGCGGAAGAATTGTTGGGAAAGACGCTTGTCACTCACCAGACGGGTCCCGACGGCCAACAAATAAAACGCTTACTTATTGAAGAAGGCTGCGATATCAAAAAAGAATACTATGTCGGTCTAGTTCTCGACAGGGCGACTTCACGCATCGTGCTGATGGCCTCTGAAGAAGGCGGCACGGAAATTGAAGAAGTCGCTGAAAAAACACCGGAAAAAATCGTCAAAGAAGTGATCGATCCGGCTGTCGGACTGCAGAGCTACCAGGCGAGAAAAATCGCCTTCGCCATCAATATTCCGAAAGAGCTTGTCGGCCAGGCCGTTAAGTTTATGATGGGGCTGTACAAGGCGTTTACTGAAAAAGACTGTTCCATTGCTGAAATCAATCCGCTCGTCGTCACAGGGGACGGAAAAGTCATGGCCCTTGACGCCAAGCTGAACTTTGACAGCAATGCGCTATACAGACAAAAAGACATCTTGGAGTACAGAGATCTCGATGAAGAAGATCCGAAGGAAATCGAAGCATCCAAGTATGATTTAAGCTATATTTCGCTCGATGGAAACATCGGCTGCATGGTCAACGGAGCGGGGCTTGCGATGTCGACCATGGACATTATCAAGCACTACGGAGGGGAACCGGCCAACTTCCTTGACGTTGGAGGCGGCGCGACAGCCGAAAAGGTAACGGAAGCGTTCAAGATCATTTTGTCTGATCAAAACGTCAAAGGGATCTTTGTCAATATTTTCGGCGGCATCATGAAATGCGACGTCATTGCAGAAGGCGTTGTTGAAGCGACAAAACAAGTCGGTCTGACATTGCCGCTTGTCGTTCGCCTTGAAGGCACCAATGTCGATCTCGGCAAGAAGATCCTCGATGATTCAGGACTCAATATTACGTCTGCGGAATCAATGGCTGACGGCGCGCAGAAAATCGTATCCTTAGTGAAGTAAGAAAGGCAGGGGAGCAAAATGAGTGTATTTATTAATAAAGACACAAAAGTCATTGTTCAGGGGATAACGGGTTCAACCGCTTTGTTTCACACAAAGCAGATGCTTGAATACGGAACGAAAATTGTCGGCGGAGTCACACCGGGCAAAGGCGGAGCAGAGGTCGAAGGGGTGCCTGTGTTCAATACGGTCGAAGAGGCTGTAAAGCAGACCGGGGCAAATGCGTCTGTCATTTACGTTCCTGCGGCTTTTGCGGCCGATGCGATTATGGAAGCGACAGATGCTGAGCTTGATCTTGTCATCTGCATTACTGAGCATATTCCGGTGCTTGATATGGTAAAAGTCAAAAGGTATATGGAAGGCAAGAAAACGAGACTCATCGGTCCGAACTGCCCGGGAGTCATTACGCCTGAGGAATGCAAAATCGGGATCATGCCCGGATATATCCATAAAAAAGGCCATGTCGGCGTTGTGTCGCGTTCAGGAACCCTTACATATGAAGCGGTTCATCAGCTTTCCGAAGCAGGAGTCGGCCAGTCGACAGCAGTGGGCATCGGCGGAGACCCCGTCAACGGCACAAACTTCATCGATGTGCTGAAGGCTTTTAATGAAGATCCTGATACACATGCGGTGATCATGATCGGCGAAATCGGCGGAACAGCTGAAGAGGAAGCGGCTGAATGGGTGAAAGCCAACATGACCAAACCTGTCGTCGGTTTCATCGGAGGAAAGACAGCGCCTCCGGGCAAGCGCATGGGGCATGCGGGCGCCATCATTTCCGGAGGAAAAGGCACGGCGGACGAAAAGATCAAAACGATGAATGCCTGCGGAATCGAAGTGGCTGAAACGCCTTCTGTCATGGGAGAAACATTGATTAAAGTGCTGAAGGAAAAAGGTCTTTACGAAACGTGTAAAACACACTGATGATTAAAAAGAGCGGGAATAGTCCGATTGGTCTATTCCTGCTTTTTCATAACTGGTTATATCGTTTAGTACTTTCAGATTGTTTTGTTTTAAAAATTTTTGGAGGTTTTTGAATGAACGACAGCAGCGAGCTTTTGATATTGCTCCGCCTTCGCGGCACACTCTCCCCTTCTCTGCTGACCAAGTGGTGGAAGCAGGACCCTTCCTTGTCTCTTACGGGCGAAAAAAACCATCTTTTAACGAAGCTTTCATTAAAAAGATCAGACTTGTGCTCCATACGAAAACTGGCGGAACAAGAACTGTCTAATGTTAAACGGCTCATCCGTTCTTACGAGGCGGCCGGCGTCCGCATGACCGCCATATCTTCCCCTGATTATCCAGCCAGCCTGAAAACCATTCATGACCCGCCTCCCGTCCTTTTTTTAAAAGGAAACAAAAAACTTCTCCATGAACAAAGACTGATCGGAATCGTCGGAACTCGCTGCCCGTCATTATACGGAAAAAGAGCTGCGGTCCAGCTTGTCAGGGAGCTTTGCAAAAACAGCTGGACGATCGTCAGCGGTCTTGCAAAAGGAATTGACGGTCTCGCCCATCAGGAGAGCATCCGTTCAAAGGGAAGGACAATCGGCGTTATCGCGGGCGGATTCAACAGCATATATCCCCGTGAACATCGCCAGCTCGCCGGACAAATGGCCGAAAGCCACCTGCTGGTATCAGAGCACCCTCCTCACATTAAACCGCAAAAATGGCATTTTCCCATGCGAAATCGGCTGATCAGCGGATTAACGGAAGGAATCGTTGTCGTCCAAGGCAAGGAAAAGAGCGGATCGCTCATTACAGCATACCAAGCCCTTGAGCAGGGGCGGGAGGTGTTCGCCGTGCCGGGTCCGATCTTTGATGCCAACTCTTTCGGTCCTTCAAGGCTGATCCAGGAAGGGGCGAAACTCGTATTAACTATTGAAGACATTTTGAACGAACTTCCGCCTTCAAACGCTCAATATACAGAGCCTGTTTAGAATTATCGTTTGACAAACCGTATTGTAATATTTAATAATAGTGAGGATTTCAAGTTTAAACGCTTTAATCGGCGTTCAACATATAGAAGGATTAAATCAGACACTTTTCGTAAAAATAATGACTATATAAACGACGATTATGCTGAATACAATAAAAAGGCTAAATTGAAAAGAGAGAGAACACCTCTTGAGGGGGATAATGTTATGTCCGAATACTTAGTCATCGTGGAATCGCCTGCAAAGGCAAAAACGATTGAGCGATACTTAGGAAAAAAATATAAAGTAAAAGCCTCGATGGGGCACGTCAGAGATTTGCCGAAAAGCCAGATGGGCGTTGACATCGAGCAGAACTTTGAACCAAAATACATTACGATCCGCGGGAAAGGCCCCGTGTTGAAAGAATTAAAAACGGCCGCCAAAAAGGCAAAAAAAGTTTATCTCGCAGCCGACCCCGACAGGGAAGGGGAAGCGATTGCGTGGCATTTGGCGCACAGCCTTGATTTGGACCTGAATTCCGACTGCCGCGTCGTATTTAATGAAATTACAAAAGATGCGATCAAAGAATCATTTAAGCATCCGCGCATGATCAATATGGATCTTGTCGACGCCCAGCAGGCGAGAAGAATTCTGGACCGCCTTGTAGGGTACAAAATCAGTCCGATATTATGGAAAAAAGTAAAAAAAGGCTTGAGTGCGGGACGTGTCCAATCTGTTGCGCTCCGCCTTATCATTGACCGGGAAAAAGAAATCAACGATTTTATACCGGAAGAATATTGGACAATTGAAGGGTCTTTTCTCAAAGGTAAAGAAACGTTTGAAGCGAGCTTCTTCGGAATCAACGGGGAAAAGCACCAGCTGAAAAGCGAAGATGATGTGAAGCAAATCCTATCCCGGATCAAAGGGAACAAATTTGAGGTCAAAAAGGTAACGAAAAAAGAACGGAAGCGAAATCCTGCGCTCCCATTTACGACGTCGACGCTTCAGCAGGAAGCGGCGCGCAAATTGAATTTCCGGGCAAAGAAAACGATGATGATCGCCCAGCAGCTTTATGAAGGAATCGATCTCGGCAAAGAAGGAACGGTCGGGTTAATCACTTATATGAGAACGGATTCAACCCGTATCTCGAATACTGCTCAAGAAGAAGCGGCATCATTCATCGGCGAACAGTACGGAAAAGAATTTTTGGGTAGCAAGCGAAAGCCGGCCAAAAAGAATGAAAACGCCCAGGATGCCCACGAAGCGATCAGGCCGACCTCGGTGCTCAGAAAGCCTTCCGATCTGAAGGCGGTATTGGGAAGAGACCAGCTTCGGCTATACAAGCTGATCTGGGAGCGCTTTGTCGCAAGCCAAATGGCTCCGGCGACACTGGATACGATGAGCGTCGACCTTGAAAACAACGGGTTGACATTTCGGGCAAACGGCAGTAAAGTCAAGTTTTCAGGCTTCATGAAAGTGTACGTTGAAGGCAAAGACGATCAGATGGAAGAGAAGAATAAGATGCTTCCGGATCTCGCTGAAGGCGATACCGTGCTTTCAAAAGACATCGAGCCCGAACAGCACTTCACACAGCCGCCTCCGCGCTATACGGAAGCAAGGCTGGTCAAAACGCTTGAAGAACTGGGAATCGGACGTCCATCCACATACGCGCCGACGCTTGACACGATCCAAAAGCGCGGGTATGTCGCCCTTGATAATAAACGCTTTATTCCGACTGAGCTCGGTGAAATTGTGCTTGACTTGATCATGGAGTTTTTCCCTGAGATTATTAACGTTGAGTTCACCGCCAAAATGGAAAAAGAGCTTGATGACGTTGAAGACGGAAACATTCAATGGGTGCAGATCATCGATTCCTTTTACAAGGACTTTGAAAAGCGCGTTGAAAAAGCGGAAGCCGAGATGCAGGAAGTGGAGATCGAACCGGAGTATGCAGGTGTTGACTGTGAAGCGTGCGGACATCCGATGGTCTATAAAATGGGCCGGTACGGCAAATTTATGGCCTGCTCCAATTTTCCGGACTGCCGCAACACCAAGCCGATCGTAAAAGAGATCGGCGTCAAATGCCCATCATGCAAAACCGGCAACATCGTCGAGCGCAAATCGAAAAAACGCCGCATTTTTTACGGCTGTGACCGCTATCCTGAATGTGAATTCGTATCATGGGATAAACCGCTTGAACGGAAATGTCCGAAATGCGAGGACATGCTTGTGGAGAAAAAGCTCAAAAAAGGCGTTCAAGTGCAGTGCGTTAATTGCGATTATAAGGAAGAACAACAAAAGTAGCGGTGAGCAGGGCTTTGCTCACCTTCTTTGTTGTGTTAAAAGAATAAGTCAATTCATAAATTAGGAGATGTGAATATGAATCAAACAGTAAATGTCATCGGTGCAGGACTTGCAGGAAGCGAAGCGGCATGGCAGCTTGCTAAGCGCGGTATCAATGTCCGTTTATACGAAATGAGGCCAGTCAAGCAAACGCCGGCGCACCATACAGATAAATTTGCCGAACTTGTCTGCAGCAACTCGCTTCGGGCGAATTCATTAACGAATGCTGTCGGTGTATTAAAGGAAGAAATGCGGGTTCTTGACTCGGCCATCATCGCTGCTGCTGACGAATGTTCTGTTCCTGCCGGCGGTGCGCTTGCCGTAGACAGGCATGAATTTGCCGCAAACGTTACCGAAAAAGTAAAGAATCATCCGAATGTGACCGTGCTTCATGAAGAAGTCACGGAAATACCGGAAGGACCGACAATCATTGCGACAGGACCGCTGACATCAGAAGCGCTTTCCGCAAAGCTCCGGGAGCTGACAGGCGAGGACTATCTATACTTTTATGACGCGGCTGCGCCGATTGTTGAAAAGGACAGCCTTGACATGGATAAAGTCTATTTGAAATCCCGCTATGACAAAGGGGAGGCAGCGTATTTGAACTGTCCGATGACAGAAGAAGAGTTTGACAGGTTTTATGACGCCCTTGTGTCTGCGGAAACCGTTCCATTGAAAGAATTTGAAAAGGAAATCTTCTTTGAAGGCTGTATGCCGATTGAAGTCATGGCGAAGCGCGGCAAAAAAACCATGCTGTTCGGCCCGATGAAGCCTGTCGGACTTGAAGACCCAAAAACAGGAAAGCGTCCGTACGCCGTTGTGCAGCTGCGCCAAGATGATGCAGCCGGCACGCTTTACAATATCGTCGGTTTTCAAACCCACCTCAAATGGGGCGACCAAAAAGAAGTGCTCCGCCTCATTCCGGGACTGGAACAGGCAGAAATCGTCCGCTACGGCGTGATGCACAGAAATACGTTCATCAACTCGCCGAGTCTGTTAAAAGCGACCTACCAGTTTAAAAAGCGGGACGATCTGTTTTTTGCCGGTCAAATGACAGGTGTTGAAGGGTATGTTGAATCAGCGGCTTCAGGTCTTGTTGCCGGTATAAATGCGGCTCGGCTCATCCAGGGAAAAGAACCTGTCACTTTTTCAAATGAAACAGCGATCGGCAGCATGGCCCATTACATTACGGAAACAAACAAGAAAAACTTCCAGCCGATGAATGCAAACTTCGGCCTGTTCAAAGAATTGGGTGTTAAAATTAAAAACAAGCAGGAACGAAATGAACAGTATGCTTCGCGCGCATTGGAGACAATTCGAAATATTTCGAAAACGCTATAGTTATTCATTGCCAGATGAACTTGTTATGTGATAACATTTAAAAGCCCTTTTCGAAGAGGTGTAATGATGGCAAATGTTAAGAATTTTTTAACTTTATTCATTGAATATTTACAAATAGAAAAGAATTATTCAAAATATACAATTGTGGGTTACATTTCTTCCATTGAAGACTTTGAACGCTTTTTACACGTTCAGGGCATAAAGGGTTTTGAAGACGTGACTTATCCGGATGTGAGAATTTTCTTGACGGAAGCGCATGAAAAAGGGCTCACTCGCAGGACGATCAGCAAGAAAATTTCGGCTCTGCGTAGCTTCTATAAATTTTTATTAAGGGAAAAGCTGGTAAAAGAAAACCCGTTTCTGCTTGTCAGTCTCCCGAAACAGGATAAGCGGATTCCGAAGTTTTTATATGAAAAGGAACTTGAAGAACTGTTTGAGGTTTCGGATTTGAGTACACCGCTCGGCCAAAGAAATCAGGCGCTCCTGGAATTTCTCTACGCGACAGGCATGCGGGTAAGCGAACTTTGCAGCCTGAAGGAATCTGATTTGGATCTGTTTTTAGATACGGTTTTGGTCCACGGGAAAGGCAGGAAGCAAAGGTATATTCCATTTGGTTCATTCGCCCGGGAGGCTTTGGATCTGTATTTGCAAAATGGAAGACGCATCCTTCTGTTAAAAGCGAAAGAGCCCCGCCCTTTTATTTTTTTGAATCAAAGGGGCGGGCCCTTAACCCCGAGGGGGGTTCGTTACATTTTGGGAGAACTGGTCAAGAAGACTTCGGGTACATTACATATACATCCGCATATGCTCCGCCATACATTTGCCACCCATTTGTTAAATGAGGGTGCGGATCTGAGGAGCGTTCAGGAACTGCTTGGGCATTCAAATCTTTCTTCAACCCAGGTGTATACGCATGTATCTAAAGATATGCTCAGAAAGACATATATGTCTCATCACCCTCGGGCACATAAAGGGAAATAAAGGAGGTTCTTTTATGTCATCTTTTCACGCAACGACGATATTTGCCGTCCAGCACAACGGAAAAAGCGCGATGGCGGGAGACGGCCAGGTTACGTTCGGTCAGGCTGTCGTCATGAAGCATACCGCAAGAAAGGTAAGAAAACTCTTCAACGGAAAGGTCATTGCCGGTTTTGCCGGTTCTGTTGCAGACGCTTTCACGCTCTTTGAAATGTTTGAAGCGAAGCTTGAAGAATACAACGGCAATTTGCAGCGGGCGGCAGTCGAGCTTGCAAAAGAGTGGCGAAGCGATAAAGTCCTCAGAAAGCTTGAGGCGATGCTGATCGTCATGAATGCCGACAGCATGCTGCTCGTTTCCGGAACAGGCGAAGTGATTGAACCGGACGACGGCATTTTGGCGATCGGCTCAGGTGGAAACTACGCGCTTGCAGCCGGAAGGGCGCTGAAACGTCATGCCGGCAGCCAGCTTGACGCGAAAGCGATTGCGAGGGCTTCACTTGAAACCGCGGGCGAAATCTGTGTGTATACGAACGATCAGATCATTGTAGAAGAACTTGAATAGAAAGGATATGAGGCATATGGAAAAAAAGCCGCTGACTCCTAGGCAGATCGTCGAAAGGCTTGATCAATACATCGTCGGCCAGCTCAATGCGAAAAAAGCGGTCGCCGTGGCATTGAGGAACCGCTACAGAAGAAGTCTTCTTGATGAAAAACTGCGCGAAGAAATCGTTCCGAAAAACATATTGATGATGGGCCCGACAGGTGTGGGAAAAACCGAGATTGCAAGACGAATCGCGAAACTCGTCGGCGCTCCGTTCGTCAAAATCGAAGCGACGAAGTTCACGGAAGTCGGTTATGTGGGCAGAGATGTGGAGTCGATGGTCAGGGATCTTGTGGAAACGTCAGTCCGCCTCGTCAAAGAGGAAAAAATGAACGAAGTGAAAGGCATCGCTGAAGAAAACGCAAATAAACGCCTCGTCCGCCTGCTTGTACCGGGAAGAAAAAAACAGACAGGTGCGAAAAATCCTTTTGAAATGCTGTTTGGCGGAAATCAGGATCAAGAAACTGGTGAAGCGGAAAAGCAAGAAGACGCGGATATCGAAAACAACCGGAAACGGATTGCGCATCAGCTTGCTCTCGGCGAACTTGAAGACCATTATGTCACCGTTGAGGTGGAGGAGCAGCAGCCGTCCATGTTTGATATGCTCCAAGGCTCGGGTATGGAACAGATGGGCATGAACATGCAGGATGCGCTCAGCAGCCTGATGCCGAAAAAGAAAAAGCGCCGCAAGCTTACGGTCAGGGAAGCGCGAAAAGTGCTGACGAATGAAGAAGCGGCAAAGCTCATCGATATGGACGAAGCTGCCCAGGAAGCTGTCCAGAGAGCCGAACAGTCGGGAATCATCTTTATCGATGAGATCGATAAAATCGCCAAAAAGAGCGGTGCTTCTTCATCGGCAGACGTCTCAAGAGAAGGCGTGCAGCGCGATATTCTTCCGATTGTTGAAGGATCTACCGTCATGACAAAGTACGGTGCGGTCAAAACGGATCACGTTCTGTTCATTGCTGCAGGTGCATTCCACATGGCGAAGCCTTCAGATCTAATTCCTGAGCTGCAGGGGCGCTTTCCAATACGCGTTGAGCTTCAAAAGCTGAGCATCGATGACTTTGTGAAAATTTTAACTGAGCCTGACAACGCTCTTCTTAAGCAGTATAAGGCTTTATTGAAGACGGAAGGTATATCTCTTGAATTTTCTGACGATGCTATTCGTAAGATTGCAGAAGTGGCTTATCATGTGAACCAGGACACAGACAATATTGGGGCGAGAAGGCTTCACACCATTTTGGAACGTCTTTTGGAAGAACTGTCATTCGAGGCTCCGGATGTGACGATGGAAGAAGTGGTCATCACGCCTCAATATGTTGAAGAAAAGCTCGGTTCGATCGCTAAGAATAAGGATTTAAGCCAGTTTATTTTATAAACAATTAAATAAGAGTAATTTAGGAGGATCAATTTATTATGGCTTTATTACAAAAAACAAGAAAGATTAATGCAATGCTGCAAAATGCGGCAGGGAAGCCGGTTAATTTTAAAGAAATGGCCGAAACGCTTCGCGATGTGATTGATTCGAACATTTTCGTCGTCAGCCGCAGAGGAAAGCTTCTCGGTTTCTCGATCAACCAGCAGATCGAAAATGACCGGATGAAAAAAATGCTTGAAGAGCGCCAGTTTCCTGAAGATTATACAAAAAGCCTGTTCAACATTCCGGAAACGTCATCTAACCTTGACATCAACAGCGAATACACAGCTTTCCCTGTGGAAAACCGCGATTTGTTCCAAGCGGGTCTGACCACGGTCGTTCCGATCATCGGAGGAGGCGAAAGACTGGGCACCTTGATTCTGTCCCGCCTTCAGGAGAAATTCGAGGATGACGATCTGATCCTTGCCGAATATGGCGCCACTGTCGTAGGAATGGAAATTCTCAGAGAGAAAGCGGAAGAGATCGAAGAGGAAGCGCGCAGCAAAGCGGTCGTTCAAATGGCGATCAGTTCACTATCTTACAGCGAGCTTGAAGCAATTGAACATATTTTTGAGGAGCTTGACGGAAATGAAGGCCTGCTTGTCGCTAGTAAAATTGCAGACCGCGTCGGCATCACCCGCTCGGTCATTGTCAACGCGCTCCGTAAACTTGAAAGCGCCGGTGTCATTGAATCAAGGTCACTAGGGATGAAAGGCACATACATCAAAGTGCTGAACAACAAATTTTTGATGGAGTTAGAAAAACTAAAGTCTCATTAAAAGGCGAAAGCCGCAGAACGGCATGTTCTGCGGCTTTTTTTATTTCATGTTTTAAACTATATTATCGTAATTTTTTCATATCAAAAAACAACTAAAACGCGGTGCAAAATCAATGCGTTACTTGAATAAAAGATATACTAACATAATTTTTTGAAACTTTAATGAACGTAACATTACATAGTTCTTATAATCTAGGTCAAAATACCTATTCATAAAATAGATATTTCTTACGATTTTTTTTTGCTTCCAGATCATAGACTTTAAGCCTATTATTCCTTACAATAGGCTTATGGTTTTTACAATTCTCGACAAGATTTTAAGACAGATGGAAAAAGATTGGAGGTATTTGGACGGTGGATATATTTTCAGGAACGATACATAGACTAGAGGGAGCCTTGAATCAAGCGAACATTAAGCAAAAAGTCATAACGAACAATCTGGCCAATGTAGATACACCGAACTACAAGGCGAAAAAAGTATCCTTCAAAAATGTGCTGAATGAGGAGTCCTCCCGGATTAATGCCATAAAAACAGACTATAGACACATTGACTTTAAAGGGAATGAGCCAAATTATTCAGTTGTGTCGAGAAAGAATACAACTTATCAAGAAAACGGGAACAATGTGGACGTTGATCAGGAAATGAGTGAAATGGCGAAAAATCAAATCCAGTATCAAGCGCTGGTTGAAAGAATAAGCGGAAAATTCAACTCGCTAAGAACCGCGATTACAGGAGGTAAATAATGGGGGTATTCAATAGCATCAACATTTCAGCTTCAGCGTTGACTGCACAGAGAGTCAGAATGGATACCGTTTCTTCCAACCTGGCAAACATGGATACGACGAGAGCGAAGCTGGTTGACGGACAGTGGCAGCCGTATAGAAGAAAGCTTGTATCGACGGCTCCGAAAGGCGAATCCTTTTCATCCGTTCTCCAATCATCGATGAATGCATCGGCGAGAGTCGGCGAAGGGGTGAAGGTGACCAAGATAAGCGAAGACAAAACACCGTTTAAGCTCGTTTATGATCCGACCCATCCCGACGCAAACGAAGACGGATACGTGCAGATGCCGAATGTCGATCCGCTAAAAGAGATGGTCGATTTAATGAGCAGCACAAGGTCATATGAAGCCAATGTCACAGCAATGAACGCGACAAAAGGAATGCTGATGAAAGCATTAGAAATCGGAAAGTAGGGTGATGACACGAATGGTTAATGGAATCTCTCCGTTTGGAGTTCAATCCGTGCAGGCGGGAACGAATGCAACAAATCAGATCAAGAACAAGCAGGACGGTTCAGAGAACCAAGTCAGCTTTTCCAACGTGCTGAAAGATTCTATCAATGCTTTGAATCAATCTCAAAATGAATCTGATAAACTGACAAACGCGCTTGCTCTCGGTCAGGATGTCAACCTTGATGAAGTGATGATTGCAGCCCAGAAGGCAAACATTACATTGACGGCTGCGACGGAATTCCGCAACAAAGCGGTTGAAGCTTATCAGGAAATCATGAGAATGCAAATGTAAGAAAGGAGTCTGAAAGCGAAGAGAATTAGTGTAACTACCGGGGGAGTAAGATGAATCGTAATTTATTGCAAATTAAAACGAAAATAACTGATTTTTGGAAAAACAGATCAAAGCTGCAGAAGATTCTGCTGATCGGCATTGTCGCTCTGGCAGTCATCCTGTCAATCATCATTGGAATTGTTGCTTCGTCAAATAAAATGGTGCCGCTCTATAAAGATTTGTCAGCTGAAGAAACCGGCCAAATCAAACAGGTGCTCGATGAAAAAGGTATTCCATCTGAAGTTGCGACTGACGGTTCAGTCATCAAAGTTCCGGAAGAAAAAGTCGATGAACTGAAAGTCGATCTTGCCGCAGAGGGCCTTCCGAAAAGCGGGAGCATCGATTATTCATTCTTTGGCGAAAATGCCGGTTTTGGCATGACGGACAACGAATTTGACGTTTTGAAAGTGAAAGCCACGCAAACCGAGCTATCCAACCTCATCAAAGGAATAGACGGGATTAAAGATTCGAAGGTTATGATTAACCTGCCGAAGGAATCCGTCTTTGTCGGAGAGGAAAAGCCGGAAGCATCCGCTTCGATTGTTCTTCAGGTGAAGCCCGGCCACACGCTTGATCAAAATGAAATCAACGGCCTTTATCATCTCGTATCGAAAAGCGTGCCGAACCTTGACCCGAAAAACATCGTGATCATGGATCAAAACTCCACATATTACGATCAAACAGGCAAAGAGTCCGGTTCTTACGCCGACAGCTATTCTTCCCAAAGGGAAGTCAAGGCCCAGATCGAAAAGGACCTGCAAAGACAAATCCAAACCATGCTCGGCACGATGATGGGACAGGATAAAGTGGTTGTATCCGTCACATCTGACATCGATTTCACAAAAGAAAACAGGACGGAAGACCTGGTTGAACCTGTCGACAAAGAAAATATGGAAGGAATCACGGTCAGCGCAGAGCGCGTCAGTGAAACATATTCCGGACAGGGAGCACAAGCGGGAGGCGTCAACGGAACAGGTGAAAACGATGTAACGAACTATGCTGAAACAGAAGGCGGAACAGGCAACGGAGACTATGAGAAAAGCGAAGAACGAATCAACAATGAAGTCAACAGAATCCATAAAGAAATCGCTGAGAGCCCGTACAAAATCAGAGATCTGGGCGTCCAGGTCATGGTTGAACCGCCTGATGCAAACAACCCGCAGTCACTGCCTGCTGAAAGGGAGGACGATATTAAAAAAATCCTCTCAACCATTGTGAAAACATCGATTGACAAGAACTATGAAGAAGAGCCTCTGACAGATGAGGATGTTGAAAATAAAATCGTTGTTTCTGTCCAATCGTTCGACGGCAAGCAGACAATCGATGAAGGAACGGAAACAGGCGGCATACCGATGTGGGCTTACATCGCAGGCGGAGCAGCGCTTGTTGCTGTAATCGGCCTCATCATCTGGCTTGTCAGAAGACGTAAAAATAGAGATGACGAATACGAGGAAGAATGGTATGAAACGCCTCAGGAGCCGATTCGGGTTGCTGATGTGAACAATGAAAAAGAGACAGAAGAAACTGTCAGACGAAAACAGCTTGAAAAAATGGCGAAAGACAAGCCTGAAGAATTCGCCAAATTACTGCGCAGCTGGCTGACCGAGGATTAGGAGGAGTATTGAAATGGCAAAAATGAAACAAGACAGGCTTACAGGCAAACAAAAAGCGGCCATTCTCATGATATCCTTAGGGCTTGATGTGTCAGCTTCCGTTTACAAGCATTTAACAGATGAAGAGATCGAAAGGCTGACGCTTGAAATATCAAATGTCAGAGCTGTATCACCTGAGAAAAAAGATGAGATTATTCAGGAATTTCATGAAACGGCTATTGCTCAAGAATATATTTCTCAAGGCGGCATTCATTACGCCAAGCAGGTGCTTGACAAAGCGCTCGGCGAAGACAAAGCCGCCAGCA
Organism: Bacillus sp. FSL R7-0646; assembly: GCF_037969865.1. NCBI lineage: Bacteria > Bacillati > Bacillota > Bacilli > Caryophanales > Bacillaceae > Bacillus > Bacillus sp. FSL R7-0646. Next base: position 1,773,373 of record NZ_CP150217.1, read on the forward strand.
TTATCAACAGGCTGACATCGTCTCTTCAAGTCAGACCGTTCGATTTTGCCAGAAAAGCGGATCCCGAGCAGATTCTGAACTTTATCCAGCATGAGCACCCGCAGACGATCGCATTGATTCTGTCTTATCTCGATCCCGTGCAATCGGGTCAGATATTGTCAGAGCTGAATCAGGATGTGCAGGCAGAGGTTGCAAGAAGGATCGCTGTTATGGACAGGACGTCGCCGGAAATCATCAATGAAGTCGAACAGATTCTGGAGCAAAAGCTATCGTCCACATTCACTCAGGACTACACGCAGACCGGCGGTATCGAAGCCGTAGTCGAAGTGTTGAACGGAGTTGACAGAGGTACGGAGAAAACGATCCTTGACGCCCTTGAAATTCAGGATCCTGAGCTTGCCGACGAGATTAAAAAGCGGATGTTCGTCTTTGAAGATATCGTTACGCTTGATAACCGCGCTATTCAAAGGGTTATCCGCGATGTGGAAAACGACGATCTGCTTCTTTCTCTCAAAGTGGCCAGCGAAGAGGTCAAAGACATCGTCTTCAGCAACATGTCGCAGCGTATGGCTGAAACATTTAAAGAGGAAATGGAATTCATGGGCCCTGTGCGTCTGCGTGACGTAGAAGAAGCTCAATCGAGAATCGTAAGCGTCATCCGAAGACTTGAAGAAGCAGGTGAGATCGTAATCGCCAGAGGCGGAGGAGATGATATCATTGTCTAACATTATTAAACAGCGATTATCATCAATACCGCAAAAAGAAAGGCGGACGATTTCATTAAAGGAAGTCAAACTTCCTGAGACAGAAACCGAACTTGATACCGGACAGGATCCGGAATACCTCCTCGACCATGCCAGACAAGAAGCCGGAAAAATATACGAAAAAGCGAGCGCTGAACTCGAACAGGTCAGACGGCAAATCGAAGAGGAACGGTCAAGCTGGGAAACAGAACGCGAAGCGCTGATAGACCAGGCGAAACAAGAAGGCTTTCAAGCTGGATTTGAAGAGGGAAAGGCCGAGGCCCGAAGCGCTTATCAAGCGTATTTGGATGAAGCCAATGCCATCGTCCGGGCGGCTAGACGTGACTATGAAGAAAAAATCGAACAATCATCCGAAGAAATTGTCGAACTTGCCGTGTCACTGGCTAAAAAAGTTTGGAATCAAAAGGCTGACGACAAAGAAGCTTTTACAGCCCTCGTAAAACAGGTGCTGTCGGAAATGAAGGAATTCGATGACATTGCCATCTATGTAGATCCGGAGTACTACACCGAGGTTCAAAGCCACAAAAACGAACTTGAGCAGCTCCTCCAATACGGCGCCCATATCGCGATATACGCCGATGAAAAAGCGCCGAAAGGAACGTGCTATGTTGAAACGGCTTTCGGAAGAATCGATGCAGGCATCGACACTCAATTGCAGCAGCTGAAACAAAAACTGCTCAGCCTGCTTGAAACGGCAGGTGTTGTCCGGTGATGCTCAAGCAGCTGCTTGAATGTATAGAAACCGCAGATTCCTACAAACGATACGGAAAAGTCAAACAGGCGGTCGGCCTGATGATTGAATCCAAAGGACCTGAATGTTCAATCGGCGATGTCTGCAAAATCTATACAAAAGGTGACGGGCCAAAGGCTATTAAAGCTGAAGTTGTCGGCTTCAAAGACCAAAATATTCTTCTGATGCCATATTTGGAAGCGGCCAATATTGCCCCCGGCAGCATTGTCGAAGCGACGGGCGAATCGCTTAGGGTCAAAGTCGGCTCCGGGTTGATCGGACAAGTTGTCGATGCATTCGGCAATCCGCTTGACGGCAGCGTGCTTCCGAAAGGTCTGGCTCAAGTATCGACAGACCAGGCGCCGCCTAATCCGATGAAAAGGCCGCCGATCAGAGAAAAAATGGCGGTCGGCGTCAGATCGATCGACAGTCTGCTGACCGTCGGAAAAGGACAGCGTGTCGGGATATTCGCCGGAAGCGGCGTCGGAAAAAGCACGCTTATGGGAATGATTGCGAGAGAGACGGCCGCAGACTTGAATGTCATCGCTCTTGTCGGAGAGCGGGGCCGGGAAGTCAGGGAGTTCATAGAGAAAGATCTCGGCGAAGAAGGGCTGAAGCGAACGATCGTTGTAGTGGCTACATCTGACCAGCCGGCGCTGATGCGTCTGAAAGCGGCCTATACAGCAACAGCGATTGCCGAGTACTTCCGCGACAAAGGACAAAACGTCATGTTCATGATGGACTCGGTGACAAGGGTCGCCATGGCCCAGAGGGAAATCGGCCTGGCGACGGGCGAACCGCCGACGACAAAAGGTTATACACCCTCAGTGTTCGCTATTTTACCTAAGCTCTTAGAACGAACAGGAACGACGGAAAGCGGGTCAATAACTGCTTTCTATACGGTTCTTGTCGACGGCGATGATATGAATGAACCGATCGCCGATACTGTAAGGGGAATCTTGGACGGCCATATCGTTCTTGACCGAGCCCTTGCGAATAAAGGCCAGTTTCCGGCAGTCAACATTTTAAAAAGCATCAGCAGGGTGATGTCGAACATCGCCGAGAAAGACCATATCAGAGCAGCGAACCGGTTCAGGGAAATGCTGTCAACCTATCAAAACTCAGAGGATCTGATCAACATAGGAGCCTATAAAAAAGGGTCTTCCAGAGAAATTGATGAGGCCATACAATTCCACCCTAAGCTGATCAGCTTCCTCAAGCAGGAAGTGGATGAAGCGGCATCGCTGGAAGAGAGCATTTCCTTATTAAAGAGTCTTACAGGAAGAGAGGATTAAGAATGGCTTATTCATTTAAATTTCAAAAGCTCCTCGAGCTTAAAGAAAATGAAAAAGACCAATCATTTGCTGAATATCAGCACTCAGTTTCCGAATTCGAAAAGGTCGCGGAAAAGCTGTATGAAAGCATGAGCCAAAAAGAAACGCTGGAAAAAAACAAGGAAATCAAGATGCAGACGGGGATGAGCGTTCAGGAAATGCGGCATTATCAGCAATTTGTCACAAATCTTGAAACGACAATCTACCATTATCAAAAGCTCGTCATGATGAAGAGAAATGAAATGAATGAAAAACAGCACGATTTGACGGAGAAAAATATCGAGCTGAAAAAATTTGAAAAAATGAAAGAAAAGCAGTTTGAAATGTATTCGCTGCAAAACAAAGCAAATGAGTTAAAGGAAATGGACGATATCTCCATTGCCCAGTACATAACTCAAGGAAGCTAGGGGTAGAAAAACGATGACCGAAGAAAAAAAAGCCGGTAAATTTCAGACATTTTTGTTTGTCATCGTCATTCCGCTGATCTTTTTAATCGTTGTAGCGTTCGTCGGCATGTGGCTTTTGGGCGTCAATTTTCAGGATGCAGCCTCAAAAATTCCCGTCGTAAAAGAGCTTGTGAAAAACGGCGAGGATCAGGACATAGATCACGCAACTAAACAGCAGGAGAACAAAGCAGAAAAGCTCCAAAAGACGATCGATGAACAAAAAAGCGAAATCGAAACGCTGACGAGTGACTTAAAAACGAGTGATCAAGAGATTAAAAGGCTGAAACAAAAAATCAGCTCGCTCGAAAAAACGGAAAAAGATGAAAAAGAGCAGGATAAAAAGAACGCCGAAGGTCAAGGAGACGGAAAAGTCGTCAAAATTTATGAAAGCATGCAAAGCAATAAAGCTGCAAAAATTTTAAGCGAATTAAAAGAGGAAGAGGCAATCAATATTTTAGATTCTTTAAGCAAAAAGAAAGTGACTGAGATCCTCTCAAAAATGTCTCCTGATAAAGCGGCTGTATTCACAGAAAAGCTTGTGAAAAACGAGGCGAAAAACGAAGCGAAAAAAGAAGGGGGGGAATAGCTTGAGGCTTTTTGACGCAATCTCCTTTGATGCCAAACCTGCGGTGGACACTGCACCTGCAAAAACGAGCAGGACGCCGTTGGGCGCGCTCTTTCAGAATGTGCTCCAGAAGGAAAACAGCTCACTTTCCCCTTTTCAAAAGGGAGAAGAGCCTTCTCAGGATACGCCGTTGGAAGGGCTTTTGCATGAACTGAAGCAATGGCTTTCAAATAAGGAAGACAGCTCTTTCAATGAAGACTGGCTGAATTCCCTTCAGCAGCTTGAAGAGCTGAATGCATCTCCGGATGAACTGGCATTGGCAGAACAGCTGCTGCAACAAATAAAAGAGCTGCTTGAAAAAGCCGCCCTGCCTGAACAATCAGGCAAAACGGCTGATGCTAAAGCTTTGCCTGCCGACGAAAGCGGGACAGAAGAGCCGAAAAAGCCCGACCTGCAAATTCTCGGCCAGATTCAGCAGCTGCTAGCTGCGATTGTAAATGAAAATCAACCGTCACTCAAAACTTCGCAAATCGCAGAATTATTGAAACAGGCGCCGGAATTTCTCGCCGCTCTTCAAACAAAGGCGGGAGCAGAAGGGCTGATTGATGAGCTTAAACGTCAATTTTTCACGAAAGATCCGAGCCAATCGCAGCTTTTGTCCATGTCAAACACCGAGCTGAAAAGCTTGAAAAGCTTAATGGAGCAGATGATGAACGCAAACGCTGAACCGGATCAAAAAGAGTGGAAAATGGCCGAAAGCGAACTCAAGGCAATGCTCATGAGCAAGAAAACCGATGTTTCTCTTTCTGAGAAGCCGTTGTCCTTTGTTTTGAACAGAAGAGAAATTCAAACTGAAGGAAAGCAAGGCCAAAAGGAACAGCCGATTCAATCCTCTGTACTGGCCAATCATCGGACAGGCACAGCGCTGATCCAGGGTCTCCAGCCTTCGGCGGCAGAGGAAGCTTCCGCTCAGCCGAAAAGCTTTTCAGAACAAATTCTCAGCTCATGGAAACAGATGAAGTATACGCCGTTCGGCAGGTCGACAGGCAGTTTCACGATCCGCCTGAATCCTGAAAATCTTGGCTTTATCACGATCAAGCTCGTCAAACAGCACGGGATGTTTTCAAGCAAAATCATCGCATCGACCCAGTCGGCTAAAGAGCTGCTCGAACACAATCTCGCGCATCTTAAACAGGCGCTGCCCAACATGTCTGTGCAAATTGACCGCTTCGGTGTTCCGCTTCAAAACAGCGATCAGACTTTCGGACAGCTGGCGGACGATGAGAAAAACCAGCATCAGCCGAAGCAAGATCAGCAAAGTAAGCAGGAAAATGAGGATTTTCAGGAGTTTCTGGATGAGCTTATCGAGACTCGATCACAGGACAGCGAGGAGGAGATCTAATGTCTGATACTTCAATTGATACCAGAACCGCCTTAGGAACAACAAACACGAAATCGACGACATCCGATTTTTTATCCGAGGCAAAAAAAGCCGAGAAAGCAGGGAGCGGCTCCAATCTTGGGAAGGATGAATTTTTGAAACTGCTGATGAAACAACTGCAGTACCAAGATCCCTTAAATCCGATGGAAGACCGCGAATTCATTGCGCAAATGGCGACCTTTTCAAGCCTAGAGCAGCTAACGAATCTGAACACAACGATGTCGACGTTCGTCGGACTTCAGGACCCGATGACGATGTATGTCAGCTGGATCGGAAAAGAAGTCACCTATGAAGGCGAAGACAGCGAAGAAAAAACGGCGCTCGTCAAATCAGTTAAAAGCTCAGACGGACAGTATCTGCTTGTCCTTGACGATGGAACCGAAGTCAATCCGTGGAATGTGACGGCGGTAAGCCATTCTGATAAATAAAAACAGACAATTCAGGGAGGAATAATTATGTTACGTTCACTATACTCAGGAATCAGCGGCATGAAAAACTTTCAGACAAAGCTTGATGTCGTCGCCAACAACATCTCGAATATCAATACGGCAGGCTATAAGAAAAGCCGGGTTACGTTTAAAGATATTGTCAGCCAGCAGCTTTCCGGCGCGTCGTCGTCTACTGCAAACCGCGGCTCTGTAAACGGCCAGCAGGTCGGACTCGGTGCAACGATCGGATCGATCGATATCATTCACACAAACGCAGCGCCTTCGACAACAGGCCGCCAGCTTGACATGACCATTACAGGAGACGGCTACTTCCGCGTCGGATCAGGAGATGAAGTGTACTACACAAGATCAGGAAACTTCTACCGATCTGATGAAGGTGACCTCGTCACTGTTGACGGGCTGTTCGTCTTAACGGCCAATAATGGAAGAATCAACATTCCGCAAGACGCGCAAAGCTTCAGCATCGCTCCTGACGGAACCGTTTCTTATGTCGATCAAAACAACGAGAACCAGACCGCCGGCCAGATCTCGCTTGCGACATTCAGCAACACATCCGGATTATCAAAAGCTGGAGACAACCTTTACCGCGAAACATTGAGTTCGGGAGATCCGCAAGTCGTTGTACCTGGGGAAGGCGGCTCAGGAAAAATTCAAACGAGTGCGCTTGAAATGTCGAACGTCGACCTTTCAGAAGAATTTTCCGAAATGATTATCGCGCAGCGCGGCTTCCAGTCCAATGCGAAAATCATTACAACCTCTGATGAAATTCTTCAGGAACTCGTCAATCTGAAGCGATAGGAGGGAAGGAGGCGCCCTCGTGAAGGCGCCTCTTGATAACACATGATCAAAGTTACGCGATTAAACGGACAGCCCTTTATTCTGAATGCACTATTCATTGAGCAAATTGAATGTTTTCCGGATACGACAATTACGCTGTCCAACGGAAAAAAGTTTGTTGTCAAAGAAGATGAAGATACAGTTGTGGATACAATCGTGTCATTCTATCAAAAAATCCAAATACTTTCTTGTGACCAAAGAATTGAGGAATCTGAATGAATCAAAAACTTCTAGGAATTATGATGACGATTATTTTGGCAATTGCTGTGTTGGGAACCGCTGCGTTCTTTGTCATCAAGGGAAGCGCAAGTGAAAAAGATCAAAACGCAGAACCTTCGATCGATGAAGTGGTCGAATCTTCAGTTGAAGTCGCCGAAATCACGACAAACTTGAAATCAGACAATGTAGTCCGTTTGTCAATCAAGCTTGAAACCGATTCGAAAGAGGCGAAAGAAGAGCTTGAAAAGCGGGATTTCCAAATTAAAGATTCAGTCATCTCCCTTTTGGCGAACACGAACGCAGATGAGCTTGAAGGACAAAAAGGAAAAGAAAAATTTAAAGAACAGCTGAAAGAAAAGCTGAACACGAACTACATGAAAGAGGGAAAAGTGAAAACTGTGTACATTACCTCCTTTAATCTGCAGTAGGAACATAGATGACAGAACCATGGAGGTGAAAACAGATGGCAGGAGAAGTGCTCTCCCAAAATGAAATCGATGCACTGCTTTCAGCGATATCGACCGGTGAAATGGACGCCGACGAGCTGAAAAAAGAAGAGTCCGTTAAAAAAGTAAAAGTCTATGACTTTAAACGGGCGCTCCGCTTTTCAAAGGATCAAATCCGCAGCTTGACCAGGATTCACGATAACTTTGCAAGGCTGCTAACGACTTATTTCTCAGCTCAGTTGAGAACCTATATCCAAATCTCGGTCAGCTCGGTTGATCAGGTTCCGTATGAGGAATTCATCAGATCGATTCCGAATATGACGATCCTCAATCTGTTTGAGGTTCGCCCTCTTGAAGGAAGAATCATGATGGAGATCAACCCGACCATCGCCTATACGATGATGGACCGGGTGATGGGCGGGATCGGCTCGAGCCACAACAAAATTGACAGCATGACGGAGATTGAGACGAAAATCATGTCCAATTTATTCGAAAGCTGTCTCACGAATTACAAAGATGCGTGGGAATCCATCACGGAAATCGAGCCGGAAATGTCCGATTTTGAAGTGAATCCGCAGTTTGTGCAAATGGTATCGCCGAATGAGACGGTCGTTGTCATTTCGCTGAACACGCAAATAGGAGACATCAGCGGGGTTATCAACCTGTGCATCCCGCACGTCGTCCTGGAACCGATCATTCCTAAGCTTTCCGTTCACTACTGGATGCAATCAGACAGAATTGAACCAAAACCGGAGGAAACAAAGTCGATAGAAAAGCGGATTTTGACGGCGCAAATTCCAATTGTCGCAGAACTCGGATCATCGGAATTAACCATTGAAGAGTTTTTAAATTTAGAAATTGGAGATTGTATCACTTTGGACAAATCAGTAGCAGAACCTCTTACTGTTTTGGTCGGAGATAAACCGAAATTTCTAGCACAAGCCGGCCGAATGAATCGAAAGACTGCGATTCAAATTCTAGATCACGACATAAGAGGTGAAGAATATGGAGAATAACAATAGGTTATCACAGGATGAAATTGATGCGCTGCTTAAAGGCGGCGATGATACGGCTCAAGAGCAGCCAGAATCAGGGTTGTCCCTGATGGAACAGGATACGATCGGGGAAATCGGAAACATTTCCTTTGGGAGCTCTGCAACAGCTTTGTCCACTTTATTGAATCAAAAAGTCGAAATTACAACGCCGACTGTTTCGGTGATTGAAAAAAGCCATTTAAATGATGAGTTCCCGCACCCGTATGTTTCAATCGGTGTGAGCTATACAGAAGGTTTTTCAGGAAACAATCTTCTCGTCATCAAGCAGGAAGATGCCGCGATCATTGCTGACTTGATGATGGGGGGAGACGGGACGAACGCAGATCCGTCGCTTGGCGAAATTCATCTAAGCGCCGTTCAGGAAGCGATGAACCAAATGATGGGTTCCGCTGCGACATCGATGTCCACCGTCTTCAGCAAGAAGATCGATATTTCTCCGCCGGAAGTTGACCTCCTTGATGTGAAAGAAGGGGAAGGGACAGAGCAAATTCCGAAAGAGGACCCGCTCGTCAAAGTATCTTTCAGACTAAAAGTCGGAGATCTGATCGATTCGCATATTATGCAGCTTTATCCGCTGACCTTTGCAAAAGATCTGATTGATGAATTAACAAATCAGGACGGCGGAGAAGAGCCTGTGAAGACTGAAGAGGTACAGACGCCCGTACAGGAAAAACCGGCGCCTAATCCGAATTCGGCACCTGCTCAGACACAGAGACAGGAGCCTGCGCCTAAACGGCAAGGGACGGCAAAAGTTTCAGAGCCTGTGCAGGTGGCACCGGCAGAGTTTCAATCCTTTGCCCCTCAGACTGAAGCGCAGCCGCACCTTCAAAACCTTGACATGCTCATGGATATTCCTTTGTCCGTCACGGTCGAGCTGGGGAGGACAAACCGCAGCGTCAAAGAGGTGCTTGAACTGTCAACCGGCAGTATCATTGAGCTTGACAAACTCGCCGGTGAGCCTGTTGACATCTTGGTCAACCAGCGCGTCGTTGCTAAAGGCGAAGTCGTCGTCATAGACGAAAACTTCGGCGTCAGGGTGACAGACATTTTGAGTCAGGCTGAACGAATCAGCAAATTACGATAATAACAGATTGATTGGAGAGATTAATAATGGCTTACAAGATTTTAGTAGTTGATGATGCAGCATTTATGAGAATGATGATTAAAGATATTTTGGTGAAAAACGGCTTTGAAGTCGTCGCAGAAGCGCAAGACGGGGCACAGGCTGTTGAAAAGTATAAAGAGCATTCACCTGATCTTGTCACAATGGATATCACGATGCCGGAAAAAGACGGAATCACGGCTCTTAAAGAAATCAAGGAAATCGATCCGCAGGCAAAAATCATCATGTGTTCGGCAATGGGCCAGCAATCGATGGTTATCGACGCCATCCAGGCGGGAGCGAAAGACTTTATCGTCAAACCGTTCCAGGCTGACCGCGTCATGGAAGCCATCAATAAAACGCTAAGCTAAAGGGTGTACAACTTGTTTAAGAAACCTCTTATTTTCATAGCCGGCCTTTGTCTATGCGCCTTTCTCGCATTGCCGTACGCTCCGGCTCTCGCAGAGGAATCGGGGGACCAGACCGTTGATCATCTGTTTGAGCAAAAAGGTGCGGGCAAAGAGAAAGAAAAAGCAAAAGACAAAGACAAAACCGAGGAAAAAAGTTCTCTAAAGGAAGAGGCGGAGACCGAACCCCCGTCTCCTTCCGTTTCCATATTTGATTTTGTGAAAATGATCGGCGCGTTACTGTTCGTCATTTTTCTGATCTATGCTTTGGTCAAATTCATGAATAAACGCAACCGTTTGCTAAAACCCTTCCAGTATGTTGAAAACATCGGCGGGACTTCACTCGGGCAAAACAAGTCCGTACAGCTGATTAAAGTAGGAAACAGGGTGCTGGTCGTCGGTGTCGGCGAAAATATCCAGCTGCTGAAAGAGATCGATGATGAAAAGGAATATAAAGAAATTCTCACGCAGCATGAAGCTGCGATGAACAGCAAGATTGAATGGCAGAAATGGATGGATCAAGTCAAAGTTCCAGGCGTGCAAAAACATAGCGGCACGGCATCTTTTTCCGAGTCGTTAAAAGCACAGCTTGCGGAACTGAAACAAAATCGCGCAGAAGGCAGAAAGAAAGGCCAAAATCAACATGAATGAGTTTATGGATTTATTTAATTCAAGCGATGCGGCAAATGTCAGCGCCAGCGTCCGGCTCTTGCTGCTTTTGACAGTATTTTCGATCGCTCCGGGTATCTTGATCTTGATGACTTGTTTCACAAGGGTTGTCATCGTCCTGTCCTTTGTCCGGACATCGCTGGCAACACAGTCAATGCCCCCAAACCAGGTGCTGATCGGACTTGCACTGTTCCTGACATTTTTCATTATGGGGCCGACTTTTTCAGAGATTAATAAAGAAGCGCTGACGCCTTTAATGAACAATAAAATCACCTTGGATGAAGCTTATACAAAAGCGGAAGCCCCGATCAAAACATTTATGAGCAAGCATACAAGACAGAAAGATCTGGCTTTATTTATGAATTACGCAAAGATGGAAACGCCTGAGTCCATCAATGATATTCCGCTTTCAACTATGGTTCCTGCGTTTGTCATCTCGGAATTGAAAACCGCGTTTCAAATGGGATTTATGATATTTATACCGTTTCTGATTATCGATATGGTTGTGGCAAGTGTTTTGATGTCGATGGGGATGATGATGCTTCCGCCGGTCATGATTTCACTGCCGTTTAAGATTTTGCTGTTTGTGCTTGTAGATGGCTGGTATTTAATCGTTAAATCTTTGCTGCAAAGCTTTTAGAGTAGGTGCTAATACATGAATTCAGAATTTGTTATATCGATGGCTGAAAGGGCTGTATACGTTACATTGCTTATCAGCGGGCCGCTTTTGGCGCTCGCTCTTCTCGTCGGGCTGATCGTCAGCGTTTTTCAGGCAACCACCCAAATACAGGAACAGACTCTTGCATTCATTCCGAAAATCGTCGCCGTTTTGGTCGGACTCGTCGTTTTCGGCCCGTGGATGCTGTCGACGATTTTGTCATTCGCGACTGAGCTGTTCTCTAATTTAAACCGTTTTGCAGGGTAGTTTTAACATGTCAATAATCGAATCATTTCCAGCCTTTTTACTTGTGTTTGTCAGAATCACAGCATTCTATGTAACGGTGCCTCTATTTTCTTATCGGACAATTCCGGCCGTTCATAAAATAGGTTTTGCATTTTTTCTTGCGCTCGTCAGTTTTCAAGCGATTGAAAAGCCTCCTCACCTTGACGTTGACGGAATTTACATGATGTTGGCCATGAAGGAAGCGCTCATCGGACTTCTGCTTGGGCTGATCGCTTACATGATGATCTCAGCCGTTCAAATCGCCGGATCGTTCATTGATTTTCAAATGGGATTTGCGGTGGCGAATGTGATCGATCCACAGACAGGGGCGCAAAGCCCGCTTGTCGGCCAGTTTTTATATACGATGGCGCTGCTTCTCATGCTGAGCCTGAATGCGCATCATCTCCTGCTTGACGGGATCTATTACAGCTATCAATACATTCCGGTCGACAAGATGGCGCTGTCGTTTGGAAGCGAAGAATTTGCCGAGTTTATCGCAAAAAGCTTCAATACGATGTTTATTACAGCATTTCAATTGTCTACGCCTGTTGTGGCTTGTTTGTTTTTAGTCGATCTGGCATTGGGGATTGTGGCGAGAACGGTGCCGCAGCTCAACGTGTTTGTCGTCGGGCTTCCTTTGAAAATCGCGATCACCTTTATCATGCTCATCATCTGCATGGCCGTTATGTTCAGCATGATGCAGCACGTCTTCGAATTTGCCATTCGGACAATGAGAGATCTATTAACTTTGCTTGGGGTGGCATGATGAAGCTGACGTTGGATTTGCAATTTTTCGCAGGTGAAAAAACGGAAAAAGCGACGCCGAAAAAACGGCGGGAAAGCAGAAAAAAAGGTCAGGTTGCCAAAAGTGCAGATGTCAATACGGCGGTCACTCTTCTCATCGTGTTTTTATCCTTTTTATTCATCGGACCTTTTATGAGAGACCGCCTGCTCGGCCTGATCGAAAAGTATTACAAAGAATTAATCACGATGAAGGTGTCAGTCGCCAATATTCCCGGCCTGTTTCAAAGTGTTGTGCTTGAATCGGGCCTCATTATGGCACCGCTTTTGCTGACAGCCGTCGTCTCTGGGGTATTGAGCAACTATATGCAAGTCGGGTTTTTATTTGCCCCTGAAGCGATCAAGCCTGATTTGAAAAAGCTTGACCCGCTTAATGGATTCAAGCGGATTTACAGCATCAGGGCGATCGTTGAACTGCTTAAATCGATTTTAAAAATCGTGATTGTCGGAGGCGTGACATTCGCCGTTTTATGGCTGAACTTTGACAAAATTCTCAGAATCCCGGCGCTGTCGGCTGGCGAGGCTTTGTCATATGTCGGCTGGCTCACCTTTTTAATGGGGGTTTCCGCTGCAGTCGCATTAATTTTTCTCGCGGTGCTCGATTACCTCTATCAAAAATTTGACTATGAAAAAAATATTCGCATGTCAAAACAGGACATCAAAGACGAATACAAAAAAACCGAAGGCGATCCTCTGATCAAGTCGAAGATCAAACAGAAGCAAAAGGAAATGGCGATGCGCCGCATGATGCAGGAAGTGCCAAAAGCGGATGTCATCATCACAAACCCGACCCATTACGCCGTCGCATTGAAATACGACGAAAACAAAATGGATGCGCCGTTTATCATCGCAAAAGGGGTCGATCTAATGGCTCTGAAAATCAGGCAGATCGCCAAAGAACACGATGTCATGACGGTCGAGAACAGGCCTTTGGCAAGGGCGCTCTATGACCAGGTTGAGATCGACCAGGCCGTTCCGGAAGAATTCTTTAAGGCCGTAGCCGAAATCCTGGCCTATGTTTACAAAACAAAGCAAAAAATCTAGTGAATTTTTCAGTTTTAAAAGGAGAGAAACAGCATGTCTGCAAGAGATTTATCTATTTTATCCGGCGTTGTCCTCATTGTGGCAATGCTTATCATACCCTTTCCAACATGGATGTTGAGCATCTTAATTATCGTTAATATTTCTCTTGCGTTAATCGTGCTTCTCACCACAATGAACATGCAAGAACCGCTGCAATTTTCGATTTTTCCTTCTTTGCTGCTCCTCTTGACGCTGTTCCGCCTTGGGCTGAATGTATCGACGACGCGTTCGATTCTGTCCAACGGTGATGCGGGAAAAGTAGTCGAGACGTTCGGGTCTTTCGTTGTCGGCGGAAACGTTTTGGTCGGTCTCGTTGTCTTTATCATTTTGATCATTATTCAATTTATCGTCATAACGAAAGGGGCGGAACGGGTATCTGAAGTTGCTGCCAGATTCACGCTCGACGCCATGCCGGGAAAACAGATGAGCATTGATGCCGATTTGAATGCCGGAATGGTGACCGAGCAGGAAGCGAAGGTGCGCCGTGAGAAGGTGGCCCGTGAAGCCGACTTCTATGGAGCGATGGACGGAGCGAGCAAATTCGTGAAAGGGGATGCGATCGCAGGGATCATCATCGTCCTTATCAACGTCATTTTCGGAATTGTCATCGGCATGCTGCAAAAACAAATGAGCATTCAGGAAGCCGCTTCACACTTTACACTCCTGTCTGTAGGCGACGGAATCGTATCTCAGCTGCCTGCGCTCTTGATCTCAACGGCGACGGGTATCGTCGTGACAAGAGCGGCGTCGGACGGAAACCTCGGCCACGATATTACAGGCCAGCTGTTTGCCTATCCGAAGCTTTTGTATGTCACGGCGGGAACGATTTTCCTGCTCGGGATTTTCACGCCGATCGGCATTCTCCTGACAGGCCCTCTGGCTCTTCTTCTCGCCGCAGGCGGCTATATGCTCTCCAAAGCCGGTGAAGAGAAGGAAAAAGTGGAGGATATCCTTGAGGAAGAAGCTGAAGTGGATGAATTAAAAAGCCCCGAAAGCGTCGTCCATCTGCTTGATATTGATCCGATCGAGTTTGAATTCGGCTACGGATTGATTCCGCTTGCAGATGCAAATCAGGGCGGCGATCTGTTGGACAGAATTGTCATGATCAGGCGCCAGCTCGCGCTTGAACTCGGACTTGTCATTCCGGTCGTCAGAATCAGGGATAACATCGCTCTTCAGCCGAACGAGTACAGGCTCAAAATTAAAGGAAACGAAGTCGCGAAAGGCGAGCTTCTCCTCGATCACTTTCTGGCGATGTCTCCGACAGGCGAAGACGATCAGATCGAAGGGATTGACACAATCGAACCGTCCTTCGGTCTTCCGGCTAAATGGATACCGGAATCTCAGAAAGATCAGGCCGAAATGCTCGGGTACACGGTTGTCGATCCGGCTTCAGTCGTATCGACCCATATTACGGAGCAGGTGAAAAAGCACGCCCATGAGCTGATCGGAAGACAGGAAACGAAACAGCTGATCGACCACTTGAAAGAATCTTATCCTGTACTGGTCGAAGAGGTCTCGCCGAATCCGCTGTCTGTCGGTGACATTCAGAAAGTGCTGGCAAAACTTCTGAAAGAAAAAGTATCGATCAGGAACTTGGTGACAATCTTTGAAACGCTGGCCGACTACGGAAAGCTGACGACGGATTCAGATATGCTGACCGAGTATGTCAGACAGGCTCTGGCCAAGCAGATCACCGCCCAATATGCGAAGGAAAATGAGACGCTGAAAGTGGTGACTTGTTCGGGCCGCGTCGAAAAGGCCGTGGCGGAAGGAATTCAGCAGACTGAACACGGCAACTTTTTATCTCTTGAACCAACATTATCCGAAAATATCATTCAATCTGTAGCAAGAGAAATCGAACAGCTCTCATTGAGGCAGGAAGTGCCGATCCTTCTATGTTCGCCGCCTGTCAGAATGTATGTCAAGCAGCTGCTTGAGCGCTATTTCCCTGATCTGCCGGTTCTTTCCTATAACGAATTGGAAGCCAATGTAGAAGTTCAAAGCATCGGAGTGGTGGATATTCAATGAAAATCAAAAAATTTGTAGCTGGTTCTATGCAGGAAGCCACAAAGCAAATTATACAGGAGCTCGGGAATGACGCCGTAATCTTGAATTCTAAAAAAATTCAAAAGAGAAAATTTCTCGGCTTTGTGAAAAAAACCGGGGTTGAAGTGATCGCGGTCGTCGACCAGGACTTTTCCGACGCAAGGAAGCAAGAGCGTCAAAAGCCCGTTTTCCGGGAACAAAGCCCTTCGCCTGTCCCGCAGCCGGACCATCTTGATTTGGCAAGCCAAGTGAAAGAGCTGAAAGAACTGCTGGAAATGCGGCATCATGAGCAGCCTGTTGATGTGCTGCCTGAACCGCTGAAAAAGGCGGACCAGCTCCTGGCAAAGAAAGGGGTATCGCCGGCCATCCGTACGAAAGCGCTCGGCCGGTTGATCAGCACTTCTTTAAGAGACGGCGAAGAGTGGACGGATGAAAAGACGCTGGCGCACTTAACAGATGCTTTGGCCGATCTTCTTCCCGATAATCTGGAACAGGACGTGGCGATTCATTCGCAATATGTCGTGCTCTTCGGATCGACCGGAGTCGGCAAAACGACGACATTGGCAAAGCTCGCCGCTTCTTCTGTACTGGAAAAGCAGAAAAAAATCGCTTTTATCACGACCGATACGTACAGGATTGCAGCGGTTGAACAGCTCAGGACATATGCCGAGCTTCTGAATGCGCCGCTTGAGGTGTGCTACACGAAAGAAGAGTTTAAAGCTGCCCAGCAAAAGTTCGCCGATTTTGACCACGTCTTCATTGATACGGCGGGCCGGAATTTCAAAGACGGGCAATATGTCAGGGAGCTGAAGGAAATCATTCCGTTTGAGCGTAAGATACAGGCGTTTCTCGTCATGTCCGCGACGAGCAAGTACGAGGATATGAAGGAGCTCATTAAGCAGTTCTCAAGCATTCCGATCGATCAGTTGATATTCACGAAAGTGGATGAGACCGATTCGTTGGGAAGCGTCATGAATCTGCTCGCCGAATCGAGAATCGGCCTCGGCTATATTACAAACGGACAAAATGTTCCGGAGGATATCCGCTACTTGTCAAACGCAGCATTTGTCAGACTGCTTACGGGGTGTTGAACATGGATCAGGCAGAAAGCTTACGAAGGCGGATGGGGCAACGCTTTGCCAAACCGCCCGCCGCTATCGCTCATCCAAAAGCGAAAACGCTCGCTGTCATGAGCGGAAAAGGAGGCGTCGGGAAGTCGAATGTATCGCTGAATACGGCTCTCGCCATTCTGGAAAAAGGAAAGAGCGTGCTGTTGATCGATCTTGATGTCGGTATGGGGAACATTGATATTCTGATCGGCCGGCAATCGCTCTACACGGTGATGGACCTCCTCCAGCAAAAAATGCCGTTTGAGCGCGCCTTGTCAGCCGGCCCGCGAGGCCTTCAATACATTTCGGGCGGAACCGGGCTGGATGCAATGTTCGAATTGAACAGGGAAAACTGGGCGTTTTTTCTGAAGGAATTGACGCGGGCTTTGACAAGCTTCGACTATGTCATATTTGACATGGGAGCGGGGCTGTCAAAAGATCAGCTGCCTTTCGTCCTGTCAGCGGATGAAATTCTGGTCGTCACCACGCCGGAGCCGACATCCATCATGGACGCATACAGCGCGATCAAGCATTTGGCATTAACCGGACGCGATCTTCAGCTGAAAGTCGTTGTCAATCGCTGTACAACCCAAAAAGACGGAATTTCTGCTTTTCTCCGCCTTTCCAACACGGTAAACGCTTTTTTGCAGCAAAAGCTTGCATATGCAGGGCCGATTCCTGAGGATCCCCTGGTCTCAAGAGCCGTTGTGGAGCAGCAGCCGTTTCTGATAAAGAATCCGCGTTCCAAGCCGAGCAGGGCGGTTTACCTGCTGGCCGAATCGCTGCTTCATAACGGCAGAACGGAAATGGGCGAAAACCGGTCCTTTATCGAAAAATTATCTTCATTCCTGAGGAGGGGCAATACATTATGATTCGTGTTCTTGTCGTTGACGACTCTGCTTTTATGAGAAACATGATCACCAAGTTTTTAACATCCAATCACGAGATTGCTGTAGCAGGAACGGCAAGAAACGGCGAGGAAGCGCTCCAAAAAATCAAGGAGCTCCGTCCGGATGTGATCACATTGGATATTGAAATGCCTGTGATGAACGGAAAAGAAACGTTGAAAAGGATTATGGCGAGCGATCCGCTTCCGGTTGTCATGGTATCGAGCCTGACGCAGCAGGGAGCAGATATCACGATCGAATGTCTGGAGCTTGGGGCGATCGATTTCGTCGCGAAGCCGTCGGGTTCGATTTCAATAGATTTATATAAAGTAAGAGACATGCTGATTGAGAAGGTTTTGACAGCAGGACGGGTGAAACTGAAAGGCCGGCAAGTTCCGATCTCAAAGCCCGCCATCGAGACGGCGAAGCAGCCGATTGTGGGCGGCAGCGATTCAGTCCGCTTTCGGGCTGGAAAACAGCTCATCTGCATCGGTACATCGACAGGGGGGCCGAGGGCGCTGCAAAGAGTGCTTCCCAAGCTTCCCAAAACGTTGAAGGCGCCTGTTTTTATCGTTCAGCACATGCCAAAGGGCTTTACGGCCTCATTAGCGAACAGGCTGAACCACCTCTCAGAAGTAACCGTGAAGGAGGCTGAAAACGGTGAGAGAGCGAAAGACGGCTGGGTTTACATTGCACCCGGAGGAAAAAACATGGCGGTCGGCCTTGAAAAGGGCGAATTGGTGATCACGCTCGATGACCGCGACACAGAAAGCCGCCACAAGCCTTCTGTTGACTACTTGTTTCAATCCCTGGCCTCACTTCGGGAGTTTGAAAAAATCGCCGTCATTATGACGGGGATGGGAAGCGACGGAACAGAAGGCGTAAAAGGCCTTTTGAAACATGGGAGCGGAACGGTGATCGCCGAAGCAGCCGAGTCGTCCGTCGTTTTCGGAATGCCGAAATCGGTCATTAACAACGGGCTTGCAAACGACATCAAGCATGTTGATGAGATTGCCGCAGCCATTATGACGTATATGAAAAAAGAGAGGGCGTGACTCATATGGATATGAATCAATATTTAGACGTCTTTATTGAAGAAAGCAGAGAACATTTGCAAACCTGTAACGAAAAATTGCTCGAACTCGAAAAAAATCCGACAGACTTGCAGCTTGTCCATGATATTTTCAGAGCGGCTCATACCTTGAAAGGGATGAGCGCAACGATGGGCTATGAAGACATGGCTCATTTAACGCACAGTCTGGAAAACGTGCTGGATGCGATTCGAAATGAAGAAATGACCATCACGTCAGAGTGGATGGACGTCATGTTTGAAGCGCTCGATGACCTTGAAGCAATCGTCCTTTCGATCATCGAAGGCGGCGACGGCAAAAGAGATGTTTCCGAAGTCTGCGCCAAGCTTGATGTGACAGGGGCAAACAAGGAGGCGGCAGCAGCGGCAGAAGCGCCTGAAGCGGCGTCTTCCGAAACGAAATGGTCCTATGACGAATTTCAACGAACGGTCATCGCCGAAGCTGAGGAACAAGGCTTTAAATGTTTCGAAATCAAAGTTGCATTGAAAGAGGACTGTCTGTTGAAGGGCGTTCGGGTGTACATGGTATTTGAGCAGCTGAACGAGGTCGGCGAAGTCGTTAAAACGATTCCGGAAACAGAAGTCCTTGAATCGGAGGATTTTGATTCCGAATTCGTCATCTGCTTTTTAAGCAAACACGGAAAAGAAGAGATTTTCAACAAAATCAACGGCGTATCTGAAATTGAAAAAATAGAAGTGACCGAGCTGAAAAACGATTTTTCGGCACAAGAAGAAGCGAAGCCCGCCGCATCCGAAAAAGAAACCGCACCGAAAGAGGCGGAGAAAAAACCGGCTAAGCAGCCGGACGGCAAAAAAGACGCGGCGAAACCTGCGGCAGGCGGCGGAACGAAGACGATCCGCGTCAACATCGACCGCCTCGATTCATTAATGAACCTGTTTGAAGAGCTGGTCATTGACAGGGGGCGCTTAGAGCAGATCGCCAAAGAGCTAGAACACAGCGAATTAACGGAAACCGTCGAACGGATGACTAGAATTTCAGGCGACCTGCAGTCGATCATCCTCAATATGAGAATGGTTCCGGTAGAAACGGTGTTCAACCGATTCCCGCGCATGGTCCGCCAGCTGACAAAAGAATTAAATAAAAAGATCGAGCTGTCGATTTTCGGAGCGGAAACAGAGCTTGACAGAACGGTAATAGACGAAATCGGCGACCCGCTTGTCCACCTCTTGAGAAACAGCCTTGATCACGGGATCGAGGCGCCTGAAGTCAGGGTGAAAAACGGTAAACCTGAAACCGGTCAAGTCCGCCTGAAAGCATACCACAGCGGTAACCATGTCTTTATCGAGGTGGAGGATGACGGCGCCGGCATCAACCGCAAAAAGGTGCTCGAAAAAGCGCTTGAGCGCAACGTCATTACTGAACGCGAAGCCGAAACGATCGAAGATCATGAAATCGACGCGCTCATTTTTGCGCCGGGATTCTCAACCGCAGATCAAATCTCGGATATTTCAGGACGCGGAGTCGGCTTAGACGTTGTCAAAAGCAAGCTGGAATCGTTGGGCGGTTCTGTCAGCATCAAATCGAGCGAAGGCGAAGGTTCGCTTTTCTCCATCCAGCTTCCGCTTACACTGTCGATCATTTCCGTGCTGTTAGTCAAACTTGAAAATGAAACGTTTGCGATTCCGATTTCTTCTATTATAGAAACGGCTGTCATCGATAAGAAAGATATTCTTCAAACGCACGACCGCGAAGTGATCGATTTCAGGGGCCATATCGTACCGGTGGTTTACCTGAAAGAACAGTTTAATGTTGAGGATTCTTCAGATGATCTTGATCAGCTTCACGTCATCGTCGTGAAAAAAGGAGACAAGCTGACGGCATTTGTTGTCGACTCCTTTATCGGCCAGCAGGAAGTCGTATTAAAATCACTCGGCGATTATTTAACAAACGTCTTTGCCATTTCCGGCGCGACGATTTTGGGAGACGGACAAGTAGCCCTGATCATCGACTGCAACGCCCTTATTAAATAGAAAGCGAAAGGAGAGCGATCCTCTTGACCACACAGACTACCACCGGTGAGAAAATGATTGTGTTCAAAGTAAATCATAAAGAGTATGCCATCTCTGTATCAGAAGTAATGTCCATTGAAAAATGGCAGCAGCCAACAAGGGTGCCGGGAGTGGAACCGTATATTTGCGGCGTCATTAATTTGAGAGGTGTTGTCACACCTGTCATCGATTTAAGAAAGCGGATTGAAGCGCCTGGAGACACGATTACTGATGAAACGAGAATCATCATCATCACCCATCAGGACATTGAAGTCGGCTGGGTGGTGGATGAGGCGAACGATGTCATCACAGTCGAGGAAGAGGAAATTGAATCGGCTCCCGAAACGGTAGGAAAAGACGGCAGGCAATGGATTAAAGGCATCGTCAAGCAAGGGTCCAGACTTCTCAATCTGATTGACTCTGAAGCTGTTTTAAACCGGAAGTCGAGCCTTGCCGCCGCTTCTGAAAATGTGAAGAAATAAGGAGCCAATGATGAGCGTATTTAACGGAATTAGAGAAGAGCATCTTGATATATTGCGGGAAGTCGGGAATATCGGAGCGGGCCATTCCGCTTCCGCCCTGGCCCTGTTGCTGAACAGGAAAATCGAAATGGAAGTGCCGTTTGTCAAGCTGATGTCGTTTGATGAGCTTGTCAACCTATTCGGCGGTGCAGATCTTCCTGTCGCAAGCATCTTTTTGCGCATGGAAGGGGATTTTCCAGGTTCTATGTTCGTGATCATGCCTTTTTCAGAGGCCGAGCAGCTGATCAGGGAGCTTGTCGGCAATCCGGAATTCGAGATTGACAGCATGACGCCGAACGATATCGGAGCCTCTGCCCTGCACGAACTCGGAAACATTATGGCGGGATCTTATTTGACCGCTCTCGCTGATTTGACAAACCGGCAAATGTACCCGAGCGTCCCAGAACTGACGCTAGATATGTTCGGAGCCGTCATCAGCGAAGGGCTGATCGAGCTCAGCCAAGTCGGAGATCAAGTTATCGTGATCGACAACTCCATTTTTGACGAGGAGCACAACCGGAAAGTTAAAGCGCATTTGTTCCTTCTGCCGGACTATGATTCTTTTGAAAAGCTCTTTCATGCATTGGGTGCAGCGCTATGAAAATCTTAGAAAAAGAAACATCGATTATCAGAGTGGGAATTGCCGATGTAAAAATCGTCCGCACTCCCGACAAGATCAGAACATCGGGTCTCGGTTCGTGCGTCGGGCTCGTGCTGTATGATTTGGAAGCAAAGACGGCCGGTCTCGTCCACGTCATGCTTCCGGACTCTTCCTTATCCAAGACGCCGGACATCAACGTGGCAAAATACGCGGACACAGCCGTCGAAGCGACGGTCAAGATGCTGCTTGAAGCCGGATGCCGAAAATACGCTTTGAAAGCGAAAATGGCCGGAGGAGCCGAAATGTTTAAATTTAAGATGACAAATGATTTGATGAAAGTCGGGCCAAGAAATGTGCTTGCGATTAAAAAACATCTATCTCTCTTAAACATTCCGATTGTAAGCGAGGATACAGGCGGAAACAGCGGAAGGACGATCGAGTTCGATCCGCAATCAGCTGAACTTGTCATCCGGACAGTTAAACAAGGTGTAACAACGATTTAATAAGCAATATAGGGGGATAAAGATGCAATCCTTGAACTATGAAGATCAGATGCTTTGGTCGCGGTGGAAAGAATGGAAAGATCCTCAGGCAGGCGATGATTTAATCCGCCGCTATATGCCGCTTGTGACATATCATGTCGGCCGGATAGCCGTCGGCTTGCCCAAGTCCGTTCATAAAGACGATTTGGTCAGCCTTGGCATGCTGGGTTTGTATGATGCCCTTGAAAAATTTGATCCGGGAAGGGATTTGAAGTTTGATACATACGCTTCCTTCAGAATCAGAGGCGCTATCATCGACGGTCTTCGCAAAGAAGACTGGCTTCCGAGAACGTCCCGTGAAAAAACGAAGAAAGTGGAAGCAGCGATCGAAAAGCTCGAACAGCGTTACTTAAGAAATGTTTCGCCGAGCGAAATCGCAGCTGAGCTGGGAATGAGCGAACAAGACGTCGTGACCACAATCAATGAAGGTTTCTTTGCGAACCTCCTTTCAATTGATGAGAAGCTTCACGACCATGAAGACGGGGAGAACGTCCAGGTGATGATAAGGGACGACAAAACGAGCACGCCTGAAGAAAAAATGCTCAAAGACGAACTGATCTCCCAGCTTGCGGAAAAAATAAACGAGCTATCAGAAAAAGAGCAGCTCGTGATCAGCTTATTCTATAAAGAAGAGCTGACGCTGACGGAAATCGGACAGGTTTTGAATTTGTCGACTTCCCGTATTTCACAGATTCACTCCAAGGCGCTTTTGAAATTGAAGCATCTGCTGGATAAAGTGGTACAATAGCATGTAAGCTGCCGGCATGAAACCGGCAGCATTTTTTAAGCGTCCGACGGGAAGTCTTTTTTTGATTAAATTTCATGGTTAGCGAGTGAAAAATATGTCAACAATATTATGGCTTGTGAGCTTCACGCTCCACGGTATATTGATTTATTTCGTCATCATTTTGAATACGAGGCTCAGCGCTTTCAAGGCAGCGGAGAAAGAGCAAAAACAGCTTTTGGAAGAAACCGAGAATACATTGACCGCTTTTTTGATGGAGTTAAAAGACGAAAATGAAAAACTCGTTCAAGAGATTCGGGCGAATGCCGAAAAAGAGCCGCAAAGACCGGAAACACAGCCTGAAATTCCCGCTCAAACCCCCGTCCTTCCGGAAGCGGACGAATCGCGCGATCTGCCGCTTCACATCGAAGCGATGATCAATGAGGTGGAGCAGGAAGAGGATGAGCTCAATCAAAAGGAGCAGGAAGCATCCATATCCTATGAAGAAGAAGCTCTCGCATTATATGAAAAGGGGCTCTCTCCGGAGGAAATCGCAAGACAGCTGAAAAGCGGGAAAACAGAAATCGAGCTTTTCTTAAAATTTCGCGGAAAGCTCAAAAACGATTCTTGATTGTCGAGAAAGCTTATGTTATATTATTTCTTGGTGTTAATTACACACGCTTAACGATTTATGCAAGCGGTGCTGTGCGATTCTCGCGTGCAGTCCTGCATAAAAATGACCTAAGCGGAGGAAAAAAACCATTATATTAGGAGGAAATAACACATGTCAGTCATTTCTATGAAGCAATTGCTTGAAGCTGGTGTTCACTTCGGCCACCAAACGCGCCGCTGGAACCCAAAAATGAAGCGTTACATCTTCACGGAGCGTAACGGAATCTACATCATCGATCTTCAAAAAACAGTCAAAAAAGTTGAAGAAGCATACAACTTCACGAAAAACCTTGCAGCTGACGGAGGAAAAATCCTTTTCGTCGGTACGAAAAAGCAAGCTCAAGACTCTGTTAAAGAAGAAGCGGAACGTTCTGGAATGTACTATGTCAACCAACGCTGGCTTGGCGGTACATTAACAAACTTTGAAACGATCCAAAAGCGTATCAAACGCCTTAAAGATATCGAAAAAATGCAGGAAAACGGCACATTTGACGTACTTCCTAAAAAAGAAGTCGTTCAATTGAAAAAAGAATTAGAGCGTCTTGAAAAATTCCTCGGCGGAATCAAAGAAATGAAAGAGCTTCCTGACGCACTGTTCATTATCGATCCTCGCAAAGAGCGCATCGCGGTTGCAGAAGCGCGCAAACTGAACATTCCGATCATCGGAATCGTTGACACAAACTGCGATCCTGATGAAATCGATGTTGTCATCCCTGCGAACGATGACGCCATCCGCGCTGTTAAATTGCTGACTTCTAAAATGGCAGATGCCATCCTTGAAGCAAAACAAGGTGAAGAATCAGCTGAAACAGAAGCGAAAGAAGCAGAAACAACTGAAACAACAACTGCTTAACCTGGTCAAAAGGTGATAAGGGGGTCTGCCTTTTATCACCTTTTTTTTCACCAGATCAACATTTACATATTTTGTTTGATATATAAGGAGGAAATCAAAAATGGCAATTACTGCACAAATGGTAAAAGAGCTTCGCGAAAAAACTGGCGCAGGCATGATGGACTGCAAGAAAGCGTTAACTGAAACTGACGGCAACATGGATAAAGCGATCGATCTTCTAAGAGAAAAAGGAATCGCAAAGGCTGCCAAAAAAGCTGACCGCATCGCGGCTGAAGGTTTGACTTTGATCAAAACCGACGGCAACACAGGCGTTATTCTTGAAGTGAACTCTGAAACGGACTTCGTTGCGAAAAACGAAGGCTTCAAGGAGCTTTTGAACGACCTGGCTGACCACATTCTGGCTGAAAAGCCTGAAAGCGTTGAAGCTGCTATGGGTCAAAAAATGGCTAACGGTTCAACTGTAGAAGAATACATCACAAGCGCGGTTGCTAAAATCGGAGAAAAAATCACGCTTCGCCGCTTCGCTGTCCTGACAAAAGGCGATGACGCTGCATTCGGCGCATACCTGCACATGGGCGGAAAAATCGGCGTATTGACTGTCCTTAACGGCACAACTGACGAAGAAACAGCAAGAGACATCGCAATGCACGTTGCAGCTGTAAACCCTCGCTTCATTTCCCGCGACCAAGTGTCAGAAGAAGAAGCGAACCGCGAGCGCGAAATCTTGACTCAGCAGGCGCTTCAAGAAGGCAAGCCTGAAAACATCGTCGCAAAAATGGTTGAAGGCCGCCTGAACAAATATTTCGAAGAAATCTGCCTGCTTGATCAAGCGTTCGTTAAAAACCCGGATGAAAAAGTGAAACAGGTCGTTGCTGCGAAAAACGCAACGGTTGAAACGTTCGTCCGCTACGAAGTTGGAGAAGGTATCGAAAAACGCCAAGAAAACTTTGCTGAAGAAGTTATGAACCAAGTGAAAAAATAAGATTGAAAAGCCGCTTGCCATAAAACACACGGCAGGATCTTTTCAAGGAAAATAGGGGACACAATTTGTGTCCCTATTTTTAAAACAGTTTACAAACCTTTTTTTCTCTTGCATAATAAATAACGGCAAGCATGCACTTGGAGGTTATTATGGAAAAACCAAAGTATAATCGTATCGTATTAAAGCTTAGCGGAGAAGCCCTTGCGGGTGAACAGGGAAACGGCATCAACCCGACCGTGATCCAGTCCATCGCCAAACAGGTGAAAGAAATCGCCGAGCTTGATGTTGAAGTGGCGGTCGTCGTCGGCGGCGGCAACCTGTGGCGCGGAAAAACGGGCAGCGATCTCGGAATGGACCGCGCAACAGCGGACTACATGGGAATGCTTGCAACGGTTATGAATTCCCTTGCGCTGCAAGACAGCCTTGAAACGCTCGGGATTCAGTCAAGAGTTCAGACATCCATCGAAATGAGGCAGGTCGCTGAGCCATACATAAGAAGAAAAGCGATTCGCCATCTTGAAAAGAAGCGCGTCGTTATCTTCGCTGCCGGTACAGGCAATCCATACTTCTCAACGGATACGACAGCAGCGCTCAGAGCGGCTGAAATCGAAGCCGACGTCATCTTAATGGCCAAAAATAATGTCGACGGTGTATACAATGCCGATCCTAGAACTGACGAAACAGCCGTAAAATATGAAAAATTGTCTTATCTCGATGTGTTGAAAGACGGTTTGGCTGTCATGGATTCAACCGCTTCTTCACTTTGCATGGATAACGACATCCCGCTGATCGTCTTTTCTATTATGGAAGAAGGAAATATTAAAAGAGCCGTTTTAGGCGAACAAATCGGTACAATCGTAAGGGGGAAATAACGTGTCAACTCAAGTGATGAATGAAACAAAAGAACGGATGCAAAAAGCGATAAGCGCTTATCAGCGCGAATTGGCCACTGTCCGCGCAGGACGTGCAAATCCGTCATTGCTGGACAAAGTGGCAGTTGAGTATTACGGAGCGCAGACGCCTTTAAACCAGATTGCGTCCATTACAGTTCCAGAAGCGCGCATGCTCGTCATCACACCATATGACAAAACGGCGCTCGGCGATATCGAAAAAGCGATTCAAAAAGCCGACCTCGGTGTAACTCCGTCAAACGACGGCAATATCATCCGGATCACGATCCCTCCTCTAACTGAGGAGCGCAGAAAAGAGCTTGCCAAACTCGTGAAAAAATATTCGGAAGATGCCAAAGTCGCGGTCCGCAACATCCGCCGTGATGCAAATGACGATCTGAAAAAACTAGAGAAAAATGGTGAAATGACTGAGGATGAATTGCGCTCTTCAACGGAAGACGTACAAAAGCTGACAGATGAATATGTGTCAAAAATTGATGAGATCACAAAAGATAAAGAGAAAGAAATCATGGAAGTTTAATGAAAAACTCTGTACAATAGATAATAGTGAAAAGACCCTCTCATGTTTACAGGGGGTTTTTTTGTTAATACTGTTGTTATCTAGAACGATATAACAGGAAAGCAACCTTTTGGGTGATGGAGGACTCTCATGCTCAATATACTCAAAAATTGGAAGAATCAGCATTCGGCTGCTTCCAACATGGAATGTTACACAAAAGAAAATATTTTAAAAGGAGAAATTCCTGAACATATCGCCATTATTATGGACGGAAACGGCCGCTGGGCAAAGAAGCGGGCGATGCCCCGCATCGCGGGTCATCACGAAGGCATGAAAGTGGTCAGACAGACGACAAAGCTTGCCAATGAGCTCGGTGTCAAAGCGTTGACGCTGTATGCCTTTTCGACGGAAAATTGGAAGCGTCCAAAGCTTGAGGTTGACTTTCTGATGAAGCTGCCTGAAGAGTTTCTGGGAACGTATCTCCCGGAGCTGGTCGAAGAAAATGTCCGGGTCCGCATGACAGGCGATAGGGAAGGACTGCCGCCCCACACGATCCGCGCGGTTGAAAAAGCCATCCGTGATACGGAGAACAATGATGGACTTATTCTTAATTTTGCATTGAATTACGGGGGACGTGCAGAAATCGTCAGAGCCGCAAAGAAAATTGCCGAAGAAGCCAAAAAAGGCACATTGAATACCGAGGAAATCGACGAAAAGCTATTTTCCGATTATTTAATGACAGAAACTTTGCAGGACCCTGATTTGCTGATTCGCACAAGCGGCGAGATCAGGCTGAGCAACTTCATGCTTTGGCAGCTTGCCTACAGCGAATTTTTATTTACCGATGTATTGTGGCCTGATTTTAAAGACGTTCACTTGCTTCAGGCTATCGGAGAATATCAGCGTCGCGGGAGAAGGTTTGGCGGAATTTAGAGGATGGTGCAGATGAAACAGAGAATATTGACGGGTGTGATCGCGGCAGCGGTTTTTCTGCCGCTCGTGATTTTCGGCGAGCTGCCGTTCGCCCTGCTAGTTTATGCAATAGGTATACTTGCTCTATTTGAACTTTTAAGAATGAAAGGCCTGAAGCTGATCAGCGCTCCGGGTATCATCAGCATGCTGCTGTTGGCGGTTTTGCTGTGTCCAAGCCAATACGCGGAAGACGCTGGGCTGGGTATAACCAAAGGGGAGGTCGTCTTTTTGGCGGTCCTTTTGCTTTTGGCATATACGGTGCTCAGCAAAAACTCGTTTACTTTTGACGAAGCGGCATTCGTGGCGCTGGCAGCAGTTTATATCGGATTCGGGTTTTATTACTTTATTGAAATCAGAAACATCGGACTCAGCTATGTCTTTTTTGCGATCGGCGTCGTCTGGTCAACAGATTCCGGCGCTTATTTTATCGGAAAGGCGTTTGGAAAGCGGAAGCTCTGGCCTGAAATCAGCCCTAACAAAACGGTAGAAGGCTTTTGGGGCGGAATTTTGACAGCGGTCGTTTTTTCCGCGATTTATCAGGCCGCCACAGGTTTTCCGCACGCTTATCTGTTTGTGCTGATCATTACCGTGCTTTTGTCAATCGTCGGTCAGATCGGCGATTTGGCCGAGTCTGCGTTCAAAAGGCATTACCAGGTGAAAGACTCGGGCCGGATCCTCCCGGGACACGGCGGAATGCTGGACCGCTTTGACAGCTTTTTATTTGTCATGCCGGTTCTGTACTTCCTGCTTGTTCTTTTTCAGCCGTTCGGGCTATGATAGAAAAGGGTACTGATAGCTAGAAAGAAACAGAGGTGCGGCAATTTTGAAGAACATATGTCTATTGGGAGCGACAGGCTCCATAGGAGAACAGACGCTTGATGTCATCAAAGCGCATGACGATAAGTTTCGGCTGACCGCCATGACTTTCGGCAAAAACGCCGAAAAAGCGGCAGAAATCATTGAAACCTTTAAACCGAAGTATGTAGGCGTTGGGGATGAGCATACATATGAAACATTAAAACAGCATTCTTTCTCCTACACCTTTAAAACAGGGATCGGGGAGGAAGCTTTAATCGAAGCGGCCGTTATCCCGGAAGCGGATATCGTCGTCAATGCTCTCGTCGGCAGCGTCGGTCTTCTTCCGACTTTAAAGGCGATGGAGCATAAAAAAACAATTGCGCTTGCAAATAAGGAAACTCTCGTGACAGCCGGTCATATAGTGAAAGAACACGCCCAAAAATACGATGTCCCGCTCCTGCCCGTCGACAGCGAACATTCCGCGATTTTCCAGGCCCTTCAGGGGGAAAATCCGAAGCATATCAAACGGCTGATCGTCACGGCTTCAGGCGGCAGCTTCAGGGACAGAACAAGGCGGGAACTTGAAGGCGTCACAGTGGAAGAAGCCCTCAATCATCCAAATTGGTCGATGGGTGCAAAAATCACGATCGATTCGGCTACAATGATGAATAAAGGACTCGAGGTTATTGAAGCCCACTGGCTGTTTGATCTGCCCTATGACCAGATCGATGTCCTCCTTCACAAAGAAAGCATTATTCATTCAATGGTTGAATTCCACGACCGCAGCGTCATCGCCCAGCTTGGCACACCTGATATGAGAGTGCCGATTCAATATGCGCTCAGCCATCCGGAACGCCTGCCGTTTAATGAAGCAAAATCCCTCGATCTCTGGGAAGTCGGACAGCTGAATTTTGCCCAAGCTGATTTTGAAAGGTTCCGCTGCTTACAATTCGCTTATGAATCAGGTAAAATAGGCGGTACAATGCCGACTGTTTTAAACGCGGCCAACGAGGAAGCCGTTGCGGCATTTCTTTCGGGCAGGATTTCCTTTCTCGGAATAGAAGACATCATTGAAAAGGCTTTGGAACGCCATCAGGTGATCGCAAAGCCGAGCCTTCAAGAGATCCGTGAAGTGGACAAAGACGCCAGAAAGTTTGTCCAAACATTACTCACATAAGGTGGTATGTTCGTGAATACTGTGATCGCGTTTATTCTTATTTTTGGAACGCTCGTATTTTTCCATGAGCTTGGTCATCTCATCCTTGCTCAAAGAGCCGGAATACTGTGCCGGGAGTTTGCTATCGGCTTCGGTCCGAAAATCTTTTCGTTTAAGAAAAATGAGACCGTTTATACGATCAGGCTTCTTCCGATCGGCGGCTTTGTCAGAATGGCCGGCGAAGATCCTGAGATGATTGAAGTGAAGCCCGGTTATACGGTCGGGCTGTTGTTCGACAGCGAAAACAAGGTCGAAAAGATCATTATCAACCAAAAAGAAAAGTATCCCGACGCATTGGTCATTGAAGTGGAGCAGGCCGACCTGGAGCACCAGATGAGGATTACGGGCTATGAGCACGGCAATGAAGATCATCTCTCTTCATTTTCTGTCAGTGAAACGTCCTTTTTCATCGTAGACGGGGAAGAAGTCCAGATCGCTCCTTACAACCGCCAATTTCATTCGAAAACGGTTTGGCAGCGCATCAAAGCGATTGCTGCCGGACCGATCATGAACTTTATTTTGGCTTATGTCATACTCGTGATGCTCGGACTGATGCAGGGAGTGCCGTCTGACGAGCCGGTGCTCGGCAAGTTGATAGACAACGGACGGGCGGCGGAAGCAGGCCTCCAGGAGGGAGACCGCATTCAAACGATCAACGGGGAGAACATGAGGTCGTGGACGGATATTGTCAACACGGTCAGAGAACACCCTGAAAAAGAACTGAAAATCGTTTTGATGCGCGACAATGTCAAGCTGACGAAATACGTAACACCTGAAGCTGTCAAGGCAGGGGATGAAACCGTCGGCAGATTCGGCGCTTACAATCCTGTGAAAACAGGCGTTCTGACATCGATTTCCTACGGTGCGACCGAAACGGCGACAGTGGCCCAGAGCATCGTCACCAATCTCGGAAAGCTCGTCACAGGACAATTCTCAATCGACATGCTGGCCGGTCCTGTCGGCATTTATGACATGACAGACCAAGTGGCCAAGACAGGCGTTATCAACCTGCTGAAGCTGGCCGCATTTTTAAGCATCAACCTCGGGATCGTCAACCTTCTGCCAATCCCTGCGCTGGACGGCGGAAGACTGTTGTTCCTGTTTATTGAAGCGATCCGCGGGAAGCCGATCAACCGCGAAAAAGAAGCGTTTGTCGTCTTTATCGGCGTCGCATTTTTGATGCTCCTAATGCTTGTCGTCACATGGAACGATATCCAGCGCTTATTTCTGTAAAACCAATCGCCTTTTTTAAGTGCAGCCAAGCCTTTTAAAAGGCTCTTTTTTAGGGACACCGTTCCCGACTCAAAAAAGTAACCAACTGAAACAAATGAGGTGCGAATGAATGAGACAGAGCAGGACTTTAATTCCTACGCTCCGCGAAGTGCCGGCTGATGCTGAAGCGAAAAGCCATCAGCTTCTTCTCAGAGCAGGGTTTATCAGACAAAACACAAGCGGTGTATACAGCTATATGCCTCTTGCCAATAAAGTCATTCATAAAATCCAGAGCATTGTCCGCGAAGAAATGGAGAAAATCAATGCCGTCGAAATGCTGATGCCGGCGCTCCAGCAGGCGGAAACTTGGCAGGAATCGGGAAGATGGTATACGTACGGTCCTGAGCTCATGAGGCTGAAAGACCGCCACGGCCGTGAATTTGCCCTAGGCGCAACACACGAAGAGGTCATCACAAGCATCGTCAGAGATGAAGTGAAATCGTACAAGCGCCTTCCGCTGACCCTTTACCAGATCCAATCGAAGTTCCGCGATGAAAAGCGCCCGCGCTTCGGTCTGTTGAGAGGCCGGGAATTCATCATGAAGGATGCGTATTCCTTCCATTCCTCCGCCGAAAGCCTTGATGAAACGTACAATGATATGTATCAGGCGTATACGAATGTGTTTACGCGCTGCGGCCTGAATTTCAGACCGGTCATTGCAGACTCAGGCGCGATGGGCGGAAAGGATACCCATGAATTTATGGCATTGTCCGATGTCGGTGAGGATACAATTGCGTATTCTGATCAGTCTTCATACGCCGCCAACATTGAAATGGCTGAAGTGAAGGAAACAGATGCCGGCGAGCAGGCAGAAATGAAAGAGCTGCAGGAAGTCCACACACCTTCGGTCAAAACGATCGAAGAGGTTGCCGCATTTCTTGGCATATCCCCGTCAGACTGCATTAAATCAATGCTGATGAAAGCAGACGGACGTTTTGTCCTCGTCTTGACGAGAGGGGATCACGAAGTCAATGATGTTAAGGTGAAAAACCTGCTTCAAGCAGAAATAATCGAATTCGCGAGCGCCGAAGAGGTTGCAGAGATAACAGGCACTGAACCCGGTTTTGTCGGACCGGTGGGGCTCGACCGCGAAATCGAAATCTTTGCAGACTTTGCTGTGAAGGCGATGGCAAACGCAGCAGCTGGAGCGAATAAAACAGA
Source organism: Bacillus sp. FSL R7-0646 (assembly GCF_037969865.1). Lineage (NCBI taxonomy): Bacteria > Bacillati > Bacillota > Bacilli > Caryophanales > Bacillaceae > Bacillus > Bacillus sp. FSL R7-0646. Next base: position 1,805,533 of record NZ_CP150217.1, read on the forward strand.
TTACCATTATCAAAACGTGAATATCAGCCGGGATGCGCACAATGTGACATTCGCCGATCTCCGCTTTATCCAGGAAGGAGACCCTTCACCGGATGGAAAAGGAACGATCCGTTTTGCAAAAGGAATCGAAGTCGGACAAGTCTTTAAGCTCGGCACCCGCTATTCTGAAGCGATGGACGCCACATACCTTGATGAAAACGGACGCGCTCAGCCGATGCTGATGGGCTGCTATGGAATCGGGATTTCCCGGACGCTTTCGGCCATCGTTGAGCAGCATCATGACGATAAAGGCTTGATCTGGCCGCTGGAAGTGACGCCGTATGACCTGCATATCCTCGCGCTTAATATGAAAAATGACGCGCAAGTTCAGCTTGCCGAAAAGCTGTATGAAGAATTTAAAGCGAACGGCTATGACGTACTGTTTGATGACCGTGCCGAACGGGCCGGCGTTAAATTTGCAGATTCCGATTTGATCGGTCTGCCGATCCGCATCACGGTCGGAAAAAGAGCTGACGAAGGCGTTGTCGAAGTGAAGATCCGCAAAACCGGAGAATCCTTTGAAATCGCTGCTGATGAGCTGTTTGACTTTATCGAAAAACAAGTCAAGAGCTTATCTTCTCACTCTTAAAACATGGTAAACTAGAGTAAAGGAAGGTACCTCGGGAATCGTCCCAAGGTACCTTCAATTATGATTTTCTTTTAGGGAGGAATCTGTCTTGGAAGACCAGCTTTCTGTCAACAGAAGACAGTTTCAAATTCTTCTGCAGCAGCTGAATGTAACGGAAGATACGATGATCCGCCACCTTGAAGGCGGACAAATCATAAAGCTGACCGTTCATAAAAACAAGAAGACATGGCACTTTCACTTTAAATTGAGAAATGTGCTGCCTTATCAAATCTTCGAACGGTTTCACAGCCAGCTGACCCGCACCTTTTCCCATATCGCCCAGGTCACCTGTTCCATCGAGGCGGAAAACCCTTCGATTGACGAGCAGCTTGTTCAGGATTACTGGACGCGCTGCATTCAGGAACTCGATGGTATTTCTCCGCCGATCTTGGCGCTTTTGAACGACCAAAAGCCCAAGCTTACGGGAAACAAAATCCTGCTTAAAACGAAAACAGATACAGAAGCGTCCGCTTTAAAAAAGAAATACAGCTCGCTCATCCAGTCAAGCTACCGCACATTCGGCTTTCCTGAGCTCCAGCTGGACACAGAAATTTTTGTATCAGATCAAGAGATTCAGAAATTCAGAGAGCAAAAAATGGCCGAAGATCAAGAGAGGGCCCTTCAGGCTTTAATCGAAATGGAGAAGCAGGATAAGGAAGCACAAGACGATGAAGCGCCGGCAGGCCCTCTTCAGATCGGCTACCAGATTAAAGACTCTGAAGAAATCAGAACGCTTGACAGCATCATGGATGAAGAGCGGAGAATTACGGTGCAAGGCTATGTATTCGACGCTGAAACAAGAGAGCTGAAAAGCGGCAGAACGCTTTGCATCTTTAAAATAACCGACTATACAAACAGCATTCTCGTCAAAATGTTCGCCCGCGAAAAAGAAGACGCTGTATTGATGAAGTCCCTGAAAAAAGGGATGTGGGTCAAGGCGAGAGGAAGCATACAAAACGATACATTCGTCCGCGATTTGGTGATGATCGCCAACGATGTCAATGAAATCAAAGCGAAAACCCGTGAGGATACAGCGCCAGAGGACGAAAAACGAGTCGAGCTCCACCTCCATTCACCAATGAGCCAGATGGATGCCGTATCAAGCATCGGCAAGCTTGTCGAACAGGCGAAAAAATGGGGGCACCCGGCTATCGCGCTCACTGACCATGCCGTAGTCCAATCGTTTCCGGATGCATTCGCGGCAAGCAAAAAGCATGGCGTGAAAATGATCTACGGACTTGAAGCCAACCTCGTCGACGACGGCGTGCCGATTGCCTACAATCCCGTGCACCGTCTGCTTGAAGAGGAAACATATGTCGTGTTCGACGTCGAGACGACGGGGCTGTCTGCCGTCTATGATACAATCATCGAGCTGGCCGCCGTTAAAGTAAAAGGCGGGGAAATCATCGAACGCTTTGAAAGGTTTGCCAACCCGCATCGACCTTTATCGGCTACGATCATCGAGCTGACGGGGATTACCGATGATATGCTGAAAGATGCGCCCGAAGTCGAAGAGGTCATCCGCGATTTTAAAGAATGGGTCGGTGATCACACGCTTGTCGCTCACAATGCAAGCTTTGACATCGGCTTCATCAATGTCGCCTATAAGCGCCTGCTGAATTCGGAGAAAGTGCAGAACCCGGTCATTGACACGCTTGAGCTGGGCCGTTTTCTTTATCCGGAATTCAAAAACCACAGGCTGAATACGCTTTGTAAAAAGTTTGACATCGAGCTCACCCAGCATCACAGGGCGATTTATGATACCGAAGCGACGGGTTATCTCCTTGTGAAAATGCTGAAAGATGCGGCCGAAAAAAATATCCTGTACCACGATCAGCTGAATGAAAATATGGGGCAGTCCAATGCCTATCAGCGTTCAAGGCCATATCACGCGACACTTTTGGCGGTTAATGAGACAGGCTTGAAAAACCTTTTCAAACTTGTTTCGCTGTCGCATATCCATTATTTTTACAGGGTGCCGAGGATCCCAAGGTCACAGCTTGAAAAGTACAGAGAAGGGCTTTTAATCGGTTCGGCGTGCGACAAAGGCGAAGTATTTGAAGGCATGATGCAGAAATCGCCGGAAGAAGTTGAAGACATCGCTTCATTTTATGACTACCTTGAAGTCATGCCGCCTGAAGTCTACCGGCACCTGCTTCAGCTCGAACTCGTCAGGGATGAAAAAGCGTTAAAAGAAATCATCGCCAACATCACAAAGCTCGGCGAGAAGCTGAATATCCCAGTAGTAGCAACTGGAAATGTCCATTATCTGAACCCTGAGGACAAAATTTACCGGAAGATTCTAGTTTCCTCGCAAGGCGGCGCAAATCCGCTCAACAGGCACGAGCTGCCGAACGTTCATTTCCGTTCGACGGATGAAATGCTTGAGGCCTTTTCATTTTTGGGTGAGGAAAAAGCGAAAGAAATCGTTGTCAAGAACACCCGCATGATCAGCGAGCGAATCGAAGAAATCAAGCCGATCAAAGACGATCTTTACACACCGAAGATCGAAGGCGCAGATGACGAAATCCGCCGCATGAGCTATGAGAAAGCAAGAAGCATTTACGGCGAGGACCTGCCCGAAATCGTCGAAAAACGGATCGAAAAAGAGCTGAAAAGCATAATCGGCCACGGATTCGCCGTCATCTATCTGATCTCTCATAAGCTTGTAAAACGCTCCCTTGATGACGGCTATCTCGTCGGTTCGAGGGGATCGGTCGGTTCTTCCCTTGTCGCAACATTGACGGAAATTACCGAGGTCAACCCGCTGCCGCCGCATTACGTCTGTCCGGATTGCCGCCATTCCGAGTTTTTCAACGACGGATCGGTCGGTTCGGGATTTGATTTGCCTGACAAAGACTGTCCGAAGTGCGGAGCGGCCTACAGAAAAGACGGCCACGACATTCCGTTTGAGACGTTCCTGGGGTTTAAAGGGGACAAGGTTCCTGATATCGACTTGAACTTCTCGGGCGAATACCAGCCGCATGCCCACAACTATACGAAAGTCCTGTTCGGAGAGGATAACGTCTACCGTGCGGGAACGATCGGAACAGTCGCCGAAAAAACGGCTTACGGGTATGTCAAAGGGTATGCAAACGACAACAATTTGCATATGCGCGGGGCGGAAATCGACCGACTTGTCCAAGGCTGTACAGGCGTCAAGCGGACTACAGGGCAGCACCCGGGCGGAATTATCGTTGTGCCGGATTATATGGATATTTACGACTTTTCACCAATCCAGTTTCCGGCGGATGCCACAGATTCCGAATGGAAGACGACGCATTTTGACTTCCATTCCATCCATGACAACCTTCTGAAGCTTGATATTCTCGGACACGATGATCCGACGGTCATCCGTATGCTCCAGGATCTTAGCGGGATTGATCCGAAAACGATTCCGACCGATGATCCTGAAGTGATGAAAATTTTCCAAGGGACAGAGTCTTTAGGGGTAACCGAGGAACAGATCGGCTGTAAAACCGGTACACTCGGCATCCCTGAATTCGGAACCCGCTTTGTCAGACAGATGCTTGAGGACACCAAGCCGACGACATTTTCCGAGCTCGTACAGATTTCCGGCCTGTCACACGGTACGGACGTATGGCTCGGCAACGCGCAGGAGCTGATTCACAACAATATTTGTGAACTGAGCGAAGTGATCGGCTGCCGTGATGACATTATGGTGTACTTAATCTACCAGGGGCTTGAGCCATCCCTCGCCTTTAAGATTATGGAGTTTGTCCGTAAAGGAAAGGGACTGACGCCTGAGTGGGAAGAAGAAATGAAGAATAATAATGTTCCGGACTGGTATATCGATTCCTGCAAAAAAATCAAATACATGTTCCCGAAAGCCCACGCTGCGGCATATGTTTTGATGGCGGTCAGGATCGCTTATTTTAAAGTCCATCATCCGCTGCTCTACTACGCAGCATACTTCACCGTGCGGGCCGACGACTTTGACATCGAAACGATGATCAAAGGATCGACAGCGATCAGAGCCGTCATGGATGATATCAACTCTAAAGGCCTTGACGCTTCTCCAAAAGAGAAAAGTTTGCTCACGGTGCTTGAGCTGGCGCTTGAAATGTGCGAAAGGGGCTTCTCTTTCCAAAAAGTCGATTTATACAGATCGAGCGCTTCAGAATTCATCATTGATGGAAACAGCTTGATTCCGCCGTTTAATTCAATACCGGGGCTTGGAACAAACGCCGCCTTGAATATTGTCAAAGCGAGGGAAGAAGGCGAATTTCTTTCCAAAGAAGATTTGCAAAAAAGAGGAAAGGTGTCAAAAACGATCATGGAATACTTGGAGCGCCACGGCTGTCTCGAGTCGCTTCCAGATCAGAACCAGCTGTCATTATTCTAGAAACTGCCTGCTTAAAGCAGGCAGTTTTTTTATCTGTTTTACGGCATAAAGAGCGTTTTTTCGGAATTGGGTGACAAATGCCAGGGGAGAAATGATCACAAAAAAATAAAGGGCTGTCAGATCTGTTGACAATAAATAAACATCAATGTTAGAATTTCCAAAATATAACACTTCGTTTGGAATGTGCTGTCTATTAGATTTCTACTCTCATAACTTAGTTTATTGAACAAATAAACTAAGTTACTTATCAAATTCCTCGCTTGCAGTCGTGTGCTGATTTAATGTGCAATCAATATCTTCGGTTTTTCAACTTTGGCCTTGTTTTGTTCGCCGGCAAATCTAAAAGGAGGTGAGCATGTTGTAGACAGATGGAGTTGCTTGATCTTAACGAACATGATGGGGAGGAAGCAGTACGTGAAACAGAAAGTATTTTTAAAAATGAAAGCGCTTTGTTTGGCACTTTTAGTGATCTTCTCTATGAGCATAGCGTCGTTTTCAGAAAAGACCCGTGCAGCTTCTGCTGAAGAATATCCTCATAATTATGCTGAACTGCTGCAAAAGTCTTTGTTATTTTATGAAGCACAGCGCTCGGGAAGACTTCCGGAAAACAGCCGGCTGAATTGGAGAGGAGACTCCGGGCTTGAGGACGGAAAAGACGTTGGCCTCGATTTAACGGGAGGGTGGTATGATGCCGGCGACCACGTGAAGTTCGGTCTGCCGATGGCTTATTCTGCCGCAATCCTGTCATGGTCGGTCTATGAGTACCGAGATGCCTACAAAGAATCGGGTCAGCTTGATGCGGCGCTGGACAATATTAAATGGGCGACAGACTACTTTCTTAAAGCCCATACGGCTCCTTATGAATTGTGGGGCCAAGTCGGAAATGGCGCTCTAGACCACGCATGGTGGGGGCCGGCCGAAGTAATGCCGATGAAGCGCCCTGCCTATAAGATCGATGCCGGCTGTCCGGGGTCAGACCTTGCTGGTGGTACAGCCGCAGCGCTAGCATCAGCATCAATTATTTTCAAGCCGACAGATTCTTCTTACTCTGAAAAATTACTGGCTCATGCCAAGCAATTGTATGATTTTGCCGACCGCTACCGCGGCAAATATTCAGACTGCATTACAGACGCACAGCAATATTATAATTCGTGGAGCGGGTATAAAGATGAACTGACATGGGGAGCTGTCTGGCTCTACTTGGCAACAGAAGAACAACAATATTTGGATAAAGCCCTTGCTTCGGTCTCAGATTGGGGCGATCCCGCAAACTGGCCTTACCGCTGGACGCTTTCCTGGGATGACGTCACTTACGGAGCACAGCTGCTGCTCGCTCGTCTGACAAACGATTCCCGTTTTGTCAAATCTGTCGAACGCAATCTTGATTATTGGTCGACAGGCTACAGTCATAATGGAAGCATAGAACGGATCACGTATACGCCGGGCGGTTTGGCCTGGCTTGAGCAGTGGGGATCATTGCGATACGCTTCGAATGCCGCTTTTCTCGCTTTCGTTTATTCCGATTGGGTGGATACAGAAAAAGCGAAAAGATATCGGGATTTTGCTGTTCGGCAAACGGAGTATATGCTAGGAGATAATCCGCAGCAGCGAAGCTTTGTCGTTGGATACGGTAAAAATCCGCCGAAACATCCGCATCACCGTACAGCACACGGTTCATGGGCCAATCAGATGAATGTGCCTGAAAACCATCGCCATACCCTATACGGCGCATTAGTCGGCGGTCCGGGAAGGGACGATTCGTACCGAGATGACATAACAGATTATGCGTCAAACGAAGTTGCGATCGATTATAATGCCGCTTTTACCGGCAACGTAGCGAAAATGTTTCAGCTGTTCGGGAAAGGCCATGTTCCGCTGCCTGATTTTCCGGAGAAGGAAACACCTGAGGACGAATATTTTGCAGAGGCATCAATCAACAGCTCCGGAAACAGCTATACTGAAATCCGGGCGCAGCTCAATAACCGTTCGGGATGGCCGGCAAAGAAAACCGATCAATTGTCTTTCCGCTACTACGTTGACTTGACGGAAGCTGTAGAAGCGGGATATTCCGCCGAAGATATAAAAGTCACAGCCGGCTATAACGAAGGGGCCTCGGTATCAGAGCTGAAGCCGCATGACGCTTCAAAGCACATTTACTATACAGAAGTCAGCTTCAGCGGGGTTTTGATTTATCCAGGCGGTCAATCCGCCCATAAAAAAGAAGTGCAGTTCCGCCTTTCGGCACCAGACGGAACGTCTTTTTGGAACCCGGAAAATGACCACTCTTATCAGGGTCTGTCACATGCGCTTCTGAAGACGCGGTATATTCCTGTTTATGATGATGGACGGCTCGTTTTCGGACATGAGCCCGGTTACTAGATATTGAACTTCAAGAGGAGGAACATCATGGATAATAAAACACGTTTTATGCAGCTGTATGAGCAAATTAAAAATCCGAACAACGGTTATTTCTCACCCGAAGGAATTCCCTATCACTCGGTTGAAACGCTCATATGTGAGGCGCCCGACTACGGTCATATGACGACATCTGAAGCGTACAGCTATTGGCTGTGGCTTGAAGCGATGTATGGCCGGTACACACAGGACTGGTCAAAGCTAGAAGCCGCCTGGGACAATATGGAGAAATATATTATCCCGGTCAATGAAGGAGACGGAAACGAAGAACAGCCGACCATGAACTACTACAACCCCTCAAGTCCAGCCACTTATGCTGCAGAACACCCCTACCCAGATCTGTACCCTTCAGCGCTGACCGGACAGTATCCGGCAGGAAATGACCCGCTCGATGCCGAGCTTAAAGCGACATATGGAAGCAACGAAACGTATTTAATGCATTGGCTGTTAGATGTTGACAACTGGTATGGCTTCGGAAATCTTCTGAACCCTTCGCACACTGCCGTTTATGTGAACACTTACCAGCGGGGCGAACAGGAATCCGTTTGGGAAACGGTTCCGCATCCGTCTCAGGATAATCAGACGTTCGGAAAACCGAATGAAGGTTTCATGAGCCTTTTTACAAAAGAAAATCAGGCTCCAGCACCGCAATGGCGCTACACCAATGCAACGGATGCAGATGCGCGCGCCGTTCAGGCGATGTTCTGGGCCAGGCAATGGGGCTACAGCAATACTAATTATTTAGAAAAAGCTAAAAAAATGGGGGACTTTCTCCCTCCGTTACGGCATGTATGACAAATACTTTCAAGAGATTGGAAGTGCCGCTGACGGCTCGCCTTCCCGCGGTGCTGGAAAAAATGCATGTCATTATTTAATGGCGTGGTACACCGCTTGGGGAGGCGGATTGGGACAGTATGCAAACTGGGCGTGGCGGATCGGTGCGAGCCATGTGCATCAAGGTTATCAAAACCCTGTTGCCTCTTATGCACTGTCAACGGCTGAAGAGGCGGATTGATTCCAAATTCATCCACAGCGCGAAGCGATTGGGAAAAGGCGCTGAAAAGGCAGCTAGAACTTTACACATGGCTGCTTTCTTCAGAAGGAGCCGTTGCCGGCGGCGCCACGAACAGCTGGAACGGCAACTACAGCGCATATCCGCAGAATGTCAGCACATTTTACGAAATGGCCTACACAGAAGCGCCTGTATATCACGATCCCCCTTCTAACAATTGGTTCGGGATGCAAGTCTGGCCGCTGGAAAGGGTGGCGGAACTGTATTATATTTTCGCAGAGAAAGGTGACAAATCGTCTGAAAACTTCCACATGGCAAAGCATGTGATTGAAAAATGGATCGCATATTCACTTGATTATGTGTTTGTGGGCGAACGGCCGGTTACTGACGAAGAAGGCTATTATTTAAATGATGCGGGAGAACGCGTCCTTGGCGGCCAAAACCCGCAGATCGCCGTACAATCCGACCCAGGCGAGTTTTGGATTCCGGCAAACCTTGAATGGAGCGGCCAGCCTGATCCGTGGAAGGGATTTGATTCATTTACCGGAAATCCGGGACTGCATGTCACGACGAAGAATCCTTCTCAAGATGTCGGCGTTCTCGGCAGCTATATTAAAACGCTCGTCTTCTTTGCGGCCGGAACAAAAGCCGAAACCGGCGGCTTTACCGCTCTTGGAAACAAAGCCAAAAATCTGGCAAAAGAACTGCTTGATGCAGCATGGAGTAAAAATGACGGAATCGGTATCGCAGCAGAGGAAGAACATGAAGATTATATCCGCTACTTTACGAAGGAAATCTACTTTCCGAATGGCTGGAGCGGCAGAAACGGGCAGGGCAATACCATCCCTGGCCCCAACACTGTGCCGTCTGATCCGGCAAAAGGCGGTAACGGCGTCTATATCAGTCATGCGGAGCTCCGGCCGAAAATTAAAAATGATCCGATGTGGCCTTATTTGGAAAACAAATATCAGACCTCGTGGAATCCGAATACGGGCAAATGGGAAAACGGACTGCCGACCTTTGTATATCACCGTTTCTGGTCTCAGGTCGATATGGCGACAGCTTATGCTGAGTATGACCGTTTAATCGGAAATGCATAACAATCAATAGGAGAATATTAGATGCGCTTGGCCGTTTGGGCAAAGGCGGCGTTCAGCCGCCTTCTTTTTTAAAGGCAGGATTTAGGATTTTAGCGAGTGTTTTACACGATTATCTAAAAAGGAGATCAAAAGTTTGAGAGAAAAATGGTTAGCCTTATGTTTAAAGTCGATCATTCTGTTCGTTTTGATCATGGGAACCGTTCTTTTATCCGCAGTTCCGAAAGCTTCGGGAACAAGCGGGCCAGCAAAGCAAGAAAAGCAGAGCATCATCACCCCGGCTGATCTTTTGGAAAACATGAGCCCTGGATGGAACCTTGGCAACACGCTGGATGCTGTTCCGACAGAAGGCTCTTGGAACAATCCGCCGGTTCGCGAGCATACTTTTGATGATATTCGCGATGCGGGGTTTAAAAGCGTCCGGATTCCGGTGACATGGGATTCCCACATCGGCAGCGCTCCAGAGTATCCGATCGATACCGATTGGATGAACCGGGTAGAAGAAGTGACAGATTGGGCTTTGGAAAGAGAGTTTTACGTCGTGTTAAATATTCACCACGATTCTTGGCTATGGATCAGCCGGATGGGAAACAGCCAGCAGGAGACATTAGATAAGCTGGGGAAAGTCTGGAAGCAGATTGCCGAGCGCTTCAAAAACAAAAGTGAACGCCTCCTGTTTGAAATTGTCAATGAGCCGACCGGAATGAGCGCATATCAAATGAATCTGCTTAACCGAGAGATGCTGAACATCATCCGTTCGACCGGCGGCAAAAACGGCCAGCGGCTCGTAATCGTCGGGGGGCTTGAAGATAACAAAGATGAATTGCTTCATTCATTTGAACCGCCTGATGATGACCGGATTGTCCTCACATATCACTACTATTCTCCTTGGGATTACGTATCAAACTGGTGGGGCCGGACGACTTGGGGATCGGCAGCCGAAATCTCCGAGATGGAGGAGGATATCAAACCGGTTTATGAAAAATTTGTAAGGGAAGGATACCCGGTTATCATCGGTGAATACGGTACCCTCGGCGCCAATGAAAAGCATTCAAAATGGCTCTATCATGATACGTTTGTCCGCCTTGCCCACAAATATCAAATGGTCCCGATGTGGTGGGACAACGGGAATGACCAGTTTGACCGGGCTGAGAGACAGTGGCGTGATCCTGTTGTTAAAGAGATTGTCATTCAGGCGGGACGCGGCGTTCCCAATGCGATCATCAAACCGGCAGATCTTTTTATCAAAAAAGGTCAAAGCATCAGCGATCAGACGGTGGACATTCAGCTGAACGGCAATGTGCTGACTGGCATTTATCAGAAATCTGAACCATTAAAGGAAGGCAGTGATTATACAGTTGACAATGCCGGAAAAACGGTCTCTATTAAGGCATCCTGCTTGGCAAAGCTGCTGAACGGGGCGGGGCAGCCTGGGGTAAAAGCGCAGCTCACTTTTACGTTTCATAAAGGAGCCAGCCAGGTTATGGATATCATTCTTTATGATGACCCGAAGCTTGAAAAAAGCGAATTCACCATCAGTCAATCGGCAATCAGCGGTGATCTCAAAATCCCGGCGTCACTGAACGGAACGAAGCTGGCCACGGTTAAAGGAGTCGTCGATTCTACAGGAAGGCCGGTTCTTGAAGAAGTATGGTCATGGACGCCCTACTTGAACTATGACGAAGATTTTTACGAAAAAGACGGGGATTTGTATTTGAAAGAGCGGGTTTTAAAGTATTTGAAAAGCGATTCCACCTTTACATTTGAACTGTGGCCGAAAGGCGTGGAGGCGGTCGTGAAGGTGAAAGTCACGCCTTGAACGGCCGGCTATCCTCTCAATGACGCCGTCCATGCATCCTCTTTATGAAAGCAGGGAAAAATAATGATGACGAAAAAGGGTTTATTGACAGTGCTGATGCCGTTTTTGCTTGCACTTTCCGCCATTCAGTTTGGCAATCCCCGGCCTGCACTAGCCGCGTCTCCTTTTGTTGAGACAGCCGGAACATCGTTCACTTTAAATGGGAAAGAATTTTATTTTGCCGGGACGAATAACTATTATTTTCATTATAAATCTAAAAAAATGGTCGATGATGTGTTCGAAGATATGAAAGCGATGAATTTGAAAGTGATCCGCATCTGGGGATTTCTTGACGGCCAGCCGCAGGAAAATACAGTCATGCAGCCAAGGCCGGGCATATATGATGAATCAGGCTTTTCAAAGCTTGACTATGCCATTTATAAAGCGGGGCAGACAGGGATAAAACTAGTCATCCCTTTTGTGAACAACTGGGATGATTTCGGCGGAATGAATCAATATGTCAGGTGGTTTCAGGCGGATGGACATGACGCCTTTTATACTCATCCGGACATTAAAGAGGCGTATAAAAATTATGTATCCTATATGCTGAACCGAGTCAACACATATAATGGCGTCAAATATAAAGATGATCCCGCGATTATGGCGTGGGAGCTTGCCAATGAACCGAGGGTCCAGTCTGACAGGACCGGAAATACACTTGTCGAATGGGCGGATGAGATGAGCGAATTTATTAAATCCATTGATCAGAACCATCTTGTAGCGGTTGGAGATGAAGGATTTTATCATATAGAAGGGCACCCTGATTGGCATTACAACGGCGGAGAGGGTGTGGATTGGAAAAGGCTGACCGCTCTGAAGCATATTGATTACGGCACATATCACCTCTATCCGGATCATTGGGGCAAAACGGCCGAGTGGGGGAATCAGTGGATCACAGACCATATTTGCGATGGAAAAGAAATCGGCAAGCCGGTCGTTTTAGAAGAGTACGGCTATCAGGATAAGTCCAGAAGGGACTACGTCTACAGAACCTGGCTTGAACTCATAGAAAAGCAGAGCGGTGCGGGCAGCCAATTTTGGATTTTGACCGGCATTCAGGATGACGGGACCCTTTATCCGGACTATGACGGTTTTCGGATCGTTTATCCGAGCTCTGCCGCTTCTGTCATTTCAGAGCACGCGGAGCGGATGAATGAAAAATCAGCCGCTTCCGAAATGCTTCAGACTAAACGCTGTCATGATTTGCAATAAAAATATGGTTATGGTATAGTTTTATTGGAAATGCTAACGATAGCCGAGGCGAAGAGTGGGGAAACCCGCTCTTTTGTATTGAACAGGCAATTTTGTCTCGACATGTTCATCGTTTTTTCTAAAATCCCCTGCTTTTGAAGCAGGGTTTTTACGAGGGAGCTGATGAATGGGAGCCTGCACAAGGAGGAAAAGTATGAGTAACAAAGTGATCGATACCGTCAGCGAAATGGTCCAGCCTATACTAGACAATCTTCAGCTTGAGCTCGTTGACATCGAATTTGTCAAGGAAGGCCAGAGCTGGTTTCTTCGCGTGTTTATTGATTCAGATGACGGCGTAGACATCGAGGAATGTGCCAAGGTTAGCGAAGCTCTTAGTGAAAAGCTCGATGAGGCTGATCCGATCAAGCAAAACTATTTTCTTGAAGTATCGTCCCCGGGAGCTGAGAGGCCTTTAAAGAAAGAAGCCGATTTCATGAAGGCGCTCGGAAAAAACGTATATATTAAAACGTACGAACCTATTGAAGGCAATAAAGAGTTTGAAGGCGAGCTTTCCGCATTTGACGGTGAAAACGTGGAGGTCACGGTGATGATCAAAACGCGCCGGAAAACGATCAATATTCCATATGACAAAGTAGCCAAAGCGAGGCTGGCTGTTTCGTTCAATTAATTTTTGACTGTTTAAGGGGGAAACCATAAACATGAGTAGTGAGTTGTTAGATGCCCTGACTGTTCTTGAAAAAGAAAAGGGAATCAGTAAGGACATTATTATTGAAGCAATTGAAGCTGCGCTCATTTCCGCTTATAAGCGGAACTTCAACCAGGCGCAGAACGTCAGGGTAGATTTAAACCGCGACACCGGTTCAATCCGCGTTTTCGCCCGCAAAGATGTCGTGGATGAAGTGTATGATCCGCGCCTTGAAATCTCGATTGAAGATGCCGTAAACATCAATCCGAACTACATTGTCGGAGATGTCGTGGAAATCGAAGTGACGCCGAAAGATTTCGGCCGCATCGCTGCCCAGACGGCAAAGCAGGTCGTGACCCAGCGCGTCCGCGAAGCGGAGCGCGGCGTCATCTATTCTGAATTCATCGACCGCGAGGAAGATATCATGACAGGCATCGTCCAGCGGATCGACAATAAGTTCATCTATGTCTCTTTAGGAAAAATCGAGGCGCTTCTCCCGGTTGCAGAACAGATGCCGAATGAAGTCTACAAGCCTCATGACCGGATCAAAGTGTTCATTACAAAAGTCGAAAAAACGACGAAGGGTCCGCAGATTTACGTTTCAAGAACTCATCCAGGTTTATTAAAGCGTCTCTTTGAAATCGAAGTGCCGGAAATTTACGATGGAACGGTCGAGCTCAAATCCGTGGCGAGAGAAGCGGGAGACCGCTCGAAGATTTCCGTCCGCACGGATAATCCCGACATCGATCCCGTCGGCGCCTGCGTCGGACCGAAGGGTCAGCGCGTTCAGGCGATCGTCAATGAATTGAAAGGCGAGAAAATTGATATTGTTCACTGGTCAAACGACCCGGTTGAATTTGTCGCCAATGCGCTGAGCCCTTCAAAAGTGCTCGACGTCATCGTCAATGAAGAGGATAAAGCGACAACGGTTGTCGTTCCTGACTATCAGCTGTCGCTCGCCATCGGAAAAAGAGGTCAAAACGCCCGCCTGGCAGCCAAGCTGACAAGCTGGAAGATCGATATTAAAAGCGAAACAGATGCAAGAGAGCTTGGAATTTATCCAAGGGAGCTTGAAGAAGAGGAGCCGGAAGAGCTTTTCTTGGAAAGCGAAACTCCAGAATCGGATGAATAAGAGGTGACCTTTGGTGAAAAGCCGAAAGAAGATCCCGCTTAGAAAATGCGTCGTAACAGGGGAAATGAAGCCTAAAAAAGAGCTCATCCGCGTCGTCCGTTCGAAGGAAGGCGAAGTTTCCGTTGACCCGACCGGCAAGAAGAACGGCCGGGGAGCCTACCTTACACTTGATAAAGACGTCATTTTAAATGCAAAAAAGAGAAACAGCTTAGCAAATCAGCTTCAAGCACAGATTGATGATCAGATTTTTGATGAACTGCTGGAACTGGCGGAAAAGGAGAACAGATAAATGTCGGAATCAGAATGGTTTTCCTTGCTGGGTCTGGCGAATCGAGCTCGAAAGGTCGTGTCCGGAGAAGACCTGGTTGTGAAAGAAATCAGGCATTCGCGCGCAAAGCTTGTTTTGCTTGCAGACGACGCATCGGCTAACACGGAGAAAAAAGTAACCGACAAATGCAGGCACTACGATGTACCGGTGAAAAAAGTCGGTGATCGTGTGCTTCTGGGCCGTTCAATCGGCAAAGAATCCCGTGTGGTTGTTGCTGTCACTGATCAAGGTTTTGCGAATACGTTGCTCCGAAAGCTCGATTAATTTTTTTTGGGGGTGAACGAATGGCTAAAATGAGAGTTTATGAATATGCAAAAGCCATAAATGTTTCAAGTAAGGATATTATCGCGGCATTGAAAGATATGAATATCGAAGTCAATAACCATATGGCGATGATCGAAGAAAATGCGATCAAACAGCTCGATCAAAAATTCAAGAAGAGCGCTAAACCTGCGGGAAATAAAAAGGATGCCGGTACAGGCGGACAAAAGCCGCAGCAAGAAGCCGCAAAACTGAATGCCGGAAGTAAGCCAAACAAAAATCGAGACGGAAAGAAGAATAACGTGCAGAATACTCAATTTAACAATAAAAACAAGAAGAAAAACAACAACAACAAAAAGAACAAACGCGGTAAAAATCATCAATCTCCTCAGGAGAAGCAGTTCAAGCCGAAAAAAGAACTGCCTGAAAAAATCGAATTTACCAACTCAATGTCGGTCGGCGCGCTTGCCGAAGAGCTCGGAAAAGAACCGTCAGAAATCATTAAAAAATTAATGCTTCTCGGCATCATGGCGACGATCAACCAAGATCTTGACAAAGATACCGTTGAGCTGATCGCTTCAGAATACGGCGTCGAAGTCGAAGAAGTGATCGTCCATGAAGAAACCGAATTCGAAAAATACGAAGAGCCGGATAACGAAGAAGACCTCGAAATCCGTCCTCCTGTCGTAACGATCATGGGTCACGTCGACCACGGAAAAACAACGCTTCTCGACAGCATCAGAAAAACGAAGGTCGTTGAAGGCGAAGCCGGAGGCATCACTCAGCATATCGGCGCTTATCAGATCGAGGAAAACGGCAAGAAGATTACCTTCCTCGACACTCCGGGCCACGCCGCGTTTACAACGATGCGCGCACGCGGTGCGGAAGTTACGGACATTACGATTCTCGTCGTAGCTGCAGATGACGGGGTCATGCCGCAGACGGTTGAAGCGATCAACCATGCGAAAGCGGCTGAAGTGCCGATCATCGTCGCTGTCAACAAAATCGACAAACCGACGGCAAACCCTGACCGCGTGATGCAGGAGCTGACTGAACACGGTCTTGTTCCTGAAGCATGGGGAGGCGAGACGATTTTTGTTCCTCTTTCCGCACTTTCAGGAGAGGGAATCGATGAGCTGATCGAAATGATCCTGCTCGTCAGCGAAGTCGAGGAGCTCAAAGCAAATCCGAACCGCAGGGCAAAAGGAACGGTCATCGAAGCCGAGCTTGATAAAGGTAAAGGTTCTGTCGCAACGTTGCTCGTTCAAAACGGAACGCTTCACGTCGGAGATCCGATCGTCGTCGGGAACACTTTCGGACGCGTTCGTGCGATGGTCAATGATGTCGGCAGACGCGTGAAATCGGCGGGACCGTCAACTCCTGTTGAGATCACCGGGTTGAACGAAGTTCCGAACGCAGGGGATCAGTTCCTTGTGTTCAAAGACGAAAAAACAGCCCGTTCCGTCGGCGAAGCGCGCGCTACCAAACAGCTTGAAGAACAGCGCAGCGATAAAGCGAAGCTCAGCCTTGATGACTTGTTTGAACAGATTAAACAAGGCGATTTCAAAGAAATTAACCTCGTCGTAAAAGCCGATGTTCAAGGCTCTGTTGAAGCGCTGGCCGCAGCTTTGCAAAAAATTGAGGTCGAAGGCGTCAGAGTCAAAATCATCCACACAGGCGTAGGTGCGATTACCGAATCAGACATTATTTTAGCTTCTGCATCAAATGCAATCGTGATCGGGTTTAATGTCAGACCTGACGGAAATGCTAAGAGTACCGCCGAAGCCGAAAATGTGGATATCCGCCTCCACCGCATCATTTATAAAGTCATCGATGAGATCGAAGCAGCCATGAAAGGCATGCTTGATCCTGAGTATGAAGAAAAAGTGATCGGCATGGTTGAAGTCCGTCAAACATTCAAAGTCTCTAAAATCGGAACGATTGCCGGAGGCTATGTAACGGAAGGTACGATCACGCGCGACAGCGGAATCCGCTTGATCCGCGACGGCGTCGTCATCTTTGAAGGGGAAGTCGATGTGCTGAAACGCTTTAAAGATGATGTCAAAGAAGTTTCACAAGGCTATGAATGTGGTATCACCATTAAGAAATACAACGACATACGCGAAGGCGATATGATCGAAGCGTATGTCATGCAAGAAATTGAAAGAAAGTGATCGGTTTCGTTGAATGCGAATGCATCATTTACGATGCATCATCACTCAAGGAAAAGCGGGCGGTGCTGAAGCGGATCATCACAAGAATCCGCGCCAAGTTCAACGTTTCTGTTTCAGAAATTGACTATCAGGACACTTGGCAGCGCACAAGCTTTGGTATCGCCGCCGTTTCTTCCTCTCGCGTGCAAACGGAAAAAGAGCTGCAGCGGGTCCTCGCCTTTATTGACTCTTTTCCGGAAATTGAACGGACGATCACGAGAACAGAGTGGTTTTAACGTAGAGGTGGTATGGTCATGACGATGAGAGCTACCCGTGTGGGAGAGCAGATGAAAAAAGAACTTGGTGACATTATCGGCAGAAAGCTGAAAGATCCGCGAATCGGATTTTTAACAGTCACCGACGTCAGGGTCTCAGGTGATTTGCAAATTGCCAAAGTGTATATTTCCGTTTTAGGCGATGAAAAGAAACGGGAAGAAACGCTCAAAGGCCTGGCAAAAGCAAAGGGCTTTATTCGTTCCGAACTTGGAAACCGAATCAGGCTTCGCAAAACACCTGAAATCCATTTTGAGTTCGATGAATCGATCGATTACGGAAACCGTATCGAAACATTGATTCACGAGCTGAACGCAAACAAAGAAGAATCATAAGCTGAAAAAGGATAGGCGGGCGACTGCCTGTCCTTTTTAGCTCCAAATGAGAAAGGGGCGAAGAAGCACGAATGTATAACGGAGTCCTTCTATTACATAAACCGGTCGGCATGACCTCGCACGACTGCGTCATGAAGATCCGCAAACTGCTGAAAACAAAAAAGGTCGGCCATACCGGTACACTGGATCCCGAGGTGTCGGGCGTTCTCCCGATCTGCGTCGGGAGGGCAACCAAAATCGTCGAGTATTTGACCGAAAAGTCCAAAACATATGATGCAGAGGTCACGCTTGGCTGTTCCACGGAGACAGAGGATCAGACGGGGGAAGTCACAGAAAAGAAACCCGTCTTAGCGCCGCCTGATGAACAGACCGTGCAGAGCGTCCTGAGATCTCTTGAAGGAACGATTGAGCAGGTTCCGCCGATGTATTCAGCTGTCAAGGTAGGCGGCAAAAAGCTGTATGAATACGCGCGGGCTGGAATCGAGGTTGAACGGCCGAAGCGGACCATCACCATCCATCATATCGAACTGACACCCGAGATCCGCCATGAGGGGGATAAAGCCCGCTTCCGGTTTGTTGTGACATGTTCAAAAGGCACATATGTCAGGACCTTGGCGGTAACCATCGGGGAGAAGCTCGGATATCCCGCGCATATGTCCAATCTGGTCAGGACCGCGTCAGGCCCTTTCACCCTTGACGAATGCTTGACCTTTGAAGACGTCGAAGGCTTGATCGCTGACGGAACATTGTCTGAAAAGCTCGTCCCCATCGAACGTGCGCTTGATCATTTGCCGAAATGGATAATTAGTGATACATTAGC
Organism: Bacillus sp. FSL R7-0646; assembly: GCF_037969865.1. Lineage (NCBI taxonomy): Bacteria > Bacillati > Bacillota > Bacilli > Caryophanales > Bacillaceae > Bacillus > Bacillus sp. FSL R7-0646. Next base: position 1,824,207 of record NZ_CP150217.1, read on the forward strand.
TAAGAAAGTGGAAAATGGAGCGGTGCTTGAAACGCCCGGCAGCTTTTCTCATTTGACGAGCGAAGACCGCATTGCGGTCTTTACGGAAGCAGGCCGGTGCACAGCCGTCTATTATCCGCATCCGACCAAAACCGGTTTGTTGAAGCCGGCAAAAGTACTCGTGCAAAAAAGCGAACAATAGAAAAGGTGACCGTTCTTGAAGACGATACATATTTCCCACCCACACGACTTGAAGCGTGAGGATTTTCCGACATCAGTTATGGCATTAGGTTATTTTGACGGTGTTCACCTGGGACATCAGCAAGTGATTCTTACAGCAAAAAACACCGCGGCAAGAGAAGGGGTCAAAACGTCCGTGATGACCTTTCATCCCCACCCTTCTGCCGTGCTCAAAAAAGGCCGGGAGCCGAAGGATTTAATCACGCCTTTGCAAGACAAAATCAGCATCATTGAAGATTTAGGGGTCGATTTTTTATACGTTGTCACATTTACCCCTGAATTCGCTTCTCTATCACCTGAGGAATTTATCGATCAATATATACTCGGCTTTCATGTCACTCATGTTGTAGCCGGATTTGACTTTACCTTCGGGAAATTCGGCAAAGGCACTATGGAAAACTTCCAGGAGTATGCGAAAGGCCGTGTTAAAAGCACGTCTGTCGCAAAATATTCCAATCAGGATCAAAAGGTAAGCTCCACGAGGATCCGCAGCGTTCTGGGAGCCGGTGACGTCGAGTACGCTGCTGAACTGCTCGGCAGGCCGTACCATGTGAAAGGCTTTGTGATCCACGGCGATAAAAGGGGCCGCACGATCGGATTTCCGACCGCGAATATCGGCCTTAAAGACACATACATCGTCCCGCCGACAGGTGTGTACGCCGTTAAAGCCGAAATCGGCGGCGCTGTCTACAACGGCGTCTGCAATGTCGGATACAAGCCGACGTTTTACGAAAAACGGCCGGGTCAGCCTTCAATCGAAGTCAACTTATTCGATTTTGACCGTGACATATACGGCTCCGAAATCAAGGTTGAATGGTATAAGCGGCTGAGGAGCGAAAAAAAATTCGGCAGCGTTGACGAGCTTGTCGAACAGATTTCTAGAGACAAAGAAGAAGCGATCCGCTTCTTCAGAGAGCGGAAGCCGGCCGGAATCTAGATGTATGGAAACGGCAATACGCGTCAACAATGGTGATAAAAAGGTAAACTTCATCATAAATGGTTGCATTAGACCCGAACTTTTAGTATCATATTGTCTGTAGCTTTAAAACCGTTCACTTGGCAAATCGAATCACCGGCGTTTGCTAGGTAATCGGGGCTAATATTATATGGAGGTGAAACAGGATGGCAATTACTCAAGAGCGTAAAACACAACTCATCAATGAGTTCAAAACCCACGAATCTGACACGGGATCACCGGAAGTTCAGATCGCTATCCTAACAGATCAAATCAACAACTTGAACGAGCATTTACGCACTCACAAGAAAGACCATCACTCACGTCGCGGTCTTCTTAAAATGGTAGGTAAACGTCGTAATCTTCTTACGTATCTTCGTAACAAAGACGTAACTCGTTACCGTGAGTTGATCAACAAACTTGGATTACGTCGATAATCGTAAAAAGCGGGAGGATTCCCGCTTTTTTATCGTATAAGAACGAATATCCGGCAACTCTAAAACGCGTTGTTCATATAAATGATTTTAAATGACACCGATTCATTCTTTACATAGCACTTTGCCATTGATATGTTCAATTCATTTCGTTCATAATAGGAGTAACCTAAAAACTATCCGAAGAGAGGAGTTCATATAAGAATGGGACAAGAGAAACATGTCTTTTCCATAGATTGGGCCGGCCGCAAGCTCACAGTAGAAACCGGCCAGCTTGCAAAACAAGCAAACGGAGCTGTCATGGTGCGTTATGGAGACACTGCAGTGCTCAGCACCGCAACGGCTTCAAAAGAACCTAAAACCGTAGACTTTTTCCCGTTAACCGTAAATTACGAAGAAAGACTTTACGCCGTCGGAAAGATTCCGGGCGGGTTTATTAAAAGAGAGGGAAGACCGAGCGAAAAAGCGATTCTCGCCAGCCGGTTAATCGACAGGCCGATCCGCCCGCTGTTCGCAGACGGCTTCCGGAATGAAGTTCAAGTCGTCAGCATCGTCATGAGCGTTGACCAGGATTGTTCGTCAGAAATGGCGGCAATGTTTGGATCATCTCTTGCGCTGTGCGTATCCGACATCCCGTTTGAAGGGCCGATCGCCGGAGTGACGGTAGGCCGGGTTGACAACAAATTCATCATCAATCCGACACTTGAACAGCTTGAAAAAAGCGACATTCATCTCGTCGTAGCGGGAACGAAGGACGCGATCAACATGGTTGAAGCGGGAGCAGACGAAGTTCCGGAAGAGATCATGCTTGAAGCGATCATGTTCGGTCACGAGGAGATCAAACGGCTGATTGCCTTCCAGGAGGAAATCGTCGCCGCTGTCGGGAAAGAAAAATCAGAAATCACCCTGTATGAGATCGATTCCGATCTGAAAGAAAAAGTGCGGGGAATGGCCGAATCGAACCTCTTAAAAGCCATTCAGGTTCATGAAAAGCATGCGCGCGAGGACGCGATCAGCGAAGTGAAAAACGAGGTTTTGGCCAAGTTTGAAGAAGAGGAACACGATGAAGAAACGCTGAAACAAGTGAAAGACATTTTGTCCCAGCTTGTTAAAAATGAAGTGCGCCGTCTGATTACGGAGGAAAAAGTTCGTCCTGACGGCAGGGCTGTCGATGAGATCCGCCCGCTTTCTTCAGAAGTCGGACTGCTTCCGAGAACACACGGTTCAGGACTTTTTACAAGGGGACAGACTCAGGCGCTCAGCATTTGTACGCTCGGTGCGCTTGGCGATGTGCAGATTTTAGACGGTCTCGGCGTCGAAGAATCCAAACGCTTTATGCACCATTACAACTTCCCGCAGTTCAGCGTCGGGGAAACAGGGCCGATGCGCGGGCCGGGACGCCGCGAAATCGGGCACGGAGCCCTCGGGGAACGAGCGCTTGAGCCGATTGTTCCGTCTGAAAAAGACTTCCCGTACACCATCCGCCTCGTCTCTGAAGTGCTTGAATCAAACGGTTCCACTTCCCAGGCGAGCATTTGTGCAAGCACGCTAGCGATGATGGATGCAGGGGTGCCGATTAAAGCCCCGGTTGCCGGAATCGCGATGGGTCTTGTCAAATCAGGTGACAACTATACCGTCTTAACCGATATTCAAGGTATGGAAGACCATCTCGGGGATATGGACTTTAAAGTGGCGGGAACGTCCAAAGGCGTCACAGCTCTGCAAATGGATATTAAGATCGAAGGCTTATCGAGAGAGATTTTGGAAGAGGCTCTTCAGCAGGCGAAAAAAGGCAGAATGGAGATCCTTGAAAGCATGCTGAGCACATTGGCTGAATCAAGAAAAGAGCTTTCTCCTTATGCGCCGAAAATCTTGACGATGTCGATCAATCCGGATAAAATCCGCGACGTCATCGGACCAAGCGGAAAACAAATCAATAAGATCATTGAAGATACAGGCGTTAAAATCGATATTGAACAAGACGGCACAATCTTCATTTCTTCTACCGATGAAAGCATGAACCAAAAAGCGAAGAAAATCATCGAAGACCTTGTCAGAGAAGTTGAAGTCGGACAGCTTTACTTAGGTAAAGTGAAGCGGATTGAAAAATTCGGAGCTTTCGTTGAACTGTTCAGCGGAAAAGACGGTCTTGTCCATATTTCAGAGCTTGCGCTCGAACGGGTAGGAAAAGTCGAAGATGTCGTCAAAATTGGCGACGAGCTCCTTGTAAAGGTTACTGAAATCGATAAACAAGGACGCGTCAACTTATCAAGAAAAGCTGTACTGCGTGAACAGAAGGAAAAAGAAGAACAAAAATCGTAAAAAAAACGGTGTCTATCTTGCTTCTGTCTTCGTCTTCAAGCAACAGGAAGCCTGGGTAACCCGGCTTCTTTGTTTTAAGCCGTGAAAACGGTCCGGTTCTATCTTGTCCTTTTCTCACATATTTTGTGGGGAAGGGAGGAATACAATTGAAAGGAACGATTGTTCGGATTTCCGTTTTTTTCTTTCTTTTGCTGATGTCCTATCAGATGATGAACCGTCCGTATTCACAACATTACATAGATGCGATGAAAAAAGACGCGGTCACGGTTGCCGCTCAAAAGGACGATTTGTACCAGGAGCTTTTGCAAAAAGCGCCTGAATATGAAGTGAAGGCCCAGAATGCGAAAATTGATCACATATGGAAAGCGATGCCCGGCTACAACGGCTTAAAAGTAAACATCGAAAAATCGTACAAAAAAATGAAACAGGCCGGTGAATTTGATGAGAAACTGCTCGTTTATGACCAAGTGAAGCCTGACGTTCATTTAGAATCCTTAAAGCCTGAGCCGATCTACCGCGGACACCCGGATAAACCGATGGTATCGTTTATTATCAATGTCGCTTGGGGTAATGAATATTTAGAAGAGATGCTTCCCGTCTTACAACAGCATCGTATCAAAGCCACCTTTTTTCTGGAGGGCAGATGGGTGAAGCATCACCCCGAGCTGGCCAAAGCCATACAAAACGGCGGGCATGAAATCGGAAACCATTCATACAATCATCCGGATATGAGCAAACTGACGAGAGAACGTATTTCAGAACAGCTGCGGATGACAAATGAACAAATACAGGAAACGCTTGGCGTCAAGCCGAAGTGGTTCGCCCCGCCGAGCGGCAGCTTCCGCAAAGAGGTTGTGGATCAGGCTCACAAGATGGGGATGGGAACGATCATGTGGACAGTTGATACGATCGATTGGCAGAAACCGCAGCCGGCCGTCTTACAGCAACGGGTATTAAGCAAAGTACATAACGGCGCCATGATATTAATGCATCCGACAGATCCAACTGCAAAAAGTCTTGCCGTTTTGATACAGAACCTGCATGAAAAAGGCTATCAAATCGGAACTGTTTCACAGCTGATGAATGAAAAAAGGCTTGTTGAAGAATAGGATGTGCGGCCCGTTCTTTGAATAGGAGGAACAAATTTGATTAAACGGTATACTTGTCAAAATGGGGTAAGAATCGTATTCGAAAACAATCCCACCGTCCGGTCTGTGGCCATCGGAGTTTGGATTGGAACCGGATCAAGACATGAAACACCCGAAATTAACGGCATTTCGCACTTTCTTGAGCACATGTTTTTCAAGGGGACAAAAACGCGCACTGCAAGGGACATCGCAGAGTCTTTCGATAGAATCGGCGGACAGGTCAACGCGTTTACCTCAAAGGAATATACGTGCTATTACGCCAAAGTGCTCGATGAGCATGCAAGCTATGCTCTGGAAGTGCTTTCTGACATGTTCTTTCATTCATCATTTGACGAAGAAGAATTAAAAAAAGAAAAAAACGTCGTCTATGAAGAGATTAAAATGTATGAGGACACACCTGATGACATCGTCCACGATCTCTTGAGCAAGGCGTCATACGGCAGCCATTCCCTCGGCTATCCGATCCTCGGCACAGAGGAAACACTTGCCGAATTTGACGGAGATTCGCTCAGAAAATATATGAACGAATATTACACGCCTGACCGAGTCGTCATTTCCATAGCCGGAAATGTGCCGGAAACTTTTATAAAAGAAGCTGAAAAGCATTTCGGTTCATATGAAGCCAAAGGCAAAAGAACCGGCATGACAAAACCGGATTTTCACCATGAGAAAATGACGCGCAAAAAGGAAACCGAACAGGCTCACCTCTGCCTCGGCTTCAACGGGCTGGAAGCAGGCCATCCGGAAATCTACGATTTGATCGTTCTCAATAATATTTTGGGAGGAAGCATGAGCAGCCGCCTCTTTCAGGATGTCCGCGAAGATAAAGGTCTTGCATATTCCGTGTTCAGCTACCACACTTCCTATGAAGACAGCGGCATGATGACCATCTACGCGGGAACCGGCGCAAATCAGCTTCAGCTCCTGTCAGAAACGATTCATGAAACACTGCGTGCGCTGAAAAGCGACGGTATTACACCGAAAGAGCTTGAAAACAGCAAAGAGCAAATGAAAGGCAGCCTGATGCTCAGTCTCGAAAGCACAAACAGCAAAATGAGCCGCAACGGCAAAAATGAGCTTTTGCTCGGTAAACACCGGACGCTTGATGAAATCATCGAAAAGTTGAATGCCGTCAGCCTCGAGCGTGTGAACAATCTTGCCAACCGGATTTTCACCGATGATTACTCATCTGCATTAATCAGCCCGTCGGGTGAGCTGCCGAAATAATGCCTCCTTAAAACATGCTTGTCTTTTTAGGCAGGCATGTTTTTTGTTATCGGTTCATACATCATAACAAAAGGGGGTTTTTTTCATGAGGCTGAGTGAACTTTCGGGAAAAGAAATCGTTGATGTTAAGCGGGCCGAACGGCTCGGCGTACTGGGGCAGACGGACCTTGAGATCAATGAGCAGGACGGTCAGATTACCGCTCTTATCATCCCTTCTGTTAAATGGTTCGGACTAGGAAGAAAACAGGGGAATGACATTAAGGTGCCCTGGTCGCAAATTCAAAAAATCGGCTCGGATATGATCATTTTGGATGTTCCGGAAAGCAGCGTGACAAAAGAGGAGTAAGCAAGGTGGAAACCCGCCCGTCCCATGGGGGCGGGCTTTTTGTTTTTCTGGATTTCAATTCACCGCTATTTCCTTTTTGTCATATGATGAAATTAGCTTATGAATTAGATCCTTGTCAAAAAAGAAGGTGAATGTTAGAGCCATGTTAACCGGATTGACGATTGCAATCATCGGCGGCGATGCAAGGCAGCTCGAGATCATCCGCAAGCTGACGGAACAGGATGCAAAGGTCTTTTTAATCGGTTTTGATCAGCTTGATCACGGGTTTACCGGAGCTACAAAACTAAAGCTGAACGAACTTGATTTTGGCACAATAGACAGCATTATTCTGCCTGTATCGGGCACATCGATGGAAGGAACGGTTGCGACTGTTTTTTCCAATGAAAAAGTGGTGTTAAAACAGGAACATTTAGAAAAAACCAAGCCGCACTGCGCGATTTATTCAGGGATTTCAAACCAATATTTAGACGGCATGGCCAAAGGGGCGAACCGTCGTCTTATCAAGCTCTTTGAAAGAGACGATATTGCGATTTACAACTCGATACCTACAGTCGAAGGTGCCATTATGATGGCCATACAGCATACAGACTTTACGATTCACGGCTCGAATGTAATGGTTCTCGGGCTGGGGCGGACGGGAATGAGCATCAGCCGGACGTTCTCGGCGCTCGGCGCACGCGTAAAAGTCGGAGCTCGCGACTCCGCCCACCTCGCCAGAATCATGGAGATGGGCCTCACTCCTTTCCACACAAACGAACTTGCAGAGCATGTTGAAAATATCGACATATGCATCAATACCATTCCAAGCCTGATTCTCGATAAACATGTCCTCTCACGAATGACACCCAGAACATTAATTCTCGATTTAGCAACCCGTCCCGGAGGCACAGATTTTGATTTTGCCGAAAAGCAAGGCATTAAAGCGCTGCTTGCTCCAGGACTTCCCGGGATCGTCGCGCCTAAAACGGCGGGACAGATCATTGCCAATGTTTTGTGCAACCTTTTGTCTGAATTAACAACTGACCGAAAGGGGCTGTCATAATGTCGATCAAAGGAAAAAGAATCGGATTTGGCCTAACGGGTTCACATTGTACGTATGATGCCGTTTTTCCGCAGATTGAAGCGCTGATCAACAAAGGGGCTGAAGTCAGACCGGTCGTGACGCATACTGTCAAGTCGACGGATACACGCTTTGGAGAAGGGGAAGAATGGGTCAGAAGAATAGAAGAGCTGACTGGATTTGAAGTCATTGATTCCATTCCGAAAGCTGAGCCTCTCGGGCCGAAAACACCGCTGGACTGCATGGTTGTTGCGCCATTGACGGGAAATTCGATGAGCAAGCTTGCAAACGCCCAGACGGACAGTCCGGTTCTCATGGCGGCCAAAGCGACGATGAGAAACTCCCGTCCCGTCGTCCTCGGCATTTCAACGAATGACGCGCTCGGCTTGAACGGCGTCAACTTGATGAGGCTGATGGCGGCAAAAAATGTTTACTTTATTCCGTTCGGCCAGGATGACCCTTACAAAAAGCCGAATTCGCTCGTCGCCAAAATGGATCTTTTAGTGCCGGCGGTCGAAGAAGCGCTCTCCCATAAACAAATACAGCCTATCCTGGTCCATAATGATCAATAAATCTTTTGAAAATAAAGATGTAACAAAAAATATCAATCACCACGGCACACATCTATGTTAAAATAAAATGTAAAATGCATAGTCAACCAATCGTTTACGACGATTAAGGTGGAAGGAGTTTTACAATTGGGCAGAGGATTACATGTAGCAGTAGTTGGTGCGACAGGCGCTGTAGGACAGCAAATGTTAAAAACACTAGAAGACAGGAATTTTGAACTGGATAAACTGACTTTATTATCCTCAAAACGTTCAGCAGGTACGAAACTGACTTTCAAAGGCGAAGAGTACACAGTAGAAGAAGCTCGTCCTGAGAGCTTTGAAGGCGTCAACATCGCGCTTTTCAGCGCCGGGGGAAGCGTTTCGCAGGCGCTTGCTCACGAGGCTGTCAAACGCGGGGCGATCGTCATTGATAATACGAGCGCGTTCCGGATGGACCAAAACACTCCGCTCGTCGTACCTGAGGTCAATGAGGAAGATTTGCACAAGCACAACGGGATTATTGCAAATCCGAACTGTTCAACCATCCAGATGGTTGTTGCGCTCGAACCGATCCGCAAGGCTTTCGGTTTAAACAAAATCATCGTATCGACTTATCAGGCGGTGTCTGGAGCCGGAAACGAAGCTGTAAAAGAGCTCTACGGGCAAACCGAAGCCATTTTGAACGACAAACCGTTCGAGCCTGAGATCATGCCGGTGAAGAGTGATGAAAAACACTACCAAATCGCATTTAACGCTATTCCTCAAATCGATAAATTCCAGGAAAACGGCTTTACGTTTGAGGAAATGAAAATGATAAATGAAACGAAAAAAATCATGCACATGCCTGAGCTTCAAGTTTCAGCCACATGTGTCAGACTGCCGATTGCAACAGGGCATTCAGAATCCGTCTACATCGAAACAGACCGTGATGATGTGACAGCAGAGGATATTAAAAATCTGTTAAAAGAAGCTCCAGGCGTCGTTCTGCAGGATGATCCAGCTAAACAGGTCTATCCGATGCCTGCAGATGCAGTAGGGAAAAGAGACGTATTTGTCGGCCGGGTGAGAAAAGACCTTGACCGCCCGAACGGTTTCCATCTGTGGATCGTTTCCGACAACCTGCTGAAAGGCGCGGCATGGAATTCCGTACAAATCGCAGAAAGCCTAAAAGCTTTAAATTTAGTTTAAGATTTCTAACGGGATGTGAGAAGAGAGTGAGGCAAAAATGAAGGCCTGCTCTCTTCTGTTACGTCCGAAATCAACTTGGAGTGAAATAAAGTGAAAATCATCGTTCAAAAATTCGGCGGAACGTCTGTAAAAGATGACCGCGGCAGAAAGCTTGCCTTAAACCATATTAAGGAAGCGGTCAATGAAGGATACAAAGCGGTTGTCGTCGTATCGGCCATGGGCCGGAAAGGCGATCCGTATGCGACTGATTCATTGCTTGATCTGCTTTACGGCGGACAGGATACAATTACCGAGCGTGAGCAGGATATGCTTTTATCATGCGGGGAAACGATTTCCTCTGTTGTGTTCGCCAGCATGCTTTTGGAAAACGGGATTAAAGCTGCTGCTTTAACCGGTGCGCAAGCGGGCTTTTTAACAGACAACAACCATACGAATGCAAAGATTCTCGAAATGAAGCCGGAGCGGCTTGTCAGCATGCTGGCCGACCATGATGCGGTCGTCGTCGCAGGCTTCCAAGGCGCGACTGCAAAAGGGGATATCACAACGATCGGCCGCGGCGGAAGCGATACATCGGCCGCTGCGCTTGGCGCGGCTCTGGACGCGGAATTTATCGATATTTATACAGATGTCGAAGGTGTCATGACAGCTGATCCGCGCATCGTTGAAAAAGCGAAGCCGCTGCCTGTGATTACCTATACGGAAATCTGTAATTTAGCCTATCAGGGGGCCAAGGTGATCCACCCGAGAGCCGTTGAAATCGCAATGCAGGCGAAAGTGCCGATCCGCGTGCGTTCAACCTATTCAAACGAAACCGGTACGCTCGTCACAAGCCATCACAACTCGAAAGCCGGAAGCGACGTTTTTGAGCGGCTCATCACAGGCATCGCCCATGTGAAAGACGTGACACAGTTTAAAGTCCCGGCAAAAGAAGGACAATATAACGTACAGACTGAAGTGTTTAAAGCGATGGCGAATGCGGGCATCAGCGTCGATTTCTTCAATATTACACCAAGTGAAATTGTCTACACGGTGGCTGGAAACATGACAGACCGCGCCCACAGCATCCTGAAGGAATTGGGCTATGAACCGGCCGTGACGAGAAATTGCGCGAAAGTGTCAGCGGTTGGCGCGGGGATTATGGGCGTTCCAGGCGTCACCTCAAAAATCGTTACCGCTTTGTCAGAAAAAGGCATTCCGATCCTGCAGTCTGCTGACAGCCATACGACGATATGGGTGCTCGTGCACGAGAAAAATATGGCGACGGCCGTAAATGCGCTGCATGAAGTGTTTGAACTGTCAAAATAAATATGATTGAATCATGATGAGGTGAAAAAAATGAATTTCGGAAATATCGCAACCGCGATGGTTACGCCCTTTGACAAAAATGAAAATATCGATTTTCAAAAACTGTCAAAGCTGATCGATTATTTACTAAACAATGGGACGGATTCCCTGGTCGTTGCCGGAACAACCGGAGAATCGCCGACGCTTTCCGAAGAAGAAAAGGTAGCGCTCATTCAATACTCTGTCAAGGAAGCGGCAGGCCGTGCCCCAATCATCGCCGGCACGGGAAGCAACAACACGAAGGCGTCGATCAAGCTGACGAAAAAAGCTGAAGAAGCCGGCGCTGACGCTGTCATGCTCGTCACTCCGTACTACAACAAGCCTTCTCAGGAAGGCATGTACCGCCATTTCAGAGCGATTGCGGAGGAAACATCGCTGCCTGTCATGCTTTATAATGTGCCGGGAAGAACGGCTGCTTCGCTCGCACCAGAGACGACAATCCGCCTTGCGGAGATCCCGAATATTATCGCCATTAAAGAAGCGAGCGGCGACCTAGATGCGATAACAAAAATCGTAGCCGAAACCCCTGAGGACTTTGCAGTTTATTCAGGAGATGACAGCCTGACACTGCCGGCGCTGTCCGTGGGAGCGAGAGGAATCGTTTCCGTTGCATCACACATCATCGGACCGGAAATGCAGGAAATGATCAAACATTATACCGAGGGGAACACGGCTCAGGCTGCTTTGATCCATCAAAAGCTGCTTCCGCTGATGAAAGGGCTTTTTGCCGCACCGAACCCGTCTCCATTAAAGACGGCTCTTCAGCTGAAGGGTCTTGACGTCGGGTCCGTCCGGCTCCCTTTGATTCCGCTAAATGAAGATGAACGACTCCGTTTAAGCAGCCTGATGAACGGCCTGTAAAAAACAATACGGACGAAAACGGTCATTCTCTTTTGGAGGGGATGACCGTTTGTCATATACATAATGGTTCTTGTTTTCTAAATTTAGATTCAGGTATAATAGGGACAAGTGATGATGGACGGGTACTTAGATTAGGAGGATTACAATTTGAAAAAAAATACAGAAAATATTAGAATCATCGCCTTAGGAGGCGTCGGAGAGATCGGAAAAAACCTCTATGTCATTGAAATCGATTCAGACATATTCGTGGTTGACGCCGGCCTCATGCATCCAGAAAATGAAATGCTGGGTATCGATGTGGTCATCCCTGACATTTCTTATTTAATTGAACGATCTGACCGCGTAAAGGCGATTTTTCTCACACACGGGCATGAAGAAAACATCGGCGGCGTATTTTACTGCCTGAACAAGCTTTCTGTGCCTGTTTACGGAACGAAGCTGACGCTTGCCCTTTTAAAGGAAACGCTGAAGCAGTACGGTGTAAACAAAAAGCCCGATTTAAGAGAAATTCATTCAAAATCCGTTATTACATTTGAATCGACAAAGGTGTCATTCTTCAAAACAAATCACAGCATCCCGGATTCCGTCGGTGTCAGCTTTAAAACATCCCTCGGATCCATCGTGTGCACAGGCGATTTTAAATTTGACCAGACACCTGTGTTAAACCAGACAAGCGACATCGGCGAAATTGCCAAAATCGGCAACAGCGGTGTGCTGTGCCTGCTTTCCGACAGCGCCAATGCCGAGAAGCCGGGCTATACGCCTTCAGAAGCACTCGTTGGCGGAGAGATATCCGATGTGATGTACAACGCCGAAAACCGCGTGATTATTGCCGTGTTCGCGTCTAACTTTAACCGGATTCAGCAGGTGATTGATGCCGCGCTGCAAAACGGCAGGAAGCTTGCAGTTTCAGGGAAAAATATTTCGGCGATACTCCAGCTGGCGATGAAACTCGGGTATGTCACGGCAGATGAAGATATGTTCATCCCTGTCCAAGAAGTCAAAAAGTATCCAAAAAGAGAAGTCGCGATTTTGACAGGGGACAACCATGGAGAGCCGCTCGCCGCATTGACCAGGATCGCAAAACAAGGGCATAAGCAGCTTGACATTGAGGAAGGGGATACCGTCCTGATCGCATCCTCCCCTATCCCGGGTCAGGAGCTTGTTTACTCCAAAGCGGTCGATCTCTTAACGAGAGCGGGCGCCCAGGTCGTATTCGCACAAAAACGCGTCCATGTATCAGGCCATGGCTGTCAAGAAGAGCTGAAGCTGATGCTCAACTTGCTGAAGCCGAAGTATTTAATCCCCGTAAACGGTGAATACAGAATGCAAAAAGCGCATTCCAAGCTTGCCGAAGAAATCGGCATGAAACGGAGCGACATTTTCCTGATTGAAAAAGGAGATGTCGTGGAATTCCGCGGACAAAACGTTAAAATCGGCGATAAAGTACACTCAGGCAATATATTGATCGACGGACTCGGCGTCGGCGATATCGGCAACATCGTGCTCAGAGACCGCCGTCTGCTATCCCAGGACGGAATCTTAATTGTTGTGATTACCCTTGATAAAAAGAAAAAACATCTAGTTTCAGGACCCGAAATTATCACGAGAGGTTTTGTCTATGTCAGAGAATCTGAACAGCTGATCGTTGAAGCGACAGAGCTTGTCAGGGAACTCGTCAACGAAAGCACAGAAAACGCCGTCGTCGAATGGTCCGCCTTAAAACAGACGATGCGTGAGGCATTAAACCAGTTCCTATACGAAAAAACGAAACGAAAACCAATGATCATTCCAATCATCATGGAAGTATAAAAAACCAAGAGACTCCTCTTGGTTTTTTTTCATGCCTTTTGCGTTGAATGAAAAAAACGCCATTGTCCATAATACAAAAGAAACTCGAGAAAGAGGTGAGCCAGATGGATTCAAACCGGATACAAAACGGGGACAGCCAAGGGGAGCAGCCGGCTAAGCAGGACGCAAAAGACAGTCTCGTCAACAAAATCCAGCAGCTCGGCGAAACGACACTCCCGCAGATGGGGCAGGACACCAACATTCACTGCCTGACCATTATCGGACAAATTGAAGGTCACGTCCAGCTTCCTCCCCAAAACAAAACAACAAAGTATGAACATGTGATTCCCCAGATCGTTGCAGTAGAGCAGAATCCTAAAATCGAAGGTCTGCTCATCATCTTAAACACGGTCGGAGGAGACGTAGAAGCGGGCCTTGCGATTGCGGAAATGCTGGCGTCCCTGTCAAAGCCGACGGTCTCTATCGTACTGGGCGGCGGACATTCAATCGGAGTTCCAATCGCAGTGTCCTGCGACCACAGCTATATCGCTGAAACAGCTACGATGACGATCCATCCGGTCAGGCTGACAGGGCTTGTCATCGGTGTGCCGCAGACATTTGAGTATCTCGACAAAATGCAGGAAAGGGTCATCAATTTCGTGACAAGCCATTCCAACATATCGGAAGAAAAATTTAAAGAACTGATGTTTTCAAAAGGCAATTTAACCCGTGACATCGGGACGAATGTCGTAGGAAACGATGCGGTTAAATACGGATTAATCGATGAAACCGGCGGAGTCGGACAGGCGATTCAAAAGCTGAATGAATTAATCGAACAAAACAAGGGCGCCCAGGAAGGGATGATCCAATGATTCTGTATACGACAATGCCGCAGGAAATCGTGTTCGCAGGGCAGGCGGAAAACTCGAACTTAAAACAGATCGATGTAAACGGCGTGCCCCTTTTAGTCGAGATGAACGGAGAGGAAGCAAGGGTCGTTCAGGTTCTCAGCACGAACCCGATGGATTTTTTAAAACAAGAAACGGCCCCTGGGCAGACGCTTAAACTGACATTTTATAAATAGCTGGAGTGTCTCAAGGATAAATATGCTATAATAGGGGAATCCAGAGGAAAATCGCAGCCGAAAAAAGGCTGCTTTCTCTTTGTTTTTACATTTTTTAACACGCAGTAAGGTGATGGAACATGGCAAAAAGAAAACGAAAATCAACAAAGAAACAAAAACAAGGAAAAAAACGGATCCATCTTAAATTTGAATTGTACGGATTAATCTGTATCGCCATCTCGATTATTGCGGTTTTGCAGCTTGGCGTAGCAGGGCAAACGTTCATTTACATGTTCCGCTTTTTCGCCGGTGAATGGTTCATCCTTTGCCTTCTCGGCCTCTTTTTAACGGGCTTGTCTTTATTTTGGAAAAAGAAAACACCCAGTTTTTTGACGAGGAGAAAAGCGGGCCTTTACTGCATCATTGCAAGCATGCTGCTTCTTTCACATGTCCAGCTGTTTCAGCATTTGACCGAAAGGGGAATGGTTCAGTCTCCGAGCGTGATCCAAAATACGTGGGAGCTGTTTCTGATGGATGTAAAAGGCGAGACAGGATCGCCTGATCTTGGAGGCGGAATGATTGGAGCCCTTTTATTCGCGGCGTCATATTTTCTGTTTGCATCTGCAGGATCTAAAATCATCGCCGTCTTCCTGATCTTGATCGGCCTTCTTTTGATTACGGATCGGTCGCTTCAGGAGACGCTGATCAAATGGATGACCCCGGTCGCCTCCTTCATGAAAAACCAGTGGCAGGCCTTTTTAGCAGATCTTAAACAATTGAAAAACAGCTCGCCGAAAAAGAAATCCGGAAAAAAACAAAAGACGCAGAGAAAACCGAAAGTGTCTGAAGAGCCTGTACAAGAAGCGGACCTTGATCCAGATCCGGTTATTCAATCAGAACCGATTATTTCAAGCTTTTCCGACCGTGATGAAAAGCCCGAAGTTCAAGCTTACGAAGCTCCGGCGGCTCCTGCTGAACCTCCTGCTGAGCCCGAAATCGGTGAGGAAATGCAGGCCTCCGGCGCGCCCGAAATCACGTTTACAGAGCTAGAAAACAAGGATTACCAGCTTCCGTCGATTCAATTGCTGGATGATCCGAAGCACACAGGGCAGCAGGCGGATAAAAAGAATATTTACGACAATGCCAGGAAGCTGGAAAGGACGTTTCAAAGCTTCGGAGTTAAGGCGAAAGTCACCCAGGTTCATCTCGGCCCGGCCGTCACGAAATATGAAGTCTATCCTGATGTGGGCGTCAAAGTCAGCAAAATTGTCAACTTAAGTGACGACTTGGCTTTAGCGCTCGCGGCCAAGGATATCCGCATCGAAGCCCCGATCCCCGGAAAATCGGCGATTGGAATCGAAGTGCCAAATGCGGAAGTGGCGATGGTTTCCTTGAAAGAAGTGCTTGAATCGAAACTGAATGACCGGCCGGATGCAAAGCTGATGATCGGCCTCGGCCGGAACATTTCCGGAGAAGCGGTATTGGCAGAGCTGAACAAAATGCCCCACCTTCTTGTTGCAGGAGCGACCGGAAGCGGGAAAAGCGTCTGTGTCAACGGGATCATTACAAGCATTTTGATGAGGGCAAAGCCCCACGAAGTGAAGATGATGATGATTGATCCGAAAATGGTCGAGCTCAATGTCTACAACGGGATTCCGCATTTGCTCGCTCCCGTCGTGACAGACCCGAAAAAAGCATCGCAGGCTTTGAAGAAAGTCGTCAACGAAATGGAGCGGCGCTACGAATTGTTTTCTCACACGGGAACGAGAAATATCGAAGGGTATAACGACTATATTAAACGGATGAATGCCGCAGAAGAAGCAAAGCAGCCGGAGCTTCCATACATCATTGTGATTGTGGACGAGCTTGCCGACCTGATGATGGTCGCTTCCTCTGATGTTGAAGACTCGATCACAAGGCTTTCGCAAATGGCCAGGGCGGCGGGCATCCACCTGATCATTGCGACGCAGAGGCCTTCGGTCGATGTTATCACAGGGGTCATTAAAGCCAACATTCCGTCAAGGATCGCTTTCAGCGTATCGTCTCAGACCGACTCCAGGACGATTCTTGATATGGGAGGCGCTGAAAAACTTCTCGGCAGAGGGGACATGCTGTTTCTCCCTGTCGGCGCCAATAAACCGCTCCGCGTTCAAGGTGCCTTTCTGTCAGACGAAGAAGTTGAAAAAGTTGTCGATCACGTCATCAGCCAGCAAAAAGCCCAATACCAAGAAGAAATGATTCCAGAAGAGACGCAGGAAACGGTCAGCGAAGTGACAGACGACCTTTATGACGAAGCGGTCGCACTTGTGGTCAGCATGCAGACGGCTTCTGTATCCATGCTGCAAAGGAGATTCCGCATCGGCTATACAAGAGCGGCGCGGCTTATCGATGCCATGGAAGAGCGGGGAATCGTCGGCCCATATGAAGGATCAAAACCCCGTGAAGTTCTCTTGTCAAAAGAGCAATACGAAGAACTCTCTTCTTGAGAAGAGAGTTCTTGTTTAACATAATTTCATTATGTAAACTAAAAAACATCTATTTATTTATTTGACAAAACATGATATAGTTATCCTCAATTAAAGATAATTTGAATCTGATCTGTCAGACGGAGGGAAAACATGTCGATAAAAGCTGACAATCAACGGTTATGTTTAAAGGTGATTGATCGGATAAAAGATGATATTCAAAATGGGGTCTTTTGCGAAAATGAACGGCTCCCGAGTGAATTTGAGCTGTCAAAGATGCTTGGTGTGAGCAGAACGGCTTTGCGTGAGGCGCTTAGAATACTGGAAGAAGAAAACGTCATCATCAGAAGGCATGGAGTCGGACATTTTGTAAATGCCAGACCGTTATTTCTATCAGGTATTGAGCAGCTGAACAGCGTCACAAAAATGATCGAGCAGGCAAGCATGACGCCGGGAACCATTTTTATGTCCTCACAGGTTACCGCTCCCACTGAAGAAGATATGCTCCGGTTTCAATATGCGGAAGAAACCGAGATCTTTTTGCTTGAGCGGGTGAGAACGGCAAATGGAATGCCGGTTGTCTACTGTCTTGATAAAATACCTGTGGACATTCTCCCGGAAGGCTTTTCACACGAGCAGGAATCGATGTTTGAATGGCTTGAGAACAAATCCGGCGCCGTGATCAGCTACGCTGTTGCCGATATTGTGCCAATCGGATATCATGACACCATTTCCCAAATTCTTGAATGCGATCCTGAAACGTCTTTGCTGCTGCTCAAACAGACTCATTATGACCAAAACGATAAGCCCGTTTTATATTCTTTAAACTATTTTAGGGCCGATAAATTCAGATTTCATGTCGTCAGAAAACGTTTTTGATATGCGGGCGCTCTATTAGGAGCGTGTTTTTTTTGCCCGCTTGAGCGCCTATACATAAATAAGCCCGCATCATGGAACAATAACAGATGGAAATACTGATGAATTGGGTGAAAAAAGTTGAGCAGAAAAAAAGACATGAAAAGCATTTTTGCGCTGTCTTCGGTCCCGCTCGTGATGACGCTCGGCAATTCGATGCTGATTCCGGTTTTGCCGGTGATCGAAAAAAAATTAAACATTTCTTCGTTTCAGGTGTCGTTGATCATCACGGTTTATTCAATTGTGGCGATTGTATGCATCCCGATTACCGGCTATATGTCGGACCGGTTCGGAAGAAAAAAGATCATGCTCCCATGCCTTCTGATTGCGGGAGCTGGAGGAGCGTTAGCAGGTTTGGCTTCAACTTTTTTCAATGATCCGTTTGCGATGATTTTAGCAGGTCGCGTCCTTCAAGGAATCGGCTCAGCCGGCGCAGCGCCGATCGTCATGCCGTTTATCGGCGACTTGTTCCAAAATGATGAAGAAATCAGCGCGGGACTCGGAGATATAGAGACGGCAAATACTGCCGGCAAAGTATTAAGCCCGATATTAGGGGCTTTTTTAGCATCTTGGGTTTGGTACATGCCGTTTTGGTTTATCCCGGTCGTGTCTCTTGCCAGCTTTTTTCTCGTCTTGTTTTTTGTTCCCAAACCGAAGGACAAAGATGATGAAAAGCAAACGTTAAAAAACTTTGCAAAAAGCGTACAGGAAATTTTCAAACGGGAAGGTCGGTGGCTTGTTTCCACTTTTGTCATCGGCGGAATTATTATGTTTCTTTTATTCGGAGTGCTCTTCTACCTGTCGGATACTTTGGAGAAGAAGCATCAAATTGACGGGATTGCGAAAGGAGCGCTTCTCAGCATTCCGCTGCTTTTTCTTTCCGTCAGTTCCTACCTTGCCGGAAAGCTGATCGGAAACGATAAGATCAGAATGAGGATCTGCGTGCTGATCGGCATGATCCTGCTGGCTTTGTCGTTTGCCGGTTTGTGGTGGAACCACAGCTTTTACCCGTTATTTTTGTTTATGTCCATCGGCGGCATCGGCATCGGAATTGCGCTCCCTTCTTTGGATGCGCTGATTACCGAGGGAATTGAAAAAGAAGAGCGCGGCACGATATCTTCGTTTTACAACAGCATGAGGTTTATCGGTGTTGCGCTCGGACCGCCGGTTTTCGCCTATATGATGACAAATGCGGGGTGGCTGATTTTCATCGTATCGCTTTTGTGCAGTTTAGCTGCACTAGCGCTTGTGCTGTTTAATATTGACCCGAAAGAAGACGAAAGTGAAGCGGCAAAGACGGTGTAGATCTGCACCGTCTTTTTCATAAGGTTTTTTAGTTTCCTTAAATCTCCTCCAGTTGATATAATTACAACCATACAGTCCAAGCGCATATGCTGAAATGTGGTCATAATACATAATATAAACAAGGACGATGGAGGTTCTAGTATGACATACCTTAACGAAATAAAAGGAAAGCACCGCGGATTGACAAGCCACATTGTCAAAACGGAAAAATTCAAAACCGTCTCGATTATTTTTAAAATGCTTGCTCCTTTAACAAAAGAGGATGTGACAAAGAGGGCGCTTTTTCCGCATGTGCTTTTGCGGGGAACGAGCACCCGCCCCAAAACGGCCGAACTCAGATCGTATCTTGATGAACTTTACGGCACTTCCGTATCATGCGATCTCTCCAAAAAAGGGGAAATGCATGTCATCACATTCAGGCTCGATATCGCTAACGAAAAATTTTTAAAGGATCAGACACCGCTTCTGGAAAAAGGGCTTGAGCTTTTGTCAGAGATCATTTTTTCGCCGGCGCTTGAAGACGGGGCCTTTCTGCCGCTGTACGTGTCTCAGGAAAAACGCACACTAAAGCAAAGAATACAGGCGGTCTATAACGACAAAATGCGCTATTCAAATTTGAGGCTGATTCAGGAGATGTGCAAAGATGAGCCATACGCGCTTCACGTCAACGGAGAGCTTGATGATGTGGACGGCATCACGCCTCAAAGCCTGTATGAAGCTTATCAAAAAGCGGTCAGCGAAGACCAGCTCGACATTTACGTCGTTGGGGATGTGGATGAGCAGCAGGTGGATTCGTACATTTCCAAATACTTTGAAGCAAACGAGCGGGAGCTGAGACCTGTTCCCGAGCTTGAGCAAACCCGCACAAGGGAGCCTCAGGAAGTCATCGAGGATGCTGATGTCAAGCAAGGGAAGCTGAACATGGGATTTCGGACGGGAACGCATTTTACGGATGACGATTATACGGCGCTTCAGCTGTTTAACGGCTTGTTTGGCGGATTTTCACATTCCAAGCTGTTTATTAATGTCAGGGAAAAGGCCAGCCTTGCCTATTATGCGGCTTCCAGAATCGAAAGCTTTAAAGGGCTGTTGATGGTGATGTCGGGGATTGAAGTCGGCAATTATCAAAAAGCCGTCGACATCATCAAGGAGCAGTTTCAGGAAATGAAAAAAGGCAGCTTTACAGAAGAGGCAATCGACCAGACGAAAGCCGTCATTAAAAACCAGATTCTTGAAACGCTTGATACACCGTACGGTTTAGTCGAATTTATTTATCAGCAGGCTGCCGCCCAAACCGAATTTTCCTTGGAAGACTGGCTGGGACGAATCGACAATGTCACAAAAGAAGACATCATCGAAGTCGGAAAGAAAATCGATTTGGATACAACGTACTTTCTCAAAGGGACGGAGGGAGCATCTTGACGAAAACGATCGAATTTGAACAGCTGAAGGAAACACTATATTACGAAAAAATGCCTGGCGGCCTCGATGTCTATGTTCTTCCGAAAGAAGGATTTAACAAGACATATGCGGTCTTTACCACAAAATACGGGTCGATTGACAATCAGTTTGTCCCGCTCGGAAAAGATGAAATGGTCCGCGTGCCTGATGGAATCGCACACTTTCTCGAACATAAGCTCTTTGAAAAAGAAGACGGCGACGTTTTTCAGCAATTCAGCAGGCAGGGAGCTTCGGCAAATGCGTTTACCTCCTTCACAAGAACGGCCTACCTGTTTTCAAGCACGTCAAATGTGGAAGAAAACCTGGAAACGCTCGTCGACTTTGTGCAGGACCCTTACTTTACAGAAAAAACGGTTGAGAAGGAAAAAGGCATCATCGGACAGGAAATCAACATGTATGACGACAACCCCGACTGGCGCCTGTTTTTCGGCCTGATCGAAAACATGTATCAAGAGCACCCTGTCCGGATCGATATCGCAGGCACGATCGAAAGCATCTCTCATATTACAAAAGACCTTTTGTACGAATGCTATGAGACGTTCTATCATCCGAGCAATATGCTGCTGTTTGTCGTCGGTCCGGTCGATCCCGAAGCGATCATTCGCCAGGTCCGCGAAAACCAGCAGAAAAAACCGTATACAGACCAGCCTGAAATCGTCCGGAAAGAAGTTAAAGAGCCTGGGGCCGTATTTAAAAAAGAACAGGAAATTAAAATGAATGTTCAAAGCTCAAAATGCCTCGTCGGTTTAAAAAGCGCTCATCCGATGAATACGGGAGAAGCCCTGCTGAAGCATGAGCTGACCATCAACCTCATCCTCGAGTGTCTGTTTGGCAAAAGCTCAAGCGATTACGAAAGAATTTATGAAAAAGGGTATATCGATGAGACATTCAGCTATGACTATACTGAAGAACACGGATTTGGCTTCGTCTCTGTCGGCGGAGATACGCCTGAGCCTGACAAGCTGGCCGAAGAGCTCAAACAAGTGCTGTTCAAAGCGAAAGAAACGATCACAGCCGAAAAGCTGGAACTGGCCAGAAAGAAAAAAATCGGCAATTTCCTGAAATCGATGAATTCGCCTGAGTACATCGCCAACCAGTTTACACGGTACGCTTTTCTGGAGACGAGTCTGTTTGATATCGTCACCGTACTCGAATCGATTACGCTTGATGACGTTCACCGCGTCATTGAGGAAGAAGTTGAGGAAGACAGGATCACCGTCTGCAAAGTCGTTCCAAAATCATAAAGCAAGGTCTGAAAGTTCAGCGTGCAGGGATATTTCCGATGCACGCTGAACCTTTCTTCTTTTTTAACGGAAAGGTGGAAATATGGTATGACAAAACTCGCTCTCATCACCGGCGCAAGCGGCGGAATCGGGCAAAGCATCAGCGAAAAGCTTGCGCAAAACGGGTATGATCTTCTCCTCCATTATCATACAAATGAGAAGGCGGCCGCTTCACTTGCAGAAAGGCTGTCACATACATACGGCATTCACGCTGAAATCATTCACGGCGACCTGTCCGACCCCGGAGGTGCAAAAGCCGTTTCCGCTTCCATCGGCGGACGGGCGCTAGACGGCATCGTCTTGAACAGCGGACAAAGCTTCCGCGGGCTTGTGACAGATATGACCGATGAAGCTGTACAGGACATGGTGCAGCTCCATGTCTCAAGCCCGTTTCTATTAACGAGGAATCTGCTTCCGGCGATGATCAGGAAAAAGTCCGGCGCTATTGTAGCCGTCAGCTCTATTTGGGGTGAGACAGGGGCGTCGTGCGAAGTTTTATACAGCATGACAAAAGGCGCGCAAAATGTGTTTGTCAAAGCCCTTGCAAAAGAGCTTGCGCCGAGCGGCATCAGAGTCAACGCTGTTTCTCCGGGCGCTGTAAAAACAAAGATGATGAGCTCATTTTCAAAAGAGGAAGAAGAGATGATCGCCGATGAGATTCCGATGGGAAGGCTCGCCGAAGCCGAAGAGGTTGCAGACGCCGTCTTGTTTCTGCTCTCGGCGAAAGCATCTTATATCACGGGTCAAATTTTGTCAGTTAATGGCGGCTGGCATTGTTAAAAACATGTATAGTTTACGATTCCCAAGAGAATAATAAGGCTGTAACTTCAAGAGAATGGAGGGGCCTGATATGTCCGTACTGGATAATTGGGATCAGTGGAAAAACTTTTTGGGCGACCGTTTGAACTATGCCCAAGAACAAGGAATGTCAAAAGAAACCATCTCAGATCTTGCATATGAGATCGGCGATTATTTGGCCGGTGAGGTTGATTCAAAAAACCATCAAGAACGAGTGCTCGCAGACCTTTGGAGCGTGGCTTCCGAAGAAGAGCAGCGCGCCATTGCGAACGTGATGGTTAAGCTTGTTGAAAACAACAGCTCACATTAAGGAGAGAGTGTGTTCACTCTCTCTTTTTTATAGGCGCGATTTTGCCTGCGGCACCGCTTTTATCGTTTGCTTTTCGCCCCGACAGGGTAAACAGCATTCAGGCGCCGATACAGCAGGTTTTTCCCGATTTTGGGAAACGGACGTTTTTCTTATTTAATCACAACATTCTGCTTTCTAATTAAGACAAAATGCTTTATGATAAAGGAAGGTAAATTTTTGCCACGATGATGGGTAGGGAGGTTATCATTTGGCAAAGCTCGAATGGTACTTAGAATATGAAATCCAAGTCAACCGTCCCGGACTTCTGGGAGATATATCCTCTTTATTGGGGATGCTTTCAATTAATATTGTGACCATTAACGGCGTCGATACACAAAGAAGAGGCCTCTTGTTAAAATGCCGTCATATAGATCAGATTAAGCGATTGGAATCGATTTTGAACACGATGGATACGATTAAAGTGACGAAGCTCCGCGAACCGAAGCTTCGCGACCGTCTCGCTGTAAGGCACGGCCGCTATATCCAGCGGGATGCAGACGATAAAAAAACGTTCCGGTTTGAACGCGACGAGCTCGGCTTGCTTGTCGATTTTATGGCTGAGCTGTTTAAAAAAGACGGGCACAAGCTGATCGGGATCAGGGGAATGCCCCGCGTCGGCAAGACGGAATCAATTGTTGCTTCAAGCGTCTGTGCAAGCAAAAGGTGGCTTTTTGTTTCTTCGACGCTGCTGAAGCAAACGATCAGAAGCCAGCTGATTGCCGATGAGTACAGTCCGGAAAATGTTTTCATTTTGGACGGCATTGTGTCGACGAGAAGAGGATCTGAACGCCATTTGCAGCTCGTCAGTGAGATTATGCGTCTGCCGGCGACCAAAGTTGTCGAGCATCCGGACATTTTCGTGCAAAATACGGAATATACGATGGACGATTTTGACTACATCATCGAATTGCGTAACAGCCCCGATGAGGTGATTACATATGAGCACGCTGAAGAACCGCAGATGTTTGACCATTCAGGTTTTTCCGGCTTTGATTTTTAAAATGGAAGGTGTTTGTTGTGACTGAACTAGGAAATCGGCTGAAAGAAGCCAGAGAGGAAAAAGGGATGTCATTGGACGACCTTCAGGCGGCCACAAAGATCCAAAAAAGGTATTTAACGGCCCTTGAAGAAGGAAACTATGATATCATTCCGGGGAAATTTTATGTGAGGGCTTTTATCAAGCAGTACGCCGAAGCTGTCGGCCTCGACTCGGAGCACTTGTTTGAAGAGTTTAAAAAAGATATCCCTAATTCTTACAATGATGAGGTTTCTGAGAAGCTTTCTTCAATCAAGCCGCAGAGGGAGCTTCCCAAGTCTGCCTCAAAAGCGCTTGAACTTTTGCCCACCTTGCTTGTGGCAGCCGGCGTTATCGTTGTGATCGCGATCATTTACGTCATTGTTCAGGCTGTAAACGGCGGAGGGAATCAGCAGGCTGAAGGGCCTAAAACAGAGGAATCGCAAAGCAAGTACGACGTCTCAAAAGATTCCCCGCTGACTAAGGAAAATCAACAGAACACGGATGCGCAGAAAGACAGCGCTGAAGGCGACAAAGAAAAAAAGGATCAGCAGTCTGATGAGAACGACAAGCTGACCATTAAAGCGACCGCAAGCGAAGGCTCTTCCACAACCTATGAAGTATCAGGATCCGACAAGCTGGAGCTTGAAGTAAAGGCAAGCGAAAACTCATGGGTCAGAGTGCGCGACGAGAAAGGAAGCTCTCTTAAAGAAGGAATGATGAAAAAAGGGGAAACCTTTCAAAAGAATATAACCGATCAATCGCAAATTGATTTGCGGATCGGATATGCGCCGGGCGTTGAAATTAAAATCAACGGAGAAGTTCTTTCTTACAAGCTCGATCCTAAGACTGTGATGACACAAAACATAACGATTCAAAATAAAAAGGAGGAAAAGTCATCTTAATTGCACAGATGACTTTTTCTTGCGTTCATCATCATTAGGAAAACATACATATATGGAGGAACCTTTATGTTTAATTTACCGAATAAAATCACGCTTTCTAGAATCGCATTAATTCCTGTTTTTATGGTCATCATGCTTGTGCCGTTTCAGTGGGGGGCTGTCTCCTTCGGCAGCGAGTCGATTCCGGTCACCCATTTGATCGGCGCACTGCTGTTTATTTTCGCTTCGGTCACCGATTGGGTTGACGGCTATTATGCAAGAAAGCTGAACCTTGTAACAAACTTTGGGAAATTCCTTGACCCGCTTGCAGACAAGCTGCTCGTGTCTTCCGCTTTGATTATTCTGGTGCATTACCATCTTGCTCCGGCCTGGATGGCCATTGTCATTATCAGCCGGGAATTTGCCGTAACGGGACTGCGGCTCGTCCTTGCGGGAACGGGGGAAGTCGTCGCAGCCAACATGCTTGGAAAAGTGAAAACATGGGCCCAGATCATCGCGATCTCTGCCCTTTTGCTTCACAATCTCCCATTTGAGCTTGTATCCTTCCCGTTCGGCTCTCTTGCTTTATGGGTGGCTGTCTTTTTCACAGTCGTATCCGGCTGGGATTATTTCGCTAAAAACTGGGATGCTTTAAAAACATCGAACTAAACGTAGGGAAGTGGAAACAATGAAGTTGGAAAGAAAAGCGGAAATTATCGCTGTCGGCTCTGAGCTTCTGCTCGGACAAATCGTTAATACAAATGCTCAGTTTATCAGCAGGCATTTGGCCGAAATCGGCATTAACGTCTTTTATCACACGGCGGTGGGAGACAATCCGGAGCGCCTTAAACAAGTCATTCAGACAGCGCAGCAAAGGTCTGACTTCATCATTTTTTCGGGAGGCCTCGGACCGACGAAAGACGATCTGACAAAAGAAACGATCGCCGAAGTTGTCGGGCGCCCTCTTAAGCTCGACGATGAAGCCTTCGAATCGATTCAGGATTACTTCAAAAAAACGAACCGGGAGATGTCGCCGAACAACCGCAAACAGGCGCTGATCCTCGAAGGATCCGATGTTCTGCCGAACCGCTTTGGGATGGCTCCGGGAATGCTGCTTGAGCATGAATCGCGCTTTTATATGCTTCTGCCGGGACCTCCGAAAGAGCTGGAGCCGATGTTTGAAAACGAAGCGAAGCCGCTGATTTTGGAAAAGCTCGGCTCGAGGGAAAAGATCGTGTCAAGGGTGCTGCGCTTCTTCGGCATCGGTGAATCCCAGCTTGAAACCGATTTGGAAGATCTCATCGATGCGCAGACTAATCCGACAATCGCTCCGCTTGCGGCAGACGGGGAAGTCACGCTCAGGCTTACGGCAAAGCATGCGGATCCGGAGGAGACAAACCGCTTGTTAAAAGAAACGGAAGACCGCATTTTGGAGCGGGTCGGAGAATTCTTTTACGGGTATGATGATACATCCCTCGCAGAAGAGCTTGCGAAAGCATGCCGGAGCAAGGGTATGACTCTGGCTGCTGCGGAAAGCTTTACAGGCGGGCTTTTTTCCAGCTGGCTGACGGAAATGAGCGGCGCTTCCGAATATTTCAAAGGCGGCGCCGTCTGCTACACAAACGAATTGAAAGTGTCAGCGGCCGGCGTTTCGGAAGACACGCTGCAGCGCTATGGTGCGGTCAGCGCGCAATGCGCTAAAGAGCTCGCCGCAGGCATCAGAGTCAAGACAGGAAGCGATATCGGCATCAGCTTCACTGGAGTAGCCGGGCCGAATACGCAAGAAGGCCATCCGGCTGGAAAGGTGTTTATCGGCATCTCCGTGAAGGACCAGGCTGAGGAAGCGTTCGAATTTCAGTTCGCCGGATCCAGGTCTGCGGTGCGGAAGCGTTCTGCCAAATACGGCTGCCATCTGTTGCTGAAAATGATGGAAAAATAAGCGGAAACCGGATTTTCGGAATATCTTTCTTTCGAAAAAGGCCATTCCATTTTAGGAGATCGATTTTTCCTCTTAAAAAAATCGAATATGCGTTCGCTTTTTTCTTGGCAAATCCGCATAAACAAGGTATAGTAGATATAGCGGAAGTGATAAAGGAGGAAAATAGAATGAGTGATCGTCAGGCAGCCTTAGATATGGCGCTTAAACAAATAGAAAAGCAGTTTGGTAAAGGTTCGATTATGAAACTCGGCGAACAAACTGAAACGAGAATTTCAACAGTTCCGAGCGGTTCTTTAGCGCTCGATGCGGCTCTTGGAGTGGGCGGATACCCGCGCGGCCGGATTATTGAAGTATACGGGCCTGAAAGCTCCGGTAAAACGACGGTGGCGCTTCATGCGATTGCCGAAGTTCAGCAGCAGGGCGGACAAGCGGCGTTCATCGACGCCGAACACGCGCTTGATCCCGTCTATGCACAAAAGCTGGGCGTCAACATTGATGAGCTTTTGCTGTCACAGCCTGATACGGGCGAGCAGGCGCTCGAAATCGCTGAAGCCCTTGTCAGAAGCGGAGCGGTGGATATCGTTGTCATCGACTCTGTAGCAGCGCTTGTGCCGAAAGCTGAAATCGAAGGAGATATGGGGGATTCCCACGTCGGTTTGCAGGCCAGACTGATGTCTCAGGCGCTTCGCAAGCTTTCCGGAGCGATCAATAAATCGAAGACCATCGCGATCTTTATCAACCAGATTCGTGAAAAAGTCGGTGTCATGTTTGGAAATCCTGAGACGACGCCAGGCGGAAGAGCGCTGAAATTCTACTCTTCTGTCCGCCTTGAAGTGCGCCGCGCAGAGCAGCTGAAACAAGGCAACGACGTCATGGGGAACAAGACGAAAATCAAAGTCGTGAAAAACAAAGTGGCACCTCCATTCCGGACAGCCGAAGTGGACATTATGTACGGGGAAGGAATTTCAAAAGAAGGGGAAATCATCGACCTCGGAACAGAGCTTGACATCGTTCAAAAGAGCGGTGCATGGTACTCTTATCAGGAGGAACGCCTTGGACAAGGCCGTGAAAACGCCAAACAGTTCCTGAAAGAAAACAAGGATATCCTTTTGATGATTCAAGAGCAGATCCGGGAGCACTACGGTTTGGATACTGGAGGCGCTGCTCCTGCACAGGAAGACGAGGCCCAAGCTCAGGAAGAACTCGAGTTTTAATCATGAAACGTGTGAAAGGCTGCCGGCCCGATCGGCAGCCTTTTACTTTATTCTTCGCTTTCAGGCGCTTCTCTTCCATCCATCCTCTTCATGAGGGCAGTTTGAAAGGCGTTTAATCCAGAAACGTTAAGACCGTAAGCTTGACAAGTATTTCCCACACAATTACAATGAAATTGTATCACTTGTTTTTCTTAACATGATTGATAAACATTTAAACTTGACAAGGGCTGTGAATCCGCTTCACTCCCTGTGAAGGTTCTGTATGTTGAGAAGAAGTACAATGTACATGCCGACACTTACTTTTAGCAAGACAAGTTCATAGCAAGAGGAGGTGAAAGTTATGAGTCCTTTAGCAATTCTCATCTCCATTTTGCTGAGCCTATTCTGTTTAGTTGTTGGCTACTATGTTCGTAAAATCATTGCCGAAGCAAAAATTTCAGGTGCGCGAAATGCAGCCGAACAAATTCTTGGAGACGCAAAGCGGGATGCTGAAGCGTTGAAAAAAGAAGCCCTTCTTGAAGCAAAGGACGAGATTCATACGCTTCGGATAGAAGCTGAACAAGAAGTTCGTGAAAGACGAAATGAGCTTCAAAAACAAGAAAACCGTTTACTTCAAAAGGAAGAGAACCTTGACCGAAAAGATGAATCATTAGATAAACGGGAAGCGATGTTGGAGAAGAAAGATCATTCTCTGAATGAACGACAACAACATATTGAAGAGATGGAAAGCAAAGTGGATGAAATGATTCGTATGCAGCAGTCAGAGTTGGAGCGTATTTCAAGTCTGACGCGAGATGAAGCGAAGCAAATCATTCTGGAACGGGTTGAAAACGAGCTTTCCCATGACATCGCGATCATGATGAAAGAAAGTGAAAATCGAGCGAAAGAAGAGGCTGATAAAAAGGCGAAAAATATTCTTTCATTGGCTTTACAGCGCTGTGCGGCAGATCATGTGGCCGAGACAACGGTTTCAGTTGTCAACCTTCCAAATGATGAGATGAAAGGCCGCATTATCGGACGTGAAGGACGTAATATCCGTACATTGGAAACATTGACGGGGATCGATCTGATCATCGACGATACGCCGGAAGCCGTTATCCTTTCAGGATTTGATCCGATCAGGCGTGAAACAGCCAGGATCGCTCTTGATAAACTCGTTCAGGATGGCCGCATTCATCCTGCCAGAATCGAAGAAATGGTTGAGAAATCCCGCCGTGAAGTGGATGATTACATCCGCGAAATGGGTGAACAGACGACGTTTGAAGTTGGAGTTCACGGTCTTCATCCCGATTTAATCAAAATCCTCGGCCGCTTGAAGTTCAGAACGAGCTACGGACAGAATGTACTGAAACATTCAATGGAAGTGGCGTTTCTGACAGGCTTGATGGCTTCAGAGCTCGGAGAAGACGTAACGCTCGCAAAAAGGGCAGGACTTCTTCATGATATCGGGAAAGCGATTGACCATGAGGTGGAAGGAAGCCACGTTGAAATCGGTGTGGAACTGGCCACCAAGTATAAAGAGCATCCAGTTGTCATCAACAGTATCGCATCTCACCACGGAGATCAGGAGCCGACTTCCATCATCGCCGTGCTCGTGGCCGCAGCCGATGCGCTGTCTGCCGCAAGACCAGGCGCAAGAAGCGAAACGCTCGAAAACTATATTCGCAGGCTTGAAAAACTGGAAGAAATCTCCGAATCATACGAAGGTGTTGAAAAATCATTCGCGATACAAGCGGGACGAGAGGTGCGGATCATGGTCAAACCTGACTCAATCAATGATCTTGAAGCCCATCGTTTGGCGCGTGATATTCGAAAACGAATTGAGGACGAGCTTGACTACCCTGGACACATCAAGGTAACCGTAATCAGGGAAACGAGAGCCGTTGAATACGCAAAATAAAGTGGTGCGAATGCGCCACTTTATTTTTTTGTTTCCTTGTGTAACACTATAATTAAAACCTATTTAAAAAAAGAAAGGGTCAAATTATGAGAATTTTATTTATTGGAGATGTCGTCGGTTCGCCCGGCAGAGACATGATCAAAACCTATTTGCCGAAGCTGAAGCTCAAATATAAACCGAATGCCGTCATCGTCAACGGAGAAAACGCCGCACACGGAAAAGGCATTACCGAAAAAATATATCACCAGCTCATTCAAGCTGGAGCCGACGTTCTCACGATGGGAAACCACACATGGGATAAAAGGGAAATATTTGATTTTATTGATGATGCGCCGCAGATCGTCAGACCCGCCAATTTTCCCGAAGGCACGCCTGGAAAAGGCATCACATACATAAAAACAAACGGTTCGAAGGAACTGGCTGTGATCAATTTGCAAGGCCGCACTTTTCTGCCTGCGATCGATTGCCCATTTCGAAAAGCTGATGAATTAATAGAAGAAGCGTCAAAAAGAACGCCGTTCATCTTTATCGATTTTCATGCCGAAGCGACAAGCGAAAAGCAGGCGATCGGCTGGTATACGGACGGCCGCGTTTCAGCGGTTGTCGGAACGCACACGCATGTTCAGACAGCGGACAACCGCATTCTTCCGAAAGGCACGGCATATATAACAGACGTGGGGATGACTGGGCCTTACGACGGTATTCTCGGCGTCGACCGCGAGACGATTATCAAGCGTTTTAAAACGAGCCTGCCCGTCCGTTTTGAGATTGCCGAAGGCCGCACAACTCTGAGCGGAGTTGTCATCGACATCGACGAACAGAGCAAGAAAGCCGTTAAAATTGACCGGATATTAATTAATGACGACCACATGTTTTTTGAATAACTAAACAGAAAATCATTTTAGAAAAATATTAAAAGGAAAGCAGGAATATCCCGGTCCTATCGTGAATATAGTAAAAATGGAAGGTACCCTGCTATTTTTGAAAAGCAATTAAAAGGGGATGGCTTTGAAAATAGCAACATCTAATAATGATTGTTCTAATGAACACTCACTTATCCATTGTAAACTTAAGGGGGAGCAGGAATGGAAATATTAAAGGTTTCAGCAAAATCAAATCCAAACTCGGTCGCAGGTGCGCTCGCAGGAGTCTTGAGGGAACGAGGGGCTGCAGAAATTCAAGCAATCGGAGCTGGGGCATTAAATCAGGCTGTTAAAGCGGTAGCGATTGCACGGGGATTTGTAGCGCCGAGCGGAGTCGATCTGATTTGCATTCCGGCGTTTACGGACATTCAAATTGACGGTGAAGAACGAACAGCGATTAAGCTAATCGTAGAGCCTCGCTGATAGAAAGATCACTCTTTTTCAAATGCTTCAACCTGCTTACTTTTACGTAAGCGGGTTGTTTTTGGTTTGTCCGTTTTTGAAAAATCAGCCGGGAGAGGATCAACATGAAGATTTTTGATGCCCACTCTGATTTGCTGCTGAAGCTCTGGAAAAATCCGAAGCTCAATGAATACAGCGACCCGTCGCTTCAAACGCCGGTCCAAGCGCTTTTAAACGGAAAGGCGAAAGTGCAGTGTCTGGCGATTTTTCTGCCTGAAACCGTGCCAGACACAATAAGGCTTGAAATGGCGCTTATGCAGATCCAGCTGTTTCACGAAAAAATTGCAAAGTACAAGCGGATCAAACTGATCAAAAATAAAGCCGATATCGACAAGCTCAAAAGCGATGAAACCGGCATCATTTTAACGATGGAAGGCTGTGAGCCGATCGCAAAAAACTTAAGGCTGTTTGACATCTTTTTTCAGCTCGGAGTCAGAAGTTTCGGCCTGACATGGAACTGGGCCAATACGTTCGCAGACGGCGCTTTAGAAGAAAGAAACGCCGGCTTGACTTCTTACGGGGAAAGACTGATTCGCAAGGCGAACAAAAACCGGGCATGGACAGATCTCTCCCATTTATCCGAAAAAAGCTTTTGGGGTGCGATTGAAACGGCGGCGTATCCGATCGCCTCTCATTCGAATGCCCGCAGCCTTTGCCCTCATCCGAGAAATTTAAAAGACGATCAAATCAAAGCGCTTATTGATAAGAACGGCGTCATCGGCTTGACATTTGTCCCTGAATTCGTGAGAAACGGAAAAACGCCTGTGATCAAAGATATCCTCTCGCATATTGACCATGTCTGCTCTTTAGGAGGCGAGCGGCATATCGGATTCGGGTCTGATTTTGACGGCATCGACCGTGTCATTCCGAATCTTGAAGCCCACAAAGATTACGGGAATCTGATCGAAGCGCTGCAGCGCTCATATACACCAAGTCAAGTCGACGGATTTCTCTTTCAAAATTTCATCAGCCGCATCCCATTTTAAAAAAATATCATACATTTTTCAGAGGGTGTTCATCTGTTTTCTCCAGAAGGACACTGGTGTTTACCAAGACTGATTATCGTGCTACAATCCTTTTGTAAAGCGATTTTACAAAGGGGGTCTGTTCATCTTGGACGGAAATATGAAAGCGCTTATCAAGAAGCCGGGGGAGCCGGGCGCCAGCTTCGAGCTCGTCCCGATTCCGAAGATCGACAAACACGAGGTCCTGATCAAAGTCAAAGCCGCATCGATTTGCGGAACCGATGTCCATATTTATAATTGGGATGAATGGGCGAAAAGCAGGGTTAAACCGCCTTATGTGTTCGGCCACGAATTTTCCGGCGAAGTTGTTCAAGTGGGGGAAAATGTGACTACGGTAAAAGAAGGGGAGTATGTTTCGGCAGAAACGCACATCGTTTGCGGAAAGTGCCTGCCGTGTTTGACCGGAAAAGAGCATGTCTGCAAAAAAACGCTGATTCTCGGTGTCGATACAGACGGCTGTTTTGCTGAATATGTCAAAATGCCCGCCGCAAACATTTGGAAAAACCCGGCCGGCATGCCTGAGGATCTCGCTTCTATTCAAGAACCGCTCGGAAATGCCGTGCATACGGTTCTGACGGGAATGACGGCTGGAGTGAAAGTCGCTGTCGTCGGCTGCGGACCGATCGGACTGATGGCCGTGGCAGTTGCAAAAGCGTCTGGGGCGGCGCAGGTGATCGCCATCGATAAAAATGAATACAGGCTCGACCTTGCATTGCAAATGGGGGCAACCGATATCATCTCCGTTGAAAAAGAAGATCCGCTCAAAAATGTAAGCGCTTTAACAAATGGTGAAGGGGCGGACTTGGTTTGCGAAATGTCAGGCCATCCGACGGCAATCCGCCAAAGTTTAAAAATGGCGGCAAACGGAGGACGGGTTCATGTCTTAAGCTTGCCTGAGCATCCCGTATGCATCGACATGACAAATGATATCGTCTTTAAAGGATTGACGGTCCAAGGAATTACCGGCCGCAAAATGTTTGAAACGTGGAGACAGGTCAGCGGTCTCCTCCAATCCGGCACGATTCAAATCAAGCCTGTCATCACTCACCGTTTCCCGATGGAAGAGTTTGAAAAAGGCTTTGAACTGATGAGAAAAGGGCAATGCGGCAAAGTCGTACTGATACCGTAGAAAGGAGAGATTAATATGAAAGAATTCAATTTTTTAGCTTCCGAGCTTAATACAATGAAAGAAAACGGAACTTTTCAAGAGCTGCCGATCATCGAATCAATGCAAGGATCAACCGTCAAAATGAAAGGAAAAGACATTATACAGCTTTCATCCAATAACTATCTCGGGCTGACGTCTCATCCGCGCCTCCAAAAAGCGGCCGAAGAGGCGGTCAAACGGTACGGAGCTGGAACCGGATCGGTCCGTACAATAGCCGGAACATTCACCATGCATGATGAGCTCGAAAAGAAGCTTGCTTCATTTAAAAACACTGAAGCGGCACTCGTATTCCAGTCCGGATTTACCGCAAATCAAGGCATTCTTTCAAGCATTCTCACCAAAGATGATCTTGTTATCTCAGACGAATTAAACCATGCTTCCATCATTGACGGCATCAGACTCACCAAAGCGGGCAAAAAAGTATATCAGCATGCGGACATGGAAGATTTAGAAAAGATTTTGAAAAAGTCGATGAACTACAGAATGCGCCTTATCGTTACAGACGGCGTGTTTTCGATGGACGGAGACATCGCGCCGCTGCCCGAAATCGTCCGGCTCGCTGAACAGTATGACGCATTTGTCATGGTCGACGACGCGCACGCGTCCGGCGTTCTCGGCGAAAACGGGCGCGGAACGGTTCACCATTTCGGGCTGGACGGGAAGGTTCACATTCAAGTCGGCACACTCAGCAAGGCGATCGGCGTATTAGGAGGCTATGCGGCCGGATCCAAGGTGCTGATCGACTACTTAAAGCATAAAGGAAGACCGTTTCTCTTCAGTACTTCCCATCCGCCGGCCGTCACTGCGGCATGCATTGAAGCGGTCAATGTGCTGATGGAGGAACCTTCATTGATTAAAAAGCTTTGGGACAATACCGCGTACTTCAAAAAAGAGCTTGAAAAAATCGGCCTTCCGCTGATTAAGAGCGAAACGCCGATTACGCCGATTTTGATCGGTGATGAAGCTGCGGCATGCCGCTTCTCAAACACGCTTTTTGAGCTCGGTTTATTTGCCCAGGCCATTGTATTTCCGACCGTCCCGAAAGGCAAAGCGCGGATCAGAACGATCATGACCGCCCAGCATTCGAAAGAAGAGCTCGATAAAGCGCTTGAAATCATTCAAACCGGCGCTAAAAAAGCGGGTCTGCTTTAAACTCATCGATTTCTTTTTGAACAAAGCAAATAACCATTGATAATCATTTTCAGTTAGTGTACAATGATGGGTTCTGGGTTGTGCTGACAACCGAGAACCTTTATACTGAAGAGTGGAGCTTTGTTTGAAAGGAGATCAAAAACATGAATGAGAAACAGCGCATTGAAAGCGGACAGGTCAATCCATCGGACAAAAAATCCGAGAAGGATTACAGCAAGTACTTCGAAGCTGTTTATGTTCCGCCTTCATTAAAAGATGCGAAAAAACGCGGCAAAGAAGAGGTTAAATACCATAACGATTTTAAAATCTCAGAGCAGTTCAGAGGCATGGGCGAAGGACGGAAGTTTTACATCCGCACGTACGGCTGCCAGATGAATGAGCACGATACCGAAGTGATGGCAGGGATTTTCATGGCGCTCGGCTATGAACCGACCGACTCGACGGAAGATGCAAACGTCATTTTGCTCAACACGTGTGCGATCCGGGAAAACGCGGAAAACAAAGTGTTTGGCGAAATCGGCCATTTAAAAGCTTTGAAAAAAGACAATCCGGATTTGATCCTCGGAGTCTGCGGATGTATGTCCCAGGAAGAATCAGTCGTCAACCGGATTTTAAAGAAACATCCGTTCGTCGACCTGATTTTCGGTACACACAATATCCACCGCTTGCCCGAACTTTTGTCAGAGGCTTATCTGTCAAAAGAAATGGTCATCGAAGTGTGGTCTAAAGAAGGCGATGTCATTGAAAACCTTCCGAAAGTCCGCACCGGCAAAATTAAAGGCTGGGTCAACATCATGTACGGCTGCGACAAGTTCTGTACGTACTGCATCGTGCCGTACACAAGAGGAAAAGAACGAAGCAGACGTCCTGAAGACATCATCCAGGAAGTGAGAAGGCTTGCGGCTGAAGGCTACAAAGAAATCACGCTTCTCGGACAGAACGTCAACGCCTACGGCAAAGATTTTGAGGATATGGAATACGGACTCGGCCACTTGATGGATGAACTCCGCAAAATCGACATTCCGCGAATCCGCTTCACGACAAGCCATCCGCGCGATTTTGACGACCATCTGATCGAGGTGCTCGCAAAAGGCGGAAACCTTCTGGACCACATCCATCTGCCTGTCCAGTCCGGAAGCTCGGATGTCTTGAAACTGATGGCGCGCAAATACGACCGGGAGCGCTATCTTGAGCTTGTCGCCAAAATTAAAAAAGCGATGCCGAACGCATCCTTAACAACGGACATTATCGTCGGCTTCCCGAACGAAACAGACGAGCAATTTGAAGAAACGCTCTCTTTATACAGAGAGGTTGAATTTGACAGCGCCTATACGTTCATCTACTCGCCTCGCGAAGGAACGCCTGCTGCCAAAATGAAAGACAATGTTCCGATGCGCGTGAAAAAAGAACGGCTTCAGCGGTTAAATGAAGTGGTCAACGAAATTTCCGCGAAGAAAATGAAGGAATATGAGGGGCAGGTTGTCGAAGTGTTAGTAGAGGGTGAAAGTAAAAACAACCCTGATATCCTTGCCGGCTATACACGGAAAAACAAGCTTGTCAACTTCAAAGGACCAAAAGAAGCGATCGGCCAGCTTGTCAACGTGAAAATCCACCAGGCGAAAACTTGGTCGCTTGACGGGGAAATGGTAGGAGAAGCAATCGAGGTGAAGTAAAGTGACGCTTTATACGAAAAAAGAGATTGTTGCAAAAGCGCGGGAGCTCGCAAAAATGATTGCAGAAACGGAAGAAGTCGACTTTTTCAAAAAAGCGGAGGCACAGATTAATGAGAATGCCAAAATAACGGGCATAATCAACCAAATCAAAGCCCTGCAAAAGCAAGCCGTCAACTTTAAACATTACGAAAAGCACGAAGCGCTTAAACAAACGGAAGCAAAGATTGACGCGCTTCAGGAAGAGCTTGACGAGATTCCGATCATTCAAGAGTTCAGAGACTCCCAAATGGAAGTCAACGACCTTCTTCAGCTTGTCGCGCATACAATATCAAACCAAGTGACAAACGAGATCATCACATCGACCGGGGGAGACCTGCTGAAAGGCGAGACCGGTTCAAAAGTGAAAAATTCATCACCGAGCTGTTCTCTATAATTTGGCGGCGCCTTTTAAGGCGCCGTTTTTTTTGAATTCAATTTCCCGCCGCGACGGCTTATTGAAAAGATTCGTTTTTCGGCTGTCTTTTTCTTTTCTGATTTAAGTCAAGTTTATCCTTTTACCTGCATACACTTAAACAGATTCATTATATGGGAATTTATTTTGATTTCTCAAGGAACGCACATTAGACGAATGCCCAGCATAGGATAATACGAGGAAAAACAAGGAGGCATGACCGAATGTCTGAATACAGGGAAATTATCACTAAAGCGGTGGTCGCGAAAGGCCGGAAATTCACCCAGTCCACTCATACAATCTCCCCTTCGCAAAAGCCAACCAGTATTTTAGGCGGTTGGATTATCAATCATAAGTATGACGCTGAAAAAATCGGAAAAACCGTGGAAATTGAAGGGACATATGATATCAACGTCTGGTATTCATATGCGGACAACACCAAAACCGAAGTTGTGACAGAACGCGTTTCCTATGTTGATGTCATTAAGCTCCGGTATCGCGACAAAAATTACTTAGATGATGAACACGAAGTCATTGCGAAAGTGCTTCAGCAGCCGAACTGCCTTGAAGTGACCATTTCTCCGAACGGAAACAAAGTGGTTGTACAGGCGGAAAGAGAATTTTTAGCAGAGGTCGTCGGCGAGACGAAGGTCGTCGTAGAGGTCAATTCTGATTGGACGGAAAGCGATGAAGAAGAAGCGTGGGAAGAAGAGCTTGATGAAGAACTTGAGGATATCAATCCCGAGTTTTTGGTTGGAGATCCAGAAGAATAAAAGGAAGCTAGGGAAACACCGCCCTAGTTTCTTTTTTTTCAGCACGAATCTTTATGGTATAATGAGTGTTGGAATCAATAGAAACGTTTATACATAGTGAGGGATTAAATATGGCAGGCTACACGCCTATGATACAGCAATATTTAAAGATTAAGGCAGAGTATCAGGATGCCTTTTTATTTTTTCGTCTTGGCGACTTTTATGAGATGTTTTTTGAAGATGCAAAAAAGGCGTCTCAGGAGCTCGAAATCACGCTGACGAGCAGGGACGGAGGATCAAGCGAAAGAATCCCGATGTGCGGGGTTCCTTATCATTCCTGCTCTTCGTATATCGAACAGCTCATTAAAAAAGGCTATAAAGTCGCGATCTGTGAACAGGTGGAGGACCCTAAATCGGCCAAAGGAGTCGTCAAAAGGGAAGTCGTGCAGCTGATCACACCCGGCACCGTGATGGACGGCAAAGGGATTCATGAAAATGAAAACAACTTTATCGCCTCTGTCAGTAAATTTCAGCATACATACGGGCTCGCTTTTTCTGATTTGACGACGGGCGAGAATTTAGTAACGGCTATCGAAAGGCTTGATGATGTCGTTTCCGAGATTTACTCTGTCGGAGCAAGGGAAATCGTCGTCAGCCGCAACCTTGACGAGAAAGACGTCGCAATGCTGAAAGAGCGCTGCGGCGCCACGATCTCTTTCGAGGATGAACAAGCGGATGAAGTGCCTGGCATTGTGAACGGACTGGGGTCCAAAGAGCTTGTCGATACGTTTATGAGGCTTTACGTCTACTTGAAGCGGACGCAGAAAAGAAGCCTCGACCACCTTCAAAACGTTCAGGCCTACGAGCTCGAAGAAGCGATGAAAATCGATTTGTACTCGAAACGCAATCTTGAACTGACGGAAACGATCCGTTCGAAAAACAAAAAAGGCTCGCTTCTTTGGCTTTTGGATGAAACGAAAACGGCCATGGGAGGGCGGCTGTTAAAGCAATGGATCGACAGGCCGCTGATCAGAAAGGGACAGATCGAAGAGCGCCAGGAAATCGTTGAAACGCTGATCGCCCATCTGTTTGAGCGGGAAGATTTGCGCGAACGGCTGAAGGAAGTATACGACCTCGAGCGGCTCGCCGGAAGGGTCGCATACGGCAACGTCAACGCCAGAGATTTGATCCAGCTGAAGGAATCGCTGAAACAAGTCCCGGCCATCAAACAGCTTGTCGGCTCCCTCGACCATCCGAAAGCAAAAGCGCGCGCCGAGAAAATCGATCCGTGCGGCGATCTTTTGAATCTTTTGGAAGACGCGCTATACGAGAATCCGCCTCTTTCATTAAAAGAGGGGAACTTAATCAAAGACGGCTACCACGCGAAACTGGATGAATACAGGGACGCAAGCAAGAACGGAAAAGACTGGATCGCAAGGCTTGAGCAGCAGGAACGCGAGTACACGGGAATCCGCTCTTTAAAAGTCGGCTTTAACAAGGTGTTCGGCTATTATATTGAAGTGACGAAAGCGAACATCCATCTGCTTGAAGAAGGCCGCTATGAACGGAAGCAGACGCTGACCAATGCAGAACGCTACATCACGCCGGAGCTGAAAGAAAAAGAAGCCCTGATTCTCGAAGCGGAAAACAATATTTGCGAGCTGGAGTATGAGCTGTTTTCCGAGCTTCGCAGCAAGGTGAAGGAATATATCCCGCGCTTGCAGCAGCTGGCAAAAATGATGAGCGAGCTTGATGTGCTCCAATGTTTTGCGACGATCAGCGAAAACCGGCACTATGTTAAGCCGGAGTTTTCCGATGATGTCGTTCAGGTGATCGACGGACGGCATCCGGTCGTAGAAAAGGTGATGGACAGCCAGTCTTACGTTCCGAACAGCTGTGAAATGGGCAAAGGCAGGCAGATGCTTTTAATCACCGGGCCGAATATGTCCGGGAAAAGCACGTATATGAGACAGATGGCGCTGATCTCCATTTTGGCGCAGATCGGCTGCTTTGTTCCTGCGAAAAAAGCGGTGCTGCCGATCTTTGATCAGATCTTTACGAGAATTGGCGCAGCGGATGATCTTATATCCGGACAGAGCACGTTTATGGTGGAAATGCTTGAAGCCAAAAACGCGATCGTCCATGCGACGAAAAACAGCTTGATTTTATTTGACGAAATCGGCCGGGGTACGTCCACTTACGACGGAATGGCGCTTGCACAAGCGATCATCGAGTACGTTCACGAGCACATCGGCGCGAAGACTTTATTTTCCACTCACTACCACGAGCTGACGTCCCTTGAAGAAAAGCTGGACGATTTGAAGAATGTCCACGTTCGTGCGGAAGAATACGAAGGAAAGGTCGTTTTCCTTCACCAGATAAAAGAAGGAGCAGCAGATAAAAGCTACGGTATCCATGTCGCGCAGCTGGCTGAATTGCCCGACGGTTTGATCAGCAGGGCGAAAACGATCCTGAAAGAACTTGAATCCGGCGCAAAAGAAGCCGCTCCATCAACGGCACCGAATATGGTAAAAGAGGCGGCGGAAGAAGCCGCGGCGACTGTTGCAGATCAACCGGCCCAGCTGTCATTTTTTGAGACGGACAAGCCAATAGAAAAAGAGACGAAGCTCTCCAAAAAAGAGCAGGCTGTTTTAGCCGAATTTAAAGCGATGGATCTGCTCGATATGACGCCTATACAAGTCATGAATGAACTGTACAGGCTGCAAAAAAAATTAAAGTAACAAAGAGGTGAGCCAACTTGGCAAAAATTGTTCAGCTGCCTGACGATTTATCGAATAAAATCGCGGCGGGTGAAGTAGTGGAAAGGCCGGCGTCGGTCGTCAAAGAGCTTGTCGAAAATGCAATCGATGCGAACAGCTCCGTGATTGAAATCGATGTTGAAGAAGCGGGTCTCGCCTCGATTAAAGTGCTTGACGACGGCGAAGGGATGGACGCAGAAGACTGCAGAACGGCTTTTTTGCGTCATGCCACAAGCAAAATCAAAGACGAAAACGACCTGTTTCGCGTCAGAACGCTCGGATTTCGCGGAGAAGCTTTGCCAAGTATCGCGTCTGTCTCACACTTAAGCATTAAAACGAGCACCGGAGAAGGGGCAGGCACCCATTTGACGCTGCAGGGGGGAAGAATCATTTCCGAGCAAAAAGCGCCAAGCCGCAGAGGAACCGAAATTACGGTTACCAACCTGTTTTTCAATACGCCGGCAAGGCTGAAATACATGAAAACGATTCATACCGAGCTTGGCAACATCACAGATGTGGTCAACAGAATCGCCCTTGCCCATCCGGAAGTTTCGATCAGGCTGCGTCATCAAGGGAAAACGCTTCTGCAGACAAACGGAAACGGCGATGTCCGCCACGTGCTTGCGGCGATTTACGGCACGGCGGTTGCCAAAAAAATGCTCCCGCTTGAAGCGAGATCTCTTGACTTTGAAGTGAAGGGCTATATCGCTCTTCCTGAAATTACGCGCGCCTCGCGAAATTACATGTCATCTGTCGTCAACGGCAGATACATTAAAAACTTCCCGCTCGTAAAAGCGATCCACGAGGGCTACCATACGCTTCTTCCGATCGGCCGCCATCCGATCACGTTCATTGAAATCAACATGGACCCGCTCCTTGTGGACGTCAACGTGCACCCGTCAAAGCTGGAGGTCAGGCTGAGCAAAGAGACGGAGCTTCACGAGCTGATTCGCGACGCCATCAAAGACGTCTTTAAACAGCAGCAGCTCATTCCAAGCGTGCAGGTCCCGAAAAAAACCGCACCTCTGATCAATAAACCAGAGCAGCAAAAGCTTGATTTCGACCAGGTACGAGAACCGGCACCTCTTTCTGATTCTGATGTTGAAAGAGAGTATAAGCCGGAGCCTTCGTTTTCGGCGATGAAATTAAGCTCGCTTGTCAAAGACCCGCCGCCTTCCGCTCCCGTAGAGCGCGAAGAAAACGTAATGCAGGACACCGAGCCTGAATGGCCCGGAGCTGAAGAGTATACGCCTGAAGCCGCGCCGGCCGTACAAGCAGAACCGGAACAGGCAGGAGAGAACGTCCAGGACGAAGAGACGCCAAAAGAAAGGGTGCCGATCATGTATCCGATCGGCCAAATGCACGGCACCTACATACTTGCCCAAAATGAAAACGGGCTGTACATCATCGATCAGCACGCCGCACAGGAGCGGATCAAATACGAATATTTCCGTGAAAAAGTCGGGGAAGTCGAATCGGAAGTCCAGGACCTGCTTGTGCCGCTGACATTCCATTATTCAAAAAATGAAGCGCTGACGATCGACCAGCACTTGGACGATTTAGCCAAAGTCGGCGTCTTTCTCGAATCGTTCGGCGCCGGCAGCTATATCGTCCGATGCCACCCGACATGGTTTCCGAAAGGGGAAGAAACGACGATCATTGAAGACATCATTCAGCAGGTCCTTGATGACCGCACGATCGACATCAAAAAACTGCGCGAAGAAGCCGCAATCATGATGAGCTGCAAAGGCTCCATCAAAGCCAATCATCACCTGCGGGACGACGAAATCACCGCCCTGCTCGATGAGCTGCGCAGAACATCCGACCCTTTCACATGCCCGCACGGCCGGCCGATCATCATCCACTACTCCACCTATGAGATGGAGAAGATGTTTAAGCGGGTAATGTAATTTTTAATCGCTCACAACCTTTGGTATATCAATGGCTGTGGGCGATTTTGATTTTATTGACCACATTTTGACCGCATTAACACTAGACGGCCTGCTTTAAATCTTGCCGTCTGTAAGAAGACAATTAGGAAGCGGCACGTATATCGTCCGGGTATTCTGTTTTATGGATGATTGTAAGCTATAATTCTAAGAAAATTTGGATAACCAAAAGAGGGCTTCTCTTTGAGATCAGGTCTCATAGGCAACCATTAGTCAGATTTCGCAGCTGTTTTCATTTTTCTAGAAAATGTTATAATGAAAAGCCACGAAATGACTTGAAGAGGGGGAATTTTGATGCATTACATAACGGCATGCTTAAACATCATCAGCGATAAAGACCTTAATGAAATAATGAAGGAATTCAAAACACTTGAGGAAAAAACGAACAAAGAAGAAGGGTGTATTCAATTCCATGCTTATCCGCTTGAACCGTCGGAGCGCAAAATAATGCTCTGGGAGATTTGGGAAAACGAAGAAGCTGTTAAAGCCCATTTCACGAAAAAACACACAAAAGATGTTCAAAATCAACAATTAACAGAAGTAGAATGGTTAATCAAAAGCAATGTGAATGATTAAAGCGCGAAACATTCAATGACGAAAAATTAACCCCCGTAATCGAGTGGAAAATTGTTGGAGGATTGTTGTCCAACGCTGCCAACAGTCATCATTTTCATTTAGAAATCATCAGATTATTCATAGCAGTGATTAGAAAATTTTTTTGTCCGAGGTACTGTAATGATTTGATTCACTGCATGATATGAAGGGATACAAAAAGCTCGGTTCTGTCGATGTCACCGATGAAATCGGTACAGGCAAGGACTTCATCGGCGGTTCGTACATGCTTTATTCAAACGGTCAAATTGTCCGAAAATACATATCCGGCGGTGAAGTGAAATACGAACTTGTCAGTCGCATACCGGAAAGCAGAGTGAAGAAAAGCAACATTGAAAAAGCTCTTGATTGGGCTAAAGACACAGTTGGGGAATTGTCCGGTGGTTATGATGGTTATAGAGCGATAACAGGTGTTGACCCTGTGACTGGTGAAAAACTAACCGTCACTGACCGTATCCTGTCCGGTGTTTCTGTCATACCCGCTACTAAAGTAGTCAAGGTAGGGAAATATGCTTTCAAAGCCACTAAAGGTGCGAAGACGGCGAAAAGGGTTTCGAATGCCGAGAGAAGTGCTAATGCTACGCCTAAAATTAATAGAAAACAAGCTCTCAATCAGGCAAAAGACTTAGCTGGCAACAACCTACACGTCAATGGCAGGTTGGCGATGATATAACTAAGAAGGGTGTAGACTATAAAAACTATAAATATAGTTCAAATCCAACCCATCATGGACGTTACTATGAGTACGAAACTCCTGAAGGATTAAGAGTGGTTGTTACCCATACTAACGATAACAGATTACACGCACATGCAGGTAAGCCTGACAAAGAGGCAAATCAATTCAACTATGACTTTAAGAAAGAGAGATATACTAATATATACGGTCCTAATGGAGACCACCATATATACTATAAATAAAAGGTGAGGAAGTTATGTCGTCTCGTAATGAAATTATTAAACAAAAAAAGCGATAATGAATGCAAGGAAATCGATGAAGGAATTTACTTGCTTAGAACTATTAGATTTTGAAGAGTTTGATTCTCCTTGGATAGACTTGTTCGA
The DNA here is from genome assembly GCF_037969865.1 of Bacillus sp. FSL R7-0646. Taxonomy (NCBI): domain Bacteria; kingdom Bacillati; phylum Bacillota; class Bacilli; order Caryophanales; family Bacillaceae; genus Bacillus; species Bacillus sp. FSL R7-0646. The sequence goes on from NZ_CP150217.1 coordinate 1,868,232, forward strand.
GCCATTACTAAAACAATTTCGAAGAATAGATTCCAAACCAACTTATTATAAATTAATTGGGGATTCTAAAGAAAACAATATTTTATGGATAGAAAATTCCCTAAGTTTCCTTAAACAAAAAAAAGAGTGGTTTATCGTTGTTCCCAAATGTTTACAACCAGTGTGGGCAAATGTTCGAGTTTTAGACTATTCTAAAGCAATTCATGAGCTTTGGGAAATGTCAGAACCTGATAATTTCCTAATTGCTGATAAATCTACAGGAATGATTGCAAAAATATTTTTTGAAGAACAACAATACGAGATCCATATTGGAAAATGTAGTCTTGATAACATTAAAAAGAATAACTAAGAGAACTATTTAAACACCTTGATTGGCAACTGCCTATCAAGGTTTTTTCATATTCAAATCCGACAAAAAGGGGGATAAAATGGGGGACTTTTTCTATTCCACTTTGTCATACGATAGAGACAAGAAAAACGAACGTGAATATCGAGTCCAAGAAGGAGAGCCTGCGGACACTGACCTTTTGCATATGGATGTTGTGCAGCTGATTGGTGGCCGCTTTTTTATTGGCCAGAATGGGAGACGCACCTTTCCCTTATCAAGTGTGAACTCGGATGTATCGAATGATGATGAAGGTCGTCAGCTTCACAGGAGGAACGGCTGGAGGCTGGAGTCTATGCAGGATTGCGCGCGATAGTCAGGGGACGCAGGGAAGTCCTTATAAGAACAAAAAGAAAAGCAGGCAAATAACCTGCTTAAAAACTGATTTTGCCCTTGAAATAGACTCGCAAAATCAAATCTCGGGTCTTTCTGTTAAGCAAAGAGAGAGCCAACAAAGCGAGAAAGAGTTACTTTGCGATGCAATTTTTAAATTGCCGCTCCAGTTCCTCTTTGTCCAAGTCCTTTCCGATGAAAACAAGTTCGCTTTGTTTTTTCTCGTTTTCGTTCCACTTCCGGTCCGGACGTCCTGAAAACAGCATATGAAGCCCTTGGAATACGATTCGATATTCTTCGCCTTTAATATAAAGGATCCCTTTATAACGCAATAAATCTTCTCCTTTTTCCCGTACGAGATAACTCATCCAATGATCCACCTTTGCCAAATCAAGAGGCTTCTCTTCCCGAAAAGCGATAGAAGACACTTTATCATCGTGATGGTGGTGATGATGATCTTCTAGAAAATGAGGATCGATTTCAATTTTTCGATTGACGTCGAACGTATTGATCCCCAGTATATCTCTTAAATTGACCTTGCAATCTCTGGCATACAGCCTCTTAGCCGTAGGATTAATGTTGACAAGTCTTTGCTCCAAGGATTTCAGCTCGTTATTCGATACTAAATCTGTTTTATTGAGGATGATGACGTCAGCAAATGCGATTTGCTCTTGCGCTTCATCCTGATCATCCAGATGTCTGGTGACATGCTTGCTGTCTACTACCGTGACGATGCTGTCAACTTCAAATATTTCGGATAGCAGTTCATCCATGAAAAACGTCTGGGCAACGGGGGCAGGATCAGCCAGTCCCGTTGTTTCGATTAAAACGCGATCAAATGCAACTTTCCCTTGATCCATTGAGAATACAAGCGTTCTCAGAATGCGAATCAAATCTCCGCGGACCGTGCAACAGATACAGCCGTTGTTCATTTCCAAAATTTCTTCTTCAGAATCAACGACAAGCTGGTTGTCTATCCCGACTTCTCCGTACTCATTGACAATAACCGCGATCTTTTGATTGTGCTTTTCTGTAAGTATTCGATTTAAAAGTGTGGTTTTCCCGGCGCCTAAGTACCCAGTGAGAATAGCGACAGGAATTTTCTTTTTAGTTATAGGCATGATCATTCGACTCCATTTAAAATTTTTTCGATACTTTGATTACTTTTTCTTTTGGAACTCCGGAGATGACGCCGGATGAACGTTCGAAGCGTTGGCCGTCATACAAATGGCTTGCTTTTTCTTTATAATCTTCATTGGTACAAAGCGAGTCAATCAGGAGGGGGACATCCTCAGGTTTTAAATCTCTATACCAAGTTCCTCTCGGGTAATGGATGGCCACGCACTTATCTTGACACCTTCCATTACACCGCGTGCGCGTTGTATGAATGAAATCATCAAGCTCCCGGTCCGAGATTTCTTGCCGAATCACTTGAGTCAGTTCCTCAGCTCCGGCCCGATTGCAGCTGCTGCCGTTGCAGATAAAAATATGATGTTTCATATTACTTAAATCCCATGTCGCCATATGTATCTTCCCTCCAAATAAAACAGAATTATTCCGATTTGTAAGCGATAAAATGATAAAGAACTGAGAATGAATATAGAGGCGCCCCGGTCGATCACTGTCCGAAAGGTGATACTCATAACGGGGAGACGGCCCCGGCAACATCCGCAGTATTTCACTCCTTTCGAAAAGCTCCATATATTTCAGCCTTCTTTTGCGCCTTTGGTTATTTCAATACTACAACAAAACGTAATTATTACGATTTGAAAATCATTTTATCTCTTTTTCAAGTCAAACGCAAATAGAAGAGGTTAAACGGTGCCAATGAGATCTGTGCAGCTTCTTTATCCAGCCGCACCTTGGCGCAAAAACCCCTTGAGCAATCAAGGGGTTTTTTATCTATAGCAATTTTTCCATTGCCATTACATCGATAAAACGTCCATCTAAAATTCCTTGATTTTTAAAGATGCCAACTTGCCTGTAGCCCATTTTATTGTATAGGTTTTGCCCAAGTTCGTTAAAGGGAAATGTAAAGAGGACGATTTTATAAAAACTATTCTCTTTAGCTGTTTTTTCTAGAGCTTGAAGAAGGAGGCCGCCTATTCCTTTTCCGCGGCATGCACGATCAACATAGACAGAAAGGTCGGCAACACCTTGATAAGCACAACGGTGGGAGTACGGGTTCAAAGAAGCCCAGCCTACAATTTCTCCTTTTGATTCGGCCACAAGGACAGAATAGCGCCCTTGATGTTCCTGAAACCATATTTCGATATCGCTCATTTCCTTTAAATCTTGCTCCAGAGTCGCAATTCGATCTTCAATGCCCTGATTATAAATAGTTAAGATAAATGGCAAATCGGCAGAAATAGCTTTTCGAATGTTTATGTTATGCATGAGTTCCTCCGTAGAAGGACTTCGAGTGCAGCATCATATGATAAGTTGGTCACTAAATTGTCCGCAAGTTTTTGAAAGCGCGTTCGTTATTGTTTGCTTGACGGATCTAAGCGGAATTGGCAACAGACAGGGTAAAAGAGAGCAGGCCTAAGCTTTGCTCTCTATTTTTTTGACACTTCATCTTTGAATAAATGTTTCTATTTCCCGTTACTTGATATCGATGGCCGAAGCTTTATTGTCCCAATCAGAAGCCATATTAGCAGTTTTGCCGTACCAATCGGAATGTCTAAACAAAACGCCTTTGCCGTATCCTTGAGTTGAAGTATGCTCCCACAGCGTCGTTGAATAGCTTGATGAAGGAGACGCCGTACTTAACGATGAAATTCTGTCATTCCAGCTGGATGGCAAGTTTTTAAATCCGTCTCTCCAGTAAATATACTGCCCGCCTTTATTTTTATATTCATAGAAATCGGTACAGCAGGGACCGCTGGCAGAAGGTTTGAATTGCTTCTCAAGCCTCTGCTTGTCTTTCGCGATAAAGGCTTCTAAAGTAACCTTGCTCGTAAATCCATACGCAAGCAAATCGCCGTTCTTATTCTGCTTGGGCAGAACCATGGTTACTTTGACATCTCTGACGGATTTGGCGTTGGCTTGAGCCGGCGAATCCACATTTTTTCCGTCAACGGTTAAGTAGTGGAAAGATTTGACCGTATATTGATTCCGCTGCTGATCGTCCAGTTTCACTTTAACATCGCTTTCATTTTGCGACGCAGCGCTTGCCGTCGACGCGGAAATCAAACAGGCAGCGGCAACGAGTCCAATCCCAATTGTTTTCTTGAACTTAGTTTTAAACATATAACAACACTCCCTCTCTTAATTTTCCTATTTATTAATAGGATGGAAAAATAATAGCATTAATAGAATGAAAATCATGTCTCTTTTTGAAAAAAACATTAATTTTCTATTAACATTCAGCAGCAGGAGAGGTTCGGTATCTGTATTGCATTAAAAAAAGGCTCTTTTTTAAAAAAGAGCCTTTCATGATGGAGTCAACAACGGTAAGCAGGAGGAGAACATGTAAAATAAGGAGAAGGTCATAAGTTATTGCTGACTTTTAAAACGAACTTTTTAGTAGCCTCCATATCCACCGCCGAACCAGCTGGCGCCGATGATGATTAAGAGAATGAACAGAACAACAATTAAAGCAAAACCGCTTCCGTGTCCGTAACCTCCGCTCATATGTTTCACCTCCCTAAAGAGACATAGTTTATCCTATGTCACTTTATAAATTTGGTATAGGATATTGATTTACATTTTTAAAAATAGTTGAACCAACTTCACCCTCATGCGAGTCTCAGATGAAGAGCCGACTATCATGAGGACTTCGTGCAGAGAGGATGAAAATGGTGATTGGCGTCCTTTAAACGGAATATAATGCAATAAATCCACCGAAAAGGGCGCTGAATAAATTGAATTTTCAATTAACTGAAAAAGACATGCTTCGTATCATCAGGAATGGTCTTCAAACGGCACAGTACCCTAAGCATATGATGATCGTTGGTGCCGGGTTGTCCGGACTTATCGCAGCGTCTTTATTAAAGAATGCCGGGCATAGAGTGACGATTGTGGAAGCAAATGACAGAGCGGGAGGGCGTGTTTTTACTTCCCGTGCGCCCTTTAGCGAAGGGTTGTATTTCAATGCCGGGCCGATGCGCATCCCCGATATCCATACTTTAACGATGGAATATATTAAGAAGTTTAATCTGCCTGTCAATGTGTTTATCAACCGAACCCCCATGGATATTCTTTACGTCAACGGCGTGAAAACCCGTCTTCATGAGTTTGAAAAAAATCCGGGCGTTTTAAGGTTCCCTGTTGCTCCCCATGAGCAGGGAAAAACGGCAGAACAGCTGATGCTTTCTGCTTTGCAGCCTATCCTCAATTTTATCAGCCAAGATCCGGCGAGAAATTGGCGTATTGTTGAAAAACAATACAGGAACGAATCGTTAGGATCTTTTCTCAACACTCATTTTTCAAGCGGTTCCATCGATATGATTGGTGTGCTTTTGGACATGGAAGCGTACATGGGATTGTCCCTTGTCGAAGTATTGCGGGAATCGATTTTTTTTACATCGCCGACTCGCTTCTATGAGATTACAGGCGGCATGGACCTGTTGACGCAAGCTTTTCTTCCGCAATTAAAGGGGAATATTTTATTCCGTCAAAAATTGATGAAAATGTCTCAAACTAAAAACAGTGTAACAGCCCATTGCATTCACCAGCAGTCGGCAGAACATTCAGCGGTGACAGGTGACTTCGCGATCGTAACAATACCTTTTTCAGCATTGCGATTTGTGGCATTTGAGCCGTTTGAATCCTTTTCCTACCAAAAGCGGAGAGCGATTCGGGAGCTTAACTATATTGCGGCGACAAAAATAGGAATCGAATTTAAGAGCAGGTTTTGGGAAAGAGTCGGACAGCGCGGCGGCAGATCGATTACCGATTTGCCGATTCGCTTTTCATACTACCCTAGCAGCATAGGAGGACACGGGCATGCTGTCATTTTAGCGAGCTATACGTGGGCTGATGAAGCGCTAATATGGGACAGTCAGCCTGAAGAAGAGCGGATCCGCTATACGCTGAAAAATTTAGCGAAAATATATGGAGATATCGTGTATTCTGAGTTTGTATCAGGCGCTTCTTTCAGCTGGACGCAAAATCCTTTTTCAGCCGGAGCATTTACAGCTTTCGAACCAGGGCAGGAATTAGAGTTGTATCCTTATATTCCGATGCCTGAAGGAAGGGTGTATTTCGCCGGGGAACACGCTTCCCTCACTCATGGGTGGATGCAGGGAGCGATTGAATCGGGAATACGGGCGGCGTATGAAGTAAATCAGGCCTCCCGCGTATAACATGAACTTTGCAAGTATTTTAATAGAAAGAACCGATTTTAAGGGATGGGGAAGAGTCGCTGTTAAAAAGCGGCTTGTTCGTTTTTATTGAGTTAAACAGACGGATCTTCCAATAAACTCCGCCTTCTGAGGGGATGTAAATTTGTTTTTGCTTCCTCAACAGTAAGAAGTGTTTCCATTCGTAAAAACAAGTTTTTAAGAACTTCATTTATAAAAAATTTTAATGCTTATGATACAATTGAATTGCAGATGTAACTCGACAAGCAAAAAAGTGTTTTGCTGAGGTGAATGATCGGATTGCCCGCATTTTTTCGTTAAGAACCCTCCTTTTTCTTACAACAAAAAAAGCCCCCAAAACGAGTTTTCCCTTAGGAAAGGCTCATGACATACCGGATGGAATGACTTAACATTCTGCCGGGCAGAATAGCTAAGAAAGGATTGAATCACATTGAATGCTGCTCGTGATCGAAACATCATGCTTTTGCTTCTCTGTTTGACAGCAGGTATTGTAGATGTGATTGGGTACTTAAGTATCGGTCACGTATTTACCGCTAATATGACCGGGAACATCGTACTGTTAGGATTATCAATCGGCAATTCTCTTCATGCGACCGCCGTGTACTCGCTGATCGCACTGTTCGGATTTATCATCGGCGTGATTATATCAGCAGCCATTGTCGGAAAACAGGAAAAATCGTTCTGGCCGACAGGCGTCACGATTGCACTTGCTGTGGAAGCAGCCGTATTGCTTCTATTTGCCTGCCTGACTTTCTTTGAAAGTTCGCCGCACCTTTTAATCTTGCTGTTAAGCATTGCGATGGGGCTTCAGACTACGGCAGCCAGAAAGCTCGGCATTGCAGGGATTTCCACTACTGTCCTAACGGGGACGCTGGCAAACTTTTTCGAAGATGTGACAAAACGATTCCTCAGTAATAACAACCAAAAGGTCATCCATAAGGACGCATGGCTTCGCGCTTTGACGATTGTGCTCTATTGCCTGGGGGCTGTCATTGCCGCACTTGCTGAACCTGAGCATCCGTTTGTTGTGATTTGGATTCCGATCGTTATCATTATCGGTATTATTGCGGTTGCAGGCACAAGGTTTCACGGAAAGAGTGAGGGATGACCAGATAAGGACGGTTCTATACACCGGCATTCGTGAACCATCGATTGTTACATATGTTTTATGAAGGTGCAAGTCCGGGTAATAGGACGGGGAAAAGCACCAGTATCGGTTAAGATTGGGAGGAGGATAAATGGTTGGAACACATTAATATGGAGCAGTTTATTTTATTAGCGGCCTTATTGCTGATTATCGGTGTACTGACAACGAAATTTTCGACTAGGCTCGGAGTGCCCGCCCTTGTATTGTTCTTGATTGTCGGGATGATCATGGGGAGCGATGGTCTCGGAATTATTTATTTTAATAATCCCGAGCTTGCCCAGCTGATTGGAATTATCGCACTTGTCGTCATCCTTTTTGAAGGCGGTTTGCAAACAAAGTGGTCTTCGGTCAAAGCGGTCGCCGTTCCTTCATTGTCGCTCGCGACGATTGGCGTTTTGCTGACCACCTGCGTGGTTGCGGTTGCCGCCAAGCTGATTTTTAATGTTTCTTGGATGGAGGGCTTTTTATTCGGAGCGATTGTCGGCTCTACAGACGCAGCCGCGATTTTCGCCGTATTGAAAGGCCAGAATATTAGAGACAGATTGAGCTCCACTCTAGAAGCAGAGTCGGGTACAAATGATCCGATGGCGATGTTTTTGACTTTATCGCTCATCCAGCTGCTGACGGCTGACCATTCATCTTATTTCATGCTTGTTATTTCATTTTTCTGGCAGATGGGAATGGGACTTTTGCTCGGATATTTACTCGGGCGGTTCGCCAGCTTTGCCATCAATAAAATCAACTTGGATTCGAGCGGACTTTATCCGATCTTCGCTCTTGCTTTTGCGCTTCTTACCTACAGTCTTACAGATGTCATCGGGGCGAGCGGCTTACTGGCCGTCTACATTGCCGCGCTTGTCATCGGAAATCAAGATTTGACTTACCGACATTCCATTTTCAGGTTTAATGAAGGCTTTGCCTGGATGATGCAGATTTTGATGTTTATCATTCTCGGATTATTGGTTTTTCCTGCCCAATTTTTATCCTTCGATATTATTTTCAAGGGCTTCTTGCTTTCCCTGATTTTAATTTTTATCGCCCGGCCGGTTGCCGTTTTTCTGTCGACCATCAAAATGGGCTTTAATTTTAACGAAAAAATCTTCTTATCATGGGCCGGATTAAAAGGGGCAGTCCCGATCGTTCTTGCAACATTTCCGATGACGATGGGGCTTGAAAACAGCCAATTGATCTTTAATGTCGTATTCTTCGTCGTTTTAACATCGGCTTTGATCCAAGGGTCAACCATATCGGTCTTCGCAGAAAAATTGAAATTGAACGGACCGCAGAAAGTAGAAGCGCCGCATTCGCTGGAGCTTGTTTCCATCGGCAAGGCGAACGCCGAAATTATCGAATTTGAAGTCGATGACCAAGCAGCCATTACCAGGCAGATGCTGAAAGACATCAGCTTTCCAAAAGATGCCCTGATCAATGCGATCATCCGAAATGGGGATTTGGTCACGCCGCATGGAGAAACGAAAATTAAACCAGGCGATATTTTATATATCCTCGTATCGAAAAAACAAAAGAAGGAACTGAAAAAATTTTTAAACAGAGAATTTGATTAAGCCGTCGGAAAAGCACAGTACAAGGCAGACTTGCTCAGTATGTCACGAATAAAGGTCAATGAAGGGTACTGCACCGGTATTCTTCATTGGCCTTTTTTTGCCATGTGGAAGTTCAGCTATATGATAAGTGACATTTAGACCTTTGTTGATCAATTGCTCATATCCATTTATAATTTAAAAATCAAATATTAGGAGGCGCATGAATGATGAAGTGCAAAAAAATAAGTGGGTTAACATTCGAGGGGAAAGCGCATCATTAACCCTATAAACTGCGTGATTCCCCTTTAATTTTGGGGGTATCATTCAATTGAAAAACAGTAAAATACAAACCTTTAAACATCAAAAGAAGGCATTTTGGTGGCTTAGCTTTGTCGCTTTCTTCAGCGTGATGAACGAAACCGTATTTAATGTTGCATTGCCGGACATAAAAAATCAATTCGGCGTGTCGCCTGCGGCGGCAAATTGGGTGAATACGAGTTTCATCATTTCCTTTGCTGCCGGTTCAGTTGTTTACAGCAGGCTTTCTGATATGTACGGCGTCAGGAAGCTGTTTGTGGCCGGACTGCTCATCTATGGCGGAGGCTCATTTATGGGTTTGTTGGCTCAAGCTTATTTCCCGGCTGTGATCTTTGCGCGCTTTGTTCAAGGATCCGGGGCTTCCGCTGTACCCGCGCTTATCCTGGTCATCATCACGCGCTATGTCCGTCCGGAGGGCCGGGGCAAAGCATTCGGCATTGTCGGATCACTGGTGGCAATGGGCGAGGGAATAGGTCCGGCCATCGGCGGAATGATTGATTGTACATTATATTCATTGGTCGTTTCTGTTTATTCTGCCGATGGCAGTGCTGATGGCGATTCCTTTCTTCTTTAGAAATATGCCTGATGAAGCCGCTGCAAAAGCAAACCTGGATATCATTGGGATCGGACTGCTGACAATCAGCATTGTGATGTTCGCTGTATATATATCGCTGTATCATGTCTTTTATTTACTGGCGGGCATTTTTTGCTTGATTGGAGCTGCAGTTCATACCCGACATGCAGAACATCCGTTTATTGACCGTTCTTTAATAAAGAATCGCCGATATATAGGCGTCGTTTTGGCAGGATGTACTGTATTGGGAAGCGTTGCGGGAATCGTCTCTGTCGTTCCTTATATGATGAGAGTCTTGTTTAGCTTAAATGCCGATACTATCGGGAGCGGCATCTTACTTCCGGGCACTGTGGGCGTTATCTTTTTCGGCGTTGCGGGCGGAGCCCTTACAGATCGCTTCGGCAGCCGGTTTGTTTTTACTCTTGGATGGTTATTGATCTTGTCAACCATGGCAGCCGCGTCACAGGTCGGCGACCGGACACCATGGTTGATGACGATTATGCTCGTGTTTATATTTGGCGGTCTTTCATTTGTGAAAACGGCAATTTCAAACAGTACCGCAGAAAGCTTGGAAGAAAAGGCTGCAGGCGCTGGAATGGGGATGCTGAACTTTGCCTGTTTTTTATCTGAAGGAATAGGCGTCGCATTAGCAGGAGGCTTGATGGCAGTGCACGGGTTTGGCTATTCTGCGCTTCCGGCAATGAACGATGCCTGGAGTGCTGTATTCAGCCGCTCGTTTGCCATATTCACAGTTTTTGTATTGGCTGGCGGATTGCTATATTTATTGACTTGCAAACGCAAAAAATCTTAGGATATTCGAGTGGTTGGGCGGGAAAGCCCAGCCGTTTTTTATGCTGACTCGATTTTCTGAAACATAATGAAAAGAAAATCGTATTTGATGTAAAGCTTCTTGAGAGGATGAAAATGATGAAAAGAAGCATCGGCACCTTTGAAATTGACGGACTGACAATTGAATATTCGCGAGTAGGTGAAGGGAAGCCGATTCTTGTGATGCACGGAGGTCATTCGAATTGCCGCGAGGAATTTGGGTATCGAGATCTTTATGAGAGCCGATTCTCTATCATCACGCCTTCCCGTGCAGGGTATGGCCGGACATCGAAAGAAATCGGGGACAGTTTGGAACTTGCCTGCTATTACATATGAAACTGCTTGATCATTTAAATATCAAGAAAGTTCATGTGGTTGCGGTGTCAGCCGGCGGGCCAAGCGGAATATGTTTTGCATCCAAATACTCGGAAAGAGTAGAATCCTTAATTTTGCAAAGCGCTGTCACAAAGCAGTGGCTGACAGCGAAGGATATTGAATATAAAGTTGGTCAGATCATCTTTCGGCCGCCTGTTGAAAAGGCCGTATGGAAGCTGATATCGGCGCTTAACAATCGATTTCCGGAATGGATCTTTAAGAAAATGCTATCCTCCTTTACTACACTTCCTGCTGATCAGGCGATGCTGAAAGTCACGGAGGGAGATATTGAAGAAATGAGAAAAATGAACAACAGACAGCGTTCAAGTCGAGGGTTCTTGCTTGATTTAAAAAATATAGACGATTTATCTTTCCATCATTTGAAGGAGATTTCTTGTCCGGTATTAATTATGCATTGCCGATATGATCGTGTTGTTCCAGCCGAGCATGCTTTTCATGCAAAAAAACTGATTCCTTTTTCAGAAGTCTATCAGGCAGACAGCTGGGGTCATCTCATTTGGCTGGGAACAGAGGGTAAATCTGTCTCACAGAAGGTCATCAGCTTTTTAAAAACCACATCATCTTGATCATAAGATGAATAAAATTTTAGGATCGCAGCCTACCCGCAAATGAAGTAGTGCAATTTTTTAATCAAGAGCAGAATGATCTTTCCGAACAGAACTGATGAACGTCGTACAAGACTTGCAAATAAGATGAATGAGAAATCCTCCCTGGCCGGTTTTCGGAGCACAAGGGAAACTTATGTATAAGAATCTATTCCGATAGAGGGACAGGTACGGGATGAATCATTGATTACCGTTGCCTGCGATTTCCCAGGGGGGAGAGAGTTGGTAAACTTGATATCATCCGCGGGTTTGCTTTGCTTGGCATTCTTTTAGCCCATAGGGAAGTCGTCTTTGGCTGTGGATATTTCAATTTGGGCCTGCTGAATGGATATGGCGCAGTTTGGCTTGCGGCAAGCGGCAGCTTCTTCCTAAACTCGCGATTGAAACGATGCGGCTATGCAATATGGTGAAACGTTGCATGAAAAACTTAACATTTTAAAAATCCAGCCGATATGATGAATAAATAACTGCACGCTTCCGGCAAATGTGGTATGGTAGCTAGTAAGTTTAGGAAAAGGGAGGATATTGATGATCATCGTCACAACAGATACAATCGCAAATCAAAACATTGTCGAAGTCAAAGGGCTTGTCACAAGCAGCATCGTTCAGTCGCGGAATATCGGAAAAGATATTCTGTCAGGGTTGAAGTCAGTCATTGGCGGAGAATTAAAAAATTACACCCAAATGCTTGAGGATTCGAAAAAAGCTGTGAGGGAACGGCTCGTGAATCAAGCTGAAGAGCTTGGAGCAAACGCGATCGTCGGTCTAAGGTTCGAACTGTCTGCAGGCCAGGGAACCTCCGAACTCATCGGATATGGTACGGCTGTTGTAATCGGCTAGCTTGCAATCGAAAACGAAGGCGGCGGCTCTCGTTGCCGCCTCAGCGAGTCAAGAAGGCTTCCCTGTCTGTTTCGTCTCTTTATGTTTTTGAGTCAGATGGGGATACTTTCTGTAGATGACAAACGCTATGATCGCCATATATAAGCCGTAGACGCCGACAGAGAGCAGCTTGTTTTCGCTGAAATTGGCACCTGCGATAGAGACGACGAGAACGTTGGGGACTTTTCCAAGCGTCGAAGCCGCAAAAAAGACAGCCCATTTCACCTTGCTTAAACCGCAGACGATATTCATGACAACGGCTGGGATAACCGGGATCAGCCTGCCCAATAGTACGGCTGTAAAAGCATTTTGGTTAAAATACGCTTCATATTCGCTCATTTTCGGGTATTTCGTTAAGTGTCTGCGAGCCATGTCTCTGAATCCGTAACGTGAGAGGAAAAACAAGAGCATGGTGCCGAGCATAGACCCCGTCAGCGTGATCAGCACGCCGTTTGCGATTCCGAACAAGGCGCCGTTTAATCCGGCAATGAGCGCAAACGGGACGATCGGGAAAAATACACAGGCCGCCACAAGCAGCATGCTGAATAATACCGAATAAACGCCTCCGTCCCTGATGACGTCGAGCCAGGAATCTTTGCAGACGAATCCGACCGCGATGATACTTGCCATGATGATGATAGTGAATAGTTTTCTGATCATACCGCTCCCGCTGCCTTTCTTTGTCTTTAGCTTCTACATTTGCAATAAAGCTTCTTCTAAGTGTGCCAAAATCTCGTCAGTTTTTGAGAGGTTGCAATTGCTGAGCATAATCAGCACTTTTTTCTCATCCATGTATCGGTTAATTGAGCTGATAAAACCGTGGATTTCTCCATCATGCCATATTTTATACTTATTTTGATGATTAATAAACCATCCGTATCCGATCGAATTGTTTTGAATGAGCGCCGGAGAAGGGCCTTCGGCTGCAAAAGCCTGCTTTTTGACGCGGCTGTAAAGGGCTTCTTTCAAAGCATCTTTTGAGACAAGCTTCTCGGTGTAAAGCGCCCTGTCCCATAAGTACAAGTCTTCAACGGTTGAATACAGCCCGCTTTCCCCGTAGCCGTATACGATAGGCGCTTTGATCATTTCACGATTCAGGCATAAATATCCGACTGTAGGCGAAATATCTTCCGGAGAAGAGAAAAAACCGGAGTTTTTCATGCCTAAAGGGTCAAAGATCAATTGTTGAATAACGTCTCCATAAGCTTCATTTGTGATCGTTTCAATGATTTTTGTAAGCAGTATGTATCCTGAATTACTGTAATTGAACCTTTGTCCCGGCCGAAATTCAAGCGGCTTGTCAATAAAACGTCTGATAAATTGGTCCAACGGTGCGCGCTCCAGCTCAATATCGAGCAATTCTTCCTCTAGAAAATCAGGAATTCCGGACGTATGGCTTAATAAATGTTTGATGGTAATGCTGTCGCCGTTCGGATAGCCTTCTAAATAGTTTTGTACCGGGTCATCTGTACGAAGCAGCCCCTTTTCTTGCAGCTGCATGACCGCTATAGCTGTGAATTGCTTTGTCAGTGAGGCAATTTGGTAGCGTGTAGACGGTTCATTCTTCACCTTGTCCTTACAATTGGCATAACCGTATCCTTTCGATAACAGTATACCGTTTGAATCTGCCAGCAAAATGCTGCCGTGAAAATGATTGTTGGATGCTTGTTCCATTAAATAATCATCAAGATGTTCCGCTGTATATACCAATAACAACAGTCCTTTCATATCTAATTATGATAAGAAGAAAACAATAAACGATAGTTTTGAAAGGAAATGAAGCAGGAAGCGCGACCAAAATAACATTATAAAAATTTTTTTGTATTTTCCATCATTTGCAGAATAATTTAAGCTAAATTTAAAATAAGGCAATTTCATGACATCCGTTAAAACGAGTGCTGTTTTGACGGATGTTTTTTATTATAAAACGATTGAAATATAAGTCGGCAGTAACGAAAAGGGGAATAAAGTCGTACACAGCCTTAAACTAAGGGCTAAAGTTCTGTGTTTTTTTGCAAGGAAAAGGACTATATTAGTATTTTTTAATTTTAATTTAATTTTGAAGGGTTTTTCCTTTATGATCTATAATATGTTATTTAACATAGTGAAAGAGATTTTTAAATCTTTGGTGCTGTCATGAAGCAAAAATAACAGGAGGTTAAGAAATGGGACATAAACATATCGCGATTTTTAATATTCCGGCTCACGGCCATATTAATCCAACGCTAGCTTTAACGGCAAGCCTTGTCAAACGCGGTTATCGGGTAACATATCCGGTGACGGATGAGTTTGTGAAGGCTGTTGAGGAAACTGGGGCAGAGCCGCTCAACTACCGCTCAACTTTAAATATCGATCCGCAGCAAATTCGGGAGCTGATGAAAAATAAAAAAGATATGTCGCAGGCTCCGCTGATGTTTATCAAAGAAATGGAGGAGGTTCTTCCTCAGCTTGAAGCGCTCTATGAGAATGACAAGCCAGACCTTATCCTTTTTGACTTTATGGCCATGGCGGGAAAACTGCTGGCTGAGAAGTTTGGAATAGAGGCGGTCCGCCTTTGTTCTACATATGCACAGAACGAACATTTTACATTCAGATCCATTTCTGAAGAGTTTAAGATCGAGCTGACGCCTGAGCAAGAGGATGCTTTGAAAAATTCGAATCTTCCGTCATTTAACTTTGAGGATATGTTCGAGCCTGCAAAATTGAACATTGTCTTTATGCCTCGTGCTTTTCAGCCTTACGGCGAAACGTTTGATGAGCGGTTCTCTTTTGTTGGTCCTTCTCTTGCCAAACGCAAGTTTCAGGAAAAAGAAACGCCGATTATTTCGGACAGCGGCCGTCCTGTCATGCTGATATCTTTAGGGACGGCGTTCAATGCCTGGCCGGAATTTTATCATATGTGCATAGAAGCATTCAGGGACACGAAGTGGCAGGTTATCATGGCTGTTGGCACGACAATCGATCCTGAAAGCTTTGATGACATACCTGAGAACTTTTCGATTCATCAGCGCGTTCCTCAGCTGGAGATCCTGAAGAAAGCGGAGCTGTTCATCACCCATGGGGGTATGAACAGTACGATGGAAGGGTTGAATGCCGGTGTACCGCTCGTTGCCGTTCCGCAAATGCCTGAACAGGAAATCACTGCCCGCCGCGTCGAAGAGCTTGGGCTTGGCAAGCATTTGCAGCCGGAAGACACAACAGCAGCTTCACTGCGGGAAGCCGTCTCTCAGACGGATGGTGACCCGCATGTCCTGAAACGGATACAGGACATGCAAAAGCACATTAAACAAGCCGGAGGGGCCGAGAAAGCCGCAGATGAAATTGAGGCATTTTTAGCACCCGCAGGAGTAAAATAACCATTTAAACGAACCCGGGAATCCCCGGGTTTTTTGTTGCTGCCGTAAGGAAGCGGGAAAAGTATACAGCGGCGCTTTTTGAACATACTACCTTCTATTAAATGTATTAAAAAGGAGGAAGTGTTTTGTCAAATCAGGGCAATTTCAAAAAAACGATCTCTCTGCTTGACCTGATTTTGATCGGCATGGGTGCGATATTCGGATCGGCTTGGCTGTTTGCCGTCAGCAATGTCGCTTCAAAAGCCGGGCCCGCTGGAAGCTTTTCGTGGATTATCGGCGGCGTCATTATCCTTTTAATCGGCCTCGTTTATGCCGAGCTGGGAGCTGCGTTGCCGCGGACGGGCGGGATTATCCGCTATCCGGTGTATACCCACGGCCACCTTGTCGGATATTTGATTTCATTTATCACGATTGTTGCCTATACAAGCCTGATTTCGATCGAAGTGACGGCTGTCAGGCAATACGTAGCCTATTGGTTTCCCGGTTTGACGATAAAAGGTTCTGAATCGCCGACGATTATCGGCTGGCTTTTGCAGTTTGCGCTGCTTTGTTTGTTCTTTTTACTGAATTATTGGAGTGTCAAAGCGTTTGCGAAATCAAATTTAATTATTTCGGTTTTTAAGTATTTTGTTCCTTTGACAATCATCATCGTGTTGATATTCCATTTTAAATCGGCGAACTTTGCGGGAGAATTTGCGCCGTTTGGCTTTGGCGGGGTTCAGACATCCATTTCGACCGGCGGGGTGATGTTCGCATACCTCGGTCTACATCCGATCGTTTCGGTCGCCGGCGAAGTGAAAAATCCGCAGCGGAACATCCCGGTTGCTCTGCTGATTTGCATCATTGTTTCGGCTTGCGTCTATACGATACTGCAAGTGGTGTTTATCGGAGCCATACCGACTGATATGCTAAATGACGGATGGAAAGCGATCGGCAGGGAATTTTCTCTTCCGTTTAAAGATATCGCGGTGCTGCTCGGGATGGGCTGGCTTGCCACTCTTGTCGTTCTGGATGCGATTTTATCACCCGGCGGAAACGGCAATATTTTTATGAATACAACATCGCGCTTGGTTTATGCATGGGCGCGGAACGGCACATTGTTCAAAATCTTTGCCAAGGTGAATAAACCAACGGGAATTCCGCGTCCGTCGTTGTGGCTGTCGTTTGCGCTCGCCGTTTTTTGGACGCTTCCGTTTCCGTCTTGGGACGCGCTCGTCAATGTTTGCTCTGTTGCCCTGATCCTCTCCTATGCGATTGCTCCGGTTTCAGCAGCGGCGCTGAATGTGAATGCCAAGCAGCTTAAAAAGCCTCTGCAAATCAAAGGAATGGCTGTCATCGCTCCTGTCTCCTTCATATTTGCGTCGTATATCGTCTATTGGTCAGGGTGGAACACCGTGTCATGGCTGCTCGGATCACAGCTTGTGATGTTTGCTGTTTATTGCGCGTGTAAAAAATACGTTCCGCAGGACGATGTTTCGTTTGCACAGCAGCTTAAATCAAGCTGGTGGATCGTCGGATATTATGTGATGCTCCTGATTTTATCGTTTCTGGGCTCATTCGGTAACGGCCTTGGCCTATTGAGAACGCCGGTCGATTTAATCTTGATCGCGCTAGGATCGATTGCGGTATTTTACTGGGCGAAATATACGGCGCTGCCAAAGGCAGTCATTGATTATGATGAGAAAAAAGAAGAAACCGTTTAAGTATGAAAACCCCGCTGTATGGACTGCGGGGTATTCACACGTTTTTATTACAGTTGCGGAAGATCTTTAGCCGTTTCGGCAGCTTTGGTATCAATCTGAATTTGTTCAGATAAATTCGCAGGATGGTAATACCCTTTGGAAATCATATAGTTTGTGATCTGTTCATGGGTGTCAATCGCGTCGTTTAAATACTGCTTAAGCGTTTCGCGCACTTCTGGAGAAGATGTTTCCGTGATAGCTGTGGCAATGTTTTTGACACCGGTTTTTGCCGAGATTAAAAAATCGGTGGCAATGACTTGTTCAGTCATCGCGCCCATGCCTGTCATGTTTTGGATGAATTCGTTCATACGGTTTCACCTCTCACTGACAATAGACCTTGTAAATGCTCGATCTGATGCTTTGTTTGGGATGCATCACGCTCCAAGATGTCGCGAAGCTCTTGATCCTGAACCATTCCCGTCATTGTTGATGACTTTGTCAGACAAAGGTTTTTAAACATTAACAGCTCATGCAGCTCCAATGTTTCATGGATCGCATTATTCAATCGCAAACATTCCTTTCAAATTTGTTATTGTGTGAAGGACACATCTTTAGTATCAAAATTCGTTAGCGGGATTATTCGGTTTGTTATTTTACAATAAATCACATAATGATGTCAGACTTTTCGGACGCGAAAGAATTTGGTCAAGAGCCATGTTCCTTGCGGAAAACTGAGTGTGAGCTGCCAGACGCCGCCGCCGTCAAGTCCGTATTCGGTGATCAGCTGCAGTTTTTTTCCGATGCTGCGTGCGTCTTCAAACCATACGACATGCCGTCTGCCCTGTTCATCGGTGTATCTGAAAAAAGGGGACTCAGAATTTGTATCATATTGAATCGGTGCCTGGTGCTTCATGGCGAGCTGAACGGCGTCTTGGTTGGCGATTCCGGGGTATACGGCACCGGGCTGATAGGGCAGGGTCCAGTTATAGCCGTAAAGCGGAAAGCCGAGAACGATTTTTTCTTTGGGGACATGGCGGAGAGCAAATTGAATTGTTTGCCGGACTTCATTGATCGGAGCAATGGGGCCGGGCTCGCTTGTCCCGTGGTGCCAGTCGTATGCCATGATGAAGATAAGGTCGCTCACTGCACCGATTCCGCCATAGTCATACCCTTTCAGCCAGGCGATATTTTCATTTGTTTTCGGCGGAACGGCAATCGTCAACACATAGCCGGACGGCTTCAGCCGCTCTTTCAACAGGCGGAGAAAACCTGAAAATAAATCTCTGTCTTCCTCCAAAATCTGTTCGAAATCAATATTGACGCCTGCATATCCTTTTCTGGAAATCGTTTGGACAATATTGTCGATGAGGCGATTTCTTACGGCAGGCTGATTTAATACGCGGTGCGCAAGAGACGGACTGAAGCCTGATTCAGTTAGATTGGTGACTGTCATGAGGGGAGGAACGCGCCGTCTCCAAGCCGTTTGTACGGCCGGTGAATCATTCAGCTCGCTTAACGATCCGTCGCTTGAAATGTGGTATTCAAAAAATGCCAGATACGTGGCGTATGGGGCAAAATTATGAATCAATTCCTGGTCTAACCGGGGGTTTCTCAGTGTGTAATATCCTAAAGCAGTGATCGGTTTTTTCGGCAATTCCGGAATCATCACTTTTATCCCCGGCCTCATATTGGAAGGGGTTACAGACGGATTTGCTTTTTGCAATGCTTCGACGGATACAAACGTCCGGCGGGCAATCGTGTAATAACTGTCTCCCGGCTGAACGGTATATGTATAAAGCGGTATTAAAAGAGCCTGTCCGGGGACAATGTTTGTTGCGATCAACCCATTCGCCAATCGGATCTGGTCAATCGAAATTCCGAACTTGGCGCCGATGACAAATAGTGAATCTCCCGGCTGGACTGTATAAATAAACAACTGGCACACTTCCTTTTGTTCCTCTGTATGTGACAGGGGGTTTTATGCTATGTCTATGACCGTTGCAGAAGGATCATGCGCCGTTTTTTACAGCTGGAATGGTGAATAGAACCGTGAAGCGGATAATTCTTGACTGAACAGTCTAGAAAGTGTATCCTTCAAATAAAGGAGGTGATAGGGGCTTGGGAAGGAGCAAAGAATTTGATACCGCTCTCGTCCTTCATAAAGCGATGGAGGTTTTCGGCCAATTCGGCTATGAGGGGGCGTCGATGCAGGAGCTGCTCAGCCGCCTGGGAATTGCCAGGCAAAGTCTGTACAATGCATTCGGGACTAAAAGGGGTCTGTTTATCGCCGCCCTTACAAGATATCTAGATGATAAAAATGCGCAAGTGATCGCCATGCTTGAAAGCCCCGGATCAGTGAAGCAATCGGTTCGGCAGATCTTCCAGGAAAGCTTAAACGTTCTGAAAGACCCCGAACGTTCAAAGGCATGCTATATCATCAACAGCGCAATTGAACAAATTCCCCGCGATCCGGAGGTTGCCGAATACTTCGATAAGCAGACAAAGCAGTTGGAAACCGCCTTTTACAAAGCGCTTGTCCGAGCACAGTCACAGGGGGAACTAAAGAAGGGCCTCCATGATCTTTCAGCAGTTGCCCGTTTTTTGAATCAAACCCGGCTGTCGCTCACGTTTCAGGCGAAGTTAACGGGGGATTTTGATGCCCTTCAGGATCTGATCGATGTCAGCCTGTCTATTCTTGATTGATATATTGTTTGTCATGGGGAGATGGGCTGCTGCCCGTTTTTATCACTATTTTAGACTGATTGGTCAAAAAAGAATGGAGGAAAGAAAATGACGCGTGCGATAACCGATGTGATGGAACTGTTTTTGCAGTCGATGCTTGAAAAGGATATGGAAAAGTGGATACAGCTTTGGGATCAAGATGCGGTGTTTGAGCATCCATACGCACCGCCGGTTTTTCCTAAAAAAATAGAAGGTAAGTCAGCGATTTACGATTATATAAAGGATTTTCCCGAAAAAATCGATATTGTCCGCTTTACAGCGCCGACTATTCATCAAACGGCAAAATCGGGCTATTCGGCTGTCGAATTTGAATGTGAAGGCATTGTGTGTGAGACGGGTCTTCCTTATAACCAACAGTACATCAGCCTTGTAAACCTTAAAGCGGGCAAAATTGTCCACTACAAAGATTATTGGAATCCTTTGACTGTCGTCAAATCGTTCGGAGGACAGCTGCAAACCTTTTTATAATCTGACAAGGAGTGATGAAAGTGGGAAAAAAAATATTGATTACCGGCGGAACCGGTACGACAGGGAGCCGAATCGCCAAAAGGCTCGTGCATTTGGGTGCCGGCGTCCGGATCGCAAGCCGGAGAATACCTGCAATTACCGGAGCAGAACATGTATATTTTGACTGGAATGATCAAACAACTTACAAAGACGCATTAAAAAACACGGACTCATTGTATTTGGTTGCGCCTGTCGGTGTATACGAACCGTCGCCAATCGTACTGCCTTTTTTGGAAATGGCATCGGCATTCGGCGTCCGCCGCATTGTCCTGCTCAGCGCTGCAATTATTGATGAAAATGGACCGGTTTTCGGGAAGCTTCATCACGCGGTCAGGCGATATGTTCCTGAATGGGCGGTGCTAAAGCCTTCATATTTCATGCAGAATTTTGACCATCAGCATGGCGCTTCGATTCGGGAGAAAAATGAAATCGTCACCGCATCAGGCGACGGCAAAGTCGGGTTTATAGATGCAGACGATATCGCTGAAGTAGCTGTGCGCGCATTGCTTGATCAAAAGCCGCATAATACGAGCCATATTTTGACCGGGCCGGAAGCCTTGAGTTATGCCGAAGCCGCGGCAATCATCGGCAGAGCGGCAGGCCGCGACATCAGACATGTCAATGTCGAAGTGTCCGCGTTGAGAACAAGGTATATAAAGGCAGGATTATCTCCCGATTATGCCGGCTTCATGTCGGAATTAGATGAGAAAATCAAGAACGGCAAAGAAAACCGCATCACGGATACAGTGGAACGCATCACGGGAAAAAAACCGCGTTCACTGGCTGATTTCGCTAATGAATACACCGGACGCTGGCGTCTGTTTTAACTCGTTCCTGAAGCTGAACGGTCTTTTCTCTTCATTTTTGACCGTTCAGTCCAATTAATAAAATGTTTCGTTTATTTCCCATGACTCAACTGTACAGTAGGCCAAGTGAGGGTTCATTCCCATGCCCATTAAATAAGCCATTGCCGCTACTTCTTCCATGGCATGGTGATAGGAAGTGGCTTGGGCTTCATTTAAACCGTAATGAACAAAAGGTGCTACTGTGCACAACGTCTTATGTTTCAAGTGGGGAAACAACGGACATTTAATGTGGTGCAAGGCGGTTTCGGGATGCTGATACTGGGGGATATGCGTATGCTGTTCGGGAACCGCCGTCTGCTGTAAATGTTCTGCATTCTCCATTTCTTTCGTCCTTTCTCGTGCGGATTTTCGTTGTATTCTATGTTCCGCTTATGCCCTGTGTGTTAGACAGTTGTCACGGTTTGATAGGCAAATAATAAGACAGAAAGGTCAAATACCGGTAGACTTTTAAGCAGGATAAAAAAAGGAGGTATTTTTTATGGCTAAACATCATTTTTACCTTCAGGCAGACTGGCCTGGAAAACGAAACGACATCGGAAGGATTGAAAGCGGGAATTTAAAAACCGAAATTTCGATACCAAAGGAAATGGACGGCCCGGGGGCGGGGACAAACCCTGACGAAATGCTGCTCGGTGCCGCTGCGACTTGCTATATCATTACACTTGCAGCGATGATGGAAAGAAGCGGATTGGAAAAAGAGAGCCTGACGATGGAATCCGAGGCCGTTGTCGATGTGACAGGCGGGGTGTTTACGTACGAAAAAATCATTCACAGACCTCTGATCCGCCTCCCGAAAGAAGCGGCGCAAAAAGAGGCCGAACTTGCCGAAAGACTGGCTAAAAAAGCGGAGACATCATGCATGATATCAAGGGCGGTTCAGGGCAACGTCGCCATTGAATTAGAGCCGAAGATTGTCGTCTCCAAAGCGGATTAGATTTCGATCGTGAGCTGAGCCTTTTGATCCGCTGCTTCGGTGCGCTTTGAATTGAGCAGAAAGACGCCGCCGATGATCAAAGTAAGCCCAATAAGAGTTTTGAGATTAAATGGCTCCTGAAATATAAAATGCCCGATTGCAGCTGTCAAGGCCGTTCCGGTGCCGGCCCAAGTCGCATAAGCCGCTGATAAAGGCAGTGTTTTTAATGAAAAGCTCAGAAATGTAAAAGAAGCCGCAAAACCGATTATCACGCCGGCTGCGGGCAGGGGGGCGCTAAAGCCTTCTGACAGCTTCAGCATCGTGCTTCCGAATACTTCGGACAAAATGGCAGCCGCCAAAAAGATCATGCCTTTCATGACATTCGCCTCCTTATGACAAATTGATCAGTACAACGCCTGACACGAGACAGATAATGCCGGCGATATTTCGCCGGTTCAGCTTTTCTTGAAACCACAAGACGCCGATGATTGCAGTCAGAACGGTGCCCGCTCCGCTCCAAGTCGCATAGGAGAGGCTTAATGGAATGACCTGCAATGTGAGCGACATCATGTAAAATGCGAGACCGTAGCCGATTACTACAAGAACCGACGGCTGCCAGCGCGCGAACCCGTCAGATATTTTCAGCATGGCGGCTGCCGCCGCTTCTGACAAGATGGCGATCAGAAGAAAAATGTAGCCTGCAATCATACGGAATCCTCCTCTATCGATTTTATTGCATGATTCAAAAGGAGAGCTTTCTCTTCGTCAGCCAGCAGTTCCAATTGAAACATTCCCGAAAGCCAGATGCGCCGGATACGAGTTTGACATATGCAAAGGCCGGGGGGGCAAACTCCGCAGCGCCCTCTGCGCGCGCTTGTACAAAGTTGAACGGTAGTTTTCATTCGAATATCATAAAGCGCAGCCCATAAACGATTTTAAAGTGTTTCAGCTTTTATTCCGAAATCGTTATGAGCTTCTTCAAAGCTTTCCCCTTTTTTAGACATAAAAAAAACCCCGCTTCACTAACCGGTTGGTAAAATCCATCTTAATTGATGCAAAAGTTCTAAGTCAAGAAAAAAGTAATGTAAAAAGGCCCCTGAAAGAGCCTTTATCTGTCAGAAATAAGGATAGTAAGGATACGGCGGATACGGATATCCCCAAGGGCCGAGAAGCGCTCCGGCAGTAAGGCCGCCCAAAAATCCTCCGAAGAAGGGGCCCGGACCGAAAAATGGACGCGGGCCGAAAAACGGCCGCCCAAAAGGTCCGCCAAAGAAAGGCCTGCCAATGATTCGCTGGCTGTCGTCGTCATATACAGGAGCATGGTCGAAATGATACATAAAAAAATCCCTCCAATAATAAAATGATACCTGACTAACATCACTGTATTCTGCCCAGCCGTTTTTGCCTGGGCGCCCGCCGGATTTTTTAGTGAAGCAGCCCTCAAAAAGGAGTGAACGAAAACATGACGCTGTATCAGTCGGATTGGTCAAAAGCGCCTCCCCATGCCCACGCCTACAGGGCGAGAACAACGACTGCCGAGGGACATTACCACCTAATTGAGGGTTTTTCCCAGCCGGCAAACGGGAGCAATACAGATGGGCATGTTCATTTTTATTCCGGAATTACTTCTTTCGTCGATGGTCATTACCATAGGTATTATGCGATTACGGGGCCAGCGATTCCGCGGGCGGACGGCACGCACTATCATGAAATCGAGGGCACGACCTATTTGGCATATTCTGCGGCTCCCCCGGTCAGATATGGCGGAGTCGTTTATGTAAGCGATGGAATGAAGGAAAGGCACCGGCATCCTTTTAAGGGTTACACAAGAGAAATCGTCGGAAATGAGCCGATTGGCTGGTGAGGGAATGTTTGGAAAACAGTGAAAACGGGTAAAATGAAATGGGTGTTTTTGAATGTGAAATGGTATAATGGGAGGAGCTTGTTTAAAGAGAGTGATCATCAGTGAATAAAACGAAGCCGCCGGTCATCGTTTTGATCGGACCGACCGCTGTCGGTAAAACAAAATTAAGCGTCATGCTGGCCGAGCGTTTGAACGCGGAAATTATCAGCGGAGACTCAATGCAGATTTACAAAAGAATGGATATCGGCACAGCAAAAATCAGAGAAGAGGAAATGAACGGGGTTCCGCATCATCTGATCGATATTAAAGAACCGACGGAATCTTTCTCGGTAGCTGAATATCAGGAGATCGTCAGACAAAAAATTGCAGAGATTGACAGGCGAGGGAAGCTTCCGATGATTGTCGGGGGAACCGGGCTCTATATCCAGTCTGTCCTTTACGACTATTCATTCACAGAGGAAGCAGGCGATCCTGAGTTCCGGGCGGAGATGGAGGCGTTCTCTGCGAAGAGGGGGGCCGAATATGTTCACGATCTTTTGAAAGAACGCGATCCCGAAGCGGCAAGAGCCATTCATCCAAATAATAAACGAAGGGTCATCAGGGCGCTTGAAATCCTGCATACAACAGGAAAAACGATGTCCGAACATATGGAAGGACAGCGGAAAGAGCTTTTATACACGACGGCTCTCATCGGTTTGACGATGGAGCGGGAAGTGCTCTATGACAGGATCAACAGCCGCGTTGACCAGATGATGGATGAGGGGCTGCTGGATGAAGTGAAACTGCTTTATGATGAAAACGTAAGAAACTGCCAGTCTGTCCAGGCGATCGGCTACAAAGAGCTTTATGCGCATCTCGAAGGCAGAGCGTCCTTGGAAGAGGCGGTTGAGACATTGAAGCGGAATTCGAGACGCTACGCCAAAAGGCAGCTGACATGGTTTAGAAATCAAATGGATGTCGCATGGTTTGACATGACGCCCCCTGTCAATATCGAGCAGAAAAAACAGGAAATTTTCACTTACATAGCAGGAAAGCTCGAACTTTAATCGAAACAATATGGTATAGAGAAACAAGGAGGACCAGAAACATGAAATCGATAAATATTCAAGATCAGTTTTTGAATCAGATTCGGAAAGAAAATACATTTGTCACGGTCTTTTTACTGAATGGATTTCAGCTGCGTGGACAAGTAAAAGGATTTGACAACTTTACAGTGTTGATTGAATCGGAAGGAAAGCAGCAGCTCATATACAAACACGCCATTTCTACGTTTGCACCGCAAAAAAACGTTCAGCTCGAACTGGAATAGCGATTCACGGACTAAAAGACCATGCCTTGCATGGTTTTTTCAGATTGCCTGACAAAATCCTGAAACAGGTTACTGTTTTGGGATTTTTCGTTTTCAAAGCGACTTTACAATCACCTGCGGCCGTTGCCGGTCTTTCAGAGGAAAAAAACTTTGGCAACCTGTCTAAAACGCCGCCGTCATCACGTCCTGTGAAAGTCCGAGGCATTCAAATTTACAAAGCGGCATCTAGTCGCTAAACTAAGTAGTGTTTACATCAATTCAGTTTGAAAATGAAAAGGAATGAGCGAACAATGAAACCTAAGATCGTCATCAACCATTGGGAAGAGACGTGTGAAGATGATTCCTGCTATGAATACGGCACAAGTATTCTCGTAAACGGAAAAGAGCTTGTCAGGGAAGCGTCGATCATGACGGCTGTTCAGTCGGTTCTTAAGGAACTCGGCATCGAAGCCGATATTAAAGAGGTATGCGAGAACAAGTGCTGTGACGCTTACAAAAAATAAGCGAAAAAGTCTAGTCTACTAACTCAATTTTTTTCGTGTTATGATAGATTTCGGTTTGTGAGTAGGATGAGCGAACGGCTCTCATTCTACTCATATTTCTTTGGCCTAAGGCCTCCTAAGCTGAAGCGAATTGTGAACTTTCATCAACTCGAGCACAATATATTGTGTTTTCTTGAATGATAGTATACTATATATTGTGTAAGGTTCGAGTGGAAGACTCGGAAACAATTTTACTAGGTCGTGATAATGATGATTCAGATCGTATTTGATTCAAAAACGGGAAACGTTCAGCGCTTTGTGGATAAGACGCCTTTTCGCAATAAACGGAAAGTCAGCACAGAGGAGTATCTAGACGAACCGTTTGTTTTGATCACGTACACGACAGGGTTTGGGGAAGTTCCGAAAACGACTGAGATGTTTCTTGAGAAAAACGCCCATCTTCTTTTGGGAGTTGCGGCAAGCGGAAACAGAGTGTGGGGAGACAATTTTGCGAAAAGCGCAGAAAAAATCTCGAAGCAGTATCAGGTTCCGATTCTCGGCAAATTTGAGCTCAGCGGGACGGCCAAAGACGTTGAACTGTTTACTCAGGAGGTAGAAAGAGTTGTCACAAAATCAAGTGCCAAAATGGATCCAGTTAAACAATGAGATCATGATCCAAAAAGACGGGAAATTCCAGTTTGATAAAGATAAAGAAGCTGTACATAGTTATTTTGTAGACTATATCAACCAAAATACGGTATTTTTCCATGATCTGAAAGAGAAAATCGATTACTTAATCAAGAATGACTACTATGAAGAAGAGTTTTTAAGCCGCTACACGTTTGAAGAAATCAAAGAAGTGTTCAAAGAGGCTTACGCCAAAAAATTCAGATTCCCGTCCTTTATGAGCGCTTTTAAGTTTTACAATGATTATGCGCTGAAGACAAACGACAAGAAAAAAATTCTTGAACGCTATGAAGACAGAATCTCTATCGTAGCTTTATTTTTTGCAAACGGGGATAAGGAGAAGGCGAAGGAATTCGTCAGAATGATGATCAACCAGGAGTATCAGCCGAGCACGCCGACGTTCTTAAATGCCGGCCGCAAACGCCGCGGAGAGCTGGTCAGCTGTTTCCTCTTGGAAGTCAATGATTCCTTGAACGACATTTCGAGAGCGATTGACATTTCGATGCAGCTGTCAAAGCTCGGCGGAGGCGTATCTTTAAACCTTTCAAAACTGCGTGCGAAAGGCGAAGCGATCAAAGATGTCGAAAACGCGACAAAAGGTGTCGTCGGCGTGATGAAGCTTCTTGACAACGCATTCCGCTACGCTGACCAAATGGGGCAAAGACAAGGCTCAGGCGCTGCGTACTTAAACATTTTCCACCGCGACATCAACGATTTCCTCGATACGAAGAAGATTTCGGCTGACGAGGATGTCCGGGTGAAAACATTGTCCATCGGGGTTGTCATTCCAGATAAATTCATCGAGCTTGCAAGAGAGGATAAAGCGGCATACGTCTTCTATCCGCACACCGTTTATAAAGCGTACGGCGAGCACCTCGACGAAATGGATATGAACGAGATGTACGACCGGCTTGTGGAAGATCCGCGCGTCAAAAAAGAAAAAATCCACCCGCGCAAGATGCTCGAAAAGCTTGCGATGTTAAGATCGGAATCCGGGTATCCGTACATTATGTTCCAGGACAACGTCAACAACGTGCATGCGAACAATCATATTTCAAAAGTTAAATTTTCCAACCTTTGCTCGGAGGTTCTGCAGGCTTCACAAGTTTCATCATACACAGACTACGGTCAAGAAGATGAGATCGGCCTTGACATCTCCTGCAACCTTGGTTCATTGAACATTTTGAACGTCATGAAAAACAAATCGCTCGAGCAGACAGTTAAGCTTGCAACCGATTCGCTGACGCACGTTTCTGAAACGACAAACATTACAAACGCACCGGCTGTCAAAAAAGCGAACAAAGCGATGAAATCCATCGGGCTCGGAGCGATGAACCTGCACGGATTCTTGGCACAGAACAATATCGCCTACGAAAGTGAGGAAGCGAGGGACTTCGCGAACACTTTCTTTATGATGATGAACTTCTACTCGATTGAACGATCCGCCGAAATCGCCAAAGAAAAAGGTGAGACGTACCATGGGTACGAAGGTTCAGCTTACGCAACGGGTGAATACTTCGAAAAGTATGTTACACAAGATTTCTCGCCTAAATTCGAAAAAGTGGCCAAGCTTTTTGAAGGCATGCACATCCCGACAAAAGAAGACTGGAAGCAGCTGAAACAGTTTGTCAAAGAACACGGATTGTACCACAGCTACCGGCTGTGCATCGCACCGACCGGATCCATTTCATATGTACAGTCAAGCACAGCATCGGTTATGCCGATCATGGAGCGGATTGAAGAAAGAACATACGGCAACTCCAAGACGTATTATCCAATGCCTGGACTTGCGCCGAGCAACTGGTTCTACTATAAGGAAGCGTATGATATGGACATGTTCAGGGTTGTCGACATGATCTCGACGATTCAGCAGCACGTTGACCAAGGCATAAGCTTTACATTGTTCCTGAAAGATACAATGACGACACGCGATTTGAACCGGATCGATCTTTATGCCCACCATAAAGGAATCAAAACACTTTACTATGCAAGAACGAAGGATACAGGGCAAGAAGGCTGCCTTTCTTGTGTCGTTTGATTAAAGGAGAGTATGCGAAAGTGACGAAAATTTACGATGCAGCAAACTGGTCAAAGCATGAAGATGATTTTACCCAAATGTTTTACAACCAAAATGTAAAGCAGTTTTGGCTTCCGGAAGAGATTGCGCTTAATGGAGATCTTCTGACATGGAAGTACTTGGGTAAAAATGAACAGGACACATACATGAAGGTGCTCGCGGGGCTGACGCTTCTCGATACAGAGCAGGGGAACACGGGAATGCCCCTTGTTGCTGAGCATGTGGAAGGGCATCAGCGCAAAGCGGTGCTGAATTTCATGGCGATGATGGAAAACGCGGTCCACGCCAAGTCCTATTCAAACATTTTCATGACGCTGGCCCCGACAGAGACGATCAACGAAGTCTTTGAATGGGTCAAACAAAACAAATACCTGCAGAAAAAAGCTCAGATCATTGTCGGGCTCTATGAAAAAATCCGCCAGGGCGATAAAATCTCGCTGTTTAAAGCGATGGTCGCATCCGTTTATTTAGAAAGCTTCCTGTTCTACAGCGGCTTCTACTACCCGCTTTATTTTTACGGACAGGGCAAGCTGATGCAAAGCGGCGAAATCATCAACCTGATCTTGCGTGATGAAGCGATTCACGGCGTCTATGTCGGCCTGCTCGCTCAGGAGATTTACAATCAGCAGACGCCGGAGAAAAAAGAAGAGCTGTATGCATTTTCCATTGATCTATTGAAAGAGCTTTATGAAAATGAGCTTGAATATACAGAAGACCTGTACGATCAAGTCGGCCTTTCACACGACGTGAAGAAGTTCATCCGCTACAATGCCAACAAAGCGCTGATGAACCTTGGCTTTGAAGCTTATTTTGAAGAAGAAGAGATCAATCCGATCGTGTTGAACGGGTTGAATACGAAAACGAAGTCACACGACTTCTTCTCAATGAAAGGGAACGGCTACAAAAAAGCAACAGTTGAACCGTTAAAAGACGACGACTTTTACTTTGACGATAAGTAAGCCGGGCTAAAAGGGCGCGCCAGCGCCCAAGCCCTGCCCTTCAGCTATTGATACACGGCAAAATGAGAGCAGAACGAATCTGCTCTTTTCACTTTGAGGAGGAAACGGATACAATGGGAAAAATGGACGAAATGATTCTCGTGGTCCCGCGGGAAAACGTATTTGCAAATGAAACGCTGACCTTCCAAGGCGTCAACAGCGACGGTGAGACGATCGGGAAGATCATGGCGCATATTGAACGCCACTTCAGTGAAATGAGAAGGGGAGACGCCGAGGAAGATCCTGCATTTAAACAGCCGATCCCTTATGTTGTCATCAAAAGAGAAGACGAAATATTTGTATATGAGCGGCTCGAAGGCGGAGGGGAAGCGCGGCTTCACAACAAGCTGTCACTCGGCTTCGGCGGACACATGAACTTTGCCGAAGGGCTTGACTTTCCCGATATTCTGAAGTTGAATACAGACCGCGAACTTGATGAAGAGCTTCTAATCGAGGAATCAGCTAAAGAAAAAATGGTGACGCTCGGACTGATTAATGATGATGAAAACAGCGTCGGGAAAGTACATATCGGAATCCTTTCAGCGCTTGAATTAAAACCGGGCGCACACGTTGAAGTCAAAGAAAAGGAGCAGATTGCCGGCCGTTGGATGAAAGCCAGTGATCTGAAAGAAAAAAGCGTCTATGACAGACTTGAATCTTGGTCACAGTTTGTCGTTGATATCTTAGTTTAAATTGGAAAACTCGCTGATCAGCGAGTTTTCTTTTCGTATAGAACCGGTTTCCATTGAAAAAATGAGCCATGCTTTTCGATCAGCCCGAAGCCGGGATATGGGAAATGACAGCCGTGGAGCAGGAACTGTCCGTTATAAGCCTGTCGGGCCAGCAGTCTCCTTGTCTTTTCTCCCTCGATAGGATCATGCTCAAGCGAAACCCGCAGCTTCGGATTGGAGATACTTTCCGGAATATGAAATACATCATTGATGATCTGACAGACGCCGTCTTTTGTATGCAATTCAATGGTCAGGTGTCCAGGCGTATGTCCGGGCGTATGGATCAGCTTCAGTCCGGGAAGCAGTTCGGTGTCTTCTGTCAGCAGCTTCAGAAGCGGCCGGACAGCGGAGAGAATGTGAAACTGAGGAGACGCCGGCGTTTGTTTTGCGTACAGCCATTCTGCTTCACTGAGCAGATGAACAGCGTTTGGAAAAGCGGGCTCTCCGTTTTTTAGAAGACCTCCCGTGTGATCTAAATGACTGTGTGACAAAATGACATAGTCTATCGAGTCAGGCTTGATTCCCGCCTGCTTCAGGTGATGAAGCAAGTGCCCGCTTTCTTGTCCGCCTGTTTCCCCAAATCCCGTATCAATCAGTATCCGTTTGCCGTTCGTCTCCAGACAGGCAAAGTTCAGCGCTGCTTCAAATTCTTCAGGATAACGTTCTGTTTCCTTGGAGTCTCCTCCCGCCAAAAAAAAATCCCTTGAAACCCGAAATGCTCCATCAGATAAAATTGTCATTTGAAAAGACTCGAGCTGCATGCGGTATGGCTCCTTCATGATAAATCCTTCCCCCTTGTGTTTGACCGAGCTGCCTTTGAAAAGGCAGCTTCATTGTGTCTTTTCATTTGCGATGAGATTTTTGATCGGTTATTATTAAATCGTAATTATTATGATTTAATAGCGGAAGTATAACTGAATCCGTTTATTCTTTCAATCAAAATATACTGTTTAAAAGGAAAGGAGCATGATTTTATGCCGACACTGGAAGAGCTGTATCGGTCCGTCATTATGGATCATGCAAGATACAGGCGAAATTTTCGAAAAATCGATAAACACGGCGTGTATTACGTCCATTACAAAAATCCAACATGCGGTGATGTGATGACTTTGTTTATCGACATTAAAAATGAAAAGATCGAAGACGCAGCTTTTATCGGAGATGGGTGCAGCATCAGCATGGCTTCCTCATCAATCATGACTGAACTGATAAAAGGAAAGACGTTAAAAGAAGCCGGGTTAATGCGTGAAGCGATGGAAAATATGATCAGAAAAGGAGAAGAGCCGGAAGAGGATCTGCTGGGAGATGCCGTTTCCCTGATTGGCGTCCATCCGTTGCGGGCCCGTCATAACTGTGCCCTGATGCCTTGGCAGGCGCTCGATCGGATCAAAGAGAACGTTTATTAAATGAACATCACATCTAAAGCACTCCGGTTCTAAAGCCACCGGCAAAGAATATCGGAAGATTCAAGGGAAAAAAGGGGCAGTAACGAAAGAGGTATGGAAAACGAAACGAATGTAAAGCAGGAAGCAATGGCGCAGCTTAAACGGAAAGGCATTCGAATGACACCGCAGCGGCTGGCTATCTACCATTATTTTCTAGCCAACAGGAACCACCCCACAATAGCTGAAATTCAACAATCATTGAGGGAGATATATCCTGCCGTCAGTACAGCGACGATATACAACACCATCCGCTA
This sequence comes from Bacillus sp. FSL R7-0646, assembly GCF_037969865.1. NCBI lineage: Bacteria > Bacillati > Bacillota > Bacilli > Caryophanales > Bacillaceae > Bacillus > Bacillus sp. FSL R7-0646. The sequence continues at coordinate 1,900,481 of NZ_CP150217.1, forward strand.
TTTTAAACAAGAGGGCCTTATAAAAGAAATGGGGTTTACCGATCCGCTTCGTTTTGATTTGGCTCTAGAGGAACATGATCATGTCATATGCGAAGTATGCGGGAAGATCGTCGATTTTCATTGTCCGCAACTAGAGAAAGTAAAAGACATTGCGGCACGGCTGACCGGATTTAAAGTGACACATCACCGATTGGAACTGTACGGCATCTGCAACGATTGCCAGGCGAAAAGAAAATACGCCGCTAAAGAGAAAGGGGTTAGATAAAAAATTTGCTTGTGCGAAAAACCAAAAACCGATATATTGGTTTTATGATGAAGAATAACATTAAACGAATCAAACGAATTTCGCTTCGGGAAGAAGTGTATCAAACGCTGAAGCGCGCCATCGTACATTTGGAGCTAAAGCCGGAGGAGCGCCTGCATGACCAGGAGCTTGCAGAGCAGTTTGGCATCAGCCGCACACCTGTCAGGGAGGCGCTCAAACGACTGGAAGATGAAGGCCTTGTTGAAGCTGTCCCGGGATCGGCAACACGTGTAGCACCGTTAAATCGCGAGGAGGCTGAACACGCTTTTACAGTCACTGCGGCGCTGCATGCGCTGGCTGTCAGACTGTCGCTTCCTTTTTTAACGGATTCCGACTTTGATCAGCTGGAGGCGCATAACAAAACGTTGCAGCAAGCGATTCAAAAAGAAGACATTATCGAAGCAATCGAATCAGATGCTGCTTTTCATGACGTGTTTTTACAAGCATCAAAAAACCCGGAAATAACCCGGGCATTGGAAAGGATTTCTTCAAAAATTTACCGCCTTGAAATGTCGCAGTTTTCCTCGATCGGCAGCTTGAAATCTGTTGAACAGCATCAGAACATCATCGATGCCTGCAGACAGGGGGATCGGAATGCGGCCATCAAGCTTGCCGAGGAAAACTGGCTCAGTCTCGGAGATCGATTGGCCGGACATCAGGAAAAGGAGTGAAGGGATTGTGAGGCCGATTATACTGGGCGTTTTTGCAGCCTTCTTTTTTGCTTTTACATTCGTTTTAAACAGGGCGATGGAGCTTGAAGGGGGAAGCTGGATCTGGAGCGCTTCGCTGAGATTTATCTTCATGGCGCCTCTTTTATTTGCCATCGTTTGGCTTAGGGGGAATGTGAAAGAGCTTTTTCAGGAAATTAAAAAAGCGCCGGGCATTTGGGTGAGATGGAGCATCATCGGCTTCGGTCTCTTTTATGCGCCGCTCTGTTTTGCGGCGGCTTACGGACCGGGCTGGCTGATCGCGGGAACATGGCAAATCACGATCATTTCCGGTTCCCTCTTGGCGCCGCTTTTTTATGAAACCGTTCAAACAAAAACAGGTCCCGTACAGATAAGAGGCAAAATTCCTTATAAGGGGCTCACGATGTCGTTCATCATTTTAATCGGGGTGGCGCTGATGCAAGCTGAGCACGCGGCACAGCTTTCTTTGCACGAGATGCTGCTGTGCATCGCGCCGGTTATATTGGCTTCATTTGCTTATCCGCTTGGGAACAGAAAAATGATGGAAGTTTGCGCCGGGCGCCTCGATGCTTATCAGCGGGTATTGGGGATGACGCTGGCAAGCCTTCCGTTTTGGCTGATCCTCTCGCTGTACGGGCTGGCATCGGCAGGTGCGCCCAGCCGGGGACAAGTCATTCAGTCAGGATTGGTGGCTGTATTTTCCGGAATATGCGCGACTGTGCTGTTCTTTGCCGCAACAGATCTTGTAAAAGGGGATATGCGCAAATTAGCGGCTGTTGAGGCCACACAATCGTTTGAAGTGCTGTTTGCGGCCGCTGGTGAAATTTTAATCCTATCGAGTCCGCTTCCCGGTGCCATCTCATGGAGCGGAATGGCTCTTGTGATTATCGGAATGGTGTTGAACAGCCATGCATCGAATCAAAAGCCGGCGGTTCAAAGTAAAGCTGCAAAAGCATAAAAAAAGCCTGCGATCTATACGAGACAGATCGCGGGCTTTTCTTGATGATTGTCCCTATTCCTGGTAAATGAAAGCATCAAATCCGGCGTTTTTGGCTTGCTGAACAAGCGCTTCTGCATTCTCTTTCGAAGAAAAGGCGCCAATTTGCACTTTGTAAAGGCTGTCCCTGTCAATTACAATGGCATCAAACCCTTTTGCTTTCGCTTGAGCGGCAAGTGAATCGGCGTTGGCTTTGTCCCTGAAAGCGCCGATTTGCACTTTAAAAAGGGCTGTGGATTTTTTTGAAAGGTTAAATGCCCTTGCCAGTCCGTTGGCGTGGCCTCTCGCAATGGATTGAATAAACGCGGATGACTTCAGTTTCTCGGCGTCGCTTGTATTGTCTACAAAGCCATTTTCCGTAAGCAGTGCTGGCATTGCTGTTTCCCTTAGCACGTGAAAATTGGCTGTTTTCTTGCCGCGATCCCTGAAATCAACCACTTTTAAAATCTCTTCATGCATGATATCCCGATAGGTGGTGGTAGGTGCGCCGACGCCGGGATAAATGTAATCCTCGAAACCTGTCCCGCCCCCGGCATTGATGTGAATCGATAGAAAGTAGTCCGCCCCCCAGCTGTTCGCGGCGTTCGTGCGTTGCGTCAGACTGACGGTTTGGTCGCTTGTCCGGCTCAGCTGGACTGTAACATTTTGATATTCATTCAGGAGAATGTTTCTTAAAGCCAAGGCGATTTGCAATGTTAACTGTTTTTCTTGCAAACCATTGGCTGAAGCGCCTGGATCAGTCCCGCCATGGCCGGGATCGATAAAAATTTTTACCACAAGACATCACCTCAATAAACAGTCTATGAACTGATGTATGGGAAGGGTTGTACGATTGTCACCTGATAACGGAATTTTTTAAATATTCAGCTTATTATAGAACGCAATATGATCTTTAGGCAAGGGGGTTGCATGATTAATGTTTTTATCATATAATAAATTACGCTGCATTGTACGTAATGATAATTAAGTTTTAACCTTTAAGCTGTAATAGGGAGTTTTATATCGGAACCGGAATGTCATGCCTTCCTCGAAAGGACGACAGGAACGTTTCTGCAGACACCCACTTTGAGGAGTGTGGTTTAAAACTTTCTTACTTGCATACGGCAATTGCAGCACTTAAGTCATTTGAACAAAATGGCTTTTTTATTTGCGGAAAAATAGTTTACAATAAAAATTTTATGTAAACTAAATTGCTGTGAAATTTGAAATAAAGGGCGGTTTCCGCCCTTTTATTCATTTTAAAGCGAATTGCGTAATATGAAATTAATGCGTGAATGCCAGCCGGCAGAAGATGCAAAAATGACTGGCGTCAAAAATGCTGAATGATCATAATTCCTGTGATCATCAGGACGATTCCTAGAATGCGCTGGACGTTCAAGCGGTGTTTGGGGATTCCGAACCACCCAAAATGATCGATGACGAGGGCGATGATCATTTGGCCGCTTAAAGCCAAAACAACAGTAAGAGACGCTCCGACAATCGGCAAAAGCAAAATATTGGACGTAATAAAGACGACGCCGAGTATTCCGCCTGTCCAGAGCCACCACGGACTGCTTGTGACAAAGGTTTTTGCTGTTTGTAAATTGTTTAAAAATAACCGCCGATGCTCAATGAACGATGTAAGAAAAAGAAGAACGAGCATTCCCACCAAAAACGAAATCAGAGAAGCGATAAAAGGTGAGTGGATAGCATTTCTCAGCTCTGAATTAATGGATGTTTGAATCGGGGATGCCATTCCGGCAAAAAGCCCGAGCATCATGAAAAGAAAAACGTACATAGATTTGTTTTTCATCTGTGATGAACTCCCTTGCTATTTAATATTTTTTGATGATGAAAACTCCGGAAATAATGAATAAAATGCCGATGATTCTAGGAAAGTTTAATTCATGAACGGGTACGTGAAACCATCCGAAGTGATCGATCGCCAGAGCCATGATCATCTGCCCAAGCAGAGTGACGACAACCGTCAGAGCTGATCCAAGACGCGGAAGCAACAAAATATTTGAAGTTAAATAAAAAACGCCTAAACATCCGCCTCCAATGAGGATCCACCAGGGAATGGAAGGAACAAGTCCGATGATAGACAAAAAATGGCGCTCTGTCACTAAGGCGACAATGAGCAGGAGAAGCGTCCCGACAAAAAAAGAAATGGCCGCCGCCCCGTAAGGTGACCCGATTTTCATGCCCAGCCGTGAATTAATTGAGGTTTGAACGGGAATGGCCATTCCGGCCAAAATGCCGGCTATCAGTATTAAAATGATCATCATTTCTAAAAACTCCTTTTTGCGTTGATTGGAACGATTATTTCAAATCTGCGGAAAGCCTTGCTGTTTTGAAGGACACCTTGTATTTTGGCGAAAAGGAGTTCATGATGCAAGTGTTGATTGATGAAAAGATTGCTTATTGTGATCCCCTCTGCGGCTTAATGTTGAGAGTGCCCCCTTATGTATTAAATAGCGCAAATCGGTAGAACAGCCAAGTGGGACAATAACTTTGATTTTTACGATCCGCCATACAAAAACCTTTGGTATCCCAGTCATTGTAAAGCTCACTTTTGTCTTTTCTTTTGCGACCTTTGCCATTGCATCCTGCACATTGAAATTCAAAGCCAATACTTTCCTCAACAGCCGCTTTATTTCTACATATCATTTCTATATTTGTATAAAAAATCAAGTTTGAATCACGGCAAAATTCCGCTCACCCAATTGAACAGGCAAATTTTTGGGAAAGAAGAATTGTTAAACTGAAAAAAGTCCTTTACACTACAAGTAATATTTTGTTAGGGGGTGGGAACGTGTTCAACGAAAGAGAGGCGCTCCGATTAAGACTGGAGCAACTGAACAATGCCGAGATTCAGATCATACGCGAACTCCAAAGTGAGCGGAAAGACATTTATTCCAGGCTGCGGGAATTAGATCGTCAAAAAGTTTCTTCATCACATCATAAAAAAACTTTATTAGAGTTAGTCGATGAAACTGTAAATCTCTTGAAAAAATAGATCGAGTTGTAGATGAAAGAATTAACAGCAGCCGATGCTTGACCAAAAAGATAAAAAAGCAAGTTATACTTGTAATTGTGCGAAAAATGGAAAGGTTAGCAACTTGACTAGAAAAAAAACATTGTATAAGATTATTCTTACAAATCCAATAGGAATAAAAGCCCTAAAACTGACTGACTTGTCAATCAAGGCTTAGGGTGAGGAGGGAAATACATGGGGAATACAGACACAAGAGAGGAATTGCTACATATCGCGCTTGAGCTTTTTGCTACGAAAGGATACCACGCGGCAAAAATTTCAGATATCGTAAAACAGGCTGGCGTTGCACAGGGAACCTTTTACTGGCACTTCAAAAGCAAAGAAGAAATCGCCAAGGAAATCATAGGCAGAGGGAAAGATAACCTTCTCGCAGCCATTCATCAAGGCTACAGGCAAACGTTTGCTCTTGCCGATGATATGATCCAATCCACGACAGCGCTTATGAAAAGAATTTTTACGTTTGCACAGGAGAATAGAAACTTAATGACATTTTTATTAGTCAAGGGACAAGGCGCCGATCCGGAAATCAGGGAGGCAATCGAAGAGGCGCTGATCAGTGTTGAACAGGCATTTAAAAAGAACATTCAAAGGGCTACAGAACTTGGAATGCTAAATTCCTCCCATAACACTGATCTGCAGGCCACCATGTTAACAAGTCTTGTGTTGGGCACACTATCAAAATGGCTTTTTGGGCCAAAGCATGATCTGAATTATGTTCCTAAGTTTTCAGTTGATGAAATGACTGAAGAATTGGTTCATTTTGAATTTTTCGGACTGATTGGCCAAAGGGGGAATTAAATTTGTCTACTATTCAAAAAACAAATGGAGAGTTTGGGATTTTTCATGAAGCCGGTATGCAGGCGAAAGGGTCTTTCACTCCGAATTCAGACGGACTTACACCGATTGAGCTGTTGGAAGCTTCATTAGGTATGTGCATCACCATTTCTTTGCAAAAGATGTTTGAAAGGGATGGTATAGAGGTGCTGGAGGATGAGTTTTCCGTTTCTGTTTCCGCCGCTAAAGCCCCCGAAGGCCCGTCCCGTGTTGAAAAATGTTCGGTTAGCGTTAAATTGCCTGAGCATCTTCCGACCGACTATAAAAAGAAACTAATCACCTCTGCTGAAAGGGCATGTACAATCGGCAATACGTTAAAGCGAGGGGTAACGATTGATACCAATATGGTGTAACAACCTACATGATGAAACGAAGGAGCATGAAAATGGAAAACAACAGTAAAAAACCTTCCTATACAAACGCTGATGATTTTGCTGTTACATCAGTCCCTGAAAATAAAAGAAAATCGATTTTTAACATTACGATTACAAGCTGTGCCTGGATCATCTCATTGTCGACGATTGTGACTGGAGGGGCATTAATCCAGGGATTGAATTTTGCACATGCCGTTTTAGCAGCTGTCTTAGGCATGCTGATTCTTGCGGTATATGGCTTTTTTCAAGGAGTAATGGGTGCGAAATACGGAATATCGACTACCGTTCTTGCCCGTCTGGCCTTTGGTCGCTACGGATCGAGCCTTTTTGGAATTGTCTTGGCGCTGACGCTTGGAATCGGCTGGTTCGGCTGGCAGGTTGCTTTCTTTGGCACGACCATTTCCGAAATGTTTCCGGGTGTTTGGCTTGCAAAGCCTGAGGTCGCCATCGTTTGGGGCGGCATTTTAATGATCCTTACCGCGTTTATAGGATATCGCGGGCTTGCCGCTTTAAGCTTTATCGCTGTACCTTTAGTCGTCATTTTTTCCATATGGGGAATCATAAGTGCTGTCAATTACTCAGGAAGCTGGCATAACTTGCTGACATTTCACCCGACAGGGGATCCTCTGACGATATTTGCCGGAATTACAATTGTCGTTGGAAATGCTGCATTGGGCGCGGTTGTTTTTCCTGATGTGACGAGATATGCAAAAGGAGCGGTTTCAGGAGGAATAGGCGCTTCTGTAGGTTATTTCCTTGGAGGAGTGTTCTGTCTTGTTGCGGGAGCGGCAATGGCGATTGCCGCGAATGTTCCGGATATCGGGTCAACACCGAATATTCCTGCCGCTATGAGCAAGCTTGGCCTGGGCTTTTTAGCATTTTTAATCATCGTTTTTGCACAATGGACGACAAACGATAACAATTTGTATACCGGTTCGCTAGGGCTTCGCAATGTTGTGAACATTCCTAAGAAAGCACTTGTGGCGATCATGGGCGTGATCGGAATTATCATTGCATTACTAGGTGTCCAAAATATGTTTGTGCCATTTTTAACATTCTTAGGCTTGTATGTTCCGCCGATTGCGGGAGTCATGATCGCCGATCATTGGATCACAGCACCTGTCATCAAGAAAAAACAATATCAATTCGGGGCTGGAACAACTTATTCGAAGCTGAATGTTGCGGCGATTCTTTCGGTGATCATCGGAGGTTTTACCGCTTCAAAGATAACGTTCGGCATCGGGCCGATTAACTCTACTATACTTGCATTTTTGATTTATATCATCTTTACGTTTATTTTCACAAAATTAAATCTCCGTTACGAAATCGGAGAAGCGACAGAGGAATCGTCTGGTTTTTAAGCGGATAAGGAGGAAAGGTTTTCAATGATGAATGAAAAAAACCAATGGGTATTTGGAATTGATGTCGGCGGGACGTTTACAGATTTAGTGGCAGTCAACAAGGACGGAAAAATGGTTTCGACGAAGACGCCTTCAACCCCAGACCAGTCTGATGGTGTCATGAACGGAATTAAAAAAATGGCTGAAATCATCGGAATAGACGTAAAGGATCTATTAGCCAATAGTCCATTGGTTGTCCATGGAACAACAGTTGCCACTAACGCCTTGCTGGAATATAACGGAGCAAAGGTGGGGCTTCTCACAACGGAAGGCTTTCGGGACGAAATCGAATTCCGCCGCGCGTATAAAGAAAGCGTGTTTTCTCCGCGCTTAGAAGCTCCTTATCAAATTGTCCCAAGAAGGTATCGTGTGGGGATTCCTGAACGACTGGATCATACAGGAAATGTCGTAACTAAGCTTGATGAAGAAGCCGTCCGCCGGGCAGTCCGCGGGTTTATCCAAGAGGGGGTCGAAGCCGTTGCTGTCTGCTTTCTGTTCAGCTTCATGAATCCTTCACATGAAATCCGTGTCAAAGAGATTATTCAAGAGGAAGCTCCCGGCATGTTTGTATCGTTATCGTATGAAGTGCTGCCGCAGATTCGGGAATTTGAACGGGTGAGCACGACCATTGTCAATGCGTTTACCGGCCCTTCCATGCAAAGCTACTTAAACCATCTTGACGAACGGTTTCGCGAAGACGGATTTACTGGAGAACTGTTTGTTATGCAATCAAACGGGGGGGTCCAAAATGTCATTCAAAGCGGGAAATTTGCCGCGGGTGGCCTTTTGTCAGGTCCAGCCGGAGGAGTGACGGCTGCTTCCTTTATCGGGGAAAAATCGGGCTACGAGAACGTCATTACCGTAGACATGGGCGGAACAAGCTATGATGTCTCGGTTATCGAAAAATTAAATCCGGCGATCACGACGGAAAATTGGATCAGCAGATACAGGGTTGCCTTGCCGATGATGGATATCCATACGATCGGCTCCGGCGGCGGAAGCATCGCCTGGATTGACAGCGGCGGAGCTTTACAAGTCGGCCCGCGAAGCGCAGGCTCAAATCCGGGGCCGGCCTGCTACGGAAGGGGCGGAGAAGAACCGACTGTTACAGACGTGAATGTCTTCTTAGGCTATATCAACCCTGATAACTTCCTTGGCGGAGAAATGAAGCTTGACCGTTCGCTGGCTGAAAAAGCCATTCGTACACGAATTGCCGAACCGCTCGGAATTTCGACAGTGGAAGCCGCGCTTGCAATCTCACAAATCGTCAATAGTGATATGTCAAATGCAGTCCACTTTGTAACGACACAGCGAGGCCATGATCCAAGGAACTTCGCCCTGATGGCTGTCGGCGGCGCCGGAGCCATCCATGCAGGCAAGCAGGCGGAAGACCTGGGCATTAAAACCGTTATCGTTCCGTCCCTTGCTCCGGTCTTTTGTGCGCTCGGCGATGTGGCGGCAAACCTTAAAGTAACGGAGCTCAGGACGCGCTTTGAAAGTTTGAAAAACGTTGACCTGCAAGCGATGAACGCCGATTTTGAAAAGATGGAACAGACGGCCCGCGAAAAACTTGGAGGCCAATCGGTCACCAATCAATATGAAACGCGTCGCTTTATCGATATGCGCTACGCGGGGGAAGTCCATGAAGTAACCGTACCGGTGAAGTCAAGGACGCGAAGGATTACAGAGTTGAATCTTGAAGCAACGGCGGCAGACTTCCATGACCTTCATGAAAGAATGTTTGCCCATAAAGACCCTGAGCACGACATTGAAATCTTAAACCTCCGTCTTGATCTGGTGGGAGTCAGAGAGCCGTTAAAGCTTAAGGAGGAGCAGTTTGAACAAGAGGATCCTTCAAAAGCGAAAACAGGTGAACGCGATATGTATTTTGACATCGAACCGGCGAAAACGCCTATTTTCAACGGGTCAATGCTTGAGCCGGGCAACCTGATTGTCGGTCCTGCCATCATTGAGCAATGGGGTACGACCATTGTTGTTTACCCGGGACATGAGGCTCTAATCGATTCATACCGCAACTGTGTCATCGAAGTAAAGCATGCTCAACAGGCGACAAGAGGTGGAAATGCATGATCCAAGCTCAAATTCTTTATAGAAAGCTGCAAGCGATCGGCAGAGAAGTCGGGGATAATTTGCAGCGAATCTCCCGTTCTCCTGTGCTTTCGCAAGACCGGGCATTTGCTGCAGCGATTTTTACGAATGAGCTGAAAATCGCGGTTCAACATCAATACGAGCCTGAACATTTGTTCGCATTAAAAGAAAGTGTCGAAAATCTGTTCGACTATTTTTCGTTTGATATCGCAGATGGAGATGTGCTGCTGGTCGCAGATCCATACAGCGGCGGAACGAAAGGGCAGTCGCTCACCATGGCGGCGCCGCTATTCCTTGAAGGGGAGCTCGTACTCTTCCCCGCTATCCGCGCTCAGATGATTGATTTGGCCGGCGAGTATCCGGGGGGCTTCCATCCCGATGCATTTGAAGTATGGCAGGAAAATATCAGAATTACTCCGGTTAAGCTTTATAAACAAGGAGTTCTGCAGACTGATATTCTTCGTTTTTTATTATCAAACAGCCGGGTGCCCGCTTCTTTTAAAGCGGATCTTGAAGCCATGTATACATGTTTGCATGGTGCCAAACAGCAATTGAAAACGTTTCTTGGCAGCTACGGTCAAAAAACAGTGGCCGCATCGATCAAAAGCATGTTTGAATACAGCCAAAAAAGGGTTGAGCATCATGTCTCTCATCTGCCTGAAACAGAAATGAGCGCTGTCCAGGAGTTTGAAGTTACCAAAGGGCACAAGAGTACAATTCATGTGCAAATTTCAAAGAAGGAGAATGCGGTTGAGATCGATTTGAGCGGATCGTCAGAGCAGTCCGTAAAGCCGGTTAATTCACCTGCCGCTTTAACGAAGGCGTTTGCCGTTTGGCCGTTTCTTGCAAGGATTGCCGATGAAATACCGATCAATGAAGGAACGCTTCAACCTTTTCAAACGAAGACGAGGCCGGGAACGATTCTAGATCCGGAATTTCCGGCAGCTACAGCACTAGCTCCAAGCATTACCGGACATTTCGTCGCTGCAGCGGTATTTAAAGCCATTCAAAACGGACAAGGCACAAGTGAAGAATTTCCGCCGATTTATGGGCCAGGTCCGCAGGCCGTTTTTTATCCGGAGCTTGGCACAGGAGCCGAAACAAAATCAATCGTTCTCGCACCCGGGTATCCTTCAGCTTCAAAAGGCTTCGGACCGCCTGCTTTATTTGGCCAACGGATGCTTGTCTCTGCGGAGGAATTGGAGCTTTACCACGGTTTTAAAATGGTTTCCCGGGAGTGGACGGACAATGGGGAGGAAATGGAAGTGTCCCTGCTTAACCAGGAGGACGATATTTATTTCAACCTTCTTCTGCCTTTTAGCGAAAGGGGAAAATACGGGTCTCTGTCAAGAACGGGAGACCATGACGAAACCTTTTATGAAAGCACGGTACACCAACATGTGAAAAAAGGCAACCTCCTCGTCTTTACGTACTCTCAAAAGGAGGAGCAGCTATGATCAATCAGGACTTTATCTTATCACAGGTGGTCGGCGGTTCTCTTGATGCGGTTGCCAGGGAAATGAGCGCCACTGTCACGAGAACGGCCCGTTCACCATTGTTTAACGAAGCGCATGATTTTACGACGGGCGTCTTTGACCTTTCCGGCAAAAAATCGCGCCTTGTCGCGCAGGCCCCCGGCTGTACGCTTCACCTTTATGCGGTCGTAGGCGCAGTGGACCATCTATTGGACGCCTTTCGGTATGATCTTCACCCCGGGGATATTCTCCTGGTGAATGATCCGTATCATGGAGGCTCGCACAGCCTTGACTGGACGATCGTCATGCCTGTTTTTTATAATCGCAAGCCGATCCTGCTTCCTGCTGTACGAAGCCATATGGCCGATAATGGCGGTCCGGTTGCCGGAGGGTACAATCCGCGCTCAAAAGACATTTGGCATGACGGGCTGCGGATTCCGCCGTTAAAAATTTATGAGCGGGGAGAAAAGCGAAGGGATGTATTCGATTTAATCGTTGCAAACAACCGGCTTTCACATTGGCTTGAAGGCGACTTAAATGCGATGATCGGGGCGTGCAAGGTCGCTGCCTCCCGAATCCAGACGATGCTGGATAAGTATGGCGCCGAGAAGGTGATTACAGCCATTGACAACCGGATTCAATATACAGAAAACAGGGTTCGCGATGAAATCAGCAGCTGGCCGGACGGCACCTATGTCGGTGAAACATTCGCTGATCACGACTTTCAAGGCAACCGCGATATTAAGGTTCGCGCAACGGTGACCGTCAAAGGCAGCGATCTTCACATTGACTTTACCGGTTCATCCCCGCAAGTAAAAGGCTTCATCAACAGCCCGCTCTCAAATACGACTTCGTTTGCTTTTGTCGGTATTTCGACTTGCTGTGATGAGGATATTCCGATCAATGAAGGATATATGAATCCGGTAACAGTAACCGCGCCTATAGGAACAGTTGTGAACCCGCAGCTGCCGGCACCGTGCGGACACGCGACTGCGTGCGTCGGAGCAGAAATAGCCGAGGCTGTTCTTCAGGCCATTTCACAATGTGCGCCAAAACGGGTCGGAGTGAACGCCCATAAGCTTCCTCTCGCCTATTCTCACGGAAAATACGATGACGGCAAGCCGTGGGTGAATCTGAATTTTTACGGCTATACCGGCGGTGCGGGAGCTGCATACGAAACGGACGGATGGGGGCTTTATCCTCCTGTTATGACAGGAGTTATTCTTCCATCTATTGAAATGACCGAAGTTCAATACCCGAGCCGTGTATTAAAGCATGAATATACAAGCGATTTTACGGGTGCGGGCCGATGGAGAGGCACACCCGGGTTGGATGTTCAAATCCAGCACTTAAAGGAAAGCCGCACAAGCGTCATGATGGCAGGGGGCCGAAACACAACAAAAGGCTTCTGCGGAGCCGGCGATTCACCAAGCAACAAGGTGATTGTCGGGTATGGAACAGACGAAGCCAGAGAAATCGATGAAACGGCTTTTGAAGTCAAAATGCCTGTGGGCGGCATCATCCAATTTTACCGTGCAGGCGGCGGAGGCTGGGGAAATCCGCTGGAACGTGAACCGGAAAAGGTGCTGGACGACGTCTTAAACGAGTTTGTCAGCATTGAATCAGCATTGCAGGATTATGGTGTCGTGATTGACCCTGAGACACTTGCCATTAACGAAGCTGAAACAAAACGTGTGCGGGCATCCAGGCTTCCATAAATAAAAAAGCTGATCTGAGAGGAATTACTTTTCGGATCAGCTTTTTTTCTTTTCAAGACATCTATGGTAAAAAGAGGATAATTGCTTTCGAGAGAGAATGTAAACATAACCGGTTTTATCTTTTTAACCGGCGGGTACATAACAGATTAGCATGTGAAGGAGGCCAAATCATATGAAAAACAAAAAAGCGTTTTGGGGACCTTTTCTGTTCGGCGTCGGCATCATCGCCATGATCGACGGCATCATCTTTCATCAATTGCTTCAATGGCACAGCGTGTACATGGACACAGACCGCTCTCACCAAATTATGAGCGACGGACTGTTCCATCTGTTTTCGCTCGTCATCCTTTTCATCGGCGGAATCCTGCTGTGGAACAGGGGCGAACTTGGCAGCAGCCGGCCGCAGCACATCTTTTGGGGAGCCTCTTTGCTTGGGGCGGGCTGGTTTAACTTCCTTGAAGGCATCATCAACCATCATCTTCTTCAGATTCACCACGTCAACCAGCTAAGCCCGAACCGCCTCTTATTCGACTTTGCTTATGACGCATCGGGCCTTTTGATCATTCTGGCCGGATGGCTGATCTACCGAAAAGGCAAACAGGGATAAAACAGTGGTTTGTCCGCACAGCTACCTGAATACAATAAGAAAATATTTCTCGGGAAAGCGCAGGTTTCAACAAGACCTGCCCTGTTTTTGTCAAAATTTGAAGAAATAAAAAACCCCCATTTTAAAAATTGATGTGATCAGTAACAGCCGCTTGAAGAAGTCGTTTTATGTAAACAAGTTTTTAAAATGCGGCAAAGTGCAGCTGTTCACTTCAAGCAAAAAGGGGATTAAAGAAAGATATTCAGTGGAAAAAAGGTGTTCATATCGTTTAACGGACATCTTTTTTAAATAGGAGGTTTACATATAAAATGTTAAGTGTGCTGCTGCCTAATTTGCTTATATTTTCTGCTATCATTTTATTTTTATATTACATGATCGTATTGGTAAAGGAAAACAAGATAAATCGTAAACAAAACGAGGAAACCCAACAGTTGCTTAGGGAGATATTAAAGGAAGTAAAAAATAAAGATTCAAAGTAATAATAAATGTTATTAAAGTTTCAATATTTCTGGATCAATATAGTCCCAAGGGCAATATGAAGAGGTACTCACAGCAAAAACTGTTATAGAACATAACGACCGCATCTCTGGTCGTCTTTTTTAAAACGCGGCATGTTACTTATCTTGATAGGAAGGTGTCATTCTGTTGAGTAGACAGGGTTTTTGACCGATTCCTGTCCGATAGTAATAAAATATTCATTGACTTAGGAAGGGGTTGAATTCATAAAGTCTTGCAAAATCACTAATATCCGCTTGCTTTCTGGATAGCATTGTTAGAACGTTAGAAGAATAAGGTCTTGGAGGAACACATTTGTTACGCATCCTTTCACTATTGAATGCTACTGAAAATCCATATTAAAAGTACTGTAAGGCTACTTAAAGTATGACATAATGTGGAGCTTCTTGATGAATGGTATTACGTTGAGTATAAAATTTCATCAATAGAGCATTACAAGAGAAAGGTCTACCTTTATATCCTAGTCAAGGTGCTACAGTTGAGCTTTGGGAAAGGAAGCTTAAACAATTGGTCGACTAATATTTAAAGTGTTTTTGTTAGGAGGTAAAACAGTATTGGATAAGAAAGATATTAAGTTCCTCGAGGAGCTGCTTTATAATACAGATAAAGACGATCTAGTAAGAGTGACGAGAAATATTGAAAACCCTGTGATTCTTCAAGTTTTTGCAGCGAATTATAATTGGAATAGTGGTTTTGATGTTCCAAAAGCAATTCTTGAGAATGAGAATTGCGATTATGGTACGGGGTTATTAATGTTCCATTATGCAGATGGTTATCGTATGCTCGAAAGCCCAGACAATGTTTCAGCATCTGCTTTAGAAGAATGGAAAGATTTTTTAATCCAAACATATCAAAAGCTTATAAATTTGCAGTTTAAATCTCAAAATATATCCTGAAATAACAAGGGTTCAACGGTTTAAGTTTTAAAAAAATAACCCGCATATTCCCGATGCTTTACTTGAAAAGTCACCAGGGAAAGTGATTGAAGTTCCGAAAATTTAACGCGTTTTTCACCCAAAGTTACCCGTGGATTTCAATCCATTAGAATTCTCACTTTAAAATATGAGGCATATCATTTCCCAAAGTTATGCACCCATCAGATAAAAGAAAAAATACTTACTGATGTATAATTTGAAATATTAACGCATTACATTTCTTCATCTGAAGTACCGACTCGAATGCAGCAATTAGGAAGAAGTGAAATTTAATGAGAAGTATACTGTTTAGAAAGAGGTATTCGTTAAACAAAAGCACTGCAATGGTTTATTAATTTGTAAAAAGCATAAACTAAAAGACCCGACTGCCGCTGACAGTCGAGTCAAGTATACAAACCAGCTCACAATGGGCTGGCTCATATTAAAATAGACTTTCCCTTAGAAGGATAGATCTTTACTTTAAAGGATGATAGATTGTGATGAAAAACATAAGCAAATATGTTGTCCTGTTTTTTGGGGTAGCCCTATTTTTATACTTTTATGATATGTTTATGCCTAAAAGTGTGCTTTATTTTGTTGTGGGAATACCAGCATTATATATTAGCACAGTCCTTATCATGAAAACTTTAAAGCTACAAAAAATACAAAAGATTAATCCAGAATTAAAATAGACCCCTTATTAAAACAGGGGGTCTAATTCATAAACTGCATTCTTAATTGGCCTTTTAGTTCAAAATAGACGGGAGGGAGCTGTGTGTTCGAAAATCTTCTTGTGCAATATTTGAATTTCTTTATGATTTCAACACCTCGATGATTTTAGATGGGAAAGATAATAACTTCCTCTCAGGGCATATATCCTAATAATTAAGGCAAACGCGTTACACACTAATCAATTCGATCATAGTGACCATGAATAACAACGGCTCCACTGTTATTGATCAACCATATCATCTTTAATTTTCTCAAAACGAGCCTGGTTAAGAATCTTTTTAGCAAATTCTCTATTTTGAACACATTTTCTAACATTAGCTTTTTCAGATTCAATAAAGAGTTTTTGGTATTTATCTTGAATATCTTCGTTAATATTTTTAGATTTATGAATATAAAAAAAGGAAAAATTGAATTTTTAAAATACATGTATAAGAAGTTGGATTGTGATTTTTTTAAACCACAAACCATATGGCTGGGCTGTGATTATTCAAAGATTACGGTTTTATTCTGAACAAAGAGAGATGTAAAAATGGTAAATGTCTTAAATAATATCTTGAAAAATGACAGATTGGATGCATATCCATTATTTAAAAAGTTTTGTTCCCTCAAAGAAAAAGGGTTGCGTAAGAAATCCTTTACAGCATTATCTTCCTTTATTGATGAAGCAAAGAAATGGGATGATATTGCACAACAGAATTTTGCTTGTTGGCTGTTTGCTTTATTTGAAACATCAGATGATATTCACCATGTACTCGTTCATCCATTGGAAAAGGAACTTTTACAGCCTTTGCTTGAGAGATGGATGAAGAGTGATCCTGAAGATTCAAGACCATATAGGTGGTATGGGGTGTTTTTAAATCCTGAAAACCGTGTCGATTATTTAAACAATGCACTTAGACTTGGTGGCGGGAATGAACAACTATCCTTATTAACTCTAATCGATATTAATTTGAACGCCCTTTGGTATTCATTTCATCATATCTCCGAAGATTTGTATCTTGGCGATATTAAAGAAGATACAGCACTTCTTGCTAAGTCCCGGCAATTAAACAACAAAGTAGAATGTGAACAAACAAGGAAAAACAATAACGAAGCACTTAACTATTATCAAGATCTGTTGGATGACTGGGTGATGTTTAAAAAAGAACGATCAAAGGGATTTGTTGAATGGTGTGAAAATAAGGGTAGAACCTATTATTGGGTCAAAGCTTATTATTACGAAAGATAACTATATTATGTTCAGTAACAGAATCATGAAGACAAAAAAGGCGAATTTCAATTCCTTCAAATCAAAAAGACTTTGGTGAAGATCCCGCTGTGAAACAGGGGAGAGCCGAGCAGCGCCTGCAGCACATCTTCAGACAGATTGGCTCCATTCCCCGAAGGACCTCATCAATCACCACTTTCTCCCGATTTGCCATGTCAACCTGTTAAGCATTTACCAAACAGGATGAAAAAATTGGTTTGTCCGCACAGCTTACCTGAATACAATAAAAAATAAAGTATTTCTCGGGAAAGCGCAGGTTTCAACAAGACCTGCCCCGTTCTTGTCAAAAAGCATTGGATTGTGCAGTCATGTGGGCGTCTGTCACGGCATAAGCGCGCCATGAATAGGATATAAAGAGAGAATGGTGAGGTGAGTGTGTTGGAAAGGGCTGTTACTTATAAAAACAACGGACAAATCAATATCATATTGAACGGTCAAAAGCAGGTTTTGGCCAATTCAGAGGCTGAAGCCGAATATCAGGCCGCACTGCAAAAAAATGAAGCCAAACACAGCATTCTGAAAGAAATTGAAAGGGAAATGAACACGCTGGTCGGAATGGAGGAAATGAAGCGCAATATCAAGGAAATCTACGCCTGGATTTTCGTTAATAAAAAGCGCGAAGAACAAGGCCTTAAGGCCGGAAAACAGGCGCTTCACATGATGTTCAAAGGAAATCCGGGAACCGGAAAAACGACCGTCGCCAGGCTGATCGGCAGGCTTTTTTACGAAATGAATGTTCTCTCAAAAGGCCATCTGATCGAGGCGGAGCGCGCCGATCTCGTCGGTGAGTACATCGGCCATACGGCGCAAAAAACGAGGGATTTAATCAAAAAAGCGATGGGCGGAATCCTGTTCATCGATGAAGCCTATTCCCTTGCCAGAGGCGGAGAGAAAGACTTCGGCAAGGAGGCAATCGATACATTGGTCAAACATATGGAGGATAAGCGCAACGAATTCATTTTAATCCTCGCCGGATATTCGCGGGAAATGGATCATTTTCTTTCATTAAACCCGGGCCTTCAGTCAAGGTTTCCGATCAGCATCGATTTTCCCGATTACTCAGTCAGCCAGCTGATGGACATTGCAAAACGGATGATGGCGGAAAGGGAATATCAGTTCAGCCCTGAGGCTGAATGGAAGCTGAAAGACCATCTGATGGCCGTCAAAAGTACGGTCAGCCCCGCGAAGTTCAGCAATGGCCGTTTCGTCCGCAACCTGATCGAAAAATCCATCCGGTCGCAGGCGATGAGACTGCTGATGGGAGACTGCTACTTAAAGAATGACTTGATAACCATCAAAAGCCAGGATCTCGACTTGAAGGAAGACGCGCCGCACGTATAATGGCGCGTTCTTTTTTTATTTTCGAGGATTTCTGGCAACCGCTCCCTTCGTTTGTTATGATAGTACTGCTTATTGACTAACGTTAAGAAAGGAACATGATCACTTGAACGAACAGGAAGTCATGAAAGAGAAAGCCATATTAGTCGGATGCCAGCTTCCGCACGTGTCTGATGAGCGTTTTTCATACTCGATGGAAGAGCTCGCCGCGCTGACGAAAACGGCCGACGGAACGGTTGTTTCCACGGTCACGCAGAAGCGGAACCGTGTGGATGCTGCTACATATATCGGAAAAGGAAAAGTAGATGAATTGGCGGTGCTCTGTGAAGAGCTGTCGCCCGATGTTTTAATTTTTAATGATGAATTGTCGCCGAGTCAGCTGAAAGCGCTTGTCACAACGCTTGACGTGAAAATCATCGACCGGACGCAGTTGATCCTTGATATTTTCGCCAAACGCGCGAGGACAAGGGAAGGAAAGCTGCAAATTGAGCTGGCACAGCTGCAATACGCCCTCCCGCGGTTAAGCGGCCAGGGAATCAACCTGTCAAGGCAAGGCGGAGGAATCGGAACAAGAGGTCCAGGGGAGACAAAGCTTGAAACCGACCGGCGCCATATCAGAAACCGGATTCATGAAATCAATGTTCAGCTGTCTACCGTCATTCGCCACAGAAGCAGATACAGAGAAAGAAGAAAGAAAAACGGTGTACTGCAAATCGCGCTTGTCGGCTACACCAATGCAGGGAAATCGACATGGTTTAACAGGCTTACAGACGCCGACAGCTATGAAGAAAACCTTTTGTTCGCCACACTTGACCCGATGACCCGCAAAATGATGCTCCCGAGCGGATACAGCGTGCTGCTCTCGGATACAGTCGGGTTTATTCAGGATCTGCCGACAACTTTGATCGCGGCTTTCAGATCGACGCTCGAAGAGGTGAAAGAAGCCGATCTGATTCTTCATATGATCGATTCTTCTCACGAAGACTACGAGGGCCATGAGGAGACGGTCAAGCGCCTTCTTGAGGAACTTGAAGCAGACGATATTCCTGTTTTAACCGTCTATAACAAAAGAGACCGGAAGCGGCCTGATTTCATCCCTTCTTCAGGGAGAGGGCATATCATGACGAGCGCCAAAATAGACGGAGACTTGCCGCTGTTTAAGCAGGCGGTTGAAGACTATCTGAAAAAGGAGCTGCTCGTTCCGTATGACGTGAGAATTCCCGCTTCAGAAGGAAGGCTGTTGTCGAGAATCAAGTCTGAGACAATGACGAACAGCACCGTTTTTGACGAAGATCGCGAAGCATATGAAGTGGAAGGATATATTCTCCCTGACCAAAACATTTTGGGAGAGCTGAAGAAGTATATGTAGGAAAGGATACTGCAAAACATGTTTGAGACATTAAAACACGGAGATCTACTAAAGAAAACGGCGGTGGAGGCTGAAACCGACATCGCACAGATCCACAAAACAATTGATGAAATCAGTGAACGAAATGAGTGGAGGGTGCTCGAAAGCTACAGAAAGCACAAAGTATCGGACACGCATTTCACACCATCGACAGGCTACGGCTACGATGACATCGGCCGCGATACGCTGGAAAAAATCTATGCCGACGTCTTCGGCGGTGAAGCGGCCCTTGTCAGACCGCAGATCATCTCGGGAACCCATGCAATATCAATCGCTTTATTCGGCGTTCTCCGCCCGGGGGAAGAACTTCTTTACATCACTGGCAAACCGTACGATACCCTCGAAGAGATCGTCGGCGTCAGGGGCGAGGAAAACTCGGGGTCTTTGAAGGATTTCCAGATCGGATACAGCCATGTCGAGCTGACAGAAGAGGGAGCCGTTGATTTTGACCGGGTGGCAGCTTCCATCACGCCGCAGACAAAGGTCGTCGGAATCCAGCGCTCAAAAGGATACGCAGACCGTCCGTCTTTTACAATTGATGAGATTGAGAAGATGATTCGCTTTGTTAAAGAAATAAACGAAAACATCATCGTTTTCGTCGACAACTGCTACGGCGAATTTGTAGAAGAGCGTGAGCCGTGCCATGTTGGAGCGGATCTCATGGCAGGCTCGCTTATTAAAAACCCGGGAGGCGGCCTCGCCAAAACAGGCGGCTATATCACCGGCAAGGAAAAATGGGTGAAAGCCTGCTCCTACAGAATGACTTCACCGGGAATTGGCAGTGAAGCCGGTGCATCGTTGTACACGCTCCAGGAGATGTATCAGGGCTTTTTCCTTGCGCCGCATGTCGTCTCCCAGGCATTAAAAGGAGCAGTGTTCACAGCCCGATTCCTCGAAAAGCTCGGCTTTAGGACGAATCCTTCATGGGGCAGCAAGCGGACCGATTTGATCCAGTCTGTCGAATTTTCCACCCCGGAGCAGATGATCGCGTTTTGCCAGGCGATTCAGTACGCTTCTCCGATCAATGCCCATGTGACGCCGTATCCGAGCTATATGCCGGGCTATGAAGACGATGTCATTATGGCTGCAGGCACTTTCGTACAGGGAGCAAGCATTGAATTATCAGCGGATGGCCCTATAAGACCGCCTTATGTGGCGTATGTCCAAGGCGGATTAACCTACTCCCATGTGAAAAATGCGATATGCAGTGCTGTGGATGCGCTCATGAAGCAGGGATTAATGTAAAGAAAATAAAGAATATTTTCATGTAAAGAATCCTTACATCGAGTTGACACATTATATAACATCACATATAATAAATTTATATAAGAAAAGGAGGAAATTGAGATGAGTGATAAAATTCGCCGCTCAATGCCCTTATTTCCGATAGGTATCGTCATGCAGCTGACTGAACTGTCCGCAAGGCAAATTCGGTATTATGAGGAAAATGGACTGGTATTTCCTGCAAGAAGCGAAGGGAACAGACGTTTATTTTCATTCCATGATGTAGATAAGCTGCTCGAAATTAAAGATTTGATCGAACAAGGTGTAAACATGGCGGGGATCAAACAAATTTTCGCCAAAACAGAAAACGAACAAAAAGAAGACAAACAAGACAAGCCGAAAAAAGCAGAGAAGCACAACTTGTCGGATGAAGAACTGAGAAAACTGCTGAAAAACGAGCTCATCCAAGCAGGCCGTTTCCAAAGAGGGACGACATTCCGCCAGGGAGACATGTCCAGGTTTTTTCATTAATTTGTTAGCAACTGCATTGCTATATACATTTACCTTTTAGAGGAGGAGTTTTACGAATGGCAAAGTATACAAGAGACGACATTGTTAAACTAGTAAATGAGGAGAATGTAAAATATATTCGCCTTCAGTTTACAGACATTCTTGGAACGATTAAAAACGTTGAAATTCCTGTGAGCCAGCTGGAAAAAGCACTTGATAATAAAGTCATGTTCGACGGCTCTTCAATCGAGGGATTCGTCCGCATTGAAGAATCCGATATGTACTTATACCCTGACTTAGATACATTTGTGATTTTCCCATGGACCGCCGAAAAAGGTAAAGTAGCCCGCTTCATCTGCGATATTTATAATCCGGACGGCACGCCGTTTGAAGGTGATCCGCGCAACAACTTAAAACGCATTTTGAAAGAAATGGAAGACATGGGCTTCTCAGATTTCAATCTTGGACCAGAGCCGGAATTCTTCCTGTTCAAGCTAGACGAAAAAGGCGAGCCTACGCTTGAACTGAACGACAAAGGCGGATATTTCGACCTTGCGCCGACTGATCTTGGCGAAAACTGCCGCCGCGACATCGTACTTGAGCTCGAAGAAATGGGCTTTGAAATCGAAGCGTCTCACCACGAAGTTGCACCTGGACAGCACGAAATCGACTTCAAATACGCCGGAGCCATCCGCGCTTGCGATGACATCCAAACGTTCAAGCTCGTTGTTAAAACAATCGCGCGCAAACACGGCCTGCACGCAACATTCATGCCAAAACCGTTGTTCGGCGTAAACGGATCAGGCATGCACTGCAATCTATCACTCTTCCGAAACGGCGCCAACGCCTTCTTTGACAAAGACGCCGATCTTCAGCTGAGTGAAACGGCAAAGCAATTCATCGCCGGCATCGTCAAGCACGCAACAAGCTTTACAGCTGTGACAAACCCGACTGTCAACTCTTACAAGCGCCTTGTTCCAGGCTATGAAGCACCTTGCTATGTGGCATGGAGCGCGCAAAACAGAAGCCCGTTAATCCGCATCCCGGCTTCCCGCGGCATCAGCACGCGCGTAGAAGTCAGAAGCGTAGACCCTTCTGCGAACCCGTACCTTGCCTTGAGCGTACTTCTTGCAGCAGGACTTGACGGCATCAAAAACAAGCTGGAAGCACCGGCTCCGATCGACCGCAACATCTATGTCATGACAAAAGAAGAGCGCCTCGAAAACGGAATCGTCGACCTTCCTGCGACACTCGCAGACGCTCTCGAAGAATTCAAATCAAACGAAGTCATGGTCAAAGCCCTCGGCGACCATCTATTCGAACACTTCGTCGAAGCAAAAGAAATCGAATGGGATATGTTCCGCACACAAGTCCATCCTTGGGAGCGCGAGCAGTATATGTCTCAGTATTAATCTAGGAATCCCTTGGCACCAGCGGTGTCAGGGGTTTTGAATTTTGGTCAAAAGAATGTAAGGGGTCTTCTTTTTGGTCTTTGACCAAATTATGACCAAAAAAATGTGAAGTTATAATCTAACTCCATAATTGCCTCGTAATCTTTCATTCTATTTTGGTCGCTATTTACTGATATATTTGATGTCAGCACCTGTATTTCAAGAGCAATACCACGTGAAAAGCGTGGTCAGCTTGGAATGCCGCGGCAAAAGTGACCTAATGAACTAAATACTAGGTGGGGTGGACATGTTATATTAGGGTGAACAATAAGCTGAGGGAGGAAATATTTGAATGCTTGAATTGGATAGGAATATAAACAAAGTAAACGGCCTTAAAGAAGAGCACGCAAAGGGAATCCTGAAGATTATTTGCGGAAAACTGGATAATCTAAAACACGCGGGTGATCAATATACAGAGAAAGAATTTGTCGAAGATATTCGATCGATAATTGAGAACTTTCCAGAATTAGATAATAAAGAAGAGAATAATGAATAAAAAATCCTTCTTGCAAGAAGGATTTTTTTTATAACCATACCACACCGACGACATATACGATCGATATAGTTATAAACAATTTTTAAAACGGGAGGTTTTGAAAAAGCGAAATAGTAATAACTAAAGTTGATAAAGAGCCCAAAGATATCAAAGATACAATTTTTCGGTTGTTTTGCTTTTTTGAAGATTTACTTAGTTCATAAATTAATGCACCCCATAAAAGCATGGATGCCAAAATAATAATACTCATATACGCATAATTCTCCTTTTTATGGTTAACATTGTCATCAATTTTACCACATTTAGGATTGAGATGTCGATGAAATAAGCATCTTTATTTCATTTTAACTCTTATAGATTTGATTTCTTCAGGTCTATTTCATTCTTTTACTGAAGAACAAAACCGTTTATTTTCAACGCGGACATTATATTTCCTTCGAA
The DNA here is from genome assembly GCF_037969865.1 of Bacillus sp. FSL R7-0646. NCBI lineage: Bacteria > Bacillati > Bacillota > Bacilli > Caryophanales > Bacillaceae > Bacillus > Bacillus sp. FSL R7-0646. Next base: position 1,924,322 of record NZ_CP150217.1, read on the forward strand.
GTTCTCACTATGAACACTGGTATTCACTTACTCTCTAGTATAGAGTTCCTTATTGAAATGTCTTTATTGCTTTTGTTGTCGAAAATGAAATGGAAACCTTTTATAGCCATAACAGAAAGAGACTATGCAACAAAAAAGGCTAACAAAATGAGGTTGCAAGCTGCAGCCTTTTTAGTTTGAAAAAAGTCAGTACAAATGGAAAGAAATCATCCAACTCGCTGCTGTACTTTAAGGTGACAAGTGAATTAAGTGAAAGGAGAGACTGTACGTCAGGTCCAGGAAACGTTGGCTGTTCTGAGAGCAAGGTATTGACGGCTATACGGCCAGAAAGCGGCGGGACCGTCTACTGGTGGTATTTACGGGTCTAAGACAAAAGATTAAAAAAATTAGAAAAGTTAAGTAATACAACAATTTTAACAGAATGAAGTATACGTAGATAAAAATTTTGAAAGAAATCTGTTGAGTTGAATTGGTCTTGAGGAATAAAGAGCTGATTTAAGAGGGAAAGAAACAATACCGCTGAAAAACAACTATTGACATATGTAAGTAAATAGAATAAATTATTGATTGTAAATAAAAAACAACTTATTTTATCATAACACACAAGTTATAAAAAGTCAATGTTTTTTTAAAAAAAGATGCTTTTGAAAGGAAGAGAGGTTTATGAACTTATCTCGTTTTTTGAATTCCATTCAATTATCCCCACAATCAAAACCTATGATGGAGCTACTTGAATTAAATGAAAAAACAAAAGAGCATGGCCTGATCTTAACACCCAGCGATATAAAAATGTTAATCGTTTATAGAAATAAAGTGCTTCATGATCATGGACGTATAGAACTGGGGATTGAAGTACTAAAGGAATTAATTGAGGTGTTTGCTGCTTCACCCTATATGGATGAGGATAATTATGTCGAAACGTTAATCGAGCTTCAGGAGATTTTTTATTATCTCAGAAATGAAACAGAAGATAAGATAGGGGACATGAAACTGATTCATCAGATGATGGAGTGTTTTAACGGGCCTTCTGCCGGGTCTTTAGAGATATTAAGAAGTAAAATGGAGGAACTCGCGGAGAGTTTCAGAAGAGATACGATGAGAAGTGAGTCTTTATATAAAGGTGATGAATAACATGGACAAAGAAAACACTTTAAATCGCTATGATTTGGTTTCAAATTTTACGATTGATAAATCAAAGTTAAAGCAAAGCCAATATATGTTGTCGCTTCTAAAAGAAGGCCAAAGTGTTGGAGTTATTACCAGCGAGAAAGCATACAAGATACAGGTAGAGATTATGCAAATTCTGCAACGATTGATAGGCCAGTATACCAAAGGGGAAAGTATGTCGGTGACAACGGAAACGGCGGAAGGGATTATGGTTTCCCTCATGTATGCAATAGATGCTTATGCTCTCCATTTTGAGAAACCTGAAGAGTTTATAGTACATTTACATTCTGATAGTATAAAAAATATATATACAAAAGGTGTCGCATTACTTCACTGTTATTTTGAAGAAGCTAAACAATTATATCAAGACGTAAAAAAAATAAAATTAGATGTGCCTGTTGATGCTTATACTTTAACCATTGACGAATCGTTACCTGTATTTATGAATCATTATAATGTTATTTTTGAAGCTCAAAATACCATGGCGAGCATTGACTATCCTTTAGCCATTGACAACATGGAACTGCAAGGTGTTTTTTATATTAAACAGTATTTAGAGCGACTGCTGATAGAAACGAGATTCTGTCACTTTTTTAACCATCACGATTTAATGTATGTCTTGGCAAACTTTGGAAGAATATGTCATTTTAATTATCGCATAGAACTTTTTAATATTTTTGAGTTAATGATAAACAATGCTGTTTTTTCACTCCTATCCGGGGGCGAAGCCAATCAAGTCAGAATTTCTGAAGTTCAATATGACAGGTTAAGTCGCTTGTTAAGTGATTGCCATGCTGATAAAAGGGCAAACTTAATTAACAATGCATTTGATCGGTTACAGCGGGATTTAAAGACGGATCAAACAATTTCTGATTATATCAATTTGTATCGCAATGAATTTATTCAAAGGGTAAATAACGCTGCGGAAATTGATGGCTTCAAAATGTTGATCATCAGAGAAATTGAAGAGAGAGAAAAACCAATAGCGTTAATGTTAAATGAAAATGATCGCATGAGTGATATTGAATTGCGGAAATTGGTGGATTGCATCATGGAACGAAAAAACACAGCAGAAAAAATATTGCTGATCCGCGATCATTTTGTTTCACTACATGATTATTTGGATTTGCTAAATTCGGGGTGTCTGTTTGACGACGAATATGACGCACTTTTTGCTACGTTTGGGAATTTTGAATTGGCCATTTTTGCGAAAATTGTATTTTATGAAGAATTAAGAGGGGGAATTCTCAATTTCATTGACATTGTTGCTGACTGCTCTGAAGCAAAGAGCGAGTGGGAAACATATTATATGAAATTTATTAAACAACTAGAAGATGAGCGCATTGCAACTATTGGACACCTGATCAACGATATTGACTATGAGGAGATTTCGTTTTATTAAGTTAAAGACGTTATTATAAGTTCTTTTAAAAAGAAGAGTCTAAAGAAAGACGAAGATAAATAACAGCACTCGATTAAATGCAATCTCATCCCGCTAAGGAAAGTTTTTTCAATACAACTTAAAAGCTTAAAGTAACTCTACTCCAATTTGCTTAGTGAATTTTACTTTTATTCTCTTTTCTTCTCCAATACTTATAACCATGAAATCTTCAACTTTCTTAATGCTAGTTATGTTTTGAAAAACACCTGTAAATACTAAGAAATCTTTATAGGTTATATCCAGGCTACAAGTTAGTTGATAAACATCCAGCGTTAAAATTAACTTGAAGTTTTGATTATCTTTAAAAGTATAAATCAATTCGCCGGCCTCTGGATCATCAGCTATACTGACCGGCTCGCTCTCAAAAAGTTCCAGTAAATCATATTCATTATATTTTATAAACATCCAACTGACTCCTTAAAATTATAGTGATATTAATGAAGTTAAAAAAACGCAGATCTTTAAAGATTTCGATCATTACTGTGCAATAAGAATTTCTGTTTTTCAATCGTTGCAACTTCAAAAGCTATTCCTCTCGGTATTGTTGTGTCACTTGAGGAAAGAATCATGCATGGAAGTGAAAAGAAGGCTGAGTATTTGTTCAATTCTATAAGGAAATAGCAGTATAATCAACACCTCTTTAAAGGGAACAAAATGATGAATACATCTACTACGATGGTCGTCCTGGTGAAATCAGGCTAGAGCCGTCCGGTGCATCCGAAAAAAACTCCGGAAAGAGAGGGACACTTAACAAAGTATGAATAGTGAAATAGACAAATGTATATTTTGTGAAATAGTTAGTCGGAAAATTTCAAGTTTTGAGGTTTATAAAACTGACTATGTGACAGCATTTCTTGATATAAATCCTGTTACAAATGGCCATACATTAATCATACCAAATAAGCATATTGAAAGACTGGATCATATAAACGATCCCCATCTATCTAATGAAATAATGGATTCTTTAATTAAAGTTCCTCAATTATTAATTCAGTCAGGTATTTGTGATGACTACACGATACTCTCAGACAACGGTCACTTTGCTCAGCAAGATATTAAACACCTGCATTTTCATGTCATACCGAGACATATGAATGAAAAGTTTGAATTCAAATTAAACACCGACTTTACTGCAGCTAAGAAGAGTAACTTACTTTCGATATGGAAAAAGATTGTAGGGAGATGATGAGAAAAGATCGTACCAGAACTTTAAAAGTGGAAAGATGAGTTGATCTTTTGTTTTAGTGCGGGTTTTGCTGAATTCATCATTTCGGCCTCAGAAATTCTTCCCTTTGTTGTATAATGGTAACCATGATTATTAATCATGGTTGCAAGGGAGTAAATTATGTTATTAATAGCTTTTGTATTCGCGTATTTTATCAAGCAGCCGATATTAAGTTTTGGGACACTTTTTCTTTTCATCTACGGATTTAGATTTTCTTCTAAAGGCATTAATGCTGAAAAATGCGATTATTATATTAATCAATATAGACTTATATTTTGCTTCGTCATACCTTTCCTTAATTTTTATATGTATTGGTCAACGATAGGAGGTAATGCAGGATTCGGGTTTACGTTTAGCCCGCTTACCCTCATGCAAAAGCTGTCTTTCTTGTCACAAGTTATTTTGATATTCTTACCAGAAATTCGCAAATTTTTATCTCGAAAAAACTTCATTCATATTGATGAAAAGAAGCAAAAATTAGCATCGGTTTTGTATCCAATTGCTTTAATCCTAACAATTTGTATGGCATATTGTTAAGGATCTTAAGCAATGGCCTTTACTCTACATGAAAGTTGCATCCACTATACTTTGAAGGGGGCTATTGATGAATTTCGATCCGGAAAAACTAAGGAAATTTCTTAATTGCGCGTCAAACCCGTCAAGCCCAAAGAATACAAAGATTAAAAATTACTGTGTGAATCAAGAATGCCAGGAGTTTGTAGCCTTTGATATTGATTTTGAAAATGTAGACATCGCTCTGCGTATTGCCGGCATGTTGGGGAAATCCGCCACGAAATTTACGATAAATCATTTTCTTTTCCCTGGTACGAACAAAATAGATTATATTCAATTTATAATTTTTGAAATTAATGATTCAGAACTATTAGCATTTTTAGAGCAACTATAACAGCATTCTTGTTTGAATGCAGTTCTCTGGGTGAAAATAAAGCAGGGATCTCCCCCATAAGCCGCAGCAATCATAATTGTCTTAGATATTTGGTGTTGCGAACAGTCCCTTTGCAAGACAGCTTCGCGGGTTCATCAGGCTCAGCCGATTAGATGGCCAATGGTCTGTGTGAAAGGCCTTGGCAGAACTGCCTTCAAAAAAAAACACCATTATACCAATCAGGAGGGCAAAAAGTGTTTTTTGCAAAGATCATCGATCGTTTAGCCTTATATGATTTGCACAGAAAAAGAAGTAAAGATGAACATTTTTCCGCTTTTTCATTGAATCCGATTGACAGAGACGAATTTTATAAAGCAAAAGCGGCTGATGTCGCCATTATGCTTTATGAATCAAGAAAAAACCATTTGGCCGGACATTTCAGCTATGAATCTTTAATTCCATCCGGGGACCCTGTCAACGATGCTTTAAAAGGCGAGGTTTTTTTAAATAAAAATGATATAGATCAGCCTAATGTTATTTTTGTGCACGGCTGGCGAATGGATTCATACGACAGAATAAAAAAGATATTTCATGATCGTATTATGAACGAATTAGGCTGGAACTTGTATTACTATTCTCTTCCATATCATTTTGAAAGAGAGCCGGAACATTCGCTTTACAGCGGAGAATTGATGATAAGCGCGAATTTGAATCGTACGGTTGATTCGACGAGACAAGCTATCGTCGATTTACGGGCTCTTATTCATTGGATCAAAGCAAATAAAAACGGCCCTGTTATTATAGTGGGCGTCAGTTTAGGCGGGTGGATGACAAATTTACTGGCTACCCTTGAGACTCAAATCGACATAGTGGTATCGATATTTTATGCTAATCGTCTTTCTTATGCGATATGGAATACCATCCCGGGTAAATTCATAAGAGAAGAATTAGAACAGCACGGTGTGACATATGAGGATTTAAAAACATATTGGGAAATCACAGATCCCAGCCAAGCTGCGCCGAAAATTAACAAAGATAACATTTTGCTGATTTCCGCCGTGCATGACCAATATGTTCACTTAGAGGATGCTGATAAGTTGTGGGAAAGCTGGGGGAAACCCGAAAGACATCTCTACAACTGCGGCCATGCCGGAATTGTTCTTTGTCGCAAAAAACTGGCATTAGATACAATTTCTTTCATCCGAAAAAAATTAAAGCAGCTTCATAAGTAATTTCAATTTATTAATAAGCGGGCAATTTCCAGAATGCTAAATCATTATATAGGAGGCTTTTTATGTACTTTGTTTCCGGATTTGTTTCAGTTTTGCTTGGTCTCGTCATGCTATTTACCTTACGGTTGTTATCTGTTGCTATTCCTCATGTTATAACTGATGCAGCTGGCAATGATGAAGCTTCAGCTTATTTTCAATCCTCTGTATTATTTTATCCTGTGCTGCTGCTTATTTTAGGCGTAGTCTTGATTATCGTTCATTTGCGAACAAATGATAAGGAAAAGGATTCATTCAAAGGCGAGTAAAAAATGGCTAATCCGGAATATTGGGCCAAAGTGAGCGGAGTGGTGAGACAGTTTGTTTCGATCTAAACATAATATCCCAAAAGTGAAATTTGATTATAAGTTCACATCTGATGAATCAGATATCCCAATGAAAATGAGAAAAGGCCCTTCAGTAGCAATGAGAGTAGAGGGAGAACTTGAAATCAAAATAAATGAAATTACATATTTTAAAGAAAATATCGCCTTATTGGAATTTTATGTTTCTTTAAATGAGTGGATTAAAAAGAACAAGAAAAAAACAAAGTTACGGAGTATAGATATTACACAATGGAGTATGAAAAGGGCGAACCCATTATTTCATTGATACCATTTGATTATAAGGCTCGACTAACGACCATTTGGGAAACTCAACAATTATATAATGTATTCGACCTTGATTACATCACCGAACAAATGGAAATTTCACGCAAAAAACTTGGACGTGATATTGAACATCATTATAGGATTTCATTGAAAAGCTTTGTTGGTAAGATCCCATTAAGAAAATATTGATTTATCCTAAAGGCTAAAAACACCTTATCTGCGATGTGAAAATGAAATGCATATTCTAAAAGAAGCGGGTATATCAATGGCTATGAACGGAGAATCACAACACCATTGATATGGAAGCATCCAAAAAAGGAGAATAAAACAATGAACTTTTGGCACAAGCGCTTTCAAGATGAGAACTATGTGTATGGAACTGAACCGAATGCGTTTTTGGCAGATTCGCAGAAAAAACTTCAATTGTCGGGCGATGCTTTAGCCATCGCAGAAGGCGAGGGGCGCAATGCGGTTTTTTTAGCAGAACAAGGGATGAACGTCACTTCATGGGATTATGCCGAATCTGGACTGAAAAAGACGCAAAAGCTTGCTGAAACCCGTCATGTATCAGTAAAGACGGAGCTTGTTGATTTAAATGAAGCGTCTTGGAATCAAGATCAGTGGGACGAGATTGTATGTATTTTTGGACATTTTCCAGAAGAGCTGCGCCGAAAAACGCTTCTGGGAGTAAAAAAAGCCGTGAAGCCCGGGGGCTTTTTCGTAACGGAAGTGTATTCGACGCACCAAATCCCTTACAAAAGCGGCGGGCCGCAGGATCCAGAACTTTTATATACACCGGAAGAATTTTTGCAAATCTTTTCAGATTGGCGTACTGTCCACTTTTTTATGGGAGAAGTCGTTCGTCATGAAGGAGATTCGCACAACGGCCTGTCCCACGTCATTCAATTTATTGGGCAAAAGCAATAAATACTGCCTGGGAAATCTGATTTTAAAAAGGCGCCGTTCACGGCGCTTTTTTTTGCGTAACCTTTTCACCCTCATTACTACTAATGTAGTGAAAGCGGGGGAAACGATGAAAAACAATATTAGACTCAAGCGGCTGCTGATGATCAGCGCAATTTTGCTTTTAATCGTCGGGGGATATGTCAGTGCAATGATCTTTGGAAAGAAAGTGGTGTATGAAGGAACGGGAGAAAGCGGTCTGTGGCATGCTTCGATTGAGAAATCGGATAAAACGTCAATCGGGCCTAATTATTTTTTGAATTTATATTGGAATGGCACGGAAGAAGATGCGAAAAGAACGATCGTGAAAACAATCACCTTATACATAGATGGCAAAAAGTATGATGACAGAGGAGAATACGATCTTTCCGAGTATACGGGAGAGGAAATGGATGGCGGAGGCCATATGGAAGATCATATCGCGACTTTTGATTTTATGCCTGAAGAGGATGTTATCGGGCATGCATTATCAGTTAAAGTGGAATGGAAAACCGGAGATGAAGAAAACGCGGAAACAATGAAATTAAACAAGATTCCGTGGTATAAATGAAACGACGATCACTGAATAGGGAAGTGATTTAAAATGAACGATATTGAGATCAGAAGGCCGCGAATTGACGACGTTGAAGAGCTGAATCAGTTTTTCAGAATTGTGGTCGAGGATACCTTCGCTAAAGAGGGAATAGCCGATCTGCTCGATGATAAAGAAAGTGAAATTGAAAGTAAGAGGCAATACTTGAAAGCAGATTTAGACAGCAAGGGGAATAGCCGGCACTTTTTTATCGCTTCAGATCAACGTCTGAATAAAATCATCGGTACTATCGAATATGGCCCTGCAAGCGAATTGATCAGCATTTGTACGGATGGAGCTTTAAAGGATTTATATGAGGTAGGAACGGTATTTGTCCACCCGGATTATCAAAGACGCGGAATCGGGACTTTGCTGTTGAACGTCATGTTTTTGACTTTTTTGAATCAGGGAGTAAATGAATTTTGTTTGGACAGCGGCTATCCCGGTGCCCAGAGAATATGGAAGAAGAAATTCGGCGAGCCTGACTATGTGCTGAAAGATTATTGGGGGAAGGGATACGATCATATGATTTGGAGGAGACGGACGAAGGATATGCCGATTGATACAAGAACATCAGTCATGCCGTAGGTGCTGCCCATAGAGGGATCACGAACAAAACCATCCTTTATATTCCATATATGTGTTAACCATAAAAAGAACTTTTCTTGAATTTATTTTTAAATAAATTGTTAAAGTTAAAAAAGTCCTATAAACTATAATGGAATCTTAATTTTAGGATGTGGGAGATATGTTCAACGAAAGAGAAGCGTTGCGTTTGAGACTTGAACAGCTAGGTGATGCGGAGATCCAGGTGATGCGGGAATTGCGAAAAGAACGAGAGGGCATTTATTCGAAGCTGCGTGAATTGGATCGGGAGAGTGAGCCTGCAATTAACAAAAAATCTTCATTAATCGACTTGGCAAGCGCTGCAGCAGAGGAATTAAAACAATCCCAGCATGCCGCTGACAAACATCCGCCTATCAAGACCCCATCTCATACTATTTTCCAATCAAAAACAACCATACAGCGTGAGGCTGCCATAAACATTTTAAGCCGCTATGAAGAGGGCTTGAAAGGCATTAAGCTCAAAACTGAAATCGAGAAAGAAACCGGCTTTCCGATTAAAAACATGACGACATTTATGAAGAGCTTAATGAAACATCGCCCAGATATTAAAAAGCCTGCCCGCGGCCATTATATTTTGCATAAAGAAAAAGACCTTTGAGGTTTTCGTCATTATTCCAGATTCATATTGTCATAAATCAGAGCGGAATCTTTAAAAATTGAAACCAAACAGCACCTATATCGTATATTTAGCTAAAACTAATGCAAGGGTGTTCTACATGTTGGATAAAAAGAAATACTTCATGATTATGGTACCGGCTTTAATTTTAGGGTTTTTATTTCAATTTTTTGTTCCCTCAGAACAAAGGTACTTGGGGATTGTGTTTATTTTAGCAGGCGGGGTGATTTATTATCTTTGGGTGCATATCGAAAAGGACAAACAGAAAGATTGAGCTCATCCTTTGAGTTGGAATCCACTAAAAAAACGTCTGTTAAGACGTTTTTTTAGTGATATCCATTGTTAGCCAACCTGCTGGGCGGCAACCGACTGAGCCGGTAAACAAATGCTCAAACAGCCGTTTCTCCCAGATTTTATCGATCTTTTAACTTTAAGGCGTAAGCTTTGAACTGTTAAGAGCTTTGATGCTTAAGCTTTAAACGCTGAACGCTGAGCTTTGAGCTTTTATCTCAATATGGGCACAGCGTCTCTTTGGCTGTGCTGATGATATAAAAGGAGGGAGTAACCTTTCCCTCGGAAGGTGTTTAGTTTGATCGGTTTTCGGTTGACTAACAATCGGCCGTCAATCGATGGTGATTTTGGTGAGTGTATTGCTCTCGGACAATGCAAAGTCAACTTCCATTTCAAAGTCCTCGATCTTTTTTGATAAGCAATCGATCTTCTCTTTTAGATTCAGCGGATCGATGATTTTTGCTTCATTTTCTGCGAGGAAAGATTTGACGATTTCCTGGTTTTCAGCCGCTTTTACTTTGCCGTCTTTTCCGAAAAGTGTCTCGAGATGCTTGTCCAGTCTTTCCGTTACTTTTTGATTGACGTTCTCGGCTTCGCCGACTAAATCAGCGTACACTTCCTTCAGTTTATCCAAAAGCTGAATGTCGTAGCTGATAGAGGTTTTTCTTTCGATGGCTTCAGCTACGGTCATCTTGACTCCGGCCACTTCGATTTTGGTCGTCGCGTTGGATACAACAATGGCAGACTTAATGGCATTTCGCCTTTTGATTAAGGCTTCGATTGATTGGTAATCGGCTTTCGCTCTGGATTTCAAGTCTTCGGTTGTCCGAAATCCGTTTGGCAGTTTTTTTCCGATCATCAAGCCTCCGAATGTGGCTTCATTTACGGCCCGCTTGATTCTTTTATCCAACATTTTGAGTTCGCTTAGTGCTCTGGTGATCGTAAGTTCCATTCTATAGCCCCTTTGTGTTTTTTATATTGAAAAGGTAAAATGCCTTTATTTACTCATAAGAGTAATCATTATATCATATTTATTTTCCAAGTGTTATATTTTGAGTATATATTTTCATATTGTATAATAGTCCAAAAAGATTAATAGAAATCTATAGGAGGTCTAACCGTTTGCGATTTCATTGTTACGATGAACATTGCATTTCCCTTGAAGCAGAACAGGGAGATCAGCAAAAAATTTAATATGCTCGACAATGAGGTCTGGTATCAAAATATCGCCAACCGACTGGGAACCTTTCAGTAAGGCGCTTTATCGCGCAATCGGATGCTGAAAGGATCTTAAACGGTCATGAAGAAACCAGTAAGTTCCGGATTGAATGATGACAAGAGCTTTTAGCAAAAGAAAAGCTATGCTGAGTACTTTCCTTAATTCCTATTGTTTGTCTTTGTTCGTTTCACTGCAAAACATACAGCGAGGACGGCTGCGATAAGGGAGGCAGCTCCGCATGCCAGCTTGATCAGCGGTTTCAACAATATCAACTCCATCTGTTTCGGTATATGTGTAAATTATAAAAGGGATTCATATCCAAAGACAGCTTATGATTAAGATTTTAAAGAAATTTTAAGGAAATAAGTCCTGTGCCGACCGGTTGACAATGAAAAGCCGATCATCTAAAATGAATGATAGTCATTCATTTTTAGGGAGGTCTGCATATGTCAAAGCAAACGTCCGGGAAATATGAAAAGATTTTGCAGGCGGCCATTGAAGTCATTTCTGAAAAAGGGCTTGATAAGGCGTCGATTTCAGATATCGTGAAAAAGGCGGGTACTGCGCAAGGCACTTTTTATCTTTATTTCTCATCCAAAAATGCGCTGATTCCAGCGATCGCGGAAAATCTTCTGACACATTCTTTGGACCATATTAAGAGCAAGGTCGACGGAACCATGTCTTTCTGGACCGCCTTGGATATCATGATCGATGAGACGTTCAACATGACGGAACTTCATCAGGATATTATCGTTCTTTGCTACTCAGGTCTTGCCTTTGACCATTCGATGGAAAAATGGGAGGCAATCTATCAGCCTTATTATTCCTGGCTTGAAGGACTTATTGAAAAAGCAGTTGAGAAAAACGAGGTCATTCCGGCCATTAATGTGCGCTGGACGGCCCGAACGATTATCAACTTTGTCGAAAACACAGCGGAACGTTATTACATCGGGGCGGAAAACGACGAAGAGCTCAGTGTGTTCAAAAAAGAAATATTTACTTTTCTGAAGAGAAGCATAGGAACCAAGTAAAAAATGACCGGCTGCAGCTGTTCATTTTTTATCGGACTAAAAAATGACTGACGTTCATTCACAATAGGAAGGGTGTTATCATTGAGTTGGCTCCTCGTAATTGCTGCGGGTTTTTTGGAAGTGGTGTGGGCCTCAGGTCTTAAACATGCGGATTCATTCGTCGATTGGCTGATGATCTTTGTACTGATCGCGGTAAGCTTTATTATGCTGATACGATCTTACAGGAACATTCCGATGGCGTCGGCTTATACCGTATTTGTCGGGATCGGAACGGCCGGCACATATGTGACGGGTATTTTTATGGGCGAGACCTTTTCAGGAGGGCAAATATTCTTTTTGATCGTGCTGTTGGGAGGCATTATTGGCATGAAGATGTTTACAAAAGAGAACAATGCCCAGTCAGGAGGTGATGAATGATGCCATGGATGTTTTTAGTGATTTCCGGAATCGAAGAGGTTATTGCCGCCATCGCTATGAAATATGTAGACGGCACAAGAAAAAAATGGCCGATTATCGTCATGGTGTTGGGGTTTGGCTTGTCTTTTTTCTGCCTTTCAAAAGCAATGCAGATGCTATCAGCCGGTGTTGCATATGCCGTATGGACCGGAATCGGCAGCATCGGCATTACGGCAGTCAGTTTATTTTGGTTTAAGGAGCGTATTCGTGCTCCGCAGCTCATCTCGCTTGGCTTTATTATAATCGGGGTGATCGGCCTGCGCCTTACATCATCTTAAATTTTAATTTGCATTGGAGGTTGCTGATATGATTAATCAGCTTAAATTGCGTCCGCTTGAAAGAGAAGACCTTCCGTTTGTCCACCGTCTTAACAACGATGCGAAAATTATGTCATATTGGTTTGAAGAACCGTACGAGACTTTTGTTGAGCTGCAGGATTTATTTGACAAACACATTCACGACCAAAGCGAGCGGCGCTTTATCATAGAGAAAGAGACTGAGATGATCGGATTGGTAGAGCTGGTCGAAATTGATTATATTCACAGGCGGGCGGAGTTTCAAATCATAATTGATCCCGAGCATCAAGGGAACGGTTATTCGTCAAGCGCAACATATTTGGCAATGAACTACGCATTTTCCGTCTTGAACTTGCACAAATTGTATTTGATCGTCGACGAAGATAATGCAAAAGCGATTCACTTGTATAAAAAGGCAGGGTTCACTATCGAGAGCGAGCTGCAGGATGAATTTTTCGTCGACGGCTATTATCGTAACGCCATTAGAATGTGCATTTTTCAGGATGAGTTTTTATCACTTAAAAAAAGCAAAGAGGAAGGCATGCAGGGATAAATAAAAGAGATGGCGGCGCCATCTCCTGCATGCTTTTTTAATTTTTCACACCTAATTGCTCTTTGGCTTTGGCGGGAATATCGTCTTTGTCAACCTCTTCCCATGACTTCACGCCTTTGTTTTCAGAATAGAAAAGCCTCAAAAACGCGCCTATGCGAAGGTTTTTATCAGCTGTGAATTCCATTGTTTTTTCTTGACCGTCTTCATCAAAACCGGCCAGTTCATATTTGAAGACGGAGTATTCCTCGCCGTCGTCAAATTTCGACGTGTCTTCCTCCCCGTTTCCAGTAATGTGAACATAATATTCGTCCGTCCCCACACGGTTTAAGTTACATCCGCTTAAAAATGCGGCAAATATGATCATCAGGCTGATCCATGGAATATGGTTTTTCACTTTTTCTCCTCATTTATGTTTCTGTCTAAAATGATAAGATTCATTGTCTGATAAAAAAATTGAATAACGTGACATGAACATTACACTTTTGTAAGGGATCGTTTTAGCACACGCAGGCAAATTAAATTTCAATATCCTTTTTATTCAATAAAGTTTATAATATGGAAAAAAGGAGGGGCGCCAATGAAAAAAATCGTATGTTTGATGGTGTTTTCAATCATGACGGCCTTCGGTATTCACATCCAGCCTGCTGAAGCTGCGGTTATAAAAGATGAGAAAAAGATGACCATGACAATGACTGAAGATCATGTGGGATTTTTTATGGCGGACAGCACCAATGTAAATTACTACCCGACATGGCTGTATTACAAGCTTACGATTTTTAACGCGGAAGGCTGCACACTCAACATCAAGCTGCAGAGAATCACGTTAACAGGACATGCGGTCACTTTAAGCGAGAAAGAGTATACGGGAAATCATCTTCATTTAAGTGCTGCAGATAAAGTGAGCGGGTCGCCGCACCGAAATCATTTCTTGGATATCACAAAAGTGTCGGGGTGCGGGGATGTTGGAATCACAGGTTTTTACGGCTTTGAGCACCAAATGCCGGGCTACTAATTGATATAGAAAGCGCGGGAGGGGACTTTTCCAGAGTCCTTTTTTCATATCATCGCAAAAAATGCTAAATATCAGGAGAAAAAACAAACGCTGCTTTTATTGAGAGGCGCCATCCTCTTGCTGCTATGTTCTGCGGCTGGTTATGCTCTTTATCAGCATGTTGCCGGAGGCCGGAATGAACAGGCAGGCGCCGTCCTTCATCAGCAGGCATTACATTTTAAATTATCGACTTTAGAGGGCGGTGACATCGAACTGAAAAAATGACGGGGAAAGGCGGTGCTTGTCAACTTTTGGGGGGCTTTTTGTACACCGTGCAAAGAGGAGATGCCCGTCATGCAAAAAGCTTATGACCGTTTTAAAGGAGACGGTTTTGAAATCATCGCTGTCAATGTGCGTGAATCGAAAGGTGCGGTAAAGAGCTTTGTCGACCGCCATGGCTTAACTTTTCCGGTCGCTTTGGATCAATCGGCTGAAGTTTACCGTTCTTGGGAAATGTATTATTTGCCTGCAAGTATATTCATTAATCGGGAAGGGAGAGCGTAGCGAATGTATGTCGGAGGAATGTCTGAGCGGCAAGTTGATATGTGGGTTGCAGACATTCTTAGCGATTCATAGAAACTCATTCAAAAGGCATAGACAAACACCTATTGTTCTTATCGTTCATAAGGTAGCTCAGGAGAGGAGCGATCTTATGTTTTTTCATATTAAAGAACTACAGTATCACGCAAAGCCTGATAAACCCGATCCATTATTTGCGAAAAAGCTGCAAGAGATACTTGGAGGACAGTTCGGGGAAATATCAGTAGCTCTGCAGTATCTTTTCCAAGGATGGAGTGTCAGGGGCAATGGCAAGTACAAAGATCTGCTGATGGATACAGGAGCTGAAGAGCTTGCCCATATCGAGATGCTGGCGACGATGATCGCAAGGCTTTTGGACGGTGCGCCGGTCGGTGATCTTGAAAAAGCGGCAAAAGATCCTGTGATCGGTGCCATTCTGGGAGGGATGAATCCGCAGCATGCCATCGTATCAGGATTAGGGGCGATGCCGGCCGACAGT
The DNA here is from genome assembly GCF_037969865.1 of Bacillus sp. FSL R7-0646. Taxonomy (NCBI): domain Bacteria; kingdom Bacillati; phylum Bacillota; class Bacilli; order Caryophanales; family Bacillaceae; genus Bacillus; species Bacillus sp. FSL R7-0646. Next base: position 1,939,612 of record NZ_CP150217.1, read on the forward strand.
GTGGGAAACCGCTGGACCGCCGATTATATTATCGCAAGCGGAAATTTGCTTGCCGACTTTCGGGCAAATTTAAACGCGGAATCACAGGGGCGCCTGCAGGCCGTCCGCCTTTATGAAGAGACGACGGACCGCGGTGTTAAAGATATGCTCTCCTGGCTGATTGCAAGGGATACGATGCATCAAAACCAGTGGCTTGCAGCCATCAAAGAACTGGAAGCGAAAGAAAATGTCGTCGTCCCAAGTACGTTTCCGCGCAATCTGGAAAAAAGGGAAGTCTCCCATGTATTATTTAATTTTTCAAGAGGCAACGAGAGCGCTGCAGGCAGATGGGCGAAGGGACCGAGCATGGATGGAGAAGGCGTTTTTCAGTATGTTGAGCATCCTCAGCCCCTTGCGAAAAAACCGGTGTTAAGACCTGCGCCTCCATATATTCATGATACGCCGCCATCAGTTATTCAACATCACCGGGATGATGTACTGCCTCCGAATCTTTATTGAACCGCTTTATTTTTCCTATGATCATATTTCGGGCTTGCAGCGAATAGCCATATTGAAGAATGGTATTTAAAGGGAGGCGCAAGCTTGAAAACTTATAAGGAAACGGCCGTTTTCGAACATACCTTTTGGCTTCAGGTTTTAGGTGATCATGCGCGTTTTATTTTGGACTCTCTCGCCGAAAGGGAAAAAAACGATATTCAAAAGGCGAAGCAGTTCAAGCAAGCGTTTGATGTTTTGCTGAAAAAAGTGAACGCTTCGCCTGATTTGTATTCATTAACGCTTGAAGCTGAAGAATATGCTCTTCAGTTCAGGAAATTTAAACTCTTCATCATTAAAAGGCACCTGACAGGCGATATTAAAATTCACCTTTCTCCAACTTTTATCAACCATATGGTAAATGAACTGGAGGAATATTTGCTTGTGCTAAAATACTTGAAAAAGCGGGAAGCGCCGCCTGTTTTCCACGAGCTGCACCACCATATGCTGTGGCTGATGGATGCCGCCGGACATGCCGGCGCGATTGCCGATGACTTGGATGCGGTTGAAAAACGATTGAAAGAAAAGAGCCGGGAGTTTGTCAAACACTTTGAACAGTTCTACATTAAATCCGTTGAATTGACGGGATATCTCAGAGCGAATGTTGAATCTTTTCCCGCTCTCAGAAGGATGAACAAAGACGTGAAGCTTGAGATCGAACTGTTCCGTACATTTTTGAAAGAAGTGGAGGAATTGGAGCTTACAGATCAGATGCTCGGTACGTTCTCCGCACTGATGGCAGACCATATGATGAGGGAAGAATGCTATTATTTAATGAAAATCGCCGAATCGACAAATACGCAAGAACCTGCGTGCGACCCTGCAAAACCGAGGCTGCTTGAAAAGTAAAGCCGGCGGTTTTGCTGTTTTTTTGATGAAGCTGCGAATCGATTTGGCACCTGCAAGTTTGCACAGCCTTTTTCATGCGATTATAATTCAGAATATATAGAAAATCTAAAGACTGTTTGGAGGGCTTTTTCGTGCAAGTCAGAAAAATAAAGGATTCAGATGCCAAAAGCTATCTCAAACTCTGTGAAACGATCGATGAAGAATCTGAATTCATGCTGTTTGAACCAGGTGAACGAAAGCTTCACGCGCAACGGCAAATCAAACAGATCGAATCCGGAATGTGCGAAGTTTTTGTTTGTGCGGCTGACGACGGAAGCTTAATCGGATATGTTGCAGCAGCCAAGGGGCAGGTTCAGAGAGCTCGCCACCGCGCCCATGTGGTGATCGGCATACGCCAAGCGTATATCGGACAAGGTATTGGAGTAAAGCTTTTTCAGGCATTGGAAAAATGGGCCTGTGAAGAAAAGATTCACAGACTTGAACTGACTGTTATGACTCATAATACAGCTGCCGTTCGTTTATACAAAAAAACGGGCTTTATCATTGAAGGCACTAAAAAGCATGCTTTGAAAGTAAAAGGGCAATATGTTGATGAATATGTCATGTCCAAATTAATCAACGAACAGCAAAGGGAGGTTTCAAATGAATGACGGGTGCCATCAGGCCATTGCTGCTGTCAGCTATTATAAAACAGAACGGACGATTGATTTTAACCGGCAAACTTATACAAAAAAGCAGAATCAAATGTACTTGTACAACGATAAAATTTTAACAGCAAGCCGCCAGTATCGTTTGGAGCACGTCTATGACGTTTCATACAGACCTTTTTCCGAGGCCGGTTTGCTTTACCTCCATACGAACCAGGGGGTATTTGCTTATGAAGTGAACGTTGACCCCGGGTATTTCATTGAGGCTTTTAAAAAACAGAAAAATCCAATTAAATAAATTGCAATATATATGAAGTTTTTAGCAGTAAATGCTAGAATGAATGTTGGGAATTTTGCAAGGGAAGGAACATACCGGAGCCTGTTAGGGCGATTGACCTTGTTGGCTTACCGGGCTTATGCCACTTGGCGGTGTTTATATGTCACTGCTATGCTTGATGGTAGAACGTCCGCTTAGGCTGCAGGTGTATGTTTGAGCAAAGATTTTAAGCGGCTTTTTCCAATTTTCTTTCACATAACAAGTCCTTGACGTTCCCAGTATATTTAAATACATAGACGGTTTAACTTAATTAGAGAAGTAGAGAGGACAGACAGCTTAATGAAAAAGAAGACACAGAATACGGTTCAAAAGATCGTAGAAGCCGGATATCGTCTGTTCGCCCAAAATGGATATTCGGCAACCTCTGTAGATGAAATTATGAAAGAAGCCGGTTTTTCTAAAGCTACGTTTTATTTGTATTTTAAGTCAAAGGAGATGCTGTTTCTCCATATTATGAATGAGCAGATGGAAGATCGCTTTCAGACCAGCATGAATTGTTTTCGAAAAAAGACGCTGAGGGGATTGCTCGCGGGGATTGAACACTTGATTCAAACATCAAATAAAGAGCATTCGACAGCTTTATTTTTGGAATTTATGGCAAATAGTCATAGATATCCTGAGATTCAAAGAAAGGTAGCCCTTCTGTATGAGCAGTGGAGGGAGTTTTTTGTCGAAATGATTGAGCAGCTGCAGGAAGAAGGCATTGTTCAGAAACAGCTCCATCCGAAGGTGATGGCGTCTACGCTGATTGCCATCTTTAACGGCTACAACCATCAACACCACGCGGATCCGTCGATTAATAAACAGGAACAGCTTCAGTCCATTATTTTCTTGCTGAATCCGAAGCTGCATCTTCAGATAAAAGACAAGCTATGAATACATCATAAGACTTTTGAAACAGCCGGCGCTGCCGACCTTGAGTCGGCGGTTTTTTGCGTCAGATGAATCCACTTCGGTACGCCGCACAACAAAGCAAATCACATGCAACCGTTTAACAGCGAGCGTTTATTTCTTTTAAATAGTTGACACAAGCAAATCGTTATTATACAATTATCTCGAATTCGAGATAATTAAAAAGGATGAATGCCATGGGCAGTCAAGATATGGAGAGATATGAAGAGGAGTTGTCTTTAAAGGCATTTATTGTCTTGTCTCGAGCATTACAATCGATTAAAAAGCGTGTGGAAGAAGACATTAAATGTTTAGGATTAAATCCAACTGAGTTTGCTGTTTTAGAATTAATCTATAATAAAGGCGATCAGCCGATACAAAAAATAGGCGAAAAGGTATTAATCGCAAGCAGCAGTATTACCTATGTTATAGATAAGCTGGAGAAGAAAAGTTTAATAGTAAGAAGGCCTTGTCCTAAAGATCGCCGTATAACATACGCTGCCTTAACGAATGAAGGAACTGCACTGATGAACAATCTTTTTCCTAAACATAAAGCAGCTATGAAAGGCATTTTCGGCGGGCTGGACATTAAAGAAAAAGAAGTTCTAATTGAAAAGTTGAAAAAACTGGGCTTCCATGCCCAAAGCATGTAAATTTTTTTACGACAATATCTCGAATTCGAAATATACGAATTCATAATAAATGTCGATTGCGAGGTAGTAGTAATGACCGAATTTCTAGAGTTAGTAAAAGAAAGACGATCAGCAAGTAATTTTCTTCCTGGATATTCAATTTCTGAACAGGAGCTTAATGAAATATTTGAAATTGTAAAATTGGCTCCCTCTGCTTTTAATTTGCAGCATACAAACTATATTGCGGTGTTGGATAAAGAAAAGAAGAACATGTTGCATGAAGCAGCTAATGGCCAATACAAGATCCTAAGCTCGTCGGCAGTCATCATCGTTTTGGGTGACAAAAAGGCCTTTCATCAAGCAAAAGAAATCTACGAAGGTTTAAAACTGCTCGGAGTACTTAATAAACAAGAATATGATGATATGGTTCACGATACGGTTTCTTTCTATCAATCCAGAGGAGAAGCATTTCAAAGGGATGAAGCCATCAGGAATGGCTCATTATCTTCTATGCTCTTTATGATGGCTGCTAAAGAAAAAGGTTGGGATACTTGTCCCATGATTGGCTTTGATCCTCAAAAGGTAAAAGAGGTATTGAATATAAATGAGCAATATGAGGTCGTCATGATGATCACCCTTGGGAAGGAAAAATTAGAAAGCAGAAAACCGCGGGGATTTAGAAAACCTGTAAATGAATTTGTAACCTATATCTCATAATAAAGCTATGTTTCATGAAAGAGGAGTGAAATGATATGAAAAAGAAAACAAGCGGAATCCATCACATTACCGCGATTGTCGGCCATCCGCAAGAGAATGTCGATTTTTACGCTGGCGTTCTAGGTTTACGTTTAGTGAAAAAAACTGTTAATTTTGATGATCCGGGAACATACCACCTGTATTTCGGTAATGAAGGCGGAAAACCGGGAACGATTATTACATTCTTTCCATGGGTGGGTGCTCGCCGAGGAGTCATTGGAGATGGCCAGGTGGGAGTTACTTCATACGTCGTTCCTAAAGGCGCAATGGCATTTTGGGAAAACAGATTGGCAAAATTTAATTTGCCTTATACAAAAATGAACCGTTTTGGAGAGGAGTACTTAGAGTTCGATGATCCTCATGGACTTCATCTGGAAATTGTCGAAAGAGAAGAAGGGGAAAAGAACAGCTGGAAGATAGGAGAAATTACACCGGACAAAGCAATCAAAGGATTTGGCGGAGCAACACTTTTATCCAAACAACCGGAAAAAACGGCTGAATTATTAGAAAAGGTTATGGGACTTGAAAAAGTTGGTGAAGAAGGAGATTTTGTACGTTTTCGTTCTTCTGGTGATATCGGGAATATAATTGATTTGAAATTAACAACTATAGGCAGCGGACAAATGGGGATTGGTACAGTTCACCATATTGCCTGGAGAGCTATTGATGACAATGATCAATTAGAATGGCAAAAATATGTTGCAGAAAATGGTTATCGTGTTACACCCGTGCAAGACAGAAATTATTTTAACGCGATTTATTTTAGAGAACACGGGGAGATTTTATTTGAAATTGCAACAGATCCTCCAGGGTTCGCCCATGATGAATCACATCAAACAATGGGAGAACAGTTAATGTTGCCGGCTCAGTATGAACACTACAGAGAGCAGTTAGAAAGAAGATTAATTCCTATAACAGTGAAGGCGCTGGATTAATTTTTGCACGGAAGTGATTCAATGCTGTCCATTGATCCGCTTACAAAAACGGAAAGAGAGAACTACAAGTTTTTAATCGGGAGTATCATACCAAGACCCGTGGCGTTTGTTACAAGCCTGTCAGAGGAGGGCGTCTTAAACGGAGCTCCATTTAGTTATTTTAATATTGTATCTTCAAATCCTCCCATGATCTCCCTGTCCATACAACGTTCTGAAGGGAGCCAAAAAGATACAGCGAGAAACATTCTGAAGAGCAAAGAATTTGTGGTCCATATCGTTGATGAACAAAATGTTGAAAAAGTGAATGCAACGGCCGCGAGCCTACCTCCAAGTCAAAGTGAAATTCAGTTAGCGGAGTTAACCCCGGTTGAAAGTGTGAAAGTCTCGGTACCGGGGGTTAAAGAAGCGAAAGTGCGCATGGAATGTGTTCTGGAGTATTCATTAGAGTTGGGAGATAAACACTCTCCCGGCTGCGATTTCATGATAGGTCAAGTCGTTCAATATCATATCGAGAGCGGCATTTATGAAAATGGAAAAATTGATCCGAGAGGCCTCGGAGCCATCAGCCGATTGGCCGGGCATGATTACGCAAAGATTGGTGAAATCTTTACCAGGGAAAGACCGAAGTAATATAACCATCCACGATATCTCGAAGTTGAGATTTATTAAACTGAAATGTTTTAAGCTTATTGTAGCAAGGAATAATAAAGGCAGCGAAACACTTTCAAGGGGGTGGTTTTTAAAAGGTTTAAAAAAAGAAAACAAAAAAGCGGGTGTAAAATATGGGATTTTTAGACAAATTATTTAGAAAATCAAAGGAGATGGATCATATGTCAAATGTGAAATTAGCTGTAGTTTTTTATAGTATGGGCGGAACAAACTATCAATTAGCAAAATGGGCTGCAGAAGGCGCAAAAGAAGCAGGCGCTGACGTCAAAGTATTAAAAGTACAAGAATTGGCTCCGCAATCAGTTATTGAAGGAAATGAAATATGGAAAGCAACTGTTGATGCAACAAAAGACATTCCAGTCGTAACCTCAGAAGATATAGAGTGGGCAGACGCTATTATATTCAGTACACCAACACGTTTTGGCAATATGGCATCCCAAATGAAACAGTTTCTTGATACACAAGGCGGACTTTGGGCAAACGGCAAGACAGTTAATAAAGTTGTAAGTGCAATGTCCTCCGCTCAAAATCCACATGGTGGTCAAGAAGCGACGATCTTGTCCTTATATACTTCAATGATGCACTGGGGAGCTATTATTGCTTCTCCTGGATACACTGATCCTGTCCTATTTGGGGCTGGCGGAAATCCATATGGAACGAGTGTTACAGTCGATCAAGACGGGAAGATGATTGAAGACGTAGAAGCCGCAGTGAAACATCAAGCAAAACGAACGGTGACCGTAGCTGAATGGGTCAAAAAGGGCAATCAGTAATATTTGAAATTTAAAAGAGCCAAATGACTGGCTCTTTTTTTAGTTGGTTCAGTTGAGCCGTTTTTCTTATTTGATGTCTTCATTTGACTGCGAACACGCCATAATTGCGCGGCATAAGGAATAAGATATCCAACATATCCTATAACGATGCCCGTGCAGGAGGAATCCGTCTTTTAAGTTGATGATTTCACAATGATAAAATTTTTTTCTATTAAATTTTAAAAAAATGAAACTTTAAGTTCATATGAACGTAAACATAAGTGAAATGATTTTATTTAGTCATACGATCAATCAACAAATGCAAAAGGGGTGAAACAAAAGTGAAAGTCATGATTGGTTCGATCATATTGCTGCTCATTATAGGGTTTGGCGTATGGCTTATGTTGAGCCCGCTTTTTAAAAAAGTCGGAAGCGGGGCGACCAAAATAAAGAAAACGCTGGAGGACGACAAAGATGAATGAAAAACAACCAAAGAAAAATAAAAACAAAACGCTGCTCGGCGGAATCATTGTCGCTGCCGCTTTAATTATTGGAGGATTCACGGCCTCCCTGTTCATCGAGAAAATCCCGAACGGATATGTCGGCGTCGTTTATTCCCCGAATGGCGGGGTAAAATCGGAAACGCTGGATCAAGGCTGGCATTTAGTCGGGCTGTTTGACAAAGTCACAAGATATCCGGTACGGATGCAGACTGTAAACAATCAGGATATTCAAGTGGCTACTTCCGACGGCAAAAACATCTCAATGGACATTGCCTACAACTATGTCGTTCAGCCTGATAAAGTCGTAGAATTGTTTAATAAATTCGGAGCGGTCGATATTGAATCAATCGAAAACAGCTACTTGAAAACAAGGCTGTGGGACGCTGCGAGAAAGTCGATTTCCAAATATTCCGTCATTGATACATACGGACAAAAATCATCTGATGCCGCTGCAGAAATTCAAAAAACATTTGCAGATGATATGAAGGGGCTCGGCTTTGTCATTGACGATTTAACACTCGGCGTGCCGAAGCCTGATAAAGCGACTCAGGAAGCGATTGACGCGCGCGTGAAGTCTTCGCAGGAACTGGAAAGAACACAGACGGAGCTGAAGATCGCCGAAGCGGAAGCGAAAAAGAAAAAGATCGAAGCCCAAGGTATTGCCGAGTACAACGAAATTATTAAAAAGTCGATGTCGGATGAAATGATCAAGTATCAATGGATCCAAAAATGGGACGGAAAAATGCCTAAAGCGACCGGATCGAATTCCCTGATCCAGATTCCAACCGATGAGAAAGGAAAATAAAACGAAAAAAATCCCTTGCCAAGGGATTTTTTTCGTCTCGGGCGCACGTATATAATGGTGTTAACAATCGTTTCTGAGACAGGGGGTAAGATGTTGTTTGCTCCGGAAGCCATTCTCCGTACGTGGAGAAAATTTGACTCTTTTCCGATGGAAACGCTGACAAAAGCATGGTTTTATCATCAGGCAGGAGATGGGAGACAGCGGGAAGTATCGATGATGAAGGAGCACTATCAAGAGTACGGGATTGCCGGCAATTGTTTTGACCTTTCGATTTGGCTGCTGGATGAGTTCACAAAAGACGGAGTGGAAGCTTTTCCAATCGGCCGTTCGTTCAAAACGGAACGCGCGCATGCCGCAGTCATCGCCCTTGATGAAAGAGGCCGGCGCTTTTTGTGTGATCTGGGAGACCAATGGCTGCATCCGATTCTGATCGATTGCGAATCTGAAGATTATACCAATGAAAAGCTGGGCGGTTTTTTCCCTGCCGCACAAGTTCAAGTCATGCCGACAGCCGGCGGAGTTGAGGTCCTTTACCATCGGCCGAACGGAAAGGTGTCGACTCAAGTCTACAATACAGACCCTGTTGACATGTCCGTTTTTTTAAAGGCGGCTGAATACTCGCAGGCGGCATTGAAGCCTGCGCCTTTACTGGAATGCAGAATTCCGTTTCAGCATGAAATCGCCCATTGGGAATTCAGCGGCTGGGACATATATCTTAGTACGAGCAAAGGATTATACAGAGAAGCGAAGCCGGACACAATCGAAGGATGGACTGAAAAAATCCACGATATCTCAGGATACGATAAAAATGTTCTCAAGAAAGCATTGGAGATTTATCAAACCCGCGCGTGATCTTAAACCTTGAAAAAAACTCATTTTATACATATCATGTGGAAAGAGGAGAGGATAAGATGAGCCATTATGACCAGCAATACAATGCAATCATACAAAAAATTATTGAATCAGGGATCTCCGATGAAGAATATCAGGTTCGGACGAAGTGGGATTCAGACGGAACGCCGGCTCATACGCTGAGCATCATGAGCGAAAAAATGCGGTTTGACAATTCAGAAGTGCCGATTTTGACGACGAAGAAGGTGGCGTGGAAAACGGCCATTAAAGAGCTGCTTTGGATTTGGCAGCTGAAATCCAATGATGTTCAAGTTCTGAATGATATGGGGGTTCATATTTGGGATCAATGGCGTCTTGAAGACGGCACAATCGGAGCAGCGTACGGCTATCAATTAGGGAAGAAAAACAGAACGGTTAACGGCCAGAAAGTCGATCAAGTGGATTATTTGCTTCATCAGTTAAAGCATAACCCTTCTTCACGCAGGCATTTGACCATGCTGTGGAATCCCGATGATTTGGATGGCATGGCTTTGACGCCCTGCGTCTATGAGACGCAATGGTATGTGAAAGAAGGAAAGCTCTCTTTAGAAGTAAGAGCGAGAAGCAACGACATGGCGCTTGGCAACCCGTTCAATGTGTTTCAATATAATGTCTTGCAGCGCATGATCGCGCAAGTCCTCGGTTATGAGCTGGGCGAATACATCTTCAACATCGGTGACTGCCACATCTATACCCGTCACATCGACAATTTAAACATTCAGATGAAACGCGAGCAGTATGAAGCGCCAAAGCTATGGATCAACCCGGATATCAAAAATTTTTATGACTTTACAATCGATGATTTTAAATTAATCGACTATAAGCACGGCGACAAGCTGACATTTGAAGTTGCCGTATGAACAGGCGGATTTCCCGCCTGTTTTTTTGTACAGTGATGAAAAACGGCCTTGGAGGATGATTCAAGAAGATACAGACATATAATACGGCAAGACAGGCACAAGGGCTGTCGATATGGAGCTGTTTGCGGGAATTCATTAAAACACGCGGCTGAAGTTATGTTTTTACCAACGATATCAACGGTTCATGTTCTGATGCAAAAGCGATGACGTGCAGCATCTTAAAAAATAACGTCATAGAAGAATAAACGTTCATTTACACAATCTAAACGTCTTTTTCACAAAGAACCCGAAAAGCAAAAACAATTCTCTCTTAATCTGTTAGTAACACCAGCATATACAAGAGGAGGTTGTTTTTGTCATGATCAAAAAATGGGCGGTTCATCTGCTGTTTTCCGCATTGGTACTGCTTGGGCTTTCGGGAGGCGCCGCATATTCTCCTCAGCATGCCGAAGGTGCTGCAAGGTATGACGACATATTGTATTTTCCGGCATCACGCTATCCCGAAACCGGCGCTCATATCAGCGACGCAATCAAAGCGGGGCATTCAGATGTCTGCACGATTGAAAGATCGGGAGCGGATAAGCGCCGCCAGGAATCACTGAAGGGGATTCCGACTAAGCCGGGCTTTGACCGTGACGAATGGCCGATGGCCATGTGTGAAGAAGGGGGCAAAGGAGCGTCTGTCAGATATGTCAGCTCATCGGATAACCGCGGAGCCGGCTCCTGGGTCGGGAACAGGCTGAGCGGTTTCGCCGACGGGACGAGAATTTTGTTTATCGTTCAATAAAAGGCGAAAAACAAATATCTTTCCTTTGGGAAACATTTTTGTTGACAGGAAAATCGTTGTGGGGGATAATGGTAATGTAAGCATATTATCATTCCCTCTGTTTCAGGTTCGCATCCTTCATTGCCGAATGGATGTGAGCCTGTTTTTTCGTGCAAAAAAACCGCCGACCGGCGGTTTTGCTGATGAGTCCGTGTTTTAATGAACAGTGCGGAAAACGCCGATGACTTTTCCGAGAATCGTCACATTCTGAAGGATGATCGGCTCCATCGTCGGGTTTTCCGGCTGAAGGCGGATATGGGTTTCCTCCTTGAAAAACCGCTTAACAGTCGCTTCGTCGTCTTCGGTCATCGCAACGACGATATCCCCGTTGTTTGCGGTGTTCTGCTGCTTGACAATCACATAATCTTGATCAAGAATTCCGGCATCGATCATGCTTTCTCCCATGATCTCCAGCATGAAGACGTGCTCATCCGGCGGCGCCAGGCGTTCGGGAAGCGGAAAGTATTCCTCGATGTTTTCGACTGCGGTAATCGGTGTACCGGCGGTCACCTTTCCGATGACCGGGACATTGACAACCTGGTTTTTCGGAATATGAATTTCCTCCTCTGTATCGAGAATTTCGATCGCTCTCGGCTTCGTCGGATCCCTTCTGATCAATCCCTTCGTTTCAAGCCTTGCCAAGTGGCCGTGTACCGTTGAACTTGACGCCAGGCCGACCGCTTCTCCGATCTCCCTGACGGAAGGCGGATAGCCTTTGCGCTTCACTTCTTCTTTAATGAAACGCAAAATATCAAGTTGTCTTTTTGATAGCTTCGTCATTTTTTGCACCTCAAAACGTCGATTTTAGCTAGATTATAGCATGTTTTTCCTCTGAGTACAAACATAGGTTCGAAAAAAACGATTGACAGAAACATTTGTTCGTATGTATACTGAAGTCACAAAAACCGAACAAACATTCTGGGGTGATGGATATGAAAAAAGAATCATTGATTTTTGTCAGTCTGTTTACTGCTATGATCAGCTGCTGTATTCTGTTTGTGTCTTTTGCCGGTAAGATCGAAGAAAGAAAGCAATATGTTAAAATAGAAGTGCAAGAAGGCGATACATTGTGGGAGCTGGCCGACCGGATCAAAGGCGGAAAAACCGCTGACAAACACAAATTCATCGAATGGGTCGCCGATAAAAACAATCTGCCGACCTCTGTCATTAAACCGGGAGATGTCTTGATCCTGCCGGTAGCCAAACAGCACTCCGATCAATATCAGCTTGCAGTTGTAGAATAAGAGATTGAGGGGATTTCCATGAATGCGATTATTTACACCAGGGTAAGCACTGCGAAGGAGCAGCAGGAAACCTCATTAAAGCGGCAGGAGGAAGAGCTTAAGTCGCTTGCCGCCGAACACGGGATGAACGTCGTGAGCGTCATTTCCGAACAGGCGAGCGGATATGAAATGGACCGCGACGGCGTCTTCGATCTGCTCGAGGAAATCAAAACATCAGACATCGACGCGGTTTTAATACAGGATGATACGCGGCTTGGAAGAGGGAATGCCAAAATTGCCCTTCTTCACTGTTTATATAAAGAAGGCGTTCAAATCTACACGCTGGCTCACCGCGGAAAGCTCGAGCTTTCCGAAGCGGACTCGATGGTTTTGGAGATTGTCGGCATTGTCGAGGAATACCAGCGGAAAATACATAACCTGAAAATTAAGCGGGGAATGAAGAAGGCGGTCGAAAACGGCTACCGCCCGGAGAGGAACCTAAAACACCGCAATGAAGGCGGCGGGAGAGAGCGAATCGAAGCGCCTCTTTCAGAAATCGTCAGGCTCAGGGAGAACAAGCTGACGTTTGCGGAGATTGCAGCCGTGTTGAGAGGCTTCGGATACAGCATATCAAAAGCAACCGTTCACCGCCGCTACCAGGAGTATAAGGACGGCCTTGCAGACTAATCTGTTGTCAAACGAAAGCGGATTTAGTAGTATGATGGATATATACCGAATCAAAGGAGTATCTTATGATTTCTAAAGAAAAAATAGCCAGAATTAACGAGCTTGCCAAAAAAGCAAAGAGCGGATCTTTAACAGACGAAGAAAAAGCAGAACAGCAGAAGCTTCGCCAGGAATACCTTCAAGGCGTCCGCGCGTCTATGAAAAACACGTTGAAAACTGTGACGATTGTTGACCCTGAAGGTAATGATGTGACTCCTGAAAAGCTCAAACAGGAAAAAAGAAACCGCCGATTGCATTAATTTTAGGGAATACGCCGATATCGTATTCCCTTTTTGTATATACTACAATTTAGAATGAAGGCAAAGATTCGTCATTTTTCGCCCAGCTTTTGAGCTGAAATGGTTGTGAAAACCGATGGGTAGATTTATGATAAGAAAGTAGAGTCCATACAGGAAGGGGATCATAATGAAAACGATTGAATTAAAATCTGTCGCAACAATACGAACACTCTCCATAGACGCGATTGAAAAAGCTAAATCCGGTCACCCCGGCATGCCGATGGGGACTGCTCCGATGGCTTATGCGCTTTGGACAAAAATGATGAATGTCAGCCCTGAAAATCCGAATTGGTTTAACAGGGACCGTTTTGTGCTTTCCGCCGGACACGGATCGATGCTTTTGTACAGCATGCTTCACTTAAGCGGATATGACGTTTCAATTGAAGACCTCAAAAATTTCCGCCAATGGGGAAGCAAAACTCCTGGGCATCCGGAATTCGGACATACTCCGGGTGTAGATGCGACTACAGGTCCGCTTGGCCAAGGAATCGGAATGGCTGTCGGAATGGCGCTTGCTGAACGTCACCTTGCTGAAACTTACAACCGTGACGACTATCGCGTCGTTGACCATTATACATACAGCATTTGCGGTGACGGAGACTTGATGGAGGGAATTTCATCCGAAGCGGCTTCGCTTGCGGGACATTTGAACCTCGGCCGTCTCATCGTGCTTTATGATTCAAATGACATTTCGCTTGACGGCGAACTAAACCGCTCATTCTCTGAAAATGTAAAGCAGCGCTTTGAAGCGATGAATTGGGAAGTGCTTTATGTTGAAGACGGCAACAACATTGCCGAAATTACGGCGGCCATCGAGAAAGCGAAACAAAATGAAAAGCAGCCGACATTAATTGAAGTGAAAACAACGATCGGTTTCGGTTCTCCAAACCGTGCGGGCACATCCGGCGTCCACGGCGCTCCGCTCGGATCAGAAGAGGCGAAATTAACGAAGGAAGCGTATGAGTGGACATACGAAGAAGATTTTTATGTTCCTTCCGAAGTGTACGAGCACTTTAACGAAACAGTGAAGGAAGCGGGTAAGAAAAAAGAGGCGGAATGGAACGAACTGTTCTCCGCATACAAGAAAGCCCACCCGGAACTTGCCGAAGAGCTTGAACTGGCGATCAAAGGCGAGCTTCCTGAAGGATGGGATCAGAAAGTACCTGTATATGAAAAAGGAAGCAGCCTTGCTTCACGTGCATCCTCAGGTGAAGTGTTAAACGGAATCGCTCAACAAGTGCCGTTTTTCTTTGGCGGATCCGCGGACTTGGCCGGTTCCAACAAAACGACAATCAAAAACGGCGGAGATGTTTCAGCGAAGGATTACGCCGGCAGAAATATCTGGTTCGGTGTAAGGGAATTTGCGATGGGAGCAGCTTTGAACGGAATGGCTCTTCACGGAGGCCTCCGCGTATTCGGCGGAACGTTCTTCGTTTTCTCCGATTACTTGAGACCAGCGATTCGTCTTGCTGCATTGATGGGGCTTCCTGTCACCTATGTATTTACACATGACAGCATTGCCGTCGGTGAAGACGGACCGACTCATGAGCCGATTGAACAGCTGGCATCACTTCGTGCGCTGCCGAACTTGTCCGTCATCAGACCTGCCGACGGAAATGAAACAGCAGCTGCCTGGAAGCTCGCGCTTCAATCAAAAGACCAGCCGACTGCGCTTGTGTTGACACGCCAAAACTTGCCGACAATCGATCAGTCTGCTGAAACGGCTTATGAAGGCGTTAAAAAGGGTGCATATGTCGTTTCAAAAAGCCAAAACGAAAAACCGGAAGCGATCTTGCTTGCGAGCGGATCTGAAGTTGGCCTTGCGCTTGATGCACAAAGCGAGCTGCAAAAAGAAGGCATTGACGTATCCGTTGTCAGCGTTCCGTCATGGGATCGATTTGACAAGCAGCCGGCTGAATATAAAAACGCTGTTCTTCCAACTGATGTGACAAAGCGTCTCGCAATTGAAATGGGATCGCCGCTCGGATGGGAGAGATATACAGGCACTGACGGGGACATTCTCGGAATCGACCAGTTCGGTGCATCAGCTCCTGGCGAAACGATCATGAAAGAATACGGTTTTACGCCTGCGAATGTAGTTGACCGGGTGAAAAAACTGTTAAATCGCTAATCGGGCATATGAAAGAGAATGATCTGCGGATCATTCTCTTTTTTTCGTTTCGACAAAATTAGTCGCTTCTTTTATCATCATCAGACAATTATTTCTAACCCCCTTTTGTATAATAGAAAACATATATCTTTCGAAACAGGGGGATGAGACAGGGATGGAACGCCATTATTATACGTATTTGATAGAAGAGGAATTTGCCAGCCATTATTTTGGAAGAGAGTCTGTCATGTTCAAACTGTTTTACGATTATCATTGGACGAGCCCCGATCAAAAGTCTCAATTAGCCGCGAAACAGATCGAGTTTATTACAAAACCGATTCCCGCTGCTCATATACACAAAAGAATGAAAATGAACCTCTGCCGGGAAGACTATACACAGGTTGACTATGTATACAGATTGATTGTTCCAAAAGGAAGCGCTTCTTTTATTATCAAAGACCGTCATATTGAGATATTGGCAAAGGGTCCATTCGATGCCGAAACGGTTTTCTTTGAGGTATTGCGAAAAGTCAGTCCGTGTTTTCTTGCGATGGATTTTAATATGAAACGTTATGGCTGGCTGAACCCTGTGAAAGAAAGAAATTTTGTATAAAAAAAAGAATTTGGACTGTAAATGTTGTATAATAGCGTTTGGTTTAGTACACTTTATACGAGACAACATGAAGGAGGAAATTAAATGGATTTGTGGGTTGTCATCCTAGTGGGCGTTTTAGCATTGCTCGCAGGTGTTGCACTCGGATTTTTTATTGCTCGTAAATATATGATGAACTATTTGAAAAAAAATCCGCCAATTAATGAACAAATGCTGCGCATGATGATGATGCAGATGGGTATGAAACCATCCCAGAAGAAAATTAATCAAATGATGAAAGCCATGGAAAATCAAACGAAATAATGCGAATGCGATTATGACATAGAAGGAACATGGTTATAAAATAAAAAACCCGCTTCCGGGTTTTTTATTTTGATCTATGATTATTGTGTATTTCCGAGAGATAGTTTTTGGTATTCCAAGAGAAGGCTATCCAGCTGCTGGCTGTGCTGAATGGTGATATGTGAAGTCATGCCGTTTGTCATGACGATTTTTAGCAGCTCTTTTCTTTTTTCCTCAATTTCATGAAGCAGATTTTCTTTCATCACAGGAATTTATCCTTTCTTCTGTAAAAATCATCTTTTTGTTGCCTACTAAATGCTATTATATCCATATATAGGTTTCTTTTCAATTCTGAAGGTGATAAGGGTAAATTGTCAAAATTGATTATATAAAGAAATTCGTGCAATCAACATCCTTTTTTGTGATATGTTAGGAAATTGAAATGTAATTGTCATATCAAATGATTTTCTTTCATGGTATTCCAAAAAATAGAAGGGAGAAAGAGATGGCTGATATCAATTATATTCTCGCTTTCGGTGCAGGGTTTCTATCGTTTATTTCGCCATGCTGCCTGCCGCTTTATCCCGCTTTTTTATCATATATTACCGGTGTCAGCATGAGTGAAATCCATTCTGACAAACTTATGTTTCAAAAAAGGAGCTTGGTACATACGGTCTTTTTCCTGATCGGCTTTTCGATGATCTTTGTGGCACTCGGCTACAGCACGTCGCTTGTCGGGTCGTTTTTTAAGGATTATCATCAGCTCATCAGGCAGCTTGGTGCGGTTTTTATCATCTTTTTCGGATTTGTCACTTTGGGGGTTTTTAAGCCTGAATTTTTAATGAAAGAAAGGCGCCTCCAATTTAAAAACAGGCCTGGAGGTCTGCTCGGTTCCATCGGAATCGGAATGGCATTTGCCGCCGGCTGGACGCCCTGCACCGGCCCGATTCTTGCAGCGGTTATTGCACTCGCCGGAACGAACCCGATGTCGGCCGTGCCTTATATGGTGCTTTATGCACTCGGATTCAGCTTGCCGTTTCTGCTTCTGTCTTTTTTCATTACAAAGATGAAATGGCTTCGGAAGCATCAGCTCATCATCATGAAGATCGGCGGAGTTGCAATGATTGTAGTCGGCATCCTGCTGTTCTTTGACTGGATGACGAAAATCATTATCGTATTGTCAGGCCTGTTCGGCGATTTCAGAGGCTTTTAAACTTTGCTAAGGACCGCCTTGGTTTTTTGTTACAATAGGACTTATTCACAGCAAAACTGAATAATGATGTTGGAGGGGAGTATGACAAGGGTTTTAATTGTTGATGATGCAAAATTTATGAGAGATAAAATTAGAGAAATACTTGAAACAGAAGACTTGCAAGTCGCGGGTGAAGCCGAGAACGGGGAAGAAGCTGTTTTGCTTTATCAAGAGCTGCAGCCGGACTTGGTTATCATGGATATTACGATGCCTGTGAAAAACGGGATAGAAGCTTTAAAGGATATGATCCAGCTGAACCCGAAAGTGAAAGTGATCATGTGTACGGCCATGCGGCAAAAGCGGATCGTCGTTGAGGTGATCGAAGCCGGAGCCAAGGACTTCATCGTCAAGCCTTTCGAGGAAACGAAAGTCGTCGAAGCGATTCATTCGGCATGTGCTCGGAAATGCTTGCAGATGATAAACGTGAACATGGTTTTTTTCTTCGTTTTAGAGTATAGTAACAAGTAGAGAAATTAGCTTTAGAAAAAGGGATGATATGTATGATGATCGTCGTTTCATCTATACTTGCTATCGTGATGGCCGTCATTGTCATGGCTGTCAGAATCAAGTCATCTGAAAAACCGGCTACGGCCAAAAAAATTATACTGCCTCCGATTTTTATGAGCACCGGTGCTCTCATGTTTTTATTTCCGGTGTTCCACGTAACCGGTGCTGAATTTTTGGAAGCTCTCACCGTGGGCATGATCTTTTCTATTTTCTTAATTAAAACCTCAAAATTTGAAATCCGCGATGATAAAATCTATATTAAACGGTCCAAATCGTTTGTGTTTATTTTAATTGCGCTGCTCGTCATCCGGATCGTGATGAAGAGCATATTAAGCACAACGATCGATTACGGCGCACTGAGCGGAATGTTTTGGATTCTGGCTTTCGGGATGATCGTTCCTTGGCGGATTGCCATGTATTTATCGTTTAGAAAGCTTTCAAGCCAGATTGAAGCGTCAAATCACATACAGGTCAATTAAAACAAAACCTTTCCTGAAAGAAGGAAAGGTTTTGTTTATTTAAAAAGCTCTTGATATGTAGAGTGATCAATGTTCTTTTCTTTTAAACGTTTCACGAGGAACTTATGGTCTCTTTTCGGTGTGGCCATAATATAGCCTCTGATGATTAAATCCCGGTCGATGGCGCCTGCTTTTTCTTTCAATGCAAGCTCCCCGATCTTACCGGCGATTTTTGCTTTTGCTACATCGCGAAACAGCTCGGGTACGGGTGAAACCAATTCCTCAAGCAGTTCTTTTTCTTCGTCATTCCACAAATGCCTTGTCTGTTCAATATAATAATCCTGCCAGTCCAGCTCAGATTTCCCATCTTCTTTAGGCAGCCTTTTTAAAAATTTGCGAAACATGAAAAAACCGCCGATTGACAAGAGGACGATCATGATGACGATCCAAGCGAGCATCAGCCATAAAAACCATCCTTCCAGCATCTCTCATCACTCCTTTGTCTATAACCTATTTTACATGAAGGCGTTTTAGAAGAACATAGAAAAAATAATATAAAATGGGACACCGGCCTGGTCAAAAGAGATGCTAGAACATAATCTATTGTATAGCGATTCCCTAATCGGCCATAGAGAATTGCTAGAGGATATTTGACGAACGAACGGAAAAAAACCCGGATGGCAAGTGTTTTAAGCGCTGTCCGGGTTCTGCTTGTTGTGCAGGTTTGATATAAAAGGAATATTGATTGAAAGCGAAATGTCATCTTTGCTTGATTCTTTATTGATTTTAACTGCAAGAATGTTGTTTTCGCATTCCGCTTCGATCTGTTTGTCATTCAAAAAGAAAGGAAGCATCAGCGATTTCTCGTAAAGCTGCTCATCGGTTTTAACTGCAAGCTTGAAATCGTAGCCTGAAAACGTCAAGTCAAGATGCCGGACATTCAAGTGGCTTAAATCTGCTTCAATTATATATTCAGTGCTCGTTTCATAAAGGTCAATCGGTAAAGTTTCATCATAGAGGAGAAAAGGGTCGTCAACAAACTGTTTCATCCATTCTTTATCAAAATCTGCGGAATCGAAACGTTTTGTATTTGTCATTGGAGCATTCCTCCATACCTAGCCTTACCATTAGATTATGCACACCTTTGAATTCATGTGAAGGAGGGTGGACAACGCCTCAGGGTGACGCGCGGTAAGGCAAAAAACCGCGCCGTGAAAGGCGCGGAAAAAATGTTACATATCGTGACTGGAATTGTGTTTTTGTCTTGTATGGTTCCGGTTTTTTACTTTTTTGCTTCCGCTCAAAGGCTCTGGCTGCCCCGGCTGAGCTCCTTTCGGTGCGTTTTTGCGCATATCTTTGCCGTCGTTTTTATTTGTCAATGTTTTAACCTCCTAAGATATTCATGAAGGATCTTTCGTATTTATTGATTGGTTTTCCGTTTTTTGTTGTTTTGGCGTTCCGCCTCAGTGAGTATGTGCTGATCATTTTCAATATATCCCGCGCCGTTTCCTTGGCGTTTCGCATTGTTCATTCCATTTATTACATGATTCGCTTTTCGTTTGGCCAATTTCAATCACCTCAGACTGTAGTATAGCCTTAGCGGGTGTATTGTATAAAAAAATGTATTTCCAGTAAAATAAACTTTTTTCCGTATATAAGTCATTCTTATTGAATTTAATAAAAACATTGATATTTACTTATGTTTAAAATTGTTTTAAGATTAAATTGTGAGAAAATTGTGGTGAAATATGCCGATTTTTCTGGCGTATGATCTTGATCTTTAAAGGGGGATTTTGGAGAAATGGCGAATCAGCAACAAATCGCAAAAAAAGACGCTTTTCAATCAAGAAAAACGTTTACAGTACAAGGCAAAACGTACAGCTATTATTCTTTAAAAGCATTAGAGGATCAAGGAATCGGAAACGTATCAAAACTTCCTTATTCCATTAAAGTTTTGCTCGAATCCGTTCTTCGTCAATTAGACGGGAGAGTCATTACTGAGGAACACGTTGAAAACTTGGCAAAATGGGGCACTGCCGAATTAAAAGATATTGACGTTCCTTTCAAACCATCCCGCGTTATTTTGCAGGACTTTACCGGCGTTCCAGCCGTTGTAGACCTTGCTTCATTAAGAAAAGCGATGGCTTCAGTCGGCGGAGATCCGGATAAAATCAATCCTGAAATACCGGTAGACCTTGTCATCGACCACTCCGTACAAGTTGACAAAGCGGGTACGGAAGATGCATTGACCGTTAATATGGACCTTGAATTCCAACGAAATGCAGAGCGTTACAAATTTTTAAGCTGGGCTAAGAAAGCGTTTAATAACTATCAAGCTGTTCCCCCTGCTACAGGTATTGTTCACCAGGTGAACCTTGAGTATTTGGCAAACGTTGTCCATGCAGTGGAAGAAGACGGCGAGATTGTCACTTATCCTGACACGCTTGTCGGTACTGACTCCCATACAACGATGATCAACGGAATCGGCGTTCTCGGCTGGGGCGTCGGCGGAATTGAAGCTGAAGCAGGCATGCTCGGCCAGCCTTCATATTTCCCTGTACCTGAAGTAATCGGTGCGAAGCTTGTCGGAAAGCTGCCGAACGGTACGACAGCGACGGACCTTGCGCTTAAAGTGACACAGGTGCTGCGTGAAAAAGGCGTAGTCGGAAAGTTCGTCGAATTCTTCGGTCCGGGTGTTGCGGAACTACCGCTTGCAGACCGTGCGACAATCGCAAATATGGCTCCTGAATACGGCGCGACTTGCGGTTTCTTCCCTGTTGATGAGGAAGCATTGGAATACATGCGTTTAACAGGCCGTGATGAAGAACATATCAATGTGGTGAAAGAATATTGCCGTCAAAACGGACTGTTCTACACGCCTGATCAGGAAGATCCTGTATTTACTGATATCGTTGAAATCGACTTGTCAAAAGTTGAAGCGAACCTTTCAGGTCCGAAGCGTCCTCAGGATCTCATTCCGCTGACTGACATGAAAGAAACGTTCCACAAGCATTTGGCAAGCCCTGCGGGCAACCAGGGATTCGGTTTAAACGCGAGCGAGGCTGACAAAGAAATCAAATTTAAGCTTGAAAACGGCGAAGAAGCCGTCATGAAAACGGGTGCGATCGCAATTGCGGCGATTACCAGCTGTACAAATACATCAAACCCTTATGTCTTAATCGGTGCGGGCCTCGTCGCCAAAAAAGCGGTTGAACTGGGATTGAAAGTACCGAACTATGTGAAAACATCTCTCGCTCCGGGTTCAAAAGTCGTAACAGGCTACTTGGTTAATTCAGGCCTGCTGCCGTATATGCGCGAGCTTGGATTTAACATCGTCGGCTACGGCTGTACGACATGTATCGGGAACTCCGGACCGCTTGCGCCTGAAATCGAAAAAGCGGTTGCCGAAAACGACCTGCTGATTACGTCTGTCCTTTCCGGTAACCGTAACTTTGAAGGCCGGATTCATCCGCTTGTCAAAGGAAACTACTTGGCGTCTCCGCCTCTAGTCGTGGCCTATGCATTGGCAGGTACGGTAGATATCGACCTGAAAAACGAACCGATCGGCGTCGGCAAAGACGGTCAAAATGTGTACTTCAACGATATTTGGCCGACGATGGACGAAATCAATTCCGTCGTGAAGCAAACCGTTACTCCTGAGCTGTTCAGAAAAGAATACGAGCGCGTGTTTGATGACAATGAACGCTGGAATGCGATTGAAACAACGGATGAAGCCCTGTATAAATGGGATGAAGAGTCCACTTACATTCAGAACCCGCCATTCTTTGAAAACATGTCAGTTGAGCCAGGTACAGTTGAACCGCTTAAAGGCTTGCGCATTGTCGGCAAATTCGGAGACTCTGTCACGACAGACCATATCTCTCCTGCGGGAGCGATCGGCAAAGACACGCCGGCCGGAAAATATTTGCAGGAAAAAGGCGTTTCTCCTAGAGACTTCAACTCATATGGTTCAAGACGCGGAAACCATGAAGTCATGATGAGGGGAACATTCGCCAACATCAGAATCAAAAACCAGATCGCTCCGGGCACTGAAGGCGGTTATACAACGTATTGGCCGACCGGAGAAGTGATGTCCATTTATGATGCCTGCATGAAGTATAAAGAAGACGGCACAGGTCTGGTCGTCATTGCCGGAAAAGACTACGGAATGGGTTCTTCCCGCGACTGGGCGGCAAAAGGAACAAATCTGCTCGGCATCAAAACCGTCATTGCAGAAAGCTTTGAAAGAATTCACAGAAGCAACCTTGTGCTGATGGGCGTTCTTCCGCTGCAATTTAAAGAGGGAGAAAACGCTGAAACGCTCGGTTTGACCGGGAAAGAAACAATTGAAGTAGACGTGAGTGAGACGGTGCGCCCGCGCGATCTCGTCCAAGTCAAAGCGATTGCCGAAGACGGCACGGTCAAGTCGTTTGAAGCTGTTGTCCGCTTTGACAGCGAAGTGGAAATCGATTATTACCGTCACGGCGGAATCCTGCAAATGGTGCTCCGCAATAAAATGAAACAGTAATTGAATGAGGAAGAGAGAGCCTTTAGCTTTCTCTTCTTTTTTCAGCGTAATCCTGAATGTGGAGGATGCCGATGATGAAAAAAGTGCTGGCTGCCGCGTTTCTTTTAGTCTTGGCCGGTCTTGCGGTTTGGAATTTTACAGGGCAAAAGGAAGCCGAAATCGGCATTGAGAAAGGAGACAAGGCGCCTGATTTTACGCTGCCGTCATTAAAGAATGGAAACGATGTATCTTTGTCAGACTTTAAAGGGAAAAAAGTGCTGTTAAATTTTTGGGCCACCTGGTGTAGACCGTGTGAAACCGAAATGCCTGCAATGGAAGAGCTTCAAAATGAAAATCAGGACATTGCCGTTTTAGCCGTCAACTTTACATCTTCCGAGAAAAACGAAAAGACGGTCAAAGCGTTTGCCGAAAGGCACGGTTTACATTTCCCCATCGTCTTAGACCGAACGGGCATCAATGCGAAATACGAGATTTTTTCATATCCGACGACATTTATCATTGATGAAAACGGAATCATTAAAGATATCGTGCTGGGGACGATGTCGAAAAAGAATATGGAAGAAAAGCTGGGATTATAAAAAATCCCGGCTTTTTTGCTTATATTGCCCAAAAAATGGTGAAAATGAAAACAAGCTGGAGGTGATTCAACATGAAAAAAGCGAAAAGGCGAACATTTGAAGAACTTGTCTCGGAAAATAAAAAGGAGCTCATGACCAACCAGGAGTTTCTTGATCGGCTGGAAGATAAGCTTGAAGAGAAATTTAAGCTGAAGTGAGTTTTTAAAAATCGATTCATGTTTACGCTCCTTTTTGAGAATCCTAATGCTGAAAAGGAGGGATAGACATGCCGAGAGAACACGACAAACAGTCTAAATTTGCCCCGAGCCATCTTGGGACAAAACCGGTAGAATATAAGCGCAACAAAGGAAAAAAGATGCATGATAAATCAGGAGAAACACCGATCATTATGCAGACAAAAGGCGAGTAAAGATGAAAAGGAGGCAGAGACCCGAATGACACATCAAAAACATCATCCGGATGACAGATCAGACAACGTAGAAAAGCTTCAAGACATGGTGCAGAACACAATCGAAAACATTGAGGAGTCTGAAGAGCAGCTGTCTTTTGCCAGCGAGGCGGAACAGGAACAGATCCGCGAAAAAAATGAACGCCGAAATGAAAGCATTGAGGCGATGCGCAATGAAATCCATGACGAGGCGGAAGCCCGCAAAAACGGATATCATCAATAAACCAGGGCGACCTGGTTTTTTTGCATGAAGCCGTCCGTCGTGTTTTTGCCCATTGTATATGCTAGAATTGGATTAAATACATTTGTGAAAAGGGAGTAGAGGGAATTTGTACGTGTCAAAAAAAGAAATAGAAGTCCGCTATGCCGAAACAGACCAAATGGGTGTCGTCTATCACGCCAATTATTTGATTTGGATGGAGGTAGGCCGGACGGCTTTAATTAAAGAACTCGGCTTTTCTTATGCCGAAATGGAGAAAGACGGCATCCTGTCGCCTGTCGTGGATATCAATGTCCGCTACGTCAAACCTCTTCGCTACGGTGAAACAGCGACGGTACATACGTGGATTGAAGATTACAACGGCTTTAAAACGGTATATGGGTATGAAATTTTTAATTCCGCCGGAGAAACCGCTGTGAAGGGAACATCGTCCCATATTTGCGTTGACGGGGACAGCTTCAAACCGGTTCAGTTCCGCAAGCTTTATCCAAAGTGGCATGAAGCATACGAAGAGGCCAAAAAGTAATGGCGTTCGGTATTAAAAGAAACGAGCTGAACGAATGGAAGCGCGCCGTTTTAAACGGCGAAGTTGCGTTTCTTACGCATTACTGGCTCGATGACAGGTATCCGGATGTCAAAACGGTGACAAAAGCAGGATGCGCGAACATTGAGAAGCTTGCAGAGTGGGGCAAACAGTACGGACTGAAAAAAGAGTGGATTGATAAAAGAAGCGAATTTCCCCACTTTGATTTATTGGGAGAGAAGCAGATCATGATTTTAAAACAAGAAAAGCTCTCAAGCCATATCAAGCGTTTCAGGCTTGAATAATACGGTGTTTTAAAGAAACTCGGACACTCTTGAAACAAGCAAGCATTGTTCTTGCTTGTTTCATTTTGATGAGCAAAAACGTATCTTTAGTTTCAGTTATATTGTCATCATCTGTTTCAATCACAAAGTTCACCTTTACTTCAGTGTTTTTCATGCCTTGATAAGCCATTTTATTTTTCGTAAAAAAGTCCCTAAAACAAGAAGTTTTAGGGGGAAAGAGTGAGCGGCTGATTAATTTTGATTGTCTAATTTATGCAGGATGTCCTTATCTATTTGCTTCTCGCTCGCTTTTTCTTTGCTGGATATGATTTCCCTTCTATCTTCCCAATGAATAATATAGTACTGACCTTTCTGCATTTTTTCTTGAGAAGAGAGCTTTAGGTTTTTGGATTTCCCATCTTTATCATAACCCGTAACATCATAGTTATAATTTATATATGTGTATCCATCACTTGCTTTTTCTTTCACGACTTTTGGATCTGTTGTAATTTTGACGTAATAATCTTCCGTTGAATAATATCCGGAATATAAAAAGTAGCCCCCGACCAAAATTATCAGTCCTGCCGTTAAAATTCCTAAAAACCATTTCATCATTTATCACCTCGGAACCCATCATATATAAAACCTCCCAACGAAACCATTGATTTATCTTACATATTCCTTTCACATTTGTAAGCAATAAAAGTCCAAGCGCATCAAAAAAACAGCTGCTTGGAGCAGGGAAGTTGCCCATTGCTCAGGAAGCATTAGAATCATCAACATGACGGTGTAATGTTTTCAAAGCAAAAGGACATCTTTCCGGCGAAGATGTCCTTTGAAAATATCCATCATTATCTATTGGGACTTCCATCAATATATCTCTGCATCCTTGTTGGGGATGACTGCAATAGAAAGTGTGCCATCCGGACAAACCAAAATCTCAAGACGCTTTTTGAAGTTTAATCAATGAAAAAATTAAGTGCAGTCAAAATTATAGAAAAACCTAAAATAGTGCCTACGACAATGCTATGCCGTTTACGATTCATTACAACAACAGCGATATATTCACGGATCATGGCGTTCGGCCAATAATAAAAAGCGGTTTTTGAACCGATCCCCTGGCTCTTTAAGCCTGCTCGTTTTGCATATAGGCTGGCGCGGAACAGGTGGAAATTGTTTGTTGTGAAGATGCTGTTGTATTTGCCGTCTGATAATGAGTCCATCAGTTGTTTGGAGAAAAGCATATTTTGATATGTATTTACAGAACGGTCTTCTTTGAAAGTGTGCTCTTCAGGTATCCCTTTTTTTAAAGCATATCTCTGCATGGCTTCTGCTTCAGAAAGGTTTTCATCAGGTCCTTGCCCGCCGGAAAAAATAATTTTCGGCGGAGGAGCAACAGCTGCTTGTTTCCGATAAAAATCGACAGCCTTATCTATCCTGCTTGCTAAAAGCGGGGGTACAGTATCGTTAATTAATCCGCTTCCGAGAACGATGATGTAATCCTGATTAAGTTTCGGTCTGTTAAATTGATATAGAAAATAGGCTGTTAAGAAATTTGTTAAATGAAAGAAGAAATAGACCGCAATAAGCGATGATCCCGCAAACAACGGCTGAACATTTGGCGATAAAAAACGAGCGGGGTCAATCACTGACAATAGAAAAAATATGATAATGCCTAGCCCGGAAATTAAAGTCAAACAATTAGACAATCGTCGTCCTTCTCTTTTGATAAGAATTCTCGCATTCAGAAATAACCCGATCATTAAAGCAAATAGACCGAACGTTAGGATAAAGAAAAAGATCAGCAGCGGTACAATGACGAAAAGTCTGAAAAAGCCAATTCCGACAACGTATGCCAGATAGTAGGAAAGAACAAGAAATGAACAAAAAAATAGATTGAATAAAAAACCGTTGATGATCCTTCTTCGGTCCGTTAAATAAAAGATCAGAAAAACAGCCAGTAAAATAAAAGTTGTCACACCGTAAACCATGACCAAACACCTCGATGTAAATGACTTTGTATAATATTAGAGTGTGTAAAAATCTTTATTGAATGGGGAAATCCTTGCCGCTTTATTTTAAACGAACTGTATTTTAGATATACAGGATCTGTACCCGCTCAGTTATTCGTGTTTGCTGCCCCGTATATAATGTCCTTTAGGAGCTTTACGCAGCTCGCGGTGTACATTTGCCGAACACTCAGGCAAGCCACCCTAGATTTTGAAGGCTTTTTTTCGGCACTTCAATGACGAAGAAAAATAAAAAAACTTGCAGAAAAACGGGGGATTCTCTGCAAGCCGTAAAAAATGATATTTTACTGATATTCAAAAACAGGTTCTTCCGCAGATTCGTTATAGGTGACAAGCAGATCATGGCCGTCGAAATACCATACATCGCTTTCTTCAACGAAAAACGTAATGCCGTCTTTTTCCGCACTTACACCGATTTGCTGCGGCTCATCTTTTGAGACCCCAAGGGAGAAGCCTTTTTGAACATTGCTGCATCCTCCGTAGCGGACAAAGAAGCGAACCTGATCACCTTCTTTTAAATCAAGCTCGTTCTTATACCATTTAAGCGCCTCTTCATTAATTTTCAAATTCACGGGCAAGCACTCCTTCATCATTTGTTTCAAAGCATGCTGAATCTATTTATAGTATATAACGTTTTTGTCCGATCATGAAAATATAATGTTCTTCGGATAGGCTCATCTTTTGCCGGACATCCACTTGATTTTGGGCTCGGTTTTATCGATGATGCGTTTAATGTTCGTCCTGTGTCTGTATACGACAAACGCCGTAAGAAAGGCGACGACTGCCACCAATAAAAGGTCTTTCGTAAACAGACTGTAAACCGTTGTATACAAGCCGGTTAAAATGGAAGAAAGCGATACATATTTTGTGATATACAAAAACAGAAAGAACACCGCAACCATTGTGAGAAACAGAAGAGGCTGATAGCAAAGCAATACGCCTCCGGAAGTAGCGACAGCTTTTCCGCCTTTAAATTTTGCGAACACAGGGAACATATGCCCGATGACTGCGGCTACGCCGGCCAGCAAAGGGTGTACGCCGATGTGCAGGATGGCGGGCAGAAAGGCGGCGAGCGTCCCTTTCAAAATGTCCGCAGCCACAACGATAGAGCCGGCTTTTACGCCGAGTGTCCGAAATGCGTTGGTGGCGCCAAGATTCCCGCTGCCGTGTTCCCTGATGTCGATTCCTTTGGCGGCCTTTCCGACAATCAAGCCGGACGGAATGCTGCCGAGTAGATAGGCTAAAATAAATAATAAAGCTATTAACATTTCATTTCTCCTTTTTAGATGATCCCTTCTCTTTATTTTAACATGAGAGGCGCCTTCCATGACGGCTTTTCTTTAGAAGTACCGTATATATCATACAAGATAATGCGCGCTAATCATATGAAAATTTTGATTATCTCCTTTGTTTTCGTGTAAACTGAACTTAAAAGGAGTGATCGGTGTGGAAAATCCTTCTAAACAGGAAATCAAAACCATTCTTGAAAACAGCAGACGAATTGCGGTAGTCGGCTTGTCCGACAACCCTGAAAGAACATCGTACATGGTATCAAAAGCGATGCAGGACGCGGGATATGACATCATCCCTGTCAATCCGACCATTGATGAGGCGCTGGGCGTCAAGGCTGTGGCATCCTTAAAAGACATTGAAGGACACGTTGATATCGTCAATGTGTTCAGAAGATCCGAGCATCTGCCTGATGTCGCAAAGGAATTCCTGGAGATAGACGCAGATGTGTTTTGGGCGCAGCAGGGGCTTGTCAATGAAGAAGCTTATCAGCTTCTGAGCGAAAAAGGCTATACGGTGATTATGGATTTGTGCATAAAAGTGGCACACTCGTTAACAAAATCGGCATAAAAAAGACAAAAAATCCTTGTTTTTTCAAGGGTTTTTGTCTTTTTTATGCGAGAATATGTTTGCGAATTGCTGTGAAAAACGGCTACAATAAGTCTTGGACAGTTTTTTTAAGAATGATTTTCCAATTGCGATGTGGAAAGCCTTGTGCTGCGGGTGATGAATCGTGTAAAATGACGGCTGTGCAAAAAGCGGCTTTCATTTTAACATGTTTCCGACAATGCTTGAAGAAATTGGAAAATAATCGGATAATACTTTGCTTTATATGACAGAGTGTGTATTATTCTTTATAAGCAATGTTTGATTTTTGAAAGGGGTTTATGCATTTGGTTAAAAAACAGCAAGTTGACTATAATGATGATTCCATACAGGTGCTCGAAGGCCTTGAAGCGGTCAGAAAACGCCCCGGTATGTACATCGGTTCGACAGACAGCCGGGGACTGCACCATCTCGTATATGAAATCGTCGATAATTCCGTCGATGAAGTCCTTGCGGGCCATGGGGATCATATTATAGTAAAAATACATAAAGATAACAGCATATCGGTGCAAGACAGAGGCCGGGGAATGCCAACAGGAATGCATAAGCTCGGCAAGCCGACTCCAGAAATTATTTTGACAGTGCTGCATGCCGGAGGAAAGTTCGGCCAAGGCGGCTATAAAACGAGCGGGGGGCTGCACGGCGTCGGTGCATCCGTTGTAAACGCCCTGTCCGAGTGGCTGACAGTCACGATTGAGCGGGACGGAAATGTTTACAGGCAGCGTTTTGAAAACGGCGGCAAACCGGTGACATCCCTTGATAAAATCGGAACGACCAAAAAGACCGGCACCCTGATTCATTTCAAGCCTGATCCTGCGATGTTCAGCACGACGACGTTTAACTTTGAAACGCTTTCAGAGCGTCTGAGAGAATCAGCCTTTTTGTTAAAAGGACTAAAAATAGAATTGATCGATGAACGCGATCAAACAAAAGAAACGTTTTTATACGAAAACGGAATCGAAGCTTTTGTCGCTTATTTAAATGAGGAGAAAGACGCGCTTTCTGAAGTGGTCTCATTTGAAGGAGAGCACAACGGCATCGAGGTTGACTTCGCGTTTCAGTTTAATGACGGCTATTCCGAAAACATCCTGTCGTTCGTCAATAATGTCAGAACGAAAGATGGAGGAACCCATGAGTCCGGTGCCAAAACGGCGATGACGAGAGCATTCAACGAGTATGCGAGAAAGGTGGCCCTTTTAAAAGAAAAGGACAAAAACCTTGAAGGAACGGATATCAGGGAAGGCCTGTCAGCCATCGTTTCCGTCCGGATTCCCGAAGAGCTTCTTCAATTTGAAGGACAGACAAAAGGAAAGCTCGGCACAAGTGAAGCACGGTCAGCCGTTGATGCAATCGTCTCTGAGCAGCTCGCCTATTTTCTTGAAGAAAACAGGGAAACGGCAACATTGCTTGTCAAAAAAGCGATTAAAGCCTCCCAGGCGAGAGAGGCTGCGAGAAAAGCAAGAGAAGAGGCAAGAAGCGGAAAGAAAAGAAAGAAATCCGAAGCGACGCTCTCCGGGAAGCTGACGCCTGCACAATCAAGGAATCCATCCAAGAACGAATTGTATCTCGTGGAGGGTGATTCTGCGGGAGGATCAGCAAAGCAGGGACGAGACCGGAAATTCCAGGCTGTCCTGCCGCTCCGCGGAAAAGTTATCAATACGGAAAAAGCGAAGCTGGCCGATATTTTTAAAAATGAAGAGATCAATACGATCATTCACGCGATCGGCGGAGGGGTCGGCGCCGATTTTGACATTGAGGACATCAATTACGACAAAGTCATTATCATGACAGATGCGGATACAGACGGCGCGCATATCCAAGTGCTGCTCCTGACTTTTTTCTACCGCTATATGAAGCCGCTGATCGAGCACGGAAAAGTGTTTATCGCACTGCCGCCGCTCTATAAAGTGAGCAAAGGGTCGGGCAAAAAAGAAATCATTGAATATGCCTGGTCTGATGAGGAAATGGACGACGTCCTCAAAAAAGTCGGAAAAGGATATACGATCCAGCGCTATAAAGGTCTCGGCGAAATGAACGCTGACCAGCTTTGGGAAACGACAATGAACCCCGAGTCAAGAACACTTGTCAGGGTTAAAATCGATGACGCGGCCCGGGTGGAACGGCGCGTAACGACATTGATGGGCGACAAAGTTGAGCCGAGGAGAAAATGGATTGAGAAAAACGTCGCTTTCGGACTTGATGAAGAAAGCAACATTTTGGAAAACGAGAATTTATCGGTCGCTGAGGAGGTTTAAATAAATGGCACAGCCAGAGATTTATCATGATTTACCATTGGAAGACGTGATCGGCGACCGTTTCGGCCGATACAGCAAATATATTATTCAGGACCGGGCGCTCCCTGATGCGCGCGACGGCCTGAAGCCTGTTCAAAGAAGAATCTTATACGCCATGCATGCGGAAGGGAACACATACGATAAGAATTTCCGCAAGGCCGCAAAAACGGTCGGTAATGTAATCGGAAACTATCATCCTCACGGAGACAGCTCGGTCTACGAAGCGATGGTGCGGATGAGCCAGGACTGGAAGGTTCGCAACGTGCTGATTGAAATGCACGGAAACAACGGAAGCATCGACGGTGATCCGCCGGCTGCGATGCGTTATACAGAAGCAAGGCTCGCGGCGATCGCGTCAGAGCTATTGCGGGATATTGACAAAAAAACGGTCGAGTTTGTACCAAACTTTGATGATACGAGCAAAGAGCCTGTCGTCCTTCCGGCAATGTTCCCGAACCTGCTTGTCAACGGATCGACAGGGATTTCCGCCGGGTATGCGACTGACATTCCGCCGCATCATCTCGGGGAAGTGATCGATGCCGTGATTAAGCGGATCGACTCGCCGAACTGCAGCGTGGATGACCTCATGGAGTTCGTAAAAGGTCCGGACTTTCCGACCGGAGGAATCATCCAGGGGAAAGAAGGCATAAAAAAAGCCTATGAAACCGGAAAAGGAAAAATCATCATCAGGGGCAAAGCCGAGATCGAAACAATCAGAGGCGGCCGCCAGCAAATTGTCATTACTGAAATTCCGTTTGAAGTCAACAAAGCGAATTTAGTGAAAAAAATGGACGAATTCAGGATTGAACGGAAGGTCGAAGGGATTTCAGAAGTCCGTGACGAGACCGACCGGACAGGCCTCAGAATCGTGATTGAGCTGAAAAAAGAAGCGGATGCACAAGGCATTTTAAATTTCTTATACAAAAACACGGATTTGCAGATTCCTTACAACTTTAACATGGTCGCCATCCATAACAGAAGACCGATGCTGATGAATCTCACATCGATTTTGGACGCTTATATCGGCCACCAAAAAGAAGTCATCACCAACCGTTCTCAGTATGAGCTGAAAAAAGCGAAGGAAAGGCATCATATCGTAGAAGGCTTAATGAAGGCACTGTCCATTTTGGATGAGGTCATTGCGACGATCCGCTCCTCCAATGACAAGCGCGATGCCAAAAACAATCTGATCGAAAAGTTCGCATTTACTGAGCCGCAGGCTGAAGCGATCGTTTCCTTGCAGCTGTACAGGCTGACAAATACAGATATTACGGCTCTCCAGGAAGAAGCAAAAGAACTGGACCAGAAGATCAAAGAGCTGGAAGAGATCCTTTCCAATGATAAGAAACTTTTGAAAGTGATCAAAGACAGCTTGAAAAAGGTGAAAAAAACCTATGCCAGTCAAAGGCGCTCTGTCATCGAAGAAAAAATCGAAGAAATTAAAATCAACCTTGAAGTGATGGTGGCGTCGGAAGACGTTTATGTGACCGTAACGAAAGACGGTTATATTAAACGAACGAGCCAGCGGTCTTTCGCCGCATCAAACGGCCAGGACTTCGGCATGAAAGATACCGACCGTCTGCTCTGTCAGCTGGAAATGAATACGACAGACGTTCTGCTCTTGTTCACAAATAAAGGGAGCTATGTCTATTGTCCAGTTCACCAGCTCCCTGATATCAGATGGAAAGATTTAGGTCAGCATATAACGAATATCATATCGATTGACAGCGATGAGTCCATCGTCAAGGCGATTCCTGTCAGAGAGTTTACCGAATCTGAATACCTGCTGTTCTTTACGAAAAACGGAATGGCGAAAAGAACTCAGCTGATGCAGTATAAAGCACAGCGCTATTCAAAAGCACTGGTTGCCCTTAATTTAAAAGGCGACGATGAAGTGGTCGATGTTCATGTAACGGACGGAACGAAAGATTTGTTTATTGCGACACATTCCGGCTACGGTCTGTGGTTCACAGAAGATGAAGTCAGCGTCGTCGGCGCAAGGGCGGCCGGTGTCAAGGGCGTCAATTTGAAAGACGGCGACTTTGTCGCCAGCGGACAGGTTTTAGAGGAAAAAGACGTGCTTGTGCTCGTGACCCAGCGCGGATCTATTAAGCGGATGAACCGCAGCGAATTTGAAAAAACGTCAAGGGCGAAACGAGGGGTTCTCATGCTGAGGGAACTGAAGAAAAAACCTCACCGCATTGCCGGCCTGCTCGCATGTTCATATCATGATCAAATCACGCTTCAAACCGAAAAAGGCATCACAGAGGAGATGCTTGTCAAAGAAATCAAGCTTCATGACCGGTACAGCAACGGTTCTTTCATCATCGACGAAGATGAAGCAGGGGAAGTAACGGATGTATGGATCAGCAAACATGAGCTGGAGTGAAATCGAACAGCACGCCGTTGATCATTCAATATCTAGGGGCGTCACCACATGTCTATCAAGCCGTTTCAATGCTCAGAAAAAGAGCATGCCGGATAAACCTTAAACAGCACGATGTTACTTTCTTGTGACACAATTATACAGCATCTAATATATCAGAGACTGATTTTTTCTCTTCGGTGAGATTTTCGCCCGTTTTTCTGATTCAACATTTCTTTGCTTAATTGATACCAGAGTAAAACAACCCAGTCCGTGTTCGCGCCTTTAGTGAACATGGACTGGGTTTTTCTTGATCACGCTATGATTATTGTATTTCTAACTCTTTTACGGTTTCTCCTTCAACTAACACAGGTTGATAGTAGGTTTCGTTTGGTAAATCCTTCTTTCCTTGTAATTTTTTAATGACCCAATCAGCTGCATCGTGTCCCATTTGTTCTTGAGGATGGGTCAATGTTGTTAGTTTGATATTCGCATTTTTGGCGATATACGAATTGTCCTGACCAATAATTGACAATTTGTCCGGGATAGAAATATTAAGTTGTCTGCATACATTTGCTACTTCCAGCCCTACTTCGTCGTTGTAGCAGACGATTGCAGTCAACACGTCTCTTTTTTCATTTAGAAACTTCTTCAGGTCTGTGTATAGGTCCAGCTTCGTCTCTGTATTGTACGAAAGCACATGCTCCGGGTAAAATCGTAATTTGGCTTCACCAAGCGCTTTTATATACCCCTTCATTCGATACTTTCCTTGTAAATCATCCATTTTTGAAATGAGACCAATTTGTGTATGTCCTTTTGATATTAATTCTTTTGTTGCGAGATAGCTTGACTGCACGTCATCGAGACAAAGAAAAGGAACATCTAATTCTTCATAATAAGCATTGATCATGATGAAAGGAATATCCTGTTCCTTAAACGATAGGTAGTAGGCAATATTGGGATTGTACAGATTGCTTTTCGTAGGTTCAACAATTAAACCATCTACGCCAAATGACAGCATCATTTCCAAAGCTTTTTTTTCTTGTTCGACATCATTATTTGTACTAGCTAATAGTAGCGAATAATTAGCCTCATTCAATCTCCCTTCAATTCCACGAATAATGGAGGGGAAAATGTAATCAGAAATGTAGGTCGTGATTACACCGATTATTTTGTTATTGGAATTCCCGCCGGCTTTTGATTGATACTGGTTACTAACATAAGTGCCAGACCCTTTTTCACTTCTTAAGAATCCTTCGTTCGATAGTTCTAAAATGGCTTTTCGAACAGTGTGGCGGCTGACTTTGTACTCTTCCTGTATGGCGGATTCAGTAGGAATTTGGTCTCCCGCTCTGTAAACTCCTGAAAGTATTTTACTTTTTATGTCATTAATGATGACCTTATACTTTGGTTTCATTTCACTCACTTCTTTCGTAGTTGTTCGCATTCTAATTTTTTTAATTGAATGATTTGTGTGGACATATTTTATCATGGCTTACAATGAATTAAAAGATTCCGCCTTATTTTCGTGAAAATTAACTAGCAATTATAAAAATTTTCTTTAGGTTTTATGTTATTCAAATACCTTTTATTATAAACATTAAGAGAAAAATAACAGAAAATATCGTTGTGATATTTATATGAACATATTATATTCTAGATTGACATATGTACGTACAAAAAATATACTAAGGTTGTAATAAAGTTAAGCGGAAAGGAAAATGCCTTCTTTCGAATTATAATGAAATCGCTATCAGAGGGGGGATTACGTGAAAGCGAATCGAGTAAACATCAAGCAAGCCATAACTGAGGGAGAAACATCACTTGGAATTGAATTCGGATCCACACGTATTAAAGCAGTGTTGATTGATAGCAGTTTTGAAACAATCGCATCTGGAAGCTATGAGTGGGAAAACCTCTTGGAAGATGGATTTTGGACGTACAACTTGGTAGATATTATCACTGGATTGCAAACAGCTTATAGTGAAATGAAGAATGAAGTTGAACGAAATTATGGCATCACCATTCGCAAAATCGGTTCTATTGGAATTTCTGCAATGATGCATGGGTATATGGCTTTTGACAAAACAGGGGAGCTGCTTGTTCCGTTTCGAACTTGGCGTAACTCAACAACCGGTGCTGCAGCAAAAGAATTAACTGATCAATTTCAATTCAATATCCCCGAACGGTGGAGTATTGCTCACCTTTATCAAGCGATATTAAATGAAGAGAAGCATTTGCCTCGCATTGACTATATCACCACCTTAGCCGGGTACATTCACTGGTTACTGACTGGTAATAAAGCAATTGGCATTGGAGATGCTTCGGGCATGTTCCCGATTGATGAATCAACGCAAAATTACAATGAATCGATGGTCAAGCAGTTTGATGAACTGATTTCGAACAAAGGCTACCCTTGGAAGCTGAAGGATATTCTTCCTAAAGTTTATATTTCAGGCGAGCAGGCTGGTGAATTAACCGAAATTGGTGCAAAAATTCTGGATCAGTCAAAAAATTTACAACCAGGCATTCCAATTTGTCCACCGGAAGGCGATGCTGGAACAGGAATGGTTGCTACGAATAGTGTGAGGAAACGCACTGGAAACATTTCGGTGGGAACTTCAGTTTTTGCCATGATTGTATTAGAAAAAGAACTTTCAAAAGTATATCCAGAAATTGATTTGGTCACAACGCCAAACGGCAGTCCGGTTGGAATGGTTCATGCGAATAACTGCTCAAGCGATATTAATGCTTGGCTAGGATTGTTTCGTGAATTTTTTGAAGCAATGGGACAAAAGATTGAAACGAATAAATTATTCGAAGTGATGTTAAATAAAGCTTTGGAAGCTGACTCAGATGGCGGCGGTTTGCTAAGCTACGGCTATTTCTCCGGTGAAAATATTACGGGATTAGAAAAAGGCCGGCCATTATTTGTCCGCTCACCAGAGAGTCGTTTCAATTTAGCAAACTTCATGCGGACACACCTTTTTACAGCCTTTGCTGCTTTGAAAATCGGAATGGATATTTTGACCAAAGAGGAAAAAATTGAAATCGATAGCATTTTAGCTCACGGCGGTTTATTCAAAACCCCTCTTGTCGGACAAAAAATTGTTGCAGCTGCAATGAATACGCCGGTATCAGTTATGGAAACAGCCGGAGAAGGCGGTGCGTGGGGAATGGCTATTCTTGCTTCTTACATGATGAACAAAGGTCAAGAAGAGAGCTTAGAAGACTTCCTCGACAAAAAAGTCTTTGAAGAGGATGCCGGGCAGGAAATTTACCCTGATCAATTAGATGTAGAAGGATTTGAAGCATTTATCGAACGGTACAAAAAAGGTTTAATGATTGAGCAGGCCGCTGTAGACCATTTGATTTAATGGAGGGATTGACGTGCTAGAACAACTGAAAGAAGAAGTATTACAAGCGAATTTGGACCTGCCTAAATACGGACTCGTGAAATACACATGGGGAAATGCAAGTGCCATTGACCGTGAAACAGGTCTATTCGTTATCAAACCGAGCGGTGTTGATTATGAAACGATGAAAGCTAGTGATATGGTGGTTGTTGATTTAGATGGCAATGTTGTTGAAGGAGAGCTGAGGCCTTCATCAGATACAGCGACTCACGCAGTGCTTTATAAGCGCTACCCTGAAATTGGAGGAATTGTACACACTCATTCAACTTGGG
This sequence comes from Bacillus sp. FSL R7-0646, assembly GCF_037969865.1. NCBI lineage: Bacteria > Bacillati > Bacillota > Bacilli > Caryophanales > Bacillaceae > Bacillus > Bacillus sp. FSL R7-0646. Next base: position 1,976,823 of record NZ_CP150217.1, read on the forward strand.
CGACAATCTGGGCTCAAGCAGGCCTTGATGTTCCAGCGATGGGGACCACTCATGCAGACACATTCTATGGTTCCGTACCATGTGCCCGTTACTTGACACAAGAGGAGATTGATCGCGGTTACGAAGCAGAAACAGGTCATGTGATTATCGAAACATTTGAGGAGCGAGGGTTAGATATTTTAGCTGTTCCCGGTGTCTTACTTCACGGTCATGGTCCATTTACTTGGGGCAAAGATGTAAAATCAGCCGTATTGAATAGTGTGGTGTTGGAGGAAGTTGCGAAAATGAATTTATTTACAAGAGAATTAAATCTTTTTGCAAAAGAATTACCACAACGTATTTTAGATAAACATTACTTACGAAAACACGGTAAAAATGCTTATTATGGTCAAAAGTAATGTCAATTCTATCAAACTATCAATTATCCCATCAATTTAAGAAAAGAGGGTTATTATGTTAACAACAGGGAAAAAAGAATTTTGGTTTGTCGTAGGTTCACAGCATCTTTATGGGGAAGAAACGTTAGCGGAAGTCAGAGCGCACGCGCAAGCCATGACCGATGCATTAAATGAAAGCGCTGTTTTGCCATATCCGCTTGTATTGCAAGATTTGGCTGTTAATGCAGATAAAATCACTAGCATCATGAAAGAAGTAAATTATCGTGACGAAGTCGCCGGTGTTATCACTTGGATGCATACTTTCTCGCCTGCGAAAATGTGGATTCGCGGAACAAAATTATTGCAAAAACCATTACTTCATTTAGCGACACAATTTAATGAAAGTATTCCATGGCCAACGATTGACATGGACTTTATGAACCTCAACCAATCTGCTCATGGCGACCGTGAATACGGTTTTATCAATGCCCGTTTGAAAAAACAAAATAAAGTTGTCGTAGGTTATTGGGAGCGACCTGAAGTGCAACAGCAAATTGCAGAATGGATGGACGTAGCGGTTGCTTATAACGAAAGCTTCAACATCAAGGTCGCTCGGTTTGGTGACAACATGCGTAACGTTGCTGTTACTGAAGGGGATAAGATTGAAGCGCAAATTCAATTTGGCTGGACAGTTGATTACTTTGGCATCGGTGATCTTGTTCAATACGTGAATGCGGTTACAGATGAAGAGATTAATCGTTTGTTTGCAGAATACGCAGACCTTTATGAATTTGATTATGGCACTTACAGTCGGGAAGATTGGGAGAAGAGTGTAAAAGTACAAGCAAGCTATGAAATCGCTATTAAACGTTTCCTTGATGATGGTGGTTACAATGCTTTCACAACTAACTTTGAAGATTTATATGGAATGAAACAGCTTCCGGGTCTTGCCGTCCAACGTTTGATGGCGCAAGGATATGGCTTTGCCGGTGAAGGAGATTGGAAAACTGCAGCGCTCGACCGCTTGCTCAAAGTGATGAGCCGTAACCAATCAACTGGTTTTATGGAAGATTACACATATGAATTGGCTGCCGGTCAAGAATCAATTCTTCAATCGCATATGCTTGAAGTTGACCCATCTTTAGCAAGCAATAAACCAAAAATTATCGTCTCTCCATTAGGTATTGGTGATCGTGAAGACCCGGCACGCCTAGTGTTCGACGGAAAAGCAGGAGATGGCGTGGTTGTTTCAATGGCAGACTTTGGTACGCACTACAAATTGTTGATTAACGAAGTTTCTGCATTTGAACCAACTGTTCCAGCACCAAACCTTCCAGTTGCACGGGTGCTTTGGGAAGTGAAGCCTAACTTCCAAGATGGAGTGAAAGCATGGCTTGAGAATGGCGGCGGCCACCATACAGTTGTTTCATTGAATTTAACAACAGACCAAATGATCACTTATGCAAAGCTCGTTGACTTGGAATATGTAGTGATTAAGTAATGCCTCTAACCTCCGAGGAGGTGCTGCTTCCTTGGAGGTGAAAATAGGCATCAGTTTTCAAAATATTTATGATTTTGTAAGCGTTATCGCGACATTCAGTAAAAATTGAAAGCGTTTAAAAATAGGCGAATAAAACCATGAGATTTAGGGAGAAATCCCACCAAATAATATCCTGGCATGTATTTGCGGCTTGAAAGCGCTTTTATTATTTCTTAAAAAGCCTTCAATATTTTTGCAGTGGATTTTTACACAATTTAATTTCAACCTTGAGGAGGAAACTTTAATGGTTAATGAAAAGAAAATCTCAAGTGGCTTCATTTACTTTTTTGGGGCTTTTGCGGGCATTCTTTTCGGTTATGATATCGGCGTTATGACGGGTGCTTTGCCTTTTCTGCAAAATGATTGGAACCTTCAAGACAACGCCGGGGTTATTGGATGGATTACCTCTTCGGTAATGTTAGGCGCTATTTTTGGAGGCGCCCTTGCCGGACAACTTTCTGATCGTTTGGGACGGCGCAAAATGATTTTAATTTCCGCTATCATTTTTGTTGTTGGATCCATTTTGTCAGGAATAGCACCTCATAATGGGATACTATTTTTGATTGTTTCTCGGGTTTTATTGGGATTGGCCGTTGGTGCCGCTTCTGCATTGGTCCCAGCCTATATGTCGGAAATGGCGCCTGCACGTTTACGTGGACGGCTGTCAGGAATTAATCAAACAATGATTTGTTCTGGAATGTTGCTTTCTTACATTGTTGATTTTCTATTGAAAGATTTGCCGGAAACAATGGCGTGGCGGTTGATGCTTGGTTTGGCTGCTGTACCTGCTTTGATCTTATATGTTGGAATGCTAAAATTACCCGAATCACCACGTTTTTTAATAAAGAACAATAAACTTGATGAAGCTCGCAAGGTGTTGAGCTATATTCGCTCTAACAAAGGAGAGATTGATTCTGAAATAACGCAAATTCAAGAAACTGCCAGAGAAGAAGCGAAGGCAAATCAAAATGCATCATGGGCTACCCTCTTAAGCAATAAATATCGTTTTTTATTAATTGCTGGTGTGGGTGTTGCTGCTTTTCAACAATTCCAGGGTGCAAACGCAATTTTTTATTACATTCCTTTAATTGTAGAAAAAGCAACAGGAAATGCAGCAAGTTCAGCTTTGATGTGGCCGATTATTCAAGGAGTTATTCTCGTGCTAGGTTCATTAATATTCTTAGTGATTGCTGATAAATTTAATCGCCGTACTTTATTAACAGTAGGCGGAACAATAATGGGGCTGTCCTTTATTTTGCCGGCAATATTGAATATATTAATTCCTAATGCGAATCCGATGATGATGGTTGTCTTTTTGAGTATCTATGTAGCACTTTATTCATTCACATGGGCTCCTTTAACTTGGGTCATAGTTGGAGAAATTTTCCCGCTGGTAATTCGCGGGCGTGCGTCTGGTTTAGCTTCATCATTTAACTGGATTGGTTCTTTCTTGGTTGGATTGCTATTTCCTGTTATGACCGCTTCGATGTCTCAAGAAGCTGTGTTTGCAATCTTCGGTGTGATTTGTTTGCTTGGAGTTGTATTTATCCGGACACGCGTCCCTGAAACTCGAGGTCGCAGTTTAGAGGAAATCGAAAAAAATGGAGAAAATAAACGAGTTGACGGAAAAAGCGCGTAAATAAAACCTATGGAGGCTTGGAGTAGAATTCAAAGAAGATATCTTGGGTGCCGCTTATCGCAGGGGAAATCCTCGCACTAGTGCATTTTGAAACAGGGGTTCAAAAGATCGTAAACATATGGATTTCCTCACGGCGCCTTGCTTGAGGGCGAAGTTGCTCACTTCGGCCTTTTTTTAATTAAAATTAGCCTCTTGTTTGTATCATTTCCGCTCAATTGTCCCGCTTCGTTATATCCTAAATGATGGAGCCGTCCTTCAACAGATAAAGGGACCTGGGCAATCATAAAAAATTGGGAAAACTTCAAGAAGAAGGGCGTTTAGAATGACAATTTGGCAGTAAACGCTAAGTATTGATGCGATTCGAAATTCATGGACGCCACGATTTGCCGATGGGGGAGGAACCAACGGCCTGCGTTCTTTGTTTTTTAAACGTGAACCATAAATCAAGGCGTGGTTGGACGCCGTGGCCGTTTCGTATTACACGGTTTTAAGCCATGCTATATAGCTGATTATTCAATACTAAATATGGAGGGGAAAACTCCTCCCTCCATATAGAATATAATTTTAAAATTAATTAAATACCATTCCGCCATCAATGATAAGAGCTTGACCAGTCATATAATCTGAATCTGGCCCTGCAAGGTAAGAAACGCATGCTGCTACATCTTCCGGCTCGGATAAGCGTTTTAATGCAATATTTTTAGCGAATTGTTCCATGCCCCATTCAAACGGCTTGCCTGCTTCATCAGCGGTTTGCTGTGCAATCCCCATCATCATAGGAGTTTTAACGATACCCGGACAAAAGGCGTTTACAGTAATACCTAATTCAGCTAGATCTTTTGCCGCAGTTTGGGTAATCCCGCGAACAGCGAACTTTGTTCCTCCGTAAACCGCTAAGCCCGGGTTGCCGACTTGGCCGGCTTGAGAAGATGCATTAATGATTTTCCCGCCGTGTCCAAGTTCTTTAAAGGCTTTTACAGCTGCTTGTATTCCCCAATAAGTACCGCCAACGTTAACATCATAGACTTTCCGATAATCTTCATATGTAATGCTTTCAATAGGGGTGGTTGGTCCAAGACCCGCATTATTAATCACCACATCAAGACCGCCAAGACGTTTTACTGTTTCATCGACAGCTTTAAAAACATCATCGCGATCAGCAACATCCACTTTAACCGCAATTGCTTTGCCGTTAAGCTTATTGATGTTCTCAGCAACTTGTGTTGCAGTTTCTACATTATAATCGGCAACTGCAACTGCGAATCCGTCCTCTGCCAATCGTTTGCAGATTGCTTCTCCAATTCCTTGACCGCCGCCAGTAACAAAAGCAATTTTTCCAGATACTTTACTCATATAAACATCTTCTTTCTATAAGTAATTGGTATTTAATTGGTACAGGAATATTATATCTTATATTTGTAGATTTGAAGTAAAGCCGCGGCATTTGTTGAAAATATGTTTAAAATTTTTCGAAAAAATTTAATGGTTTTTGAAAGAGGGAGGAAGAACTGTATGTAAAACTATAAAAGGGATGTTCTGCTATAAAACAGCGATTCAGTCATCGCTAAACGGATGAAGACCAAATGAAAAGGCATGAACCCGCACAATGCCGGATTCATGCCAAACAAACTGCTTCATGAAATTTTATTGTCTAGCTTTTTCAAATCGCTTCAAATTCAGCTGTCCTGGCGATTGAAAAGATCGGTAATCGCGTGCATGAATTCAATTCCTTGAAAAACAAACAGATTGATTGCTGTCAATGAAAATAGGCCAATAATCACCATTCTTATGATAAATAACATGTTAAAACCTCCCGCTTTTTTTGTATGGTTATGGTTTTAAAACATGCGCTTTATCGAAATAAGAAGAGTGATAGAACACCGCGAGCATAAATGCCTTCAGATGCTCTTTCCGCCTGTTCATCATGAACGCTTGACCGGAAGCGGCAGCTAAGATTAAGAGAAGGACGGATTCAGCTCCGAAACCGAGTGAATTCCATAATGATTTCGCCTTTTCTTCACCATATTTTCCGACTGTCAGTTCATGGAGTTCGTCTCCTGAAACAGCGGCTTTTTGCGCATGGTGATTTGCCGGCATCTGGGGCATTGAGAACGAATGAAGGCTCGCAATGACTAAAAAGAATATGGACAGTTGCAGAAACAATGTCTTTTTCATTTGATCTCATCCCCTTAGTATCTCATCATCTTAGCATATTTTATTATATAATAAAAGATGATTATTTTGTGACAGTTTGCAAATAATTATTGACAACATTAGATTTTTCGCAGCGCATTTGAAATGAAAGCGCATTTTTATGTATGAATAAAGATAATACTCTGCTATAATGAGCATTGGGTCTAAAGTAATGATGATGCCATCAGCCTTTACGATTAAAAAACAGAAAATTCTATCTAGTTTTGCTTGCGTCATTATTATGATATAATCCTATCATGTTAGAAAACTTAACATCAAAACAAAATTCGTTTGTTTCAGGAGGGTGCTATGGAAGAAATTTTAAGCGAAATCATCAATGTCCCGAGCGGTTTTATTTGGACTTATTTAGTCTATATATTAATAGGAATAGGCCTGTTCTTTACGTTTAAATTGAAATTCGTTCAATTCCGCTATTTCTTCGAGATGTTTCGTATCGTCGGACAAAAAGAGGAGAAAGGAAAAGGCGTCTCGTCTTTGCAGGCATTCTTTATTTCCGCCGCTTCCCGTGTCGGAACGGGTAACCTGACCGGTGTGGCGCTTGCTGTTGCAACAGGCGGACCGGGAGCGGTCTTTTGGATGTGGGTCGTCGCGCTTGTCGGAATGGCTTCAAGCTTTGTGGAAAGTACGCTGGCTCAAGTCTACAAGGTCAAAGACGGCGATCATTTCAGAGGAGGCCCTGCTTATTACATGGAAAAAGCGCTGGGCGCCAGATGGATGGGGATTATCTTTGCCGTTTTAATTACAATTACATTCGGCTTGATTTTTAATGCGGTTCAAGCCAACACGATCGTCGGTTCGATGCAAGGGGCTTTCAACCTGGATAAAACAGTGGTAGGCATCATCCTTGCTGCAATCACCGGATTTATCATTTTCGGCGGATTGAAACGCGTTGTGACAGTTTCGCAGTTGATCGTTCCGGTCATGGCGATCATTTATCTTGGACTTGCTTTATTTGTCGTGCTGACGAATATTTCTCAAATACCGGCCGTTTTCGCGATGATTGTGAAGGATGCTTTCGGGATCGAGCAGATTGCAGGGGGTACGCTCGGCAGCATCATTATTATCGGTGCGAAGCGCGGTTTGTTTTCAAACGAAGCCGGAATGGGAAGCGCGCCGAACGCAGCAGCGACTGCCAATGTCTCTCACCCCGCGAAGCAAGGCTTTATCCAAACGCTTGGCGTATTCTTTGATACGATGGTCATCTGCAGTGCAACAGCCTTTATGATCCTGCTGTTCAATCTGACGCCTGGCAAAGAGCTTGACGGCATTCAAATTACACAAGCAGCCATGCAGCATCACATTGGAAGCTGGGCGCCTGCATTTGTCGCAGTGGCGATTTTTCTGTTCGCTTTCAGTTCAATCGTCGGAAACTACTATTATGGTGAGACGAACATTGAATTTATTAAAAAGAGCAAGACGGCGCTTGCTGTTTACCGTACAGCCGTTGTAGCAATGGTGATCTTCGGATCTGTATCCGGTTTCCAGCTTGTGTGGGACATGGCGGATTTATTTATGGGATTAATGGCGATCATTAACCTGATTGCGATTCTGCTTCTTTCCGGAATTGCTGCGAAAGTGCTGAAAGACTATACTGAACAGCGCAAAGCAGGAAAGAACCCCGTCTTTAAGGCAAGCTCGATTCCAGGTCTGAAAAATACAGAGGCTTGGGAAGACGAGAAGGAAACATTGCAATCGAAATAAACCATATTAAAAAAGGCGTCCTTGGGGGCGCCTTTTTCTTATTTTTACTGACAGCTGAAAGAAGTGATCTCGTTCAGGTCAATACCGAAGTAAACCCAGCGGAATTGACGCGGCCTCCAGCGGTAGCCCGCAATCGAACGACGGCCGACGAAAACCGGGTAGAACCAAAAACGGCTGCCGTTTCTCAAGCGGATGAACGTGTATCTGAACAGGCATCTTCTGATTCCGCCAGGATCAACGGCAAATACCGAAGGGCCGGAGTCTTGCGGAAATTGGCTCGGCGGCGGGGGGAGCAGCTGCTGTTGCTGCTGTCCTCCTGCTCCCGGAGGCGGCCCCGGCGGAAATTGCTGGCGATACGGATCATATAGTGAAGGATCGTATGGATACAATAAAAACGCTCCTTTCTGATGGTTTGCTTTATCGTATGATTGATTGGTAATATGGGTAGCTTGCCTATGGAGAAAAAAATCCCTAAAGCCGTTTTAGCTTTAGGGAAAATGTTTACATGCTTTTGCGGGGCGCCCGTTTCCGGTAAACAACATAGCTTCTTGTCAAATATTTTAGCGGCATGCTGAATACGTGGACGAGCCGAGTGAACGGCCAGACGATGAAAATGACGTAGCCCATGATGATGTGAAGCTTAAACCAGAGGGGCACGCTCGCCATAAGCCCGGCATCCGGCTTGAATAAGAAAATGTTGCGAAACCACGGGCCGATTGTTGTCCTGTAGTCGAATCCTTTTGAATCGATGTTTAAGAAGGTTGCCGCAAGCCCAGTGGTCATCACGAATAACAAAGCGACAAGGGTGATTAAATCGCCGGCAGAGCTCGTTTTTCGAATCCGTTTGTCCGTGAATCGGCGGTAGGTCAATATGAGAAGCCCTGACAGCGCGGCGATGCCTGCAGGCAGTCCGAAGCCGATCGCGATCTTATGGTACATATGCTCTGAAACGCCGAGCGCCTCATAAAGGCTTTCCGGAATTAAAATTCCCATCACATGTCCGCCGATGACAAAAAAGATTCCCCAGTGGAAAAGGCTGCTGCCAAGCGCAAGTTTTTTCTTTTCGAGCATCTCGCTAGATTTGGCCGTCCAGCCAAATTGATCATGTTGATAGCGGTAAATATGCCCTCCGATAAAAATGGTGATGACAATGTAGGGGAGGATGACCCACAGTATTTGTTCGATCATGGCTGTACATTCCTTTCAACACCAATTTCCTCTAAGATCAGCATTAATCCGTCCAATAACGGTGTATAGATGCTTTCATTCTCTGAAAGCTGCGATCTCAATTCTTCCAGGTTTGCTGCGTATTTTTGGAAAACAGCAGCAGCTTTTTCTTGATCCGCAACTGCGGCAAATTCAAGCATGAGCGGCAGATAATCCGGCAGCTCTTTATCTGTCGGCTGAAAACCGGACTGCTGATACAGATCTTTCAGCTGCAGCAATTCAATACCGCGCTCCCTTTGTTCGCCGGAGTTGAAATAGGTGACATAAAGGTTTGTTTTTTTGCCGAAATCAAACGTATATACGTATGTTTCAATCAATTCCTCAGACGAATAGGAAGCCGCGCTTTCCAAGAAGGCAAGCAGATGTCCTTTCAGCGCTTCATGCTCGATTTCGCCGATGATCTGCTGCCATTCGGAACGTTCTTTTCTCCACTCTTCATCAGGGTAGGAGAGGAGGTAAGAAAGAGCGGCAAAAACGGTTTGTTTGTCTGTTCCATCCATGAAGCTTCCCTCCAGTGTTTATATGTTTTGGCAAGAGCCGGGTCCTCCGGCAAACGATAATCCGCAGCTTCCTTGTTCCATGTATAGATCCGCGACTTCTTCGCGATGGGTTTGAGGAATGACGAACCGGTCATCGTATTTGGCGATTGCAAGCAGACGGTACATGTCTTCAATCTGCTCTTCAGTCAATCCGGTATCTTGAATCAGAGATGAATCGATCTGTTTGTTCGTTTGGGTCGCCCGCATGTGCATACGCATCACAGACATTTTCTTTAATGTCGTTCTAATATGGTGTGTATCACCGGCAGTCAGCAAATTGGCCAAATATTCGATCGGAATCCGCATTTCATCAATAGCAGGGAAGATATCTTCAGCTGATTGGGCTGTTCCTTTTCCTTCAAACATATTCATAATCGGACTGAGCGGAGGAATATACCATACCATCGGCAATGTCCGGTATTCAGGATGCAGCGGCAGAGCGATTTTCCAATCGATGATCATTTTGTAGATCGGAGATTTTTGCGCTGCTTCAATCCACTCCAGCGGAATGCCTTGAGCTTTTGCTTCTTCTGCAACAGCGGGATCATTCGGGTCAAGGAAAATCTCCAGCTGTGAGTGATACAAATCTTTTTCATTTTCGGCTGAAGCCGCTTCTTCGACTTTTTCTGCGTCATAAAGCATGACTCCGAGATAGCGGATTCTGCCGACGCATGTCTCAGAGCAGATTGTCGGCAGTCCTGCTTCAAGACGAGGGAAGCACAATGTGCATTTTTCCGCCTTGTTAGTCTGCCAGTTGAAATACACTTTTTTATAAGGACATGATGATACACAGTGTCTCCATGAGCGGCACGCATTTTGATCGACGAGAACGATGCCGTCTTCCTCGCGTTTGTACATCGCTCCCGACGGACAGGAGGAGACGCAGGAAGGATTGATGCAGTGTTCGCATATCCTTGGCAGATACATCATAAAGACGTCTTCAAATTCGGTTTTGATGGATTCTTCCATTTTTTTGACGTTTGGATCTTGGAGGCCTGTAATGTGGCCGCCGGCAAGATCGTCTTCCCAGTTCGGACCCCATTCAAGGTTCATGAAGTCTCCCGTAATGGAAGACTTCGGCCTTGCAACAGGCTGATGTTTTTTCTCCGGACTGTTTGTCAGCGTTTCATAATCATAGTTCCAAGGTTCATAGTAGTCATCGATCGTCGGCTGATACGGGTTGTAGAATAAATTCATGAGCCGCGTTGCTTTGGCGCCTGATTTAAGCTGGAGCTTGCCTTTTTTCAGCTCCCAGCCGCCTTTGTATTTATCCTGGTTCTCCCATTGTTTAGGGTAGCCGATGCCCGGTTTTGTTTCGACGTTGTTGAAGTACATATATTCTGCACCGGAACGGTTTGTCCAAGTGTTTTTGCATGTGACGCTGCATGTATGGCAGCCGATGCATTTGTCAAGGTTCATTACCATTCCGATTTGCGCTTTAATCTTCAAGCCAATCGACCTCCTTCAATTTTCTGATCACGACATTGAGGTCGCGCTGATTTCCTGTCGGCCCGTAGTAGTTGAATCCGTAGCTGAGCTGTCCGTAGCCTCCGATCATCTGCGTCGGCTTGACATGGATGCGGGTCGGGCTGTTATGGGTTCCTCCGCGGTTATTCGTCAGCTTTGTTCCCGGCACGTTGATATGTCTGTCTTGGGCATGGTGCATAAACGCCATTCCCTTTGGAATCCGGTGTGATGTCACGGCCCGTGCGACGACGACACCGTTTCGGTTGAAGCACTCGATCCAGTCGTTGTCCTGAATGTCGGTTTCTTCGGCATCGTCTTTATTCATCCAGACTGTCGGCCCGCCTCTGAAAAGGGTAAGCATCGGCAGGGAATCAAAATACATGCTGTGAACCGACCATTTATTATGCGGCGTTAAGTAGTTTAAAACGATTTCTTTTCCTTCCTGATCCGGACGCTTGTTCAAGAAAGGGCGGTGGATCAGGATCGGCTTGAATGTCGCCATGTTTTCGCCGAATTCTGTCATCATTTCATGATCAAGGTAAAAAGACTGTCTGCCGGTCAGCGTTCTCCACGGAATCAGTTTTTCAACGTTTGTCGTAAACGGAGAATAGCGTCGTCCGCCTTTTTCAGAACCGCTGAAAGCAGGGGAGGTGATCACCGTTTTCGGCTGAGCTGAAATTTGCTCAAATGTGAAGCATTCCTCTTCCCGTTCTTCAGCTAAATCTTTCAACTCAAGATTCGTAATTTTTTCAAGCGATTCCCACGCTTTAACGGCTACTTTCCCGTTTGAAGTGGAAGAGAGAGTCAATACCGCTTCAGCAGCTTGTCTAGCATCACTGATGTCGGGACAGCCCTTGGCGATCGTGTCGTCTTTTACGACGCCGAGCGTTTTTTTGAGAGAATTATATTCCGCTTCAACAGACCAGTTCATTCCTTTCGTACCAAACGGCTGTTTGACAACATTCGGCCCAAGCGATGTCATCTTATTGAAAATCTGCTTATAATCCCGCTCCACAACGTGAATTTGCGGCATTGTTTTGCCTGGTACGGCAGGGCAGTCGCCTTTGCTCCAATCTTTGATTTTCCCGAGCGGCTGCGCCATTTCTTGTGGAGTGTCATGGAGAAGAGGAGTCGCAACAGCCTCTTTGACAGGTTCCATATCCACTTCTTCAGCCAGATCGGAAACCGCTTTTGCCAGTGCTTTAAAAATATCCCAATCAGACTTTGCTTCCCACGGCGCGCTGATTGCCGGATTAAACGGGTGGATGAACGGATGCATATCCGTGCTGCTGAGATCGTGTTTTTCGTACCAGGTGGCCGCAGGGAGCACGATGTCTGAATAAAGGGCTGTTCCCGCCATCCGGAAATCGAGATTGATCAGTAAATCGAGTTTGCCTTCAGGCGCTTTGTCACGCCAAGTGATTTCTTCCGGACGGATGCTGTCCTGATCATCGTTCATCAGTCCGTTTGTCGTGCCGAGCAAGTGTTTCAGAAAATATTCATGGCCTTTGCCGGAGCTTGAGATTAAATTGGCTCTCCAGACAAATAGATTTCTCGGGAAGTTCTTTTCATTGTCAGGATCTTCAATCGAAAACTTGAGCTTTTTCTCCTCGAGCTGTCTGGCAATATAGATTCCGACTTGCTGAGCGTTCTCAGCGCCCGCTTTTTCTGCTTCTTTATACAAGTCGATGCCGTTTTTCTCAAACGTCGGATACGATGGAAGCCAGCCGAGTCTCGCCGCCAGCACATTGTAATCGGCATGGTGCTTGTAGCGCGATGTTTTTGCGATTGGTGAAGCGAGCCCGCTGATTTCCTGATCTTCATAGCGCCACTGGTCGGTGGCGAAGTAGAAAAATGATGTGCCGTTTTGCAGTTTGGCAGGGCCTCCCCAGTCCTTGGCCATCGCGATCGTCTGCCATCCTTCGGCCGGCCGGAGTTTTTCCTGGCCGACATAGTGAGCCCAGCCTCCTCCGTTAACTCCTTGGGCTCCGACGAGAAGCACAAGGTTCAGTACAGCTCTGTAAATGGTGTCTGAATTGAACCAATGGTTAATTCCGGCGCCGACAATGATCATCGAGCGGCCCTCTGTGTCAATCGCATTTTGCGCGAATTCCCTCGCGATCTTGATCACCATTTCACTTTTAATGCCAGTAATCGGCTCTTGCCAAGCCGGTGTAAACGGTTCAGGATCATCAAATGATGCCGGCGTCTGTCCGCCGATTCCGCGGTTGACGCCATAGTTGGCGAGAGTCAGGTCGAAAACGGTGGAAACAAAGACTTCCTCGCCGTTCAAGATGACTTTTTTGATCGGAAGCGGTCTTTCAAGCACTTTATTGCCGTCATGTGAGAAATACGGGATGTTGACCGTGCCGATCATATCTTCGTATCCAAGCATGGAAAGCCGAGGTGTGATCGGTTTTTCTGAATCCTCATCAACCATGCGCAGGTTCCATTTTCCTTTGCCGTCCCAGCGGGAGCCCATCGTGCCCTGCGGAATCGCAAATCCATCTGTGTCTTCGTCCCAAACGGCAGGCTTCCACTCATCGTGCTCTGTCGCGCGCCCGATATCTTTAGCATGGAGGAAGCGGCCTGCTGTGAACGTTCCGTTTTCCTCTTTCAAAGTCACCAAAAACGGGAAATCGGTATATTGTTTTGCATAATCAATAAAACGTTCCGTTTTCTGGTTGACATAAAAGTCTTGCAGAATAACGTGGCCCATCGCCATGGCCAGTGCGCCGTCCGTGCCTTGTCTGATGCTCAGCCAATCATCGGAAAACTTTGAGGACTCGGCAAAGTCCGGGCTGATCGAAATCACTTTTGCTCCTTTATAGCGGGCTTCGGCTAAAAAGTGAGCGTCAGGCGTTCTGGTAAGCGGGACATTAGAGCCCCATGTCATGATGTAGCCAGAATTGTACCAGTCGCTGCTTTCCGGAACGTCGGTTTGATCTCCCCAAATTTGCGGTGAAGCAGGAGGGAGGTCGGCATACCAGTCATAGAAGCTCAGCATCGGCCCGCCGATCAGGGACATAAAGCGTGATCCTGCTGCATGGCTGAGCATCGACATGGCTGGAATCGGCGAAAAGCCGACATTGCGGTCAGGGCCGTATTTGGCAATGGTATACAGAAGGGAAGCCGAAATCAGCTTCAGGACTTCGCTCCATTCGGCGCGGACAAATCCGCCTTTTCCGCGCGCCTGTTTATAGGCTTTCGCTTTTTCAGGGTTTTCGACAATTGATTTCCATGCTTCAAGCGGATTTTTGCTGCTGTTTAGCGCCTCGCGCCACATCTGGATCAGCACACCGCGTACATACGGGTATTTCACGCGGAGCGGGCTGTATATATACCAGGAAAAGCTGGCTCCCCGCGGACAGCCGCGCGGTTCAAAGTCCGGCATATCAGGGCCTGTCGAAGGGTAATCAAGCCGCTGCCCTTCCCATGTGACGATCCCGTTTTTGACGTAGATATTCCAGCTGCAGGATCCTGTACAGTTCACCCCATGGGTAGAGCGAACCACTTTATCATGCTGCCATCTATTTCTGTATACATCTTCCCAATCCCGGTCTTCATAAGTGGTTTGGCTGTGTTGATTGGAATGGCGTTCAATAGGGGAGAAATAATTTAATCTCCTGAAAATGGGACTCTTTTTCTTTTTTTTCATTGCTGGTTCACTCCTTCTGAGTCAGTGATGCTACCCTCACTATATATGGAGGAGGCGCTGCACCTTGTTAAATTTGTCACATGGTTTCGGCTTTTCACAAATTTGTCACATTTTCAGGAGGGGGAAGAGGGCGGACAAAAAAACAGCCTGCATGGAAGCGGGCTGTCGAATGGTTCAATCGCTCGTGTTCAAAATTCTCTTTTCCCCGTTAATCTCCTGAATCGGGGCGATGTTCTGGGTGAATTCCAAAGTGCCGATATAGCGGCCGTTTTCATCGCGTACGGCAAAATAGCGGATGAACACGTATTTGTCTTTAAATTTGATCCAAAAATCTTCAACATCTTTTTTGCCAGATTTAAAGTCGTCCAGAAGTTTGTTGACGATGTGGACGCTAGCCGGCGGATGGCAGTTTTGGACGGTTCGGCCGATTACGGCTTTTGTCCGGGCGAAAATCCGTTCCTTTCCGTGTGAAAAATAGCGGACCACATCGTTTTCATCGATGAAGGTGATATCGACCGGAAGATGGTTCATCATGTGTTCAAGCTGATCCACAGACAGAATACCGGTAGGGAGTCTGACATAGCCATCAGCCGCCTCTTCGCTCGTTTTGATCTGATGGCGTTCAGGCTTCCACACCGTTTCCGGAGCAGTCAGGCAATATCCGATCTCGTCGCTTTCGGCTGCGATTTTCAGCCATTCGTCTTCTGTCAGCGTTCTGAGCGCCATCGGCAAGAGGATATTTTCTTCTTTATAAATCATTTCCGTGCCTTCTTGAATGATAAACGTTAGTTCGCGGATGACCTCATCTTTTTTGTCCGGCGTATACTCTTCCAACAAACGCTTCACTTCTTTAATGCTCTTGCGGATAAAATCGTCGACAGCCCACATGACTTGGCTTGGCCCTGTAATTCCGTACTTTTCTAAATAGGGGAACAGAAGATTTTCTTTTCTGCTGTAATGTTTGTCGACGTCAGCTAGCAAATTTAAGTCTGCGAGCAGTTTGAGAATGTTGTCGCGATGATCTTCTTTTTCAAAGCGTTCCAAATGAAGCTGCATTTTAAAGTTCAAAAGGAGGTCGATTTCTTTATTTTCTTTCATAAATGTATGAACGGGATGGCCAGGCTGCTTGTCGGCGTCCGCGCGGTGAATGTCTTCAATCGATCCTTTAAACACAGCGGCGTGAACGGAGCAGAGCTCTTGGATCTCTTCAGGTGTAATGCCTTCTTCCTTCATCAACGCCTGTTCCAGCTGGGCGATTTCTTCGGCATTGACTGAGCCGAATGCCTTTTCGAACCGTTTTTTGACGTCGGCAAGCGGCTTTCCTTTATGAAGGTCGATGATGATCTCCTTCAGAAGCTGCTTTTTTTCCTCAGGCAGACCTTGCTGCGTTTCCCGATTGTTAATGATTTCGCTCATTGTTTTTCTCCTTTCCAAACGGGGTCAAATCCGTGTGCTTTCAATATGTCTAAGACATGGTTCCATTCGATTTGCATCATTCGCGCGCCTTTTGGAATCGTCATGATGCGCCCGGCTGTTTCCAGCATGCCGGGCTTTGTAATATTTTGAAACCCGGCATCCTTCATCACGGCTTTTAGTTCAGGATGCAATGTGCAAAGTTTGTAAACGGAATCGTCCAAATCAATTTTTTTATGCAAGGGATCACATCCTTTGATAGTGATGATCATTCTCATCTATACCGTAATACAAGGAAGCTGAAAAAAATGTGACGTACATCACATTTTTTTAGCGCAAAGCCTTCGGAATATAAATGCAGCTCGGATCGCTTTCTAGGTAATCGCCTGTCAGAGCATAAGCACGCGAGCGCGAACCGCCGCACACATGACGGAATTCACAGACGCCGCATTTCCCTTTAAATCCGTCCGGATTTCGAAGATCCTTAAAGATCGGTGATTCGCGGTAAATCTCAGCCAGCGGCTGTTCGCGGATGTTTCCGGCTTTAACCGGCAGGAGTCCGCTTGGATATACATCACCGATATGGGAGATAAACATGAACCCGTTGCCATCGTTCACACCTTTCGGAGCCCGGCCCAATCCGCCGATGGCATCCATTTTTCCTTTCTGCAATGCGTGTTCATAGCGGATTTTCATGTGGGGGTCTTTCGCTTCCCGCATTTTTTGCTGAATGACGACCCGCCGGTAGTGCTGGGCTGCTGTCGTTTTGATGTCAAAAGGCGCTTCTTTTGCCAAACGGCTGAGCCAGAGAAAGACTTTTTCATGGTCCACCGGGGAAATCATATCTTCCCGCTTCGCGCGGCCTGTCGGGACGAGAAAAAACACACTCCATAGTACGCAGTTCAATTCTTTGATCAGCTTTGCCATTTCATCCAGGTAATCGATGTTATAGGAGGATATGACGGTATTAATCTGCAGAGGCAGCTGACATTCATGAATGTAGCGAATGGCCTTCATAGTCAGGTCAAAAGACCCGTCCGTTCCCCGAAAATGATCATGAATCTCCCGGGTCGGGCCGTCCAAGCTGAACGCCCATCGGGATAACCCGATTTCTTTTGCTGATTGAATCGCTTCTCTTGTAACATTCGGCGTGGCACTCGGGGTCATGGAGACGCGAACCCCTTTTTGGACGGCATATTCAATAATGGCGAATACGTCGTCTCTCATTAAAGGATCGCCTCCTGTAAGCACGAGGAGGGGATTGTCCATCGCATGAATTTGATCGATTAAATCTTTTCCCTCTTTCAGGGATAGCTCCCGAGGATCGCGTTTATTTTGAGCCGATGCCCGGCAATGAAGGCACTTGAGCTCGCAAGCCCTTGTCAGCTCCCAAATGACGATAAACGGAGACTTGTCGAAATCGCAAAGTATCATCTTTCATCTGTCCTTTCGTTTGCATTCATGTGTATCGTAGCGGAAATGCAGGAGAAAAAAAGTTAAGTAGATCACATTTGGAAAAAAGAAGAGAAAGAAGGGGAGAGGCCCTTCTCACACGTCGTCTTCTGCGGAGGAGTTGAGGTAGCGCAAAAAAAGCTGGTATGAAAAAAATAAATTCTGCTGGAGCAACATGAGAAAGTTCGTCTGTAATTGGCGGTTATAAGTCATCATTTTTTTGAAATTATGAAACGGTATTTCAAGTACGGCGGTTTCAGAGGCAGTATTGACTGAAATAAACGGAGATAAGAAAGGTTCGCCTTTTTGATCAATAGGAAAAACATCGCCTTTTTCCCACTCGGCGATCGTCCGTGATTCTTCCGGAAGCCTTCTGTCGGAAAAATGCACTTCTCCTTTTAAAACAAAATAGACGGATTGCGAATGAAGGAACGATCGCGAATGCTGAGACGGTTGGATATCTATCACCTTACCGTTCTTCAGCAGCTTTTTGATGATCGGAAGGGGTACTCCGAAAAACATAGGAAGATTTTTCAGAAACAATAAGTAGTCAAACCGGTCCATGGTATATCCTCCTTCTCTATATTGGCTTTTAGTATAAAGCGCCGGGCTGCAGGGCGCAGTGATTTAATTCACACGACTGTATGCAAAATGTCACTGTGTAAAAAGAACGAAACTTTTATAATGTAATAGAAAAGAAGGGAGGATGTGTGATGAAAGTGTTCATACCGAAGCAGCACGGCGCCTGGGCGATGCTTGTCATCCCGTTTATTCTCGGCATGTTCGCCGGAGGCGCAGATGTAAAGCATATTCCGCTGTTCTGCGGATGGCTGTTTCTATATCTTGCGGCATCTCCGGCTATGATGATGGTGAAGAAGAAAAATATCGTTTACTATCAAAAATGGGTTCTCATCTACGGCATTCCGGCCGTCGTTTTCCTGCTTATTTCGGTCCTGCTGGAGCCGCAGCTTGTGTATCTCGGTCTGCCGCTGTTTCCGCTCTTTCTCATCAATCTTTATTATGCGAAAAGAAACAACGACAGGGCGCTTTTAAATGATATAGCTGCAATCCTTGTTTTCAGCACGGGCGGGCTTGCGAGCTTCTGGATGGGAGCGGGGAAGCTTGATGGTGAGGCATCGTTTGTTTTTATCCAGTCCGCTTTGTTTTTCACAGGGAGCGCTTTTTATGTCAAGTCGATGATACGTGAAA
Organism: Bacillus sp. FSL R7-0646; assembly: GCF_037969865.1. Taxonomy (NCBI): domain Bacteria; kingdom Bacillati; phylum Bacillota; class Bacilli; order Caryophanales; family Bacillaceae; genus Bacillus; species Bacillus sp. FSL R7-0646. The sequence continues at coordinate 1,995,259 of NZ_CP150217.1, forward strand.
AGAAAAACAATCGATTCAAGCTTTATTCATGGGGCTACCATGTTTTCCTGCCGTTCGTCTCGCTGGCCGCAGGGGCAGGATGGGCGGTGATCGGCGTAGTGCCGAGCAGTCTTAGAGCGTGGTTTTTCCACGGGAGGAAACTGTCGATTAAGATAATCGGAATCTCTGAGCTGGTGAATGCCTGTATCTTTATGGCCGTGTTGATCGTTTTTCTGCTGCAAACGTAAAAAACAAGGACACTGTGCTTCATGTCCTTGTTTGTTTTCGCTTTTTCAGTCGATATTGCAGATTTCGAGCGGGCAGTTTTCACAGTCGATTTCGCGTTTTAAATAATTGATCTGGTGGATGACGATTTTTCCCGAGTCCTCAATTGAAATGACACCGTTCTTCCGGAGGTCGCTCAGCATGCGGTTGATGCTTTCTCTTGCAGCAGCACAAAATTTCGCCAGATCCTGGTTCGTCAGGACAATATTGATGAGAATCCCGTCGCTTCTTGTGATGCCGTAGCTGTTTGCGAGACGGATCAAGGTGGAGTAGAGCGCGCCTTTTTTACCATTCAGCAAAAGGTCGCGGATCTTCGATTGAATCTTTCGCAAATGCGTGCTCATCCATTTCATAAACTCAAACGTCAGCGCACCGTTTTGAATGAGTTCTTTTTCAAGCTTATCTTTATTGATGACCAACACTTCGCCATCAGAGAGGATCTTTGCGCTCAGCATATATTTCGCATCTTCTGTAAAAAGCGTAAGCTCCCCGACAATATCATTTTTTTTGCACATTCTAAGCGTCAGTTCTTTGCCATCGGACGTCAATTTGCCGATCTGGACAAGTCCTGACTGAATAAGATACAGTTCCTCTGCATCCATCCCTTCTTGAAAAAGGAATGTGTCCTGCCTGATTTTTCGTCGCGTACTGATCGATTCCAGCAAGTGATGCAGATCGTCTGAGAGCAAATCTGTGTCTGATTTTCTAACAGAAATGTTCATTGAGCGTCACCCCTTTTGCAGTTCTTATTTTAACGTTAAATAAGGCAGAGTGACCTTTTAAATATAAACAATATTGTGAACATATGAATATAGTCCCGAAAAAGAGCCTGGGCATATCGGCTCAATCTCTTTTTGCAGGAAGGGCTTATAAATGGTTGGCCTTCGTTTTGGACGATGTTTTGTTCACTTCCTGAAAATACATCCAGACCACGATCACAAAGCTTGCAAGAGCCGCTTCTGACAGCGCCATGAATCCGATCGCATAATGGCCGGTTGCCTGAAAAACGCTTGACAGGATGAGAGGCGGGAAAAATCCTCCCAAGCCGCCCATCGCTGATACGATCCCATTAACGATGCCGGCCTGATTTGAAAAATAAAGCGGCACGAGCTTAAAGATGATCCCGTTTCCGAGTCCGGCGCACACGGCAACGGTTAATACCCCAAACCCGTACAGTCCGAGGCTCGGCGAAAAGGCCAATAAAATCCCTGACAAGGTGCAGCCGGCAAATACATACATCAACAGCTTCAGCGGGTTGAATTTGTCTGCCAGCCAGCCGCCGACAGGCCTCAGAAAAGTGGCGACAGCGATAAATCCGGCGGTTCTCAGCCCTGAATCGACGGGATCAAGCCCGAAGTGATTAACAAGAAAGTTCGGAAGATAAATCGTAAACGCGACGAAAGATCCGAATGTAATGAAGTAAAACAAGCTTAAAAACCATAATGTCTGATTTCGGTAGACTGCCTTCATTTGCTCTGTTACAGATACCGTAACTTTTGTTTCTTTTCGATCTCCAAGGATAAAGTTCAATAAAGCGAATACGGCGACTAACACGATGTACATCCGCACCGTATTTTCCCACCCGGCGGTTTTTGCGACAACAGGAGCGGCAAACGTAGTAATCGCTGTACCGACGTTCCCAGCGCCGTAGATCCCATTGACAAACCCGTGCTTTTCTTTAGGGTAGTATTTCGGCAGTGATGTGACCCCGATGGAAAAGACCGCTCCGCCGATGCCGAGGAAGAAGCCGCCAAGGATCAAGTCGAACAGCGAATCGGCTGTGCTGATCCAAAAAACCGGGAACAGAAGCAGCAAAAAGCTGATCATGAATGTAATTCTTGCTCCAAATCTGTTCGTGTAGTAGCCCAGCGGAATCCTGAGAAGCGACCCGAGTATGACCGGAATGGCCGTAACAAGGGAGACCTCGCTGTCTGTCAGGGCGATGTCCTGCTTAATGTGGGGCATTAAAGAGGAAATCAATACCCAAACCATAAATCCTGCGACTAAACTAAATGACTGCAGCGGTAATTGTATTTTTTGACGATTTGCCATTGCGGTTTTGCTCCTTTCAAAGGGAAAAATGAATAAATCAATCAGCATGTTTATCTTACAAAAAGTCTTTTTAAAACATTGTGAATTACGTCACACGGTCATTCGCTTGTTTCGTGTTTAATATCGGTAAGTGACGGAGAGTAAACGGATGTAAAAAAATAAATTGTTCATTTGCGGACTTTATCGTTTATCATGGAAATAAAAAAAGGAGTGCCGCTTTTATGTTTATAAAGCTTACCCAAGAAGAAAAACAAGCGATCATCGATGAAATCAAACGCTTTTATGTTGAAGAAAGAGGAGAAGAGGTCGGAGACATTGCGGCGATTCAAATGTTCGAATTCGTAAAGGAAAAGCTCGGACCTTACTTTTACAATCAGGCCTTGAAGGACAGCCGCAGAGTGGTGGAAGAGAAGGCAGCGGCGATTGAAGAAGAGCTCTTTGCACTGGAGCGCCGTCTGTGACAAACCGCTCTCCTTTAGCAAAACCGAAGGGATTGAAAGACCAATGGAGTTTCTGAAGCAATTTATGATTTTCAGCGGGTTGAATGATGAAGAGTTCAAGCAAATCGAGCAGATCGCGGCCAAGCGCACCTATCAGCCGAGAATGTTTGTTTTTATGGAGGGGGAAGAGAGGGAAGCGGTATTTTTCATCAAATCCGGTCTTGTTAAAGCCTTTAAAATCGATGAAGACGGCAATGAACAAGTGATTTCGATTCTGCAAAACGGGGATATGTTTCCCCATGTCGGCTTTTTTGACCTCTCCCCATACCCGGCAACGGCAGAAGCCGTTCAAGAAACCGAATTGATCGTAATCCGCATCGCCGATTTTAATGAACTTTTGATGAAATTTCCGGAAATGACGATAAAAGTGATGCAAATCATGGGGAAAAAGATTCTCGATTTGCAAGAGCGGATCCAGGGTTTTATCTCAAAAGACGTCCAGCACCGCTTGACACATGTATTAATGAAGCTTGCTGCTGAACATGGCATTCCTCAAGAAAAAGGGGTCTACATCAGCCTGCCCATTACCAATCAGGATTTTGCGAACATGGTCGGAACGTCAAGGGAAACGATTAACCGCACATTAAATGAATTGAAAAAGAAAAATCTGCTGACAGCTGACAGGAGCGGAATTTTCATTCATGATACAGACTGGCTGAACGGCTGCAATTAAGGCATGAGTTTTAGGCTTTCCATTGAACGGCAGATGGAAAGCCTGTTTTTTATTTTGTTCACAAATACGCCATGATTTAAGTGATCTGGTTCACAACTGGTGTTTTGCATATCCAGTATCTTAGGACATGCAAAATCAAAAAAGGAGTGAACCGCAATGGAAGTACAAAGAAAGACGGTGCCCGTTAAAAAAGCATCAAAAAACGGTTTTCTGAAATCCATTCTCGTCTTTACTTTAATCGTAAGTTTTTCGGTGCTGCTTTTGGGAGGCTATTGGATCTTCAAAGGACTTGCACCAAGACCTGTTGAAGTGTCCGGGCCAAACGGAGAGGTGCTCATGACAAAATCGTCTATTTCAGGCGGTCAGGCCGTATTTCAAAAATACGCGCTGATGGACTATGGAACGATTTTGGGGCACGGATCTTATATGGGGCCTGATTACACGGCCGAAGCCCTGAAAATCTATACGGAAGGGATGCAGGATTTTAAGGCGGAGGCACAATACGGCAAGCGCTTTAAACAACTTTCAGATGAAAAGCAGTCCACCATCCGGAATCACGTCATCCGCGAAATGAGAAAAAACCGTTATGATCGCCCATCAGATACATTGAAGCTGACAGACGCGCAGGTCTACGGCTTGCATCAAGTGCGCGATCATTACCGCAAAGTCTTTACAAAAGGAGACGGCTGGGGGCTTGAGCCCGGTTTAATTAAAGAAAGCCACATGCCTGAACGCAACAGGGCGTGGGTCGACAGCGAAGACCAAATCACGCAGGTCTCCGATTTTATCTTTTGGACGGCATGGCTTTCCAGTACATTAAGGCCGGGCGACGACATTACGTACACGAACAACTGGCCGTATGATGAAGATGCGGGCAACACGATGTCATTCGCCGCCGTTTGGTGGAGCGGCGCAAGCGTTACCATCCTCATTTTATTTGTCGGCATTATTTTATTCGTGTTTTACCGTTACAAGCTTGGAATGAAAGAGGCTTACCAGGAAGGGGCGTTTCCGGTATTTGATCTGGATAAACAGCCGCTCACCGCTTCACAGGTTAAAACCGGAAAATATTTCGCCGTTGTGTCGCTGCTGTTTTTTGTTCAGGCGATGTTCGGGGCTTTGCTCGCCCACTATTATATTGAACCGGACAGCTTTTTTGGGATTGATTGGATCAGGGAGCTGTTGCCCTTCAGCATATCTAAGGGATTTCACCTTCAGCTGGCGATCTTCTGGATTGCAACTTCATGGCTCGGGATGGGTATTTATGCGGCGCCGCTTGTCGGAGGCCGCGAGCCGAAAAGACAGGGGCTGCTTGTCGACATTCTGTTTTGGGCGCTGATCGTCCTTGTCGGCGGAAGCATGGTCGGCGAATGGCTCGGAGCGAAAGGCTTTTTAGGAAACAACTGGTTCTTATTCGGCCATCAAGGAATGGAATATATTGAACTCGGCCGCTTTTGGCAGGTCATTCTTGCGCTCGGCATGCTGATTTGGCTGTTTATCGTCTTCAGAGGCATTAAGAGCGGCCTCAAGCGGGAGCCTGATAAAGGCGGTTTGATTCATCTGCTGTTTTATTCTTCGATCGCCATTCCGCTGTTTTACGGTGCTGCCTTTTTCTTTAATCCCGGCACTAATATTACAATGTCGGATTTTTGGCGGTGGTGGATCATCCATCTTTGGGTGGAAGGGATTTTTGAAGTCTTTGCCGTCGTGGTCATCGGCTTTTTGCTCGTGCAAATGAACCTGGTGACGAAAAAGTCGACTGTCAGAACGCTCTATTTTCAATTGACGATCCTGCTGGGGAGCGGTGTCATCGGGATCGGACACCATTACTATTACAACGGGTCTTCCGAAGTCTGGATCGGCCTCGGTTCCGTCTTCTCATGCCTGGAAGTCATCCCGCTTACCCTGCTTGTATTGGAAGCTTACGAACAATACAAGATGATGAAAGACGGCGGACATCACTTCCCGTATAAAGCAACGTTCTGGTTCCTGATTTCAACGGCGATCTGGAATCTGGTCGGCGCCGGGGTATTGGGCTTTTTGATCAACTTGCCTGCCGTCAGCTATTTTGAGCACGGGCAGTTCTTGACACCCGCCCACGGACACGGGGCGATGATGGGTGTGTACGGCATGTTTGCCATTGCCGTCTGGCTGTATACGCTCCGCAATATCGCCAAAAAAGAAGCATGGAATGATAAATGGCTGAAAATAGCCTGCTGGTCGCTGAACATCGGCCTGTTCGGAATGGTGTTTATCAATTTGCTGCCGGTCGGTTTTCTTCAATTGAAAAAAGCGTTTGAAGACGGGTACTGGAGCTCAAGGGCGCCTGAGTTTTTACAGCAGGATGCAGTGCAAACGCTGCTGACTTGGAGGGCCGTGCCGGATACGATCTTTTTAGCCGGAATCGTGATTTTGGTTGTATTCAGCATCAGAGCATTATTCCATCTCCGCAAACCGACGCATCGGGAAGGAGAAGCGCTGCCTGTTAAAGACATTGCTTCAGATGAATAGATAAACAAAAAGACAGAGGAAGTAAAATCCTCTGTCTTTTTGTTTTATTGATTGGCTTCCGCTTCAAGCCGCGGGAACAAAATATTGTTTTCCAGGTGAATGTGCTGAAAAAGATCCGTTTCCAATTCATCAAGCTTTAAGTAAGTCAGTGTATATGTTGTGCATGCCCCTTCAGGAAGGGTATAGTCATTGGTCACTCTTCTCAGTTCCTTCAGGATGCTGCCTGCGGCTTCATGCTCTTGTTCAAGGACGTCGATCGTCTGAACCGCTTCTGCTAAGCGGTCCATTGATCGCGTCTCTTCATAGGCCATCACTTTCGGGAAAATATGTTCCTCTTCCTGGAAGAGGTGATGTTCGAGTTCTGTTTTCAGCTGATGGAACAATTGATGGACCTGGGCGAGCTCCGGATGATGGATGCCATGAACCCGGTATACTTTTGTAACAAAGCCTGACAGTTCAGGAAGCACCTCATACAGGTAGGCATGGTGCGTATGAATCACATGGTCGATCAGCTGTGAATACGGGGCTTCACTCCAGTTCGTCTCTTTTGCGTTTAATGCCTTTGTCTCTTGATATAATGTATTGATTCTAGCTAAGATCTCTTCTTCATTTAAATCCTGCTCTTTTATCGCTTCACCGATCGGACGGTTGCCCCCGCAGCAAAAGTCGATGCGATATTCTTTCAGCAGCCGGCTGGCTCTTGGAAAATGGGTAACAATATCACCCGTTTTTGTGTTTTGATCAAAAACTGCTTCCATTTGTAAAACCTCCTGAAGTGTTTTTTATGCTATGGGTTAAATGTAACGGGTTCACTGAAGGAAAATCGTGATCTACATCACATTCTGAAAAAATGACGGAAAAAGCAATAAGTCAGAAGAAATCGGGAAATAGCTATAGATAACTTTTCATGTTGGAGGCCCGCAATGGAGCATATATCCTGGCTTACATTTACGATGCTGATTCTCGCCAGTTACCGGTTAACTCATTTAATTGTTTTTGATAAGATCACGGAGTTTATCCGGAAACCGTTTATGAAGAAAAAGCAGACGGTTGATGAACAAGGGCATGTAGAAACGAAAAAAGTGCCGAAATCAAACTTCGGCTATTTGCTGAATTGCTATTGGTGCGCAGGGATATGGTGCGCTTTGATCATTGCTGTCGGGTATCTGATTGTCCCAAAAGCGATATTCCCGTTGATTTTGATTTTGTCGGTCGCCGGGGGGCAGGCGATTCTTGAAACGTTTGTCGGTGTCGCCACAAAACTTGTCGGCTTTTTCTCCGATTTAAAGAAGTAAACCCATTCCAAGCGGATGGTTTTATTTTTTTGTCAATAAAGTGATACAAACAGCAGAGAGAACGAGTCAGTTTTATGAACTTTTCACAGCGATTTTTCCCGGATGCGGCATTTTAGGCAGAGAGGAAGCATCTCATTGTAAAGATTTCAGTTTTTAAAATTTAGAATTGAGAGAAAAAGGATGTGCAAAGTCCCCGGCCATTTGTTTTAAAAGCTTGCGGTCACTAGTATTCAGACCTCCCATTTTATACGAAAAGAGGAAATAGATAGATTTTTTAAGCGCCAAAAAACAAGAAATATGGTTGATAGACAATCGGTGAATAGTTTATTTACAATCAGTTCGTGCTACAGGCAAGGAAAGGAGTGAAAAATGGCTGCGGAAAAAGTATTTTCGAAAAATAAAATCATTGGAGGAAAAAGAATGTCATATATGAAACGTTCCATCTCTGTCTTCATCGCCTGTTTTATGGTAGCGGCGCTTGGCATCAGCGGTATCATTGCACCGAAAGCGGCTGCCGCTTCTAAAACACCCGTTGCTGTAAACGGACAGCTTACCTTAAAAGGTACGCAGCTCGTCAATCAAAACGGAAAAGCGGTTCAGCTGAAAGGAATCAGCTCCCACGGTCTACAGTGGTATGGCGATTATGTCAACAAAGACTCGTTAAAATGGCTGAGAGACGACTGGGGCATCAATGTTTTCCGCGCGGCCATGTATACAGCTGAAGGCGGCTATATTGACAATCCGTCGGTTAAAAACAAAGTGAAGGAAGCCGTCGAAGCGGCAAAAGAACTCGGAATCTATGTGATCATTGACTGGCACATACTGAGCGATGGCAATCCAAACCAAAACAAAGCGAAAGCAAAAGAATTTTTTAACGAAATGTCAAGACTTTATGGCAAGACGCCAAACGTCATTTTTGAAATTGCCAACGAGCCGAACGGCGATGTCAACTGGAATCGCGACATTAAACCTTACGCCGAAGAAATCCTGTCCGTGATTCGCAAAAACTCTCCGAAAAATATTGTGATTGTCGGAACAGGCACCTGGAGCCAGGATGTCAATGATGCGGCGGACAATCAGCTGAAAGACGGCAATGTCATGTACGCGCTCCATTTTTATGCGGGCACGCACGGTCAGTCTTTGCGGGATAAAGCCGATTATGCACTCAGCAAAGGAGCGCCGATTTTCGTCACAGAATGGGGAACGAGCGATGCTTCAGGAAACGGCGGGGTCTACCTTGACCAATCCAGGGAGTGGCTGAAATATTTAGACAGCAAAAAAATCAGCTGGGTAAACTGGAACTTATCCGACAAACAAGAGTCGTCAGCAGCTTTAAACCCAGGCGCCTCTAAAAACGGAGGATGGTCGCAATCCGACTTGTCCCCATCAGGCAAATTCGTCAGGGATAACATCCGCAGCGGGTCAAACGGTTCGTCAGGAGACTCTGGATCGAATTCGAAAGGGTCAGATCAAAAAGACCAAAAAAAGGATCAGGATAAACCAGGTCAAGACAGCGGCGCTGCAGCCAACACGATAGCAGTACAATACAGAGCGGGGGACAACAATGTAAACGGCAACCAAATCCGCCCTCAGCTCAACATTAAAAACAACAGCAAAAAAACCGTCTCTTTAAATCGAATCACCGTCCGCTACTGGTATAAAACGAATCGCAAAGGACAAAATTTTGACTGCGACTATGCCCAAATCGGCTGCAGCAAAATCACGCACAAATTCGTCCAAATAAAAAAAGCGGTAAACGGAGCAGACACGTATCTTGAAGTAGGGTTTAAAAATGGTACATTGGCGCCGGGTGCAAGTACAGGTGAAATCCAGATCCGTCTTCACAATGACGGCTGGAGCAATTATGCCCAAAGCGGCGACTATTCATTTTTAAATTCAAACACGTTTAAAAATACGAAAAAAATCACGTTGTATGAGAACGGAAAGCTGATTTGGGGCACTGAACCTAATTGGTGTCCGTTTTCGTATATATTATAATGGAAGGAATGAGGAATATTTTTGTAAACATGAAAGGAGATGGATGTATGAATGAAACATTGCAGCAATACATGATGCTTGTCAAGGAACACTATGACACGATCAATGGACCGGATTACACAGGCAAGGAGGAAGACATTGAAAAGAGAAAGGAACAAATCGAGCTTTACGCCAAAACGCTTCAGCAAGGCTTTTCAACAGATGATGACTATGATGAATTCGCAGATGCCGTGATTAAATGCGCATACGGAGATCTGACGGTGGAAGAATTAGAAACGGTTTATCAGGAATTAACGTCTCCATAATCAATAAAATAAGGGGGAGGAGAAGCATGAAAGACATGATCATGAAGACAGACCGGCTTATTTTGCGAAAAATGAGGCGCGATGACGCCGAAAACCTGCTCGAAATCTTTTCTGACCCGATAGCAATGGAATATTATCCATCGACAAAGAATGAAAAACAGACATTGCAATGGATCGACCGGACGCTTGAAAACTATGAAAAACACGGAACCGGTCTGTGGGTTGCCGAACATAAACAAACGGGCGAATTTTTAGGCCAATGCGGCATCGTGCCACAGGAAGTCGAAGGATCGAACGAAATGGAAATCGGCTATTTGTTTAAACGGAGCGTCTGGAAAAACGGCTATGCAACCGAAGCAGCATCAGCATGCAAACAATATGGATTTGAGTCATTTCATCTGAAAAAAATCGTATCTTTACCTGATGCGCAAAATCTGCCGTCCAGAAAAGTAGCCGAACGAATCGGGATGACTTTAGAAAAAACAATACATAAATGGGGAAAAGAAATTGCCGTATATTCAGTGTATCGCTAAATTTTTATTCTGTCTCACTAACTTGAGTATACTTTGAGATTGAGACAGAATTTCTTTTTAATCCTTAACTTCCGAGAATATATATTATGTAAACTAGAAAGAAATGAAGGTTAGGATTATACAATGTTCCTCCTGTACGACGGTTCTTTGACATAACCCATTCTTCTCAAACTCCTTCTCCTTTAACTTATAAAAATTGATCTCTTCTTGTGATCATCTTTGTACAAAAGAATTGTAATTTTGAAGGGAATAAACACTTCTTTGCTTGCATATTCATTTAGTTTTAATTGGGCGCGATTCTCCCTATCAAATCAAAACTCATCTCAATATCTATATGTCAATATAGTATAAATTCATTTGGTATGATCTGTTCTAGAATCCAGCCAATTTCTAACATCTTCAACGGTGAAAACACCGCTTATCATCTCAAATAGAAAACAATGCCTGAAATATGAGAGAGCCGATAACCGCGTAATAGGGTTATCGGCTTTGTGTCTGTACGGCTAACTCTTTGACATGCGTTTATCAGCAACCTCTCGGTTATGTCACTTGTTGCTGGTCTTCTTGATCAAGTCCACGCCATCGTATGCCAGACTTTCCACACTTGCAGCCTTCAGCAGTATGTAATGATCAAAAAAGTTCTTCGTATAGTCTGTAACAAGATTTCGCATCTCCATAGCATCCCGTTCACCTCTGAGTTCCTCATTAACACTGGTAAACACGATGTCGCAGTAATCTAAATGCGCAACACGATCAACAGAGAAATAATAGGTTTCCATGCTATTGTTAGCGCCAATTATCGCATTCATGTTATAGTTAGGTTCACAAAACAGTAGCAAGAAGGGTTTCTTAAGGTCGCTGTCGAGAAGGCCGAACGCACCGCTATCCAAGCCAATCCCGCAGGCGAACCGGTCGTCGTCCCGGCAAACAATCGCCGTCGTAGGCCCTCCATAAGAATGTCCGACTATGCCCATGCCGATGTCAAGCAACAATCTGCCCTTAAAGATGGAATTCAGTTCTCCAGAGTCCAGTTTGTAAAGATAATCGGCTACATACCTTACATCTTCTGCCTGTAACTCACTATACTCTGTTAACTTGGCAAGTATCGGCAGTGTAAGCACGTTATGGCACATCTCAATGGCAGTTTCATCGTCAGGCCGCATCTCCATCTTACCAGCCAACGCCAGCATCTCCGGATCTTCAGAAAACGCCATAATGACATCCGAAAAATCCTTTGATACATTAAACAGGCGCCCATCTTTACGCTTATACATCGTGCTATTCTGATGGCCGATGCTTACCACAACATATCCCATGCTTGCCAAGTCTGTACAGATCACTGTACCCCATTCTGGAGAACCGCCCCCGCCGCAAACATAGAATAATACCGGATAGCGCTTTTCCTTCCCGGAGAGAGCAAGGTCGTCGTAACACTGGGTCTTGATATCTATAGAGAAAACATCCTTCAACGCAGTGACAAGTGGCTGCTCATTAAACATCTCGTAGACTTCAGGAAACATGTACGTTGATGTAGTCTTACCTTCGCTACTGTCGGACGGATAGTACACAAACGCCGTCAGTTCTCTTTTTGAGTGATCTGATGCCGTGTACTCAAAATCCATCTGGGTTCGACCGACAGTATAGCCGCCAATTGGTTCTGGAAATGCGTCATAAGTTTTCATTTTCTTATTCCCCCTTAATTAATAAAAGTGGCGAATGTGAAATACATACATTGCGCTATAAGCGCTTTTCAAAACTGTGAAACTATTACATCCTATCTTCAGTGAATCATATCTACTCCTTGGCTTTCTTGAGATCGCTAACAATTTCAGATATATGATTCCCAATAATTATTTCCAAACTTGCTGCTTCTTTTAATGTTAATGGGTGAATATATGTGCACACCTCTTTTAACAAGATTTTTCTATAAAATTTCGACAAGGTTCTACAATACCCTTCTATGAATATTCATAATATCTCAGTAATAGTGCATCAGTCGTTCAGAATGGATCCAGTTTTACTTTCCCAAATAATAATGGATCCACTTTTACTTTCTGTAAAGAGAACATAAGAGTGGATCCATTAAATGATAAAATACTTATTTGACTAGTGTTTACAACGCATAAAATGGATCTATGTTTACTTCCTTGTACAACAGAAGTGTATTACCGAAAATAAAAAAACCCCATTAAATTAGGGTTTTTTTGAACATATGACACCAAGTTTTTCAACGAACTGTTAATCGATAACTTTAGTTTATTGTTCACAGAACGGTTTATCAAATGACGAATAAAAAAACAGCTACCAGGCATTTCACCTCTACATATGTCAACATACACCCCTATTTTCTTCTGACTTAAAGTATGGCTCTTTTAATTTTGGACATTTGAGTATCAGAAAGTTTTCATCCGTTTTGCTCCCAAGCCTCCAAATTCAGTTCATTGTTTATGGCCGCGGCGGCCATAGCACCCATCGAGGCGGCGACAACGGCTTGATGCAATTTCGTAGCTGCATCGCCTGCACTATAGATGCCCGGTATATTCGTTTTCCCAAAGTTATCAACGACGACCGTTCCCGATTCTGTGATGTCGCATCCTATGGCTCGCGGTAAATCCGATCCTGTCACAAGTTCCGTTTTAAAAAAGATTCCCTTACATGGAATTGTCGTCCCGTCTTCGAGAACGACTTGTTGCACGATCCCGTCGTCTGAGTCGATGCATCGAATCGGCGCTTCGAATACAGGGACGCGATGCCTGCTGAGCTCCTCGCACTGCTCGTCCGTCAGTTGATGGGGGCCGTTCGTGCAAATCGTAAAACGGTTCGTCCATCCTGATATGAGAGAAGCGAAGTGAATGGCCTCGTCCCCCTTGGTAATGATCACTAGAGGCTTATCCCTTAATTCCCAGCCATCACAGTACGGGCAGACGAAGGCGCTCTTCCCATAAACCTCTGCCAGCCCTGGAATATCTAGCGGCTGATCCTTCATTCCGACGGCAAACAGCACTTTCTTGCTTGCAAAAGTGTTTCCTTGCGCAGTTGTCATTTGAAAATGACCGCCGGTTTTTGTAATCGACACAGCTTTATCCGCTATAAAAGACACGGAGGGATATGCACTGATCTGTTCCTTTGCAATTTGCCGAAATTCACTTGGGCTTATTCCGTCACGGGTAAGAAATCCGTGAGCTTTGCGAGTAACGGCGTTGCGTGGCCGGCCTGCATCGATCACCGCCACATTTTTCCTCGCACGCCCAAGAACAAGGGCGGCATTCAACCCTGCTGGACCTCCCCCAATAATCGCTACATCGAGAAGTTGTTTTTTCATGTATTTAAGAACCTCCATAGATCTTTAATATCTATAATTAATTGCTGTGTCGTCATGAATTCATGTACATGTTCTGATTCTGTAATCGGATCAGAACTTTTCCAAAACGGCCGCCCTGTCGGATTTCCACCTTGTCGTTTGGATAAGTCCGTTCCAAATAAGCGGCGGTGATTTTCCGGTTGCGATCGTCCGCAGGCAAACCAAACATTCTCAACATGTCCATAACCTCATTGAGCGCCGTTTCCCTGGATACCTCCCTCGTTTTCATTTCCCGGGTTACGAGTGATTCATAGGTATAACCTTTTAGAAACAATAAATGGAGCAAATAGGCCATCTCCGAATGTTCATTTTTAAGGGGCTGATCTGAAACCAGCGGCCAAATCTCATTCAGAAGACTGTGCTCCCGAGAGCCGGCTGACAGACTGATATAGCAAAACTGCCGTGCGCAGCTCAGCACCCTCTTTACGCTCTCCCAATCAGCAATAGCCGGGCACATGGAGACAAATACAAAATCAAAAGCATTTCCCCATCCCTTTGCTTGGATATCTATGTCTTCGAAAGGCTCAGCTACAATCTTAACCTTCCCGTTTGTTATTCCTGTTATATTTTCTTTCATCAGCTCGACTAAAGGAAGACTAGGCTCCACGGCGGTAACTTCGGCCCCTCTCTCTGCAAATGGCACTGTAAATCCGCCCGAGGCTGCTCCAATATCTAAAATAGAGGTATCTTTAAATGTCACCCCCTGCCCTTCCAGCCATTTCATAATCCGTTTTGTCCTTTTCCTCCCTTCTTCGTTAAACGCTTGCTCATTGAATGACTTTGCTCTAAGGTCAAAATGGTGTACTTTATCCATTCCGGCTTTTTTCATTTTGTTAACCGCTGTCTGCTGATCTTCCTTCCAAGCTTCTTCCCAAACGGTTTCTTTAAAAAATTCGTTTATCAAGATCCATAACTCCTTTCATTTTTTGCTGTAAAATCAATGATTAAGGCTTAACAGACTTTAAAGACACTTTATATCTTTGATAGTCTTAAAAAAATAACTGCGGTTCACAACTCAACAGTTATTTTTTTGGCAAGGTCAGATATTTTTTGTTGTCTCAAATAATTCTCCATTTCATCTTCTGCAGATACCATCACCTTCTGAATCACACATTCTGATCCATGGTTCAAGTTGCAATCGAACAAGGAGGCTGTACCTTCAATTGCGTGAATAATATCAAGAAACGAAATGTCTTCCCAATTCCGCTTTAGCCTATATCCGCCATTGGCGCCTGAAGCGGATTCAATCATTCCCGCCTTGGCCAGCTTCGTTAAAATTTTCGATAAATACGTGGGCGATACCTCTTGCCGTTCTGCCAACTGCTGTACACCGACAAATGTATTTGGGGCGCCTGCTGCAAGAAAGAGCATAGTGTGAAGGGCATAGTTCGTTGCTTTCGAATACTTCATAGCGCAGTTTTTCACCTCAATCATAGACTTTACTTATCCATGATAGCTTTTATATTTAGGCAATGTCAAGTTTTTCATACTTTTTTCCACACTTCTGCAGGATCAAAAGGAAAGAAACAACCGAAGCCCGATCTACGTACAACATTCATAAAAGGGAACTCCAGATTTTCAGGTAGCTGAAAAGGCTATCACATGAAACAATGATTCGGGGTCAACTAGTGAGAAAAAATCTTCTCTTGTTTGACATTAAAGAAATTAGTGAACGGGTATCTTTCTAACATTCATCCGCTCTTTTGGCTGTATTCAGAAGGCAATCCATAGATTAATTTTGCAGTTTAAAAATCCCCAAAGCTACGCTGTGAAAGCAGCTTTGGGGTATGGGGAATTCTTTTAGCATGTTCGGTGTTTCGCACTTTACTCAATCACAGACCAAGCCGGTGAATCAGGATCTAATGTAAAGTCATGAGATGACTCGTCGCGATACATCGGATCGGCATAAATCGAGTCTTGATCTTGATTTGTTGCGTTTTGATACGGCGAAAACGAGTCGTATTCATTCTGTTTCCAAATCCATAGTCCGTCTTTGCCGGATTCCTTGTGGTACACGTTATGATTCACTTTATTTCCTTCATTTTTCGTAAAATCGTTTGCGATAAATATTCGCGAATCGCTTGCTGTTATGATGTTTTTTTCGATTGTATTGTTTTTTGTATCATACTGGAGCAAAAGCTGTCCGCCATCCAGCCCCTTTGTATCATTGCGGTAAATAATATTGTGTGCAATGACAGAATGGCTGGTGCCTCCCCGCTTTTGGTCGTATCCGCCGATAGAAATGCCCGTATACGCATTCTCATACACTTTGTTGTCGGTTATTTGAATATCATCAGCATATTTCCCTTTATGTTCAGACGTTGCTTCAATTCCGATATCGTTGCCGTAGACCGTATTTTCCTTAATGTCAATGCTTTGTCCTCCGTCAACATATATTCCGCCCGCAGAATAGTCATCACCATAGGCAGGATTTCCGTAAGTGGAGTTATCGTAAACCGTGTTGTTTTCTACGATACCGTTTCGCACAAAATCGTTTTGAGCGGCCGTTCCTTCATATCCGATCAGATCAATTCCGATGTTGTTATTGTCGCGAACCACATTGCCTCTCACCGTGAAACCGTCAATGTTTCCGTTCAGCACAACCGCTTCACTCGCTCCGAGTGTCAGCTTTTCAACCGTATTGTCCTCGATCTTAATGTCTTTCATGCTGCCGGAGCCATAAACGGCAATCCCGTGGGCATTGCCATCATCCGCTGTTGTTTTTATATCCCGGACGTGATTGTTTTTGATGGTAATATGACTGCTGGAGCCTGACACATAAATTCCCATGGCTGTTGCTTCTTCTGATGAAACGGAAAGGTCTTGAATCGTCAGTCCGCTGATTGTGATGTACTGTTGATTGTGAATCTGAATGAGCGGTGTTTCATATTCCGCGTCCTTAACAGATTCTCCGCTGATGACGACTTTTTCATTCTCATAGTTTTGAAATGTGATAGGCTTTTCAGCCGACCCGCTCTCTCTCACATCAAGCGTTTCATGATACGTGCCTTCCCGAATCATGACAGTTGTGCCGGGGACAGCCTTTTTTGCTGCCTGTTTCAGAGTTCGAAACGGCTTTTCTTTCGTTCCTTCATTTTGATCATTTCCATCGGGGGAAACATACAAGCTGTTAGCCGGTTCTGCTTCTTTTGCTCCGGTCTTATCGTAAGCAAAAGCGATGATAACAGAAACTAAAATACACGCTGATAAAATAAAATACCATTTTCTCATACTCAGCACTCTTTTCTTTTCAAAATGGATAAACTAACACCATTATAGAATATCCATTTATGGAAAACCATCGCAAACATTTGAAAGAAAAAGGCAACCCTGGGATCATAGGGTTG
This sequence comes from Bacillus sp. FSL R7-0646, assembly GCF_037969865.1. Classification (NCBI taxonomy): domain Bacteria; kingdom Bacillati; phylum Bacillota; class Bacilli; order Caryophanales; family Bacillaceae; genus Bacillus; species Bacillus sp. FSL R7-0646. The sequence continues at coordinate 2,012,098 of NZ_CP150217.1, forward strand.
CCTTCATATTTATGAGTTTATTCAGCACTTCCGGAGTCTATGAATGAGATAGCCGCCTATTCCTCCTAAAATCGCCGGAAGCACCCATCCTAATCCGATGTCATACATCGGGAGAAACTGATTGAAAAATTGATTAATAGCTGCAATTTTGAGTCCGGCAGCATTCAGGCCGTCAAACAGGCTGATGATAAAGGTCAATATCAGACTGCCTTGATACACTTCCCTCTTCCCTTTAAATAAAGGATGTAAAAATGTTAAGAATATTAAAGAAATCGCAATGGGATACAAAGTTGTTAAAACCGGCATTGAAACGTTAATCAGCTGTGTTAATCCTATATTTGCTACAAGGGTGCTGAACATTGACAGAATGACAGCAATTTTTTTATAGGAGATGTTTGGAAACAAGCCGTGGAAAAACGAAGAGCATGCTGTGATGAGTCCCACACTTGTTGTCAGACATGCTACAGTTATCATTAAGCCCAAAAAAACGGAACCATATGGTCCGAAATAATAGGATGAAACCTTTGCCAAAACCTCGGCTCCATTTTCTAAAAGACCCAGTTTTTCAACGCTGGAAGCCCCCATATATGAAAGCGCTGAATAGATCAGAGCCAAGAGCGCCGCTGCAATCGCCGTCGATTTTGCACAAACGATTATGAGCTGTTTTTTGGAGGCCGCTCCCTTCTCTTTCATGGCGTTCACAATGATGATTCCAAATACAAAAGCGACAAGGGCATCAAGAGTAAAGTAACCTTCTTTGAATCCTTTAAAAAATACGTGTGATGCATATCCTTCAGACGGAGCTTGAAAGCTTCCGATTGGATGAATAATAGCCGTAACAACGAGCAATCCGATAAATGTTAATTTAATAGGAGTTAGAAATTTTCCGATTACATCGATAATTTTAGTTGGATTCAGGGACAGCAAGCATGCCACAGTGAAAAATAATACGGTAAATATGATTAAGGCAACAGGGCCCGCATCATTTGATAAAAAAGGTTTAACCCCTATTTCAAACGACACATTGCCGGATCTGGGAATCGCAAAAAAAGGGCCGATTGCTAAATAGAGAACCGTTGTAAATACAATGCCGAACAACGGATGCACACGACTGGCCAGAGACTGCAAATCATTTTTTCCTGAAAAAACGAATGCCGTAATGGCGAGCAATGGCAATCCGACTCCGGTCACCAAGAATCCTGCATTGGCTGTCCATACATTCTCTCCGGCCATCTGACCCAGCATAGGCGGGAAAATGAGATTTCCTGCACCGAAAAATAATGCGAATAGCATTAATCCTATGATTAGGATAAATGAAAAAGGAATTTTTTTTGCCATCATGAGTCCTCCGATTCGGGTTAAGCTATTAGTGCGTTTTTAGTAGTCAGCAGTGTAGCGCGATAAAAATTTTCAAAATAAATGTCCTGAATTATCAGTAAATATTAAATAAAAGTACTATCCTACTATAGTAGCTGTTGCTCGTATTGTCAAAGGTTTAGTCTGTATAAAAATTACGTCGCACTCCTCCTTTGGAATTGATTTGAAAGTTTGTTACATAATGTAAAAATAACGATGGAAAGTAAATTCTCTTTTTGGGAGGTTGTGAAATGCCATTAGGGCCTGCAATCATTTCGGTATTAATAGGATTCGGGGATCGTATATGTCATTATGAGAGCGGTAAGGAAATCTAATTGATGGCAGGACGCCTCGGCCCCGATCCCTTGTCGCATAAACCAAGGCCGCCAATCCCTGTTCGGCTCTCTGCTCGTTATAGAACAAGGAGATATATAGAATGGTATCTTCATTCGCTCGGCTGAAATTGCCGGGTCATGCGGGGCAAAAGCTAAGAAAAGCGGCCAGTCAAATAAAATGACTGGCCTATCTGTTATTATATATGATTTACAAAGTAGAGACATCAATCACGAATCGATAACGCACATCGCTTTTGAGGACGCGCTCATATGCTTCATCTACTTGGTCAGCTCCGATGACCTCAATTTGCGGAGCCAAGCCGTGTTCAGCAGCGAAATCAAGCATCTCTTGTGTCTCCCGAATGCCGCCGACAAGCGAACCTGCAATGCTGCGGCGGCCCATGATTAAGGAAAACACACTGTACTGATCCCGTTCTGCCGGCGCGCCGACGTTAACAAGTGTTCCATCGGCGCGAAGAAGCGATAAGTATGCATCAACGTCCAGATTGGCGGACACCGTGTTTAAAATAAGATCAAAGCGTCCGGCCAGCTCAGTGAATACTGCAGGGTCGCCAGTTGCAAAGTAATGATCTGCGCCAAAACGCAAGGCTTCTTCCTGTTTATTCAAAGAGCGGCTTAAGACCGTTACTTCTGCCCCCATGGCATGCGCAAATTGGATGGCGACGTGGCCGAGTCCCCCCATTCCCACAACGGCAACTTTCTTGCCGGGGCCTGCGTTCCAATGCTTCAAAGGAGAGTACGTGGTGATGCCTGCGCACAAGAGCGGGCTTGCAACATCCAAGTTCAGGCTGTCCGGAATGCGGACAACAAAATCTTCTTTAACCACGATGTATTGGCTGTAACCGCCATATGTCGGATTTCCATCGTAGTCTAAACAGTTATACGTTTGGATCACGCCTTTCGTACAAAATTGCTCCTCTCCGCTCTGGCAGTATTCACATTCGCCGCAAGAGTCAACGAAGCAGCCGACCCCCACGCGGTCGCCGACAGCAAATTTTTTAACACTTGTCCCAACTGCTTTGACGATGCCGGCGATTTCATGTCCCGGAACCATTGGGAAGATTCCGCCTCCCCATTCATCGTACGCGCTATGGATATCCGAATGGCAAATGCCGCTGTACTTAATATCGATTAAAACGTCATTCGGTTGTAATTCCCTTCTTTCAATTGTGGTCTGTTCAAATTTCGCCTTGGCTCTCGGAGCACTCAGTACACGGGTTGAGATGGTTTTATGCAGATTACACATCCATATCGATCCTTTCTTACGTTATATTACGCCAATTCATAGAGAAGAGGTGCAAGTTAAGGTTAAACCTTAAAGTTCGCTTTAAGGCAAGAGGTTTTTCTGAAATCTTCTTCGGCTTGCGTTAAAGTCCACTTTAAGGTCTATAATCATTGTGTGTTGTGACACATCCAATTAGAATTTTGATGAATATGATGGAGGTTTCAAAATGGGGTATTCTATAAAAGAAGTTGCTGAAAAAGTAGGTTTGCCTACACATACACTCCGATATTATGAAAAAGAAGGTCTTCTGCCTTTTATTAAAAGAGACGCAAATGGAAACCGCATTTTTGAAGAAAAAGACTTGTCATGGTTGGAGCTTGTGATATGCTTGCGGAAAACTGACATTGCGCTTTCGGAATTACGGGAAATCGTCAATTTAACAAAAGAAGGAGATTGGACCATCTCGAAGCGCAAACAAATACTTGAAAAACATAAAGAAAAAATGCTTGAAAAGCAAAGAGTCCTGGAACGCGCCTTTTTAAAAATCGATGAGAAAATCATGTACTATGATGGATTAGAAAAAAAGAATCAGGCAATGTCCTTGAAAGCGGATGAAAAGTAATTTGATAAGTGCCGGCGCGCTTTCAATTATGGCACTACATTCAAAAGAAATTTTTCCAAAGTCTCCTTTGCGGCTTGCTCATCCGTACCATAGACCATTAACGTGATCTCATCCCCTTCTTGCACTCCTAATTGAAGGATTTCCATCAGATCTTTCCCGTTTGCTGTCTGCCCGTTTTTAGCGAGTACGATTTCACTTTTGAATGAAATCGCTTTGCGGACAAATAGGGTCGTATGCCTGGCCTGAAGCCCCCGGGGGAGCCGAACTGTTGATTTTGTTACTAACACCATAACTCTCTCCTTGCTTCTTTTTCGATTAAGGCTACGAAATTCTTTTCTAAGCTGCATCTACAGAATAATCGTTAAAGCCCACTTTAACGCAAGGGATTTTGTGAAATTTGCTGAGAAAAAGCCGTCTCCGGCCTGCGCTGGAAACGGCTTTTTTCTTAATTTAAAAAGGATGCTTTATATACAGATAAACGACCTGCTTATATATCCCACCAAAAGGTTTCGGGAAGCGAGTATTGGCTGTTTAACGGAACCGTTTCGCCAATCGCCGGAGCAATCATGTTGGCGCCTTTTTTCTCGGCCTCTTTCAATGCGCGTTCAATCGGCTCTTTCCAGCCGTGGTATGCGAGGGTAAAGGCTCCCCAATGAATCAACATCATGTTCTTTCCTTTTACATCTTTATGGGCTTGTACAGATTGTTCGGGTGTCATATGAATCCCGGACCAGCGTCTGTCATATTGGCCGCCTTCCATTAATGTGATATCGAAAGGGCCGTATTTTTTGCCGATTTCCTTAAAGTGTTCATCATATCCCCCGTCACCGCTCGTATAAAAACGCGTATGTTTTCCGAGGATGACCCAGCCGCCCCACAGGGTCGTGTTTCGATTCAATAATCCTCTGCCTGAAAAGTGTTTGGACGGTGTCAGGGCTATTGTCAAACCTTGAAACTCCGTTTCATCCCACCAATTGAGTTCGGTGATTTTTTCTTTCTCAATTCCCCACCGGATCAAGTGTGCGCTGATTCCGTAAGGAACGAAGAAATGACCGGCCTTTTCCTTCAGCTTTAAGATGGATGGATAATCTAAGTGATCATAATGGTCATGTGTAATCAAGACGGCGTCAATCGGCGGCATATCATTGACCGTATGCAGGATGTCTTCGCTGTAGCGTCTGCTTCCGATGAATGATACGGGTGAAGCAATTGGACCCAGCATAGGGTCTACGAGTATTTTTTTGCGGTCGATGCTCAGTAAAAAAGCGGAATGTCCAAACCATGTTAAGCTGTCTTCGTTACTTTTAACGATGTTCCAATCAATCTCAGAAACAGGGATTTGATCGGAAGGATTGCGCTCCTTGCCGCCGGAAACAGCGTCTCTCATCATTGAGAAAACTCCGGATATTCCGCCCATATCCATCTTTTCTTGTGTTTGATTAAGAAATTTGCCATCGGCATAATTGTCAAAGCTTTGATACAGCTTTTTTTGTTCCTTGCTTGGATTTCCTCCAAACACAGGATGTAAATTGATGAACAATAAAACAGCCGCAGCTAAGATGATGATAAAAATGAATAAAAACATCATGGTTTTTTTCCTTGTTCCTTCCTTTTCAGGATGATATCTTGCTTCTTCTTATTCTACCGATTATAGCTGCTTCGTCGCCAGTATAATGAATAAAATGTAAGAACCCTCCGAATTTGGAGAGTTCTTTTTAATAGTGCCGCGTAAAACGGCTATTGTGTAAATGCTCAGCCGGCGATTCCAGACCACCGCCATAGCCTTCTCAGGCAGGATGCAGCAATTATTTATTTTGCACTAATAAAAATGTGTATTTGGTGCCCTCCGGCTTGTTTTTCCAATAAATCGTTACCTCCGCATCTCCCTTTTGGCGTCCTTCGTAGTCTACCGAGTTCATGCTCGGATTAGCATATGCATGGAGAATAAAGGGGTCATCGACCGCAACCTCTAAATCTTCGTCCGAAAATTCAATTTGAGGACCTCCATTTATACTGCCGCAATAGAAATGCGCACGGCCGGAACCGCCAATGCCAACTGTTTCGTCGTATACGGTGAAGATGTGAGTTGAGCATTCGCTTGGTTTAATAGTACCAACTGATGCAGCATTTGCAGAAACGGCATGAAAGGACAGAATCGTCGCAAGGGCAATGGCTAGTGACAAGAAATACTTGCTTAATTTTCCGATGTTCATGTTGTCAACCTCTAACCAAATATTGTCAGTATACATATTCTCCATATCGAAATATATACCTCTATAATAAGGTTCTTACAAAAAAAGAGCTGACGCTAATGGTCAGCTCCCGCTTTTAAAACCGGACAGATTCAGAGGGTTGGAAAAACCGGTCCACCGCTTCATCGGTTACATCTGAAACGTTCCGGTACTTGTAGTTCGGTGATTGATCACGGTCGATCAGGACGGACCTGACGCCTTCGAAGAAATCATTGTGCTTCAAAAAGTTCTTTGCCAGCACCAGATCCGTGGCAAAGCATTCTTCCAGTGTTTTTTGACGTCCGTCCGCCAGCTGTTTCAATGTGATTTTTAATGAAAATGGCGATTTGGAAAGCATTGTTTTTTTCACATTCGAGCTAAAGGTGCTTCCCTCGCTTTCGAGCGATTGAAGGATCTCTTCCAGCTTATCATACTTAAAATGACGGTCAATCGCTTGCTGATCACGGGCGAGCGTGCTCTCCTGGGAGGGCTCCGTTTTTGATTCGCGGATCAGCTGATCGAGCTTTTCTTCAACGCTTGCAAGGCGCCAATCGGTTTGTTCCACTGCTTGAAGCAATCGTTCTAAAGCGCCGCTCTCCATGTAGGCGTCTGCCCCATTGATATACAGCACGTCGGCTGCATGGATGACAGACGCCGTTAATCCAAGATACCGCCCTAAGCGGCCCGGGGCTTTGTTTAAAAAATAGGCTGCCCCGACATCCGGAAAGAAGCCGATATTCATTTCGGGCATCGCCCATTTTGTCCTCTCCGTGACGATCCGGTGGCTGGCCCCGTACGTCAGGCCGACGCCTCCCCCCATGACGATCCCGTCCAAGCAGGCGATGATCGGTTTCGAAAATCGATGGACTGCCATATCGACTTCGTACTCTGTTTCAAAAAAGCGCTCGGCATCTTGCAGGGCCTGTTTTGACGAACGAGCTTCATAGAGTGCCTTAATATCCCCTCCGGCACATAGTCCTTTTGGTCCTGCACCTTTGATGACCACGATAGAAACGTTTTGATCTGTCTCCCACTCGTTTAACTTTTCACCAATCAGACGGACCATGTCGTATGTGAGTGAGTTGAGCGCTTTCGGGCGATTCAGAACAATCGCTGCGGCGCCGTTTTGATTGACGGAAAACAGCACGTCATCGGACATCTTGATCCACTCCTTTTATGAATGATGAAAGTTTGGTTTGCGCTTTTCGACAAATGCGTGAATTCCTTCTTTGGCATCTGAAGTGACAAACAGCTCGGCGAATCTGTTTCGCTCCCTCTCCAGTGCTTGTTCCATGCTTTCGCTGGCGCCCTGTACGACACATTCGACGGCGCGCCTCACGCTGGTCATGCTTTTTCCTTCGATAAAAGACGACGCGACAGCAGCTGCCGTCTTCATCAGTTCCTCTCCCTTTACAGCCATCTGTGCAATTTTCAGCTCTACCGCCTCTTGAGCTGAAAGCGATCGGCCCGTCAGGATAAGGTCGAGTGCTGTCGCTGTGTCCGTTATGTTGCGAAGCCGCTGTGTACCACCAAATGCAGGAATCAAGCCGAGCTTTAATTCGGGAAGACCGACTGTTGCATCGTCTGATACGATTCTGAAGTGGCAGCTCATCGCGAGTTCCAGGCCTCCGCCAAGAGCCGGTCCGTTTATCGCCGCAATGACGGGTTTTTTGGAAGCTTCGATTTCATCGCAGAGCGCCTGGCCCCCTTGTGCGAGCGCCAATCCTTGTTTTTGGTCCCCAAGTTTTGAAACGAATTCTTTTATATCCGCTCCCGCCACAAAAAAGCGGCCTTCTCCAGTAATGATGATTGCTTTTGTCTCCTCGTCGCGGGCCAATTCCCGAAAAAGAGAGCGCAATTCGGCGATACAGGAAGAAGAAAGTGTATTTGCCGGCGGATTGTTCAACGTCACGGTTGTGATGCCATGTTCTGTTTTAAGTGTGGCATATTTCAAGTTCAATATTGATCCCTCCCTGATTAAATAAAAAAGGCCCCTCTGAAAAAAAATCAGTTGTGCATGAGAGGGAGCCTTATGTTAAGGATTAGAACCAGCGTTCGGTGACGACCTTTTTACGCGTGTAAAACTGGACGCCGTCCTTTCCGTTTGTCCCAAGATCTCCATAGAAAGAGGCTTTGTTCCCTGCGAAGGAGAAGAACGCCATCGGAGCCGGGACGTTGACATTGACGCCGATCATTCCGGCATCGATTTTGTCGCGGAACTGCTGGGCGCTTTTCCCGCTCGATGTGTAGATGACAGCGCCGTTGGCAAACTTGGATTGATTGGCGAGCTCGATCCCCTCGTCAAGATCTTGTACACGGACGACGCTCAAGACCGGTGCAAAGATTTCGTCCTGCCAGATTTTCATCTCTGGTGTCACATGATCGAAAATCGTGGCTCCCACAAAGTATCCTTCTCGAACATCCGGATTGCGTCCGTCTACGGCGAGTGCGGCCCCTTCTTTTATACCGCTGTCGATATAGTCAAGGACGCGTTGTTTATGGACTTCGCGGATCAGCGGGCCGACAAAGTGATCCTCGGATCTGCCGTCTCCTGTCTTCAGCTTCCGTGTTTCAGAGACGAGCATTTCCATGAAGTCATCGGCGATGTCATCAACGACCGCCGCAACGGAGCAGGCCATACAGCGTTCCCCGCTGCTGCCGAATGCCGCACCGATGATGCCTTGAACAGTCTTTTCAAGATGGCAATCCGGCATAACAATCGCATGGTTTTTAGCGCCGGCCAGCGCCTGAACGCGTTTCCCGTTGGCTGTGCCCGTTTGATACACATATTTTGCGACCGGTTCTGAACCAACGAAGGAGACGGCTTTAATATCATCGTTCTCCAATATTCCGTTTACAACATCCTTTCCTCCATGGACGAGGTTTAACACACCTTTTGGAAACCCGGCTTCATAGAACAGCTCAACAAGCTTCCCGGCAAGAATAGGAGTCCGTTCCGAAGGTTTCAGGACGAACGTGTTTCCGCAGGCGATGGCGAGCGGAAACATCCACAGGGGAACCATCATTGGAAAGTTAAACGGCGTAATGCCGGCGACGACTCCCAAAGGATAGCGCCAAATCGATCCGTCGATGCCCCCGGCTATCGCGGGCAGGGATTCTCCCATCATTAAAGTAGGTGTGGCTGTCGCAAGCTCAACAACTTCGATTCCCCGCTGCACTTCGCCGCGGGCGTCTTTTAACGTTTTGCCGTTTTCCGTCGTAATAATGTCTGCCAATTGTTCTTTTTGCTCCTGGAGAAGCTGTAAATACTTGTATAAAAGCCTTGCCCGATTGGGGACGGGCACAAGCGACCAGGTCTGATAAGCGTGCTTGGCAGCCTGCACGGCACGATCTACATCCGCTCTCACAGATAGAGGCGCATAAGCGATGACGTTTCCGTTTGCAGGATTGACGACTTCTTCCGATTCCGCACCTAGAGAATTGACCCATTCCCCGTCGATATGGTTCATCATTTTTTTTGCATTGGTTGTGATCATTTGATTTCTCACCTCTCCTTACTGATAAGTTGTCTTCTGTTCGCTTATTTTTTTGTATAAAACAGACATATCTTTTTCCCCGTATCCGTTCTGATCGGCTTCTTCGTAAATGCCGAAGAGAATCTTGCTCACCGGCAGTTCAACGTTGTTCTTCTCAGCCAAATCCAATGCAAAGCCAAGGTCTTTCAGCAGCAGCTTCAAAGAAAAGCCAGGTTTATAGTTTTCATCCGCTATGAAACTTTTATAGTTGCGCTCATAGATCCGGCTCTGCCCATAGCTGACGTTCAGCATCTCAAACAATTGGTCGAGGTCGAGATTGCTGTTTTTGGCAAGGTGCAAGGCTTCACTGACGCCGGCTGTATAAAAACCGATTAAGAGGTTGTTGATCAGCTTTGTATTCGTTCCGCTGTCGATGTTTTCGTTCACATGAAAAATATTCTCGCCCAATGCATTGAAAACAGGCAACGCTTTATCAAAAACGGACTTCGGACCCCCGACCATAAAGGTCAGCGTCCGGTTGACCGCCCCGATCACACCGCCGCTGACCGGCGCCGCAAGAAAATCGATACCTTTGCTTTTCGCTTCCTCCGCAATTCGGATATTCAGTTCAGGAGCGACCGTGCTTGTATCGATCAGGAGGACGCCCGGTTCAGCCAGGTGTACGAGCCCTTTTTTTCCCAGAAAAACCTCCTCTGCAGCGTTTGAGGAAGGAAGGCTTGTGAGGATGGCGTCACACTCTTCAACCATTTTTTCAACTGAAATCCCGATCGTTCCTCCTGCATGATGCAAGGCCAATTCAGCTTCTTTGTTAAGGTCCATTCCATAAACCGTAAAGTTCTCCTGAAGCAGATTCTTCGACATTGGCAGACCCATATTGCCCAAACCGATAAATCCGATTTTTTTCAAACAGTTTCCCTCCGATCACACCGTATATTTTTCATGAGCGGCTATTTTTTCTGCGATTTCGCGTTTTTGAGTAAACAGATTGCTGAAAAGAGGCAAAGAAACGCTGCGAGCCTCTTCAAATGCGAGTTTTCTTTCGGCTTCATCAGATGCTATGCTTGATAAGGCGGTCACCGCCATCTCTTCGATTCTGCGGTAGCCTTCTTCACAAATGACATTCGTCATCATTTCTTTCAACCGTGCTTTTTCACCACCGTATATTTGCCTAGCTTTTTCGGTTCGGCGGGCGGCGGATTCCATCACATAGATTTCTTTTTTCATGTCGGCGAGAAGCCGTGCGTATTCCTGATCTTCTTGAGTGTTCACGCGAGAGCGGATAAGCGCTTTCAGTGTCTTGCCGAAAAGCCTGTTGGACAGCTGAATAAATCGCCGGTTTCGATTTCCCTCGCTGCCTAGTTGAGCTTCCGGCTCTGAGATGCCGTTTTGCTGCACTTCTTTCATGAGCAGTTTGGCGATCGTTAAGCGGTTTATTTCATTTGTCCCCTCGAAAATCCGGCTGATCCTCGCGTCCCGGTACAATCGTTCGACTTCGTACTCCTGCATGTATCCGTAGCCGCCATGAATCTGCACCGCTTCGTCTGCGATCCGGCCGAGGATTTCGGAGCAGTAAACTTTATTGATCGCACATTCGGATGCATAGTTTGTGAGTTTTCTCAGTCTATCGTCTAATGGGAGAGCCGAATCTAAAACATTGTCCAAGCAATCTGCCGTTCTGTAAGCAGCGCTTTCCGCGCCGAAAATCGAGACCGCCATGTCGGCAATCTTTTCTTGAATCATTGAAAAACCGATGATCGGCTTGTTAAATTGCTTTCGCTGTTTGGCGTAGCTAACAGCAAGGTTCAATGCTTGTTTTGCCGTTCCAATGTTCGAAAACGCGAGCTTTAAGCGGGCCATGTTTAAAATGTTCAAAGCGACGTGATGACCTTTCCCGATATGACCTAGAACATTGTCGCTTGGCACCTCGACTTCCTCCAAGATTAAGGTTGCTGTCGAAGACCCTTTGATTCCCATCTTCTTCTCTTCAGGTCCGATGGAAACACCTTTAAACGAGCGTTCGACGATAAATGCTGTCATGCCTTCCGCCGTTTTTGCAAAGACAACATATACATCAGCTACTTGCGCGTTCGTAATCCACTGCTTTTCCCCATTTAAAATCCAGGCTGTCCCTTCCCTATTCAAGACGGCTGTCGTTTTTGCGTTTAAAGCATCCGATCCTGCGCCCGGCTCTGTCAGAGCATATGCTCCGATCCATTCGCCCGATGCCAGTTTTGGAAGGTATTTTTGTTTTTGTTCCTCTGTTCCATAATAAATATACGGCAGTGTCCCGACTCCCGCATGAATATTAAAGGAGACGCTGAACGATCCGCCGGCTCCCATTTTCTCTGCCACCAACCCGGAAAGCTTCTTGCTGAGTGAAAGGCCGCCGCAATCCTCCGGAACTTCGATACTGAGCAAACCGAGCTCTCCTGCTTTTTGAAACAATTTTTTCACGCTTTCGTGATCCTGCTGATCAATCGATTCAAGAAGGGGCATGACTTCGTTTTTGACAAATGATTCTGTCGTTTTTGAAATCAGTCGATCTTCCTCTGTGAAATCTTCCGGTGTAAATCCTTCAGCAGCCGATTCGTGTTGAGAAATCAAGGGTTCATTCCATCGAAGTTTTGCTTTCCCCATTGCTTACCTCCTCGCTTCCGCTAAAAAGAGTGATAAACCGAGATAAAAAGACGATGAATCCGCTTACATTTTTGCTGATACGAATCATCGTCTCCTTTTCTCATCCAGATAAGGACCAACCAATTATGAAGGGCACGGTTGTTTCGGTCATTTAGCAGGCTTTTCTTGCCAGACGCCGGAACATAGGACCGCCTTTTTGTTTCATGAAGCAGCTGTTCCGCGAAAAGTCCCGGGCAGTGCAGCTGATGAAAGATATGAAGCTTTTAATATCAGCTTATCAAATAATTGGAAGATTTCCAAATGTTTTTTTGGTTTACTCTATTTTACTTGTGAAAGCTTGGGAATATGCATTGTCAGCCCTCTGTGAACACGTCTTGGCAAGTCGAGATTATTTTTTTTGCAAAAATAAAACAGACCATAGTTTTATGGTCTGTTCAGAAAGGGCGCCGCTGATCGTTTATTCAATTGATAAGCTTGAGACGATACATTCCGCATGGCCGGCGAGCGTAAATTCTCCAAAGCCCCAGGGCAGCAGCATGTGATCTCCTTTTTTAAATGAAAAGTTATGGCCGCCAGATGCGATGCGCCCTTCCCCTTCTATGACGCTGGCAAGAAGAAACGGTTTATCCTGTTTGAAACAGGCCGATCCTTTTACATCCCATTTTTCTACTGAGAAATAAGGACAATCAATCAGTGCGGCAGTCTTGACGTCGCCCGATGTTTCGTATTGAACGGTTTCGCGATCAGGGGAAGACGGAACGTCGATCACTTCTATGCTTTTTTGCAAATGGAGCTCGCGCAGGTTTCCTTCAGCGTCTTTTCTGTCATAATCATATAGTCTGTAGGTTGTGTCAGAATTCTGCTGCGTCTCCAAAATCAAAATGCCTTTTCCGATCGCATGGACGGTTCCGCTCGGCACATAGAAGAAATCTCCCGGCTTCACTTTGACGCGGCGCAAAAGCTCATTCCATTTTCCGTTTTCGATCATTGAGACCAGTTCTTCCCGCGTCTTGGCATGGTGGCCGTAAATGATCTCCGCATCTTCCTTGCAATCAATGATATACCAGCATTCCGTCTTTCCAAGCTCCCCGTTTTCGTGCAGCTTTGCATATTCATCATTTGGATGCACTTGTACGGATAGGTCTTGGTCGGCGTCCAAAATTTTTGTCAAAAGAGGAAAGCGGTCTCCCTTTATATGTCCGAATAAATGACGGTGTTCATCCCATAATTCGCTTAATGTGAGCCCTTTATACAAGCCGTTTTTCACGACGCTTTGTCCATTTTGATGTGCGGCGAAAGCCCAGCACTCCCCTGTTTGTTCGGATGGAATGTCATAGCCGAAAGAGGCTAAAGCCGTTCCGCCCCATATTCTTTCTTTAAAAACAGGCTCGAAAAATAACGGTTCAGTCATGACGGGCGTCCTCCTTTTTTAGATGATTTCATCCAGAAGTTTGTATGCTTCTTCTTTTGTTTGGGCAGAGAGAAGCTTGTCCCGGTAGGTGTCATCCATCAGTTTTCTGGAGAGCATTTGCAGAAGCTTCAGATGCTCGTTTCCTCCGCTTTCTTTCGGGACGGCGATCATAAAAATCAGTTTGGCGTCAGTTCCGTCAAGACTCCTCCAGTCTACGCCCGAACGTTTAATGCCGAATGCTACACTCGGCTTCTTGACGGCATCAGACTTCCCGTGCGGGATCGCGATATTCATACCGATCGCCGTTGTACCCTCAAGTTCGCGATTGATGATAGCTTGTTTAAATTCGCTTTCTGAATGCAGTACGCCTTTCCGGGACAATTTTTGGATCATTTCATCAATAATGTCGTCTCTCGTATCTCCTGACAAATGAGGTTCGATCAAATCTGTATCGATGATGTCTGTGAGCTTTGTAATTTCCGGCTTTTCGATTTTTTTGCTTTCCGCTTCGATTTCGATGTTCGGTTGGGGAATGTCGTTCCCTGCAGCAGCTTCACTTATCCCTGCGGGTGCAGCTGTGACCTCTTTTTTGAGCACATTGACCAAAAGAGAGGTAACCAGGGATCCGGCAATAACAGCGATAAAGAACATCAACACATGATCGACAGCGCCAAGCACCGCTACGATCGGTCCGCCGTGGGCGACTCTGTCCCCTACATTACCGATCATGGCGATCACGGAACCTGTCATTGAACCCGCCATAATACTTGGTATGACGCGGAGCGGATCCTGTGCAGCAAACGGGATGGCGCCTTCAGTAATGCCGAATAATCCCATTGTAAATGCTGCTTTTCCCATTTCTCTTTCTTGCGCCTGAAATTTTCTTTTCCCTAAAAACGTTGCGATTCCAAGCCCGATCGGAGGAATACAAATGGCGACGGCGATCGGTCCCATAATTTCATAGTTGCCTTCACCGATCATGGCCGAGCCAAACAAGAATGCCACTTTATTGACGGGGCCGCCCATATCAAATGAGATCATCGCCCCTAAAATTAATGCCAGCAGAATCGAGCTTGAGCCCTGCATACCAGCCAGCCAAACCGTCAATGATTCAAAGATTTGCGCGACAGGCGCGCCGATCAGCAATACGAACGCCAAGCCTACAATGAGCGAGGAAACCACCGGTATGACGATGATCGGCATGATCGGCTGTATGGCTTTTGGCACTTTTAATTTTTTGATGGCCAGCGCCGCATATCCGGCTAGAAAGCCCGCGATAATGCCGCCGAGGAACCCTGCACCGCTCCCGCTGCCGTAAAAGCTTCCCGTCGCTGCGATGTATCCGCCGATCATTCCCGGCACAAGCCCCGGTTTATCGGCGATACTGTAGGCGATGTAACCGGCTAAAATCGGGATCATGAATGAGAATGAGGCTGCCCCGATTTGCTCAATCGTTTTCCAAAAAGAATCATCAGGGATCACTAACCCTTTCGGCGTCTTTTCGCCTCCAAGCGTCAATGCGACCGCAATCAATAATCCGCCGACGACAATGAAAGGAACCATAAACGATACACCGTTCATTAAATGCCTGTAAATCGGATTTTGCTTTTTCTCCGTTTGAGCGGAGGCTTCCGTTTTCACAGCCGAACGATAGACAGGTATATCGCCGCCGATCGCTTTTTGTATTAATTCTTCCGGTTTTCGGATGCCTTCCTGAACACCGACAGCCAGAAGTTTTTTTCCGATAAAACGGTCTTTGTTGACCGAGCGGTCTGCGGCTATAATAATCGCGTCAGCCTCGCGGATTTCCTGCTCGGTCAGCTCATTTTCCACCCCGATGCCGCCTTGTGTTTCGACTTTCATTTGAACGCCCATTCGATCGGCCGCTTTTTGCAAATTTTCCGCAGCCATATACGTATGGGCAATGCCGTTTGGACATGATGTAATCGCTAACAGTTTCATGCGAATCCTCCTTCTGAAACTAAAGTAGTGAGCAGCTCTTGTCATTACTTTATAATAAAAACGTGCGTGTAAAAGCGTTGTTTTTTACCGCAGGCTCCGGAAAAATCGGTTTTTTTAAAGCAGGACTGCAGTGAGCGGCGACTTGTAAAAACATATGGGACTGAATTTGAAAAAAATGTGCCGTATTGCAATAGGGAGCTGAAATTTGTCGAGGGGGTGTAAACATAGGACATCCTCTTTATGAAGGTTATTTTGATGAGGGTATTCGAAGAAAACCCCAGTGAAAAGAAAATATCTGATGGTATTGATGAAATGGGGATGCTTCTTTAAAAAATATCTCATTCCTAGTGCCCGAAAGCTCTGATTATGATTTAATAAAAAATTAAGAAAGGTATGATATCAATGATGAGATTACTTATTAGTTTTATATTCGGGGCTTTAGGGGCAGTTATAATGTATAACATAAAATCAAACTTTTCTTTCCCTGTGACAACAATTGTTTTAGTGGTTTTTGTGGCTGCTTGTTTGCATTTTGACCTGGTTAAACGTAAAAAGAGCAAAGATCAGAATGATAAAAAGTATGAGTTTATATGGTGGATCGCAACAATTCTCATGGTTCTAGTGATGACTCTTAATACCGTCTTTGTAAAAATTGACCCTAAGTATAATATCATCGTTGTATTGATTCACATTTTGTTTATGGTGATTATTAAGAGTAGATGGAAGAAAGCTAAGACAGACTAAGCAGATGGGCGGCCTGCTTTTTTCGTACCATCTCGGCAGACTCTTTTTCCGGTGTCCGCAATGTTTTTCACCTTCAAATTCAAAATAAAAAGACATCCATCAGGACACCTTTTCTTTCTCTTTTTCAGCTTTTGCTTGTTATACAGAAACTAGACAAAAAAAGTAACAATTTCTATGCTCTTCATCAACCAGTATTCAGCTCGTTTCATTGTGAAAAATTAATCATCCTATTGGAGAAATAAAAAAGTGTCCAAACCTGTTGAATTAGAAAGAAATCTACTCCTCACTAATTCATGGCTCTGGACAAATATTTCAAAAGATTATAAAGGACGCCGAAATAGACGATATATTCGTTGATGCTGAAACAGATTTCATCATTTCTTTTTATAATACAGAATAATTATTTAATCGTTCCTCTAACTCATGAATCCTTCTTTCAAGCTCAGAGAACTTCTTGTCGTTGTATCTATGATCACGTTCAATGTTTCTTATTGATTAGTTTAAGCATGGATATGACTTTTTCAGGATCGTTTTCCTCTATGCGTGTTAATGTTTTGTTGATTGTATCTAACCGCTCGTTTACGCTTTTGAAGTCTTCTTTCATTTCCTTTTGCATTTCGTAGATCGCTTGCAAAACTTGATTATCCAATTCGTCCATCCCTTTCTATTGATTATATCATCATCCTAATGATTGTGTTTCATTTTTTGGAATGCTCCTTTCCCTATTGCTAATGTGTTTATTCTTTCTCAACGGTCTACTTGCACTATAAAACTCCACTTCTTTTTCAGTGGGGAGCTATAAATTAGAGATCTTTATATAACTCATGTTTAATCCAAAGTTCGAAGTATTGAGTAGCCTCATTAATCTTTAAATCTTTGCTTGTTATTGAAAGTATATTGCAACCGAATGGATCGATTTTTGAAAAACTCAAAGGTGGCTCATCTATCCCATGATCCTGAAAGTTAAAATACACGTCCCACACATCGATATCTAGGCGTTTTAATCCTACCGCTTCAAGATCTAATCCCTTTTTATTGTAACTAATATGTAGATGTTGTGCTTCATCATAATTCATTAGGAAACCCTACCTTTAGAAAAAGATATGATGTTTTTTCAGTTGGGCGGCACGGTGGAAATGAAGTGATAAAGGCCTTCTAATTGAATTTTGATAAAGGTCAGCGCCCCGCTTTTAATAATCCAAATAAGATAAGAACTTCATCACATTTGTTTCTTTCGTCAGCTTTTGGATGAAGGCCGGCTGCTCGCTTAAGCTGGACAGCTCTTGGAACAATTGTTTTGTCATGTTTTGATCCTCATGTTTGACAGCCAGCATAAAGACGAGCGATACTTTTTCAGAGCCCCAGTCAAGCGGCTCCTTTAATGTGGCGATCGCAATGGCTGATTGTTTAATCAATTTGGCGTTCGCGTGGGGAATCGCGATGCCCGCTCCGATGTTTGTCGCCGACATTTTCTCTCTCAAGACGGCGTGTACGGCATATTCTTTTTCCACATAGCCTTTCTCGTATAAAGCGATTGCCAGCTGTTCAATCAGCTTGTAGCGGTGTTCTGACTCTTGCTGCAAGAAAACGAGAAAAGGAGTCGTGTCGTTCAGCACTTTAAACGTTTTTTGTTTTTGGCGGGTCGATTCACCGAGCTGATCCATAAAGTCGCTGAGCTTTTTCTCATCAGCCGACTCGAGCAGCGGTGATACAACAATATGAGGAATTGATAAATCCTCCAGGCTGACCGTTGATATGACAAGCTCGATATCTTTATATCTTGCAGTATAGTCCGCCAAATCTGCTTTCGCGATGCAGTCCATCACGGCAATTTGGTGGAATTTCCGTTCGATTTTTGTCCGCAGCAGCTGTGACATTCCGATGCCCATATGACAAACGATGATCGCTTTTTTATGCTTGTCTTTTCCATAGCTGAAGCGCTCGATCGCCGCTTGGAAATGCAATGTCAGATAGGCGGCTTCTTCCTCGGGAATCGAAAGTGAAAACGTTTGGTTGATGTCTTCAAGAGCATCAATGACAATATGAAACAGATAAGGGTACATTTTTTTGATATCATTGAGCATCGGATTTGATACGGAAAGGTCATAGCTCAGCCGGTTTAAAACGGTATTAAGGTGAACTTTCAATCCATTGATCAAAACCCGGTCCTCGCGGAAATCCATCATTTTCAACTCTGATACGCGATTGATTAAATATTCGACAACCTTTGGAAGCAAAGGGTTTTCCAGTCCGCTGTCCCCTTCTTTTCCAAATGGGTAGCGAACTTTTCCGCCTAATATATGCAATGTTAAATAGACGGCCTCTTCTTCAGGAAAGCGGATCGCAAAAACAGCTTCCAGCCGTTTTAAACAGGCAAACGTCCACTGAAATTCTTTTTTCTTTTTGACTGCATCGATTTCCCCCGGCGAAATGGTGATCGGCTGTTTCATTTTGATGCGGCGGATCATCAGCAATGTATGCAACAGTAAATTTTCGAACGTTTCATCAGTGAAATATAAAGAATGCCGCCTTTGCAATGATCTGATCTCACTTTTAACAAATTCCACTTCATGGCTTAAAAATTTACTTTTAATAAATCGGCTTGTAAACTCCGGGTTGTCAATCAACTCCGAGATGCGCGCCAGCGCTTTTCTCTTATTTTTTTCACTTCCTTCGATCTTTAAACCGAGGCGCTGCTTGGATACCAGTGTGAGGCCAAACCGCTTCAGCCAAACGTCAATTTTATTCAAATCCCTTTTGATGGAAGACTTATTCAAGAAATGCTCGGCAGCCATTTCTTTTGCAGAAACCGGCTTTGGATTCATTAATAGCTGATAAGCGATTTGCAGCATTCTTTCTTCATCGGGTAGCTGCTGTGCGGCGTGATGTTCGGTATATAATTGCCGGCTTAAACGGACTCTTTCTTGATCTTCAATATTCAAATAAACGCCCAATCCCGGTTTGCGAATTAATTGAGCATCAGAATGCTGATTGAGATAGTCTTCAATCGTTTTCAGATCATTTCTGATCGTTTTTTCAGAACACTTTACCCTGTCTGCGAAATCTTGTACGACTAAATAGTCATCAGGTTCAGATAACAACAGATTCAGAATGTCTTTTTGCCTCGTATTCATATCTCTCTCACCTGTTTTTCTATCCTTCCCGTCAGTTTCACTTAAAAGAAATGTTAGTATAAGTATACTATATACGTAACCGTTTACATTATACAGTGAAATAAAAGGGCCAAAAGTTTCGTTTTTTACCGAAACTTCCGGAAAAAATGCTTTTAATCAACTCGGAAATTTTTCTTTTATAGGAATTTTTTATAATAGATGATAGTGAGGGGAAAGAGAAAAGCAGACGGCAGAATGAAAACAGCCGCACGGTTCTGAGCAACGGAAAAAGGATCAACGGTGCTGCTCCCGCCGATCCTTAAACATTAAAATTCTCTTTTATTATAAAAGCTGAGCGATATCGCGTATGAAACGGAGATCATCACGAGCAGTACACCAACCAAAAGGATGAATGTACCCGCATTTGACATTCCGCTCAGAAAAGCCGTTAATTTTTGGCTCAATGCAAGGTTCTCGTCCGCGTCTATAAATTTAAAAAAGGCTGTTCCTCCAAAAATAATGAAGAAAAATATGAGGATATTCGCCATTTTGGACTTCAAATAGCCGTACTTAAAAATCAGCGGAAATGAGATCGAGCTAAATAAAGTGACAGCCACAACAGCACCCATCGCTCCTGAAAATGTCAATGGGAAATCAAGCGGCAAGTGCAGCAAATGTCCGACCGCATTGATCAAAGAATAGAAGAGAATGGCATAAGCCGCATAGACATAAACCGATACATATTTCGATAATACGATGATGTTTCTTTTAATAGGCAAGCTGATCAGGATTTTGTCACTGTTGTTTTTGTCTTCCAAGGAGCTTGCGCCTAATGCCAGCTGGTACGTGACAGCCAATACAGCGACCGTATATCCGACAAGCTCAAGCTGCGACAATGTAAAAGTGAAAAAAATCATCAATAACAGCGATAGCTTCATTGCCCTTTTCTGCATTAAAATATCTTTTTTAATTAGATGATACACGATGATCACTCCTGCCGGTTGAAAATACCAAAATATCTTCCAAAGTGGGTTTTTCTATCATGACGGAATCCCCGAAATGCTGAACGACTTCCCGCTTATCTCTGGAGAGCGCTTCAAAACCATAGCGGTTTTTCTTGATGCCGATTAAGGCGTCTTCGTTCCCTTTGCGCAGCGTATCGAGGTCTCCTTTCACAATGCAGTACTCCTCCAACAGCTCATCCTTTGTCTTGCTCAGCACGAGCCGGCCGTTATGAATGAAAGTAATATAGTCCGCTACTTTTTCTAAATCAGAGGTAATATGCGTCGAAAAGAAAATCGACTTGTTCTCGTCCTGCAGCAATGTTTGCAGCACGTCGAGGAGCTCGGACCTGACAAGCGGATCCAGTCCTGATGTCGGTTCATCCATGATCAATAATTCGGCATGATGGGAAAGCGCGACCGCCAATGAGAATTTCATCTTCATCCCTTTTGACAAGTTTTTGATCTGTTTGTTTAAAGGGAGCTGGAAGTCTTTTGCGTACCGCTGAAAAACAGCTTCGTCCCACTTTTTGTAAAACGGTCTGATGATTCCTTTCATTTCGTTTGGTGTCAGTTCTTCGTAAAAATGATTTTCATCGTATACAAAGCCGATTCTCTGCTTGATTTCGATATTGTGTTTTTCATTGTCGAGACCGAAAATGCTGATGTTCCCTTCGTCTTTTTTGATCAGGTTCATGATCAGCTTGATGGTCGTGCTTTTTCCGGCTCCGTTCGGGCCGATAAAACCCATAATATAACCTTTCTCAAGCGAGAAGTTGATGTTTTTTAAAGAGAAATCTTGATAGTGTTTTGTTACATTCTTTAATTCCAGTATGCTGGTCACTTTTACCACTCCTCATAAACCAGTTTGAGCATCTCTTGGAGTTCTTCGTATGTAAAGCCGATTTGTTTCGCTTCAGTAACGGCTTCTGCTATGTGTTCTTCGATTAATTTGACTTTTGTTTCCCGCAGCATGTCCTTGTTAATGGCTGCGACATACGAGCCCTTTCCCGCGACTGTGACGATAAACCCTTCTCTCTCCAGCTCGTCATAGGCTCTTTTTGTTGTAATTACGCTGATTTTAAGCTCTTTGGCCAGGTTTCTGATCGACGGGAGCGCCTCTGACTCTGAGAGTTCTCCCTTGACGATTTGATCTTTTAATTGGTTGACGATCTGCAAATAAATCGGTTCATCAGATGAATTTGAAATGATGATATTCAAAGCATGACATCCCTCTATTCGTTATAACTGTATATATACAATATAAACAGTTATAACACTGTTGTCAAACCATCACAAAACAATGCATATTATTTGCGATGGTTTTGTATTACGTAGCAGCAGAAAACCTCCTGTTTCCAGCATGGCAGATCATACAAAAATGTTGTTTATCTTCTTGTTTGTAAAACGGAAAAGTTGAAATAATAAATCCCAATTTCTCAATGTGACACAGAGAAATTGGGATTTTTATCAGTGTTGAAAATCAGCTTTTTGGAGCTAACCCCGTTAGTTATACTCCAGAATAGGCGGAGAATCCTCCATCGACCGGTATGATGGTTCCAGTGACAAATCGCGAGGCTTTATCGCTTACCAACCATAATAACGTTCCGATTAGATCTTCCGGAACCCCAAATCTATCCAACGGCGTCTGGTTGATAATTTTTTGTGCTCGCTCCGTATATGTTCCGTCTTCATTGAGCAATAGGCTCCTATTTTGGGCGGTAAGAAAAAAGCCTGGGGCAATGGCATTGACACGAATTCCGACTTTTGACATATGCACAGCAAGCCATTGTGTAAAGTTACTGACGGCCGCTTTTGCACCGCTGTAGGCGGGAATTTTCGTCAGCGGCGTATAGGCGTTCATGGATGAGATGTTAACGATCACATTTCCGTCGTGATCAGCCATGTCTTTTGCAAATACTTGAGTGGTTAACAGTGTACCAAGAAAGTTTAAATCCAATACAGACCTTACACCCTCTATTTCTAAATCAAAAAACGTAGTCAATTCTTTAGTATTCAAGTCTTTTTTATATAAATATTCTTTATCTGTTGTTCCCATTGGATGATTGCCGCCTGCTCCGTTAATGAGGATATTGCATCTGCCGAATGTTCTGTTAATGAGTTGTTTCGCTTGTTCAAGGCTTTGTTTATCAAGGACGTTTGCTGTAACGGCAAGTGCTTCGCCTCCGTTTTCTTGGATATCTCTCGCTACTCTGTCTGCCGATTCAGCTCTTCGGCTGACTACTGCTACTTTTGCACCGCATTGAGCTAATGCTTTAGCGAAACCGCTGCATAAGATGCCGCTTCCACCTGTCACTACAGCCACCTTATCTTTCAAGTTGACATGAAAAGGAATCTGCACATTTATCCCTCGTCTCTGCATTTTAGTTAGTGCTTGTTCATTTATTGCATTCTAAGGCTATCCGCTTCTTTTCTTTCGTCAATGTTTCCCACATTCCATTTAAATACACTGCACCAAGCGCCCGGTCATATAAACCATAACCCGGTTTTCCGGTCTCTCCCCAAATCATCCTTCCATGATCCGGTCTGGCTGGTCCGGCAAAATCTATATCTCTTAATGCTCTTACGATTTCATACATATCTAAAGAACCGTCTTCTGAACGGTGGGAGGATTCTTGAAATGACTTTTCCCCGATGATCTTAATGTTTCTCAGGTGCACAAAGTTAACTTTTCCTTTTTTTCCGAAATAACGAATCAATTCCGGAATATCATTTGTTGACTTCACACCCAGTGACCCGCTGCATAAACACAAACCGTTAAAGGAGCTGTCATAGAGATGAATCAATCGCTCCAAATTCTCTTTGTTCGTTATGATTCGAGGCAGTCCAAAGATAGGCCATGGCGGATCATCCGGGTGAATCGCCATTTTGACTTGTTCATTTTCTGCCGCCGGTATAACCGCTTTAATAAAATACGAAAGATTTTCCCATAAATCCTCTTCCGTCATGTGCTGATATTGTTGAAAAAGATTCTTTAGCTGTCCATCTTCATAGCTTGTGTCCCAACCGGGAAGTTTTAGTTCACCATGTAATGGATTCATTTGTCTAACTTTTTCTTCTTCATAAATTAATGCTGTAGAACCGTCTTCTAGTGCATAGTCTAAAGAAGAACGGGTCCAGTCAAAGACCGGCATGAAATTATAACAAACGATTTTAACACCGGCTTTTGCCAAGTTGCGTATCGTCGTTTTATAGTTTTCAATATATTGATCTCTTGTCGGAAGACCTAATTTAATATCTTCATGGACAGGTACACTTTCAATGACACTTAACGATAAACCATGATTTTCAATTTTTTCTTTTAACTCTACAATTTTCTCATAAGGCCATGCTTCCCCTACAGGAATATCATAAATGGCCGAAACAATTCCAGTAACGCCGGGAATTTGGCGAATATACTCTAATGTGACCGGGTCGCTGTCTCCATACCATCGAAACGTCATTTGCATGGTTCCCCCATCCTCTTCCCTCTTATTATTTAACATTCGATATCATCATTTCGCATGAAATAACAATATATTGGAACGATTTTTTTCAAAGAATTTGCCGATTAGTATCCGCTTACATAAAATTTTCATGATCATGATTCATGTATCGTGCTCGATGACAAAATTCAGCTGGCCGGGATGTAACCGCGGACAAAGATTCCTGCTCGAATTAATGGAAACATCTTCATCATGTGGCCTTAATCTTTTAATCACACGGCAAACTGTAAGAAAACGCTCCGTTTTTGCTTTCCAGTTCTGTGCCATTTACGATCAGTTTTCTCTTTTCTCCATTTGGTACGTGAAAAGTGAGTTGATCATACGATAACTCGTATGTTCCTTCCTTTTGTATTGAAAGTTTGATCCCGTCTTCTGTTGTCTCCATATCGACATGTATAAAGGCAAATGTATGAGTATATTCATTTGTTAACCCATCATCTTCATACAAACGATAAGTCGATTTTCCTTTTCCTTTGAATGGGAATAACAAAAATCCTCTTTCATCTTGGTTCTTTGTTTGGAATGTCACTTTTGCATCATTTACCGGAACGATCGCTCCCGCTTTCGCTAATAGCGGAGTATAATGTAATGGTGCCGGCAGAACGACTGTCTTCCCTCCTTCATACCATGTTCCCGTATGGAAATCATACCAGCCTTTTTCATGGTTCGGTAAATATACTTCCCGCTCCGTCATTCCTTTTTCGACGACAGATGCAACGAGCAAAGATTCACCAAGTATAAATTCATCGTTCTCTTCAAATGTTTTCTCATCATGTTCAAAATCATAAAATGTCGGTCGAATGATCGGCTGATAATGTTCGTGCGCCTCATATAGCGCGGTGTAAATGTAAGGGATGATCTTATGTCTAAACTTAATGAGTTCACGGATTTCATCGATTGTTTCTGGAAACATCCATGGTTCATTAACTGTCCCGTCATCGTTCCACGAATGAATGGTAAATCTCGGATGCATGATACCGTTTTGCACCCATCTTACGAATAGCTCCGGTTCAGGGGCCAGTCCTGAAAATCCGCCGACATCATGGCCGAAATTGTAAATGCCTGATAAACTTAAACCGATGCCAGTTTTAATATTAAATTTTAATGTTTTCCAGCTTGTTCGGTTGTCACCGGTCCAAGTTTGTGCATAACGGTGCATGCCGGGACAGCCGGATCTTGAGATCAGGTACGGGCGTAATTCCGGGTTGTATTCTAGCTGCGCCTCGAAAGACGCTTTCATCATCAAAAGCGGGTGAAGCGCTCGGATCAGTTCAAATTCCACTTCTTTGCCGAAGCCGTGACACTTGGCATTTTGACTCCATATTTCAAATTCGTTATTATCGTTCCAAGTTGAATCAATTCCGTATTCCAACAGCTTTTCTGTTACTTGAGCCTTCCACCAGTCGAACGTTTGGCGCTTCGTGAAGTCTAAATAAGCTCCGATATCATCCCAAAATTGGGCCATTTCCGGTTTTTGTGTTTCTCTGTTTACAATGAACATGTCTTTTTCTTGTAGTTCATCAAAGTACGGATGATCCTTTAGCAAACACGGTTTAATGTTGGCGCATAAACGGACGCCCTTCTCATGGAAGTGTTGCACCATCTCTTTTGGAGCAGGAATTTTGATCTCATCCCAGTTAAAGACATAACGTTTATCACCGATAGATGTGTATCCTGACGATAACTGAAACGAATCGCATAACATATCATGTTCTTCACAAAGACGAACGAAATTTTTTAATTGTTCTTGTGCATTTGGAGCATCGGTATAGCTCATCGTAGAGCCTGAATAGCCCAGGCTCCATTTTGGCGGCAAGATCGTTTTGCCTGTCAGCCAAGAGAATGTTTCGACTACATCTTTTATTTTCGGACCGGCTATGAAGTAGTAGTCTAAATCCCCCTTTTCGGCCTGATAATAGCGGTACAGTCCATGATAGTTATCAAGCTCTGAACCCATATCAAAAATGGAAGCTGATAGATTATCATAGAACATTCCATAGGAGATGCCTGTTTTCTTATGACGTGTAATATAGAATGGGATATGTTTGTATAGCGGATCTGACCGCTCTGCGTCGTACCCCATCGCGTCGATATTTAACATCCGGTAGCGTTTCCCGTGTTTATCGACGTTTCCCGTTTTCTCGCCAAATCCAAAATATTGTTCCTGGACATCGCGTTGTAAATAATGGTACACGCCCTTTCCAAAAGCCCCTTCAAAATTATACCCTTGTGTTTGCCGATCGTTTGCAACATTGATCCATTCAGAACCATTGTGATAAAACCAGCTGATCCTAAAGCCGTTCAATTGAACATGAAGCTTGACCTTGCCGGTTTTCACGATAAAAACATCTTTGACTTGCTGGAATTCGTATTGAGGCAATGTAAATCCGCTCATGTCTAAACGATGGCGTCCCTCCCATGGCACATCGATCTGTCCAGGCGCGACACTCCACGTTTTTTCAAGCGTTAACGCTTCTCCCTCCGTCAGCAAAATCCGAATTATATCTTCTTCAAGAATGAATATTTTCGCATGTGCATGACCGTCATTCAAATGAAAATCCAGCACATTATTCTCTTCTTTCATAAATGTAAACATATAGGTTTCTTTAATTGACATTAAACAGACGCCTCCTGTCTTAAAGTCCAAATAATTGAGGCAACACTAAGCTGATTTGTGGAATGTAGGTAACAATTAAAAGGACGATCATGATCGCAGCATAAAATGGCAGAATCGGTTTAACCACTCGTTCAATATCAACTTTACCTATGCTGCATCCTACAAACAGAGCACTTCCTACAGGAGGAGTGATATTGCCGATACAAAGGTTAAATACGATCATAATTCCAAAATGCACGGGATCCATGCCAAAGCTTTCAACAATTGGCAGAAAGATTGGAGTGAAAATTAGTACAGCCGGAGTGATGTCCATAAATGTACCGATTATTAATAAGATGATATTCATCATCAGCAGGATCAAAATTGGGTTATCTGTAATCCCTAAAATTCCATTGCTGATTGCCGTCGGTATGCCTGTAAACGCCATGACCAATGACAGCATCGTTGATGTCCCAACCAAAAACATAATAACGGCTGTGATTTCTACCGTTTCCAGCAGCATTTTGGGGAGCTGTTTCCATTTCAATGTCCTATAAAAGAGCGACAACAATAAGGAATAAGCCACCGCTATTGCTGCTCCTTCAGTTGCTGTAAATACACCGGCGATAATACCCCCGATTACGATTACAATGAGCAACAGGCTTGGAATCGCATCGAGAAGCACTTTAAAACCTTGACTAATCGTAATCTTTGGCGCAACAGGGTATTTTTTCTTTTTTGCAATCATACAGGCGACAACCATCGTAGCCAGCCCCCACAAGATTCCCGGCAAATAGCCCGCCATAAATAAAGCGGCAACAGATGTTCCGCCGCTGACTAATGAGAAAATGATCAAAAGACCGCTAGGCGGAATAAGCAAACCAGTTGGTGCTGAAGCAATATTTACTGCGGCAGAGTAAGTCCGGTCATATCCTTCCTTTTCTTGAAGCGGCGACATGACCCCGCCGATTGCAGCAGCAGCAGCTACAGACGAACCGGAAATGGAACCGAATAACATGTTTCCGACAACATTTGTATGGGCCAGAGAACCGGGCAGCCTGCCGCTGATCAATTTTGCGAAGTTAATGAGCCGCATTGCAATACCGCCATTATTCATAATAATGCCTGATAAAATGAAGAACGGCACCGCTAATAAAGCAAAGCTGTCGATTCCAGTGACCATTTTTTGCGCCGAAGTGAAAATGGCAACATCAAAAGGAAAAATGGTAAGCATTGTTACAATGGATGCCGCCGCAATACTTACAGAAATCGGAACGCCGAGAAACAACAATATGAAGAATACCGCCGATAAAATGAGACCGGCTGCTATGGCCATATCATTTCACCTCTTTTTTAGTTTTCAAAAAGCCTCAGTCACATCTTTGCTGCTTTTTTTACATCATCACCTGACTTTTGTTTTGAATTGAATTCATGTAAAGATTCATATAAACCGGCCAAGCTGTATCCAATGATGAGTATGCCTGCAACAGGAAGTGATAGATAAACAAATCCCACCGGTATCCCTAATGCTGCTGAAGATTGCTCCATTGTGGTGATCACTGCTTTCGAACCTCCTAACACCAACACAATCAGAGCAAAAGCAATCAAAAGAATCTGAATGAAAGTATGAACGAAAACAGCTGCTTTTATTGGAAGTTTTCGAACGATAAATTCAATCGCCAAGTGCTTTTTTTTCCAAAATGCATAGGCACCGCCTAACATAGAAATCCATATCAGTGAATAGCGTAAAAATTCTTCTGAAAACGTACTGGGAGAATTCAGTACATAGCGCGTAAATACTTGCCATATCGCAACCAAAACCATGATGGCCATTAGTGTGCAAGTCAAACATTCAATCGTTTTATTCACTGCTTTTTTTAAAGCTAGCATATACACCCCTCCCTTATCGAAAAATATTCGAGTCGCTCATTCATCCAGAGTCATTTTACTTTTTTAGCTTTCGCACGAATTTCCCTATAGTATTTTCCGATCAATTCTTTTTTGGCAAACTCATCATGAAGCGGGCTTACCGCATCCCGGAATGGAGTCTTGTCTGGCTTGTGGAACTTCACTCCCATTTCCTTTGCTTTCTCAACCGCATTTTCAGTTTCTTCAGCCCAAACGATTTTGTGATACTCAGTAGACTCTTTCGCCGCTTCGATCACCGCATTCTGCTGTTCTTCGCTTAATTGATCCTTTTTGTCCAAATTCATGATCAAAATATCCGGAACGATTGCATGTTCTGAGTATGAATATTCTTTTGCCACCTCCCCGTGATTGCTGCTTGTTAAAGCCATTTCGTTGTTTTCGGTGCCATCGATTACACTTGACTGCAATGCTGTATATACTTCTCCATAAGCCATTGGAGTAGGTGCTCCACCCATGAGTTCCACCATTCGAATCGCTGTAGCACTCGGCTGCACCCGAATTTTTAAACCTTTAAGGTCATTTGGGTGCATAATCGGTTTGTTCTTTGTGTAAAAGTTCCGTAATCCCGCATCATAGTAGGTTAATCCAATAAACCCTATGTTTTTCGTTGTATCATACATTTCTTTTGCAATATCACTGTCCATGGCTTCATAGAAATGATGTTTGCTGTCAAATAAATAAGGCAAGCTGAAGATGGAGTAGACCTCTGAAAAACTTTCTAAAGCGCTTGCACTTACTTTAGCCAGATCGACAGCCCCGGTCTGTGTCAATTCAATCACTTCACGTTCTGAACCGAGCTGAGCATTTGGATACACTTGCACTTTAACGGTGCCATTGGTTTTCTTTTCTACGTCTTTTGAAAATTTGAGTAAAGACTTGTGGATGGGGTGTTCCTCATTATGGTTGTGAGCAAGCCGTAACGTTACGGTTTTATCGACGCCTATTACATCGCTGCTTTTACACCCCGTAAGCATTCCAAAGATTAAAGCGCATACAAAAAACACGGATAGCATATTTCTCATGAACTACCCTCCTTGAATCTCATAACCGTTGCTTTCTAACCAATGATTGATTGCGATTCATGTTTTCTTTCATCGCCATATTTTTTTGGTAGCGTTTACAATTCCGCTCGAATAGTGAACGAATATGTGAAATTTTTGCATTGTATGTTTCGGTTTATCCCCTGAATCCCGTTTCCAATTATGTTCTGTAACAATTTGTGTAATATTTTAGTGCATTAGATGATCGTTTTTCTCACACATCTCCTCCTTTACGATAAGTTTAACAACGTTGTTAAAAATAAACGTTGCTTCATCATCCGAAAAATTCTTTAACAACGTTGTTATTTTCTTCGGAAGATGTATATGATTGTTATTTTATGATGTATCATTTATAATAACAACGTTGTTATTTATTATCATAAAATTATTTTTGAAAATTTGCAATATTATATTTTTAAAGATGTTTTGGAGGGTCCAAAATGACTGTAACCATTAAAGACATCGCCAATGCTTCCGGAGTAAGCTATTCAACAGTCTCAAAGGCTTTAAGAAACAGCCCTCTTGTAAAACCGGATACAAAGAAAAAGGTCTTGCAAGTTGCCGAACAATTAGGGTATAGTCCGAATTTTGCAGCGAGAAGCTTGGCATCTAAAAAAAGTCAAACGATCGGTCTTGTCTGGCCTACCATTGAAAGAATCGCTTTATCAGCACTTGTTACTAAAATAAATGAAGTGGTCGAAAAGAACAACTATTCAATGATTTTATCTGTTAACAGAGCTAAAGAGGCAGTGGATTTGTTTAAGAGTTTTCGCGTGGATGGAATTATGATTTTTGAAGAAGGCGGCGAAACTCAGCTTAGTGATGATACTGGCTTAACTATTCCTATCTTATCTTACGGAGTGTCAGGTGAACATACACATCCTATTATCGATGTCAATCATAAAAAAGCAATTTACAAAGCCGTTGCGTATCTGTATCAACTTGGCCACAAAAACATTAGCTACGTCGGCGACCTCTCCCCTGCCGACAAGCGTCAGGTTGAAAAAAGCAAAGGGTTTGAAGAGGTTATGATGGAAGCCGGTTTGAAATTAAGTCGAAACAGTATTTTAAATACTAATGGGTTAAGCTGGTATAACGGTTATACCGCTGCGAAAAAACTATTACAACAAACCCCAAAACCTACAGCAATCATTAGCGGAAGCTACGATATCAGTGTAGGGATTTTACGAGCCGTAAAGGAACAACAGCTCAGTATACCCGAAGACCTATCTTTAATTTCTTATGATAATATCCCTCAAATGGCAAGCCTTGAAACCCCGCTGACGAGCGTAGGGGTTCCAATCGATCAATTGGCTCACAAAATGGTCGATTCTCTGCTGTCTCTTATTCGCGAGCCGGGCTCAATACCATTAACTCAAAAAATGGACCCTGAATTAAACGTAAGAATGTCATGCGCTTCTCCAGCAGTTTTAGGTGAAGAAAACAAGTAACATTTAAGACGAGTTTTTCAGGTCATCTTTTCTTTTAAAAGCTGATGGCAATGGATTTTACAGAATTCCTCGGTACATTGATTTCTGAATTTTTACATGAACGGCCGCATGCCTTAGGGTACGTTCTTTCTTTATAGAAAATATATGTTGCAGACGTGTTTTTATATGTTTCTAATAAATGCAAAGCTCAGGTATTGTTACCTGAGCTTTGCATTTATTCTCCTGTCTCCGCAAATCGCTTGATCCGCTCTCCAATTTCATCGCGTACACGCTGAAAGAATGCCCATTTTTCTTCTTCTGTCCCTTCTGCTTTGGCGGGATCGTCAAAACCCCAATGCTCGCGCTTGACGTGCGGCGGTGTCATCGGGCATTTATCAGCCGCGTCCCCGCACAGCGTAATGACGAGGTCTGCGTTGTGTAAGATATCGGGATCAATGATATCGGACGTCTGCTCAGAAATATCGATGCCTGCTTCTCGCATGGCTTTGACTGCGTTCGGGTTTAAACCGTGCGCTTCAATCCCTGCACTGTAGACGTTCCACTCGTCTCCGAGATGTTTCTTCGCCCAGCCTTCAGCCATTTGGCTGCGGCAGGAGTTGCCTGTGCATAAAAAATAGATGGTCTTTTTTGACATTGGTCATCGTCTCCTATCATGTTTAATGGATGATCAGCAGCCACACATAAAGTCCGGCAAGCGTGATGAACAGGGTTGGAATGGTCAAAATGACACCTGTTTTAAAATAGGTTCCCCAAGAAATCTTTACGCCTTTCAGTGAAAGGACGTGAAGCCACAAGAGCGTCGCCAGGGAGCCGATCGGCGTGATTTTCGGACCGAGATCAGAGCCGATGACATTGGCGTAAATCAGCGCTTCTCTGAGAATCCCGTGTGTATCGGTATTCTGAATCGCAAGCGCATCAATCATCACCGTCGGCATATTGTTCATTAATGAAGACAGGATGGCTGCGATAAAGCCCATTCCCATTGTTCCGGCAAACAGCCCTTGATCGCTGACGGTCTGGATGACCTGTGAGAGAACATCTGTTAAGCCGGCGTTTCTCAAACCGTATACCACGACATACATCCCGATTGAGAAGAAAACGATCGCCCAAGGCGCTCCCTTCAGCACTTTCTTCGTTTGCACCGCGGGGCTGTTTTTCGCTGTAATTAAGAAAATGACGGCGATCACGCCCGCGATGATCGAGACAGGGATCGAGAACAGCTCGCTGATAAAGTAACCGGCCAACAGAACGGCTAATATGAGCCATGACAAGCGGAATATTTTCCTGTCTCTAATCGCTTCCGCTGGCTGTTTTACATTTGTCATGTCATAATGCCGCGGAATGCTTTTTCTGAAAAACAAAAAAAGCACGATGATGCTTGCAATAAGCGAAAACAGGTTTGGAACAATCATTCTTGTTGCATATTCGATAAATCCGATGTTGAAAAAGTCTGCTGAGACAATATTGACAAGGTTGCTGACAACAAGCGGCAGCGATGTTGTATCCGCGATAAATCCGCTTGCGATAATAAAAGGAAAAACGAGCTTTTCTTGAAAATTTAACGCGCGTACCATGGCAAGCACAATCGGCGTCAAAATTAAAGCAGCTCCGTCATTGGCAAACAGCGCGGCTACTACGGCTCCCAGCAGGGTGACATAGACAAACATCCGAATGCCGTTTCCTTTAGCTGCCTTGGCCATGTGCAGGGCGGCCCACTCGAAAAATCCGATTTCATCAAGGATCAGGGAGATAATGATGATCGCAACAAATGCCAAAGTCGCATTCCATACGATTCCCGTTACGTCTAATACATCCTGAAAATTGACGACTCCGGCAATTAAAGCCAGCACCGCTCCTCCGCAGGCCGACCAGCCGATGGATAGATTTTTCGGCTGCCAAATCACGAGCGTGAGCGTCAGCAGAAAAATCAAAGTGGCTAAGACTGTCGTCATCGCGTGTACGCCTCCTTCATAGGTTTCCTCTCCGGACACATCTTATAATAAAATTGTTATATAAGTCAATGCTTATATTCGGAATGCAAATGAAAAAGAGGGAACAGTCCACCCTCTTCTGTTTTAACTGCACGAAACGGGTCTTTCTTTTCTTTTAACGGTTTGAAGAACCTCGTCGTGTGCATCGATCTGATTGAGAACGGCAAGGACCAATTCGCGTTCCGGAAAGTCGTCATGAAGCGAATAAAAACGCCATTGTTCCCTTCTCTGTTCCTTGATCATATTTGCGCTTTTCAGCTTTCGCAAATGCTGGCTGATTGCGGGCTGGCTTGTTTCAAACATATCGACAAGCTGGCAGACGCAATATGGTTTCTCCTGAAGCAGTTTCAGAATTAAGAGTCGGGTAGAATCGCTCAATATCTTCATGCAGCTCACCGTGCTTTTCGAATCAAGCTTTGTTTGTACGGACATGACATTCCTCCAATATCAGGCGTTTTGCAGACGTTATGTTGCATCCATTATATAAATGTCCTTTTATATAATCAAGCGGTGATCATCAAGGCGCGGAACTCGTGACAACATCGATTGTCACTGTGAAACACGCTAAAATGATTGACACTAGAGTTGAGGCAAAAATCGGCGTGTCACTGCGTTTTTGCGGCCGGACAAATAAAGGATGAGGCCCATGAGGATCGAACAGCCCCAAATGAAAAATCCGGTTTCTGTAGCAAGCAGTTCCCAATGAAAAAGCCAGACATGAAGGATTCCCAAATGATAATGACCAAAGACAATGAAATATACGTATGTACGTTTTGCAATAGGTTCCTCCAAATTATCATCATACTAGAACAGTAAAGCCTCCGAGGACTCGGAAGCTTTTTTATTCTCACTCATCATTTCGCCGCTTCTTCGGCATGATTATGATTCGCATCTCCCATGAAAGGTAGTTGCGTAATATACTAGTCATTCAATCCCTTTCCATCGAGAATTTGCTGAGTATATTTTTCAATCCGCGACTCTCTGGTTTTGGATTGTTTTGGTTTGGAAAAATAAAGAATATATGCTCTTTGCCGGCCCGGCGTCAATGCTTCAAAAGCCGCTTTTAAAGCTGGGATTTCAGCGAATTTTTTTTGAAGTTCTTCTGGAATTGTATATTCTGCAGCCTGTTTAAAATCCACTTGCAGGCCGGCTTTTTCTACATCAATGGCCTCATTTATATAAGCTTTCAAAATGGTCTCCATTTCAGCTATTTCTTGTACATTGGTGAATCGAACCTGCCGCGCGGCTTGTACATTCTCCGTTTGCTGGATAAGAATCCCGTTGGGGTCCTTTAACAATGCGCCTTTATGAAACAAAAGCGCACAATATTCCTTAAATCCATGGATTAAAACGATGTTTTTATTCTCGAACGTATAACAAGGATGCTTCCACTTGAAATCTTCGTTCAGCTCACATTCAAGTACGATTTGACGGAGCTTCTTAAATTCTTCCTTCCACTTTTCGGCTTTGCTTAAAAATTCATCAACCTTTGGATTCGTTCTGCTATTTGTCATAAGGACCACCCCTCTTTATTTCATAATGTCATTTTAACCTAAACTTGCTCTGCCGACAGCTGAAATATTTTAAGCGTTACGGAGATACAATATGCTTAGCAAAAGAAGAGGCGGGATGATTATGAAATTTAGCATCATGACGTTTAATATCCATCATGGAAAAGGAAGGGACCGCCGCGTTGATTTAGGTAGAACAGCCGGTGTGATCGCTCAAAGCGGCTGCGACATCATCGGCCTGAATGAAGTGGATCGGCATTTCTCAAATAGAAGCGATTACGAAGACCAAATCGGCCGGCTTGCAGAACAATTGAACATGCACTATGCGTACTGCCCCTCCCTTTCATTGAGTTCCGGCGATTCTTCTGAGAAAAGGCAATACGGGAACGCTCTATTAACGCGTTTTCCGATTAAGAAAGAACGGCATCATTCATTCAATTTTGTCAAAGGGCTGATCGAAGGAAGGTCTCTTCTTGAGGCTGATGTCCGGATCGGTGACCGGCTCTTTCGCGTTTTTGTTACGCATTTGAGCCTGAATCCGTGGCTTCACGGCAAGCAGACGGATTTTTTAATCGAGAAGGTTCAAGAGAGCGATCTGCCTGTGATCGTCACGGGAGACTTTAATATGAAACCTTATTCACGGGGATGGAAAAAGGTCGCGGAAAAACTGGCCGACCTGTGGGATGAAAGTCAATACGGACAGGGGTTCACCCACCCTTCCCACCGCCCGAGACGGCGGTTGGACTACATCTTTCTCAGTCCGTCTTTTCATGTGTCAGCGGCTGAAATTGTCGCCGTTGATCCGAACGCTTCCGACCATCTGCCGCTTAAGGGCAGCATCACATATTAAAGGACGGCTTTAGAAGCCGTCCTCAGCGTGTCGACAAACCC
The DNA here is from genome assembly GCF_037969865.1 of Bacillus sp. FSL R7-0646. Lineage (NCBI taxonomy): Bacteria > Bacillati > Bacillota > Bacilli > Caryophanales > Bacillaceae > Bacillus > Bacillus sp. FSL R7-0646. The sequence goes on from NZ_CP150217.1 coordinate 2,047,168, forward strand.
TCGCATTCGTTGTCAGGCCTGCGCGTCGGTGCTCACGAATTCCAACATTCGCTCCGCTCCAATGCTCGGCCTTCCTAGACTGCAAGGGTTTTCAATCACGCTGAAAGGATGACAAAATCCCAAAACTAAAAGTCGTTTTGGGATTTTGTCAACAATCTGATGACGGCTTTAGAAGCCGTCCTTAAGCTTTTGCGATGCCCAGCAAAACGCCGGCTGCGACGATCAGTATGATGCCGATGGCGATACCGATCAGCTGCCGCTTTGTTTTCTTTTCGCCGAGCAGAATAATGCCGCCGAGCGTTGAGATGACGATCCCCATCTGTGATAGCGAAAAACTGGTCGCTACGCCGACCCGCGGCTGGGAGATGAATAAAAACATGTTTCCCGCTGCCCAGATTAAACCAGGAATGATATTTTTGATGACGTAAAAATTAAACGGCTTATGCCTGAATGTCAAGATCAAACCGCCGGCAACCATGCCGACAGCCTGAGGAAAAAGAGCCGCCCAGCCGCTGACATCAAAAAGCCGGACGACGACGACATACACGAGATAGCCGAATGTTGAAATCAGCAAAATCACGATTCCTTTTTTCATGTCGCCGGTTTTTTCCTCTGTTTTTTGGCTGCGGTCTTCCAGCGATGTCAGCACGATTCCCACGATGATAAAAATCAGCGCCAGAACGCCGAGAACGATCGAGATTGTCGTCGCCCACTCATGGAAAACAAGCACCCCAAACAGAGAAGTGGATACGAGCTGAAGCCCTGTTGAGATCGGCATCGTTTTAGACACGCCGATCAGATCGATGCTTTTCAGCTGATTGGTCTGGCCGAGCGCCCAAAATAGTCCGGAAACGACGCCGACGGCAAATATCCGGGGGGATAATTCAGGCTGGACGACGAAGTAGATTCCGATTGAAAAAATTAAAGCGCCGAATGTTGTGCCGAGCACCTGGCTGTACGGTCCGCCCCCAAGCTTTACATTAAAGAGCACGATGCTTCCCCAGAAAATCGCTGGTAAAATCGCTAAGAAAATGTCCATTTGATTTAAACCTTTCTTTCCTTGTTTTTATCTATTAAGGTGCACTATCGATGCGATTTTTAACACAAAAAATCCATTTTGAACAACGTTCAAAATGGATTGGTACTGTTACCGCAAAATATCAGTTTTCACTGTTTACGCTGCCAAGCCAAGGCATATCGGGAACAGCTGCCGGTTTTTTGTACAAGTCCTGGATCAGTCTGTCTTTAATGCCGAGCGGATTCCGGTTTAAATCTTTCAGGCTGAAATGGATGCTTCCCATCACATTTGAGGCGCGGTTTAATGCGATCTGCCGCGGATATTCTTCAGGGTCTGACCAGGCGGGATCTGAGTTTTGATTGATTTTATAGGCTGCTTGTCCGATGTATAAATGAACGGGGCGATGGCTGACTTCATTTTTCCACCAGTCCACTAAAATGTCGTAGGAAGCTGGGGCAAAGCCGATGCTCCAGTAGATTTGCGGGGCGATGTAATCGATGTATCCCTGTCTGATCCATTCCCTCGTGTCAGCGTAAAGGTCGTCATAGTTTGTCATTCCGGCGGCTGTATTCGATCCCGTCGGATCATCTGCTATATTTCGCCATACACCAAAGGGGCTGATTCCAAATTTGACTGAGGCCCTCTCTTTTTTGACGGCATCATTGATTTGTTTGACAAGCTGGTTGACGTTGTCCCTTCGCCAATCTTCAATATTTGAAAAACGGTCTTTTCCATATTGTTCATATGTGCTCAAGTCGGGAAATTCGACTCCCGCAATTTTATACGGATAAAAATAGTCATCCATATGAACGGCGTCGACCGGGTAATTCTTGACGACTTCCGCTATGCCTTGGACAATGAATTCCTGGGCCTCAGGGATGCCGGGATTGTAATACAGCTGTCTGCCGTAGGCAACGACCCAGTCGGGGTGCGTTCTGGCCGGGTGATCCTGTGACAGCCTGTTCAAATCGGTATGATTCATCGTGATCCGATAAGGGTTGAACCATGCATGAAATTCAAGCTTTCTCCGGTGGGTTTCTTCGAGCAAAAATGCCAGCGGATCGTATCCAGGGTCTTTTCCTTGAATCCCTGTTAAGTATTCCGACCACGGCCCGTATGCGGAAGGATAAAAAGCATCCGCCGCCGGCTTAATTTGAACGACGACCGCGTTCATCCCCATTGCTGTCACATCATCCAAAAGCTTCACATACTCCGTTTTTTGCTCTTCGATTGTCAGTCCTTTTTTTGAAGGCCAGTCAATATTTGTGACGGTGGCGATCCACACTGCCCGGAATTCTTTAGTTTCGCAGCCTGCGCTCTTTTCTTTCATGAACATCTCCCCTTTTGGAAAAATCAGAACTTTCTGTTATTATATGCCGGATGTTCTTTTTTGTATATGAAAAAACAGGCCAAGACATGTCGCTGTCTTTAGCCTGTCGTTTGAATCGCCAGTTTCACCTGCTGCATCAAATATTGGACAAATGCTTCATCCCTCGCGAGCCATGCAGCGTAATTTCTTTTAATGAACCGCTCTGCCTCTTCGAATGAAGTGAATGTCTCATGCTGAGCCACGCCGTTTAATTGAATGTTCCAGCCATTTGCGCTAGGAAAGAGAAAAAACTGGTCCTCGTCCCTGTTGACATAAAGGCTGCCGTAGTCGGACTTTTTTACATTATAGACGTTTTTAAAGGCATCTGCTCTCAAGGGCTCCAGCGGAAACGGTTCAGTTACATACAGCTTGAACGCTTCATCTGTCAGCGGGCACCCCGCTGCCTTGGCATGGCCGCCTCCGCCGAACGTGCCGGCGATTTCTGATACATCTGTTTCATCATGGATGGTGCGAAGGCTCACTTTTTTGCCGCCCATATTTAAGATGGCGATATAGTCTAGGTGCGGATACGTTTTCCCGAGTTCGTTCCCCACCTCTGAATGATAGGATTCGGCATGCACGATGCCGACGCAGTGCGCATTAATGAAGGTTTGAACGATTTCCCGCCGTTTCCTGCGGATATACCGTTCAATTTTTTCTTCTTCCATATCCAAGATTTTTTCTTCGAATTCATCAAATGAAAACGCGTCGCTTTCTTTAAGGCGCCGGATCATTTTTTCCTCAAATTCGTCGATGGATACCATAAAAAACAGGTCATTCAGGCGTTTCGCTTCGAGAGCGCCCGTCTGTTCCCATTCCCATGTATCATAGAGGCGTACGAGTTCGACGAACTGATCCATCGCTTTTGTCTCTCGAATGTGGCCGTTGTCTATTAAGTATTCATAGAAAAGAGAAGTCGCTGAAGCGAGCCTGCCATCCTCATATTGAACTTTTATCATGCCCCAAGGGCGTTCATTCAAATGAAGCGCAGTTTTATGGTGGTCGATCAGTTTGACCTTTCCCCCCGCTTCCGCATATTGGTCCAGCCTTTCCTCATTTTCTTGATGAACGGACAAGTCCGTGATAAACAGGCCTTCATGCTGTTTTTCTTTGCCTTTTGTCCGCTCCAAAAAACGCCCGACTTGCATGTCGAGTCCGGTGACCGAATTGTAGCGGACCTCGACCCGTTCGCCAAAAGCCACTTTTGCGAGAATTCCGCAGCCGACTCCGTCCAAGTCGTTGTGAGTATACAAATGATACATGCTTCCCGCCCACCTTGCTGTTTTATTGTCGGCCTGCCGCAGCAGGCGCATCTTTCTCATCTTACTATTGTAAAGAAACGGATTTTTTATACAGTTGTGAGGTAAGACAAAAAGGACAGCTTCTTGTTAGAAAAAGTCTGTCCGGCAAAAGCGTTTATGTCTCTTGCAGCAAGGATCCGCCTTGCAAGTGTGCGGTGAGCAGTCTGTACGCATTTTCGGCCCTGTCGGCACTTGGCGGTTCAACCCCTTTTAACGGATAATCCAGGCCAAGCGCTTCCCATTTGTAGACGCCGAGCTTGTGATAAGGAAGAACCTCCACCTTCTGAACGTTCGCAAGCGTGCCGATAAACGTGCCGAGGGCCGTTAAATCGGCATCGATATCGGAGATCCCCGGAACCAGTACGTGGCGGATCCAGACGGGAACTTGATGTTCAGCGAGAAACCGGGCAAATTCTAAAATGTGGTCATTCGGCATTCCTGTCAGGTTGATATGTTTTTTTCTGTTGTGATGCTTGAGGTCAAGCAAAACAAGGTCTGTATACTGGATCAGTTCTTTGATCTGCTCTTGAAATGCCGGCGCAGCCGAATAGCATCCGCCGGACGAATCGAGTGCCGTGTGAATGCCGAGGCTTTTGCATGCTTTGAACAGCTCGATTAAAAACGGCAGTTGTAAAAGCGGCTCGCCTCCGCTCACGGTGATGCCTCCGCCCGATGATTGAATAAACGGGAGATAATGCTGGACATCCTGAACGATTTCGGAAACCGTCATTTGTTTTCCGGTTCCGATTTCCCAAGTATCAGCATTATGGCAAAATTGACAGCGCATCAGGCAGCCTTGTGTGAAGACGACATACCTGATGCCTGGACCGTCAACGGTGCCGAATGTTTCGATCGAATGAATATTTCCATCCATGGAGATCACCTCTTTTTATGAGGCGGAGCGCCTTGGTCGCGCTCCGCTTATTGCTCGCTACATCGATTCATGGAAGGTTCTGCTGATGACGTCTAACTGCTGTTCTTTCGTCAGCTTAATAAAGTTGACCGCATAGCCTGAGACGCGAATCGTTAACTGCGGATATTCCTCTGGATGTTCCATGGCGTCGAGCAGTGTCTCTCTGTTAAATACGTTTACATTTAAGTGATGTCCTGTTTTTGCGGCATATCCGTCAAGGATGCTTGACAAATTGGCGGCGCGGCTCTCTTCGTCTTTGCCAAGCGCTTTCGGGACGATTGAAAAGGTGTTGGAAATGCCGTCGAGCGCATAGCTGTAAGGCAGCTTTGCCACTGAAGACAGCGATGCAAGCGTCCCTTTAGTATCGCGGCCGTGCATCGGATTCGCACCTGGAGCAAACGGTTCTCCCGCGCGGCGTCCATCCGGCGTATTTCCGGTTTTCTTGCCGTAAACGACGTTTGACGTGATCGTTAAAATTGACATGGTCTGAACGGACTGGCGATATGTCTGATGCTTGCGCAGTTTTTTCATAAAGCGCTTGACAATGTCAACGGCGATCGCGTCGACGCGGTCATCGTTATTTCCGTACTTAGGAAAGTCGCCTTCTGTTTCAAAATCGACCGCAATGCCGTTTTCATCGCGGACCACGCTGACTTTGGCATATTTGACAGCGCTTAATGAATCGGCGACAACACTCAAGCCGGCGATCCCAGTGGCCATCGTCCGCAAAATTTCCGTGTCGTGCAGGGCCATTTCAATTCTTTCATAGCAATATTTATCATGCATGTAGTGAATGACATTGAGCGTGTTGATGTACAAGCCTGCGAGCCATTCCATCGTCTGATCGAATTTATGCATCACTTCGTCATAGTCCAGCACGTCGGAAGCAACCGGCGGCATTTCCGGACCGACTTGCATTTTATGCTTTTCGTCTTTTCCGCCGTTAATCGCATATAAAAGAGCTTTCGCCAAGTTGGCGCGTGCTCCGAAGAACTGCATTTGTTTGCCGATTGCCATTGCCGATACACAGCAGGCGATTCCGTAGTCATCACCGTATTCTGGACGCATGATATCGTCATTTTCGTATTGGATCGAGCTTGTTTTAATCGACATTTTGGCACAGTAGTTTTTAAACTTTTGCGGCAGTCTGACAGACCAAAGAACGGTTAAATTCGGTTCAGGCGCCGGGCCTAAATTGTCAAGCGTATGCAGGAAACGGAACGAGTTTTTCGTCACCAGGGCGCGTCCGTCGTGCGCCATTCCGCCGATTGATTCTGTCACCCACGTCGGATCGCCGCTGAACAGTTCATTGTAGTCAGGTGTGCGCGCGAATTTGACCAAACGCAGCTTCATGACGAAATGGTCGACAAGCTCTTGGGCTTCACGCTCTGTTAATACGCCCGTTTTCAAATCTCTTTCGATGTAAATATCAAGGAACGTGGACACGCGGCCAAGGCTCATTGCTGCTCCGTTTTGCTCTTTAATGGCAGCCAAATAGGCAAAATACAGCCATTGAAATGCTTCTCTTGCATTCGCCGCAGGCTTGGAAATGTCAAACCCATAGCTTTTTGCAAGCGCTTTAAGTTCGTTCAATGCTCGGATTTGTTCTGACAGTTCTTCACGAAGGCGGATGTTTTCTTCAGACATCACCCGAGAGGTGCCGGCCGCATCTTTTTTCTTTTCATCGATCAAGAAATCCACGCCGTAAAGCGCCACTCTCCGGTAATCACCGATGATGCGCCCGCGCCCGTAAGCATCAGGCAGTCCGGTAATGATTCCGACTTTTCGGGCGAGCTTCATTTCGTCCGTATATGCGTCAAACACGCCTTGGTTATGAGTTTTGCGGTAATCGGTAAAGATCCTTTCCACTTCTTCATTCAGTTTAAAACCATAGGATTCGCATGCCTGCTTTGCCATTCGGATGCCGCCGAAAGGCTGAAGCGACCGTTTAAACGGCTCATCGGTTTGAACGCCGACGACTTTTTCCAGGTCTTTGTTCAAATATCCGGGACCGTGCGAGGTGATCGTTGAGACGATCTCTGTATCCATATCAAGGACGCCTCCGTTTTCACGCTCTTTTTTTGTCAAATCCATTACATGATCCCATAATGCCGATGTAGCTTCCGTCGGAGGTTCGAGAAACGATTCGTCACCTTGATATGGCTCAAAGTTCGAGAGAATAAAATCGCGGACATTGACTTCTTTTTGCCAAACGTTTGTGGTGAAACCTTTCCATTGTTCCATTTAAATCCCCCTCTTTTTCAAGTTGAAATGATATAACAGTTGTTGCATTTATATCTTATGTTGAATATAACAGGTTTGAATGTGATAAACATCACATATTTTGTGAAATAGTTAACAAATTTGAGAAAGTTCTTTGAACATCGCGTTTTTTTCAATATAGACTGTTGTTTGAAGCAATTTTTATTATTTAAATCTGTATTATAATAAAGTCAAAGGTAACGAAAACTGTTATATAAAAAAGCCGGCAAAATGGCCGGCTTGCACAGAGAAATATTGATCATCAGCCTATCGATACAGTCTGATTGCCGAATGATTCGATGGTGCTTTGGGAGCTGGTGGCAAACATAGCAGTCTTTTGACGAGACCGCTATTGCATGACGTTTTTTCACTGATCTGAGCGAGGAAGCATTTCCGCTCGGAGAGCTCAAGAGCCTTTAAATCCGCCGGCAGCAAAACATGAATTAAAGAAAACCCATTGCCTGCTGCAATGGGAGAAGTCATGAAGAAGCTAATATTTGAACGATTTTGTCTTCAATATCCTTTCCTTTCTCATCATCCACGAGCTGATTGAGGAGAATGGAGAAAATCAATGTCTTTCCGCTTGCAGTATCGACATAGCCCGACAAGGAACTGACGGTTGAAAGAGAGCCAGTTTTCGCCCTGACTTTTCCTTTTAGAGCCGGGTCTTTCAGCCGGTTTCTTAATGTGCCGCCGACCATTCTGTCGCTTTCACCTGCAACTGGGAGTGAACGGGCAAACGACGGAAACCATTTCTCGTCTTGAACGGAATACAATAGCTTTGTGATCTGATGTGCAGAAATCAAATTGATATGCGAGATGCCTGAGCCGTCTCTGAGAACGATTTTTTCCGTGTCCAGTCCAAATCTCTGCAGTTCCGTATTTAACACCTCTAGCCCTTGATCCCAGCTTCCTTCACGTCTCGCGGCCCTTCCCATTTCCTTGATCAGCGTTTCGCCATGGCCGTTGTTGCTGAGCTTCATAAAGGGAATCATCAGCTCTGACAGCGGCATGGATTGATGTGTGGTGATGCGGTGCGCTGTTTTTGGCGCTTTGCCGATTTTAGTCTTTCCCAGGATTCGAATGCCTTGTTGATGTAAAGCCTGTTTAAATAAATCGAGTGCATATTCTGACGGCTCCCAAACCGCAACCCATTGTCTGACCCTTGAAGCGCCTTGTGGAATCGTCCCTTTGATTTGGATGGTATTTCCTCCGTGTTTCCTTTTAATCGTGATATCTTTTTTTCCGTCGGCAGCAACAGTCTTGGCATCGTTTTTGATTTTGACATGGTTTGTTTGCGGGGTGAGCAATACAGCAGGTTTTTTTCCGGTTTTTCCGGCAGGGTTCACGTCGATTATGACCGTTCCGGCATCATAGTCTTCATTTGGCGAAACAGTTAAAGCTGAAATCTGCGCTCCATAGTATGCGTCTTCATCGGTCCAGGAAAGGTCTTGAGAATAGCGGATTTCATCGTACCAGGAATCATCGCCGACCAAGTCTCCCCGGATAACTGTGATCCCTTGTTTTCGGAGTGCTTTGGCCATTTGCTGAAAGTCCGCTGTCAAAAGCGTCGGATCGCCTTTTCCTTTTATATAAAGGCTGCCTTTGAGTGTGCCCGCGGCTCGCGCCCCATCAGCCATTACCTCTGTGGGAAAGGTATAGTCCTCGCCCAGGACGGAATAGGCAGCTGCTGCCGTTAAAAGCTTCAGATTGGACGCAGGTCTCATCCGTGTATCGCCCATATGTCCGTATATCATTTTCCCGCTTTCCGCAGACCTGACGCTGATGCCTGCGAGCGCTCCTTTTAAATCAGGTTCGGTCTTTAACAGCTGATCGATTTGCTCTTTGAGCCCGCCTTTTTCCTCAGCGCCCAAGCCGTCCATGCTGCCGGCCAAAGTCAATACAAAGATCATCATCATACACAGACAAAGCTTCATATGTTTCTTCATCGGATATCCCGCCTCCCGCTTATGTTTTAATACTTTATTGCAAAACGGGGCGGGATATACTCCTATTGGTCGGTTTTCACCAAAAACCTCCGGTATAAAAACAGCAGTATCATAATGTGCAGCGCAATTCCGGTGATCCCGAAAACGAGAAAAAGCCCTTCGTGGGATATTCCCGCCAAGTACGTTTTCGCTGTCCAATAAGGTGAAAACACCGAAAAGCTGCCACGGCACAGGAATAAAATAAACCGCGGCCGGCATGAGAGTGAGCAGGCTGAATCCTTTCATTAAAGCGAGTCCTTCCACTTTGTTTGCGACATAGGCGGCTAAAAGCAGCGTGTAAATCGGGGCTTCAAGCGTGACCATGATCAGGACGAACAATAGGTTCACAGCGCCAGGCGCCATTAGACCGCCGGAGGCAAACAGCAAAATGCTGTAGCATAATGTCATCGCCATCGGCAGGATGAGCCGGATCATGACATATCCGCGCTTCGACAAGGGCGTCACGGCAAAATACTGAATCATATTTTCGTCGCGCTCATCAAGCAGGATAAACCCCGACATGACACCGAGAATCAGGGGGATGAAAAGCATGGCAAGGCTCATGATCAAATGACGGTATGGGGTGATATTGAATTCCGTCAATTCCGCTGACAAAGGAACGCCTGCTGCAGTCACGATGATGAGCAGAAAAGGCGCCAGTCCGTAAAAAGCGAGCTGCGATTCCGTTCTTGTCAGTATATTTTGGTTCAAATTTACCACAATATTTTCATTTGCCCGTCAAATTTAAAGCAAAAAAAAGCACCACTTATAGTTTAAACTATAAGTAGCGCTTCATTTCCATTAATAAGCCAGGCTGAACAGACCTTTTATGTGGCTCAGGTAGCGGACGTTGCTCGCTTCTTTCATCAATGAAGCAGGCAGGCCTTTAAGAGATGTGCTGTTCGCGCCGATAACGGCAACTGCGTCTTTGCGGCCCAGGCTTGCAAGCGTACCTGAGTTGACAGGGCTGAACGTCGCCATTGATTTGTTTTCTAAGTATGCATACAGGTTGTAGCCGATCAGCTCGCCCATTTGCCATGCGATTTGAGCTGTCGGAGGGTACGGACGGCCATCCGGACCGAAGACAACGGCGCTGTCCCCTGCAACAAACACGTCTTCATGTGATGTAGATTGAAGGAAGTCGTTTACAGTTGCGCGTCCGCGGTTGACTTCAAGACCTGATTCGCCGATCAGCGGATTGCCTTGAACACCGCCGGTCCAGACAAATGTATTTGTAACAATTTTTTGTCCGTCTTTCAAATCAACAACGTTTCCTTCTACATTTGTGACAGGCAGTCCTGTCAAGAATTCAACGCCGCGTTTTTCAAGGCTCTTTGTCGCACGTTCGATCAGCTCATCCGGAAGAACCGGCAGGATTTTCGGACCGGCTTCAACAAGCTTCAGCTTGATTTCTGTCGGATCGACACCGTAGCTTCTCGCAAGGCTCGGCATGATATCGGCGAGTTCACCGACAAGCTCGACGCCTGTTAGTCCGCCGCCGCCGATTAAGATCGTAGCATCAGCTTCGTTTTTCGTTTTCGCGTATTCGCGCACGCGCTCTTCAACATGCTTGAAGATTTTGTTTGCATCGTTTGCAGATTTGAGCACCATGCTGTTTTCTTCAAGTCCCGGAATGCCGAAGTAAGCAGTGACAGAACCAAGACCGACGACAAGTGCGTCATATGTCAGGGTAGAGCCGTCAGAAAGAGCGACTTCTTTTTTGTCAACTGAGAAAGAGTTGACTTTGGCGATTTTAAGATCGATGTCTTTTCCTTTGAAAAGCTTTGCAAGCGGCATCGCAACTGCCTGTTCTGACACGTTGCCCGCAGCAAGGCGGTGCAATTCCGTGATGATTTGATGTGTCGGATATTGGTTAACCACTGTGACTTTTGCTTCTTCTTTTGTGTAGTGTTTGCGAACTGTTAGAGCAGACAGTAATCCGCCGTAACCAGCGCCTAAAATGACGATATGTTTTGACATCGTGAATCCTCCGTCCTTATTCTGAATGTATAGTGATTATTTTTGTTTTTCGCGTTCTGACATGATTTGCAGGTAGCTTTGAACAAATCGGAACAGCTTTTGGGCCTGCGGATCTTTAAGCATTTTCAGCAAACCGAAAAGTCCGATGACTTCATTGCTTTCGTCAGCGCGGTCTTTTGCTTCAATGGCGGTAGCCGCGATTTCTTTTGCCGTATCTTTGACAGGCTCAAGAATTTCTGTAATGGCACCGACCGTATCATTTTTTAATACTTCATCAGTTGCAACGGATTGTGCGAAGTCGTAAGACTTTGTCAAAATGTTGACCAGTTCTGTCAGCTTTGGAAGCTGGTCGACTAAAACAGTCAAAGACTCCTGTACTTCAGGTTTTAGCAGTTGATCGATAAGATCGCGTTGGCTTTGGCTTACAGATTCGTTTGTTTGATCAGCTGTTTGATCGATTGTTTCCGGCATAACCAATTCTCCTTTTCAATAAGCGATGTGCTGTTTTTTGAAGGAAGCCCCTTTTTATAGTTTGTGAATTTATGCACAAACAAGTCCGCAAAAAGGCTCTCCCCTTTTGTGTTTGTTTTGCTGTTTTCGGTCTGGAACTCCCGAAAACCCGCAATCTCAAAACACGCTGTATTTTTTACTACTAAATGATAACACTTTTTGAACAAAAAATGAACGTGATTGTTTCGGAAATGAAATAAAATCATAGAAAACTTTATATATAGGGCTTCTTTCATCCCTTTCATTTCCTATATTGTGTCTTTTTTTACGAAACGCCCCATTCACACGGGATAATAGAGACGGAAAACGTGCGAAACTTTCATAGAATCGTATCTGTCAGTTTACATAATAAAGTTATTGTTATCCCGGGTTAATCTTCATCTTTGACGTCCGGATCTTCGGGGATGGGCTCGTTCAGAACGGATTCCGCCCACTCTTTATACTTTTCCATCTGTTCCATGTGCGTATTGAATTGCTCTTTGTTGATTAAATGCTGCTGTCCGTCAAAGACGGTGCGGATTTTCTTTTCTCTGACAAGCTGTTCAACATATGCTTCTGAAAGCGTTAAATATTCTGCGGTTTCCTTTATCGTCAAGTACATGTTTTGTTTCCTCTCGTTTTGATTTAGGCGAACATTGCGATTGTAGGATCATACGATAAGGTATATCAGTTTAGATGATGGAGGCCTATTCTATGTATTCAAAATGGAATTCTGAAACGTCTTATCCGCCTTCAGCCCCGCAAATGCATACCGGTCAATCTTCGCAGCAGATGAACCAAAGGCTGAAAAATCTCGAAGATCAAATGGAATTGCTCATCAAGCTCATGGAAAGCAACAATCAGCTGCTGCGTTCGATTGAAGAGCAGCAGAATCGCGTCTGCACGGCCGGCGGCGGTTCGGTTATCGTCAGGATGTGAGTGTTGGTCGATCGAGCTTCATCAAAATAAAAAGAGGAAGGACGTGTCCTTCTTCTTTGTTTGTAAGCCTTATCCAGTATACTACAGATTTTTTCGCACTGAAAGACCGGCAATTTCATCATATGTTTCGCGGTTTTCCAAAGTTGACAAATCGCCTGCGGGCTCGTTCATATAGGCAGCTCTGATCAGCCGTCTCATCACTTTTGCATTTCTCGTCTTCGGCAAACCGCTGACAAAATAAACCGCTTTGGGCTTGACCGCTTTACCGATCGCATCAGATGCAAGGTTCAGCAAATCATCTTTTAATTCTTCCGACGGCTTTTCCGACTGTCTGAGGACGACGAAGCAGACGGCAGCCTGGCCTTTGAGCTTATCCGGAACGCCGATGACGCCTGCTTCCGCCACCGCTGGATGGCCGACCAGAACGGACTCTATTTCGGCGGGGCCGATCCTTTTCCCGGCAGCATTGATCACATCATCAGAGCGTCCGCTGATCGTCCAGTAGCCGTTTTCATCCCGTTTTGCCCAATCGCCGTGCACCCAGACGTCGGTCCAGCGGCTCCAATATGCTTCTTCGTATCTTGACGGCTCCTTCCAAAAACCGTTCGTCATGCCGACCCAGGGCTTTGTCAGGACAAGCTCTCCGACTTCATTGACGACTTCCTCTCCTTTTTCATTGAAGACATTGGCCGCCATGCCGGGAAGAGGCGAATTAAACGTCATCGGCGTGATCGGCCGCAGGAGCACATTGCCTAAAATTCCGCCTGAGATCTCTGTTCCTCCTGAATAATTAAATATAGGAATCCGTTCTTTTCCAACATGGCGGAACAGCCACATCCACGGCTCATAATTCCATGGTTCGCCCGTTGAGCCGATTGCCTTCAGACTGTTCAGATTGTATTGATAGAGAAAATCTTCGCCGTGCTGCATCAGCGAGCGAATGAGCGTCGGAGAGACGCCGAGATGCGTCACCCGGTGTCTGCTGACAAGCTCCCACAGCCGATCCGGGGCCGGGTAGTCCGGTGCTCCGTCAAACAGCAAAACAGCCGCTCCGTTTATGAGGCCCCCGAATATTAAAAACGGCCCCATCATCCAGCCCATGTCTGTAAACCAGAAAAATGTGTCCCCTTGTTTGACATCCATCCCGAATCCCGCATCAAATGCAGCTTTCAGCGGAAAACCGGCATGGGTATGAACCGCTCCCTTCGACTGTCCTGTCGTCCCTGATGTGTATAGCAGCATGAGCGGATCTGAACTGTCCATTTCTTCGGTGTTTTGCATGGGCTCGTTTTTCATCAATTCATTCCAGTCGATATCTCTCTTATAATTCCAATCTTGATCGCCGCCGTGAAGCTTGCAGACGACGACTTTTTGAACAGTGGGGGAACGGTCCGCGGCTTTGTCAGCTTCTTTCTTCATGCAGACCTTCTTTCCCCTTCGCAAAAAGGCATCTGCTGTGACAAGGATTTTCGCTCCGGCAGCGGTAAGTCTCGCCGCTGCTGCATGGGCGCCGTAGCCTGAAAAAACCGGTGAGAATACCGCTCCGATTTTAGCGGCGGCCAGCATGGCGATGACCGTTTCGGGGATCATCGGCATGTAAATCGCAATGACATCCCCTTTTGAGATGCCTTGCTTTTTAAAGCCTGCCGCCGCACGGGCGACTTGTTGGTGTAAAGAAGAATAGGTGATCTGTTCTGTTTTTCCGTCTTCACTTTCCCAGATGAGTGCCGTCCTGCCGGCCGTATCAGGCCGGCGGGCCCATTTTTCCACGGCGTTGTAAACGGCATTTAAGCGGCCGCCGGTAAACCATTGCGGCCATTTTATGCCTTTGTCGAGATTCAATGTTTGGCTGTACCGCTTGTACCAGCTGATCCCGAGCGCTTTTTCGGCCTCTTCCCAGAACCAGGCGATATCGTTTGTACTTGCTTTCAAAAAATCATCATAGTCGGAAAAACCGAGGGCTGTCATCCATTGAAACAGCCGGGTTGTTTTTACAAATTCCGGATCAGGCTGCCAAACCGCTTTTTCGCCCATGCCGTTTCCTCCTTTTCGTTTCATTGGCCTTTAGACGGGATAAACAGGATGCTTCCGTTCCGTAAATGTCATGTATTTGGTCATATATGCATTCAGCCGTTTGATGAGTTCCGTTCGCAGCGAGTCGGCCGGAATGATCCCGTCGACAATCATTTCTGAAGCAAGCCGGTAAATGTCTATGTCTTTTTGGTACTCTTTCCGTTTTTCGGCGATGAATGCGGACCGTTCTTCTTCAGGCAATTCTGCGATTTTTTTAGCGTAAACGGCATTTACCGCTGCTTCCGGGCCCATGACGGCAATTTGCGCCGTCGGCAGCGCCAGACAGCAGTCAGGTTCAAAGGCCGGACCGGCCATCGCATACAAGCCTGCACCATAAGCTTTCCTGACGATGACGGATATTTTCGGTACGGTTGCTTCGGCCATCGCTGAAATCATTTTCGCACCGTGTCTGATGATACCCGCCCTCTCGACTTTCGTTCCGATCATAAAACCGGGGATGTCAGCCAGAAACAGCAGCGGGATATGATAGGCATCACACAAATTGATAAACTTTGCGGCCTTGTCTGCCGAATCGTGGAACAAAACACCGCCTTTGACCCGCGGCTGATTGGCAATGATGCCGACAGGCTGCCCGTGAATCCTTGCCAAACCGGTAATCAGCTCTGGCGCGAACAATTTTTTGATCTCATAAAAAGACGCTTCATCAATGATCCGATCGATTAAATCCATCATCTGAAACGGAGCGTTTTGGTTTTTCGGAATGATGTCCTCCAATGACCGGTCAAACGGACGGGCGGATTTTGCTTCAATGACAGGCGCTTTTTCGGTGTAGTTCGACGGAAAGTAGGAAAGATACCGGCGCGCCGACTTGATCGCATCTTCTTCCGTGTCGGCAAGAATGTCTCCGCAGCCTGAAACAGAACAGTGCATTCTCGCGCCGCCCATTTCTTCAAGCGATACTTTTTCGCCGATCACCATTTCCGCCATGCGCGGCGAGCCTAAATACATCGAGGCGTTACCTTCGACCATAATGACGATGTCGCAAAAAGCCGGTATGTAGGCGCCTCCTGCCGCTGAAGGCCCGAACAAGAGACAGATTTGCGGGATGCGCCCGGATAATTTGACTTGCTGATAAAAAATCCGCCCCGCTCCTCTTCGCCCCGGAAACATGTCAACTTGATCCGTAATCCTTGCGCCTGCCGAATCGACCAAATAAAGAAGCGGGCAATTCAGTTTTTCGGCTGTTTCCTGGATGCGGATGATTTTTTCAACGGTTCTCGCTCCCCATGATCCTGCTTTGACAGTTGAATCATTGGCCATGACGCAAACGGTTCGCCCGCCGATTTTTCCGATTCCAGTGACGACTCCATCTGCCGGTAGCCCGTCAGCCATGCAATTGGCAAAAAACGCGTCCTCTAGGTCGAGTCCTTCGTCAAGCAGCAGCTTTAATCGGTCTCTGACAAATAATTTCCCTTTTTTCTTATTAGCTTCATGGTATTTCTCCGCGCCGCCCTCCTGAATCCGGCGGATGCGTTCATACAATTCCTTTTCGGCCGGCATCGGCTGTCCCTCCGTTCGTTTTATTCTCCCGTATAATCCGGCTTCCGCTTTTCTGCAAAAGCTTTCAGCCCTTCTGTCCTGTCTTTCGTCGGAATCGTCAGTTCATAGGCTTTTTGTTCAATGGCAAGCCCTGTTTCGATAGCTGTCTCAAGGCCTTGATTGATGGCAAACTTCGCTTGTCTGACGGCTACCGGTCCGTTCGCCGCGATGTTCGCCGCGATGCTTTCACTCGCTTCCTTTAACTTCGAAAGCGGAACGACATGTTCAACCAGGCTGATCTTTTGCGCTTCTTCGGCGCTGATGCGGCAGCCGGTAAAGATCATTTCTTTCGCCTTTCCCCTGCCGATCAAGCGGGGCAGCCGCTGTGTCCCTCCTGCCCCTGGAATGATTGCGAGCGTTGTTTCGGGGAGGCCGAGTTCAATATGTTCGGCTGCGATCCTGATGTCGCACGCCAATGCAAGCTCCAGCCCCCCTCCTAAAGCGCTTCCGTTTAATGAAGCGATGACGGGCTGCGGCAGTTTTTCCGTTTCGCTGACCACGCGTTGAATCAGGGAAACAGCCTGCTTCGCTTCTGTTTGGCTCATGCGGGCTCTTTCCTTTAAATCGGCGCCTGCACAAAACGTCCTGTCCCCTTTTCCCGTTATGATGACACAGCGGACGGCCGGGTTTGAACGAATATCTCGAAGGATGCGCTGAAAGTCGTCGAGAAGCCCAAGCGAGAGGGCATTTGCAGCCTGCGGCCTGTTCAGCGTCAACACGGCGACCGACTGCTCGTTTATGGAATAAAGAACATTGGGCTCCATTCGGTCTTCCTCCTCTTCATCAATGAAAACAGTTCTTTGATTTAGCCGCCTGCAAATTTCGGCTTGGCAGCTCTCTTCCGGTTTTGTCTTCGATCCATTTAGCAGCTGAAAGCAGCTTGCTGAGATCAACTCCGGTTTCGATGCCCATCTGGGCGCACATGTAGATCAAATCATCAGTTGCCGCATTCCCCGTGGCTCCCGGTGCGTAAGGACAGCCGCCCAGCCCGCCGCATGATGAGTCAAATACGGTGATTCCCATGTCCATCGCTGCGATCATGTTGGCGAGCGCCATCCCTCTCGTATCATGAAAATGAAGGGCGATATTCTCTTTTGGAAAGCGCTTTAAGAGGACTTCAAGCACCCTTTGAACCTGTACGGGATTTGCTGCGCCGATCGTATCTCCGAGGGAAAGTTCGTTGATCCCCATGTCGAACAGCGTTTCAGATGTCCGTATAATTTGTTCCAATGGCACGTGATGTTCATAAGGACAGCCAAATACTGTGGACAGGTATGCTCTGGCGGTGAGGCCCGCTTGTTTTGCCGCTCCGATGACTTCCTTCAGGACGGGAAGCGTTTCCCCGATCGATTTGTTAATATTTTTCCGGTTGTGTGTCTCGCTTGCCGACATGAAAACAGAAGCTTCATCGATCCCTCCTTCGAGAGCCCGTTCCAGCCCTTTTCGGTTCGGAATCAGGGCTGCGTAGGTGACGCCCGGCTTCCGGTTGATCCCTTTGGCGACATCAAGGGCATCAGACAGTGCAGGAATCCACTTAGGATGGACGAATGAAGTGATTTCGATATACGAAAGCCCTGTGGCAGAAAGCATGTCGATCCAGGTAATTTTATCAGCTGTCGAAAGTGCGGTTTGTTCATTTTGCAGACCGTCGCGCGGCCCGACTTCTTTAATGAAAATGTTCTTCGGTACGTCCATTTGCCATCCTCCAGACCTTATTGAAGCTCCAATAAGACATCCCCTTCATCGGCAAAATCACCTTCGTTCTTTCTGACGGTTTTGACTGTTCCGGCCGTTTCGGCGACAATCGGAATCTCCATCTTCATCGATTCTAAAATGGCGACTTCCTGCCCCTTTTCGATTTTGTCCCCCGCTTTCACTAATATTTTCCACACGTTTCCTGCCATATTGGTGACAACAGTATTCATAGTACGCCTCCTTGATTTCATTTTGACTGATAGCGACTGATAAAATCGGTTTGGACCCCGCCTTTTCGGAATTCGTCAGAACTTACAATGTCTTCAAGGAGCGGAATGTTCGTTTTAATGCCTTTCACTTGATATTGTGAAAGCGCTTCGGCCAATGTGCAGATGGCTTCTTCTCTGCTGCTTCCTTTGACGATCATCTTGGCAATCATCGGGTCGTAATACGGGGTGATAGTCATACCCGGGGCTGCTGCGCATTCATGACGGACATTCGGTTGCTCAGGCAGCTTAAGGTCGGTAATCCGCCCCGGCGAAGGGAAAAATGTTTTCGGATCTTCGGCACAGATTCTGACTTCGATCGCATGTCCGTCCCGCCGAATGTCTTTCTGCTTATGGGAAAGCGGTTTTCCCGCTGCGATATTGAGCTGTTCTTCGACAAGGTCAAGCCCTGTAATTTCCTCTGTCACCGGGTGTTCGACTTGCAGGCGGGTATTCATCTCAAGAAAATAAAAATGATTCTCCTTGTCTACTAAAAACTCGATTGTCCCGGCGTTGACATAGCCGATCGACAGCGCAGCTTTCACGGCCGCTTCACCGAGCTTTGTGCGCATGGTTTCATCGAATAACGGAGCAGGTGCTTCTTCGATGATTTTTTGCTGGCGTCTCTGAATCGAACAGTCCCGCTCCCAAAGATAGACGGCATTTTCGTATTTGTCTGTTAAAATCTGAATCTCGATATGTCTTGCCTGTTCGATATATTTCTCGATGTACATAGCCCCGTCTCCGAAAAAATCGGCGGCTCGTTTTTGGTTGCCTTCATATGCTTTTTCTAATTCGCTTTCATTGCGGATCAGCTGCATTCCGATGCCGCCGCCCCCAAAAGAAGCCTTGAGCATCACGGGATAGCCGATGGATTCGGCAAGAGCCCGGGCTTCATTCAGACCGGACAAGCTTTTTGTCACGCCGGGAACGACGGGAACCCCGGCTTGTTCCATCGCTTGTCTTGCTTCAATTTTGCTTCCCATTTTGGCGATAACGTCAGGCGGCGGACCGATAAACGTAATATTCTCCTTGAGGCACCTTTCGGCAAAACGGCTGTTCTCGGAAAGCAGGCCGTATCCCGGATGAATGGCACAGACCCCCGCTTTTTTAGCGGTTTCGATGATTTTTTCAATATTTAAATAGCTTTCACTGACCCGCGGTTTGCCGATCAGCCAGGCTTCATCCGCAGCTTTGACATGCAGGGACTCCGCATCCGCTTCAGAGTAGACAGCAGCCGTCTGAATACCGAGCCGTTGACAAGTTCGGATGATCCGGAGGGCGATTTCTCCCCGGTTGGCAATCAGTACTTTCTTAAACAAAAAGGTCCCTCCTTTTATGTTAGTCGCGCTTGAAAGAGAAAATTACAATTGAAAATGCTCAAGCGCCTGCTCCCTTAACTTGAATTTTTGCACTTTCCCTGATGCCGTCATCGGGAACTCTTCTACAAATGCGATATAGCGCGGAATCTTATAGCGGGCGATTTTGCCTTTGCAGTATTCTTTTAATTCGTCAGCCGTCATCGATGCTCCGCTTTTCAGTTTGATCCAGGCCGATACCTCTTCGCCGAATGTTTCGTCAGGCACTCCGACAATTTGGACGTCGAGAATGTCGGGATGCTTGTATAAAAACTCTTCTATTTCCCGCGGATATATGTTTTCACCGCCTCTGATGATCATGTCTTTTAATCTCCCGGTAATCCGGCAGTAGCCTTCTTCATCCATTACGGCTAAATCTCCCGTATGCAAAAATCCATCCTCATCGATGACCGCTGCCGTGGCCTCAGGATTTTTGTAGTAGCCTTTCATAACATGGTAGCCGCGTGTGCACAGCTCGCCTTGAACGCCTCTTTCAACCTCCCGGTTCGTACCCGGTTCAGTTATTTTGACTTCTACATTCGGCAAAGCGCGCCCTACGGTTTCGACCCTTCTTTTGAGCGAATCGTTGACCCTAGTCTGGGTAATGACCGGTGAGGCTTCCGTCTGTCCGTATGCAATCGTTATTTCAGACATCCCCATGTTATCGATCACTTTTTTCATGACTTCGATCGGACAGTTTGAACCGGCCATGATGCCCGTTCTTAAAGAAGACAGGTCATATGATGCGAAATCTGGATCATTCAGTTCGGCGATGAACATGGTCGGTACACCGTGAAGCGCCGTGCATTTTTCCGTTTCGACGGCTGAAAGCACTTCTTTCGGACTGAATTCTTGTACCGGCACCATCGTCGCGCCGGCGGTGACGCAAGCGAGAGTCCCCAGTACACAGCCGAAGCAGTGGAAAAACGGAACGGGGATGCACATTCTGTCTTTTTTCGATAAATTCATGCATTCCGCAATATTTGCCGCATTGTTTGCCAAATTGGAATGGGTGAGCATCACGCCTTTCGGAAAGCCTGTCGTACCTGATGTATATTGCATATTAATGACATCATGCTCTTTGAGCCGTTCCATCCTGCGATCAAGCGCTTTTTCGCTTACTGACCCTGAGAGCTTTAATAAATCATCCCATAGGTACATGCCGGGATGCCTTTGATCCCCCAGCAAAATAATATTTTTTAAGAAAGGCAGTCTTTCAGATGCAAGCCTGCCCGGTTCGCCCTCCTTTAATTCAGGAATCAGTTTGCAAAGGATATCAATGTAGGAAGTGCCCCGGTATGATTCCATTAAAATGAGTGTTGTGGCATCTGACTGTTTCAGCACATATTCAAGCTCTGATAATTGATAGTTCGTGTTGGCTGTGACTAGTACAGCACCCGCTTTTGCCGAAGCAAACTGGGCGGTGAGCCATTCCGGAGTATTGGAAGCCCAAATTGCGACATGTTCACCTTTATCAATACCGAGCGCCATCAGTCCTTTTGCGACTTTTCTGCACAACTGGTCAAATTCCCGGTACGTATAACGCAGGCCGCGGTCCGGATAGACGACAGCCTCGTGATCAGGGGCGTCTGCCGCGGTTTTCTCCAATAACTTTCCAATTGTCAAATGGAGCAGCTCTGCCAACGTTGTCCCTCCCTTCCGATAGAAAGCGTTTTCATTTCAGCGCTTGTTTGCCGATGCCGAGCTGCCTTGCGATGACGAGCCGT
The DNA here is from genome assembly GCF_037969865.1 of Bacillus sp. FSL R7-0646. Lineage (NCBI taxonomy): Bacteria > Bacillati > Bacillota > Bacilli > Caryophanales > Bacillaceae > Bacillus > Bacillus sp. FSL R7-0646. Next base: position 2,068,106 of record NZ_CP150217.1, read on the forward strand.
TGAATTTCTGAAGTGCCTTCACCGATTTCCATTAATTTTGCGTCCCGCAGCATGCGCTCCACTCCATACTCTTTCATATACCCGTATCCTCCGTGTATTTGAATGGACTGATTGCATGTCCTGAACGCCATTTCTGAGGCATAAAGCTTGGCAAAAGCCGCTTCTTTTGTAAACGGACGTCCTTGATCTTTCAGCCAGGCGGCCTTCAGCACCATATTGCGGGCGAGCTCAATTTCCATGGCCATGTCGGCAAGCTTGAACTGAATCGCCTGGAAATAAGAGATCGGTCGGCCGAATTGTTTTCGTTCGCGCGCGTATGTGAGCGCCGCCTCAAATGCGCCTTGGGCAATACCGACAGCCAGCGCTGCGATCGAAATTCTGCCGCCGTCAAGTGTATTGAGAAATTGTTTAAACCCTTTTTCCGGGCTTCCCAATAGATTTTGTTTTGGTACGCGGACATTGTCCAATATGAGCTGTGATGTATTGGAGCCGCGGACACCCATTTTGTCATATTCGCTTTTAATGGTGAAGCCCTCCGAATCTGTCGGAACGATGATGGCGGAAATGATGTTTTTTCCGTTGTCATCTATTCCGGTGACGGCGGTGACGATGACGGTCCTGGCAAATCCTGCATTTGTGATCCAGCATTTCTCACCGCTGATCACATAGCTGTCCCCTTCCGAGCGGGCTTTTGTCCGGGTGCCGCCCGCATCGGAACCTGCATTCGGTTCGGTCAGCCCAAATGCTCCGAGCGCCCGGCCCGTCGCAAGCGGGACGAGATATTCTTGTTTTTGTTCTTCAGTGCCGAAATAATAAATCGGCGCAGCCCCGAGCGATACAGCCGCAGCATAGCTAAGACCGGTGCTTCCGCACGCTTTGCCGATTTCTTCGACGCTAAGTGCATAGGAAATCGTATCTCCGCCTGAACCGCCGTAGCTTTCAGGAAACGGAATCCCCAAGAGGCCGAGCTCCCCCATTTTTTTAAATGTCTCAATCGGAAATTCTCCCGTCCTGTCAACATGTTCGGCGTGCGGTGCAATTTCCTGTTTCGCAAAATCTCTTGCGAGTTCACGAATCATTTGCTGTTCTCTGGTTAGTTCAAAATTCATAAAGTGCCCCCCTTTTTGGATCGTCAAATTCCTTAGGCAGCAGAGCTTTGTAACATTATATTAAAAAAGTGCATTTTTCATGCCAGAGGATTTTGGACAGGTAAATTGCATGTTTGATCGCCAACAGGTACTTACCTTTATGTAAGTACCTGAACTAAAAGTGCATACTTACAAATTGGCAGTGTGAACTTTATACTCAAGATGAAAACATGCTGAAGGAGGGCAAATCTTTGAAAACGCTAGTTATCGTTGCACACCCAAATTTAGAAACATCAGTGGTTCATAAGCGCTGGGTAGAGGAACTCAAAAAATATCCGGAAAAGTATACGGTTCACGAATTGTCCGACGTTTACCCGGATGGAAACATAGACGCGGAAAAAGAACAAAAATTGGTGGAATCGCACGGCAATCTTGTTTTGCAATTCCCTATCTATTGGTTTAACTGTCCGCCTCTTCTTAAAAAATGGCTTGATGATGTATTAGCTTACGGCTGGGCTTATGGTTCAAATGGAGGAGATCGATTAAACAATCGTAAAGTGGCATTAGGTGTATCCGCCGGAATTAAAGAGGAAGATTATCGTGAAAACGGAAGGTACCGGTATACGCTTGAACAAATATTAGTTCCATTTGAAACGACATTCCGGTATTGCCGCGCAGATTATCGTTCATTTTTTGCATTTTACGGCAAGGAAAAAGAGCCTGGCGGAAACGAGGAAGAAGAAAATGAGCCGGGAGCAGGAGAATTGGAGAAAAGCGCACGAGATTATTTGCATTTTATTGATCATATGTAGCAAGGGGTTTTGCTGAAAATCATTCGGGCTGAAACAGGCTGTCAGCCCAGCCTGTTTTTCTCCCCCCACTCACACATCATATTTAACAAAGGCACGATGGAGCGTCCGCGTTCAGATAATGAATACTCAACCTTTGGGGGGATTTGGGGAAATTCTCTGCGAATGATAAGGCCGTCTGCTTCCAGCTCTTTTAACATGATGCTTAGCGTTTTGAAGGAAATGGTGCCGATGCTTCGCTTCAATTCATTATGCCGCATCACTTCGCGTTCAGACAGCCAATATAGAATGACTATTTTATATTTGCCGCTTATCAATGACAACGTATAGCCAAAGCCGGTGTCTTTAAGTTCCACACCGGTCGGAACGCAGGTTTTTCCGGATGGGATTTGCATAACGCACACTCTCCTTCTGACTCTTATATCATAGATCATTATGTAATGTGATTGAAAGGATGTAAAGGGAGGAGTTTGAAAGGTGCCTGGTAAAAAAATTCTGCGCCTGCATGTTTTATGAGGATGTAAATTCAGCCGAAAAAAACTGCACCTCCGGATTGTCAGATGGTGTCTGACAAACCAGGTGCAGTTTCAGTACAGGTCTCTTTATTTATCTTCTGATATGGCCGTCGCCTCTCATGATATATTTGCATGTGGTCAATTCTTTCAGACCCATAGGTCCGCGGGCGTGAAGCTTCTGTGTAGAAATTCCGATTTCAGCGCCGAATCCGAGTGCGCCGCCGTCGGTGAACCTGGTTGAGGCATTGTGGTACAATGCTGCAGCATCAACGGTATTCAGAAAAGCTTTGGCTGTTTCCGGATTTTCGGTGATAATCGCTTCTGAATGCTTTGTTCCGTATGTTTCGATATGATCGCAGGCTTCTTCAAGACTTCCTGCGACTTTAACCGCGAGATCAAGGCTTAAATATTCGTTCTGCCAATCGGCTTCCCCTGCTGGTCTTGCGCCTGGAATCATTTGAACAGCCTTTTCGTCCCCGTGAACTTGAATCCCGTGTTCGTTTAAAGCATTGATAAGCGCGGCGCTGTTTTCCTCAAGCCATTTTTCGTGGACGATCAGCGTTTCAAGTGCATTGCAGACGGCGGGGCGGTCTGTTTTCGCATTGATCATGACATCGATCGCTTTTTCAGGGTCCGCTTCCCGGTCAATATAGATGTGGCAGTTGCCGACTCCCGTTTCAAGGACCGGAACGGTTGCGTTCTCAACGACTTCCTGAATGAGGGCCCCGCCTCCCCGGGGGATGAGTACATCGATATGTTCTTTCATCTTAAAGAGCTGCTTCGTTGCGCTTCGGTCTGTGCTTTCGATGAATTGAACGGCATCGCGGGGGATGTTTGTCGAATCAAGCGCTTGATGCATGACCGATACGATCGCTGTATTCGAATGAATGGCGGAAGAGCCGCCTTTCAAAACGATCGCATTGCCTGATTTTAGAGCAAGCCCGGTCGCATCGACAGTTACGTTCGGACGCGCTTCATAGATCATGCCGATGACGCCGAGAGGAACGCTGACTTTTTCCGCTTTTAACCCGTTGTCGAGCGTCCAGCTTGATAGCGTTTCTCCGACCGGATCATCAAGTTCCGCGACTTCCAGCAGCCCATCGGCAAAATCCAGAACCCTGTCTTCATTGAGCGACAGGCGGTCGATGTAGGCTGCATCATAGCCTTTTTTTCGTCCCGCTTCGATATCTTTGGCATTTTCAGTGAGAATATAGCTCATGTTTTGTTTCAGGTGGTCGGCCAATGCAGCAAGCGCCTCGTTCTTTTCTTTTTCAGTTGCCAGCCGCAAAGATTTTGCGGCCGTTTTTGCCTTTATCGCTTTTTCTTCGATTTGTGCACTGATGCTCTCGCTCGTCGCAGTCATGTCAATTCCTCCTTTGATTTGTTTTTTAAAGCGGAACGGATAGCTCTAAATGACAGACAAACGCTTCTCTGTCAACGACAGCCTGTGAGGAAGCGGCTGTTTCCTGATTCGTATCCTTCTTCCATTTACGAAGCTGGGATGAGGAAAAGTTGACGACGCCGAGGCCGATTTCCTCTCCTTCCTGATCAAGGATTCGAACGACGGATCCGTTGCTGAAACGGCCGTTGATGTCGTAAATACTAGAAGGATACAGGCTTTTTTTACGGTCGATAATAAACTCTTTGCTTTCGTTGTGGACGACGATGTCTCCTTCAGGTCCAGAGTTAAATGCTATCCATTGCTTTTTATGGTTGAGGGCGTGTGAATCCGCATTCGGTATAAAATACGTTCCCCTCGCAGTCCCGCAGATCGCTTCGTGCAAAATGCCGGGGGTGTCCGCGCGCCCTAAAAACCCTTTGATGCCTGAAGCCATTGTAATTTTAAAAGCGTCCAGTTTGGACTTCATGCCGCCGGTTCCGACTTCGCTTCCTGCATCCCCTGCTGAAGCTTCTATTTCCGGCGTGATTTCAGTTACTTCCTGGACGAGTGCGGCGTCCGGCGTTTTTCGCGGATTCGCGTCATAAAGGCCGTCTATATCAGAGAGGATGGTCAGCAGGTCGGCGTCGATCAGACCCGCCACTTTAGCAGAAAGCGTGTCATTGTCTCCGAATTTGAGCCGATTGACGGTAACCGTATCATTTTCGTTGATGATCGGAATAATGCCGCGTTTCAGCAGCACGTTCATCGTATTTCTCACATTGTTGTACCGTTTTTCATCTGAAAAATCGCTTTTTGTGATTAAAATTTGTGAAGCGATATAGCCGTGGGATAAAAAAAGCTTGGAATACGCTTCGATTAATAAGCCTTGGCCGACAGAAGCGGATGCTTGTTTTTCAGGCAATGTATCCGGCCTGTTGATAAAGCCGAGCTTCCGGTAACCGGCTGCTACAGCGCCAGATGAAACAAGGAGGACTTCGTGTCCTTCATCTTTGAGGCGGACAATCTGCTCAACGAGCTTTTCGAGCTTTTTGCTGCTGATTTCGCCGTGAAGACTTGTTAAAGAACTGCTTCCCACTTTGACAACTACCCTCTGTTGATTAGAGGTCATTTTATCACTCCTGTAGTATTTTTCTTCGTTACGGGCATTTACTTTGCTGCGACTAATTGTTCCAGTTCGAGACTGATCGTTTTGGATCGTTTTGCGGCTTGTTTGACCGCCTGTTCGATCGCTTCGCCTCCGCCGCTTTCTTCCAAGGCCTTTAAACCGGCGGCAGTCGTACCGTTAGGGGAAGTGATGTTGTCTTTGAGAACAGCTGTATCCTCAGGGCTTTCCAACAGCATTTTGGCGGCGCCTAACAATGTCTGCGCGCCGATTTCCCTTGTTAATTTTTGGCTTAATCCAGCCTCGGCTCCCGCTTTTTCGATGTGCTCCATTAAATAATAAAAGTAAGCAGGCCCGCTGCCGGCAATGCCAGTGAAAATGTCCATTTTGCTTTCTTCGATGGAATAGACTTCTCCCATGCATTGAAGCAGTTGTTTCGCGGTTTTTGACAGATCGGCCGTTACATGGCTTCCTTCGGCCATGGCGGTTGCAGATGCGCCGATTGCACTTGAGGTATTAGGCATGATTCTGATGACCGGCTGCATGTCGTGCAGCGTGTTTTCAATAAATGATATTGATATGCCAGCTAAAACTGACACGATAAGCTGATGGGGTTTGATATGCGGTTTCATGGAATTAAGAGCGCCCTCTGCATCTTTCGGCTTCATCGCCAGGATGAAGCAATCGATGTTCTGATAGTCAAGTTGTTCTTTTTTGACGCCTTGTATTCCATATTTCTGCTGGAGTTCTTCTAAACGCCGGTGGTTCGTGTGGTTTGTAACATAGATTTGCGAAGCAGGCAGTTTTTTGGATTGAACGATGCCTGAGATCATTCCCTCTGCCATTGATCCCGCCCCTATAAAAGCTACGTTTTTTTGATTAAAGATCTTTAACATCTCCCTTTGTTCGCATTTCTGTTCGTATTTTTCGAACACGGTTAGTATATTAACACTTTAGATCATTATGTCAAGTTTGCGTGTTTTGCTTGGACGGCGCAGAGCATGTGAAAAATGGAGATTTTTGAAGAAAAAAGGAAAAGAAAAGGAGGCTGAAGGCAGATTCTTCATCTTCATGTGCACCTTTTGTCGTTTGTCATCCGGCCATTTGAAGGCCGTTTGAATGATTTAACGGAATTTTTTGGAGATCAACAGCCTTTCGGACCGGTAAAAAAGTATGTTCCTCGAGCCTTGTGAATGCAATTGAAAAAGCGCGGGTTCGAAGCTTGTCGAACCCGCGCCTGCCAACATCAATATGTTGTGATGTAAAGCTGCCCCTCATCACCGCGCCATTCCGCATACAGCACCTCTTGATACTGAGTGATACCCTGACTTGATAATTGATTTTGCAGCCAAAGCTCATCAAATCCGGCTTCGTGCAGATTGTTCTTTTCGAGCTGGCCGTCGAGGATTACCGGCACCGGGAGCTGAACCGGTTTGTAAGGAATGTTTAAGTCATCTTTTGTCGGCATCCCGTATTTGTGTTTTGGGAGGACGCTGATCGAACCGTCTGTTTCCAAGATGGCGTATTGGATCTCGTGTAAGGAAAAACAGCCTTTTTCACGTGCCAATGTCTGCAGCTGGTTCAGGTCCAATTTGTTCTTTTTAAGGGCGTTGTAATCGATTTTTCCTTTATTGATGACAATGCTCGGCCTGCCTTCGAGAAAACCTCTGATGTTTTGCACTTTTTGCGATAAAACTTCTATTGAATAGATTAGAACGGCCCAAATGAGGATGGCGAAAAGGATTTTCCAGATGGTGACATCCTCATCGAAAATCGCGTTTCCAACCATCTCGCCCAATATTAAAGCCGAAATAAAATCAAACGGCGTAATTTGGGCAAATTGGGTTTTTCCCAGAATTTTCGTCATCAGAAACAATGCTGCAAACCCTATCGTCAGTTCGACTACCAAGTGTACATATTCCATCAAGGTTCCCTCCCGAATCTCTCTCCTCATTGTTAACAATCGGGATGCAGTTTAAACCAGAGGAATACTTTTCCTGAGAAATGGACCGACTGATGATCCTCTGAAACGTCGGGGATCAGCCAAAACAATCGTCAAAAAAGAGCGGCGTCAGCCGAGCTCTTCTTCGGTCAAACGGCTGTTAAGTGCCGTAACCGCTCTCGGCTTCTGCACGATCACTTCCGGCAATGAAACAGATACAGCTGCACGGGCGCCTTTTCCCGATGTGATGCACTGTTGAAAAGGTGCACTGCATTGACAGACTTGTATTTGATTCCGGGCAGTTCGGCAGCGCTTTAGCTCCATATCATCCAAAACAGGCGGCCAGGTTAACTAAAAGTCCCTCCATGCGGCAGGTTCTCTTTTACGTCCCCTCCCTCCAACGATTGATTTCACATGATCCCTATTTCTTCGGACATCTGATTGTTTCTGCCTGGCATGTTTCATAAGGCTTATAGATCCTAAAGTGGCAAGAAAAACACATAAAACAACTGCCACTGAATATAAATCAAAATCGAGAAAGATTTTCACGAGACTGTAGGAAATGACAAGTGAAAAAACCGGTGACACAACCCATACTTTCATTAACTTCAAAATGACGCTTTTACGAAAAATTGCCCTTCCCTTTTCAGAAAGGCCGATCCCGATGATGCTGCAAGTCGTAATCTGAGTTTGCGGCACGGGAATGCCGAATAGCGAAGCGCCGATGACCAGGGACGCACCGAGCCCTGAAACACAGGACCCTTGCAAAAGCGAAAACTCGGTGATTTTTTTTCCGTTCGTCTCAATGACTCGGCTTCCAAGGCAAATGGCCCCGATAGCCACGAACAGCCCTCCAAGAAACGTTCCGCTGCCGACTGACAAGAGGCCTGCTCCAACGAGAGGTCCAACGGAATTGGCGACATTGTTCATTCCCGCCGAAAAAGCTTCTAAAAACCCGGTTAAAATCACCAGCGCAGTAAGCAGCCGCGCCCATTTTTGCTGTTTGAGCCACCGCAGCTTCGCCTCAGTCTTTTTCAGCAATTGTCCAATTAAAAAAGCGAGAAAAAATGCGGCAATCGGAATGATCAGCCAATACATGACGATCACCAAAAGCTTATCGGTAAATACCGCCTGAAACGCGACGCCGACCCCGACAATCGAGCCGACCGTCACCTCGCTGGTTGAAAGAGGAATCCCGGCGATGTTCGCGATAAACAGCGAAATCGCGGATGATCCAAGGATAATCACGACAATATGCACATTGAGAATAGACGCGGGAATGATGCCTGAACCGATTGTTTTCACAACCTCTCCTCCGCCTATCATGGCGCCCAGAAATACGCCAATTCCGCTGATCCACAAGGCCGCCTGCCTTTTCCTGACGGCGCCTGCGCCATATGCTATTCCCATCGACGCTGCTGCTCCGCTCGCTCCTATGTTCATGGCAAAAAACAAAGCGATAATGAATGCCAAAATTGTAATCGTCATTTTTTACCCAGCTCCTACCGGAATTGATGCAGCCCGCATTCTGTTTTTTCCTGGTGGGCCCACCTTCCCGCTCTTAAATTGCCGCTGTCTGTCACGGGAAGCGTACACACCTCACAGCCGATGCTCGGATAATCTTGATCATGAAGCTTGTGATACGTCAGCTGATTCAGCTTAATGTAAGTCCAGACATCCTCCCATGTCCAGTGAATAAGGGGGCAGATTTTAATCAGTTTAAAATTGTCGTCCTTGTTGATATATCGGACATGTTTCCGTGTTTCCGACTGCTCCCGCCTCAGCCCGGTAATCCAGGCTTCCATGCCTGACAGATGCTCCCTGAGCGGCTCGATTTTGCGAAGGCGGCAGCACTGGTCCGGCTGGCGCTTCCAAAGTTCGCTGCCATAGCGTTTTTCCTGCTCTTCAAGTGAGAGGCCGGGTTTTAAAAAGTGGATCGACAGACCGGGATAGCGATCTTTCACTTCATTGATCAGCTCATATGTTTCCGGAAAATGCAGTCCTGTATCTAAAAACACGATGTCCGCTTCTTTCACAACCTTTGAAATCAAGTCGATCAAAACGATTCCTTCCGCGCCGAAGCTGCAGGCGTAAACGATTTTTTGATACGTGCTGTACGCCCATTTCAAAACGTCCATCTCGCCGCTGAAAGTATCCATCACCTCTTCAGAAGCTTTTTCATCCCATGTGCTATACGTTAAAACATCGTTCATCGATTTTCCCCCAATACGTCCTAAAGGTTTGTTTTCTTATCCTCTGATACGAAACATGAACTAAAAGAACATATAGGCAGATTATTCACTTTTTAGACTAAATGTGATCTGGAAAATGTTATTATTTCAGCAATTTTGTGAATATCCGAAAGACCAGATGCGCAAGATCGAAATCAATCATATTCTCTGCTTGTGGACCTAAATTAATAGAGCCCAATTTGATATACCGAAATATTATCAGATGTTAAGCAAGTATTTCGCAATCTGTCATGGAGAACAAGTGAGGAACCATATGAAAGGACGGCGAATATACTTACTTTGACTTCACAAAATGGATAGATACCTAGTGATAAGCAAGTCAGGCGATAAGGGGCTAACATGCTGCCTAATGGGGAGGTGGGCGAAGATCACTCCTTGCCGAACGGCAACACATGAATGAGAAAAACGATAAACGGGGAAAGTGAATTCTTATCGTGACAGCTGAATAATGGCCAACAGACATTTACCTGAAAGCAAGAAAGATACAGTAGATTGTGAGGGGTAATCAATGATTTCTTCTGAACTGATACTGCCCGACAGGCAGCTTAAACCAAGAAAGAAAGGGATCACCATCCTGATCGATAACGGGGTTCCCTTGAGCTTTTTTAAAGATACGATTCACGGAGCGGCAGATTATATAGATTTTGTGAAATTTGGATGGGGAACGTCTTTGATTACGAAATATTTGGAGGAAAAAATCGATAGTCTTAGGCAGAATGACGTTCAATTCTTTTTTGGGGGAACGTTGTTTGAGAAGTTTTTAAGCCAGGATAAAATTGAAGATTACTACCGCTACTGCAAATTATATGGATGCCGTTATGTCGAAATATCAAACGGAACGGTCCGTCTCTCTAATAAAGATAAAGCAAGCTTTATTTCCGACTTTTCGAAAGAATTTCACGTGTTCAGCGAAGTCGGCAGCAAAGACAGCACCCTCAGCAGCGAGCTGGAGTCAGCCGAATGGATCGATTATATCCTCGAAGATCTTGAAGCCGGAGCCGAGAAAGTAATCACGGAAACGAGGGAAAGCGGCACGAGCGGGCTGTGCAAAAGCGATGGAGAAATGCGGTCCCAGCTTATTGAGGAGATCCTTCATTCCGGTATCGCTTCAGGGGATTTAATTTTTGAAGCGCCGACAAAACAGCTGCAGACGTGTTTCATTGAAAAAATCGGTCCTGACGCCAATTTGGCTAATATTCCGTTTCAAGATGCCATTCCGCTTGAAACGCTGAGACTGGGACTTCGATCAGATACATTTTATTTATTTGATTAGGTTCGCTTAAATAGCGGCCTATTTTTTGTTGCGGAAACCGGCGATAGGCATCAATAACGGCCGGAAGCGAATCTGATAAATCGCATCGATGATCCTCGTAGAAATCCATTGGCAGATTAAGGCCTGGATAACGATTCCCCAGGCGATGACAGACGCGGTCAAAAGAAAAATGAATGCATTCATGATAAACAGCGCAGTTCCCGGTTTTCCGCCGCGGTAAATCGATATCATTAAAGCCAAGGCGCCAAAACCGCCGTTAGAAATATTATATTTATATAGCAGTCCAACCCCCGCTCCCAAAAGGACGGAGCCGTAAAATAAATCCAGCCAGATATTGTTCGTCGTCATAACCGGCATACAGGATTCGAAGATCTGCACCGAAACGGACGTCATGGTAATCGCCCCCATCGTCCCGAAGACTGTCACGGGTTCAAGCCATTTAACGGCCGTCAAAAGGAGCGAGAAGTTGACAGCCCAGACGGTTAATCCGTGCGGAACCTGAAACCAGAAATTGAGCAAAACAGCGATGCCGGCTGCGCCCCCTGAAGGAATATGGTTCGGAAACAAAAACAGCGCCATACCGAGACCCTGCAACACGCTGCCCAACACAATAGCATGTACGATTTTGAGTTTTCTTCCCATACGGATATAATCCCCTTTAAAGTAACTTGTCCTCTTTCCTACTATATGTAAGGGGAAATGAAAAATATCACATTTTTTCGGGGTGGACGCTGATCAGATGTAAGACGAGCCATCCCACACATACGCTTCTACGAGCTCTGTATCAATTTCGATTTTGTCGGGGACTTGAATGCAGCCGTCTTTTATGCTGACGGGCACGATTTGTGCGAACGGATTCTCCATCGCATCCCATTCAAGCGGTTCGATATCTTCTCCGTCCATTTTGGTCCAATGCGGTAAACAGGCTTGTCCGAAAGCGGCGTATATTCTTGAAAGTCCGCCGTCATAGCTGTGGGGAGAGACCCTTTTTCCGAAATGCCTGGCGAGCTTCAGAACGGTTTGAAATTCGTCCGTGCCCTCACAGTGCATAACATCGGGCTGGGCAATATCGACTGCGTTCTCCAGAAAAATCGGCAAAAACGGCTTTGCGCCTTTTACGTTTTCTCCTCCGGCAACCGGAACAGAAAGCGCTGAGCGCAGCATCCGGTATTCAGCTAGGTCGTCAAACGGCATGGGCTCTTCAAACCAAAGCACGTTTTGCCAGCCGGAAAACCACGTTTCCCACTTGCGCGCGGCGGCCTGATCATAACTCTGGTTTGCATCGAGGATCAGTCCGGTGCTTTGCCCTGTCATCTCCTGGAAGGCCTGAATATGTGCCAAGTCTTCTGAAAACATCTTGCCTCCCGCTTTCAGCTTGACTGCCTTAAATCCGGCCCGAACTGCCTTTTCGATAAGCCGGAGGGAATGGCGGCTCCAATCCGGCCTGTCTGAATACGATTGGAATGACGCATATACCGGGATCTGCTCCCGCAGTTTTCCTCCCCATAATTCGCATACCGAAAGGCCTGCTTTTTTCGCCGTGATGTCCGTTAAAGCCATGCTTACAGCAGAGGCGGCCCGCTGATGCCATTTTTTGATGACAGTGACCAGCTCCGTTCGATTGCTCGCTTCTTTTCCAATTAAATAAGGAATGATCCGTTTTTTAAAGCCTGCATCCAAAGCAGGCAGCCAATCCGCGCATTCTCCCCATCCTGTCAGACCTGAAGCTGTCGTAATCCGAATCAGATAGCATGTTCTGTAGCTTTTCAATCCGTTCGCATCGCCGTAAGGGGAGGAAAGCTTGTGGAACAGCGGAAATGTGTCAACCTTTTCTATGCGCATGTTTTTTCCTTTCCTCCTATCTTGCGTCAGCCGGCTGCAGCCCCTTGTCCCCTTTTTTTGTCGTGTCTTCCTTTTTGACGTGAATCATGGTCAGCACAAGTACACCGACAATCAACGTCAGGCCCGCTATGGACATAAACATGCCGAGTTTCGACCATTCCATCAGTCTCCCGAAAATCGGCGGTCCGATGGCGACTCCTAAAAATCTGACCGAACCGTACAGAGATGTCACAAAGCCGCGCCTCTCTTTTCCGACAGCCCCGGTTATGAAGCTGTTGACACACGGCAGAACAAAGCCTGTGCCGATGCTGCTGATGACAAGGATCGAAATAAAAGGAATGAGCGCGGAGAAAAAAGACAGTGTGCCGTAGGAAACCGTAATCAGAGCGAGTCCGATGACCATCATTTTTTTCATCAGCCGCTGATTTTGTCCGATTTTGCTGCCCGTAATATATGATGTTGTACACATCACAAGCAGAGGGATCGCCAAAATCAGCCCTTTTTTTACGCCGTCTGTATGATATTCTTTTTCCAAAACATCGGATAAGTAAAAGAGGATGCCAAACAGAGTAAACAAACAGACGGCTCCTGCGAGATATGCGGTGAAAAGCCATCTGCCCTCATGTTTAAAAACGCTTGTCAGCCCTTTTACATATTTTCCAAGAGGCGGCGGATCTTTTTTCTTGTCTTTTTCTTTAATAAAAATCCAAGTCAAAATGATCGGCGCAATACAAAAAGCCGGAAATGCAAAGAACACCCAAAACCAAGCGATTAATGCAATCAATGATCCTAAAATAGGAGACAGCACTTTTCCGAAGCCGTTCGAGGCTTCAACAAGACCGAGCACCCGGCTTTCGTCGGCCCCTTTAAAAAGGTCTCCTGTCAGCGCCATTGCGATCGGCGCTGTACCGGCTGCCCCGAGCCCTTGCAGTCCTCTCCCGAACAGCACCCATGGGAAGGCATTCGCAAAGGTCGTCGATGCAAACCCTGCAAGAATCCCCCCTGCCCCATAAAGGAACAGGCACGGAATAATCACCACTTTCCGTGAGAAGCGGTCGGCCAAATAACCGAGCAGCGGAATAAAGAGCGCTGCAGTGATCGAAAACACTGTAATGACAAGGCTGACTTGAAATTGCGATAAATTGAGTTCGGATTTCATTTTCGGCAAAATCGGAATCAGCATCGAATTTCCCAACGTCATAATCAACGGGATCGACCCGATAGCAACAACCGTCATGCCAGAGTTTTGTTTTTCTGCCATAAGTTTGTACATCCTTCCTTATTCATAATGAACTATAAAATTGGAGTTAACTGCTCGGGTTGCATCCGTCATCAGCTGAGCTTCGTTTCCGGCCGTTTTTCAGGTTCGCGCCGGCCGAGCCGTTCAGTATACAAATCGATATCCACCGCATATCTCGGCCTTCTTTTCACTTCGGTGAAAATCGTTCCGATATATTCGCCGATAATGCCGATCCCCATCAATTGCAGACCGCCCAAAAACCATATCGAAATGATCAGCGAAGCCCAGCCTGCATTCGTATACCCGAGCAGTTTTTGAATCATTGCATAAATACCCGCGATGCAGCTTAGGAAAAATAAGAAGAAGCCAATCAGGGTAAAAAATCGGATCGGAGCGACACTGAAAGACGTAATCCCGTGAAAAGCGAAAGACAGCATTTTTTTCAGCGGATATTTCGTTTCTCCAGCCATCCGCTCTTTTCGGTCATAGTACACTTTTGCCGACCGAAGGCCGATCAGGGGCACCAAACCGCGCAGGAAAACATTTGCTTCTGCATAGCGGCTGAGCTCCTCAAGCGCCCGTTTATTTAAAAGCCGAAAGTCGGCATGGTTATCGACCAGCTGGATGCCAAGCTTATTCATGATCTTGTAGAACCATCCGGCTGTCGTTCGTTTAAACCATGTATCCGTTTGGCGGCTTCGGCGTACACCGTAGACGATTTCATAGCCTTCATGATATTTTTCGATAAACCGGCGAATCGCCGAAATGTCATCCTGAAGATCGGCATCGATTGAAATAACGCAATCGGATTTTTGCTTTGCTTTATCGAGTCCGGCTAACAGAGCTTTTTGATGTCCCGAATTACGGGCCAGCTTCAAGCCTGTCACATAGCGGTTTTTTGTGCTTTCCATGGCAATCAGCGGCCATGTGCGGTCTGTCGATCCATCATCGACAAATAAAAGCTTGCTCTCTGAAGAAATCAGTTTATCTGCTGTGAGATCATCCAATACCGCAGTCAGCTGTTTTGCGGTTTCGGCAAACACGTCCTCTTCGTTATAACAGGGTACGACGATCGTCAGCAAAGGCTGTTGAAGATTCAATTTGCTTCCTCCTTATCGATGCTTATTTCGCTTCATATACATAGATGTTCCAAGCGGACTGCGGGTGGCTGAACCGCTTTAAAAACGCAAGCTTGTTTTGTTCTGCATTCATAATCGGAACTGAAGAAAAAATATATTGTCCCCCCATTTTTTTGAATGCTTCAGTGTTTAACTCCAGGTTCGTGATTTTTTTCTTTGTGCTCTTTTTGAACGCGTAATGTTTTCCAAGCTCGTCAACAAACAAGTAGCAGCGGCTCCCCCACTCATCGAAATAGCGCTTCAGGGCCGGATTTTTATCAAGCTCTTTGGCGATGATTTTCCGGAATTGATACTTGTATTTCAGCGGATAAATATTGGCATACGTATCAAGTGTGTAGAAGCCGTTATACTGCGCAATCGCCGGATGCAGGCCGATGCTCGCCACCCGGTAGGAATCGGTAGGACGGCCGATGAATCGTTTGATCTGTTTAAACTGATCTGATGCATAAAATTCCCGAAAGCTTGGGGCGTGGTGGTATGCGCCGTAAGTCAGCTCTTCATGAAACGGAATAAGCACAAGCAGCTGGGCGATTAGTGCGGCATGAACAAAACGCCGCCATCTCTTCCCCATTTTCCACAATATGTAGCATGCAACGGCAAAGCTTGCGTATATCACAAGAGGGCGCAAAAAGTGGAAACGGGCGAAATTGAATGCCGAAAGCAGACTGATCTTTTCCTTTGGAAGCGCCCACAGCTTGTTGAACCAGAGGGCATACCATAAAGAAAGCGCATAATTTAAAATGAATAAAAAGATGAACAGCTTTTCTTCGCTTGGCCGCTTTTTGCGTTGTCTAGCAACGACGAGCCCGAAAGTGAGCACAATCAAAGGCAGTATCACTGCCGTATGGACGGTCATGACATGATTGTGGCCGAGCACGAAATTTTTAAAGGACAACCGAAACGAATGAAGGATGTCATGCCTGGACGAAATAAATTCAACGCGATGCATCGTTTCGCCTGAAGCGAAAACCGAATAAACAAGCCGGTATTCTATCGCCAGGAATATGCCTGTCATAAGAGCGATACTTCCGAGAAAGCGAAGGTTAAAGCTGCGCTTTGTGACCAAATCATAAAGCCAAATCAGCGAAACGGCGGCAAGGAAAAAGAAGAAACCGAGCACAAAGCTTGAGTAAAGCGGTAAAAGCGCAAGGGTTGACCACTCTTTCCATGAGTCGTTCCCTGCCCTGATGTTTAAAAAAGCCCATAAGGCCAAAGGGTGACCAAGCGTACTAAGCATTCCTGAAGGCCAAAAGGGTGTCAGGGCAAATGCCAGCGATACGGCGATTCTGATGAAATACGCCTTTTCATCGCGAATCACATGGCTTTTCAGCAGCAGGTACATCCCGACAAAGGCAAACACCCTCGTGATCGTCTGGCTTAAAGCATATGCGGTCATCGAAGGAAACAAGGCGTGAAGCCAGACAATGCCGCTCCATTCCGTTCCGTAAGCGTCCCGCGGCAACCCGTTGATGATTTGCGGAATGACGGCTTTAACGCCGCCGAGCAGCTGCCCGCTTTCGGCCAGCACCTTATACCAGGCGATATTGGAATCCAGGTTGTCATGCACACGGATATGAGCGTCTTCATTTAATATGTAAAGCGGAAGGACATAGAGAAGAATGACACTGAATGCGAAAATCAAATATCGCTTTTCTCTGCTCAACTTTTTGACGAATAACGACACGAATACCACATCCATTTTGTTCTCTTTTGGAAATATAGAGAGCTTTTATCATATCGCTGTTATTATTCGTGGAAGCGTTTTGAAAAATTCATCAAAATGAAAAAAGCTGCCTGCTTCACCAGACAGCTTCGTTTTACAAATTACCAAGGGTAAGGGTAGAAAGGATAAAAAGGATAAAAGAACGGATAGAAGAATGGATACGGATAAAACGGCGGCCTCGGTCTAGGGCGCGGTCTTGGCCGCGGATAAGGGTAGCCCCCATAAGTAAAAGGCTGCTGTCTATCCGGATCCGCCCAGTTATCTTGATTTTGATAAGTTTCTTCCACTGTTATAGCCTCCTTTAGTTGCTTTTCATACTTTAGGTTATGCTATATCCCATAAAATGGAGTAAGTACACAATTTTTCACAGATAACTTTGGGCGGCAGTCCGAAGATCAGCCAGAAGGCGAAAGCACTGAATCAAAAAAACAAAACAGCCTGCCCCGTCAACCTAAAAATAAGGTCGCGGGACAGGCTTTCATTTATATGATGTGAATACCCCTTTGTTTTTAAGGCAGTACAGAGCTCCCCATTAAATATTTGTCAACTTCACGGGCGACTTCGCGTCCCTCGTGAATCGCCCAAACGATCAGGCTTTGTCCTCTTCTCGCATCCCCTGCTGCGAAGACTCCATCGACATTTGTTTTAAATTCCCCGTATGCTGCGTCAACTTTATTTCTCACCGTATTTACCCCGAACTGCTCAAGCAGCGGCTGTTCCGTTCCTTCAAAGCCGATGGCGATAAAGACGTATTGAGCAGGCCATACTTTTTCCGTTCCCGGAATTTCGTGGAACTCAAATTTCCCTTGATCATTCTTTACTTTTTTCATTTGAATCGTATGCAGTTCTTTCAAATGGCCGTTTTTATCTGCGACAAGCTTTTTTGTTTGGATCGAATATTGTCTCGGATCGTTTCCGAATACTGCTTGCGCCTCTTCATAGGCATAGTCCAGCGTATGGACATGCGGCTGTTCCGGCCACATATTTTCGGCGGTCCTTGTATCGGGCAGCTTCGGATGCTTGCCGAATTGGACGACGCTTCGCGCTTTTTGGCGCAGGGCCGTTGCAACGCAGTCTGCCCCCGTGTCACCGCCGCCGATGACGATGACGTCTTTATTTTTCGTATTGATAAACTGCTTATCTTTAAAATTCGAATCGAGCATGCTTTTAATGGTGCCTGTTAAATAGTCCATGGCAAAGTGGACACCTTTTGCTTCACGGCCTTCAATCAAGAGATCGCGCTGTTTTTGGGCCCCTGTGCAAAGGATAATCGCATCGTACTGTTCTTTTAGTTCGTCGGCTGTAATATCTTTGCCGATTTCCGTATTGGTGACAAAGTCGACGCCTTCCTGTGTCAACAGTTTGATGCGGCGTTCGACAACGCTTTTTTCGAGCTTCATGCTCGGGATGCCGTACATTAACAGGCCTCCCGGGCGGTCGCTGCGCTCATAAACAGTGACCGAATGCCCCGCCTGGTTCAATTGATCGGCGCTTGCAAGACCGGCAGGCCCTGAGCCGACTATCGCGATTTTCTTGCCGCTCCGTTTTTTCGGAATTCGCGGCTGAATCCATCCGTTTTCAAATCCTTTGTCAATAATCGTCCGTTCGATCCCTTTGATGGATACGGCCGGATCGGAAATCGCCACCGTACAAGAGCCCTCACAAGGCGCCGGACAGACCCGCCCAGTGAATTCAGGGAAATTGTTTGTCTTTAGAAGGCGGTCAAGCGCTTCTTTCCACCTTCCCTTGTAAACGAGGTCGTTCCATTCAGGGATTAAATTGTGAATCGGACATCCTGACGTATAACCGCCTATATCCATGCCGATTTGGCAAAAGGGGGTGCCGCAGTCCATGCAGCGCGCTCCCTGTCTTTTTGATGCTTCCTCAGAAAATGGAGACGAATATTCGTTCCAGTCGTTTATCCGTGTGAGAGGATCGCGTTCAGCAGGCTTTTCCCGCTTGAATTCCATAAATCCTGTTGCTTTGCCCATTTTCCCCTCCCCTTTCTTACTGTGCCACCGCTTCTTTTGATGAAGCAGCCGCAGATGGTTCAATCTTTTGTTTCGTACCGGCTTCAAACGCGTACATCAACGCTTCTTCATCAGACAAGCCGGCTTCTTTCTGCTCTTTAATCCGCTCTATCATTTGCTTGAAGTCTTTCGGAATCACTTTCACAAACCGACCGACGGCCTCTTCCCAATGATCCAGTATCGAAGCTGCTTTTGAGCTTTCGGTATATTTGTAATGGTTTTCGATCATCGTTTTCAGTTCAGCGATTTCCTCAGGTGCTTCAAGTGTTTCAAACTCGATCATTTCAGGATTGCATTTCCGTTTAAAGGCTTTTTTGTCTTCGGCGTATACGTAGGCGATTCCGCCTGACATGCCTGCGGCAAAGTTTTTGCCGACGTCTCCGAGAATGGCGACGCGCCCGCCGGTCATGTATTCGCATCCATGGTCGCCGATGCCTTCAACGACAACGCTGACTCCGCTGTTTCTGACGGCAAACCGTTCGCCCGCGAGTCCGTTAATATAAGCTTCTCCGCTTGTAGCGCCGTAAAACGCGACGTTTCCGACAATAACATTTTCACGGAATGCAGGGTTGAATTCGTCAGGCGCTTTGACGGCGATTTTTCCGCCTGAAAGACCTTTGCCGATGTAATCATTGGCATCTCCTGTCAAATACATCGTCATTCCTTTTGGTACGAACGCTCCAAAGCTTTGCCCCGCTGAACCTGTGAATCGGAGCGTAATCGTATCTTCAGGGAGACCTTCTTCGCCGTAGCGCTTAGAAATTTCGCTTCCGGTTATGGCTCCTGTTACACGGTTGATGTTGCGGATTTCAAAAGACGCTTCTACAGGCGTACCGTTTTCAACAGCTGACTGCACGGCCGGTAAGATTTGCGTAACATCGAGCGATTCATCGATTTTATGGTTTTGCGGCGTACGGAATGTACGTGTGCCTTCCGGCTGGTAAAGCAGGCTTGATAAATCGAGCTGACCCGCTTTCCAATGCGCTTTGGCCCGTTCGCTGACACGCAGGACATCCGTGCGGCCCACCATTTCATCAACCGTTCTGAAACCGAGCTGGGCCATCAATTCGCGAACTTCTTCTGCGACAAAGAGCATGTAATTCACGATGTGATCTGGATCGCCCATGAACTTTTTGCGAAGCTCAGGGTTTTGCGTCGCTACCCCGACAGGGCACGTATCCAAATGGCAGGCTCTCATCATGACGCAGCCGAGAACAACGAGCGGTGCCGTTGCAAAACCGAATTCTTCGGCTCCTAAAAGCGCAGCCATGACAACGTCTCTGCCCGTCATTAATTTTCCGTCTGTTTCCAATACGACGCGTTCGCGCAAACCGTTCATCATCAGTGTTTGATGAGCTTCTGCGAGTCCAAGCTCCCATGGGAGGCCGGTATGCTTAATACTTGTTTTCGGTGATGCTCCAGTGCCCCCGTCATAGCCGCTGATGACGATGACATCGGCCGTCGCTTTGGCGACTCCGGCTGCAATCGTGCCTACTCCGGCTTTAGCGACAAGCTTTACGCTGATCCGTGCATCGCGGTTGGCGTTTTTCAAATCATGAATCAGCTGCGCCAAATCTTCAATCGAGTAGATATCGTGGTGCGGCGGCGGTGAAATCAAGCCGACCCCAGGCGTAGATCCGCGTACATTGGCAACCCATGGATACACTTTGTTGCCAGGGAGCTGTCCGCCTTCCCCCGGTTTTGCACCCTGCGCCATCTTAATTTGCAGCTCGTCGGCATTGACGAGATAGTGGCTTTTCACACCGAAACGGCCTGAAGCGATTTGCTTGATCGCGCTGCGGCGGTTATCACCATTGGCGTCAGGCGTAAAGCGCGCCGGATCTTCTCCGCCTTCCCCGCTGTTGCTTTTTCCTCCGAGACGGTTCATTGCAATCGCCAGCGCTTCATGGGCTTCCTTGCTTAAAGAGCCGAATGACATCGCCCCTGTTTTAAAGCGGCGTACAATTGATTCAGCGGATTCGACTTCTTCAAGCGGCAGCGGCTTCCGGTTTTCATCAAACGAGAAGAGGTTGCGGAGAAAACCGATTCTTTCTTCATCAGCCGCTTTCGAATATTGTTTAAACAGGCTGTAATCACCTTTGCGGCAGGCCCATTGCAGCGTGTGAATCGTTTTCGGATTAAAAGCGTGGTGTTCCCCGCCTTTTCTCCATTGAAAATCGCTACCAGAATCAAGCGTTTCACTGAATGTATCTTCATAAGCTTCCCTGTGGCGGCGCTTCGCTTCTTCGGCAATCGTGTCCAAACCGATTCCGCCGAGCTGTGAAGCCGTTCCTGTGAAATAGCTGTCTATGACGTCCTTGCTGATTCCGACCGCTTCAAAAATCTGTGCGCCCCTGTAGCTTTGGACTGTGGAAATACCCATTTTTGACATCACTTTTACGACGCCTTCTGTCACGCTTTTGCTGTATTTTGTTACAGCTTCTTCATAACTGATGGAGAGCGCTCCGTCTTCAATCGCCTGCTTGTATGTCGCATATGTGAGGTACGGATGAATGGCATCCGCTCCGTAGCCGATCAAGGCGGCAAAATGATGAACTTCGCGCGCTTCACCCGATTGGGCGATAATGCTGACTTTTGTGCGCTTTCCTGCACGGACCAAATATTGATGCAAGGCACTGACGGCTAGCAGCGCAGGAATCGGCGCTTTTTGACCGTCCATTTTGCGGTCGGATAAGATAAGGAGTGTCACGCCTTCGGCGATCGCTCTGTCCGCTTCTTTAAACATATCTTCGAGTCCGCTCTTCAAGTCGTCTGTAAAGAGCGTGTGAATCGTCTTGCTTTTGAAATCTTTGTGTACAAGCCCCTTTAAAGAATTGAACTGCGCGTTCGTCAAGACCGGTGTATACAATTTAATCCGGCGGCAGCTGCTTTCGTTCGGATGGAGAATATCGCCTTCCGCTCCGAGCCATGTCAATGTCGATGTGACGATCTGCTCGCGGATTGCATCAATCGGCGGATTGGTAACCTGTGCAAACAGCTGTTTAAAATAGTTGAACAGCGATTGCGGACGGTCTGACAACACCGCCAGCGGGACATCGTGACCCATTGAACCGAGCGGGTCTTTGCCTTCTGTAATGACAGGAATTAAATACTTGTGAATATCTTCGTACGTAAAACCGAATGCTTTCTGGCGGGTCAGCAGATCAGGCACAGATTTTTCTTCGGTTTCCTCAATGTCGTTTGAGACATGAACCAGTTCTTTACTGAGCCATTCCTGGTACGGAAACTCTCCGGCGATTTCGGATTTGACTTCTTCATCGGAGATAATACGTCCTTCTTCAAGATCAACAAGCAGCATTTTTCCGGGATCCAGCCGGTCTTTATATAAAATGTTTTCCTGTTCGACATCAATTACGCCGACTTCGGAAGAAAAAATAAGGTAGTCGTCTTTAGTGACATAATAGCGAGCGGGTCTGAGTCCGTTCCGGTCTAAAATGGCTCCGATCTGTTTTCCGTTTGTAAAAGAAATCGCAGTCGGGCCGTCCCAAGGCTCCATTAAAGAGCTGTGATATTCGTAAAATGCCTTCTTTTCTTTTGACATGTACGGGTTCTCGTTCCACGGCTCCGGAATCAGCATCATTGCAGCATGGGCCGGCTTTCTTCCAGCCAGTACAAAGAATTCAAAAGCGTTATCCAGTATCGAGGAGTCGCTTCCATTTTCATCGAGAATCGGCAAAACCTTCGGCAAGTCTTCACCGAACGCTTCAGAAACAAACTGCTGCTCCCTCGCTTTCATCCAGTTCATATTGCCGCGCAGCGTATTGATTTCCCCGTTGTGGATCAAATAACGGTTCGGGTGCGCCCTTTCCCAGCTCGGAAACGTGTTTGTGCTGAAACGGGAGTGAACCAAAGAAAAAGCCGAGACGAAGTCCTCGTCTTGCAAATCTTCATAGAAGGCATCAACCTGCTCGGGCGTTAAAAGACCTTTATATACGATGGTATTGCTCGAGAGGCTGACGAAATAGAACGTTTTCTCGTGTTCTTTTGCCCAATTTTCGGCCTGTTTGCGAATGATGTACAACTTGCGTTCAAATGCCAAATTGTCTTTCAGCGCTTCATTTGCTCCGATAAATACCTGGCGGACGACTGGCGCGCTTTCTTGTGCGACTGTTCCGATTTTTCCGACATTTACAGGTGCAGTTCGCCAGCCGAGTACCGTCTGCCCTTCCTGTTCGATCAGCTCGTTAATGCGCGCTTCGGATTTTTCGCGCCCGCTGTCGTCTTTCGAAAAGAAGATCATCCCGACGCCGTAGCGTCCTTTTTCAGGCAAGTTGAAATCGGCGCAGACTTTTTTAAAAAAAGCATCCGGAATCTGCATCATGATGCCTGCCCCGTCTCCGGTATGCGGGTCACTGCCCTGACCGCCCCGGTGGTCCAATTGGCAAAGCATTTGCA
Source organism: Bacillus sp. FSL R7-0646 (assembly GCF_037969865.1). Taxonomy (NCBI): domain Bacteria; kingdom Bacillati; phylum Bacillota; class Bacilli; order Caryophanales; family Bacillaceae; genus Bacillus; species Bacillus sp. FSL R7-0646. The sequence goes on from NZ_CP150217.1 coordinate 2,090,879, forward strand.
ATCCTTTTTTGACAATATCATGAGTAGGAAGGCCCTTCAAATGAGCATAAAGGCCGATTCCGCATGCATCATGTTCAAATTCAGGACGGTAGAGACCTTGTGCCTTTGGTAGTTGATTATAAGTCATTGTTCCTCTCCCCCGTTCATTTTTCCCGTTTGTCCCCGGTCATAAAATCTTACAAACTCTAATCCTATTGTAGGTTTTCAAATCTATACAAACAATATATAATTTAGATTAAAACTATCTCATTTTGAGATTAGCAGGTGAAACAACGATGGAATTACGCCAATTGCATTACTTTATGGAAGTTGCGGAAAGAGAGCATGTATCGGAAGCGGCCATGCACCTTCATGTCGCTCAGTCGGCGATCAGCAGGCAGATCGCCAATCTAGAGGAAGAGCTCGGCGTTGATTTGTTTGAGCGCGAAGGCCGGAATGTGAAGCTGACTCCGATTGGGAGGCAGTTTTTAGACCATATTAAAACGGCGATGAAAGCGATCGATTTTGCGAAGGAACAAATCGACGAGTATTTGGACCCGAATCGCGGGACCGTTAAAATCGGTTTCCCGACAAGCCTTGCGGGCCAGTTCCTCCCGACCGTCATTTCCGCTTTTAAAGAGGAGCATCCTAATGTCGCTTTTCTTTTAAGACAGGGATCTTATAAATTTTTAATCGAAGCGGTGAAAAACAGGGATATCGATTTGGCTTTTCTCGGTCCCGTCCCGTCAAACATTGCCGAGATTAAAGGAGACATTTTGTTTTCGGAGAGCCTTCTGGCGCTCGTGCCGGTCAATCATCCGTTGTCAGGCCAGAAAAGTCTTCATCTCGGCGATCTCAGAAATGATCAGTATGTGCTGTTTCCTGACGGGTACATTCTCCGAAAAATGGCTGTTGACGCATGCAAGCAAGTCGGATATACGCCTAAAATTTCCTCGGAGGGCGAAGATTTGGATGCGATCAAAGGGCTTGTTTCTGCTGATATGGGGGTGACGCTTTTGCCGGAAAGCGCCTTTAATGAAACGGCACCCCGTTTTACAAAGAAGATTCCGATTGATTATCCGCAGGTAAAGCGCACGGTCGGGATCATCACCCCTAAAAACAGGGAGCTTTCCCCTTCTGCAAAAGTCTTTTATCAGTTCGTAAAGAAGTTTTTTTCTCGCCTTCAGCAATATCAATAACAGTCTTGCAACGAAATCAGCCGGGCGCAAAAGCTTGGCTGATTTTATTTTATCATAAATAAAGATAAATGTCTGAATTTTCTGCCCTTTATTGTTTGCGGCCGTGTCTCTTCTATTATAATGAGCGCGTCTTACAGATGTATGTTCATCCCTGTTTTATCAAATGGTTTGCCCTTCTTTACATTGCGCTTAACGCAGCTCATGAAGGTCTCCTCTCTTGGAACGGACATGCCGCACCGGCCGCAGCCGTTGCCGGCCTTGGGCTTGTCAAAACAGCTGAAGCAAAAGGCGGGTTGCATCCGCGCTGCTCCGTTACAAGGACAGAAAAGGCGATCATCTTCCGGGTTTAAGCGCCGCCGCGGTGACGAGGTTTTAAAAAAGCCGCCAGTCAGGCGGCTTTTCTTTTCATTTTATTTCTTGCTTTTCAGGCATATCGGCATGGATTAAATAATGGATCAACGCTTTTTGCTCCTGTTTGGAAAAGCCGCTTTTGGCGTCGATCCAAAATTCATGCCCTTTGCCGGTTACTCTGACTGCTTTTAAGTCGGGCGATTCCGAATTGCTTTTGATGACCTTCTGTCTTAAGTCTCTGTCGATCATCGCCAATAAACTGTTATAAGGGTTCGCCGGCTTACCTTTGATAATCGTCTTTGGTATGCCTGTTTCTTTCAATGAGCTCCCAACTGCAACCCCTCCGTCGTGCAAATAAGGAGCGCGCCAGTAAACGCCAATCAGACTCGGCACTTTATACCCGCCTTTGGAATCACCCTGCGCCCACGAAAGCTTGATCTGTTCGGGGTCAAATCCGGCTGTCGGGACTTTCAGAACCTCCGGCTTGCGCGGCAGAGGCACCGGTGTGTCAGGCGAATGGACAAGGCTTTTCCCGAATATGCTTTCTGCTTTCTTAAAAGACTGCGCCCTTGTCGGCTCGGTCCCGATCGTTTCAGCCGAGATGACCTTGTTGTTCGTCAAATACCGGCCGGCATGACAGGATATGCAGCCTGCTTGTTCAAAAACGCGCCTGCCGCGCCTGATGGTTTGGCCGTCGGTTTTTTGCCGCGGTTCAGGCGGTCTAAGTGTATTTTGCCAGGCAGACACAGCGTTGTTTTCTTCATTTACATTTCGTCCGGGCGAGCTCACATGCACGCCGTCGGGCGCCGCCAGAGTGATTTTAGGAAAGCTCGGCGGCTTGACCATTTGGTTGACGCCCGGTACTCCGGGAGTGGGGTCTGCTTTTTTGAAAAACGCGGTCGGACTTTCCCCTTTTTTCGGCTGATACCTGAATGTTGAGGCGGGAGCCCTTTGCAGGATCGTCCCGATATAAACATCTTCGCTCATTCCGAAAAGCGCCCGGCTTGCCGGAGATTGTGAGAGGCTGTCCGAATTTTGCGCATGAACATTATTGCTGAACACAGTCAAGCCTTTAAACGGCCCGGCCATTGCCACACCGCTCCAGCTGTACGGATGGTCGCCCAATGTATAGGCATCTGGAATCTGCGTGGGATTGCTTTTCATATCGATCGTTGAATCGAAAAAACCTCTCGGCCACTTCAGGAAAATACGATCGACTGCATCTTCGAGGCGGTCCGGATCGGGGAGGCGTTCTTTTTTGCCGTTTCTTGCGGTGATCACAGGGCTTTTATCATTCATAAATTGTTTAATATTATGAATTTCGGCATGTGTAAAATATGCAGCTGAGTTCGTCGCCAGCGCCAGCATCAGCCCTGTATTTAAATCTGAGTTTGTCACGCCTTCCATCACCTTCATCGTTTTCGAATCAACTGTGGCGTGGCAGGCCGCACAGCTGATGCCGGCTTTGATTTTTCCGTCAGCGTATTTAAAAGGCATGCCAAGGGGCGCGTATGCCCCTTTTGCAACATCAATGCCGGTGTCGATCTTCTCGCCTTTTTTAAAGGTTTTCCCGCCGACCTTAACCGTTTCCGCCAATTCGATGCGCAAGTTTGTCGTCCCTTTCCCTTTCAATCCAGCAATGGCTTTCGTCATGTTGGCAGCTGTAATGGGACCGTCAAGCAGTCCGACGATATCCGTCAAAAACACCTCGTTTCCGAATGTTTCCTTATAAAATGTCTCACGTCCCAAGTCAAGAAGGCGGTCATCAACCTTTACAGCTCCCTCCCCTGCGGACGCGGGCTTATCCGGTGTAAATGCCCCCCATAAATCGTATCCGTGCAATCGTTTTTCTTTTGAGATGACTTTTTCTTTAGGAGGCATATAGGCATATTCCGGTTCAAGGTGTCTGACCGTGAAATAGCCAATAACGGCTAAAATTGCGATGATAGCAATTGCGGCTAACCACTTATGTTTATTCATCATTTTCCCTCCTTTCTAATTGAATAGGCTTCCCAAGAGCTGGCGTAATTCATTTAGAACCTATTACCAGCTATAACTTCCGGCGCCCCATGCCAGAATATGCATACAATGGGATTAAAGGAATGAGGCCATTTTGAAAAAGCTAAGCATTGTACTTGTCATTTTCATATGTGCGCTGGTTTCATTCATCATATGGCTGAATGCCGGGGATGAAAAATTGGGGCTCTCAGATGAAGAAGCAGAGGCCGTCAAACCCTCTAAAAAACCGGTCATTGTCCTGATCATCGACTCTTTGATGGATCAGCCTTTGAAAAAAGCGATTCAAGAAGGCCGCGCTCCGGCATTAAAATTCTTTCTTGAAAACGGTCATTATGAACCTGAAGTGGCGAGCGCGTATCCGACCATGTCGGTCGCGATTGACAGCACGCTGCTCACCGGAACTTATCCGAATATCCACCGCGTTCCCGGGCTTGTCTGGTATAATCAGGCTGGACAGAGAATTGTGAATTACGGGAGCGATAAAAAAGAAATCGCCGCGCTCGGCCTCAAACAAACGATCGAAGACGGGATATATTCTCTCAATCACCGCCATTTAAACCGAAAGGTGACAACGGTACATGAAGATTTGCAAAAGCAAGGAAAACAGTCGGCATCCATCAACGGGCTCATATACAGGGGACCTGACCGCCGCGAATTAAACATACCGCCCCCGCTCAAGAAGCTTAGACTGATGCCTGAACATATGACGGTAAACGGGCCGGCTCTTTTTTCGTACGGCCGCTTTGCCCAGCTTGATCCCGACAACTCCTACCACCATATTTGGCAGGGTTATGGCGTTAACGACAAGTTCACGGCGCAGGAAATGGCTTATTTGATTAAAAAGAGGAAGCTTCCTGCGCTGACTGTCGCCTACTTGCCCGATTTCGACCACGATGCACACAAAAAAGGCCCGAAGGATATGGAAGGCCTCGAAAAAATGGACCGTCAGCTGCAGCGTATATTGAATGCATATGATTCTTGGCGCGATGCGGCCGAAAAAGCGGTGTGGGTCGTCATGGGAGACGGCGGACAGACATCGATCGGACGCGATAAAGATAAGGCAGCCATCCGGCTCCATTCGCTTTTTAAAGGATATCGGATCGCTAAAATAAACGAAGGCCCAGATCGAAAAGACCAGCTTCTTTTTGCGGTAAACGACAGAATGGCATACATTTATGTAACGGATCAAAACACGCCGCTGCAAGATGCCGTCAATGAATTGAAAAAAGACGGACGGATCGCTTTCACAGCGTGGAAAAAAGACGGCTGGATATACGTCGATTCGAAGCGTTCCTTAAAACCGCTGCGGTTTCGTCCGCAAGGCGGTTATCAAGATCCTTACGGGCAGTCATGGACGATCAGCGGAGATTTTTCCTTATTGGACATTAAAACGGACGGTGCATCGATCATGTATGGCGATTACCCGGATGCTCTTGCCCGCCTGTACAGCGCCATGCATTCGCATCGCGGACGGTTTGTAATTGCCGATGCGAAACCCGGATTCCAATTTGCCGGAGAAAAGTCTCCCCTCCATTTTGGCGGAGGCGGCCATGGCTCACTTTATAAAACGGATAGCTTGGCTCCGATGATCATCGTCGGTTCCGAAGAAGTTCCGGCTCACCTTCGCCACCTTGAACTGAAGGATTTTTTAATGAAGCTCGTACAATGACCCGGTCATGTCATCAATGATCGGGTTTTTTCTTTTTTTCTAGGTTTCTTCTTTGACATTCTTTTGTTGTTCTATGTATGATAATACCGTGTTTTAGTTTATTTACTTAATTAATTAAAATGGAGAAGCAGGTGCTTTTATGAAACAAGATAAAGTCGGCCGCGAGACCGTTGAGCAGTTGATCGAAGCTTTCAACAGGCTGCGTTATGCGGAAATGAAACAGTCATTTCCTTCAGTTGAATGGAAAAAGACTGAGGCGAAAGCGCTGATGTTTTTAAATGAAGCAAACGGTGAAGGAAAAATGGCATCCGAAATCAGCCGCGCTTTGCATGTCACCTCCCCCTTCGTCACGCAGCTGTTGAACAGAATGGAAAAAAAAGGACTCGTTTTACGGCGCATAGATGAGGATGACAGGCGGATCGTCCGGATTTTTCTAACCGATGAAGGAAAAAAAGCGGCTGACGATGCGCTTAAAGGCCTGAACCGATGGTTCTTGCAGCTCTCGCGGTTTCTGGGCGAGGCTGAAAGCAGGCACTTCGCCGATCTGATTCATAAGCTGTCCGAGTTTATCGAACAAGGAGAAAAAACAAGTGAAAAGAAGGTTGAAAAATGATCTCACTCTTAAAATATTTAAAGCCCTATAAGCTGCAAGTGATTCTCGTCGCTGTTTTTACTTTGCTGAGCAGTGTGCTTGAGCTTTATTTGCCGACGTTGATGGCTGATGTCGTTGATGTCGGAATCGTAAACAGTGATATGCCATTTATTTTGAAAACCGGCGGCTGGATGATCGCCTGCTCCCTTCTGGCCATCATGATGACTGTCGGAAAAGCGTTTTTCGCTTCGAAAACAGCCCTCGGCTTTGGAAGAGATATCAGGCGCAAACTGTTTGTCAAAGTTGAACACCATTCAATGGATGAATTCGGAAAAATCAGTTCTGCTTCTCTCATTACCCGTACCACCAATGATGTCAAGCAGGTCCAAGATGTGCTCAACATGATGCTTTCATTGATGACGAGAGCGCCGTTAATGCTGGTCGGCGGTATTGTGCTTGCGGTTTCCAGAGATGCCAAGCTGTCGATTATATTTCTGGCCGCTCTCCCGATACTTGCAGGGCTGATTTTTCTCATTACAAGAAAAGCTGTCCCCTTATTCGGCGTCCTGCAAAAAAAGACGGATCGTCTCAACCTTGTTCTCAGGGAAGGTTTGACGGGCGTTCGTGTCATTCGCGCGTTTAACCGCGTTGATCAAGAAAAAGTCCGGTTTCAAAAAGCGAACGAAGAATTTCGCGATACAGGCATCGCCGTCAACAGAATCATGGCTTTTCTATTCCCTGTCATGATGATTATGATGAATTTCACGAACATCGCGATTATCTGGTTCGGAGGCATCCGCATCGATCAAGGCAGCATGCAGGTCGGGAACTTAATGGCTTTCCTTCAATATGCATCGATGATTCTAATTGCGCTGATCATGCTTGCGATGACATTCGTGATGATCCCAAGGGCTCAGGCATCTGCCGGCCGCATTAATGAAGTGCTGTTAACAGAGCCTTCGATTACCGATCCGAAAGAGCCGCAGAAAGACAGCGGCTTGCGCGGTTATGTTGAGTTTCAGAATGTGACTTTTCGTTATGCCGGGGCCGAAAAGCCCGTTCTCGAAGATATCTCGTTCAAGGCAAAGCCGGGTGAGACGACTGCGATCATCGGCAGCACAGGAGCGGGAAAAACGACGATTCTTCAATTGATCCCGAGATTTTTCGATATTGAAAAAGGAACTGTGCTAGTCAACGGAACAGATGTCAGAAAGATGGCGCAAAAGGAGCTTCGCGCGAAAATCGGCTATGTCCCGCAAAAAGCTTCAATATTCAGCGGGACGATTAAAGACAATATCCGCTTTGGCAAAGAAGATGCAACAGATGAAGAAATTCTGGAAGCACTTGAAACGGCACAGGCTGCCGAGTTTGTAGAAGGCAAGGAAAACGGAATTGAATCTGAAATCGAGCAGGCCGGAGCCAATCTTTCAGGCGGCCAGAAACAGCGGCTTTCCATCGCCAGGGCATTAGTCAGAAAACCGGAAATTTATTTATTTGACGACAGCTTTTCGGCGCTTGATTACAAAACGGATCAAAAGCTGAGAAAAGCGCTGAAGAAAACAACCGCTGATGCCGCCGTCATCATCGTTGCCCAAAGGGTAAGCACGATTACGGATGCGGATCAAATCATCGTTTTAAATGAAGGAAAAATAGCCGGCATCGGCACTCATCAACAATTGCTTGCTGAAAACGGCATTTACCAGGAAATCGTCGCATCACAGCAGGCTGAGGAGGAAAGCGCATGAGCCAACAACCAAAGCATCACGGCTCTATACCCAAAGGAATGCACAAGACAAAACCGAAAGAATTTAAAAAGACCCTTTTGAGATTGGCCCGCTATTTAAAACCGCGGACCTTCCAGCTGGTGCTCGTTGTCTTCGCTGCAATATTGGCGACATTATTTAATGTCATCAGTCCAAAACTTCTCGGGGACGCGACCTCTTCCCTTTTCGCAAGCTTTAAAGAAGGCACCGGTGTTCAATTCGGCTTTCTCGGCCGGATCACGCTGATCCTGGCAGGATTGTATCTGCTTTCTGCTTTGTTTACGTTCTTGCAGCATTACCTGATGGCCGGGGTAGCCCAGAAAACGATATACGAAATGCGCCAGGAAGTGAATGAAAAGCTGACGCGGCTCCCTTTAAAGTACTATGACAAGCATTCGCACGGCGACACGCTCAGCCGCGCCGTCAATGATATCGACAATATCAATACGTCATTGCAGCAGGCGCTGACGCAAATGATTACGTCTGTCATTACAATAGTCGGAATCATCGTCATGATGCTTTTGATCAGCCCTGTGCTGACGCTCGTCGTCTTCATCACGGTCCCGCTCAGCATGCTGGCCGTCCGATTCATTGCCTCATTTTCGCAGAAACACTTCGCCGCGCAGCAAAAAGAACTCGGCGACATCAACGGACACGTTGAAGAAATGTTTACGGGGCATCAGGAAGTAAAGGCATTCGGGCATGAAGAAAAAGCGATTCAGCAATTCGATGAAGTAAATGAGCGTCTTTACCAGTCAGGCTGGAAAGCGCAGTTTATTTCCGGTCTGATGATGCCGATGATGACATTCATCGGCAACCTCGGCTATGTGTTTGTCAGCATAACCGGCGGTATTTTCGTTCTTAACGGCACCCTTTTGATCGGAGGCGTGCAGGCTTTTATCCAATATACGCAGCAATTTTCCCAGCCGCTCGTTCAAGCTGCCGGAATCGCGAATACAATCCAATCGGCAATCGCATCCGCCGAAAGGGTGTTCAGTCTTTTGGACGAAGAAGAAGAAACCGGGGAGACGCCGGCTTCCATCGATACCGGCAAATTAAAAGGCGATGTATCGTTTGAACATGTCGCCTTCGGTTATGATAAAAACGTTCCGGTCATCCGCGACTTAAGCCTTCACGCCAAAGAAGGCCAGACGATTGCGATCGTCGGACCGACCGGCGCTGGAAAAACGACGATCATCAATTTGCTGATGCGTTTTTATGAACTAAACAAAGGCAGCATCAAGGTCGGCGGCACAGATATCAGCGAGCTGTCGCGCGAACAGGCGAGAAGCATGTTTGCGATGGTGTTACAGGACACATGGCTGTTCAACGGCACCATCCGGGAAAACATCGCTTACGGGCGTGAAGGCGCGACCGAAGAAGACATCATCAGAGCGGCAAAAGGCGCCTATGCCGACGATTTTATCCGCACCTTGCCGGACGGCTATGATACGGTACTTGGCGAAGATGCCCAAAACATCTCGCAAGGGCAACGGCAGCTCTTAACGATCGCGAGAGCCATTTTAGCTGATCCGAAGATTTTAATATTAGATGAAGCGACAAGCAGTGTCGACACCCGGACGGAAATGAATATTCAAAAAGCGATGAACAAACTGATGGCCAACCGTACGAGCTTTGTTATCGCCCACCGTCTTTCTACCATTAAAGATGCCGACATGATTCTTGTGATGAAAAACGGAGATATTATTGAAAAAGGCAGCCACGAAGAGCTGCTCCGCAAGAACGGATTTTATGCCGATTTGTATAACAGCCAGTTCTCCCGGGAAGAAGCCGTCAGCTAACATTGAGGCCGCACCTGATCAGGTGCGGCCTCTTTTTTCATCCATCTCTTTAGCTGATATTCCCGCTTTTTTAAGCATACCTCGCCTTTTTTCCTTTTTTAGATCCGATACTTTCGGCCAATTGACAATTTTTTCATTGTATGTCCGTTGAAACCGTTATAAAAATAGTGATAACGTTAAGATTGAACCGGCTCATAAAGTATAAACGTTTCATTTAAAGGAGAGAGTTGACTGTGGCAAATTCAAATTCACTTCAATCAAGCAAGCATTATGCCAATTGGATTCCGATGAAAGAAATCAGCTCGAGTAATGACCGGCTGTTTCCGTTTCCGATTTATAACCGGATCAGAAAGACGTCTCCTGTGCGTTACGATGATGAGCGAAAATGCTTTGATATCTTTTCTTATGAAGACGTTCAATTCGTGTTAAAAAACCCGAAGCTCTTCTCTTCAAAACGCGGCGGTAATATGGAAGGAAAAAGTATATTAACAATGGACCCGCCGAGACACACAAAAATGAGAGCCATCGTTAATAAAGCTTTTACGCCGAAAGCGGTGAAAGAGCTTGAACCGCATATCGAAGAAGTGACGGCTTTTTTATTTAACGAAGCGAAACAGAAAGAATTGTTTGATGTGGTGGATGACTTGGCTGCTCCTCTTCCCGTCATTATCATCGCTGAACTTTTAGGCGTTCCGGCTGAAGACCGCCTCATGTTTAAACATTATTCAGACATCCTTGTCGCAGGTGCGGAAGACCGCTCGGCTGAAGCCGCCGAACGGATGTACAAACGACGTGAAGAAGGCAATCGGTTTTTGGCGGATTATTTTAAAAACATTATCAAGCAGCGCAAAAAAGAGCCAAAAGACGACCTGATTTCGCTTTTACTGCGGGCGGAAGTTGACGGCAAATCGCTGACAGAAGAAGAACTGCTTCATTTTTGCATCATTCTTTTGGTCGCAGGCAATGAGACGACAACCAACTTGATCGCAAACAGCGTCCGCTATCTCACAGAAGATAAAATCACACAGGAAGCCGTAAGACAAGATCCGTCCCTCGTCCCTGTCTTTGTTGAAGAAATGCTGCGTTATTATCCGCCCGTGCAAGCGATCGGCCGCACGGCGGCAGAAGACGTTGATATCGGAGGCGTGAGGATTGCAAAGGGTTCTACAGTGATCAGCTGGGTCGCTTCAGCGAATCGTGACGAACTTAAGTTTGACGATCCTGACAGCTTCAAGCTTGATCGCAAATCAAACCCTCATATGAGCTTCGGCTTCGGCATCCATTTTTGCCTCGGCGCTCCCCTCGCCCGGCTTGAAGCGAAAGTCGCGCTCGATTACTTGCTGCGGCGCGCATACATGGAAAGGGACAGCTCTAAGGAGCTTGAAGCGATTCAAAGTCCGTTTGTTTTCGGCGTCCGCCATCTCCCCGTACAACTTTCACAAAAATAGCGCGAAAAAAAAGGACAGGCTGTTACAAACCTGTCCTTTCCCTGCTGTTTAAGGATTTGTAGACCACATGCCGGCTGATTTAATGAAAATGCGCGGATGCAGTTTGAGCTGGGCAACCATGTATTCCGCCAGATCTTCAGGCTGCATGACGCGTTCCGGATTGCCGTCTGTCAATTTTGAGTCGATTGCCAAATCCGTCGCAACCGTGCTTGGTGTAAGGGCGCTCACGCGGATATTGTGCTTTCTGACTTCCTGCATCAGCGATTCGGTCAGCCCGAGCACAGCGAACTTAGACGCACTGTAGGCGCTTGTGCCGGCTGCTCCCCTTTGGCCGGCTGTAGAAGAAATATTAATGATATCGCCGGCTTTTCTTTCAATCATTTCAGGCAGAACGGCGCGTGTTACATTGTAAACCCCCATCAGATTAACCTGGATAATATTTTCCCATTCTTCGGGAGATTGCTCAAGAAATCCTGCAAACCCGCCGATCCCGGCATTGTTAATGAGAATATCGATTTGTCCAAGCTCTTCTTTGACGGATTGGACTGCACGTTCTACAGCTGTTAAATCCTTTACGTCAGCTGCGGCTACAGATACTTTTACACCGAACGCCTTCAATTCCTCTGCCGCTTTTTCAAGATTCGCAGCTGTACGGCCGATAAGGCCGATATGTACGCCTTCTTTTGCGAGGGCAATCGCTGTGGCGCGGCCGATTCCTCTTCCCCCTCCTGTAATCAGAGCGGTTTTGTTTTGTAAGGATTGCATATGAAAAACTTCCTTTCTATTATGTATAGCACGTTTTAAATTATAGGAAAATAAAATACGCTTTTGCAAATATTACGACTTGCGAAGAATGAATGGCCGGTGCAGCTGGCACTAATCCGCAGGACGCATGAATTCAATTGCCCCTAAGTTATGTCGAATAGCAAACTTTTCCGGCCGACATCGAGGTTTTTTCTGCTCGCACGAGGAAAAGAAAAAAGAACCTGGTAATAACATCCAGGTTCTTTTGGTATTGCACAAAAACAGACGCGATGATATAATCAAATCACGCATGTTTTCAATTAAACGACATAAATATCCCATCTTACATTTTAAGTCTACCATATTAAAAAGCTCTTGTCAAATTTTTTTCGGAGGAGAGATGCAGAATGAGTCATTTGGTTCTCGGTTTTCACGAAATGGAAAAAACACAGCTTCCACTCGTTGGGGGAAAAGGATTGCATTTAGGGGAATTATCAAAAATTCAAGGGATACAAGTGCCAGACGGATTTTGTGTCACAACAGCAGGATTTCAAAAAGCCATCAAACAAAACAAATCGTTCCAAGCCTTGTTGGATCAACTGACAATGCTTAAAGTTGAGGATCGAGATCAAATCGGTGAAATCAGCAGGAAGATTCGACATACCATTATGGAAATCGAAATTCCTTCCAATGTTGTGAAAGAAGTGGCTCGCTATCTCTCCCTGCTTGGCGATGAACATGCTTATGCTGTGCGTTCCAGCGCGACAGCTGAAGATTTGCCGCACGCCTCTTTTGCCGGTCAACAAGACACTTATTTAAATATCATCGGAAAAGATGCGATCTTGCAGCATATCAGCAAATGTTGGGCTTCTCTATTTACGGATCGAGCGGTCATCTACCGCATGCAAAATGGATTTGACCATCGTCAAGTTTATTCATCCGTTATCATTCAAAGAATGGTTTTCCCGCAGGCTTCAGGGATATTATTTACCGCTGATCCCATTACTTCAAACCGAAAACTGCTATCCATCGATGCCGGTTTTGGTCTTGGGGAAGCACTGGTCTCCGGCTTGGTCTCTGCCGATTGTTATAAAGTGCAAAACGGGCAAATCGTCGATAAGAGAATAGCAGCCAAGAAATTGGCGATTTATGGGCGAAAACAAGGCGGAACAGAGACAAAGCGGATTACGCCTGATCAGCAAAAGACGCAAGCCCTTACTGACGGGCAAATTTTACAACTGGCACACATCGGAAGACAGATCGAAGCACATTTCGGCCAGCCGCAAGATATCGAATGGTGTTTGGACCGCGATACATTTTATATTGTCCAGAGCCGGCCGATCACTACTTTATACCCGATCCCTGAAGCGAATGATCAAGAAAATCACGTCTATCTATCTGTCGGTCATCAGCAAATGATGACGGATCCCATAAAACCACTGGGATTGTCTTTTTACCTGTTCATTACTCCAGCACCTATGCGCAAGGCCGGCGGGAGGTTGTTTGTTGATGTTGCGCCTAGGCTTACTACACGTATCGGCCGGGAAACTTTATTAAATACCGTAGGATCCGATCCGCTCATAAAAGGCGCACTCATGACCGTAATAGAGCGAGATTATATAAAATTGTCACCAAATGATCAAACAGCACCGATTCCTGACAGAGGGAATACGGATATGCTGGCGCAATTCGAGAACGATCCGACAATCGTTTCTGATTTGATTAAGCGCAGTGAAACATCGATAGAAGAGTTAAAACAAAATATCCAAGCGAAATCGGGATCGGATTTGTTTGATTTTATTCTGGAAGATATCCGGCAATTAAAGAAGATATTATTTGACCCGCAAAGTACGGCAGTGTTTATGGCTGCTATAAATGCTACATCATGGATCAATGAAAACATGAACGAGTGGTTAGGCGAAAAAAACGCAGCAGATACTCTTTCTCTATCTGTACCGGGTAATATTACTTCGGAAATGGGTCTGGCGCTAATGGATGTCGCGGATGTGATTCGCCCTTATCCAGAAGTGATTGATTATTTGCAGCATGCAAAAGATGATAACTTTTTGGATGAGCTGGTGAAGGTTGATGGCGGACAGGAAGCTAGGGGCGCCATCTATGCTTATCTTGACAAATACGGAATGCGCTGTGCCGGAGAAATCGATATTACAAGAGCTCGTTGGAGTGAAAAACCAATGACACTTGTTCCCATGATTCTGAATAACATGAAGAACTTTGAGCCTAATGCCGGCAATCGAAAGTTTGAGCAAGGGCGGCGTGTTGCTTTGGAAAAAGAACAAGAGTTAATAGAGCGATTGAAGCCATTACGGGATGGTGAACAAAAAGCCAAAGAAACAAAACGAATGATCGACCTCATCCGGAATTTCATCGGCTACCGGGAATATCCAAAATACGGAATGGTCAGCCGCTTCTTCATTTATAAGCAGGCTTTACTGAAAGAAGCCGATCAACTCGTACAAGCGGGCGTTATTCATGAAAAGGAAGATATATACTACCTCACTTTTGAAGAATTTCACGAAGCCGTTCGCACAAAAAAAATAGATGACAAGATCATCAGCATACGAAAAGACGAGTACAAATTATATGAAAAACTAACCCCGCCACGTGTGATCACGTCTGATGGTGAAATCATTACAGGTGATTACAAACGAGAAAGTTTGCCGGCGAATGCGATTGTAGGTCTACCTGTTTCTTCCGGAGTGATAGAAGGAAGAGCGCGTGTCATTTTAAACATGGAAAATGCCGATCTGGAAGACGGAGATATATTAGTCACCTCCTTTACCGATCCTGGCTGGACACCATTATTTGTATCCATAAAAGGCCTGGTCACTGAAGTTGGCGGACTGATGACCCATGGAGCAGTTATCGCACGCGAATATGGCCTGCCGGCAGTGGTCGGAGTGGAGAATGCTACCCAACTGATAAAAGATGGGCAGCGAATTCGCGTGCACGGCACAGAAGGGTATATCGAATTATTGTAATGCTGGCTGCTGCCCAAAAAACGGGAGTCGGCAATGCATGAAAAGAACTCTTCAGATTTGGAGAGTTCTTACCTTTTTATCCATCAGGGGAAGGATTCGGGCATGATTCTTTTCAGTCAGAACATCCGCCGGCGAAACAGGTGAAATATACCTGTAATAACGGAATGGCTTGACGAAAGGATCATCAATGCCCTTCCTCCCCCGCCTTTTCTCATGGCGCTTCCCTGCCATTTCATAATCATCCATACGTTAACTTCAAAAGATGAACCTGACAATTTTATTGTAAATATGGGTGAAACCGAGTATACTCATATAGTTGCCAATCATGAAGAAAAACGATGAACGGCGGTGGAGACACGTTATTATATAAGATGAAAAACGAAAAAAGCAAATTAGGACCCCGGAGATTCGGAGTCCTACATATCATTTGTTGTCATGTTTTTGGGTAAATTGTATTACAGGAGGTTTGATATGGAGAAAAATTTAAATTCCAAAGCAATATTAGTCACCTTCATGATTGGTGCATTTTTTGCAATATTAAACGAAACGCTGTTGAACATAGCATTAACAGAGCTGATGGAAGTCTTTCACGTTGATGCCCCGACCGTTCAATGGCTGGCAACCGGATTTATGCTTGTCATGGGTGTGTTAATGCCTATATCCGCTTTATTGATTCAATGGTTCACGACAAGACAGATGTTTATCGGCGTTATGTCGATTTTTTTAGCAGGAACCGTCATTGCCGCTTGTGCAGTGAATTTCCCGATGCTCTTGACGGGGCGCATGATTCAGGCAGTCGGTACGGGACTCTTGATCCCCATTATTATGAACGCCCTCTTGCTGATTTACCGGCCTGAAGTCCGCGGGAAAATCATGGGGACGTTCGGACTGGTCATCATGTTTGCTCCGGCGATCGGACCCACTTTTTCGGGCGTTATTGTTGACATCCTCGGCTGGCGCTGGCTGTTTATCATCGTTATTCCTTTTGCAGTATTTTCAATTCTGTTTGCGGTAAAGTATTTGCAAAATGTCGGAGAACCGACGCGCCCGCGGGCTGATTTTTTATCGATCATACTCTCAACCATCGGGATCGGCGGAATCGTATACGGATTCAGCAGTGCCGGAGAGGCTCAGGAAGGGTTTCAGTCCCCTCTGATCATCGGTGTGATCATCATCAGCCTGATCAGCATCGTGTTGTTCGTGCTTCGGCAGTTGAAACTTGAACAACCGTTGCTTGATGTGCGTGTGTTCGCCTATAAAAATTACACGCGCGGGGTCTGCCTTTTTGTGATTGTCATTATGGCGATGTTCGCTTCCGAAATTGTGATGCCGATGTATTTGCAAGGGCCGCTCGGTTTTTCAGCAAAAGCAGCAGGTCTTTTGCTTTTGCCCGGAGCCTTGCTAAACGGTCTCATGTCGCCGGCTATGGGCGCTTTGTTCGATAAGTTCGGCCCGAGAAAACTCATCATTCCAGGTACGATCGTTCTCGTCGGCGTGATGTTTTTCTTCAGCAGGATCAATCCTTCGGTGCCGATTTGGGCGTTCATTATTGTATACATCATCTTGATGCTGTCCATCTCGGCCATCATGATGCCCGCACAGACGAATGCATTAAACGAATTGCCGAAGCATTTATATCCTCATGGAACGGCAATTTCCAATACTCTTCAGCCTGTTGCAGGCGCACTCGGTGTTTCGGTGTTCGTCAGCATCATGAGCCAGGGACAGAAAAGCTATCTTGCCGGCCAAGAAGCAGCCAGCAAACAAATCGTGCATGAAGCGATGACTCATGGTGTTCACCATGCCTACTGGTTTGCGCTCGCTTTAAGCTGTATCGCTTTCTTTACCGCTTTATTTATTAAAAAAGCGGTCGCGCCTGATTTTGATAAAGAATAACCAAAAACTTAAAGGATGTCCTTCCTCGGGGCATCCTTTTTTATCATTTTTTCTGCCGGGATTCTTCCGCTCTTATTTTCAGAATTGACGACATTTTGTGATATAATGCTAGAATCATATTCATTTTATCGGAAAGGAACGGATTCCATGGAGTCATATGTTGATCAAAAAGACGGGATTTTCAAATCCGTATGTTCGCTCGACTGCCCGGATCAATGCGGGCTGCTCGTTCATAAAAAAGACGGAAAAATCGTTAAAATACAGGGCGACCCGGACCATCCGGTCACACAGGGCAATATTTGCAATAAAGTCCGCAATATGACGGAGCGTATTTATGACCCCAAACGGCTGAAAACCCCGCTGAAACGGACGGGTCCAAAAGGAGCCGGGATGTTTGAACCGATCAGCTGGGATGAAGCGATTGAAACGATTCGCACCCGCTGGCAGTCGCTCATTGAACAGGAAGGCCCCGAAAGCATTCTGCCCTACAGCTTTTACGGAAATATGGGAAACTTGACGGCTGAAGGAATGGACAGGCGCTTTTTCCACCGCCTCGGTTCCAGCCAGCTTGACCGGGCGATTTGCACCCCTGCCGGTTCTGTCGGCTATAAATACACGATGGGCGGAAGCATCGGCACCGATCCTGAAGATACAACGGAGACAAAACTGTTTATTTTTTGGGGAATCAACGCGGTCTCAACCAACATGCATCAAATCACCATTGCTCAAAAAGCCCGGAAAAACGGCGCAAAAATCGTCGTAATCGATGTTCATAAAAATCAGACCGGCCGGATGGCCGACTGGTTTATTCCGATTCGCCCCGGCACAGACAGCGCGCTTGCGCTTGGCATCATGCATGTTTTATTCAAGGAACATTTGGCTGATGAATCATTTTTGAAAGAATTTACAGTCGGCCACGAAGAGCTGCGCCGCCACGTGCGGCAATACGACCCCGCCGCAGTAGAGGCGGTCACCGGCGTATCCCGGAATGATATTATCGAGCTTGCCCGCCTGTACGGCCGCACCTCCCCTTCATTGATTCGGATCGGCAACGGTCTTCAGCATCATGATAATGGAGGAATGATCGTTCGCACCATCTCGTGCCTGCCCGCGATCACGGGCCAATGGACGAAAAAAGGAGGCGGAGCGATCAAAGGCAACACGGCATTTTTGGCCTATAATACAAAAGCATTGCAGCGCCCCGATTTATTAAAAGGCAGAACGCCGAGAGTCATCAACATGAATCAGCTCGGCAAAGCTCTCTTAGAAACCGAACCACCGATCCGTTCGCTGTTTGTGTACAGCAGCAATCCGGCCGTTGTCGCGCCTGAGGCGAACAAAGTCAGAAAAGGACTTGAGCGCGAAGATTTATTCACGGTTGTTCACGATCTATTTCTGACGGAAACGGCACGGTACGCCGATATCGTCCTGCCGGCTTCTTCCGCTTTCGAAAATACGGATTTCTATACATCATATTGGCACCATTATGCGCAGATTCAGAAGCCTGTGATTGAGAAATACGGCGAGAGCAAGTCAAATACAGAAGTATTCAGGCTTTTGGCTGAGGCGATGGGCTTTGATGATGAGCCGCTGAAAGATTCCGACGAAGAGATGATCAGACAGGCGCTTGACTACCCTGATAATCCGTGGCTCGATGGCATTGACTATGACAGCCTGACTGAAAAGCATTTTGTCAAAGCAAATCGAAAAACGGTTTTTCCTGATAAACTGCCGACGCCTAGCGGAAAAATTGAATTGTATTCAAAAATGATGGAGCAGCACGGCTATCCGGGCCTGCCGACTCATACACCGCTCATTGAAACGGACAAGTATCCATTTTTATTTGTGCCCGGCCCGAATCACAATTTTTTAAATTCGACCTTTTCAAACAATGAAAAACATATCAAATTAGAAAAGGAGCCGAAACTTCACTTAAATATAAAAGATGCCGAAGAAAAGGGCATCGAAAATGGAGATTTGGTGAAAGTTTGGAATGACCGCGGCTCATGCATCCTGCCCGCTGCCGTCGGAGAAAACGTCCTTCCGGGCGTGGCCGTCAGCCAGGGATTGTGGGCGGATGCAGAAGGGAAGCATTATCTCGTCAATGCGCTGACGCCCGACCGTTTAGCTGATATGGGCGGTGGTGCAACTTTCTTTTCAGGAAGAGTTCAAATTGAAAAAATATGAACATCAAAAAAGACCGGTTGCAGCAAAACCGGTCTTTTATCACTTCGTCTTTTTTAAGGTTTTGGCATAATCGGCGGCAAACGCCGTGCTGTTTTTCAAAAACTTGATAATGGTTTGCAGTTCTTCCTCTGAATATCGGCTTAGAAATTCGGCAGACTCTTGCGCCAAGTCATGAAATATATGTGATATCGTCTCCAGATTTTCCGGGATCAGTTCGACTAAAAGACGCCTTCTGTCGGACGAATCCCTGATGCGTCTGACATAGCCCGCTTTCTCAAGACGGTCGATCACTCCTGTGATCGCTCCCGTTGTCAGTCCGCTTTTTGCGGCGAGCTCCCCCGCTGTTACTTGACCTTCCCGCGAGATGATCTCAAGGCATTTATGATCCGTTCCGTTCAGTCCGATTTTCTCGCCGATCGCCTGGTGCAGAAAAACGGTTGCTGTGCTGTGAAACCTCAACTGCTGTATCAGCTCGTTGACCAGCCCTTTTCCTTCAATATGATTTGTTCTTGACATCTGTAACACCCTTCTATAAAATCATTATGTCTTAGCAGCTAAGATATTTATTTCCTGATATAAATCATCATAACAGGATGAAGCGTCGATGCCAAACGCTGCTTTAGAACGAATTTATTTAAAGGAGAATAGATTGATTTGTCACAAACTCAAAATCAAAAATTAGGATTTGTTGTAGCAGGACTTTTGCTTGCCATTCTGATGGCTTCGATGGACAATACCATCGTTGTTACGGCAATGGGAACAATTGTCGGCGATCTTGGCGGACTCGACAGCTTTGTCTGGGTTGTATCTGCCTTTATGGTCGCTGAAATGGCCGGTATGCCGATATTCGGCAAGCTGTCGGATATGTATGGCAGAAAACGTTTTTTTTCTTTTTGGCAGCATCGTTTTCATGGCGGGATCAGCATTGTGCGGAACGGCTACAACCATTGAGCAGCTCAGCATATACCGCGCGATCCAGGGAATTGGCGGAGGCGCGCTCATTCCGATTGCTTTTACGATTATCTTTGACATTTTTCCGCTGGAAAAGCGCGGTAAGATCACTGGACTTTTCGGTGCTGTTTTTGGCCTTTCAAGCATTTTCGGACCGCTCATCGGCGCCTATGTCACTGACTACATCAGCTGGCACTGGATTTTTTATATGAATCTGCCGCTCGGTATGGTTTCTTTTATTTTCATTCTTCTATTTTACAAAGAGACGAAACAGCATGAAAAGCATCGTATTGATTGGCTCGGAGCGATTACGCTCGTAGGGGCGGTCGTATGCCTCATGTTTGCGTTGGAGCTCGGCGGCGGGAAATACGCCTGGGATTCGAATGTCATCCTTACCCTTTTCGGAAGTGCAGCCGTCTTGTTGGTTTGCTTCCTCATGATCGAGCGCAAAGCCAGTGAACCGATCATTTCGTTTCATCTGTTTAAAAACCGGCTGTTTGCCGGCAGTACGCTTGTCGCCTTATTTTATGGAGGGACATTTATTTCAGCGACCATCCAGATTCCAATCTTTGTTCAGGGTGTTTACGGAGATTCGGCGACAAACTCGGGACTTGTGCTTTTGCCGATGATGCTCGGCTCTGTCGTATCAGCACAGCTTGGCGGATTCTTAACAACAAAAATGAGCTATCGGAACATTATGCTCATCTCTGGATTGGTTCTCGTCAGCGGATTTTCTTTATTAAGCACGCTTAACATTGACACTCCGCGTTTATTATTAACCATGTATATGATCGTCGTCGGCTTGGGAGTCGGTTTTTCTTTCTCTGTATTAAGCATGGCAGCGATCCATCATTTCGGCCCGGAGCAGCGCGGCTCAGCGACATCTACGAGCAACTTTATGCGCTCTCTCGGCATGACGATCGGCGCCAGTATGTTCGGGATGATTCAAAAAAACCAATTTTCAGAACAGCTGGAAGATATGTTTAAAAGCAGCGGCGCTTCAAATTTCGCCTCAACGAATGACGCCGACCAGATTTTATCAAGTGCACGGGCATCACTGCCGCCGGATGTTTTACATAACATCACCGAAGCGCTATCAAATTCGATTGTTCACACGTTCATTTGGGCGATTTCCCCAGCAGCGGCCGCCTTTTTACTGGTGTTCTTCATGCCGAATGACAGGGTGAAAGTGAACGCAAAAAAGGAAGTGAACAAAGCCGGCTGAACCTCTAGCTTTGCACTGCCTTCTTTTTTCTCATTTTCGAAACCAATAAAAGCGGAATCGGCACAATGCCGAATAAAACGGCCGCAATATAGCCGATCATGTCGCCGAGAGAAAATACATCATCAATGTTTTTTGGCGTCATCGCGAGCAAATACATCACCGGGAGCAGACCGAACATGATCGGTCTGCTCTTTTTCTTGAAAATTTGCGAGAGCCCCAGGGATGCAGCGTAATATGAGACGGAAAAAGTCGCAAACAGCTGCATAATCCAGATGACAAGGAGCAGCGATTCAAAACGTTCAAATATTAAGCCGGGCATTTCAAAACTGCGGATGAGGTCAAGCGCCGGCCATGTCATCGCTGTCACCCCGTCAACTGACAGCCCTCCGATCACAAATACGATCGTTGTTAGATAAAAGAGCATTGCGATGCCGATTCCCATGACAACGACTTTGATACCATCTTTCGGCTTTTTCATAAACGCCAAAAGGAATACCATCACTTCTGCGCTGATAAACGAAAGCGTTGTTGCTTTTGTCCCCTTTAATGCCGGCATGATGCCTTTCCCTAAGACAGGCCGCAGGTTATCCAGTTCAAATATGCCAAAGCTCATAAATACCACGGTTAAAAAGAAAAGAATTGTAATCGGAAAGATGATTTCAAACAAACGGGCAAGCGACCCCATTCCGTCTTTTATTGAATAGAATCCGATCCACATCATCGACATGACGATCGCCCAAATCGGCGTTTGCTGCAGCAAAAAAAAGGTGATCACCTCCGCCAGAATTCTTGCTTCAAAAGCAGCAATCGCTACAAAATGCTCAATGAAAAGCAGGCTGATCACAATACTGAGCCACTTTCCGACAATGTCTCCCCCGTATTGAAAAAATGTTTGCCCGGGATAATGCTGGCTTAACTTTGTCATAACCACTCCGGCTGCCGTTGTGACAAGTCCGCCTAATAGGACGGAAATCCATACATCCGGCGTACCGGCTTCTTCTACAGCGGTTCTTGGCAGGGTGAGAATCCCGGCCGCCATAATATAACTGACCAAGACAACGATTGCCTGAGAAGTCGTGATTTTATCTTCGGAACGGATCATTGCGCGTTTCTCCGCCTTTCGTGATTAGAAGTTCTTCTGTTACTGATCCCCAACAGTTCCGTATTCTTTAATCGCGATTTGAACATGAAATGTAATCGGTATATCGGTAAAGGTCTCATCCCAATTTTTCTTTAGTTTTTCCCAAAGCCTCGGATGCTTGATCCTCAGCTCGTTACCGAATCCGGCAAGATCTGCTTTGTATTCGGTTTTCATTTTTTTTGTAATGTCCTCCATCGATTTTTTCACCGTTTTCGCGGTTGTTTTTTCGACTTTTTCTAAAAATTTGTCATCAAAAGCTTTTTCTTTCGTGTTCCAGTTTTCCGCAAGATACCCCTCTGACTTTACGTTCACTTCAAAAGACAGGCGGTTTCCTTTGACGATGGGTTTGATGTTGCTTTTAATCGATTCAACGCCAAATGCGGTCACCTTCTTTTCTGTCGGATCATAGCTTTTAACCATGCCCCCAATCCCCTTTCCGATGATCCACATCACGCCTTCTAAATCGTGTTCATCCAAATAGCCGATCAGCTTATTGGTTTTCCCGTTAATTGCGGCTGCTCCCGCATATTTTATTTCTCCATCGGTACCGATGACATTTTGAAGCAGATAGCTTGTTCCTGATCTCATTTTGCCTGTCAATTTGGCAAGCGTTACAGGAGGGAGAATTTTTTTCGCTTTATACTCATTTTCAACGATTTTAAGCAGACGAAACGCCGGCATTTCGCCGGTTTCCTTCAGCTCAAGCGTGTCTCTCGCACGCCCTCTTGTGACCAGCACCATACTGCTCGGCCTGATTTCATTATCGCGGAGAGGCTGATCTAGCAGTTCCGACAGCGAATAGGTGCGGAGGAGGTCAGCGGCGATGACAATCACTTTTAAATGAGGACTGAATACAGGCCTGTCTTGTCTTAATGCTACTTCAGCGTTAATTTGCTGAAGCGAGTCTCCAGTTTCATAAACGTTGATATACGTTTTTTGATCAGTGCTTCCTCCAATCGATTTTGAACCGGCTGCTTGTTCGTTCACGTATTGATAGATCATCGTGATCCGGTCTTTTTTCGGATAATCGCCCCCAACTTTGTCAAACTTTTTTTCAAGTTCGGTTTCCTCGCCTTTGTCAATCCCCATTGCAAATGTTAAGCCGAGCTCTTCAATTTCGTGGCTGCTCCAGCATCCGGTTAATAGAAACAATAGTAAAACACTCGTTAAATAACGGATGGTGTTAGTTTTTTTCAAACTTTTTCCTCCTCACTTTCGATATGACCAGAAGCATTAGCGGGATGAGACCGACCAAATAGATGGCGCTGTTGCCGATTAGATCTCCCATTTGAAAAAGCTGATTGATATTTTTAGGCGCCATCGCAATGAGATAAATGACCGGAAGCAAGCTGAATAATATCGGTTCCATCCTTTTCTTCAAGAGTTGCGACAAACCTAAAGCAGCAGCAAAATAGCTGATCGTAAAACTGGAGAACATTTGCATGATCCATATCACTAGCAGCAAGGACTCAAAGCGTTCAAAAATCAGACCCGGTATCTCAAAACTACGCATCAAATCAATCGTCGGCCATGTCCGTGACGACACTCCATCGATTGACAGTGCACCGATGACCATAATGACGGTGATCATATAAAAGACAACCGGAAAAGAAATTCCCATCAAAGTAGCTTTTAACGCTTGCTCGGGCTTTCTCATAAAAGGAACGATGATCAGTATGATTTCTATGCCTGTATAAGCAAAAGACGTTGTCTTGACTCCTTCAAGCACCGGCATGATCCCTTTCCCGAGAACCGGGCGCAAATTGTCGATATCAAATATGCTTGCGCTCATAAAAATGACGATCAGAAAAATGAGAACAGTAATCGGAAAGACGATTTCATAAAGTCGGGCGATCGGGTTAATACCGCCGGTTAATAAATAGATTCCGCTCCATAAAAAAACCATCGCTGTCGCCCAAAGCGGCGTTTCTTCCAGTAAGTAAAATCCCATAACCTCTGTGACAGACCGGACTTGGAAACCTGATGTTGCGAGAAAATAACAAATCAAAAGCAGGGTGAAAAGTCCTCCCGGCCACTTGCCAATGAGATCCCGGCTATATTGATATAGCGTTTTGTCGGGGGACTCCATGCTTAATTTCACCATGATGAAACCGGCTAATATGGCAACCAGCCCTCCGAATGCAACAGAAAGCCAGACATCCGGGGCTTTAACCGCTTCCGCAGATGTCCGCGGCAGCGTCAAGATGCCCGTTCCCAACAGAAAATTCGTAATGACGATGCCGGTTTGTGAAACGGTAATTTTATCCTGCTGACTCACCATCATGGAGAACCCCCCTTTCTTTTTCAAGCATCAGCTGATTCCCTGTTTTCTCCTTCTTATTTTTGAAATCACCAGCAGCACGAGCGGAGTCAAGCCGCCTAAATAAACGCCGCTGTTTCCAATAAAGTCTCCAAATGCAAACATCGCGTTAATATTTTTCGGAATCATTGCAATCAGATAAATGACCGGAAGCAAAGCAAACATCATCGGCCGAATATTTGTTTTAAAGAGCTGGGCCAGGCCTAATGCCGCACCATAAAAAGAAATAACAAAGGTACAGAACAGCTGCATGATCCAGATGACCAGCAGCAAAGACTCAAACCGTTCAAATATCAGACCAGGTATTTCAAAGCTTCTCATCAAATCAATCGTCGGCCAGGTCCGTGAAACTACCCCGTCTATAGACAGGGCGCCGATCACCATAACGACGGTGATCATATAGAAAAGCAGAGGGATGGCGATTCCGATCATAATCGTATGAATGGCCTTGCGTGGCTGATTCATGAAAGGCATCAGGATCAAAATGATTTCAATACCTGAAAAAGACAATGCGGTCACCTTTATTCCTTTTAAAACAGGCCCTATTCCCTCTCCCAGTACAGGACGCAAGTTGTCCACATCAAAAATTCCGATACTCATTAAAGCGACCAGTAAAAAAAGAATGACTGTGATAGGAAAAACAATTTGAAACAAGCGGGCGATCGCGCTTAAGCCGCCGACGATCAAGTATAAGCCCACCCACAAAAAAACCATCGCAATTGCCCAGCGGGGGGTTCCTTCCAGTAAAAAAAAGCGGATGATTTCAAGCGTTGAGCGGACCTGAAAACCGGAATGGGCCAATAGGTAACAAACGAAAAACAGGCTGATCAAGCTGCCGGTCCATTTGCCAATGATGTCCTGACTGTATTCATAAAAGCTTTTATCAGGATATTGGTGGTTGAGCTTTACCATGATGACTGCGGCCGTCAGAGCGACCAAGCCGGCTAATACAAGCGTAATCCAAACATCAGGCGTCCCCACTGCGTCAACAGACGTTCGCGGGAGCGTCAGGATCCCTGTCCCAAGCAGGAAATTGGTGATGAGAACTGCTGTTTGTAAAGTGGTGATGCGCTCTTCGTGCCTGACCATCATGAGCATCGCCCTCCTTTCTATGCTACTGGCGTGACGAATCGTCTGTTTTTAACAGCTTCGGCCGTTTTTTCATGATCTGTATCGGCATGCGAACGATGAAATCTTTCCAATCGCGCAAACGATAAGGAACGGCCGGGCTCGCATATGGAACGCCAAAGCTTTTCAGCTTCACCGCGTGGCTGGCAAGCATGAGGAAAAACATAATCACCCCGTACAAACCGAATACAGCAGCGCAAAACATCGCCACAAACCTCAGCATTCGCAGCGAAATGCCGGCGCTGTATTGAGGAATCGCAAATGAAGAAATCGCGGTGACGGCAACGACGATGACCATAATCGGGCTGACGATGCCTGCCTGCACGGCAGCCTCCCCGATGATGATACCGCCGACGATTCCCATCGCGGGACCGATTGGTTTTGGAAGCCGCAGGCCGGCCTCGCGCAAAATTTCAATTGCCACTTCCATAATGAGCGCTTCAATCAGCGATGGAAAAGGCACACCTACCCTCGTTCCGGTAATGGAAATCGCAAGTTCACTCGGAATCAGCCCGGGATGAAACGAAATAAAGGAAATATATAGAGCGGGTCCAAGCAGCGAGATCATGGCTGCGCCGATTCGCATGATGCGGATCAGGGAACTCGGCAGCCAGCGTTCATAATAATCCTCGGGCGATTGGAGGAGCATGCTGAATGTAACCGGAACGATTAAAACAAAAGGTGTTCCGTCCAATAAAATGGCCACTCTTCCCTCCATTAACGCACTCATCACCCTGTCAAGACGTTCAGTGCTTTGCACCTGCGGAAATGGACTGAGATAATTGTCTTCGATCAGCTGTTCGACAAAACCTGATTCAAGGACATCATCTATATCAATCTTTTCGATTCTTTTTTTGACTTCTTCCACCAGCCCTGGTTCCGCAATGTCTTTGATATAAGCGACGACAAGATTTTTGACGGCTCGCTTCCCAACTTGAAATTGAACCATAGACAAGTTTTGATTTTTGCCGTGCTGCCTCAAAAGGGCTGTATTGGTGCCGATCGTTTCTGTAAAGCCGACGCGCGCGCCTCTTACCAAAGATTCTGATACGGGCTCTTCAATGTTCCTTGTATTTCTTTTAACAGTTCCCAGCAGTAAAACTTCCGCTGAACCGTCGATCAGCAGCATGGCCGTACCGGATAACACTTCGGGCACCACTTCGTTGACATGGTTTACCTCTGATACGCCGCTAATTGATAAAATTTGCTTTTTAATTAAGTCGGTCACATTGCTGCTTAATGAAGAAAGTTCAACTTTATATCCTTTGGAAAAATCATCCATAAGGGATTTCATAATATGCTTGTCAATCAGGTCTTGATCCGCAAGCATTTCGACAAATACAATCGCCGCGCGGATGCCGGTGCGCCCTAAGTTGAATTCGCGGAAATGAACGTCTGAGTTATTCTCCATAGCCGTTTTGGCCAGTTTCAAGTCGTGATCAAAATCGCCGGTAAAATACCCAGTTGACTCCACAGACGGCACTTCATTTTTAGGTTTTTCCGGCTTGTTGGACGACTGTATCATTCTTCGCGTTTTTGCTTTCCACCATCTCATGCCACTCACTCATCCCCTGCCGTGCGAAGCCACAAAAATACTTTTGATATGGCAAACGGGACAAAAAAGACAAAAAAAGCCTGCATCAGGACCAGCCAGTCCGGAAAATAGGAAACAATGGTTTTCCACATGTTGATCACCCTTTTTCATTGCTGTAGTAAGTCCATCATTTTTATCCTATTATTACCTTGGGTGCCAGCTATAATTGGTGGTAATTTAAACCACGTCAAACAAAAAAGAACCATCTGCGTTAAAAACACAAATGGTTCTGTTCATTTATTCTTTTTCTAAAAACGCCCGTTTGCGTTTGGCCAGCTCTGAAAACTCCTGATCCAATTCATGATATTTCGGATCTTGAGGCGTGAGTCCGGCCAACTCTCCAAGAACGGCGGTCATCCGATTTTCGATGCGCAGCCGCTCCTCTTCATCGCTTTTTGCATGGGGCTGTTTCTGTCTGTTCCGATAATCTTTTAATCCGGTTTCGACGCGGGTGATACGACCGTTTTCAAATACAAGGAGCTTCTCACACAATTTGTCTGTGAAGTACAGGTCATGCGACACAATGATGATCGTTCCCTGAAACTCAAGCAATGTCTGCTCAAGCTGCTCCCTGCTTGGCAAATCGAGGTGGTTGGTCGGTTCATCCAGAATCAGCAGATCATAATCTTTTAAAATCATGCCTGCCAGTTTGATTCGGGTCCGCTCCCCGAGACTGAACGTCCCGATTTCATCATGAAAGCGGTTTTCTTTGATCCCCATATTGGCCAAAATCGTCCGCGCATTTGCGATTTCGGCTCTGTCAGACAAATTCAGCACTTCAGCAACTGTTTGGTCAACCCTTAGATCACTGACATCCTGGCTTAAATATGCGGCCTTTACAGACCGGCTTTTCCATAGCGTTCCGGCTGTTGGAGGTTCGGCATCCAACATCATTTTGACAAGGGTCGTTTTGCCGCACCCGTTGTCTCCGATAAGCGCTATTCTCTCGCCGTGTTTGACGTAAAAATGGCTGTCTTTGAATAAAGTACGTCCGTCAAACGCTTTTGTCAGATCTTTTGCTTCGATAATCCGCTTGCCCCTTTTTTCTCCTGATGAAAACTGAAAATTGACAGATGCTGCTTCCTTTGGCTTTTCAGCTTTGTTTTTTTCAAGCTCCTGTTCAAGGCGTTTCAGTTTTGATTTGACTTGGTTGTCAAGCTTTTTGGCTTTTACCCGGTGGTATTCTTTAAAACCAAGCTGCCTTCTTTCTGACTGTGATCCCTGTTTTGTTGAGTCGCGGTGGGCTTTCTGCGACCAATTTTGAAGAGTGGCAATCTGTGACTCGATTCTTTCTTTTTGCTTCTGCTGGACTTCGTATTGGTGCAGGCGTGCTTCGTATAACCGTTTTTTCTCCCGCCGGTATGCACTGTAGTTTCCTTGATAGGTGTGCAAATTCCCATCTTCCAGCTCAAGTATTTTGGAGACGGATTGATCCAGAAAATAACGGTCGTGAGAAATAATCAATACAGCCCCTTGATATTGTTGCAGTTCTTCAAGGAGCCAGCTGATCCCTTTTAAATCCAAGTGATTGGTCGGTTCATCTAAGATGAGAAGATCAGGCATCGTCTTCCAGACGTGTGCCAGTGCAAGCTTCAGTTTTTCTCCCCCGCTCAAATGGCTGAGCCGTTCGGAATTCCAGCTTTGAACCTTTGATAAGCCAAGACTGCTCGTCAACTGATATAATTTCCCGCCCTCGTCGCCTGTTAATATGCTGTTGAAATCATGAACAGAGTACTCAATCGACTGGAGCAGATAGCCGATTTTGAGCGTCCGGTCTGTTTGAACAGTGCCTTTGTCGGCTTCTGCATGACCGCTCAATATATTTGCAAGCGTTGTTTTCCCCGCTCCATTGCATCCGACCAAACCAATCCGCTCATGATTGGAAATGTCAAAATCAATGTTTTTTAAAATCGTTTGCTCTCCAAAGCTTTTTTCCAAGCCTCTTATTTTCATTAAAATCGTCATACCGTTCACCTCTGTTTTTTTTTGGCTGACAACAAAAAACCTCTCGCGGAAACCCGGAGAGGATATCATGCCAAAATATGCATCGTGAAAGCGGTATAAACCGATCCCATTCCATTGCACGACAAAAAACATGCAAAGTCAGAAAATGATGCAAGGTATAAAAGGGCATACTCATCCTATTCTCCAAGTTTCCGTTTTTTCATATTAAAAAAACGATGGAAAATAAGATTACTGCTTCATGTCCCCTATACCTATTCCTTTCACTGTATTTACCGATAAGTATATAAACGGAGGGAAACTTTGTCAACAGTTCTCCAGCCCATTTTCCGTCAATACAGATACTTTCGCCTTTGTTGAGGATTTTGTTTTGAAGCCAAAATTTTTAAATTTAATGCAAAAGTGTGAAAATTGTCCGATATTATTCTCGTAACCTAGAAAAAGGAGTTTTGGCTAATGAAAAAAATATTGGAATGGTTCAAGCATCCATCTCTTTCAAAAAGATTAGCGGTCTCATTTTTATTGATTTTAACGCTCCCTGTTTTAATCCTTTCAGGTGTTTCCTATTATACGGCAGGCGGGTCGATTGAAGATGAAATCATGAGAAGCGCAAGAAACAGCGTGGATCAATTAAACGAAATGATCGATCAAAACATTGAGAAAAAAGCGGATGCTGTTACATATTTCAGTGAAGAGATCAAAGAAAAAACATACAAGGAAAAAGGCCAGACTTCGTTAAGACAAAAGTTTGAACAATACGCCAGGCAAAACAAAGATGTAGAAGCCGTTTTCACAGGCTCTGAAGACGGTGTATACGTGCAGCACCCTTATACGAAAATGCCTGACGGCTATAATCCGGCGGAAAGGCCCTGGTTTAAAGAAGCGGTTGAGAAAAAAGGCGAAATTATCGTTACCGATCCATACACATCTGCCGCTACCGGCAACACGGTCATTACCATCGCCAAACAAAATAAAGACGGGTCGGGCGTCGCTGCGCTCAGCTTGAATATCGACGAGCTGATTAAAGCGACAAACGATATCAAAGTCGGAAAAGACGGCTTTGCTTTTATCTCAAGTGCGTCCAAAAAATATATCGCCCACCCGACGATTAAAGCCGGAACTGAAGGTGAAGGCGGCTGGGTTGATCAAGTTTACGGCAAAGGAAAAGGCGAATTCAAGTATACTTTTGAAGGAAAAGCCAAGCAAATGGCTTTTACGACAAACAAACTGACAGGCTGGAAAATCGCCGGGACGATGTTTTCCGATGAGATAACAAACGCAACAAAGCCCGTCCTTTATATGGCTCTCATCGTCTTTTCAGGGGCTTTGGTGCTTGGCGGAGTTCTCATTTTCTTTATTGTCCGCGCGATTAGCAAACCATTGAATCAGCTCGTTCTATCTGCAAAGAACATCAGCAGCGGCGATTTGACACAGCAAATCGAAGTGCGTTCAAATGACGAATTCGGGCAGCTCGGCAAAAGCTTCAATGACATGGCGGAATCGCTCCGCACACTGATCGGCACCATTCAGGAATCGGTTGAGAATGTCGCCTCCTCTTCTGAGCAGCTGACAGCAAGCGCAGAACAGACGAGCCAAGCGACAGAACATATTACATCTGCGATCGAACAGTTCTCTAACGGGGCTGAAAGCCAGAATGAAAAAGTCGAAACGAGCTCGCAGCAGCTCAGCCAGATGAATGATCATCTGAGCGAAATGACCGAAGTGTCGGAATCAATCACCGAAGCATCGATCAAATCGACAGAAATCGCCGAAACCGGAGGAGAACTCGTTCAGAAAACGGTCGGCCAGATGAGTTCAATCGACCAATCTGTCAAACAAGCTGAGAGCGTCGTCAAAGGCCTCGAAGGCAAATCGAAGGATATCACATCAATTCTCAGGGTCATTAACGGAATTGCCGATCAAACGAATCTATTGGCATTGAACGCCGCGATTGAAGCAGCCCGCGCCGGCGAGTCAGGCAGAGGATTTTCCGTCGTCGCCGAAGAAGTTCGAAAGCTTGCCGCGCAGTCAGCGGACTCGGCAAAAGAAATCGAAGCGTTGATTCAGGAAATCGTCAAAGAAATCGAACATTCTCTCAGCATGTTTCAATCGGTCAACCATGAAGTGCAGTCCGGACTTAAAATTACCGAGAAAACAGAGTCGAGCTTTCACGAAATCAGCGGCATGACGAATGAGATCGCAGGCAAGCTGCAAACGCTCAATGCGGCGGTCGAACAGTTGTCGAATGGCTCGCAGGAAGTCTCCGGTGCCGTTCAGGAAATCGCCGATGTATCAAGGGAAAGTACAGCTGGAATCCAGGACATTGCTGCATCAGCGGAAGAACAGCTGGCTTCAATGGAAGAAATCAGTACATCCTCTGCCACGCTTGAGCAGATGGCGGAAGATCTGCGAGAATTGACGAAAAAATTCAAGGTGAAATAAAAAAGAGAGGCTTCCTTCATTTAGAGGGAGCCTCTCTTTTATGTATCAGCTGATCTTCGTTCCATTGGGCGCTTCTTGATCAGGGGCCAGCAATATAACATCGCCTTTTTCCGGTACGCCTCCAAGAACGAGAACTTCCGATTTAAACCCGGCAATCCGCCGCGGCGGAAAATTGACGACTGCCGTCACCTGCCGGCCTACAAGCTTTTCAGGCGTATAACGCTTTGTGATTTGAGCGCTCGAACACTTGACGCCAATCTCTCCGCCAAAATCGATTTCAAGCTTAATGGCCGGTACCTTCGCTTCCGGAAACTCTTCTGCTTTTAAAACTGTTCCAACCCGAATATCAAGCTTTAAAAAATCTTCGATTGTTGCCATGAACTCAGCTCCTTTGGCCGCTTTCTAAAGGGTGATATTGACATGACTAGAATATCATGTATTTTGATTCGTTTAAACCCTGGACTTCCGCTGCATTTTATAGAATCGAGTAGTAAACAGGCCTTTTTTGCCGCCGTTTTAGGACAGCCAACTTTACGGGAACCGCCTCTCATTCATAGATTAAGAGGAAGAATAAACTATAAGAGATGAGGTGGAGCTAGAATGTTCGGTTCCTACATGGTTCAAATGGTAAGGTCCAACGCCCATAAGCTGGACCGGCCGCTGAGAGAAAGCGTGCTGAAACTCTATAAACCTTTTAAATGGACGCCTTGCTTTTTACACGGTTTTTTCGAAAAAATATTAATGAAAAACAAAAAAATACCAGTCATTATTGAATTTGAAAAAGACTGTCAGCATAAAGGCTATCAATTAGTCAATGAAATGATCGGCAGCAAAAGAAGAAACAAAATCAAGCATCGCTTCTCCAACGTTAGCTGCTGCAGCGCTGAAGTCACCCCTTCTTCTTTGCAATCGCTTCTATCTGAGTGCGGCGACATTCGCAAAATTTATTTAAATCGCAAAGTAAAAGCGCTCCTCGACGTAGCGGTTGAATCAAGCCATGCCAAAGAAGTGGTCAGAAACAATCAGACGCTGACAGGCAAAGGAGTGACAGTCGCTGTCATTGATACGGGCGTATACCCTCACGAAGATCTTGAAGGCAGGATCAGGGCTTTTCAAGACTTTATCAACCAGAGAACAGAACCCTATGATGACAATGGGCACGGCACACACTGCGCCGGTGATGCTTGCGGAAACGGAGCGGCCTCATCGGGTCAGTACCGCGGACCTGCTCCTGAAGCAGAACTTGTCGGTGTAAAAGTATTGGACAAAATGGGATCCGGATCGCTCGAAACCGTCATTCAAGGCGTAGATTGGTGCATTCAATTCAATAAGGAAAATCCTGATGATCCGATCGACATTATTTCAATGTCATTGGGTGCAGAAGCCTTGCGCTACGAGAATGAAGAAGAAGATCCAGTCGTTAAAGCTGTTCATGCAGCATGGGACGCAGGCATTGTTGTATGTGCGGCAGCCGGCAACTCCGGTCCTGATGCGCAAACGATTGCCAGCCCGGGTGTCAGCAGCAAGATTATTACAGTCGGAGCCTTGGATGACAGGGATACAGTCAGCCGGGAGGATGACGATGTCGCCTCTTATTCAAGCAGAGGGCCGACAATCTATGGTCAAGTCAAACCGGACTTGCTGGTACCGGGCACAAATATTACGTCGCTTCGTTCACCCGGATCTTTTCTCGATAAGCTGCAAAAAACAAACAGAGTCGGCACAAAATATATGACATTGTCCGGAACCTCGATGGCTACGCCGATCTGCGCAGGAATTGCCGCACTTATCCTTCAGCAAGCCCCGGGCACAGAACCTGATGAAGTCAAACAGCTGCTAATGGACGGTACCGATTTATGGAAAGATCGCGATCCAAATGTTTACGGTGCAGGGTACATCAACGCAGAACAATCGGTGCCGCAAGACTAAAGACCGTTCGCCCGTTTTTGCAATAAGCGGGCGAATCTTACATAAAAATATTTAAACTGCAGACCTTCTTTTTTCAAGGATGAGCGGTATCGTCAAATACATGGCATACGCGAAGACCATCCAAACCGCAAACCCAATCATCTGGCCATCTGAAAGCGCCGGGAAGATCAGCGAATGATTCCATAAAGAAAAAGCGTCGAGAAACAAACCGACAGCCGACCCCACAATGCCAAGCTTAACCGCCGCAAACCTCGTTTTGTCAACCCGCCGATAAACGAGCATCACGGCATATAAAAGGGCAAAAGTTCCGGCTTCAAGAAGCAAAAAGCGGAGCATAAAACCATCTTGGCCGGGTTCTGTAAGAACCGCACTGCCGAACAGCATAAAAAATACGGTGGCGCCAAGCCAGACAACGATTGAAAAAACAAGAGCCAAACCCAGCTTTTCAGTCAACTTACCCATCCCTTTTTACTCCCCTCCATGCTGTTTAACAGCGGTTTCCGTCAGCATCTGCAGCACAGCTTCTAATTCCCTGTAGATTTTTTCAGGGGAAAATCCCGGAGACATAAGCGACTGAAGTGCAAGACCGTCGATTAGTGCGTTTAAAAGAATGCCCCACGTGCTGAAAGAAACCCCGTCAACAGGAGAACGCTTCCACAGGTCGGAAAGCTGTTCTGCCAACACCGCATTTTCCTCTTCGAGAAGTTCGCCGAGCTGTTCTTTTATCTTTTCATTTCGAAACCCTAAAACGGCCAATTCTAAAAAAAGCTGATGATAATACGCATCCTTCAGTGTTCTTGATTTCGCGGAAGACAATCCGTCTTTTATCCTTTCGGCAGCGGGCTTTTCATTTGCTTTCAATCGCTCCCACGACGCGCGGCATAGGTCGCGGACCACTTCAAAAACAAGCTGCTCTTTTGTCCGAAAATGATAGTAAACAGTTCCCTGTGTGACCTTTGCTTCTTCAGCGACCGCCTTTAGCGTCAGTTTGTCCAGGCCATGTTCGGCAATGCGGCGCTTAGCCGCCTCAATCAACGTTTCTTTTGATGTCACATTTGGCCTTGCCATTCGGTTCACCTCTTAGTTATTCAAATAACTAACTTGATGGTTTAACTATAATATGGAAAGTATTTCTTGTCAATCGATTTTCTTCTCTCAGCCATAGATTTTTAAGTTTACATAATAATATTATTGTTAGATTGAATTAATGCTTCTTATCCGTTTCTGTCATAAACGTCAGCCCTTGAAGGAATTTCAAAATCGCTCCCTGTTCTGCTGTTGAAAACGAATCGAGAAATCTGCTAAACTGATCCGCTTTTTGCTGATGGAGCTTTTCATGAAGCTCAAACACTTGTTTTCCGCTGGGCGTCAGCCTGAAGTATATCTCTTTTTTGTTGTCCGTCAATTGAAACCGTTTGATGAGGCCTTCTTTTAACAGCTTTGAACTGATTTTTGTAATATTTGCTTTTGATAAATTCATTTTTTTTGCGATGCCGGTGTTGTTGATCGGTTCATCATGACCGATACAGCTGATGACATGGATGGTAGTCATATTCCCCGGGAGCCGTTTAACATCAGATTCTGCCGCCTGCTTTAAAAATGCCTTGAGATCTGTATCCGCTTTTTGTTCGTTCAGGTGCAGGAGTTTAACATACATATCATAGATCAGCTGTTTTGTCAGTTCAGACATAGTCAATGGACAGTCCCTTCTTTTTATTTTCCGGTTAACAAAATATTTTAATAGTTTATTTCAGGATTTGTCAATATTATGATAAGGTGAAATCAGATAACAAATGTGTTTTGTTTATCATGAAACAACACCAAAAAGGAGAATCGCTGATGAATATTGAAGGAATAGAGATGGAAGTTCGCTGCACAGGCGATGTATGTTCAGATGCCCTTGAATTTTTGAGACGCCATAACCACGAAAAAACAGCCGAACATTCGATAAGGGTGAAACAAGCGGCAGAAAGATTGGCAAATCGTTTTCATGTTCCTGCACAAAAAGCTGGTATAGCCGGTATGATGCACGACATCAGGGGTGTCATCCCTAATGAAAAAAGAATTGCGGCTGCTGAAGCGCTCGGTATTGATATTCTGCCCGAAGAACGGATATTCCCGATGATCATCCATCAAAAGCTGTCGAAAGTGATGGCGCGGGACCTGTTTCAGGTGGCGGATGAAGATATTTTAAATGCAATAGAATGCCATACGACGCTTAAAAAAATCCTTCCCAGCTCGACCTTGTCCTGTTTTCAGCGGACAAAATAGAATGGGATCAGACGGGGACTCCGCCTTACATCCAGGAGCTTCATGAAGCGCTTGAAATTTCTCTGGAGCACGGGGCGTTTGTTTATATTCAGCATTTGTGGAAACAAAAAGATAAACTGAAAGTTGTCCATCCCTGGCTGAAAGATGCCTATTACCACCTAAAAGCAAAAATCGAAGCTTGACCTCAGGCAAGATTACGGCTTGAAGAGGTGACCGCCTTAAGCCGCAATCTTACTTGTAACTCCGTTAATTCACGCCTTTTGAAGCATCCCAGATTTTCAGCTGCTTTCTCATATGGACGATTTGCCCCAAATGATAAACATTATGAAGAATGAGGCAGGACAAAATCTCCGCCCAGGTAGAATGCGGATCGTGCTGAGCCGGTTGTTTCAGCATCTCCTCTTCGCATTCCGAAAGCGCATCGATCCATTCGGCATAGATCGTATTCAGTTCCTGCCGGCTTTCTTTCCAGCCAAGTCCGCTTTTGTTTACAAACGTATCATCGATCGTATAATCAAAAGCCGGAACGGGAATTCCTTTAAACCGCTTTAAATAGCGCTCGTTGTAAAAAATCAAATGGTTGGCAATTTCTAAAATCGAATTTTCCGAACCTTCCCCTTTTTGCCTTGCCTGGCTTTCCGTGAGATCAGCGGCAGCCGTTTGAAAACAAACAAACCAAGTCGTTTCGTTATAGCATGCTTTAAACTGTTCAAGCAAAACGTTTTTTAGCATAAAGACCCTCCAGTTCGATTCGATTTTTGCCTAGCTTTCATTTGCTATTTTCGCCCTTTTCACGGCAGAATCCTTTTTTTCAATATGATATTGAATGTCGAGAAACCGTATGCCGAACAGCCACATGCGGTGATGGGCGCAGAGCCTCTTTCGTCCCTGCTCTTTAATGATAAAGCGTTCGGCGAGCGGCAGTTTAAACGTTCCTGTTCCGGTCGAAAGGAAGATGCCTTCATCCCCACGGTCAGATCGTTTATCACTGCTCGTCAAAATCAGGCAGCCGTCCTCTGCTTTCGGCTTTAAAATGCCTGTCATATTGGAAAACGGCAATGGCAGCGCGATATTCATATATGTGATGTGATCGTGGGTATGAGCAGAATAAAGCGCCACAAACACAGTCTCGCCTACCTCGTTCGTTCTGATCCAGGCGCGCACATTCTTCCTTCCGTCTCTGGCTGAATCAACACCGATAATCTCTCCGTCCATCGTTTGCCGTCCGGTCTTAGTCCCCAAATGAATTTGTCCTGTCTTTCTTGAAATCAGCTGGTACATGTGCGCGAGCGGTTTAAACCATGGACGCCAGGAGATCTCCGCTGTTAACGAATAATCGGCAGTATGCTCATAGAAATCGAGAATAAGAGGAGAAACCTTCTCAGGCTGAAATCCTTTGCTCTGAAATGCGCTCATATCATCGGCAAGACCTTGGTAAGACGAATCGGTTTGTAATCGGTGTCTGTGTAAAAAATCGGCTCCGATCTTCCAAGTGCCGTAAATGTTGCTCATCGTTTCGCCTTGCCTCCTTTCACAGCCCGGCCCAGGGGATTCAAGGCGCCAGCCGGTCAGCGCTGGAATGATGACGCCAAAGGCGTTGACAAGCCCGTGAATCCAAATCATTTCCTGGATTGTAAAAGTCGTCCGGCCGCGAAAAACGCCGTAAGAGTAAATGAGTGAAAAAGCAATGGTGATCATTAATGTAAAAGACGAAAAGATAACAAAGCGGCGAGCCGCGCTGTTTTTGAAGGCCGTAATCGAGGCGAGAAAGCCGCTTCCGTATAGGGCCGACAAATACAGCGCAACAGCGATGACATCAATGGTTTTCGAAAACGATATGCCGATGGCAATGAACAGCGGAGACAGCATGATGAGCCATGTCACCGCCGCATAAAGGAGGCCTTTCTTTTTCAGCTTCCTTCCGAGCATTCCATTAAAAATCGGAATGAGAAATGCAGAATAATGAAAATGTACCGCTGTCAGCAGCACAATCAGCGGGCTGAAATCCATGACCTGGAGATTCAGCGTATAAGCAAAAAGCCACCCCCCTCCAAAAGGAAGGTAAAGCAGGCCGCTGTCAATCGATGCCTCTTCAAGGCTCCTTCCTTCTCTCTCCCAGAGGCGAAGTGCCCCGTATAAGGCGATCATCCCCGTATAGCATAGCCAAACCAATGAAAAAAGCGGGGAATGGAACAGCAGTGATAGCGATGCCGAACAAGCCGCATAAGGAAAACAGACGCTGATCAGCCGAAACATCCCATTTTCATGCTGAATGAGATCGAGCGCAGCCGGAACAAAAAACAGCATTGATAATAAAAGAAGCGCCTCTGCCGCCGGGATATCCGGCGCTTTGCCGATGAAAAAAACCGCGTAGCAAAGAACGCTTACAAAAAAACGGCGGGCTTTCATGCCGTCTCCTCCTCCCTGTTAAACGTTCCTCTGTAGGCAAACAGCGTTCCGAACAGCGGGTTTTTCACATGAACGTCAATTGTAAAACAGCCTTTTTCTTCGTCATACGATTCATTCACGCTGGAAATACCGTATAAGCACTTTGGAAGGGGCAGCTTTTTTCTGAATAAAGGCAGCCATTGTCTGACAGAAGTAATCGATAATGAGCCGTCGGCCTCCGCCTTAAACCGCAGGCTTGAGATTAAGATTGGCGGATGCCCGAAATAGTCGATGATTTCAACACGGCTTTTATCATAGATCATGACAGCATCGAAATGCCTTTGTTTATCCTGAAAAAAGAAAGTCCTGTTCCAAACGGCTGCCGGTGTATCATTTTTCGTCAGCCGAATGTGATTTTCAATCGTGAACGGAACGTTCCTCCCCCTTTCGGGAAAAAAACAGCGGAAGACCGTTCCCGCTTTGAACAACAGTCTGACCCAGTATGAACCGCCGGAAATTTCCGTCATCACTCCTTTTCCTTTGAACACGTTTTCTTGAGTGAGCTGATACCGCTCCTTGAGTTTTGGGTGGAGAAGGTGAAAATCCTCGATCACCCGTTCATACATCGAAATCAAATCAACGCCTCTTTCTGATCGTATTTCCCGCGTTTGGAATGCCGCAAGCGCTCACATAGCCGATAACGGACAAGATGATAAGTGCGGCATTGAGCACGACCGGGTTAAAAGGTTCGGCAAAAGATGCGATATCAGCCATTCCCGCGGAGGCAGAAAGCAGCACAAGCAGGACGATATGCAGAAGAAACCACTTCCTTTTCCGAACAGGATAAAGCCATAACACGCCGACCATCACCTCGGCTAAACCGATAAGCCTCAGGAGCGTTTCGGGATGGAAACGGCCGCCCGTAAAAGCCGAAAGCATGCTGATTTCCCCAGGGTGAGCCATGATGAGCTTTGGAACAAGCCCTTGGTAAATCCAGACGAAAGAAAACAGCAGACAAACGAGCCAATAGACCAATGTTTTTTGAAAAAGCAGCCTTGGATGGAGCCCTTTTTCAAGCCAAATCTTCAGTGCATCAAAACTCCAGGCCGTCGCCCAGCCGAGGAGCGGCCTGAATGCCATATCTGCAAGCCGGCCCAGCCTACCGTAACGGGTGTCATAATCGTATTGTGTCATAAACGTGATTCCGGTTTCGCTCTCGCTGTATTTCCAATATCCTCTTCCTTCGCGAATGACAGAAAGCGGGTGGTTTGTAGCGAACTTGAGTGACGAGACTCTGTCTCCAGTATCTTGAAATACGTTTCCGGCAGACTCCCCGGTGCCGGAGATTTTTAAGCCGAAGCCGATTCTCGTTTCGTATAAGAACCTCTGAGGTTCACCCGGTCTGCGCTTTAAATAGGTAATGTCCGTAAATCGCAAGTCCCATTGCCGATGGAGGGTTGGGTCTTGGGTATAGCGCCATAGCCGCTCCATTTCTGCCTGGATGGATATTTCTACA
The DNA here is from genome assembly GCF_037969865.1 of Bacillus sp. FSL R7-0646. Taxonomy (NCBI): domain Bacteria; kingdom Bacillati; phylum Bacillota; class Bacilli; order Caryophanales; family Bacillaceae; genus Bacillus; species Bacillus sp. FSL R7-0646. Next base: position 2,130,397 of record NZ_CP150217.1, read on the forward strand.
TAAATTGGAGTTTTTTTCATTGTGCACACCCTTTTGTGAATATATTCACAATGATAGCATAACATGGAACACACGATGTGTGAACCAATTTTTGCATATCAAGTCTCTCTTTGCCGACATAAAAAAATCCTCGGCTGTTAGGCCAAGGCAATTAGTGGCTGGTTAAGCCTTCTCATACCTATGACTCAAAAAATGGAAGAGCCATACGACAATCATACTAAATTTTCGAAAAAATGTAAACAATTAAGAAAAATCCTCTTGTTTATTCGGTCTGATAGACAGCAATGCCTTTTAAGAAGACGCGGATTGTCAGATCAAGACTTTCTTCTACATCATAAGGAAGACCGAACGCATCGTGTTGCCTGAGTGCGGCAAATCCATGCAGGATGCTTCTCAAGCCTCTGACCGCATGAATCGCGGCTTCATCATCTAAATGATAGTCTTTCAGAACGGAAAGCACCAAGGCGAGGACTCTGTCTCCAGCCTCGTCAAGCCGTCCATCTTCATCGGGCATTGCAATAAAAGTTGCTTCATAAAGCCCCGGTCTGTTTTTGGCAAAAGCGAGATAGGCATGAGCCATTTGGCTGACAGCCTGATCCTCTTCGGCTCTCTGGATAGCCGAAGCCATGTTTTCATAAAGAATCGTCAAGCCGTAAAGTGCGAGTTCCTTCCGTAAGTCGTTCAATCCTTTTATATGATTGTACAGAGACGGAGATTTGACATTCAGCCTTTTGGAAAGTGAAGCAAGCGTCACTTCATGAATGCCTTCCTCATCAGCCAGAGCTGCAGCAGCTTCCAATACTGCGTCTTTATTCAAACCGATTCGCGGAGACAAGATTCCTTCATCCTTTCCTGTTTAATTTGATGTATGCTTCGTTTACCGCTTTTTTCATCGCTTGAGCCGGATCATGGACAAGATCGCCGTGGCCGGCGGCAAGCGCCTTTGGTTTTAAATCTAACAGCTTTTGTGCGCTTTCTAAAGCGATTTCTTTGTCCCATGTGGCCAAAGCCGGAAAAGGAAATGAAAGCTTTAAATGCCCCGATACCGTCATGCCGCTTCGCGTATGGTACGCATCACCGACTATGAGAAGGCCGCTTCTTTCATCAAAAAACGAAATGCTGCCAGGCGTATGCCCGGGTGATGAAACAGTCAGCAATGAACCGATTCTGTCTCCTTCCTTTAAAAAGATATCAGGATTTGTCTTGATGTTTTTCGGAACGCCTCCTTTGATTATTCCGCGCTCCCCTTCCAGCATCTTTGTATCGCCTTTTAACAGACGTGCATCCCGTTCAGATATTGACACCTTCACACCCGGAAGGCTGTGGTACAGCGCGTCAAGCGAACCGACATGGTCGCTGTGGGCATGGGTCAGCAAAATCCGCTTAATCGGCTTGCGGAGGTGATCCGCAGCCTTTAAAATCCCGGTTTTGCTGATCGGAATCCCTGTATCAATTAATGTTAGACCGTCTTCTTCATCGGCTAAATAACAGTTGACAGGAAATATGTGCGGAAAAAAAGTCAGCTGGTAAACAGATTCAAATCGGGTCATCCTCATAACTTCCACCTCTTCCATCAAAATAAAAAACTAATACCGTTAGTTTCCATTTTAAAACTAACAGCATTAGTTTTACAAGCTTTATTTTTTTCGATCGACAGCAATATAAATGGCAACTTGAGCATTTTCGGGATTCACTGCTTGTTCACCATAAACTTCATAATCTCCGGTATATGTACGGAGATTTTTCTCAGCCCATGTCCAAATCTCCTGCCAAGTCTCAAACACGACCTCTTCGATCCTCCCCCGCCTTGAAACAAAAACGGCATATTCGGATGCAGGGAGCGAAATCACATTGGCCGCTTTTTCATGCTGATCAGCGAACGTACCGATTGAAAATGTATACGCCCCATATTCTTCCGACTCATAATCTGAATAAAGCGCAATCGTATCTCTCTTCATGTCCTGGCGTTCCTTATGCGGAAATCTTTCACGGTATAAACTCCACATGGAAGGAATTTTACCTTTTTCGGTTGCTTCATTTTGGTTGCTTGTTACGGTGGATACCCCGCTGAATAACTTTGCCTTCTGTTTTTCGAAATGAGAAAAGCTCATCTTCCCTGCCCGCCTTCCGTTTGCGCCGCCGCCCATCGTTTTAAATAAGGGAGTGTCCGCGACAAAAGCGCTCTCGCTTCGGCCTCGGTTTTTCCCTCTTCTTTTATATAAGGCACACAGATTTCGATCATATCTTTCAATGTCGCATCTGGATGAGTATAAGCTCCGTTTTCATAGCAGTAAATGCAGTAGTCACGACTGTTCCCCCCGTCTTTTTCTGTGCCGAAAAGTTCGCTTGTCATCGGCATGCCGCAGCTTTGGCAAAAATAATGTTCCATGTTTCATTCCTCCTTTTTCTTCATCATACAAAAAGAAACCTGACAGCATCGTGTCAGGTTTCGTATAAATGTACAATTTGTTTTGCCAAGTCTTTTATTTTTTGACGGATGCGAGGAGGATCGAGAACTTCGATATGGGTTCCAAATTGGAGCAGAAATCCGTACAGCCATTGATCTTCCGGATAAGAAATGGTTGCCACGCATTGTCCGTTTTCATAAGTGAGAGCTTCTGAGCCGAACCATTCTCTTGCCAAAGACTCTCCCGACGGCTTAATGAGAAGGGTCACCTCGGTCATATTGTCCGGTTTGTACCACGATGTCTCCCAAGGAAGTGAAGACAGATCGACTTCCTTTCTTTCAAACTTTTCTTCAAGCATCCGCACGTCTTTCATCCGCAACAGTTTAAAGAAGCGAAACGCCTGTCTCTTCAGGCAGAAAGCATACAAATACCAGTGCCTTCCCTTTAGGACGAGGGTATGCGGCTCCGCTTTCCTTTTTCCGGTCTGCCCCTCTCTGTCCACATAATTAAAGGAGACCGCCCGCGTGCTGTCTGACGCTTCATCCAGCAAGCGGATCTTTTCTTTGATGACAGGACTTTCTCCCCAGGAAGAGATGTCAACAAACCATTTTTCCGTTTTCTTGCGGAATTCCGGCATTTCTTCTTCCGAAACGAGAAACCGGATTTTTTCAAGTGCAGACCCGTGATGGAGCACTTCGTACGTCGAGGAAACGCTTTCCAAAGCCGTCGTAATGGCCGCCAGTTCGTCTGCTGACAGCAGCTTATTTTCGAGCCGAAACCGCTCCATGATGCTGATCCCGCCTCCTGCTCCCTGTGAGGTGACAATCGGAATGCCCGCCTGGTTGATCGCCTCAATATCCCGATAAATCGTTCTGACAGAGACTTCGAACATGCCGGCAAGCTCCTTTGCCTGCACTTGGCGTTTATTAATCAATAAAATCACAATGGCCAAAAGCCGGTCAATTTTCACTGCAGATCCCTCACATTCATCTTGTGCAGCCTCTTTTTTTCTGCTATTTTCATTCCATAGCACACACCATTCTGGGATATCATGACAAAAAAGAGGATCTCATCACCCATTTATCTAGAAAACCACTTTTCAGGTTACGATTTGTACAGTTTGGACATATACTCCTTAAAAAAGGAGGTTTTAAAAACATCATATTTTATTTTTTGCAGTTTTTCATCATTGTGTCCATCGTCTATATCAAGTTCAAACGGTCGGTCGGTTATCAGCCTTTAAAGCCGGCACGCATGTTGTTCCGGATCATCCTTTTTTCGGGAATTTTCGTTTTTCTGCTGACGATGAGCGCACTTCACCCTTTATCATACTTTTATGATCTGATTGGGATCGCGCTCGGACTCATCTTGACCGTCTATGCGCTGAAGCATGTGTCGATCGAAAATCGGGGCGGAGTCCTTTATTTCAGAACGCATTTATGGGTTGAATTGATCGTACTCTTTTTATTTTTATACCGGTTTCTGTACCGGATCGCCGAGATCGGCCAGCTGCAGACTGCGGTTTCAGACGGGGGTTCGGCAGCTTACGGCGCCCTTTTTGCGCAGGACCCGGCGACGATGATCGGTTTTTTTGTACTGGCCGTTTATTATGTCGGTTTCTCTTTTTTTGTTTTAAAAAAAGGCAGAACCGAAGAAAAGCGCTCAGCTTAAAAAGGCAAACTCGGGAAATTGAGTTTGCCTTTTAAACTTTAGTCATGTTGTGTATGATCGATCATCTGCTGAAGTACATCGAGGACATGCTGGTCTTCCGGAGAATAAAAAATGGAAGTCCCTGCCCTTCTTGATTTGACGAGACGAAGGTTTTTTAAAAACCTGAGCTGGTGAGAAACGGTTGACTGCAGGAGACTCAGCTTCTCTGCTATTTCATTAACCGAATGCTCGCCTTGTGAGAGCAGGTGAAGAATTTTGATTCTCGTTGGGTCAGAGAGCGCTTTAAACGTCTGTGAAACGAGAAATAAAGTTTCTTCATCTAACTCGGCCCGCACCTGTTTTTCTGTTGTTTCTTGATTGTGCTCACTCATGCTTTTCACCTTTTCCGCGCGACTTTTACCTCCATATCATATACCAAAACATACCGGTTGAAAAGTTTTAACGGATCAAGTCGAAAACAGCGTTCCTTGAAGCGCTTCTACATATCTTGCAGCAGACCTCTGCACACATTCTCCGGCGTTTTTTTCAACTGAGCGGCGAAAAGCGTTGTACAGCCTGTTGAATGGAACATCCTTTATTTGATCAGCCATTTGCTGCACTTTGCCGGCGGGAAGAGGAATCAAATTCGGATAGCTGTACATAAAACTCACCCACCTGCGATCTTGAACAACTTGGATAATGTCTCCTGAAAGGAGGATTCCCTTGCCTGCGTTCCCGTTTGCCCAATGGCAGACCGCTCCCCCTTTAAAATGGCCGCCAAGCCTGTGCAAGGTCAACCCGCTTGATAGCTTGAGAGTTTCGCCGGACCAAAAAACAATCCGGCTGCTCGGCCGCTGCACCCATTGTTTGTCATCTTCATGAATATAGATCGGAGCATCAAACATTTCAGCCCATTCCGCCTGTGCAGAATAATAATGCGGATGTGATAAAGCAATCGCCTGGATTCCGCCCATCTGCTCGATGTTCTCAGTCGTACGCTGATCCAGGTATGTAATACAATCCCACAGCAAGTTAAAGCCGGGCTCCTGAATCAGGTACGCCGATTGACCGATGCCGAATTCGGGTGTTGTCGTCAAACTGTATAGGCGCTCCTCTACAAAGGTGATCTCGTTTTGAAACCTCCCGCTTTGCTTCATTTCTTCCAGTGTTGTCCAGGTTTGCCCTGATAAACTGACATACTGTCTTTCTTCATTGCAAATAATGCATTCTGCCGGCTCTTTCGAAGCAGCGTTATATTGAACGCCGCACGTCGTGCAAATATGGTTTTTCAAAGTTGCCCCTCCCCTTTTAAACTATATTTTACCATCCTCTTCATGTATACAAATATTTTTATGTGTCGGTATGCTCTAAAGATTCAGAATGACCTGTCATTCGAAGAGTCCGGCAATTTTCTGAAAGCGAAAAAAAGCGTCCGATGATCCTGGACGCCAGTTGCCTATGGTTGAAACATTTGTTCAAGCTGTGAATAGGAAATGTCGCCGGCCGCGCAATCTACAGCGGCATTGACTACCTGATCAAAGCTTTCGGCCGAAGCGCTTTTCTCTTTTAACTGTTGTTCATAGCGTTCGAGCTCTTCCTGCTGTCTTCTTAAATCCTCTTCTTTTCCATCATAATCAGATGCATTCATCGTTTCCATATTTCTTTTGACGGCTTCAACATAGCCTCTCAATATATCCATATCTTCATACTCCTTGCCTTTTTTCAAAGGGTTTGCAACATTTGTTATTTTTATGCGAAAAAAGAGGTTTTCATACGCTTGCTCAAGCACAAAAAAACAGATAAAATATGTCTTAATTTCTGTATTTTTTACATAAGGGGATTTAGAAGTCATTGAAAAACGAAACTGCGCTTAAACGAAGCCTTACACTCGGCCCGCTCGTTGTGATCGGCCTTGCTTATATGGACCCGCTCGTCGTATTTGATTCCTACGGAGTTGTCGCACAGCTGACAAAGGGACACGTTCCGGCGGCATACGTATTCACTGTTGCCGCCCTCCTTTTGACCGCTTTGAGCTACGGCAGCATGGTCAAAGCTTACCCTAAAGCGGGATCGGTTTATACTTATGCATATGAAAGCATTCATCCGCATGCGGGATTTTTAGCCGGCTGGACGATCATGCTGGACTATTTGTTTTTGCCGATGGTCAACTTTGCGATCGGCAGCGCTTATTTAACGGCGGCTTTTCCAGAAGTGCCGCATGGTTTTTGGGTCGTTCTGCTCGCTCTATCCATCACTGTCGTCAATGTTTTAGGCATCAGACTAACGGCAAATATTACAGGGCTGTTCGTCGCTTTTCAAGTGATCGTCGCCCTGACTTTTGCCGGATTTATGATCGCCGGGCTGGCAGGCGGCCTCGGGACGGGCGAGCTGATTTCTGCCGATCCGTTTTTCCATTCTGATATCGAACCTTCCCTGATTGTGTCAGGGGCGACGATTTTGTGTTTTTCGTTTCTCGGTTTTGATGCGATCTCTACAATGTCTGAAGAAACGGTCAACCCGAAGAAAAACATTCCGTTAGCCATCTTTCTAACAGTAGCGATCGGCGGAACGCTGTTCACGGCGATTTCTTATTTGATGCAGCAAATCTATCCGTCCTATGATAACTTCCGGCATGCCGATTCGGCATCGCTGGAAATAGCCCTATATACGGGAGGCGCTTTTTTAAAGTCCTTCTTTCTGGCGGGAACGATGGTCGCAGTCATTTCATCCTCGCTCTCTTCGCATGCGAGCGCTTCGCGGCTTTTGTATGCAATGGGGCGTGACAGCTCTCTTCCGAAACGCTTTTTCGGCTACGTGCATCCGACTTTAAAGACGCCGGTATTTAATATTTTGTTCATCGGGCTGATTTCTTTGACGGCCATGATCGGGGAATTAGAGGTCATCTATTCATTCATCAGTTTCGGCGCGCTGATCGGATTTATTTTTGTCCATTTGTCTGTCATCGGCCATTACTACATTCGGAGGCAGGAAAAAGGCTTTTTAAAAACGCTTCGTTATTTGGTTATGCCCTTTTTAGGGGCCTCTTTCTGCGGCTGGCTGCTGCTTAGCATCAGCAAAAATGCGCTAATAATTGGAGCCGGCTGGCTGATTGCCGGTTTTATATACTTTTTGTTCAGGATCCGTTCTCTTCCGGACGTCACATTCGGCTTTGATCGCGATCCGCGCTAGAATGGTATATCGCTTGGTCTTCTTGTAGAGATATGTCATAATAAATGAGACTGTATACTGTTTTGCATCAGGGCGCTACAGAGGTGAAACCATTGAAGAAAAAGAAATCAGGATGTTTAGCCGGAGCTGGCTGTTTGTCATTTTTTGTGTTTGTTCCATTGATCATTTTCTTTGCCATCTCCGGTCTGGAACAATTAAAATGGCTTCCTCTTGACACTGAATCTAATATTCTTGAGAGATTAAAAGATTACAAGCCTCTTGTTGAAGAAGAACTCGATAAACAGGGTCTTTCACAATACACCGGTCTTTTATTGGGCATGATGTATCAAGAGTCAAAAGGCAGAGGCGGTGATCCGATGCAGTCGTCGGAATCTCTCGGCATGAAGCGAAATGAGATTGACGATCCAAAAGCAAGCATTAAGCAGGGTGTGCGCCATTTTACAGTAATGTATCAAAAGGGACAGAAAAAAGGCGTCGATATTGAAACGATTATCCAAAGCTATAATATGGGGGCCGGTTATATCGACTATGTCTCAAAACACGGCGGAAAGCACTCTGAGAAGCTGGCAAAGGCATTTTCCGAAGAACAAGTCAAAAAGAACCCCGACCTGTACAATTGCGGCGGGGATACAAACAATTTCCGCTATCCTTATTGCTACGGGGATTACTCTTACACGGAAAAAGTAATGGAACGCACAAAAAAAGTCGAAGAACATATCGAAGGATTAACACTTGAACATTGACAAAGCGGCTGGCTGGGTGATTTTTCGCCCGGCTTGTCCTGTTTTGGAGGAGCGAACGAAAGCATCGCCTGCAGACGCATGCCATGCTTGTCATCAGTTCGCATATTCCCCGTGAACGCTTCGATCCATCCGTCTAATCCAAAAAACCGCCTTTTTTCAGCATTTCTTTTACTTCCTCTTTTGAGATTAAAAAGTCTTTTGAGCTCAAGTTATCTGTTTCTAAAGGCTGGCAATCCGCATACTTTTTATGAAGCTCGGGCATTTTGATTGCAGGAAGCACCACCGCGAGGTCATCTGTAAATGAGACAGCATGCTGCCGTTCATGAGGTGAAATCAGCAGTTCATGAAGCTTTTCCCCCGGCCTTGCCCCCGTTTCTGCGATGGACGTTATTTCGTTTCCATAAGCTTCGATCAGCACCTCAGCCATGTCTAAAATTTTGCAGGCCGGCGAATTCATAATGAAAATTTCCCCGCCTTGGCCGCTTTCAGCCGCTTTTAATAAAAGCTGAATCGTTTTTTCCTTCGTAAGGAAGAAACGGGTCATTCTTTTGTCTGTGATGGCGACTTGGTTCTTTTCCCTGATCTGGTCTTTAAAAAGCTGAAGAACGCTTCCGCTGCTTCCAAGCACATTTCCTCCCCTTACACAAATAAAACCCGTGTCTGAATACAGATGGTTCGCGTATACGATCAGCTTCTCGCCGATCGCTTTCGTCATTCCGTAGAAGTTGGCAGGGTCGGCCGCTTTGTCAGTCGAGACGTTGATGACTTTTTTAACGCCGTTTTCGATCGCTGCTTCAATGACGTTTTCGGTCCCTGTGACATTTGTTTTTAATGCTTCAAGCGGCTGTTCTTCACAAACCGGGACATGCTTCAGCGCTGCTAAATGGAAGACATAGTCGACACCTTTTAATCCTGTATTGAGCGCTTTCCGATCTCTAATATCCCCGATGAAAAACGTCAGCCTCGGATCTTCAATCTGCCTTCTCATTTGAACTTGTCTTTCTTCATTTCTGGAAAATACAATGATCTTTTTAGGGCTTGAGGCTAGCAGCTGAAGTATGAGTTCCTGACCCCATGAGCCTGTTCCCCCAGTAATGAATATCGTTTTATTTTCAAACATCCGCTTTTTCTCTCCCTTTGTGCCTTAGTCAATCATTCTCATCGGCGAAAAACTAACGAATTGTTATGCCTTGGAACATTTCTCTCCAATACGGGTCGTTTGATTGCCAAATTTCTTGATCAGGAAGTTCAACAGCGCATACGTTCTTCAGCGGCCAGTGATTTTCAACAATACCGGATACATTTGTATGATTGATCAAAAGAACGCTGAAATCGTTTGTAACCAAATCAGAGAGCACCTCTTCAAGCTCTTTGGCTTCCTGCATCGTGCCGCTCGTTCTGACAAACAGCACGCGCTTTGCAGTCGAGGTCTTTTCTAAAAATCTGTTAAATCTCCTATTAAACTTCTCTATTACTTCATGATAAGTAGCCAGGTTGTCGAGTGTATTTCGATCCGCTTTAAAATCGTGTGCCGAGTCAATGCAGTAATAATCATCCGTAACCGAGATAAAAGGGTCTTTAGTGGCAACTCCTGTAGAATAGCCCGTCACTCTCAAATTTATAGGATTCATAAACCCTTCAAACCGGTTTCGTATCAAGCGGCACAGATCAGGCAGCGACGAGGTGCCGACCCAATCAAAAGGTCCTGCATAAGGTCTTTTATTCATTTTTCTCAGCTGAAGAGCTGTCAGGCACAAATGCCCTAGGCTGAAAACCGCATCATATTCGCCTTGTATCTCTTTTAAATTCATATACTCACTCCTTGTGCTTACTGACGGAACATTCTCGCTATAAGTAGAGCATCTGGTCTTTATAACATAGTATGTCGGTGTAATAAAAAGGTAAAAGACAACAACCTAAGATCGGCTCCTAAAATTCAATCCAATATTGATAGATTGAAAGACTTAATAAAAACCTTCGGAGCACCGAAGGTTGATTGAGAAATAACTATTCTGTTTTGGTTTCATTTTGTGTTTGAAAGAATTTTAATGTAGTATCATTTGGAAGTGTGTAATTTTCAGGAAGTGACTCTTTGATCGCTTCAAGCACTTTATTATTGCTTTCTATAATTTTATTGTTCATTTCTTCAAAGCTGGCTGTTAATTCGTCTAAGACTTCATTTTTGCTGTTTACATTGGTTGAGCTTTCGTTCTTTAAGGCCTCTCCGGATTCAGCCGGCTGTTCATTTGATACAGCTTCTGAGCCTGCTGCTGAATTCGTCTGAGCTGCCTTTTCTGCCAGTGCTTCAACTCTTTCTTTTCGGAACTCGAAAAGCAATTCCAAATATTTATCCCACCAACCGACATCGATTTCCTCTTTTGTCAGAAGTTCAAACAAATGCTTTTTAATTTCAGACTTCATACGACATGTCTCCTTTATTTTAAAGTTTGTTGATAAATGTCCAAAACCTTGTTGACAGCTTCATCCATATTCCAATACTCCATTGCAAATTTGTGTGCATTGGACCCTAAAGTTTTTCTAAGCGTCTCATCTTCCAACAACTGATTGATAGAGTTGCAAATTGCCTGTGCATCTCCTTTAGGCGTCACCATACCGGTCACATTATGTTCAACGATTTCGGGAAGTCCCCCTGCATCGCTGACGATAATAGGAAGTCCGGCTAATTGCGCTTCAATAACAGACAGCGGCTGATTTTCGAGAAGACTCGGCAAAACATACACATCAGCGATTGACAGAAGATATGGGACATCATCGCGCTTTTTCATAAACACGACATCGTTTTCCAAACCGAGCTGCCCGCATAAAATTCTCAGTCCCGCCATTCTCTCCCCGTCGCCGGCAATCCAGCATACCCAATCATCCCGAACCTCTTTTAAATGCGAAAGTGCGGCAAGCAGATGCTGAACACCTTTGTTTTCAACGAGCCTTCCTGTGAAAAGGATAATTTTCTTATCTGTTTGCGGTATTTCCGCTGACTTTGTATCCTTTCGTTTTAGAAAGCTGTCAATATCATAGCCATAATGGAGAACGCTGATTTGTTCCTCCGGTGTATCGAATTCCTTTGTCAACAGATTCTTCAACCAATTGTTGGCAACAATTGTAGCGTCAGCCGAAACAGCGCCGACCCGTTCAAGATGGTCAAAGTACGCCCTTGCGATGTCAGAATTAGACTTCCTGTGGATCGTTGTAAGCTGATGTCTGATTTCATGGGCTACACTCCCGTGAAGCGTGGCAACAAGCGGCGTGTCTTTTTGCTTCACTCTTTTCAGGCAGCCGCTTGAGATGACATCTTGGGCATGGATCAGGTCGTATTTTTCCAGCCCTAAATAAATAGCTGCAAGTTCGTATACATAGCGCTGGATCTCAGTAAAGTGGACCAATTGATTGTCATATAATTGCGGAAAAGACTGTTGATCGACTGATTGCTCAATCATAGGCAAAAGCTGTTCTTTTTTCACCTTGCGATCTTCGTTTACAATATGAACAATCTCGTTCTCTTCTCCATATCCAAGCAGATCGACTTCATGTCCCATAGATTCAAGCGATTCTTTCAGCTGGACCATATATGTCCACACACCACCTACGTGCGGAATACTCCAATAAGTGGCAAGAAGAATTTTCATAAGCATCTCCCTTTTCATTTCTATCCAATGCTCTAATTATTTATATTGGTGATTGCTATATCTTGTGTAGGACGGATATCCAATTAAGAAAGATTATTTTTGAAGAAGCTGCTAAAAGAAAAAATCCGCTCCCCTTGTATAAGGGAACGGATTTTTTTCTTTTAATAATATGGGGAAATCATCATATAGACGAGAACGCCTGTCAGGCTGACATACAGCCAAAGCGGCATCGTCCAGCGGGCGATTTTGCGGTGGCGTTCCACCTGCATGCTCAGGCCTCTGAACAGCGTGAACAATGCCAAGGGAACGATTAAAGCGGACAAGACAATGTGTGTGATCAAAATAAAATAGTAGATCGGTCTTATAATCCCTTCCCCGCCAAAATGAGTGTCAGGCATCAATGAATGGTAGGTCAAATATGAGACGAGAAAGATGAACGTTGTCGTAAAAGCGGCAAAAATAAACCGTTTGTGCGCTTTAATGTTTTTCTGTTTAATCATGATCAGTGCAGCCACTAAGAAAATGAATGTGAAGCTGTTGCAGACTGCGTTCAAAAGCGGCAGAAAAGTCAAATCCAAATGAGCGAATTTGTCGCTTTTCGGCATAAAAAACAAGAGGGCAATGACGCCGTTTATGATAATCGTCAGAGCAACAACAATTCCTGTGTAGTTTTTATTTTTTTTTGTATGGGTCATATCGGGCAATCTCTCCTATTTGTGCAAGCTATCAAAATCGTATTCAAATTCAGGAGGAATGTCAACGTTTTCGGCTTTTCGTCAGAATTTAGTCACAGAATATACAAAAATTCCCCTCCTCTTGAACGAGGAAGGGAACACAGGCGGGTGCCTTAGAAATTCATAGCATCTTGAGCCATTAATTTTTCGAATTCTTCTTCAGTTACGATATCTTCTTTATTCGGTTTATGCTCAAACTTTACGTCACCATCGATATTTTTGTAAGTCGTTGATGCTGTGATGCCGAAAGATTGAGGCGCTTTTTTGCTGTCAACCGAGAAAGAGATATCCGCATTTTCTGTCAGAAGGTTTTCTTTGTCATCGATTGTCGATGTCACATCGAATTTTTTAAATGTGACGTCTTTCAGTCCGTCTTTAATCTTGTTCAGCTCGCTCTTCGGAACAGCTTCTCCGCTCGCTTTTCCGGCGATTTCGATGAACTTGACGACCGCAGCTTTAATTTCTTTGTCACTAAAGCTGAAAGCGACTTTTTGAGAAGCACCCTGCTCTTTTTCTTTATCCGTCAGATCAGCTTTTTCAAACTTATCTGCAGGCAGATTGTCCGCTGCTTCTTTGATGGATTCCATCAATTGTTTTTGAAGTTCATCCGTGTCTTTAGATGAAGATTTGTCATCTTCAAGCGGGAATTCAAGGTATTTGCCTTTGACGCTGTCAAAATTCATGCCGGCTGTTCCAAGGAAGATGCCGAAGCTGTCAAGAACGCTGTCAATTTTGATGTAGCCGACTTGTTTCTTTTCATCCATATAAACCGGAATATCGAAATCAAGAGACATGTTTTGGACTTTCAGCTTCGCTTTAATAACGGCCTCAGACTGTTTCGTTTCAGCATTTGTTTTACCGCTGATCGTCAATGTTGCATCATTCAGCATGTCAGCGAATTGCTTATCTTCCGCACCAAGGTTGGATGCGTCAACTTTCAAGCCGATATCACTTGAAAATTCGTATGATTTCGCAGAAATCAGCTTTTTATAAGCCGCTGCGTAAGATCCTTTTGGATCAGCCTGCTGACATGCAGCTAATACAAGAACAAAAGCTGACATCAGCATCAATAGAGAAAAAATTCTTTTCTTCAAAATCGTACGCTCCTTTTGTCATGATTTTTCTGGGATTAGGAGGATCCATTGTCTCGTATCCTAGGTAAATATACCAGAAGTCATATGAATTCTATCACAAAAAAATCGTAGAATGTGAAATATTTGTTTAAAATTACATTAAAATTTAATTCTAGCAACCCATTTGCAAATTGCCGTTCTTTTTACTATAATCGAAAACTGTATGTTTAAATGGAAAGGAGCAAGTTCTATGATAACGGATGAAGAACTGCAAAAAGACAGCTCCGGCTTGCAGAAGGAATTGAACGACCTGCAATTTCAACTGTTTCGGATGCGTGAAAATATGAAGGATATCTCCAAAGATTCGCGAGTGCTCGGTATTGATCAATCGAAAGACGATGAATGGATGATTGTCCATTCGATTGATGATGGCCGGACATGCAAGATCATGTTAAGCGATTGCCAGTCGCCGTACCGCGGGAGGTGTGATTTTTCTCTCGTCGCTTCCTACACAGAAGAAAAACGCGCGATCCATATCGGGGATATTAAAGGACCGGCAGGCTTTGGATATGGTTCAATCTGTATGAAGTATTTAAAGGAAAAAGCCCGCGAGCATAACATCCCCGTCATCACCGGGGACATTGCTAAAAGGGATTGGGACCATGTGGACCGGCTGATCCATTTTTACGAAAAGCATCATTTTGAAGTAACGATCGATCCTGATTCAAAATCCGGCGAAATTCAGTGGCAGGATCTTTAAGGTGAAATAAAGGCAAATAACGCAAAGGACAAAACATTAAGGCAGAGGATGAACGCACATCCCCTGCCTTTTTTATTTGGCAAGCCCCCAAGGCGAAAATAACAGGTAAATGCAGGCCATCAGGCAAATCACAAGAACAGAAGCAAGTTTGGCATGCTTCCATGGCTGCAAATCTACCTTGGCATTTTTCTCAAGCTTGAATTCCGACGGCCTTGGCTTCAATCTTCCGATGAAAAGCATCAAGAGGACGGAAAACGGAAACAGAACAGCCAATATATATAGAAAATGAATATGGCCGAAATAGATTTTTGAGATGGTATACAATACAATGTGTGCAAATATCGCCCATTTCACTGCAAGCGCCGGCACTTTTTTCGAAAAAAATCCAACGACGACGGCAGCCAATACAGGAACATTGAAAAAACCGAACATTTCCTGCAGATAATTGTAAAGGCCAGACGGCGCAAACAAAATAAAAGGTGCGATGATAATCGATACCGCGGCCAGGATCACCACAAAGATCCTTCCGGTTTTCACGAGCTCTTCCTCTTTTGCCTCTGGCTTGAAGAGCGGTTTGTATAAATCCAATGTAAACAACGTGATCGTACTGTTCAGCGAACCGTTAAACGAGCTGAGAATCGCTCCGAATAAGATCGCGGCAAAGACGCCAATCAGTGCAGTCGGCAGCAAATCAACGATCAGCCTCGGATAAACGGTGTCAGCGTTTTGAATATGGCCTCCGTAAAGGTGATAAGCAATAACGCCGGGTAGAACGAGATAAAACACACCGATCGTTTTAAATACACCGGCCAGCAATGCGCCTTTCTGCCCTTCAGCCAAGTTTTTGGCTCCGAGCGCCCGCTGAACGATCGACTGATTAACAGCCCAATAAAATAAGTTGTTCACAAGCAGTCCTGTAAAAATCGTCGGCCACGGCACTTCTGCAGAGTTGTCCGCTGTAATGGCATTCAGCTTTTCCTTATGTACACTCGTCAGCTCTGTATAGCCGCTCAAGAGGCTGCCGTCTCCTATTGCCATAATTCCGAGCACAAAGATGAACAGACCGCCAAGAATTAAACCGACGCCATAAATGGCATCAGCCGAGGCCGCGGCTTTGAGTCCCCCGAAAAATATGTAGCAGCAGCTTGCGGCGCCGATCACAAGCGAGATTAAAAAAACAGTCACTAACGTATTGATCCCAAGCGCGGATGAAATGTTGAATACTTGATCGAGAACGAGCGCCCCGGAGTACAAAACGGTTGGCAGAAACGAGGTCGCATATCCCAGAAGCAGCAGGATCGAGACGATTTGCCGCGTTCTTTGATCATAGCGCTTTTCAAGAAAGTCGGGTATCGTCGTGACTCCGGAACTGAGATACCTCGGTAAAAAGACAAATGCCAGCATAATGAGCGCAAGCGGTGCTGTAACCTCCCACGCCATCGCACTCATGGTTCCCGAATAGCTTTGCCCGTTTAATCCAACCATTTGTTCCGTTGACAAATTGGTTAAAAGCAGCGAACTTCCGATATAGAGGGCAGTGAGACTGCGCCCGCCGAGAAAATAGCCGTCTGACGTTTTTAAATCAATATCTTTTGTCCTCAAATAAGAAAAAATAAAAATTCCTGCATTAATCAATAAAAATGTCATGATAATCCACACCAATACTTCTGCAACTCCTTTTTAGATCAGCTGATATGTATTTATCTATTGAACTACCCATTTGCCAATCTAAAAAAACATCAAAATAGAAAAAAAGATGCAGAAAACAGAAAAAAGACACTGATCATCTTCATGGTCAGTGTCCATCAATGGTAAACCTATTATTTTAAAACTTTAACTTTAACCGTTTTAACGCCCCAGTTTTTTGCTGCGGATTTGCTTGGAACAAATACGTCGATTTTGTTCCCCTTGATCGCACCGCCGGTATCGGCAGCGGTCGCTTCTCCGTAGCCTTCCACATACACCTTGGATCCAAGCGGGATTACGTTTGGATCCACCGCAATAACCTTGGCGTTTTTATTGGCCTTCAGATCGATACCCGTGGCTGTCACGCCTGTCATACCGCCGTCATTGGCAGTGTATGCCGTTGCTGTAACCGTCAGTTCTTTGGCAGTGCTTTGAGATACGTTTGAACGGGAAGCCGGTTCTTTTTCCTGCTTAGGTGCAGGGGCAGGCGCAGCCTTCTCGACTTTCGCTTCTTTTTGTACGGCAGGCTTTGTTTCCGCAGGTTGCGCCGCAGCAGCCTGGACCGTCGCCTGTCCGTCAACAGTTATGGATGTATTCGGGTAAATGATATCTGATTTTATGTTGTTCCAATTTTTAAGGTCATTCACTGAAACGCCGAATTTTTGGGCGATTTTCCAGAGAGTGTCTCCCTTTTTAATGGTATATTGTTTCTTTTCTTCTGTCTGTTTTTCAGAAACGTTCAGCTTTTGTCCCGGAATAATCAAGTCAGAGGAAAGCTGATTCCATTCTTTTAAGTCCTGCAGATTTACCCCTTGTTTTTGCGAGATTCCCCAAAGGGTGTCACCTTTTTGGACTGTTACTTCTTTTGCAGAGGCACTCGCTCCGAATGCAGTTGAAGATAATGCTGCAACTGCAACAAAGGACATAAACGTCTTCTTCATAAGTAAATCCTCCCTTGTTAGCTTTTTATTGTCCGGCTAACAGGAGCAATCGTAACATATGAAAATGTCAAATCAATAACAAAACAATTTGTTTTTGATTACAGTTGTTTTACGAGGAGGAATTTCAGCCGCCCTAAAATCGGCCGAAATTCAGATGTATCAAGGGTTCCAATCGTTTTTCAACTGAAATAGGAGATTTACTAAAAAAAATTTTACATATATAAATTTTGGGTTTTTATGCTTCTTTCTCAGTTTTATAGGCTTGAAGCTCCTGTAGAAATACAGCTCCGTATTTTACTCTTTTTTGTTCTCCCACTCCTTTGACTGACAAAAGCTCTTCGTCTGTCAGAGGGACTTTCCCGCTCATTTCCCGCAGCGTTTCGTCAGAGAATACAACAAAAGGAGGCACGCCTTGTTCCTGAGCAAGCTTTCTGCGCAGCGCCCTTAACCGTTCAAACAATTCGTCATCTTTAACGATTTGATTTGTTTGCATTTTTTCTTTGCGCATCACCGCTTCCCGGCCGAGCAAAACGTTTCGCCCCTTGTTGGCGACAAAGAGAACAGGATATGTCCCGTCGGACATTTTGATGTACTCATCTGCGATTAAAAACTCTATAAAATCGCTTATGTCGGCAATAGACCGTTTCTTTAAAATTCCGTAAGTCGATAATTGCTGGAAGCCGTTTTCGGTCACTTTCTTATTTTTCGAACCTGCCAGAACTTGCGCCACCATGGTTTTTCCGAACCTTTCTCCCATGCGGATGATGCAGGACAGCACCATCTGTGCCTCCTTCGTCACATCGGTGATGCTTCGGGTGTCGAGACAGCTGCCGCACCTGCCGCAGTCTTCGGTTGGAACTTCGCCAAAATAAGAAAGAATAAACCGTTCGAGACAGCCTTCCGTATGGCAAAAATCAACCATTTGCCTCAGTTTTTTCACGTCTTGCGCCCGAATGTCTTCATCTTCTGTCGACTGTTCGATTAAAAACCGCTGAAGCCGAATGTCCTGAGGGGAAAACAGCAGGATGCACTCGCTGTCAAGGCCGTCGCGTCCGGCTCGTCCCGCCTCCTGGTAGTAGCTCTCCATATTTTTTGGAATTTGGGCATGAATCACATAGCGGATATTGGATTTATCGATGCCCATTCCAAACGCCGAGGTCGCTGTCATTACACTGATCTCATCATTTAAAAAGAGATCCTGCTGCCGGTCTCTTTCTTCATCATCCATCCCGCCGTGATAGCACCCGGCCGCAATTCCTTTTTGAGAGAGGCGGCTTGATATTCTTTCGGCTTCCTTTCTTGTCGCTGTATAGATAATTCCCGCCTCTGAGCGGTTTTTCTCCACATATGATTCGATAAAACGGTCCCTGTTTTCGCCTTTTAAAATTTTAAACGTCAAATTATCCCGTGAAAAACCGGTAAAAACCGTGTTCTCTTTTTCGATCCCGAGCTGTGTGCAAATATCCTCATGAACCTCGGGCGTTGCGGTAGCCGTCAACGCCAATACAACCGGGCGGGTGCCGAGGCTATTTAAAAAGCCTTCAATATGTCTGTAGCTCGGCCTGAAATCATGTCCCCACTGTGAAATGCAATGAGCTTCATCAATGGCTACCAGCGGAATATGAATGTGGGAAATCGCGCGAATGAATTCGGGAGACGTCAGCCGCTCAGGTGTTACATAAAAGAGCTTGTAGCCGCCTTCCTTAAATACGGAGAGCCGCTCAGCGATTTCGTTATGGCCTAAAGAACTGTTCACGTACGCAGCTTGAATTCCAAGCTGATTTAAAGCATCCACCTGGTCCTTCATCAAGGAAATTAAAGGAGAGATCACAATGGTTGTCCCTTCCATAAGGAGCGCGGGAATTTGGTAGCAGATTGATTTGCCTCCGCCCGTCGGCATAATGCATGCTGTATCTCGCTTTTCAGAAACGACAGATTGAATGGCTTTCTTCTGCCCCGGGCGCAGTGAAGGATAGCCAAAATAGTGCTGCAATAGTGCTTCGGCTTTCTCTAGCATATAAATGAAACCCTCTCTTATCATTAAACTTCTTCCTGTCCCCCATGATATCATATTTAAACCGGCAATCAGCCTCTCCCCGTAAAATCGTCTAATCGATAAAGAAAATTCATTTTTAGATGTAAAGCGTCAGAAAATCAAATGTATTGGGACTCGCCATCATTAAATCCCGGTCTGTTGTTCAGCTAATAATCGCAAGCGCTCCGCTTCCTCCCGGCAAAGCGTTTTGTATGCCAAGGCTCCGGCAATACTCGCTCCGTCAGATGCATCGCGGCGCAGAGCGGATAGCTCTGACAGCACAGCTGCCGCGTCGTCTTGTAAAATTCCGCGGTCATGCAGCATTTGAATCAATTCATCGCCTTCAAGGCGGATCGCATCTTGATCAAATGTTGAGGCTGTTTCCCGCAGAACATTGTGAACATCTGACCAAGCGCTTTCGATCATGTTTTCCCCTCGCTGCGCTGACCGTACAGAAGTCAGTCCCGATAACCTTTTTTCCCGTACGGAGACGAGCTCCTGAAGCCTTTTGTCAAACTCCAATTCAAAATCCTTATATTTCAGTTTGATCAATTCCTTCATTCGATCGGACAAAGGCTCCTTTAGCAGCAAAACGCAAATCATCAAGGCAGCTGGCCATGCCAATGATTGAACCATCGCAGAAACAAATTCAAGCCAATCCATAAAATCAGCCTCCGTTTCAAAAGGAAAGTTGTTTTGTGAAAGACCAGGTGGTAATGTTGAATCGAAAGGAAAATTTTGCATATTAAGGGGTGTCGTTATACCATGTGGTTCATCATCATACTGATGATCATTTTGATTGGATTTGCAGGAAACATCGTTGCCATGTTGCGAACGATTGTAAAGCAGAATGATAGAATCATCAGCCTCTTTGAGAATGAAATCAACAAAAACCATTAGACAAATGCCCAGGAAATGGAGAAATCGCAGAAGATACAAACGAACTGAAAACAGCCACTCTCCCTAATTCGGGACAAATAAGGAACCGATCATTTTCCGTATTGAGAGGCGGATTCTTTTTTATGATGCCTAAGATGGCGATGGATCGGTTTACAACTATATTAAATTGAATATTCAGATTAGTAAATATGAGTAAAGTCCTCACCTCTCTAACCGATACACATGTTAAGGAGGTGGTTATGTTGGATATTGCTGTTTTATCAATGGCCATGAGTCAGGCGGCTCTTTATCAAAACGTGCAAATGTCGCTGACAAAGACGGCTTTGGATACCGCCGAACAAAGCGCACAGCAGCTCGTAGACATGGTGCAGGCGCCACATCCCGTTTCAGGACATCATATTGACTTGAAAGGCTAAGGCCGAATCATACATTCAGCAGGCTGCGAAGTCTGCCGGATGTATGTTTTCCCGAAGAAATTTGTGAAAAAAACCGCTGCAACCTCTTTATTTTTTCAGGTTTTTGTACTATAATATTGTTCTGTGTCCCAGTAGCTCAGGTGGATAGAGCAACAGCCTCCTAAGCTGTGTGTCGGGAGTTCGAATCTCTCCTGGGACGTTTCAAATGTAAAGAGGCAAGCCCTTGTATGCCAAGGGTTTGCCTCTTTTGTTAATGGCCGTGTTGTTGGTGCTTTAAAATAAAGTTGATCAAAACGGATTCTTATCCAACGAATTTAAGTTTCGGTTGCATAAAAAAGTTTGAATATTTTCTGGTTGCTTTTGCGAAAGATAATTTCACGATTTACTTGGTTAAATTAAAGCTTTGCTCAATTAAGTTATAAACTTCTTCTGAATCTATTCGTTCTAAAACAATTGATATCCAATTTTCCTTATCCATATGATAACCAGGTAAAATACTCTTTCCATTTCTTAAACTGCCACTTATTTCTGGAGGGCATTTTAAATTCAGAATATCTATTTCGTCATTTCCATCTAAGCCTAACTTTTCCGGAAGAACATTCATTACAAGACCATACCATTTTTCGGTAGTTTCATGTCTTAAAGCGGCATAGTTTGGAAATTTTTGAAATGGGTAATCTGGCGATGTCCCGAATTTTTCTTTGACGTGCTTAAAGATATCTTCTCTTGTTAACATACTGAATCATTCCTCCAACAACTCAAATAGATTTTCGGCATTTGCCGATCCAGAGGGAACAATGGTGAATTTTTTGCAGTCATGATGTGAAGGTGGACATGTTTTACTAACCGTCAATATTAAGGCTTTTATTTTGATCTGTTGTTATTTCCTTTGGAATCCAACTTCATTTTTCTTTTATATTAAACAATTTGGCCCTTTGCCGTATATACTTCTTTTACAATAAGAAACCCTTTTGACATATTCTATCCAAACATAGGCGAATTTTTCACCCTAATACATTGAGTGCGAATGTCTAAACCGGCACTCCTCATCTCATTTTCAAATGCTATCTGATAGGCAGAAGGA
This sequence comes from Bacillus sp. FSL R7-0646, assembly GCF_037969865.1. Taxonomy (NCBI): domain Bacteria; kingdom Bacillati; phylum Bacillota; class Bacilli; order Caryophanales; family Bacillaceae; genus Bacillus; species Bacillus sp. FSL R7-0646. The sequence continues at coordinate 2,151,660 of NZ_CP150217.1, forward strand.
TGAAACACATAAATCGCGGCTTTATCTTCCATTTCTTGAGTAATTCTGAAAGACGTCTCTTAAAAATTCATCAAATTGATCAGCTGCCATTTCATCATTCAGAATCGTCTTCCTCAACATGAAGAACCTCTGAATCTCCCGAGAAATCTAAAAGGAGCTCCACTAATTCTTCTCCCGAAAATCCTGTCATTAAAAGTGTTATTTAATTCAGCAAGATGCAGCTGGAGCTTTTCCTCATCCCAGTCGCCGCAGATCTTATTTTTCCTCAGCCTCATCCAGATTTACAACTGAAACCAGGAGAGTCTTTGGTCCTTTTTCCATGAGGATTTTAAAGCGTTGGTTGCCGCCTGCAAGGTTGCCAATCCTTTCATTCCAGACTAACGGTTCAACTGTTCAAAAGCGTTTCATAGACTGTTTCAGTGTTTCATATTCTGAAGCACCCGGCTGCAAGTGTGGATTGTATGGAGCCGGGTTAATTTTTCTATGGAATTTCACGAATGTTCATGACCTCCAAGAAAAAAAGCATCCATTGAGATACTTTATAAATTGATATTTATTTATGATAGATAGTTAACTTTTTGCATGATCCTTTTTATTTGTTGTATCTCATCGACTGTATATTTAGCAGGCTTTAAAACCTCATTCTTAAAATACTCGCACAAACTTGCTTTTGAGGTAAATCTATTCTTATCTTTTGTAGAATAATCTATTACACGATTTTCTTTGTCCTCCGGATAACCAAAATAGACTATAGGCTCAACATAGTTGAATTTATTATTATAGGTTATAAGAAAATTCCTGAGTTTATACATTGTGTCCATGACTTGATTTCTCGGGTTATCATAATAAGAAATATTTATAGAATTTTTTTGCTCAGAATCCTTATCTATATTGCTATTTTTCATAAAAATGATTGTCTTCTCTGTATCACTATTCGCTTTCGGAAATAATTGTTCAAAGACAAATGAAAAATCATTTGCAATTGATTCCGCATTTTTACGATTAATCCCATGGATAACTGTTCCACGCCAATACTTGGTTTCTATAATATAGATATCTGATGGCAAAATAACTAAATGATCAATTTGCCTGGTTTTTGTCTCCCCATTTTCTTCATAGGGTACAAATACGTTTCCCATTATAACCATCTCGTTTTCATTTATTTTCCCCTCAGAAATAAGCTTTTCTTTTAATTCCGTTAAAATAGTGTGGGTAATAACTTCACCGCTATTTCTTGAATACTTTTTAAGATTGTTTATATATTCATCCATCTTTACAATCTTGTTCTTCAGAAAATCGTTTTCATTTAAGAATTCATTTTTTTGATTAATATTCATGACTTCAGCTTGTTGTAAAGCAGCGGAAGCCTCTTTATGAGCTTGCACCAGGTGATCTTGATATGTTTGCTCTAGATTTTTTAATTCACGTTCTAAATTGTTTTGATGAATTTTTTTTGTCTCTTTTAATTTCCAGATCATATAACCAGAAAAGCCAAGAAGAACAATAATAGCTAATGTAGACACCGGTCTCCTCCTAGACAGAATATGATTCTACATTTTATTACAAATAAACCTTTTTTTGAAGAGTCCAGAGAAAAAAACAAATCGAATTCCTTTTGATCCCTTCAAGTTATTTTCCGCTATTAAAAAAGCACGTTTCCAGATGATGGAAACGTGCAACTGTAAATCAACTTCTAATCTAACTTCACCAAGTAATCAATATCGTCCTTAACTCTCTCTTCAGTATTACTGCTGTTTGTATCAGCTAAAAACGGATGATATACCAGTTGTAATGTGTCTGTACTCCCTTAGGAGTACACCTGGGGCGGGTGGTCAATCCCTCTTGTTCATCCCCCTTTTCTCTCGGGGTTCCTGATGATGTTTTTGGTGCTCTGGAGGCTGAGTCGTGCGTTCCAGCTCCTTTGTATCTTGTCCCATTCCTTTTAAAAAGGAGAAAAGCAGCGTAACTGCTTTGTTGATTTCCGGGTCTTTGAGCGAGCGGATGATATCAAAATAACCTGTTTTCTCTTCGCTGTCCTTCTGTTCCACCGCGTTTGCCACCCCCGCATTCACTTTCAAAATGAGAGGTTCAAGCTGTTTTACATCCAGCATGCCAAGCGTTCCGAACAGAAGAAGCAGATTTTTCAGTGTATTGGCCGTTTCCTCTGTATCTGCCTTTTTCACTAAGATGTCAAGAACTTTATCTCCTTGTCCAAAAAGGCCGCGGAGCAATGGCAGCACGCCGCGCTCGTTCATGTGGCCAATCATATGCAGCGTTTCAAGAATGGCTTCCTTATTTTCGACTAATGCATCCTCTATTTCTTTCATATCACGCTTTCTCTGATCCTCTTCGGTTATCTCGATTTTCTGAATTCGTTTAATCGCTTTAGCCATTATGCCCAATCCCCCTTTTCACAGCATCGCCAGGGAAAATATAATCCTTCCGCGCCCATTTCTTTTGTACCTGCACACCGATTTGCGGCTGCGGATTGCCGTTGCGGTGATTGATCTTAGGCAGCGGATTGTTTCCGTCGCGCTTCAAAATTTCCATCTTGGCTGATGTTTCTTTGTACGCAGGCGTATCGGTATCCTTATCAGCATGGCTGCCTGTTAACAGGTTGATCGCTGCTTCTCCTGAATCGTTCATTGGCAGATATACTTCCTTCCCTTTGACACGATCAGTGATCAAGCACTTCACTTTGACATTTCCGAAAGGCGATGTGAGTCTGACAAGGGTTCCGTCCTGAATCCCCCTTTCTGCCGCGAGTTCAGGAGAAATTTCTAAGAACACTTCCGGTGTTTTCTTTGAAATGCCTTTTGATTTGTAGGTCAGGTTCCCTTCGTGGAAATGCTCCAAGAGCCGCCCATTGTTGACGTGGATATCATATTCCTCTCCGAACTCTTCAGGTTCTGTCCAATGCACAGGATAGAGAATGGCTTTGCCGTCTGGGAAAGGGAAGCGCTCAGTAAAAAGTAAAGGCGAATCCTTTCCATCAGCGCTTACAGGCCATTGCAGGGAATTTTAGCCTTCAAGCCGTTCATAGGTGACACCCGCATAAATCGGAGACAGCTTGGCTGCTTCCTCCATAATGTCAGCAGGGTGCTCATAGTGCCAGTCAGCGCCAAGCTTATTGGCAACTTCCATAATAATCTGCCAATCCGGCTTTGATTCGCCCAGCGGTTCAAACACCTGATAAAGCCGCTGAATCCGGCGTTCTGTGTTTGTAAAGGTTCCCTCTTTTTCAAGGCTCGGGCTCGCAGGAAGAACAACATCGGCAAACTCGGCTGTACGTGAAAAGAAAATATCCTGCACCACAAAGAAATCAAGCTTTTCATATGCGGCGTGTACATGATTGATATTGGAATCGACCAGACCCATTTCTTCACCTTTTACATACATCGCTTTCAGCTTGCCAGAGTGGATTTTTTCGATCATTTCGTGGTTGGTCATGCCCGGCTCCTTCGGCAGCGGTACACCCCATGCCTGCTCGTATTTTTGGCGGACTTGTTCGTCCGTCACTTTTTCATAGCCCGGCAGTCTGTCAGGCATGCTTCCGAAGTCACTTGCTCCCTGCACGTTGTTATGGCCGCGCAATGGGTAAGAGCCCGCTCCCGGTTTTCCGTAGTTTCCTGTCACAAGCAGCAGATTAGAGATTGCTGTGCTCGTGTCGCTTCCGCCAATATGCTGTGTCACCCCCATGGCCCACAATGCGCACACACTGTCAGCCTGGCCAATCATCTCCGCCATTTGGATGAGGGTTTCTTGATCAATCCCGGTTTTCTCCTCGGCATATTCAAGGGTATACGGCGTGAGGCTTTTCACATATTCATCCCGTCCGTTCACTCTTTCCTGCAAAAAGCGTTCATCGGCCTTGCCGTTTTCAATTAAATATTTGGCGATGGCATTCAGCCAGACGATATCTGATCCGGCACGCGGCTGAACAAACAGATCAGATCGCTCTGCCATTTCGTGTTTTCTGATATCCGCTACGATCACTTTCTGCCCTCTCAGCTTATGAGCCCGTTTAATGCGAGTGGACAAGACCGGATGCGACTCAGACGTGTTCGAACCGATAATCAACACAAGGTCCGCTTGCGCGATATCTGCAATCGACCCTGAGTCACCGCCATAGCCCACTGTCCGGAACAGGCCGGCAGTCGCAGGAGATTGGCAATAGCGCGAGCAGTTGTCGACATTATTTGTGCCGATGATCCCTCTCGCCAGCTTTTGCATGAGGTAGGATTCTTCGTTTGTACATTTAGAAGATGTAATAAAGGCAAGTGAATCCGGGCCAAACTCCTCTTTTAAATCCATGAACTTGCTGGCGATCAGCGTTAACGCTTCCTCCCATTCCGCTTCACGGAAATGGTCGCCTTCGTGGATCAGCGGCTTTGTCAAGCGCTCCTCGCTGTTGATGAAATCCCAGCCGAATTTTCCTTTTACACAAGTAGAAATGCCGTTGGCCGGTGCTTCCTCCTGCGGCTCGACTTTCAGAATATCTCTGCCCTTTGTCCAGACATCAAAGCTGCAGCCGACACCGCAATAGGTGCAGACGGTTTTTGTTTTCTTAATTCGCTCGTCACGCATGGCGGATTCCATATCAGAAATGGCGAGAATAGAGCCGTAACCTGTTTCTACGCCTTTTGTGATCTCGATCATCGGACGCAGCGTTTCGTCATCGATTCCTGTTAAATATCCGGCTTCTCCCTCCATTCCTTTTTCCATCATCGCATTACATGGACAGACGGTAGAACAATGGCCGCATGATACACACGACGACTCATTGATCGGCACATCATTATCCCAAATGACGCGCGGGCGTTTCCGCTCCCAGTCAATGGTCAGTGTTTCAGTCACCTGAACGTCCTGGCACGCTTCAACACAACGCCCGCACAAAATACATTGATCCGGATCGTACCGGTAAAACGGATTTGATTCATCCTTATGGTAAGGCTTCTGATCAAACGGGATGCTTTGGTGATTGACTTTCATTTCCTTCACCGTATTATGTATTTCGCATCCCCCGTTTTTGTAATCGCAAACTGTACAATAAAGCTCATGATTATATAAAATCTTGTCCATCCCAATGACCTGCGCTTTTTTCACATCAGGTGAAAGCGTATCAATGACGTCTCCATCCTTTACTTCAGCGGAGCACGACCTCTTTAGCTCGCCATTGATGCTGACGATGCACGTATCACATGTTTCAATCGGCCCTAAGCTAGGATGATAGCAAATTTGCGGCACTTCAATCGAACTGTTATTCAAAAGCTGAAGCACCGTCTGTTTCTCGGACGCTTCCATTTCAACGCCGTTTATTGTGATTTTTTTCTGTTCAGCCATCTCCATTCCCCTTTCTTGCTTGTGTATATACCGAATTATCCATTTCTCTTCCCTTACAAGGGAGCAATAAAACATACAAAGCGCACTCACATGTTTTATTGCTTCATCACCGGGAAACGAGAGGATAGATGAAAAAGGAGGGATCAGCATGAAAAACAATGCCTGTTCTAACCGCGGCACCAGCATTGACAAGCTCTATTTCCGGCTTTGGAGCAGCGTCCTTTTCAACATCGGCAAACCCCGTAACTCAAGCAACCTCGCTCTCTGAAAACACAAACCAATCAGCCGCATAACATCCGTATGCAAAAGATCAGTGTCCGCAGGCTCTCCGTCTTGGACTCGATATTCCACGTTCGTTTTCTTGTCTCTATCGTATGACAAAGTGGAAAAGAAAAAGTCCCCTATTTTATCCCCCTTTTTGTCGGATTTTTCTCGGGTTTGAATATAAAAAAACCTTGAAAGGCCAAAAGCCAATCAAGGTAGAAAAGGTGAATATTGTTTATATTTTCAACTCATTCTTCATTAAATATTAATCATCATCACCAAATAATAACTCATCCAATTCTTCTCGGTCTTTTGCAATGCCCTCATAGGTTTCGATCAAGACATCTCAAGTGTTATTTCTCTATCATTTTCATAAATTTTAATGCTAGCTCCCAATGAGAGTAACTGTTCTATAATGATTACTAGTGATTTCAATTCTTCTGTGTCATAGTAATCACATTCATTTCCTGTTTCAATCGCCTGCTTTAGTTCGTTAATAGGTTTAGATGATGTTTTTCTTAATAACGAAATGTACTTAGTAATATTTGAATCATTGAGTACTTCCACATAAATGAAGTCCATCAAGATAACTCCCCTCTAAATTAAAAATCTTTAATATCCTTAATCGGCTTTCCCGGAAGGCTATTTTTGTAATTTCCCTCCGTGCCATCTGTGTAAATGTTCCCTTGTTGTTGCTGGATATATAACTTCACCTTTGTCACTTAAATGAGGGAATTTAGAAGCGCTATAACTGTGATGTCCTTGCATAGTTTTCCCTTCATACTTTGCTCTCTTATTGTTTATAATATCTTGCGCCTGCTCCTTTGAACCAATTTCTTGTTGGAGCTTCACCATTAAGTATTCTTGTTTAAAAAGTCTTAGCACCTTTATCTCGCTTATCTGCAAATTTCTTATTCCAAGTATATACCTTGTATTCTTCTCGAGTAATAGTCCTATTATCTATTTTTGATTTAAGTTCGATTGATCAATGGCTTTGTGCAACGCCTGAACATCAAGAGTTTTCATAGCATTCTCCTCTAATACTAAAGTGACATACCACGAACTGTTTTACCACTTTACGGAAAGGAATTGGTTAATAAATCCTGACAATCCGTGAAAATGAATCCTTGGGATCAGGTCATTAAACCTTTGTTGAGGGTTTGAAATATATAAAAAAAAGCCGCTATTAAAACGGCTAAAAGGATATTCCAAAAACTCTTTTAGGTTAAACAACAAAATCATGACTGGAGGGTGCGCTGTGATGTTTCTTGAAGCTGTGTTCATATCATCGTTGTTCGAAAAATGACTGAGAAAACCAAGTCCAATTATCATAATCCCTAAACCGATCTTCATTTTAGATTTCATACAAACATTCCCCATTCAATATTTGCTTTTGAGCATAGACCATCTTTTTAAGACAGATGAGACTATCCTCTGTTTCTAAAGCAAATCGATCAGCTTCTCCTCCTATTCTTTATATATTTGTTTAATGCAAAGTATTCGACATCATCTCACCAACAGCTTTCCATTTCAATAGATGTGGCGAGAAAGAAAAAAAGGCAGATTTCAGGTCTTTCTCAACTTTTGGGGGTGACACCTACTGTAAGCTGCATCATATAACAGGTTAAAATTAATATTCTAATCAGATTTCAGTTTTCTTCTTTCTTCCAATTGCAATTTTATGCAATAATGTACAAGTGCTTGTTCATCATGTTCATCCATCTTGATAAATTCAACTGTCATGATCTGTTTGTTTGTTCTCCGATCTATGTAAGTGCGTTTGACTTGAGCATAAACGTCAATCACATTTTCATCATGTCCCTCATTTGGCAGATGAATGCTTAAATTTAAATCCTCTTCCGCTTCGTGTATTTGCGTCTCTTCAATAATTAACGCAGCGCCTCCAGCACTGATATTTGCTGTATATGTTTTAAACATTGAACCAGATCCATATGGGCGGACAGTGACAGGAATCGTTGTATTTACTCTAAAAAATTGCCGTCTTTGAATTTTTGTCATTTGATCTTCTTCGGGTAAATACATATTTAATACAGGTATATCCTGATAGATCTCTCGTCCCTGTATTACACTGGTAAATTTATATGGGACTTGTTGCTCATTTATAAAGTGAACTATTGCTACTGTATTTGTTGGAATAATAACAGTTCTCCCTGTTTCTTCATCAACAGGATAATGTACTCTTAAAACATTGTCCTCAATGGATAGCACTTTGCTTTTCGCGAGGACATACTCTTGAATTTCAAATTCTATTGTTAAAATATTTCCTAAAGATAACAATGGACATCACTCTTTCAATTCTACTTAATCATTATATCGGTACTATGACACATAAATTTAAAAAAGAAAAGGAGAAAGCATTGAGAAATTACGTAAACGGACCGCTTCTCTTGTGAGACTGACGATCTTATCATCATTCAGTTCAGGGATAGGTGTGTCTCCCATTCTATGCCCTTTTTTCGGATTAAATATAAAAAACCTTGAAAGGCAATAGCCAATCAAGGTCATTCTTCAAAGTTAATCAATTCTCAAGTCAATTTAGGCATGAATATAATAGTCTGGTTCTTCTTCATCCATTTTCTTGAAAACTCTTCGAGTGATGCCGCAATTATCTTGTCAAAATAGTATACTGGACAAATACCGTTCTCTTCTTCCTGATCTAAATCTAGAGTCAGATATGTCCCCTCACCGACTTCAAAAAACACTAACATGGGTATAGTTCTCTAATTCTTGGATCTATAAAATCAGCTACACTATGAGAATCCATTACTCTATCTCCATGAGTTTTATCAAGATTACAAATAAAACCATATCATACTCTTAAATAAAACTCTCTTAGTTCATTAGGAATTTTTTCTAATCTATCTTCCGCCTAAATAACATTATATTCCAGTCGATATATAATATGTTTTTTGCTTTTGACTTTAGCAATTTCGTCTGATTGATGTTTTAAATGTTCCAGCGCTTTGTGCAGCGCCTGAACATCCAATGTCTTCATGGCTTTCTCTTCTATTTTGTTTTCATCGATGAAGCCAGCTGTTTGTCGGTGTCCATCATTGCTTCGACTGCTGATTCCGTTTGGACGACTTGTTTTGAGAAAGCAGAGGCATAGGAAGAAGCGATCTTATTAATCGTCTGATTCAGTTCCTCTATCTTCTTTGTCGCATCAAGGTGATTCTGGCCCTTGATATCTGTCGGAATCGTCGCTTTCATTGAATGGCTGGAATGCTTTAATTTAGAGAGCGCTTGTTTGACTTCTCCGGTATTCACTTTTATTTCTTGATCCATTTTTCATTTACTCCTTGTCTCGTGCTTCCCGCTTCGCGTTCTCAATCTTTTTCTCTAAAGAACGAACTTCCTGGCTGAGCGAGTGAATATCTTCTTGTAAAGATTTGATTCGTTCATCGATTTTGCTTAAAACATCAGAAAGCTGTTTTCCGCTTATGTCATTGTAAGCAGTCTTCATCAGACCTCGAATACGGTCAAAGGAGTCAGCAAGACTGCCTTGCCACGTATGAGACGACAGTTGTGGTTCGGTGATCGTCTTTTTCGAATCAGAGAACTCTGTTTTGTCTTTTTCCAGCTCTTTGCGGCAAGCTTTCAGCTCTGCCAAAAATTCTTTCTTCATCGATAAATCAACTTTCATGATATCTAAAGCCAGCGTTTCTCCCAGGATTGAACCGATCATTTGCAATACCTCGCTTCCCAAAAAATGCATGACAAAAGTAATGACCAACTAAGAGTTTACCACTATACGGAAGGGAATTGGTGAATAAATCCTTTCAATCCAACAAAATGAATCTTTAAGACCAGTCCAATAAACCTGTTTTGAATAAAAAAAGCCGCTAATGAAACGGCTGCAAAAAGATAATTCAAAACTCTTTTTTAAGCTAAACAATAAAATCGTGACTGGGTGCGCTTGTGGTGTTTCTTGAAGCTGTGTTCATATCATTGTTGTTCGAAAATCGAAAATGACTGAGAAAGCCGAGTCCAATTATCAAAACACCTAAACCGATCTTCATTTTAGACTCCATACATCCCCCCTTCAATACAGATGAGGCTTCCCTCTTTTCCCATTATAATCCATACGAGTGCCGCCTAACAATCGCTGCTTTTTACTCGAAAAAGACGTTCTGACTACCGCACATAGCAATCTGCGGTAAAGATTAAGAACTATAGATTAATGAGGTCGATTTTAGGTGAGTAAAATGCTCTTGCAGTTTATAAAGGTGGTTCACTATCCCTTTCCAAAGGATTTATGAGATCCCTGGGTGTTCGCATTAAATATTTTTCACCGAATCAAGAAATACTGATAAAAAAAGGTGGTGCTATATATGGATTTCCCAATCATTCATACAAACTTTTGGGATGCTGTTACGGCAGTGCCGATTATCTTGATCGTCACACAGATAATTAAAATCTTTCTTAAGGTTCCCAAAAAGTATGTTCCATCAATTGCACTTGCACTAGGCTTAATCATATCTGTTTGCATAAGTCATCGACACAGCCTCATAGCTGGAGTATTTATGGGCGGATTCTATGGTTGCGCAGCTATTGGTTCATATGCATCATTGAAAACGACAATTTCATCATATAGAAACAAAAAAGCATAAACAGGCATGAAAAGATTGGTTCCAGAGTTCAATTCGCTTTTTCCCGCTTCACCGGTTAAATCAGAAGCAGCTATACTTGCTCCTTTGCCTGGTTCATTTCCGCTTTTCTCCCCAGAAGAGGTATCATGCTCTCCAGCGTGTTCGCCTAACGAATAAGCCCCTTCCGTCAGCCGCTTGTAACAGAAGAAAATTGAAGCCTTAAATCACTGAATGGGGAGTTCTCGCCCCTTCTTTCACTTGTTCTCTTTCCCTTGAATAGGCTTGCAGTTTGATTCACTCGAAAAAAAGCGAATGAATACCTTCTCAACAGACAGAATAAGAAGAGTTGGTATTCCACCATATTTTGGGCGAAAGGAGTGAAATCGTTGTATTGATCAAATGAGAAATGAATATGAGACTGAAATGCCTTTCAGATGACCTTTTTACCTAAAGAACAAAATTTCACTGATATGGAGTGATTAACGTGCCTCAAAAAAATGGAGCAGACAGACCGGATGATTACAAAAGATTTTCTTCACTAGACAAGGAATATGATTCTCAGCAATCTTTAGACAGCAATGCTAAGACAGAAAACGTAAACACTGAAACTGATAACAAAGAAAACACAACTGACACTACCGATGTGGCCGGAAAATATTTCGACCCTTCGGATTATGAAGGGGCTACTCAATTGGAAAAAGGATTAGCTGAAACTCATGAACAGGTCAGTGATGACTATTTTGAAGGAACGATCGATCAAAATTTGGATTAGCGATTCAAACGGAACTAACTCTTTAAAGTTAGTTCCGTTTGAAATTAACAAAAAATGACTGTCCTCTAATCAATTATTCGGTCAACTCCAAAAGCTATAGCCGAATTATAAAAATGCGTCTGTTTGATCAGATGACATTTGTCTTTTTACAGCCTATCTATATATATATAACTTATCCGCGAAAAAAGTTTGATAAAACACACACTTACCGTTTATGACCAAGCATTCTCACCCATTCCCCGTTATCCCCTCGCTGTTATTTGTGCACCTTTATAAAGTCATGATTAAGCTAATGTCTACTTTGTGATCCAAATTCTTCAATCGTGATGTTCACATCATATTGAATGGGGGTTTCTGTGAATACTTCATCCCAATTTTTCTTCAGCTTTCTCCAAAGAAAGGGATAGTGGATCCTCACTTCATCACCGAAGCCGGCAAGGTCGGCTTTATATTCCTTCTGCATTTTTTCTGTGATCTGCTCTACCAGCTGTTTCACTGTTTGTGACGCACTTTCTTCCTTTCTTTTCAAATATTTTTTGTCAATTGCCGTTTCGGTTGTATTCCAGTTTTCAGCCAGGTGTGCCTCTGAATTAATATTCACTTTAAATGAGAGGCGGTTTCCTTTGAAGACTGGCTTGATCTCACTCTTAAGGTGATCGACTGACATGGCCGTCAATTTTTTTGTTTTTTGATCATAGTTTTTGACAGTGCCCCCTACCCCTTGTCCTTTGATCCACATGATCCCGTCTAAATCTTTTTCATCTAAAAAACCAAGGAGCTTATTTGTTTTTCCGTTAATGGCAACAGCTCCTGCATATTTGACTTCCCCGTCGGCACCGATGATGTTTTGAAGCAAATAACTGGTTCCGGCCTTCATCATGCCCGGCAGTTTGGCAAGAGTGATCGGAGGCAGAATTTTTTTCGCCCTAAAGTCATTGTGAATAATTCTGGTAAGGTGAAATGCGGGTATTTTACCGGTGCCGTCTTTCAGTTCAAGTGTATCACTTGCTCTTCCTCTTGTTACAAGGACAAGCGTACTCAGTCTGATTTCATTGTCCCTAAGCGTCTGATCAAGCAATTCCTTTAGTGAATAAGTACGAAGCAAATCCGCAGCAATGACGATCACCTTTAAGTGGGAGCTGAAGACCGGCCTGTCCTGCCTGAGTGCTATTTCACTGCCTATTTGCTGTAAGGAATCACCCGTTCCATATACGTTAATGTAAGGTTGTTGGCTGCTGCCGCTTCCCACGGCAATCTGAGCCCCTGCTGTGTACGGATTGACATATTGGTATGTCAAGGTTACTCGATTTTTTTTGGATAATCCCCGCCCATTTTATTAAATTTTTTTTCAAGGTCTGTCTCTCGGCCTTCATCAAACCCTATAGCAAAAGTCAAGCCAAGTTCTTCAATTTCATGGCTGCTCCAGCATCCAGCTAAAAAAAGAATTATGATAGGGAATAAAAAGCAGATCTTATAAGTGCTAAGCTTCATCTTTCCGCTCCTCCCATGAAAAAAATCGAGGAATTAGCCTGATTCAAGGTCTGATCTTATTTTTCCCTTGAATCAATTGATATATATACGGTAATTAAAACCATATTCAAGAGGCTGCTAAACCTAACAAACCGTGCGGAGTGATTTAGTTTTCGGCTTGTGCTTATCCTCTGAAAAAATTTCCATCTTTTTCAACTCGTCTATGCTACAATGGAAATGGAAAAAGGAGGGGATCTTAAATGAAACGCTTTTTGCTGATGATGGTGTTGATTTGTGGATTTTTCAGTTTTGTGAGCCGCGCTGAAGCCTATTCGTTCCCGCACAAGCTGAATTTAACGTTTACGGGGACTCATGTGGAGGACATTCCCGATAGCAGCGACTTAAACGTTTCTAACTGGCATATTGGCTATAAGTTTACGATTTTCAATGCAGAAAACTGCAAAACAACGATTAAGATTCAGATGATGCACCTATCAGGAAGATTTATGAGTTTAAGCATTAAAGATTTTGAAGGGGACTGGCCTGACCGAACCGCTCAGGATGTCATCACGTTGATGCCTCGAACCTACAGGCTTTATTTTGAAAATTCCGAAGGCGAATGTAAGGATATTCGCATTAAAGGAACATACGGGGCCATTCCGCAAACTTATGATTATTTCTCGGCCTTCAAAAAGACTCCGGGAAGGACAACCCTTTTTGCCAAATAGATACGAACAACAAACGGATGAGGGGGGACGCATTTGAAAAACTTTTGGACATACGAAGACGAAGATCCATACAAATTAAAAAGCATATCAGAGAGAGATATTCAAAAAGCTGAAAAAAAGTTAGGTGTGAAACTTCCGGAGGAATACAAAGCGCTTATTCTTGAACAAAACGGCGGGTATATCAATTTTAACGCCTTCCCTTCTGAACGGCCTACCTCCTGGGCTAAAGATCATGTCCAGTTTGACTACTTATTAGGCTTAGGGAAAAAGGCAGGGATTCTCGAGAGCAAATACATCATTAAAGAATGGGAACTGCCCGACAACCTGATCCTTATTCACGGTGACGGCCATACATGGATAGCGCTTGACTACAGAGAAACGAAAGAAAATCCGCCCGTGCACTATTTCGATTCAGAATTTGAAGAGAATTATAAATTAGCGGATTCATTTGGAGAATTTCTCTCTAAACTTTATACAGATAATCCCATGGATGATGACGACTGCCAGCTTATCGAAGGCGTGCATCCTGACATTCCCTATGTCTATCCGGAAGATGCCATTACAAAAGAAGAAGCTGAACAAATTCTGACTAAAAATTCGGCAGCCGAGCTGCATCAGCTTAATTACTACCCTATTGAAAGTATTGATGATTTAAAATGGCTTTTGACAAAAATGAAAAAATCCGCTTTAAAAGCAGACCGTGACACTGGTTTGGCACTTGCCGGCGCTTTGGAAGCCGTCATTTCTTACTATAAAAATTTAACGTTTGAGGATGAACAAACAAGAAGGTCAGTCCGCGATATCTTGGTGATATTAGAGAAGTTGAATGACTCTACTGTAGACATATACTTATCCCAAATTGACGACTTATTTTAAAAAGAGCCAGCCCCTTTATATCAAGGGCTGGTCTTTTTAGCATTTGAGAATCTGTTTCCTAACGTTTTAGTTTCCAGATGATACGCGGCTGTCTATGAGGCCTTTACTTCATTGGTCAGATATCCGTTTTTTCGCATAACCAATCTGGGGTCTTATTTGCAAAGGCGCATCATGAAACTGTTTTTCTTAAAAGGCGCCCTCAGGGGATCGGAATAAAATATGATCTCTTGCTTCCAGCGCTTTTTGTCTCACCTTTTCAAGATCTGCATCAACCAGCCGGCCGTTTCGTTTCACCGCTTTTCCTGCGACATATACGGAATCTACATTTCCGGTGTGCGTGCATTGGACGATGGCCCCCGCCGCATCAGTGAAAGGGAGCAAATTGACGCTGTCCGTTTTCACCATGATAAAGTCAGCTTCTTTGCCTGGGGAAAGCGAGCCGATTTTATGATCGAGCTTTAGGGCGCGCGCCCCGTCAATGGTAGCCGCTTTCAGGATTTGTTCGGCCGATATGCTCAATTCGGGCCCCGGCATAATTCCTTCTCTCAGCAGTTCATCATTGTGCTTTGCGCGTTCTGCTTGAAGAGCAAATTTCATCTGTGCGAAAAGGTCTCCCCCGGTCGATGTGACAACATCAACCCCAAGCGCAGTAAGAACCCCGTTTTTTAGAGAGAGCCCTGTAACAGGATAGCCGTGCCCCATCATCATCTCAATTTCTGGTGTCACAGATATCGAGCTTCCGTGAGCCGCAAGCATTTTCATTTCTTCTTCACTCATCGCATTGGCATGCACCATGTTTAAATCGGGACCAAGCAGCCCGGCTTGATTCAGCTTTTCAATCGAACGATCTTTCGCTCCCCAGTTGCCAAAAGCAATATGCATGCTGCATAAGGCATCCAGTTCCCGGGCCGTTTCGATTTCAAAGACAGATGTCTTCCATGAAGAAAACTCCGGACCTCGAATTGCAAGCCCCATCGTCAGAAGCTGATCCTTCGATTGAAAATATGCTTTTTTTACCCGTTTCGCTTCGTCCATATTCGAAAGATCGCTGTCTCTGTCCCAATATTCGGCGTCACCAGATGTTCCAAAGGCGAATACTGCGCGAATGCCGGCGTCTTTCAGTCCGGCAATCAGCTGGTCCGTATGATCAGGCGACTCAATCATCGTCCAGTCCAGCAAAGTCGTGACGCCTGCATCGAGCGCCTCAAGCGCTCCTAAATAGTTCGCGGCCCAATCATCCTCAGGTCTTCTCATCGACCCATAATTCCCATAATAAATCCGGTTTAAATAGGTTTGCAGGGACCAGTCGGCTCCGATTCCGCGGATCACAGATTCCCATACGTGGCGGTGCGTATCAACAAATCCAGGCATGATCAGCATATTGGAGGCATCCACAATCTCAGCGTCTCCGGCTTCAATCGACTCGGCAACGTCCAGAATGACGGAGCCTTCAATCAGCATGTCCCCTTTTTCGAGCGTATGAAGCTGCGGATCAAGCGTCACAATCGTAGCATTTTGAAAAAGCGTTTTTTGCATAACGGCTCTCCTTTCTTCCCAACCGATTAGAGAAAATAACATCCTATATGTACCATATTAATATAAAAAAGGTATAAATGACATTAATAAGCATTCCGCGACTTCGAACTTCGTCTGCATTTTTCATTTTGCCATATACTATTTTTCTGCTGTTCGCTATAACCTATGTTAAACGTTGATATACATGGTAGCTCCCTTATAAAATAGGAACAGACCATAAAAGACCCCTGCCGGGTATTTATATGGTCTGTGAAAGTACAATTAAGCCTTAATTAATAGCAATGGCCGTAATCCGATTTTTTTTCATAGCTTTTGCAAGGTTTTCCGCAATGATAGTGTTCATGTGAAACATCTTTATGATGTGAGTAAGTGTGCGGATAGTAATGAACATGTTCATACTTGTGGTGGTCTATTTTTTTTGTATGCTGTGGATGAATATGAGGAACGACAGATTTTGAGTAATGATGATCCTCACAATATTTCGTAGGGTAAACATGCGGCTCATGATGTTTGCAATACATTCGTACATTCTCCTTTCCCTTTGTTTTATAGATTCACTAGTACATTATGCTGAAAAGCTAAAGCCCGACTGCATAAGCACCTATGCTTTGTCCCTAATTTCGCCCGTTCATTTTCTAAATATCGTTTTTGGAAAATCTGTTTTATGACTATGAAGCATCTGCGGTTGAATCCCATTGCTTCCAGAGTTAAAAAAAAGACACTAAACGAATATTTTAAATGTTCGCTTAAAGTCCTTCACCTCCAATGAACATTGACGGGCTCTGTATGAATATGCAGCTCTTTTTTTGTATCAAAATGAACAACAAAGCCTCTGATTAATCCATAGAACTTGTTTTTTTCTGTAATTTTCATTACGGTCGCTTCGTCTCTAAATCCTGGCGGATGGCATCGCTCACCGACGATATATTGCTTTGAATGAACGGTGATTGATTGGATTGACTTCATTAAATTCCATTCCCCCTCAGAAACGTCATGCTCCCCTCTGCTTCTGTGCCAAACGGAGATACACCCCGATAAAAATACTTGCACTTCGGGTATTTTTCACGCTTCAGGGTGCAGAAGCAGTCTCGGTGATTATCATCATAACATGATTATCCAAAATATTCCTCTCTGCTTTTTGAACATTATGTGGCAGCTCCTCAATATAAAATCAACCGATAAATTGCGTTAAAATCCGATTGAACATTTTGCGTTCCTCCCAGAATGGACCGTGTCCGCTGTATTGAAACGGAACAAGATATGAATTTCTGATTTTGCGGCTGAGCTCCTTTGCTTGTGCAAACGGAATCACCTTGTCTTGAATACCGTGAATGATTAAGGCTGGAGCAGCGACTTTTTCCGGATCATCATACAGTTTCTCATCTCTCAGCATTTCGATGACCGCTTTTGTCGACCAGCCTGCCGCCTGCAATCCCAATTGAAAAAAACAGTCTGAGAACGGTTGTGTAATATATTGAAAGAAAAACGTGTCGGTCACTTCGCGCATCATCTTGGGACGATCGTTAGACGCTTGCTGAAGCAATTTGGCTGCCGTTTCTTCAGTAAATCCCACAGGCGCCGCCGCATCGATCAAAACCAGCTTTGAGACCCCAGCGCCCCTATATCGGGACATATAGCGGAGTGCTATGGCGCCGCCGGTTGAATGACCGGCAAGCGTGAAGTTGTTTAATTGAAGCGCCTCAACGACAGCGCGGATATCATCAGCCAAACGGTTGTAATTATAGCCCGTCGCCGGCTTATCCGAACGCCCGAATCCACGCCAGTCAATGCCGATACAGCGGTATCCCTTTCGCGAAAGATCGTCAAATTGATATTCAAACTGGAGATGGCTTAATGGCCAGCCGTGCAAAAATACAATGGCTTTGCCGCTTTGAGGATTGATGTCTTCAACGTACAGATTAACGCTTGGTTCTGCCTCGATAAAATATCCCATGCCGTCGCCCCCGATCATGTCTTTACCATAAGATACTCCCAAGATGTAAATAGGTGAATGTCTCCGAGGGCTGAACATGAAGAATTTGAAAAGGCGTGACTGGTTAAACTATTTCAAGAAACGGAGGGTTGTTCAATGATGGCACTTCTGAGAAGTCTGGCGATATCGTTTGTCCTCATTCTGCCTGCGGCAGCGGCCTACGCACAAGTACCTTATCCATGCAGCGTCGTTCTTGATCCAGTCCGAGATATTCCCAATGCCCGCGGAACGGCTTTAATTGCGAAAGTGAAGAAACCGTATACCGAAGCCCCCGGGAGTCCTGTCAGGGAAAGGCAGAGTGTCGGCATCTACGCTGATTGGCTTCCGGACCCTGCTTCATTTGGAGATTATGATCAATTTGAAGGAATTGCCCGGATACCTGACCAGATCAGCTGGCGTTTCACCATGCATCAAGTCCAAGAAGACGCGCCGAGCTGGTTTGGCGGAAGTCCTTGGGCGGGCAAATTTGACGAAATATCATCAGAGCTGACTGTGAATACCCAAGTCGAAGTGCGCCCTTTCAATTCGAAGACGAAAAAGGCCGGCGAAGCTGTTTTGCGTGGGAATTTGCAAGGATGCAGGAGCTAACCAAAAAGGCCGTAAAAGCTCCATGGGGACGCTTCTACGGCCTTTTTTCATGTGAAGAATTTTTTCTTCCGGAAAGGTTAGTATTTTTCGTAGCGATCGCAAGGTTTACCGCAGTAAGAGTGGTCATGATAAACCGGCTTATAGCTTGAATAAGAGTGCGGATAATAGTGAACATGTTCGTATTTATGATGATCCACTTTTTTAATATGCTGCGGATGGATGTGAGGAACGATCGTTTTAGAGAATCTGTGATCCTCACAGTATCTAGTAGGATGCACAACTGGCGGCAGAACGCGCGGTTTGCAGTAAGACATAAGCACTTCTCCCTTCCTTAGGTTTCATTCTTCACTATCAGATTATGTTGATTAGCACAAACTTGTACTAATACAAGAAACTAAAAATCCGTCCATTTTCCCCGCCTTTTTGCTAAAAAGTGTTTCTCAGATGCTATAAT
The DNA here is from genome assembly GCF_037969865.1 of Bacillus sp. FSL R7-0646. Taxonomy (NCBI): domain Bacteria; kingdom Bacillati; phylum Bacillota; class Bacilli; order Caryophanales; family Bacillaceae; genus Bacillus; species Bacillus sp. FSL R7-0646. The sequence continues at coordinate 2,170,294 of NZ_CP150217.1, forward strand.
AATAAAAATACTATTGAAAATGGAGCTGGACAGATGGACGCGATATCGATCGTTTCTTTTTTGGGTGCGGCCGTACTGCTAACACTTATGCCGGGCCCTGACAACCTGTTCGTTTTGGCACAGAGCATATCAAAGGGAAAATCGGCGGGTATAGCAACCGCATCCGGACTATGCACAGGGCTAATCGTCCACATCACGGCGGCTGCAGCAGGCATTTCTGCTGCGATCTATCAATCAGCTGTCGCCTTCTCGATTGTAAAATATGCAGGTGCAGCCTATCTGCTGTTTTTAGCTTACCAGTCTTTTCGGCAAAAAAGCGCCGGTTTCAACGTTGAAGCCAAAGATTCATTGAACCGCAGGGCTTTATATCAAAAAGGCGTGGTGATGAACCTATTAAACCCGAAGGTCTCATTGTTCTTCCTTGCCTTTCTTCCGCAATTTATCCACCCCGGCACCTTCAATGTGACAACGCAAATGCTTGTTTACGGCATGTTATTTTTGATTCAAGCGTTCGCTATCTTTGTGATGATCAGCCTGTTTGCGGAAAAAGTCGGAGACCGGCTGCGCAGAAATCCGCAAGCCGCCAAAAAAGTTCATTTGCTGGAAGGGTCTTTGTTCGCTTTGATCGGGCTTAAAATAGCGGTCAGCCAAAGGTAGAACCGCTGAAAAAAGGTATGCAGCCTGCACACCTTTTCCCGATTTTATTGCTTATAAATGTGACGCGTTTACCATTTCCGCCGTCGTCTTCGTTAGTAAACGGTCTCAATGACACGGCGGCATCTCATCCTTAAAACATCGAGGTTCAGTGAAAATGAACAGCCCTGCATTCCGTTTTCGTTTTCAAGTTTGATCGTTTGGGCGGGAAATGGTGTTGCGGAAACGAATTGATTTGTTCTTCAGCTGGAGTAGATCACAAGGCTGTCAAATTCTACAGCGCTTTCTTACTATGTTTGATTCCTTCTTCGTTTCATTGCATAGTGGAGTGCCAGACAATGAGACAAAAATTTAAATACCGTTTTTCTCTATACTCCCCCCTTTCTTTGATGCCAGTATACAAATTTACAGCCGCTGCGTAATGATGCAAATCGGTTATTTTCCGCTCAATCTAAATGATCAGATCGAATAAAGCGGACTCATTGATCTAGGGACGGCAGATCAGTCAAACGATAGGTCTGGGTCTTTTTTGATAGAAAATGCCGTTTGCCTGAGGTAAAACGGGATCGTTGATTGGCATATCTGCTATAAAGTCTTCGCTTTTTATCAGCAAAAAAGACTCGAACAGCGAGTCTTTTCAATTTATTTACAAATGATATTTTAAATGTTATAATAAATTGTTTACAAAAATAAAATCTATTTTTATTTATATAAATCGATAAATGTAAAAGGAGGTAAAAGAGATGGCCAAGACTTCAATGATTGTCAAGCAAAAACGGGAACAAAAGTTCAAAGTCAGAGAGTACACCCGCTGTGAACGCTGCGGCAGACCGCATTCCGTGATTCGGAAGTTTAAATTGTGCCGCATCTGCTTCCGCGAGCTTGCTTACAAAGGGCATATACCCGGCGTTAAAAAAGCAAGCTGGTAAAACGATTTCGCCAGCCCAAGAGGCTGGCTTTTTTTATTTAGCTCTGTTAAATTTTAATATTAATACTTTTGTTCAACATCCCTTCAGCTCAATAAGAACGATTTAATCAGTTGCTCATTATACACACTAATTGAGTGTAAATTCTCTTTTAATAAGCTATCAGTGATTTGCTTTATTTCATTCGGTTCTCGTAAGCCTTCGTTTTCAAATGTTACAAGGTCATTTACTGTTATCCACTTGCTGTCTGAAATTTCATCTTCTTCGAGATTTAAAGAACCTCCAGTAACTTCGCCGATAAAATGAAATAAAATAACTTGATTGTTCGTACTACTGATAAAATTATAAACACCTGTAGTGGCAATCAGATTTACGTCGAATCCAGTTTCCTCTTTAACTTCCCTTCGGGCTGAATAGAGAATGTCCTCTCCATATTCGATACGTCCGCCCAGAAAATTCCACATATTAACAGAAGTAGGTTTATTCTCTTTTATCATCAAGACTTTATCATCACTAAAGATAGATACACTGGCTACTAAAACAATTCCATTTTGCGACATCCATTTCTCCTCAATTTCTTTGGAAATGATATTATCTCTATAATATCTGATTCGCTTCTTCTATCAATAACCGCCTTGTTTTTGCTCGCCTTGACAACGATATCGAACGCACGTTCCCATTCTGGTTATATCAAGGATTCGTATAGGTATCAAATATCAATTTTCCTATATAAAGCCTTTATTTAAAATAACTCAGGAGCCGTTGCCGTCCAATATTTGAACAAACCCGTTTGTTCCGTCGACTCGGATGTAAGCGCCGTCTTCTATGATTTCTGTCGCTTTGTCGATCCCGACGACAGCAGGAATGCCGTATTCCCTTGCCACTACTGAACCATGGGTCATCATGCCGCCTACTTCCGTAATCAGTCCGACCGCTGAAGTAAAGAGCGGAGTCCAGCCCGGATCAGTATACGGCGCCACTAATATGTCCCCTTGATTCAGCTTCGCGTCTTCAGGACTCTTTGCAACTCTGGCGGTCCCTTCGATGATTCCCGCGGAAACAGGGGTACCTGTGAGAGCGCCTTCAGGACTTTTTTCATTTCGCAGCTTTCCTGTGATGATCTCCCCTTCACTCGTCATCACGCGTGGAGATGTGAGCTTTTGATTGGACGTATGCTGCCGTTTTCTGTCTGCTAACAATTCCGGAATATCCCCGATGCCGCGATTCTCCAATAGGGCGATAAGCTCCTCAAGCGTAAAGTAAAAGACATCTTCTTCACAATTCAAAATCCCTTTTCCAACGAGGGTGCGGGCTTCTTTAAGAATCGCTTTTTTGTATAAAAACATCAGTTTTACAAGTGTAAATTTATGATGCTCCCGCATTCCCATCAAGCTTCGGTACATATGAACGAGCCGGGAGACTCTCTTTTTTTCTGGAAAACGAAATTGAGAGATGATCTCCTTTTTTGCCTCTTCCGCTTCGGTTTCACCTTGTTTAAATTTCCTTCTGTGTTCCCCGGCGGCAATCGTCCGAATATGGCTGAGTATGGACGGAACGAGCTGAACCGGGGCCTCGGCCCATCTCGGCCTTGTCAAATCGATTTCTCCCACGCACCGCATCCCGTACTTTTTGAGAAAATCGTCTAAACTGCGTTTCATTTCGGCGCCGCCGGGGATTTTGAGCAGTTCTTCCATAAAATTTTCGCTGTTTGCACGCTTGAAATAGTCAATGACAGCAGGATACTTTCTCGCCTGATCGGAAAGATCTCCTAACTCTAGACCCATTTCCGTTGTGACATTATGGGGCAGGAATTTATACAATTTCCCCAGCAAAATAGCGCTTTTCTCGTCCCCCAGCTTCTTTTTCAGCTTTTTTTCGAGCAATCCGGCTGCAATCATTCCGCTCAAGACATACACAGCGACTTTTGAAAGCACGTCTTGCAACATGTTTCCCATTCCTTTTTGGATGACGCGGATCGTCTCAGCACCGGAAGTCCGGCTAAGCTGCTCTTCGGTGTCCGTCACGATCGCTTCAATGATCAATTCCGCTTTTTTCTCGGCTTTATCCGGATTTCTCATGAGCAGGATTCCGGCAACTTTTAATGCTGCCGGAATCAAAATCGGCGCCAAATTCCCGGCAATATGAAAAATGCCTTTTGTGGATGTGGAATATAGCTGATGTTCTTTGCGCTTGACTACCTCCGATACAGCTGATGCCATCAACTGATCCATGCCGCTCAATACTTTAAGCAGCCGGCTTCGGACGAATTTGAGGGAGAGAGCACCCGTAATATCGGCAAAGACTCTTCCTCCCGCTTCGCGAAGAATCGGCTGTGCCGAAGGATCTTTTTTTAAAAATCGGAGGACTTGGCTGATAACCGATACACCCAATGGTTTCAGCGGATCGGTCATCATTTGGATGTAGCCAAAATTAATCAATACGTGCGGCCTATCATCAAAAAAGCGTACGACCGGGTAAAGGGATGTGATTGGCCGGCTTTGAAGAATGTAAAACCTGCCGCCGGCAAAAGCCCACTCGATATCCTGTTCCTTGCCATAGTGAGCCTCGATTTTGCGCCCCAGTTCTGCTAATTCAATGATTCTTGGATCCGGCAAAGCCTGTGTTTGTTGTTTTTCCGGAGAGAGGGTTTTCTGGACGGTTCCTCCCTCTGGTACGGAGTAAATGGCCGATTCTTTCTTAGAGAGTTGTTTTTTAACGATTTCACCAGACCGAATCTGATACAGATCAGCGCTGACGACGCCGGACACCAACGCTTCACCCAAGCCGAAGCTGGCATCGATGGATACCGTTTTGCGGTGCCCCGTGATCGGATCCGCCGTGAACATAATTCCGGAAACCTCGGGAAAAACCATCTCTTGAACGACAACCGCAAGAAAGACAGAGCGGTGGTCGAAACCGTTTTTCGCTCGGTAGGAAATCGCCCTGTCTGTAAACAGCGAGGACCAGCATTGTTTCACCGCTTCAAGAAGCTGATCTTTCCCGCAGACGTTCAAAAAGGTGTCCTGCTGTCCCGCGAATGAAGCATCTGGCAGGTCTTCAGCCGTTGCGCTGGAGCGGACGGCATAGGCTTTATCTTTGCCGGTCGTATCTATGCCCTCCAATATCGCCGATTTGATCTCGTCAGGCATGGAGATCTGAGCAAGATGCTCACGAATTTGTTTCCCCACAGTCCGAATCTGTTCAAGATCATCATGTTTGAGCTGTTCAAGCTGATCGAACAGACTGTCGATGATGCCGCTTGTTTGTATGAACGCACGGTAGGCTTCAGTTGATATGCAAAATCCCTGAGGAACGGGAAAGCCCGCTTTTGTCATTTCCCCAAGGTTCGCCCCTTTCCCGCCGACAGAGGGCAAGTCAAATTGATCGATTTCATTGAAATACAGCACGTATTTCTCCATTCTATCCTCTCCTTAAAATCCGCTTTTTGCAGCAACTTTACACCGCATTTTCCAGCGTGACATGCATCAATATTCAGCTCAAACCATGAACAGATGCCTAACGCGGCATACCTTCTTTATACGAATAAAATAAACACTATGTTGATTAATATTCATCATGTTTATTATAATTGCGCAAAAGGAGAACGCAATGAACAATCAATCGGCAAATGTTAAGTTCTCAACACAAAGATGGAAATTGTTGATTTTCATGAACCGTCAGGAGGATTTGAATGACTGAGCAGAAAAAAGACCGCAGGGTAAAACGCACGAAAAAAATGATTAGAGACGCACTCTCTGAACTGATGAAAAATAAAGCGTTTGAAGAGATATCCGTTACGGACATTACGAAGAAAGCCGATATTAACCGCGGCACGTTTTACTTGCACTACGAAGATAAATACGATTTGCTGGACCAAAGCGAGGAGGAAATCATCCAAGAGATCAATAAAATTGCTAAACGCTCGATTCACTCAATGGATGTATTAAATCAGGATGTGATTGACCATCCGCTGACATTCGTCGTCGACATTTTTCAATATATAAAAGAAAACGAAGTTTTTATGAAGGCAGTTTTAGGCCCTAAAGGCCCGGGTTCTTTCCGTTTAAAATTCAAATCGGTTTTGATCAGCAATTTAAAACGGCTGAAAACAGCGATCAGAACGGATCCGATTGTACCGGAAGACTACTTGATTTCCTACATAACCGGCGCTCATATCAGCGTTATGCAGCAATGGCTTGAGAACGGGATGAAAGAGACGCCGCATGATATGGCGCTGATTTTATCAAAAATAACCGGAATGGGCCCTGCATATGCGGCAGGGCTGAGAAAAAAATGACCGGCTTTCAGGAAGAGGGATAACCCTCTTTTTTGCTTTTTTCGTGTTATGTATAAGAAATCAAAAACAATCCAAAATATAGTGAAAAAGGTGGTGAGACCATGCAGAAGAAAGGTATTCAAAACAGCAGCCTTGAGCAGCTGAAAAACGATCACGAAACAGAAAGCGCATTCCAGCAGGATGACAAAAACAATAAACAGCAACAAAACAGGAATGCTTTAAAATAAGCTGAAAGGTGAGGAAACGAAATGAAGCATGTAAGAGCATTGTGTTTAAAATTCATTGTGAGCCTTGTCCTTTTATATGTGGTCCTAACTCTGTTTTTTGGCGTTCCATTCGGTGAAATGTTTGTTTTGACATTGTTTCTGGGTGTGATATCCTATCTGGTCGGAGATCTTCTGCTGCTGCCGAGAACAAACAATACAACCGCGACAATGGGAGATTTTGGCCTTTCACTCGTATTGATTTGGGTGATTCTCGCCATGCAAAATAATCCCCCGTATGGTACGCTTGCTGCAGCTTCAATCGTGTCAGCGATCGGCGTCACAGTGTTCGAATATTTTTTCCACCGCTATATGGAAGCCAACGTCTTGAACGAAACAGAAAACGGAAAACGGGAAAACAGAGAAAAGCCTGGTTCATTGCAGTATCAAAGCGAATCATCAGAGGAGCTTTATCCGGTTACCCCCTCTAAAAAACAGGACGAAGAATAAGCATGAAAGCCTGCCGACCCGGCAGGTTTTTTTACGTTTATGACCAGAGGCATTTTTCATTGATTAAAGGAATATCCGTCTTTTTCACGAATTGATATAAAAAAGTGAGGAGGACAAAAAATGACACATAGCGCATTAAAGCATTTAGATTATCACAATTGGGCGAATCAAAGGGTGCTCACCCACCTGAAAAGCCTGCCTGAAGAGCTGTTCACCCGGGAAATCAAAAGCGTTTTTCAAACTGTATCTGAGGTTGTTACCCATATGTGCGTGGCTGACGCCTTATGGCTGAAGATCATATCCGGAGCCGCTTACGAGGAAGCAAAGGAAACAGGCATGCGTCTGAAAGAAGGATTAAAGAGGAAAAAGATCGATGACTTCATTTCCATCTTTCATGACACGGCGCTTCAATATGAAGCGTTTTTTGAAAATCTTGAAGACCCCGATGGTGAAATCACGATTGCCCATCCAATATTAGGCGAAATCAAAACGCCTATTAGCGAAATCCTTCATCACGTAGTCAACCACGGCACTTATCACAGAGGCAATATTTCAGCGATGCTGAGACAAATGGGTGAAGCGGGTGTGCCAACGGACTATATTTATTATTTATTAAGCCTGAAGCAAACGACATAAATAAAAAAACCCTTGTTCCGTCTTTGGAACAAGGGTTTCACAATTAAAATGATGCTGCAAGCTTTTTAGCTTCTGCTAAGCCGTTTTCAATAATTTTTTGAGCGTCGTCAGGAACAGCGTTGTGTCCTTCGATGACAACGGTATGCAAGTCTTGAACACCGAAGAAGCCCATGACGGTTTTCATGTAGTTCAACGACATTTCCATTGCAGCCATCGGTCCTTCAGAATAGAAGCCCCCTCTTGCATTTAACAGAGCAACCTTCTTATCTCCCATCAGGCCTTTAGGTCCTTCAGGAGTGTATGTAAACGTCACTCCTGCGCGGGACAAGTAGTCCACATAAGTGTGAAGTACAGCTGGAACGGCGAAGTTCCACAATGGGAAAGCAAAAACAACCTTATCGGCTTTGACGAATTCGTCTAAGTAACGATCCGCTACAGCGGCGGCAGCTTTTTCATCCTCGTTCAATTCCATGCCTTTTCCTGCTTTAAATGTCCCGTTAATGGCATTTCTGCCTAGGTACGGCGGGTTTTCTCTGTAAAGGTCAAGCTCTACAATTTCATCGTTTGGATGATTTTCTTTATAGCTGTTAAGAAACGCTTTATAAAGTTTTACAGATACAGCTTCTTCAGCTGTACGGTCATTAGCTTTAACAAACAATACTTTAGACATTCTATTTTCCTCCCGTTGCTAACGTTTTAATATTTACTTACAAATAGTATGTTACTTTCATTTAAATAGAAAGTCAACTCATTTATTTTTCTAACCAAAAAAAGCACCCATTGGGCGCTTTATTTGGAGTCCTGTTCCTGGTCAAGCCGTTCATAGACGTATGAATGTTTTTGGTCCATCGTTTCTTTATTCGTCAAATCCTTCATTTGCCGTGTAAATTGCCGATCATTCTCTGTGCGGTCTTCTTGTCTTGCTTCTGCTTCCGCTTGAGCTTCGGCGGTTCTTCGCGCATATGGAATCGCTTCAAGGCGTTCATAGGGGATTTCTTTTCCCGTTGTTTCACACGTGCCGTATGTGCCGTCTTTCATCCTATTTAAAGCGTCTTCGATCTCTTTCAGCAAAGCATCGTCCGATTGCCGGAAAGCCTGGTCCCTCATTCGTTCGGTATACACGCCGGCATGGTCGGCAAGATGATTGTCAATACCGTTTGACAATTCGCCTGTTTCTTCATTCATCGGCTGCACCTCAGACTTTGTACCTGTGATTTCGTTTTTTAAGCTGATTAATTTATCGTAAAGGTGCTGTTTTTGTTCCTCTGTCAATGGCATGTTGATCATCCTCCTTTCTTTTTCATTACCCGATTGCCAAAAGGGAAAACGTGCATTTCTCCGCAAAAAAAGACCGTTCATTCGCAAAGGAGCGTTTGAACAGCCTGTTGAGATTATGCACATAAGTATTTTGATAACAGCGCTTGAATTTCAAGCATGTCGGTATCCTTCGTAAATTCCAGATCAAAGATTTTGCTGCTGGTCATCAGAGAAAGAGAACTGTCTGGATTGAACATGCTGACTTCTCTAATCGCAAAGCCTTCAATCGATCTGTAAGGCAGGAAGACGCGGACTTTCTTTTTAGAAAACAGTTTATTATCAAAAAAAATAATCCGCTTGTTCGTAAAACATATTTGATCCATTCTTAGTCTGCAAACCGATTCAATTTTTTCTCCTTCTATAAGCAGCGGTTCAAATTTTTTGCCGTCTGCTGTTTTGCTTGCTGAAAAAACGCCCAATCAAAACCCCTCTTTCTATGTGTCCAATTTATGTTTATGCACAAGGCAAAGTATGCTGTCAGTTAATAATAAGGATACGATAACCCTGATTTATAAACAATTACGAGCAGATTACATTTCTTTAACTCTATATGTTTGTTTTTACTATCAATTAATACGCCCGGCGGACGCGTGAGGTTTCAACTTTTCATCAGTTTTTTCAGCTTATTTTTCGTTTGCTATGAATCAAAAGGTGCATAGCGGATACAGCAAAAAACCGCAGCAAGATGTTCTGCTTCTGCGGTTCTCCTCTGACGTTATTATGCCTTTTATGTACGTCGGCACTTGGTCACACTTCCGATTCAGCCAGCCGATTTTTTATGAAAGTGTTCGGTTTTGTTGAAACTTTATGCGAATGAATTCAGGCTTTTACTTCTTCAAAGTATTCTTTGTAATAGCCGCCGACTTTGTTTGTATTATCGATGATAAACAAAAATTCTCCCGTTTCGTTTTTGACCTCGTATATGTTACCGACGGTCAGCGCTCTGTTGACGATATACTTTTTGGCATCGGTATGTATGCACTTTACTTTTTTAATGGTTTTATTGTTCTGCCATTTTTCATGAATCATGTGGATGTCTCCTTTTTCATACGTGTATAGTTTCCATTGTAGCGTTTTTTCGCCGAAATGCAATGCGCTCTGTCGGCGAATGTGGTTTTTGCCAAACATGAATATTGATTTGGTTTCATTCCCTGTTATAGAATGGTGGTGTATAGTTCCAAAATCAGAAATATATCCCTCTTTCATCCGCGTAATGACCGAACTAAAAGACAAACCAGCACCAAGACAACTCACCTGAAGACAGACCAAAATTTTAAAGGAGGTTTGTTTGACAAACATGAGTTCATTAACGATGCAGGTCAGTAAGAAGCTGGAGTCATTTTTGCAGGGAACAAAGAAGCTCTATATTAACGGGGAATTTGTAGCCAGCGCCTCAAACAAAACGTTTGAGACCCCAAACCCGGCGACTGGTGAAACGCTCGCCACGTTATATGAAGCAGGTCCCGAGGATGTGGACAAAGCTGTAAAAGCTGCGCGGGAAGCCTTTGACCGCGGTGAGTGGCGGACGATGAACCCTGCCGAAAGAAGCCGGCTGATGTACAAACTCGCCGATCTGATGGAGGAACATAAAACGGAACTGGCTCAGCTTGAAACGCTGGATAACGGAAAGCCGATCAGCGAAACGACCGCAGGCGATATTCCGCTGTCAATTGAACATATGCGCTATTATGCGGGCTGGGCGACGAAAATAACCGGACAGACAATTCCTGTTAACGGACCTTATTTTAACTATACACGGCATGAGCCTGTCGGAGTTGTCGGGCAAATTATCCCTTGGAACTTCCCGCTTCTGATGGCTATGTGGAAAATGGGAGCCGCCCTTGCAGCCGGATGTACGGTTGTCTTAAAACCGGCTGAACAAACGCCGCTTTCCGCTCTGTATTTAGCTGAGCTGATCGATGAGGCAGGCTTCCCGAAAGGCGTCATCAACATCATCCCTGGCTTTGGGGAGACGGCCGGAGAAGCTCTGACCGACCATGCCCTTGTCGACAAACTGGCATTCACAGGGTCAACTGAAATCGGCAAAAAGATAATGGAGAAAGCGGCCAAATCGGTCAAACGTGTTACCCTTGAGCTCGGCGGAAAGTCGCCGAATATCATCCTCCCTGACGCCGACCTGAAGAAAGCGATTCCAGGCGCACTAACCGGCGTTATGTTCAACCAGGGCCAAGTTTGCTGTGCGGGATCGCGCGTTTTCATCCATAAAGACCAATATGACAAAGTCGTTGATGAAATGGCCGCTTATTCAAAATCGCTCCGCCAAGGTGCGGGCCTTCATGAAGACACGCAAATGGGACCGCTTGTCAGCAAAGAACAGCATGAACGCGTCCTCTCGTATATTGAAAAAGGACGCCAGGAGGGTGCGAAAATCGCGGCCGGCGGAACATGCCCTTATGAACAGGGATACTTTGTTTCTCCGACTGTATTCACAAATGTCGAGGATGAGATGACAATAGCAAAAGAAGAAATCTTCGGTCCTGTTTTGGCGGCGATTCCTTATGAAACGGTTGATGAAGTCATCGAACGGGCCAATCGCAGCGAATACGGCCTCGCTGCGGGCGTATGGACGGAAAATTTGAAAAACGCCCACTATATCGCCGACCGTCTGCAAGCCGGTACCGTTTGGGTCAACTGCTATAATGCTTTTGACGCCGCATCCCCATTCGGCGGCTACAAGCAGTCTGGACTCGGACGTGAAATGGGCTCATACGCTCTGGATAACTATACAGAGGTTAAGAGCGTCTGGATTCATACAGGCGAATAACTCGACATGAGCTTCTGCAGCCGCCCTGTCGATCAGGGCGGTTTTCTTTTTTATAGAAATAAACATTTATAGATACATATGGTAAAATAGATGACAATTCAAGTCGACTGGAATGATAGAATCGTGTATTCTTCCTCTCTTGGCATAACCATCTGGAAACAAAAAAACTTTAGATACATATGGGCGTCGCAAACAGCGCAGGCTGTCGGATCAATCTTGATGACGATCATTGTCATGGTCGATGTATTTAAGGAAACGAACTCTGTATTCGGATCCGGTCTGGTTTTGGCTTTATCCTCGTTCGGCAGTGTATTAGGCGGAGCGATCGCTGCTTTTGCTATTCAGCGTCTCGATCTGCTGCAAACAGCGGCCTGGTCAACATGGTTCAGAGCGGTCTGTGCATTATGCATCGGCTTATGCCAATCGCTTGGCTTACCCTCTTATATCATTTATCTGCTGCTATTTTTGCAAAGCTTTGTCGGCTCCTGGTATACTCCCGCACAGTTAGGTTTACTGTACCAAGCCATTAAAAAGCGCGATTACGTGGCTGCATCGGGAAGCATCGTAACGGTCAACCAGTTTGTCCAGGCGGCAGGCTGGGGTCTCGGCGGCTTTTTAACCGTTTTGGCCCAGACTTATACGTTGACAGTGTTTACAGCAGCACTCTTTTTCATATCAGGGCTTTTAATCAGATTGCCGGATTTCAAAAAAGCGATTATCCCTCGTCAAAAAGCCCGCGCACAATCGGTCTGGCGCACTGTTTACAGGAAGAAAACCGTTTTGCTGCTTACGATGATGGACATGTCGGAAGGTTTAGCAAATGCAGTCTGGACTTCCGCCGTTTTGCTGGCTTTTACTAAAGAGGCGCTAAATAAAGGAGAGGCTTGGTGGGGATTCATCAATGCCGGTTATTTTTTGGGAGCGATTTTGGGCGGCATTCTCGCTGTGCTCTTTTCCAACCAGCTCAAAAAAAGGCTTGGCCTCATGATTGTCTTGGGTTCTGTTTCAATGGGAATCACAACGCTTTTATTCGCCTATTCGTCAAATCCCCTCCTTTCGGTCATCCTCTGTATCATGATGGGTCCGCTTTATCAAGTAAGAGACGTCAGCCAGACGGTTATCCTTCAAGATACGTTGACAGATGAAGAGCGTGCACCGGTTACCGCCGCCAAAAATACCATTTTGACTGCATGGTCTATCATAACAATCGCCATCATGGGGGCTTTGGCAGACTTGATCGGGGTACGAAGCGTATTTATCGCTGCCGCTGTATTATATGCCGGAACAGCCGCTGCCACATTTTTCGTCCGGGATTTAAGAACGTACAGCCAATCTGCAAGGCAGCAGACGAAAGGGAAAATAGAAGGATGAAGCTGCTGCGGTTTTTTCTCATTAACGGGATATTTGGAGTGATCGTTTTTGAAATAAAAGAAGCACAGCGGCGCTGATCGGCGGCGGCCTGTCTTCGGCGGCATTTGCAGCTGTTCAGCAAAGATTGAATAATAAGAACAAACAAAGCGGCGATCAAAAAATCAAATGCTCCCGCGTCCTCCGATTCAGCGGGACATCAGCTCTTCGTATTCCCGCTTCAATATCCCCATAATGATTTCATCCGAGTACTGCTCATTCATATAAAGAGCCTCCCTGATCCTTCCTTCCATTTTAAATCCCGCTTTTTCATATGCTTTCAGCGCGCGGATATTGTGTGAAAAGACTTCGAGCTGGAGGGGGTTAAGATCGAGCCTTTCGAAAGCAAGCTGCATGGCCAGCCGCACCGCTTCAATCCCATAGCCTTTGTTCAAATAAGCGGGGCTGTGCAAAGCAATTCTAAACCCCGCTTTTCGATTCCTCCGGTCAATGTCCATAATGGACAGATCGCCTATCAAACGATCGTCCTCCTTTAAGCAGACGGCAAAATCATAGCGCGTCTCATCACTCGTGATTCTCTCATAGTGCTCATAAAGGTCTTCCATCGTATATTCGCGCGTCGTGCCCGTCATATACCTGATGTCTTCATTTTGAACGGCTTTGTAAAAGCTCTCCATATCGCCTTTTTCAACAGGTCTGAGATAAACCTTGCGGCTCTTGAACATCGAACGCCCCTCCCCTGCTACTTTTGATACGCGGCAAACCAATGGTATGGCTGTATTTCCTTTAAAGTTTTATAAACCAGGCGCCCATCCGGTACAGTTACAGCTGCTTTAAGATCAGGACCCCAATAAAAAAGTCTTTCCTGGCATACCCCGCACGGCGTTAATACCTTGCATTCGGAATGTTCGTCGTCTCTTGCAACACAAACAGAGTGCGTTATTTTCGCCTGATACTTATGGGCTTCGAGAATGGCGCCCGTTTCAATGCATAATTCTGTTGAAGCGTTGATTACTTCCGGGGCTACGCTCGTTAAGATTCTTCCGTCCTCGGTATACATGGCGGCTGCCCCGCCCCATCCGGTCGGATACCTCTTTTTGATCAATTCGACTGCGGTGTCATACAGCATCTGTTCAATATTCATTCATCAACATCTCCCAACCATTGTTTAATCTAAAGTCTCTCTTTATACAATACCTGATGTTGGAACGGGGGTAAATGAAGTTATTAAAGACAAATCACTACACTCACGATTCCCTGATGATGCCCACCGCCTAATAAAAGCGCGGCGTGCCCATGCTGACTTGACGACTGTATCCTCATCACTTATTTAAAATCTATGTTCTTCTGTTTTCACCCGATTGGCATGACACATTTCCCAAATGAATACAGTAAGATGAAGGAGATGAGAAGATTGCGATCTATACTAGAAGACGTGAAAGCTTTCAGGCAAAAGACGCTCGCAGAGCTTCAAAACAGACAAAGATCTGATGGTTCGTGGCGGTTTTGTTTTGAAGGGCCCGTGATGACGGACAGTTTTTTCATTCTGATGCTGACATCACTCGGCGATCAGGACTCTTCTCTCATCGCAAGTCTTGCTGAACGAATCCGTTCAAGGCAGAGCGAAGACGGCGCGTTTCGCAATCACCCGGATGAAAGAGCAGGCAATCTGACCGCGACAGTCCAGGGCTATACCGGAATGCTGGCTTCGGGGCTCTATGACCGGAAAGCTCCGCATATGCAGAAAGCCGAAGCTTTTATTAAGGACGCAGGCGGATTGAAGGGCGTCCACTTTATGACGAAGTGGATGCTCGCCGCCAACGGTCTGTATCCATGGCCGAGAGCCTATATTCCGCTCTCGTTTTTGCTGATCCCGTCCTATTTCCCGCTGCATTTTTACCATTTCAGCACATACGCAAGAATTCATTTTGTCCCCATGGCCATTACGTTTAATCGGCGATTCTCTTTAAAAAACAACCAAATCGGCTCGCTTCGGCACCTGGATGAAGCCATGTCAAAAAACCCTCTCGAATGGCTGAACATCCGCGCCTTTGACGAAAGAACCTTCTATTCTTTCAATCTGCAATGGAAACAGCTCTTTCAATGGCCGGCTTACGTCCATCAGCTCGGATTTGAGGCCGGCAAAAAATATATGCTGGACAGAATCGAAGAAGACGGAACGCTATACAGCTATGCGAGCGCGACCATGTTCATGATTTACAGCCTGCTTGCGATGGGAATATCTAAAAACGCCCCCGTTGTCAAAAAAGCAGTCAGCGGAATCAAAAGTCTTATTTCATCATGCGGAAAGGAAGGGGCCCATTTGGAAAACTCAACTTCCACCGTCTGGGATACGGCCCTCATCAGCTATGCCATGCAGGAATCCGGAGTGCCTGAACAACATTCTTCCACCTCATCGGCAGCCGACTACCTTCTCAAAAGACAGCATGTGAAAAAAGCGGACTGGGCTGTCTCAAATCCTCAAGCGGTCCCTGGCGGGTGGGGTTTTTCACACATCAATACAAACAATCCCGATTTGGACGATACCGCTGCGGCATTAAAAGCTATTCCGTTTCAACGGCGTCCGGATGCATGGAACCGGGGGCTCGCCTGGCTTTTATCCATGCAAAACAAGGACGGAGGGTTTGCGGCATTTGAAAAAGATGTTGACCATCCGCTTATTCGAAATCTGCCGCTCGAATCTGCCGCTGAGGCAGCAGTCGATCCGTCAACGGCAGACTTGACCGGACGCGTTCTTCATCTGCTCGGGCTTAAAGGGCGGTTCACAGATAACCATCCTGCGGTCCGGCGCGCCCTCAGGTGGCTTGATCATCATCAGAAAGCGGACGGCTCTTGGTATGGCAGATGGGGCGTCTGCTTTATTTACGGTACATGGGCCGCACTCACCGGTATGAAAGCTGTCGGGGTTTCCGCCAACCAGACGTCTGTCAAAAAAGCGATCTCCTGGCTAAAATCGATCCAGCGTGAAGACGGAAGCTGGGGAGAATCTTGCAAAAGCTGTGAAGCGAAGCGTTTTGTCCCTCTTCACTTTGGAACAGTTGTTCAATCTTCATGGGCGCTGGAGGCGCTTTTGCAATATGAGCGTCCGGATGACCCACAGATCATAAAAGGGATCCGTTTTCTCATCGATGAACACGAAAGCTCGCGTGAGCGACTCGAATACCCGACGGGAATCGGGCTGCCGAACCAATTCTACATCCGCTATCACAGTTATCCTTTTGTGTTTTCATTGCTCGCTTCAAGCGCATTTATTAAAAAAGCGGAAATGAGGGAGACATATTGAACAGAGATGCTTACAAAGAAAAAATATCGTCATGGGCCAAAGACCTGAAAGACCAGATGAAAGATGATCCTTCTTTAGAAAGCCATTTAGAAAAACTTTTTCAATCATTGGATGATCCTCGTGCGACCGAACAGGAATGGTATGAGCAGGCAGAAGCCGTGTATCAAGCCATCTCCCGCAGTGATGCGTCTCAAGCAGGCCGGCAGCCATTCAGAACAGTGCCGATCGGAGGCCATCGCCTGCCAAGCCTGCCCTACTCGTATTCAGCCCTTGAGCCCTATATTTCAAAAGAAATTATGTTTCTTCATCATACAAAACATCACCAAAGCTATGTCGACGGTTTGAACAGAGCTGAAAAAGAACTGCAGAAAGCGAGGCAAACCAAACAGTTTGACCTCGTTAACCATTGGGAAAGAGAGCTCGCCTTCCACGGAGCCGGGGACTATTTGCATACGATATTTTGGTACGCGATGCACCCAAAAGGAAAAAGACGGCCGACAGGCGAATTGCTGGAGATGATCAACCGTTCATTCGGCAGCTATTCGGCCTTTAAAGAACACTTTTCCGAAGCGGCGAAAAAAGTGGAAGGCGTCGGCTGGGCGATCCTCGTCTGGGCGCCGCGTTCGCACCGCTTGGAAATTCTGATCGCAGAAAAACATCAGCTGATGAGCCAATGGGATGTGATCCCCCTGCTCCCGCTCGATGTATGGGAGCACGCATATTACCTTCAATATAAAAATGAAAAGGCAAAATACGTCGATAATTGGTGGAATGTCGTTGACTGGAGAGAGCCTGAAAGGCGATTTGCGTCAGCAAAGCGCGTTTTATGGGAGCCGTTCTGATTCAAATTCGCTGGCGGGACTTCAATAGTTGAAGTCCTGTTTGCGTTTCGGCAGATCATGCCCATTTGCTGCGCCGGACATTGGCCTGATGTCGCCGAAATTTCTCCTCCGGATTCCCCGTCATCAGAGATGAATAAGCCGTGCCTTAAAATCCTCTCGCGCTTTTCCTTACATGAATGCTTCTAAAACGCCTGGCAGCCGTCGACATAGGTCGTGCGCATCTATGCTTTCTCTTCAACCCTCTATTGTATATAAGAAGATAACCAATAAATGTTTATATATCCCAGTTTATCTTGAGGATTTTCAAATAGTCGGCAGAGAAATCCCTTGCCATTCGCCCTCTCGGACATGCTGTTTGAAAAGGGCCGCAAATAAAATACCGACTGCAAATTCTATCAATATATCCCAAAATCGAGCCTTAAGTATGAAATGTGAACATTTTTTTGATTTATTTGGAAAATAGTCTATTTTCCTCATTCTTCTAATTCCAAAAATCGTTAAGCTATTCTATGAGAAGGGAGGTAATAGATGAAACAAACTGTCGATGTTTGTCTGATTCAGCTGGTCAGTTTTTTGAAAAATAGCAATTTATATTAGGAGGGTTAATCATGAAAAAAATGTTTGCTTTCTTTACAGCTTTAATGCTCGGTTTGACTTGTCTGCCATACTTATCGGAAGCGAAAGAATCAAAACATACGGACAGTTCTGTTACAAGCTTGCCTTCTATGTCTATACCTACATCTCTCAATCAGTCATTGAACGAGGAAAAACAGCAGTTTAAAACTTCCGCTATTGATCTCAGCATCAGCCTCGACCTCTTAGGAATCGGAAACTCGATTAGAGACGCTATCGTTCAAAGCAATAACCGCAGCGGTTTCGTCAAAAACTGCATGGAAACCGCTTTTTATTCTGCAGGGCAAAGATACAATGTCATGGTGTTCAACTTAAGCCAAGGCTATCACAATGGTTTAAGAGGAGTTAAATTTTATGGATCTGCCAACTATCATGGCGTGATTTACGGCATTTGGGTATTTGAAAGCGGACAATTTACAAACCAAGGAGACGGCGGCTGGATTAACTGGGCCTTTAAAGGCTGGTTTGATCGAAACGGCCAAACAGTAACATTCCGTAAACCTTAATCAAAGTCCATGTATCCCCCTCTTCTGCTTGCCGGTAAACCGGCAAGCTTTTTTAAATTTCTGACCAGAAAAACAACCGCTTTTTCCCTTCCTCTCCCCCCTTTCATCACACACTTCTTGCCGGTTATACCGCCGAGAAATGAAAGTGCGGCTGACCTAAGCGACACGCAACTGTCTGCATGAAAAAAGGCCGGATGGTCCGGCCTTTTAAAAACAATTTATTCTTAAAATACCCCGATAGCATCCAAAAAGACGACAATAATGACGATTGGAGCTGCGTAGCGGATCAGCAGAAGCCAGGCTGCAAACCATTTTCTGCTGATTTTAGAGCCTTCTTTCAATTCGGCAAAAAGCTCGTCTTTCGGAATTTTGAGCGGCACGAAAACGGCAATTAGCAAAGCGCCGAGCGGCATTAATATATTGCTGACAAGATAATCCGCCGCATCAAAAATGGATAGATTAAAAATCGACACATCCTGAAGCACGCCGTATGACAATGCTGAAGGAATACCGAATAGGAAAATCGCAATTCCTCCCGCCCAAGCGAAAGCCTGTCTTTTCTTAGGATCCCCTTTTGACAAGGAAGAAACAAGGATTTCAAGCATTGAAAATGCAGACGTCAGTGTAGCAAATAAAAATAAGAGCAGAAACGCCAATAAAAAGATGATTCCTAAAGGCATCTTATGAAAGACTGACGGCAGCACATTAAATAACAGCATCGGGCCGGCATCAGGAGATAATCCGAATGAAAAAACGGCCGGAAAAATCGCAAACCCGGCAAGAATCGCTACAGATACATTGAGCAATGTCACTGAAACGGCTGACTGTACAAGGTTTTCTTTTTTCGATAAATAAGAGCTGTACGTTACCATCACGGAAACACCGACGCTTAGCGAGAAAAAGGATTGTCCAAGCGCAAACAGCACCGTTTCGGCTTTGATATGTGAAAGATCAGGTTTTAAGAAAAACTCCAAGCCCTCCATTGAACCGGGAAGTGTGAGCGAACGAACGATCAAAAGCAGAAAAATAATGAACAGAGCAGGCATCATAAACTTGCTCGCCTTTTCTATTCCGCTTCTGACTCCTTTTGCAACAACAAGGATCGTTATGATGATAAATGCAAACTGGCTCCCTAGAACGAGATACGGATTTGCAATCGTCTCCCCGAAAAGACCGGCATAATCCGTACTTCTTGACAGTTCACCGGTCAGCCCTTTGACAATATAAATGATGATCCAGCCGCCGACAACACTATAGAAAGACAGCAGAATGAAACACGTGATAATGCCGAGGCGCCCAACCCAGTGCCAGAGCGAGCCGGGAGCAAGCTCCTTATAGGATTCAACCGCATCTTTTTGAGTCTTTCTGCCGATAATGAACTCCGCCATTAATAAAGGAAGCCCAATCAATAAAGTAAAAAGAATAAACATAAGTAAAAATGCTCCGCCGCCGCTTGTTCCGGCAACATAAGGAAACTTCCATATCGCGCCGAGCCCGATTGCCGAACCGGCCGAAGCTAAGATAAATCCAAGCTTTGATGACCATATATTTTGTTTATTTTCCACTTAAGCACCTCTTCTTCTCGGTCTAATTGCACATGGCTACAAACTATCATTTTAAAAAGCATAAACGAATTCGTCAAGGTTTTCAAACATTTCTTTCAGTTTACATAATAATATTATGTTAAATAATTCTTTATTTTACTAGTATTGAATTATTCAGAATATTAATTATAATAAGAGAATGTTACATTTTCTACAGATGTGAGGAGCTGGACTTATGAGTTATTTGATCAAAATCAGTCAATTTGCAGGAAAAACGTTCGCCATTTGGGTGATTCTATTTGCGATTCTCGGCTTTGCCTTTCCGTCGCAGTTCACTTGGATCGTCCCTTATATTACGATTCTGCTTGGCGTGATTATGTTTGGCATGGGATTGACATTGTCAGCGGACGATTTTAAAGAGCTGCTGAGACGTCCCCTGCATGTGCTGATCGGTGTGCTGATTCAATATACGGTGATGCCGTTGCTCGCTTTTGGACTGGCCTATGGACTCGCTCTCCCCCCCGAAATAGCAGTGGGGGTTATATTAGTGGGATGCTGCCCCGGGGGAACAGCATCAAACGTCATGACATTTCTGGCAAAGGGGAATATCGCCCTGTCTGTGGCGATCACAACGCTTTCCACACTGCTTGCCCCTTTTTTAACGCCGTTTCTCATTTTATTTTTCGCGAAGGAATGGCTTCCGGTATCTCCGGGCTCTCTGTTCGTGTCGATTTTACAGGCGGTGCTGCTCCCGATTATCGCCGGGCTGATCGTTCAATTTTTCTTTAAAAAACAAGTGAAAAAAGCTGTACAGGTGCTCCCGCTTGTCTCCGTTCTCGGCATCGTCGCCATCGTCTCCGCAGTCGTCGGAGGCAATCGGGAAAACATTATTCAATCAGGGCTGCTGATTTTTGCGGTAGTTGTTCTTCATAATGGCCTCGGACTTTTCCTCGGCTTTGTTTTGGCAAAGTGCTTTAAAATGGATTATGCGTCGCAAAAAGCCGTGTCCATTGAGGTCGGCATGCAGAATTCGGGTCTCGGCGCGGCATTGGCGACGGCGCACTTCTCCCCGCTTTCAGCTGTTCCGAGCGCTGTGTTCAGCGTCTGGCATAATCTTTCAGGTTCATGGCTTGCGACATACTGGGCCAAAAAAACAAATAAACAGAAGAATGACAATCATTCTCCTGCCCCGCAAATGATAAATAAAAAGCTTTGACCGTACTTACGGCCAAAGCTTTTTTATGATTAACCTTCCAACAGAAGCTGTTCAGGATCTTCAAGCAGATTTTTAATCGTAACCAGGAAGCCGACCGCTTCTTTTCCGTCGACGATCCGGTGGTCATACGATAATGCAATGTACATCATCGGGCGGTTTTCAAAGCGCTCTTCATCAATTGCTACAGGACGCAGCTGGATTTTGTGCATGCCCAAAATACCAACTTGCGGGCTGTTCAAAATCGGAGTCGATAACAATGAACCGAACGTTCCTCCGTTTGTGATCGTAAAGGACCCGCCTTGAAGCTCGTTGAGCGACAATTTGTTGTTTCTCGCTTTCTTCGCAAGCTCTCCGATATCCCTTTCAATATCGGCAAAGGTTTTGCGGTCCGCATCGCGCACGACCGGTACGACGAGGCCATCCGGCGCAGCAACAGCGATTCCGATGTCATAGAATTTTTTGATCACAAGCTCGTCGCCTTGAATTTCCGCGTTGAGGAGCGGATATTTTTTCAGCGCGGCGACAACAGCTTTTGTAAAGAATGACATGAATCCGAGCTTCACGTCATGCTGCTCCAGGAATTGATCTTTTCGGCGCTTCCTTAAGTTCATGACCGCCGTCATGTCCACTTCGTTGAATGTCGTCAGCATAGCGGCGGTGTGCTGAACTTCAACGAGGCGTTTGGCGATCGTCTGTCTCCGGCGGGACATTCTTTGACGCTCTACAGGTTTACCAGCATCTTCGGTTTGTTTAGCGGCCGGCGCCTGTGTTGCGCGTTTTGGTTCAGGCTGAGCTTTTGGCGGCTGCTCGTTCTTTTGATAAGATTCAACATCCTGTTTTCTGACCCTTCCGAGCGGATCACCGGTAGGGATTTCCGATAAATCGATGCCTTTTTCCCGGGCGAGCTTTCGGGCAGCCGGAGAAGCGATAGTTCTTGTTTTGGCTGTATCCGCCTCATCGCTCGCACCTTCGCGAGGTTCGGCTGTCTTTTCAGACGAGGCTGCTTTCTCTTCCGAAGCGCCGGCGCTTTCTTGAGCGTCAGCTTGCGGAGCCGTTGATTTGCCTCCTTCTCCTTCGCCTTCTGAAATCGTTCCGATTATTTCGCCGACCTGAACCGTGTCACCGGAATCTTTCAGCACTTCCTGAAGAACGCCGGACTGCTCTGCCGTCAATTCCACGTTGACTTTATCAGTCTCCAGCTCAAGCAGGAATTCCCCTTGCTCTACATAATCTCCCGGTTGTTTCAGCCATTGGGCTATCGTTCCTTCTGAAATTGATTCCGCTAATTCAGGTACTTTAATTTCCGCCATTTTATAGTTCCCCCTTAATTTTTGCGAGTCAAGCTATCAGATACAATGCGTTCCTGTTCCTTTTTATGAACCGTCGGATCCCCTTCTGCCGGACTTGAACGTCTTCTTCTGCCAATATAGCGGACCTTCACGTCCTTTGGAGCTACCTCTCTTAAATAAGGCTCGATATAGTTCCATGCGCCCATATTTTGCGGTTCTTCCTGTACCCAGACGATCTCCTCCAAATTCGGAAGTTTGCTGAAGATCGCTTTAATATGCTTTGCAGGGAAAGGATACAGCTCTTCAACCCGTGCAATGTGCAGCCAATCCTTTTCACCTTCCATTTTATTGAAATGGTCGCTGATGTCAATCGAAACTTTGCCGCTTGAAAGGACGAGGCGCGTCACTTTGTCATATTGATGGGAAAGTCCTGACATTTCATAGACCGGCTTAAAGCTGCTGTTACTGAGCTCCTGCACTTCTGACACGGTATTCGGATTTCTCAGCAGGCTTTTCGGCGTCATGATGATCAGCGGGCGGATCTCCTCGCGAAGGAGCATCTTCGCCTGCCTTCTTAAAATATGAAAGTATTGGGCAGCGCTCGTCAGGTTGGCGACAGTCCAGTTGTTTTCCGCCGCCAATTGAAGGAATCGCTCTGTTCTTCCGCTTGAATGCTCAGGCCCCTGCCCTTCATAGCCGTGCGGCAAGAGAACAACCAGCCCTGATTTTTGACCCCACTTCGCTCTTCCTGCAGAAATGAACTGGTCAAAGTAAACTTGCGCCGCATTTGCAAAATCTCCAAACTGCGCTTCCCAGATCACCATCGTTTCCGGCGAAGACACGTTATAGCCGTATTCGAAGCCGAGGACGGACCCTTCAGAAAGCGGGCTGTTGTGAACCGCAAATGACGCTTTCGTATCGGCAAGGTGATGCAGCGCGATGAATTCGTCCCCTGTCTTGCTGTCGTGAAGGACAAGGTTGCGGTGTGCGAATGTGCCGCGTTCTGAATCCTGCCCGGTCAGCCTTAGCGGCGTACCGTCTTTCAAAATCGACGCAAACGCCATCGCCTCTGCAAGCGACCAGTCGACTTTTCGGTCATCTTCGAAAGCTTTGGCGCGCCTTTCAAGGATTCGTTTTAGCTTATCGAAAACGTTGAAGTTTTCCGGCCATGAAACAAGCTCCTGATTGATTTTGCGCAAAGTTTCAAAATCAACCGATGTGTCAACATCAGGAAAACCGTTGGAGACCGGCTCTGGAAGTACGATTTCATGCGTCATGTCTTCCTTTTTGGCCGGCACTTTGCGATAGGCTTCTTCTAAACGCTTCTGGACAGCGTCCTTGATTTTGCCGACGGTTTCTTTATCGACGATCCCTTTATGAATCAGCTTTTCAGCAAAGATGTTTTTGACGGTCGGATGCTTTCTGACCGCATCATACAGCATCGGCTGCGTTGCGGACGGCTCATCCATTTCATTGTGGCCAAAACGGCGGTAGCCGATCAGATCGATCAAAAAGTCTTTGTTGAAAGTCATGCGGTATTCAACAGCGAGCTGAACCGCTGAAAGACATGCTTCGGGATCATCAGCATTGACGTGGACGATCGGAATTTCAAAACCTTTCGCAAGGTCGCTTGCATATTTCGTCGATCTTGACTCATTGCTTTCCGTCGTAAAGCCGATCATGTTATTGGCGATAATGTGAATCGCTCCGCCCACTTGATACCCTTTAAGCTGGCTTAAATTCAGCGTTTCCGCGACAATGCCTTCCCCTGGGAATGCCGCATCGCCGTGAATCAGAATCGCCATCGATTTTTTGACGTCTTGAACCGGATAGCCGCTCTCCGTTCTCGTTTCCTGGGCGGCTCTTGTCGATCCCTCAACGATCGGATCGATGAACTCAAGGTGGCTCGGATTGTTCGCGAGCGCAATGCGCGCCGTTTTCGTATGCTCATCCTGAATCTGGCGGTTGGCGCCGAGGTGGTATTTTACGTCGCCCGTCCAGCCGTAATTGATCCCGGTCGAACCTTCCGACGGAACGAGATCTTTGTTCGGCGCATGCTGGAATTCAGAAAAAATGATTTCATAAGGTTTTCCGAGCACATGCGCAAGAACATTCAGGCGGCCCCTGTGCGCCATTCCGATATTGACGTTTGTCGTACCTGCCGAAACGGACTTGGCGATAATATCATCCAGCATGGGCACAAGCGCATCAAGTCCTTCTATTGAAAAGCGTTTTTGCCCGACAAAGGTTTTGTGGAGAAACTGTTCAAGGCTTTCCACTTCTGTAAGCCTTCTTAAAACTTCTACCAGTTTTTCTTTCGATTTCGGGGTGAATAATTCCCCGGATTCGATCTTTTTCATCAGCCAGTTGCGCTCTTCAAAAATGTGCACATGGTCAAATTCAAAAGAAATCGATTTTTTGTATGTGTTTCTTAAGTACTGGATGGCTTCTAAACCGTTCGTTACTTCTTTAGGGGCATCTTTGCATATGACAGACGCCGGGATTTTTTTCACATCCTGCTCAGTTAACCCGTACTCAGCAAGAGGAAAAAGCTCCTGTTTCTCTTGTGTTTTTCTCAGTGGATTGACGGAAGCGTTTAAATGGCCATAGGTTCTAATATCTTCTGCAAGTTTTACCGCTGATGCGATTTTTTGAATAGATCCAGCCGTGAAATCTGCCTCTTCGTTTTTTTGAGAGGCGGCCCTAATATCGCCCGGGGGAGCTCCAAGTTCGTCAAACATCTCTTTTAAATCAGCATCCAAGCTTTCTGGATCCTTGACGTACTGATCGTAAAGCTCCAGCACATAGCCGAGGTTCGGACCGTGAAATTCTTCCCAAGTCATTCTTTGTTTCATACTATTTTGAAACATTTGAACATTACCCCCAACCTAATAATCAAGTGAATGATTCACTATCTTAATATATCTTCTGAACCTTGCGCCCAGAAATATGTAATAAAAACGCTTCCACGTACATTTTACCACTGTTTCTCATTTGTTTCTACACAGATTGTTCAAATAAAATTAAAAAATCGTCTTGAAAAATAAAAAAATTTATAATTTCGAACTTTCAGATCCCTTTCTTTCAGGACCTGATCTTTATTTATTCACATATTTCCCCTGGCCGTCTATTTTTTAACATCCGGATGTGCTCCTTAAAAAATTAAGTTGATAAAAATAATAAAAATTTCGTTATTTCACTGTGTTTTCACGATAAAAAACAGATGGCCGCGAGTATTGCTGCCATCTGTCATATCTATCCTATACTTTTGTTCAACAGCTTTTTTAAAAGCGGGTACAGAACATCGGGAAGCTGATCGACGTCTGGGACAAAAAGGCTGTACTTTCCGTACATGTCCTGTATCGTCTTCATTTGCGATTCTTCAATTTCGCTGTTTGATAAAAATACATTGATGACTTCGATATTTCGTTTCCGCGCTTCCATCACCGCTTCATGTGTATCGACGATCCCGTTTTGCTCATAATCGAATGCGGCCGGCTCTCCATCTGAAAAGACGATCAGGAACTTCTGAGCTTCGCTTCTTTGAACAAGCATCTTCGTCATCTGTCTGATCGCATATCCGTCCCGGTTGTCTTCCTCCGGTTCAAGCTGCATAATGTGCGGTCCGGCTCCTGCTTTTAAGGAATCCGCAAAAGAAACGACCGTATGAAAGTAGTTGGGCTGGCTCGTCTCTGTCGCATCGTTTGTATCTTCCCAAAAACCGACGATTTGATGAGGGACAGCAACTGATTTAAGCGCTTCATGAAACAGCACAATGCCCCGTTTCGTCTCCGCCATTTTGTCATGCATGCTTGCCGAACAGTCGACGAGCAATGTGAAAACGGCGTCGATTTCTGTTGACGGCTCCTGCTTTTTATAGAACAGGCGCGGATTGCGCTCTGTAAAGTAACGGAGCAGTTTATTGTTCAATCTGCCTGCATGCAAATCGGTTCTCGGGAGTGTTTTTTTATGCTCAAGCGTTTTTTGAATCATCTGTTTGAGCCGTTTTTGATATGATTCGATTGTTTTGGCTTGAGCCTGGTAGTCTAATATATCTTCATTCGAAGGTTTTTCCGGCGGCTTCATCACCGAAAAGGCATAGCGGTTTTCTTTACCGGCTTGGGCTGTTCCGGCGTTCGGTTCATCTTGAACAGATTCAAGCGATTCAAGTTTTGAGTAGTCTTTCCTTTTCGTCTGCTTCGCCGTTCCTTGAACAGACCCGAGCGCTTGGTCGCCGTCTTCTCCTTCTCTTAAAGCGCCGCCGGAAATATCGGATTTTGCGCCGTGCTCCAAATCAAACTGGAGAAAGCTTTTGGCCGGAGCTTCCGTTTCTCTGTGCCAAGTCGGCATTTCTTCTTCATGAACTTCCTCGTCACCCGCACTTTTCTCTTCCAGCGTCAGATCCTCGCTCAGCTTCGGTTTTGCTTTTAAATCTTGAAAGAGCGCTTCTTCGTCAACTTGTTCGTAGTCAAGTTCCGGAAAAAAGAAGTACGTATTCAGCATATCTTTTTCGAGCACTTCTTCAAAACCTTCCATTAACCCGTTTACAAACGAAACGATGTCAGCAGTTGAACGCGCTTCGAATACGCGGGCGAGCTCGGCTTCTATAAACCCCTTCATCGGATCGACCGATTCATGGATAGCCGGTATCTCTTCAAGCGGCGACTCCGCGGTCAGCTTAAGATATACAGCGCAAAACAAAGCATCTGTAAAAATGCTCCGCTCCAGATTCAGCGTCAGCTGTGTCGCAAAGTGTTTGCGGTACATCGATTTCCGGTTTGAAAATACCTGCTTTGTACCGGGGCGCTCCCTCTTGATGGACTCTTCAATTCTGATATCCTCAAAAAGCATAAACAACTGTTTTGCCAAACTCTTAAACTGATATTTCCGAGCCGAGTCCAGCATGCGGGAAAAATCTTTCATCGAGCTGTAGCGGGAGCCGATTGACCGCAAGTATACATCGCTCTTCAAGCCGTCTACCATATCGCGGTGGTTCCTGTCTTTCCAAAAGTGGCTCATGTAGATCTTTTTCTCAAAAGGATTGTAATAAGACTGAACCCCGTACTCCACTTCAACCTGATCGCTTTTCGCGAGCGTTTTCGCCAGATCTGTCAGCTCCATAAATAGCAAAGAGTCAATCTTGCTGTCATTGAATTTAATAAACTTCATAAAAAACCCTCATTCGAACAAAGTTTGGGCAATATTTCGGACCGCCGCTTTTTCGCGTTCATCATCAAGCTTTTCAACGATGCCCCGTTCGATCGCTCGCAGCGGCGGAATATACGTCGACAGATCGCAAGTATCGAGAAGCGCTCTGATGGAAGCAGCCTCTTCAGATACCTGTCCGTTGTGGGCTTGCGTCATTAAATCCGATGACAGGGTGACAAACCGGTCCAGCAGCTTCTGATTTTTTAGTTCGGATTGTGTTTCAAGCACCCGTTTCAGCAGGTCGCCTTTAATGTATGGCACGTCGATGATCACAAACCGGTTTTTCAGCGCTTCGTTCAATGGGACTGTTCCGACATACCCTTCGTTTATTGCTGCAATTACGCCGAATCCCTCTTTCGCTTTGACGACTTCCCCTGTAAACGGATTGGTCATCATTTTCCGGTAATCCAGCACCCCGTTTAAGATCGGCAGCGTTTCCGGTTTCGCCATGTTGATTTCGTCAATATATAGGAAATGGCCGTTGTTCATTGCTTTTGTCACGGGACCTTCGACAAATTCAATAGAGGCGTTCCCGCCGGTGTTTTCAATCGTTTTGTAACCGACAAGCGCCTCTGCATCAAGGTCCACAGAACAGTTGACACTGTGCATAGGTTTTTGAAAATAAGCGGAGAGCGTTTCGGCAAGTTTTGTTTTTCCGGAACCTGTCGGACCTTTTAACAAAACGTTTTTTCCGAGTGACAACGCGATCATCGCGTCATAGAGAATGGCGCTGTCTTCCGCTTCATAGCCGGGCGTCCCAATCAATGATTGGTATTCCGCGTCAACAGGTTTAGCGGCAGACTGAATCAGCCGCTCTTTTATCTTTTCAGGCAGCTCTAGTTCGTGCAGATCATATTTCATGTGTTGTAAAATTCCTTTCTAAAAGCGTCTTCTATATTTAAGTATACTAGAAAAGACGCGCTGCCCTCAATATAAACGGCTTCCAGGCGCCGATTCACTTTTTTCCGCTGTTCGTCAGCGCTCCGCAAACCATCCGGGCTCCGGAGTTACCTGATGGATTTGTCAAATCGTCATCCTGATGCTCGTGAATAATAAAAGCACTTCCGTCATGATCCAGCAGACTGAACCTGCTTTTCTGATCGAGGGTGACTGCCGGCGCATTGACGATGACGTCGACTTTGCCGTCTGCTCCGACTTCAATATTCGGCAAATCACCGGCATGCGGCCCTTTTGGATTGTTAAAGCCGTGCTCCTTTTGATCAGGATTGAAATGAGCACCCGCACTTTCAAAATCAGGCTTTTTGCAAACGCCCGTTTCATGAATATGAAAAGCAAGCATGCCCGGCGGCAGATCATGGGCGCTCACTCTAATATCAAGGCCTTCTGCAGCAGATTCATACACTTCTATAAAACCGGTCTCCGTCCCGTCGCGTTTGATCAGCGGTACTTTTAATGGCTGTGTCATCGTTTCAAAAGTTTCTTTATGTTCCTGTTCGGCATTTTTTTGCTCGATTTCTTTTTGCTGTGTGCATGCAGCTGCCAAACAAACGGACATACATGCGAGCAATATGTAATGTAATGTTCTCAAACAGCTTCCCCCTTCGCTTTTCTTTTCAGTTTAGACAATGAAGAGGGGCATTAAACCTGTCCTTCCCATCCTGAAACCACGCAAAAAAAAGCCATATAAAATGGCTTTTTTAAAATGAATACCGTTTTGCGCCGAGATAGCGCTGCTTCCAGTAGGAATTGTTCATGTCGCTCACGGTGACGCCGGAATCGTTGGCATTGATAAACTTGTTGTTTCCTAAATAAATGCCGACGTGTGAAGGGCCCGCTTTATATGTTGAGAAGAAAACAAAATCACCTCTTGAAGGCTGGCTGACTGGCGACATGATGTTCCAGTATCCTGCTGCGCTCAGCCTTGAGACAGATGTAACTTTGTTCAACGTGTAATAGATGAATCCGCTGCAGTCAAAACCGGAAGGATTGTTGCCTCCCCATCTGTAAGGCACGCCGATATGCTTTTCTGCCTCTGCAATCATCCGCTCGACTTTTGCGCTTGTCGAAGTGCCGGTTGAAACTGAAGAGTTCGGCGAGCTGGAAGATGGGCTGCCAGATGACCCTGAAGACGATGCACCAGAAATTTTAAGCTTCTGGCCGACTTGCAATACATCTGTTTTTAATTGATTAGCCTCTCTGATGCTCTGTACCGTTACCTTCATCGAATTCGCGATTTTCCACAGAGAATCGCCCGGTTTAACCGTGTAAGTGGTCGTTTTTGAACTGCTGCCTGTGTTCGTTTTACTTGATGAAGAGCTTGAAGACGAACCAGAAGATGGTTTGCTTCCGCTGGAAACTGTTCCTTTCACTTTAAGGACCTGGTTCGGGTAGATCGTGTCCGACTTCAAGTTGTTCAGCGTTTTAATTTCGGCGACTGTCATATTCAAACTATTGGCAATTTTCCATAAAGAGTCGCCCAATTTGACTTTGTATGTGCTGCTTGAACTGCTTGCACTTTGTGAGCCGGATGATGAGCCGGATGATTTGGAGCTTGATCCAGAGCTGGAACCGGCGCTTTTTGCGCTTCCTTTAATAACCAGCTTTTGTCCCGGATAAATCATATCGCTGCTCAGCCCGTTTAAGTTTTTAATCTCTTGTACGGTCGTTTTGTAGTCTCTGGCAATCAGCCACAAGGAATCTCCCAATTTCACCGTGTAAGTGGACTTGGCAGCGCTTGAACTTGAGCTGGAACTTGCGGATTTTGTCTGTGAGCTGCTTTTCGACTTGCCGTCCGGAACTTTTAAAGTTTGTCCGACATAAATAACCGTCGATGAAAGATTGTTGGCTGATTGAAGTGCCGAAACACTCGTATTGTACTCAGCTGAAAGCTTCCACAGTGAGTCTCCGCTTTTCACCTTGATGGTTTGGGCTTCGACCGGTGACGCCGCCAATGAAGTTCCAACTACCGCAGAGGCCGCCAAACCTGCTGCTATCTTCTTCTTCATAACCTCTTAACCTCCCGTTTCATTTTCGTTCTCTCTATGTATGCCATTACATTTGCCATTGCTTAAGACTTTATCCAGCCGATCAGGCGGGTGATCTGATCACCATATGTATGCCTTTGGCCGAAATCCCCCTTTTATACTCTTAAGCAAAAAATGCAATTCACGATTTGTATCGGTCTATTTTATATTTTTTTAATAGCTTTTTTGTTTTTTTACAAATTTCTCATTAAAAATACAGACTGATAGACATATTGACAAAAATCAACACTTTTTTCTGTGTACTCGAGGTGCCGGATGCTTTTTTGCAAAGGTTTTGAGTTTCAAGTTTTCGGAAATACGATGATCAGTTGTTTTAAAATCAGAGGTTCATGGTGAAAACAGCGAGAAGGGAGTTGACCAGATATGCTGCATGTGCCGAAACAGCCAGAATAGACGCCATAACATGCGGATTTCCGTGCCGTTTTACTGCCGATTTCTCTTTCTCTCGGATCAAACGGAAACAGGTAGGCAAGCCAGCGTTCATGTTGAGGGTGTGAAAACTGCGTGTTCATATTCTTTATTTTTCCGGAAATCGCCGATCTATCCTCATCTATTGCCTAATCGAAAAGCAAAGATCAGGATCATTTATACAATTCTACATTTCAGCACAAATTCCTCCACGAAACCATAAATTGACTATATCATACATTTTTTTTGCCAACATCCGGAATTGGGAGTATCTTTTTTTTAGATCGAACGGCGTTTTACTATTTCACCTATAGATTCTTATTTCCTATCTTAATATAACGATATACAGAAACATAAAACTTAATGCTCACTCATTTATATATATTAATAGATCTAATATACTATCAAAACATGTAAAAAAGGGTTCTGTTTTATCACCGCAGCTTTCATGCATGTTTCCTCCTTTTATGGCGCATTTTAAGATATGGAGGTGAATCTTCTTGGCCATTCAAAAAATATGTCAATATTTATGTACGTGTTTAGGGATCCTTTCTCTTTCCTTTATTTATGTGCAAATGTTTAAAAAAACAAAACAGACGAAAAAAGATTGAACAGACATTTATTGCATTTTATACATAACGTGTTATAATTTCTCTCGTTATCCAAAAGAAACGGGGAACTGATATGAGGGAAACAAAGGATTTGCGGGAGAAAGCAAGACAGTTTTTAACGATTTTAATTCCGATTTTGATTACGCAAGCGGGACTGTCGCTCATTACGGTTCTCGACACGGTGATGTCAGGCAAAGTCAGCGCCGCCGACCTCGCCGGCGTCGCAATCGGCTCGAGTTTATGGACCCCCGTTTATACTGGGCTTGCCGGCATTTTGACGGCTGTAACACCTATGGTCGCCCAGCTGATGGGTGCCAAGCGGCAAAAGGATGTCCCTTATACTGTTATTCAATCGATCTATGTGGCCGGAATCATCAGCCTTGCCGTCATCGTTTCCGGATATTTTCTGATTGATCCGGTGCTGGAGAATCTCGATCTTGAACGGAAGGTAGCTGTCATCGCAAAGCAATATTTAATCTGCATCGGGCTAGGCATATTGCCGCTGTTTGTTTACAATGTGATGCGCTGCTTTATTGATTCACTCGGGAAAACGCGGGTGACGATGCTGATTACGCTTTGTTCTTTGCCCATTAATTTTGTCTTGAACTATTTGTTTATTTTCGGGAACTTCGGGTTTCCAAAGCTTGGAGGAGCAGGAGCCGGTTTGGCTTCCGCTATCACATATTGGTGCATTTGTCTGATCTCTTTATACATCGTTCATAAAAAGACGCCGTTTCACCAGTTTAGGATTTTTGGAACATTCTATTCATTTTCTTTTGCTGAAAGTATGAAACTTCTGAAGATCGGCATCCCGATCGGTTTCGCCATCTTCTTTGAGACGAGTATATTCGCAGCTGTCACCTTGCTGATGAGCCACTTTGACACGGTCACGATCGCTTCCCATCAGGCGGCAATGAATTTTGCTTCGCTTCTTTACATGCTTCCATTGAGCGTATCGATGACGCTGACGATTGTCGTCGGCTTTGAAGCCGGGGCCAAACGGTTTAAAGACTCGAGGGCCTACAGCTATCTCGGCATTTCAATAGCGGTCGGTTTTTCATTATTCACCGCACTCATCATACTACTGTTCAGAGAGCAGATCGCCGGTTTGTACGCGGCTGACCGGGATGTCCTGCTTCTGACCAAGGACTTCTTGCTGTATGCGTTGTTTTTTCAGCTGTCAGATGCCATTGCCGCGCCGATTCAAGGAGCGCTCAGAGGATATAAAGATGTCAACTACACGCTTGTCACAGCTCTCGTCTCATATTGGATTATCGGGCTTCCGGTCGGTTTTGTAATCGGAACGTATACTTCATTCGGAGCTTTCGGATACTGGATCGGGCTGATCACGGGGCTAGCGGCCGGTGCAGTCGGGCTGTTCTTCAGGCTCAAACGCATTCAAAACCGCTATATTCACACTCAAAGCATGTAAAAAAGGTGCCGGGCTCAAATGCCCGACACCTTTTTTGATCATGTTAATCATTCCATTGATAGGTCCAAAATGCTTCTTTTTCAAACCATGTCTCAACAACCGGCTCGCCATTGGCGAGTTTTTTCTCTATTTCTTTCAAAAGGCCGCCTGTTTGGGATTTATGCGCTTTTAAAGCGTTCATTTTAATATCCGCGACTTCTTTGATATCAAGAACGACGTCAGGCTTGCCAAGAACCTCTTCCCTGTGGTGAGTGATAGCCATGCATAAGACGCGCGGCCGGTCCTCTTTCTTTTTCCGCGATAATGCCCTGATGACCGCGGCACCGCATGCATCATGGTCAGGATGAACGCCGTGTCCGGGGTAAAACGTCACAACAAGGCTCGGGTTTACATCATCGATGACAGCCTCAATTTGATCGGCCAGTTTTTCTTCATCCTCGAATTCGAGCGTTTTGTCGCGGTATCCGAGCATGCGCAAATCCTGTACATCCATTTCCCTGCAGGCGTCGATCAGCTCTTGCTTTCTGAGCAGCGGAAGGGTTTCCCTGTTGGCAAAAAGCGGGTCTCCCATATTTCTTCCCATCTCGCCCAGCGTCAGGCAAGCGTATGTTACAGGAATGTCTTCTTTTCGGTTTAAGGCGATCAAGCCGGCGACTCCGAAAGATTCATCATCAGGATGGGGCAGGATCACGAGTAAATGTTTTTTCATCTTATAACACCTTCTTTTTAGACTGCAAATGGCTTTTTGCTGATTTGAAGCGAAATGGCGAGTTTGCCGCCCGGCAAATAGCCGGCAAGAAGCAACCTTCCTTCATCGTCAACCGTATAATCCGTCAGGCCTTCGGCGTAGATCCAGCCGTCTTCGGTTTTCAAACCGGCGCGAAATGGTCCCTCGCCCGTGATTTTGGCCCGGGAGCAGGCTACCTTCGCGTTTCTGATATATGCCACCACGGTCATGTTCTGCTCATCTTTATGCGCGGAATACGATCCGGTTGTCGTTTCCAAATGAATGTAAACAGGCTGATTTAAAAATGTTTCCAAAGAAGCCTGCACATCTTCTTTTTTTATTGCTTTCATGTTACTCCCTGCTTTCTTCGTTTGTTAATAACTCCAATCGTTCCGTATGACATTCAATCAGCTTGAGCTTCATTTCTGATTCCAATTGTGAATTCACGATGCGCCGGATTGATTGATAGTATTTTTCGTGCTTCGTCTTTCTGAGCCTTGGATGGGTGCCGAGGTCGTTCAGCTCATCATCAACCGCCTGATGAAGCGCCTCCCTGCCTTCCCCCTCCATCGTCCGGTTTTTCCAAAGGGTTTTATATGCCTGGAAAAGCTCCAGTTCATCTGCCATGACGGAACAACCTCCGAATTGCTTCAATAATGTTTAATTATACATAATCGGTGTTTCTTGAAAAGAAAAAGGGCTTACGGATGAAAGGATTTTTTTCTTTTTAAAAATACCTTCTCCGGTCTCTTCCATTGAAATTGCGAAAGTGTAAACAATATCAGCGCCGCCCATATGCAGGAAAACGTAAAGACCTTGCTGCTGTTGAACGGTTCATGGTAGACGAAAACGCCTAAACATAATGTAATGGTCGGAGCGATATATTGCAAAATGCCGACTTGATAGAGCGGCAGTTTCTTTGCACCTTCCGCAAATAAAAGCAGCGGAATCGCGGTCAGCACCCCCGCCAGAAACAGCAGCACCATCATGCCGATGCTCCCTGAGGCTGCCTGAGCCTTCTCCGGATGGCTGAAGAACAGCAGGTAGATCGCTGCAACCGGAGCGATCATCATCGTTTCCAAAGTAAGTCCTATGGCACTTGAGAGCGATGTGCGCTTTTTCGCCAGTCCGTAGAGCCCGAAGCTGAATGCGAGCATCAGGGCGATGTACGGCACGGACCCGTACTGAAAAGCTGAAATAAGCACGCCGAGGGCAGCGAGAAGAACTGCCGCTCCCTGCATCCGCGTTAGCTTTTCCTTTAAAAAGACAATTCCGAGAACGATCGATACGAGCGGATTGATGTAGTAGCCCAGGCTCGCTTCAAGAATATAGCCGTTGCTGACGGCCCATATGTAGACATACCAATTGATCGAAATCAGAACGGACGACAAAATGAGCGGAACAAATTCCTTTCGGTTTCCCGAAAGCGAGCGAAATGCTTTGACTCCGTTTTTCCACTGCCGCAAAACGAGAAGCACCCCGCACATAAAAACAAATGACCAGATAATCCGGTGCGCCAGAATATCGAGCGCGGCCGTCTGATCGAGCACTTTCCAATATAAAGGAAGGAGCCCCCACAGCAAATAAGAAAGCGCTGTGTAAATGATTCCTTTCGTTTGAGATGAATGATTCATGTCTGTTTCTTTCCTTTCTTCTTCATCACTTTCCGCACTTTTTTGCATATACTGTACCGTCTATGTGAAAGGAAGTGTGATCGTGTTTGATTGGCAACGCTTTTTTCCATTTCAGCAGTTTTCCAAGGACGGATTAAAAAACGCTGACCCGAAAGATGTGGAGCAATATATCCACCACATGATGAAAAGCGTTTTCGGACCGGGGTATGCAGTTCAATTTCCTTTTCGTGACCCTCTCTCAAAAGAAACATCGGCGGCAGATGAATCTGATCCGATTGATATTTTTGAAACGACAAGCCATGTATTTGTTAAAATACCGCTCACCAAAGAACAGCTTAACCTTCTGAAAATTAAACATACTTCACAAACCCTGATCATAGAAAACTACCCTGAAAAAGGGCGGCAGGAAAAAGTCGTTCTCCCCTCTCTAGTGCGCAGAAAGGGTACGAAAGCAATATTTAAAGACGGCATTTTGGAAGTGATGTTCTTAAAAAATGAGGACTTTAACCTGTCTGAAATCGACATCACGTTTTGAAAACGGCCAGCTTGAAAAAGCAGGCTGTTTTTTTTCTTCCTGTATCATCTTAACACTACTCCTCAAGGATGATCATCTCATTTGCCTGACATTCGGCCGCGCCTTTAAATTTTGACAGTGTTAGTCATTATTCCTTAAAAAGTCTCTGTAACTATTTCCTCTTTCGGCTGTTGTCGATTTGTCCTTATAATGATAATGGTTCTCAATTTATAAAACAGGAGGATGTATATGAAAAAGAAAATCAGCATATTGATCACAGCAATGTTTTTGACAATCCTTTGTTTTTCGCCTCAAGCTTCCGCTGCGTACAACTCACTGCATACGGGCTATGCCACTTATACGGGGTCGGGCTACTCCGGCGGCGCATTGCTTTTGGACCCTATTCCGTCCAATATGAAGATCACCGCTTTAAATCCGACAGATATGAATTACCGCGGTGTGAAAGCTGCTCTTGCCGGCGCCTATCTGCGGGTTGAAGGGCCGAAAGGAAAAACGACCGTCTATGTTACCGATCTGTATCCTGAAGGAGCGCCGGGAGCCCTTGACCTTTCACCGAACGCTTTTCGCGAGATCGGCGATATGAAAGACGGCAAAATCGACATTAAATGGCGTATAGTCAAAGCGCCGATTACCGGCAATTTCACTTACCGGATCAAAGAAGGCAGCAGCCAATGGTGGGCGGCGATCCAAGTCAGAAACCACAAATATCCCGTCATGAAAATGGAATATTACAAAGACGGAAAGTGGATCAACATGGAGAAAACGGATTACAACCATTTCGTCAGCACCAATCTCGGGACAAGTCCGCTTAAAGTCAGGATCACAGATATCCGAGGAAAAGTCGTCAAAGACACGATAAAAAAGCTTCCGGAAAACGGGACGTCAAGCGCATATACCGTACCGGGAAAAGTACAGTTCCCTGACTGATCAATCCGGAAAGAATGAGACGGCGGCCAAAGGCGAAAAGATTCGCAGGCTTTGGCCGCCGCTTCATATTGACATCCGGCATTTAGACGCCAGCAACAATTGGCTTATTGATCAATAGCCCGGTCCTGCTCCTCTGTATGGAGCTGCGCCCGGAACACCTCCGTACGGAAAAGCCCCAGGAGCTGCCCCGTAGCCGTAATAAGGCGCGCCGCCGTAAGGTCCCGGGTATGGCGGCGGGTAAGCGTAAGGTCTTGGGTAGTTAAAAATCGCGCTTCCGAGAAATCCGCCCAGCAATCCGCCGACAAGCGGCGCTCCAAAACCCCAGAATAACGGGAATCTGGCCGGGTATCCGGCAGGACCTGATCTCGAATAAAGCATATGAGGGTTCATTGGCTTTTATCCTCCTTTATGTCTGCCTATAGTAAAGGTATTCATAAAGTCGGGAAACGTTTGGGCTATTCTTCATAAATCATTTTTTTTGTCATTCCGCCGTCCACCGTTATGTTTGTACCGGTGACGAAGCGATTGTCCGGATCGGTCAAATAAAAGCATGCTTTGACGATATCCTGTGGGCGGCCGACCCTGTTTGACAAATGCTGCGCGTGGTCAATAGGCCGCAGGGCAGTATAATCACCGGTTTCAATCCAGCCCGGGGAAATGCTGTTGACCACGATTGAATCTTTGCTTAAAGACGCGGCCAATGCGTGAGTCAAAGCTATTAAGCCCCCTTTTGACGCGGCATAGGCTTCTGAGTCCGGTTCGGACATAAATGCCCTTGTCGAAGCGATATTGACGATGGCACCGCCTGTTTTCGCCTCTTTCATTCTTTTGGCCGCTTCTCTTGCGCAAAGAAACGCGCCTTTCAAATTCGTATTCAGGACGCCGTCCCATTCTTCAGCCGTCAAGTCGTAAGGGGACTTCCAAACTGATCGGCCCGCATTATTGATGAGCGCCGATATCGAACGGCCGTTTCGGGAAGCTTCCTGCATCAGCCGTTTCACGTCTTCTTCAGAAGCTACATCACAAGGTGCAAATTGGACCCGCGCACCGGAAGCGGTCAGCTCTTTTTCAAGCTGTTCACCCTCTTCCTTCAATACGTCGGCGAATACGACGATAAAACCTTTTTGAGCATAGGCGGCCACGAGGTCTCTTCCAATGCCTTTTGCCCCGCCTGTAATGACGACAGTTTCTTTACTGTTCAATCCGGTCAGCTCCCTTCCGGATCACAATGGCTTTCGGCCCAGGTTTGTATCTCCTTGAGGACAGGCTCCAGCGCCGTTCCCTTGTCTGTCAATTGATAGATCACTTTTACCGGCGTTTCCGGGAGCACTTGACGCTCGACTATTTTGCAGTGTTCGAGCTCTTTTAAACGTTCAGCCAGCATTTTCTGGCTGATCATCGGTATCATTTCAGTCAAGTCTTTAAATCGTTTAGGTCCATCCAATAATACATGGATGATCAGTCCATTCCATCGTTTGCCGAGTAAAGAAAAGGCGGCTTCCATTCTAGGACACATTGTAAACCCCAATTCTCTCACCCCTCCATATCCAGTTGACAAATATAATGTGTGCCATTAAAATACTCATTAAAGTTACAAAAAGTAAGTTTCTAACTTTTTATCTAACTCTATCATAACACGTTTAGCCCAAAGGAGGAAGTCACATGTCTTCACAAGAAAACACCGCTCTCAACATTCTGGAAGAGCGTACTTCGATTAAAGAATATGACACAAGCGTTTCGATTTCCAAAGAGGAGCTGACAAAGCTGCTGAGCATCACCACAAAGGCTCCGTCAGCCTGGAATCTGCAGCACTGGCATTTTACAGTCTTTCACAGCCAGGAATCAAAAGATAGGCTCCTTCCGATCGCGTTCAACCAAAAGCAAGTCAGTCAGGCCTCTGCGGTCGTAGCGGTGCTCGGGGACTTACAAGCGAATCTGAACGGTGAAGCCGTATACGGCCCTCTGGCAGAAGCAGGCTATATGACTGAAGAAATCAAAAACACGCTGCTCGGACAAATCAACGGCGCTTATCAAAACAGCGGATTTGCAAGAGACGCCGCGTTTACAAACGCATCTCTAGCAGCCATGCAGCTGATGATCGCAGCCAAAGCAATGGGCTATGACACATGCGCAATGGGCGGCTTTGACAAGGAAGCATTTGTGAAAGAATTCAACATCGATGAACGCTATGTACCGGTTATGCTGATTTCGGTCGGAAAGCCGGTCAAACCTGCGCACAAAAGCAATCGTTTCGATGTGTCTGACGTATCTACATGGCTGTAAACATGTTAAAAACCTTAGTCCCAAAAAAGGACTAAGGTTTATTTTTATGCTTTTATATGCTTTTCATACCAGATTTTCGCCTTTTCAATTTCGCCGTGTGTCAGCTGATGGCCTCCGCCTTCCCAGTGAAGGAGCACTTTGGCGCCGGCGTTTGTGAAATAGCCGGCAAGCTCGCTTGATTCCTGCGGCGGACAGAGCGGATCTGTTTTGCCGGCCCCGATAAACACGGGCAGACCTGTCATATCAGGGAGCTTGCGATTTCTAAACGGAACCATCGGATGATGCAAAATCGCCCCTTTCAGTACATGTTCATGACGGAACAGCAGACTTCCCGCGATATTGGCGCCGTTTGAATAGCCGATTGCGACCACCCGGCTTCTGTCAAAGTGAAGTTCCTTGGCTGCTTCATCTAGAAACGTTTTTAATTCATCCGTCCGTTCGATCAAATCTTTTTCGTCAAACACCCCTTCTCTCAGCCGCCTGAAAAAACGGGGCATTCCGTTTTCCAGCACATTTCCCCTGACCCCGAGCAAATTTGCATCGGGATCAATCATCTTGCCGATCGGCAGAAGATCGCGTTCGTTTCCCCCTGTTCCATGCAATAACAACAGGGTGAGATCAGAGTCCCCTTTTTCATATATATAATTCATTTCCTTTCACTCCTTTTCCATTTTGGAAGTATGCCTTCAATTGGCCTGCAATCATTTCGGAAAGCTTCAATTCACCGAAAGAGACTCTCCAACTGTTCATCAATCAAAGAGCCCTGTTCACTGTCTCTTTCCCATACATTACTTTGGAGCCTCCTGCAATATGGTGCACCCCTTCTGTTTCCATCATCATCTTTTTATCTTGAATTCAAGATATTAATTATTGTAAAGTTATGTTTTCGAATATGCAAGACAGAACTATTGTTTAAATAATTTAAAAAATCACTTTTTTCTAATAATTATCTTGTGATTAAATCTGACAACTGATATGATTATGAACATCAAAATGGCTTAAGGAGGAAAAAAGGTGAATCAACAGCTTTTCAAATGGGTTCTGTTCATCATCCCTTTTATCGGACAGCTTGCCTTGCTGCCGTTTGTAAACCGGATCGATCCGATCGTTTTCGGACTTCCGTTTTTTCATTTTTGGCTGGTGCTGTGGATTGTGCTGACACCGCTGATCACATTTGCGATTTACAGATTTGAGAAAAGAAACGGAGGTTATGAGTGATGCAGGGAAATCTAACAGCGCTCCTCATTACCGCCGGCATCATTTTGGCCGTAGTTTGTATCGGATTTATCGCCGGCAGCAATAAACAGTCGCGGAAATCGGTTGAAGAATGGTCGGTCGGCGGAAGGCGGTTCGGCGGGCTGCTCGTCTGGTTTCTCGTCGGCGCCGACTTGTATACAGCCTACACGTTTTTAGGATTGACAAGCACCGCTTTTACAAGCGGAAGCGTTGCTTTTTTCGCGATCCCTTATTCGGTTTTGGCCTATTTTATCGCGTACTTTTTTCTGCCGAAGATTTGGAAGGTGGCGAAAGTACATCAGCTGACGACGCTGGCCGATTACGCAAGGGAACGTTTCAGCAGCAAGCTGCTGTCTTCGCTTGTTGCCATTGTCGGCGTCTTGATGCTGATCCCGTATATCTGCCTGCAGCTCAGCGGAATCCAGGATACGCTTCAAGTCGCGGGTACAGGGTTTATTAACGTCAATGCCGTCGTGATCATATCATTCATCCTTGTCGCGCTCTATACGTTTTTCAGCGGCATCAAAGGTCCTACATATACCGCCATTATTAAAGATATTTTAGTTTGGGTGATGATGCTGTTTATGGTCGTTTCGTTGCCGCTCATCCATTTTAACGGCTGGACGCCGATGATTGACAAGCTTGCAAATGAAGCGCCGCATATGCTGACGATCCCTTCTGACGGACCGCGCGGGATCGCCTGGTTCATCACGGCATCGATCGTTTCCGCGTTTGCCCTGTTCATGTGGGCCCATGCGGCGACAGGCGTCTTCACGGCGAACAGCGCGGATGCGCTCAGAAAAAACAGCATGTTTCTGCCGCTGTACAATATCGTATTGATCTTAGTCATTTTCTTAGGCTTTATCGCATTTCTCGTACTTCCCGATGACATTAATCCGAGATTTGCCTTGCTGTATTTAATCCAAAGTTCCTACGGCGGCGTCACGCAAGGATTCGCCTATTCAACAATTGCCCTGGCAAGTCTGATCCCGTGTTCGATCATGGCGATCGGGGCGTCTAATCTATTCGCCAACAATTTATACCGCGATTTGATCAATCCCCGCGTTTCGGGGCAAAAACTGACGATCATTACGCGCTCAATGGTATTTGTCGTCATCGGCCTGGCCCTTTTATTTGGAATGCTGTTCCCCGCAGCGCTTGTCACGCTTCAGCTTCTCGGCGTTTCAGGCATGGTGCAGATATTCCCGGCCATCGTCATCAGCCTGTTCTGGAAAAACCAGACGAAGGAAGCGACGATCATCGGTCTTCTCATCGGCCTTGCCGTTACATTTACCGTTTATTTGACAGGGGCCACTTTCGGCATTTACGAAGGATTCTGGGGCCTTGCAGCCAACCTTTTGACTGTTGTCTTGTTGAATCCGTTTTTTGTGAAAAATGTAAAACACAATTCTGTGATCAACTATTTGTTTCATACTAAGAAGAATGTGCAAAAAAGCGCCTGATCACCAAAAAACCCTTGTGCTCCGTGTGAGCGCAAGGGTTTCTTTTATTTCTCTTTTTTTAAGATCTCAATCGCTTTATCCAACTGCGTATCATTGTCGGAAAGCTTATCCTGCAGCTTGCTTGTCAGGCTGATTGTCGTCTCGCCCGTTAGGATGCCTGTCGTTTTCAGCTTTTGGTCTTTTTGAAAAGCCTTAACGGCAGCTTCCGTCTGTGCGTCGAAAGCTCCAGTCGCATTCAGCTTATAGCCGAGCGCTTGAAGCATTTGCTGGGCGGCTTTCACTTCGTCTCCGGTGCTGCCTGCCTTATACTCTTTTTTGGAATCCAGGTACGGCAGTTTGGCATAGCTTGGGAGCTCCGCTTTATATTGAGGTTTGATTCCTTTTTCGTGAATCCAGTCCCCATTCGGCGTCAGCCACTTGGCAATCGTCAGCTTGACGGTCGATCCGTCGGAGAAGCTCTCCGCATTTTGAACCGTCCCTTTCCCAAACGTATTTTCACCGACGATCGGGATGCCTGAAGACTGGTGAAGTGCTGCGGCCATGATCTCAGCGGCGCTTGCCGTTCCTCCGTTGACGAGAACAACGGTCGGCTTGTTCACTTTTCGCTCCTTCTCAGCTTTGTACACTTCTTTTTTTCCGTTTTTGGATTCAACCTGCATGATGGTTTTGCCTTTATCGACAAACATGTTGCTCATCATAATCGCTTGGTCCATCAGCCCGCCTGGATTTCCTCTGAGATCCAGCACGAATCGTTCCGCACCTTTTTCAGACAAGTCATCAATGGCTTTTGTCAGTTCTTTTGCGGTATTTTCAGAGAAAGACGTAATTTGGATTTCACCGATATTGCCGTCGATCATTTTGGAATAAACCGTTTCGATCGGAATCGTATCGCGCTTAATCGTAACATCGATTTGGCCGACGCCTTCCCTGTTGAGAACAAGTTTGACATTCGTGCCTTTTTTGCCGCGGATCATCGCTGTCGCTTCGTTGACGGTCTTGCCTTTTACGCTTTTGCCGTCCACTTTCTGAATTTCATCATGCGGCTTTAAGCCGGCTTTTTCTGCGGGAGATCCTTTAATAGGCGCGACGATTAGAATTTGTCCATTTTTTTCTTCTACTTGGGCGCCGATTCCTTCAAAAGAAGATGTAATGCTTTCTTCAAAGCTTTTAGCTTCTTTCTTATCCATGTATGTAGAATATGGATCATCCAAAGCTCCAAGCATCCCTTTAATCGCGCCGTCAGTCAGGTTTTCATCGTCTGCATTTTGATAATAGTCGCTCTTGATTTTGTCGTACGCCGCCATCAGCTTTTCGAATTTCTCGGAATCTGAAGCGGAATATACTGAACCGCCGCTGCCTTTGCCCACCAGATAAAGCGTCAGTGCGGAGGCGGCGACGGCCGTAATCAATACAGCCAAAAAGAGTTTCAACTGCTGTTTCAAACGAACACCACCTTTTCTTCTTACCATATTATCATGGACGAATCTTTATTCGTCAACTCGAATCACTTAAATACCGATTTTTCCGGGATGCTGGCATTCGATCGTTTTCAACCATTATTCCGCTTTTGCATATGCATACAAAAAAGGAGGGATCTCAATTTGAGCGATTATTTAGACATGCTCGCCAGCTTCGGCGTCTCATCCGCTCATCCCGGCGGGATGTCCCTGTCAAAGGCAGTGCTCGCCAAAGCCGGCATCGACCCTGAGCAGCCGATTCTTGATGCAGGCTGCGGAACCGGCCAGACCGCCGCTTATTTGGGTCAGCTTCTGTTTCCTGTCACTGCCCTTGATGCCGACCCGGTCATGATCGATAAAGCCCGACAGCGTTTTAAAAAAGAACAGCTTTCCATTCCGGCTGTCCGCTCTCCACTTGAGGAAATGCCGTTTCAGTCTGAAAGCTTTGCCTGTGTATTAACTGAATCTGTGCTGAGCTTCACAAATATCCGGTCTGCTTTACAGGAAATCCGGCGGATTTTAAAACCCGGAGGGATGCTGGTCGCGATCGAAGTCTGCCTTAAGGAAGGAAACGCACTGACAGACGAAGCAAAAAAAGAAATCACGGAATTTTACGGATTCACCGCATTATATGACGAGGATGAGTGGGTCAATGTCCTTCGAGAAGAAGGATTTTCAAAGATTGACATCATTCCTGTCGTATTGGAAGATGCAGGAGACCCGGATGACGCCGTTGAAATGGATCTGTCGCCTGCAATTTCCGACAAAGACTATGAAACGATGGAAAAACACCTGCATTACCTGGAAAAATACCGGGACTCTCTCGATCATATTATTTTTATATCACATCTATAAATCATCATTTGTCCTCCTTCTTTCGTCCAACCTTTTCTATTAAATCCGTCATAAGCTGACTAGGAATAGATTAGATGATGGAAGGAGCATTCAAGTGGACCGATATTATAGGTTTTGCCACCAAAATATTGGCAGAGTTGCGAGAATCACCGACAAAGGAGGCCGCGTCCATGTCGGAAGAATCGTCCGTGTTTCACCAAGCAAAGTATATATTGCCCCGATGATCAGACGGGGAGGCCGCGGGTTCGCCTACGGATATTACGGCGGCTGGTGGGGTTGGGGCCCTGTATACGGACTTGGCCTCGGTCTAATTGCCGGTGTGGCTCTTGCAGGCTTGTTTTTTTGGTAATATGAAAAGGCCGATTGATATCGGCCCTTTCATTTTTATATCTTTTTCACCTGTTTAAAATACTCTTCAAGCGTCAAGTCGTGTTCTTGGATGGCTTTAGCCGCTTTTTTTCCTACATAGCGCAGGTGCCAAGGTTCATACTTATATTTCGTGATGTCTTCTTTATTTTTCGGATAGCGGATGATATAGCCGTATTTGTAGGCGTTCTTCTCGACCCATTGTCCGTCTTTCGTATTGCCGAATTCCTCTGATAAGGCGAAGCCGTTGCTTTTGCTGGAAATATCCATCGCAAGTCCTGTCTGATGCTCGCTTTGGCCCGGATATGCCACAGCTTCTTTCGCCTTTTCTTCTCCCTTTTGGCTGACTTCGTTGTTATAGATCGCTTTTTGTCTGTCATAGGATCTGTAGCCGGACACTGCAACGAGTTCATAGCCTTCT
This sequence comes from Bacillus sp. FSL R7-0646, assembly GCF_037969865.1. Lineage (NCBI taxonomy): Bacteria > Bacillati > Bacillota > Bacilli > Caryophanales > Bacillaceae > Bacillus > Bacillus sp. FSL R7-0646. The sequence continues at coordinate 2,214,892 of NZ_CP150217.1, forward strand.
TTCTTAGCGGCGCTGAACATCTCTTCAAGCGCTTTGGCGGCTTCTTTTCTGATATAACGCTTGTCGATATCCTCGGTAAAAGAAAACGCGACATCAGGCACTGTCAGGTCGCTCGGTGCATAGTTGCCGGGAAGCGCGTATTCTTTATTTACAAGCGCCATTATGTTTTCCGGATTTTGAATCGTCGGCAGCCCGTCTACATCTTTTATTTGATTAAAGTACTTGCTCTCGAGTATGAAGTCCTGATCTTCCAGGCTGCTGTCTGACTTTTGGTCTTTTGCATCCTTGCTTGCATTTGCAGTATTCTGTGTTTTAGCCGTGTCATTTTGCTTCTGTTCGGTCATGGTACATCCTGTGCCAAGCAGGACCGCTGCACTCAGCAATGAAGCAATCGTCACGTATTTGTACTTTCCGTTCATTCGAATCCATCCTTTTTCAGTGCATGTATGCTTTTACAAAGCAGTATCCAGAGCCAGCAGAATCATATCATTAAAGGTCGTCTGTCTTTCTTCTGCCGTTGTTTCCTCGCCGGTAATGACGTGATCGCTGACCGTTAAAATGGAGAGGGCTTTTCGGCCGAATTTCGCAGCCAATGTATAAAGCGCCGTCGTTTCCATCTCGACCGCAAGCACTCCGTGTTTGGCAAGCTTCTCAATTTGGCTGTCGTCGTTATAGAATTGATCCGCCGTAAACACATTCCCTGCCGTAACCGGGATGTTCCGCTCACTTGCAGCGTCATAAGCAGCTTTTAGCAGGCCGAAGTCCGCGCAGGGCGCAAAGTCGATCGAGCCGAATGCCACTCTGTTGATTTGTGAATCAGTTGATGAAGTCATCGCAAGAATGACATCTCTTACATTGACGTCTTTTCTGATCGCACCGCACGATCCGACGCGGATCAGGTTTTTCACATCATAGCTTCTGATCAGTTCATTGACATAAATTGAAATAGACGGCACACCCATGCCCGTCCCCTGAACGGAAACGCGCTTTCCTTTATAAGTGCCGGTAAACCCGTACATTCCCCGTACTTCGTTATAACATTCAACGTTTTCCAAATATGTATCAGCGATATATTTTGCGCGCAGCGGGTCTCCTGGAAGCAGCACCGTTTCTGCAATTTGTCCTTTTTCTGCGCCAATATGTACGCTCATGATTATTCCTCCTGCCTTTTTAAAGCTGATTGGTGATGATGATTGCAACATCCACTCGCATATGTATTATAAACCAACATCGCGGAAAAAGAAAATAAAGCCCTGCTCCGATTCGGCATCATTCTTTTTCTTGTCATGTTTAAAAAAGGACAGGCATACCTTTAAAAAAGAATCATTACGATTAGCTATTTCAGGATGGAGGAAAAGCGATGTTTCGTTCACTTAACAGTTATTTAATCGACTTTACCGGGCTTGTTGTCATCGGTGTTCTGATATGCCTTGTGTCAGCCGGCGGGTCGCTCGCCTCAGGCCTCCCCTTCCAGATTCCGGCTTCCGTTCTGCAGCTGAATACGATTTTCATCAGCATTTTAATCGAAGCCCTTCCCTTTGTGTTAATCGGAGTATTAATCGCCGGTTTCATCCAGATCTTTGTGACTGAAGAGCATATTCGCTCCCTTTTTCCGAAAAACAGGTTTTCAGGAGTGATTGTCAGCTGTTTACTCGGCGCTTGTTTTCCGGCTTGCGAATGCGGGATTGTCCCGATCGTGAGAAGACTCGTGTCAAAAGGCGTTCCCATCTATGCAGGCGTCGGCTTTCTGTTGACAGGTCCGCTGATCAATCCGATTGTCGTCTTATCCACTTATATGGCTTTTGGCAATGACTTGCGAATGGCCGTTTTAAGGGTTGCCGTCGGTTTTGCCGCAGCGGTCATCATCGCTTTTGCGATCAGCATGATGTTCCGCTCGAGCCAGCTGAAAACGGAAAGCCGGCAGACAGCTGCACACTGCGCCCATTCCGGCAGACCATCCCCTTTTTCGGAAAAGCTCTTTGATATGCTGAAACATGCTGTTGACGAATTCTTTGATATGGGGAGGTTTCTGATTATCGGCGCTTTAGTTGCAGCGCTTGTGCAAACATACCTCCCGTTAAAATCGCTGTTTGTGTTCGGAGGGGGCATGCTTGACTCGGCATTGGTCATGATGGGGCTGGCTTACTTTTTATCGCTGTGCTCTGAAGCGGATGCATTTATCGGCGCTTCCTTCACCAATTTGTTTCCTTCCTCATCCATCCTTGCTTTTCTCGTTTACGGGCCGATGCTCGACTTAAAAAATACGGTCATGATGCTGCATGCGTTTAAGCCGAAGTTCGTCATTTGTTTGTCTGTCCTGATCACCGTTGTTGTCTTTGTTTGTATCAAAGTTGTCAGTTTGCTGTAGAAAGGAGGTTTTACCAATGGTTTTTCAGCTTCGGCAATTTTTGCGCGCACTTGTGCTGGCTGCCTTTTCCGTCTTTATTTTCAAGCTCCATTACACAGGGGAAATTGATAAGCTGATTAATCCTAAATACGATTACACCAGCCTCATCGCCGCAGGTGTGTTCGCGTTTCTGTTCATCATTCAGCTGACCAGGATCTGGACGGTGAAGGATGACCGCGCTGGGGATTGCGGCTGCGGGCATGATCATGGCGAGTCAAAGCCCTTTTTCATCAGGCTGATGCATTATGCCGTCATCGCTCTTCCCCTCATCACCGGATTCACCCTTTCCCCGGCTGTACTGAATTCGTCTGTCGCCGCCAATAAAGGGACGATGCTCACCAAAACGGAGATCGCCCCTCAAACTGAAGGCGAAAAGGAACATGTCATGACACCGGAGATTCAGCAAGGACTCGCCGATTCAGCGATGACGAAGTCGGCGTATGACAGGAAGATGGATCAGTTTAAACAGGAAAAGCGGATTGTCATGAATGACGACATGTTTGGAGACTATTATGATGAAGTGACAAGCAATCTTGATCACTATATTGGAAAGGAGATCACGGTCAAAGGCTTCGTCCATAAGGAAGCGGGGCTGAGCGCACGCCAGCTCGTGCTGTCCCGATTTATGATCACGCACTGCATCGCAGACGCCAGCCTGATCGGATTTCTCGCCGAATGGAACGGTGCTGAGCAATTGCAGCCTGACACATGGATTGAATTGGAAGGAACGCTTGGCAAAGCGTCTTATAACGGCTCTGTCATCCCGATCATCCGCACGAAGCGATGGAAGGAGATCAGCGAGCCGGAGCAGCCGTATGTCTATCCGGCCGCGATTAGTATGACAGATTAAAGACAGCTTTCTCCTGGATAAATAACGGGGCGTTTAGTCATCCTATTTTTTAGGAAGGAGGTCATAAATGATGGGCAAAAAACAGCGAAACAGAGTCACCGGATTGAAAAAAAACAACCACATCCCGACAAAGGACGTCATCGCGGCAGAGGATGCGCATGAAAAGGAATACAGCGCCAGAAAAAGAAAAAATACAACATAAAAAAACTGCGGACAGCGCTTCCGCAGTTTTTCACTTCTTACGAAGACTGCAGCAAAATGCGGTTGATTTTGCTCCACCCCGTAGACAGCAGTTTATAATAGGTTTTTCCCTTTCTTCCTTCATCGATTAAAACGATGTCGCCAGTTGCAAGAAATCTCGCCTTATAATCATTCGGCACCGTGTCATAAACATTGAAAGTGGAAAACGTCCGTTCCAGCACATCTTCATGGGTTCTGCCGTTTATTTCCGTTCTGTAAACCATCTCGTATCCCTTATCTTCACCAAAGCAAGGCGTTTGAAAAATCGTCACATCATAAGGTATCAGCTTTTTTTTAAACAGTTGAAACATTAACGGCAATACAGATCCCTCCTTTTTTTATAAAATTGGCGCTTCGGGGCTCAATCCCTTTGACTACTTTTGTCGAACAAGCGGGTACTTTTCGCCAATTTTTTTGAAGATGAAAAACAGCGCGAGACCGAGCGAAAATCCTGAGATAACATCAGTCATGTAATGAACGCCGAGATACATGCGGCTGATTCCGATGAGTCCGACGAGAAGGCCCGTCCATACGTAAACCGCGCGGCTGTGTTTTTGAAAAAAAGGAATGCAGAGCAAAAGGAGAAATGCGATAAACGGGTACATGCTCGCCGCATTCATCGAATGGCCGCTCGGAAAGCTGTATGACGGTTCGTGCACGAGCGGGTTTATCGCGGGCCGCTCTCTGGCAATCCAGCCTTTTAAGGCTTCATTGGCCGTTCTTTCAACAAAAAACAGCAAATAAAGATACAGTGATGCCGCTGCTTTTTTATAGACGGCGAGAGCCAGGGTTAAAGCAAGCATCAGCGGCAGCATGAAGCCGCTTGACCCCAGCTCTGTCAGCGCTTTAAAAACCGCTGTGAAAACCGGATGCCTGACAGACTCGAGAGCCTGTATCACGCTCACATCAAATGATTGAACCGCCGGGATGCGGATAAGAATGGCCATGATGACAAAGACAGCTGCTGAAAATAGTGCTTTATACATTAGAAAAGTCAGTGCCTCCTTGACATTGTTTTTAAACATTTTACACCCGGCTCCCCTGCCGGGCAAATATATAGGAAAAACCGGAGCAGGTCCGCCCCGGTCCTCATTTTCAATCCTCTATATGCTCATCTATCATACATTTTGCAATCAGATAATCAAAGGTGATATCGGCAATTTCGAACAGTTCGTCCTCGTTCGGTATGTAGCCTCTTCTTGTCAGCTCTAGATAAAAAAAATCAGCGATTTCTTCTGTATCTATCATCAGTTCAATTTCTTTCATTGTGATCGCCTCCTTATTCTGATGTATGAGCTGGCATTCGGTTTTATAACCGGTTTGTCATAATGTTTGTCCTCTTTCATATACATGTTGTAACAAGACAAAAGCCGGAAGGGGAAAAGAAAATGATCCAAAAAACGCTTGAAGCACTTGACGGAGAAGGGTTTGACCTGGTATTGGGGAAGGTCTTGAAAGCCATGTTCGCTCTTATTGTGTTCGGCTGTTTTCCTTATTTCTTATATTTGTTGTTTATCATTTGAAATATTCTTTCAGGCTGCTTAACACAAACTCCATCATATCTTTATATTCCGCATCCTGAAACATTTCATACAATACTTTATAGTCATTGTAGATATCAAGCAGTTCATCCACGACAGCAACTGCCATGTTGCGCTCATGATCCTGCTCCTCGGAATCACCGGAAAATGGCAGAAACACTTTTTCAGATATCGGTTCATCAAGCTCTTGTCCGGCTTCGCCGACATAATGAACAAACAGAAGCTGATGGACGAACTGGTCCATTTCGTAGGTTCTAAGCACGAGCGTTAAATCTTCTTCTTCGGTTTCAAGCCATTCTCCGTCTTTCAAACGGGTCAGCTCGTAAATGATATCTTCCCAGCCGCCTTCCACATATCTCCAAATTTCCGTTCTGTGCCCGGTGATTTTAAACAATTCTTTGCCGTAATCTTTTACATAGACGACATCTCCGATTAAAAATTCATATTCAATGTCAAGCTTTTCCGTATCGACAATGACCCCGTCATAATCTTTGTAAAGTTGAAGAGAAGTCTCGAAATAAAGCACTTCATTATGATTAACTTCATACAAAAAATGCTTATCGATTTTATGAACTTTTGTAATCGTTCCGACCGTCCCGTACATCACGACGACGACAACATCCCCGACTTTGAATTTAGGCGCGTTTGACTTCATTTGGATTCCCCCTTGCCTTGAAGCTTCCGTGTTACGCTTATCGTATGCTGAGTGCTGTCAATTCGCATGGGCTAAGGCTACAAAGCCCGATGAGTTTTCCGAAAAGCCCGGCCGGCTCGAACGAACGCAAAAAAACCGCAGTTCTGAACAACTGCGGATTTTTTATCGCTTTGTTTCCGAAATATATCGTTCCCAAGCCTCATCAAATGTCGTCATTGACGATAAATAATCCCCATTAAGCTCAAGGTAAGAGCTGATTTCATCGTAATGAGTTGATGCCTTGGGAAATCCGTGATCAAGGTAAGCATGGTTCGCGAATTCGCTGATCGCGTCCTTCGGTTTCGGATGGCGGTATTTCATTAAATAATGGTAAAAAGACTTCACGGTCTCCCCTCCTGTCCTCTTTTGATGTTCTATTATACAGCCCGTCTGAAAAAATACAAACAAAAAACCCGTTGAAACACGCAAAAAAAAACCGGCAAAAGCCGGCTTCATGAGGAAAAGTCAAAGTAATTCCGCTTCAATATGCGCTCTGTTTTCATCAGCGCATCATATGAAACAGACGATGGCAGTTTTTTTGTATCGATCAAGAGCAGCTGATTTTCAATTTCCCAGGTGACACTGTCCTCCTGATAGACCATCCCGCAACCTTCGCATTCCACCGCAGGTGTGTCGGTGATTTCAATCGCTTTCGTCCCGTCGGGAAGCTCCCAATATACCGCCGTGCGGGCTGCCGCGGCTTTTTCTTCATTGCACCATTCACACTTCTTCATTGCGCATGCCCCTCAGCTTCGCCTTCTTTCTTTTGCTGGGCAAGGAATTTCTTTTCTTTCAATTCATCGCGCTTTGCCCGGCGGCTTTTCAATGTTTCATGATCAGGCCTCTTGGAGTAGCTTTCCCTTCTCTCGAGCCGTTTTAAGCCGTCAGGTGTGTATGAAAGAGCTTGATCCGCATAGATTGCCGATATGCCGATCTCCTCTTTTTCCTTCATCACATCAGGGAAGATTTCGGCAAAATAGTCGTCCGCTCTCCCCGGAACATAGTCTTCAGGCTCAGGATACGACGTAATGACGCCTTCAAAATTGCGGAGCACGACTTTATCGGGGCTTTGCGAAATCAAGTAATTCGGCTGGATGGCGATTTTCCCGCCTCCGCCCGGCGCGTCAACGACAAAGGTCGGCACTGCATAGCCGCTCGTGTGGCCGCGCAAGCCTTCAATGATTTCAAGCCCCTTTGATACAGGCGCTCGGAAATGGCCGATTCCTTCAGACAAGTCGCATTGATAAATATAATACGGACGGACTCTGATTTTCACCAAATCATGCATCAGCTTTTTCATAATGGAAACGCTGTCATTAATGCCTGCCAAAATAACGGCTTGATTGCCGACCGGCACCCCGGCATTGACCAGCTTCTCACAGGCTTCCTTCGCTTCCTTCGTGATTTCAATGCTCGTGTTGAAATGCGTATTCAGCCAGACGGGATGATACTTTTTCAAAATGCTGCATAGCTTGTCGGTAATCCGCTGCGGGAAGACGACTGGGGCCCTTGTGCCGATCCGAATGATTTCCACGTGCGGAATGGCGCGGAGGTTTTTCAAAATATATTCAAGGATCTGGTCGTTAATGAGGAGGCCGTCCCCGCCTGATATCAGCACATCCCTGACATCAGGCGTATCCCGAATATAGCCGATCGCCTGATCGAGCTGCTTTTTCGGCACGCCCATGCCGATTTGCCCGGAAAAACGCCGCCTTGTACAGTATCTGCAATACATCGAGCATTGATTAGTGACGAGAAACAAAACCCGGTCCGGATATCGGTGGGTTAAGCCGGGGACAGGCGAATCTTCATCCTCATGAAGGGGATCTTCAAGGTCGTATTTTGTTTTGTGCATTTCTTCTGCGAGCGGCACCGACTGCATTCTGATCGGACAGCGCGGATCATCCGGATTCATCAGTGAGGCGTAATACGGCGTGATATTTAAAGGGATCGTCTTTGTGGAGATTCGCACCCCTTCTTCTTCCTCTTTCGTAAGATTGACGACTTTTTTCAAATCTTCAAGCGTTCTGACGGTGTTGGTCAGCTGCCATATCCAGTCGTTCCATTTTTCCTCGGGAACATCTTTCCAAAGCTCAATATCCTTCCAGTGCCTTTTCGGCTTAAACAGACCGTTTTCCATCTTCCATCCCCCTATCAGCATTTTCCCTATACTTTTCAGGTTATGTGACCGGCATGAAAAGTGTCTCTTCAAATGTAAAACCCGCGGAAGACCACTTTTTAAGACCGGCTTAAATTTTTGCACCAGATGTTCATATTCTCAATGCTTCTATAAATGAGGCAGTTGTTCAAAAGCCGGCCCCTGTATGAGTATGATAAATGATAAAGACTGGCGTTCATTCCGAAAGAAGCCGCTCTTGCGATTGAAAAAACGCAAAAGATGCCCGATTGTTTCAAGTCGGTTTCAAGCTCGGCAATCAACCGCCTCGTCAATGAAAAGCCCCTGTATTCCGGCAGGACGGCGCAGTCGGTTATTTCCGCATTCCCCAAAGCGGGATTAACGTCTGCGCCTGCTGATGCAATGACTTTTTCGCCGTCAAAAGCGAGGTAGTAAACAGCCCCCTTTCCCATCGCTTCCTTGAGATATGCCGAATCTGAAACAGGTGCGGGATATACAGGAAAGACGCTGTTGTAGAGGTCGGCGAGAACAGGCGCATCAACAGAGACGGCCCGCCTGATTTTAAAGGAAGCGTTTTGGATCTCGGCGATGCGGGGTGTGCTGAACAGCTCTGCCAGCATTTGATCCTGCATAAGCCAGTCAGCGGTTTTTCGCCTGTCTTCTTTTACATATTTTACGAACACGTCAGCATCATGCCCGTTAAAGTATCCGTCGATTTTCCCTTCCGGTTCAAACGTCCGCTCAAGCAATGCGTCTCTGTCAGTCGTTTTGGTGAAAATGATAATTTTCCCTATATCATGTTTTTTTGCTTCTTTCAGTATGTCGGGAAAAAATGAACACACATTGCCTTCATAATTGACAATTCTGATCCTTTTGCTGAACAAGTCGACATCCGCTTCAAGCGTGCAGCTGTCATTGCTCCATTTTTTCACCATGATTTAACCTCCGAAACGGCTGATCTTTTCACCTTTCATAATCACACCAATTCATAATAAACAGGCTGATGATCTTGGCTGACTGGATCAGGGCGTCTTTTTCAATGTATTCGTTTGCCTGGTGGGCCATTTTCGTTTCTCCCGGCCCGAAGACGATGACAGGGGTGCCTCCGGCGTGCGACAATATTCCGCCGTCTGTCGCCCACGGGGAAGCTTCGATGAGCGGAGCCTCTGCCGTGATGGTTTGATAGGCGGATTTCAGCACTTTCGTCAGTTCATGGTCTTCAGCCAAATCGTTAGGAAGCCACATGGCGCCGAACCATTCTATATCAACAGGATAGTGCTTAAACCATTCATCATGGTACTGAAGATCGTTGAGCCAGTTTTCAAGCTCGGACTGGACGGCTTCAGGGGATTCGTTCGGAGCGATTCCGCACCTTCCTTCCAGTGTCACCGTGTCGGCAACCGACGAAGGCCAGGCGCCTCCGTTGATCGTGCCGATGTTGATCGGGACCGGAATCGGGATATTGTCATACAAAGAATCTGTTATTCTCTTATTCCTGACCTGTTCAAGCTGGCGGAGCGATTGAATGACAAGCATGCTTTTTTCGATGGCGCTGACGCCTTCATATCTTGTGCCGCCGTGCGCAGAAAGTCCTTTGACCGTGATTCTGAACCACATTGAGCCCTGCTGTTTAATAAACATTTTCATATTTGTCGGCTCGGGAATCAAAGCGCCGTCCGCTTTGTAGCCCCTCATTACGGCCGCAAGCGTCCCGGCTCCGCCACACTCCTCGTCTACGACACTTTGAAAAATAAGGTCTCCTTTTAGTTGAACCCCGCATTGCTCCAGCGCTTCCATCGCGATTAAAAGAGCGGTATTGCCGCCTTTCATGTCAGTTGTGCCTCGGCCGTATATCCGCCCCTGCTTCACAACCGGCTGAAAAGGCTCCGTCTCCCAGTCTTTTCTGTTTCCTTCAGGCACGACATCGATGTGTCCGTTTAAGATCAGCGATTTCCCGCCGCCCTTTCCTTTTTTAACAGCCGCAATATTCGGGCTTTCTTTAAAGCTTGTTCTGTCTGATTTAAACAGCGGATGCTGTTCCAACTGCTTTATGCTTGGCTCCCAGACATCGATTTCAGCTTCGAATTGCCTCAATTTCTCCAGGACGACGGCCTGGGCGTTAAATTCTCGGCCCATCGTGCTTTTTTCTCCGACGAGTTTTTTCAAAAGGCGAATCGCTTTTTGCTCATGCGAATCGATCCAATCGCACACTTTTCTCTCTATGTTCTCCATCCAATTCCTCCTCTTACGAAAGCGGCCCGTCGATCCGGATCTTTCCCTCCGTCAGCCGCAGCACATCATCAAGATCCTCTTCATTCATCAGCTCTTGTAATACAAAACCGCCGCTGTCAATGGTGATCACGGCTTTTTCTGTAATTACCATGTCGACGCAGCCTTTTGCTGTCAGCGGCAGAGTACAGTCAGCGACAAGTTTGGGTGCACCGTTTTTATCGGTATGGCTCATCACGACAATGACTTTTTTCGCCTTTTGGGCAAGCTCCATCGCCCCTCCCATTCCAGGAACCTTTTTGCCTGGGACGATCCAGTTGGCCAGATCTCCTGACTGGCTGACCTGCAGAGAACCAAGAATGGTGACATCAATCGCACCCTTTCTGATCATGCCGAACGACAGAGCTGAATCAAAATAAGAAGCGCCTTTTACTACGGTGACAGGCCAGCCTGCCGCATTGCAAAGATTCTCATCTTCCTTTCCTTTTTCAGGCGATCCGCCGATGCCGAGAAGCCCGTTTTCAGATTGGATCATTACGGAAGTGCCCGGGTCTAAAAAGTTGGGAACTAAAGACGGAATGCCAATGCCCAGATTGACAATCATTCCGCTTTTGATTTCGCGGGCCGCCCGTTTCGCGATTCTCTCCCGCTCTATGACTCCCAAACCCATTTCCAGTTCACCCCTTCCGTTTCAGCTACACCTTCGACAAAAACACCGGGTGTTACAATTTCTTCTTCATCGAGCTCTCCAATGGGAACGATCCGCTCGACCTCGGCAAATGTCCGATCAGCAGCCATCGCCATAAGCGGGTTCATGTTGCGAGCCGTTTTGTCGTAGATGATATTGCCGAATTCATCGGCGGTTTTTCCATAAATGAAAGCGTATTCCGCACTCAAGGCTTCCTCGGCAAGGTATGCGCGTCCGTTTAATGAAACGATATTCTTTCCTTGGCGCACCATGTCATTATCGATCCCGATATCGGTCAAAATGCCGCCAAGACCTGTGCCGCCCGCACGAATTCGTTCGGCCAGCGTACCTTGCGGAGAAAATTCAACGGCGAGAAAACCGTCGGTCATTTGTTTTCCCGCAACGGGATTTGAACCGATATGAGAAGCGATCAGCCGCCTTACGCGGTTATTGACGATTAATGGGCCGATCCCGATGCCGGGAAATCCTGCATCATTGCATATGACCGTTAAATTTTTTACGCCTTTTTTCAAAATCGCCCGGATGAAAGAAGGCGGTGAACCGACTCCCCCAAATCCGCCAAACATGACGGTCGCTTCGTCTTTCAAATCGGCAATGGCATCTTCAACAGCAATACGTTTGTTCGGCATCGTCATCTTTCGCGCATCACCTTTTCCGCTTGTTTTTCAATCTCATATACGGCATGTTTAAATATTTCAATGAGCTCTTCCATTTCTTTGTCCGATATCGTAAGAGGCGGCGCAATGATGACCGCATCTCCCCCGCCGCCGTCAATACCCGCCTGGGACGGATAAAGAAGCAGTCCTCTTTTTTTCGCTTCGGAAATGACGAGAGCCGACACCGGCATTGAAGAAGGAAATGTCTTTTTGCTTTTTTGATCGGCGACAAATTCAATCCCGAGAAGAAGTCCCTTGCCCCTAACGTCGCCAATAATGCTCGACTGTTTCATAACTTCTTTCAGCATTCTTTTCAGCTTTTCCCCTTTTATCTCGGCTTGTTTGACAAGATCGTGCTTCAGGATGTAGCGGAGAACGGCGAGCGCAGCACGGGCTGAAAAGGGGTTTGCGCTGTACGTATGCCCGCTCATGATGGCCCCTGAGCCGTTTTTGACCGTTTCCATCATGCCGTCGGACATGACCGCTGCGGCAATCGGTGAATAGCCTGCGCTCAGCCCCTTGCCGAGTACGGCAATATCCGGAGTCACACCCCAATGTTCAATCGCCAGCATCCGGCCGGTTCGGCCGATCCCGCTCATGACTTCATCCGCGATAAAGAGAATTTCATTATCTTCGCATATTTCTTTTACTTTTTTATAATAGCCAGCAGGTGCCGTAATAGCTGCTCCAGCAGCCCCAATAACGGGTTCGGCAACGAAGCCCGCGATGAATTGCTTTCCGATCCTTTTAACGGCGAGCTCGATTTCTTTCACGCACGCTTCCTGGCATTCAGGATGAGAAAGCCGGCATCTGTAGCAGTTTGGCGCTGAAGCGGCGGGATACTTGTGCAGCATGTGCGTAAACCTGTAGCGGCGCTCATAAAATCCCGACAGCGACAGGGCTCCATTTGTAATTCCGTGATAGCTGTTCCATCTTGAAAGGAAAATCGTTTTGTCGTTTTGTCCTTTTTCCTGCCAGTATTGAACGGCGATTTTCATGGCGGTTTCAACTGCTTCCGATCCGCTGTTGACAAAGAAAGACCAATTCAGATCACCCGGCAGCCATTCAGCCAGGAGTTCGGCAAGCTGTTCGGCCGGCTCACTTGTAAACTGCGAACGGTAGACGAATGAAACAGCATCAAGCTGCTCTTTGAGAGGCTCAATCACTTCTTGGACACCGTGCCCGAGATTGCAGGTAACAGCCCCCGAACAACCGTCAAGGTAACGCTTTCCGGAATGGTCGACAATCCAGCTTCCTTTTGCATACTGAACGACCGGATAGCTTGCGTGCAGATCCGGCTTAATCAAAAACGACATGAAAACATCCCCCCTTCCCCAATGAGAGGTTTTTCTTTACATTATATGAGTCGGGAAAAGGCGGCATTCTCTTTTCACGCGGAAATGGTTGATTTCGGAGCAAACGCCGTTTTCGCAAACAAAAAAAGGAAGGACATGTCCTTCCTTTTTTTCAGGGCGCGCTGGTTTATATTGACGTTTCATCCTGCAAAGCGACCGTTTCCTTCGTCTGTTTTTCCCATAAATAAAATGATCTCATCATTGAAAACGCAGCGAACGGCGCGGGCAGTGCGACGATGAGGAATAAATATTCCGGACTGACGGCCTCCGACAACATCCCTGCGGCAGCATAGCCGAGCGGCATAAAAGAGCTGTTGACCGCAAAGAAAGCGCCCAGCGATCTGCCTCTATTTTCACCTTCCGTTACCCTTTGCAAGTAACCTTCAATATAGATGTTGACGACGCCGCTGATCATTCCGATGACGATCAAAATCACAGCGCCCAGCACGACATGATCAATCCAGCCGAGAGGAGACAAAAGCAGGCCGAAAATCAGCATTAAAGCAGGCACAGCTGCTTTTGCGTGCTCCGGTTTTGCGATAAAGGACAAGAAAAGCGCCGCACACAGCGTCCCGCACGCCCAAAATGATTGGAAAGCGCCGCCCAGCCAGGCCTGATCTTTTAAAAGCAGCGAAGTCCAAATGACGATATATATCGGAAAACCGCTGAATACAAGCTGCTGTATGCTCGTCCCATACAACAAATACTTGAGCGGCTTATTTTGATACAAGCTTGTAAAACCGCTGAACAATTGTTTATTGGTAAAAGGAATACGCTTTTGGCTGCCCCTTTCATCTTTGATTCTCCACTCCAAAAAGATCGACAAGAAGGAAAGGCTTCCGCACAGCACCCATAACCAGCCAAAATGCAAAAAGGAAAACAGAACCCCTGTGACAAGCGGAACAATCACTTGGATGAGCTGTGTGAGCACTTCTTGAAATGCGATTCCTTTTTCAATTTGTTCTTTTCTCAATGTATCTGGCAAGAGCGATCTTGCAGCGGGTTCGATTGCGGTCAAACATGCCGATACGATCACCCTTGAAGCGGCCAGCAAAAAAACCGAATTCATGCCTGACAGCGCCAAAAATCCGATCATTAAAAATACAGCTGAAATGATCATATCCGAAGCCGCAATGAGCTTTCCCCTGTGAAACCTGTCGGACAGCCAGCCTGTAAACGGCGATACCAAAATCGAGACAGTCAGCCCGATGCCGATCACGACGCTTCCCGAAAGGGCGCTCCCGGTTTCAGATAAGGACCACCATACCAATGAATAATAGAAAAGAATCGAACTAAAGAGCGATAAAAAAGTTCCAGACCACAGTCTGAAAAAGTCCCCTTTTATGACCCAAGCATATTTCAAAGTTTCTCCCCCGTTTGTCCGATATTTTCACCTCATGACCATATTACATACGAATGCAAAATTTTACAACAAAAACAAAAAAAACCTTCCGGATGGAAGGCTTTGTGAGCATGTCAAGCGCCGGGCGTCGGGCTTTTAGCTAGCAAATGAAAGCCGCACCGACAATGATGAGCAAAATAAAGAGGACAACGATGAGTACAAATGTGTTTCTTCCGTGAAACCCGTAGCCGTATCCTCCAGTAGGACAGCAATAATGGGAGTAATGCACAGGCTTATCATCCTTTCGTATAAAGTCTACACCCCAGCCTATGCAGGCCAAGTCCCAATTGGTATGTGCACCTGCCTACTTTATACGAACAAATATTTAAATATTGTCGTGAGCTTTTCCTTCTGCTGAAAGCCCAGCTTTTCATAAAACGTTTTCACCTGATCGCTTCCCGAAGTTACAAGATAGCACGATTCCATGCCCGATTGTTTGGCGGCGGTGAGCATCTGCTTGATAAGGCCCGATCCATAGCCTTTCCGCTGGTATGGCTCCAAAATGGCGACTTCTTCGATTTTAGCAACGTTTTCGTCGTGATCGAGATAAAGCTCAGCACATCCAATCGGTTCGCCTTCTTCCGAGTAGCAGACACACAGCTGAATGATGCCTTCCTCATAAAAAGGATACTTGCGCAGCAGCTTTTCCTTCGCAAACGCTTCATTGATAGACAATGTATCATAAGCCTGCATCATGCGGCAGCCGTCAATGAGCGATTTCTCCGTCCCCCACTCTGCCCGTACACCAGGGGAATCTCCTTTCCAATCTGCAAGCCTGATGGAATAAAACAATTCTTCATCAAGAATATAGCCAAGATCAAAGAGCGACTTTTTCATCGTAAAAGGCAGATCCCGCTTATAAGAGCTTTTCACATGAACATAATTTCGTTTTAAAATTTCGGGTGTCCGAACGAGCAGGGAGTACAGCTCTGTCAGCGGAAAATCGTCCTGCAGCTGCAGAAAATGAGAGGAAAACATCTGCGGGATCTCCTCATCTGTGTATATATGATAATGGGATTCAATTTTTTTGCTGCATGTCAGCATTAAATAACGGTCTTCTGTGTTTGAAATGGATGTCACAACGGCTGCCTCTTTTCTCAAGATGATCTATTGTAATGTTTTTTCGCTTTCAGAGCAGAAAATCCTCTAAAAAAAGATGACCCTTTGAAAAAAGGATCATCTTGCATGCTGCTCTCCTCAGCTTTCCTCTCCGGATTTCTTGCGTTCAAACAGTTTGACATATTCGCCGTATCCTTCTTTCTCAAGGTCGTCCTTCGGCACAAACCGGAGGGCGGCTGAATTGATGCAATAGCGCAGGCCGTCCGGTCCGGGTCCGTCCGGAAACACGTGTCCAAGATGGGAATCGGCAGACTTGCTTCTCACCTCAGTCCGAATCATGCCGTGTGAAGTGTCCAGCTTTTCTTCGATTTCTCCGGCATCGACCGGTTTTGTGAAGCTTGGCCAGCCGCAGTGTGCGTCAAATTTGTCAAGCGATGAAAACAGCGGCTTCCCTGAAACGATATCGACATAGATCCCGTCTTCATGCAGGTCCCAGTACTCGTTTTGGAATGGAGGCTCCGTCCCGTTTTTCTGCGTTACTTCATATTGCATCCGGGTCAGCTGTTTCAGCCGTTCTTCTTTATTGTTCGTCATGCTTTCGCCCCCAATGCTGTTGTAAAAATCCTTCCCTTCCGCTTCCGATCCGATACTGTGTGTAGCGTTCAGGGTGCTTTTTATGATAGTCCTGGTGATACTCCTCAGCCGGATAAAATGGCCCGGCCTCCAGAATGTCGGTCGCGATTGGATCTTTAAAGATGCCGCTTTCTCCGAGCTTTTTCTTCGATTCTTCAGCGAGTTTCCGCTGCTTGTCATTATGGTAAAAAATCGCTGTCCGGTAAGACTCTCCGCGGTCTGCGAATTGTCCTCCGCTGTCAGTGGGATCGATTTGCTGCCAGTAGAGTTCCAGCAGTTTTTCGTATGGAAAGACATCGGGATCAAATGTGATTTGCACCGCTTCCCTATGTCCCGTTGTATTGCTGCACACCTCTTCATAGGTCGGATTTTCCGTATGGCCGCCGGTATAGCCGGATTCGACTTTTAGAATGCCCGGCTGTTCGTCAAAAGGCTTGACCATACACCAAAAGCAGCCTCCGGCAAATGTGGCGAGTTCGCGTTTTTCAGCCATCTGTTCTGCCTCCTTCTCTTCAACACTTGTTGGGAACCATTATATCACAGCATGCTCATTTTTAAGCCCGCTCCCGCTCACAGGAAACAACTTTTAACACATTCATCAGCCGCTGGCTAAAAAGAAAATTATGACAATAATATGTCATTGCCATCGGCATATTCTAAGAAACAGCTGTATTCATATATAATTGCCATAGACCGTTGTTCAATTGATGGTCAAATGAACTAAAAATCTTCTGAAACATACACTTGAAAAGCAAAAATTATGGTATCATAGTGATATCATGTTCATGAAAAATGATAATCATGCTGATTCGGTCATTCCTTTTTAAACAAAGCTGAAATTTGCTAATTATATGGAGGGGCGAAATTTTGAAAGTTAGAGAACAAATGATGTATGATATGGAAGCACTGCTTCGCACAGTATTTAAACAGATACGTGATGAGATAAATGAGCTGCTCGAAAAAGAGATGTCCCGCAATGAATTCATGATTCTCCGCCTGCTGAGCGAGCAAGGTCCAAAGAAAGTCACGGAGTTTGCAACGATTTTAGGCGTTTCAGCAAGCCATATCACAGCTGTAACCGATGCATTGGTTGAAAAAGGCTGGATCACGAGAGTCCGGTCAAAAGAAGACAGACGGATCATCAAAATCCATCTGACAGACGCAGGAAAAGAAATTATCAGATATTTCGAAGAAAAGAAAACGGAATATTATTTCAAGCGGTTCAGCAGCTACAGTGATGAAGAGCTGAAAACGCTGATTGAACTGTTCAGCAAATTGGACAAAAAACGGGAACAGCGCTAATCCGGACTTTACATAAATTGGCCTGAATCCGTGCACCTTAAAATAAAAAAGAGGTGTACTGACCTATGACTGCTCCTTACCTTTGTCCAAACTGCAAAACAAACCGAACACGGTTCAACTTAATCGAACAGTCCCCGACATCCGTTAAGATTGATCCGGCAACAGGGGAAATAGTGGAAACGTATTCAGATGACGAGCTTTCGCCTTTTCACCTGCCGTACAGCGGCCCTGCCATAAAAGTGCAGTGCGGCGCGTGCGGATTAATTGAGGATGAGAAGACTTTTATCAAACTTGCTGAATTCGATAAACGAACATAAAAAAGACAGGATAGATGAACCTCGTTTCATCTATCCTTTTTCATTCAGCTGAATGCGAGTTCAAACGGAGGTGCACACTCTGTTTCTCCCAAGGTGTTTAGCCCTGTACAAACATTGATCGGCTTTTTCAATCAGCTCTCCCGTACTGTGAATCACCTCCGGAAATGCCGCAACTCCAATCGAAACCGTAATATGAATCTTTTTTGAATGAGAAATGAAAAAAGTGTGTGTCTCCACTTCCTTGCGCACCCTCTCAGCAATCTCTGCAGCCTGCGAATGGGAACAGTTCGGCAATATGACCGAAAACTCTTCTCCGCCGTTTCTTGATACGATATCTTCCGATCGGGCAGACTTTTTTAAAATCGTTCCTAATTCTTTTAAAATCGCATCTCCATTTGAATGTCCGTACGTATCATTAATCGTTTTGAAATAATCGATATCGATCAAAAGCAAAGACAGTTTCTCGTTCTTCTCTTTTGCGTTTGAAATATGAGCATTCCATATCGCATCAAATTGCCGGACATTATTCAATCCCGTTAAATAATCAATCGACGATTCCTCTTCATACTTTTTTAACAGAAAATGAGATTTTCTTAAATATGAGACGATGTATACTGACGTAAAGCCGCCGATAGTAGATAAAATCCAGAACCACGTCAATAACATTTTCATTAAGAAGAAATCATGAAGGATCATCAAGATCACAATTGAAATCGCCACATTGGCAAAAATAACTAATGCAAATGTCTTTCGATAAGTGCCGGCGTCTTTATCCATGATCCGAAGAATGAGATAATATCCTGCGAATATCACGATCATACCTATAAGCGCTGCAATCGAGGATGTATTCGTCCCGTAAACAAACCTTCCTCCTATAATCAGCAGAGAACAGATAAAGGCCGGAAAGGCGCCCGTAAATAAAAACAAAATCATGACGGGGACATAACGCAAGTCGACGATCGTCTCATCGGTTGCCTGGATCGAAAAGAACATAAGCACATTTCCGAGCACCCCGCCAAGAATGCCGTCAATCCAATCAAGTTGTTTGTTTGTAGCTTTTCGGGAAAAAATATTCCACTTTAGCTGAGTGTAAATAAAGAGCGAAGTAATTAAAATGCACAAATTCAAAAATAAATCGATTAAAAACATGACAAGCCCCCAGCGCCAAACTCATTTTATATTGTATATATCGTCAATTATTAAGACGTTAAAAGCATTTTTGTTCCTTTCTTCAGACGCCCGGCGGGATCTGGTTTCCGAGGCTTGCCGGAGGAGCTTGCTTTCATTTTTCAAATAGAACGAGGTGCTTCCACTTCCCGTAGCGGTAATATAAAAAGGCGGTCAGGCTGCTCAGCATAAAGCTCATTCCGATGCCCAGCGCTATGCCGTTCTCGCCAAGCCACTTTGAAAATAGATATGTAAACGGATAGCGCAAAGCCCAAAAAGAAATCACGTTCAGCACCAAAATTTGAAACATCGCTCCGGCTGCCCTTACAACACCGTTCAACACAAAGTTAATTCCGATAAACGGATAGAAAAAAGCAATCGTTTTTAAATACTCTTCCCCGAATGCGGCTGAATCGGCTTCCGATATAAACAGCCTGACCGCGTGATAGCCTGTCAGAAATATCGCGGTGCTGACGGCAGCCATAAACAGCAGGACATAAATGACGCCGTAGTTGGCGATTTTTTTCGTACGCTCCATGTCGCCGCTTCCGAAGGTTTGGCCAGCCATACTGTTGACAGCCGTGCCGATGGCCATCGCTGGGAGAATCAGCAGGCTGTCAAGCCGCTGTACCGCGCCAAACCCTGACACGACGCTTTCTCCAAATGAATTGACAACGCTCATAATCGCCATCGAGCCGCCTGAAATCACCATCATTTGCAAGCCGGCAGGCACTCCGAGCTTCAAAATGACGGACGTCTCTGCCAGCGATGGAAGCGCCGGCTTTGAAAATGGAACAAGCTGCTTTCTCACCGTATAGACCACTCCGTAAATAAAAGCAATCCCTTGGGACACGACGGTTGCATAGGCCGCTCCGGCAATTCCGAGGTTGAATACCGAGATAAACAGCGGATCCATGAACAGGTTCAGGATGACGGCCAACAGGACGAAACGCAAAGGTGTTTGACTGTCGCCGACCGCTCTTAATACTGTACTGATGAAATTATAGCCGAATAAAAATATAATCCCGATAAAATGAATCCTCAAATAGCTTACGGCCAAATCCATCATATTGCCAGGCGTTTGAAGTAGCGAGAGCAAAGGCTCTGTGAAAAAATAGCCGATAACCCCGAGCAATACGCTCATCGCCGTCATCAGAACGACAAACGCGTTTACATATGATGCCAGTCCCTTTTTATCCCCTTTTCCTTTTTGCTGCGCAAGAATCGTCAGCGCCGCATTGTTGACGCCCAATACGAACGACAGCACCGTAAAGAAAACCGTTCCTGAGACGGCCGCAGCACCAAGAGCTTTTGCTCCGAGCAGATTTCCGACCCACAAGCTGTCGACGAATTGGAATGAAATCTGCAAAAGATTGGCTAAAATGATCGGTCCGGAAAAATAGACCAGCTGTTTAAATACATTTCCGTATGTAAAGTCCGTTTTCATTGTTTTCTCCTTTTCATCTGTCGTCTTGATCACATGTGACCGATGGCTTCGCAGCCTCATATGATGTCAGAAAGCATGCAAAGGGGCGTGACAAGATGTTCTCTGCAGTTCATAATGCCCGTTATATGGCGGAAGGCTTCCAGGGGAGCCGCTATGATGTTCTGCCTGCCGAGGCGCCCTTTTATTTTCGAAACAGCGGAAAAGCAGTGATGATCAGACTGCTCCACGCGGCTCCTCATACCGACAATCTCGACGTTTTCGTAAACGGGATATCCGTTTTTCGAAACGTCTCCTATACAGATTTATCTTCTTATGTCCGGTTTCCTGCCGGCCGTATTCAAATCGACGTTTTTCGAAGAGGCTGGGCGAACGGTCCCCTGCTTACGGTACAGTATCACCTGATCCACGGCCGGTACTGCACGGTTGCTGTCACAGGCACAGCCGCAAAGCTCGTTCCCGTCGGAATGTATGACCAGCCTGCGGCTGATCCGGAAAGCCGCAGCATTCGATGCGTCCATCTCTCGCCGGACTCTCCCGCTCTTGACTTTGCAGTGCAAAACGGACCTGTCCTGTTTTCCGGCGTCCCCTTTCAATCTGTTACCCGGTACATCCCGGTGCGTTCACAGAAAATGGACGTCGAGCTGAGGGGGGCCGGTTCAACAGCAGTCCTGCTGAAGGCCCCGAGGATCACGCTTCATGCCGGCGAATCCACAACGTTGTATGGCCTCGGTTTCGTCAACGGCTCTCCTTCTCTCGAAATAAAAGCGGCGCCGTTTCCCGTCAAAGCTCCGCCTTCATAGCGAAAAAAAAGAGACCCGATGTCTCTTTTACAGTCTGCTGAATGCAGGGACAACAAAATCCTAAAACGATCTCATGTTTTAGGATTTTGCCGGCAATTATTGATTGTGATGGTCAGTTTTTTTGTGTTTTTTTGCATCAAGAGTAAAAATCATAATGCTTAAAAACAACGCACAATACCCGATGTTCAAATACATCTTGTCCATGTTTTCATCAACGAAACTGAAGGCGGCGAGACCGCCGAAGTACAGTGAAAACAACATAGACAACAAGCTGAAATATGTGTAGATACGTTCCATATGTTCACCCCTGTAAACCCCGCTGCACGATTTATGAATCTGTTTGTGCAGGCTTGTAATAAACAAATTCGATTTGATCTTTTTCTAAATCAATGTCTTTTGCTTTCACATACATTCCGTTTTTAAGCGGCATCTCTGACAGACGAACTTGAATTTCTTTAGCGTCTGAACGAACGTGTACAAAATCAGGAAGGTCATAAAATTGATCCATGTAGTTGAGCACCATCGATATCGGAACATTCAACTTGCCGATCGAAAATCTCGTCACGTCAAGGACCACGTCTCCGTTTTTTTCCACCGTCGGCCGAAAGGACACCCTCGCATCGACTGTCGAGGAAAAGGCGCGGATCGCACCGACGATATGGAATTCATCATCGATTTCGATTTGATAGTCAAGATCAGGCGAAGACTCCTTTTCCAAGTACGTGTTGATGAATGCGGCCAATGAATCTTTCGTGCTCGTCACGTTCAATTGATATTCGCTCGGAGTCGGACGCGGCGGCTCCTTTTGTCCGCCGGGCAGGGAAATGAGAATGAAAATCCCGGCAAGTATCATGACGTTGACTGCTGCTAAAATTAAAAATAAGCTCTTCCATTTCTTCATTTTTTTCACCTTATTCTGCTGGGAGGTCTTCGTTTTTAATTTGTTCGTAAACGCGTTTCGCTATTAAAGAATACCCGTATTGATTAGGATGAAACTCGTCTTCTGCAATCTTCTTTTCATCGCTGTATTCCTCAAAAATATCAGCGATATCCGCCATTTTCGTGTTGGAGACCTTCTTCAGCCTTTTTTCCGCGCCTTCATTCCATTCGTCTACGACTTGGTCAACTTCCCGCAGTTCAGACAGCGTAAACTTAAACGGATTATACATGCTGACATAAATCAATTCAGCGCTGGCGTTTTGCTCTCTGATTTCCGCTAAAATATTCGAAAACCGCTTTTCAAACAGTTTTTGTTCAGCACGGAAAGGTGTGAGCGTTAAGTGCGCGAAGTTTTGGCGGACGACTTTCATCAGGTCGTTGCCCCCGATTGTAAACAAAATGTAGTCTGCATCTTTCAGGCCCTCTTGTACTTCTTTGTCTTTTAATCTTTCAAGCAGCTGATCAGTCCGGGAGCCTTTAACGGCATAATTTTTGACCGTTACGGACTTCACATCGCTCCGGCTTTCAAGCTCATCGGCCACCATGCCGACATAGCCTTTCTTTTCTTGATCGCCTACCCCCTCTGTCAGAGAATCGCCCACCGCTGCAATCACGATATCGCGCTTAGGGGAGACCGATGTTTTTTCAACGCCCGCATTCCACTCCGTACAGGCTGAAAGCAGACAGACGAGGGCCATCATGACTGTAATAAAACGTATGTTCAATAATGATGCCCCTTCCTTCTTGATAACCTAAAAAAAAGTGTACCATGTTTTGATTCTTTTGAAAATCATTTGGCCGATGTAAAAAAAAGCCTGTTTTCCGGTGTTCAGGAAACAGGCTTTAGCGGCAGGTCGCCCGTTTTTATCAACGGTTTTCCAGCGTCTTAATATCGGCGATGATTTCATCGTACGGCGTATTTCTTGCACCGTCATAATCCTTGACGACTTTGCCGTTTTGATCGACTAGATAAAATGACGATTGGTGAATCACCTGATCCTCATCTTCAGGTTTTTTCACGATTGATTTAAAGCTTTTCAGCGCAAACTTTTCGATTTCTTCCTGCGAGTATCCGGTTAAAAAGTCCCAATTTTGAAAACTGAGCGGGTAGTTGGCCGCAAATTTCTTCAATTTTTCAGGCGTATCATTTTCGGGATCAACGCTGAATGAGACGATGCGGGCCTGCAGGTTTTCCTCTTCCATTTGTTTTTGCAGTTCAGCCATATGTGAAGTCATCGGCGGACAGATCGTTTCACAGTTCGTAAATATAAAGTCAGCCACCCACACCTGGCCTTTTAAACTTTCAAGAGTCACCGCTTTCCCGTCTTGATTTTGAAAAGAAAAAGACTGTACATCATAGTTCAAAGGATTATCAATCTTGCTAGTTCCGCAGGACGAAAGAAACACTGTGAGAATACCTGCAAGGAAAATGCCAAAAACGTTTTTCAATCCTTCCATCCCCTTTTTCAATCGGTGTAAAAGGTAAAACCGATCGCTCCTTTTCCGGTATGAACCGAGATAATCGGTGTGGTGTAGTCAATATCAATATCGATTCCCGGGATATGTTCAAGCAAGGAGTCTTTCAGCCGATGGGCGAGATCGAGCGCATCGGCATGGGCGATTCCGATCGCCTGTACCGTCCTTCCCTTAACCGCTGAAACAAATTGACCAGTTAAATAACGGATAAGCTGACTGCTGCTCCGGACATTTTTTTCAGGCGTATAGATTCCGTCCTCAAGCCTCGCGATCGGCTTAACCTTGAGCAATGAGCCGAGCAGCGCTTTTCCCCTCCCGATGCGGCCGCCTTTGATCAAGTTGTCAAAATGATCAATTGTCACATAGAGGGAAGTCCGGTCGCGCAAGTTCTCCAAGTCTTTTACAATCGCTTCGGCCGTCATGCCCTCTTCGGCCAGCAAGGCGGCCCGCACGACCTGAAAACCGAGGCCTTTTGAAATATACATGGAATCAATCACCGTAATGTTCCCGCCGACCATATTTGAAGCGCTTACAGCAGTCTGGTATGTCCCGCTCAATTCGCTTGAGAGATGGATGCTGATCACTTCGCTTCCGTCAGCGGTCAGCTCTTCATACAGTTCGATAAAAGCGCCTAGAGGCGGCTGTGAACTTTTCGGGAGTTCTGCGGCGCTCTCCATTTTCTCAATAAATTCGTCCGGCTGAATATCGAATCTGTCTCTGTATACAGTGCCGTCGATCGATATCGAGAGCGGAAGAACGGAAATATGATATTTTCTGAGCAGTTCTTCGCTCAAGTCAGCGGTCGAGTCCGTTACAATTTTAATGCTTGTCAATTCCCTTCACATCCTGTCGGTTCAAATGGTGTATTTTCTAGTGAGGCCAAATCCGCATGAAAAATTCTTTGCCGGCGGATGCCGTCTTCCGCTCTTTTAAAGCGGATTAGGCTCTCTTCATGGGCCGGCAAAGAATGCCATAAATATTTATGCATTATGCTTCAATTCATCATGTTGATAAATGGCCAGGTAATCCTGCCATTTCAATGCTCTCTTTAAGTAGTCCCTAAAGGAGTAGACGTTTTTTTTCCGCTTTGAGCAATAGAGCGTCTTTAAAAAGATTTCAAGCCTCAGATTGGCCATAAAAAAATGCGGGTCGTCCTCCTTCAGCAGAGGTATTTCCGTCACCTTCACCTTCTGTCCATCCGAACGTTTGAACTCCAGGCTTTTAAGTAACAAGCTATCAATCCTCATTTATGAGATATTTTCTTTATTATACATAATCTCTGAAGCCGTTGTCTGTGATTTAGGTTTGTTTTCAAAAAAATTTCTTAAATCAGCAAATGAAAGAGCCCTTCATCTTTATTGACTTCGACATAGCGGAAGCCTTTCCTGTCCATTCTTGCGATCAGCGGCTCGTAATCTTCGCGCTGCTTCAATTCGATGCCGACGAGCGCAGGGCCGCTGCTTTTATTATTTTTCTTCGTATATTCAAACCGGGTGATATCGTCGGTCGGCCCGAGCACTTCATCTAAAAATTCGCGCAAAGCTCCCGCCCTTTGCGGGAAGTTCACGATGAAATAATGCTGGAGTCCTTCATACATCATCGATCTGTCTTTGATTTCCTGCATTCTGCCGATATCGTTGTTTCCTCCGCTCACAATGCATACGACATTTTTCCCTTTAATTTCATCCCTGTAAAGATCTAAAGCGGCGATCGGCAGCGCTCCCGCAGGTTCGGCGACAATCGCGCATTGGTTGTACAGCTCAAGAATCGCGGTGCACACCTTTCCTTCAGGAACGAGCAAAATATCATCGACAACGGTTTCAAGCGTTTTAAATGTCTCTTCGCCGATTTTCTGCACAGCGGCTCCATCGACAAATTTATCGATTTTCTCAAGGATGACGACTTCGCCTTTTTTGTTTGATTCAAAAAGAGCCGGCGCGCCTTTAGGCTCAACCGCGATCAGCTTTGTATCCGGGGACACGTTTTTCATATAGGTTCCCACTCCTGAAAGCAGACCCCCTCCGCCTACGCTTGCGAATAAATAATGGGGTTCCGTTTCGATATCGTTTAAGATTTCGACCGCGACCGTACCCTGGCCAGCCATGACGGCAGGATCGTCAAACGGGTGGATAAATGCGCGCTTTTCTTCCTCGCAGCAGGCGACTGCGCTTTGATAAGCATCATCAAACGTGTCGCCTGTCAGGATGATCTCGACGTATTCCTTGCCGAACAATTCGACTTGGGAAATTTTTTGCCTCGGGGTCGTCGACGGCATAAAAATCTTTCCGTGAATACCGAGATGTTTGCAGGAAAAAGCGACTCCCTGCGCATGGTTTCCTGCACTGGCGCAGACCACCCCGTTTTTCGTCGTTTCTTTTGAAAGCTGCTTCATTTTATAATAGGCGCCTCTCAGTTTAAAAGAGCGGACAACCTGCAGGTCTTCTCTTTTTAAATATACGTTGCAATCGTACCTCTCGGACAGCCTCTCATTTTTTTGGAGAGGGGTATGAATAACAACATCTTTTACATTTTGGTGGGCTTTTAAAATGTCTTTGACTTGGATGAGAGAGTTTTCTTTAAGCAACGGTTTCATGTATAAGATCCTTTCTGTATAAAGCTTTATTTAATACGCCATTATATCATGAATATTCAAAATTTAAAGGGCAATTCTTTGTTATTTACAGAATATTATACACTTTCTCAATATATACGGGGTTCTTTTCGATTCTTAATGTGCAGGCCACATGCACTTTTTTTCAAAAAACTCTTTATTTGTTCTAATTGGGTGTTATAATATAACCAATTAGAACCAAAAGGAGAGCCGCCATGATTAAACACACATATCCGTCCGTAGGTTTCTCCGAGCTGATCGGGGAATGCGATTCCTTTTTGCAAACGAAAAACAGAGCGATACAATTTGCAGCATCTTCCCATCCGATTCTGATTCATGGGGAAACAGGCACAGGCAAAGAGCTGTTCGCCAAAGCCATTCATTCCGGATCATCTTTCAAGGATGATCCCTTCACACATGTAAGCTGCAGCACGCTGGATGAAGATGAAACGGCTGAAGATTTTTTTCTTTCAGAGCTGAATGAGCCCGGAACCTTGTTTCTCGACGAAGTGTGGGGTCTATCCTTGCATCTCCAGGGCAGGCTTTTGGCAGCCATTGAAAAAGGGATGCAAAAAAGATTGATCACCTCTTCAAGCATGCCTCTCATTGAACGGATTGATAGCAGCGAATTCCGCAAGGACCTGTACTACAGGCTCAATGTGCTCGACCTTCCGCTTCCCTCTCTTAGTGAACGGCGAAGCGACATCCCCCTTCTCGTGCATCATTTTTTAAAAAGCGGGGATCATGACATATATGTCGAACCGGTCGTTTGGAAAGCTTTAGAGCAGCATGAGTTTGAGGGGAACGTCAGAGAACTCAAAAACATGACGGATTATATGATAACCGTCTCAGACGGAAAAACGATTCAGCTTTACGACACACCGCCCTCGTTAAGAGAACAAATCAAAAAAAAGAAGCCTAAGGACAAAAAAACGGCTTCGGCATCACTTACCTTAATGGAAAAAGAGGAGTTTGCGTTTTTGCTCGATGCAATCAAGCAATTAAATGAAAAAGGAGAGCCTGCCAGCCGCAGGGTTCTGTCCGAGCTGAGCAAAAGCGGCAAGTCGGAGCTTACACCCCAGCAAGTGAGAAGCAGATTGGATTATTTGGAAAAAAGAGAGTTTATTACAAAGGGCCGCGGAAGAGCCGGGACAAAAATCACGCTTGAAGGCCTCCGCTTTTTAAGCTCTTTAAAGCATCACATTATTCAAGATTAGAAAGGGTGTCTTGGTATGTACACGATTAAAGAAGAAATTGCTAATGCAATAACCCATGGACTCGGCGTCCTCCTGTCAATACCTGCCATCGTATTTTTGGTGATATTTGCGATCCGCTACGGAAGTCCGGTTGATGTTGTCAGCTTTTCAATTTTCGGCGCTTCCATGCTGTTCCTGTATTTAAGTTCGACCCTTCTGCACAGCATTCAGCACCAAAAAACAAAAGATATTCTGGAGATCATCGATCACTCAGCCATCTACGTACTGATTGCAGGGACATACACACCGCTGCTCCTCGGACCTTTGAAAGGCGCGCTAGGCTATACGATGCTTGCTGTCGTTTGGGGGCTTGCGATTGGCGGGGTTGTGTTTAAAATCTTTTTTGTGAAACGGTTTATCGTTGTCAGCACACTGGTATATCTTGTGATGGGCTGGATGGCGATCATTGCGATCAAGCCGCTTTATACGGCCTTGACCGGAGAAGGGTTCGCCCTGCTGCTTTTAGGGGGAATCTTGTATTCTGTCGGAACCATCTTTTATTTATGGAGAAAGATTCCATATCATCATGCGATATGGCACACTTTCGTGCTCGGCGGCAGCGCCTCAATGTTTTTCTGCGTGCTTTTCTACGTGGCAAAAGTGCCGTTTGTATCGTAAACGGCGAAAACCAGGCTTCCATTATGGGAGCCTGGTTTTTTTATGCCCGAAGCTGTTTGTTTTCAGTCATGACGTATGCCGGGTGGATCGTCAAATCGATATCAACAGGTCTCAGCCTCTTGAACAACGTGCCTTTTTTCATGTCTTCCGTACCGGCTGTTTCGACTGCAACGATCGGAATGCCGAGCCTTTTGGATAAAGATTTGTAATCGAGTCCGTCATCTTCAGACATAATAAAGCTTTGGCCTTTCCGGAGAATCTCTTCCACTTCTTCTAGCGATGCTTCCTTGTCGGCGCTTTTTCTGACCGCGGCCATTTTATTGAGCCAGCCGCTGATCAGCGGATAACGAAAGGCGCGCGGATCAGCAAAAAACGAAGCGGTTTTGTCAAGGTGTCCAAGCAGCACGGCAAGCTCTGACAGGCCGAGCTTTGGGTGCACATAAAGCACGGGGCCAGCCGGCGATCTTCCGTTCTGATGGATGGAAACGGTTGAACCGGTTAAGCCGATGCACCCTCGCAAAAAAGCTTTCGGCTTATCAAAGACAGCTTCCATCTGATTGGCATACGAAAGGCGCGGATCAAGTGTCTGCAGCGCCTGCAGAAGCTTGATATGCTTGATGAGCATATAGGCCGAATAAATCCATAAAAAACAATAGCGCAACATGAAAATCCTCTCCTCTATCCTTTTCTTTGATAAACGAGGAATTCGTAGTCATAAGGATTTTTGTCATCTTTCAGGCCTTTCCGCCTCGAAACGATTTCCCACTCAGCTTCGCTGAATTCAGGAAAGTACCGGTCCCCTTCAAAGGTTTCATCAATTTTTGTCACATACAGCTTGTCCGCAAAAGGCAGAATCTCCGTGTATAGTGTTGAACCGCCGATGACAAAACATTCTTCGTTTCTGTTTTTCGCAAACCGCACCGCTTCCTCTGCCGAGTGCATCACCTGACAATTCGGGATATCCAGTTCTTTATTGGATGTGACGATGATGTTCTCGCGGTGGGGCAAAGGTCTGCCGATGGACTCGAACGTCTTTCTCCCCATGATTACGGCGTGCCCTTTCGTCACCTCTTTAAAATACTTCAAATCTTGCGGCAGATGCCATGGCAAATCATTGTCTTTGCCGATCAGGCGGTTTCTGTCCATTGCAGCAATCAATGAGATCATTGTTTAATGCCTCCTTATGATGTTTGTAGCGAAATAATGCCGGATGATGCTCATCTTTTTGTGTGATCATCTGTGAACATGATGCATGAAGATGGAGGTTAAAGCTGTGATGAGAGGAACCTTTCTTCGAGGTTTTCATTCTGATCAGGCCGCCCGAATGCATTTGTCTCATTCCCCGTTTTGTTCAATTCCGGTTTTCTTACATATGACGGCACATATCCGCATGATGTTTCATTTTTTTCATCCTTTTGTAGTGTATCTTGTTTAACCTTTCGAAAACAAGACATTTTTCGAGAAAAGGCGTAAAATATGCCGCATAAAAAAACCCGCCTGATGGCGGGGACGGGCGAGTCTTTCAGCGGCTTTTCGCAACGCTCTGTCCGTCTGTTCTCTCTTCCTGCACTTCATCCTCAAGATCCTGATGCGAATGGGCAATTCGGCTTGCCGCCGCTGCCGCCAAAGCTGCGACGATATCATCAAGGAACGTATGAACCTCATCGTCCGGACAGTCGTCCAGTTCTTTAATGATGCCGAATTTTTCTTTATCCAGATAGCCGAAGTTCGTCAAGCCGATCGAACCGTAGACGTTTACGATCGATAGCGGGATAATCTCGTCGATCCCGTAAAGGGGTTCGTCCGTTTCGACCAAATATTGAAGCGGTTCAGGCAACAGCTTTTTCTCGGCCAGCTGGTCAAGCGCTATCCCCGTTAAAACGGCATGAACGATTTCCCTCTTATTTAAGACCTTTTCGACATTTTCAATGCATACATCAAGCGGGAGATCAGGATGGTATTTTTCCTGCAGCTTTTGTACGATCAGCGCGATATCCTCAATCGCAACCCCGCGCTCATTCAGCATATTTTTCGTTAAGTGCACCATTTCATTCATCGTATACTTCTTCATCTGCATCAATCTCCTTTAGTGACTCATCCAGTTAGGCGGTGTATTGCGGTCCCAGTAAATGCTTCCGAGATCGTGATGTTTTTGAAAGCCGTCTTCGGCAGTATGGTAATGAAAGTTAAACCAGTACCCTTTATGCGGCGGCTTGTCCCTGCGCACATGGAACCTTAGCACATCTTCCCCCGTTTTCCGATTGTAAACGTGGAAGATTCTCTCCGACTTCCCCGCCGTCGGCGTTTTGGAAATGACAAGATCCTGGTAAGCGTCATTGTCCTGCATTGTCATGAGATGGCTGACGATGATCTCCTCGATCTTTGGAAGCACTTCTTCCCTGTACTCGTCTTCAATGACCGGCGATATCCTGCTGCCGAATTTTACGAATGATAGATCTTCAGCTTCATTGAGCAGTTCATCCCTGTAGGTGTCAAATGAAGATTTGGATTCGCCGTCTTCATCAAGCTCGGGCTCTTCTTGCTTTTGATAAACAGCCGTATATCCGGATTCTTTCACGCTCTGATGCTCCTGCGGCTTGTCCGCCATCAATGCCGCAGGAGGAGATACAAGGCCGAACGTTGCAATTGTAAATAATGCGACAAGCGCTTTTCTCATCCACATCTTCATGACTGATTAGTTCCCTTCTGATCGCTTTTTCGTTTTCTCTTATTCTATCATAGGTTGAATTTTCAGTCATTCATAAAGTGGAGATGCTGATCTACAAAACGCCTTTTCTTTTAGCGATAAAACGTTTACAATCAAAGATGAAAATTCCAAATTTGGGAGTGATCGTTCATGGTTGAAGGTCTTTTTATAGCCGCTTCATTAATTACCCTCGCTTATTTTATCGTCATGGAAATCGCAGATTAAAAAAACCCAAGGTATATACCTTGGGTTTTCATTTTTCGAGGACACCGTAATGAAACAGGGCCGTTTTGCGTTTTTTTACGGAAAATCCGTATTTTTCAAAGCGCGGACTCTTCCAGTGGTCTTTCAGAACCACTCTTTTTCTGGCGACCCGAAGGGCTTCATGTAAAGCGCCGTCAAGCGTAAACTCGGAATGCGCCCACTTTCTTAAAGGGGCGATGCCGTCTGATTCTTTGATTCCATCATCAAACATCGGGTCGAAGTAGACGATATCTGCTGAAGCATCATCAAGTTCCAGCAGGTAATCAATGCTGTCGCCTGAATGAACCCGAATCCTTTTCATCGCCTGATCCAAAACGTCAAGGCCGGTCTCCCACGATTGAAGCCCCGCCTCGACAAGAAAAGCGAGAAGCGGGCTTTTTTCAATTCCGCGCACTTCGCCTTGTTCGCCTGCGGCAAGGCTCGCAATGATCGCGTCTGATCCAAGACCGAGCGTGCAATCGAGCACCTTGTCCCCCGGTTCAACTTGTGCAGCTTCGACAAAAGGGTCCGGTTCGCCTCTTAACATACGCTTGGCCCGGAACATCGCAGAGTTCGGATGGAAAAAGAACTTTTCACCTTCTGAATGATACAGCTCAAAGCGCTCTTTTCCAACCACGAGAACATCATCCTGCTCTGTTTGCCGAATTTGGCGAATCGGCCGTTTTCTCCGCTCGGAAAAGCGGGCGCCGAGCGTCCGGCTGATTTTTTCTGCTGTTAAAATCGTGCTTTCAGTCGGTCTGTAGCTTGTTGTGACAATCATGTTTTTCTCCGTAAAAAATGCCCTTCAAAGGGCATTTTAGCAATGTTTTTCAAAAGCGTCCGTAATGTTTTTCATAATCTCCGTCATTTCACGGCCTTCAATCTGTTCACGCGGAATGAAATGAACGACTTCTTTGCCTTTCAGCAGTGCCATTGAAGGTGAAGACGGTTCATATCCTTCGAAGTATTCCCTCATTTTTGCCGTTGCTTCACGATCCTGTCCGGCAAAAACTGTAACGGTCTCGTCAGGCCCTTTTTCGCTTCCGGAGACGGCCTGAACGGCTGCCGGTCGCGCCAGCCCTGCGGCACATCCGCAGACTGAGTTGACGACGACGAAAGTCGTGCCTTCTGCGTCTTCCATGAATGTCTCCACTTCTTCCGCGGTCGTTAACTCTTTAAAGCCGGCCTGCACCAATTCCTGACGCATCGGAAGAACAAGCTGGCGCATGTATTCTTCATAAGCTGTTGACATATTAAAAAGCCCCCTCTATAAACCTTGACTACTGATGTTTTCAAGGATACTACAGAGGGGGCTGAATTTCAAACGCCGGGCGAAAAAACCGCTAGATTTTCATAATGCCGCCGGTATTGGCAGATGTCACAAGCTTTGAATACCTGGCGAGATAGCCCGTTTTCACTTTCGGTTCAAAGCCGGGCCAGTTTGCTTTTCTTTTTTCCCATTCCTCATCGGAGATTTCGATGTTTAAAATCCGCTTTTCGATATCGACAACGATATGGTCGCCGTTTTCTACGAAAGCAAGCGGGCCGCCTTCGGCTGCTTCCGGTGAAACGTGGCCGATCGAAAGACCGCGGGAGGCTCCTGAAAAGCGGCCGTCGGTAATCAAGGCGACTTTCGGGCCGAGGCCCATTCCGACGATCTGTGAAGTCGGCGCAAGCATTTCAGGCATTCCCGGTCCGCCTTTAGGGCCTTCATAGCGGATGATGACGACATCTCCCGCTTTTACTTTACGGTTGATGATGCCGTCAAGCGCTTCTTCCTGTGAATCAAAGACAACCGCAGGTCCTTCATGGCGGGTAATCCCGTCTTGGACGCCGCCCGTTTTAATGATCGCACCGTCAGGAGCCAGGTTGCCGAACAGGACGGCGAGTCCGCCTTGCTCTGAAAACGGCTGATCGATCGGATGAATGACCTCGTAATCTTTCACTTCGCGTCCGGCAATATTTTCGCCAAGCGTTTTCCCCGTTACAGTCAGCGTATCCAAGTGAAGCGCGCCTTCTTTTTTCGACAGCTCGTTTAAGACTGCCGATACGCCTCCTGCTTCATGCAAATCTTCAATAAACACATCGGAAGCCGGTGCAAGCTTCGATAAATGCGGAACCCTTGCCGCTACCTCATTGATCCGTTCAAGCGAATAGTCTACACCCGCTTCATTGGCGATCGCAAGCGTATGAAGGATCGTATTCGTTGATCCGCCGAGCGCCATGTCTAAAGCGAACGCGTTGTCGATCGCTTTTTCGGTCACGATGTCGCGCGGTTTGATATCCGACTTGATCAGCTCCATCAGCTGGCGGGCCGACTGTTTGGCAAATTCCCTGCGGTCGGGCGATGTCGCCAAAATGGTGCCGTTGCCCGGCATGGCGATGCCAAGAGCTTCAGAAAGACAGTTCATCGAGTTCGCCGTAAACATGCCCGAGCATGATCCGCAAGTCGGACAGCCGAACTGTTCAAGCTCCTCGAGTCCTTTCTCATCGATTTTGCCTGATTGATAAGCGCCAACGCCTTCAAATACAGAGGAAAGCGAGATTTTTCGTCCGTCGCTCGTTCTTCCCGCTTCCATCGGCCCCCCGCTGACAAACACGGTCGGAATGTTGATCCGCATTGCCGCCATGATCATGCCCGGTGTGATTTTATCACAGTTTGGAATACATACCATTCCGTCAAACCAGTGCGCCGATACAACCGTTTCCACTGAATCTGCGATGATTTCGCGGCTCGGGAGAGAATACCTCATTCCAATGTGCCCCATCGCAATTCCGTCGTCGACCCCGATTGTATTAAATTCAAACGGAACACCGCCGGCCTCTCTGATCGCCTCTTTGACGATTTTTCCAAACTCCTGCAAATGGACATGACCCGGTACGATATCGATGTATGAGTTGCAAACGGCAATAAACGGTTTGCCGAAGTCCTCTTCTTTTACCCCAGCCGCGCGCAGCAAACTGCGGTGCGGCGCTCTGTCGATCCCTTTTGTAATCATGTCACTGCGTAAACCTGTCATCGTGATCCTCCTAAACATCTTCGTATTTACATTCTATATATTCTGAATATTCAGTTTTAAAAATTGTCTGTTAACCGCTTGCCGGACTGATCCGCAAGATGACGGCTGTTTTGATCTTCATCTGTAAATCATTCCCCATGAATCAGAACCTCCACATTCCATATGATTGCTAACTACTATATATATTTTCAGCTTGTTTTTCAACAATATTCGAAATATTTTTATAGAAAAAGTGATATTTTATTACAAGACGCGTGACTTTTTTCAGAATTCCCGGATCGATCGCCGCTTTTGAAGCATAAAAAAAGACGCTGTTTCCAGCGTCTTTGTCAGCTGTCTTTTTTGCGGCTTTCCGTCATTTGCTTCCATACGGAGCCTTTTGCTTCTTCACCGTATTCGATCCGTTCGATCGCCATTTTGATCTGAAGGCTGACTTCAAATTCCGGATCGTTTTCAGCTTCTTTTAAAGCGGGAAGCGCGCTTTCATCGCCGACTTCGTACAGAAACATGGCGGCTCTCCAGCGCACAAGCTTGCTCGGATCCTTCAGCGCTTTGATCATCGCCGGAATCGCTTCCGGGTTGCCGATGTCTGACAGACAATCGCCGGCCGTTCTTCTGACCGTGATGGTTTTGTCTTCGAGCGCTTTATATAAAAGGGGAAGCACCGCAGGCGTTTCGATCATGCCCAAATAAACGACAGCAAGCCTTCTGATCGATGTTTTCGGGTCATTGAGCGCTTTTTCGAGTACTGGAATATCCTCTTCAGTAGGATCCATTTGTTCAAGATGCGCATAGCGTTTTTGCCAATCTTCCTCATCCATCATTTCAAGCGTTACCCGGTAAGACTTTCGCTGCACAGCCGTACGTTTAGCCTCAGCATCGCTTGATGCAGCTGATTCCGTCAGCTTCCGCAGGCGCTCTTCATCGTAAGCCGCCTCCAGCTCTTCCGTTACTTCGCGGCCGATTTCTGAAAAATCGCCGAATCTGACGCCTTGCTCTTTCCAAGACCGTTCGAGCACGACGTTGGAAGACGCGGTTTTAAGCTTCAAGATCGCTTCCTGGAAACGTTCTGGAAGGCCGAAGCGCTCCTCGCGCTCGCCGTCGGTCAATTTCACCTGCATCGGTATTCCGCTGAACATTTGCACGAAAACTTTAACCTCGCCGAACGATTCTTTTTCTTCGGAACGGCCCTCCGCCTCTTCGGCTTCATCCATTCCGAATGCAGCGCGCACCTTAGGAAGGATGTCTTTCCAATCAAATCTCGCATTGCGCTCGACAGCGATAAAATCGGCCACATGATAGACGCCTTTTACTCCGTCTATGTTTAAAACTTCCTGGATGACGGGAGGTGCGCCTTCCGCATGATCCTTTTTATAATTATTGCTTTTTCCACCCGGCAGTTCCTCGGTCAAAATCACCTTCATTGTATTCGGACTCGGTGTCGGTTCTATCGATTTAATTTTCATCATTGTCCCCCTCTGTTTAAAGATCCGGTCTTATTCTACCATAACCCCCAGCCCTGATCTATCAAGGCGGCTTTCTCTAGAGAAGGCGCATTCATTTTCCAGTTCGCCGAGGAATTCGAGCATCAGCTTATGCCTTTTTTCTGCGAGCATCCGTCCCGTCTTTGTATTCATCAAATCTTTTAAAAGGAGAAGCTTCTCGTAAAAGTGGCCGACTGCAGTAGGTGCATTGCCGCCCCCATAGAGGAGATGGCCCTTTGCACCCGCATACATCAAAGCCCTGGCGATCCCGACGGCGCCGATCGCATCAAGCCGATCGGCATCCTGGACAGCCATTCCTTCTTTTGAAAGAAGTTCGTCTTTATATTTCTCTCTGTCTCTGAATGAAATTCTTGTGATGATAGCAAAAATCCCGTCAACCGTTTCCGGATCGACCTTCCATTCTTCGGACAGGCGCCTTTTCAGCTCCTGCAGCGGAACCCGGTGCTCATCGGACAGCTTTTCATCAATCACATCATGGAGAAGTGCGCAAGCTTCGGTCATAAACAGGTCTGCACCCTCTTCTTTTGCGATCTGAAGGCTTACGTTCCTCACCCTTTCGGTATGCAGCCAGTCATGACCTGTGCCTTCGGCAGAAAGCTTCTCTTTTACCCATTCGGACATCAAGCGGATCTGTTCTGTTTGTTCCTGATTCAGCCCAGCCATTTCTGAATGGTCTCCTCCATCTCCTTTGGATTGGTTTGCGGTGAAAAGCGCACAACGTTTTCTCCGGTTTGATCGACGAGAAATTTTGTGAAATTCCATTTGACCGCTTTTGTTCCAAGCATGCCCTTCGCCTTGTTCGTCAAGTGGCGGAACAGCGGGTGGATTTGATCCCCTTTTACATTCACCTTCGAAAACATTGGAAACGTGACACCGTAATTGACGCTGCAAAATTCTTCAATGCTTTTTTCATCGCCCGGCTCCTGATTCATGAATTGGTTGCTGGGAAAGCCGAGAATCTCAAGCCCCCGGTCTTTATATGTTTCATACAAGTCTTGAAGCTGCTGATATTGAGGTGTAAATCCGCACTTCGAGGCGGTGTTGACGATGAGCAGCACTTTGCCTTTATACGGCCGCAGTGTCGTGTCCTCGCCTTTAATCGTCTTGACGCTGATATCGTAAATGGACATGACGGTCCCTCCTTTTTAGAATAAACCTTTGGCTCTGCCGCTTTCGTCGACATCCATCTTAAGCGCGGCAGGGTGTTTCGGCAGCCCCGGCATTGTTAAAATACTGCCTGTCAAAGCGACGATAAATCCCGCGCCCCTAGATGGTTTTAATTCGCGGACGGTGATGCTAAAATCTTGCGGCCTGCCGATTTTACCCGGGTCATCTGATAAAGAATACTGAGTTTTCGCCACGCAGACAGGCAGTCCGTCCAACCCGTTCTTTTTCAATTCAAGCAGCTGTTTTTTCGCCTTTTCGGTAAACTCTACCCCTTCGGCGCCATAAACGGTGCGGGAGATCTTGGCTAATTTGTCTTCGATCGAGTCGGTTAATTCGTATAAATAGGAAAACCTGTTGTCTTTTTGCTCCATGACATGAATGACTTCCCTTGCGAGATCAGTCCCGCCTTTTCCGCCCTCTTCCCAAACATTGCAAAGTGCAGCCGGATGTCCGTTGTCTCTGCACCAGCCAAGAACGGCCTCAAGCTCGTCCTCCGTGTCCTGTACGAATCTGTTGACAGCCACAACGTATGGAAGACCGAAGGCATCTATCGTTTCGATATGCTTCGCAAGGTTGGCAATTCCCCTTTTTAATGCTTCCAGGTCTTTTTGCTTCAAATCGGCGAGAGGCGTTCCGCCATGCATTTTCAGCGCTCTGACGGTGGCGACGATCACGACCGCCCCCGGTGTGAACCCGCCGGCTCTCGTTTTGATGTGCATGAATTTTTCCGCCCCCAAATCAGCGCCAAATCCCGCTTCAGTCACGACATAGTCAGCCAGCTTCGCAGCCGTTTTTGTCGCGATCAGACTGTTTGCCCCGTGGGCGATGTTTGCAAACGGTCCTCCGTGGACGAGCGCCGGTGTTCCTTCAACAGTCTGAACAAGGTTTGGTTTGATAGCATCTTTTAACAGGAGGGCAAGCGCTCCCTGCACACCGAGCATGCCGGCCGTTACCGGCTGTCCGTCGACTGTGTAGGCGACGATCATCGAAGCCAGGCGCTTTTTTAAATCGGCCAAGTCTCTGGCCAGGCATAAAACGGCCATGATTTCCGAAGCGACAGTAATGTCAAAGCCGTCTTCCCTGGGAAATCCGTTCGCTTTTCCGCCCAGGCCGACAACGGTTTCACGCAGCGCCCTGTCATTGAGATCAAGCGCCCTTTTCCAGACGATTTTTCTGATATCGATGTTTAATTCGTTTCCCTGATGAATATGATTGTCTATGAAAGCCGCCAAAGCGTTGTTTGCAGCTGTGATCGCATGCATATCTCCCGTAAAGTGAAGGTTGATGTCCTCCATCGGAAGAACCTGGGAATACCCTCCTCCGGCAGCCCCGCCTTTCAAGCCCATTGTCGGACCGAGTGAAGGCTCCCTCATCGCCACGATCGATTTTTTGCCAATCTGCCAGAGCGCCTGGCTCAATCCGACGGTGACAGTCGACTTCCCTTCGCCGGCCGGTGTCGGGTTGATGGAGGTTACCAAAATCACCTGGCCATCGGGTTTTTCTTTCAAACGCTCAAAAATTTTCAAAGAAATTTTCGCTTTTGTGCAACCAAAACACTCTATTTCTTCGTCATTTATATTGAGTTTCCGTGCAATTTCGGTAATCGGTTTTAATTCCGTTCTTTGTGCGATTTCTATGTCTGATAAATGGGATTTCATTTGCAAGAGGAGCCTCCTTTTGGTTCATCACACGATGATTTTCCATATTTTTCACACACTTCTTTTATTGTAACACAATTCACACATTGAAATATCGCCAAAAAGTTCCTATAATGAAGAAAAATCAGCGGAGAAAACCGGAGGTGGCGTGTTGCCTATCAACATACCTATCAATTTGCCAGCAAAGCAGATTCTTGAAAGTGAAAATATTTTTATCATGGATGAAAAACGGGCTTTTCATCAGGACATCAGACCTTTAAATATTGTGATTCTTAATCTGATGCCGCAGAAAATCAAGACCGAGACACAGCTGCTCAGGATGCTCGGGAATTCTCCTTTACAGGTATATTTCACTTTTTTAATACCGTCTACACACACGCCAAAACATACACCAAGGCAGCATTTGGAACAGTTTTATACAACTTTTTCTTCAATCAGGGACCGAAAATTCGACGGCATGATTATTACCGGTGCGCCGATCGAGCATTTGGAGTACGAAGAGGTATCCTATTGGGAAGAACTCCGGGAGATTTTAGACTGGAGCAAAACGCATGTCACGTCAACGCTTCACATCTGCTGGGGAGCGCAGGCGGGACTGTATCATCACTACGGCATTCGCAAAGTCAAACTGCCGAAAAAGACATTTGGCGTTTTTGAACACAGAATAATGGAGAAAAATGAAAGACTGGTCAGAGGCTTTGAAGAGTTCTACTATGTCCCGCACTCCAGGCATACAGATATCAATATGGATGACCTTAAAGCCGTTTCCCATTTAAAAGTGCTCAGCATATCCGATGAAGCGGGCGTCTGTTTAATTGCTTCAAAGGATGAAAAACAAGTTTTTTTAACTGGACATCCTGAGTATGATACAGATACTCTTAAAGAAGAGTATGAAAGGGATTTAGCCAGGAACATGGAGATTGATCCGCCGGTGAATTATTTTAAAGAAGGGCCGGATGGCGCGGTACCTGTAAACCGCTGGAAAGCCCATGCGACTCTTTTGTTCATGAATTGGCTGAACTACTACGTTTACCAGGAAACGCCGTATGAGTGGAAATGAAATTCTCATGCCCTGGTCTGATGCAAGACATTCAAAATGTGTTAAAATACAGTTGGGTTAGTCTTCCACAATGGGGATTCGGCTTTGCCGCGAAAGCGGGAATAATAAGGAACCCAGCGCTTTCCTGCCGATCCATACTTTAAAAATACCTTAATTTTTGTTCTTCATTTATAATTAAAATAATATTTATGGTATGGTATGAGTGGACTTTGACTCCTGTTTTTTTACCATTTTAGCTCTTGCTGTTTGAATTAATTGAGGTGAATATGCTTGAATACCAATAAAAATATATTAATTTTGACTGCAAATTACGGAAATGGCCATGTTCAAGTAGCCAAAACGCTCTACCAAGAGTGCGAAAGGCTCGGTTTTAAGAATGTAACTGTTTCGAATTTGTATCAAGAATCAAATCCGATTGTGTCAGAGATTACGCAGTATCTCTACTTGAAAAGCTTCTCAATCGGCAAACAGTTTTATCGCCTTTTCTACTATGGAGTCGATAAAATTTACAATAAAAGGAAGTTTAATATTTATTTCAAAATGGGAAATAAACGGCTGGACCAACTGGTTAAAAAACATCAGCCAGACATTATCATCAATACGTTTCCAATGATTGTCGTGCCCGAATACAGACGGAGAATGGGAAAAGTCATTCCGACTTTTAACGTCATGACGGATTTCTGTCTTCATAAAATTTGGGTCCACGAACATATTGATAAATATTACGTAGCAACTGATTACGTGAAGGAAAAGCTGCTCGAGATCGGCACTCACCCTAGCAACGTCAAGATCACGGGCATTCCGATCCGCAGGCAGTTTGAAGAAGAAATGGACAAAGATAAAATCTACGAGAAGTATCAGCTGTCTCCCGACAAGAAGATATTGCTGATCATGGCAGGCGCCCACGGGGTTCTTAAAAACGTAAAAGAACTGTGTGAATCTCTGGTGACGAAAGAGGATGTTCAAGTCGTTGTCGTGTGCGGAAAAAATACGATGCTGAAATCTTCATTGGAAGACATTGAAGCCCTTTATCCAAACAAGCTGAGAACGCTCGGTTACATCGAAAGAATTGACGAGCTGTTCAGGGTGGCAGACTGCATGATCACAAAGCCGGGCGGAATCACCCTGACGGAGGCCACGGCAATCGGCGTTCCCGTCATCCTTTACAAGCCTGTTCCCGGACAGGAAAAGGAAAATGCCCTGTTCTTCGAAGACAGAGGGGCTGCCATCGTCGTCAACAGGCATGAGGAGATTCTTGAGTCAGTCTCTTCCCTTTTGGCTGATGAGAAAAAATTAAACGAAATGAAGAAAAACATTAAAAGCCTGCATTTATCCAATTCATCAGAAGTCATCCTGACGGACATTATCGAGCAGTCTGAAATCATCATGAACAAAAAACAGACTGTCCGGGCGCTGTCCTAAAAAACGCCCGATTCAAAAAAACACTTGCTCTGCAAGTGTTTTTTTGATGCTAAGATTCCGAGTAATAAACTTCTTCAAATGGCTGTACAACGACAAACCCATTCCCTGAAAACTTCATTTGGATGGATTCCCCGCTTCCCCTGCCGATGAACGTCCTAAAAGAAACATCTGTCACAAATTCAGGCTGAAGGCTTCCAGACCAGGCAACCGTTGCGTTTGGATCGGTATAGACGGGGCTTTCCGGGGTTACGATCAAAGTGAGCGGCTCGTAGTGGCTTGTAATGGCAGCCATTCCAGTTCCCTCAAGCTTAATGTTAAACAGTCCGCCGGCCAGCATGCCGGAAATTCTTTTCATCAGTTTAATGTCCCAATGGATCGACGGTTCAAATGCGAGCAGATCATGTCCATTTACAAATATGGAGTCATCTTTCAAGTTTAAGATGGATATCTTCTTTCCCTGATCCGCTAGATACACCTTTCCGTTTCCTTCCGCTTTCATCAGGGCAGCCCCTTCGCCGCTGAACACTTTTTTCACCATCCGTCCAATTCCGTGTTCA
Organism: Bacillus sp. FSL R7-0646; assembly: GCF_037969865.1. Lineage (NCBI taxonomy): Bacteria > Bacillati > Bacillota > Bacilli > Caryophanales > Bacillaceae > Bacillus > Bacillus sp. FSL R7-0646. The sequence continues at coordinate 2,256,076 of NZ_CP150217.1, forward strand.
AATACCCCTTCTCGCTTAAATTTGACTCTTCCTCTATAGGAAACCATTGAACCGGCCTTTGCCCACACTTTTCCGTCGAGATTGACTTCCAAGAGACGGGGCGTTTCCATTTCAAACAGCCCCTCCCCTTTGTCTTCCTGCTGGGTTTTGGATACAAACTCATCAACTGAATAACGGTTCATCTCTAAACACTCCTGTTCGCATTCCTGATATTGGTTTTATTATATACGGACCGACGCTTAAAATGTTTCACCCGCTTTGCGAAAAATGATGATGAATAACCATAAATTGAAAACGATTTCAAAGAAATTCCTAAAAAAAGCATTAAAGTTCATTTTTTTCTCTTGACAGCTTGACGAAGCATCCATGGATAGTGTATAGTGAAACCATCATTTAGCAGAACACCGTTAGATGATGAAAATTTTTTTTAGCACATTGTGCTACAGTACTAGGAGGATTAAGCAATATGCAAAACGGTAAAGTAAAATGGTTTAACAATGAAAAAGGCTTCGGCTTCATCGAAGTTGAAGGCGGAGACGATGTATTCGTTCATTTCACTGCAATCGAAGGTGAAGGATACAAATCTCTAGAAGAAGGACAAGAAGTTTCTTTCGAAATTGTTGAAGGTAATCGTGGACCTCAAGCATCTAACGTTGTGAAGCTTTAACAAAATCAAGACAAAATGAGACTTCAAATAAGAGGAGAGGCAATTTCTGCCTCTCCTATTTAATTTTCAGCTGAATTTCGATCGCCAGTATATTTTGCTTCAGCCTTTGCTCGATTTCCTCAATGTTCTTCTCGAGAGATGGACGCCCCTTTTTCGCGATATCAACGAGCTGTTCAAGATCTTTATATACCTCCACAAATGTCTTGTGAAGAACGGTTTGCAGTTCATTGCTTTCCACTGTTCCTCAGACTCCTTTTTTTATGATTACCTAAATTAGTAATAAAGACTTATATTTTTTAGGTTCAATAGTTATATCGGATTAATTTTACTTTATTTTTTCTATTTTACACATAAAAATGCCTTTTTTAGAAAAAATACTTGTCGGAGGTGTATGATCATGAAATCAGACCATCGCGATGATCTCGAAACCGGATTTAATCAGCGCAAGCAGCTTGAAATTGCCGTAGAAACTGCTCAAAAAACGACGGGAATGGCAACGAGGCAAAAGAGCTCCACTTTGCTGAAATCGGCGTATCAATCCATTGAAGATGCCAGACAGCTGTCACAGGCTGAGGAATTAGCCGCACTGGATGAAGATTTTTTAAACGAACAGCTCAACATACTAAATGATTGCCAGCATCAGCTTGATGAATCACAGCATTAAAAAAACCGCTGAACGCGGTTTTTTAGCGTGGCCCGAAAACCCCAGATTGCATGGATTATGGCCTATAGGGGAATTTTCGGGGATCAATTTTTGTTTGTCAGCACGTCTCCATAGGTGCGGAGCTTTTCTCCGACCGTACATTTTGAAATGCAAAATGCGTGGGCATACGTTTTTCCGTATTCTTTTCTGAAGTGTTTTTTGATGAAGCACCCTTCACAGTAGGTGTCCTGCAAATGTGTCAGTTCCTTAAAGATCTCTTTCTTATCCAAAACGTTCATCTCCGTTATTCATCTAGTTTGATTGTGCTTTCCACAATGGTATGCTCAAGCATTTTTTTTGCGAGCTGGTCCGCTTCCTTATTGTCTTTACGGCTGATTTGAATATAGGTGGGCGTGAGCTTTAATTTTTGAAGCTGGCTTTCGATTCTGTCCAGCCATTTCGAATGAACGGGATCATAGCATGGCCAGCTGCCTTCAAGCTGATTCAGAACGACGAGCGAATCCCCTTTAATGACGACGGAGTTCCTGCTTGCCCCGAGGTCTCTAAGCTCTTTAACGGCTTCGTAGAGAGCCGCATATTCCGCTTCGTTATTCGTTGTCAGCCGAAAGCTCTTATTCTTTCTCAATCGATACCTTTCCCCGCCGAGGGAGTAATAAATCACAATGCCTAAACCGGCGAGCTGACTTTCTTTATCATAGCTGCCGTCAAAATACACGGTGATCTCATCCGGTTCAGCCGCAAGTTCTTCTTTCAGCTTTTCCAGTTCTTTCAGGGTCCAAAAGCTGCCCTTCTCATCTTCGAATTCAAGTTCAGTGACATACGGGCTTTGAGAAAGCTGACGCCCCGCCGCCACTGCCTCTTTCACTTCGATCCATTCATCGGCTGTAAATTGAATGGGTGAAGACCCTTTAATCTTGATTTTCATTCCTGCTCTCAGTTTCACAAAATCACCTTTATTCAAATTATGGCTTGTTATGCTATAATCAAAACAGTTTATTCAGAAAGGAAGTACCCGTTCTTGTTTAACGAAATATTATGGATTAGTTTTGCGATCATTAATTTTATCATTGTTCTCTTCTTTTTTAAACGATTTGGCAAGACCGGTTTATTTGTCTGGATCGGTTTTGCGACAGCCGCCGCCAATATCGAGGTAGTCAAAACGGTCGAGCTGTTCGGTTTGACTGCGACGCTCGGCAACATCCTGTACGGAAGCGTGTTTTTTGCGACCGACGTCATCAATGAAAGATACGGAAAGGAAGAAGCGAAAAAAGCCGTTTCAATCGGTTTTTTCATTCTGATTACCTTGACGCTCGTCATGCAGGGAGCGCTCCTATTCAAGCCGCATCCCGAAGACATCGCACAGCCTGCGCTGGAGACGATATTCGGCTTCTTGCCCCGCGTGGCCCTCGGCAGCCTGCTCGCCTATATCATCAGCCAAACGCTTGATGTTTATGTATATTCGGGAATCAGAAGGTTATTTCCTTCCGACCGGGCACTGTGGCTTCGCAACAGCGGCAGTACAGCCTTAAGCCAGCTGCTTGATACGTTGATTTTTACGAGCGTCGCGTTTATGGGCGCTTATCCGCTGGATGTATGGATTCAGATTTTTATCACGACATACGTCTTGAAATTCGTTGTAGCCGTATTCGCAGCGCCGTACGCTTATGCCGCTAAAAGGATCACCCCTTTGGATGAAAGGAGCGAAAACAATGCCGGTTGAGGTGTATATTGACGGAGCAAGCGCCGGGGATCCCGGACCGTCCGGACTTGGCATTTTTATCAAAGACGGCCAGAAGACCGAGTCCTTCTCCCTTCCCGCCGGCTCACTGAGCAACCATGAAGCAGAATTCATGGCGCTGATCGAAGGAATGAAGCTGTGCGCCGAACGAAACTACCGGATCGTTTCGTTTCGGACCGATTCGCAGATCGTCGAGCGCACGGCGGATTCGGAGTTTGTCAAAAATCAGGCTTTCAAGCCTTATCTGGATGCTATCATCCGCTTAAAAAAGGATTTTGATTTATTTTTTATCAAGTGGATTCCTTCGAAGTCAAATCAAGCGGCTGACAAGCTTGCGAAAAAAGCGATATTGCTGAACCAACCCGAGTAAATTCCATTCCCGCTGCACATCATAACGAGTGAGGTGGTTCATGTGGAAAAACAGCATTCAGCAGGAAGAGGCCGTCTGACAGGCGGTGTCACGCCCCAGGGTGATATTGTATTGAACCGGGATAACCGTCATACAGACCCAAAAACCGAGCTTGAAAACCGGGCGAAAAAAAGCAATACAAAACATTAGAGAGATCGGTTTATCCGATCTCTCTTTTTTCGAATTTCATCAGCAGCGGCTCGATTCCCCGTATTTGATGAAGTCTCAGCATCTCCTTTGCCCTGTCATGCATCAAGGTGAAGTCCGCATCGTCCAATGAGCAGGAAAGCGGTACATCGCATTTAATTTCTGCAAGAATTCTGGACATCTTCAGATCTTCTAGACATTCGGTTATTTTCGTCTGCTGGCCCTTCGTCAGCTGACCGATGTTTTCCAGCAGCCGGTCAACAGTCGAATATTCCTTGATCAGCTTGTAGGCCGTTTTTTCGCCGATGCCTTTTACACCCGGATAATTATCGCTTGTATCGCCCATCAGCGCTTTAATGTCAATCAAAGCTTTCGGTTCGATACCTGTCTCTTCACTGAATGATTCTTCTGTGTATACCTTATAATTGCCGATTCCTTTTTGAAGCAGGGCAACTTTAACATTGACTGTTAAAAGCTGAAGTAAATCTTTATCACCGGTGACGATCGTGATGTCCGCTTCTTCGCTGAACATCGCTGTCAGGGTGCCGATGCAGTCATCGGCTTCATAGCCCGCAAGGCCGATATTTAAAATCCCGAGCTCTTCCGCCGCTTCCTTCGCCATGTCAAATTGCGGAATCAATTCTAGAGGCGGCTCGCTCCGGTTCGCTTTATAGTCCTTAAATAAATCGTTTCGGTACGTTTTGCTTCCCATGTCCCAGCAGCAGATGACATGGCTCGGTTCAAACGCAGACGCAGCGGTTAACAGATGCTTTAAAAAACCGTGAACCCCGTTTGTCGGCACGCCTTTGTCATTCAGCATAAAATTGCGGTGCACCGCAGTCGCAAAAAAAGACCGGAATAATAAAGCCATCCCGTCTACAAGCAGCAGCTTCTTGTTCATTATGGAAACTTCCTTTCATCATACAATGCACTTATTGTACCACAGGAGCAAAAATGATGAAAACAGCGTCTAGCGACGCTGTTTCTATTTTTGGTGCTGTTTTTTGCTTGAGATTAATTTTGCGGCTTCCATTTGCGAATAGGATTCAGTCGCAAATTCAGTGTTAAAGCCGTTCTTCTTTTTAGCGTTGTTGTTTCGCTGTGCATTCGCGTTGCCAAGCTTTGTTCTTCCCATTACACTTCACCTCCAGCGGGCGGGTCATGGTTTATGTTTTGCAAAAACACATGACGCCACACGCGGAAGGATCCACCAGCTAGGCCTGCGGATATTTTCGGCTGACGTATTCGGCAACCATTTCCTTCGAGACGAGCCGTCTTGTGGGAACGATGCCTTTTTTGGCCAATTCGTTCATCTGCACTGTAATTTGGTTGATGAGGTCGGTTGAAAATGCTTCGTTACGCCGGCACTTATCGACCACATCATCGATTGCTTTTTCCCTCTCCTGTTCGAGACGCACGAACTGCTTGATGTGCTGGTGCTGTTTTTTTGAATGTGCTGTAATCGCTTCATGAACGTTTGTCATCGTCTAATTCCCTTCTTTTTTTATTCAGTCTATCATGCCTGCCAGCCAGATATCCATACCAATATCAATCTGATTCAACATGAGCGGAGCCATTCGCCTGCCAAGGCATGCGCTTTTTCAATGTTTTCGCGCTCTGCGCTCTCCAGCGCCTCATGAAAATATGCTTCTTTTTGTTCTTCGAGTTGAGCTTTTGCGGATAGAACAGCCGCTTTCTGTAATTGACCGGCGCTCGTTTTGCAGCGGTTTAAAAATGTCTGCTTTTCACGTTGAATCCAATTGTCCGTGATCGCCGAAAGCTTTGCAGTAAACGCCTCGACAAGCCGGGCTTTGCCATTTTGCTGAAAAAACGTTTTAGGTGTTTTGAACATTTTCAGTTCATCTGTAAACTCCCCTTCATCCGCTGACGCTTCAGTCGTTTCCCAGCTTTCGGTCTCAGGCCGGTCAGCCTGGATATGAACCGAAAAATAAGGATTGCCGGCAAGCCGCTCTTTTACGGCATTTGCCCATTGTTCGCCCGCAAATTTCAGCATCAAATTTTCCATTCTGATATCAAGCGCTTTTAGTTCCTGCAAAAATTCGAATTCATACTCCTTTAAGCAGCTTTTCAAAGCGGTTTGCAGATTGGCGCGCCAATCTCCGTTCTGAAGCCCGGGGTGTATCGCAGCTTTAAATAAATCGTGTGCAAAAAAGGCCAGACGCTGCTTCATGTGGTAAAATTGCTCTTCCACATCCTTTTCCGTCATTTGAAGGATTGATGACCCCTTCTCTGCTTCTTCAATCGCAGCCAAAGCCTCTTGATAAGCTTTTGCGACGCGCTTTTGCTCCGCTTCCTTTTCTTCAGCGGAACGGTGCAGTGAACCGCGGAGCTGAAAGACGGTTTCACACAGTTTTTTGCCTTCATCAAGCAGCTCTTCGACAGCTGTTCTGGCCAAACCGTTTTCGATAAAATCGTCGAGCTCCCGCTTTAGCCTGCTGAAGTCGTTGTACGGCGAAGTTTTTTTGTTGAGCTCCTGCTTGCTCGATACATGGTACAGGTGCGGATTTTGGATGCCTTCTTTCAAGAGCTCTCCCCTTACATAGTCTTCAACCGTCTGTAATTCGACCGGGCTTTTCGCGAGGTCAGCCGCATTTAAAATAAAAAACATTTTATCCATGCTGAAAGCGTCTTTAATGAGCCCCAGCTTGCGCAAAAACGACCGGTCCGCTTTGGAAAATGAATGCTGGTAGTATGTTAAGTAAAGCAGGGCATCAGCATCTTTCATGTATTGAAACGCAAGTTCAGTATGCCGTTTATTCATGCTGCTGGCTCCCGGTGTATCGACGATTGTTATTCCTTTCTCCGTGACCGGTGTGCTCAAATAAACGGTGACTTCGCGGACGGCACAGGCCGTTTGTTCTTCAGCGACATACGGATGCAGATCGTCAGCGGAAATCGTCAGGATTTCCTGATCATTGATATATGAACCATAACGCTCATAAGCCTTGAGGAAGTTCTTGATCAGCAGCCGTTCATCATCGTGCAGTTCCTCTTTTTTCAAGAGGTTTTTAAGTTTTTCGCCAAAAGCGGAGCCTTTTGCTGAAGCCATTTTTCCATCTAAAAGCTGATCCAGTTCAGCTGTGATTTCCCCTTCCGTTTTAAAAGCGACTTCGGCTGTCCCGTCCCTTTTGGTTCCCGACGGTTTTGTTATTTTATTAATCGTTGCCGTTGTCGGCGTCGGAGATGACGGCAGCACTTTCCGCCCGCAAAGCGCATTTGCAAAAGACGATTTGCCGGAACTGAATGCGCCGAAGAGCGCCAGGGTAAACTGCCTTGTATGAAGGCGCTCCGTTTTGTGCAGGAATGCTTTTCTCTGCTTTTCTAAAGCCGGGATATCCGCCAAAATCCGGGCAAGTTCGAAAAAGTGCTCAATGTACTCAGAAACGCCCTTTTTCGGATGAAGAGCCTCGTCTTTACGGCTGCTGTTTTCCCCTTGTGCACGGACCGGTTCCGCTCGCTTCGCATCAAGCGTTTTTTCAAGGGGCTTTCTTTCGGCGGCATACCAATTCGCCGGCAGATCGCTCTGATTGCCGTGTTCCCATTGATCCCAGAGACGGTTTGCTTTTTCATATGACTTCTGCTGCTCAATCAACCGTCTTTCGCGCTCGGCGAGCTTCGCTTGTTCCGCATCATATTCAGCTTTTATCGCTTCCGCCTGCAGGACGCTTCTTTCTTTAATAAAGGTTTTGAGCTGGTCGATGAGCGGCTGCGCTTGTCTCTTCGCCTTTCTTCTGATGTTTTCAGCCAGTTCTTTCGTGTAGTTCAGCACGTATTCCGGTGTAAGCTCAGCCCCTTTTTTCCGGGAACGAAGCAGGTCGTTTTCATCTATCACGGTCCGAAATTGAAGAACTTCCCGAAGCATTTCATCATTCTGGACGTTAAAGCATTTCATGAATGCCTTGATTGCTTCAATGACATGCCAATCGATTTCGGCTTGAACCCTTTTTTGGACGTCGGCAAGAAAAGCTTCTTTTCGTTTTTGTTTTTCTTCAAGCGTTTTGGCCTTACTGAAAAGAATTCCTTTTTTAAAGCCCTTTTCGATTGATTCCAAATACGATTTGGCCAGCTCTCTCATCTCAAACGGCGTTATATTTGCGTTTTGGGCAATCGTTTGGATGTCTTTTTTGATTTGTTCCTCCGCCCGTTTTTCCTGTTCTGTCAAATCGGCAAGCTGTGATTTTAAAGTCTCGACGGTTTCTCTTAAGGAAGCGGTTTCTTCAGACAGAGCCGTATCTTCGTCACTGATCAGCATTTTGATATGTTCATGAATCAAGCTGCTGATTTTTTGCTCCGTATATGCCTGCAGCTGCTGTTCGGATTGATGCTGCAGTCTTTCCAGCTCAGCACGGAGCCGGTTGAATTCGTTGAGCGGATGATCGGCTGCGGTGACCGATGTAAAAAAGAGGTGTTCTTCACTGATCCCTTCTTTCAGCAGCATATCTAGAACTTGCTTTTTATAGGCGTGGAAGTCTGTTTCAGCTTCGTCATGGCGGTCAATCTGGTTCACGATGAAAAAAATATTGGGTATCTTATCTTTTATTGATCGAAGAAATTTCACATTTTCTTCGGAATGGACATGATTGTAGTGCACGACATAAAACAAGGCATCCGCCTGGTGAAGAATCGAAGACGCCGATAGAAAATGAGCATCGTCTGTAGAATCAATTCCAGGCGTGTCGATTAAGACGGCCTGAGGCGCTATTCCTGAAAAAGGCCCCCCGATTTCCACCATTTCAATCTGGCCGTCCCTGCAGTACGCCTGCACTTTTTCTTTATCATAAGAGCCGTCCATCTGAGCGTATCTTCCATCGACCGTATGGAGTGTTGTTTTCATTTCTCCCCGGCGGACCAGCACGAGATTGGCGCTCGTCGGAATCGGACTTGTCGGCAGGACGTCTTCCTGAAGCAGCGCGTTCAAAAGCGATGATTTCCCTGCTGAATAGTGTCCGGTTAACGCGATGTACACTTCTTTTCTCAGCCATTTTCGGATGATGCCCGCAAGCTGCGCCGACCGCTTGTCATCCCCGTTTTTTGTGAGCTCCCCGAAAACCGCTCCGGCTCTTTTCATCAGATCGTCTTTCGTGTTTATTTGTGCCATGTTTCCTACCCCTTTTATGCGTTGTTGTTTGCCATCTTAGCCCTTTCTCCCATTTTACACAACCTTGCTGTATTTTTCTTCACAATCGGAAAGAAAAACGAGAAAAAGCTGCCGGTTTCGGCAGCTTCAGCACGTGTATCTATTTATTTTTGCGGATTCGCTCCTGCGATTCCTTTTAAGACATATCCAATCAATAAACTGTATGTACTGACGGCCGCCAGTAGAAAAAACATCGTCATACGCGACTCACCATCCTATAATGAGAATGTTTATCATCATTATAAATGAAATGATAATCATTTTCAATGGTGTAATTTTTCTAATGCCTGTTCTTCCGTACGAATGCGGATGTACATGACAGCAGCGTTGAGCACCGTAAATAAAAGTGCGGTGGCGTATGCCTGAAAAAGCAGGGGCAAAAGCAGAAATTCAAGAGCGACCGCCAAATAGTTCGGATGTTTAATCCATTGATAGGGCCCCTTTCGGACAAGATTCGTTCCAGGGATGACAAGGATTTTCGTGTTCCAGCATTTCCCCAGTGAAAAGAGCGCCCAATACCGGAGAACCTGCGTGAAGATGAGGCCTGTCAATACGACAAGCGCCATCGGAAGGGTTCCGCGTTGAAAAGCGGTCGTTTCCCAAATCAAAGATACGAAAAACGAAACATGCATCGCGACGATGTAAGGGTAATGACGTTTCCCGTATTCGACCGCTCCCTCTTTCAGAGCGTTTTTTTCGTTGAACTTCGCGACTGCCAGCTCAAGCAGGCGCTGGGCGGCAAAAATGCTTAAAATCGTCCAAAACATGTGTCAGTCACTCTCTTTTTGTCCATCTCAAGAGCAGCAGCTCCGATGAAAAGCCCGGTCCGAGCGCCCCTAAGAGACCGTATTTTCCCGGCACGGGGCCGCCATGCAAGCAATATTCCTTTAAAACATGCATCACAGTGGCCGATGACATATTGCCGTGCCTGGCCAAAATTTTTCGTGAACAGTCGATGTGCGCTTCGGAAAAGCCAAGGCTTTCCATATAAGCGTCGAGAACTTTTTTTCCGCCAGGGTGGGCCAGAAATACTTGAATGTTCTCCAAAGCGATATGTTCTTTATTCAGAAATGCTTCGATATCGTTCTTTAAGTGTGTTTTGATCAATGTCGGAATGTCCCTGGAAAAAACGACGCGAAAACCGTTGTCATTGATTTCCCATCCCATGACCTCTTCCGAATCTTCCAAGGTGCTGGATTGTGAGCCCAATACTTCCGGAAGAACCTCAAATCTGGCTTCTGAGAAATCCGCTTCCTTGCCGCACATTAAAAGCGCGGCGATTCCATCGCCAAATAAAGATGTGCCGATAAGATTGCTTTTCGATTGATCATCCTTTTGAAACGTTAAACTGCACAGCTCCGCCGCAATCACAAGGACATGGGCTTTTGGAAACGCTTTGCAGTATTCGAATGCCCGCGCTATACCTGAAGCCCCTCCTGCACAGCCTAGCCCCCAGATCGGGATCCGCTTCGCCCGTTTTGAAAAAGGCAGAATGTTCATAAGCTTCGCTTCAATGCTGGGAGTCGAGATGCCTGTAGAGGAAATAAAAAAAATCGCGTCAATTTTTCCGCAAGGGATTTCTTTTTTCAAAAAACGGTCGTCCGACAGACAATTCGAAACGGCTTCAGCACTGTGTCTGACAGCCATATCAATGTACGTTTGATTTTTCTCCTTGAAGCTCTTGGCCTCTTTGTACCAATCCAAAGGCATGACAAATTGCCGTGAAGCGATTTCGCCATTTTGAAAAGCTGACAGCAGACGATCAATGTCTTTAAATGAATCTTTGAACATCTCCCTCGCAAAAACGGCTGCTTCCTTCTGGTCGACATGGCAGCGCGGAATGCTTGTCCCCGCCGAAATGACATAGGCCATAACACCACCTCTGTTTACAGCTTCTCCCGAATTTGGCGGCCTTATGTGGACCCGTTGAAAAAATAGGCCATCAGCACTTCATCTTCATATTTCCCGTCCGACAAAACCTGTTCCTTTTGAACCCCTTCAACGATAAAGCCGCTTTTCTTATAGAGCGACAGCGCTGCTTCATTTTCGGAAAAAACGGTCAAGCAGAGCTTATGCAGGCGATGCAGCCTGCACCATTTCAGGGTGTAGGACATGATTTCCCTGCCGATCCCAAGCCCCTGCGCCTTGCTGTGGAGCCAAGTTCTGAACAGACCCGTGTGCCGCTTCATTTTGAGTTCGCCGCGTATGACCCGGGCAATTCCGTACACCGTACCATCGATTTCAACCGCCGCATACATGTTGTCTTTTTTCATCATATCGCTGATAAATGCACGCTCTTCCTCAAGTGTGCGCGGCCGTTCTTTTTGGATGTAAACGCCCGTTTGAATCACATCTTTCACCGCCTCGATGATGTCAGGGGCATCCGCCATTTTGACGGGACGGATGACAGCTTCACCGCCGTCTTTCGTCCTGATTCGTTCGACAAGCTCATTCACAGTTTCCATTCGTTACGCCTCCTCTTCATACCGGTAGTATGGCTTATCCGCAATGAGAAAACACAACAAAAAAACCTCACAATCCGTGAGGTTTTAAACGGCAGATTTCTCAGCAGAAACTGCTTCAGGCTGTTCAGCATGACGAGAAAACGGATGAATGTGAAAGATCGCATTCAAGAGAATGGCGGCAAAGCTTCCCGCAACAATTCCGTTCTCTGTCAAAAGCTTGACGGCGTCAGGAAGGTTTTGAAACATTTGCGGTACAACCGTCACGCCGAGGCCGATTCCGATTGAACACGCTACGATCAACAAGTTCTCCTGCTTGCCGAAATCAACCCTGCTCAGCATTTTGATCCCGTAGGCGATCACCATGCCGAACATCGCTACCATAGCGCCGCCGAGCACAGGTTTAGGAATGATCGTCGTTAAAGCAGCGGCTTTCGGAAACAGCCCCAACAAAATGAGAAAAGCTCCGGCAAGCGCGATCACGCTGTTTTTCTTAACTCCTGTCAGCTGAACGAGACCGACGTTTTGCGAATACGCCGTATAAGGAAAGGCGTTGAAAACCCCGCCCAACAGCACGGCAATCCCTTCGGCGCGATATCCTTTTCCTAAATCCTTTTCTGTCAGGCGGCGGTCCGTCAAATCGCCCAATGCAAAGTAGACGCCTGTGGACTCGACAAGGCTGACGATCAGCACGAGGGACATCGTCAAGATCGGGGTAACTTCAAAAACAGGGGCGCCGAAGTAAAACGGATGAATCATCTGCACCCAGCCAGCGTTTGCGACTTCTGTAAAATCAACTTTTCCCATTAGAGCGGCGCCGGCTGTTCCTGCGATCAAGCCGATTAAAATGGAAATTGACTTGATAAATCCTGATGTAAAACGATATAAAAGGACGATGACTAGTAAAACGGAAAAAGCTAAAGCAAGATTGGACAGCTCGCCGAAATCGCTGCTGCCTTCACCGCCGGCCATGTTGTTCATCGCAACGGGAATCAAGGTGATACCGATCACCGTGACGACAGATCCTGTGACCACGGGAGGGAAAAACTTAACAAGCTTTCCGAAGAAAAAAGAAATGATGACGACAATCACACCACCTGCTATGATGCTTCCATAGATCGCTGGAATACCATATGTCGAGGCGATCGAAATCATCGGAGAAACGGCTGTGAACGTACACCCCAATACAACAGGCAAACCGATACCGAAAAAGCGGTTTTTCCAAACTTGCAGCAGCGTCGCCACACCGCACATCAAAATGTCGGCAGATACAAGGTATGTCAGCTGAGCCGGCGTCAGACCGAGAGCGCCGCCGACGATCAGCGGTACGACAACGGCTCCTGCATACATGGCAAGGACGTGCTGAATGCTTAATGAAACAGTTTTACCGGCTGTAAGTTTCATGACCCAACCTCCTGTAAAAAGGTAACTTTTCCACCGGCAAGAGAGGCAATACGCGCAAGGGATTCGACTCTGATTCCAAGATTTTCAAGTTCCTCCCTGCCCGTCTGGAATGATTTCTCGATGACGATTCCGATTCCGCACACCTTAGCGCCGGCCTGTTCAATGATGGAAACGAGCCCTTTAGCTGCTTGTCCGTTTGCCAAAAAATCGTCGATGATCAGAACTTTGTCATCCTTTGAAAGGTGGCTGGCTGATACGGCAACCGTACTTTCCGTTTTCTTTGTAAATGAATAGACAGAAGCCGTCAACAGATTTTCCGTCAAGGTAAGCGATTGACGCTTTCTTGCAAATACTACCGGCACGCCCAGCTTCAAGCCGGCCATCACGGCAGGTGCGATGCCTGAGGATTCAATCGTCACAATCTTTGTGACGCCTTCCTCCCGGAAAAGCGAAGCAAACTCTTCACCCACAGCAAGCATTAATTCCGGATCGATTTGATGATTTAAAAATGAATCAACTTTCAGCACTTCGTCAGACAACACCGTGCCCTGCTCTGCAATTTTTCGTTTTAGCTTTTCCATTAAACCCCTCCGTTCATCAATTGCCCTTCATAAAAAAAAGCATTGTCCGCTCGGATTTGAAATGCGAGCGGGCAATGCTTAAAAAGACGAATTCCGTCAGTTTGACTAAAAGACGTTCGTTTTCTTATCGCCCACTCATAGTCGGACATTTACGGTGCCCGGTAGAAACTTGCGTGCCATATCCACGCGATTATATGAGTGATATAATGTATCAAATTATATCAACTTTCGTTCCGAATGAAAAGGGATAAAACAAAAAAAGACGAACCTGCACACATTTTTTCATTTGAACGTTCGTATTTAACAGAAAATTCTGACCCGAAAACCCCTCCCATACAGACGGGAGGGGTTTTCTTTTACAAATAGAGTGTTGTATATTTTTCTTCCAGATAGCGGATTAAATGACGGACGTTTAATTCTTCGCCTGTCGCAGATTTAATGATTTCCAGCGGTTTTTTTCTTTTGCCGTGGATGTGTACATGCTCTGTCAGCCACTTTCTGATCGGTTGAAAATCGCCGTTTTCAATCAGACGGTCAAACTCCGGAAGATCTTTCAGCATGCTTGACTTCAGTTGAGCCGCATACATATATCCAAGCGCATATGAAGGAAAATAACCGAAATCTCCGCCGGACCAATGGACATCCTGCAGGATTCCTTTAGCATCGTCGGGAGGCGTAATGCCCAGGTATGCTTCATATTTGTCATTCCATAGTTTTGGAAGGTCTCCGACCGATACTTCGCCGCTGAAAATCGCTTTTTCAATTTCATAGCGCATCATAATATGCAGCGGATATGTCAGTTCATCAGCCTCGATCCGAATCAGCGACGGCTTTGATTCATTAACGGCTCTGTAGAACCCTTCGGCAGTAACGCCTGCAAACTGGTCAGGGCTTGCTTCCTTTATTTTATCAAAATACCGCGTCCAAAAGCTTTGATGCCTGCCGATAAAGTTCTCATAGAAAAGGGATTGAGATTCATGAATGCCCATTGATGCGCCGTCTGATAAATTGGTTCCGCCCAGCGCTTCATCAATGTTCTGTTCATAAATGGCATGGCCGCATTCATGAATTGTTCCGAAAACAGCCGACCGAAAATCGTTTTCATTGTATGCTGTGGTCACCCGGGCATCCCCTTGGCTGATCGTCACCTGGAAAGGATGAACCGTCTCATCCAGGCGCCCCGCCTCAAAATCATAGCCCAGCTCCTGTAAGAAGAAGTGGCAAACATCGCGCTGCCGCTCTTTCGGGAAATGATCGTGAACAAAGCCCGTATCAGGCTTTTTATCACTGGCGGCAATCTTTTGCACAAGCGGAACGATAGCCTCCCGCAATTCAGAAAAAAGGGCGTCGAGCTTTTCGACTGTAACGCCTGGTTCGTATTGGTCCAGAAGCGTGTTATAAGGATGGCCTTCATATCCCCAGTATGAGATAAACCGTTTTTTAAAGTCGATGATTTTTTCTAAATACGGAGCAAAGAGAGAAAAATCGGACGCCTTTTTCGCTTTTTCCCAGACGGATTCCGCTTTGGAAGTCAGTGTCGTATATTCTTTGAACTCCTCTTCCGGAATCTTGCTGTTTAAATCGTACTCTTTTTTCGCTTCTTCAACCGCTTTCTGTGTATCAAAAGGCAGATCTTGTTTTTGCCCGGCTAAGGTATCCAAAAGCTCTTTCATCCGCGGGGACGTTCTCATCTGAAAGACGTCTGCCGACAATTGGCCGATAGCTTCAGCGCGGCTTTCCTCCCCTTTTCTCGGCGCGCCCGTTCTCATATCCCAGTACATGACATTAATCGCCTGCTCATACCGGCTGATTTTCTTTAATGTTTCTAAAAACTCTTTTTCATATGTATTGATCGACATCATTCATCCTCCTCTTCCCGTATACGATGCGAATTGTAATCAGACTAATGGAAATATTTACGAAAGTCAACTTTTATGCAGCCAAAAAAAGAAAAGCGGGATGTCCGCTTTTCTTATACATAGACTGGCTGAACAGGAAGAACAGATTCGACTTCTTTTATCACATTCCATTCTTTTTCATCGCCCGCAAAAATGCTGATCGTGCCGCTGTCGCTGTTTGATCTGATCAGACGTCCGATCCCTTGGCGAAGTCTTAGCAGCATGTAAGGAATGTCTACTTCGCGAAAGGCGTTTTCCACGCCGCTCCGCTTCGCTTCAAACACGGGATCATGCGGCGGAAATGGGAGCGACCAGATGATGACATTTTGAAGCGGGTCTCCGGGAATATCGAGCCCTTCCCATAGATGGACAGAGCACAAGACGGATTCTTCTACCGTTTGAAACTTTTCAACGATTGTACTGATTTCTTCATCCCCTTCAAAGTAAACGGGAAACGAAAATGATTCCTGTGCAGTCCGGCGCTTGAAGGACAGAAGCTCTTCAAAAGACGGAAACAGGATCAGCGTCTTCCCTCCAGATTCTTTGATTGCACGGATTGCCGCTTTTTCTTTCGCTTCTTTTTCCTCGATTTGATGGATGTACACTTTCATCTGCTCTTCATAATCGTACGGCGAATCGACGGTAAATGATAAGTAATCGCGGATCCCGAGGCTGGTCGCCAAATAATCGAACGATCCGTTTTCCGATAATGTCGCCGATGAGAAAATAAACGGAATCTGCTTGGAGAACACCTTTTCTCCGAGAACTTCAGAGACGGTTCTCGGCATGACGACGAATGTCGACTCAAGCTCTTTTTGTTCAAGCCAGCTGATCGCATTTTTCCTGTAGAGCGAAAGGGAGTAAGCCATCTGTTCTAAATACTCTTCGACAACAGTTAAAGCGTACTGGTCGATCGTGTACAGCTCGCCCTCAAAAACGAGCGCCTCTCCGATTTTTTCAAGCAAATCATACAGCTCGGCGGCCGCTTTTTTCACATCGGTATCGTCTTTGATGCGCATGCGCTCAGAGCCTTCTGCTTTTTCGGCATTTTCCGTAAGCAAACCGAAAAATTCGTCGTTGGCGCGAAGCGCTTCTTCGACAAGCTCTGCAAATTCTTCTCTGATGTCATTGCCGAGCAGGCGCTCAAGGAACATTTCGAGCGTGGATTGTTTCACCCTGTATGTCAGCGCTTTTTGGGCCGCAAACTCGAGCAGATGCCCTTCATCAAAAACCACTGCGCTGTGCTCCGGCAAAAGCGGAAGCTGGCCTTCCCGCTTTCTCGCCTCTTCCGTCCAAACGTGCTCCATATAGAAATCATGGGAACAGATGATGAAATCGGTTGATTTTCGATAATGGTCTCTTGACAGTGTGAGCCCGCAGCGGTGCCTCATATCACATGTAAGACAGTCCTGAAAAGAGTCGTAACCGATTTCAGACCACTCATCGTTTGATAAAGACGAATTCTCTTTTCGGTCGCCGTACGGATAAAAAGCCTGCATGCCCTGCGATTCGTGAACGAAAGACGGCAGACTTTCGTAAAGGTCAAGCCATTTTTCATCATCAGAGCGCTGCATCGTTTTCTCCAGTTTTTTCAAACATAAATATTGATCATGCGACTTGCTGAGCCTTGCGTCGATCGTCAGGCCTAAATGCTCGGAAATTTTATAAATGTCGCCTTCTTTTTTGACGAGCTGTTCGATCAGCGTCTCATCCGCGCAGGCGATGACCGCCGGCTTGCCCGTATACCTGGCATAGCTCAAGGCAAACAGAAGATAGACGAGCGTTTTTCCGGTGCCGACGCCGGCTTCCGCAAACATGACCTTCTTTTCCTTAAATGCCCGCTCTAATTGAAAAGCCATGAATATTTGCTCATCGCGCAAATCAAAGCCTTTTTCAGGAAGAATATCGTAAAATACATCACCGATCCAATTGTTCAGTTCTTCATAAAAGTTTTTTGTTTTTGTTAATGAAAAAGGCAGACGAGATGCTGTCACCCTGCTCCAACCCCCAACTATCGAGTTTTCAGAACTTCTATCCTATCACTATGATTCAAGAAATTCAACAAGAAAGATTTGAAAAAAGGAGCAGGAAGCCTCTCTCAACTATTTCCGGTAAATCGAATGCGTCAAAAACGGATGATCTGTCGATTCCATATGGCTGATCGCGTTTTTCAATTCTTCCTTTGCATATGTAAGGCGCTCTTCGCCAATGTCCTCGAGCTGGCTTTCTGACGTCTCCAGCGCTTTTTGAATCATTTGAATATGATCGCTGTTCAACATGAAATCACCTCTTTTCAAATCGAATAATCCCGAGTATATGCAGGATGAATCGTTTTTATACAGGCTGATTTTATGTTTTTTCTTTCTATACTCTTAGGGCGGACCGTTTTCGCAGCGGTCAAACACCCTTTTTTCAGTCAAACAAAAAGCTTAACACCAGATAACAAGGACTGTGTTAGACAATGTGCTCTTTATCCATCATAAAAACCCAGTCTATTCCATTTTTCTATCATATCCTGTAGGGACTTAAAATTTATAGACTAAAGGTGGAGAGTACATGTATTATTATGAACCGGCAAAGAAAGATTATTGGGATTATGATTATGATCCTTACAAGAAGGATCACGACTATTGCAAAAAGGACTTTTACTATCATGAGCCTTGCAAGAAGAATTACTACTATCACGAGCCTTGCAAAAAAGACTTCTATTACCATGAACCTTGCAAGAAGGATTACGATTATTGCAAAAAGGATTATGACTACCATGAGGATTACAAAAAAGACTACGATTACCACAAGCCTTGCAAAAAGGATTACGATTACTGCAAAAAGGACTTCTACTACCATGAGCCTTGTAAAAAAGACTATGATTACCACAAGCCTTGCAAAAAAGACTGCTATTATGAGCCGCGCAAAAATTGCTATGATTCGTCTTATAAAAAGAAAAATGATTCATGGATTTATTAGTGAGTCGATGTTTTGCCATGCGCTTTTAAGGGGCTAACTCCGAGCGGGCGCGAATTCAATACGCCGTTCAGCGGTTCCGGCTATGGAAAGAAAAAAGGCTGCCGTTTTACATGGCAGCCTTTAAACTTCACTTTTCTTTGTTCGGTTTTGGCGGCCTTTTCCCCCAATACTGGTAATAGTCCGTCTTAATAAAACCGTTAAAGAGCTTCCGTTTTTTCGTTGCTTTTTTCCCGTAGCACTCTTCAAAACGCTCGTTTGATGTCAGCATGTAGACAGACCATGTATCAAGCTCGGCAAATGCTTTGCCCATATCCTTATACATGGCTTCGACTGCTTTCTTTTCACCGAGGCGTTCCCCGTACGGCGGATTTCCGACAATTACGCCGTATTCCTCTTTCGTCCGAAAATCCTTTACCTGCATTTGCTTAAATTCGATGAAATCGGCGAGTCCAGCTTCCTCGGCGTTTGCCTTGGCGATTTCGATCATGCGATGATCCAGGTCATACCCCGAGATTGAAAGCGGCTGATCATAATTCGCTTTTTCTTCGACTTCCAGCCTCGCTTGATCCCACACTTCTTTACCGATCCATTCCCATCTTTCAGATGCAAAATCCCTGTTGAAACCCGGGGCGATATTTTGGCCGATCAAAGCGGCTTCGATCGGTATCGTACCCGAACCGCAAAACGGATCGACGAAAGGCCTGTCAGGCGTCCAATTTGTCAATAGAATCAAAGCTGCAGCAAGGGTTTCTTTCAGCGGCGCTTCCCCTTGGCCGGTTCGATATCCCCGTTTATGAAGCCCGGCTCCGGATGAATCAAGCGTTATGACCGCTTTGTCTTTTAAAAGAGAGACTTCAATTTTGTATTCCGGCCCTGTTTCCTCAAGCCACTCGCCCTGTGTCTGATATTCTGATTTCAGCTTCTCGGCGATCGCTTTTTTGACGATGCGCTGGCAGTCCGGCACGCTTGCGAGCACTGATTTAACAGACTTTCCCGTCACGGGGAATGACGCGTGTTCAGGAAGATAGGCGCTCCAGTCGATCGCTTTTGTCTTCTCAAATAGCTCGTCAAAGGTCTTGGCTGTAAATTCGGCAGCCTGCACTTTCACCCTGTCAGCGGTTCTCAGCCACAGATTGGCTCTGCAGATGGCGAGGGCATCGCCTTCAAACACGACTTTACCGTTGTCAACTGTACAATCATATCCAAGGTCGCGCACCTCTTTGGCGACGATCGCTTCAATTCCCATCGGCGCTGTTGCGATTAATGTATAGGTTTTCATTATATCACCTGTTTTTATGTATGTTTTTTACATGATAAAAGCTCTCCTACCTGCGGAGAGCTTATACATTGTCATCATCATAATAGTGTGTAACGTTCTGTAAGCCATGTTTTGTTCCGTCGTACTGCCGTCGGCTGCTAAGCCTCGTACTCGGGTGGTAATCATCTATCTACAGAGTCAACTCTGTCCTTCCTTCCGTTCATTTCCGTCCAGAAGGTTCCCCTACCAAAATTTGGGTTTCTCGCTCGAGGGGTTTACCGCGTTCCACTCTCACCATTTCTAGTGAGACTTCGTCACTGTGGCACTTTCAAGGATACTCAGCCATATCCATAAAGGACGTAGGCTTTTTTCCTGCCGTCAGCCTTCTGCAAGGCTGCCCTAGCTTATGACTTCGCTAGGCACGAACACTACGGGCATCTCAGCACCGTGCGAGCATGGACTTTCCTCTACAGATGTAAAATCTGCAGCGATTACCCGAACGTTAAGACATCCACTATTATAGCTTAGTTTGTTCTAAAGGGCAAGCGGTTTTCATCAATCGTATAATTTGCTTCCAAATACATGTTTTTCCAAATTGGAAAGTCGTTTTAGAATATCAAAATTGGTCGTATTTGATTGAGCCGGCTGTCGCTTGTTGGCTTCTTCAAGCTGTTTTTTCAACTGCAGGTTTTCCTGCTGCAATTCTTCGATTTCCTGATGGAAGGCTTCATAGTCCTTAATAACCATGTCCAAGAATTTGTCAACGTCTTCCTGCTTGTAGCCTCTGACTCCTGTTTTGAATTCTTTTTCCAAAATTTCTTTAGCAGAAAGCTTCACTTTATCAGCAAGCATCTTTTTCACCTCATATCGTGAATCATCATCTTATATTTTTTCAGAAAACGTGTGCAATGTCAAATTTTCTCTTGCACTTTTTACTCTTCGTAAAAGCTGCATTCTTCAACAGTGACTCTCAAGTCATCCATCGTAATCGTGTAGATCGGAAAATCGCGTTTTTCCTGAGCCTTTTTTGCTTCATTCAGCATATACACAGGCGAGCCTTCGATTTCTTCATCGTACAGAATCAATAAGCCATCCGCCTTTTCGATGAAGAACCGGTTTTTTTGTTTGAATTGCACCGGGCTTTCGTACGGCCTGTGTGTCAAGCTTTCAGTGAAATCGCTGGCTGCGAGCACGGCTTCATACTGCTCTTGATTTTTCTCGCTCCACTTCTTTTCCTGTTCCAAAAACGGAGTGATGACCGCCACTTTCAAGTCGGGATATTCTTCCTGCAGCGAAAACGCGACTTCCGCCGCCCATAGTTCAGTCCCGAGCTGGCCCGAGATAAGGACCCATTCCAGGCCTTCCTCAAGGAGAGCGATCATCCGGTTTTCAAGCGCTTTTTTTATGTAGAACAGGGCCTTGTCATCGTGTTTGAAAATCCCGAGTTCAAACGGCTTGTACCCTGTAACGGCCAATACTTTCATTATGATCACCTGCTAAAAAATGGGGCCGTATTCCGCCCCATTTTTTTAAAAATATTCTGTTAGTCACGTTCAATCCGGCGCTCGTTCATCCTGACAAAACTTCCGAAAAACCTTTTTAGTAAGGCCCCATGCCCATTCCAGGTCCCGGCATCCCTCCAGGCCCAGGCATCATTCCTGCTCCAGGGCTCACGAAGTGCTGATGTGACGCCTTGTTGACAGCTGATTGAGTTTGCGGGTAGTAATGAACATGCTGAAAATGCTGATGGTTGACATTCGTTGTGTGCTGCGGGTGAATGTGCGGTACGACGGTTTTGCTGTGCGTATGGTTGTAGCAGCATTGAGTAGGATGAACAATCGGCGCCATTACATGCGGTTTACAGTGCATGAAAATTCCCCTTTCTTTAAGCTTCTATATACACTATTAAACTATGAAGCAGGGGGTAAACATGTACTAATATAAAAACCTATTTTAAAAGTAAGCCATAAAGCTTTCCTTGAAATTCGTCATGATCAATACGATAAACAATACGACGACAAAAAACAGATAAAACAGCCCCTTATACATATCGACGCTCCCTTCAAACGATTCTAACGCTATTTTACAAGAAGCGATCGGTTTCTACAATTCATAACGTGCTTGAAATGTTTGGCTTTCGAAGATCGTCGTTTTCTGCGCTTGCCCGGGGAATATTTCGTCCGTATTTCCTTTCCAGCCGCTCGCGCCTTCTCAAGAGGCCGGCCATTTCTTTTTCGGTCAGCTCAAACTTTTGTGAACCGTGCTGCTCCAGCAGGTTTTCCGCTACCTCAAGAGCGGCCCGAATATCCCGCTTTCGATGTTCAAAGTATTTGGCAAGTTCGATGCCTGCGCGCCAGGCGGTTTTTCCGTCTTCTCCATTTTGGAGCTTCAGCCAAAGGGCTGCGGCTTCTTTTAGCATGCCTTGTTTTTTATACTGCATGGATAAATCGAATGATGCGCGTTCAGAATGTTCAAAAGGTTTTTTTTCAAGCTCTTGCAATTGCGCTGTCGCAAGCTCTGTCTCCCGGTTGGCGAGGAGCCATTTTGCCATCGCGTACTTTTCGTTTGCTTCCGCTGTCTGCTCCGGAGTGAGGATTTTCTTCGATAAATGGATGTAAAGAGTGATTAAAGAAAGCACGTCAAGCTCATTATGGCGCAAAACGCCTTCAATGATTTCCGGCCGTTCCTCCTTTAAAAAATGAAAATACATCATCGGCGCCAGATAGCCCGGCGTATCTTCAGTTCTTACAACGCCCAGCTCTTCCTTTTCCACCGTCCCTAAGGAAACGCGGTCAAATTTATGCTTCCAAAGGCGGCGGGATCCGTGCAGCAGGTCAAAGTGGCCGAAATCCGGAAGCTTTGGGACCCTGTCGCGGATCAGCGTGTGCCTCGTTTTCACCTGGGGCCAGTCGAACGCTTTGCCGTTATAGGTGACAAGAGACTGAATATCGACTTCACTCAGAAAGCTGTGATAGAGGGCGGCTTCGTACCCCGGCTTTGGCAGCAGATGCTGTTTGACGACTACGCGGTCGTCATACACCCTTGCATGGCCGAGCAAAAAGATCGCATTGCCGGCCCCGCCTCCGAGACCGGTCGTTTCCGTATCAAAGAAGAAGAGCTGGCTCGGTGTGTACCCTTTGCTTGAAAGCGAATGGGAAACGGCGCTGTTGTTCCATCGCCTAACCGTCTCATGCAGCTCAGAAAACGCGTAATGACCATGAACATGAGTCAACGGGTAAACGACTTCCCTGATCAGGCAATAGCATTCCTCAAACACATATGGTTTAACACCGAGTTCGGCCCATTCTTTTTCAAAACTGACGGACAAGGAAGTCAGCTTATCTGCGGGAGGTTCCGTTTTTTCTTCTTTCGCTTGATTTCCCAGGTGATGCTTATAGCGATTAAGTTTTCGTTTTAAAGACATTCCGCTCAACCTTTCCAGCCTTTTAAAAGGCGCAGAGCATTGTTTTTTGTCTGATCGCCGCCGCTCACTCCTATGCAGGAAGGGCATCCTGACTCACACGGACATCTTGAAATCAGCCGATGCGCTTCACTGATGATCTCGGGCATTTGTTCATACACTTTTTGTGAAAGACCCACTCCGCCGGGATAGCGATCATACAAAAAGATCGTCGGCTTTTCGTTATGAACGGCTTTGATTTGCGGAAAAACATGCAGATCAGATGGATCGCACATCACTTTTAAGGCGGCTACATGCCCAAGAACGTTTGCAGTCCCAAGCAAAGCCTCTTCCAATTTGATGTCATTCCAATTTTGCCGCTCACTATCGTTCACCTGCACCCAAGCCGCATTGGTATGCAGCTCCTCTTCAGGCAGATGAATCGGTCCTGAACCGATATTTTCATGCGTCTCAAATTTTATTTTCTTAAAAATCGTCGCTTTTGCCTGAACGGTCACATCCCCAAAACCGAACGCTGCGGTTTCCGTCTTTTTCTCCTTGTCAACCTCGAGAACTCTCAGCAAGACGGCAAGATTGGCATCGGTATAGTAATCAACTTGAACCTCGCGGACAAACGCCTTTTTCTCCTCCCAGTCAAGCTTTTCCACCTGGTATTGGATGCCTTGATGCAAATAAATGGCTTCATCGTGAAGAAGCGTCATGGCGCTGAACCTGTCCATTTCCCCGATTACTTTCGCCTTCTCGCGTCTTGACTGATCAATAATCACAACATTTTCCTGAGAAGCCGATCTTAAGCTGATGCCGTGCGCGGGAAAAGCGTCATTCATCCAGTGGTACGTATTCCCGGTTAAGTGGAGGACCCTTTCTTCTGCCAAGTAGTCAAGAATATCCTCAATTTCGATACCGCCGAATGTGTCCGTTCTTTTGAATGGCAGTTCAAAGGCCGCGCATTTGATATGATCGACGAGAATGACCAGGTTGTCCGGGTTAATGACGGCAGTCTCGGGATTTTGTTTAAAGAAATAGTCCGGATTCTGTACGATGTACTGATCGAGCGGGGCGGAACTTGCCACCATGACAATCAGCGCTTCGTTGTGCCTTCTTCCGGCGCGGCCGGCCTGCTGCCAGGCGCTTGAGATCGTTCCAGGATAACCGGTCATGATGCATGTCTGCAGCTGTCCGATGTCAACGCCCAGTTCGAGTGCATTCGTGCTGACAACGCCTTTGATGTCCCCGCTGCGAAGGCCTTTTTCAATGACGCGCCGCTCGTTCGGCAGATAGCCGCCCCTGTACCCCTGAATCGAATGCGGGCCGACAATCGGCTTCATCACTTCCTGCAAGTATGTCAATATAATTTCCACCCGAACTCTGCTTCTTGCAAACACAATCGTCTGAATGCCGTTTTTTAGAAATTCGGATGCGAGCTTTCTCACTTCAAGGGTCGCGCTTTTTCTGATGTTAAGGGAACGGTTGACCATCGGCGGGTTGTAAAATAAGAAGTGCTTTCTTCCCGACGGGGCGCCGTTGTTTGAAATCAGGTGCATCGGCTGCCCCGTGAGCGTCTCAGCGAGCTCCAATGGATTGGCGATCGTCGCGGATGTACAGATAAACTGCGGCTTGCTTCCATAAAATTCAGCAATCCGCATCAGCCGTCTGATGACATTGGCTACATGGCTGCCAAAGACTCCCCTGTATACGTGAAGCTCATCGATGACGATGTATTTCAGATTTTCAAACAATGACACCCATTTTGTATGGTGAGGCAAGATCGCCGAATGCAGCATATCTGGATTTGTAATCACGATATGGCCCGCTTTTCTGACTTTCTGCCTGATCGAAGGCGACGTATCTCCGTCATATGTATAACAGTTGATCGACGCACCGATTTCATCGATTAATTCATTCAGTTCGCTTTTTTGGTCCTGCGACAATGCTTTAGTAGGAAAAAGGTATAAGCTGCGCGCATCTTGGTCTTCTGTGATCCTCTGAATGACGGGCAGATTGTAGCAAAGCGTCTTCCCAGATGCCGTCGGCGTCACAAGCGTCACGTTTTTGCCGGCGGCGCTGTGCAGAAATGCGTCGGCCTGATGGGAATACAGCTTTTCTACCCCTCTTTGCTGTAAAGCATGCACGATTCTCTTATCTAAACCTTCAGGAAAATCGCGGTAATCCGCTTCTTTTCCCTCGATTGTATGCCAATGAACAATTTGCCTGCTGAAAGCTTGGTCTTCTTTCAGAAGCTGAATCATATCTGTCAAATTTCGTTTTTGAAACAACGCTGTCACCTCTCCCTTCTATTTTAGCGAATGTCCGTTCGTTCTGAAAGAGGTGATTTCCTGACAAAATGAAAAAGCAGAGAAGCGCTCTCTGCTTTTTTCTTTTACTTTACTTTAAGCTCCATGAGCTTTGTCTCGCTTTTTTTCGCTGCTGCCTCTTCATGTTTTGTGACGCGTTCCAACACATCGCCGTTCATAATGACGATCGGCGTAATTGTGCTGCTCGCTTTTTCCTTGATCAGTTCCAAATCGCATGTTATTAAAGGATCGCCGACTTTTACTTTGTCTCCTTCTTTGACATGGGCTGTGAAACCTTCGCCTTCCATTGCTACGGTTTCCAGACCGATGTGAATCAAGAGCTCCACGCCGGACAATGAACGAATGCCGATGGCGTGTTTTGTGTGGAACAGCTGGATCACTTCCCCGTCGACAGGCGATACGATCTCGCCCGCGGAAGGCTCGACAGCCATTCCGTCACCCATCATCTTTTGAGAGAAAACGGGGTCAGGAACTTTTGAAAGTTCCAAAACTTGTCCGTCAACCGGTGAAAAAACGGTTTCTTCTTTCACTTCATCTTGTTTTTGACCAATACCGAATAATTTTTTCAGCAATACAGTGGGCTCCTTTCAAAACGCCTCTTTATGATGGCTATTAAAAGAGGAACAGGTTAAATACCAAATCGTTGGATTCCCCACTATTTAACCACACTTTCAAATTCCCATCAATGAATAACCATATGAAGAGCCCCTGCATAAGCTGAAAATAAAAAATCGAGGGTGATGAAGAATGGATTTTAAGGAAAACGACAATCACTCGCTCAGCAAAAAGGACGAAATTCAAGAAGCTGTTGAACAGTTGTTTTACAACTCGCCTTTCCACGATATTTTAAATTCATTCCAAAAACTCATATCAGACCAGCTTCAGAATTCCACGATTTCCATGAATATCAGAGAGGATGATGGGGCGCTTTACGTCGATATCGCCGTTCCTGAATCGTTTCAAAATGGAGATATTATGATTGAAGCGAAATCACGGTATCTTCATATCGCCTTGAAGGAGAAACAAGAAAGCGGCGGTTCTTCATCATTTACAAGCCTGTCCAGAACCGTTCTGCTCCCATACCCTGTCCGTGAAGAAACAATGAAGACGTCGTGGAACCGAAATGTCCTCACGGTCTCATTTTCGGAGCAAAAAAAGCATGAATGACCTTCATCCATGCTTTTTTTATTTGAAGAATCCCATAAACCCTTTGGCAAGCGCTCCGACCTGATTGACCGTGCTCACCATCTGGCCTGCGGTGTCCATCATTTTGCTGAAATCAATCTGCCCGTTCTTTTTTTTGAATTGCGACAGAAAGCTTTGAAACTGTGACGGCTGATGGAGATTAGGCCGCGGCGAAGGGTATGGATGCTGATAAGGAAATCCCTGAAACGGCGGAAGCGGCTGCATTTGCTGCTGAACAGGCTGATGATAGACTGAAAACGGGTCCAAATTCTGCTCAATCGGCTGCTGATATGGCTGCGGCCGCTGTGCAGGATGGGCGTACGGAACGCTTTCCTGGCTGAAGTACGGCTGAACGGGATGATAGGCCTGATGGTTTTGCTGATAGGCTTGAATATGCGCACCAGGGCCGGAATAAGGATATACGGCGGATCTCCTCTCTTCCATCTTTCCTCTCCTCCTATAGCCCTTTTTTATAAGTGTATGATATAGAGGCATTTCTCGTTCCAAAGGTTCTGTCACAAGTTTGTCAAAAAGTGTCGAAAATTTTAATATTTGAAAAACAGAAAAAAGTCGAATTGTTATGGTACTATATTATTAATATAAAAGGAGAGGGGATGCACCATATGAACGTATCATACTTAAGAAATTGTTTTGCCGAGATGAAACAGTATGAGACAGACTGCATGAACAAACTGATGGATTTCGCTAAGTTTTTGTATATCCAGGGACATCTGACATTAAACGAATTTCGCACAAGTATGAAAGTTCTTGAAGCGAATGGCGCACAGCACCCTGCTTATGATATGAATACGGACGCCAGCTAAATAACAGCCCTCATAAAAAGAGAAGACCGGGATTAGGCCCGGTCTTCTTTTAATATATCGTCTTCTACGTTTTTGAGCGTGTAGAGGACGGATTCCGTCAGATCTTTAAAGCGTTTTTTATGAATTTTGCAGAAATAGGACTGCATGAAAATTTCATTCGCATTTTCCTCAACCGAGTTGAGCTGTTCTTCGTAAATGTATTTTGGCCGATTGGCCTTGATATAAGACAGGCTTTCCGCCAGCCAGCTTTTCACTGTTTGTTCGAACCTCTCGACAGAAGGTTTGACAACCTCGAAAAAATCGTATTCCGTCCCTTCCTCTTTTCCCTTTCTATATCGTTCTTCCGCTTCTTTTACAAGGCGGATTAAATCCTGTGTCTGTATAAGAAGAGATTGTGTATCCAATTTTTTCACCTCGGGTTTATCGTACCAAAGGAAGACGGCCGTTACAACGAATCCGGCTTAAGCCGTCTCTACCCCGGGCTCCACTCCCATTAACGTGCTGTTTAAACATGAGCTGAGTTCTGCCAGCTCTTTTTCAATCAGATCGAGCCGTTCGTTCCAGGCAGACTGCTTTTCCTGCTCCGTCCGGCGTACGGCTTCTGTCAAAGCCTTCTCCGCAGACGACATGTCTGATTCCGTTTCCAAAAGCATTTGAAGGACCGAGTCTTTGCTTGCAAATCCGTTCATTTGCTTCCCTCCTTTTTGATGGCCTTCTATGCATTCTCCCTTATGCGCACTCTCTCCTCCACAGCTGACAAAACTAGAAGCAAACCGCCAAAGAAACTCATTTTCCAGCCAAACGCGCCGCTTTCGACAAGTGATCTTGCGAAAAATGGTATGATCAGCGCTTTTTTGCAAAATCTAAAAAGGTAAGGAGGTGCCCGCTGTGGAAAACAATAAAAAGAAATCACCTGCGAAAACAAAACCAGATGCTAAACAAACAGACACACTGGATAAGAAATTAGGCGGACCTAACCGCCCGTCTACTTAAAAAGCAAGGAGAACCCTTGCTTTTTTCTGTTTTCACCTCTTATTCAGCCAATGCTCCAGCGAAAACAATGCCTGCAGCTGCCTTCTTTTTTGAAAATACCAATCGGTGATTTCGATCGTTTTCGGCAGTTTTTCATCTTTGAACATCGCCTCCCTCTTTCCTCCGCGAAACCAATCGCATTTTAATCCGTCTAATGAATGGGCAACAACGGGATAACACGTTCTCAAAAACGGCGAGGTTCTGATTTTAACCCCTGCCCAGCGCTCCATATCAAAGCGCGACCCGGTATGCGGAACACATGATGTAAAATGAAAAAAACCGGGGAAAAGCTCAGGCGAAAACAGCAGCTCGCTTAATTGCTTGCCGAGCTTGATCCTTTCCTTTAAACTGGTGAAGCGTTTGACAGACACACCGTAAAAAACGCCTTCAACCGTCGGGAAAATGACCGTGTTGAAGTGAAACCATTCACACAGCTGAAAAGGAATCGTCTGAAAAACATTCTTTTTAAACAAAGGATTTTGTATAATAGGAGTTTGGATAGTGTTTTGTTCATTTATAATGAGAGCGTACATGAGCCGCTTTTGATCGCGCTCATGCCAGAACCGCTCCCACTCCGTTTTCATAAATGAAGACACGCCAAATGAGGAGAGCAAATGAAACAGCGGCTGGCCAAGCTGCTTGGACCAATGGTATAGCAGGAGCTGCGGATAGGCGTCTGAAAAGATCAGCCAGTTCGCTCTCTCATACGCTAAAAACAGCCATTTCTGCTGAAAAGCCGTAAGTCCGAGCTCGAATAAGCGCCCTTTTAAATCGGTCATCGACCAGCCGGCATTCCGGGAAACAAATGAAGCCAAAAGCGACCACTTGATTTCAGGATGGCGGTCAAAGTAGCGTTTGTAGGCATTTGTCCGTGAGATATTGTCCTTGTTCAGTTTTGCGGTCAGCTCTTGAATGCGGCTCGTCAGCTCCGCCGCGGAAAAAGTGTTGTGCAAGATCAGCCACTTCCGTTAGTATCCAGATTTTTTGTAAAAGGAGGATGAAGAAAGTGATTCGTTACCCGAACGGCAAATCCTATCAGCCGAAAACAGCTGCCTCATCCTTGCAAAAGAAGCCGTCGTATTCCAATCGCGGCATGACCCTCGAAGATGACCTGAATGAAACGAATATGTATTATCAATCTCATTCGATTGCGGTCATCCATAAAAAACCGACACCTGTACAGATTGTCCAGGTCGATTATCCGAAGCGAAGCGCTGCGGTTATCAAAGAAGCATATTTCAAGCAGTCGTCAACTACTGATTATAATGGGGTTTATAAAGGCCGCTACATCGATTTTGAAGCGAAAGAAACAAAGAGCCGAACCTCGTTCCCGCTTCAGAATTTCCACGATCATCAGATCGAGCATATGAAGCAGGTTGTGGCGCAAGACGGCATTTGTTTTGTTATCATATCCGCTTTTGAAGAAATTTATTTTTTGGAAGCAGAAAAATTATTTTATTTCTGGGAGCGGAAAAAGCAAAACGGCAGAA
Source organism: Bacillus sp. FSL R7-0646 (assembly GCF_037969865.1). Taxonomy (NCBI): domain Bacteria; kingdom Bacillati; phylum Bacillota; class Bacilli; order Caryophanales; family Bacillaceae; genus Bacillus; species Bacillus sp. FSL R7-0646. Next base: position 2,285,696 of record NZ_CP150217.1, read on the forward strand.
AATCGATCCGAAAAGACGAGCTTCAGGAAGCCGCTCACCCCATTTCACTTGGATACTCGCCAAGAATTGATTATATTAAGATTATTGATCAGTTGTATTTTTCGCCATCATAAATTATGATTTTAAAGTCATGTGAGCGGAAAGGTTTAACTACGAAAGGTTGAGATGTTATGTCAGATCAATTTAACAGCCGCCAGGAACGGCGAAAAGCCCAGCAGGGCAAAAGCAGGTCTAATACTCATTCTAAACCCAAGAAAAAGAAAAAAGCAGGATTGTTTAAGAAAATTCTTTTATCCATTTTAATCATCGGTGTTATCGGCTTGATTGCCGGGGGCGTCACTTTTGCGGTGATGGTAGCGGACTCGCCGTCCCTTGATGAAGCAAAACTGAAGACACCGTACTCTTCTACCATCTATGACAAAAACGGAAAAGAAATCGCCGAAATCGGTTCGGAAAAACGGACGTACGTGTCGATTAAAGACATCCCGGATTCCGTCAAAAACGCATTTCTTGCAACGGAAGACGCCCGTTTCTATGACCACCACGGCGTCGACCCGATCCGGATCGGAGGAGCGCTTCTGGCAAACTTCGAAGGCGGATTCGGTTCTGAAGGCGGAAGTACGATCACACAGCAGGTCGTCAAAAACTCCCTTCTGTCACATGAAAAAACGCTGAAACGGAAAGTCCAGGAAGTCTGGCTGTCTTTCCAGCTGGAAAGAAAATACTCAAAAGACGAAATTCTTGAAATGTATTTAAATCGGATTTACTTCTCGCCGCAGGCCTACGGTGTCGGAAAAGCGGCTGAGCAGTTCTACGGGGTTACAGATCTAAACGACTTAACGGTCGAGCAGGCCGCAACGCTTGCCGGCATGCCGCAAAGCCCGAATAACTACAACCCGATCAAACATCCGGAAAAAGCCGAGAAACGGCGCAATGTCGTGCTGAGCCTGATGAATAAACACGGCTTTATCTCTGACGCAGAGTACAACAAAGCGAAAAAAGTAGCCGTCACAAAAGGCCTTGTATCTCCGAAAGAGTACGCAAAAACAACGTCCAACAAATACAGCGCGTTTATCGAGCAGGCCGTCGCCGAAGTGAAAGAAAAAGCGAACGTCACTCCGGGAACGGACGGACTGAAGATTTACACGACGATTGATACAGACGCACAGGATTATGTGGATGAGCTGATGGACGGCGATTCTATTCAGTATACCGAAAAAATGCAGGCCGGCCTCACCCTGCTCGATACGAAAACCGGAGAGATCCGCGCGCTCGGCGGCGGACGCGACCGGAAAGCAGGCGACTTTAACTATGCAGTAGATACTAAACGTCAACCCGGTTCAACGATTAAGCCAATCCTTGACTACGGCCCTGTCATTGAGAACAAGAAATGGTCGACGTATGAACAGATTAAAGATGAAGCATACACGTATTCAACTGGAGATCCGATTAACAACTATGACAGAAGCTACAGAGGCTGGATATCGATGAGAGAGGCGCTGGTCGATTCTCGAAACATCCCGGCTTTAAAAGCGTTCCAGGCAGCCGGCAAAGACAATATTGTAAAATTTGCAGGCAACCTTGGCCTTAACATAAATTCAGATGACTTAGTGGAAGCTTATGCAATCGGCGGCTTCGGAAATGGTGTGTCGCCTCTGCAAATGGCCGGAGCGTACAGCGCCTTCGGCAACAACGGCTACTACAATGAGCCGCATACTGTTACCGCGGTGGAATTCAATGACGGCACTAAGCTTGATTTGACGCCTGAATCAAAGGCTGCCATGAGCGATTATACCGCATTTATGATAACGGATATGCTGAAAAGCGCTGTTCAGCGAGGAACAGGAACAGCGGCTCAAGTCCCCGGCGTCACTGTAGCAGGTAAAACGGGTACGACGAACTTTACCGAGGACGACATTAGAAAACACGGCATAAATCGAAACGGAGCGAGAGATTCATGGTTCGTCGGCTATACGCCGCAATATACCGCAGCGGTCTGGACCGGTAAAGAAGGCTTTAATTCGCTGAGCCAGAGCGAACAGCAAGTCGCCAAGCTCCTATTCAAAAAACTGATTGCCAAGGTGGACAACGGCAGCGGCTCATTTGAAAAGCCTGACAGCGTCGTTGAAGCGACCGTTCTAAAAGGCTCGAACCCGCCGGTGCTCGCCAGCAGCAACACGCCTAGCGATAAAAAAGTCACTGAGTACTTTGTAAAAGGCACACAGCCGACGACCGTTTCGAAAAAATATGAAGAAAAAGAAGATGCCGACAAGCCGTCAGGTTTGAGCGCAGAGTATGATGAAGCATCAAAGAGCATTAAGCTTTCATGGTCATATTCCGGAGACGGTGATGTATCCTTTAAAGTCAAACAGTCTGTTGACGGAGGCGGATACAGCGAAATTCAAAACAGCAGTGCGAAAGAAGCCGTCATACCGAATGCAAAAGAAGGATCCGTCTACAGATTCCAAGTCACTGCCGTTACCGAAGATGGTGAAAGCGACCCTGCTTCTGTAACGCTTAAAGTCAACGCGGCTGATGAGGATGAGTCAAAAACGGACGATGAAAAGAAAGACGATGACGAGAAGAAGCAGGATGCTGATGATGATCAGGACAAAGACAAACAAAATAACGGCAATTCAAATCAGCCGAATGATCAAAATCCAGGAAATTCCGATCAAAACAATCAAAATCCGGGAAATTCAGACCAAAACAACGGCAGAAAAGATGATGACGCCGATGATCAAGACAACGATCAAAATAAAGATAAAGATAAAGACAAAAACAAAAATCCGGATCAAGGCGCCAACACAGGTGATCAACAAACAAATTCCAACGGTCAATCAACCGGCACCAATTGATCAAAAAAGCCACTCACAATTTAGTGAGTGGCTTTTTTATGATTCATGGCAACATATTTATAAAATTGCTTTTTCATTTCCGTAAACAATTCGTCAAGCTGGATAAAACAATGGTACTGCGTCGGTTTCAGCAGGATGAACTCGAGCCGTTCCGTCCAGTTCATCGGCTTTGCTCCAAAATCCTTCCGGGTGATGATCTCCCAGTTGAGACTTTTGACAGGCTCCCCCATCGTCCAGTGGAGGCTTGCGATCAAGCAGCACACCCCGTTGAGCATGTCATCCTGGCTGCACCTTGATTTTCTCGTTTTAAAGACGGGCAGAAGCTTTTCTTTTGTGCGTTCCCATTCTGCAAACAGAAGCGGGACCCATTCTTCCGCATGCTCCCAAGGCTTGTCCTCTCCTGCGTCTTGAAAAAAATCATAGCAGAGCGGATTTTCAGAAAGTACCGCAAGCCTTTCGCCGGATTCCGGCCTTTTCTTCCGCAGCGTTTTTTCGTATTCGTCCAACAGTGAAACGCTTGTCACAGCAGCTTCACCAGCCCTTTTTTATATCGTTTTTGCCCTTCCCTGCACAGAGAAAACAACGGGCATTCTTCGCATTTCGGTCTTTGCGCCTTACAGTGATAGCGGCCGAAAAAAATCAAGCGGTGATGAGTGACGGACCACTCTGATTCAGGCACTTTTTTCATCAGCGTCTTTTCAACTTCCATGACCGAATCCTTCCATCTGCAAATGCCGAGCCTTTTTGAAACTCTTTCCACATGGGTGTCGACGGCAATGGCAGGAACGCCGAATGCCACGGAAACGACGACATTAGCGGTCTTTCTTCCGACACCCGGAAGTTTCACCAGCTCATCGCGGTCTCTCGGCACTTCACCTCCGTAGTCTTCCAGAAGCATTTTGCACAGCTTTTGAATATTTTTAGCTTTGTTGCGGTATAAGCCGATCGATTTGATGTCCTGCTGCAGCTCTTCAAGCGGAACTGCAAGATAATCTTCAGGTTTTTTGTATTTTTGGAAAAGCGTTTTCGTCACTTTATTGACAAGCGCGTCTGTGCACTGGGCCGATAAAGCGACAGCGATGACAAGTTCAAACGGATTGTCATGGACTAATTCGCACTCTGCATCCGGAAACATTTCACCGATTGTGTCTAAACAAAACTCGATCTGTTTTTTTGTTAGCATGTCTTCACCTTTCACTTTATTGTTCAAGCCAATTGTAAAAAGGAACCTGTCTTGTATACTCCTTTTGCTCATTTTGCCGCGGAGCGGTCTTCCGCCTGAATCTTTGGCTGTAGTTTACGGCTTGTTCGACTGTTGAAACGCCGTTTTTCTTCCACTCAAACAGAATCCGGTCAATGTAGCGGAAATTTAATTTTCCTGATATGACGGCTTCTTTGAGAGCTTGTTTGATCAGCTGTGCATCGTGATGATCCTGGTCAAGCCAGATGCTGAGCGTCTCGCATTCCAGCGGAGAAAGCGGTCGTGCAAACTCTTCTTCAAAGATTGTATAAAGGCTCTTCTGTTCGCCTTCATTCTGTTCGGCGAGTTTTTTCTGCTCGGCCATTTCTAAAAGCTCAAACAGCTTGCCCCAGAGAGGTTCGAGCGAATATTTTTCAAATTTAATGCCGTTCTGGTCTTCGCATTCTTCTATATAGATGAAGCCTTTTTGAATGAACATTCTCAGCATATTCATGCATTCTTCGGTTTCAATCGACATCGTCTTGCTTAATTCCTCCGGCGTCGGAAAAAAAGAACCTCTTTCAACATGCATTTTAATGTTTAAGAGCAGCATGAATTCTGTCTCGTTTAAGCCAAGCTCCCGATAGTTCATAAAGAGCAGATTCGGAATGGTGACAGCTCCCATATCCTGCATCTTAATAAAGTGCTGTTTTTTCATTCGATACACCTCTTACCTTCCAGTATATCATGGATGACTGTGAAAAAGTCTCCTGCAATCAGGAGACTTTTTTCTTAAGGATATAAGCGATTTAACAGTCTTGGGAACGGAATCGTTTCGCGGACGTGCGGAGAGCCGCAGATCCAGGCAACCGTCCGTTCAAGTCCGAGTCCGAACCCTGAATGCGGAACTGAGCCGTATTTTCTCAGCTCTGCATACCATTGATAAGCGTCCGATTCTAAACCGTGCTCTTTCAGGCGCGCTTCGAGAAGCTCGAGATCATGAATCCGTTCAGATCCGCCGATAATCTCGCCGTAGCCTTCAGGCGCAATCAAGTCAGCGCACAATACGACATCTTCCCTGTCAGGTGCAGGCTGCATATAAAACGGCTTTAATGATGTCGGATAGTGTGTAATAAATACCGGCTTGTCATAGCTTTCAGCAATCGCCGTTTCGTGAGGAGCGCCGAAGTCATCGCCCCATTCAATATCGTCAAAGCCTTTCTCTTTTAAGAACTGAATTGCTTCATCATACGTGATTCTTGGGAAAGGCGCTTTGATAAGCTCCAGCTTGGAAGTGTCTCTGCCGAGCGTATTCAGTTCTATTTTGCAGTTTTCAAGCACGCTTTGGACGATAAAAGAGACATAGTTCTCTTGAACTTCAAGGTTTTCGTTGAATTCGACAAAAGCCATTTCCGGCTCGATCATCCAGAATTCGATCAGATGGCGCTTCGTTTTTGATTTCTCAGCTCTGAAAGTCGGTCCGAATGAAAAGACTTTTCCTAAAGCCATTGCAGCAGCTTCCATGTAAAGCTGGCCGCTTTGCGAAAGGTAGGCATCTTCGTCAAAATACTTTGTCGCAAAAAGCTCTGTCGTTCCTTCGGGTGCGCTTCCCGTCAAAATCGGAGGATCGACTTTAACAAAGCCTTCCTTATTGAAAAATTCGTATGTAGCGCGAATAATCTCGTTGCGGATTTTCATCGTTGCATGCTGCCGTTTTGAACGGAGCCACAAATGTCTGTGATCCATCAAAAATTCTGTTCCGTGTTCTTTAGGTGTAATCGGATAATCTGTCGCTTCATGGATGACTTCAAGCGACGTCACAGCAAGCTCGTAGCCGAGAGGCGAACGCTCGTCTTCTTTGACGACGCCTTTTACATATAATGATGTTTCCTGTGTTACAGACTTAGCGGTTTGAAATGTTTCTTCGTCCACTTCCGCTTTGACGACGACTCCTTGGATAAAGCCTGTCCCGTCTCTAAGCTGCAAAAACGCAATTTTGCCGCTTGAACGTTTGTTGGCGATCCAAGCGCCGATTGTTACTTCTTCACCAACATGCTTGTACACTTGGTTTATTGTTGTTTTCACTATCGTTTCCCTCCAAAACACGAAAGAATTCGGTCAAGCCATCATTCTTTCTGACGTCCATAACGTATATTATACCTTTTTTAAATCGATCAGGTCAATGCAGGTTGTGTGCATGAAAAAAGCGTCCGCCTGCGGACGCTTTTTAATTTCTAGCGGCTGCGATTCACGACAAAGCGGCGGATGCGTTCAACCGCTTCTTCCAAAAGTGACAGGGATGTCGCATACGACAGACGGATGTTGTCCGGTGCGCCGAACCCTGAACCAGGAACGATCGCAACCTTTTCTTCTTCCAAAAGCGCTTCGGCGAATTCATCAACGCTTGAAAAGCCGCACGATTCTGCCGCTTTTTTTGCATTCGGGAACAAGTAGAAGGCTCCTTCAGGCTTCAGGCATGTTAATCCCGGAATGTCAACAAGCAGTTCATACACCTTGTTCAGCCGTTCTTCAAAAGCTTTTCTCATCTCCTCAACAGGCTCGTTTGGCCCATTGTAAGCGGCAATGGCTCCATATTGAGCGACAGATGTCGGATTTGACGTGCTGTGGCTGGCTAGGTTCGTCATCGCTTTAATGATCGGTTCGCTGCCTGCTGCATAACCGATTCTCCAGCCGGTCATGCTGTGTGACTTGGAAACCCCGTTGATGATCACGGTTTGGTTTTTAAGTTCTGGAGAAAGCTGTGCAATGGATACATGTTTTTTTCCGCCGTAAATCAGCTTTTCATATATTTCATCAGATACGATTAAAACGTTGCGTCGAAGGCATACTTCACCGAGAGCTTTGAGCTCTTCTTCCGTATACATCATCCCTGTCGGATTGCTTGGGGAATTGATGATCACAGCCTTCGTTTTTTCTGTGACGGCTTTTTCGAGCTGCTCCGGAGAAATCTTGAAGCTGTTTTCCTCAAGGCCTTCCACAAACACAGGTTTGCCGCCTGCAAGCTTGACTTGTTCAGGATAGCTGACCCAGTACGGAGTCGGAATAATCACTTCGTCCCCTTCGTCGAGGAGCACTTGAAATAGGGTGTAAAGAGCATGCTTTGCACCTGTGCACACAATAACTTCCGATTGGCTGTATTCAATTCCCTGATCGCGCTTGAATTTATCGCGGATGCTGTCTTTCAGCGCCGCAAGACCGCCGGAAGGCGTGTATTTGGTATGTCCTTCGTTCATCGAACGGACAGCCGCTTCAATGATGTGCTCAGGCGTATTAAAATCCGGCTCACCTGCCCCAAGACCGATGACGTCGTGCCCTGCCGCTTTTAATTCTTTTGCTTTTGCAGTGATTGCCAATGTTGCAGATGGTGTTAACGCTGATACTCTTTTAGCTAGATTCAACTCGATTTCCCCCTGTTTCGTCTAAGGCGTAATATTTTTGTGAATTTTTCCGTTTATAAAGTCCACATAGCTTAAACTGTACTGCCCATCTTTATTTAAGTATGTAACTTCCCACAATAGAACATTGCCTTCCCTTGCAAGGTGCACCTCTTTAAGCTCAGACATCAGGCCCTCATCCTGAACAGCTTTTGCAGCCTGGCGGCCGGTAATGCCGGCTGATGCTTTTTTGTAAAGCGTTTTCTGCTTTTTGTCAGCAGGCACCCAAACATACATTTTGTCGCCTTTTTTGTCTGCCCCTGTAACAATGTACTGCTTTTCTTTACCGACAAACGTCTCCACGCTGTCAACTTGTTTTAAGCCGGCTTCCTGCCTGGCTGTTTCGGCAGCCTGCTCGTGGCCGTTTTCTTTCTGATCCATTGCCGTACGGTAGACATTCGCTCCCGCAAGAAGTGCTGTTAAAAAGATAATACCAAATATCAGTATGAAAATTAATGTTTTTTTGCCCATTTTCTGCTCCTAAGTACGATAAATCGTAAAAATGGCCTGTTTTTGGTCTTCTTCATCGAGAGCGAGGCCGAACATGAGATCATCGCGTTTGAGCGTACGGTTCAAAAGATCAACGATTTTATACAGGTCTTCTGAGTGCTCGACGCTTACAGTAGATAGAATTTCGATTTTGTTTTCCATTTTTCAAATACCTCCGAACGAAACAATAATTGTAATTCATACTCTTTGTAGCAAAAGCCATACTAGTTGTTACAACGGGATATCCGTTTAAATAAACAGCCTAAAAAATAAAACCTTAATCCACACCATTTAAGAGCCGCTTTATGCGGCTTTTAGCCGTTTTTCCCGGCTATGTAGGCTTCAAGCTCAAGGAAAGTAGGCTCCATGACTTTTGCAGGGGGCAGAGCCTTCATAAACACCGTGCCGTAGGAAGAGGTTCGGATGCGGCGGTCAAGAATAACGACCGTTCCGCTGTCTTTCTCTGAGCGGAGCAGCCTGCCGATTCCCTGCCTGAAGGCCAGGACAGCTTCCGGCAGAGATACCGCTTGAAACGGACTTTCTCCCCTTCTCTTTGCCCGGTCGCACTTTGCTGATTCAACCGGATGGTCAGGCGGTCTGAACGGAAGCCTTGCGATGATCAGCGTCGTCAGCTCATCACCCGGAAAGTCAACGCCCTCCCAAAAATGGTTCGTTCCGAGAAGAACCGCATGAGGATACGATTTAAACAACTTCATGACCTTAACGGGACTTCCGCCGGAAATCCCCTGTGCAAGGAGCTGGCAAGGAAAGTCTTCCTCATTTTTCAATGTATGGTAGACGTCTCCCAGCATATCATGAGACGTAAACAGGACGAGCACTTTGGCATCTTTCTGTTTTGCAAGCGCCTTGACGTAACGCGAGACATCCTGAATATAGTCTCCCGGATCGTTTTGAATCGGGCTGACATCCGTCGGAATCATGATATTCATATGTTTATCATAAGAAAAAGGCGACTCGATTTGCAAGGTCCTCGGATAGAAATCGCTTAAACCAAGCTTTTTGATCATATAGTCAAAAGAGTTCTCGACGACAAGCGTCCCCGATGTGAGGACAACGCTTTTTTTCTCGGTGAAAAACCGGTCGGCCAGAATTTCGCTTGTATCAAGCGGCTGAGCGTAAATAGCAGCGGCGTTTTTTGCGCCCTTCGCGTCAATTTCAATCCAGACGACCTCATCTTCAACAGGGTCAAACATCAAGCGGCCGAGCGTCTTTCGATATTCTTCAAGGTCGTTCATGCACGAATCGTATTCCTCTAACAAAAACGCCTGACGGCTTGTGAAAGAAGCCTGTTTTTCAGCGAGGCTTTTCTTTTGATCCATAAACAGCCGATGCATGTCATACAGCATGGAACACAGTCTTCGTGCGCCTTCTTCAAGCCTGCTCCATGCTCTGCTTTCACCGGTTTCGCCGATCTTATATAAGAGACGGTTTAGATCGTTTCTTGGTTTCCTCCTCTTGACAAAAGAATGAACAGCCGTAAAGAATAGATCGCTTTCTTCAAGAAGCTGAGCGAGCCATTCGTCCATTTGGAAAAAGGATTCTGATGAAATGCCTGCCGACCGGTAGAGCCGTTCGGCTTTTTTCAAAATACCCCTCTGCTTGAGGGTGCCGAGCCTCATCAATCTTTTGTGGAGAAAGACATAGTCTGCTCTAGCTCCATACTGCTCGCCCGCCGCGCGCTCAAAATGATGGGCTTCATCAATAATGAACATATCGGCATCTCCGGTATGGATTCGCTGATTGGTTTCGTCAGTCAACAGAAGCGCATGATTGGTAATGATCATATCAGCCTTCTGGGCCCTCGCTTTGGCTCTTTCATAAAAACACAATTTCCTCATGTTGCTGCTTTCTGCATATGAATGCGAATCATATGCCAGTCTGTCCCATAAAAGCTTTCCGCCTGACGGGAGATTAATTTCGGATAAATCGCCCGTTTCCGTGTCTGTCAGCCAGACGAGAATCTGCGCTTTTGCTAGGACGCTATCATAATTGTCATCATCTTCCTGTAAAATATGCTTGAACTTGCGAATGGATAAGTAATGGGAGCGGCCCTTTAAAACCGCGGCTTTTACCGGAAATGGAAAAATCTTTTCCAAAAGCGGGATATCGCGGTTTATCATTTGCTGCTGAAGCAATGTCGTATATGTGCTGATCACGACCGGTTTGCCTGTTTGCTTGGCGTGAATTGCAGCCGGCACGAGATATCCGAGCGATTTTCCGATTCCAGTAGCGGCTTCTATTAACGCATGCTCATGATTTTGAAAAGCGGTCCAGACCTCCCGCATCATTTTTGTCTGACCTTCTCTCTTGTCAAACCGGTCGTCCAATGAAGAAAGCCCGCCGTCTCTTTCCCAAATGAGCGGCTCTGTCTGCGGAACCCGGCTCTTATGGCCGGCCTCTTCATCCTCGACTTCAGGAGTCCTGATCACAAAAGAACCGACCTTCGTAAAGCCGGCCTCAAGTTCAGCATCGGCGCCTTTTTCAGCAATCAAGCCGTCAAAAAGCTCCTGCGCGTCGCTGATCAAATGCCAGGATAGACGTCTGATAGATTTCAAAACGGGAATCGGCAGCCTTTTCAGTCTGTCCATCATATGTAAAAAGATCAAAGCGGTCACTTCCGCATCGCTGTCAGCCCTGTGCGGGTTTTCATGGCGAATCTGAAGCTCTTCGCTCAGCTCTGTCAATTTATAGCCGTCAAAACCCGGAAAGACGATTCTCGAAAGCTCCACCGTATCGAGAACGCTGCATTCAATCTCACCAAAGCCGGCCAGCTGCAGCTCATGCTTGACAAAAGCAAGATCAAAATGAATGTTATGAGCGATAAAACAGCTGTCATGAAGCAGCTCAAAAATATCTTCGGCAATCGCCGAAAATGGTTCTTCATTTTCAACCATTTCATTCGAAATGCCCGTCAGCTGCTCAATAAAAGCGGGAATCGGCTGATTGGGATTCACATATTTGGAGAAACGTTCGGTTATCTGTCCATTTTCAATCACAACCGCTGCAATTTGAATGATTCTGTCGCCTTTTTTCGGCGAATTCCCTGTCGTTTCCACATCAATGACCACATATCGTTGATTGTTCATTCAATGGACACCTCAATTTCGATACCTTCGACAAAAGTGTAACACGTTTTAAAAAGGCGCGGGGGAAAAGCTTCAAAACCGGCTTCTTCTCTTTCGCTCTTTCCAAACGATATGAAAGCCCCCTAAAGGCAAGGGGGCTACAGAATGGTACGGGCTGGCTCCTGACCCAGCATTTCCTCGATTTCGTTTCTCTCGTTCAAAACGGCAACCTTCGGCTTATGGGTCTTTGCTTCCTCTTCAGACATCATCGCATAAGACACGATGATGACGACATCTCCAACCTGGACAAGGCGGGCGGCAGCTCCGTTTAAACAAACGACGCCGCTGCCCCTTTCACCGGGAATAATGTACGTTTCCAGCCGGGCCCCGTTATTATTATTCACAATTTGCACTTTTTCATTTGCCATCATTCCGACAGCATCCAGCAAATCTTCATCAATTGTCACGCTGCCGACGTAGTTCAAATTGGCTTCCGTCACTCTCGCTCTGTGAAGTTTTGCGCTCATTAACGTACGGTACATCACAAATCCTCCTTTTGATCTGCCGGGATATCGACGATGATATTGTCAATTAAGCGGGCTTTGGAAAACTGAACGGCAACCGCTATGATGACTTTTCCAGTCAATGGATCCCTGATCTCCAGATCGGGATATGAATAAATATCGGCATAATCAATAACACCACTCGTTTTTTCCAGAATGCTCCGAATCTCCCGCTTAACGGCCTCCGGGTCTCTCTCTCCATTGCGGATCAGCTCGGCGCCGCGCTGAAGAGCTCGGTAAAGAGCGGTTGCTTCCTGCCGTTCTTCAGCTCGCAGATTGACATTTCTTGAGCTTTTGGCAAGCCCGTCTTCTTCCCGTTTTGTTTCGACAGGGATCAGCTCGATATCCATGAAAAAGTCGTTGATCAGCCCGTCGACGACGGCAACCTGCTGGGCATCCTTCATGCCGAAATAAACCCTTGTCGGAGACGTGAGATTGAACAGCTTTGTGAGCACTGTTGCGACACCGTCGAAATGCCCTTCTCTTGAACGGCCGCAAAGGACATCCGTCCGCTTTTTCACGCTTGCGGTAACCGTCGGCTCCTGGCCGTACATTTCTTCAGGCTCAGGAGTGAACAAGACGTCCACTCCTGAGCCGGCCGCAAGCTGACGGTCTCTTTCAATATCTCTCGGATACGCTTCATAGTCTTCTCCCGGACCGAACTGCATAGGATTGACAAAAATGCTCATCACGACAATATCGTTGTCTTTTCGCGCTTTTTCTACTAGCGACATATGACCTTCATGAAGGAAGCCCATTGTCGGCACAAAACCGATGGTTTTGCCTTCCTTGCGGTAATTTTTCGTTAAGTTTTGTATATCTTTTGCTGTATAGATCTGAATCATGCCTATTTCCCTCCGTATAATCCTTCAAGAACTTGCTGATCGATACGGAACGAATGAGCATCTTCAGGAAACACGCGGCTTCTGACATCCTCAACATATCCCCGAAGCGCTTGTTCAAGCGGCTGGTCGATTTGTGCATACTGCTTGACAAATTTAGGCGTCCGGCTTACTCCGTGTCCGACAACATCGTGGTAAACGAGAACCTGTCCGTCCGTGCCAGCACCTGCTCCAATGCCGATGACAGGAATTGTGAGCTCCTTTGAAATCCGTTCAGCGAGCGCTGCCGGGACGCATTCCAGAACGAGCGCCATCGCGCCTGCTTCTTCACAGCGCCTGCTGTCTTCAATCAGCTTGCCGGCGCTTTCTTCATCTTTCCCTTGAACTTTATAGCCTCCCAAAACACCGACGGATTGAGGAGTCAAGCCTAAATGGCTGACAACAGGTATTCCGCCGCGTGTTAAAGCCGTGATCGTCTCAAACACACCGTCGCCGCCTTCAAGCTTCAAAGCATCTGCCCCGCTTTCTTGAACGATCGCCGCGGCATTTTTCAGAGCGCTTTCCAAAGAGCAGTGATATGACATAAAAGGCATATCCGTCACAACAAACGTATCTTTTGCCCCGCGTTTGACAGCTTTTGTATGGTGGATCATATCAGCAACCGTAACAGATACGGTCGAGTCAAGGCCGAGTACAACCATGCCGAGTGAATCGCCGACAAGGATCATATCGACGCCGGCCTGTTCGGCAAGCTTTGCCGCCGGATAATCGTAGGCAGTCAGCATGACGATCGGCTCTCCCTCTTGTTTCATTTTTAGAAAGTCAGTTTTTGTCTTCATGTTTTCTCCTCCTCTTTTTCAGAGGAGATGAGCTGCCGTGCTTGCATCTGCATCTTTTCGGACAGCAAAAAAACCTTCCGGCAAGGAGAAGGATTTCGTATCGTCCGTGTTCGGCAAGAATCATCCCTCTGTCCCAGTCCTTTTTGGATCAAGGCAGACTGTTTTTTTATAAGTTGCATGCTTTCCAGGTGCAGTTCCCAGAGGATACTGCCCATCCGAAGTATACCAAAAACGCATGGATCGTTCCAACTATGACGGATTAATATCGATATCAGCGGAGTATATTTTTTTGATGCCGTCACTCGTTTCCAGGATCAATACGCCTTCTTCGTCGATTCCGAGCGCTTTGCCGTGAAACGTTCCGTTCAGCGTCCGGGCCGTCAATTCGCGGTTCAGGGTCAAAGCATAGCTTTCCCACAAAAGCTTGATCGGTTCAAAACCGTAGGCGAGATAGTCTTCATACCTTTTTTCAAACGTCGACATTATTGTTTGGACCAAAGCCGCTCTGTCGATTTTTTCACCGCTTGCGAGACGAAGGCTTGTCGCTGTTTCTTGTAATTCCTCCGGAAAGTCGGCTGCAAGCTGATTGACGTTGATCCCCGTTCCGACAATAACGGAATGGACCTGATCAGCTTCCGCCTGCAGTTCCGTTAAGATCCCGACCACTTTTTTGCCGTTGATCAAAATATCGTTCGGCCATTTAATTTCGGCTGCGATGCCGGTTTGCTCTTCGATTGCCTGAACGATCGCTACAGCGGCTAAAAGCGTCAGCTGCGGCGTTTTTTGCACGGGAATTTCAGGCCTTAAAATGATGCTCATCCAAATGCCGTTTCCTTCCGGGGAATGCCATGCTCTCGCCATTCTTCCTCTTCCTTCAGTCTGCTTGTCGGCAACGATGATCGTTCCTTCGGGCGCACCGTTGTTTGCAAGTTCGTGGGCGATTTTTTGAGTTGATGAAACGACATCCTGAAAATGGATCGTCTGTCCCATTTTTTTCGTTTTTAACCCGAGCCTGATTTCATCTTCAGTGATCTTGTCGGGTTTTTTTATCATTTTATAGCCGAGCTTTCGGACCGCTTCAAGTTCATATCCCGATTTTCTCAGATCTTCGATATGCTTCCAAACGGCGGTTCTTGAGCATCCGAGCTCTTCGCTGATTTTCTGGCCAGAAATGAATTCGCCGTCTGCCTCGGTAAACAATTGAATGAGTTTCTTTCTTAAATTTGACTGCATGAATCCAGCCACTCCTCTATGGCTTTTTTTTGATTGGCAAGCTCCCCGTTTAACACGGCCCGCTCAATCCGTTTCAAATCATCGGACACCCATTTTCCGGCCGGCTTCTTTCTGAAATTCAGCAGATCGCTTCCAGATACCGCCAGGTCTTTCAGGCTTTTAATCGGAAGCGCCTGGTACGACTGTCTGATTTCAGCCAGCTGCTCTTCATCGATTGCCTGCTTGTCCCTCAAGCTGCGAATGGCAGATGCGGCCAGCAGCGTCTCTTCCCCCGCCTCATACATCGAGACGGCATCCCATTTTTGATCGATCCGTTCAGCCGTATGGAGCGCCTGTCTGATGACTTTCCCCGGAAGCTTCCACCCTTTTAAAAACCGGTGCGCTTCAGCGGGATTGATCGATATCATGTGAATGAAAGCCGCCCATATATCGGCACTTTTTTGAAGTTGATAAAAAGGAAAAGCTCGGGCAGCCAGAACGCGCTCCTTTTTGCCGTCCAGCCCCGGAAGCTCCTTGTAAAGCCCTGTTTCAGCCGCTGCTTCCAGAGCCCGGCCTGCTGCTTTTCCTTTTAAAAGTTTTTCGAATTCAACCGTTTTCCGCTCTGTAGAAATATGGGCCAGGAGCGGACGGTTTTCGCAAATCGCTTTTTTTGTATTTGGAGAAAGCTCAAACTCGAGCTGACTCATAAAACGGAGCGCCCGCAGCATGCGAAGCGCATCTTCGTGAAAACGCTCCGCCGGGTCGCCGACCGTTTGAATCAATCTTTCCCGTATGTCGCGGAGCCCGCCGAAATAGTCGATCAGTCTGCCTTCTTCATCCATCGCCATCGCATTAATCGTCAGATCCCGCCTCTTCAGGTCTTCCTTCAGCGATTTGATAAACTGAACGCCGCTCGGCCTTCTGTAATCCTCATATTCAAGCTCTGCGCGAAAGGTCGTCACCTCGTAGGATTCTCCCTCAAAGAGGACGATGATGGTTCCGTGTTCCTTTCCGACATCAACGGTTTTCGGAAAAATGGCTTCGATTTCTTCCGGGGATGCATCTGTAGCGATATCAATATCGCCGACATCTCTGTTCATTTGGGCATCCCTGACGGCTCCGCCTACAAAGTAGGCCTGCCAGCCGTGTTTTTTCAGCTCACGAAGGAGAGGAAGAGCCTTCAAAAAGAGATCCTCCATTGTCACACTCCCAGTCTGTTAATTGTTGATAAATTTCTTCATATTGCGCGATGATTTTGTTGGAAGAAAAGCGTTCCTTGATGCTTTGCAGCGCCGCTTCCGCAAACTGGCGCTGCAGGCTTTCATCAGTCAGTAAATGAAGCGCCTTACTAGCTGCACCTTCAATATCTCCGACATCGACCAAGTAACCGGATACTCCGTTTTTGATCACCTCGGGAATCCCCCCGATATTTGTGCCGATGCACGGAACGCCGCAGGCCATCGCTTCAAGCAGCACTAAACCGAAGCTTTCCTTCTCGGACAAAAGCAGCTTTAAATCGCTGATGGCGTAAAGCTCTTCTACGCTGTCTTGTTTGCCAAGGAAAAGAACGTCGTCTTTTAATCCGAGCTGTCTGACAAGCTGGCAGATCACGGTCATTTCCGGCCCGTCGCCGACGAGAATCAGCTTCGATTTCATTTGTTTGACAATGCGGCTGAATACATGGATGACATCCTGTACGCGCTTCACCTGTCTGAAATTGGATACGTGGATGATCACTTTTTCATCAGGTGCAATGCCGTACTGCTCTTTCAGCGAATGATGCTCCTGTTTTTTTAAATACACGCGCTCATCCACAAAATTATAGATCGTTTCAATTTTTTTGTTCGGTTTGATCAAATCATACGTTTGCGCGGCAAGAGCCGAAGAAACCGCGGTAACGCGGTCAGACGATTCGATCGCAAACTTGATCAGGTCTTTTAAAGACGGATCATAGCCGAGCACGGTTATATCTGTGCCGTGCAGCGTTGTGACCGTTTTAATGTTTCCGTTCAGCATTTGCTTCGCTAAAAAAGCGGAAATCGCGTGAGGCACCGCGTAGTGGGCATGCAGAACATCAAGCTGTTCCCGCTTTGCCACCTCCGCCATTTTGCTGGCCAAAGCCAAATCATACGGCGGGTACTTAAAAACGGCATATTGATTGACTTCGACTTCGTGAAAATAGATGTTGGAATACACTTTATTGAGCCTGTACGGAACACTTGATGTAATAAAATGAATTTCATGTCCTTTTTCCGCAAGCAGCTTGCCGAGCTCGGTGGCGATAATTCCTGATCCGCCGACACTCGGATAACATGTGATTCCGATTTTTAACTGTTTCATCATCCGCCCCCAAATAAATCGTTGTTTAACAGAAGAGTCCGCTTTGAAAAAAACCCTTCCGCGTATGCGACGCCGACCTCTTTTCCCAAAAGCTTTTCCCTGGCTTCGACCGTTTCAATATATCCGTTTGTCAGCGGTGTTTCAACCGACTGCCGGGAACGGGTGAACTGGCTCTGATAAGCAGCAAGGCCATCCTTTTTTTGATTGATCGTTTCAGAAATGTCGATGACAAACTCAGGTTTGTGAAAACCGTTGATCATATAGTAGTACACGTTTTGGACTTTATGGGCCGGCTGTTTTTCTGCATCTTCGTATTTATGTATACCAGCGGAAAAGACCGCTTCTTCGACGATTTCCGCTGCGTGCCCGTGATCGGGATGCCGGTCCTTTGGATAAGGGACAAAGACAAGCTTCGGTTTATGTTTCCGAATGACGGCAACAACGTCCCTGATCGCCGCCTGGCTGGGAAACAGCCCCCTGTCCGGCAGCGTGAGGGAAATCCGCGGACTGGCGCCGAGAATTTCGGCCGCCAGCGCCGCTTCGCTTTTTCTCGTTTCGACTGTTCCGTTTGAAGACAGTTCAGCCTGGGTTAAATCGCAGATTCCAATTTGAAAGCCTTTTTTAGTATATTTGGCAATGGTTCCTCCCATGCCGATTTCTACATCATCGCTGTGTGCACCGAAAGCAAGTATATCAAGCATCGCGATCCCTGCCGTGGACAATGTTTCTGAACTCAAACGCGCCTTCCTCGACAGAACGGATCAAGATTTCCGCAGTTCCCATGTTGGTGGCGAGCGGAATGGCATAAACGTCAGACAAGCGGATAAGCGCTGACACGTCAGGTTCGTGCGGCTGGGCCGTCAGCGGGTCTCTCAGAAAAATCACAAGATCGATGTCATTTTTCGCGATCAAAGCGCCGATCTGCTGGTCACCGCCAAGCGGCCCCGATTGAAAGCGCACGACGGGCAGCCCTGTCGCTTCAGTGATTTTTAAACCGGTCGTTCCTGTCGCAAACAGCTCATGCTTTTTTAAAATGTCTTTATAAGCGGTCGTCAGCTGAATCATATCCTGTTTTTTTCGGTCATGGGCAATTAAGGCGATTTTCAAAGCGATTTCCCCCTTCTTGTTACTCTATGATATTTTCAAGGCCGTAGACAAGCTGATCGATTTTCATCACTTGTTCAACAGCCAGTTTCACACCAGACATAAAAGATGCGCGATTGTATGAATCGTGACGGATTTTCAGGGTTTGGCCGTCTCCGCCGAACATCACTTCCTGATGGGCAATCAATCCCGGCAGACGAACGCTGTGGAGACGGATTCCGTTTTGATCGGCGCCTCTTGCTCCCGGCAGAATTTCCTTTTCATCCGGGTGCCCCTGCGTTTTCGCTTCGCGAACAGCCGAAATCATTTCCGCCGTTTTCAAGGCCGTTCCGCTTGGCGCGTCAAGTTTTTGATCATGGTGCTGTTCAATGATTTCAACATCGGTAAAATAGTTGGCAGCCATTTGCGAAAACTTCATCATCAGCACGGCTCCGAGCGCGAAGTTTGGCGCGATGATAGCTCCGATTCCCTTCTCATCGGTCAGTTCCATAAGCTCGTTCAAGTCGCTCTCAGAAAATCCTGTCGTTCCCACAACAGGACGGACGCCGTGCTCCAACGCGATTTTTGTATGTAGCTTGCCGATTTCCGGCGTTGTCAAATCAATCAGAACATCCGGAGACGTTTCTGAAAAGCATTCCGTGATGTCGGTGTAAATGACAGCATCTGAACTTGACGTCATCACATCTGACAGCTTTTCACGGTTATATGTACGGTCGATTGCACCGACAAGTTCAAAATGTGCGGTATCTTCAACAAGTTTGACCGCTTCGCTTCCCATTCTTCCGCGCGGTCCTGCTATTGCGATTTTAATGGTATCCTTTTGCATCTTGATTCTCCTCTACTTTCCTTCTTCTTTTCTTGTCCAGCGATCTTTATCACGGGTGTTGAACTTCTCCATGACCATATCATGCGCTTCATCCAATGATATATGAAGCGAATTCGCAAGACAAACTAAAACGAACAATACGTCGCCGATTTCTTCTTCGATCTTTTTTTCCGATTCGGTTTTTTTCTTTGGTTTTTCTCCGTAATGATGGTTGATTTCCCTCGCCAGTTCGCCAAGCTCTTCCGTCAGTCTGGCCATCATGGCAAGCGGACTGAAATAGCCTTCTTTAAACTGGCCGATATATTCGTCGACTTCACGCTGTATATCTTTCATCGTTTTTTCTTTCGTCATGCTGGCAAAACCTCCTGTCATCTCTTACATGTTAGCGAATTCAAATAAGTTTGACAAATGTTTAAGACGAGTTTGCTGTTTTAAAACGGATACACTATAATATTAACGCCAGCTTATGGAAGGAAAGGAGTTTTTTTATGTTCGGAGACATCAGAATGAAGAACGTCCTGTTTATTTTAGCAGGCGCCGCTGTTTTTTCCTTTGGACTCGTTCATTTTAATATGCAGAACAACTTGTCGGAAGGCGGTTTTACCGGCATTACCCTGCTGCTTTATTTCCTGTTTAATATCGATCCTTCCATATCCAATCTGGTGCTGAACATCCCGGTCTTCTTCATCGGCTGGAAACTCCTCGGCAGAACGGTCTTCTCATACACCATTCTCGGCACAGTCAGCCTGTCGGTGTTTTTATGGATTTTTCAGCGCTTCCAGATTCATATGCCGCTTCAAAACGATCTTGCGCTCGCGGCACTTTTTGCAGGCGTGTTTATCGGCACCGGATTGGGCATTATTTTCAGATACGGCGGAACAACGGGCGGCGTTGATATTATCGTGCGGCTGATCAACAAATATTTTCAAGTGCCGATGGGCAAAGCCATGTTTGTGTTTGACGCCTGCGTCATTACATTATCCCTTATTTTTTACCTTTCCTATAAGGAAGCAATGTACACGCTTGTTGCCGTATTTGTCGCCTCAAAGGTCATCGACTTTATGCAGGAAGGCGGTTATGCCGCAAAAGGCGCCACCATCATCTCTGAAAAGAACGACCAGATTCAGCGCAAAATCATTGAAGAAATGGAAAGAGGCGTCACAGTTTTAAAAGGTCAAGGGTCTTATACGAAGACGGAGCGGGACATTTTATACTGCGTCGTTCCGAAAAATGAGGTTTTCCAGCTGAAAAATGTGATTACTTCGGTCGACCCGCACGCTTTTGTAGCCGTAAGCGACGTACACGACGTGCTGGGAGAGGGTTTTACGCTTGATGAGAACAAAAATCCCATCACCCGCTGATTGAAGGTCAGCAAAAAAGAAGCTCGCGATCAGCGGAGCTTCTTATTTCGGCCAATCTTTTTCTCTTTTTCTGCGCCTGTCCTCTTCGGCTTTATACTTTCTGAAACCGACGTATGTCAGCGTCGAGAGGATAATGCTTCCCGTCGTCAGGATGACCCATAGCAGGGAAGGGTCTGCATCATCTTCTTCTACTTGATCAAACACATCTTCCAAATCTTTTTCCAAAAGCGTCAGCCTTTCCAGCTTGCTGCTTTCCGTCATTTGCTGGAAGCCTCCGTTTTCCACGACTGCAATATGGTTGGAGACGCTTTTTAACTGCTTTGGCGAAACATCGATCGTTAAGCTTGGATAAATCGTATCATACAAGGATAAAAAATGATTCCACTTTTCCCTGAATGTCAAGTTGTCTTCTTTCTGAATCCCGGCTTTCAAAGCGCTGAAAGAATCCATGATCGGCTTTTTCAAACTGCTCCACAGCGGATCATGATCTGATTCAATGGCGTCCATCAGCATTCTAAACTGGGCGGCGGCTTTAAATTTCTCCTGGTGTGCGACCTCTTCGCTTTCCAGACTTTTCAGCGTATCATGATAGGCCAGACTGACCTGGCGGATTTCCGAGCCTGTCATCATATCCTCTGTCCCGTCTTTCTCCGCAGCTTTCAGCCTTTTTTCAAAGTATTGAAGAATTTGTACCGCTTCCTCATATTGAGACTGCCTTGTTAGCTGGAATACCGTATCCGACAGTTCCGTCAATTCCTGCAAAGCCGATGATTCTTTCGCTTTCAAACCGGCCGCAGGAAAAACAAGCGCAAGCATCATGCAAAGGATCACCTTTCGTATCATTACGGTCCCTCCCACTCCTTCTATTAAAGCGTATGAAGAGAGGGACAAGGTTAGACCAAGATTGTGAAGCAGTGTTACAGCTTAAAAGCTTTTCGGGACAAGACAAGGTAGTAGGCCAAACCGATCGAAGCGATGCTGAGCCAAAATGTAAAATAGCCGATCTGCGGCATATATTGATCGAGCATAGAATAATTCGGCATCATTCCAAACAAGTAATCAATGGCATCGTTATGCAGCGTCCAAACAGCCGCAAGCGCCAAATGCCACCCTTTGAACCGGAAATGCGGGGCGTACAGCACGCCTTGCACAGCCATTGCGAAGTGCGACGCGATCAGCATATACCCCGTCCAATGAAGGCTTCCGGTCACCACAAGCACGAGAACATTCATTACAACCGCCCACAGCCCGTATTTGACAAGCGTAACAAGCGCAAGCGCCTCAAAAAGCGGAGCATTCCTTCCCAATAAAAGTCCGATGAGAACGAATAAAAAGAACAAGGTCGCCGTCGGGCTGTCGGGAACGAAGATCAGAAACTTCGCTGGCGTATTCGTCAGCTGCGGAAGGTACCAATAATACCCGTAAACCGTACCGAAGAAATTAATGATCAAAAGCAGCAGAAGCATCGGCTTTTGAGCGAGCATGTAGGAAATCAGTTTCAAAGCAATCAACTCACAGTCTCTTTAAATAAAAAAAGCCGCCGCCGGGTCAGCTTCACAGATTGACCGCAGAACACCTGTCGAGAAGCGGCGGCCTTTCCAGCTTCCGTGCCGGTTCACTGTCAGCAGCGGTCAAAATTGAAAAGGCCATCGACATTGTCGACAGCCCGAGAGGCTGACTTGCCGTCAGCTTCAGCTCTATCAAGAGTATAGCCTGCCTTCATCAACTTGACAACCGTTTTATTTCGCCGTTGTTTCGGAGATGAATTTAGACAGTTCTTTAAGCTCTTTGTCAGATCCTTTAAAAACGCCGGCAGGCATTTCGCCTTTTCCTTCCTTGGCGATTTTCGCAATCTCTTCAGGAGACAAGCCGTTGTCAACGAGAGACGGGCCTGCCGCTCCTCCTTGCATGTTGTCTCCGTGGCACGAGATACAGCCCTGCTCCTGATAAATCTTATAGCCTTCCGCACTCGTATCAATATCGGCCTCTTCCTTGATTTTACCCTGCTCTTCAGCAGCGGCCCAGTCGTGAGTGACAACGGACTGCCACGTTAAGAAAACCGTCGCTGAAATCGCCAAAAGCATCAACCCTACGGCAACCGGGCGTTTAAACGGCCTTCTTTCAGGGCCTCTGTCAAGAAACGGCGCCAATAAAAGCGCTCCGAACGCAATTGTCGGGATAATAATCGCGCCGACAACCGTATACGGTCCGGCAGCATATTCGTATTTCAGCAATTGGTAAAGAAATAGAAAATACCAGTCTGGCAAAGGTATGTAGCCGGTATCGGTCGGATCTGCCATCCGCTCGAGCGGAGGCTCATGCACGATGGTCAGCACGAGAAAACCGACAAGGAAAACCGCTCCGACCATCCATTCTTTCAGCAGGAAATTCGGCCAGAACGCTTCCGTTTTCCCTGGAAATTCGGAATAATCTTTTGGAATATTCGGTTTTCTTTCCGCCGGGATCCGTGAATCACCGACAAACTTCATCCCTTTTCCCCTTTTCATGCCATCCCCTCCTTCTCAATTGAGTCGCTCGTTTACAGCGGCCCAGAAATTCCTTGTTTGCGAATCATGATAAAGTGTGCAGCCATCAGTCCGAACAGAGCGGCTGGCAGGAAAAAGACGTGTATGGCAAAAAAGCGCGTCAACGTCTGAGCGCCGACAATATCCGGATGACCGGCAAGCAATGTTTTAATTTCCGAGCCGATCAGCGGCGTCGCCTCAGCAATCTGCAAACCTACTTTTGTCGCAAACAGAGCTTTCATATCCCAAGGCAAAAGGTAGCCTGTAAAACCTAAACCAAGCATGACAAAGAAGATTAAAACGCCGACAATCCAGTTCAGCTCTCTCGGCTTCTTATAAGCCCCCTGGAAGAAAACCCTGAGCGTATGAAGAAACATCATCACGATGACCAAGCTTGCACCCCAGTGGTGCATTCCCCTTACAATCTGTCCGAACGCCACTTCATTTTGCAAATAATAAACAGATTCCCAGGCATTTTTAATATCCGGAACGTAGTACATCGTCAAAAACATGCCGGACAGCACCTGAATCACCGTCACGAAAAACGTCAATCCCCCGAAGCAGTACACGAAAGCTGAAAAATGGTGAGCCGGGTTTACGTGTTCAGGAACTTCATGGTCGGCGATGTCCCGCCAGAGCGGCGTAATATCAAGTCTTTCATCCACCCAGTCATAAATTTTGTTTAGCATGATCACCCATCCTTCCTCGGCTTGGCTTTCCCTAAGTAAAGGTAGCCGTCTTTAACCTCTTGCTCATAGCGGTCCAAAGGAGCAAGCGGCGGAGTTCCGGGCACGTTGGTACCATCCTTTTCATAAAGTCCGTAATGGCACGGACAAAAGAACTTATTCGGATTTTTAGGATCGCTGTTCCAGTTGACCGTACACCCCAAATGTTTACAAACCGGTGATAAAGCTACAATTTCGTCCCCACTTTTGAAAACCCACGCCGATCTCGATTCTTCCGATTCGTACCAGGCATCCACTTGTTTGATTTTAAAATCGAAGCGCTGCGGTTCATTTGTCAATTCATCAACGCTGACAACCTGAACCATGTCCTGATCTTCAGTCGGCCTTAAAACCGGATCGAGCGCGAAGCGAACCATAGGCATGAGCATCCCCGCCGCCATAAAGCCGCCGACTCCGGTCAGCGTATAGTTTAAAAACTGACGTCTGGATACCCGATGTCTTTTTTCGCTCATCTTCATATCCCCCCTCAAGTCCCCAGCTACAATATAACTGAAATAGAAAAAAATTCATGAAACTAGGACACCCTCATAATATATCAATATTTTAGGAAGGTCAACATTCCCAAAATCATTATACAAAGGAAATGTAAGTGTTTTTATCAAGAGTTCCAATATTGTAACAAAATGTTCAATATTTGCTCAATTTGATCTTCCAGCAGCTTCTGCTTTAACGAATCCTTCATATGTTCGAGAGGAATCGCCGGAACCCACAGCAGCTTTTGCTCGCTGTCGAGCATCTGCTTCCAGCGTTCATCCGTCGTTAAAAAAACGATGTGGCGAAAATGTTTTTCGGCCATTTCTTTTAAATCGGCGATATGCTGCGCCGATTTTTCATCCGCTTCTAAATATGTACAGGGCGGAAACAGGTAGATTCTGCCCTTCAGCTGCCTTTCGAGTTCTTCTGCAAGTATAGACGTAAATTCCCCTTTTGATACGGCCGATTTAAACTGATCTCCAAGATCAACCGATATTAAAGGGATGACAGCTGTATCGATGTATTCTTTCGCGTTCAAGTAAACATCCGCATCGTGCGTATTCCATTTCACGGCTTTCGTCCTCCCCGTTTTGACAGCGCTTTCTCAGAGCTGAACAAGCCTTGCTTTCGGCAAGGCTTGATTGGCAGCGGATTATCGCAGCTGGCTCAGTTGTTTAGCTAGTTTTTCGAAGCTTTCTTTATCCTGGCGGTCAAGCGCTTCGTCGATTTCCCGCAGCAGCTTTTGTCTCTGAAAAGTGGCAATGGAATGCTCCAAAATCTGTTCAGCGACAATTTTATCTTTTTCATTTTCATATAGGTCTTTCGGAATATGCGGATTGGCTTCGAGTACAGCCGCATATTCCGGAGAATTATAGGCTGAGCGGAAGTTCAGCTGGATAAAGAGATCCTGCTGCTTATTCAGCCTGATATCATGAAATGATTTTTCTGCATCGGTCGTCATGACATTTTCTTTATAAAAACGAAAAGGCACTTCCTCAACGCAGTGGGTAGACATGATAATGCCCCTCGGACAAAATTCGGCCTGCTCGACAAAATGCACTTTTTCCATCAGCGAGTCATGGCTCATTAAATAATTCAGAATCCATACACACTCTCTTCGTTTCAGCTGATAATGGTTGAGAAACCAGCGGATAAAATCTTTTTTTTCATTGACAGAAACAGGGGTCTGCATGTTATTCCCTCCTCTATCGCATCTTGTGTATTACTTTATAAATTCCACACAAACCGATCATATCCTGCTTATTCAAAGGAATTTTCATCTTCGATTCTGAAAATCGTCTCCTGGACTTCCTCGTTTGCCGGGTCGAGCTCTGCCAGTTTTTTCAGCAGAGGCAGCGCTTCTTTCCGCCGTCCTTCTTCAAGCAGAAACATGGAATATTCGTAAAGGAAATCGGCGTCATCCCGATAGTGCAAAAATGCGTTCTCATATTCCTCGCGGGCTTTGTCGTACGCTTCGGTCCGGGCGAACGCCGATGCCAGATGCCAGCTGAACTTCGGATCATCCTCTCCGTATTTGCGCACTTCCCGAACGAGTTCAATGATGCTCTCATCGTCTTCTTCTTCAAGAAACAGGGCAAGCAGTGTATGAACGGCTTCCAGATATCCGGGATCCAGCGCCAGCGCTTCACGAAGCAGCTCCTTCGCTTCCGAATGCCTTTTCGTTTTTAAGGCTGCTTTTGCAGCAGAAAGATAAAGCTCTTTGTTGAATTCATCGACACGGATTCCTTCTTTTGCCGTTTCGAATGCTTCCTCATAAAGCCCTTCTGTTTCAAAGCTGTTGGCCAGAGGCTTGTAAAGCGAAGAATAAGCGGGATCCATTTCCTTCAGCTCTGTCAGCTGTTTAATCGCAGTTTTAGGATACCCCGCTTTCAGTGCCGTAAAACCAAAGCCGAACAGTGTGTTGGGCTCGGGGTTCTCCTTGACGGCTTTTTCATACCATTCAAGCGCTTCTTCAAACGCTCCGGATGAACTTAATGATTCCGCCAGCCTTTGGTACACATTGACGCCGCCGATGACGGCTTCTTCTTCGGCCGCTTTTTTGAATTGACGGACCGCTTTGCCGTAAGCTCCCTGAGTAAAATACAGCTCTCCCAAAGCAAAATCGATAACCGGCTCATCCGGCAAAATGGCTTGCGCCTTTAACAGCTTTTGCTCGCTGACTTCAAACAGACCCTGCATCTGATAGAGATCAGCCATTAAAAGCAGGCACTGCGGGTACGCCTCGTCTGTTTCCGGAATCGTTTCGAGCACGCTGAGCGCTTTTTCTTCCTGATCGGTTTCGATGAGGAGTTCGGCATAAAAGCATGTCAGTTCTGTTTCATCCGGATACAGTTCATGGAGGTCAGTCACGATGGCGATAGCCTTATCGACAATTCCCCATTCGTAATACAGCTGGGCTACTATGGCTTTGTCTTCATCATGAAGGTCAGACTCGATATCAGCAAGTTTTTTCAATCCGCTTTCCGGGTGGCCTGCTTCAACTAATTTTATGGCTTCTTGAATAGAAGTATTCAAATCTAAACGTCCCTTTCTTTCGTCAATTCATCACCGGCCGTATCAGCCGGCATATCGCGGTGAGTTACTTACTATCATAATTCACGCGGCGGTTTCCGGCAAATATGTTGCCCGCACAGCTGTATGGAAGCAGATTGATTCTGTTAAGACAAGCTATGCCGAAAACATTCGTTTTATGAGCAAATGCCCGGCTTTCATGATTTTCCGGGCAGAAAAAGCCTGAGCACAATGCTTCAGGCTTTTTCTGCAAGCTTTTCGATATGTTCAAAAAATGAAGGATATGAGACGCTCACAGCTTCGGGCTGTAATATGTCGATCGGCTGCTCGCAGATGCAGGCGGCGATCCCCAGCATCATTCCGATCCGGTGGTCCCCATGGCTTGAGACCTTCGCGCCGCCTGTAAGAGGCGTCTTGCCGTGAATCTTCATCCCGTCTTCCGTCGGTTCGATGTTCGCACCGATTTTTTTCAGCTCTGAGGCGACGGTATCGATCCGGTTCGTTTCTTTTACTTTGAGTTCAGCCGCATCTTTAATGACCGTCGTCCCTTCAGCCTGTGTTGCTAGAAGCGCGATGATCGGTATTTCATCGATGAGGCGCGGGATCAAATCGCCCGAAATTTCGGCTGCCTTCAAAGAGGACGTTTTGATTCTCAGATCGCCGTACGGCTCGGTATTTCCTGTGTCCTTTTCTTCGATTTCAAGATCGGCTCCCATTTCTTTCAAGACATCGATGATTCCCGTCCTGGTCGGATTGAGTCCGACATTGCGAAGCACGACTTCACTGCCAGGAACAAGCGATGCTGCTGCCAGGAAAAACGCAGCTGATGAAATATCACCCGGCACAAAGACTTCTGCTGCTTTCAGCTGCTGCCCGCCCTCAATGGACACGCTCGTTTCATCTTCCCGAAGGCTGACGCCGAACATAGACAGCATCCGTTCCGTATGGTCTCTTGATTTATGAGGCTCCGTCACCGTTGTGGTGCCTTCGGCCTGCAGACCCGCAAGCAGAACGGCCGATTTGATCTGCGCACTTGCAACAGGCGACTGAAAATCGATCGCCTTCAGATGTCCGCCGCGGACAGAAAGCGGTGTGTATTCCCCTCCGGCGCGGCCGTCGATTTTCGCCCCCATTTTTCGAAGCGGTTCTGTAACACGCTTCATCGGCCTTTTGGCGATGCTCTCATCGCCGGCAACCGTACTGTGAAACGGACGCCCCGCCAAAATGCCGAGCATCAGCCTGATCGTCGTTCCGGAATTCCCCACATCGAGGAGCTCGGCAGGCTCAGCGAGCTGATCGAGCCCTTTGCCGCGGACGGTGACATCACTGCCATTCTGTTCGATTTCGACACCCATTTTCCGAAAGCAGGCGATCGTGCTCAAGCAGTCGGCTCCTGGCAAAAAGTTTTTGATGACCGTTTTCCCTTCTGCCATGGCTCCGAACATAACAGAACGATGGGAGATGGATTTATCTCCCGGAATATGAAGCTCTCCCTTTAGTGAACTGATTTTTCCTCTTTTCATGTGTTCCACCTCAATCAGCATAAAATGTTTCGTATTTTGCGCGGGTTTGGATGCATTTTTCGGCGCGTTTTCGATCTTCATCGGATTGAAAGCTGATTCTGAGAACACCGTTTATGTCTTCCCTTGTTTCGATAATCCGGATGTTCGTAATGCTGATTTGCTCGTCGGCGAGGATCGCCGTAATTTCCGAAATAACCCCCGGATGGTCCGGGACATCGACATAAAGATCGTAAAAGGAAGGAATCGCGCCTTTTTGCCGCAAAGGCAGACCGTCGCGGTATTCCTTGGCTTGCCGAAAAAATTCAAACAGCCCGTCTGCATCTTCATTTTCGACAAAAGACTGGATTCTGTCCAGCTCTTGTTTCCATTCGTCAAACCGCTCCAATATTTTATCTTTATTGTGCAAGAGAATATCGCGCCACATCGCCGGGCTGCTTGAGGCAATCCTCGTGATATCGCGGAAGCCTCCTGCGGCAAAACGCTTGACGAGCGGGTACTGATCTTCGAATTTGACGGTCTGGTGGACGAGACTCGCCGCCACGATATGCGGAAAATGGCTGATCACGCTTGTAACAGCGTCATGTTCAGCAGGAGACATTTCCACAAACTTTGCATTTGTTCCTTTGAGCAGATCTTTTAAAGAAGCAACCGCTTCTTTGCCGGCGGAGCCGGATGGCGTCAAAATATAAAACGCGTTCTCGAAAAGGAAGTCTTTGGCGGCAGCGACGCCCGATTTATGCGAGCCTGCCATCGGATGGCCTCCGATAAACCTGTAGTCATCCGGCAGCACTTTTTCGGCATGGCTGACGACCTTTTGTTTCGTGCTGCCGACATCTGTAATGAGCAGCTTTTTCTTGATGCCTGAAGCGGCAAGCTCATCAAGCATGTGAAGCGTCTGTTCGACCGGCGCCGCTAAGAAAACAGTCGACGCTTCTTTCACCCCTTCTAAAAAAGAAGCGGCCGGAGCATCAATTACGCCAAGCTTTTGTGCAGCCCTTGCCTGCTCTTCTGACACGTCAAACCCGATAATCCGTTTGCCCGGGTGTTCCTTTTTGATGGCCAGGGCGATCGAACCGCCGATTAAGCCCAAACCGGCCAACAAAATCGTTTCATTCGGTTGAGTCATTTTTTATCACCTAGTTCATCAATAGACTAAAGAGGTGACTGAATCATCACCTCTTACAACATGCCGGCTAACGTTTTCAAAAAGCCTTCGTTCTGTTCCTTCGTACCGACCGATATTCTA
Source organism: Bacillus sp. FSL R7-0646 (assembly GCF_037969865.1). Taxonomy (NCBI): domain Bacteria; kingdom Bacillati; phylum Bacillota; class Bacilli; order Caryophanales; family Bacillaceae; genus Bacillus; species Bacillus sp. FSL R7-0646. Next base: position 2,314,897 of record NZ_CP150217.1, read on the forward strand.
AGGAACGTCGGAAAGCCGAGCGCATTCCCGGATCTGACGATATAGCCTTTTTTCAGCAGCTCTGAGAAAAGTTCGTCTGCATCCCGTTTAAAATCAATCAGCACAAAGTTCGTTTGTGAAGGATAGTAATTTAGCCCGTGCTCATCACAGAAATCGTAGTACTGTTTGAGCCCTTCATTGTTTTTTCTCACACAGTCGTGGATAAATGCCTGATCGCCGAGGGCGGCAAGCGCGGCCGCCTGGCCGAGCCGGTTTGTATTAAACGGCTGTCTCGCCGGCTCAATCGCCTGAATCAGCTGTTCAGAAGCAATCCCGTAGCCCACCCTTAAAGACGCCAAACCGTAGGCTTTTGAGAACGTCCTGAGAATCATCAGGTTCGGAAAGCGCTCCAGAAGCGGGATGGTCTCGGGGTAGTCTTCAGCCGTTACGTATTCGTAATAAGCTTCATCAACGACAGCAAGGACATGTTCCGGCACTTTTTCAAGGAAACGGATCAAGTTGCGGCCGGATTCATACGTTCCGGTCGGATTGTTCGGGCTGCAAACCCAGACAACCTTCGTCTGTTCATCGATCGCCTTCAGCATTGCATCAAGGTCGTGGCAGCCGTTTTCGAGCAGGCCGACTTCTCTGACTTCCGCTCCTTCGATGACAGCGTTGTGCTTGTATTGTGAAAATGTCGGATTCGCCATTACAGTGTTTGAGGCAGGGTCCAACAAAGAACGGGAAATAATTTGAATGACTTCGTCCGTTCCGTTTCCCAGGATGATGTTCGTTTCATTTACGCCGAGATGGGAGGCAAGCTTTGTTCTCAATGCCGCACTATAGCCGTCAGGATAGAGAGCCATTTGCTGCACCTCAATCTGGAGGGCTTCCTTTGCCGCTTCTGAACAGCCGTAAGGATTCTCATTTGAAGCGAGCTTGACGACCCGGTCGAGGTTGAACTCTTTTTTGACCTCTTCAATCGGTTTGCCCGGCTGGTAAGGCGTTAATTGTTTTAACTGTTCTTTAATTTGCAACATTCTGTCACCTCATTTTACCATGTACGATCCGCTAAATGTCTTAGCGTATGCCTCAAACGCCTTTAAGGCTTGTTCCCTTGTCTCAGGGGCGACGAGTTCGTCTTTCAGCTCCTCGATCTTTCTGACAAGGGCGCTTCCCACGACAACGCCGTCCGCCAGTTCATTCATCATCTCCACTTGTTTGGAGCTGGAAATCCCAAACCCGACGGCAACCGGGACGGAGCTCATTCCTTTAACAGACCTGATAAATGAAGAAACAGAATCTTCGAATTCATTGCGCACACCTGTGACACCGAGCGAAGAAACGCAATACACAAAACCTTCCGCCTGCTGCGTTATTTTTTGAATGCGCGATTCGCTTGTCGGCGCGACCAGCGAAATATAGGTAATCCCGTGTTTTTTACACTGCTGCTGCAAATATACGCTTTCCTCAAAAGGAAGGTCCGGTACAAGGAGTCCGTCTAGCTGATTTTGTCGCAGTAAAGCGAAAAAGTGATCTGTATCTAATTGTAACACAGGATTATAATACGTAAAGAGAATAATCGGAATATGGACGCCGTTTTTTTTCATTTCACCGCCAAGCCTGATCGCTTTTACGATGTTCATATCGTTGTCAAGCGCCCTTTTTGATGCGCGCTGAATCACCGGGCCGTCAGCGAGCGGATCAGAATACGGAACCCCGAGTTCAAGGGCGGACGCTCCCGCCTCTTGAAGAGATTTTGCCAGCTCGATCGAGATTTCTGGCAGCGGGTCTCCCGCTGTAATAAACGGAACAAATAGCTTATCGGACGGCTGTTTTTTCAGATTGAACATCTTGATTCACCTCTTCTTCCAACACCTTCATCAAGGTATGGACGTCTTTGTCTCCCCTGCCTGAAAGGCAGACGAGAACGCTTTTCTCTCTCGGCAGTTCTTTAGCGATTTCAAATGCTTTTGCCAATGCATGGGCGGATTCAATAGCCGGCAAAATGCCCTCAGTCTCTGTCAGCAGCCTTAATGCCGAGACCGCTTCATCATCTGTGACAGATTCATACGTGACGCGCCCTGTTTGATGAAGATGGGCGTGCTCGGGGCCGACTCCCGGATAATCAAGTCCGGCTGAGATGGAATAAGGCTCGATGATCTGTCCGTACTCGTCTTGAATCAAGTAGGTCAAAGAACCGTGGATGACGCCTTTTGTACCCTTTGTGATCGTGGCCGCATGAAGAGGTGTGTCAACACCTTTTCCCGCAGCTTCGACTCCGATCAGTTCAACAGTTTCTTCAATGAACGCGCTGAACATCCCGATCGCATTGCTTCCGCCTCCGACACAGGCGACAACTTTATCGGGGAGGCTTTGCTCCAATTGATAAAACTGCGCTTTCGCCTCTTCGCCGATCATCCGTTGAAATTCGCGGACGATATAAGGATACGGATGCGGCCCGACGACGGAACCGATCATGTAAAAATGGTCCTGGCAATGCTGAACCCAGTAGCGGATCGCTTCGTTTGTAGCATCTTTTAATGTCCCGTTTCCGCTTGACACCGGGACGACCTCCGCTCCCAAGAGCTTCATCCGGAACACGTTCAGCGATTGTCTGGCAACATCTTCCTCCCCCATGAAGACGATGCATGATAAGCCGAACTTCGCGGCGACAGTCGCCGCCGCCACACCGTGCTGGCCTGCACCGGTTTCAGCAATGAGCTTTGTTTTTCCCATTTTCTTGGCCAGGAGCGCCTGGCCGAGGGCATTGTTGATTTTGTGGGCGCCTGTATGGTTTAAATCTTCTCTTTTTAAGTAAATCTTCGCTCCGCCCAGCTGCTTAGTGAGCTGGTCTGCGAACGTCAAAGCCGTCGGCCTGCCTGAGTAGTCATTTAAAAGCTTTTGATAATCCTTTTGAAATGAAGGGTCGTCTTTCAGTTCAAGAAACGCTTTTTCGATTTCTTCCAAAGGCTGCATGAGTGTTTCCGGGACGAATTTCCCGCCAAAATCACCAAACCTGCCTTGTTCATTCGGATATGAATACATGTTCGAACATCCTTTCTTCTAAAAGGCTGATCAGCTTTTCGCTTTTTCTGCCTCTTTCTTCGATTCCGCTTGCCAAGTCGATTCCCGGCGGACGCCGCTTTAAAAGATCTGCGATTGTGTCCGGGTTCACGCCTCCGGCGATAAACAGGCGCTTGCCTTCTCTTTGGGCTGCATCTATATACAGCGGGACGCTGTCCCACGAAAACGAAACTCCCGTTCCCCCTCTCATCCCTTTGACAGACGAGTCGATGACATACCCGTCGATGTAAGGTGCGAAAGAAGCCATGCTCTGTACGGTATCATTCCCGTGAGGGAGCGCCTTCCATATCTCGCAGTCTGTCATGCTTTTAAGCCGCTTGATGTCTGCCGCCGTTTCATCTCCGTGAAGCTGGATCACGTCCAAGCCTGCATCTTTTACGATTTCAGCCATTCGGCTCATGTTTTCATTAACAAAAACGCCGACAAGCTTTTTACCTGGCGTATCCGTTTCGCCGCACCACCGTTTCACATCCGCCGGGTCTACCGACCGTTTGCTTTCGGCGAAAATAAATCCGAGATAATCGGCTTTCGAGCGGGCTGTCACCTTTAAATCTTCCAATGAATGAATCCCGCAATATTTTAGACTCGGTTTCTTCATCAGCCGTCCTCTCCGAATAACGCATAGACAGCCTTCAGCTGTGACGTCTCTCTCATCAGCGATTCGCCGACAAGCACGGCTTGGGCTCCGCACGTTTTTACAAAAGTCAGGTCTTCCGATTTTCCGATGCCGCTTTCGCTGATGAGAACGGTCCCCGGCGGAACGAGTTTCGCCATTCGCTCCGTTTGTCCGACGGTCGTTTCAAAGTTTTTTAGATTTCGATTGTTTACGCCGATGATTTCGGGTGTAAAGACATTTAAAATGCCCTCAAGCGTCTCTTCGCCATGTACTTCGACGAGCACATCCATGCCTTTTTCAACGGCTTGCTGATAGAGTTCAAACAGCTTTTGCGGTTCAAGCGCTTCACCGATCAGCAGGATCGCATCCGCTCCGATGCGGTCCGCTTCTTCAACCTGAATGGAATCAATGATAAAATCCTTGCGCAGCACAGGCAGGGAAACCGAGCGTTTCACATCTGACAAATAACTGTTCTTCCCTTGAAAAAAAGGTGTATCTGTCAGAACAGACAAACAATCGGCTTTAGCCTGTTCGTATTGTTTTGCGATCTTGACGGGCTCAAAACCCTCCTGAATCACGCCTTTTGACGGAGAAGCTTTTTTCACCTCCGCAATTAAAGCGACAAACCGGTTCGGAGAAAGGAGCGCTTTTTTAAATGACCGCTTTGGCAGTTTTAAATCTTCCGGCAGCTTGATCTTTAGGATGTCTTCTCGTTTTCTATCAATAATTTGATTAAGCATACAACTCTTCCTCTTTCTGTTTTAATCGCTCCAGCTGATTGAGCGCTTCACCGCCAGCAACAGCTTCTAAAGCGAGCGCAACGCCCTCTTTTAAATCCGCTGCCTGTTCTGCGACGTATAAAGCGGCTCCGGCATTAAACGCTGCGATATGAACAGCCGAGTCCGGACCGCGGTTTTTCAAAATATCGACGATCAGACGGCCGCTTTCTTCAGGCGTCGCCACCTGAATGTCTCTCAGCCTTCCGAGAGGCAGTCCAACATCGCCCGGCTCGACGGTGTATTCGTATGTTTTGCCGCCTTTCAGTTCAATTACATCTGTCGGCGATGTGATCGACAGTTCATCAAGACCGTCCCGGCTCGAAACAAACAATACGTGCTCCGGTTCAAACGCTTCAAGAGCGCGGGCCATAAGCTTTGCTTTTTCGATCGAGTAGACGCCGATCACCTGGCGTTTGGCCTTCATCGGGTTGCTGAGCGGGCCGAGCAGATTGAATACGGTTCTAAAAGCCAGATCCTTCCTCGCGCCTGCCACGTGCTTCATGGAAGAGTGATAGCTTGGCGCATACAGGAATCCCATATTTCGGCGTTCAATGCTCTTAATCGTTTCTTCAGGCGACGTCTGAATAGAAACGCCGAGATATTCGAGAACGTCAGCGCTCCCGCTTTTTGAAGAAACGGATCGATTACCGTGTTTTGCGATTTTTGCCCCGGCTGATGAAGCGATGATCGCAGCCGCTGTGGAAATGTTGAAGGTGGAGCTTCCGTCTCCTCCGGTTCCGCACGTATCAACAACATGCTCCGGTCCGTCTATTGTATGCGCCTGCTCCCGCATGGCTCTGACAAATCCCGTAATCTCTTCAGCCGTTTCTCCCCTGTAGGCGAGAACGGACAGGAGGCCTCCGATTTCCGCAGCGCTCAGCGAGCCGGTCATCATGTCGCGCATGATGCTGTGTGCCTCGGTTTCATTCAGTGTCCGTCCGTTAACGCATGATTTCAGCAGTTCGTTCATTGCCGTCCTCCCCCTTTTCGAGAAACGTTTCTTCTGCGATTTGAATCGTTTTTAACAGAGCCCCTGCTTTATTGCAGGTCTCTTCCCATTCTTTTTCAGGCACGGAGTCGGCTACGATGCCCGCCCCGGCCTGAATGGACGCCACTCCGTTTTTCACGCTCATCGTCCGGATCGTGATGCACGAATCGATATTTCCGTCAAATCCGATATAAGCAATGCATCCTCCGTATGTTTCCCTCGGTTCGGGCTCAAGCTCATTTAAAAGCTGAATCGCGCGGATTTTCGGAGCGCCGGTCAAAGTTCCGGCCGGAAATGCGCTCATTAAAGCGTCAACCGGGTGGACACCCGCTTTTAAAGTGCCGGTTACGATCGAAATGATGTGCATGACGTGCGAAAAGGAAACGATTTTCGTAAACTCGGGCACTTGGACAGACCCGTACTCAGCTACTCTGCCGATATCATTTCTCGCCAAATCGACAAGCATGTAATGCTCCGCTTTTTCTTTCTCATCAGCCAATAGTTCTTTTTCAAGCCGCTTATCCTCAGCCTGATCACCGCCCCTTTTCCTTGTGCCGGCGATCGGATGGATTTCAAGATGGCCGTTTTGAACATGGATCAGACGTTCGGGCGAGCTTCCGACGAGATCGCGGTCAGGAAGCCTCATGTAGTACATGTACGGGGACGGGTTGATCATTCTCAGCACTCTGTATAACTCAAAAGAACCGACCTTCACCGGAATGTCGAACCTTTGCGAAAGGACGCCTTGAAAAATGTCTCCCGCTTTAATGTATTCTTTCAAGCGATCGACATCGGCCAAAAACCGGGATTTCTCATATGTTGATTGAATCCCTTCAAAGCTGGGGGCCGTGTGCCGTCCTTGCGGAAGAAACAGCTCTTTCGGCGTTTTCCGGTCTGACAGCCTGTGTGTAAGCTGCTTGAGCTCTTCTTTCCCCTTTTTGAAAATGCGGCGCTTTTCCTCCCTATTTTCACTGCCTTCAAGCCTTGTATAGTGGATGAAATGCAGCTTTTTCAGTTCGTGATCATAAGCGATCATCGTCCGGCAGACAAACAGGAGGCATTTTGCCATTTCCGTTTCTTTGCTGTGCCCTTTGATGGACGGTTCAATGAGCGGCATTAAATCGTAGCTTAAATAGCCGACCGCTCCTCCTGTAAACGGGATGTCGAGCTCAGGCGCTTTGATCGAATACGTCTCCGACATCCATTCGAGAACGTCTTTTAACTGTGAAGCCGAATAAAGCTTCTTCTGCTTTTGATCGCAGGCGTGAAACCGGCCGCGTTCTTCTTTGATCGTCAAAAAGGGGTCAAGGCCGATGAAAGAATATCTTGACCATGCAGAGGTTTCATCCTGGCTTTCCAGCAAATAGACGATGTCTTCCTGCAGCTTCTCGACCAATTGAACGGGCGTCAGCGTATCGACGGAAAAACTCTCAATAATCGGTATCGTTTTAAAGTGTGAAGAATCCTCTGAAAAAGAGGCAAAATCGGTTTGCAGACTCAACTATCTCTCACTCCCTTTCAGGCGGAGAGAATGAGAAGAAGGCCTTTAGAGGACAAATGATTGAATTGACGAGGGGAAAACGAAACAAACCCAAAAGAACAGCGTCTTTTGGGTAGAATGAATAAACGTTTTGTCTCAACTCAGCTCATCTCAACTCATTCTCAATCTACCCTAGTCTCATACTCAGCTTTTCTAAACTAAAACCCCATACACACTCCTGTGTATTTCAAGGTTTCTACAATCGTATTACAATTCAGTATTTTTTGTCAATGATAAATCAGGTCTGAGCGTTACTGCATTTTCCAAATAAACATGGCGGACTTCATCCTGCCGCATATCCGTCTGAACCGTCATCATCACTCTGATGCATTTTTTAAGGCCGTGTTCAACATCCATTTCCTGCATGCACATGACGGGCACATGCTGCCAGCCGTCAAACGTTCTGACGACCTTCGCGGGAAAAGCAGCGTGTATATCGGAAGTAGCAGAAATTAAGATCTGTACGACTTGTTCAGGTTTGAGTCGATTTTCATCGATCATTTTTCCGATCAGCTGCTTCGTCCGCTCCGTAATGTCTTTTTCTGTATCCCGGTCAATGGTCGTCGCTCCCCGAATCCCGCGCATCATCATTTGTCTCCCTCCAATCTCCACATATTCAGCCATCGTTCGATTTCTTCGGCTTTAAAGGAGTGCAGCCGCACACTGCCGATCTTATCCAGAAGGACAAACTGAATGATGCCTCCGCGTGTTTTTTTATCGTTCATCATTCGATTGATAAGGGCTTCTGTTGAAACTTCGCGTTTCACGCTTTCCGGATAGCCGAGATTTTTCAGCCAGGCGGCGATTTTCGTACGGTCAACAGGACAATTCAGCACCTTCTCGCTGACAAACAAAGCAAATTGCATGCCTAAAGCGACGGCATCGCCATGGGTGATCTCTCCGTAGCCGTATTCGGCTTCAACGGCGTGGCCAAGCGTATGCCCGAAGTTCAAATAGGCCCTGATTCCCTGTTCGCGTTCGTCTTGTGAGACAACTTCCGCTTTAATCGAAATGCCTTTGTAAACCATTTCACTGAGCTGGCCGGTCGTAATCGCTTCTATTGAATCAAGTTTAAGCAATTCGTTCAAGAAAGATTCATCACGGATAAATGCGTGCTTAATGACTTCCGCAAGACCTGAACGCATTTCTTTTTCCGGAAGCGTGCTCAGGCATTCGGTGTCATATACCACCGCCTTCGGCTGATGAAAAGCGCCGATTAAGTTTTTTCCGAGCGGGTGATTAATGGCCACTTTCCCTCCGACTGCGCTGTCATGAGACAGCAGAGTCGTTGGGAATTGCACATAATCGATGCCCCTCATAAAAGTTGAAGCGACGAATCCTGCAAGATCGCCGACAACACCGCCGCCCAGCGCCACAATGCATGACGAGCGGTCAAGGCGAAATTGAATGGCTTCCGTCTGGAGCTTCATAAACATATCGATGGATTTGGCCTGCTCGCCGCTTGGCACCGCAACCTTTTTGACGGGCCATTTGCTGCGGAGAAGACTGAACAGCTCTTCTCCATAGCGTTTATCAACTTCTTCGTCGGTGATCAAAAGCAGTTTCGTCATCGGAAGGTTCAAGGATGACAAAAGCTCTGCCGCGTTTTTTCTAATGCCTCCCCCGATGAATACCGGGTAGGACAAAGAAGCGGTTTCGATTTGAAGTGATTTCATTAAAACTCCCTCGCAAGCTTTCTCATTTTCTCAACATTTTCAGCGATCCGGTCCATTTGGTCAACGCCAAACTGCTCGACGATCGCATTTGCGATTTCCCATGCAACAACCGCTTCAGCCACCACGCTTGCGGCAGGGACAGCGCAGGAGTCGGAACGCTCGATGCTCGCTGTAAACGGCTCTTTTGTCTCGATATCAACGCTTTTAAGCGGTTTGTATAACGTTGGAATCGGCTTCATCACACCTCTGACGACAATCGGCATTCCCGTTGTCATTCCGCCTTCAAGACCGCCGAGACGGTTTGTTGCCCGCGTATAGCCTTTTTCTTCGTCCCAGATGATTTCGTCATGGACTTCACTGCCGTTTTTGCGTGCGGCTTCAAAGCCGATGCCGAATTCAACCCCTTTAAAAGCATTGATGCTCAGTACGGCGGCTGCAAGCTTGCTGTCGAGTTTTCGGTCGTAATGGACATAGCTGCCGACTCCTACCGGCACCCCTTCAACTATCACCTCGACGATTCCGCCGATCGAATCCCCATTTGCTTTTGCTTCATCGATCGCGTCCATCATTTTCCTGCCCGCTTCTTCGTCATAGCATCTGACAGGGGACTCTTCGGTTACTTTTTTCAAGTTTTCGATAGATTCGTAATTTGTTTTTTCAGCTTTTACTCCGCCGATCTCCAGCACGTGGCCGGCCACTTGAATGCCGAGCTGGGAAAGGATCTTTTTGGCGACGGCTCCTGCCGCTACACGGACGGTCGTTTCTCTGGCAGATGAACGTTCAAGCACGTTGCGCATGTCTCTGTGCCCGTATTTGATCGCGCCGTTCAAATCGGCGTGCCCCGGTCTCGGCCTTGAAATCTGTCGTTTCATTTCGCTTTCTTCTTCAGCCGTGATCGGCTCTGAACCCATGATTTTCGTCCAGTGTTTCCAGTCATTGTTTTCGACGACGAGAGCGATCGGCGATCCAAGAGAACGCCCGTGTCTTACACCGCTTGTGATCCGCGCCTGGTCTTTTTCGATTTGCATCCGGCGTCCGCGGCCGTGGCCTTTTTGACGTCTTTGAAGCTCGTAATCGATGTCTTCTTTTGTGATATAAAGCCCCGCTGGGACTCCTTCGATAATTGTCGTAAGCTGCGGACCGTGAGATTCACCGGCTGTTAAATACCTCATGCTTTCGTTCTCCCTTCATCACATTAACGCTTTTAAGTAAAACTATAACATAACCCTTTATAAAAAGTCAGCTAACTTTTTTGATAGAAAAACGTATCTGTCGATTGAAAACCGTATTTTTCCGGATTGAAGATCTGTTCCGTGCTTCCGACAAACAAAACCCCCTTATTCTTCAGGCTGCCGCTGAACTTATGATAGATCTTTTCTTTTGCTTCCTCCGTAAAATAAATGAGCACATTGCGGCATACGATGATATCAAAATCTTTCTCATACGGATCAGCCAGTAAATTGTGCTTTTGAAAGCGGATGTTTTTCCTGATCTCGTCTTTGACTTTAAAGCGGTTTCCGTCTTGCGTAAAATAAAGTTCTTTCATCTCTTTCGGCACTTCCTGCAGGGACCTTTCCTGATATACGCCTTCTTTCGCTTTCTGAAGGACTTTGTCATCGATATCTGTTGCGATAATCTGATAGTCTGTGAGGCCTTTCTGTCTGCTTAAAATCATTGATAATGTATAAGGCTCTTCCCCGGTTGAACAAGCCGCGCTCCAAACTTTCAGCGTTTTCGCAGGCTTTAAAAGCGGCAGGATCGTTTTTTCGAGAACCTCCCACCTCTTATAGTTTCTGTAAAATTCTGAAACATTGATTGTCATTCTGTCCAATGTTTCCTGCAGAAGAGCTTCATTCTTTTCTAAAGCGAGCGCAAACTCGCGGAAATCGCCGTATCCTTTTTTCTCATATAGAGACGTCAGTCTTCTTTTCATTTGCGCCTCTTTGTACAATGCCAAATCCACATCAGTCATTTTTTTCCATTTATCAACGAAGAAACTGTAATTGTCCATGTTTTCTCTCCTAATCGTCGTGCTGATATGAGTACAATTATAGCTTGTTTTCTTTTAAATTTGTATCTTTAAAAGAAAAAAGCCCGCCCGCCGGCAGCCATTCTATTCCATATAAAAAAATCAGCTTTTCAGCTGATTTTTAGTAAATCCATTGATTCATTAATTTCTCGTCTTCAACAAGTTCGTCCTCTTTAAAAAACAAGTTGATTTCGCGTGCTGCACTTTCAGGAGAATCTGAACCGTGAATGATATTTTTTCCGACAAACATGCCGAAGTCTCCGCGGATTGTACCTGGAAGCGCTTCCTTAGGGTTCGTCTTCCCGATCAGCTGTCTGGCGACCGCGATTGCGTCCTCGCCTTCCCATACCATGGCGAATACCGGGCCTGAAGTAATAAAGTCGACAAGTTCGCCGAAAAACGGTTTCCCGTTATGTTCTTTATAATGCTCGCCTGCCGTCTCTTCTGAGACCTTCATCAGCTTGGCTCCGATTAATTGTAAGCCCTTACGTTCGAATCTTAACAAAATTTCGCCGATCAGCTGACGCTGAACGCCGTCAGGTTTTACCATCACAAAGGTTTTTTCCATAGTCGATTCTCCACCCCGCTAATATGTATAGGCTTTCAACACTACAACAGAAATATAGCATTTTTCAAACAATTAATCAATAAAGGGTGGAGAATATTCATACTTTCGACTCATTTGACGTTTTTTAGAACTTTCGCTTGCCGATGTATTTCGCAATTTGGCCCAGTGCCGTCCGCGCCCGGTTTTTCGGGAGCGTTTCAAGCAGTTCGAAAGCCTTGTTTAAATACATTTCACTGACCCTGAACGATTGTTCAATGGCATCCGTTTTCTTCAGCTCTTCGATCACTGGCTTGATCTGTTCTGGAGTGGTTTCACTGTTGACCAGCATCAGGCGCGCTTTTAGCTCAGGCGATTTCCGTGCATATAATACGGGAAGCGTGACATTCCCCTGAAGCAGATCGCTGCCCACAGGCTTGCCAAGCTCTTTTTCGCTTGAGGTGAAATCGAGGATGTCATCAATAATTTGATAGGACATGCCGACATAATAGCCAAACCAGTACAACGTTTTATGAATGTTTTCACCCGCACCAGCAGCAATGGCCCCTAGCTGGCAGCTCGACGCGATTAGAAGTGCTGTCTTGCGCCTGATTCTTCTCAAATAGGTTCTGAGATTTTGCTCCATATTATATTTATCTTTAATTTGTTCAATTTCTCCAAGACAGACTTCGACAATCGCCTTGGACAAGATTTCATGGGCTTTCGGTTCGTTTATTTTTGTCATCGCTTCAAGTGAGCGAGCGAACAAATAATCACCTGTATACATCGCAATCCGGTTATCCCACTTCGCTTTGATTGTCGGCTGTCCTCTTCTCAGCTCCGCATCATCGATGACATCGTCGTGTACGAGCGAAGCCATATGTATCAATTCCAACGAAACGGCAACATTTTTAATTTTGCTGATGTCGTATTCGCCGAACATGCCGGAAAGCAGGACAAACACGGGACGAATCCTCTTGCCTCCGGCCTGCAGCAAATGCAGGCTCGCTTCACTGAGCAATGGATAGTCGGAGTGCACGGTCTTTTCAAGCTCTTTTTCTATTAATTCAATATCGTCATTCAAAAAAGAATAAAACGTTGTCAATTTCATATCGATTCACCCGAGTATTTCTGTAGTCATCATCGCTTCCAGCCGACATGTGTTGCCGCTACGCCGCCTGTGAACGGATGATATTGAACATTTTTTAATCCAGCCTCTTCAAACAACGCGGCAAGCTCTTTCATACCAGGAAATTCCCTGGCCGATTCCTGAAGCCATGAATACTCCTTGAAGCTTTTGGCAAAGAGCTTTCCAAACATAGGCATAATGAAGCGGAAGTACAGGAAGTATAGCTGTTTGAACCCGAACATTTCAGGCTGGGACGTCTCAAGGCATACAACCTGGCCGCCGGGTTTTACCACGCGCGCCATCTCTTTTAATACGGTTAAATAGTCGGGAACATTGCGAAGCCCGAAGCCGATGGTGACATAGTCGAATGTATTATCCGGGAAGGGCAGTTCCATCGCATTGCCGTGGATCAATTCGATCTGGCTGTAGCTTTCCGTTTTTTGTTCGGCGATGCTCAGCATGTTTTTGCTGAAATCAAGGCCCTTGATTTCCCCTGTCTCTCCTGCCGCATCAGCGAGCGCGATCGTCCAGTCTCCCGTCCCGCAGCAGACGTCAAGCGCTGTGGCTCCTTTTGGAACGTTCATGAGCTGCATCGTTTTGTCGCGCCATTTTTTATGCTGTTTAAAGCTGATGACGGAGTTCATCTGGTCATAATTTTTATAAATCTTTTCAAACACGCCATGTACGCGCTGTTCTTTTGACTGCACCATGATTACCCTTCTTCCACTTTCTGATGATAAGTTCGTTTTTCAGGCCGAATTTCCTGCAGGCGTTTCAGAAGCCATTTTTGGACGGCGGGCTTTTTGGCAAGCGACTGGTTGATCGCAAGCTTGGCTTCTTTATAAGCCGCAGCAGCCAGCTGTCCGCATGAAGCCTGTCCTTCCGGAAACTCTTTCTGTATGATCGTCTCCAGCAGCCGGGAATCTGAAGCTTTTTCTTCGGCCGCAAACCTTTTAAAGACAAGAAAGTCATTGGCGGCTGTTTTCCAGTGAGGCAGGTAAAAGTGGTCGGCGAGATGGTGAAAAAGTGCAGCTTCCACTATGCTGACGCTTTTTTTCAGGCTGTCTGCATCTTTTGCGGAATGGTCGTAAAGCCTGATTTTGTGTTCGTTTATTTCTTTGATGGCCGCAGCGAGCGTCCGAATCATATAAATATCCTTCATACCCGATAACAGCGAGTAGTACATGCCGCTGAAGTAATCACCGGCCAATACGGTCAGCTGGCGGTTTTTATAATCGTCCTGTTTAATTGAAGCTGCGGTCGTGACTTCATCATGGGTATCAAGGGCTGTTTGAACAAGCATCGCCGTTAAGATGTAACTTTCCTTGTCAGCTTCTTTTAAATCCGTTTCCTCAAACAGAGCGTAGAAAAGAAACAGCTTATCCTCATCAACTTTCGGCGCAGTCAGATGCTTCGCCAAATATGGATGTGAAAGCTTTTGATTCAGCTTGATTTTCAAATAAGATAATTGTCCGTAGATGTCTTGCAAAGATATCACCCTTGTCCCAAAATTCGCAGTTTTTCTTTTGATTGATTATGTATCTTTTTTGAGCGGAGAAAGTTTAATTATACCATAATATGTTGAAAGATATTGTCTTATGCCACGCGGACGGGCATAAAAAGCCAGCCTGCTATTTTTTCGATTCGCTCTTCATCTCGCCGTTTGCCGTCTGAATAAGGGCCTCGCCCCGGACCTTGATCGCGGAGGTATGCTCGGTAAACTGGCAGATCATCACTTCTCCTTTATCAAGCTTTTCTGAATGATGAAATCTCGTGTCCGTCCCCCTTGTCAGTCCGATCACATTGACGCCGTCTTCAACGGCTTTGATAACGACAAAATCATTCGATTGATTATTGGTCATGTTCATCGCACACCTTCTCATTTTTAATCATGATGTTTTGATAAGCTCCAACACCTCAGAGCGAGCAGCCACATCCTGTCTAAACGTTCCCCTTACAGCTGAAGTGACAGTTTTTGAACCCGGCTTTTTCACGCCGCGCATCGTCATGCACATATGCTCGGCTTCAACAACCACCATTACACCGTGCGGAGTCAGCGTTTCAACAATGCTGTCGGCAATTGTTGACGTAATCCGCTCCTGAAGCTGCGGACGTTTTGCCACCGCTTCAACGGCTCTCGCCAACTTGCTGAGTCCTGTCACTTTTCCGCCTTTAGGGATATAGGCTACATGGGCTTTCCCGTAGAAAGGAACTAAATGGTGCTCACACATTGAATAAAAAGGAATATCTTTAACAAGAACAAGCTCTTCGTGATCCTCGCCGAAAATCGTTTTGAAATGCTCTTTCGGATCTTCGTTTAAACCCGCAAATACTTCAGCGTACATCTTTGCGACTCTTTTCGGTGTATCAAGAAGGCCCTCGCGGTTCGGATCTTCTCCGATCGCCTCCAATATTTGCCGGACGGCTTGTTCAATTTGGTCTTTGTTGATTTCTCTCATTGTTTTATATCCTCCAGAAACGCATACATTTAATTCAGATTCTAGCACACTTCAGCTTATAAAAGCAAAATGAAAGGTTTTTTGCCGGCAAAATGTTATCCGTCTAAAAAAGGCCTTTAAATTATGAAAAGCCCCTTTGAAAAGGGGCTTTCCTGTGAAGAAACAACATGGTATGTATTACGCGCGAAAACGGCATATACATACAATTATTTTCCTGCTACAGCGTCTTTAAGCGCTTTACCTGGTTTGAAAGCAGGTACTTTGCTTGCAGGGATTTCGATTTCTTCACCTGTTTGAGGATTGCGTCCTTTACGAGCTGAGCGCTCACGAACCTCAAAGTTACCAAAACCGATCAATTGAATTTTTTCACCGTTTTTAAGTGCATCTAAAATTGTATCAAAAACAGAATCAACTGCTTTAGTAGCGTCTTTTTTAGATAGTTCGCTTGCTTCTGCAACCGCATTGATTAGTTCTGTCTTGTTCATGCCTTTCACCTCCTCCCAAAAGGTATCAATCAATAGATTATCATCATTTCTTCACAGTTCAACCTGTTTCTATACCTGTTTGAACAGAAATTTCAAATAAATATAGAAAAGGCATTTCACGGCTTCCAGCGAAAATTTCACTTTGAGAGGAACGTTTGTCCAGTAAAGTGAAGATTTTCTGTTTGTAGATTAACACATCTGAATAGCCATATCAAGCATTTTAAAGCGATGATCCCTTATTCGTCAAGGTTTAAGCAGAATAAAACGAACAAATATTCCTGTTTTTTCTTTTTTAATCATAATCTTTCCTATATTTCCAGCCGCAAGCCCTTGCCGTCCAACCCCCTTTCACCGCGCCCGTTCAGCCTGTTTTCAGGCATAAAAAAAGACCTCCCGTATGATAAGAGGCCTTCCCTTTTATAAGATGATCGCAATCAAGCCGCCTGAGCCTTCATTGATAATGCGCTCCAGCGTCTCCTTCAGCTTATATCTCGCATTTTCAGGCATGAGTGACAGCTTCGCCTGAATCCCTTCTCTGACGATCGAGCTCAAGCTTCTTCCGAATATGTCGGAATTCCAGATTGACAGCGGATCGTCCTCAAAGTCCTGCATTAAATAGCGGACAAGCTCTTCGCTCTGCTTCTCTGTTCCGATGATCGGCGCAAACTCGCTTTCTACATCGACTTTGATCATATGAATCGACGGCGCCACCGCCTTCAGCCGGACTCCGAATCTTGAACCCTGCCTGATGATTTCCGGTTCATCCAGGCTCATATCGGTTAATGCGGGAGCTGCGATTCCATAGCCGGTTTGTTTCACCATTTTCAATGCATCTGAGACTTGATCATATTCGGTCTTGGCATGGGCAAAATCCTGCATGAGCTGAAGGAGGTGATCTTTTCCTCTGATTTCAACGCCGACGACTTCCCTCAAAATTTCATCGTACAGGTAATCCGGCGCGTATAAATCGATTTCCGCGATCCCCTGGCCCATTTCAATTCCGGCGAGGCTTGCGCGCTCGATGAAATCAAATTCGCTGAAGTGTCCGACGACGCGGTCGACATCTCTCAGTCTTTTAATATCTTTGACGGTTTCTTTAACGGAATCTTGATAGTTTTCCCTGAGCCAATGATTCTCTTTTAATACCATCACCCAGCTTGGAAGATTGACGTTGACTTCGAGCACAGGGAATTCGTAAAGCGCTTCTCTGAGAACGCTCAGAACGTCCGCTTCCCTCATGCTTTCAACGCTCATCGCCAGCACCGGAATGTCGTACTTTTCCATCAATTCTTGCCTGAGCGCTTCTGTTTCCGGATGATACGGCCTTACGGAATTGATGACCATGATAAACGGTTTTCCAACCTCTTTCAACTCGTCGATCACCCGTTCTTCAGCCTCGACATAATCCTGTCTGGCGATTTCTCCAATCGTGCCGTCAGTCGTAATCACAACACCGATTGTGGAGTGCTCTTGGATGACTTTTCTCGTGCCGATTTCGGCAGCTTCGTGAAACGGAATCGGCTCTTCATACCAAGGAGTATTGATCATTCTCGGCCCGTTTTCATCCTCGTATCCCTTTGCCCCGGGTACAGTATAGCCGACGCAGTCGACAAGCCTTATATTCACATCGAGTCCGTCACTGACATGAACTGACATTGCCTGATTCGGAACAAACTTCGGTTCAGTTGTCATAATGGTTTTGCCAGCGGCACTTTGGGGGAGCTCATCTTGTGCGCGCGCCCGGTCTGCTTCATTGTTGATATTCGGGAGCACCACTAGCTCCATAAATTTTTTGATAAACGTAGATTTTCCTGTACGTACAGCTCCTACGACACCTAAGTATATATCGCCTCCTGTTCGTTCAGCGATATCCTTGAAAATATCGACCTTTTCCAAGTGATCCCCTCCCGGACTTCCAATCCTTTTCAATTTTTTACTTCTTCATCAATCAAAAACAGGACACTATAGTGTATGACGTTGTCCTATTTCAATATGACAGCTTAGGGAAATTTTTTCGGCATACATGAAAAAACCTTTCTCCTCATTGTATGCCGAGGAGAAAGGTTCATGACTGATACTTGCATTTTGACCGATATTCTATTCGAGAAAAACAGGTTCCTGTTTGTCATTCACTGTGTACTTTACCGAAAACGCCGGAACGAAAGGCGTCTCTTCCCACATCAAATCTTGGACTTCCTCGCCCGGCTTTACCGTTTTTTTCGACTTCTTCATCAGCTTGGCCAAATCCATCCGGTAATCCACTTTAATGTCGCCTTTTTCATCGACGAGAAGCGGCAGCGAGGTGCCCGAAAGCGGACTCGTGACAGAAGGCGCCTCTTTCAGTCCGAGCTTTTCATGGTCAAGCATGAATAAGTTCTTGGATACGACTTTTTTATACGGCGGATACTTGTGCTGATCTTTATACATTTCGACCCGAAGCTTTAACTCCCTGATCATTTCCGACATTTTTACATCAATGAGCTTGACCGTCGGCTTTTTTTCCACATCGACAAGAACGTACAAGTACTCTCCGCCGTTTTCATAGGATGTGCCCGGCGGCTCAGCCATATACCGGGGGGACAGCCTGTTAAAATCGATAGGGTATTTTTGATAGATTGGCACGCCCATATCCCTTGTCTTAATCGGCAGAAGCCCTCCCGTCGCCTCCCTGAATTCATCAACGGCCGCCTGCACTTCTTTGAGCTGGTGCTGATGCGGTGCGCTGTTTTTCGCCTTTCTTTCTTCAGGGTACAAACAACCGCTTAACATGATTGCGGTCAATAAAATAGCGAGCAGAACGTTTACGATTTTCATATGAATCTTCCTTTTTTATGCATTATTCGTTGACGGGGCCGCTGAAGACGACAAAAAAGACGATCACGCCGGAGATGAGCATACATGTGTAGGCGACAAATGACGTGATAATTTTTAAAAAACGGTTTTTAAATTTATATCTGCTTATGTATATGGCAATCACCGCTAAGAACATCAGGCCCATTGATCCCAAGGCAAACCACATTTTTAACAGACCGACATTCACATTGAAGCCCTCCTTCTACCTTTTCTTGTGATGTAAGCGTTATATTTCATTTTATATAAGAAAAACCAGAAGTTCAACAGCTTTTCCAATATTTCGAAACGGAAAAAGCCGCAAAAAAAAGCCTGAAGCAAAGAGGGGGGCTTTGCTTCAGGCATAATGATTGTGACTATATAACCCAATTTGTAAGATACAGCTCTTCCAGACTTCGATTCTATTTTATGCAAGTCTTCGGACAAATGTATCCTCTCTTGCCTAAGTCTCCAAAATGTTTTGGTTTTTTTAAAACGAACTTAGAGGAGAGTATAAAAGCAGTTGATGATGGGGCGGTCATTTCATTTGATTTTCGAATGTGTTCACAAGATCTTCCATCTCGTGTGTTTTGACTCTTGCCATCAATGATTCGACTGCCGTCTCAACTTTTTCGCCGTCAAACAATACTTTGTGCAGTGCTTCGGTGATCGGCATTTTTACATCAAATTTCTTTGAAAGCTGATAAGCGGCTTTTGTCGTGCGGACCCCCTCGACGACCATCCCCATTTCTTCCAGAACTTCATCCAGCTTGAAGCCTTTACCCAGCATATTACCGGCTCGCCAATTTCGTGAATGGACGCTTGTGCAGGTGACGATCAAGTCCCCGATTCCAGTAAGACCCGAGAATGTCAGCGGATTTCCGCCCATTTTTGTGCCGAGCCGGGCGATTTCTGCCAAGCCCCTTGTAATCAGCGCGGCTTTCGCATTATCTCCGTATCCCAAACCGTCTGTAATGCCCGCGGCAAGCGCAATGACGTTTTTCAGCGCGCCGCCGATCTCTACGCCGATCATATCCGGATTCGTATACACGCGGAAATTCTGGTTCATAAACATATCCTGGATCGCCTGGGCCGATTCAATGCTGCTGTCGGCAGATACCGTTACTGTCGTCGGATGCCTTAAACCGACTTCTTCCGCATGGCTCGGTCCGGACAGAACGACGATGTCCTCCCTTAATTCAGCCGGAATTTCTTCTTTCATCATTTCAGAAATTCGAAGCAGTGTGTCAGGCTCAATTCCTTTTGAAACATGTACAAAAATCGCCTTTTGGTTGATGAAGGAAACAGCCTGTGCCAAAACTTCGCGGATCGCTTTTGTCGGAACGGCGACAATGATCGTCTTGACATCAGCCACTGCAGCTTCAAGATCTGTTGTGGCACGCACGTTTTCAGAAAGTTTGACACCCGGCAGATAATCTTTGTTTTCATGATGTTCATTGATTTGCTGAATCAGTTCTTCACGATGGCCCCATATGCACACATCGTACTGGTTGTCCGCCAAAACGAGCGCCAAGGCTGTTCCCCAGCTTCCGGCTCCCAAAATCGATACTTTTGTCATTTTTACTACACCTCTTTATTTTCTTGCTCTTGCGAAAATCCTGATTGGTGTTCCTTCAAATCCGAAGGCGTCGCGTATCCGGTTTTCCAAAAAGCGTTCGTAAGAAAAATGCATCAGCTCAGGGTCATTGACAAATACGACAAATGTCGGCGGCTTCACAGCCACTTGTGTCGCATAATAAATTTTTAACCGGTTTCCATTATGCGTCGGCGTCGGGTTCATAGCCACCGCATCCATAATGATATCATTAAGAATATTGGTCTGCACCCTCATCGAATGGTTTTCGCTCGCCGTCATGACCGCAGGCATCAGCGTATGGATGCGCTTTTTAGTCAAAGCGGACATAAACAAAACAGGCGCGTAGTCCAAAAATTGAAAGTGGTCTCTAACCTTTTCTTCAAATTCTTTCATCGTCCGCTCGTCTTTTTCGACTGCATCCCATTTGTTTACGACGATGACAACAGCTTTTCCTGCTTCATGCGCATAGCCGGCAATCCGCTTGTCCTGCTCAATAATGCCTTCTTCGCCGTCCAAGACGACGCAGACGACTTCTGAACGGTCGATCGCCTTTAAAGCTCGGAGGACGCTGTATTTTTCAGTTGCCTCATACACTTTCCCCTTTTTTCTCATCCCGGCTGTATCCACGATGACAAAGTCTCTTTGATTGTATGTAAACCTCGTGTCAATGGCGTCGCGCGTCGTTCCCGCAATATTGCTGACGATAACGCGCTCTTCTCCAATCATGGCGTTTACAAGGGAGGATTTTCCGACGTTCGGCCGGCCGATGAGGCAAAATTGAACGACTTCATCCTCATACTTCGTCTCGGGTATGTTTTTAAAATGTTCGCTGACCGCGTCAAGCAGATCGCCGAGACCAAGGCCATGCGTCCCTGAAATCGGGAACGGCTCGCCAAAGCCGAGGGCATAAAAATCGTAAATGTTTGCTCTCATTTCAGGATTATCCACTTTATTAACCGCCAGAACGACGGGTTTTTTTGTACGGTATAAAATTTTTGCCACTTCTTCATCAGCGGCTGTGACGCCTTCGCGGCCGTTCGTCATGAAAATAATCACATCTGCTTCTTCCATGGCGATCTCGGCCTGATGGCGAATCTGCGCCAAAAACGGCTCATCGCCGACTTCGATTCCGCCTGTATCAATCAGGTTGAAGTCGTGATTCAGCCACTCGGCAGAGCTGTATATCCGATCCCGCGTCACGCCAGGTGTATCTTCCACAATCGAAATTCTTTCGCCCGCGATCCTGTTAAAGATCGTGGACTTCCCCACATTGGGTCTTCCAACTATGGCTACGACAGGTTTTCCCATAGTACCCTTCCTTTCAATTCAGTAAAGCTTTTCCATCTTTAAATGAATGATCATTTGTTTCTCTTTTCAAAAAATCAGTTTGAAGAAAGAAACCCTTCTTATTCCATACAGAAGGGCTTAACTCATATATTATATCAATTTCTAAAGAGATCACAACTGTAATTAAAAATGTTTCACAATCAAATAAAGGTCATCTCCTATTCCGTGGGCGATTCCGTCGAGAATGGCTTCAAGGTTTTTGGCGTACGTGTTCATTTCCTCGGGGGTGTCGCAGAAAAATGCAGCCGTCCCGCCGATCACTCTGTCTCGCCTCGTTGTGACGACGGCGAGAATGAATTTTTCGATTGATTCGCTCATTTTATCACCTTGCTGTGCTTTTCTTTAATGAATTCCATCGGTACGCGGATGGCGTTTTCCAGCGTCGGAACATCGCCGATGACCCTGATCGCCGTCTCTTTGTCCTTGATGACCGGAAGGACAAAAACCGCGACCCGCCCGTCATTCAAATCCCTTTTCGCAAGCGGCGAAAGAGAGGGTTCTCCAGAATCTCGATACACGCCGAGCACATTTGAAACGTCAAATAAAATCGCTTGTCTTTGCCCGAGATTGGCAATCGTTACTGCGGAATTAAAATTTTTCGGCTTCAAAATAAACCCCATGCCGTGTTCCAAAATCAGCTTCCGCTTTTCGGGAAGCCCGATATTCATAATGTAAATATTGTCGACATAAAGTCCGGCCCCTTCAAAATGAGGCTTTTTATACTCTATATCGGCGATATCCTTAATAAAGCTTCCGGACATTAAGATTCTGCCCGCGATAAAACAGATCAAAGCAGCAGCAAGGCCTGCCCATACCGATGAAAACAGAATGTATGCGAGGGTCGTCAGGAGCGATGTAAAAATGACAATGTAATTCCTGCTTTCAAAGGCGATCGCGATTCCTTCGATATACGTGCTGCCTCTTGAAACGAGTTCATAGCCGTCAAGCTGCGTCAATGTTTCCCGTTCCATGTTCCGGACATCCCTGAATTGGGTTGCAGCCAGCGTTAAAAACGTAATCGCTGTATAATCCGATTTCAAGATTGACGGAATAATGATCGCGCCAATGCTGGCAGCGATCAAAGCCAGCGCAATATGTATCGTTTTCCCATGAAGATAAGTGGGGTACTGGCGGTAGTCGGTTCGGAGCATATATACTCTGACAACAATACCTGCGACAATTCCCAAGATGATCGGATAAGTATATTGGCTCATGACATTTTTGCTGCTCCTTTATTCAATCGCTTCAATTTATGATAGACTTGATGCATCAGCTGTTCATACTGGGATATTCCGTAAACGAGAACGATCCCCGCAGCGCACATTGACAGCCATGAATAACCGCCCGCTGCAATGTCTCCATAGAGCTTTCTGATGACGAATGTATACAAGAGCTCCCCCTGGCACATCCCGAGCACAAACACCCCGAGACGGACGGCGAAGCTTCTTTCAAAAGCTGCTGTCATGATGACAAACAAGATGATGATCAGCCATTCAGGCTTTAGGATAAACCAAACAGGGTCATATAATGCAAACAGAAACAAAAAACCGTAGGCGGACACCATCGAGAGATGAAGCAGCAGCCGCTTGACACTTTTATGAAGCCTCAAAAAACCGCACAGCATGAAGGCTCCGATATAAAACGACAAATAGGCGGCATTAAAATACATAAAGAGCCTGACCTGATACATACTTAAAATGATGTTGAGCAAAATAAATGCTGACGCATAAAAGCGAAACCTGTTTTTCTCGAGGATAAAAGTCGTCAGCACCCATAAAAACCACATTGACCAATAATAATAGAATTCTTCCATATGTTTTCGTCCTCCATTTTCAGTATGGAGCGACTTAAGATTTTTTAAACGTGCGATAAGGAGGGAACAGCGTTGGGAAAAGACAGACAGGAAAAGAAGCTGAAACAGCAGAAGCGAACCGAATCGGACCGTGACCAGTCGATCAGCTACAATGGCGCCGCCTCTCTCGAAAGTGCGGAGGACGCGCGCAAGCGAAACCCGTAAAAAAACCGGCTCAAGAGAAGCCGGTTTTTTTAACGCATGCTGTAAACAAAGGGGTCAACACCCCTCGCTTTCAGCCAATGATATGTATCGCCCTTGATGACGAGCGGCGCTTTTTTCAACTGTTCAATCGTCCTGCAACCCAAGACGGTCATAATTCTTTTGAAATCTTCTATCAGGCTCTCGATTTCGGCGGCTAACGCCTCTTCTCCCGAAGCTGTCAGCACCTTGAGAAAATAGCCTGCCATCCCAGCCGCAGACGCGCCCAGCGCTATCGATTTGGCCAAATCAAGGGCATCTTGTATGCCGCCGGATGCGATAATCGGCCGATCGCCGGATATCGAACTGACTTCGGCCAGGCTGGCTGCTGTCGATATGCCCCATTGATCGAAAAACTCAACTGCTTTATCCCTGCGCAAATTTTCGATTTTCGAAAAATTCGTTCCCCCGAAACCGCCGACATCGATCGCCTGAACGCCGACGTTAAAAAGCCGGGCCGCGGTATCCCTGCTCATCCCAAAGCCAACCTCTTTTACGGCGACTGGTACGCTGACACTCCGGCAGATGTCTTCAATCCGGCGCAGGCGTCCTGTAAAATTGCGGTCGCCTTCAGGCATGACGATTTCCTGAATCACATTGAGGTGAATTTGAAGCATATCGGCTTCAATCATGTCGACCGCCCGCTTGGCCTGTTCCACTGTCGCTTCGCTCCCCAAATTGGCGAATACAAGCCCCTTCATATTTTCTTTTCTGACGATCTCGTATGAAGGTCGCTCATCGGGATCTTTCAAAGCGGACATTTGCGAGCCGACAGCGACCGGTATGCCTGTTTGTGCAGCCGCCCTCGCCAAAGCCCTGTTGATCTCAAACGTCGCCTTCCCGCCTCCGCCTGTCATCGCATTGATAAAAATAGGCGAACTTAAAAACAGTTCGCCTATTTTGGTTGAAGTATCAACTTGTGACAATTCCGTTTCCGGAAGGCTGACGTGAACAAATGTGATATCATCAAGCCCGGTCTGACGTTTCTGTCCGGTGGACAGGGCATGATCAATGTGTTCTTTTTTTCTTTTTGCTCGCGTCACCATCATCACCAAATTTTACTTTAATTTATTCAGTTTGTCTCCGATCATTTCACCGAGCTGGAACCCTGAAGACTCTTCCTTCGCCTGGTACTGACGGTAATCTTCCTGCTCTGCTTTATCGGTGTTTTCTTCAAGCTCTTTCATGCTTAAAGAAATGCGCTCTTCCTCTTCATTGACATCAAGCACTTTCACTTTTACGTCCTGGCCTTCCTCAAGCACTTCATGAGGCGTTCCGATGTGTTTGTTGGAGATTTGCGAAATGTGGACGAGGCCTTCAACTCCAGGAAGCACTTCGACAAATGCACCGAAGCTCACCAAGCGCTGAACTTTTCCGTCCAATACGTCTCCAGGCTTCACCTTTTCACCGATGTTGGACCAAGGTCCAGGAAGCGTTTCTTTGATCGATAGCGAAATTCGTTCATTGTCGCGGTCGACGGACAGCACTTTGACTTTGACATCCTGGCCTTCTTCGACGACGTCCGACGGTTTTTCAACGTGTGAATGCGAGAGCTGGGAGATGTGAACAAGACCGTCAATGCCGCCGATGTCAACGAAAGCACCGAAGTCTGTCAGGCGCTGTACTTTTCCTTCAAGCACCTGTCCTGCTTCCAGCGTTTGAAGAAATTCTTGTTTTCTTTCTGACTGCTCTTTTTCTACAACCGCACGGTGTGATAAAATCACGCGGTTTTTATCTCTGTCAAGTTCAACGACGATTAAAGTAAGCGTCTTTCCTTTATAATCTGTAAAATCTTCGACAAAATGCGCCTCTACAAGCGATGCGGGAATGAATCCGCGCACGCCGATATCGACGACCAGACCGCCTTTAACGACGTCTTTTACTTCGGCTTCAAACACTTCTTTTGACTCAAACTTTTTCTCTAGGTCTTCCCAAGCGCGGTCTGCATCAACAGCACGTTTTGATAAAATCAATGCATCGTCTTCCACTTTTGTCACTTTTAATTCAAGCTCATCGTCAACATTGACGACATCTGATGCTTTTTCAACATGAAGACTTGATAATTCACTGATTGGGATAATTCCGGTTTGCTTGCAGTTGGGGATGTCAACATCGACATGCTTGTCCTCAACTTTCGTTACAATACCTTTCACCACATCTCCAACCTCTGGTACTTGAACATCAATTTGATTCATTTCCTCTGTCATTTCAATAACCTCCTTGGTCCAAACCTACACAGCTTTTGTAAAAACGGTTATTCCGGACGAAATGATATCCGCTCCGGACAGCCGATATGTATTAAAGAACCATTCAAAAATGGATATTTGAATGTTCTAAAACATGATTTATTATTACTAACTTCTAATAAAAGCCTGTGTTTGTCAAGTCAAAACATGCAGACAATAAGTAATTTGCCCGGATTTTTTATTTTTGAGCCTTTTTGTCTACAATCTGCAGAATTTTTTCGGCCACTTCATCGATCGTCAATGAAGTCGTGTCGATTTCAAGCGCATCGTCCGCTTTTTTCAACGGGGAAATCTCGCGCTCTGAATCGAGTTTGTCACGGCGCCTGATTTCTTCTGCAAGCGTTTCATAATTTACATTGTACCCTTTTTTGACGTTTTCTTCAAAGCGGCGTTTTGCCCGCTCCTCGACGGACGCCAAGAGAAATATTTTCACTTCCGCATTCGGGAGAACGTGGGTTCCGATGTCGCGGCCGTCCATGACGACTCCGCCTTTTTCAGCCAGCTGCTGCTGCCTTTTCGTCATTTCTTCGCGGATCCCGGCGTATTTGGCGACGATGGAGACTTGGTTGCTCACGCTATCCGTGCGGATCGCCTCTGTTACATCTTCGCCTGCGATATAAACCTTCTGCTCTCCTTCAGGCGAAACCGTGAGATCGATGGCAGATTCTTTTAACAAGGCCGTCAGCGCCGCTTCGTCGTTTAAATCAACGCCCTTTTCCAGCGCTAGATACGTAATCGCCCTGTACATGGCACCCGTATCAATATAAATATACGACTTTTTTCTGGCCACGATTTTCGCCACGGTGCTTTTTCCGGCTGCCGCAGGGCCGTCTATTGCAATGCATAATTTCTTTTCCATAATTCCTCTCCTTGCTATCTGGTACTCCTTATAGGATTGTATCATGTATTAGGCGAAAAAGGGGAGATTTTAGCGTGAATTACGGCTTAAATGTCTCGATCCATTCGCCGATTTTCATGTTGTTCACGCCTTCATACTGCACGACCTTTGACAGATAAGGCTCAGCCTTGGAGAAATGAAAAAGAAGCTGCACGCTGATTAAAATGACCGTCTGTACGACGAGTATCTTAAATAATAACCGTTCGATTGTTTTCATATTATTCCTCCGCTGCCCGGAAAATTTATGGCCCCGGGCATTTTCAATTTACCGGCGGACGTTCCGCCCATATGTTCAGTATGGAAATGTTTAGGGCGAATTATTCCAAATGCTAAAAAGGAAAAGGCATGTTATCGCCTTTTCCCTTTGATCTATCGTTTTTACAAGTCGTTGTATATCGGTTCTGCGCTTTTCATTTTCTGAACCTTCTCTTCCGTGCCGTCATTGGCATTGATGAACATGCGGAATGTATCGTTTTCAATCGTGCCGAGAATTTCGTAGCAGAGCACTTCTTGTGAAAGCTCGTTCGTGACTAAAGCAAGGCGCGTCTCCTGAACTTTTACGTTGGGATTCAGGCTTGCTTTCGCTTTTTCAGGCGTTAGTTTGGGCTTCGGCAAGTCTCTTTTTTTATGGGAGATTAAGAAATCCTTTGCATTAAACCCGGTAATCTCGCCGTCGTCAAGTGCGACCTTGATGCGGATGCTGTCCGGATAGAGCCAGACATCGTCCTGGACCGGAACAAATGAAAACACCCCGACGCCGTCGTATTGCGAGCTTTCATCCATCTTCAGGTCTTCTGTTTTATAGCCGTTTTTTTTCAAAAATTGAAGGGCTTTGTTTGACGCATCGTTTAAGCTGATTTTTTCATCTTTAATTTTTTTGTTTTGAATCAGATAAACCGGATATCCGCCTTTTTCGGTAATGTCCATATAAATATCCGCTTTTTGATCAGGGTCCTGCATGCTGATGCTGTATACATCCCTGTTCGTTTTCTTGCCGCTTTTCGACACTTTGATATTGTAATTTTTGTCCTGAGCGAATTTTTGGGCAATCTTGCGCGCTTCTTTTTCGGTTATTCTCTTGCCTTTTAAATGGTCGTACCCTTGCTGCTCTTTTTTCGTGTTCGTCATCTCTGTCGCGCTTAAATCCGTATCCGAAAATGCACTTGCGCTTTTTTCAACGGTTTTAAAGCCATTAATAATCTTATTGTCGCTTTGTTTTTGGCCGGACGCGAGCGCAAGTTCTACATCCATCCATCTCAAATTTTTGTCAATAATCAAATGCTGGACATTACGCAGTTCATTTTGTATATCCTTTGAATTTTCATATAGCTGATTTAAAGAAGCGTACTCTTTTTTATTGAGCGGCTCTTTGTCAAGATCGCGCACGGCTGCTTTGTAGCTGAAATCTCCGACCTTTGCCAAAAACTCTTCGGTCTTGTTAAACGGCATTAAGGTCAGCGGCAGCTGGCTGACATTGTTATGCGCTTCAGAAGTCGTTTTCCAGACTTCCGCCAAAGCGGGAGACAGCGTTTTTTTGCTGTTCATCGCAAGCGTGCTCCCGATTTTATCATGCAGCTGATCCACCTGATAAGTTAAGTCGTGAAATGCCCTTTGATAGTTGTTTTCGGCATGAAGCAAAACGGCGTCTTTCTCCTGATGTTCTTTATAGCCCCAATAGCTTGTTCCGACGATGGCGACACCTAAAAGGGCGATTAAAATTCCTCTGATCATTTATAGCACCTCGCTTTTATTCACAGAAAATGTGTTTACCGATCCTTTTAATTTGAGGTCTGCCCCAAATCCATGAGCTAGTGGCCGTGTCAGGGTTAAAATAGTAAGTGGCATTTTCTGATGGATCCCAGCCGTTGATGGCGTCAAGAACGGCTTTTTTCGCCGTTTCATCCGGCGTCATATAAATCTGTCCGTCCGCGACAGCTGTAAATGCAAGCGGTTCAAAGATAACGCCCGCCACCGTATTCGGGAACGTAGGGCTATCGAGCCTGTTTAATATAACAGCTGCAACGGCAACCTGGCCGTCATACGGTTCTCCGCGCGCTTCACCGTAAACCGCTTGGGCCAACAGATTAATGTCGTTGTTCGAGAATCCGCCCGGCATATTGGCTGCAACGGCATCCTGTTTTTTAGGCGCGGCTTGTTTAGGTGCAGCCTTTGGCTGTGCTTGTTTTTTCGGCTGTGCAGGAGCGGCCTGCTGCTTTTGCTGCGGCTGTTTTTGGGCGGTACCCCGCTGTTGTGCGCCCTGCCGCTGTCTTGCTTCCGCCTTTTTTCTCGCCTGCTGCTGCACTTCTTTTGAAGGCTTCGTCTGATACTTCAGCGGCAGCCCGCCGTAATGTGTAAATTGGTTTCCTTTTCGAAGCTGTCTGTGCACGTAGTCGCTGTAATATTTAGTATGATTGATTAATAATCGTTTTGTTTTCGGCCCGACCAGGCCGTCTGTATCCCTTAAGCCGAACTGATTTTGGAAATTGCGGACGGCCCAGTATGTCGCCCACCCGTATACTCCGTCAATTCTGCCATTGTAATAGCCATTGTATTGAAGTCTTGCCTGCAGTTCAATCACATCATCCCCTGTCGCCCCCCGCTGTATTACCTGTTCAGAAAAGGCAGCGCTTTTTTGACTGAATGGAAGTGAAAGACTGGTTGCCATAATGGTACATAAAATGACATTCAAACAAAAAGAACCTTTCGACTTCATGTTTTAAGCCTCCTCCAGCATTTTTGTAACCATATCTTTTGTAGCGAGGCAGATTTTATACACGCTTTCCTTTCTGTTTCATCTTTAGGCAAATATGCCTGACAAGAAAAATAAAAAAACCGCCCTTTTACAAGGCGGCTATTGCTGAAGAGGCTGCCCGCCGGTTTTGACGGAACGGGCTTTTTTTGCTTTGCGCAAGCCGAACCACCAAAGAAACGCCATAAAGGGCAGCATAAAATAGATCCAGTTTTTTAAGGCGAGCAGAATATAATCGTATAGACCGTGAAGCAAAGCCGGAATAAAAAGCGAGCATAGCAGCCATTTCATCTTTGTTTTGCTATCCGAAAAACGGGCTTTGCCGATGTAAAAGCCCATGATCACTCCGAATAAAGCATGGCTGGAAACCGGAAGCAAAGCGCGCATAAAGGCGTACTCCACCCCGTTTCCGATGAGGTACAATATATTTTCAAGCGTCGCAAACCCCAATGAAAGGCTTGTCCCGTATACGATTCCGTCATAGTGTTCATCAAAGTCGATATGCTGAAAGGTGCTGACCATCAGCAAAAACCATTTTAAAAATTCTTCCAAAAAGCCGGAAGTTAAAAACGAAACGACAAAACTGCCCTCAGAAATGTGTTCTTTTTCCAATACATACTGGATGAACATCGTCGGAAAAACGAGCAAAACCCCCAGTATAAAGAGGCGGATGACCATATGAATGGGCTCGGATTCATATTTTTCCTTTAAGTAAAAATACATTAACAGTGCGATTCCGGGAGCTAGGCCTGCTGAGATAATTCCGAACATGAGGAAACCTCTTTCCTTTTCATCTCATTCTATCCTACCATGATTCGGATTGTTTTGAAATTGAAAAAGAACAGGCCGCCTAATAGCAGAATTTGTCTTTTATGCCTTCTTTATAGCTTGCAAGAAGGACGGCGAGTTTCATTCTCGCTTTTTTGCTGTCATAATCCTTGCCTAAAATGACCCCTTTTTTCGCGAGGTCATAGCTGCTGCCTGCATAGTCATAGGTCGTATAAACTTCGCCTTCCTCTGCGCTCGTCGTGATGACGATATAAACGCCCTGATTTAAAGCTTGTTCGATATCAGCCATCATATTCGGCGGCACCTGCCCCCTTCCGACTCCCTCAAGGACGATCCCTTCGACACCCTCGCGGACGGCGGCTCTGATAAACTTGCCGTCTCCATCAAGATAGCATTTGACGATGTCCACTGCAGGAAGCGGCCTTTGCAGCTGGTGAACATCCCGCTTTAACGGCTTTTGATAAACGTATACTTTGTCGTTATCAATGATCCCTAAGTAGCCGAAACCGAATACGTCAAAACCCTGCAGATTCGAAGCGTGCACTTTTTTAACGTAGCGCGCGTTAAAGATCCTTTCGTTAAAAACAACAACCGTGCCGGCTCCTTTTATATCCGGACTGCAAGCTGTATATACGGCATGCCTGATATTTGTATATGCATCTGTGCCTTGCTGTTCCGGTGCTCGCTGTGAACCTGTGACAACGACCGGCCTCTCATCCTCTATTGTTAAATCCAAAAAATAGGCGGTTTCTTCAAGCGTGTCCGTACCATGCGTTACAACCGCGCCGTCATAGCCGCCGTCCTGAAACACGCGTTCGATGGTTTGCTTGAGCTCTAATAAATGCTGAAATGTTATATGCATACTTGGAAGCTGAAACGCCGGGTAGACATCGATCTGTACATCTTCCGGCAGGCTGCACATTTCGGCTAATTCAGGGCCGCTGATCGCCCCTGCCGCAAGCCGGCCGCTTTCGGTTTTCCGGCTGGCGATCGTTCCTCCCGTTGTAATGAGAGCTACTTTTTTATTCATGTCAAGATGCCCCTTTTCGCGTTGATCTGTGTGCCGATAAAAAAGAGAGCACATCTATATATAGAATATGCTCTCTTTTGCCTGATACAAATCATAAAACATCCGGTTTTTATATCCGTTTAGCAATTTCAGCTGCGATTAAGCCGCCGTGAAAACGGCCGTTTTCAATAAAGATTTCATTTGCGTTGTTCCCGGCCGCAATAACGCCGGCGATAAAGATGCCTTCTTCGTTCGTCTCCATCGTTTCTTCATTAAAGAAAGGACGGCCCGACTCTGCGTCGATTTTGACTCCCATTTTTTGAAGAAAGCTATGATCTGGATGATAGCCGGTCATGGCAAATACAAAATCATTTTTGATCCTGGTTTCTTTTCCGTCGACAGAAAAAATCAGCTCGTCTTCCGTAATTTCTTTGACGACCGCCCGGAATTCCATTCTGATTTTTCCGTGCTTGACAAGCGAAAGGAATTCCGGAAGGATCCACGGTTTGATGCTGGAGGAATATTCGTTCCCTCTGTACAATACGGTCACTCTTGCGCCCGCCTTAACGAGCTCCATTGCCGCGTCGACGCTTGAGTTTTTGCCCCCGATAACTGCAACATCTTTATCAAAGTACGGATGAGCCTCTTTAAAATAATGAAATACTTTTGGAAGGTCTTCTCCCGGTACATTCATATAGTTCGGATTGTCATAATATCCCGTTGCGACAATGCAAAAAGAAGACAAATACGTGTCCTTTGATGTTTCCACGATAAATTGGTTATTCTCTGTTTTTGTTACGGATTGAACTTTCTCAAACGCGTTGATCCGTAGATTTTTTCGTTTGGCGACTTCCCTGTAATAAGAAAGCGCCTGATTTCTGACCGGCTTGTGATTTTCAGTAATAAAAGCCACATCGCCAATCTCCAGTTTTTCGCTTGAGCTGAAAAAGGTTTGGTGAGTAGGATATTGATAAATGCTGTTGACGATGTTTCCTTTCTCAATGACGAGTGCATCTATTCCGATCTCTTGCATGTGAATAGCTGCTGAAAGCCCGCAGGGGCCGCCGCCGATAATGATCACTTTTTCTTCTTTCATGTTCCGTTCATCTCCTGTCATATCCGGCAAATCAAAAAATCTCCTATTTTATGATAGGAGATTTTTTGGGTTGTTGCAAATGTTTGAGCCTATATCCAGCCTCTGAAGCGGGATGCTTCCGCCATCTTGCGGACGCCCACCATATAGGCTGCAAGCCTCATGTCAATTCTGCGGTTGTGCGCCATTTCGTAAATGTTGTTGAACGATTTGACCATCATTTTTTCCAAACGTTCTTCAACTTCTTCTTCAGTCCAGTAGAATCCCTGGTTGTTTTGCACCCACTCAAAATAGGATACCGTTACACCGCCGGCGCTTGCCAGCACGTCCGGTACAAGAAGAATGTCGCGGTCGGAAAGAATTTTCGTCGCTTCGAGCGTCGTCGGGCCGTTGGCAGCTTCGACAACGATTTTCGCCTTGATGTTATGGGCGTTTTCCGCGGTAATTTGATTTTCTATGGCAGCCGGCACAAGAATGTCGCACTCCAGCTCCAGCAGTTCTTTGTTTGTAATGGTGTCATTAAACAGCTTTGTGACCGTTCCGAAGCTGTCTCGGCGGTCAAGCAGGTAATCGATGTCAAGCCCTTCAGGATCGTACAGGCCGCCGTATGCATCAGAAATGCCGACAACCTTTGCACCTGCGTCATACATGAATTTCGCAAGGTAGCTTCCCGCATTTCCGAACCCCTGCACGACGACAGAAGCTCCCTCAATGTCGATGTTTTTCTTTTTCGCCGCCTCTTTAATGCAGATTGTAACCCCTTTTGCTGTCGCAGATTCTCTGCCGTGAGAACCACCTAAAACGAGCGGTTTGCCGGTAATGAAGCCCGGCGAGTTGAATTCGTCGATTCTTGAATATTCGTCCATCATCCATGCCATGATTTGAGAATTGGTAAATACATCGGGAGCCGGTACGTCTTTTGTCGGTCCGACAATTTGGCTGATCGCCCGAACGTACCCTCTGCTTAAACGTTCCAGTTCAGGAAAGGACATATCCCGCGGATCACAGATGATCCCGCCCTTTCCGCCTCCATATGGAAGGTCGATGATGCCGCATTTCAGACTCATCCAAATAGAAAGCGCTTTAACTTCTTTTTCTGTAACTCCCGGATGAAAACGGATGCCGCCTTTTGTCGGCCCTACTGCATCATTGTGCTGGGCTCGGTAGCCCGTGAAAATCTTAACAGATCCATCGTCCATGCGAACCGGAATTTTCACCGTTAAAAAACGAATCGGTTCTTTTAGTAATTCATACACCTCTTCAGGATATCCCAATTTTTCAAGCGCCTTATGTATCACCGTTTGCGTTGATTTCAAAACGTCATGTGTGTTTTCTTCAGTATGACCGGTGTTTTGATCGGCTACCATTATAAGTTAACCTCCTAAAGTCTTTCTGGCATGTTGTCCTTTCAGAGAATAGTATACACCCTTGCACTAATCATGCAAAGAACAATCAACCATTTTTCGTGAAAATATTCAAGAAAAATCATTTTTGTTATATTCTTATTTTCGGCAGAAAAAAACTGCTGTTTAACACAGCAGAATATCTTTTTTGAATGCGGGCTATTTAAAGTATGTCTGAATGGTCTGAACGGCATTGTTCTCCATGATTTTCTTTCCGTATTCCTGAAGCCTGTAAATCGTTAAAGTCGTCGGATTCCCATATTCGGCTAAAATCGAAATCACGCCGTCAACCTCAAGGGAGTCAAAATCGTCGAGACTTAAGAAATACCTGCCCTCATAGTGGTAGACTGTCCCGCCTTGAATACCGATGCGGTCCAGATTTTTGGAAAGTTCAATCAGATGCTCAAACGTTTGAAATTCATATATAATGTCAACACTTTCGCCAAGTTTGACTTGCATTTCAATATAGTCCTCATCATACTCATTATCGTCTTCATCTGTTTCCTGATTTTTTGTGACAATGATGACCATTCCTTGTGCTTGAAGAGAATACACTTCAACAGCGATTGGGCCATTCGCTTCGAACCCGAGCTCTGTATTCGCTTCGTTCATCATGTCCTTAAACAGCTGCTGAACTTTAAATGAGTCTTTCCAAAGGTCTTCTTTCGTCAGCCCCCGGTCTGTCAGATCGTCAAGTGTCAGAAAGATTTTGATCTTATTATAATTTAGACGCTCAAGCCGCATAACGTTCCCTCCTGCCTCTTCTTGCACACATCATATATCTTATTATATGGAGATGATGAGTCATAGGTTCTTAATTTTGATACCAGTTTACACTGTGTTTGAGAGGAAGACAAGCACAATGCCGCCTTTTCGTTTTTTTTCAGTGAAAAAGCATCAGTTTCCTTCCATACGGGGGCCCGGAACCAGCTTGATCAGATGGGTTTCCGGCCTCGCTCCGAGCCGCAGAGGAAGCTTCGACGTTCCATAGCCGTTGCTGATCAAGTACGGAGCCTTGAAAACAGTGCCGGTTCCTCCGATTTCACAGAGCCCGAATCTGCCGAAGCGAATCTGTCCTCCGTGGGTATGACCGCTCAATATCAGGTCAATACCGTCCGCCTCCTGTATTTGATGATGAATCTCCGGATTATGTGACACAAGGACAGTCGGAAAACCCGGCTGCACGCCGCCGAGAGCTGCCGGGTAATCATCCAATTCGAGTCTGATGTCATCCACTCCGCAAATATTGACAGTTTGTCCTTGATGGTCATGCAATACCGAAGCATTGCGCAAAGGCGTTACACCGTATGTCTTGAATATTTCCAGCAGCCTTTCCTGATCAACTTCATAATCGTTATTTCCCCATACAAAATACGTTTTTCCCAAACTTGAAAGCCTTTTGATATTTTCTTCAATTCTCGTATAAGGGACGCCGCCCTCTGCTAAGTCGCCGCCGATGATGACGAGCTGAACCCCGCGTTCTTTCACTTCACAAATAATGTCTTCGCTGACTGTCCGCCTATGAATATCTGAAATAAAAAAGACATTCAATTCCTTTTTCAGGCGCCCGAGTGAAAATTCAGCCTTCAACACCCGGTTTTCGCGCGCGATGGCTGACATTTTCCACACTAAAGCAGCAAGGCCGATGAAAGCGGCCGAAGCCAGACTGAGCCAATAGATCATGTGCATTCTCCAATCTGTTTTGTTTATGATAAGACGGCTTGATGCAAAAAGACGTTTCTTTTAACAAGAAAACGTCTTTTATTTGCTTTCGAAATAAAGATTAATGTCATACTGCTGTTTCATGATCTTAAAAACCGTTTCCCTTGATTTCCACTCTTCAGGCTGGGGCCATAGATCCGTGCTTTTCTGAATAATCTCGCATCTCAGCTTATGATATTCCCCTTCTGCTTTTTCTTCCTTCTTTTTAAAATAGTAAGCGGTGCTGTATGCAAAAGCGGCCGACAAGATCCACAGCAGATAGACGGAGTCATTCAGCAAGCCGGAAAGGAAGCCGTTTTGCCCAATCCCCTTTGACGCTGCAAACACACAAAACGAAACCGCGCATATCGCCGCCACCGCCTGCCACCTGAATGTCTGTCTGGCATAGTTTTCGTACTTTTTCTTCCTTTTAATTAAGGCGCGGAGCATTTGTTTCGTCGGTTCGTCCGTAAAACGGTCCAGCTCTTCAAGCTCGCTTCCCACAGTCCTCACACCTTGTCCTATTTGTTAGTACAATGTATATGTATTCGCGGGCAAAATCATGCCACTGTTAATAAATCGGGATATCCAGGACCTGGCCGGCGTAGACATTGTTGCCTGATAATTGATTGTAGTTGCGGATTTTTTCCTCTCCTGACCGGTTCTTATAATATTTCATCGAAATCCGGAAAAGCGTCTCTTTTTCGCCAACCGTGTGCTTCAGCACCTTTTTGGGCTGCGGTGCTTGCTGAACTGGCGGCGTTTGAGGCGCGTTTGCCGTTTTCTTCTCTTGTTCCGCAGGCTGCTTCGATGCGGCGGGCTTCTTTGCAGCGACAGGCTGCTCATCTGCTTTTTTTGCCTCTTTAGGCCGCTCTTTTTGCTTTTGCTCGTCTTTTTTTGACGGTTCATCCTCTTTATTTTCCGGCTGTTTGCTCTCTTTCAGCTTTTCTTCTTGAAGGGCGGCGGCTGTATGCTGCGAAGCCGCCTTTTGATCCGCTTCTTGTTCACCGTTTTGATTTTCATTCGTCATTCCCGTTTCACCTTTGTTTTCATAAAACACATTATCATATTGATCAGGGTCGGTATCGCCTCCTTGATTCAGCATGTACATGAACACCACGAAGACGATGATCGGAATGAAAACAAACATGACTGCAAGAGACGTGAATAGTGGATTTCTGTCTTTATTCTTTTTTTTGCTGGACTTCTTTTTTTTATGATAAGTCCGTCTGGAAGGAATCTCCTCATCAAGTGTCTCCAGTTCAACAGCCGCGGCCGCCTCCCGGTTCATTTCAGCGCTGGCCTTCTCCTGTTCCCTCTTCTTCCTCTCTATTCTTGACATCTCCGTCATGTGAACTCCTCCTTACGTGTTGAAAACGAATCTGGCACGCAAATACAACATCGATCAAAAAATGTGCCGTGACAGGAACAAATAAATTCCCTGTCCGTTCAAAGCTCAATCCGAGCAAAAAGCTGATGGACACCACCATTACAAACAGCAGCCATTTTTTTAAATAACGAAAATGCAATATCGCGAAAATAATGCTCGCCGCCCAGAGACCGAAATGCGTCTGGATAACGCCCCTGAACAATATTTCCTCTGCAAATGCAATGAAAAGGGTAAGAATCACGATATGCGGATACGAGCGTTCACGAAAGAGCTTTTCATTTATCCCTTCATCGTCATACATATGCTTGGGAGCCCATTTCATCACCATCAGGTCGGCGATGATCACGAGAGCCGCGAGCGGCGCCCCGTACTTCAGGATGCTCAAGTCCGATGGATTCCAAAGCGATAGAAAAGCGTCTGCATCATCAAATAAAAAGATGCCCATCAATAATGCGGTAAAAAGCATCAGCGTCTGGGAAAAATAGAGCTGTTTCAGCATTTCCCCGTCTGACAGGCGACGTATGATTTCCGACTGTTTTTTCAGCATACACGATCACAGCTGGCGGCAAATATGGTATCCAATTCTTCTTCCCACGCTGTCAATTTGTTCATAGACGGACGGTCTCCTTTGACTTCGTATGCTTCAAGACTTAAACCGCAGGATGTGCAGCACGCTGTTTCATCCGTTTTCGGCGGCTTTTTTTGTTCATTAAAATAAGCGAGCAAGCTTTCCCTGAAACACCCTTCTGTTTCGGTGACGGCGGCGAATCCCGCCGCTTTTTTCAATTTGAGCTGCCTGCGGCTGTCCATCTCCCTCTGAATGACCGCCCGGCCATCGCCGCCCAGATGATGCACCTTCTCATAAAGATGGAGAAAATGGCGGGCTTGCGTTTCCGATAAACCGGCCAGCTGCAGAGCTTCCCGCCGGCAGCGTTCATCTTTCACTCCTGCAAGCTTTTCGTATAAAAAGCCGATATCGCTTTGGGAGAGGGCTTCCATTTGAATCAGCTGCTCCTGGATTTCCTCGTCTCCCGGAGCCTTCAGCAAAATGCTGACGCTCCGCTTTCCATCCCTGCCGGCACGTCCGATTTCCTGCAGATACGCCTCAATCGTCTGCGGGAGGCTAAAGTGGATCACATATCTGATATCCGGCTTGTCCACTCCCATACCGAAGGCGTTTGTACAGCAGACCACATCAAGCTGATTGCGGATAAACTGCTGCTGGATCAGCATCCTGTCGCTTGCCTCCATCCCGCCATGATAAAATCCCGTTCTCAAGTTTGCTTCTTTACGGAGCTTGTCAGCCAGTTCTTCAGCCCATTTTCTCGTCGGGCAATAAACAAGGCCAGGACCTTGCAGCTTTTGAACCAGCCCTGTCAGCCGCTCCGTCTTCTCAGCAGTATCCCTCAGCTTTTCAATATGAAGCGCAATGTTCGGACGGTCGACCGAATGAATCAAATAATTGGCGGCTTTAAGCCCCAGGATTTCCGAAATGTCCTTTAATGTCGCTTCGGTTGCCGTTGCTGTAAGCGCCAGAGTGACGGGATGACCGAGGAGCGCCTTGATGTCTCCAAGCTTCGAATAATCAGGCCTGAAATCATGCCCCCATTGTGAGATGCAGTGGGCTTCATCAACGACAAAAAGGCTGACATTGAGCAATTGAAGCTTTTTCAGCATTTGGCCGGACTGAAGCGCTTCTGGTGAAATGTACAGATATTTGAGGCGGTGAAGCCGGTTTAATACGTCATTTTTTTCTTGGTGTGTCAAAGCGCTGTTCAAGGCGGCAGCTCTCTTCTCTCCGCGCATCTTCAATTGCTGCACCTGGTCTTCCATTAAAGACAAAAGCGGCGAGACGATCAGGACGGTGCCGTCTAACAAAAGCCCTGGGAGCTGATAGCACAGCGATTTCCCGCCTCCTGTCGGAAGCATCGCCACCGTGTCCCGTCCCTCCAGCACGCTTTTGATGATCGTTTCCTGGCCTTTTTTAAAAGCATGATAACCAAAATACCTGCGGAGCGCCTGATGAAGTTTATCCATT
Source organism: Bacillus sp. FSL R7-0646 (assembly GCF_037969865.1). Taxonomy (NCBI): domain Bacteria; kingdom Bacillati; phylum Bacillota; class Bacilli; order Caryophanales; family Bacillaceae; genus Bacillus; species Bacillus sp. FSL R7-0646. The sequence continues at coordinate 2,353,350 of NZ_CP150217.1, forward strand.
CCTGATCACCGTTTTCGACAGGGCCAGGCGGATTTTAAAATAACTGTATCGGCCGCCGAGTCCCTCTTTAATTTGTCTGATTTTATTGGTTTGGTTCGCTATCGCATAATCGGCAATAATTTTCTGTTCCTCTTTCGACACGTACTGATCGATGGAAAAAGACGGATCATGAATGGCGATTTCCACAATGTGATCCTCGATCGTCGCCAATTTCAGCTTTCTAATTTTTGCGATCCGGTCTATTGTATACCCTTCTTTTATAAGAAAGAGCGTTTTTCTCGTCGATTGTGTCAGACCATCATTCAAAGGAATGTCATGAATGAGCGTTTGAAAAAGCGGACTTTCACCATTTTGGGCGGATTGAATAAAATGGTGCAGAACATCCCAAAACAGTGCATATATGTACCACTCATCAAGGTTCATTTTTTCGGAAAGCTGTCTGAATGTATAGCCCGCTTTTGTTCTGGATGTCAGGGAGTGAACAAAAATAGCGGCCTGTTCATCATGATTTAAAACAGACAGCTTCTCTTTCAGCTCTTGGTGAAACTGGGCCGCTGTTTCAGCAGCATTCCGGTTTCTTAAATACTGTTTAACCCAGTTCTGAATCTGATAATCTTTTACGATCGGCAAATACACGCGTTCGCGGTAAAGCTTGTTGGAGAGCACTTGGATCAAAAGCGACATCCTTGCCCACATCACTTTGGCTGCCGCCTGATAATAGCCGCCGTGAAAATGGCGGGGCCACGGATAAAGGGCAAAAAAGCCGGCAAGTTCCGCTTCTCCTTTTTCGGTGACGGTGTAAGCGCCGCTTTCCGCTTTTTCTCTGACCAAAGACTCCTGCTTCAATCGTTGAACGCTGGCTGCCACCTGCTCTCTCGACAGAGCCGAACAAAAGCCGAAGTATTTTGAAACGGCAAATAAACCGGCGTCCTGTATCGTCTGTGACGACCTTTTTCCTTTTAATAAATGATAGACCGCGCTTGGAGAACGCTCACCCTTCATGGATGACAGAATGTCAAGCACAATCGCGTCAAAAAAATGAACCGGCATATCATCACCTGCAATCTTCCGGCAACATTCGATCATTTCTTCCTTTTATTTTAACAGATTTTGCGGAGAAATCGACGTTTAAACTCATATAAAAGGGGTATGTTAGCAGTAGAACCCTTGTGTGATAAGCATTCTCAATATTTTTGAGTTGAAATGTAAGATTAACACCATTACAATAAGGAATGGGAATAGGTTTCATATCGGATAGATAGAGGGTTAAACCATTTGTTCCAACGAAGAACAATCTGGGAGGTTTTTTATTCATGCCAAAATATACAATTGTAGACAAAGATACGTGCATCGCATGCGGAGCTTGTGGTGCTGCGGCTCCTGATATTTATGATTACGACGATGAGGGAATCGCATTTGTCACCCTTGACGACAATCAGGGTGTCGTCGAAGTCCCTGACGTCTTAGAAGAAGACATGATGGACGCGTTTGAAGGCTGTCCTACAGATTCGATCAAAGTTGCGGATGAGCCGTTCGAAGGCGACCCGCTTAAACACGAATAAAGCCAAAAAACATCCGGTGCACAAAGTGCCGGATGTTTTTTTATGAGATAAGCACGGCTTTACCAACAAGCAAAAAGAAGCCGGCTAAAGACATCCGGCTTCTTCTGCAGCTGACAATATCCGGGAACATGCACCCGATATTGTCATGTTTATTTATTTGGCCATGCGGACGTTTTCCTTCAGCCGCGGTTTCAGCGAAAGGAAAATCGGCGTGGACACGAGGGCCACAGCGATGCCTTTAATGAAATTAAAAGGCAGGATTCCGGCCAGAACTGTTGTCTTGAGCGCCTCTCCAGTCAGCGCTGGAGCATTTAAAAACCAAGTGTAGGCAGGCAGAAACAGCAGATAATTTAAAATGCTCATCGAAACGGCCATCACAAGCGTCCCTGCGAAAAGAGCTGTGACAAACCCTTTGGCAGAACTTGATTTTTTCAGCAGTACAGCTGCCGGCAGGATAAACAATGTTCCGGCAATGAAGTTAGCCGCCTGATCAATCGGAACGCCCGAGGCGCTTCCTGCAATAAAGTAATTCAGCACGTTTTTGATCGCTTCAACGGCAATCCCGGCTCCCGGACCGTACAAAATAACAGCGAGCAATGCCGGGATATCACTGAAATCGATTTTTAAATACGGGAATGCCCCCAGGATCGGAAAGCTCAGCATCATTAAAATAAATGCGATGCTGCTCAGCATGCTGATAGAGACGAGACGTCTCACCTTGTTGTGTTTCATTTTGTCACTCTCTCCTTTTCGATCACATCTCACGAAAAGAGGAATGGTTCTTTCCCCTGTCCTAAACAAAAAACCCGCTTTATTGAAAAAGCGGGGCTGTTTTACAGACAGGTCAAATAAACGTTTGAAAATGTTCATTTCAAAACGCGCGGAACCTCCATCTTCTCCCATCCAGACTATACTGTCGGCTTCGGAATCGCACCGAATCCTGCCCATAAAAAGGCTCGCGGGCTTAGAGCGCTTGCTCATCACCGCCGGTAGGGAATTTCACCCTGCCCCGAAGATTGATCTTATTTATTTTTAATACTGATATTATTATAAATTAATTGTGAAAAAATGTACAGGTGCAAAGCTTATTGCGCTGTTTTGGGACATCCTGCACGATATTTCGGTAAACTCACTTTTTCCGCACACTAAAAACCGCACATTCACAGTTATTTCATTTTTAATTTTCGTCTTTCCGCGTGAAACTCATTGACACTCTTTATGGAATATGGTAAATTATCAGATATTTATGACGCTTATTTAGGAGGAAATCTTACATGTTTCGAGTATTGGTCTCAGATAAAATGTCCAGCGACGGCCTCAAACCATTAATGGAAGCAGATTTTATTGAAATTGTAGAAAAGAATGTTGCGGAAGCGGAAGACGAGCTTCATACGTTTGACGCGCTCTTGGTGCGGAGCGCCACGAAGGTAACCGAAGAGCTGTTTAAAAAGATGACTTCGCTGAAAATCGTCGCCAGAGCAGGTGTCGGCGTCGACAATATCGATATTGACGAGGCGACAAAACACGGTGTTATCGTCGTAAACGCGCCAAACGGGAATACAATTTCAACCGCTGAACATACCTTTGCAATGTTTTCAGCGTTAATGAGACATATTCCGCAGGCAAACATCTCCGTGAAATCAAGGGAGTGGAATCGTTCGGCTTACGTCGGTTCAGAGCTTTACGGAAAAACGCTCGGCATCATCGGAATGGGCCGCATCGGAAGCGAAATCGCGAGCCGCGCAAAAGCATTCGGTATGACCGTTCATGTATTTGACCCGTTCCTGACCCAAGAAAGGGCAAGCAAGCTCGGCGTTAACGCGAACAGCTTTGAAGAAGTTCTGGCATGCGCCGACATCATTACGGTTCATACCCCGCTCACGAAAGAAACGAAGGGACTTTTGAACAAAGAAACCATCGCAAAAACGAAAAAAGGCGTTCGTCTCGTTAACTGTGCAAGAGGCGGCATCATCGATGAAGCAGCGCTTTTGGAAGCTCTGGAAAGCGGACATGTCGCTGGCGCTGCCTTGGATGTATTCGAAGTCGAGCCTCCGGTCGATTCAAAACTGATCGATCATCCGCTTGTAGTCGCGACTCCTCACTTGGGCGCCTCAACAAAAGAAGCCCAGCTGAATGTCGCTGCACAAGTGTCCGAAGAAGTCCTTCAGTATGCGCAAGGAAACCCTGTGATGTCCGCGATCAACCTTCCGGCCATGACAAAGGATTCATTCGAAAAAATCCAGCCTTATCATCAGTTTGCCAATACGATCGGAAACCTTGTGTCTCAGTGCATGAATGAGCCTGTTCAAGATGTAGCCATCCAATATGAAGGCTCCATCGCCAAACTTGAAACGTCATTTATTACGAAAAGCCTTTTGGCCGGATTTCTGAAGCCGAGGGTCGCGGCTACCGTTAACGAAGTGAATGCCGGCACCGTTGCGAAAGAGCGCGGCATCAGCTTCAGCGAAAAAATTTCTTCCAATGAGTCAGGCTATGAAAACTGCATCTCTGTGACTGTCACGGGAGATGTAACAACATTCTCTTTAAGAGCGACGTACATTCCGCACTTCGGCGAACGCATCGTTGCCTTAAACGGCTTTGATATTGATTTTTATCCGGCTGGACACCTTGTCTACATTCACCACCAGGATAAACCAGGGGCTATCGGCCATGTCGGACGAATTTTAGGAGACCATGACATCAATATCGCCACTATGCAGGTAGGCCGAAAAGAAAAAGGCGGAGAAGCGATCATGATGCTTTCCTTTGACCGCCACCTTGAGGACGATATTTTAGCTGAGCTGAAAAACATCCCGGATATCGTGTCTGTTAAAGCCATCGACCTTCCTTAAACAGAAGCTGCGGAACCTGAAAAGAATTCCTTTCAGGTTCCGTTTTTTTTAGGAATTCTCCCTGATCTCAAGCATCTGGCGGGGATAAATCCGCTCTCCTTTCAAATCGTTCCATTCTTTGAGGCGCTGTACAGTTACGCCCATTTTTTCGGCGATATGATGAAGCGTATCCCCTTTCCGCACTACATATGTACCGGTCTTCGATTCATCGTCATGAAGGCGGAGTGTTTGGCCGGCCTTGAGATTTGAATGTTTCAACCCGTTTATTCTCATGATCTCCTCGATGGATATACCGCTATCCTTGCTGATTCTCCAGAGCGTGTCCCCTTTTTGAACGGTCACCGCACCGCTCATTGTCCCGGCGTTTTGATGAACGTGGATAGAATTTTGCCGGAACGCCTCCTCACGAAGCACCGTCAGCGGATTGATTGCATATCTTTTATCTTCAGTCCATGAACCGTGATGCATTTCAAAATGCAGGTGGGTTCCGGTCGATATTCCCGTATTGCCGATGATTCCGATTTGCTCGCCTTTTTTCACCCGCTCCTTTTCCTTTTTCAGGCGTTTGCTTAAGTGGGCATAAACGGTTTCATATCCGTTGTCATGTTTAATAAATATCACTTGGCCGTAGGAGTCGGATTGATACGATTTGCTTATCGTTCCGTCTGCGGCTGCCGCTACTGCTTCCCCTTCGGGAGCAGCGATGTCAAGCCCCTTATGCTTTCCGCCTCTCGTACCGAATTGATCTGTGATCTCTCCTTTAATCGGTTCAATCCACTCTGAGGCTTCCGCCCCCGGGGCATTGACGAAAAGCGCCAATCCCGAAAGCCATGCGATCGCGAACAGGAAGTTTTGATGTCTGAGTTTCTTCAAGGTTTTCCATATCCTCCTATTACATGCATCTTCGGTAAAATTGCCCCCTATTCGGAGACAGCTTAGTATACTTCCAAATCAATACAATTTATACATTAAAAAAAGACTCCGCACAGGGAGTCTTTTAGTTTTCTATCGTCATCGGATTCGGTGCGTACGGAACCTGTACAGATTTCGACAGGTCATAGGCGCCGACCTTGGTTATGGATGCGTTTTTAAATTTCACTTTTGTGAAGCCGAAATCTTTCGCGGTCAATAGAAGGCCTTCCACCATCAAGACATCTTCGGGTTTATTCTCAATATTCGCGGAGGAAGAAAATTGAATGATCAGTTCTTTTCCATTCTTTTGAATATCTTCAATCGGCGTATCATCGGATAAAATGGGTTTTAAATGAGTGCCGCTTTCTTCGTTTTTCATCATCTTAATCGCTTCCTGCACCGATTCGTAAGATTCGCTTGAAGGTGCAAGGAACCGGCGCCCGTCTGAGCTTTCATATAAATAGTAGCATTTTTGCGTCTGGTGCATAATCGCCATATCGGCGAGCATTCCGAATGTTTCAAATTCAACACCCGATTTATCATTGGAAATAAACAGAACAGAATCATACGATCCCCATTTAAAGGTTTCGTTGATCACATTTTTCAGCCGTTCGAAATCTTCGACTGATAGCTCCGGTATTTTCTCATCAACTTGAATCTTCAGTTTTTTATTGTTTTTCTGCTCTTTGAACTTCACCTTATCAAGGTAAGCTGTGTCAAATGATGTAAACTGGTCCACTCCAAGCCGGCTGTAAGCGTGAAGCGCATCTTCAAGATTTGTCATGCCAGTGCTTTTCTCGAGGCTTACCGGGACAACGACAGACTTGGACTCGTCAAGGAAAGCGAAGGTGATATAGTCGTCTTTTTGATTCTGTGAGACGACAAACGTATTTGCAGGTTCAGACTTGGCAGCATCAGCCTCCGTCTGCACCAATTTTCCGTCAGAAGAAATGTTGGCGTCGGCGCTGTTTTGAGATCTGATCTGTTCGATTAACTGGGGAGTGATCAGCATCAGAAGAAAGAGAACCAAAACTGTAGCAGCAAATGCGCCGACCCGTTTTTTCGGTGATTTACGCTTTGGTGCGAGAATCAGCTTTTGATAGATCTGATTTGCCGAACGATTATCCTTAACCGTTGGAAGTTGGCTTAGTAACGCCTTCAGCCGTTCTTCGTTCCATTCTGACTTCTTCATTCTTTGGATCCTCCTTCAAAAGCTCCATCTGTTTACGAAGCACTTTCAGACCGCGGTGCTGAGTGGTTTTTACCTTGCTTTCGGAAAAATTCAAGGCTTTTGCTGTTTCACTGATCGAATATCCTTGAATAAAACGCAAGACGATAACTGATCTTTGGTCAAGCGTACACTTGTCTAGGGCCTCGAAAATTTCCTTTAGGTTTTCATTTTGCATCACGATGTCCTCAGGCAGAGGCTTGCGGTCTTTTACATCTTGTTTCTCCCAGTCAAACGTCCCCAAAATCCGCTGGCGGATCGTCTGCTGCTTTCTGAACCAGTCGATCGCAACGTGCCGCGCAATCGAAAGAAGCCAGGTTTTTTCGCTGCTCCTGCCTTCAAATGTTTCGTAAGAATGCAGGACGCGGATGTATACTTCCTGAACTAAGTCTTCCGCCTGATTTTTGTCTTTTACCATATAAAATAAAAACTGAAATAAATCCTGATGATACTGATCATATATTTTCTGAAAGGTTTCTTCCACCTGAAACCCCTCCGTTCAATTTATTGTCGTTTGTCAATCTTAAAAGGTTACATTACAACTATTACAACTATATTACGAACATATGAAAATGGAAAGGGGGTTTTGCGAAAGTTAAGCTTAATTTTAACTTAACAAGCACAAAAGCACCCGTTCTAAATGAACAGGTGCCAAGGTTATAGGAGCCCACATTTTCACTAAGCTGTGCCCTTACAAGGCTTTCGTTCTCCTGACCGGAGCGTTGCGGATCCGCTGAAATGAACTGATTTCAATCCGTTTATGACTTTAAGTCCAATTGTTGGCGAAGCTTTTTGGAAATCTCCATTCTCTTTTCGTCAGTCACTAGGTGATACCATAAGCCGTCAACTTTTTTGTCTTCACCTTCAATTTCTACCTGCTTAATATCTTTAGCAGCTTCTTTATAAGAACTTTGAATATCGATCATCTTGTCCAGTGTTAAGTTTGTTTTGATGTTTTTTTCTAATGCTGCCAAAATCTCCTGATAGTTTGTTAATGATTTTAATTGTGCACCTTCATGAATAATTTCGTTGATAATCTCACGCTGACGCTCTTGACGCCCAAAATCACCGCGGGGATCGTCTTTTCTCATCCGGGCATATGTCAATGCTGTTTTGCCGTCAAGATGCTGCTTCCCTTTTGACAGATGCACGCCTTCAAGGGTGAAATCAATCCGATTATCCACCGTTACGCCGCCAATCGCATCTACTATATCTTTAAACCCATCCATATTGATTTTGATATAATAATTGATTGGAATGTTCAAAAATTGTTCTACAGTTTCAACGGTTCCTTCAATTCCGCCATACGTATAAGCCGAATTCATTTTCGAAAATTTATTTTTTGATTTGATAAACACCCTTGTATCACGCGGAATACTGGTCATTGTCGTTTTCTTTGTCTTCGGGTTAACAGTCATTACAATCATAGAATCCGGGCGTCCTTTATCACCGGGGCGCTCATCTATCCCCAATAAAAGAATGGATATAGGATCGTGCGGAGCAGTATCCTTCTGCTCGGCATCCCGATGAAGAGGTTCGTACATTCCATTTATTGATTTGGCGACTGTACGGTAAATCCCGTATGACACCACACTGCCGATCGTTATCACTAGCGCGAGGACAAACAATATCACATTTTTCATCTTTAGTTTTCCTTTTCTCATTTTTACCATAGTATCCCTTCCTTGTTGATGCATCTCATATTTTTTAATTCCATCTGAAATGAACCGGTTTTATCGAATCATGAATGGGCTTCATTTCATATCCGTTTTCTTGGAAGTATTTCAATAGTTTCTCTAAATGGGCCGCAGTTGTCGGTTTTTCATGCATCAATACAACTAGCGGCTCAACACCGGAAAGGTTATTGACTTGCTGAATCACATTATTCACGAATTGACCGTTTGTATTTGCAGATTTCCAGTCCTCTGAATCAACAGTCCAGTCCCAAAGGTTAAAATGGTCGCGCTTAATGACTTCTTGAAATGGACCGGTGATATAGGGCTTTGATCCGTAAGGCGATCTGATCAAATGTGTGTCAACGTTGGTCGTTTCTTTGATGGCTTTAAGCGTATCATTCATTTCTGCCGCGAAGCTTTCAGGAGATTTATAGATTTTCGATACTTGATGCGTCACTCCGTGAGAGCCGACAGAATGGCCGTTTTCAACCATTTTCTTCACAATATCGGGATTTTGTTCAATATTCGGTTTTAACATGAAAAATGTAGCTTTCGCATGATACTTATCGAGCAAACTTAAGATTTTATCTGAAGCCGCAGGATTCGGACCGTCATCAAATGACAAATAGACGACCTTTCCGATTTCCGGCGCTGTTTGCTTACTTTCTTTTTTCTCTGCTTTATGTTTGCCTCCCGGCACCGATGCTGAAGCCGCGGAATTTTCTTTTATCGGTTCCTGCTTTGGGCCGGCAAGCGCATTCCAAGAAATGCATAACAAAGTCACACCGAATACAATCAACATACCTAGCACTAATTTTCCTAGTGCGCTCAATTTATGATCTTCTTTTGGTGAATTTGACACTTTTTCCAACTCCTTAGACTTTAATTAACAATCACTAGGTTTCTTTTAAACTCGTCACTCACAAGTGACAATTTTTTAAGCTGCTATTTTTGAAGACAAAGTTCTATAAGAAGGATGCTCTTTAAATATAAGAGGAAGATATCGCAGAAGTTCGACCAACTTGTAAACAAAATGTCACAAAAAGAAGAAAAACATCATTTTTTGAGGAATGATAATCAGGCTAATTACCCTGCAAAAAAAGTGAAAGAAGTCTTTACAAAAGAAAAACCTTATTTCGGTTAAATGCCGAAATAAGGTTTTTTTGCCTGATATTAAAGTGGAGAACGAACAATTATTTAAATGTGATGATATAAGCTTGCTCTTCTAAAAATCGCACGGATGCACTCTCCATGGCAGGGTACTGGTATTGAGCGTTAACAAGCAGGCTGTTGCCGTCCGGACTCCAAAATATTTCCGAAGGGATGGTGCCGTGGTATATCGGTTCTTCATAGAGGATATTTTTCCCCTGAAGCTTACCTGCATAGATATTGTCTTCATCCTTTAAAGAGTAAGCGATTTTCTTAAAGTCGTTTGAGAATTTAAAAACAGTTACTTTATCGAGCAGAGCAGAAAGCTCTCCGTTTCTGCGATCATATTCGCACAGGGTTTCCCCGGTGTCCAGGAATACAAATTGATCATTGTTTAACCAAACAGGCCCGCCGCGGCTGTCCAGACGCTTGTCCTCGATTTTAATGCGGCTGCCGTCAATGGTTCCCATTCTGATCCCGTACTCGTCGGAACGCTGCAACACGGTAAACAGCAAATCTCGTCCATTATCGGAGATGTTAACTCCGGTAAGCGAATCCTTCTCCGCAAAATCATTCAATGAATACGTTTTAAGCGTTCCGGAAGCCGTATCATAAACACGAAGGCCGGTCTCATCCCCCTGCCCGACATCTAAAACAAGATAGCAAACGTATCTGCTATTATTTGACCATGAAACATCTTGGACATAGACCTCATTGCTGGCGGAGGTGCTGGCGATTTCTGTTTTTTTCCCGCTCGCCGGCGAAAACAGCTGCATTGATGCCTTACTTAATGACAAAGTGACTCCGGCGATACGCTTTCCGTCTGGAGACATTTTTAGGTTGGACGTGTTGCTTTCAATGCCTTTTACGATTTCAGCTTTTTCATAGGGGGAGGAAAGGCGCTGAAGACTGTGCGCTGTACGTTCGGATGTCCCTTCTCCCTTGAAAAAACCGACAACGGAATCCGGTGAAGACCACCCGAGCAGCTGCCCGACTTTTGGAAGACGATAGATCGTATTGACTTGAAAAGGGCGGGTCTTCTGGTCATAGATATGATTTTCTTCCCCGCTTGGGATAATAATCGTTTCCGATCTTTTTCCGACATTATAACAGGACACGATAATGATCAGAAACAGCAGCACTCCTGCCCATATAATAAACGGTTTGTTTTTCATCATTTCTCAACCTTTGCGTAAGCTAATTCAACTTGAATCACTGTGTGGTTTTCTTTGTAGAACATCTCGATTGTTCCTCCGTGTTCGTCAACAATTGTTTTCACAATGCTTAATCCCAAACCTACACTTCCTTCTTCCTTAATCTTCTGATTGACTGAATAAAAAGGTTGGAACATTTTGGTGTGTTGGTCATTTTCCAATGGATCGCTTGGATTCTTGAATGTAAAAAGAATGTTTTCTCCAACGATTTCGGCCTTAATGATGATTTCCGAATGAGATAAGCTGTATTTGATGGCGTTGTCCAGCAGATTGATAAAAAGCTGGCGCAGCCTGCTCACCTCACCAAGAACGTACAGGCCATCTTCAATGTCACAGGTGATCCTTTTCTTATACCGTTCTGCCCGAAATTTCATCGACTCGCAAACATCTTTTAAAATTTCGCCTGCGTCGATCCTGTCAAATTGAGCACTCTTGGACGTTTCCCGGGATACTTCAAGAAGCTTGATCACCAAATTATGCAGGCGCCGGCTTTCTTCGACAATGTGGTTCATTCCTTTATCAAAAAATTTCCGGTCCGCTTCCCCTTTATCTTTTATGATCTCAGCATATCCTTGGATGGAAGTCAGAGGTGTTTTCAGCTCATGCGTCATATTATCAAAAAACCGTTTTTCTTGTTCGTTAAGTTCTTTTAGACGGTCGCGATCCCTTTCGATGGTTAAAATTTGTTCCCGAATCCTGCTGATCATATCGTTAAAGTTGACGGCAAGCTGGCCAATCTCATCTTTTCTATTAAAGTGGATATCCATATCCAGCTTACCCTTCTTGACTTGTGAGGTGGCATCTGTCAGCTTGACGAGCGGAATCGTGATATGTCTGGACAGGATATAGGAGAAAAGGAACGCCGCCACAAATATTGCAAGCGCGATATAAAAAACAATATCCAGAATCTCTCCGCTCTGCTTATACAGCAGGTCGAAATTTTTCGAAAAGCGTAATATGCCTACTTTTGTGCCTTCAATGACAACCGGATATGAGAAAAACACTTTTGCTTTATTCCGGTTATAGGTGATATGATAGGCAGTCTTTCCTTTGATCGCCTGTTGAAGATCTTCATCACTCCCTCTGGAAAACACCTTCTGATCAGAAGAAGACAACAATGCGCCATCTACTGTATAAACACCGACATTGCTTCCTGTGGAGTGATTTAAATTATCTACCATTTCATCGGCCATATCACCGAAATAAAGTTCATTGTTTTTATAGTGATTGATTAAAAATGCTTGGTTTACATAGACGGTACTGTTTTTTTTCAGTTCGACTAAATCCGATGTTACAATTTTTTCGTTACTCGACCAAATGACGTTCTTAACCGTGTGATTGAGCACAAGGAAAGAGAGAGAAAAAATCAGAAAAAAGCCAACAATAAACTTGCCCTTGATGGTCCGTAACACTCTCTACTCCTCCTGCTTCTCGAATTTATATCCGATGCCGAACACTGTTTTAATCAAGTCGCTTGCATCAAGCTTTTTGCGGAGTCTTTGAATATGGGTATCGACTGTACGGGTGTCACCGAAAAAATCGTATCCCCAGATGAATTCCAAAAGCTCTGAACGGGTAAAAACTTTTCCCCGATGGTCAACCAAAGTCATTAGCAGATCATATTCTTTTGGAGTTAATTCGACGGCTGCCCCGTCTTTTTTCACCAGTCTTTCGCCCGGAACGATCACAATATTTTTAAACCGGATCTCATCCACTTTTTCCGTTTCCCGTTCGTTCACATGATGGGCTTGTTCCAGACGCCGAAGGATCGTGCGTATTCTCGCGACAACTTCGCGCAGATCAAACGGCTTTGTAATATAGTCATCGGCCCCGAATTCCAACCCCAGTATTTTATCCGTGATATCTGATTTTGCGGTAATCATCAGTATTGGAATATTACAGCTTTCGGTCACTTTTTTGCAAATATCCAATCCGCTGCAGTCCGGCAGCATCCAATCGAGGAGCAGAAGGTCAGGTTTGAACTGATCTAGTTTCCTCATTCCTGAAGAACCGTTATTGACCGTGCACGTTTCAAAGCCTTCGGACGTCAGCCCGTATGAAAGCAAATCAGCAATTGCTTCATCATCTTCAATAATCAGTATTTTTGTTTTTTCCATCAGTCATCACTCATTCCCTGTTTCATGCTTATTTTATCTAAAAAATCTCTTTTGTTTCTCGCATCCTTCTATAGAGATTATACATAAATCCAAACCAAAGTCTTCATTTGACAGCCCTTCAGTCATCCCACTCTTATTGGGAATGGCTGGCGGACTTTAGTGTGTGCAGTAAAAAGCGAACCGCCTTGTATAGATTACCAGAACGGGAGCGGCCATTTCCATATGCGGTTTTCACTATGATAAAGTTTGCGGTTGTCCTAAATTCTTCTTTCATCTCCTCTTAGACGCTCATCTGTCTTCCTGAAATTCTCACTCTTTCATCGGCTACAAAGGCATAAACGTTTCAGGATATACAGAAATTTTACAAATTGGATACATTTTGCCCTCAAATAACTGAGCACCTGTTCTGTATGAACAGGTGCTCTTTGTTTCGTATGGAACAAGATTCTTCGTCAAATTTGGCCATCATCCTGCTTATTTCTTGGAATGTAGAACGTGAAGGAAGTACCTTCGTTCAGCATGCTGTGGACGGTGATCGATCCGTTGTGTGCATCGACGATGTTTTTGACGATCGCAAGCCCGAGGCCAGTCCCGCCTTTTCCTCTCGTCCTTGCTTTATCGGCCTTATAAAAGCGTTCAAAAATAAACGGCAGATCCTCTTCGGGAATCCCGCTGCCGGAGTCTTTCACGGCAATCTTCAGCCCGCTTTCAGCAGACTGCACATCGACATGAACGGTGCCCCCGGCATTTGTATGGCGGATCGCGTTGTCAATCAGGTTGGTTAAAACCTGCTCCATTTTGTCCGGATCAAACACAAATTTTGCTTCATGCAGATCAAGATTGTGAGAAAGCGTAATATTTTTGTCCCCGGCCACTCCGTAAAACTTTCTGAACACTCTCTCAAAAAACTCGCGGAGCTCCACCGGTTCAACATTTAAGGAAATATGCCCCGCCTCCATTCTGGCAAGGTCCAGCAAATCATTCACAAGCCTTCCCATTCTTAAAGACTCGTCATAGATGACCTGGGCGATTTCCTTTTTTTCTTCCTCAGAGCTTGCGATGTCGTCAACGATCGCTTCACTGTACCCTTGAAGCATCGAAATCGGTGTTCTCAGCTCATGGCTGACATTGGCGATAAAATCTTTTCTCAGCTTATCAAGCCGTCTTTCCTCCGTCATATCCCTCAACACGGCAACCGCTCCGCGTACATGGGACTGATTGTACAGCGGACTCATGAGCAGCACCCATGTTCTGCCTTGCAGGGTCATTTCAATCATCTGCTCTTTCTCCGTGCTGACGGTGTTTTGAAAAAGCTCTCGCGCTTCGGGAGGCAGTTCATGGCCTTCTTTTACATTCATGTTCTGCTCATAATACCAAGCCTGTAAAAAGCGTTCAGCCGGAGGGTTTGTCACAAGGATTGTCCCGTCGATATTAATGGTGATCACGCCGTCGGCCATACTGCTTAAGATATTCGACAAATGCTCCTTTTCCTGATTGAGTGCCGTAATGTGAAACTTCAGCTGGCGCCCCATTTGGTTAAAGGCAATCGCCAGCTCGCCGATTTCATCCTGGGTCAGAATCGGAATCTTCGTATCAAACTTCCCTTTCGCCAAGTCCTGGGCACCCTGCCGCATTTTTCTGAGCGGGTAGGTAATCCGGCTTGAGAGGAAGAAAGCGAAAATCGTCGTTAACACAATCGCAATCGCAGCGGCAAAGAGGATATACCTCGTCGTATGCTGTGTCGTATCCTTGACGGCAAGAAGCGATTGAGAAAGAAACACCATGCCTTCATCTTCGCCTTTCCCGTAGGGTACGCCGACAATCAGCTGATCGTTCTTTTGATTGGAGATAACCGTCCTCTTCTGCACTTTTTGATGCTTGCGAAGCGCTTCGTTCAGATCTGGATCGTTTTTAATATCTTTTAATGTGATGGAAGCCACTTTTTGATGTTCCCGCGGTGAATACCAATATTCATTCTCATTTTTGATGACGGCGATGCTCGTCAGTTCATCGGCAAGCTCCCATGTAATCGATCTGGCTGTCTCCTGGTCTTTATGGTTTTCCATGATGACGGCCACCTTGCTGGCGAGCTTTGTCAAATCAGCTTCCGCTTCATCTACATGGTAGTTTTCAATAAACTCGAGCAGAAAGAACGTAAGGATAAATAAGACAAATGAAACCAAAAGCAGTATGGTAAACCACAGTTTACCGACTACGCTCTTCCAAAACTTCATTCGTTTCCGACCTCAAATTTATACCCGACGCCCCATACTGTTACGATTTTTTTCGCAGCTTTCGGCGAGACTTTGTTCAATTTTTCACGTAAACGTTTAACATGGGTATCGACCGTTCTCAAGTCGCCGAAAAACTCGTATTGCCATACTTCCTTCAGCAGCTTTTCACGATCGTATACTTTATCAGGGGTTTTGGCCAGAAAGTAAAGCAGTTCGTATTCTTTCGGCGTCAGGCTGACTTCCGTTCCGTCCGCCATGACTCTGTGAGCATCGTGATCAATGGATAAGTGAGAAAAAACAAGCACATTTTTTGCCGTTGTATCCGTATTCAGGTAAGAGGTTTGCGATGATCTTCTTAGGAGCGCCTTGACTCTCAGCACCACTTCCCTCGGACTGAAAGGTTTCACAATGTAGTCATCGGTTCCGACTTCAAAGCCCTGCACCCGGTTCGCTTCTTCGCCTTTCGCCGTCAGCATGATGATCGGAGTGGCTTTTTTATCGCGTACTTGGCGGCATACTTCAATGCCGTCGGTTCCCGGCATCATCAAATCGAGCAGGATTAAATCGTAATCGTTGCCGAGGGCTTTGTCGATGGCTTCATCGCCATTCTCGGCTTCTTCGATCTTGTAGTTTTCCCTTTCAAGGTACATTTTTAAAAGTCGTCTGATTCTTGCCTCATCATCTACTACTAATATTTTTGTCTCTTTCGTCTGTTCCATCGTAAACCTCCTGATTTGAATCTTCTTACATTCATTTTATTAGAAAAGCGATTGTAAGCCAAGCCAAGAATGCCTTTCCTCAATTTAAAACAAAAAGCTGCGGAAGGCCCGGTGAAAAGCCCGGACCTTCCTGCACCGCACGGATCATGCATAAGAGTGAAGCCCGGCGATGACAAGGTTTACAAAAATAAGATTAAACATAATAATGGCAAAACCGATGACGGCGAGCCACGCCGATTTTTCGCCGTGCCAGCCTCTCGAAAGCCTGAGATGCAGATAAGCTGCATAAAACAAAAATGTAATCAGCGCCCAGACTTCTTTCGGATCCCAGCCCCAGAATCTGCTCCACGCCAGCTGTGCCCATATCATCGCGAAAATAAGCGCGCCAAGCGTAAAAACCGGAAAGCCGATCGAAACGGAGCGATAGCCGATTTCATCGACAAGGTCAAGGTTCACATTTTTCACGAGCGGCTGAAGAAGCTGACTGATGCGTTTTCTGATGATCAGCCTGATGACACCGTAAAGCAAGGCGCCGGTTCCAAACGACCAGAGAACGGTATTCAGCTTCCGGCCTGAAAAAATGGGCGGCACATTGACAAGCGGCTCCATTCTCTCCTCCGTTAAAAGTTCTCCTTTATTCGGGCCGATAAGAGCGGGAAGCTCGTAAATCATGACGTCTTCCTGGTTGTCTTTATCAATCCACTTAAACTGCGCCTCATAGCCCCCAATGCGGAATGAGGTCGTCACAAGGATAAACGCGAGCGTTGTCACAAGCATAAACATGACACATTCGAGCCAGAACGTTTTTTTGCCCGGCTTTGAATGATCCACATGCTTGAGCAGAAAGATCACGCCGGCGACAAAGCTGATGGCGAGAATCGCCTGCCCGAGGGCTGCAGTCGTGACATGAATATACAGCCAGTTGCTTTGAAGCGACGGAATCAGCGGTGTGATATCGGTCGGAAACATGCTGGCATATGCGATCAAAAGCAGGACAACGGGAAGCGTAAACAGTCCCAATGCAGACAGCTTGTAAATAAAGTAGATGATGATGAACGCCAGGACGAGCATCATGCTGAAAGCAGTTGTAAATTCAAAGAGATTGCTGACCGGCGCGTGTCCGGAAACGATCCATCTCGCAATAAAATATCCAAACTGGCATACAAATCCGATGATCGTGATCAACACTGCGATCGATGCCCAGCGGTTCTTCTTCTTCCGGTCTGAAGCCTTGCTCCTGATGGAGCCGCCAAAAAAGAAGACCGCTGAGAGATACAAGAGAAATGCCGCGTACAATAAATTGCCGCTTAACTCTGCCATGAAAACCCCTCCCTATGCTGGCCGTTTATTTTTTTTCCTTTGACAGTTCTTTTTGATCGGCCGGTTCGGATATCCCCGTATCCGCGAGCGCGGCCTTCAAGTCCTGCTTCAGCCCGTACCAGTTTTTGTTCGTATGTCCGGCGACGAGCACATGCCCGTCCAGCGTTCTGAGCCAGATCCTTCTATGGTGCCAGTACATCCCCTGAATGACGCCGATCATAAAGATGGCACCGCCGACAATGAGCACCCACAAAGTCAAATCTTTTCTAATTGTGAGGCCTGAGAGATTCTTCGTTTCGACATGGTCAAACTTCATTTTGTATTTATTGTCGTCAGAACCTTCGATTGTTTCCTGAATCGCCACGAAACTTTTTTCTCCTTTAGGCTTATCCGGTGCGGTGATCTGGAATACAAATGCCGGATTGTTCGGATTCCTCGTTTTCGTGCTCGGTTCCCCGTCTTTGTTAAAATAAAAGTCCGGCAGGTAGCTTGCTATATGAACTTTGTAACCGTTACCAAGATCATATTCCGGTTTCGGCTCCAAGAGGTCGATTGCCACTTTGCCGAAGGATTTCCCGCTGTCTTTTTCAATCAGCTGAAACACCATTCTGTCGAGCTCGCCTTCCTTGTATGTCAGCTGATAGAGTGCATATGAACCGAATTTCAACGGGTCATTGACCTTGATCTTGCCGTTTTTCACTTTCTTCAATTCAGGCGCTTCGCCCGGCAGGCTGTCATTTTTTCTTTCATACAGTTCAACATCGGTTTGATATGTTTTTGCGACAGTCCCGTCACCAGCTTTGGTGATCGCCTCTGAAAATACTTCTTTTTCTTTTTCACTGTCGTACATTTCTTTTATAAACCGGTTGTTTTTCAAATAGTAATGGCCGTCAGTTCCCGGAATTGGCACCGTTTCCCCTTCCCTGATCCAAAGGGTTTCGTCGACATACATGCCCGGGACAAATCTGAGCATGACCCCGATGAGGAATATAATCAGTCCGATATGGTTAACATATGGGCCCCACCTTGAAAAACGGCCTTTTTCGGCAAATAGGTTGCCGTTTTCTTCCTTGACGCGGTATCGTTTTTTCTTCAGCTTACCGATGATTTGCGATTTTGTGTCCTCAGACATGTCCGCTTCCGTCCGGCTGAATAGGCGCTGCCTCTCCATAAAGTTCGGATTTCGCGTGACGCCCTGGTTTTTCAGAGCCCTGTACAAAGGAACGACCCGGTCAAGGCTGCAGATGACAAGCGAAATGCCGATTGAGGCAACCAGAATAATAAACCACCA
The DNA here is from genome assembly GCF_037969865.1 of Bacillus sp. FSL R7-0646. Taxonomy (NCBI): domain Bacteria; kingdom Bacillati; phylum Bacillota; class Bacilli; order Caryophanales; family Bacillaceae; genus Bacillus; species Bacillus sp. FSL R7-0646. The sequence goes on from NZ_CP150217.1 coordinate 2,371,624, forward strand.
TGAACCGTAGAGATTGTGAAAACCGAGAGCATAATAGATTTGTCCGAGAAGCCCGTATTGTTCGCTGTAGTATGTATCAGCCTGCGCACCCGGCGGCAGGAACATTTCCTGCGGAAATATCGTTCCAAAAGCGGATGCTGTCAGCGTAATGACGATCAGCCAGACGCCGACCTTTACAGACGAAAAGAAATTCCATATTTTATCTACGATCGTTTTATTATAGGTTTGAGAGCGTCTCGCACTTCCGTCATACCGCATGTCAAGGAGTTTGGCATCCTGTTTGACCAGCGGCTTTCCGCACGATTCACACAAAACGGTACCCGCCGGATTCACATGGCCGCATTCGCATTTGATTTCTTTCATCATGACGATCCCTCTGGTTTGATCATATTCATATAATCGTGGATCATCCGTTCTGTCATCTCGCCCGTCACGACCTTGACAATCTCTCCGTCAGGGTTGATCAAAAACGTGGTCGGCAGCGGTGTGACATCATATGCGTTAAGGACCTGCCTGTCTTTATCAAGCACAACCGGAAAATTGACGCCGTGGTCTTTCATAAAGTTTCGGACGGCGAGGTTCGATTCGCCGACATTGACGGCGACGATTTCCACCCCTTTATCCTTAAACACCTTGTATTGATTCGCCATATAAGGAAATTCTCTTTTGCATGGTTCGCACCATGTTCCCCAAAAGTTTAAAAATACCCCTTTGCCTTTTAGTTCGTCCAGTTTGAGACGGTTGCCGTCAACATCCTCCAGCGAAAAAATGGGAGCTTTTTCCCCCACCGCCACACTCTCCGTGTTTTGAAACACGGCGCTGTACAGCGTGTAGCCAAGCGCTGCAAGCAGCACAAGGAGGATGCCTGTCCGAATGTAAAAACGCTTTTTTTTCATAATCCGCCCCCTCATGTAGACATTCAGTATCATTATATCATCTCAAGACTGACTGCCATTTGCCTTTTTTGAAGGTTGTGTGAAAATTTAGAAAGCCGCTTTACCGTGTTCTGCCAATGCCCTGAGCCTTTTGACTTCATGAGGCGTAAGCTCTCTTTTTTCCCCTGTTTTCAAGCCCGCCAGGTTCAAAAAAGCATACTCTTCCCTTTTCAGCTTGAGCACCTCGTGTCCGATGGCTTCAAACATTCTCCTGACCTGGCGGTTTCGCCCCTCATGGATCGTGATTTGGACGATGCTTGTCTGCTTTTTCTTATCAAGCGACAAAAGCTTCACTTTTGCAGGAGCTGTCTTTCCATCCTCAAGGCGCACGCCCCGCTCAAGTTTTTTTAAATTCTCCTTTAAAGGAATGCCTTTCAGCTTTGCTACATACGTTTTATTAATTTCGTATTTCGGGTGCATCAATTTATTGGCGAAGTCCCCGTCATTCGTTAGCAATAAGAGGCCGCTCGTATCATAATCAAGCCTTCCGATCGGATAAATCCGCTCCTCCACCTCGGTGAAAAAGTCGGTCACAACTTTCCGGCCTTTGTCGTCTTTAACTGCTGATATAACCCCTCTCGGTTTATACAGGAGAAAATAAACGGGTTCTTCGCTTTCAAGCTGGATGCCGTTTACCTCAATCCGATCGGAGCTTGATACTTTAACGCCAAGCTCTCTGACGGTTTTGCCGTTGACCGTGACTCTCCCTTCTTTTATAAGCTCCTCCGCCTTCCGCCTCGATGCGATACCGGCGTGGGCGATTACTTTTTGAAGTCGTTCCATATCTTTCACCTCATGTATTATCTTACTTTTTTCCAGACCAACAAACAAGTTTGCGAGGCGCCTTCTTCCTTAGGAAAGTAGCACTCCGCCCTTAAATGTATCCTTTCTCACCTCAAAAGTAAAACAGTTTTGGCTAAAAAGCAAAAAGCGCCTGTTGATCAGGCGCTTCCAAACAGCAATGTTACAATAATTACAGACGCGATAACCCCCGCTAAATCAGCAAGCAGTCCCACCTTTAAAGCATCCCCCATTTTCTTGATTCCGACCGCTCCGAAATAGACGGTCAAAACGTACAGAGTCGTGTCTGTCGATCCCTGCATGACAGAGGCCAGCCGGCCGATGAACGAATCGGGCCCGTAAACGGCGATCAAATCGGTCGTCATGCCGAGCGCTGCCGTTCCCGAAATCGGCCGGATCAGAGCCAGCGGAACCACTTCCGTCGGAATTCCCACGGCGGAAAACACGGGCTTTAAAAGATTCATAAAAAAATCGAGCGCCCCTGAAGCCCGGAAAACCGTGATCGCTACAAGCATACCGACTAAATAAGGGATAATGGAAAATGCAATTTGGATTCCTTCCTTCCCCCCCTCAACAAACGCTTCATAAGTCGGAACTTTTTTGAATGTACCGTATAGCAGAATCGTGGCGATGATAAACGGGATAAGGGCCAGAGAAAGCCAGTTGATGAATTCCAAATGCTCACCCCTTCTTTTTTCTTCTATAATAAAAGTATCGGTCGATGAAGATCGCAAAGATCCCCGATATTAAAGTCGCCAAAATGGTCGGACCGACGATGTCTGTCGGCGCCTTTGCATCATATGTCATCCTGACCGCGATGACGGTCGTCGGAATCAAGGTAATGCTTGACGTATTGACCGCCAGAAAGGTGATCATTGAGCGGCTCGCTTCCCTGCGGTTCCGGTTGAGCGCCTTCATCTGTTCCATCGCTTTAATACCGAGCGGTGTCGCTGCATTGCCCAATCCGAAAAAGTTGGCCATTAAATTGGATAAAATATATCCCATCGCCGGATGATCCGGAGGGATCTCGGGAAACAGCTTTGAAATGAACGGCCGGCACAGCCTGCTGAATTTTTCGAGAAGCCCGGACTGTTCAGCGATTTTCATCAGCCCCAGCCAAAAAACAAGGACGCTCATCAGTCCGATCGCAATCGTGACGGCTTCCTTCGATCCTTTAAATACAGCTTCATTAACTTCCTGAACCGTTCCGTTGAAAAGCGCAAACACCAGACCGATCACCGTTAAGCCGACCCAGATTATATTGACCATGATGAACCGCCCGCCGCTTTTTGGAATACGGATTGAAAGGTCTCGAAAAACGATTTTTTCGGTTTTTTGTTTCGCTCGTTTTCATAATAGATCGGTACGCTTGCAATCGTTTTTCCGTCGAACATGACGTTCATTTCTCCGATGATGTCCGGGATTTCTTTTTTGTTTTTACGCCATGATTTTTTCGGTTCAAGAAGCTCGATATCAACCTTCACATCTTCTTTTTCCTCTTCGTTTAAAAGATATGTGACATCCCGTTTAATAAAAGCTTTATTTCCGTAAAAAGAGTCTTTTAATTTCGGAATCTCGCCTTTTTTGGCGATGATATATGTTTTGTAGTGGCCGAATACATAGTTGAACATGTTCATATGATCATTCCAGTCGTCAGGGGCATTGATTGTGACGGCGATCAAATCGGTTCCGTCTTTCGATGAAGTGGAGACGAGCGTACGCTTTGCAAGCTTTGTATATCCCGTCTTCCCGCCTGTACTGTATTTGTAAAGCCCTGTTAAAAGCTTGTTTTTATTTCTCCAGATGCCTTGCATCGTTTCTGCTTTATAGCGTTTCGTTCCGGCGATTTTTTTGTACGTTTCATTTGTCATCGCATATTTTGTTAAAAGCGCCATATCATAGGCCGAGGAATAGTGATCAGGGTGGTCATCAAGTCCGTGCGGATTGCGGAACAGGGTGTTTTCCATGCCGAGCTCGGCCGCTTTTTGATTCATCATGTAGACAAAGCCTTCCAGGCTTCCGCCCACATGTTCGGCAATCGCAACGGCTGCATCATTTCCCGATCTCAGCATCAAACCGTAAACAAGGTCCTTCAGCTTCACCTTTTGCCCGCTTGTTAAATAGATCGATGATCCCTCTGTCCTGACCGCTCTGTCGCTGACCGTGACCGTCTCATCCAATTTGCCCGATTCCACGGCCAAAATGGCTGTCATAATCTTCGTAATGCTTGCAATGCGCCGTTTTTCATGCTCATCCTTTGCAAACAAAACCCGTCCGGATTGCCCGTCCATGACAATCGCGCTTTTTGCGCTGATATGAAGGGAGGGCTGTGCTTGAGCGGTTTCGTATGAAGAGCATAAAAGAGAGCATATCATGATGGCTGCTGCCGCTTGTTTTAGAAAAAAGCGCATTTTTTCTCACGTCCTTGTGGTTGTTTGTACAAGTTTATGCGCTTGTCTTTTTGTTATGAACACCAATTGGATGATTTCCCGAGAAAAATCTAAAGCAAGATAAAAACCCCCCTTTCATGAAAGGGGGAGTTCCGGCTCACGGTTCATTTAAGCTATGATCTCGGCTGAACCATCTTCATTCGATAGTCAGTCGCATAGTATTCCAATTCTTCTCTCATCGATTGATATCCTGTTTCAAGCGAAGCCATCAAATTTTTTAATGAGGCCGGCGCTGGTTCGTGAAAGCAAATGGCGTTTTTTCCCGTGTAGGCCGCTCTGCTGTCTTCGTACCAAGTATCTTTTTTCGGTGTAAAAAATTCTTCTATGCATCGATGATAGACCTGATAGAGCGTCCTTTCGGCTGCAGCCTCCTGAAAAGGATCCTGCTGCAGCCTGATTCGGCAGGCCGCAAGCCCTTCTTCACAGTAAACCGCCAGTTTTCTCAAGTTGCTGAGGACATCGCGATAATAATCTCTTCTCCCGGGCTCTTCGGCTTCAAGGGATGAAAGCGTCGTTTCGTTTAAATAATCGCACAGCGTCTGAACGGTCTGTGCTAAAAATTCGCCTGCCTGCTCGGTTTGGGCTCTTGCCATAGATTTTCCCATTGGTGTCGGCACCCTCTCCTCATCGCTTTGTTACAATCGTATTCTTTCATGAATGAAATTAAACATAAAAAATACGATAATATATATTATCATACTTCGATCCTTAAGGTGAATCTATTTTAAATCTTCGAACGTCTGGTTAAAGTTTTCGAAGAACAGATCGGCTTCTTCCTGAACCCCGTCTTCTTCTACATTTTCGGGCAGCGGCGGAAGCTCTTCAAGCGTTTTTAAGCCGAATTGTTCCAGAAATGTTTCTGTTGTACCGTACAAGATCGCCCTGCCCGGTCCATCCGCCCGTCCGACTTCGCATAACAGCGCTTTTGCGACCAGGCTCTGAAGAATCCGTTCAGATTTGACCCCTCTGATCTCCTCAACTTCCGCTCTCGTGATCGGCTGCTTATAAGAGACGATGGCCAAAACCTCGAGCGCAGCCTGAGAAAGCCCTTTTGAAGGGGCTTCGATCAGCTTTTTCAAATAGACGGCGAATTCTTTTTTGGTCGAAAGCATGTACGTATCCGCATACTCGACAAGCTCGATGCCCCTGTCTTCTTTTTCATAGGTTTCTTTGACATCAAGCATAATATCCAGCAGCTCGGCTTCATCGACCTCCAAAACGGATAATAGCTGTTTTTTTGTCAGGCCCTCGTCGCCGGCGGCATACAAAAGCGCTTCGACAATGGCTTTCCAATTCACGATATCAAGCGTCATGAATCGCTTCACTCCCTGTTATGTAAATATCTGAAAAGTTGTGTTCCTGTTCAATGATGATCAGCTGGTTTTTCATCAGCTCCAAAATCGCCAAAAACGTCACAACGAGATGCTCTTTCTGTTCATACGGGAACAGTTCCATAAAATGCATCCTTTTGCGGGACGATTTCAAACAGTCGACGATTTGCGTCATTCGCTCTTCTATCGGTATTTCCTGTCTTGAAATTCTTGTTTCAGACGGCCGGTTGATTTTTTTGCGGTTCAGCACTTTTTGAAACGCCCCGAGCATGTCGTAAACGGTGACGGACAGCTTTTGCTCGCTGAGTTTGATTTCCTTGGCGTAGTCGCTTAAATCGCTCGGCGGCTTTGCGAATGCTTTTTGCCGCTCTTCCTCGCGCTCCTTTAAATTTTGCGCGGCACTTTTGTATTTTCTGTACTCTATTAATTTTTCAATCAATTCTTCTCTCGGATCCTCTTCCTCCTCGAGAAACTCTTCGTCAAACAGCTCTTCTTCCTGCTTTGGAAGAAGCATTCGGCTTTTGATGCTGAGAAGGGTCGCAGCCATCACCAAATACTCGCTGGCCACGTCGAGCTCAAGTTCGCGCATCGTGTGCACATATAATAAATACTGCTCGGTTATCTTCGCAACAGGTATGTCATAAATGTCTATTTCAAGGCGGTTGATTAAGTGCAGCAGCAGATCCAGGGGCCCTTCAAACGCCTCGATTTTCACCTGATATTCCATGTTCATTTCTCACCATTTTCAAAATCGCTTCTAAGCCGGCTAAAACTGGCTACCCTTTAGTATAAATTACGCGTCTGCATGAAGTCCAATATAATTTAAGAAGCTTTGGCATCCGCCTATACGGTTTGAGTGTATTCTGCATAGAATACCGTGTAAAATCTTAAATCTGAGGAGGGAACAACATGGGAGGTAAAGGCTTCGGCTACGGCGGAGGATTTGCTTTGATTGTCGTTCTGTTTATTTTGTTGATTATTGTTGGAGCGGCATGGATCTATTAACATAAAAGATGAGAAGCGTTCGTTACCGGGCGCTTTTTTCACAGCCTGGATATATCAGCCGTTTTTCCTCCGTTCCGTTCTTATGATACACTTTAACGGAAACTTAAAGGAGGATGTCAGATGTATCCCCAAGCTTATATCGATTACCTCGCCGAATTCCACGGGGCAAGGGATTATTTTGAGTGCCACGAAATTCTAGAAGACCATTGGAAAAAGGACCCTCCCGGCGAGCGGAAATTACACTGGGTCGGGTTGATTCAGCTGGCTGTCGCGCTCTATCATCAGCGGAGAAACAATTTTGCCGGCGCGGAGAGATTAATGGCGAACAGCATTCGCATCCTGGCGTCCGAAAAAGACGCAGTTGAATCGCTCGGATTGGATTACAGCCGCTTCATCGAACTGTTAAGGCGGACTCACCAAAAAATCGAAGCCCATTCCCCTTATGAAAGCATCATGCTCCCGATCGCAGATGAAGCATTGATCAAAGCATGCCGGAAACAATGTGAGAAAAAGTCATATGAGTGGGGAGCAAACGCTGCACCAGACGCCTTTATCATTGATAAACACCGGCTGAGGGACCGGACTGAAGTAATTGCCGAGAGGGATAAACAAATCAAGCGGCGAAAAAAGAGCAGAGGCTAGAAGCCTCTGCTCATTGGTTATATGTGATGTCTTCATTTTCATGATCCTGACAGCGCTCAAAGAATCCTTTAGTTAATTCATTCGGAACCAGCGGTTTAGGTGCAAATATTGGCGAAATAGCCGACACCATTTTTTTGCCGATTCCCTGATGACGGTGAGACGGATTTACACTGATATGCTTGATCTCGACTTCTTCTTCTCTTTTCTCTACTCCTACACAGCCGACAATATCCTCGCCTTCTTTCCATAGGAACAGTTGCCTTTCAGTGTCCGTTTCATAGTCTTTAATTGTCTGCTGAAGCTGCTTGACGTCCTTCTCATTCGGCATAAACGAAAGGAGCCCCATCGCAATCTTTTCGAATGACTTTTTATAACGAATTAACATAAATACCCCTCAATATATCAAAATGTGGATCTAACGAAGGCTAGTCGCTTCACATCACATTATAAACATTTTTATAACCTTTTTAAACTCTTTTTCGGCAATTATTGAAGCGACCGGGTCAGGTTCGCCATTTCAATCGCTGCCGCGGCAGCTTCTGCACCTTTATTTCCGGCTTTTGTTCCGGCGCGTTCGACCGCCTGCTCGATCGTGTCTGTCGTCAATACGCCGAAGATCACCGGAACGCCTGTTGACATGCTGCTCGCTGCAATCCCCTTAGCCGCTTCATTGCAGACATAGTCATAGTGGCTTGTCGCTCCTCTGATAACCGTGCCCAGCGTAATCACTGCGTCGTATTTTTTCGTTTCAGCCATTTTTTTGGCGATGAGCGGAATTTCGAAAGCGCCGGGAACCCAGGCGACATCAATATCATCAGCTTTGACCCCATGTCTCAACAGCGTGTCTTCTGCGCCGCTTAGAAGTTTGCTTGTAATAAAATCGTTGAACCTTGACACAACGATCCCAATTTTCAAATCTGTTCCAATTACATGACCTTCTATTTTATTCATATGAATCCCGTCCTTTTTTGTGATTGATTTTAGTTTAAAAATGAAGCATATGCCCCAATTTTGATTTTTTCGTTTTTAGATACTTTTCATTATCTTTTTTTGTCTCCATCTGCAGCGGCACCCTGTCTGCGATCGTCAGGCCGTAGCCTTCGAGACCTGCAATTTTTCGCGGGTTGTTCGTTAACAGCTTCATTTGCTTCACGCCGAGGTCCCTTAAGATTTGGGCGCCGATCCCATAGTTGCGAAGGTCTGGAAGAAAACCGAGCTTTTCGTTAGCCTGTACGGTGTCGTATCCTTCTTCCTGCAGCTTATAAGCTTTCAGTTTATTGATTAAGCCGATTCCCCTTCCTTCCTGTCTCAAATACAGGAGTACGCCCCGGCCCGCTTGTTCGATTTGCGCGAGCGCAGCGGCAAGCTGCGGGCCGCAGTCGCAGCGGTAAGAGCCGAAAACATCGCCCGTCAGGCATTCTGAGTGTACCCGGACAAGCACAGGCTCGTCACCGAAAGGTATGTCGCCTTTGACGAGTGCTATATGTTCTTTGTCATCGATTTCGTTTGTATAGCCGTAAACCTTGAAGGTACCGAATTCGGAAGGCAGCGTAATTTTCACTTCCCGGTTGATCAGCGTTCCCTTGCTGTAGCGGTATTCGATCAAATCTTTAATCGTGATCATTTTCAAGCCGTGCTGATCGGCTATTTTTTTGAGTTCAGGCACCCTTGCCATCGTGCCGTCTTCATTCATGATTTCGCAGATGACGCCGGCCGGCGCGGACCCGCACGCTTCTGCAAGGTCAACGGCCGCCTCCGTATGTCCGGCTCTTTTTAAAACGCCGCCTTTTTTCGCGATCAGGGGGAAAATGTGCCCCGGCCTTTTAAAATCACCCGGATGCGCGTGATCAGCGATCAGCGACATGACGGTCAGCGACCGCTCCTGAGCGCTAATCCCCGTCTTTGTATCGCGGTGATCGACACTGACCGTAAATGCTGTGTGGTGAGAATCGGTATTTTCGTCCACCATCGGTTGGAGCTCAAGCCGGGAAGCGATCTCTTCATTGAGCGGCGCGCAGATCAACCCCCTTCCGTGCGAAGCCATAAAGTTGATTACATCGGGTGTTGCGTATTCCGCCAGCGCAACGAAATCGCCTTCGTTTTCCCTGTTCTCGTCATCGACTACGATGATGACTTTTCCCTGCTTCAAATCGCGAATCGCTTCTTCAATTGTGTGAAACATAGACGCACAGCCTCCTTTCATTTAAAACCCGTTTTCTTTAAAGAATGCTTCAGTCAATGCCTGTGCCTGTTTTTCTTGTTTTGTTTGGTGGAGAAAGCGGTAAATGTATTTGCCGATCATATCGCACTCGATGTTGACGATGCTTCCGACCTTTTTTGCAGGAAAAATCGTTTCATCCAATGTGTGCGGGATAAGCGAGACTGTTACCTGATCCTCCGTCAGTCCGAATATGGTGAGGCTGACGCCGTCTACGGCGATCGAACCTTTTAACACAAGCATTTTGGCCAGTGAAGGGTCAAGTTTTAAATCATAGTATACGGTGTTTGCCGCTTTTTCTATGCGAACGATCGATGCAGTGCCGTCGACATGCCCCGAAACCATATGCCCGCCGAAGCGGCCGTTTGCCGCCATCGCCCGTTCAAGATTGACGCGGCTTCCTTTTTTCAATGTGCCGAGTGATGTTGCTTTCAGCGTTTCAAGCATGACATCCGCCGTGAAACTGCTGGAACCGAACTCATTTACGGTCAGGCAGACTCCGTTGACAGCAATGCTGTCGCCGAGCTTCACATCTTCGATCACTTTGTTGGATTGAATGACTAAAGACATGGCGCTTCCCGCCTTTTTCATGTCCAAAATCGTTCCGACTTCTTCAATGATGCCTGTAAACATATGTCACCGCCTTATTCTTTTATCGGTCTTGCTGCCAGCTTTATATCCTGGCCGACCTTGGTAATGGTTGTGAATTGCAGTAAGGGGACATCTTTCATCGATTGAAAGCCTTCACCGGAGAGGATGCTGGGAGATTGCAGCCCTCCGATTAATTTAGGGGCAAGATAGAAGATTATTTGCTGATAGAGTCCTTCTTTGACGAAGCTTGCGTGAACCGTTGCGCCTCCTTCGACAAAGACTGAAGCGATGCCGCGGTCTGCAAGGTGCAGAAGCACGTCGCGCACCTGAAGTTCATCCGCATCGAGCACGGTTACCTGCACACCTTCTTTTTCCACGTTCCGAACCTTTTCGGGATCTGCCTTGGACGTCGTGTAAATCCAAGTAGGCGCTTCTTTATCCTGAATCACTTTTGACTGGAGCGGGATTGACAGCGTCGTATCGAGAACGACGCGCACCGGCTGATTCACCGCACCGGGGAGACGGCATGTCAAACTTGGGTCGTCTGCTTTTATTGTGCCCGATCCGACTAAAATACACTGGTGGTTTTTTCGGTATTGGTGAGCATCCATCCGCGCTTCTTCAGAAGTAATCCATTTGCTGTCGCCTGTTGCGGTGGCGGTTTTGCCGTCAAGGCTTGCAGCGGCTTTTAATGTCACATACGGAAGGCCTGTCCGCATAAAATGCATGAACTTTTCATTCAGCTCTTCCGCCTGTTCTTTGAGAACGCCTGTTTCCACCTCGATCCCGGCGCTTCTCAGCATCTCGATTCCTCTTCCGGAAACGAGCGGATTCGGATCTTCCGCAGCCACGACCACCCGCTTCAAACCGGAACGAATAATCAGTTCCGCGCAAGGAGGCGTTTTGCCGTAATGGCTGCACGGTTCAAGCGTCACATAGATGACGGCTCCTTCCGCATGGCGGCCTGCCATTTGAATGGCGTGCACTTCTGCATGTGCTTCTCCGTATTTTAAATGGGCTCCCATTCCGACCACTTCGCCGTCTTTGACGACAACCGCTCCGACAAGCGGATTGGCCCCGGTCTGGCCTTCGCCCTGCCTCGCCAGCTCCAATGCAAGATTCATATAATGCGCATCCGTCATGAATTTCCCTCCCTTCTTTCAAAAAAATAACCCCGGATGTTGATCCGGGGGTTGTTTTTGTGCATGAGAAATAAAACTATGCTTATTCATTATTTTTTACATAGTCTCTTCATCCTTCTCCCATCCAGACTTTCACTGTCGGCTTCAGCTTTTCACTGAATCCACCGCTTTGCACGAAGCACAGCGGGTCACGGGCTCTAAAGCTGTCTCTCGCTTTATTACCGCCGGTCGGGATTTTCACCCAGCCCCGAAGGATACAATCGATATTTACTTGTCCTTATGCGTAATTATAGCGGCCGCATATTAAAATTGCAATGAAAACTGCTTGCACAGAAAAACCCTCTGAAAAACAGAGGGTTTTTATTCTGCCACCTTGACGACTTTTATTAATCCGTCGATTCTGTTGGCATTAGAGAAGTAGGCCTTTACTTTGTCTCCTTCTTTAATGTCGGACAGATCCTGGTTAAGATTTTTCGCATTGAAAATGATCTTCGTTCCGTTATCTGATACCCCGTGGTATTCAGTCCCGTCAATTTTGGTGATCTTATATTGATAAATGGTATAGTTCTTTTCCTCAGATGAGACGGTTTGGCTGAGCGCCGTTGAGACATCCTGAACGCTTCCGTTTTTTAAATAATAAAAGCCTCCGGCCAGTACGGCAGCCAAAACGAGCAGAACCGTGAGCTTGAATTTTATTTTCCCCATGATCAAAACCTCCAGAACACGTTCTGAACTATCCTATGTTTATTTCCTATGAATGATGAAATAAAACATGTTCGATTCAGACGGAAAATATGTGGTTTTTAAGTATAACGCAAAATGAAGGGAAATCGTTTCATATTCAGACGAAATACTACTTATAACCTACGAATGTACATTCTGATTTAGGGGTGTTTGCGAAAACAAGCTTAAAAATCGAGTCTAAATCACTACATTTCAAAAAACCGTTTGTTCTGTCTTCTTCGCTTCAGGTTTCGTTGTAAAAGTCGTTTCGGATGGCGATAACAGACTGATTTTTAAAATACTCGCTGTCTTTTGTTTTTGCCCAGGCGAGAAACTTCACATGCTCGGAATGGAACAGTGCCTCGTGTTGGGGCGAGCGAGCAGCAGCCGCGCCGAGTCTGTGTTTGATTCCGCGGATGAACTTCCAATATTGATAGAAAGGCAGTTTTAATTTTGTCATAAATCCTGCCGAGTCTTCAATCACATATCCTTCCTCTTCAATCGACGGGTCATTTGACACAGACAGGTACCATTTATAAAAATCGGTCCACTGATGAAAAGTAATGACTTTTTGCTTACATTCTACGCGGAATGTCTCCGCAAAACGAAGGACGTCTTCATACAGCAGCTTTTCATATTTCATCTGCCTCTTGACAATGTCGAGAAGGACAAGCTTGTCCGATTCGTACTCGATAATGTGCGGATCTTTTTCTGGCAGCACGACTTCAAACACTAACGAAACATTGCGTTTTTTCACATATTCTTTCATAGCCTCTGTTTGAGATGCGTCAAACGTTTTGTAAAACAGCTCTTCCACCCATTTCGCATGGCCGTCTTTTTGTCCGCTTGATGTATAGGATTTTGAGGTGAAGACAAGCTCATCGGTTTCAGAATTGTAGCCGACCGTTCCCAAAAATCCATTCGCCTTATCATAGACGGTGACCGGAAAGCGCAGCGTGTTAACGAGAACATGCATTTTCGTCGTCAGACGCTCCTCGATGTTGAAAAATTTGTTGTAGCTTCTGCTGACGATTTCATTCGTGTTTCTATTAATAAACAGCCCTCTTGCCTTCATGCTGACGCTGTCCCATTTTCTCTCCTGAAAAGCCTTTCTCGTAAAGTTAAAAGAGGAAATGCCGCCGGCTAGTTTTTGCTCAGACACATAATCATGTTCGTCCAAATGCTTTAGAAAATGTTCGACCGTCAGCTCCTCGTGCGCGTGATGAGAAGTAAGCGGAGGAGCGGAAGTTTTAAACACATCATTTTTTATTTCGTGTGTTTGAATTCCCGACCGATCAATGGTGACAACTCTTAAATGCCCGCCGTGCTCCACCTGCCCTTCCAGGTTATATGATTTTGCAGCTGCATGCACTGGAAGTCGGAACATGTTTCTGTGCCCGTGGATTTGAATGATGTTCCGCCCTTCCATATTTTTCGTAAAGACATGGTCGATATCTGTCTCATATCCGCCGACACCGTTGATCAGCTGGCTGGTAGCCGTAAACAGAAGGTTGTCAGGGAGCGCGGAAATGCCGCCGTGCGTGATGATGTAAGTGTCTTGTCCATACGTGAAGTAGGCAATTTGGTGGAAGCGCCTGGCCAGTTCCCTGATATCTCTCTTGTCAAAACCTGCTTCGTCTAATTCTGGTTTTGTCTTCTTGTTGAATACGCTGCTTCTTGTTACTTCGTCATGCCCGTATTGCTTTAAATATTTATCATGATTTCCTTCGAGCAAAATCACATTTTTGCGGTCTTTGATACGGAGAAGGAATTGGACGACTTTTGCGTTTTCTATTCCTCTATCAACCATATCGCCTGTAAAAATATATAACTCGTCATCTTCGAGTCTGCCTTTCAAATAGGAATCAAGCACCGTAAAACAGCCGTGCACATCCCCGATGACATGTATTTTTTTGTAGCTGTCAAGCCGCCTCGGCTTATACTGCATAGCATCGGCAAATTCTTCCGGCTTGATCACTGTTGTCCAGGAAGGCGCCGGTTCGGATAAAATCCGCTCGTGCATGGCGTGAACCACGCTGTCTGGCACCCGCTTATGCTCAGCCCTCTCGCGGTTTCTCAACAGGGCGGTCTCAAGCGGAACATTGGAAAAATCAACCACATACGCTCTGTAGCGATACTTTAAAACGAGAGCTTTATAGCCGGAAATCATGCTTTGTTTTGCATGTGTGGCATCAACGATCGTGAATTCTCCCCTCTCCATCCTTTCTTCAAGCAGGCTGAACAAAAGCTTCCATACCTTGCCGTCATTTTTTTGGGAAATGTCGTATTTCCCTTCCAAATTTAACACTGGTGACTGATGGATCAGCCTCAGCTGATCGGCAGACAGCGTATATTGATTCAATTGATGATCCCTGATCCAGGTTGATTTTCCGGTGCCAGGGCAGCCTCTAAGCAGTACTAAAGTCCTCATTGTTGATCTCCTTATTCAGTTCTGATGAGTTAATTTTAGCATTCCTTCCAAGAATATACGTAATTTTTTGCTATTTGTTTCAAAAACAAATAAAAAAGATCCCCATAAAGGGGACCTTTTGTGTCCTTAATGAAATTCCACATCTATCCTCTTTTTTTCGTCGGGCTTGTCTTTCGGCATTCTCACTTCAAGCACGCCGTTCCTATAAGAAGCTCTTATTCCTTCACGGCTGACGGGAGCAGGAAGCGCGACTGCCCTGTGAAAACGGCCTGTAAATCGTTCTTTCCGGTGCATGTTTTCCTCTTTTACTTCGCTTGACCTGTTGATGATTCCGCTGATATGAAGCATATTGTTTTCAACCTCAATATGAACATCTTCTTTGCTTTCAAGGCCCGGGATATCGCAGGAGGCGACGATTTCATTCCCGGCTTCATGCACATCAACCCTGATATCGCCAAAGCCGTGCTCTCCTCCAAAGTTTGCCGGAAAATCGGCAAACACCCGATCAAACTCTCTTCTGATCGTATTCAAATGTTTAAATGGTTCGTAAGGTACTAACGGCATTTTCTTTCCTCCTTCATGTTTTCATAACCTTATGATTTCTTGTACGCTTTGATTTATGCATGCCAATATGAGGTCAAGCTCAGGGAAGAAGAGGCTTTTTAGCGGACATAAAAAGAGCAGTGCTGATATAGACCAAGCACTGCTCTTTTACTGAAATATTATGTTACGTTTCGTTCTCCGATATGAATCGGTGACGTTTTGACAGATGTTACGTTTCTCTCAGCAACTTGTACCGGTGCGGATGTTACGTTTCTCTCTGCGATTTGCACTGGCGCGGACGTTACATTTCTCTCAGCGACTTGCACCGGTGCTGATGTTACATTTCTCTCTGCGATTTGCATTGGCGCGGATGTGACGTTTCTCTCGGCGACCTTCACACCATCTGTTTGCGTCATCAGCGCAGCACTTGCCAAAGAAAGTCCTGCTACTGAAGCAGCGGCGGTTAACAACAGTTTAGATTTCATACGACCAGTCCCCTTTTTTCATTTGTTTTCGAGCACTGAATACCGTTTGATAGAAATAAACAGAGTCGCTCAAGCGCCCAATTTCATTATAGTATTCAGCTGCTTCCAATGCCAAGTCCTCAATATCGGGATACATCTTTTTTGACCCGAGCAGCTGAAATGTCTCCAGCATTGGAGCCCTGCCGTCATCATCAACATACAAAGCTTTTAAAAAATGAAATTTTGAAAGGTAGATCGCATCGTCTGATCGGCGGGCGATGTCAATTCCTTTGTTTAACGCGTCATCCGCCTTTTCCAGCTGCTTCAACTTGAAATATGCAAGTGCAAGACTGAAAAACGCTTTTGGAAGAATATCTGATGACTCTTCTTGATAAATCGCAGCAGCCCTGTTGAAGTACTCGGCTGCCTGATCGAAATCCCCCATCTTATAATAGCAGTTTCCCAAATTGTAATAGGTGTGTCCTTCCAATATGAGCTGGCCTTCTTGCTGTGAAAGCTTCAGCGCCTTTTCAAGATGTGACAGCGCTTTTTCATTCGACTCTAAATCGTCATAGTTCCCTGCGATGACGAACTCGCATTGGATTCTCCGAACCGTGTAGGTTTCATGCGCCTGATAGGTTTCAATCGCTTGAAGCGCATAGTTCATCGACACATGGCTCTGTTTCATATGATAAAACACTTCAGCCATTTTAAAATGAAACTCGGCTCTCTCTATTTCGTCCTCGACGTGCAGCAGCTTTTTTTCGGCGCGCCTGTAAAAAGAGATCGCTTTAATATAATCATGGTTTTTATATTCATACATCCCTCTAAAAAAGTTAAAATAATATTCGAGCAGGCCTGTCAGCTTTCCTTGTTCATCTTCGATATCTTTTAATATTTCAGAAAAGTCAGGCGGGGTTTCGCCTTCTTCCAAAGGTTTTACGTAATCAAGCATGATTCTGTGTCTGAATTCCATTAAGGCGTAATACAATAATAAGTCTTGATCCTCTTCCATTTGAGAAATTTCGCGCTCAATTTCTGCCTTCAGCATTTCGGCGTCCGTGACGTTGAATTTACGTATCGCGTTATACCAGTCATTAATTTTTACGCCGACTGCCGTCGATGGGATTTTTACGCTCACCCCTTACGCCCCTTCCTTTTTTACAGATTGCGTTCTCTATCTAGCTCTTCACTTGAATATATTTTACATAAAGGGTCATTTTTTCACAATTATTTTATTTATTAGCATCGTTATTTCCTATCAGGATGTGGACGAAGAATCGGCCTCAAGTCCTGTTGCACCTGGAAAATAAACACCGTTACAGACAAAAAAACAGCCCGGCTAAGCGGGCTGTTTTTTGCGCTCTCTGATTATGCATCAAATACTTCGACTTTTTCCATGCCTTGTCCCTGCTCCATTGAAGTGACGGCATCAAGGCCTGATGTGACCTTTCCGAAAACGGTGTGAACGCCGTTCAAGTGCGGCTGAGGCTCATGGACGATAAAGAATTGGCTGCCTCCGGTATCTTTTCCTGCGTGAGCCATTGAGAGAGAACCGGCTTCGTGTTTGTGCGGATTCCCTTCTGTCTCGCATTTAATCGTATATCCAGGTCCGCCTGTTCCGGTGCCGTGCGGGCAGCCTCCCTGGCTGACGAAGCCCGGGATGACGCGGTGGAACTTCAGCCCGTCATAGAACCCTTCGTTTGCAAGTTTTTCAAAGTTGGCGACAGTTCCCGGCGCCGCATCCGGATATAGTTCAAACTCGATTTTTTTGCCGTTTGTCAGTTGTATGTATCCTTTTTTAGCCATCTTGATTCTCTCCTTTCATTTCACAAGGGTCATTATATCATATTGAAGAAGCAGAGAGCCAATCGACCGAAATAAACGCCGCTCTTGTATCGTTTTTGTAAAAAATTTTAAAAAAAGGTTGAATCGCCTGTGAAAATCATGAATGATAAAAGAGCGGCGAGATACGATGCCGGGAGGGCATTTGACTTGAAGAGAAAATTCTCTCTTTTTTTCTTTGAAACCTCACTCATCTTTCATCCGTCTATATTTCGGAACGCATTATTTCCGTTCCGGCAGGCTTCTTTAAAAGTACAGCAATTCTGCCTGAAGCCTGCATTTTTAAGGAGGGCATTGAGCTTGAAAAAATCGATACTAGGAATCTTTACAGCATTGTGTCTGCTCATTTTCCCGCAGGTCAGCTTCGCTGACGCCGCAGTGGGTGATGTCATCGTCACGCTGGGGAAAGACTTGTCAAGCCAGGACAGACAAAAAGTATTAAAAGAAATGAATGCGCCTGAAAATGCGACCATCATCGAGGTGACAAATGATGAGGAGCATAAATATTTAGGGGATTATATACCGAAAGCACAAATTGGAACAAGAGCGATTTCTTCTTCTTCAATTACCGTAGCGAAAAAAGGCACCGGTTTGGAAGTTCAGACACACAATATCAGCAGAATTACAGATGAGATGTATTTGAACGCGCTGATGACGGCCGGTGTAAAAGACGCCAAAGTCTATGTCACCGCTCCGTTTGAAGTGTCAGGCACAGCCGCTTTAACCGGATTGATGAAAGCGTATGAAACGACTTCGGGCGAAAAAATTTCCGAAGATGTGAAAAAGGTCGCGAATGAAGAGCTTGTCACCACTTCAGAGCTTGGCGAGAAAATCGGCAGTGAAAACGCGTCAGCGCTGATGGCCAAAGTCAAGGAAGAAATCTCGAAAAACGGAGTTCCCGAGTCAAAAGAGGAATTGGAGAAAACGATTGATTCGGCTGCTTCCGAACTTGGCGTGACACTCACAGAAGATCAGAAAAACTCTCTTATATCTTTATTTAATAACATGAAAAATATTAATATCGACTGGAACCAGGTTGGAGACCAGCTTGACAAAGCAAAGGATAAAATCACGAAATTCTTGGATTCTGAAGAAGGACAAAACTTTCTTCAAAAACTGATCGACTTCTTTGTGTCTCTGTGGAACGCCATCGTTTCCGTATTCACCGGCGGCGGCACCTCAGAGTCCAACGGTTAACACAACCGCCGAAACACCTCCTTTTTCACTTGAAGGGGGTGTTTTATTTTTGCAGAGGGGAAATCCCCTCCGTCTTCTTCATAGTTTTCATGAATAAAATCTGTCAGCAGCTTTGTAAATCGGTAAAACGTTTCGTTTTGCGTCGCCGCCCTGTCTTTTAGTGTAAACCGGTCGAATAAAGATTTGCGGAAACCCGTGCTCATTTCAAGCTGAATGCTCAGCCCGGAAAGCGACTTGTTGGCGATGTTATTCGGATGGGTTCCGGCATACTTGTCATCTGTCCCCAGCATTTCAGCGGCAAACCCCGAGCGGTTCAGCTCATCAACCAATATTCTGATTTTAGCGCGGTCTGTGCCGCCTACTTTAATATCGCGGTCTTCACTGTAATAGCCGTGGAGCGACATGACATACTGGTGGCTTGCAGTAATTGCGAGCGCCGCTGGCTCGTCAAAACGCGTGCTTGTAATGTGAAGGTCCGTATTGCCTGATGATTTCAGCCCTTCAAACAAGTACAGGGAATAGTTTTTGGACACTTCATTGGCGATTTCGCTCGTTCCGGGTTCGATGCCGCCTCCATGGATGGCCATGATGAGCATCGGCACTCTTGCGTTCTTCTCCGTAATTCGGTAAGAAGCTGGATCTTCATTCCGCTCCAATTCTTCAAAGCTTGAATATTGATCGCCGGACTGTGTTGCGCCATGGGCCGCAGCAGAATATGGGAATGAGATCACAGCCGAAATCAATAAAATATTCACAAAAATGTTTATTGCTGTAAAACGATTTACTGTGTTACAATCAACACATTGCTTCAGGCACTGGAGCAATCGGTGGAGTAGGGATACTTTGGCCGGTTTCATCTACTCCGCCTCTAAATCCAACAAATCAGCAAATCTCATCCTTTTCACCCTGGTCATTGCCTTTATCATCTCCTTTGTAAATTTTTTGTTAAATTCACAATATTATATACAATTAGCCCGGTCGCTGTTCTATGCATGTCATGATCTTTTTAACAAAAAACACCTCCCGATCACCGGGAAGTGTTTTTCGTGCTTGAATTAAAAATGGAGACCCCCCTCTTAGGGAATCTCCATTTTTTTATTGTTTGACTTTCGATTTCAGCGGCAGATCCAGCTTGACGATATCCTCATACGTCTCTCTCTGAATGACGAGCTGCGCTTCCCCGTCCTCGACAAAGACGACGGCCGGGCGCGGAATGCGGTTGTAGTTGTTGGCCATGCTGTAGCCGTACGCACCGGTGCAGAAAACGGCGAGCACATCTCCGTCGCGAACTTCGGGGATTTCCAAATCCCAAATCAGCATATCTCCGCTTTCGCAGCATTTTCCTGCGATTGATGCGGTATCATGACAAGCATCGTTCATCCTGTTGGCGACGGCTGCTTCATATTTTGCCTCATAAAGCGCCGGCCTGATATTATCGCTCATGCCGCCGTCGATGGCTACATATTTGCGAATGCCCGGCACCTCTTTTTGAGAACCGATCGTGTACAGCGTAGTCCCCGCATCACCGACGAGAGACCGGCCTGGTTCGATCCAAATCTCAGGGATGTCAAAGCCGAAATGCTCGGCATTTGCTTTGACCGCCTCGATGATTTTTTCAACATAAACATCAGCTGCAAGCGGCTCGTCGTCTTTTGTATAGCGGATGCCGAAGCCCCCGCCAAGATTGAGCACTTCCGGAATGAAAGAGTAAGTCTCCCGCCATTCCGCAAGCTTCTCGAAAATCTTGTCTGCTGCAAGGACAAATCCTGCCGTATCAAAAATTTGCGAACCGATGTGGCAGTGCACGCCGAGGAGCTTAAACGCAGACGAGCGGAGGACTTGTTCGATGGCTTGTTCGACCTGTCCATTATGCAGATCAAAACCGAATTTGGAATCTTCCTGCCCCGTCGTAATATAATCGTGCGTGTGCGCTTCAACTCCCGGAGTGATTCTGAGCAAAACGTCTACAGTTTGTCCTGATCGCTTGCAAAGATCTTCTGTAATGGCGATCTCGTGAAAGTTATCGAGCACGATGCAGCCGATTTGATGCTCCAGCGCCATGGCTAGTTCTTCAGGGCTCTTATTGTTTCCGTGAAAATGAATCCGCTCAGCTGGGAACCCTGCTTTGATCGCAGTGAAAAGCTCTCCTCCCGATACCACATCCAGAGACAGCCCCTCTTGTTCGGCAAGCTGAATCATGGCAACCGATGAAAACGCCTTGCTTGCATACGCTACCTGCGCTTTTAAACCGGCTTCCTTGAATGCCTTCTGGAATTTTCGGGCGCGCTCTCTAATCAGCGCGACATCGTATACATAAAGAGGTGTTCCGTATCTTTCTGCCAATGATAGAACATCGACACCGCCGATTTCGAGGTGCCCTCTTTCATTTTGTCTGCTAGTACCGTGTAAAAACAATTGTCATTCCCTCTTTCTCTATCGACAAAGGTGCAAGGGGCGCTCCGGTTGCTGCCCGATGCATCTTCCGGCTTCATGATAGTGCGATTCTTATGTTGTATTATAACATTTCGTTTTAAAAACTAAACCACCATTTGTCCAAATTTTCTTGATTTATAAAGGAAATGATTCCCTAAACAACTAATCCATTCTATTGATTATAGAATAACAGAAAACAGCGCTTGATAGAAATAGGCATACACAACGTCCATTCAATAAAAAAAGAGCCGAAAAGCTGAGATTTTCGCCCATACAAATAGGCATTTACCTGAATATAATCTTAAAGATGAAAACCAAAAAACGAAGTGGGAAAGAGGTTATCATATGTATCCAAATCGTTATCCCTACACCCCCGCTCCCGGCTATGCACCTGAAGATGTATACGCCCCTTATCAGCCGGCTGCGCATTATGAACAGAGAATTTATGAGCCTTATGAAGGGCAGATTATTACAGCTCCGGCGAATACGAGATTTTGGCGGAGAGGAACTGAGGTTTTCCTTCATTCGTCAACGATTGACCCGTACGGCCGCGAAATGCTGTATGTCGTCTATCCGATCAGAAGACAGAACAACATCTGCAGCCTCCGGGCAGTCGCGATCTCTGCCAATGAATACAGAGGCATCGGTACTCAAAGACCGGAATTCGATTATTGAAAAAGAGGCTTTTCCCCGGGGAAAAGCCTCTTCGAATGCCGGCTTCACGGCTGTCTGGAGCGGTTTCTCGGATGAACGATGCTCGGCCTGACTTTTCCCCCTGGAACGGACGTGCGCACGAGAACATGCCAAAACGCTTTTCCATTGAACGGGAGGAGAGGCCATAAGTAAGGCGTTCGCAATGACCTGATCGAAGTCATCACTATAGTTAAGATCGTTAATCCGATGACAAATCCCTCCACTTTAAAAAGCGCCACCAATATCAGCATAAACAGCTTCACCATTTTATTCGCCAGGCTCAGCTCGTAGCTTGGTGTCGTGTAGGCTCCGATTGCCGAGAGGGAAACGTATAAAATGACTTCGGGAGAAAACAAGCCGACATTGATCGCGATATCGCCGATCAATACAGCGGCGATCAGGCCCATTGCAGTCGAAAGCGCCGTCGGCGTATGAATGGCGGCCATTCTTAAAAATTCGACGCCGAGATCCGCCAGGAAAATCTGCATGATAATCGGAATATGGGTGTCTTTATTCAACCCGATAAACGATAAATTATCAGGCAAGAGCGACGGATGAATGACAAACAGCAGCCAAAGCGGCAGCAAAAAGGTGGAGGCCAAAATACCGAAAAACCGCACCCACCTTAAAAACGTCCCAACAGCCGGCGTCTGTCTGTATTCCTCAGCATGCTGAACATGGTGAAACAAAGTGGTCGGTGTGATGATGACGCTTGGCGACGTATCGACGATCACGATGACATGCCCCTCTAAAATATGGCTTGCGGCTACGTCTGCCCTTTCCGTAAACCTGACAAGCGGAAACGGATTGTAGCCTTGGCCGACCAGGAATTCCTCTACCGATTTATCCGACATCGGCAGCCCGTCGATCTTCACATCTTCAATTTCTTTTTTTAATACTTCAACAAGATCGGGATCTGCAACGTCTTCCAAATAGCAGAGGCAGATGTCTGTTTTAGAGCGTTCACCGATATGAAGCATTTTGTAGCGCAAGCGCTCATCTCTGATCCGGCGTCTAATCAGGGCTGTGTTGACGATGATGTTCTCGACGAGTCCGTCCCTTGCACCGCGTACGACTTTTTCTGTATCAGGTTCTTCCGGCGTTCTGCCCGGGTAGCTTCTGACATCGATGATAAAAGCAAAGCCCGCATCTTCGACGATGATGGCAACCAGTCCTGACAACACTTGGTCGACAGCTTCATCAAGCGTTTCCGCTTTTGAAACCTGCTGGTTCAAAAGCCTGTTTTCGACGATGTCTTCGACCTCGCCCGATTCTTTTTCTTTATCATTCAGATGCACCAGTTCTCTTAACAGGTGAATGATGTATTGTGTGTCGCACAATCCGTTGACATAATAAAGCTGAACTTCATGTCCGAGAATAAAGACCTTCCGTACGCCAAGGTCAAAGCTTTCTCCCATGCCGACCCGCTTCTTGAAATACGCTTCATTCTTAGAAGGATCAAGGAATACGTTCGTCTTCTCTTGCTTTTGAGCACTCATGATACCCGCTCCTTTCTAAAATGAGCTCGACCGCTTTCATTGTAATCGGCGAACCTTTTTCCACATCGTCTTTTCTGTTCATCTTACCGATATCACCGATTCCGACAATGATCGGAACATCCAGCTGGTCAAGGCAATAGACTGTATCACCATTCATTCGTTTGACATCGAACTCTTTGACCCCGTGTTTATCGACGCCGTACTCTGTCAGTTCGCCTTCTGCATCGATTGATACATCGACTCTCGTCCACTCTGCATAATGAGTTTTTGAAGCGACGGCGATGACTCCGAGCACCTCGATATCGGGATGCATCGCTACATATTTCATAGCTGTCTCTCCCGGGCCTTCACCTTGAAGTCCGGAATCATCAAACATGACGAATACAGGATCATGAGGGGTTTGCAGGATCATGGTTACAAGCTCCGGTCCTGTTTTAACGCTCGGATTCCCCGCCGATTGGGAAATGCAGCGGCCACCCGTTTTTCTTGCTGCATATTCGATTGCTTTTGCAGCGTATATATCGCCGTCTGTGACCAAAATGACCTTGCGTTTTGCTGGCATTTTCCTTTATCCTTTCGGTTTAAAAATCACGGCAACAAGAAAAGCGAACAAGATAGCGGCAGATATACCGGCAGATGTCAGTTCAAATATCCCCATGCCGATTCCGATAAAGCCATGTTTCTCAGCCTGGTGCATCGCGCCGTGCAAAAGAGAGTGGCCGAAGCTGACAATCGGGACTGTAGCCCCGGCACCGGCAAATTCGATAAAACGGTCGTAAATGCCGAATCCGTCAAGGATCGCTCCAGATACGACAAAAGTTGACATGACATGAGCCGGCGTCATTTTGAAGATATCAAGCAAGAGCTGTCCGATGACGCAAATCAGCCCGCCTGCAATAAAAGCAATGACATACTCCATCTTAAGCGTTCCCCCTTTCGGCCCGTTCAAATACGACGCCATGGGCAATGCATGGTATCGATTCTTTTTGCTGGATGATCGTCGGGCTTAAAAGGGCGCCTGTCGCGACAACAAGCACTCTGTTCAGCCTTCCCGCTTCAATTTCTTTGAAAATATGGGCAAAGGTGACGACCGCGGAACAAGCGCATCCGCTTCCACCTGCAAAAACTTGCTGGTCAGGCGTATAGATCATCAGCCCGCAGTCATTATGTTTTGTCCCGACATTGATTCCTTCCTCTTTTAACAGATCCTTCAAAATCGGGCTGCCGACGCCTGAAAGGTCGCCGGTTAAGATCAGATCGTAATCATCAGGGGTGCGTCCCAGATCCTCCAAATGCTGCTTGACCGTATCCGCAGCAGCGGGTGCCATCGCCGACCCCATATCTTGCGAATCGGTAATCCCCAAGTCGATAACCCTTCCGACAGTTGCGCTTGTAATTTTAATTCCGCCGGGCTGCTGGCTGAGGACGACCGCTCCGCTTCCGGTCACTGTCGAAGTCGCGGTTCCCGGTTTTTGCCCCCCGTATTCCGTCGGGTAGCGGAACTGCCTTTCTGCCGTAGCATTATGGCTGCTGGTTGCCGCTAGGGCGCGCTTTGCGAAACCCCCGTCAATCAACGCCGAACTGATCGCGATCGATTCCATTGATGTCGAGCATGCTCCAAATAAGCAGAGAAAAGGAATTTTCAAATGCCGCGCCACATAGTTGGCTGTCACGTTTTGGTTGAGCAGATCGCCAGCCAAAAAGATATCGATGTCTTCCTTTTTAAGATTTTGTTTTGATAACGCGGACTGAACCGCATCCTCCATCAGCTTGCGCTCTGCCATTTCCCAGTTTTTCTGGTTGCAGTGCATTTCATCATAGCTTTTGTCAAATAAGTGTCCAAGAGGACCTTCTTTTTCTTTGGGACCGACCGCTGTTCCGCTTGAGTTAACAAACAGCGGGTTCTCGAATTCCCATGTTTGTTTTCCTGTTAATTTCATGATGTTTTCCTCCTAAAACAGCTTGTCAAAGGCAAAGCGGATCATCCCCACAATATAAGCGGCCACAACACCGAACACGATGACGTTTCCCGCAAGCTTGAACATGTTTGTACCTACGCCGAGGACGTAGCCTTCGCTTTTGTGCTCAAGCGCTGCGCTCGTCATACTGTTGGCAAACCCTGTAACCGGAACGGCAGAACCAGCGCCGGCGAACTGTCCGATTCTGTCGTAGACGCCAAGGCCTGTTAACAGAGCGGAGATCAGGATCAGCGTGGCAACCGTCGGGTTCCCGGCCGTTTTTTCATCAAAATGGAACACAGCCATATAAAAATTCTGGAAAGCCTGGCCGATCGTACAAATCAGACCACCGACGAGAAATGCCTTGATACAGTTCAGGACATAAGGCGGTGAAGGCTGATACGCTTTAACTTTCGATTGATAATTATCTTTCAAACTTGACATCATAATCCTCCTTTTATGACAAATGAACAAAAATGAGCCATTGGAACATCGATCCGAGAATCTTGCCGAAAACAATGGCCATTAAAAGTATCAAAATCCGGTCTCCCATCCCGATGCGTTTCGCCAGTATCGGCAGCACGTTCAAGACTTCTGTTAGCGCCGCTGCAAGCATTCCAATGAAAACGCCCGCAAAAAGGCCGATCGGAACAAGCAGCCATTTGGATAAAAAAAAGCGGGACATGTTCAGCGATTCCCATCCTCCGAAAACCGCGCCTAAAATGACAGCCCATTCATACGCCTGGATAAATCCTTTTGTTTTCGTCAGCTGAGTCAGCCTCGGGATAATGCCAAGCACGGTAAGAAAAGCGACAAAGCCGGATCCAACAGCAACCCCTCCTGCGAGTCCGAGAAAGATGATAAATATCACGCTAATGATCATGAATATCCTTTGTCGTTTCTTTGTTTTCGTGCATGGCCACATAATGGTCCAAATCAAGCTGATATTTAAACATCTCGACCTCCAGGGGGCTGGGCTCCTCGTTAAACCGTTTTTTAAATAAATGATTAAAAAACAAGATCATGCCGAGGCCGAGACCGATGCTGTACGGAACCTGCAAAAGGTATGGGTAGCGGTTCACCTTGCCCGTCACCATTTCGTAAAGCAGGATGTGCACTTCCCTCATGCTGACATCTTCATGAAAGTTCATGACGGCAAGGCCGGCACCGACGAACAAGAGCAGCCAGACGGCGATGAAAAGCACGGGCGACAGACCCCTTTTCGGATATTGGATCTCCACGATGGTTTCAGAACCGCCGACGGTTTGGACATCAAGGTCAGGAAACGATTTATGTACAGCTTCAATCACCTTCATCACGTCCAGCACCACCATGCTTTGATCCGCTTTGCTGACCTGATAAATAGGCAGCCGTTCAAGCTTTTCTTTGTATCGGCGGTCACCCGCTACCTGTGCGATATGGCCGAGCAAAATCAATTCATCCGGATCTGCCTCAAGCCGGTGGCGGAGTCTGATAAAAACTTGACGTTCCATCTGGGTCACTTCCTATATGATGGTTATAGTTGTAGTATGAAGTACATCCCATTTATCATTCAGAAAGGCGCAAAAGACCATAAATTACCACACAAAAAAACCGGAACGCTCCCAAGAGCGTCCGGTTTTTCATCGGACATCCGAGGCTGCCTGCAACATGAGCAGCCTCAGCTTTCAAAATGGTCCATCTGGTTTTTGATTTGCTTTAAAATCTTTTTCTCAAGCCTCGAGACTTGCACCTGGGATATGCCGAGGCGGTCGGCAACTTCAGATTGCGTCTTGTCTTTGTAATACCTTAAATAAACAATCAGCTTTTCCCGTTCATCCAAATCCTTGATGGCTTCCTTCAAAGCGATTTTATCGAACCACTTCTCTTCCGACTGATCGGCGATTTGGTCCAGAAGTGTAATCGGGTCCCCGTCGTTTTCGTAAACCGTTTCATGAATGGACGAGGGAGAGCGGACCGCTTCCTGGGCCATCACGACCTCTTCTGAACTGATTTCGAGATAATCGGCGATTTCCTGAACGGTCGGAATCCGGCCGTTTGACTTGGAAAGCTCGTCTTTCGCCCGCCGGATTTTGTTGCCGAGTTCTTTCAGCGAGCGGCTCACTTTGACGGTTCCGTCATCTCTGATAAACCGCTGAATCTCGCCGATAATCATCGGAACGGCGTAGGTGGAAAACCGAACGTCATAGGAAAGATCGAATTTGTCCACCGACTTCAAGAGGCCGATGCAGCCGATTTGAAAGAGGTCGTCAGGCTCATAGCCTCTGTTCAAAAAACGCTGAACGACAGACCAAACAAGACGCATGTTTTTTTCTATGAGGAGGTCCCTTGCTTTTTGATCGCCGTTCTGGCTGTTTTTAATCAGTTCTTTCACTTCATGGTCTTTAAGCTGAGTGTTCTGGTTTTCTTTTTTAACCTCCACATCCATAACAAATCTCCCTTAATTGCAAAGCGCTTTGCTTTTTGATAAGTGCTTTGTTAAGTGTATTGTGGTTCCCATCTCAGGTGAGGAGTCGATCGAAATATCATCCATGAAATTTTCCATGATCGTAAAGCCCATTCCCGACCGCTCGAGTTCAGGCTTTGTCGTGAACAGGGGCTGGCGCGCTTCTTCAAGATCAGGGATGCCGACTCCTTCGTCGCGGATCGTTAAATAGACAATATGGTCCTCGAGAGTGACGGAAATATATACGTTTCCCTGCCCTGAGTTTTCATAACCGTGAATGATCGCGTTTGTGACCGCTTCGGATACGACCGTTTTAATTTCGGTCAGTTCATCCATCGTCGGGTCAAGCTGAGCGATAAAAGCAGCGACTGTCACCCGTGCAAACGATTCATTTTGGCTGAGCGCTGTAAACTGAATGTTCATTTCATTTTTCATGACGCCACCCCCAACGTTTCAAGTGCACGCTGCTCTGATTGCTCAAGGCGAATGATTTTAAACAGCCCGGACATATCAAATAAACGTTTGACAGCAGGGGAAATGGCGCAGACGATCATTTCTCCGCCGAGCTGCTTAATCTCCTTATATCTGCCGAGCACGACGCCAAGCCCTGAACTGTCCATAAACGAAAGGTCTGCAAGATTCATGACAATATGGCGAATGTCGGTTTGTTCCAGATGGTCACTGACTTGTTTTCTCAAGGTTTCTGCTGTATGGTGATCGAGTTCACCTGTCAACCGAATGCATAATACGGATTCTTTGACGTGAATATCGATTCCGAGGCTCATCCTCATTCCTCCTTGGTTTAAATCGGATAATGAGTGTTTCGCTTCAGACTTTATAAATTCCTTCACCGTGACAAAACTAGTGACCGTTCGGCATTATTCACTCCACTTCGTCCAGTGGGTCATCGTCCGCTTGAACATCGTCCACATCCCCGCTTTGTCCATATCTTTTTCAGCGACAAGAGGACTTTCAGCGAGCACCTTTCCATCCTTTTTCAAAACGAGCGTCCCAAGCTCTGTGCCTTTTTTGACAGGGGCCTGGATATCTTCTTTCTGTTTGATTTCTTTTTTAACAGATTCGATATTTTCGCCTTTTTTCGTCAAAAGGGAAATCGGTTCTGATGTGACAAGGTTTATTTTTTGCTCACGGCCTTTATTGACCTTCAAATCGGAAATGATTTCGTTACGTTTATACATCGGATGCGTTTCATATTGGCTGAACGCAAAATCAAGCATTTTTGTGATTTGGGCATTTCGTTCTTTCGGCGTGCTGGCTCCAAAAACGACAGCGATGACGCGCATGTTTCCTTTTTTCGCTGAAGCTGTCAGACAGTACTTTGCTTCATTTGTAAAGCCGGTCTTGACTCCATCAACACCTGGATAAAATTTGATGAGGCGGTTTGTGTTGACGAGCCAGAATTTTTTATCAGTGTTTTCTCTCAGATAGTCTTCATACGTTCCCGTAAATTTCGTGATGTTTTCATATTTTAAAAGCTCTTTCGCCATGAGCGCCATGTCATAGGCTGTGCTGTAATGGCCTTCTTCAGGCAGACCTGTCGTATTTTGAAAAGACGTATCCTTGAGGCCGAGCTCAGCAGCTTTTTCATTCATTCTTTTGACGAATTCCTCTTCAGACCCCGCAATATGCTCTGCCATTGCAACAGAGGCATCATTACCCGATCCGATGGCGATCCCTTTCAGCATATCTTCAACCGTCATTTCTTCACCGGGCTCTAGAAAAATTTGCGAACCCCCCATTGAAGCGGCATACTCGCTTGTTCTGACTTTGTCTTTCATTTTGATTTTGCCTTCATCAAGGGCCTCCATGATCAGCAGCATGGTCATCACCTTTGTCATGCTGGCCGGAGGAAGCTTTTCACGGCTGTTCTTGTCATACATCACCTTACCGGTATCCCGCTCGATTAAAACGGCAGATTTTGCGTCATCAGCAAGCTCCGACGGTTTCTTTGCGCTCTCTTTTGCAAGCGCCGACGGCGCAGTCATCAGGATTATCGTAAAAATCAGCAATTTGGATAAATGACGTTTCATCACCCAGACCTCCATTTCGTAATCCTCTCTATTTTTTCCAATCCGGTTGGATTTATACGGATCGGTTGGAAAAAATTTCTCAACGACCAAAAAGAAAGAGCCAATGCAGGCTCTCATTTGAACTTGCACTGGCTCATATTTCAACTTCGCTGTAGTTTTAGCCGATTTTGGCGACTGCCGCTTTAACAAACCGCAAGAAGTCGGCTTTTACTTTTTCGGTGACTTCGATCACTTCATCATGGGAGAGCGGCTGATCGAGGATTCCGGCTGCCGCGTTTGATATACACGAAATGCCGAGCACGCGAAGGCCCGCATGTTTTGCCACGATGACTTCCGGAACCGTCGACATGCCGACGGCATCCGATCCGATCGTTCTGAGGAACCGCACTTCGGCAGGCGTTTCGTATGTAGGTCCTGTAACGGCTGTGTAAACCCCTTCTTGTACGCTGATGTTCAATTCTTCGGCTGTTTTTTTCGCCAAGAGGCGCAGTTCCTTATCATATGCGGACGACATATCCGGGAATCTGACGCCGAGCGAGGAATCGTTTGGACCGATCAGCGGGTTCGTTCCCATATAATTGATATGATCGGATATGATCATCAAATCGCCGGGACGGAACGATTCATTGACGCCGCCTGCGGCATTGGTCACGATTAAAGTCTCGATCCCCAGCTCTTTCATGACACGGACAGGGAAGGTTACCTTGTCCATGGAATACCCTTCGTAAAAATGAAAACGCCCTTGCATCGCGACGACTTGCACATTTTCAAGTCTGCCGATGACAAGCTGTCCGGCATGCCCTTCAACAGTGGAAACAGGAAAGTCCGGGATGTCTTCATATTTAATGCGGACGGCGTCTTCTATCTCATCGGCAAGCACGCCAAGGCCGGATCCCAATATCAGGCCGACCGCAGGTTTGATTTCCGTTTTGCTTTTAATATAGTCTGCGGCATTTGCAATCATCTGTTTCACGTCGTTTCCTCCTATTTCAGCAGGGATAAAAAGCTTTTTCCGTACTTTGGCATATTCGTTTTAAAGTTGTCGGCGATCGTTGCGCCGATGTCCGCGAATGTATCTGCGAGCGGAAGCGCCCCAGGCTTTTCGTGTTTTTTGCTGTATACAAGAAGCGGAACGTACTCCCTTGTATGATCAGTGCCATGGTGAACCGGATCATTGCCGTGGTCGGCGGTAATGATGAGCAGATCATCTTCGC
The DNA here is from genome assembly GCF_037969865.1 of Bacillus sp. FSL R7-0646. NCBI lineage: Bacteria > Bacillati > Bacillota > Bacilli > Caryophanales > Bacillaceae > Bacillus > Bacillus sp. FSL R7-0646. The sequence continues at coordinate 2,402,236 of NZ_CP150217.1, forward strand.
GCATCTTTTCAAATACTTCAGGAAGGCGCGCGTCGAACTCTTCGAGCGCTTTTCCGTATCCTTCCGGATCGCGGCGGTGTCCGAACAGCGCATCAAAGTCCACGAGGTTTACAAAGCTGATCCCAGTAAAACCTTTGTCAAGCGTTTGCACCAGCTTGTCCATCCCGTCCATATTCGATTTCGTTCTGAGCGATTCCGTAATGCCCTCGCCGTCGTAGATATCGGAGATTTTGCCGATCGCAATCACATCAAAGCTGTCATCTTTCAATTCATTCATCACGGTTCTGTCAAACGGCTTCAGCGCATAATCATGGCGGTTCGGCGTCCGTTTAAATTCGCCCGGCTTGCCGACAAACGGCCTCGCAATAACGCGTCCGACCATATATTTCTCGTCAAGCGTCAGCTCGCGCGCGATCTCGCAGATCTTGTACAATTCCTCGAGAGGCACGACTTCTTCGTGTGCGGCAATCTGCAGAACGGAGTCTGCTGAGGTGTAGACGATCAGCGCGCCGGTTTCCATATGCTCCGCACCGAGTTCATCCAAAATCGCAGTGCCTGATGCAGGCTTGTTTCCAATCACTTTTCTTCCGGATTTCTGTTCAAGTTCGTGGATCAATTCGTCCGGAAAACCTTCGGGAAACACCCGGAAAGGTTTGTCTATGTAAAGTCCCATAATCTCCCAATGGCCAGTCATCGTATCTTTTCCGTTTGAGGCTTCTTTCATTTTGCCGTAATAGGCAAGCGGCTTTTCCGCCTTTTCGACGCCTTTGATTTCACGGATGTTGCTGAGCCCGAGCTTTGCCATGTTCGGCAGGCTGATGCCTCCCATGTGTTCGGCAATGTGGCCCAATGTATCTGCGCCTTTGTCATTAAATTTTTCGGCATCAGGCGCCTCGCCGATTCCAACGGAATCCATTACAATTAAAAATACGCGGTTATAATCAAATGCAGGCATTTGTCGGCCTCCTTTTTTTCTTTCTGTCAGCTATAGGCTGTCACGCTTGGCATAAAAAAACCAAAATACCGCTATTAGCCAAGTATAAACCGTTTACACAACAGTTGACAATACGAACGGAAATAGTGAGAAACTTCCCGCAATTTGCTACTCCCTCAACATGAAAAACCGTGCTACCGCCTGTCCTTTCAGGCTATGCACGGGGATGGTATTGCCTATACACATCTTTCAGCCTTGTTTTCGTCACGTGCGTATAAATTTGCGTCGTCGAAATGTCGGCGTGTCCGAGCATTTCCTGAACGGCCCGGAGATCGGCTCCGTTTTCGAGCAAGTGTGTGGCGAATGAGTGCCTCAGCGTGTGCGGCGTCAGCTCTTTATTAATTCCCGCTTCCAAAGCGATTTTCTTTAAATTTTTCCAAAACCCCTGGCGGCTCATTTGTCTGCCGTGGTGATTCAGAAACAGGGCGTCTTCGGTATTTTTTTTCAAAAGCTTGCCCCTCGCTTTTGACAGATATTCGCCGACCGCATGTGACGCCGCTTCGCCGAGCGGAACGATCCGCTCCTTTCTTCCTTTCCCGAAGCAGCGGATAAAGCCCATCGATAAATGGACATCGGACAGCTTTAATGCGATCATCTCGCTGACGCGGATTCCTGTCGCATACAATAACTCCAGCATTGCTTTATCGCGGTAGCCGAACGGCCCCGTCAGCTTCGGCGTATCCAAAAGCGTTTCGACTTCCTGTAATGACAGCACCTTCGGAAGGGTCCGTTCCGTTTTTTGCGATTCAATATGGACGGACGGGTCCTGGGCCGTCACTTTTTCCCTCAGCAGAAACTGGTGAAAGCTGCGGATGGAAGCGAGATGCCTCGCGACCGTCTTTCCGGATTTTCCGGCGTCTTTTAAATGCTTCAAAAACTGGATGATGTGCAGCCTTGTCACCTGGTCAAAAGAGTTCAGCTGCTCCTGCTCCTCTAAATAGGCGGCGTAGCTGTTCAAATCCCGTTCATAGCTCACAACCGTGTTGTGGGAAAGCCCCCGTTCAACAACGGCGTAGTGGATAAAGTCTTTAATATGAACTTTCACGCTATCCTACTCCCCGTTCAAATAAAAAAAGATTAACCGGTTAAACCAGCTGCCCTGCTCGTCCTCTTCCATCGAGGCGACCTTGAGGGCTGCTCCTTCAGGTTTATCATACCGATGATAGTTTTCATACTCTGAATTTATCCATATCATAGCATAATAAAACAAGACGGTAAAACCGGTAAACAGCACAAACACCTTGATCATATCGGCGGCCGTTTTCAGCATTTTCATACGGTTTCAGGTCCCTTCTTTTGATTCGATTACTAAAACTTATGCCAAATGAGACAAGTTTTATACGTCTGAATCAAAAAAGAACCCGCTCATGGCTGAAAGGGTTCTCTCCGGTTTAGGCTATTCCGATTCCTTTTGCTGACAGTCATGACAGATGCCGTGGAACGTCAGCCTGTGGTCTTTTATTTTAAATTTCCAATCCTTTTCAATGATTTCTTCCACGTCTTCAAGCAAATCTTCTTCAATTTCAACAACCGAACCGCATTCCATACAAACCAGGTGGTGATGGAAATGGGCGGCACCTTCTTTGCGGAGGTCATATCTTGACACACCGTCGCCAAAATTGATTTTATCCACTACTTTTAATTCAGTTAACAGTTCAAGAGTCCGATATACTGTCGCAAGACCAATCTCAGGAGATTTCTCTTTTACGAGGAGGTATACATCTTCTGCGCTTAAATGGTCTTCCTCATTCTCTAGCAGCACCCTTACAGTAGCCTCGCGCTGAGGGGTGAGTTTATAGCTGGAAGAATGCAGTTGCTTTTTAATCCGATCAATACGTGTTTCCATTGACTTTCCCTCCTACGCCGCATTACCTAGCTTATTATAACAAAACAAGCGCAGAGAGCCAACTATAATCATTATAAATTGAGAAACAAAATGAATATTTTTTAATAATCATTATAAATTAATGCTGTTTCGGCAAGACGTACTCTGTCAGCTTTTCCATCAACACTGGCGAAAGGTATGCTTCAAAGAAAGAGGATATAAGAGACATTGCGAGAATCAGGACGAGTACAAAAGCGTAGCGGCCAAACCAATGGACAGGTGCTTCTGCAAGGCTGCGTTTAACAAAAAGCTGGCGGATGAGCCTCATCGAAAAGGCGATGGCGCAGGTGCCCATGATCAAGTACGCCGGGATCAGCAGAATATTTTGCGGGAGCACGGAGACAAAAGACAGGAAAAAGCCGTTGATTCCCATTTGATTGACCAAAAAGCCGACTGTAAATCCGACGACGATCCCTTTTAAGAAGACCATGATAAAAATGACGGGCAGACCGATGATGGATATCCCGAGAATCCACATTAAGCCTAAATATTTCATATTATGAAGAAAGCTCTGCAAAAACATTTCCTTTGAGCTGGCTGCTTTTCCTTCGGAAAGCTGTCCAAAAAATTGATTCAAATAGTAGAACAAATCTTCTTTTTGACCGATCGTCATGCTGTTGACGATGACCGCGCCGAAAATCACACCCATTAAGAACAGCACAGAAACAAATAAATAGATCGACAGATGGTCCTTCATATGTTGAAAGATGAGCTCTTTGATTGTGGGCTTCCGCATGTATCTTCCTCCCAGACGTGCTTTTGATTTTAATAGATTGTATGAGAGAAAAGAGAGCCGCATGACTTTTTTTAAAAAAAGACGGGCGCCCGTAAAAGGCGCCCCGTCTAAAGTTATGATTCCTTCCTGTTTTCCGCGGAATGCTCCCTGTCCGTATTCACAGTCTTGTTGGCAGCCATCACAAACGGCAGATAAATCATCGTTGAAATGGCGAGGCAGAGAAAGCCGACGCCGAGCGCAAGCCAGTTTCCTCCGGTCCCGAGAAACGGAATCAACGGCCCTGGCGTTGTCCACGGAACAGCGTATGCGATCGGCGGAATCAGCTGAAACTTGATGAACAAATAGCCGATGACAGTATTGACTGCCGGAACGATAATAAAGGGAATCATGAAGATTGGATTGAGCACGACCGGAAGTCCGAAAATGACAGGTTCATTGATATTAAATATTCCCGGCCCGATCGAAAGCTTGCCGATATCTTTATAATCCCGCCGCTTTGAAGCGATGAATATCGCGATCAAAAGCCCCAGCGTCATGCCTGATCCCCCGTAGTTCGCAAAGGCGTCATTCAGCGCCCATGTTTCAGGAAACGGAGCGTTCCATGCAGAGCCTGTTTTAGCGGCAAAACCGAGGTTTTCAAGGTTTGCTTCTGCAAAAATCGTTTCTCTGATCGCCGCAATCGTATTCGGACCGTGAATGCCGAACAGCCATAAAAAGTTGGCGACGATTCCAAGAAAAACAACGGTGAAAATATTCGTTCCCATCTCTCTCAACGGCGCCTGCAGCACAGTATACACCAATTCATGCAGACCGTTTTTCGACAGGGACATCAGCGCAAAGCTTAATATCGCAAAACCAATCGTAATGAAGATGATCGGAAACAGCACTTTAAATGTCCGGGCGACCGCAGGCGGCACCTGCGGAGGCATATGAATTTGCAGTCGCTTGGCATTTGATAGCCTGCTGAACACTTCACCGACGATGATTCCGATGATTAAGGCGACGAACAGTCCTTGGGCGCCGAGCCATTTCGTCGTTAAAAAGCTCTCGTTTTCGATCAGGCGGTACGGTGAATAAATGATAAAATAACAGGATACAGCCGTTAATCCGGCAAGCAGTTCATCCGCTTTCATTGAGATGGCTAAATTGCGGGCGACGAGAAACACGACAAATATGGACATAATATCGAGCGACCCCCGCAGTACGGGCGTAAAGACCGACTGGTAATCAGCCAAGTTCGGAAATATCTTTTCAAGAAATAAAATTTTGGCGATAAACCCGTCCGGAGATAAAATGGCAAAATTCAATAAAATGATAATCGATCCTGCCATAATAATCGGAAATGATAGAATAAAAGCATCTCTGATCGCACATATATGGCGCTGTGAATTCAATTTTGCAGCAACGGGAACCAAAAACCGCTCCACGTTCCGCTCAAACTTCTCCATAAACCCGCTCATCCCTATCTCCCCTCCTTTTTTATTTCATCAGCTGCAGCGCTTTTTGCAGCACAGCTTCGCCGTTCATGGTGCCGTAGTCTCGCATGTCGATCACCTGGACCGGCGTGTCTCCTGCGCTCGCCTCAACCTGTGACTTTTGGTACCTGACTTGCGGCCCCAACAATACGACGTCCGCGCTTGACGCGGCAGTCCCCGCTTCGGATACAGGCAGAGCAATGATGTCGACCTCTTCGTTCAGCGCCTCTGCATGCTTTTTCATTCTGCTGACAAGCAGGCTCGTTGACATGCCGGCCGCACAAACCAATAAAATTTTCTTCATTATCAATTGACCCCCTTTGGATTCATCTTTTCCTCCGCCGCAAAGAAAACGCTTTCATTATGATGCGGAGAAACATTTCAACCTGGTCTTTTATCCTATGATCGAGATAGACAACTGTTTCATAAAAATCAATATTTTTATAGCTGTTTCAAACGGCTCGTTTAGTCAACCTCAACAAACGCCTTGAAACATTTGTTTAGTTTATCTAATGAATTTTTCAGGATAATGAGTTATATTTTTCCTTAAAAAATCCGGAGGGATTACATGAAACCTGTCCATCAAGAAAAAATTCAAACAGACCTCACGCTCTCAAACAGCGACTTGCAGCCTCTGAAGCCGGAGGAACGCACATGGAAAGCGGTTAATTTCGCATCGATCTGGATGGGCTGCATCCATAACATCCCGACTTATGCAACGGTTGGCGGACTGATTGCGATCGGACTTTCTCCGTGGCAAGTGCTTGGGATTATCGCCGTCGCTTCGATTGTTCTCTACGCGGCCCTCGCGTTGAATGGACATGCCGGCGCAAAATACGGCGTGCCTTTTCCAGTATTAATTAGGTCTTCTTTCGGGATCTACGGGGCTAATATACCGGCGCTCCTCAGAGGTTTCGTAGCGATTATGTGGTTCGGCATTCAAGCGTTTGCGGGAAGCACGGCGATCAACATCCTGATCTTAAACGTATGGAGCGGCTGGAAAGACATCGGCGGCGACTGGAACTTATTTGGTTTGCATTTACCGGGTCTTTTGTCATTTGTTTTCTTTTGGGGGATTCATCTTCTCGTCCTCCATCACGGAATGGAGTCGATTAGAAGGTTTGAAGTCTGGGCCGGCCCGCTCGTTTATCTCGTCTTTGGCGGGATGGTGTGGTGGGCGGTCGATATTGCAGGGGGGCTCGGTCCGATTTATTCGCAGCCGGGAAAATTTCAGACATTCAGCGAATTAATTTGGCCATTTCTTGCCGGTGTGACGGGGATTATCGGCATTTGGGCGACGCTCATTTTGAACATTCCCGATTTTACGAGGTTTGCAGCCTCCCAAAAAGAACAAATCAGAGGACAGTTTTACGGTTTGCCGGGCACATTCGTTCTGCAAGCATCACCGTCACCTCCGGCTCACAGGCTGCCTTCGGGGAGCCGATTTGGGACGTGGTCGATATTCTCGCCCATTTTGACAATCCGTACGTGATCGCTCTTTCGGTCATTACGCTTTGCATCGCCGCCATTTCGGTAAACGTTGCGGCAAATATTGTCTCGCCTGCCTATGATCTGGCCAATTTTTTGCCGAAATACATCGATTTCAAGCGAGGCAGCTATTTGACAGCAGTTTTGGCCCTGTTCACTTTTCCATGGAAGCTGATGGAGAATGAAGCGAGTGTGTTTTCGTTTCTCGGCACGATCGGCGGAATATTGGGCCCGGTCGCAGGCGTTATGCTCGCCGATTATTTCATCATCCGGAAGCGCACCCTCTGCCTCGAAGATCTCTATTCCGCAAAAGGACAGTATATGTATTATAAAGGCTATAATTACAGGGCTTTTGCTGCGGTAGCTCTCGGAGCGCTTATATCTCTCATCGGCTCTTACATCCCCGCCATGAAGCCGCTTTATGACATCTCCTGGTTTTCGGGCGTGCTGATCGCTGCCTTCGCCTATATCTTTTTAATGCGCATCCATCCGCCGGCTGCCATTTCAAATGAAACGGCTCAATACGAAGGCGGCGGAAGAAAAATAAGCGGGTAATATCGAAAAAGGATTTTTCGCTAGTGAAAAATGCCTTTTCTTCTTACCTCTTTTTTTCAAAGGCAGCTTATGATAGACTCATATTATCAAAAATTTTCCACTGGTCGATGGAGAGCAATGATGCAAACGGGCGCCGAGTTCGACGGACAGGCCTTTTGGATCACGTCGCCTGCGGTGGCAACATTTCATGAAAAACACCTGCGGGAGGAATACTTTATGAATCCGATACTGCTCGATTTTCCGGACAGCTTCGAAACAGAGCGCCTGCTGATCAGAGCACCGCGCGCCGGTGACGGCAAGGCAGTATATGATGCTATTGCAGCTTCGTTTTCAGAACTAAAGCCGTGGATGCCGTTTGCAAGGGAGATCCCCGAGGAAGAGCGTGTAGAAATCAACGTCAGGCGGGCACAGGCCGATTTTATTTTGCGCAACGATTTGCGGATGCATATTTTCCATAAAGAAACGGGAAAATTCGTCGGCAGCACCGGTCTTCACCGCATGGACTGGAAAGCGAAACGGTTTGAAATCGGCTATTGGCGCAGTTCCGAATTTTCCGGACAAGGGTACATGACAGAAGCGCTTAACGGTCTCATTGATTTCGCGAGAAGACACGTCAGAGCCAAGCGGCTTGAGATATGTTGTGACAGCATGAACACGAAAAGCAGAAAAATGGCGGAGCGCCTCGGTTTCGAGCTTGAAGCCGTTTTACAAAGCGATGACCTTTCGAACGATTTGAGCGAATATCGGGACACATGCATTTATTCGCGCATCTTCTAAAAAAAGAACCCTTATGATCTTCATGAAGCAAATCATAAGGGTTCTTTCGTTTATGTTTCATATGCAGCTTTGCAAGCTCTTCCCGCCTGCTTTTCGTTTTTCTGACGTGCGTGCCGAAGTCCGGCGCCTTGCCTCTTGATGCGGCGGCATCTCTGCCTGTGTTTCTCAACATGTGCTCGCGCTTTTTCCTTGCCTTGCTTTTGGCCATGTTCCCCACTCTCCTGTCAAATTTTTACCTCACTATTATAGAAAGGCGGGGTTCTAAACGCAAGTCATACGGTTTCTTCCGTTCTGACCATATCCACATGCGGAATGCCGTCCTCCATATAGACGTCTGAGATTGCTTTAAATCCGAAGGAGCCGTAAAAGGAACGCAAATGATTCTGGGCGCTGATCTTGACCTTTGTCTCTTCCCACTCGCCTTCCAAAAAGCGGATCGCTTTATCAAGAAGCGCCTGCGCATATCCCTTTCCCCTGTCTTCTTTGCGGACGATCACCCGGCCGATTGATGCCTCGGGGTATGCTGTGCCGCTCGGGAACAGCCTGCAATACGCAGCGATCTCTCCTTCTTGGCTCAGAAATAAATGGTGCGCCCGCTCATCCAAGTGATCAAGCTCGTGATACGGACAGTTTTGTTCAACGATAAAGACGTCTATTCTGAGCTTGATGATGCGATACAGCTCTTCCTTCGACAATTCCTCATACGATTTTAGTTTCCACTCCATCCCTGTTCTCTAAAGCCCCCTTTAGCTCTGCACTTTTCCATAGGTTCCGCCGCCTCCGGCTTTCAGCTCTAAATCCCCGTTCCTTGCTTTGATCACGAGCTCTGCCGTCTGCGGACGAATGGTTTCTTTTAGATCGCCTTCTTTTACACGGTGAAGTATATTCATTTCAGTGCCGAAAGCCTCTTTCAGCTTCTGAATCGTTTTCGGGCCGATGCCGGGGATCAGCTGCAGCGGAACCTGGTGAACGTACGGCGGGCGCTTGACCGGGCTTTCATCCTGATCATAAAGCTCCATTAGACGCGTGCTGACGCCTTTTGTAAACTTTCGGCTGCCGCACGCTTTGCACAACGTTTCATCTGCCTCCTGCAGACGGCCGCATGTTTCACAAGCGGTTTGAAAATATTTGCCCAGCTGCGGATTCATCCCGTAATTCGCGGCAATGCTACGCCCCTCTTGTCCTTTTAAAGCAAGCGAAAACTCTTGAAAGCTGGCATGTTTGATGTGTAGCTTATTATACTCCCTGCCGATTTTTCCAAGAGAATGGGCGTCCGAATTGGTCAAAAATGCATAAGGATTCAGTTCGGATACGTGTGAAGCCATATCGGTGTCGCTGCTCAGCCCGAGTTCAACCGCATCAATCATCCTCGGGTCAAACACTTCTTTCAGCGAAAATTCGACTCCTTTTCCGTACAGGCTCTTGTGCGGCGTAAAAATGTGCGCGGGAATGAACAGGCCGCCGAGCTCTTTCACCTTCCGCTGAAGACCGATGCCCGTCTCATAGATGCGCTGGGAGCTCAGGTGGATATTCGTCACCCTTTCTGAGAGCCAGCCGGAAAACTGCTTCATTGCGGAGATCGACGGCATAAAGGCAAGCACATGAATCGGGCCGCGGCATCTGTCATCATTGATTTCCAATTCAGACCCGCATAAAAGCACGGTATCTTTATACTTGATTCCGCCGTCTTCAAGCTCTGTATAACGCCCTGAAGACACCCCTTTTTCAATTTCGGCCAGCACCTCGGGTGAATGACAATCTATAATGCCGATCAGTTCCATCCCTTTATGTTCGCTTGCTTCAATCAAAATTTCGTCGAGCGTTAGCGTTCTGGCAGCCGTTATCTTAACGGGCCGGCCTGATTCCGTCCGCCCGATATGGATATGCATGTCTGCGAATATTTCTTTCATTTTTTTGCTTGCAGGGCCTTTCTCAGCTCCAGATACTGCACGGCATAAGCCGTTTTCGCATCATAGATGTCCTGAGTTTCCATCAGTTTCAGCGCGCCTGAAAGCGGCACCTCCAGTACTTCAACAAATTCGTCTTCATCAAGTTCGCGCTTTTCTTCAAGCGGCGTCAGCTCTTCAGCCAGGTACAGATGCACCAGTTCGTCCGCAAAGCCCGGCGATGTGTAAAAAGCGGTGATTTTCTCAAGCTTCGCCGCCGTGTATCCCGTCTCTTCCTCAAGCTCCCGCAGCGCGGTATATTCGGGTTTCTCCCCTTTTTCAAGCTTGCCCGCCGGTATTTCAACTATCGTCCGTTCAAGCGCTTTTCTGTACTGCTTAACTAAGATGATGTTTTCTTCATCAGTTAAAGCAAGCACCGCTACAGCGCCCGGATGCTTCACGATTTCGCGCTTTCCCGTTTTACCGTTCGGCAGTTCGACATCTTCAAGATAAAGATCGATCACCTTGCCTGAAAAAAGCTTTTCCTTTGATATGGTTTTCTCCTCTAAATGCTTCAGTTTGATCATCTCCTAAGTTCTGCTCTGGCTTTAGATCCCATACATTTTATCATACACCATGAAAGGGGGACGCGCCATGAAGGTCTACCGCCTGAATGACCGCATCGTCATGTCTGGGAAAGCATGGGAAATCCGCGCCAAGCTGAAGGAATACGGACGAACGCATCACTATGTGAAAGATTGGCTTTCTGAAAAAGAAAATCGCCTGCAAAAGCTTAATTTTATTGACATCAAGAAGGACTGCATGAAATAATACTCGTGAGTAATGTTACTCACAAGTATTATTATTTGGAGGCGGATGGATGTGGGAATTGAAAAGGGCCGCAAAGGCAAACAAAGCCGGAAGCGGCTGCTCGAGGTCGCTGCAAACGAATTTGCAAACCGGGGATTCCATGAGACAAAAGTGAGTACGATTGTGAAAAGAGCTGGACTGACTCAGCCTTCTTTCTACCTATATTTCCCAAGCAAGGACGCCATCTATGACGAGCTGATCAATGGCTTTCACGCGAACTTAAAAAATCTGATCGAATCGTTCCATTTAGAGAAAGGAATCGAGAAAAAACACGTATCAAAACGGGTAACGGCCGCTGTAGAGGCTGTATTTCGATTTTTGGCAGAGGACCCGGATTTGACTCGCATCGGTTTTTTTCTCAGCCCTGAAGCAGGCGAAATGAAAAAAGATTTAACGCTCGCCTTGAAAGAAAACTTGAAAGCAGAGCAGGAGCTCGGCTACTTCCGATCCGACCTGGAAATGGAGACCGTTGCTGAATGTCTGACAGGCATGATTGAGCACCTTGCCGATATCTATTTGCTTGACGGATCAAAGGACCCCTCAAGTCTCGCAAAACAAATCACGGATCTTTTGATCCACGGAATGCTCGTAAATCCGCAGCATCCAGAAACGGAGTGAACACAGTGGCATTTATTTTCTTAAAAGCAGGGCTGGCGGCATTTATGCTGACCGGAGGCGTAATCAAGGTGCTGCACGTTCCTTTTCAAGTCGAACATTGGCGCCATTATGAATATCCGCTGTGGTTTCTTTCTGTTACAGGATGTCTCGAAATCGCCGGAGCGCTTGGCATGATCGGCGGAATTTGGAATGTGCATCTGGCTGTCGGTTCGGGGCTGTTATTCTCCCTGCTTATGACAGGAGCCATCCATGCCCACCTGGTCCGGGCGCGGCAGCCTTTTTTCACGGCCATCCCTGCCGCGGTTTGTTTGATTTGCGCCCTAAGCATGATCATCGTCGAGCTGTACTTCTGATCCCGATGCCGATGGGTTGAAAACTTCGCTCCTTTGTATTACGGTCAAAGTAAGAAAAAAAGGAGTGAGGCTTATGAAAAAAAGGACGCTCGGACATTCCGATTTACAGGTGAGTGAAGTCGGCCTAGGCTGCATGTCTCTCGGAACGGACAAAAAGCACGCACTGTCAATTCTGGATGAAGCTTTGGAACTCGGCATCAATTACTTGGATACTGCCGACCTGTACGATTTTGGACGCAACGAAGAAATTGTCGGTGAAGCGATCAAATCAAGGCGCCAAGATGTCATCCTCGCCACAAAAGCGGGAAACCGCTGGGAGGAAGGAAAACCGGGCTGGTTCTGGGATCCCCGGAAAGCATACATAAAAGAAGCCGTCAAACGCAGCTTAAAGCGGCTGCAAACCGACTATATCGATCTTTATCAGCTGCATGGCGGAACGATCGAAGATAACATCGACGAAACGATTGAGGCCTTTGAAGAGTTAAAACAGGAAGGCGTCATCCGCCATTACGGCATTTCCTCGATCCGGCCGAACGTCATAAAGGAATACGTCAAAAAATCAAACATCGTCACAGTCATGATGCAATACAGCTTGTTGGACAGACGGCCTGAGGAATGGCTTTCTCTCCTTGAAGAACATGGAATCAGCGTGATTGCAAGAGGACCTCTGGCAAAAGGGATTCTGACAGAAAAACCCCTGTCAGATGCAAACGCATCGATTAAGAAAAGCGGCTATTTATCATATTCCTACGATGAACTCATCAAAACAAAGGCGGACATTGAAAAAACAGCGCCTGATTTATCCGCAACCGAAACCGCGCTGAAGTATATTCTCGCCCAGCCGGCTGTCGGCGCGGTCATCCCCGGGGCGAGCAAACTCTCCCAGCTTCGGGAAAACGTTGAATCTGTCGGCGGACGCAGCCTGACAGAACAGGAAATCAAAGCGCTCCGCTTTTATACAAAACGCGACGTGTACACTGCGCATCGCGAATGAATTCAATAAGAAAGCACCGTCTCTTTGGCAGACGGTGCTTCTTTACTTATACTTCCTCCAGTCGTCAAGTCCGCTTTCGTTGAGGAGTTCTTCAAAGCTTTTATTTTTTTCCCTTTCCTGTCTTTCCTTGATAAGCCGTTCTTTCTCACGCTCTTTTCTTTTCTCGTCCTCCTCTTTCAATTCGCTTTTCATTTGCTGAAGCTTATGTTTCAAATCGTCGGCGAGTGCATCTTTCAGCAGCTGCCGGGTATTTGGGTCTTGTTTTTTCTTTCCCATTTCCTGTCCTCCGTTCTCCCTGTTTGTGATGATAGTTTATCAGGAATCTAAAAGTTCAGGCAAGCCGTCACTCTGGGAGCCGCCCCCCTCGGCAAATCTCAATGGTTGTGTGGTATGATAAAGAGAGAAGCATTTAAGAAAGGAAGAATACAACAAATGTTGATTTGGCTGGCTGCTATCGGAGCGGTTTTGCTGTTCATTGCTGCGCTCGGAATCTATTTTACGAATCAAATCATGTACATTAAAAAACGGACCGACCAATACATTATTGAGCGGGAAACTGCCGACGGCCATTATGACGAAAAAGCTTTCGCCGCTCTCCCGAAGGAAGAAATCACCCTCGCTTCTTCTTACGGCTACAATATTAAAGGGTACTACGTGCACCCGCACAAAACGAAAAACACCGTGATTATCTGCCACGGAGTGACGATGAATCTGCTGAATTCAATCAAATATATGAATCTGTTTCTGGATCTCGGCTGGAACGCCGTCATATATGACCACAGAAGGCACGGCGCAAGCGGCGGAAAAACGACGAGCTACGGATATTATGAAAAAAACGATTTGAAAACGGTTGTCAATTGGCTGAGGGAAAAACACGGCGAACAAGCGCTGATCGGGATTCACGGCGAATCGATGGGCGCTGTCACAACCCTTCTTTACGCGGGAATGGATGACGCCGAGGCTGATTTTTATGTGGCCGACTGTCCGTTTGCCACATTTGAGGATCAGCTCATTTACCGGCTGAAAGAAGATTTTCATCTTCCAGGAGCTTTCATTTTGCCGCTCGCCAGCCTCTTTTTGAGATGGCGGGACGGCTACCGCATCCGTGATGTCTCCCCTTTATCCGTCGTCGGAAAGATCAAAAAACCGGTGCTGTTCATTCACAGCAAGCACGACGACTATATCCCGGCTGAATCAAGCGAAATGCTTTACGAGAAAAAACCGGGGAAGAAACGGCTTTATATTGCTGAAAGAGGAGCGCACGCAATGAGCTACACCCAAAACAGAAACAGCTACAAAAACACGGTGCGGGACTTTCTTCAAGAAATCACAAACCGGCACAAAGAAGGCGAACGAGCATAAGTCTCGTCCGCCTTCTTTTGGTGCTACAGGATATCTGTAATGTCGCTCATATGATCGCCGATCCAGGAGATGGCCGTCTCAATTGTATCAAATTCCTTTGTTTCAAAGGTCATTTCATCCTGAAGAAGCCAGACATCCTTTTTGACGGACTCTGTCCCTCCGATTGACCAATGAAGGAGTGTATACGGATGATTTTGATGTAAAAAGGACGCCCATGTTTTATTTTGAGCGGTTTGCTTTAAAGATTTTACCTTTTGATTCAAATCGAACGCCACCCTATTTCACTAAAATACTCATTCTGGGAGAAAGCACCTGTGCCGGACTCTTCAGCATCAACGCACCCGCTTTCTCATAATAGTCGATGGTCATCGCTTCATCAAAAAAGACTTTTTGCGATGACTGAATATAAATCGGAAGCCCGTTTGTCTCAAGGGGCTCGCAACTTCCCGATAATTCGTCCGTCAGCCACAAGACCGGCACACCGCTGACCGCGCATCCGCATCCCTCGGAATCATAGCGGAGCTGGATCTTTTTATCAGGATAAGGCTCTGTTGCCCGTTGAATGGCTTGTCTTGCCTGAGCAGTGATTTCAAGCTGCATGATATCATCCTTCTTTGTTATGTTTACGGACATTGTACCACGGGTCGGGAAAAAGCGCATCGTTTCCGGCTGTCAGGCATAAATATGAAGGGATTCGGAGGTGGAATGATGTCCAAAAAAGTGCAGATTAAAGTGATGGACAACGGCGGTTTCCGGGTCACGGGAGACGTCGAACTGATCGACATGGAAGGAAATCCTTTCCCTGAAAAACCGGCTTTTTCGCTGTGCAGATGCGGAAAATCGCTGAAAATGCCTTACTGTGACGGAAGCCATAAAGGAATGTTCGACTCTTGTGTCAGAGCTTGAAGCAGGAGGGGGGCTTTATCTGTCCTCCTCAGCCTTTTCCCATTGTTCAGCCAAGCGCTCAGTCTCTTTTATCCAGCCGCTTTTGCCGTCAATATAGCCTGCTATGTCAAGCGGAAACATCTCCGCCAGCTTCATCTTCAGTGCAGCATATTCTTCGGCCCGCTCCGGATGGGAGATTAAATAATCCCGAAACGCGAGATGCCGTCTGATATCGGGATGCCCGCTTTCATACAGATGGACATGGTGTGTACGCTTCCGTCTCCCTTTTTGATAGAATCTTCTTCCCGGAATTCCGTTTTCCCCCTTCGGTTCATAGCCGAGCATTTTCATCCCCTTTTCGAAGCCGGCGGCGGAGCCGAGATCTTTCACTTCGATCAGTATGTCAATGATAGGCTTGGCGCTCATTCCCGGAATTGACGTGCTTCCGATGTGGTGAATATGCAAGACTTCATTCCGGAAAAGCGCTTCAAGCTGCTTTTTTTCCTTGAAAAATTCGCCCTTCCATTCTTCTTTATAGGAGACGACTTTAACCTTTCTCGGTGCTTGCAGCGTAAGCCTTGAAAGAACAACCCCTTTTTCAGGTTCATACTGTTCAATTTCAGAAAACCCCAATTTCCGATACAGCGCTTTTGCCGGCTCATTCCCCGCACCCGTCGTCACTTCAAACGATTCGGCTTCCTTCACCATCAATATATAACGAAGCAGGGCCATTGCAATCCCCTTTCGAAAATGGACCGGATGAACGGCCAGCCTGCAGATCGTCAGCTTTTCAGCTGTATGTATGAAGGAAGCGATTCCGGCTAATTCTTCCCCCTCAAACGAGCCGATGAAAGTTTCTCGTGAATCCATTACATCAAAAACCGTTTCATTCAGCTGCGGAATGCCCTGAAATTGAATGATCTCCGCTTCTCTTTCATAAGCCGGCCTTTGAACATTTACAATGCTGCGGGCTGTATGCGGATCTTTTTGGTTTAACAATTGAATCATTGCATTTCCTCCCCGCTGGTGCCATCTGACGGGGGCCGGCCGGAACGCTCCGAAATTCTGGCGTCTTCAACTTTTGCAATCCGTACGGCAAAGTCAGAGTACCATTCTGTTCGGCCTTTTTCCTTCGCCTGCCGGTGTTCGCCGTGAAACTTCCATTTTTCAATCGCTTCAAGGCTTTCCCAATAGGAGACCGTTATTCCCTTTCCGTTCATGTCCCTTGCGCTTTCTGCTCCTAAAAAGCCGGGCTGTTCTGCGGCAAGCTTTAGCATGTTCTCAGCCGTCTCTTTGTAGCCGTTATCCCCATTCGTTCTGACCGATGTGAAAATCACCGCGTAATACGGCGGCTCCGGCGTTTTTGAAATCATATTCATCCCCCTTTGATTCACAGCTCTTTGATAACCAGAACTTACTCCTGATCCGTTCTGCCATCATTCGAAAACCTTGGACACTTTTTTCCATCGAAAATCCCTGGTGATAACCAATCGGCACATTGTTGACATGCAGCGGACCGCTTTGCAGCCGGCACACGCTGCACATGAGAGAGAAGCTTCAAAGCCCATGTTTTCATCAAGATCCACCCGCTCTTTTCAACATTGTACCTGACCATCCGCCAAAGTGTTCTGCAGTATTGGATATGCTTCCTTATTATACCGTTTCCCGATCCTAATTTACCATTTTAATACGTACGTCAGTAGATTAATAGGAAAAATTCCTTAGTTCCAATTCAACAGCACAAACCGATTTGCTTTCTCCCAGAAAAGCTTCACTCTCCTTACCCTATAAGAGAACCGGCGCGCAGCGGTAAAAAAACGTTTCATATACTGCTCTTTTTTCGGGTATGAAAAATAGATAAAATTACACTTCGTTTTCATATTTTCGTTTTATAGAATTGTCGTTGTTGTGAACTTATTACTTTTTTAGGAGGAAAAACTATGCGTCGTCATTCATTTTTATCTATTCTATTGATTTGCATGCTGTCTGTTGTGTCCGTATTTTCGTTCCGGCCTTCAGCAGCTTCCGCCGCTTCCCACAATCCGGTCGTCATGGTCCACGGCATCGGCGGAGCCGATTATAACTTCATCGGCATTAAATCGTATTTACAATCTCAAGGCTGGACAAGCAGTGAGCTTTACGCCATCAACTTTATCGATAAAACGGGAAATAATATAAACAATGCTCCGAGATTATCCGAATACATCAAGCGTGTGCTGAATCAAACAGGAGCATCAAAAGTCGATATTGTCGCCCACAGCATGGGCGGGGCCAATACGCTCTATTATATTAAAAATCTGGATGGTGCGGATAAAGTCGGACATGTCGTCACCCTTGGGGGCGCTAATCGTCTCGTTACAAACACGGCGCCTCAGAATGACAAAATCTCATACACTTCGATTTACAGCACAAGCGACTATATCGTCTTAAACAGCCTCTCCAAACTTGATGGTGCAAACAATGTGCAAATCTCAGGCGTAAGCCATGTCGGTCTTTTGTTCAGCAGCAAAGTAAATGCCTTGATTAAAGACGGGCTGACCGCCAGCGGGAAATAAGATTGAAGGAGCCTTGAAGAGCTTAACTTCTTCAAGGCTCCTCATTGATCGGAATTGTCACCCCTCTTGCCAAAATAAAAAGGACTCTAAATAAACGCCTATTCCGACCGTTCATTCAGTGTCCGTCAACCCCCTCGATATGTGATTACTCCACTATGATTTCAAAGACTCTTTGTTCGAGATTGTATTTAGCGTCTTGGAATGTAAATTTATAATCATCTGTGTCGGCATCAGGTGAAAGCCAAGCTCCGTATTTTCTGATCGTCTGGACGATGCTTTCGAGTTCAGCAGGAGTGAAGTCACCTATGTCTGTGCCTTCGGTTTCAGCAGTATGGCGTATTTTTACTGTAATCATCATCACTTTTTGGCTCCTTTCACTTGCTGTTTGAACATCTTATTAACAGCATATTTTTTTCCTCTGTAAATCGTTCCATTAACTCCCTTGATTCAAATTATTCGGGCTTTCTTTTTTACAGACCTATTTTATATGGAAAAGCCGGACGGGATCCGAAAAATGTGTCTTCGTACTTTCGTCATATAAAGGCAAATATTCCTGTTTACAACAATGAGAATATCCCCTATGATTATGAGGTAAATCGAAATCATTACTACTTGGAGGTATAACTTATGGCTTACATAGCAAAACGCATGATCATACCGATTATTTTTCTCTTCATTCTCGCTTCCTGCTCCGCCGGAGGCGCTGGCTCAGCGAAAGGGGAAGAGAAGAAACTCACCTTTCTTTTCAATATTCCGAGTCAAACCCTTGACCCGAATCTTGATGTCAATTATACGGCTATCCGCGCCGGCATCAGTGAAACACTCGTCAAAATCAGTGCGGACCTTTCCATCGAACCGTGGATTGCCAAAGATTGGAAAAGCAAAGACGGACAAACTTGGGTCTTCACCCTTAAAGACAATCTGACGTTTCAAAATGGTAAAAAAGCGGATGCCAAAGCGGTAAAAGCGTCTTTAGAACGGACGATGCGCGAGAGTAAAGCCATGAAGAACGCCCTAAAAATCAAGGAAATAAAGGCTGAAGGACAAACATTGACGATTACAACGAAGGAGCCGTTTCCCGAATTCCCTTCAGAATTGGTTCATCCAAACACATCGATCATTGACGTCAGCGCAGCAAACATTTCTCAACAGCCCGTCGGAACGGGACCTTTCCAAGTTTCCTCTTTTGAGGCCGGCCATAAAATAGAGTTAGAACGGTATGACGATTATTGGGACGGCAAACCGAAGCTGAAGCACGTCACATTCTCGTTTAATGAAGACGCAAACGCCCGCGTCATGGCTCTCCAATCAAAAGATGCCGATATCATTTACAGACCGAGCGTTGAGGATATTGACCAAATTCAAAAAGATTCGTCGATTACCGTTGATTCGGTACCGAGCTTGCGCGTTCACCAGATTCTTTACAATACAAAGAAGGATCATCTTGCTGACCGCCACCTGCGCCGCGCCTTCGACGCACTACTGAACCGCAAAGAAATCGCTGAAAGCATTTTGAACGGACATGCTCAGCCGGCAGACGGCCCCTTCCTAGCCGATTTCCCATTTTCCTCCGATACGGTTCAAAAGCCGAGCGGACTTCAGGCTGCAAAAGCTGAGCTGAAAAAAGCCGGCTACGAGCTTGAAAACGGTAAAGCCGTAAAGGACGGAAAAGCCTTGTCTTTTACACTGCTAACCTATCAGTCTCGTCCGGAATTGCCTTTAATCGCGCAAATTCTTGAATCAAATGCGAAGGAATTGGGCATTTCGATTAAGATTCAGCAAGTCGAAAATATTGATGAATATTTGGCGAAAAACGATGACTGGGATTTAGCGACATACAGCTCAATGACCGCGCCAAGAGGCGATGCCAGCTATTTGCTGAACACCGCCTATATGCCGAACGGCGCTTTAAACTACAGCGGCATCGAAAATCAAACCTTGATCAAATGGATTAAGGAATTCAACCGCACGATCGACAAAGAGAAGCGGAACCGACTTGCCAAAAAAGCAGCTGAATTGATCGAGAAGGAGACATTGAACTCTTTTATCGTGACTCCCGAAAACATCACAGCCTACCGAGACGGTGTATTAAATTGGGAAACGAGCAAAAGTGAGTATTATATGCTGACGAAAGATTTGGATGTGAAAACGAAATGAAGCAGATCGCCAAGCGGCTGTTTGAACTGGTCCTGTTCTTATTCCTGCTTTCATTTATCAGCTTTGTGTTTATGAAAGCGGCTCCCGGTGATCCGGTGAAACAGATGCTTCGCGTAGATGATGTTGCGGTAACGGACGAGCAGATCGAGGCATTCAGAGAGGAGCTCGGTTTGGACAAACCGGTTTATATTCAATATTGGAACTGGTTCAAGCGCTTTTTCCAATTTGATTTGGGAAAATCCTATACAACACACGAACCCGTCATCGACGAGCTCAGCCGGAAATTCCCGGCGACATTGCTTCTAACCGGCGCATCGCTTCTCGTTATGCTGCTGATTGCCGTGCCGGTCGGAACGCTTTCCGCTTTATACCGGGATCGGTGGATCGATCATCTCAGCCGCTTGCTCGCTTTAGTGGGAGCCGCGCTCCCGAGCTTTTGGCTCGGATTGATACTGATCGATCTCTTTTCCGTCAGGCTGAATTGGCTGCCGTCGATGGGAGCCGGAACGTTTAAACATTTGATTCTCCCCTCTCTCACGCTTGGGATCGCGATGTCGGGCGTTTATGTCCGCCTTGTACGGTCAAGCCTGATCGAAAGCCTTGGTCAGGATTTCATCAGATCTGCCAGGGCACGCGGCATCAGCGAGGCGAGAATTTTCTTCTTTCACGCGTTTCGCCATTGTCTTGTCCCTGTCATCACGATATTCGGGGTCAGCCTCGGCAGCCTGCTCGGCGGCACGGTGATTATTGAAGTCCTGTTTGCATATCCCGGCGTCGGCAAGCTTGTCGTTGATGCCATCGTTCAGCGTGATTATCCGATCATTCAGGGGTACATTCTTTTCATGGGGATCGCGGTTGTCCTGATCAATCTTTTAGTCGACCTCTCTTATCGGTACCTCAATCCGGAAATTCGCTTAAAGGAGGCTGGTCGCCGATGAGAAAAAACGTATTTCGATCTAAAACAGGACTATGGTTTGTGCTGCTGTTTTCCGCGGCGCTGTTCACCGTCCCCTTCTTTTTGCCGTTCGATCCGCTCCGCACAGATATGGCCAACCGTCTTCAGCCGATCAGTATGCAGCATTGGCTCGGAACCGACCATTTGGGCAGAGATATATTTTCCCGGATGGTCGCCGGTGCGAAAGCGACGGTCGGCACCGCCTTGGGCGCGATTCTGATTTCCGTTTTCATAGGTGTTCCTGTCGGGCTTGTCTCCGGGTTTTTCGGCAGACGGCTGGACCGGATGATGATGAGAATTGTTGACGCGGTTATGGCTTTTCCGGACTATATTGTCGCGATTGTTTTAAGCGGTTTGCTTGGTCCGGGGCTGATGAACTTAATATTGGCCGTCGTCGCTGTCAAATGGGTCGGCTATGCAAGGCTGGTCCGCAGCACGGTTTTTTCGGAAAAACAAAAAGATTACATCGCCTTGGCCGAGCTTACCGGTTTAAGCTCCGGGGCGATTTTAAAAAAGCACCTGCTGCCCCATGTTCTCGGCAACCTTTCCGTACTTGCGACACTTGATATCGGAAAAACGGTGTTAATGATTGCTGCCCTGTCCTATATCGGCCTGGATGCTCAGCCTCCATACCCGGAATGGGGCGCCATGCTGAACGACGGAAAACATTACTTCTTGCATGCGCCTCAGCTTATGGTGATTCCCGGTCTTGCGATCATGTTCATCGTTCTGTTGTCCAACCTGTACGGTGATCGTTTAAGGGACAGGTTTGACGTCAAACACAAGAAAGGAGTTTCTTAGCATGCCGATGTTATCCATTGAGGACTTATCAATCAGCTCCCGGCAGCACACCATTGTCAAAAATGCCTCCTTCTCGATTCATGAAGGGGAATGGTTCGCGCTGCTCGGGGAAAGCGGCAGCGGAAAGAGCCTGACCGCTTCGGCCATAGCCGGGCTGCTTCCGGACGGACTAACGGTGACCGGCGGAGACGTGATATTTGAAGGCCAACAGATGCTTCAAGCCGGACGCAAAGCACTCCGACGCGTGCGCGGAAAGGATATCGCCTGTATTTTTCAGGACTGTCACGGAGCATTCACCCCTTTTATACGGATCGGCAAACAAATTGACGAAATGGTCAAAACGCATACAGGTTGGTCTAAGAATAAGCGAAGAGAAGCGATTCTCCATGCTTTTCGGGAGGTTTCTCTGCCGGAAAACAGAGTATATGAAAGCTACCCGTTTCAATTGAGCGGAGGGCAGCTGCAAAGGGCCGCGATTGCTCAAGCGATGGTGCTCCGCCCCAAGCTTCTCATCGCAGACGAACCGACGACGGCTTTAGACAGCATCACGGCCGCGGACGTCTTGCAACAGCTCGCCGCGATGCGCGCCAAAACAAACTGCGCCATCCTTTTTATCACTCATGACCTGCGGCTTGTCAAAAGATACGCCGATCAAACCGCCGTCATGCAAAACGGAGAAATCGTCGAAAGCGGCTTAACCGCTGATTTAATTAGACAGCCGGCACATGAATATACGAGGTGTTTATTCGCGGCCATCCCGCCGCTGAAAAATCCTCCGCCAAGGCTGACGGCAGCCCCGCCTGAAACAAAGGAAGCGGTGCTGGCGGGAACAGGAGGTGCGTGATGACCCATTCTGCAGAGACCGTTCTTTTTGTCAGCAATCTGACAAAACATTACGCTTGCGGCCACAAAGCGGTTGACAACGTATCATTCTCCATTCGAAAAGGCGAATGCCTCGGGCTCGCCGGCGAGAGCGGCAGCGGGAAAAGCACCCTCGCACGCTGCCTTTTGCTGCTCGAAAAAATCGATCACGGAGAGATTAGGCTTCATCAACATCCGCTTACCGGCATAAACAAAAAAGAGACCCGGAGACTGCGTCGAAAACTGCAGGCTGTTTTCCAAAATCCAGCTGCATCATTCAATCCAAAGCTCAATATTATCGATTCAGTTATGGAGCCGCTTGATGTTTCCAAACAAGACATGCCGTCATTTTTAAGGGACTTCCGAGGCAGCCGCCGTCTGACGGCTGAGCGTCTGTTCTCAATGGTCGGCCTTCCCTCGCGCCTCCTTGACCGCTATCCGCACGAATTAAGCGGCGGGCAGCGCCAGCGGGCCTTGATCGCCAGAGCCATCAGCACTCATCCGTCTTTAATCATCTTTGATGAGCCTACAGCAAGCCTGGATGTCACCAGTCAGGCGAAGATCCTGGATCTTCTCAAAGATTTGCAGGATGCTATGGGCCTTTCTTATTTATTTATTTCCCACGATCTGGCCGCACTCGGCTCCCAAAACAGATCAGAGAGCGTTTTGGCCCTTGCCCGGCCCGTTTTCATCGCGCTGTTTGCCGGACTGATGTTCATCATCTTGCAAAAACCGCTTGAATACGCAGCGCTGACGCTCATACAGCCCGACCGCCATACCGCTGAATTCGCCTCGCAGTATTTTTCGCTGAGGATTTGGGGAGCTCCATTTGCTTTAATCAGCTATTGCATTCTCGGCTGGCTGATGGGAATGTCTCTAATCAAAGTGACATTGCTTTTGCAGATTTCGATGAACGTCTTGAATATCGTGCTTGACATCGTTTTTGTCTACGTCTTTCACATGGAAGTATACGGCATCGCTCTAGCCACTTTGATTTCGGATGTGACGGGCTGCCTGATCGGCTGCTGGCTTGTGAAAACGAATGCCGCCATGCCGTTTAAGCTGCCGTCCGTCAAGCTTTTATTCGACCCGAAACCGTTTAAAAAAATGATGGTTGTCAACCGAGATCTATTGATTCGGACATTGTGCCTTTTGACGGTTTTCAATTTATTTACGGCTAAAGGAGCCGGCTTCGGCGCTGAAATTTTAGCCGCAAATGCGATCTTGATTCAAATTCATTATTTGATGGCTTATGTTTTTGACGGGTTTGCCAATGCATCGAGCATCTTTGCCGGGAAAGCCGTTGGAAGAATGGATCGGGATCTCTATTCCCGTACGCTTTCCCTTTCGATCCAGTGGTCGCTGATCTCGGCCGCGCTGCTTTCAGTCGGCTACTTTCTCTTGAGAAATGCGATCCTTCCATTGTTTACACCGCTTGAAAGCGTTCTGGAAGCAGCGAAAACTTACGATGTTTGGATCGCTCTCTTTCCTTTGGCCGCAAGTTTCGGACTCGTTTTTTACGGGATTTTCACAGGCGCCACCGAAAT
The DNA here is from genome assembly GCF_037969865.1 of Bacillus sp. FSL R7-0646. Classification (NCBI taxonomy): domain Bacteria; kingdom Bacillati; phylum Bacillota; class Bacilli; order Caryophanales; family Bacillaceae; genus Bacillus; species Bacillus sp. FSL R7-0646. The sequence goes on from NZ_CP150217.1 coordinate 2,425,990, forward strand.
AGGCCCGGTCAGAAATTCAATGTTTTTGGCTGTTCTCGTCTTCCTGGCCGCCTTTTTTACCGCTGTCCCCGCTTTCGGAAACCATGGGCTGTGGCTCGCTTTTCTTTTATTCAGCCTTGGGCGTTCCGTATTCTTATGCATGGCTGTTCCCGGGCTGACCACCCGGCTTTTCGGAGAGCGCAGTGCTGCGAGAGAGGCAGGCCAAAGACCGAAATCATTAAAACACCCCGGCTAAGCTTTAGCCGGGGTGTTTACGTTTATTCTTTCGTTAATTGTGCGACGAAATGGTTCAGATGATCCAGCGTCATCAAATTTTGATTGCATTTTTCACTGTCACAGCAAATGTAATTGCCTCTGTCCGTATAGGTTTCTTTCCCGCTTTTCACGCGGGCCATGAACAGTCCGATCTCTTCGGTCCTGTTGCATATCGAGCAGATTCCTTTTTTATTGCTGGATTTGATGGTGCCGTGGATTCCGGTCAGCTTTCCGCCGACGTCCACAATCATGTATTTCCTGCCTGATCCTGCATCGTTCCATCCCAGGTAGGAATATCCGCTGAAATCCATCTGCTCAAATTCGGGCGTCTTTAGTTTTTTCACTTTAGAGAACAGCTTTTTAGCAGTCTTTACCGTTACATTCTGAAATGGAATCACATGAAGTTTTAATTCAGCTAAAAAGCGCACCGCTTCACCGCTGTCTTCCACTTCTGCCAGCTTCTCCAGCAAAGACTTTTGATCGCTGCTGAGATCAAGAAACAGGTTGAACACTTGATCCAGCGCATTGCACTTCAAAGCGTCAAGGACGTTTTCGTCATTGATGTTCGCATGTCCCTGGACGAGGCTGTCCGTTTGAAACTTAATAAAATTATATTGGTCATTTCTGATAAAAGGTGTCTTCATTTCTGCCAGCTCCTTATTTATAGATCTATATTTTAAAATAAGGTGCAAAGCCGGATGATCAGAAATGATACCTTGCTCTGTCAGGCGATTTGTTTATAACCCCGCCTCATGCAAAGTATCGCCTTTCAAGATAACAGGCTTTGCATGAGACGCTGCAGTCGGCAAATGAATGTCATTTACCATTTTATCCACCTCCGAATACTGATTCCATTATAAACGACAATCGTATTCAATCTCAATGATATCCTCTATCTTTAAAATGCAAATTTCATCCGCCCGGCTTACGATCCGCAGCTCCCTTTTCAGAGCGTCAGCATAGTGAATCCGGCCGGCGAGCGTTTTCACTTCCCCCTGCCGGTAATAAGCAAATTGCAAAAACCTGTTTTCTGCCATCGCTTCACAAATGATTTCATTGAATTCTTCATATTTTTGTTCATCCAGGATCGGTTTTTTGATTTTTTGAAAGCTTTCATGATATTCCCTGAGCAATTCCACGTGCTCAGGCAGCATCATGGAAACCCATTTGATACTGCCTCTGTCGCGAAGCATAAATGATTCTCCTTTCTATGCCTGATGGCCTCCGACCAATTTTGACCGCAGACGGGCCGTCCCGGCGTTTGTGTAGGAAACGGCCCGCAAAAGCGCTGTTGAGCCGTACCGTTCTCTGATGCCGTCCATCACATACCCGAGCTGCCGCTTCTTTTCCTGATCGGGGCGAAAAAGATCAAGCTGCATATTGGTGTCATCTTGAATATTGGACAAAGAGACGGAAATTTTCCGAACCGTTTTGCCGGCATAAAACCGCTCGAACAGTGCCAGACATGTATGGTAAAGATCAAGCGTGACATTTGAAGGGCTTTCCATTGTTTTTGAACGGTAAAATCCGCCGCCAAGCTCATCGCGGCTGTATTCGATGCCGAGACTGACGGTCCGGCCCGCCTGGCGGTGGGCGCGCGCCCTTTTGGCCACTTCCTCACACATTTCAAGAATGACATGCTTGACTTCCTCCGGATTCGGATAATCGCGAAGCAGAATCTGGCTTTTTCCATAGCTGACCTGCCCCTCCATGAGCGGCGCTCCAATCGCTGAAAGATCGATGCCCCAAGCGTGATAATAGAGCTGGTTTCCCATCACCCCGAATGTTTTCTCAAGCCGACTGAGATCATAGTGCGCCAGCTGGCCGACTGTAAAAATCCCCATCCGGTTTAACGTCTTTTCCAGCCTGGAGCCGATTCCCCACATGCGGCGCAGCGGAGACAGCGGCCACAGCTTCGTTTTCACGTCTTCGTAGCCCCAAACGGCCACCCCGCCTGCTGATTTTTTCGCTTCAAGGTCAAGGCACAGCTTTGCCATCAGCAGATTCGGTCCGATTCCGACAGCACAGGGAAGGCCAAACTCCCTTTCCATATCATCTTGAATTTTCATCGCAATCGTTCGGGCGTCTCCCCACATGCTTTCAACACCGTCCACCTGAATAAAGCTTTCATCCACGCTGTACGTATGAATGGCATCAGGCGGCACATAGCGGCAGAACAGCCGGGTGAGCTCTGTAGAAACACGGACAAACAGCCCCATCTTCGGATTGACCAGCTTGATGCGCGGATCATCCGGCAGCTGATAAAGCCTTGTTCCCGTTTGAACGCCGAACTCTCTTTTCAGAGCCGGAGAAGCAGCGAGAACGATGCTTCCCTGCCGCTCCGTGTTTCCGACAACCGCCAAGAAGCAAGTCATCGGGTCAAGTCCGAGCAGGACTGCGGCGCAGCTTGCATAAAAGCTCCGCATATCAACGCACAAAACCGAACGCGACGGATATTGACTGTAATCCATACTCTCCCTCCAGAAGAACTGATGTTCGCACAATTAGTGTATGAATACTATACTCCGAATATACGTTCGATTTCCAGGCGTAATTTTATCCAAAGAAAATCCTGGCGGAAAGCAATAAAAAACACCTTCTTTGGAAAGAAGGTGACATGGTTGACCATTCCAGTTCGGAATTTCGCCTTATTCAGTTTGATGATTCAAATTGAATGCTCTCTTGAGAACATCAGTTTTTCTTAGTAAGATAAAAGAAAAAGCGCTCCTAAAGGAGAAGACAAATGGATGAGAAACTGATTGAAAAAATGCTCGGACAGGCGCTGAAGCAGTACGGACGCAATGTTGCAACCGATCCGCTCAGCCCCGGCGAAAAAGAAATCCTGAAGCTGGCTTTGCAGGAAAGGCGGATCGAGGAGCCGAATGAAGGGCTGCATGCCCATATCGAGGATGTCATCTATGATTATGTCACAAATCAAGGCTTGTTCTCATCATAAAACGATTTTTCTTTGCGGCTTCCTTTGTACAGGAAGCCTTTTATCACCCAGCATTTAGAAATTCCTCTATTCACCGCCATCTGTTTCATGTATGATAAACAAATAAAAACGTAACGGAGAGTTTATCATGAAACAAAAATGGCAGAACATCCACCCGCTCAGCTGGACCATTATTGTCGGAACCATTTTCGGACGCATGGGAACAGCCATGAGCATCCCTTTTTTAGCAATTTATTTGACACAAGTGAAAGGCGCCTCTTCCGGCTTTGCGGGAGCTGTCATTGCAGCGAGCTCTCTGATCGGAATTGCGGCAAGCTTTTATGGCGGGTACTTATCAGACAGGTTCGGCCGGAAAACCATCATGCTCGTCTCGATTTTCGGCTGGACGTTCGTGTTCGCCGGTTTTGCACTCGCCGATCATGTCTGGACATTCTTTATCATGAATGCCTTAAACGGATTATGCCGCGCTTTGTTTGAACCGACTTCAAGAGCGCTGCTTTCAGACGTATCCAAACCCGAAACGCGCCTTTTCGTCTTTAATCTCCGCTATACCGCGATCAACCTCGGCGTCGTCTTCGGCCCGCTTTTAGGCCTGTATCTCGGATCTTCCAAAACGACGCTGCCGTTTTTCATTGCGGCTTTCATTTATTTTATTTATGCGGCGGTGCTGGTCATTCAATTTAAACACCACACCGTACCGGCAGCTGAGCGTAATAAGCGTATAAAAGTGCGGGACGCGCTGGAGGTGACAAAAACAGACCGGGTATTTACGATTACGCTAATCGGTTCGATTCTTTGTTTGTTCGGATATTCCCACTTCACATCGACGCTTGCACAATACATGGCGGCCAGCCCGTTCATTGAAGACGGGACGAAAGTGTTCGGCATGATGCTGACGCTGAATGCCTTGGCCGTTCTTGCCGTACAGTACCCGATCGTACATATCGCCAAACGGTTTTCACCGATTTTATCGCTGATTGCAGGAAATGTGCTGATTAGTGGAAGCCTGTTCAGCCTCTCTTTTTTCCATGATCTATGGTCCATTGTCTTGATCATTATCGTGTTTACGATCGGGGAGGTGCTTCTCTTTTCGATGATGGATTTACTGGTCGACCGGATTGCCCGGCCTGAGCTGAAAGGCACTTACTTTGGGGCTATGGGCTTCACCCAGCTTGGAAGCGTGGTCGGCCCTTGGGCGGGGGGAATGCTGCTGGACACCTTTGGAGCGGAAAAACCGTTTTTCACTTTTGCAATCCTGTCTGCTGCCACCATTTGCGGCGTTCCTTTCCTGGTAGCAGCCTACCGGAAACTCAAAATGGATGAAGCAAAAGTCAATTTAAGTTCGAAAAAAACGATGCAGCATTAATTGAAAACAGGCCGGCTCGAACAAAGGCCGGCCTTCGGCTGCCGCCCGCCTCAAGGGGCAGCAAGTTCAACTTTGATGCGGTCCGGATCTTCGGTATACAAGGCATAATGCCCGTTTCCGCCGGCAAACGGATGTCTGTCTTCATATAAAATGCGGCATCCCCGCTCTCTCAGTTTCATTGTCATTTCGTCGACCTGCTCTTTGGATGCCGCGTAAAAAGCAAGATGGTTTAAGCCGACGCGGCACCTGTGATAACCCGCTTTGATAAACTGCTCTTTCGCCTGCACAAGCACGAGATAGGCGCCGTTTGCTTTCCAGCTGATGCCGCCTTCCCATTGTTGAAAAACCTCATAGCCGAGCTCCCCGAGAAACCAGCCCCAAAAGCGCTTCGACGCTTCCAAATCTGAAACGTACAGTTCAATATGATGGATCATGCAAGCCTCCTCTTCTATACCCGTCTGACCAAAATCTCTTCCACCTTGTGGCCTTCGCCTTTTCTCAAGATTAAATCAGACCGGAATTTTGTAGGCAGAATGTTCTCATACAAATTCGGACGGTTGACGGTCTCCCATATTGACTTTGCCATATGGTCCGCTTCTTCGTCCGCGAGGTCTTTGAATTTATGGAAATAAGAACTCGGATCTTGAAAAGCCGTCTCCCTGAGCATGCGAAAGCGTTCAAGATACCATTTGATAATGAGGTCTTCTTCGGCATCCACATAAATCGAGAAGTCAAAAAAATCGGAAACGAAAACCCGCGGTTTTGTACGGTCGTCTTCGATCGTCGGTGTCTGCAGCACATTAACGCCTTCGATGATCACGATATCCGCTTGTTCTACCGTTTCATAAACCCCTTCCAATCTGTCATACGTTAGATGGGAATAAACGGGTGCGTGGACAATTTCCTTTCCTGATTTTAAATCGTTCAAAAACTCAAGCAGCGCTTTGACATCATAGCTTTCGGGAAACCCTTTCCTCGACATCATCTGCTTTTCTGTCAGAACCGCATTAGGATAAAGAAAACCGTCGGTTGTGATCAGACTGACTTTCAGCCGTTCCTGCAAACGGGAGAGCACAGTCTGAATGATGCGGGCCGTCGTGCTTTTTCCAACCGCGACGCTTCCGGCAATCCCGATGATAAACGGAATCTTGGCCGCGTGAGGATGATTCAAAAAACCGTTTACCCGGGTGTTCCGTTCATATTGAGTTGCCCGGTGTAAATAAAGCAGCCTCGCCAGCGGAACATAAACGGTTTCGACTTCTTCCAAAGACAGATAGTCATTTAAACCTTCAAGCTTCTTTACTTCCTCTTCGGTCATCTTTACCGACATATGCCCGCCGAGATTTGCCCAGGCATCACGGGTATGACTCGTATATAACGTGTGCAAATTCAAATCCTGATTCGCCACTATTCTCACCTGCCCTCTGTTCAAACGCTGTTTACTTAAAAAAGTGCATGAATTCTGAGACCGCTTTATTATTATATAGAATTTTTCGAATATTTACGAGGAACAACGTTTCAATCAAAAAAACCGTCTTCCTCCAGAGACGGGTGGGTCCGGTTTCCTTGCATGGCGGATGCGAATGGCTCTCCTTCCTGTCAACCCTGAGCCAACGGGTGTCCTTCGTTTGCAAAAGAAAAAAGAGCGCAGGCGCCCGCACTCTTTTTTCAAACGACATATTTGCTTTGCCTGTGCGCCATGTAATAAGTGACCGCAGACAGCAAGCCGACGGATGCGGCTAAAATGATGATGACCGGAATCATGTCCACCTTCACCGGTGTAAACAGTTTAAAGCCGCCGCTGAAACTGAAAACCGCATGCCCGAGATTAGACAGCAGGTTTTTTAAATCGAACCTGCCCAAAGCAGGGATCAGCAGGCTGTAAACGACATAAAGCAAAGCAGGCGTAATAAAGCTTCTGAAGAGGACGCCCAAATAAAATCCGATCGTCGAAAAGATGAAGCTGACCGCCAGAACGACAGCGAGCTGAAGCAGGATATTGCTTTTTGAAACAGCGGGTATTGTGAACTCGCCGACCGGTATATCCCTTGAAGCAAGGGAATAAAAGACGAGGCTTGACACATATGCCGTACATACAACGGCGATCACGGCGGCAGCCATCACCATGTAAACCGAACACTGTTTGGCAAACAGAACGGATTTCCAATCATGGCTGACCGCTTTCACTTTCATCGTCTTGAATCTGATGTCGTATGAGGAGATATAGATGGCATACAGCGTGAAAGCCAAGGGAAAAATGATGAAGCCCATCAGCTCAAGCGTCATAGTGACTGACTGTTTCGGCTCCAGGTGATGGAGGGACAAGACGAAATTCTCATAGTCGAACCTTAAAATATTTTCGACGATCTCTCCGTCGCCATCCTCGCTTTTCAGCTCACCTTCCTTCACCTTGACGGGCGACTCCAGCGCCTGCTTAATATCGATGCCGAGTTCTTTATATTCATTTTCAGTCTTTTTGAACTGCTGGTAGCTGTCCATTGTATTTTTATAGTGAACATATATGTATCCGGATGAAATGAATAATAGAGGAAGCAATAAAATGATGAGCAATTTAGAATACGATTGAAATGCAAGCTCTTTCTTGAAAATATTATAAATATTCTTTATAGACATCGCCCAATTCTGCTCCATTCGTTTTAAAATTGTCTATGTGGATAGCTGAACCGTCTTTCAACACGTATAATTGATCGACGATTGAAGAATAAAACTCAAACTGATGGCCGGCGGCAACAATCGTCATCCTGCTTGACCAGTCATTGATGAGCTCCTGAAGCTCCATCATGGACCGGTAGTCAAGCCCGTTTGATATCTCATCCAAAAACAAGAATGACGGTTTGTTTAATGCAGCGATCATTAAGGCCAGCTTTTTCTTTTGTCCGTATGAATAGGTCTTGACCTTTTTTTTCAGCAGCTCCCTGCCGAGAAACTTTTGCGACAATTGTTCAAGCTCTTCTTTGCCGGCAGGTTTATTGATCAGTAGTTTGATATTTTGATAGCCGCTCAGATGATCGTAAAACGGGGAATCGTCATAGATGACGTGGACTTTGCTCCTGACTGCTTCAAGCGGCTCGCCGTCGTACAGTATGCCGCCTTCGAAAGGTTCAAGCTTGAGCAGGCATTTCAAGAGCGTCGTTTTTCCGGCGCCGTTTTCTCCCATCAGAAAGGTGACTTTGTTTTTTTCAATATTCATGTTGAGACGGTTGAATACCGATTTGCTTCCATAAGATTTCGTCAGGTCATCGATTTTGATCAATTTGAAAAATCCTTTCTCGCATCAGGATGGTGTTGCAACATTCTCCATTATACAACGCTGCCATTAATTTCTAAATAGTCTTTTAGCAGCGTTGTATGAAATGGCTTATAGTAAATTAATCGTTTCCGTATTTTCCTTTTTTATTGACCCACCTTCTGTCTGTAAAGGTTGAGCTGGCCAATTCAACATCTCCCCACGGTGTAACGGTTCCGAAGCTCAGCGTTTTTTTCGCTCTCCATTTGTGAAGCCCTGATGACTTATAATACCTTTTAATCCCCTTTGCCCTCACCACATTCGGAAAGACGTAGCCGACATCCTGCGATCCGCTGCTTTTCGATACTTTTTTGCCGTTGTAGTACCAGTCGATATAATCTTTTGACCAGGCGAGGAAGCTTCCTCTTTTAATTGTCAGCCTTTTTCCTGCATAAGCCGTCACACCGCTTTGAACGGATGCCTGTTCAGGAAGTGATTGAACGTATTCTGTCTTGGCTTCAAGCAGTTCCTTTTGCTCGCTTGTCAGCTGCCCGTCCCCAGCAGCCGCAGCGAATGAGGATGGAACCAGGAGCGCCGCAGACAAAGAAAACCCTAAAATCGCTTTTTTCATTTCGTTTCCCTCCGTGTTTTTGAAATATTTGTATGTACGTCTTCAGCTGCCATCCATAAGCTACTGCCACATCCAAAACAATTTAAGGTCCGAGTTCTCTTATTTTAATGGATGAAAAAATAGATTCCTAGCAAAATGGACCATTTCATCGTTACCTATTGGAAACTATCCCCTCCTCCCTCTCGTAAAATTATAACATATTTTTCCTTACCTTCAATCAAATTCTCTTATTTTACCATTTTTCCCGAGGGTGTTCTTAGGCGAACACCTATTACCTCTGATTAAAATGTAAATTTGTGTATTATTTTTGAATTTTATTGAATTTCTACACAATTAGACATTTTTTTCTCCAGCCGAGTGATAGGATGTACATGCCTATGATGTCATAGGCAAAAAAACAATCTTTAGGAGGTCGTTAGGGATGTTTCAAAACAAAATCAAAAAAGCAGTCGGAGCGGTTGCATTTGCAGGTGCTTTGTTAGTGTCTGGATTGCCCGTAAGTGCGGATACACTGCCTGAATTAATATGGGTGAGGGACAAGTATCCCGGTGCGCAATACGAATATAAGGTAATAAATGGCGAGAGATATGTCGATGTTTACAGAGTAATAAATGGTAAAACAGATGTCACACGCGAAAAATGTGAAACGATGTACCAAGACCGCTGCTATGTCAAAAAATAAACAACGTGCAGCTGGCGTCTGAAATATGAACATGCTTCGATCCGCTTTTGGAGAACAGAGCGTGAACGAGCGGCTGATTCTTTTACAGACGCGGGCTTTAGAGCGCAAGCAAGCGGGAGGCGTTTTGATGCGCCTCCCGCTTTCCGTTCTGTGAATGTCGATCTTTTTTAAAAGTCAACAACCGCTGCAATGAAACTGTGTTCCCCTCTATTCATTGGAAAAAGGCATTCCTATTAAACAAGGCATCCCACCGATCAGAACGCCTTGTTTTTTCAAATAAATTCCTTATATTCATCCTTCGGCCACTATCCTTTAAAGCCGTTATCGAGTACCTCGATCATCGAAGAAGTCGTTTTTGCATGGTTTTTTGTTTGCTGCACAAGCTTGATGATGTCTTGGTATGCCTGCTGCGCTCCAAGCACCAGCAAAGGAACCCCGATCGGATCGATTTTCAGCCTCCTCGAAAATAAACCGCCGAATGTCATCGCTATTGGCACAGTCGGAGACGTGTTTGAAAAAATGACTTTCTCCTGAAGTTTCCCGTTTTTTTCAAACAGCTCGAGAACGCCTCGCATGGCTGGAATGACAGCTTTTGACGATCCTCTGCCGATCGTGTACACCTGGTTGCCTTCTTCATCAAGTCCGTGAAAGATTAATTTTCCCATTTCCTTCGGACTTAATTGATTAAAACAGTCGGTGCTTAAAATTTCGTTTCTTGTTGGTTTTCTGCTGAATGGGAGCTTTTTCAGATGATAAGCAGCGGCAAGTGCAGATGAATGAGTGCCGCCGTAACAATTGTATATATAGATCAACCTGCTCACCCTCTTCATGTCTTTGGTTTTAATGTGGCCCAAATATACAATGCTTATTTATACCTCGTTTCCAGAACTTCTTTAACAGCTGAGACATACGCTTGAAACGTCTCATTTTTAGAACTTGCCCGCGTCCACAGGCCGAACTCCGAAAAAAAAGCCTCTCGTTGAGGCGTGCTGATTTCCAATTGAATGCTTTGACCTGTTTTGCATTGATTATTGATATTTTCAGGATTTCCTCCTGCAAGCCGGTGGCTCGGGCTGACCAGCTCCGCCGAAAAACCTTTGTTCAGCAGCGCTCTGACAATCGCTTTCGCCCCTCCTGTATCCGTTCCCCCCACAAGCGTATGTTCAACGATGTCATGATATCCATGAAAAGCCAGCACATAGCTGTGCTCTTTGACCGCTTTGAGGGCCTGAGGTTCATCAAAATGATTGCTTGTGATGTGGAGATCCCAGTTTTGCGAGGGTTTGATTCCCTCAAATAAATAAGTGGAATAATCGGCGCTGAAGGCGCGGACAAGTTCACTGACACCTCCTTCGATTCCTCCGCCGTGCGGTGAAAGAATCAACAGTTCGGTGCCCATGTCTGTGTATTCGATTTGGTAATCTTCTCCTTCTGTTTCATGTTCGGCAAGCTCGGCAAAATTGGCGTATTTGTCTGCGGATGAAGCGACGCTTTTCAGCGGAAATTGAAAGATGACCGTTAAGCAAATCCCCGTGACTAACCAGATGATGCAACGATTTTTCATCAATGGGTTCCATTCTTCCTGCACCGTTAAGAAACTCCTTTTATCGTGTATTTTGTTGCGAGTATCACGTGATATCATGTTTCGGCCGGGATGAGAGAATTTCAATAAATGGTAAAATATTACTCCCTTTCGTCACCCAGTTGCCATTTTATATAAGAAGAACGGCAAAACGAAAGCGACCTTTACCTTATTTTTCATCAGCGGCCGGCACGTGTTCCCGGAAGCACGGAATCTTTCGGCGTGCCGTATTTTTATATCAATTGCCTCAGGCTGGACAGGTGCCATCAGATCAAGCAGCGCTTAAAGAAGGAAGCAGAGGTTCGATGCCGGGTTTTGCAGAGGGACAAAGTCTCCCTGTTTTTATATGATATTTTGAGCCTCTCTGCAGGGGGCATCGCTAAAAAAATGCAAACAAAAAAGGAACGGATGATTCCGTTCCTTTCTTCGAGAAACCATTATTTTTTATAGAAAGCGCTTCGACCTGTTCGTTCAACCAGCGAAGGGAAAAGCTGGTAGAGTTTGCTGACGCTGTTCATCCAGCCTGGAAGATTGATTTCGCGCTTGTTCGTCATCATTGCCGAGACGATTTTCTTAGCAACCCGATCCGGATCTAGCATCCATCTCCCGACGCTTTTTACATAATCGCCTTTTTTATCTGCCGTCTTGAAAAAGTCTGTTTGAATCGGTCCAGGATTGACCGTTGTCACGTTGACCCCTGTTTCTGCAAGCTCCATTCTCAAGCTGTTTGAATATCCGAGCACCGCATGCTTTGTTGCCGCATAAAGGCTTGACTTGGGCGTCGCTATTTTGCCCGCTTGTGAAGCGATATTGATAATATGGCCTTTGTCTTGCCTGATCATATGCGGGAGTGCCATTTTCGTGCAGGCGATCAGACCGAATACGTTGACCTCAAACATCGCTTTCATATCTTCAAGGGAAGCGTCAAGCGCGCTTTCAAAAATGCCGAACCCCGCATTATTGACAAGAATATCAACCGGACCGGCCTCTTGAAACGCCGCTTCAACTTCATCCGTCCGGCTGACGTCCAATACGATTATACGGCACTTTGCGCCGGTTTTATCCGCGATGTTTTGCTTCAAAGCATCGAGGCGGTCTCTTCTGCGCGCAGCCAGAATGATCTCCGCTCCTTCCCCTGCAGCATGATATGCGATCCGTTCGCCAAGCCCTCCTGAAGCTCCTGTAATCATCACTTTGTGCGCTTTCAACTTCTGCTCCATGTTCGTCACCTACTTTGCATAATAGTAATCGATTCCATCGGCCGCATCAACTCCGATCCTCCCCTGGGATTCCAGATCGTCAAGCTGCCCAATCGTTTCTGACAGTGTTAAGAACAGCTCTTTTTCATAGACTGCAGGGAACAGTTTTCGACATATCTGATAAGGTGAATGCGGTTTTTCAGAGAGGATGCGGTACACCTCTTCGGCTCTGTTTCGCTGCTTTTCCAGCCTTTTGGCGACAAGCTCATTCACTTTTGTGATTTCCTCCCCATGGCCGGGATAAATCATGTGAAGCGGAAGCTCCTGCAGCCTGCCGAGAGATTCCAGGTAATCCAGCAGCGGAGTCGGGCGTTTCCCTCCTTTTTGCGGCACTTCCAGAAGCGGATTTGAAGAAGACGGCTTTAGCAGCAAGTCTCCCCCGAGCATGCTTCCAAGTTCTTCATTATAAAGGACAATATGCGAAGCGGCATGTCCGGGCGTCTCAAGAACCCGCCACCCGTCAAGCCCTTCAATTTGCCCACCTTCTGAAACGGTCTCTGTCAATGTCCGATTACATGAATACCGGTACGACGCTTTTATGGTATGGCCTGGCGGCTTCATATCGCCGGGAACGCCGAATCGTTGAAACAGGTATGTAAAAAAGGACTTTTGTTTTTCAATAAAATCGGGATTTTGACTGATATACGGTTCATTGAACGGATGGCCAATGATTTTTACCTCTGCCGGGAATTCGTTCAGCAGTCCGGCGTGATCAGCGTGATGGTGGGTCAGGACGACCTGGTCGATATCGCTTAATGACAGTCCCTGTTCGGCCAGCTCGCTCTTCAAAACGGCTGCCGCCTCCTTTGTGTTGGGCCCGGCATCCACCAGAGTGAGCGCCTCGCCTCTGAGCAAATAAATGTTGACGTCTCCGACTGCAAACGGAGTCGGCAGTGCAATAGGAATGATTCTTGCGTCTTTCATCGTTTTATTCTCCTCATCCTGCGAATTGATGTTGATCATATTTTACCTTTTTCTCCCGCGCATGTCATTTTTGCCTCAAATGCCTGTTGACATTTCAGCATTCCTCATAGCATAATGAACAACAAATATATGAAGGTGAATGAATGAAGACGCGATGAAGAGGAATAGTAAACGAGCAATGGCTAAAGAGAGTGAAATCCACGGCTGAAAGATTTCACAGCCCGCTTGCCTGTTGAACCTGCCCTCAGAGCGCTTAGGCAAACCTAAACGTATCCCGCGTTACGGGGCAAGAGCTGAGCATGTATATGCTAATGAAGGTGGTACCGCGAAACCTTTTCGTCCTTTGCGAAGACGGAAAGGTTTTTTTGTTTTTAGAAGGAGGAATCAAAATGAAACGAATAGGATTTATCGGAGCCGGTTCGATGGCTGAAGCGATGATTAAGGGGCTTGTCAAAAGCGGTGCAATGGAACCTGAGGCGATATTCGTTACTAATCAGTCGAATACGGCCAGGCTTCGTGAATTAAGCGAGACTTACGGGGTATGCGGAGAAGCAGATACGGCAAAAGTCGCCGCCCGGTCGGATACACTCGTTTTGGCGATGAAGCCGAAAGACGCGGCAGGAGGAATAGCCGCACTCCGCCCCTATTTGCGAAAAGAACAGCTGCTGATCTCTGTTCTTGCAGGCATTCCGATTCATACGATCCAGCACTATGCCGGGCTTGAGCTGCCTGTTGTGAGAGCCATGCCGAATACATCGGCCGCCATTCAAAAATCAGCCACAGCCTTTGCGGCAAGCCCGCTTGTCACGAAAGAGCAGATGCAGGAAGCGGCTGACCTCTTTGCGACGGTCGGCAGCGTTACAATCGTTGAGGAATCTGCCCTTGATGCTGTGACAGCCGTAGCCGGAAGCGGGCCCGCTTTTGTTTATCGGTTTGTCGAAGCCCTGCAGGCGTCGGCTGCCGAGCTGGGGCTTCCTGAAAAAACGGCGAAACAGCTGATTATCGATATGATGGCAGGAGCGGCTCAAATGCTTGAAACCGGCAGAGATCCTTCTGTCATGAGGAAAGAGATCACAAGCGCCGGAGGGACAACGGAAGCAGGCCTTAGGATGCTTGACGACCATCAATTTGAACAGACCGTCATATCCTGCGTCAAAGAAGCGGCGAATCGTTCTGCGGAACTCAGGGATATGTTTGCCGCCAAAATTTAAAAAAGTCGGGAACAGCGTTTTCGCTCGTTCCCGATTTTTCTTCAAGCGGTCCCGTATCTTAGAGAAGCTTGTGTATCGCGAGCCGGAGGATATCTGGCAGCTTTCCAAATGAAAACGGCACATGGAGACGTTCCGTCCATTTGTGAGGATCTTTGCCGGCCGGCCCGATATTGATGACCGGCACAAACAGTGCGTTTTCGCGTCCTTTTGGAAGTGAATAGCCGTGATGAAAAAGCGGCATATTGGATGTGAACGCATCGACTGACTGTTTTTGCAGCTGCAGGTAGCTTAAATCGGACAGGCCGGGGAAATATTGGACTTCTGTAAATTCAATTCCGTGCCTGTCGGCCGCATACTGCTTCACTTCTCTCATCACCTTTCGGATCAGAGGATCGTCCTTTGAAGAAACAGCCGGATAAAACGGCGGACTGTAAAACAGAACGATCATCGGAGCATCTTCTTTGCAGAGTGAAGCCAATTCAGAGACGATTTTCGTTGAAAAGTCGCGGTCTCCAAGCTCCCCCCTGTTCGCAAATGCAAAGTTGAGGATGCGTTCCGCCTCGGGCTTCCCGGCTTTTTCCTGTGCTTTGTTCCACAGCTCCTCAAACGTCATCACGGAAACGGCCGGGTTAATTGGCGTGAAGGCTTCAAACCGCTGATATTCGGCCGTTTTACGTTCGATATTTGTTTGAATATTGGCGGCCGCTTCCCTGGCTGTGTCGAGCAGCATGCGATGGAGCTCGGCGGCGGAACGCTGCATCATCAGCACATTAAAGAGCGACACCGCTGTGTGAGGAGTCTGAACCGAGTAGGCCTCCTTCAGATCTTTTTGCATCAGATTGGCCGGGGGAGGCGTCACCTCTCCGTCCGCTTCTTCGCAATAGTCGACGTTTAATTCGAGCAGCCTGTTGATCTCAGACACCATTAGATTCGCATTCACCCCTGCAAACGGCTCGCCGACATGCGTCTCAACCCCTTTGCAGAAAAATCCGGCAAGCGCTTTGCCGATGCTGCCTGAATAGACGTACTGCTTCGGATCACCCGGATGTTTTTCAAACATCGGCTCACAGTTTAAGCACGCTGTATAATGAAGGCCAAATTCTTTTTCTAAAGCTTTCAGTACAGGTACTGCTTCAAGCATCCCCTGCGAGTTGACTTCTTCGTCCGGAACCGTAATTAATAGAAGGTTTCCGTCAAATTCTCCGTTCATCGCCCGTTCCAGCATAGAAAATTGAACAGCAAGACCCGCTTTCATATCCATGCTTCCCCTACCGAACAGCCATTCGCCGCTTTCCAGGTCTTTTTTGACCCGTTCAGGCAAAAGTTCTTTTTTATCATTTAATAGGTCCATGAGTTCCGGGACTTTGCATGCCATATGTTTGAATTCTCCGTAGTCTGCCGTATCGACCACGTCAAAATGGCTCAAGAGGAGCACCGTATTTGATTTCTTTTCCTTTTTGACGAGGGCGGTTAAAAAATAGCGCCCATCCTCCATCGGGTGAAGCTTTAAGTATTCAGGATTCTTTTGAAAGTACGAACGGTCCTTTAAGACATCATGCATATATTTCGCAAGCGCCACTTCTCCGGCCGTGCCTGAGATGCTTTCGTATTGAACAAGAGAAATGAGCAGCCGTTTCAGTTCTTCCACTGTCTGCCACTTCACAAAGCAAGCCCCCTCTTTCACTGTTTTCCGCAAATGTATGTGATATCATATTTAGTAAAAAATAGAATGTGTACAACTTTATTGTACTGAACATTCTTACATATGGAAATGACTTGAGCAGTTTATATGACGAGAATGGGCAGAATTGGTATAATCGAGGCGAAAACTTACGGGAGGCGAAAAAATTTGAGTAATCGAAAACTATTCACACCATGGAGTTTAAAAGGAGTTACACTAAAAAACCGGATTGTCATGTCGCCGATGTGCATGTATTCCTCCCATGAAAAGGATGGAAAAGTGCAGCCTTTCCACATGACCCACTACATCTCCCGCGCCGTCGGACAAGTCGGACTAATCATGGTAGAAGCTACCGCCGTCACTCCGCAGGGAAGAATCTCTGACCAGGATCTGGGCATATGGGATGACGCGCATATTGACGGACTTGCTGCATTGACGTCACAAATCAAGACGTACGGCAGCAAAACGGCGATTCAGTTGGCGCACGCCGGAAGAAAAGCCGAGGTCGAAGGTACAATCTACGGACCTTCAGCGATTCCTTTCGACGAAAATTCGCGAACGCCTGTTGAAATGACAAAAGAGGACATAAAAGAAACCGTTCAGGCTTTCAAAAAAGGAGCTGAACGCGCGAAAGCCGCCGGCTTTGACATCATCGAGATTCATGGAGCCCACGGATACTTGATCAACGAATTTTTATCACCGCTTTCCAACAAACGCGAGGATGAATACGGAGGTTCACCGGAAAACCGCTACAGGCTGCTTCGCGAAGTCATCGACGCTGTAAAAGAAGTCTGGGCCGGACCATTATTCGTACGCGTTTCAGCTTCAGACTACAAAACAAAAGGCCTTGATGTCGCCGATTATGTCGGTTTCGCCAAATGGATGAAGGAACAGGGCGTTGATTTGATCGATGTCAGCTCCGGTGCTGTTGTGCCTGCTGATATCAACGTCTTCCCAGGCTACCAAGTCGGCTTCGCCGATACAATTCGCGCTCAAGCCGAGATTCAGACAGGAGCTGTCGGATTGATCACTAGTGGCCTTCAAGCTGAGGAAATCCTCCAAAATGGACGCGCTGATCTCATTTTCGTTGCACGGGAGCTGCTGAGAGATCCATACTGGCCGAAAACCGCTGCCAAACAGTTGAACACAAAAATTGAAGGGCCTGTTCAGTACGACAGAGCCTGGTAAACTTAATATCCCGCCTTATGGCGGGATATTTCTTTTTTTCAACTCGTGAGAAACGAACATCCTTGTTTGTGCGTCTTTCCTAATAGAACACCATATACAAAGAGAGGATGACCTCTATGACCATAACGGAAAGAATATATACTGTTGAAGGGTGCATGTTTTATACAAAGCAGAGAAAAGGAAAAAAGAACGCAACGATTATTTTTGAAGCGGGCTACGGTTTTTCTTCAACGACTTGGCAGCCCATTTTATCCGATATAGACGAAGATCTCGGCTTGTTTGCATACGACCGTGCAGGCCTTGGCAAAAGCGGGCCGAGCACCAGCAAACGAACAGCGGATCAGATGGTGAAAGAACTAAAAGCGCTGCTTGCAGCAGCAGACGTCAAACCGCCCTACCTGTTTGTCGCCCATTCGTTCGGCGCCGTCATTGCAAGGCTGTTTGCAAGCCGGTACAGCGATGAAGTCATCGGCATGGTGCTGCTTGATCCCGCTTGTGAAGATCAGGAGGAAAAAGTGCTGCCGCTACTTCCGGACACATTAAAAGAAGATTATGTCAAACAGTTTTCGATCGAAGGGTCCCATGAGGACTTTAAACAAAGCCTGGACATGCTGAAGCAGGAAAAGAAACACCTCGGTTCGGTTCCTTTGCTCGTCCTCTCGGCGGGAAAAAGGACGGAGGCGGCGAAGCAAGCTCATCAAGAATGGCTGAAGCTTCACAGCAGACTGCTGTCTCTATCGCATCAAAGCGGCTGGATTCAGGCGAAAAACAGCTCGCATTTGATCCATCATGATGAGCCGCACATCGTCCAGCTTGCGATCTATGATGTGTGGTATGCGGCACAGCAGCAAACATACGCCTATCAAGCCGCCAATTAAACAAAAAACCAGCAGACAGTCTGCTGGTTTTAGTTATTTTGTTTCACGGTGAATCGTGTGCCTTTTCAGACGCGGAGAATATTTTTTCAATTCCAGGCGATCCGGATTTGTGCGTTTGTTTTTTGTCGTAATATAATTGCGGTCCCCTGTTTCGGTGCACGCCAATGTAATTTTTACTCTCATGTTGTCCTCCTTAATAAAACGTAATCATTACGCTTTATTATACATCATTTTAGAACCGTGTCAACAAAAAAAGCTTCCCGTCCCGGATTGTCGGAACAAAGAAGCTTTATAACTGCCCATTAAGTTCTTTTGATCTCATGCTCATAAAAGTCAAAAGCTGCCACGGTATCAGGAAAGATCGCTTTTGCTTCATCGACCAGTTCAAGCACGTTTTCCCCCTGGTATCTTGCACTGATATGGGTTAAAATCAGTTTTTTTGCACAGGCTTCCCGCGCTGTTTCAGCAGCTTGTTCTGAAGTGCTGTGATAATAGTCTCCGGCGAGCTCCCTGTCGCCTTTCGCAAATGTTGCTTCGTGGATGAGAACATCGGCTTTTTCGGCAAGCCTCTTCACATTCTCGCATGGCCTCGTATCCCCGGAAAAGGCGACAATCCGCCCTTTTTTTGGCGGTCCGATAAAGTCTGCCCCATGAATCGTCCGGCCGTCTTCCAATGTGACCGTCTCCCCGTTTTTCAGTTTTTGATAAACAGGGCCCGGCGAGACTCCGATCTCTTTCAGTGCTTCAGCGTCAAGGGCGCCCGGAACATCTTTTTCCTGCACGCGGTACCCAAAAGCGGGAATGCCGTGAGATACGCTTCTGGCCGTCACGATAAACTGGTCATCCTCAAAGACTGTCCCTTCTCCAATCTCCTTAATCACAAGCGGATATGTGACATGCGTCCCCGATACGTCAAGCGCCGTTTCAAGAAACGTTTTGATTCCTTGCGGTCCGTATACGGTCAGCGGGCCTTCCCCTCCCTGGAAAGATCGGCTGCTGACAAGACCCGGAAGCCCGTATACATGATCGCCGTGAAGATGGGTAATAAAAATCTTTTCAATTTTTCTAGGTTTGATCGATGTATGTAGAATTTGATGCTGTGTGGCTTCCCCGCAGTCAAACAGCCAAACAGACCGCCTTTCTTCTAAAAGCTTCAATGCAACGGATGTGACATTCCTCGTTTTTGCGGGGATGCCCGCTCCCGTTCCTAAAAATAATAACTCCAATATCCTTTCCTCCTGCTAAAAACTTCATCTATCACAAGCATACAGGAAGTCTTGGAAAAAAGAAACGCCGGCCTCGCGTCGGGCTATGCAACTAAATACCCTGACCGTTTTCAGTAAAGTTTTCATACGATTCGATCTCAAATGTTTGCTTTAAGGGATTATTAGCTTTAAAATGAAGAAAATAAACTTATGCTTCGAATAAAGTGAGGTACGTTTAATTGAAAAAAGATCAAATGGAACCAAAAGCAGTTATCGTAATATTTGGCGCAACAGGGGATTTGGCAAAACGAAAACTATATCCTTCTATCCACAGGCTCTACGAAAACGGACAAATCGGGAATGAATTCGCGGTTGTCGGAGTCGGCAGACGCCCTTGGACAAATGAAGACTTTCGCAGTACCGTACAGCAATCGGTTTCGAAGTTTCCGTTAAACGAAAAGGATGTGGACGAGTTTACATCTCACTTCTACTATCATCCTTTTGATGTTACAAATTCCGGCTCATACCGGGAATTAAACGAACTTATAGAGAAGCTGGAAAGTACATATGATATTCCGAATAACCGGATGTTTTACTTAGCGATGGCTCCTGAATTTTTCGGAACGATTGCAAAGTTCCTAAAATCAGAGGGTGTCACTTCAACAACAGGCTGGTCAAGGCTCGTTATCGAAAAGCCTTTCGGGCATGATCTGCCGAGCGCAAAAGCCTTGAACCAGGAAATCCGTGAAGCTTTTACAGAAGATCAAATTTATCGGATTGACCATTATCTAGGAAAGCAAATGGTGCAGAACATCGAAGTCATCCGCTTTGCCAACGCGATTTTTGAGCCGCTTTGGACAAACAGATACATCTCGAACATTCAAATTACGTCAAGTGAAGATTTGGGTGTGGAAGACAGAGCGAGATATTATGAAAAATCGGGTGCGCTTAGAGACATGGTGCAAAACCACATTCTTCAAATGGTGGCGCTGCTTGCGATGGAACCGCCGATCAAGCTGAACACGGAAGAGATCCGCAGCGAAAAAGTGAAGGTTCTCAGAGCCCTTCGTCCGATTCAAAAAGACGATGTCGACCAATTTTTTGTGCGCGGCCAGTATGACGCAGGAGTCGTCGACGAAAAACATGTTCCGGCTTATCGCGATGAGCAAAACGTAGCAAAAGATTCGAATACGGAAACGTTCGTTGCCGGCAAACTGCTGATCGACAACTTCAGATGGGCCGGTGTGCCGTTCTACATCCGGACAGGCAAACGGATGCAGAAAAAATCAACGCAGATTGTCGTCCAATTTAAAGACATTCCGATGAATCTTTATTACGGAAACGGCAACACGATGCACCCTAATCTGCTGGTGATTCATATTCAGCCGGATGAAGGCATCACCCTTCATTTAAACGCAAGGAAGCTTGGAGGCGGCACTTTTGCCCAGCCGATCAAGCTCGACTACTGCCATAACTGCGGGGACGGCATCAACACGCCTGAAGCTTATGAAAAGCTGATTTTGGACTGCTTGCACGGAGACGCGACAAACTTTGCCCACTGGGATGAAGTTGCGCTTTCCTGGAGTTTTGTTGATGCGATTTCTCAAAACTGGGAGGAAAACAAAACCCTTTCCCCTAACTATAAGGCGGGCTCCATGGGGCCGAAAGCTTCTGACGACCTGCTCGCAAAAGACGGCTTTCATTGGTGGCCGCTTTAATAAAAAAACAGCCTTCACAATTGAAGGCTGTTTTTTTATGCTTTCAAGGCCTGCATCTCTTCCGGATGGCTTTTGTCCCGCTTCCACATCAGCTGAAGGACGAACAGCAGAAGGAATATGCCGAGGCCGATCATATCGGAATAGCCTTCTGGATAAATCAGCAGAAGACCGCTGGCAGCCGCCAGTATTCTTTCAAACCAGAACACTTTTCTCATCCAGAATCCGATCATGCCAGCGCCGATGGCGATCATTCCGGACAATGCGGTAAAGACCACCCAGAGAATTTCATACCAATGCGCATCAATCATGAGAAGCTCCGGAGACAGGACGAATATATACGGGATGATAAAAGCGGCAATCGCAAGCTTTGCTGAATTGATCCCCGTTCTGATCGGCTCTCCTCCCGCAACCCCCGCAGCTGCAAATGCTGCCAAAGCAACGGGCGGCGTAATGTCAGCTACGATGCCGAAATAAAACACGAACAAGTGGGCCGACAGATCAGGAACATTCAGCAAAATCAAGGCTGGCGCGGCAATCGTCGACGTAATGACATAGTTTGCCGTCGTCGGCGACCCCATTCCGAGAACAAGAGCGGCGATCATTGTCAAAAAGAGCGAAGGCAATAATGCGCCTCCTGCCAAATCGAGCAGGCCGTTTGCAAGTTTGAGGCCGAGACCCGTCTTTGTGACGACTCCGACGATGATGCCGGCAGCTGCCGTTGCCGCCGCAACGGAAAGCGCCATTCTCGCTCCTTCCGCAAGAGCCAGCACAATCCCTTTAACGCCCATTCGCGTTTCTTTATTGAACAAACCGACCAGGATCGCCAGAACGATCGAATACAAAGCGGCATGCATGACCGTGATGCCCGACATTAACAAAACGACGACCGAAATGATCGGAAGCAGCAAATAAATCTTTTTGAATACTTCCTTGCGGTTCGGCATTTCTTCTTTCGTTAGTCCGCGCAGGCCGAGGCGCTTCGCTTCAAAGTGCGTCATGATCCAGATGCCCGTAAAGTATAAAACAGCCGGGATCGCCGCGGCTTTCGCGATATCCCAGTACGTAATGCCTCCGCCGATGAACTCAACCATTAAAAAGGCGGCGGCTCCCATGATCGGAGGCATCAGCTGTCCGCCGGTAGATGCGGAAGCTTCGACTGCACCGGCGAATTCTTTTTTATAGCCCAGTTTTTTCATCATCGGAATCGTAAACGATCCGGAAGTGACGACATTGGCGACAGAGCTGCCGCTGATCGTTCCCTGAAGGGCGCTTGAAAAAATCGCGACTTTTGCCGGTCCGCCCGTGCTTCGTCCGGCGATCGCTACGGCAAGGTCATTAAAATACTGCCCCACTCCTGTCCTGACAAGAAAAGAACCGAACAGGATGAACAGGAAGATGAAAGTCGAGGACACAGCGAGCGGCGTGCCCAGGATTCCTTCCGTCGTAAAATACATCGTCTGAACGAGCCGTTCCATCGTCAGGCCGTTGTGAGACAAAAAGCCCGGAAGATACGAGCCGTAAAGGCCATACAAAAGAAACAGGCCGGCGATGATCGTAATCGGCAGTCCGACAGCCCGTCTCGTCGCTTCCAATACGAGCAGGACGGCCAACAGCCCGACATAAAAGTCAGTTTCCGTGATCAATCCGATCCCGCCCACAATCGTTTCATAATTGGCGACCCAATAAGCGCCGACGCCTGCTCCTAACACGGCTAAAATTGCGTCATACCAGGCGACTTTGAATTTGCCGGTCTTCCGCAAACCTTTTGTCGCCGGAAACAGCAAAAAAATCAGACCGAGCGCAAACCCTAAATGAACGGACCTTTGAATTTGAGCCGGAAAAACGCCAAAAATGGCTGTGTATAATTGAAACAAAGAAAAAGCGAGCAGGCCGGCAAATGCAATGGCCCCTGTCAATCCTTTGAGCTTTCTCGTTCCCGCTTCAGGATCGTATTTCTCCAGCAGTTCCTGCTGATCTTTTTCCGAAAGCTGCTCAGTCATTGATCTTCACTCCCCTCAGTTGTTGCAAGACATTTAGTTTTCGGACACTCATCCTTGTCCATGTGCCGGGACGGATGTACCGCTTTAACTCATGTTCAGCGCCTGAATACTTGATCCTGTGATTCGCCCTCACCCTGCCGATCCGCATATCGATGAACGGAAAGGTCCTCTTCATGTTCGAAATGGTGTAGACGCCGTTTTTGATGTCGAGCCTTTCACCTTGTTCTGCGTTTGCGGGCATTCCGACGGCCGGATCATGATAGGTCAGAGCGGTCTGCCGAATCATCCCTTTTTCCCACACATACGATTCGATCACTTCTGTCCGATGGATGGAATGCGTATAGACCACATCAAAGCTTTTCTTCTTTTGGAGGGGAAGAAAAGCGATGATCTCGCCGCTGTCCTCTTTCTCGAACACGACGGCGGTCTGATAAGGAATCAGGCATGCCGCTGCAAAAACGGCAATGATCAGCGCCGGCACAAGCCGTTTTATGATTTTTAATTTCCCCATTTTTTCCATATCCCCTGCCGAATAGAAAAACGATAGACCGATGTTTCATTGCAACGGTCTATCGATTGCCCGGGCTTATTCATCGCTTATCTTCCTTGGTTTTACGATTTTTCGATCCCTTTTTCTTTGAAGTATTTAGCCGCTCCCGGATGAATGTCGATATCGCCCAATCCTTCAAGCGCGGTTTCAGGCTTGATAAACTCGCCTTTCGCATGATTGATTTTATCGGCTTCAAACAGCGCTTTCGTCATTTTATAGACGGTGTCCTCATCCATCTTGTCGGATGCGACGAGCATCGCTTTGACAGCGACCGTGTTCACATCGCTCCCGATGCCGTAGGTTCCTTTTTTGATCGTATCCTCCGCATAGAACGGATACTTTTCAATCAGCTTTTTCTGCTTGTCTTCTTCAATGTTTATAATTTTGATTTTATTTTGTGCGGAAAGCCCTTCGACAGCGCCTGTAGGCGTTCCAGCCGTGATGAATGCGGCATCGATAGCGCCTGACTGAATGCCGTCGGTTGATTCTTCAAAAGACAGGTTTTGCGGTTTGATGTCGTCAAAAGACATCCCGTGAACCTCCAAAATCTGCTTGGCATTAATGTTGACCCCTGCTCCCGCAGCACCCACGGAAACCGTTTTGCCTTTTAAATCCTCAACCGAATTGATTCCGCTTTTTTCTGTTGTCACAATCTGTACAGTTTCAGGATACAGGGCGGCAATCGCCTTGATTCCCTCAATTTTTTCTTTAAACATCTCTTTGCCTTCTATGGCATAAGTGGCAATGTCAGTCTGGGAAAAAGCGACTTCAGCTTCCCCTTTTTGCAGAGTTGCCATGTTTTCAGCAGAAGCCCCTGTAGTCTGCGTCGTAAATTTGTCTCCTGTGGCATCCTCCCAAAGGTTTGCAAACTGACCGCCAAGCGGATAATATGTACCGCCGGTTCCCCCTGTCAGCAGACTGTAGTTTCCTGATCCTTTTGACGCAGATCCGCCGTCCTTATTTCCTGATGCATTGTTGCTTCCGCACGCAGCCAATCCCATGACGAGCGTCAGCAGCAATACCATCCATGATAGGCTTTTCCACTTTTTCATTCATTCTCCCCCTTTGCTTGATGGACAAATAACAATCCTATCGTACCATGAAAAATGTATTAGTTGTCAATATATTGTTTTATTTCTAATTATTTAGTTAATTTTATGAGCCGCTCGTTCTGAATATGCGCACGGCCTCTGAAATTCTCGTCCGCTACAGCGATGTTAGTCCATAATCCCTTCGGAGGACAAGCGTGCTGGAAGATTCTATGACAAAACAAAAAAACCCGCGGTTATGCAGGTTTTTCATTTCCGAATATGGACGCTCGAAAACACAAACTTATCATAGCGATGCCTTGCAAAAGAATATTCAAACGGTTCCCCCGTATTTAAAAAAGCGACCTGTTCGACTTCAAGAACCGGATCGTCAGGGGCGCATTCCAAGTACTCTCGGTCGAGTGCACTCGACTTATCCGCCCTGATCTTCCGGTGCGATCCGGCGATTGTCAGTTTCAGCGTCTCGGTGATGTGCCGGTAAACGGAGCCGTGAAGGACGTCTTCATTTAATTCAGAGATGACGTTCGAAGGCATATACGTTTCTTCAATGACATACGGTTCGCCTTCAACCTTTCTGAGCCTGATGATATGATACACCGGAACGGTCTTTTCGATTGACAATTGCTTTGCCACTTCATCTGAAGGGAATTCGACGTCAAATTGAATGATGCGGCTTTCGATTTGTTTGTTGGCAAGAAGCTTGGTCAGCCCAAGGTTTTCGCGGTCTGTTACACTGACGGGAAGCTGCTGAATCGATGATTTTACAATGAAGGTGCCGTGTCCGCGCTTACGGTACAGCATGCCTTCTGACACAAGAATATCGAGGGCTCTTTTCATCGTCATTCTGCTGCAGGAAAATTCCTTGGCGAGAGAAAGCTCATCAGGTATGGGCTGATCAATCGGATAGTATTCCTCCTGAATCCGCCTCCTCATTTCGTTTGAAATATATTCGTATTTTCTCATGTTTTAACCACCATTACTAAGGATTCTGTAGCCTGTAACACCTTCTTTATCATTATATCGGTTTTAATGCGGAAATAAAAAGATGGCCCAACTGACCATCTTTTAGCCCGAGTCCCTTTTTAAAAACCGTTGTTCTCGGCAACTTTCTTAAACCAGTATCCGCTTTTTTTAATCGTTCGTTCGCCGTTTTTGTCAAGGTTGACAGATACAAATCCGTAGCGGTTTTTATAGGCGTTCGTCCATGACCAGTTGTCCATGAAGGTCCAAAGATGATAGCCTTTGACATTCGCTCCTTCCTGAATGGCTCTGTGCACCCATTTTAAGTGTTCTTTTATAAACGAAATTCTGTAGTCATCGCGGATCATGCCGTCTTCGCCGCGGAAACGTTCTTCTCCTTCAACGCCCATCCCATTTTCAGAAATAAAGCATTCAATATTTCCGTAGTTTTCTTTGACATTGATTAAAATATCATAGATTCCTTTTTCATATATCTCCCAGCCGCGGTGGCGGTTCATTTTTCGTCCGGGCATTTCATAATGGTCAAAAAACCGTTCCGGCATAAAAGGCGCGTCCGGATGAGGCAGGTGCTCCTTCGCTTTCACCCGTCTCGGCTGATAATAATTGATGCCGAGCAGATCGACAGTGTGATTTTTGATCAGCTCCAAGTCTCCTTCTTCCATGACAGGCAAATAGCCTTCTTCTTTTAATATATCTGTTAAAAGCTGCGGAAACTCACCCTTAACGGCGGGATCAAGAAACGATCGGTTAAAGAAAGCGTCGGCTATTTCAGATGCTCTTACATCTGCCGGATGCTGGCTTCGCGGGTAGGACGGCGTTAAATTTAAAATGATGCCGATTTTGCCGTCGCCCCCGAGTCTGCGATAAGCTTCGACAGCTTTAGCGTTTGAAAGAATTTCATGGTATGCGACCTGGACGGCTTTTTGAAAGTCGACGATGTTCGGATAGTGAAAATCGTATAGATAGCCGCCTTCTGCAGGAACGATCGGCTCATTGTGGGTAAACCATTTTTTCACTCGGTCCCCGTACAGCCTGAAGCACGTTTCCGCGTATGAAGCAAAGTGATCGACGACTTGCCTGTTTTCCCATCCGCCGATTTGCTGGAGCGCAAGCGGCATGTCAAAATGATAAAGGTTGACAAAAGGCTCGATGCCAGCCGCAAGCAGTTCATCGATGACTCGGTTATAAAAGGCAGCTCCTTCTTTGTTCAGCCGCCCTTTTCCATCAGGAAACAGACGAGCCCACGAAATGGAGAAACGAAAAGAGTGGTGGCCAAGCTCTTTCATCAGCTGAATATCTTCTCTGTAAGTCTCGTAAAAACGCGAAGTCTTCTCAGGGCCTACTCCGTCAAAAAATCGGTTTGGCTCTTTTTCGTACCAGTGATCCCAAATGTTCTTTCCTTTGCCTCCTTCGGCCGCCGCTCCTTCAGTCTGAGTGGCGGAAGCCGCCGACCCCCACCAGAAGCCATTTGGAAAACGGTATTGAATTTGTTCTAGCTGCGGTTCTGTTTTTGACATGTCATCAATCTCCTTTTAAAGTCCTAGTGTTGTCTTTTCTTGTTCCGCTTCATTGATCTCCTGCTCTTTTTTCATATTCATCCGGTCGATGAATTTCAAAAATGGGAACCAGATCATAAAGACAACGGCTAAATTCACAATCTGAAGAATGCCGCCGGCAAGCGAATTGGTCGCCATCATTCCGCTGATAAAGATCGGCACAGTCCAAGGAATCGTGACCCCGGTCGGCGGCGGTACAAGCCCGGACGCCATCGCGAAATACGTAATCAAAGTGACGATCATCGGCGAGATGACCCACGGAATAAAAATGAGCGGGTTCATGACGATCGGCAGACCGAAAATGATCGGTTCATTTACGTTGAAAATTCCCGGGGCTGCTCCGAGTTTTGCGACCTGCTTCATCTGCTTGCTCCTCATAAACAGCAGGATCGCAATAATCACGGCCAAGGTCATGCCGGTTCCGCCCATTCCGACGGTGTAGACTTCCATAAACTGCTTATTGATAATATGCGGCACTTCTCCTGTTGCGGTATAGCTATTCAAATTTTCGATCGAAAGCGTATTCCAGATCGGATCCATAACGGAGTTGATGATAATTTGTCCGTGGAGTCCGAAAAACCAGAGCAGCTGAGTGAAAAATATGGCAATCAAGGTCGGAATGATACCGCTTCCAAGACCGACAAGCGGAGCCTGCACCAGGTTGTAAATTAAATCGTGCATATTCGTATTGAACACTTGGGTTACAAGGATATTGATCACCAAGTAGACGGACAAGGTCATCACCGCCGGAATCAGCGCGGCAAAAGATTTTGCTACAGCAGGCGGAACGCCGGCAGGCATTTTGATCGTATAGTTTTTCTGGACAAAAAATCTGAAAATCTCAGCGGATGTAAAGGCGGTAATCATTCCGAGGAACATCCCTTTCGCACCGAGCCTGTCAATCGGGATGACGTTCGGAATCACTTCCCCTCCTTCGCCGTTTAATACAAACGGAGTCAGCAGAAGGAACGATGCCAAAGCGACGACTCCTCCAAAAACCGCTTCGACTTCATAAGTTTTGGACAAATAATACCCGATCCCGAATACGACGAAAACGGACATGATGCTGATCGTTGCGCTCGGCGCTATGCTTAAAGCCGACTGGAACGTTTCAAGCGCGGATTTGCTCATCATTTTATTGAGAAACGGCAAATTGGTTAAAACGACAATGATCGATCCGAAAATGGTGAGCGGAAAAGCCAGCATAAATGCATCCCTCAGCACGCCTAAATACCGGTTATTATTCAGCTTCCCGGCAATCGGCACCAAGAGGTTGCTCAATTTTTCAAACATGGTCTCTTATCCCCCTTCGATTTTGCCATGCAGTGCGAATCATAGACTTTTCTCTTTGAACAATTCCAATAATTCAGAAACGAGTTCCTTCATCGTGAGCGTCGACATCAAATGGTCCTCGGCATGCAAGAGCAGCAAAGAGAACTCATTTTTTCCCCCGCCCGCTTCTTTTTGGATCATTTGAAAATGAATATCGTGGGACTGCTGCAAATCGTCTTCTGCCTGTTGTAGCAGCTCCTCTGCTTTCTGAACGCTGCCGTCGCGGTATTCCCTGATGGACTGAATAACCTTGCTGCGGGCGTTTCCGCTGTGAAGAATGAGCTGAAAGCAAATTTGTTCGCCTGTTAATTCATCGAGCTTTAATTTTTCCATTATCGTCAATCCCCGATCAGGCTTAGCGCCTGTTCATAAGCTTTCTTTCCATCAGCCATTCCGTAAGCCAGCATATCAATCACATCAACCTTAATACCGTACTGTTCAGCTTCCTTCTGCAGCTCGCCTTTTAAAAAGCTCATTTGCGGGCCGATGAGAACGACGTTTGCCTCTGCCATCTCTTTTTTCGCCTGGTCCTGTCCGACCGCCCAAATTTTTGCCTCATCACCGATTGAATGCGCGTATTCCTGCATCTTGGTGACAAGGAGGCTTGTCGACATTCCAGAGCTGCATGCGAGTAAAATTTTCTTCATGGTGATCTCCTCCCTTTATTAAAAGCGCTTTCACACAACTATTATTATATCTTTTTATTTTTAAATGTCTAGACATTTAAAAATAAATGTATGTATTTATTTCGAACAATAAAAAACCCCTCTTCTTTCCAGAGGGGTTTTCAAATAAATTATCTGGCGTATTTTTTGAATAGCTGAACTGCTTCTTTAGGCACGTAGAAGGATCCATTGCTTTCAACAATCACGCTGTCTAGTTCGTATTCCTTCCCGTTGATTCTGATAATGTTTTTGTTCACAGGCATTTCGGCTTTTGCTTTTTTGCGCGCTGCGACAAGAACTGGGTTAGCCGGATCTTTTTGATCGATCGTTACGCTGGCTCCGGCTTTTTTAAATGCCTGTTTTGCTTCGATAAATAATTCGTTTGTTAATTTGTCTAAGTTGAAGCCCATTGCCTTTGCCATCGTTTTGGCGATATCGGTGTTTTCGACGAGACCCTGCGGCTTTTCTGGACCATACGAATACAGGAAGACGTCTTCACCCGTATGACCGCCTGTTGTGAATCCGATGTTGGCCCGGTTGCTGAGCAGCTTGGTAAATAATGAAGCCGCTTCTTTTTTGTTTTTCACGCTTTTCAGCTGTTTCTTCTCTGCCGGCGTTAAATCATCAAGTCCGTAAAGCTTCGCCGCTTCTTCGATATTCGATAAGTCGTCTTTTAATTTGCCAGTTGCGCCTTCCACCGTCATTTTAGCTTTTTTCAGCGGATCGACATAGGCTGATACCGGTGTTGTGTCATAGCCTTTCGTCGTGTTGCTGTTGCCGATGGAGATGCCGCTGTTGCCATGGTCCGAGACGGCAATAACCATTGTATGTTTATCTTTTTTAGCGAAATCAAGCGCTTCTTTCACCGCGTTATCAAACGCCAATACATCGCTGATCATGCCGATCGGATCGTTTTGATGCGCTGCCCAGTCAGGCTTGCTTCCTTCCACGAATAAAAAGAAACCGTCCTTGTCTTTAGAAAGCGTCTGAATCGATTTTTTCGTCATCTCTGCAATAGTCGGCTGCTCTGGATGCGTTGCGCGGCGGTCCATGTCATACGCGAGATCGCGCTGTGAGAAGGCGCCCCAGATTTTTTTCGATTTTGACTTGAGGAGTTGATCTTTCGTTTCAACGAAATCGTACTTTTTATCTTTGAGCACTTTTACAAGGTCTTCACCGTCTTTGCGGCTTTTATCCTTTGTACCCGGCTGAAGCGATTCTTTTCCTCCGCCAAGGACAACATCCATGTTTTGATAAACCTGCTGTTCACCGAGCACTTCAAAATTATTGCGGTCTTTATGATGGCCGGAATAGCCGGCAGGCGTGGCATGCTGAATTTCAGATGTTGCAATGATGCCGGTTGCTTTCCCCTTCTGTTTTGCGCCTTCCAGCACGTTTGCTACAGGCCGGTAATGATCTTTTTCACGGACCTTCTCGACTCCTGGTGTGTTCACTTTTGAAGGCAGCACACCGATATAGGAAGAATTTGATTTTCGTCCCGTTGCCATCGCAGTTGCTGCAGGTGCAGAATCAGTGATCGCCGATTCTGCCGAATACGTCCGGACACCGCCGCTGACGATCTGGTCCATTGCGAGCGGTTCGCCTTTATACCAGCGTGCCAAAGTTGATGCAGAAGAGCTTGTTCCATCCATGACCATCATGATCACGTTTTTGACCTTCGGCTCTTCCTTTTTTTTCGCTGTTTCCATTGCCGCACTGCCTGTTCCCGCCGATCCTAAAGCGACTGCTCCTGCCAGTGTAATGCCGACGATTCTGTTGCGTAAGAAACCCATTCTTATGTACTCCCTCCATAACCGCTTTTTGTTGACACACCTACACTATCATTGCTATGTAAACAGCACTATTGCTTTCTATTAATCTTATGTAAATTTTCATGGGCTTATGATGAAAAGAAGGCATCCCGCCTTCTTTTCACCCTTTTCCCGCTTGGAATCCCGGGTATTTTGTCATCCCGCCGTCTACATACAGCGTCAGGCCTGTCACATAGCTTGCTTCTTCAGATGCTAGCCAGGCCGCGCAGGCTGCGACTTCCTCCGGCTTTCCGATATACCCTATCGGAATCAATTCAATAACGCCTTTTTTCAATTCGGGATCAGCGAATTTTTCGGCGTTAATCGGCGTATCGATTGCACCGGGGCCGATCGCGTTTACCCGGATTCCTTTCGGAGCATATTCCAAAGCAAGGGTTTCCGTCAGCAGTTTTGCCCCGCCCTTGCTTGCCGCATAATGGACAAAATGCGGCCACGGGATTTGCTGATGGACGCTGGACATATTGATGACCGAGCCTTTAATATTATGGTCGAGCATATAGCCGATCGCTTCCCGGCATCCTAGAAACATCCCCGTCAAATTGGTTGATATGACGCGGTTCCAGTCCTCCAGAGACAAATCCTCAGAAGGTACTTCATTTTCCACCCCGGCGTTGTTCACCATCACATCAACGGAACCGAATGAATCAACAGCCTGTCTGATCAGCGCTTTCACATCATCTTCTTTTGAGACATCTCCTTGAACGGCAATCGCGCGCGCTCCGCTGCTTTCTATTTTCTCCACCGTCTCTTCGGGATTTTCTTCTTCCTTGAAATAATTGATCACTACATTGGCCTTTTCAGCACCGAAGCGCAGTGCCATCGCTTTTCCAAGGCCTGTACCCGCCCCTGTGATAACGACCGTTTTTCCCTCTAAACTTGGATACATGGGTTGATTCCTCCTTATTGAAACTCACTTTTGAGTAGGTTTCCACACAACCGCTTAAACATGCATCCTTCCGAAAATCAAAAAAACCGCAAGCTTTTCAGCTTGCGGTTTTACATCTTATTTCATCCACTCAGTGTGGAAAATGCCTTCTTTATCTGTACGCTCATACGTATGGGCGCCAAAGTAGTCGCGCTGCGCCTGAATCAGGTTGGCCGGCAGGGTTGCAGTGCGGTAGCTGTCAAAGTAAGCGAGAGCGCTTGAGAAGCAAGGTACAGGAATTCCTTGTTCAACCGCAAGAGAAATCGTTTTGCGGAGAGCTCCCTGATAGCTTTCAACGATATTTTTGAAGTACGGGTCAAGAAGCAGGTTGTCAAGCTCTGGATCGCGGTCATACGCTTCTTTGATTTTTTGCAGGAACGCTGCGCGGATGATGCATCCTCCGCGGAAAATCATCGCGATATCGCCGTATTTCAAATCCCAGCCGTATTCTTCTGATGCGGCTTTCATTTGAGCGAAGCCTTGGGCGTAAGAACAGATTTTGCTCATGAAGAGCGCTTTTCTGACCGCTTCGATCAGCTCTTCTTTGTTCTCAGCGGCAGGTTTCGCTTCAGGTCCTGCCAGAAGCTTGCTCGCTTTAACGCGCTCTTCTTTCATGGAAGAGATGAAGCGGGCGAAAACAGATTCCGTAATGATCGGAAGCGGAACGCCCAGGTCAAGGGCGCTTTGGCTTGTCCATTTTCCTGTGCCTTTTTGACCTGCTTTATCGAGGATGACGTCAACGAGCGGCTTGCCGGTTTCCTCGTCTTTTTTCGTGAAAATATCAGCTGTGATTTCGATCAGATAGCTGTCAAGCTCTCCTTTATTCCACTCGGAAAAGACTTCGTGAAGCTCATCTGATGACAGACCGACAATGTGTTTCAAAATAAAGTAGGATTCTGAGATCAGCTGCATATCGCCGTAT
Source organism: Bacillus sp. FSL R7-0646 (assembly GCF_037969865.1). Taxonomy (NCBI): domain Bacteria; kingdom Bacillati; phylum Bacillota; class Bacilli; order Caryophanales; family Bacillaceae; genus Bacillus; species Bacillus sp. FSL R7-0646. The sequence goes on from NZ_CP150217.1 coordinate 2,458,585, forward strand.
TCGATGCCGTTATGAACCATTTTTACATAATGGCCGGCGCCGTCAGGACCGATGTATGTCGTACACGGTTCGCCGTCCACTTTGGCAGAAATAGCTTCAAGAATCGGCTTGACAAGCTCATGGGCTTCCTTTTGTCCGCCTGGCATGATAGACGGCCCTTTCAGAGCGCCTTCTTCACCGCCGGAAACGCCGGTGCCGATGAAGTGAATGCCGCTTTCGGCAAGCTCCCTGTTTCTTCTCTGCGTATCTTTATAATATGTATTTCCGCCGTCAATCAAAATGTCGCCTTTTTCAAGGTGAGGCAGAAGCGATTGAATCGTTGCGTCTGTCGGTGTTCCAGCTTTGACCATTAAAAGAATTTTGCGCGGTTTTTCAAGAGATGCAACAAACTCTTCAATGCTGTATGTACCGACAACGTTTTTGCCTTCGGCTTCTTTCAGAAACTCTTCGGTTTTCTCGCTTGATCTGTTGTAGACAGAAACTGAAAACCCGCGGCTTTCAATGTTTAAAGCCAAGTTTTTTCCCATTACTGCTAAACCAACTACACCTATTTGTTGTTTTGCCATGTCTAACGTCCCTTCTAAAGCGTTTAGCATTATAGTTTAATTTTTATTTAAATTGAAATTACCACACTTTGACCTACATTTTCAAGCTATTGATCTTGTCTCTCGTCTTGGAAAAAATCTTTGTTAAAGCTTGTTCCGCTCGTTTTGCTTTCTTTTTTCACAATCCTGACCCCTTTTTTGATGAGGTCTGTTCCATATTTTTCATTCAGTTCGGCCATCACTTTTTGGATCGGCTCATCTTTGGCATCCTCATGAAAGGAAAACAAATCAAGCTGTTTGACGGCTTCCTTTCGATTGACGAGGTCTGTTCCCGTCACGCCCAAAAGCCTGACAGGGCTTCCGTGCCAATGCTGCCTGAAAAGGGCTTTCGCTTCCTTCGCAATGTCGTCTTTTGAATCGGTCGGATTCAGAAGGGGCTTGCTTCTTGTTATGTTCGTCCAGTCCGCAAATCGGATCATGATGAAAACTTTTGCTGCCATGACCTCTTTTCGCTTCAGCCTGTCGCTTACTGAGATTGAAAGCTTGTCAATCAGTCCGAACAGCTCTTTCTCATCTGTGCTGTCATGCGGGAGGGTCGAGGAATTGCCGACGCTTTTGAATTCGTATATTCTGTCGGGATTCACTTCTCCTGTGTCGATGCCGTTTGCCCTTCTTTTTAAACGGGGGCCGTTGATGCCGAGGAGGCGCTTTAAAGCATACTCATCTGCGGCAGCCAAATCGCCGATCTTTTCGATCTCGAGCGTCTTAAGCTTTTCGGCGGTTTTCCGGCCGACTCCGTACATCTCGCTGATGTCCATGGGCCAAAGAATCCGGGGCACTTCACGCTTTCTCAAAATCGTAATGCCGAGCGGCTTTTTCATATCCGAAGCCATTTTGGCCAGGAATTTATTCGGAGCGATCCCGATGCTTGACGGAAGCAGCAGTTCCTTTTGAAGGCGCTCCTGAATTTCCTTCGCCGTTTCGCATGCCCGATTTCTGTATGGCGTATCCGTTAAGTCCATGTACCCTTCGTCGATCGAAACAGGCTCGACAAGGTCCGTGTACTCCCTGAGCACTTGAAACATTTCTCTTGAAGAGCTTCTGTAGCGGTCGAAATTCGGCGGCTTGACGATCAGCTCGGGACAGAGCCGCTTCGCTTCCCAGAGCGGCATGGGCGGTTTGACGCCGCGTGCTCTCGCCTCATAGCTGCACGTGACGACGATTCCTTTCCGCTCCTTCGCATTTCCCGCGATGGCTAGCGGCCTGCCTTTCAGCGAAGGGTCATACGCCATTTCAACAGACGCGTAAAAGCTGTTCATATCGATATGAAAGATGACTCTCCCCTTTTGTTTATCAGCAGACAAAACGGCTCCCTCCTGGCACTCTGATTAGACATCCCGGCTTTCATATAGTAAGATGTTAAATGAAACGGAAGTGATAAAAGATGATTCTTGAATCTTTCAACGATGCTTTTTTTCTGATTGAGTTTTTCACAATCGTCCTCCCCGCACTGACGGCGATCGGTATCGCCCTGATCCTGAAGGATTGCAGTACGGGAGACAGCTGGAAAACGAAACGGTTTGAAGAATATCATGCAATACAGTTTGTTTCTGCAGTCGATTTTCTCATCATCCTATATCATCGCATTACGGTATGGATAAGTAAAGTCATTCGCATGAAAGCTTCATCGAACGACGATGAAGACCACCGTTTCCTTCTTCTTTCAATTTAAACGTGAAGGGCGTCCGGCATACGGGCCCTTATTTAGAAGGAGGAGAACGTGTTGAACACGAAACTAAAGCAATTGTTTGCGACTGCAATGTTTTTGATCATGACTATGTTTATAGGTGAACAAGCTTCGGCAGCCACCGGCAGCACCGGAGGAAGCGACAACTTCTTCCACCATTATGTCGTGGTGCCTTTTTCAGAGCTGATTAAGGGAATCGCCGGAATCTTCCACGGAAACTACGGATTGTCGATTATTTTTGTGACCATCATCGTCCGGGTTCTCGTTTTTCCGCTGTTTGCCAACCAGTATAAAAAGCAGCGGGCGATGCAGGAAAAAATGGCGCTTGTCAAACCTGAGCTGGATGCGATTCAAAGCAGGTTAAAAAAGACGAAAGACCCCGTGAAGCAGAGGGAAATCCAGCAGGAGATGATGCAGCTTTACCAAAAGCACAACATCAATCCGCTGGCGATGGGCTGTCTGCCGATGCTGATTCAGTTTCCGATTCTGATCGGTTTCTATTATGCGATCCGCTCGACGCCTGAAATTGCTTCGCACTCTTTTCTCTGGTTTAACCTCGGGCATTCTGATATTATCGTATCTTTAAGCGCCGGGTTCATGTATTTTATCCAGTTCTATGTGTCTCAAAAGCTGAACGCACAGAACGCCCAATCAAATCCGGCGGCTCAGCAGTCCGCCAAAATCATGGGCTTCTTTTTCCCTGTAATGATGACGATCTTTTCGATCAATGTCCCTGCAGCCCTGCCGCTGTACTGGCTGACAAGCGGACTGCTTCTGACGATTCAATCGGTCGTTCTTCATCAAGTTTACCAAAAAAACAAAAAAGCCATTCAGCCTGCTGAATCGGCTACAAAATAAAAAAGCTTGCGCCTTTAAAGGCGCAAGCTTTTTTGCGTTTCCCTTTAATCTTCTCAATCGCGACTAAAGGGCTGATGAGAATAATGAGACGGCTCTTTTGTTCGAGAACGCCGCTCTAAGAGCTGAAACGAACGGCAACTTCCCCTGTAAAACCCCGCCTTTATGAACGATTCGCTACTTCCTCAATAATGGCAACGACCATTTCTGCAGTTTTGACAAGTTCCTCAATCGGCATTTTTTCGTTTTTCGTATGGATCTGTTCATATCCGACTGCAAGGTTGACAGTCGGAATGCCGTGGCCTGCGATGACGTTCGCATCGCTTCCTCCGCCGCTCGTCAACAGCTCGTACGGACGGCCGATTTTCCCGGCGGCTTTTTTGGCAATTTCAACGACAAGATCACCGTCTTTGTATTTAAAGCCCGGGTACATGACTTCGATTTCCACCTCGGCTCTGCCCCCCATTTCGGCGGCTGCCGATTCAAACGCCTGCTTCATTTTTTCCGTCTGCTTTTCCATTTTTTCCGGAACAAGCGAACGGGCTTCAGCAAGAATGTCGACTTGATCGCAGACGATATTGGTTTGCGTTCCGCCCTCAAAGCGGCCGATGTTAGCCGTCGTTTCCTCGTCGATGCGGCCAAGCGGCATTTTGGCAATCGCTTTTGAAGCGATCGTGATCGCTGAGACTCCTTTTTCCGGCTCTACACCGGCATGAGCCGTTTTTCCATAGACAGTTGCTCTAATTTTCGCCTGTGTCGGCGCTGCCACGATAATATTGCCGACCTTCCCGTCGGAATCAAGCGCATATCCGTAATCGGCTTTGATCAGCGAACGGTCTAGAGCCTTCGCTCCGACAAGCCCCGATTCTTCACCGACCGTAATGATAAATTGGATCGTTCCGTGCGGAATGTTTTTTTCTTTCAGCACTTTTACGGCTTCTAGCATCGCTGCAAGGCCTGTTTTGTCGTCGGCTCCCAAAATTGTTGTGCCGTCTGTTTTGACATATCCGTCTTCAATGACCGGCTTTACGCCTTTTCCGGGTACGACCGTATCCATGTGGGATGTAAAGTAAATCGTGTCCGCTTCTTTCGTTCCCGGAAGCGTGCACACGAGGTTGCCTGCTCCGTGCCCGGTTTTTGGCTTTGTGTCATCTTCCACGACATCCATTCCAAGCGCCGCAAATTTTTCTTTCAGCACCTTGCAGATTTCAGCTTCATGTTTTGTCTCGGAATCAATTTGCACAAGTTCTAAAAACTCTTCTAACAAGCGTTTTTTATTCATGCTAGTTTCCCCTCCATTTTTTAAAGCGGTATATTTCCATGCTTTTTGTCCGGCCGGATTTCTTTTTTGCTCTTCAGCATGTCAAACGTTTGGATCAGCTTCTTCCGCGTCTCTTTCGGATCGATGATATCGTCAACCATGCCGTATCTTGCAGCGGTAAAAGGGCTTGAAGCCTGCATGCACTTCCGGATTTTTTCCTCCCGGGCGGCCCGCGGGTCGTCTGACCGTTCGATTTCCTTCGCAAACAGCACGTCTGCAGCTTCCGAGGCGCCCATCACTGCAATTTCTGCATTCGGCCACGCAAACACGGCATCCGCTCCAAGCGCCTTGCTGTTTAAAGCGACATATGCTCCGCCGTATGCTTTTCTTAAAATGACCGTCACCTTGCTGACAGTGGCTTCCGCATACGCGTAAAGGATTTTGGCGCCGTGCCTGATCACCCCGCCGTGCTCTTCGCGTATTCCCGGAAGAAAACCGGGACAATCAACCAAAGTCAAAATCGGGATCTGAAAGGAATCGCAAAAACGGATAAACCGGGCGATTTTGTCAGCCGCATCCATGCTGAGGCTTCCGGCTAAATACTTCGGCTGGTTGGCCACGACCGCCGCCGTTTCCCCCGCTATCCTTGCAAAACCGATCACCGCGTTTTTGGCAAAATGGCACTGCACTTCAAAAAATGTTCCGCCGTCTGCGATTTCCGCGATGATCTGTTTGACGTCATACGGACGCTGACCGTCTTCAGGCAGGATCGTCATTAAATCAGGCCTTATCTCATGATCTTTCGCCTTTCTCGCCTTGGCGGGAGGCTTTTCTTCGTGATTCTGGGGGATGTAGGACAAGAGCTTGCGCACCTCATGAAGGACGGCCTCATCGGAATCCCCGGAAAAATGGGCATTCCCGCTGATTGAATTATGTATATAGGCGCCCCCCAATTCACCGGAGCTGACAGCCTCGCCTGTCGCCGTTTTGATGACTTTCGGACCGGTAATAAACATCTGTCCGGTTTTTTCGCTCATGAAAACGAAGTCGGTCAAAGCGGGGGAATAAACCGCGCCGCCCGCACAAGGGCCGAGAATGACAGAGATTTGCGGAATGATGCCTGAGCAAAGGACATTTCGGTAAAAAATATGACCGTATCCATCTAATGATAGCACACCCTCTTGAATTCTCGCACCACCTGAGTCGTTCAGACCGATGAACGGCGCCTTATTTTTGAGGGCAAGATCCATGACGGCCGCTATTTTTTTGGCGTGCATTTCTCCGAGCGCTCCGCCGGTGACGGTAAAATCCTGGGAAAATAGATAAACGGGCCGCCCGTCGATCTTTCCGAATCCCGTGACAACCCCGTCGCCTAACGGGCCGCCGGACTGCCGGCTTCTGGCAAAGGCATTCAGTTCAGTGAACGTCCCCTCATCAAGCAGAAGATCAATTCGTTCTCTGGCGGTGAGCTTGCCTTTTTGCTTCTGCCTGTCGATCCGTTCCTGGCCGCCTCCGAGCGAAGCTTTTTGGCGGCTGTTGTTTAAATCGTCGACTCTTTCAAACATATTCATCACGTTCTGCCCCTTCTCTATTTGATTCCAAGAACGAAACTTGTCCGATGAAAAAAAGCAGTATAAAATAATGGGAGATTAAAAAACAGAGGTGAAAAGCTTGTCTCGAAAATTCATCAAGTTCATGGTTATTTTAATGATCGGCGTCATGGTGCTGACCACTCTGCTTACCGGAATCAGCATGATTTTTTAATACAGATCATGAAAGCAGGCGATTCTTTTTTCGGAGAAACGCCTGCTTTTTTCGGGCTCAGGCTTCCGGGAAGAATAGAAAAAACCGCACAAGCTTCTCCCTGTTTCATTAGATTGACCAATGAAGGAGAAACTCATGCGGTTATGCAGGAGATTTAATACCTTTAAAGTAACTCTTAATCACAAGATACTGTTCCATTTCGCCGAGAAAAATGAAAAGAGCAGCGCGCGCTTCAAATTCTTCTCGTGTCGTCGGCAGCTCCATCTCTTCGATTTCCTCTCTCATTTTCACGAGCCGCTTCAAAAATTTATGAGCCGTATTTCCGGGATGGATGGCTCCTCTTAAATCATGGAGAAACGCCGCGATCATCTGCCCCTGTTCAACCGTCATCGAAATCGACGTGATTTTCGGCAGAACCCTTTCGATAATTTCAAATTGCTTTTCTCTCATTTTAAAGTAGTGATAATAGAGGTTTTCGTGCCTGAGAAAATGATTTTCCACATCGCGGTATGCCAGGGTCTTCGCTTCATTGATCAAACGGTGCGTCTCAGGAATCTCTTTTCCCGTCCAATCCTGCTCCCCGGTCAGCAAATACCGTTCGATTTCTTCAAAAATCTTGGCAAAGTTATCTTCTATTTTCTGCTGATACTGTTTGAGCTCTTTATCGAGGCTCGGCATGTACAGATTCATCAGCAGGGCTACGCCGATTCCCGTAATGATGATAAGGAATTCGTTCCAAACGAGAGAAAGGGTGATCCCTTCCGACATATAAAGGTGAAGAATGATGACCGAACTTGTGACGATTCCTTCTTTTATTTTCAGAAGAACGGTTGTCGGAATAAAGAACAGCAGCATCAGACCGATGACAGCAGGATGATAGCCGATCAGCTCAAAAAATGCGCATGAAAAGACGATCGCAAGTATGCATGCCGCAAACCGTGCCCATGATGCCTGAAGAGACCGTTTTTTCGTCACTTGAATACAGAGGATCGTGATGATCCCTGTCGACACAAAATTATGGAGGCCGAGCAGCTGTGCGATATAGATGGCCAATGCTGTTCCAAGCGCTGTTTTTAATGTGCGATAACCTATTTTAAACATCGTTAACCCCAATCTTTTCTGCTAGTCTTAGTGAATAAAAAAGAAGAAGATCAGCATCTTCTTCAGCTTATTTTATAGTATTTTCTCTAAAAAGTCTTGAGCTCTTTTCGATTTTGGAGAAGAAAAAAACGCTTTAGGATCGTCGTCTTCTACAATGGTTCCTTCATCCATGAAAAGCACTCTGTCGGCGACTTCTTTGGCAAATCCCATTTCATGCGTCACGATCACCATCGTCATCCCGGTTTTCGCCAAATCCTGCATCACTTGGAGCACTTCTTTGACCATCTCGGGATCAAGAGCTGATGTCGGTTCGTCAAACAGCATGATATCCGGATTCATCGCCAGCGCCCTCGCAATCGCGACGCGCTGCTTTTGTCCCCCTGATAAACGGTTCGGATAATCATCTTTTTTATCGAGAAGCCCCACTTTCTCAAGCAGTTCTTCCGCTTTTTTCACAGCCGCCTGTTTGCTTTCTTTTTTGACATGGACAGGTGCATACGTAATATTTTCAAGAACCGTTTTATGCGGAAACAAGTGAAAATGCTGAAAGACCATGCCGATGTTCTCTCTGATTTTCAGCACATTTGTTTTCGGGCTTGTAATCTCTTGATCCTGAATGAAAATGCTGCCCTCCGTCGGCTTTTCGAGCAGGTTTAAGCAACGCAGAAACGTGGACTTGCCTGATCCCGACGGGCCGATGACTGCGGCTACTTCGCCTTTTTCAAAGGAAACGGAAATATGTTTAAGCACCTCGTGCTTTCCGAAAGATTTTGAGAGATTGCGAACATTAATCATTGACATTCAGCTTCCTTTCAATCGCTTTGCCGACAAACGTCAGGATCAAAACGAGCACATAGTAGATGAGGCCTGCAAACAGCATCGGCTCAAGCGGGCTGTAGATCGCAGCTCCCGCCTGATAGCTTCGCCTCATTATATCGCCGAGTCCGATGACGGTGACAACAGCCGATTCCTTTGTCAGTGTAATCGATTCGTTGATCAGCGCGGGCATGATATTTTTAAAGGCCTGCGGCAGCAAGAGATCCTTCATCATCTTTGCATACGGGACGCCCAGAGCCATCGCTGCCTCTTTTTGCCCTTTGTCGATCGCATTGATTCCTGCTCTGATGATTTCTGATACATAAGCAGCGGAATTTAAGCCGAATGCGATGACGGCCGCCCAATAAGCATCAATATCAAAGCCCAGCACCTGAGGCAGTCCGTAATAGACGATCATCAGCTGCAGAACGAGCGGTGTCCCCCGGAATATGGAAGTGTAAAAGTCTGCAATCCATGCGAGGGGCTTGATCGAACTGATTTTTAAAAGCGTAATCAAAACCCCCAGCAAAAATCCAAGCACGGCCGCAGCCGCGACCACTTTTAAGGTAACGCCCAAGCCTTCCAGGATGAAAGGCATTTCGGGTACTGTACTAGAAAAATCAAGAAAATTCATGATGACTCTCCCTCTCCCGCCTCATGATCAAAGAGGCGTACATCGCTTTAGAAAAAAAAAGTTCAACAAAAAGTTGAACTTTTTACGCTTACTTTTTTGTTTCTCCGCCGAACCATTTTTCTTTCAGTTTATCAAGTTCTCCGCTTTTCTCCATTTCTTCAAGCGCTTTGTTGAACTTCTCGGTCAAATCGCTTCCCTTTTTAAAGGCGATCGCGGAGCCGGCTTTTTCATCCGGTTCTTTCGGCAGATTGTAGCCAGCCAGTTCTTCATTTTTATTAATATATTTTTCGGCAACGATATCTTCAATGATTGCAGCGTCAAAGCGGCCCGCTTTGATTTCTTCAGTTAAATCCGAAATGCGGTTGCGGTTTTCAACTTTTAAATCGTAATCCGGCGTGAGCTCCTTTGCTTTTTCTTCCTGGATGGAGCCAAGCTGTACGCCGACCGTTTTTCCTTTCAGATCGTCAAGCGATTTGATGCCGCTTGATTTTTTTGTAACGATCATGTTGTGAGCCGTATAGTAGACATTTGAAAAATCGACCTGTTTTTTGCGTTTAGGCGTCGGCGTCATTCCTGAAAGCACAATGTCGACTTTGTTTGTTTTAAGAGCGGTCACCAAGCCGTTGAAGTCCATGTCTTTCACTTCGATTTCATGGCCCGTCTTTTCAGCCAGTGCTTCGGCCAGATCAACATCAAAACCGACAATCTTATCCCCGTCTTTCGATTCAAAAGGCGGGTAATCGGCAGAAGTTCCCATCACCAATGTTTTTTTATCATCAGAGCTGCTGCTCGTCCCGCAAGCAGTCAATGCAAATGTGACACATGCTGTCACTACCAGTAACATCCATTTTTTCATGTTGCGTATCCCCCTGAACCTGTTTGAATATTTATTCGTTGTTATGTATTTTAAACATTTTCCGAGGCGGATGCAATACCATTTTGAAAAATAACTAAAAAACCTTTAAATAAGCCTTTAAATACCAATTGAACGCCTGTGTCTTTATCTTTCTGATTGCATACAAAAAGCATTTTTATACACAAAAAAAGCCTGCCATCTGTTTTGGCAGGCAGTTTTTCCATTATACTTCTTCACAGTATTCTTCAAACAGTCCTTGAAGCTTGGTGATGACAGCCATCGGCTCATAGCCTTCAATTTCATGGCGCTCCACCATTTTTAAAATCTTGCCGTCTTTCAAAAGGGCGAATGACGGAGAAGAAGGCGGATATCCTTCAAAATATTCTCTTGCTCTTGCCGTCGCTTCTTTGTCTTGTCCGGCAAAAACGGTGACGAGATGATCAGGGCGCTTATCGTAATGAACCGCATGGTGCGCGGCAGGTCTTGCAATCCCCCCTGCACAGCCGCAGACGGAGTTGACCATGACAAGCGTAGTGCCTTTTTTCGTGAGCGCTTCATCGACCTCTTCAGGCGTTTTCAATTCGGTGTAGCCGGCAGCCGTTATTTCTTGTCTGGCCTGGCGTACGACATCGTTCATAAACAGATTAAAATCCATGTTCACTTTAAGATCTCTCCTTTTTAGCGCTTATAGCATGATGCTAAAGCCGCTGTTTGCTCATCTGTTCTAATGATACTTTGAAACCGCCCGGACCGCAAATCAGGCGATTCGTGTTCCTTCAGGTTTACGGAACGGGCAGCCCGGGGAAAAATAAGTAAAGACCCTATAAATAAAGGAGTACTTTATGAACCGAAAGAAAGCAATGCTGATTTACAACGGGAATGCAGGGCAAAAAAATGTTGAAAAAACACTCGGTGCTGCCGTACCGATTCTTTCACAAGCTATAGACGAACTCATCGTGAAACCGACGAGAAAAAAGCGCGATGCGTTCGAATTTTGCCTGGAGATCGGGGAGGATATCGGGCAGTTGTTTATCTTAGGCGGTGACGGGACGGTGCATGAATGCATTAACGGGATTAGTCAGCTTCAAACCAAGCCAGATATCGGCATCCTCCCTGGCGGTACATGTAACGACTTTTCGAGGGCGCTCCGCATTCCCCAGAACATAGAGAAAGCGGCGGAAGCGCTCGTCAATGGAAGTCCCGTCCCGGTCGATGTTTTAAAAGCGAATGATCATTATTGTCTCAACTTTTGGGGCATCGGATTGATCACGGAAGCTTCCAGCCATATCAATCAAACGGAAAAAGCGCTGCTCGGGAGAATCAGTTATTTTACAAGCGCACTGCGGACAATCTCCAATCTTGAGCCCTTCTCTTTTCGTCTGTCGATCGACGGAGAAGAGTTTGCTGACGAAGCGGTCATGGTTGTCGTGCTGAACGGCCCCTTTATCGGAACGAACAAGATCCCCCTTCCGCAGCTGAGCATCAACGACGGAAAAGCGGACATTCTCGTCTGCCGGAATACGAATCTGGCTGCATTGAAAGAGCTTTTTGCAATGGATGATCCCGAATGGGATTCCTTTAAAGGCGAGCTATCCTATTATCAGGGGCAAACCGTTCGAATTGAAACCGCCCTTCCCATGGAAGCCGATACAGACGGCGAAATCTGCACAAAAACGCCGGCTTCAATCGAGGTGCTAAACGGGCACCTCCGCATGCTCACCCCCTTAGAAAAAGAAAAAAGCTGACCCTAAACGGGCCGGCTTTTTTAATAGATGGACGTATGATCATCGATCTGTTCAAGAATCTCTTTCACACGGGCAAGGAATCTGCCGCAAATGAGGCCGTCAAGCACTCTGTGATCGAGGGATAAGCATAGGTTCACCATATCCCTGACCGCGATCATGCCGTGCTCCATGACGACGGGACGCTTGACGATCGATTCAACCTGCAGGATGGCAGCCTGCGGATGGTTGATGATCCCCATCGACTGAACCGATCCAAACGAACCGGTATTATTGACCGTAAACGTACCTCCGCTCATATCCCCGCTGGTCAGCTTGCCGCTTCTGACCTTATGAGCCAGTTCGGAGATTTCCCTTGCGATGCCTTTAATCGTTTTTTCATCGGCATGCTTGATGACAGGAACATATAACGCATCTTCAGTCGCTACTGCAATTGAGATGTTGATGTCTTTTTTCTGAATGATTTTATCTCCGGCCCACATGCTGTTCATTTGCGGGAATTCCTTCAGCGCCTGTGCGACTGCTTTGACAAAAAACGCGAAAAAGGTCAGGCTGAAGCCCTCTTTTTTCTTGAATTCGTTTTTTATTTTGTTGCGGTAGCTCACAAGACCTGTGACATCCACTTCCATCATCGTCCAGGCATGAGGGATTTCATGCTTGCTTCTGACCATGTTGGTCGCAATCGCATTGCGGATTCCAGTTACAGGAATCTCAACGTCTCCGGCCGCACTTTGAGGCGGTGCAGCTTGAGGTGCGGCTTGCGCCGGTTTTTGATCAGGTTCAATCGCTCCCGCGGCATTTGCACCCGGCTGTTTTTCCGGCGCTGCATCAGTTTGAGGAACAGCTCCGGAAGCAATGATGCGCTGGATGTCTTTTCTTGTGATCCGTCCGCCGGCGCCTGTACCTTCCACCTGCTCCAAATCGATGTTGTGCTCTCCGGCAAGTCTCAGCACCGCCGGGGAATAACGTTTTTTCTGAGTTGTATCTTTCGCCTCCGGTTTGGCCGGCTCCGCTTCCTCTTGATCTGGCTTGGAAACAGCCTCAGCCTCCGGTTTCGCTTCTTCATTTGTTTCGACTTTGCAGATGACGTCTCCGACTTGCAGAGTTTCGCCTTCCTTCCCGACTAGCTCGGCAATCGTTCCCGTGAACGATGAAGGGACTTCAGCATTGACCTTATCCGTCATCACTTCAGCAATCGGATCATATTTGTTGACGTGATCTCCGACGCTGACGAGCCATTTGCTGATGGTTCCCTCAGTCACGCTCTCCCCGAGCTGCGGCATTGTCATTTGTTCCACTGCCATACGATGTGTCCTCCTTCGCTATATTAAAACTCAGCCAATTCTCTCATCGCTGCTTCTGCTTTATCCGGATTGACCATAAAGAATTTTTCCATTGTAGGAGCATACGGCATTGCCGGGACATCAGGGCCCGCCAACCGCTTAATCGGCGCATCCAAATCGAACAGGCAATGCTCTGAAATGATCGCGGCCACTTCACTCATAATGCTGCCTTCCTTCGTATCTTCGGTCATCAAAAGCACTTTGCCCGTTTTGGAAGCCGCTTCAATAATCGCTTCCTGATCGAGCGGATATACCGTTCTTAAATCAAGGATATGTGCGGAAATCCCGTCTTTGGCAAGCCGTTCGGCAGCCTGAAGGGCGAAATGGACGCACAATCCGTATGTGATGACGGTAATGTCTTCGCCTTCCCGCTTCACGTCCGCCTTTCCGATCGGCAGCACATAGTCGTCACTCGGCACTTCGCCCTTGATCAGCCGGTATGCCCGTTTATGTTCGAAGAACAGCACAGGGTCGTCATCGCGGATGGCCGCTTTCAAAAGCCCTTTGACATCATAAGGCGTCGAAGGCATGACGATTTTCAGGCCGGGCTGATTGGCAAACACGGCTTCAACCGACTGTGAATGGTACAGCGCGCCGTGCACGCCTCCGCCGTAAGGTGCGCGGATGACGATCGGACAGTTCCAGTCATTGTTGGAGCGGTAGCGGATTTTTGCCGCTTCCGAAATAATCTGGTTGACAGCCGGCATAATAAAATCAGCAAACTGCATTTCAGCGACTGGTCTCATCCCGTACATGGCGGCCCCGATTCCGACGCCGGCAATTGCGGATTCCGCCAAAGGCGTGTCCATCACCCGCTCTTCGCCGAACTGGTCGTAAAGACCGGCTGTCGCCTTGAATACACCGCCTTTTTTGCCGACATCCTCCCCTAAAACAAAGACGCGGGGATCCTTTTCCATTTCTTCTTTCAAAGCCAAAGTGACAGCATCTATATATGACATAACTGGCATTGTTCTTCCCCCTTACTCCGCATAAACATGCCGCAGCGCATCTTCTGGATCTGCATAAGGTGCATGTTCAGCATAATCTGTTGCTTCATTGACGATGTTTGTGATCTCATCCGATATTTGCTTCTCAGACTGGTCGTCCAGAAGACCTGCTTCTTTTAAGTATTGTGCGAATTTGTTAAGCGGATCATTTTTCTTCGCCTCCGCCACCTCTTCGCGCTCTCTGTAGCTTCGGTCGTCATCATCGCTGGAGTGCGGGGTCAGCCGGTATGATATCGTTTCGATTAATGTCGGCCCTTCGCCTCTTCCGGCCCGTTCCCTTGCTTCTTTAACAGCTTTGTAGACTTCAAGCGGATCATTTCCGTCAACGGTCACGCCAGGCATGCCGTAACCGACGGCGCGGTCGGAAATGTTTTCGCAAGCTACCTGCTTTTCATAAGGAACCGAGATCGCGTATTTATTGTTTTCACACATAAAAATGACGGGAAGCTTATGCACGGCGGCAAAGTTTGCCCCTTCATGGAAGTCCCCTTGGTTTGAAGAGCCTTCGCCGAACGTCACAAAAGTTGCAATGTCTTTCTTGTCAAGCCTTCCGGCAAGCGCTACGCCCACCGCATGCGGAACTTGCGTGGTCACCGGCGAAGAGCCCGTGACGATCCGGTTTTTCTTTTGGCCGAAGTGGCTTGGCATCTGCTTTCCTCCTGAATTCGGATCCTCGGCTTTTGCAAACGCCGACAGCATTAAATCTTTTGCCGTCATTCCAAAAGCAAGCACAACGCCCATATCTCTGTAATACGGAAGCACATAATCGTTCTCCCGGTCTAAAGCGAAAGCCGCTCCGACCTGGGCTGCTTCCTGTCCTTGACAAGAGATGACAAAAGGAATTTTGCCTGAACGGTTTAAGAGCCACATCCGCTCATCGAGTTTTCTGGCTAAAAGCATGGTTTTGTACATGTCGATTGCTTGTTCATCTGTTAATCCCACTGCTTCATGACGGTTATTGCCCATTTTTTTCACTCCTTCATGCTTTCTAAAAATGAATCGCTTTTCCATCCACGGCAAGGGCGGCTTCTCCGATCGCCTCCGACAGCGTCGGATGCGGGTGGATCGTTTGACCGACTTCCCACGGGGTGGCGTCAAGCACCTTTGCCAGACCGGCTTCAGATATCATGTCTGTCACATGCGGGCCGATCATGTGAACGCCCAAAATGTCATCTGTTTCGCGATCGGCGACGATTTTGACAAAGCCGTCCGTCTCACCGTACACGAGCGCTTTGCCAATCGCCTGAAACGGAAATTTGCCTACTTTAACGCTTTTCCCCTGCGCCTTCGCCTCACCCTCTGTCAAGCCGACCGATGCGGCTTCAGGGCTTGAATAGATGCATTTTGAAACAAGCGAATAATCGATGGCGTGCGGGTTTTCACCAGCAATATGCTCAACGGCCGTAATCCCTTCGTGAGAAGCTACATGTGCAAGCTGAAGGCCGCCGATCACATCTCCTATCGCATAGATGTGGGATTCTTTTGTCTGGTACATGCTGTTTGTCACGATAAAGCCGTTTTCCACCTGGATATCCGTGTTTTCCAGACCGATACCCTCAATATTTGCCTGCCTTCCGACCGATACGAGCATTTTCTCAGCGGAATAGGATTGTTTTTCTCCGTCTTTTTCCGCTTGAATGCTGACCGCATCGCCTTTCTCCAATGTGTCGGGCAGCACTTTTGCTCCCGTGATCATTGTGATGCCTTTTTTCGCGAGCTGCGCCTGCATTTCCCTAGAAATATCGGCATCTTCAGTCGGCAAAATCCGGTCTGCATACTCAATGACGGTGACATCAACACCGAAATCGTTCAGCATGGAAGCCCACTCGATCCCGATGACACCTCCTCCGACGATCAGCATGGAAGCCGGAAGCTGCTCAAGTTCAAGCGCTTCGTCTGATGACAGAACGTTTTCTCCGTCAAGCTCAAGCCCTGGCAGCGACCTGGGCCTTGAGCCTGTAGCGATGATGACGTTTTTCGGTATGAGCATCTCATTTTCATCCCCGTTCGCCATCTCAACGGAAACCGTCCCAGGCATCGGGGAAAAAATCGACGGCCCGAGAATCCGTCCGATTCCTTCGTAAACATCGATCTTTCCTTTTTTCATCAAGTGTTTGACACCGTTGTGCAGCTGGTCAATTATTTTTTGTTTTCTGCTTTGAACTTGAGAAAACCGCAGTCCGACTTCAGGAATGACCACTCCGAATTCGTCCGCCTTTTTTGCTGTCCTGTATACTTCCGCGCTTCTAAGGAGCGCCTTCGACGGGATGCAGCCTTTATGAAGGCACGTGCCGCCGAGCTTCTGCTTTTCAACGACGGCTGTTTTCAGCCCCAGCTGCGAGGCTCTGATGGCGGCCACATAGCCGCCTGTGCCCCCTCCAAGAATCACGAGATCGTATTCAGTTGCCATGACTTTCCCTCCTCTGGTTCGGATACTGTTTTGCCTCTTCTTCGCCGTTCAATACGCGAAATGCACCTTCAGCCAATGCTTGAAGTTCATTTTCTCCTGGAAAGACGACGACATCCGAAATCCAGTCTATGTATTGTCTGATCGAGGAAATAAACGATTTTCCATATGCCAGTCCTCCTGTCAAAATAATGACATCGACTTCGCCTTTTAAGACGGCGCTGGCCGCCCCGATTTCTTTGGCGATTTGATAAGCCATCGCTTCATAGATGAGCGCAGCTTTTTGATCGCCTTCCTTGATCATTTTCTCAACTTTTACCGCATCCGTCGTGCCGAGATAGCCGGCAAGCCCTCCGCCGCCGACAAGCATTTTCATCAGCTCGTCTTTCGTATATTCGCCGGAAAAGCACATATCGATCAGATCACCCGCAGGAATGGTTCCGGCCCGCTCTGGACTGAGCGGACCTTCCCCGTGGAGGCCGTTGTTGACGTCGATCACCCGGCCGCGGCAATGGACGCCGATCGTAATGCCGCCTCCCATGTGGGTGATGATCATTTTCATATCTTCATAACGCTTCCCAAACTGCCAAGCCGCTTTCCTTGCGACTGCTTTTTGGTTGAGCGCGTGAAAAATGCTGCGCCTTTCAATAGCCGGGGTGCCGGAAATTTTTGCGATAGGAGCCATTTCATCCACAACAACGGGGTCGACGATAAAAGCGGGAATATTTAACCCGTCGGCAATCTCCCTGGCGATGATGCCCCCGAGATTTGATGCATGCTGCCCCGCATAGCCGTTTTTCAAATCGACAATCATCGCATCATTGACTTCGTAAGTGCCGCCTTCAATCGGTCGAAGCAGCCCTCCCCTGGCGCAAACGGCATCCAATTTAGAAATATTGATTCCCTGTTCATGCAGGGTTTCGAGTATCGCCTGTTTTCTGAACGAATATTGATCAATAATGGTCTGATATTGCTGTAGCTCAGCCTCGTCATGACGGATTGATTTTTCGAAAATCGAACGGTCATCATGAAAAACGCCGATCTTTGTAGATGTAGATCCCGGATTGATGACGAGAATACGTTTTTCCTGTACCTGCATTGAATTAAAACCTCCAATAGAGAATAGGGGTTATGATTTTAACGTCTGCTTAAAATGTGATGGCCGTTTTGCAAAAATTGGCTTCTCGATTGGCGCATGCGCTCAATTCGTTCTTCCGCCAGACGGTCTGCGGCCAAGTATGTCGGAATGCGGTCGCGCTTCGAAATTTCAAGGACGCGTTCAATGTTTCCGTAGATGCCTTCGACTTTCTTCAGCGCGCGCTCCGAATTATAGCCGTAAAGCTCGTCAGCGACATTGATGACGCCGCCGGCATTGATGACATAGTCCGGGGCATAAACGATGCCCATGTCGTGGATTTGATCACCGTGGCGGGTTTCTTTCAGCTGGTTGTTGGCTGCCCCGGCAATCACTTTGGCTTTCAGCTGCGGAATCGTATCATCGTTGATTGTCGCTCCGAGCGCACACGGCGCATATATATCGCATTCCTGCGAATAAATATCATCCGGATCGACGGCGCGGGCGCCGAATTCGGCGACTGCACGTTCAACTGCTTCTTTGTTGATGTCGGTCACGATCAGTTTCGCGCCTTCTTCGTGGAGGTGCCGGCACAGGTTGTAGGCCACGTTTCCGACGCCTTGAACCGCAACGGTTTTGCCTTCAAGCGAATCCGTTCCGAATGCCGCTTTCGCCGCCGCCTTCATCCCTTTATATACCCCGTAAGCTGTTACCGGAGAAGGATTTCCTGATGAACCGAAAGCAGGTGAAATGCCTGTAACGAAATCGGTTTCGTCATGAATGATGTCCATATCTTCAACGGTTGTACCGACGTCTTCGGCTGTGATGTATCTGCCGTTCAAGCCTTGAATGTAGCGGCCGAAAGCGCGGAACATTTCTTCGTTTTTATCTTTGCGCGGATCTCCGATAATAACGGTTTTGCCTCCTCCGAGGTTCAGTCCGGCCGCCGCATTTTTGTAGGTCATTCCCCGCGCAAGGCGCAGCGCATCTTCAATTGCGGCTTCTTCACTTTCGTATGTCCACATTCTTGTGCCGCCGAGAGCCGGCCCGAGCGTCGTATCATGAATCGCGATGATCGCTTTTAAACCGGACTGTTTATCTTGGCAAAATACCAATTGCTCGTAGTCATACTGTTCCATATATCGAAATAGTTCCATTTTTTATTCCTCCTCATGTCGTGCTTCAGACGTACACAGCGCCAAAGCAATCGAATACAACTTGTTTTCTGCGGAATCGGCCCTGCTTGTCAAGGCGATGGGTGCTTTTGCCCCTGCTAAAATGGCTCCCACTTTTGCACCCGCAAAATGAATCAATGATTTATAAAGGACATTGCCTGTTTCAATTGAAGGAACAAGCAGGATATCGGCCTCGCCTGCTACGATCCCGGAAATGTTTTTATGCCGGGCGGCAAGCGGCGATATCGCGTTATCCAATGCAAGAGGCCCGTCAACAACGCAGTTTTTGATTTGGCCCCGATGATTCATCTGCGTCAAGGCAGCTGCATTCAATGTCGCTTCCATCGCGGGATTCACTGTTTCCACTGCGGCAAGACAAGCGACTTTCGGCATTTGCACGCCGACCGACCTCGCCACGCCGACTGCGTTTTCTAAAATCTGCTTCAGCTCATCAAGCTTGGGGCTGATATTCATCGCCGCATCTGTTACATAAATCAGCCTCTCAAACCCGCTGACTTCAAATGCTGCTACATGTGACAGCACGTGCGAGGAACGAAGCCCGTACTCTTTATTCAAAACGGCTTTTAATAGCACAGCTGTCGGGACATTCCCCTTCATAAGAACATCCGCATTGCCGCTTTTGACAGCTTGAACGGCAATTCTCGCAGAATCCGCCGGCGATTCCGAATGAATGATATCCACGTGCCGTTTTGAAATATTCTGCTCTGTCATCATATGTCTAAGTTTTTCTCTGTGCCCGATCAGCAAGAACCGGGCAAATTGTTTGTCGACCGCAAGTTTGACCGCTTGCAGCACTTCGTCATCTTCCGCATGTGCGACGGCGACCGTTTTATTGTCAAGCTCCGCCGCTTTTTGCAATAGTTGTTTCAGCTTCATAGTACCCACCTTTCTAAGCAAACATCCGCCCACTATATCATGCAAGTTTCGTGCCAGTATGAAAAAAGCGGTTCGGTACTGTGAACCTGTTTACAGTTTGCATGATTTTGCACTCGTTTTTGCAATTTATTGCATGCTATCTTTTGCAAGGTTGTATTTATCCATTTTGTAATAGAGGTTGCGAATGCTGATTCCAAGAGCTTTTGCCGTTTTCGTTCTGTTATATTGATGCTTTTCAAGCGTTTCTTTAATGATATGAGCTTCAAACCGTTCGACCGCATCAGACAGCTTTTCATCTTCAATTTCAGGGAAAGCTTCGCCGGCTTCCACCTTTTTTCTCGGACGGTCCGCTTCAGGAAGATGTTCTAGATCAATCCATTCCATTTGCGGTTTTAAAAAAATCATCGCCCGCTCGAGGACATTTTCAAGCTCTCTGACATTCCCCGGCCACTTCCGCGCTTTTAGCGATTTGAGGGCGTTTTTCGTAAGCCCCTTTACATTGCGCCCGTACTCTTGGTTGATCTTCCCTATCAAATGCCTGCTCAAGGCTTCAATGTCCTCTTTCCGCTGTCTGAGCGGCGGAATCGATATCGGATAGCGATTGATCCGGTAGTACAAGTCTTCGCGAAACCGGCCTTCAGCGAGCTCCTTTTCAATATTGACGTTAGTCGCCGCGATGACCCGGACGTTCACAGGGATCGGTTTGGTCCCGCCGACTCTGACGATTTCTTTTTCCTGAAGAACGCGGAGGAGCTTCGCCTGTGTGTTTAGCGAGAGCTCGCCGATTTCATCCAAGAAAATGCTTCCGTTGTTCGCTTCTTCAAAGAATCCTTTTTTCCCGCCGCGGCGCGCACCTGAAAAAGCGCCTTCCTCATAGCCGAAAAGCTCTGATTCAAGCAGTGATTCCGATATGGCCGCACAATTGACGCGGACAAACTTATTATACTTTCGGTCACTTTCGTTATGTATGGCATGGGCAAAAAGCTCTTTACCCGTTCCCGATTCGCCTCTCAGCAAAATCGTCGCAGGCGTCTTCGCCCCCAATTTCGCCTGTTCCAGCGCGACGAGCATCTGCTCGCTTGACCCGATGATGTCGGCAAATGTATATTTCGCCTCAAGTGTACGGATAATCTGCCGTGCTCTGTTCAGCTCGTTTGTGAGCGATTGAATTTCAGATACGTCGTGAATGACGCCGACGCTCCCTTTTAAAATGCCGTCGACGATAATCGGCGCAACATTGACGATCACTTCTTTTTTATTCGGGCCGACTTTCATTCTGACCCCTCTGACAGGGCGCCTCGTTTCGAGCACTTTCAAATGCATGCTCTCGCCTTCAGATATGTCGGTATTAGCCGGCTTCCCGATCACCTGGTCTTTTGTCAGACCTGTCATCTTCGTATATGCCCTGTTGATCATCATTCCGTTTCCGTTTTCGTCAACGACCGAAATCGCTTCATCGGAAGATTGAATGATCGCTTCAAGCATCGTTCTGACTTCCTTCAGGTTGGTCACCTCTTCAGCCAGCTCGACCGCATCGGTAATGTCCTTAAATATGCTGAGCGCCCCGAGGAGCGTTCCTCCGTCATCAATAATCGGAATTCGGGTCGTGACAATCTGCCTGTTCGGATGGAGAAATTGTTTTTGATGATACTCAGGCTCTCTCGTGTTGAGAATACGCGGCAGCTTCGTCGTCGGGATCACGCTTTGAATATGCTGGCCGATCGCTTCGCTGCGCTTTGTTCCGGTCATAACCTCCGCCATTTTGTTAAACAAAATGATCTCTTCGTTAATGTCGATAAAAATCATGCCGTCATTCATCGAGTTGAAAATACGGTCGTGTTTATACGTCTGCTCTTTTAACATTTGGATGAGCTGCTGCTTTTCATTCATCAGCTGAGAGATGATATAAGCGAGCGATCCCGGCACCACGATCGTTCTGTCGTGCTTTTTTCGCATCAGCTGCTTTAACACGCCGGCGTCTCCGGTCGTCTCAATGATGATGTCGATCTGTTCTGTGATGTATGGCGTCCAGTCGAGTGCCGTTTCGATATCGTTTTTCTGCGCGACGAAAAGCCCGGGAGCTTCCGGATTTTTATCGATGACCGCCTCGATATGCATCGTCTTTGTTTTCAGCAGCAAATCCAAGAGGGCGGTCCCCCCTTTTCCAGCACCAACGATCAGTACTTTTTGCATCATCCCTTTACCCCTTTGTATGAAAAATTTTGCACACTCTCACGTTCTCTTGCAACAATTTGCACAACATCTATGTTATCATGTTTTCCTTTCTTGACAAACTTTTTTTTCAAATAGACAATAAAGGTAAATCTTTGGTAAGGGGATTCGTGTATGGGGAGAATGATCGCACTGCTCGTTTTGCTGATCCCGGGAGGCCTGGCTGCTCTCGGAATTAAATTGATGCGCGACACGGTTTTCGGCATTTTGATCGGCCCGTTTCAGATCCTTTGGCTTCAGGGGCTGGCGGGGTTCATATGCTTCGCAGGCGGCCTTTATTTGTTAGGCGGATTTATTCTATACAGAGACAGAAAACGCAACCAAGTAAGCCCCCGTTTCAGAAAAAAGCAGAGCGGCCGCGAGGTGTGATATCTGTGAACAAGAAAAAGCCGCAGACAATATCTGCGGCTTTTTGCATCTCACATCTCGGCCTTTAATTTTAACGCTTTTTCGGGAAAGTCGGTGAAGAAACCGTCTATTCCCGCAGCAATCAGCTTTTTCATCTCCTCTTCACGGTTGATGGTGAACGGCCTGACCGCTTTTTCTTTCAAATGGGCGTTTTTGATCGTGTCATCCGACATTGAACGGCGATACGGATGAAATCCTGAAGCCGGAATCATCTCAATGTATTCCTCCGGCTTGTAGATGACATCCATGTAAAGCGCAGCCAATTCAATACTTGGATTCAGTCTGTGGCATAACGCAAGGCTTTCATGATTGAATGATGAAAGAATGATCCGGTCTTGAAGGTCGTACGCTTCAATCATCGACATCACTTTTTCTTCCATCCCTTCATAGCGGATAATGCTGTTTTTCAATTCAACATTAAGAAGAAATTCAGCATCTGCCGCCCACTCAAACACTTCTTCAAGGGTCGGCACAGGGACAGAACCGGTTTTTTCGGCAAAACGGTGGCTTGCGTCTCCATGTTTTATTTCCTCATATGTAAGATCTTTCACATACCCTTTCAGTGAAGTCGTCCTGTCAAGCTTTTCATCATGAATGACAACAAGACGTCCGTCTTTTGCCATTTGAACATCCAATTCGATGCCGTCGGCACCAATGGCCGCCGCATGCTTAAACGCCGCCATTGTATTTTCGGGAAAAGTGCCTGAAGCCCCTCTGTGTGCAAATATTTTCGTCATTTCTGGTTCACCTCTACAAGAATTGCAAGTTTATAACCCATTATGAAGGTCTTACTGTTTTCTTTCCACACATAAGGCCTTTTTTAACATAAACATAACACAAGAACCCCGGTCATATACCAGGGCCCTTCTATTATTCATAATAAGATACGACAGCGTCAGCAATCGCGTCTGCAGCTTTTTCCTGATATTCCGGACTTTCGAGTTTATCTGCATCAGTTTTGTTTGTGATAAAGCCCAGTTCGACTAAAACACTCGGCATTTGAGAATTTTTGATGACATAAAACCCTGATTCTTTTACACCTCTGTCCCGAGTGCCCAGCGCATCCGGAAGCCGCTCTTGAATGTCAGATGCCAGCCGTTCGCTGTCAGCGGCTTGATACGTGGAATCGAAATATGTTTCTGTACCGGACGCTTCAGGGACGGCCGAGTTTGCATGAATGCTGATAAACAAGTCTGAAGCATTTTTGCTCGCCTTGGCCACCCGGTCTTCCAGCGTCAAAAACGTATCATCCGTTCTTGAGGCGACTGTGTCGGCTCCTTCTTCTTTCAGCTTTTCATCAATCAGCATTGCCACTTCAAGGTTGACATCTTTCTCAAGGCAGCCCGTTTCCGACAGCACCGCTGTCTTCACCCCCGTGACCTGCGTCAACATATACCGTCTTCCCGGAAAGCGGCTCAGCCGCAAAAGCAGCTGGAAAAGCCGCCATAAACGAAAACAGCAGCAAAACAAAACTCTTTATTAACAGTTTCACGATTTGTTCCTCCTACAATCCCTTTTTGCAAACGATCATTCTTTCTTTTTCATATCTTCAAGCTGTAATGTTCCGTCCTCTGCTTTCGTGTACTCCACTTCCACCTTTGTATCATCCTCGATCCCTTTATATTTGTCCCGTTTTTCGGGAGGGACCTGAAACATCGTTTCTTTGCCGTCAATATTGACGGCGACGGTATGCTGGTCCGCCAAACCGACAAAGGTGCCTTCTTTCACGAGCGTTTCCTCGCCTGTTCCTTTTCGGCTCTCATCACCGCTTTGCCCATTATGCTGCGTTGTGCCGCAGCCTGCCAATAACAGCATAGCGAACAGAACAAGGATGACTCCTTTCCTCATGTCGACCACCTCACCCGCTGAATTTTTTACACCCCGTACCTTATCTTTAATACCCGGGGCTGTAAAGCAAGCCGCAGCAGCAGGTTTTCGCCCGCTTTCCCCGTCCAATTCCCCAAGGATTTCCGAATTGTTAGAAGCCATCCGCGTAAAAACGTCTGTGAAAAACGATCTACCCAAGGCGAAAAATGGCTGTAAACTGGAAGAAATCAGATCTTTTTCATCATTTTTATTTTTTTGTATAAAAAAACGTCTTTTTTCTTATGAAAAAAGACGTTTTATTCGGCTTTCGCTTTATATGATCCAGTCTATGACAGCAATGCTCCGAGCGTGAGACAAACTTTGAGAAATAGACGGAAACACAACTGGCTGCCGCGCTATGTAGTTTTTTTGTCAGAACTTGCACGAATGCAAGATCAAATATTCTTTTTAAATCATTTTTACATTTAGGCCTTCATAGCGGATGATCAGCAGCGCTGCTCCATTTCTCATGCTTGTATTTGCCGCTGAACAGCTTGCTTCCGGTCTTTATTTGACGGCGCCTCTTTAATCTTTTTGGCAGGCATGCCGGCTATTGTAATATTTTCCTCAGTGAAAGATTTGTTGACCACGGCGTTTGCGCCAATTGATATGCCGTCAGCAATGTGAATGTCGCCAAAGAGCTTTGCCCCCGGCCCGATCCAGACATTGTCTCCGATTGTGGGAACATCGCGGCGAGCGTGATTTTGTCCGATATTAACCCCTTGATGAATGTCACAGTTTGCACCTATTTTTGCATTGCTGTTTACGATGAGCAATCCGTAATGGTTAATCCTCAACCCTGGCCCGAAAAAATTCACCGGATAGCGAAGATCTGTTTTCGTAAAGATCATCATACCACCCGCTTATTTCATACTTTTAACTCGAGATCGGCTCTTCGAAGAGTTTTACATTCTCCGCCATCTATTTCCTACTTGATACTAAAAGGAAAACAAAAAAAAGGGGGAGCCCCCCTTTTTTGGTTCATCCTTCATAAAAACCAACCCAAGTATTAAAAACATTACTGTAAAATTTCCCTTTGAAATACCATGTTCCATCGCTATCAGAAAATTTGTTACTGAAAACTCCAGAAGATGATTTTACACATTTTGATGATTTACTGCTTTTGAATGAGCTTGGCAAGTCACTTGGACAATTGATATATTGAGCAGTCGGATGTGCAATCACCTCAGATGAATGCGATGCAGCAAATACCGGCGCTGAGAAATAAGTAAACCAACAGCCAGAGTCGTACCAGTTAATAATTTATTGACCTTCATTTTAAAACAACTCCTTTTCCATTTATTTCATTTCTATTTCATCATATAACATGCAGGTATGTCCAAAAAGTGTACAAATTACAATATTTCGGAATCAATAGATAAGCTTTTAGGATGACTTTACACAATACACACTGTGCTGAAATGATTCACCTTTTTGATCTTACATCGCAAACAGTACATTTGCGGGCAAAAAAACGGCCTCGTTTATAAAAACGAGGCCTTCAAATACTGTATTAAACCCTTCGGATCGTAGCACAATTTCATCGCAATATGGGCGAAAAATTCATCGGAATTACGATAAACTATTCGTTAGAAACAGGTCGAAAATTCGACGGTTAAATCTTCGTTAAAACTGCGTCATATCAACGTTTAAGAAGCCTTATGCTCCAGTCTCAGCTTGTCTGCGACCATCGCGATGAACTCACTATTGGTCGGCTTTGCTTTTGACATGCTGACTGTGTAGCCGAAAAGTGACGAAATCGAGTCGATGTTGCCTCTGCTCCATGCGACTTCGATGGCGTGGCGAATCGCCCGTTCGACGCGGCTTGCAGTCGTGTTGAATTTTTTGGCGATATCCGGATAAAGCACTTTTGTAATGCTGCCGAGCAGTTCGATGTCGTTATATACCATGGAGATGGCTTCTCTTAAGTACAAATAGCCTTTAATATGAGCAGGTACGCCGATTTCGTGGATGATGGTCGTGATGCTGGCGTCCAGGTTTTTCTTCGGCGATTCAGGCTGCGGCCGAAGCACACTGCTTTGAGAGGACGGGGCACGGTGTGTCAATTGAGATCCGTTTCCGCTGACCTGGCGGATATGTCCGACTAAATTCTCCATGTCAAAAGGCTTCAAAATAAAATACGACGCGCCTAAATCTACAGCTTTTTTGGTCACGTCTTCCTGGCCGAACGCCGTCAGCATGATGACATTCGGCTGCTTTTTAAGCTGCGATTCCCTCAGCCTTTCAAGAACGGCCAATCCGTCGAGATGAGGCATGATTATATCCAGCACAAGCACGTCGGGCTCCTTGTCTTTAAACAAAGAAAGGCATTCCTGTCCGTTGTATGCGACACCAAGCACTTCCATGTCGCTCTGTCCCTCGATATATTCGCTTAATAGGCCGACAAGCTCCCTGTTATCATCAGCAACACATACTTTAATTTTCTCCACGTTTCTTCCTCCCCAATGTGTATGTTGATAAATTTCATCATTCTTTTTCTAATATGTTTAATTCGACAGCACCACTTTATTCCCTTTTTTTAAAAAGGATTTTTCCAATAATAGTGGTATGTCTAGCTTTTTCTCTGTTTTTTTCTGATTTTCTCGATTTTTCGACTTAAAATGCGACTTGACAAACCGGGGAACGTGAATTTGTCGAAAAATCTTTTCTTCTTTCATTTTAACGCACAACGCCCAAGAAAAAAAGGCGAAATCAAAAACTGCCGGAGGAATCCGGCAGTCAGCTTGCTTTTTCTTTTTTATAAATATCGATTCCCGCTTCAGACAGCATCCATTCAATATGCACACCGTACCCGCTCGTCGGATCATTGACGAAAACGTGGGTTACGGCGCCAATGATCTTTCCGTTTTGGATGATCGGGCTTCCGCTCATCCCTTGAACGATGCCTCCTGTTTTACTCAACAGCCTCGGGTCGGTGATTTTCAGCACCATGCCCTTTGTGGCCGGAAACTTCTGAGGTGTCGTACTGACGACCTGAATATCGAATTTCTCGACTTTGTCGTTTTCAATAACCGTTAAAATTTGGGCAGGGCCTTCTTTTACTTCATCTGAAAATGCAATCGGAATGGCTTTGTCAGCGATGCGGTTTTTAATTGACTCGTGAAGCGTTCCGAAGATCCCGAATGGACTGTTTCTGTTGATATCGCCGATCACTTTTCGTTCTGATGCGAAACGAGCCAGTTTCTCTCCGGGATTTCCGCCTGTTCCTTTTTCAATCGAGGTGACGGTCGATTTCACGATTTGTCCTTTTTCAACAACGATCGGTTTTTTCGTATCCATATCTGAAATCACGTGGCCAAGCGCTCCGTATTTTTTCGATTTCGGCTCGAAAAAAGTCATTGTGCCGATTCCTGCGGCAGAGTCCCTGATATATAAGCCGATTCTGTATTTGTCTTCAGCCTGGTCTTTTTTCGGAACGAGCTTCGTTTTGATTTCCTGTTTATCTCTTTTTATCGACAGATGTAAGGTTTCTCCTGTTTTTCCGGCCTTTTGAATAAAAGGGGTAATGTCATTCATTTTCTCGATTTTCGTGCCGTTGATTTCGGTGATAATGTCGCCTACCGCGATTCCGGCTGCTTCACCGGGCGATTTTTTGCCTTCAGAGGTATTGATTTGATGAAAACCCACGACCAATACACCAACGGAATGAAGTTTTACACCAATGGACTGCCCGCCGGGAACCACTTTCAAATCAGGCAGGACATTTACTTTCGTTTTTTTAACCGGAAATCCGGCAAAGTCATAGACGAGTTCTGCCTTTCCATTCTTTTCGCCTTTTATTTCCACTTCGTTTTGATTTTCTTTCAATGTGAATGCTTCTGATGATCCATCTTTCGGAGTACTGACGGATAAGCTCGTTTCAACCGCACGGGTACCCGTCTCAAAAATGTTCAAATTTTTTGGTATTACAATGTATTCTTTCACCGGTTTGTAAAATCCTACACTTATTAAAGAAACAAGGAGAATTATACCCACAGCTTTTCTGATTTTTTCAACATCCACCTTTTCACTCTCCTCGCACCTAACCCACACCATATAAATTTCTTTCGCTACATTCATTACTTTTGCCTTCCGGACGGCGATTTATAACTGTGAACGGAAGAAAAACATTGGATAAAATGATAAGAAAGAGTTTGTATAAGAAAATGCCGACAAAAAAATAAGCTGTTCAAAAAATGAACAGCTTATCCGCTGGTTTTGACTAGCTTAGCTTGATTTAAAAGTTCTTTCGCATGGCGCTTCGTCAAATCCGTTACTTCAACGCCGGCAATCATCCGGCCGATTTCCGCTATTTTTTCCTGTTTTGACAAAGGTGTGACGCTTGTTGTTGTTCTCCCGTCTTTCGACTGTTTCGTGATCAAAAGGTGGGTGTCAGCCATCGCGGCCACCTGCGGCAAGTGGGTAATGCATAAAACTTGAGAGCCGATAGAGACGCGGTGTATTTTTTCAGCGATCGCCTGCGCGACTCTTCCGCTTACACCAGTGTCCACTTCATCGAAAATGATCGATGTAACATCCTGCTGAGCGGAGAAAATGCTTTTCATCGCCAGCATGATTCTTGAGAGCTCTCCTCCTGAAGCAACCTTTGACAAGGATTTAAGCGGTTCTCCCGTGTTTGTGGAGATCAGGAAACGAACGGTGTCAATGCCGTGCTTTGTGAGCTGAACAGGCATTCCGTTGACGACGGGTGCATCATCATCCCGTTCCGCTTTTTTCACATGAAATTCCGTATCAAATGTCGATTTTTCCATATACAGATCTTTCAATTCCTGCTGAATCTGTTTGGCCAGCTTTTCCGCCCATTTTTTTCTGATTTCGGACACATTGGCTGCTTCAATCGCCACATCCTTGCCGATTGATTCGAGTCGTGATTTTAAAGCCTGCAAGTGGCTGTCCCGGTTTTCGATCCGGTCGATTTCTTCCTCTATCTTAGCCGAATAAGCTTGGATGTCTTCGACAGTAGCGCCGTATTTGCGTTTCAGCTGTTTGATTTCGTTTAAACGCGATTCGATATAATCGAGGCGCTCGGGGTCGTATTCGAGTTCATCCAGCATATTTCTGATCTGAAAGGTTGAATCTTCGAGAATGTAGTAAGCGTTGGCTACCGATTCAGATACTTTATTGAGCCCTTCATTAATGCCTGAGACGTTTTCAAGCTCGCTTGAAGCCATGCCGACCCAGTCAAGCCCGGCCTGCTCATTGCGAAGCGCATTATAGGCATTTTGCAGCGCTTCGTATATTTTTTCGAAATTTGCAATTTGACGGCGCTCTTCCTGAAGAAGCTCGTCCTCTTTCGGCTCAAGGTTTGCTGATTCGATTTCGTCAAGCTGGAACTGTATTAAATCGAGCCTGTGAGCCATTTCCTGCTCGCTTTCAGAAAGCTCTTTCACCTTCTTCATGACATCCATGTAGCGGCTGTAAACTTCCTGATACGCTTTTAAAGCATTCTCGATTTCTTCTCCTGCGAACCTGTCCAGAAGCTGAAGATGGTGCTCGTCCTCCATCAGCAGCTGATTGTCGTGCTGCCCGTGAATGTCAAGCAGCAGTCTGCCGACTTCCCGCAATGCGGCAATGGTGACAAGTTTTCCATTGACGCGGCAGATGCTTTTGCCGTTTGCGTTAATATCTCTTCTCATGACGATCATGTCGTCCGAGGCTTCAATCCCCAGCTCTGTGCACAAATCAAAAACCGGATGGCCGCCGTCAAGGAGGAAAAGCCCTTCCAATTCGGCCCTTTTTTCGCCATACCTGACATATTCGGACGATCCGCGGCCTCCGACAAGCAAAGAGACGGCGTCGATGATGATCGATTTTCCGGCACCTGTTTCACCGGTTAGAACCGTCAGCCCTTTTTCAAAAGAAACGGTTAATTCTTCGATAATCGCAAAGTTTTTGATCGATAATTCAGCTAACAAGCTTTCATGACACCTCTTTTCAGGCCTTCGTTTATAAAAGCTCCAATATTTTCTTCTGTACGACTTTCGTATCATCATGCGTCCGGCAGATGATCAAAATGGTATCATCTCCGCAGATCGTTCCCATGATTTCTTCCCAATCCAAATTGTCCATCAGCGCCCCGATCGCCTGCGCGTTTCCCGGCATTGTTTTTAACACAATCAGATGGCTGGCTGAGTCGATTTTGACGAATGCGTCCATTAACGATCTTTTTAATTTGGAAAGGGGATTAAAGCGCTGATCAGCAGGCAGGCTGTATTTGTAGGAACCGTTGTTTGTCGGCACCTTCACCAAATGAAGCTCTTTAATATCCCGTGAGACGGTGGCCTGCGTCACATTATAGCCGTCTTTCTTTAAAATATCGACAAGCTCATCCTGCGTTTCAATTTCATTCGCGGTGATAATCTCCCTGATTTTAATATGCCTTTGACCTTTGTTCATTTCACACCTCGTTTTATACACAAATTGTGTATGTTTATACATTTATGTTAAATGATTTTGTCGGAAAAGTACATGTTTGCAGTAAAAAAGGAATAATAGCCCACTATTATTCCTTTTTGCGTGCCGGCCAACCCTCGCATTCGCCGTACGGCCCTGCAAGGGTTTTTAATCACGCTGATCCGGTTTTTTCGCTTTTAATGTCTTGTGAGCCTCTTCGACAATTTGATTGATCGTTTCTTCCGCTATCGGCGTTCCGGATTGCGCCTCTCCGTCCCAATGCAAATGGAGAAGGAATTCGATGTTGCCGTCGCCGCCGGTAATCGGAGAAAACGAGGCGTTTCGGCAGTCGTATCCTTCTCGAGCCGCAAACCGGCTGATGTCATCAAGCACAGCTTTATGGACGAGGGGATCGCGGACGATCCCTTTTTTCCCGACGGATTCCCGCCCTGCTTCAAACTGCGGTTTGACGAGAGCGATGCAGTCGCTTCCCGGCACTAAAATGTTCTTCAGCACAGGGAGGATGATTTTCAGTGAGATAAAAGAGACATCGACCGTCGCGAACTCCGGCAGCCCTTCCGTAAAATCGGCAGGTGTGCAATACCGGAAATTGGTGCGTTCCATCACAACAACCCGCTCATCCTGCCTCAGCTTCCAGGCGAGCTGATTATAACCGACATCAACGGCATATGAGCAAAGAGCGCCGTTTTGCAGCGCACAGTCTGTAAAGCCGCCGGTGGACGAGCCGATGTCAATCATCAGCTTGCCTTGAACGGAGAGCTGAAACTCCTTTAATGCTTTTTCAAGTTTTAATCCGCCTCTTGAGACGTATTTTAACGGGTTTCCTTTAACGGTCAGCGGGATCGTGCGGTCGACCTTTTCGCCCGGCTTGTCCAGTCTGTTTTCATTCGTATAGACAATGCCGGCCATGATGGCTCTTTTCGCTTTTTCCCGCGTTTCCATTAACCCTCTTTCTACTAATAAAACGTCGAGCCGTTCTTTTTTTCCTGTCATGATCCAATTCCTTTATGAGTCTTTACGGGCGTCAAAAGTCTTATTCGTCTGATGACGTCTTCTTTTGTCATTCCGATCTCTTCCAGAAGCTTGGCGACGCTGCCGTGTTCAATAAATTGATCAGGTATCCCCATTCTGTCAATGATCGGACTGTAAGACTGATGTTCATGGGCAAACTCAAGGATCGAGCTGCCGAATCCGCCTTGAAGCACAGCCTCTTCGATCGTTAAAATCGGAAGCCCCTCGTTCAGGATTTCCTTCAGCATGTTTTCATCGAGCGGCTTGATAAAACGGGCGTTTACCACTCTGACCGAACGGCCTTCTTTTTGCAGCTCCTCCGCGGCAGCAAGCGCCATCGGAATGGTGGTGCCGAACGTTAAAATGACCGCGTCTGTCCCAGGTCGCAGCACTTCCCACGTTCCGATCGGGATCGTTTTTAATTCTTTATCCATTTTGACGCCGAGTCCGTTTCCGCGCGGAAAGCGCATGGCAATCGGGCCGTCGTCGTATTTGACAGCCGTGTTGACCATGTGCTGGCCTTCGTTTTCGTCTTTTGGCATCATGAGAACCAAATTCGGAATATGCCGTAAAAAAGCAATGTCAAACACGCCCTGGTGTGTTTCCCCGTCGGCGCCGACGAGACCTGCTCTGTCAATGCCGATAAATACATTTAGATTTTGCCGGCAGATATCATGGACAACCTGGTCATAGGCGCGCTGAAGAAATGTCGAATAGATCGCCAGAAACGGCTTCATATTCTGTGTCGCAAGTCCCGCCGCCATCGTTGCCGCATGCTGTTCCGCAATGCCGACATCAAACATGCGCTCCGGAAATTCGCTCGCAAACCCTTCAAGTTTTGAACCGACAGGCATGGCCGGAGTAATGGCCACAATCCGTTCATCCTCGCGGGCAAGCTTCCTGACCGTTTCGCTTACGAGCGAGCTCCATGATGGTGCAGCAGCTTTCGGTTTGACAAAGTCACCGGTATCGATTTTATATGGGCCGGTTCCGTGCCATGTTCCGGTTTTATCAGTTTCCGCAGGCTTGTAGCCTTTTCCTTTTTTCGTAATAACATGGAGGAGTACCGGGCCTTTCGTTTTCTTCGCATACTGCAAGTTCTCAAACAGTTCATCGTAGGAATGGCCGTCTACAGGCCCTAAATACGTAAATCCAAGCTCTTCAAAGAACATCCCGGATACGAGCAGATATTTAAGGCTGTCTTTAATCCGTTCGGCTGTAGCGGCAAGCTTTCCGCCAACAGCAGGAATCCGCTTGAACAAATACTCGAGCTCATCTTTGACCCATTGGTATTTTCCGGCTGTACGCAGCCTTCCGAGCATGGAATGAATCGCTCCGACGTTTGGAGCGATGCTCATTTCGTTGTCATTCAAAATGACAATCATATCTTTTTGTTCATGGCCGATATGGTTAAGCGCTTCAAGAGCCATGCCGCCGGTCAGTGCACCGTCTCCGATGATCGGGATGATATATTCGTTTGTGCCTTTTAAGTCTCTCGCAGCCGCCATCCCCATCGCACCGGAGAGAGAAGTCGAGCTGTGGCCCGTTTCCCAGACATCATGTTCGCTTTCATTCCGCTTTGGAAAACCGCACAGCCCTTTATGCTGGCGCAGCGTGGCGAAGTCCTTTCCGCGGCCAGTCAACAGTTTATGAACATACGATTGATGCCCCACATCCCACAAGAACTTATCTTTCGGGCTGTCAAATTCTTTATGCAATGCAATGGTAAGCTCGACAACGCCGAGATTCGGACCAATGTGCCCTCCGGATTCAGAAAGCGTTTCAATTAAAAAACGGCGAATTTCAGCGCTCAAGCTTTCCAGTTCTTCATTTGAAAGGTTCTTCAAAAATGCAGGGTCCTTTATCGATAACAGATCCAATCGGATCAACTCACTTTCAGCATGATTTCTGCAAGTATGCGCCTTGCTTCGTTTTAGGTTTTCAGCTTGAATTATTATATGATGAATTCATCCCCATGCGCAAACTTGCATATGCGGACGCTTCGTTTGAAAAAACAGCCGCTAACACAACGTGATAACGGCGCGGCGTTTTAGAGTTCAACTCTCTACATTTTATCACAATAAGCCTTTGATGCTCAAATGGAAGCCCTGTATCAATGATCCCTAGCGGCAATCATATCGCAGAACTCGTACATAAGCTCTTTTTCAAGCGGAAGCTCTGAAATCAGCTGTTTTGCTTTTTCAATATGTTCATCAAGTTTTTGGCTGGCGCCCTCAAGCGAAAGGAGCGACGGATACGTCGACTTTCCGTTTGAAGCGTCGGATCCGATCCGTTTGCCGATCTTATCCTCCGAGCCTTCAAGGTCCAAAATGTCATCTCTGATCTGAAAGCCGATGCCGATATGATGGCTGAATTCGCGCAGCTTTTCGATCTCTTTTTCAGATGCATCTGCAAGAATGGCTCCCGCAATGACGCTGAAGCTGAGGAGTTTAGCCGTTTTTCCTTCGTGGATTCGCTGCAGTTCATCAAGAGATACAGACTTTGATTCCGCTTCCATATCTAAAATCTGACCGCCGACCATGCCTTCGGCCCCCGCTGCCGAAATCAGCTCGTTCACCAGTCTGATGCGCTTTTCAGCGGATACATCAGAAGGCATATTGGAAGTGATCATTTTGAAGCTTTCGGTTAATAAGGCGTCTCCCGCGAGAATGGCCGTCGCCTCCCCGTAAATTTTGTGGTTTGTCGGCTTACCTCTTCTGAGGTCATCGTCATCCATACAAGGGAGGTCGTCATGGATTAATGAATACGTATGGATCATTTCAACCGCGCATCCGACTGGAATTCCGGCTTCTTCGTCTTTTCCGTACGCATGAAGAAGCGCAAGAACCAATATCGGTCTCAGCCGTTTCCCCCCGGCTTCCAATGAGTACAGCATGGATTCCTTGAGGATGGACGGCGCTTGCAAGTCTTTAATATACATCGGAAGGCGCTCTTCAATTACTGTTTTTCTCGATTTTAAAAATCCTTCAAGTTTACCGGTCACCTTTTTCCTCCTCCCGAACACTGAAAGGAGCTAATTCCCCGTTTTCCCGCAAAATGAAGTCCATCTGTTTTTCGACATTTTGCAGTTTTTCGTGGCATATTTTCGAAAGAGCCATCCCCTCCTGGAAATAGTCGATCGCCTTTTCCAAAGGCACGTCCCCTTCTTCAAGCTTTGATACGATCTGTTCCAAACCTTTCATCGCCTCTTCAAATGTCAGGTCATCCCGGTTTGTTTTGTTTTCTTCAGCCATTTGTTTCGCCTCTCTTTTGCAGTACCTCACAGGTCAGCGTCCCATCGTTTAATGTGACGCGGATCTCGTCTTTTTCATGAACCTGTTCAATACTTTTAATCAATTCGTTTTCTTTATATGTCAAACTGTACCCTCTTTCCATCACTTGGAGAGGGCTTAATGCATTCAGTTTACCAAGAACCGTTTGAAACTGCGAGTGAATCTGCTTCAGCTGCACTTTCATATTCCGCTTCAGCCGGACTGTTTGCTCTTCATGCCTTTTTCGCGCTTGTTTAAGCTGCTCCTCGGGATGAAGCATCTCCAGCTTGTATGTCTGTTCGTTCAGTTTTTGTTTTTTGCGGTCGACGGTCATCGCCAGCTGTTTTTGGAAACGGTCGAATATCAGGTCGAATTCCTGTTCCTTTTGGGCATATAGCCGCTTCGGGTATCGGAAGGCATAGGAGGACTGAAGGTTTTTCACCCGCTCCTGCCGCTTTTTTAAGTCCTGCTGCATCGATTTTGTCATTCTCGCTTCGAGCGTTTTCAGACGCTCCAGCAAATCAAGCATATTAGGTACGGCCAGTTCGGCCGCTCCTGTCGGGGTTGCCGCGCGCAAATCGGCGACAAAATCGCTGATTGTAAAATCCGTTTCATGCCCGACGGCAGAAATGATCGGAATGTCAGAAGAAAAAATGGCCCTGGCGACGGCCTCTTCGTTAAATGCCCACAGCTCTTCGATCGATCCTCCTCCTCGACCGACGATTAATACATCGCATAAGTCTCTGCGGTTAGCCTCTTCAATGCTGCTTACGATGGACTCGCCCGCGTTTACTCCTTGAACGAGCGTAGGAAGGACGATCACTTTTACAAGGGGATATCTTCTTTTAATGGTGGTGATCACATCGCGTACAGCCGCTCCAGTTGGAGACGTGACAACACCGACGACGGATGGGAACGCGGGGATGGGTTTCTTGTATTTTTCATCAAATAAGCCTTCTTGCGATAGCTTTTTCTTAAGTTCCTCATACGCGAGATGAAGCGCACCTATGCCGTCCGGCTGGATTTCTTTTGCATAAAGCTGATAGCTGCCGCTCGGTTCATATACCGAAATGCCGCCTCTCACCAATACTTTCATCCCGTTTTCAGGGGTAAAGGCGAGATTCCTGTTTTGTCTGGCGAACATGACGGATTGGATGCGGGCGTTATCATCTTTCAGTGTGAAATAAATATGGCCTCTGCTATGTATTTTAACATTTGACAGCTCGCCCTTGATCCAAATATCTTCAAGATGAGGGTCCACGTCAAATTTGCGCTTAATATATTTTGTCAAAGCCGTGACCGTGACAAATGATATTTCACTCATGGCACAGTCTCCTTTCTAAGAAGGCACAAGAACGTTCATCCGCCGGCGCGAGACCAGGCGGATGAACGGCTGTACATTAAAGTTGAATTGTACGCTTCGCTGATTTAACCGTGTTGTGGGCCAGCATTGTAATCGTCATCGGACCGACACCGCCCGGTACAGGTGTAATATAGGAAGCCTTTTCCTTCGCTTCTTCAAAATCGACATCACCGGCGAGCTTTCCGTTGTCAAGGCGGTTGACGCCGACATCGATGACGACGGCTCCCTCTTTAATTTGATCCGCTTTGATGAAATTCGCCTTTCCGACAGCGACAATCAGAATGTCGGCTTTTTTTGTATGAGCCGTAATGTCGGCCGTTCTTGAATGGCAGTACGTAACGGTTGCGTTTTCGTTCAAGAGCAGCTGCCCTACCGGCTTTCCGACGATATTGCTTCGTCCGACGACAACAACCTCTTTTCCCGACAGGTCAATCTCGGTTTTCTTTAAAAGCTCCACGATCCCCGCAGGCGTGCAAGGCAGAAACGTATCTTCGCCAAGCAGCATCTTCCCTACGTTTAATGGATGAAAACCGTCAACATCTTTCTCAGGGGATATTCTCTCGATCACCGCTTGTTCGGAAATATGATCCGGAAGAGGCAGCTGGACAAGAATTCCGTGAAAGTCGTCATTTTGATTGTACTGGTCAATCACTTCAAGAAGCTCCTGTTCAGTGAAGCTTGCATCGAAATGATCCAGCTGAAAACGAATCCCCATTGCTTCAGCTGCTTTTTTCTTTCCCCGTACATATGAAAGAGACGCCGGATCATCACCAATTAAAATAACGGCCAGTCCCGGGGTAACTCCTTGTTTTTTCAGCTCTTCAACTTCCTTGGCCAGCTGCCCGCGCTTTTCCTTTGCTGTTTCTTTCCCGTCGATGATGGTTGCTGTCATTTGCTCTCCTCCTAGATTATTCAAGATCGGATTTAATGTTAGAAAGAACACCGTTTACAAACTTCGCCGACTTGTCATCACCAAATTGCTTTGCCAGTTCAATCGCTTCATTCATAGAGACGTTGACAGGTATGTCATCTAAAAAGATCATTTCGTAGGCGGACAAACGCAAAATCGCGCGGTCGACATTCGCCAGCCTGTCAAGCTTCCAATTGACGAGATGCCGCTTGATCATCTCATCGATTTTCTCTTTGTTCTCTAAGACCCCGTAAACGAGCTGTTCGAAAAAAGCATCGCTTTCCTGCCCGTCCAAGGCATGCTGCATCGCTTCATTCGGTTCTATATCACTGACATCAATCTGGAATAGTGACTGCAAAGCCTTTTCTCTTGCTGTTCTTCTTTTCATTCTTTCTTTTTCTCCTTTTACCCTCTTTGCTGCTTGCCGTTTAAGCCACAAAGAGATCATATCATATTTTTAGTCTTTCCGCATGCAAAAATCGCGGTTTTATCGTCAATAACCGAATAATAAGGAACAATCGTTTATTATCATTCGTTTTTCGAACTTCTCAACAAACTCTCCGGTTCATCTTATTTTTGATCGATATCGGCGGAAAGATGCTTTTAAACGTCATTTTTTAAAACGGAACATGAAAAAACCAAAGGGCCGTCATTCCCCTTGGTTCTTCCACTTCACCGCACTACATCTCTTGATCGATTTCCACCTCGTGCGTTTTTGAATCGAATTGAATGCCAACGATGTGAATATTGATTTCATTAATCGAAAGAGCTGTCATATTGAGAAGCGTCTGGCGGATATTATCCTGAACGGCATTCGCAACTTTAGGAATCGACACGCCAAACATCATCACGCAATAAACATCAATGATAATTCCGTCATCGGACAAATCAACTTTGACGCCTTTGCCGTGATTCTTTTTTCCAAACCGTTCTACGACACCTGTCGCAAAATTGCCGCGCATTTCAGCTACGCCTTCAACTTCGGAAGCTGCGATTCCGGCAATGACTTCAATCACTTCCGGAGCGATTTCCACTTTTCCCAAATGATTGTCTTCATGGCTCATTTCCAATAAGCTGTTGTCGTCTTTCAATATGTTCACCTCCGTTAAAATTACGACCCCATTACATCATATATTTCTAAAAACTTCGTATTAAATTCTCCGCTTACGAATGTTTCGTGCTCAAGCAGCTTCAGATGGAACGGTATCGTCGTATGAACGCCTTCGATGACGAATTCGCTCAGCGCTCTTTTCATCCTTGAAACAGCTTCTTCCCTCGTCTTTCCGTAAGTGATGACTTTGGCAATCATGCTGTCGTAATAAGGGGGAATCGAGTATCCCGGATAAGCCGCGGAGTCCACTCTGACGCCGAGCCCTCCCGGAGGCAGATACATCTCGATTTTTCCCGGAGAAGGCATGAAGTTTTTCTCAGGGTTTTCCGCATTAATCCGGCATTCGATTGCCCATCCGTTAAAGGTGACTTCATCCTGGGTGAGGGTTAATTTTTCGCCTGACGCCACTCTGATCTGCTCTTTAATCAAATCAACGCCCGTCACCATCTCTGTTACCGGATGCTCAACCTGAATGCGCGTGTTCATTTCCATAAAGTAGAACTTCTGCTCGCGGTAATCGTAAATAAATTCTACCGTTCCCGCTCCCGTGTACTTCACGGCTTCAGCCGCTTTGACAGCGGCCTGCCCCATCTGCTCCCTGATTCCTTCATCCAGAGCAGGTGAAGGGGTTTCTTCAAGCAGCTTTTGGAGCCTTCTTTGGATTGAGCAGTCGCGTTCCCCCAAATGAATCGTGTTTCCGTGTGTGTCTGCAAGCACTTGGATTTCGACGTGTCTGAAATCTTCAATGTATTTTTCAATGTACACACCCGGGTTGCCGAAAGCGGTGGCAGCTTCCTGCTGAGTGATTTTAATGCCGTTGATCAGCTCTTCTTCCGTCCGGGCGACCCTGATTCCTTTTCCGCCGCCCCCGGCAGTTGCCTTTATAATGACAGGATACCCTATATCGCGGGCCAATGAAACCGCATCTTCAATATCTTCAATAATTCCTTTGGAGCCCGGTACGATCGGAACACCGGCCTGCTGCATTGTTTCCCTTGCAACATCCTTTGTCCCCATCTTGGAAATCGCGTCTGCTGTCGGCCCGACAAAGGTTACATTTACCTCTTCGCAAAGCTCGGCAAAATCGGCGTTTTCTGCCAGGAAGCCGTAGCCGGGGTGAATCGCATCAGCACCGGTCATTTTGGCGACGCTGACGATGTTCGTTATATTCAAGTAGCTGTCTTTTGAAAGCTTAGGTCCGATGCAAAATGCTTCATCAGCCATCTGAACATGGAGCGCCTCTCTGTCGGCCTCGGAAAAGACGGCTACCGTTTCAATCCCCAGTTCTTTACAAGCTCTGATAATCCTGACAGCAATTTCTCCCCTGTTCGCAATTAATAGCTTTTTGATCATCTTATTGCTCCTTACTCTGCTTTTACTAAAAATAAAGGTTGTCCGTATTCAACCAGCTGGCCGTTTTCAACTAATACTTCAACGATCTCGCCTTTCACTTCGGCTTCGATCTCATTGAAGAGCTTCATCGCTTCCACAATGCAGACGACAGAGGACTCTGTTACCTTCGAGCCGACTGTTACGTAAGGGTCGGCTTCAGGCGAAGAAGATGCATAAAACGTTCCAACCATCGGAGAGGTGATCTTGTGGAAGTTTCCGCCTTCTTTTGCCGCTTCTTCTTTTGCAGGCGCATCCTGAACAGGCGCTTGCTTGGCCTGAGCTTCCGGAGCCGGTGCCTGAACAGGCGCCGCAGCCACTTGCTGAATGGTTTGCACGGTTCCGCTTTGTTTTTTCAGTTCAACCTTCGATCCTTCGTTTTCGTATGTAAATTCATTTATCGAAGATTCATCAATTAATTTTATCAACTGTCTGATTTCATCAATGTTTAACATGCTATCGCACTCCTAATGAAAAAGATTTTACGCATTTATCAGTTAGTACTAAAAGTACATACTATATTCATCTTACAGGAGAGGAATGCCGAATTCAACTACAATCATGGACGCCCTGCACCAACAGGGGCCTTAGGCATAAAAAAATCCCGCTTTTTGCAAGCGGGATAGGTTTAATCTGCTGGCTCGAACGTTACAGCCACATCGTTTAAGTTTTTCACTTCTTTTGCGACGATGTCGATGATATCGGTGGCAGCGGCTTTCGAGTGCTCCTTCGCCTTCACCGTAATATTGACTTTATCGCCGTCGGCGTTGACCAAGGCGTCTTTATAGCCTTTTGTTTTGATGAGGGTTTCAAGGGTCTTTTCCGTTCCTTCAGCTTCGCTGAGCTCTGTCATCTTGTCGTAAGCTTCGCTTTTTTCTTTTGCCGTCGCTTTATCGCTTCTGACGATTTCGGTTAATTCCTCCCTCTCCCTGCTGCGCTGATCGTCCATTTCCATGCGGTATGTTGTGAATAAATCTTCATCACCCGATGATTCCTCTGTGACAACCTCTCCGTTCTGCTCACTCGCAGACGTTTCTTTATCTTTTGTATCTTTCCCTTCAGTTTTGTCTTTAGCAGGCGCGGTATCATCTTTGCCATCCTTGGCAGGCTCTTCTTTCATCGGTTTTTCTTTTTCAGCGGCAACTTGTTCCTTGTCATCAACCGTGACGACATTTTCTCCTTCGGGCGACATAATGTAGTAGACACTCAGTACAACGACGAGACTTAACATGGTTAAAAGCCAAACCGTTTGTTTTTTCAGCATCATTTATGAATCCTCCTTCATTTTTTTAGGGGCAACAGCGACGCGGTGGCTCGGAACATCAAGAACCCTTGTCACTGCTTCAATAATGGTCTTTTTTATTTGAACGTTGTCGACTCCCTGAGCGACAACGAGAACACCCCTGATATCGGGCTTTTTCGTCTGA
The DNA here is from genome assembly GCF_037969865.1 of Bacillus sp. FSL R7-0646. Classification (NCBI taxonomy): domain Bacteria; kingdom Bacillati; phylum Bacillota; class Bacilli; order Caryophanales; family Bacillaceae; genus Bacillus; species Bacillus sp. FSL R7-0646. The sequence continues at coordinate 2,499,234 of NZ_CP150217.1, forward strand.
ACGACGACAGGCGTCTCTTTATCTCCGTTTTTGATGATGACGATTTCTTCGTCTGAAGACATTTCAGACACCGTCCGCTTGCCTCCCTGTTTATCTGTCTCATTCGTTGAAGTTTCCTGGGTTTTTCTGTTTTTCTCGAATATTTTCAATGAGGTTGCATCAACATTGACGACGATTGACACGTCCTCAACGCCGATGATGGTTTCCAATATGTCTTTGAGCTGATTTTCATATTCCTGTTCGTAATCTTGGATCGATTCCTTCGGTTTGTCATCTGAGGCGGGCTTGAACACTTCTTTTTCTCCTTCACCGCTCTGTACGGTGCTTTCAGACGTAGCTTTTTGTGAAGCCGCCGGCTGATCTGCCGCTGGCTCTTGGGAAGGTTCGGAAGAGAAGATCTGGCTGACGAGCATGAAGGAAACGCCGAGAACAAAAAGCAGCAGAAAGTAGTGATATTTCGTCAGCTTTTTTCCGCCTTTCTCGTCTTTCGGGAGCAGGTGGCCGATCAGCTTTTCGATCCAGGTTCTTTTATTCATTGCCGCTTCGTTCTCCCCCTTCGATATGAACTGTAATCTTGTCGGGGCTTATTTCCCAGATGCCTGCTAGCTGTTCTCTGACTTCCCCCGTCTCTTTCTTTTCTCTTTCCTGCATGGACTGGTAGCTCCGGTCCGTATTGATCTCGACAGGAGCGACGGCTTGGACCGTTTTTTCCGATGCTGGTTTCAAGAATACCGAGACTTCCGCATGCTTACTGAGGTCTTTCTCTGTTTTCAGCTGGCTGTCAGAAGAGACCTCGACTCGGTCTATCTTGTATTTGTCGCTTGTAAACCTGCCCTCTGCGTTCTTTTCCAATTGAACAGCCATCTGTTCTAAGATATATGCTTGTTGTGAGGCTTGTATTTCTTTTTTTTCTGAATTCAGCTGATTTTTTATTTCGTTTGACTGAACTTGTCCGTTTTTTGTAAGCTTCTCAAAAATCACATCCGGATCTGTCCTGAATAAAGAGAAGATCGGGTTCAGTATTACAACGATCAAGAGCAGGCTGATCACCATTTTCGCGTATTTTTGCATGCTCGAATTCGGCAGAAGCATATCGATGACGATCGCCATCAGAATAAATAGAATAATATTCGTGAGCCACTCTGTCAGAAATTCCATCTCATCCCTCCCTACTTCATCATCATCGTCAGATTCCCCGCTGTAATGATCACGGTTAAGCTTAAGAAAAACATCAGCGAAACGATGGCCATGGCCGCGAAAATGTAGATGACGCTTTTGCTGATGACATCCAGGCAGCTGATAACCGGGCCGCCTCCGAGAGGCTGGAGAACCGCCGCGGCAATTTTGTATATGAGCGCGAGGGAAAGGATTTTGATCGCGGGAAAGGCTGCGATGCAAATTAAGATTGCCACACCGAGTATCCCGACGGTGTTTTTCAGCAGGAGAGACGCGCTGATCACCGTGTCTGTCGCTTCGGTAAACATGCGGCCCAATACGGGGATGAAGTTTCCGGTAATGAATTTTGCCGTCCGCAAAGTAATGCCGTCCGTCACTGCGGCTGAGGCGCCCTGAACCGAGATGACACCGAGGAATACGGTCAAAAATGCAGCCAGCGTGCCGATCGCCGCATTTCTGAGGAGCTGGGCCAGCTGTGTGACTTTATATTGGTCCGTCATCGTGCTGACAATGCTTAAAATCGCTGATAAAAATAAAAGCGGCAACACGATATATTGGATAAACAAGCCGCTCGTGTTCATGAGAAAAAGAATGACCGGATGAAAGAATGCGGCTGAGGCGGCTCCCCCCGAAGTCGCCATCAGCGCCAGAAGCAGAGGTACGAGCGACAGGATAAAGCTTGTCATCGTCTGAATCGCTTCATTCGCATATGTGACGGCAACCCGAAAGCTGTTGAGCGCAAGAATAATCAGCACCATGTAGACAATTGCATACGCCACTTTGCTGACGGTGCTTTGTTGAAACGCGTTTTGCAAAAGCTGAAGCAGGACGCAGAAGATGGTCAACAGGATCAGCGTCCCCAGCAGTTTCCCGTTAGCCAGCACTTCATGGAACAAGTAGGAAAACAGCGCTTTGCCCCATTCCTCAGGCGAAAAGTGCTTTTCTCCTTTGACAAATTCAAGCAGGCTTCCTTTTTGACTTTCGGGAAGGTGTCCCCCATACTCTGTCAAAATGTTGTTCCAGAACTCCCCGACCCGGTCTAGTTCCAAACCTTCAGCCTGCTCTCTTGCAATGGCTTCTGCCGATTCTTCTGCAGCGGTTTCCCCAGCCGGCTCCGCTTCTTTTGGCGAAGCTTGTACATTATGCGCTCCAAAGCATACGATTCCGATGACCAAGAGCCAGAACAGAAAACGCTTCACTCAGGAAATCCTCCTTTCTGACTAAGACATGGAAGGGATGAGTCCGATGATCGTTTCGATAATCACGGTTAAAATAGGCACAGCCATGACTAAGATGAGGATTTTGCCTGCCAATTCGATCTTCGAAGCAATCGCACCCTGTCCGGCATCCTTTGTCAGCTGGGCGCCAAACTCCGCAATATAAGCAATCCCGATAATCTTCAAAATCGTTTCGACATACATCATGTTGATGTTGGCATTGGCAGCTATTTTTTCAATCATCCGAATGATTTCGTAGACCTGATCTACTAAGAATAAAAAAATCGTGCAGCCGGCAAAAACGACAATCAAAAAAGCAAACGTCGGTTTTTGCTCTTTCACAATCAAGCTGAGGAAGGTGGCGATCATTCCCAGTCCTACGATTTGAACGATTTCAATGAGTGAGCCCCCCTATCCTTGAAATAGAAAGACAGCTTTTATCTTTTGGAATAGATCATCGACAACAGTTGCCACCATGAACAATATATAAATGAATCCTAAAAGCGTGACCCATTGGGCATATTCCTTCTTCCCCATTTGATCCAGTATGGTGTGAAGAAAAGCGACGACGATCCCGACGCCGGCAATTTGAAAAATAATATTTACGTCTACTCCCATTTCGTGTATGCTCCCCTCTTCATTACATCAATAGAAGAATCAGTAGCAGTCCCGTCAAAAATCCAAGGCTTTTGACCATTTTTTCATTTTTCGCCTGGGCGAGATTTGCTTCAGCTTCCTCTGTCTCTAAATGGGTTAACGCCAGTTTGATATGTTTTTGCTGAGAAATCAGATCATGACGGCCCAGCGTTTCGCCGAATTGCCGTAAAATCTCGTATTCTTTCTTTTTAAGAGCCGTTTCGGGCCATACTTTCTCCAGGCTGTCTTCCCATGCCGTCCCTGCTGAAGCGCTGCCTTTTTCAAGCTGTTCTGCAAATGTCTGAAACAAAGAGGCTACCGGCTCGGTAAGCTGGTGTGCGATCTGTTTTGATGCCTGACGGAGCGGTGTATGCCCGTACATGATTTCAGCCTCCAAAGACTGCAAAGCGGCCAACAGCTGGCGGATTTGCTTCGGCCTTTCCCTGAAAGGCTTCGCCATTTCAAATCCTGTCCATGTGGCTGCTGCCAAAATAAGCACGGCACCTAAAAGCTTCAGCATGATAACATCCTCTTTGCTGCCCCGAGCGGCTCTCCGTTCCCATTTAGGATGCGGCTCAGGCTGCCGGGACCGTTCTTTCTGGAAAGTTCCACGATTCGCTCAAAAACCCGGTGCTCTTGAAGCATTTTCAATGATGGACGCCTGGCGAGATCTGCATATGTGTAGCCGTGAGCCGAAACGATGACAGTCACCCCCGCGTGGACCGCTTCCAAGAGCGCTTCTGCGTCTTCCATTCTCCCGATCTCATCGGCGATCATTACCTCCGGACTCATCGATCTGATCATCATCATCAGCCCTTCCGCTTTTGGACAGGCGTCAAGGATGTCTGCCCGGTCGCCGAGCCGATATTGCGGTATGCCGTTTACACAGCCTGCGATTTCAGACCTTTCGTCAACAATCCCCACTTTTTTGGCAGGGGCGTTGCCGCTTCCCGAACTGATCAGCCTGGCGAGGTCTCTGAGCAGTGTTGTTTTTCCGGTTTGCGGCGGACCGATAATCAGCGTGTTCAGCCACGAGTTTTGAAATAAATGGGGGACATACGGTTTGGAAATGCCGATTTTTTCTTTGGCAATGCGAATATTAAATGATGATATTTCTCTGATTCCTTTGACGGCCCCGTTTTCGACGACAACCCGGCCGGCAAGCCCCACGCGGTGTCCGCCTCTGATCGTGACATATCCTTTTTTCAATTCCTCTTCCAGTGTATACATGCTGTAATTTCCCAATCTGTTTAAAAGAAGCGCCGAGTCTTCAGGCGTCGCCACATAAGGGAGAAAGCGCGGCTTTCCTTTGTTCACCAGTTCCAGCGGACGACTTGTCCGAACCCGAATTTCTTCTATCTGATCGATTTCATGGTCGCCAAGACCGCTGAGCGCGCGTTTGATCGTATCGGGGAGAATCTCTGTGATGTGGTGCAAAAACACTCCCTCCTCTTTTTGCTTGTCTTCTATAAAAATGTATGATCAAAGGAAGACATTATGACAAGTCGCCCTCTCTTATCATGTGTCGCTATTTATAGATCCCCGCGATGATCAAAACCACTCCCATAAAGATCAAAATCAGCTTTGCGTAAGAAAGCTGCCCTGCAATCTGATAGATGCCGATTGTCATTGTAATAATAAAGATGAGCGGCCCGACCATGGCCAGTACGCTGTTGACCGCCACAGCTTTTCTGACGTCGTTTGTCAAAAGCATCACAACAGCCGCCGTCAGTTCGATCAAAGATGATACCACCCTTAACGCCGCCATTGTCAAAACCGTCGGATTGACTTGTCCAAAGAAAAGCTTCATGATCTTAAACCTCCAGTAACACTTCCTCTTTTTTTACACTCTATGCTCTCCTTTGAAAAAGTAGTCTTCCGATTTTTCTATTTGGCATGTGAGAGGTAAAAGATTTCAGACAGCAAAAAAAGAGCCGGCTTCAATGAAGCCGGCTCTTTCCCGCTGTTACCTTTATGCTCTTGATACGTAAGAACCGTCAGAAGTATTGACAACAAGCGTATCTCCTTCGTTTACGAAGAATGGCACGTTGACGACAAGGCCTGTTTCTGTTTTTGCTGGTTTTGTTCCGCCTGAGGCTGTGTCGCCTTTAATGCCCGGTTCTGTTTCAACAACTTTCAGTTCGACCGTGTTCGGAAGTTCGATTCCAATCGTCTCTGTCTGATACATCATGATCTGAACAGACATATTTTCAAGCAGGAATTTGAGCTCGTGTTCGATTTGCTTCTCGTTCAGCTCAAGCTGCTCGTAAGATGTCGTATCCATAAAAACGTGCTGATCGCCGTTGGCATACAAGTACTGCATCGTTTTTGTTTCAATTTGGGCGCGGGCCACTTTTTCACCTGCGCGGAATGTTTTTTCCTGAATCGCACCTGTGCGAAGATTTCTCAATTTTGAGCGGACAAATGCCGCGCCTTTTCCCGGCTTAACGTGCTGGAAGTCAACAACGCGCCAAATCCCTCCGTCTACTTCAATCGTTAAACCTGTGCGAAAATCGTTTACTGAAATCATGATTATCCTCCTATTGCTCCAATCAAACGGATTATAAAATAATTAAATCTTTCGCGGAATGGGTAAGGGATTCGTTTCCTTCCTCTGTCAGGACAATATCATCTTCTATCCTGACCCCGCCTTTGCCCGGTATGTAAATTCCCGGTTCAACCGTTACAACCATGCCTTTTTCAAGCATCTGGTCAGAACGTGCTGAAAGCGCCGGACTTTCATGAACTTCCATGCCGAGGCCATGGCCTGTTGAATGGCCGAAATAATCGCCGTAGCCTTGTGAAGATATGTAGTCCCTTGTGTATGCGTCAGCCTGTTTCCCGGTGATTCCCGGCTTGATGCTCCGCATGCCGATAGCCTGCGCCTCAAACACGGTTTGATAAATGCGTTTCAGCTCATCATCCGGCTCTCCTACCGCGACTGTACGCGTAATGTCCGAGCAGTAACCTTTATAGTAAGCCCCAAAGTCCAGCGTCACAAGGTCGCCTTTCTCGATCGCTTTGCCGCTTGCCACTCCGTGCGGCAGACTTGAGCGTACGCCTGACGCCACGATCATATCGAAGGACGAATGATCGGCTCCCTGGCTCCGCATGTAAAACTCGAGCTCATTGGCGACTTCAATTTCGGTGATGCCGGGCTTGATGACCGTCAGAATATGGCTGAATGCATCATCTGCAATCTTTGCAGCTTCCTTTAATATCTTAATCTCTTCACTTGACTTAATCAAGCGCAACTTTTCCACAGATTGAGAAACGGGAACGAGTTCAGCTGCGCCAAGCTGCTCTTTGTAGGCGGCATACGTTCCGTATGTCATTTTATCCTGTTCAAAACCGATTTTGTTTATCCCCATCTCTTTGATCACTTCGGCGGTCTTTTGAACGATTCCGCCGGCATGCTGAACGATGTCAAAGCTTTTGATTTGATCCTTCGCCTGTTCTGTATAGCGGAAATCCGTAATAAAGACTGCTTGATCGTCTGAGATGACCGCCAGTCCTGAAGATCCGGTAAATCCGGTGATGTACCGCAAATTAACGCCGCTCGTCACCAATATACCGTCAATGCCTAAACCGCCGAAAAGCTCTCTCAATTTGTTTAGTTTCATTGTCCACTAGTCCCCCTATTTGTTATTTGTGTTCATAAAATAAGAGATGGCCAGCTTATAACCTTCAAAGCCGAGTCCGGTGATCTGGCCTCTTGCAACCGGAGCGATGACCGAGCGGTGCCGGAACTCTTCCCTTGCATGAGGATTTGAAAGATGAACCTCAATCACCGGTATGCTGATTGCAGCCACCGCATCGCGGAGGGCATAGCTGTAATGCGAGAAAGCCCCCGGATTCAAGACGATTCCATCGTATTGCTCCTCTGCCTCATGAAGAGCATCAATCAGGTCCCCTTCGTGGTTTGACTGAAAAAAAGTCAATTCTGTCTGAATGCCTTCGGCAAATTGAAAAAGTCTTTGTTCCAAATCGGTTAATGTGTCTGTCCCGTATACATCGGGTTCGCGTTTTCCAAGCCGGTTTAAATTCGGTCCGTTCAAAATTAAAATATGCGGCAACTCTGCCTCCCCCTTCTCATCACGCAAAAAAATGTCCACTTACAGTGAACATTTTATCATATTGCTTCCTGATCAGGCACTATTCTCTTGTTTCTCCAAGGGCGCGCGTCAGTTTTTCAGAATTGAGCTCATTGTATTCAAACGAAATGGAATAGCCGACGAATAAACCGTAAAGCAGATAAATGCACAGCGTCGTCACAATCGTTTCCCTCTTTAATTCAGCCACTGTCTGAACATCGGGAAACATCGGATTGAACAGGTAAAACACGACAGCCCACAAAACGGCTCCATAGACAATGCCTGCCCACATGCCTCTGACCTGCTTCAAAGTGCCGTAGTAAAGCAAGGCAGCCCCGATGGAAATCACTCCGATCAAGAGTATGCTGATAAACGTTCCGAGAAATCCGTTTTTCCAGTCGCCGATGACAAAAGGCTGGAGAATCATGTTCGCATTGACCTCGGAGAACTTAAAAAGGTACGCCAGCTCACCGAGTGCACTCCAGAGCACTCCGCCGACAAAGCCAGTCATGATCACCCTTCCGGTGAAAGTCATCGGGGTTTCACGCTTATTCTGCTCAAGCTCTTCCGGCTGTTTTTGATTGTCTTCATTACCCATACAGTCCAGATCACCTCCATTTCCAGTATGTCCAAAAACAGCCGCGGCAACATCAGCTTTCCCAGATTTTTAAAATCCGAGTGTAAAAAGCATGAAAAAGGGAATACTTTAATTAGATTTGGCTTTGTAAGAGGTTCGAATTTCTTAAATTTTTGAGCCCGTCAATCTAGAGGTTTCAGCGTTTTTCCTGTACAATAGGTGTAAGGAAATGGTTAATGTACTCATAGATTGATACAGATAGGTTGATGCAAATGTCAAATCAAACAAAACAGCCCGCATACGGAGGGCAGGCTGTCGTCGAAGGCGTCATGTTCGGCGGCAGGCGCCATTATGTAACCGCGATCCGCAGAAAAGACGGAAGCATTGAATTTTTCAAGCTGCCTCGGAAAACCAATCCGACGCTTGAAAAATTAAAGAAAATTCCTTTTCTCAGAGGGATTATCGCGATTGTTGAAGCGAGCGCTAACGGCACCAAGCACTTGAATTTTTCGAGCGAACGCTATGACCTCGACCCTTCTTTAGACGATCAATTGAAAGAAGAGAAGCCGTCCAATCTGACAATGATTTTTGGTCTCGCCGCAGTCGGCGTCCTGTCTTTTTTGTTCGGCAAGTTTATTTTTACGCTCGTGCCCGTTTTTTTAGCGGAGCTCACCCGTCCGGTCTTTCAGTCGGACGTCGCGCAGATTATGATCGAAAGCTTCTTTAAGCTGCTCCTTCTCCTAAGCTATATTTACGCTATATCATGCACTCCTTTTATTAAAAGAGTTTTTCAATATCACGGAGCAGAACACAAGGTCATAAACTGTTACGAGCAAAATCTGCCGGTCACGGTTGAAAACGTTCAGCGGCAGTCAAGACTGCACTACCGTTGCGGAAGCAGCTTTATTCTATTCACCGTCATCGTGGGCATGTTTGTTTACTTGCTTGTTCCTACTGACCCTCTCTGGGTTCGTATTTTGAATAGACTCGCACTGATACCCGTCGTTCTCGGCATTTCATTTGAAGTCCTGCAGCTGACAAACAAACTGAGAGACATCCCTGTATTGAAGGCGCTCGGCTACCCGGGCTTATGGCTGCAGCTTTTAACAACGAAAGAGCCGTCTGACGATCAGGTGGAAGTGGCAATCGCAAGCTTCAATGAGCTTCTTCATATGGAAACCAAAGCAGAGGACGAACAGAAGGAACCTTCTAATATCGTAATGTAATGTAACGAATTGGTTAATTTTTTGGGAGGTGGACAGTTATGAAGCAACGCGTACATCCTGTCTCAGCTTTAATTATTGCGTTTGGAATTTTTGGGTTTGTTTATTTCGCCGTCACAAGTCCGGGCCGCCTGCTCCAATACTTGCTTGTTTTTGCCGCGGTCGGCGCCATCATTTATTTCGTGATCAGGCGCATTTCCAATCGCAATATGGGCAGTGAGGGAGCCGCTTTTAAGAAAGCAGCCAAACAATCCAACAAGCGTTTTCAGGATCATAAAAAACGCTCTGTAAAAGGCAGGGTCAATCACCTGAGAAGCGTACCGTCTATCAATAAATCGAAGCCGGTATTGGTGAAGAAAAAAAGCCAGACCCAGCTGACAGTGATTGAAGGCAAAAAAAGCAAAAAGAAAAACAGGGCTTTCTTTTAAAACGTCCACTGTTTCAAAAATAATTCTGTTCGTTTTTTTCCTAGCTCGATTAGAGCTAGTTTTTTTTCTGCCGACATCGCGAATTCAGTCGACAAAACTTCCTCAACAGGCAAAAAAATGATGTTCCGCTCATGTTTCGTGGCAATGTGCCTGGCGTCATGCGCCTCTTTCATCGTCTCAAACAGCGCCCCGAACAGCTCGAACGCATTTTTAATCGTTTTCTTCGGCCTCTCTTTTTCATTGGGCATCAGCGTGATGCCCAATACCGGCCGTTTTTTTTCTGTTGTAAACAGCCACATCGGAAAATTGCTCAGAACTCCGCCGTCTACGACGACGCTGATTCCGAGAGGTGACTTGAGCTTCACCGGCTCAAAAAAATAAGGGATGCTGCAGCTCATCCGGACCGCCCTGGCGACGGAAAATCGCCCTGGATTCAAACCGTACCTGTTTAAATCGTCAGGCAGCACAAGCATCTTGCCGTTCGATAAGTCGGAAGCGATCAACTTCAGCTTTCCCTGTTCAAGATCCCCGAACACTGAAATGCCCTTCGCTTTCAACTTTTCGGAAATCCAGTTTTCCAATTTATCTCCTTTATATAAACCGAGCCGCCAATAAATCGATGCCCATTGCAGCAATTTCAAAGGCAAGAGTGAAAACCTCGGGTCAAGGAGCTCGCTTTCATTTAATTCCTCCATCATTTGGCGGATCTCCGCGCTTGTATAGCCGGCCGCGATAAATGAGGCAATGATCGAACCGGCGCTCGTTCCGGCCAGCCTTTTAAATCGGAAGCCCCGTTTTTCAAGCGCTTCGTATGCTCCCACAAGCGCAACCCCTTTCATGCCGCCGCCTGAAAAAACCCCGTCGATGTACATCGCGATCTCCCCCCCTTAAAAGATGGCTCTACATCATTTTAAGAAACGGACAGAAAAAAAAGACCATGAGACAACGAGCGGCATCCGGAAAAAATGATACGAAAAGAAAAAAACCGCCGTTACCCAGCGGCTTCAGCGTGTCGACAAACCCTCGCATTCGTTGTCAGGCCTGCGCGTCGGTGCTCACGAATTCCAACATTCGCTCCGCTCCGATGCTCGGCCTTCCTAGACTGCAAGGGTTTTCAATAACGCTGAAAGGGATGACAAAATCCCAAAACAAAAAGTCGTTTTGGGATTTGTCAACAATCTGAAACCGCCGTTACCCGGCGGCTTTTATTGATTTTCCTGTTCGTTTCTTTTTTGGACGCTTCTCAAATCGTCGATTCTTTTGCTGTCGTCTTCAAAATACTGCACAAGATCTCCGATACGGTCAATGCTGTTCCAGCTTAAATGATGTTCGATTCCTTCAACATCATCATAAATTTTCTCTTCGTCAACACCAATGATTCGTAAAAACTGCTCCAATAATTCATGTCTGTATACTAAACGCTTGCCTATTTTCTTTCCTTTAGGCGTCAGCACGAGGCCGCGATACTTTTCATAAATCAAATATTCGTCTTTATCGAGTTTTTGAACCATTTTTGTAACCGAGGAGGGATGGACGGCCAGAGCTTCGGCTATATCTGAGACTCTTGCATATCCTTTTTCTTCAATCAGCATATAAATTTGTTCTATGTAATCTTCCATACTCGGTGTTGTCATCGAATCCCTCCAAATTACACCTATTCAAATCATAACAAGTTTACACTATGTGCATGCAAAAAACAAGCAACAGGATAACGTTTTCACCCGATTACCTTCTATAATTCCATTCATCTGTCGCATACTTCGTCCTGGCGAGATCTTCGACAAATTCCGTTTCCTCTTCCGTCAGTTCATAAGGCTCCAAATGAATGTTAAGCCCTTTTTCAAACCCTTTTTTAAAAGCTTCGCTCGCTTCTTCAATCGTGACTTTTTCTTTCGTCAGCTCATTGATGGCGACCGCTTTTTGTTTGAAGTTTCTCTGCATGCGCTCTCTGAGGCGGTCATTTTTGTAAATAAACAAATCAAAGAGCTTGTCCTCATCCAGATCAAGAAGGATCGAACCGTGCTGAAGAATGACTCCTTTCTGCCTTGTCTGGGCGCTTCCTGCGACCTTTCTGCCTTCGACAACGAGCTCGTACCACGACGGGGCGTCAAAGCAGACGGAAGATCTCGGGTTTTTCAGACTCTGTTTCTCTTTTTCCGTTCTCGGTATGGCGAAATACGCATCAAGCTCCAGCTCTCTGAAGCCTTCAAGAATACCTTCAGAGATGACGCGGTACGCTTCCGTCACCGTCTTCGGCATTTCCGGGTGTTCTTCAGACACAATGACGCTGTAGGTCAGCTCTTGGTCATGAAGCACGCCTCTTCCTCCGGTCGGCCTTCTCACAAAGCCCAAACCGTGTTTTTTGACGGCATCCAGATTGATTTCCTTTTCGATATTTTGGAAATAGCCGACTGAAAGCGTTGGCGGATTCCAGCCGTAAAAGCGGATGGTCGGCGGAATCTTATTTTCGCTGTGCCAAAAAAGGAGCGCCTCGTCGAGCGCCATATTAAAAGCGGGATCCCGTCGTCCCGAATCGATAAAACGCCATGTTTCTTTTTCCATAACCTACCCTCTTTTTCTTTGGTATAAAATAAGTCTACCATTCCCTCTTAAAATTGAAAATAAATTCGGCGAATCAGATGACAGATTTCTGAGGCTTTACTATAATAGTACTTGTCTTAACATATCGTTAAAAATCTCCCGCATACTTACTTAGGCGGGACGAATTCAAAAAGGAGTCGGATCAGATTGTCTACCAGCAGCATTGTCGTTCTCTTGATTTGCGCCGCGCTCATCATCTACGCGGTCGCTTCATACATCTATCAGCAGCGCATTATGAAAACCTTGACAGAAGAAGAATTCCGGGCAGGCTATCGCAAAGCGCAGCTCATCGATGTGCGCGAGCCGAATGAGTATGAAGGCGGCCACATTTTGGGTGCGAGAAACATTCCGCTTTCACAGCTTAAGCAAAGAAAAAGCGAAATCCGGCCTGACAAACCGGTTTACCTGTACTGCCAAAACAACGTCAGAAGCGGAAGGGCCGCCCAAACGCTCCGCAAACACGGCTGTAAGGAGATTTACAACCTGAAAGGCGGGTTCAAAAAATGGGGCGGAAAAATTAAAACGAAAAATTAATAACCGAAGCTGTCTCTGCTATGGAAGGCTTCAGTTGAGTCCAGCATCCTAAAGCGGTTTAACGTTTTAGGATGTTTTTTTTGCATCCGGGAGGATTCGGGTGATGAGCGGTTATCCCTTTCCGGCAAAAATAAGCCGGCGAGATGGGTTCGCCGGCTTTGTTCGTTATTTTTTCAAGTCTTCGATTGAATTGACATCTTTCATATATGTCGGAACGACAAGGCCAATTTTTACGCCTGTCATGCTAGTACCGATATCTTCGTATTTGCCTTTGTATTTTTCAGCATATGTTTTATGCGTTTGCGGCAGCCATGCAGCAAGTGAAGCATCGACGCTTCCATTTGCAATGCCAGTCCACATCGGGCCTGCTTCTACTTGGCTGAGCGTAACGTTGTATCCTAAGTCTTCAAGAACTTTTGCGATGACATTCGTGCTCGCAATTTCGCTGTCCCATGCCACATAGCCGAGCTTAATTTTTTCACCGTCCGCTTTATCGACGCCTTTTGTCCATTTCTTAACTAGATCTTGATGTTTTTTCACGAAGTCTGCTGCAGCTTCTTCCGGTTTTTTGCCTTCCTGAACGGCAAGCATGACTTCTCCCATATCATCCTCTGTCCAGCTGAATTGGCTGAGCAGCTTGTTTGCGCCCGGATGGTCGTCCTTGAATCCTTTGCGCGTAACAGTATGGATTTCTTCGGCATCGCCGTAGGAACCTTTAGGATCTTTTAAATATTTCAGATCGTATTTTGCAAACATCCAATGCGGCGTCCAGCCCGTAATGATGATCGGATCTTTTTTGTCATAAGCTTTTTTCAATGCGGCTGTCATTGCTGAGCTTGATCCTGACGTTACAGTCCACTTGCTGAGATCGTAGTCCTTGAGCGCCTGGTCCGTCGCATTCATAATGCCCGCTCCAGGATCAATGCCGGTAATTTTATAATTGACTTGATCTCCTACTGACGCATTTTCATTATTATTGCTGCTTCCGCAGGCAGCCAGACCCAATGTGAGTACCGCTGCAGTGCCGATTCCCGCTATCTTTTTCCACATTATGCATTCCCCCTGCTCTTTTTCAATTTTATATTTTGTGTAACCCGGTCAAGTACGATCGCAATAATAACAATCGCAAGTCCGGTTTCTACACCGGTACCCGTTTGCAGCTGGGTCACAGCCCGGTAAACTTCTTCTCCGAGTCCGGGCGCGCCTACCATTGATGCAATAACGACCATTGACAAAGCAAGCATGATGCTTTGATTGATACCGGCCAGAATGGTTTTCGTCGCGAGCGGCAGCTGAACTTTAAAGAGCCGCTGGCTTGTCGTTGAACCAAATGCTTCTGTAGCTTCAATCAGATCTTCAGGCACCTGCTGGATCCCTAAGATCGTCATCCGGATTGTCGGAGGCATCGCAAAGATAACGGAAGCGACAACACCCGGCACAACCCCGATATTGAAAAAGAAGATGGCCGGAAGTAAATAAACGAATGCCGGCATTGTCTGCATTAAGTCAAGGATGGGCGTAACGACTCTCCGAACCGTTTTCTTTTGGGAGCCCCAGATTCCGACCGGAATGCCGATAATGACAGAAATCAGAACGGATGTGACGACAAGCGCCAATGTCTGGAGCATGGCGTCCCAATATCCTAAATAATCAATGATAAAAAATCCGATTAAAGTAAACAGCGCAATGCCTCTTTTGCTGATCAGCCAGACGAGCGCGGCAAAAATAACGGTCAACATAACCGGCGGAACAAAACCCAGCCCTTGGACAATCTCATCAACAAACGATTCCACTCCGCTGGCAATTCCGTTAAATACACCGCCGAACGACACCGTCAGCCAGTCAACAAACTGATCGATCCAATCGGCTAAAGGAATGCGGGGAAGCGATGATAAAGTAAACATTATCTCACCTCCTGAATAACAGCTTCATGGGCTGGTTCATGAGCATTAATATACCGGTCATTTCCGGCAAGCGCTCCGATTAATGCGCCTTTGACGATGATCCCTTTCATCCGCTGTTTTTCATCGACGACAGCAATCGGAATGCTGGCATCCGAGACCAATTCAAAGATATCCGTCAGGACAACATTCTCTTCTACGGTTGTGATTTCTCTTGAGATGACGCTCTCCAGCGTCTGGCTTTTTTCGGCTGCTTTCTTCGCTGTTTCAGCATCGACGGAGCCGAGGAGCCTATTGTGTTTGTCAACAGCATAAATCGAGGAGATCCCCAGGTTTTTCATCAGCGTCAGTGCAACGCGCGGCCCTTTGTCTACGCGCACGGTTTCAGCCCGTTTCATAATGTGGCCGGCCGTCAGCACTTTAGATAAGTCGACATCTTCAACGAATTTTTCAACATATTCGTTCGACGGGTTCATTAAGATCTCTTCCGGCGTACCGATTTGAACGATGTTTCCGTCTTTCATCAATGCGATTCGATCGCCGATTCTCAGCGCTTCATCAAGATCATGGGTGATGAAAATAATCGTTTTTCCTACTGATTCATGCAAATCGAGGAGTTCATCCTGCATATCCTTGCGAATCAGGGGGTCAAGCGCGCTGAACGCTTCGTCCATCAGCAGAATGTCCGGATCGTTCGTCAATGCGCGGGCAAGCCCGACGCGCTGCTGCATCCCGCCGCTCAGCTGATCCGGATATTGCTGTTCATACCCTTCAAGCCCGACAAGCTTTAATGATTCCATAGCTTTTAGCCGGCGTTTTCTTTTATCCACTTTTTGCAGTTCCAATCCGTACTCTGTGTTTTCAAGAATTGTTTTGTGCGGAAACAGAGCGAATTTTTGAAAGACCATGCTGATTTTTTTTCGGCGGATTTCCCGAAGCTGGTCTTTGGACATATTTGTTATCATGTCACCATCTATGTGCACATGTCCTGCAGTCGGTTCAATCAAACGGTTTAAAAGCCGCACCAAGGTTGATTTACCGCTCCCTGATAGACCCATGATGACAAATATCTCACCTTCATACACGCTAAAATCTGCTTGGTTCACCCCGACGGTCGCCCCGGTTTCTTTCAGAATTTCTTTTTTGGTTTTGCCATCGGCAAGCAGCTGCGTTGCTTTCTTTGTATTCTTTCCAAACACTTTGGACACTTTTTCTACTTTTATCTTGATTCGCTTTTCGTCTGAATTCATATTTCTCCTCCCGTATGAAGCAATCTAATATACCGTAACATTTATGTAACATATGAGACAAACGGCATATTCGCTATCATTTTGTATCATACCTTCATATTCATCGTTGTCACTCTCCACCCTTGCGAATCCTTCTAAATGCTCCATAATCCTCTTCTTTCAAGGTGAATTAAACCATTATCTCACTAGAAAACATTGAAACTATCGCGTTTTGCAAAGTAATTTTTATTTTTACTTTTAAATTTGATGAATTTACTATTTAATACGGGAGACATCCTTCTCATTCAATCAGTAAATCGCTTACATAAAGATATTATTTTTCACATAAAAAAAACCGGCGAAATCGATCCGCCGGCTTTCTTATCATTTTTCATAGCGCAGCACGGGCTTCCGCGCAGCTTTTGTTTCATCCATGCGTTTCACAACGGTTGTATGCGGTGCTTCCTGAACGACTTCAGGCGTTTCCTCCGCTTCTTTTGCGATCTGGATCATCGTATCGATAAACGCATCGAGCGTTTCTTTCGACTCTGTTTCTGTCGGTTCAATCATGATGCATTCCTCGACATTGAGCGGGAAATAGATGGTCGGCGGATGGAAGCCGAAGTCCAAAAGGCGCTTTGCAATGTCAAGCGTTCTGACTCCCAGCTTTTTCTGGCGCCTTCCCGACAGCACAAATTCGTGCTTGGAGTGTCGGTCAAACGGCAGATCGTAGTAAGGAGCAAGCTTTCTCATCATATAATTCGCATTTAAAACGGCGTT
This sequence comes from Bacillus sp. FSL R7-0646, assembly GCF_037969865.1. Lineage (NCBI taxonomy): Bacteria > Bacillati > Bacillota > Bacilli > Caryophanales > Bacillaceae > Bacillus > Bacillus sp. FSL R7-0646. The sequence goes on from NZ_CP150217.1 coordinate 2,515,630, forward strand.
TTCCGTCACTTCTTTGAGCCCGTCCGGCCCCATTGAACGAATGTACGTATATGCCCTCACATTGATCCCGAAGTTTCCGTAGTAAGGTTTCACCCTGCCGATCGAATGCGGACGGTCATGGTCAAAAGTATAGCGTCCGTCTTTTTTCACAAGCACCGGCTTCGGCAAATACGGTATCAATTCCTTCTTAACGCCGACAGGACCTGACCCAGGTCCTCCGCCTCCGTGCGGTCCCGTAAAGGTTTTGTGAAGATTCAAATGGACGACGTCGAATCCCATGTCACCCGGCCTTGCTTTGCTGAGTACGGCGTTGAGGTTCGCTCCGTCATAGTACAGCTTTCCTCCGGCACTATGGACGATTTCAGCCATTTCTAAAATATTTTCCTCAAAAAGGCCGAGCGTATTTGGATTGGTCAGCATTAACGCGGCAGTTTCTTCGTCTACGACACGCTTTAAATCTTCCAGATCAACAAGGCCGTCGTCATTCGATTTGACGGTGACCGTTTCAAATCCGGCAACAGTCGCAGACGCCGGATTTGTACCGTGGGCCGAATCAGGAACAATAACCTTCGTCCTTTTATGATCGCCGTTTGCCTCATGGAACGCGCGGATCATCATCAGCCCGGTCCACTCGCCGTGCGCGCCGGCAGCCGGCTGAAGGGTGACCTCATCCATTCCTGTGATCTCTTCCAAATGCTCGCTCAAGTCGTACAAAAGTTCCAGCGCACCCTGCACGGTCGCTTCATCCTGGAGCGGATGGATCGCAGAAAATCCAGGGATTCTCGCGATTTTTTCGTTAATCTTCGGATTGTACTTCATCGTGCACGAACCGAGCGGATAAAATCCCGAATCCACTCCGTGGTTGCGCCTAGATAAAGCCGTATAATGGCGCATAATATCAAGCTCGGACACTTCGGGGAGATCTGCCGGTTCGTCTCTGATATACGCTTCGTCAATGACGTCTGTCACATCTGTTTCAGGGACGTCAAGCTCAGGAAGGCTGTAGCCGACCCGCCCTTCTTTTGATACTTCAAAAATAAGCGATTGATCCTGATTATTCATGGCAATCCCCCAATTCATTCATGAGTGTATCGATTTCCTCTTTTGTTCTGAGCTCTGTCACGGCGATCAGCATGTGCCGTTTTAAATCCGGATATGAAGCGCCGAGATCGTAGCCTCCGATAATATTTTTCTCAAGCAGGCGTTCATTCGCTTTTTCGACAGGTTCATTGAGTCTGATGACAAACTCGTTGAACATCGGCCCCTCAAACGCGACTTCAAGACCGGCCCGTTTAGCTGCTTCTTTTGCGTAAGCCGCTTTTTGCAGGTTCTGCCATGCGATTTCCTTGACGCCTTTTTTTCCGAGCGCCGTCATGGCGACTGACGCAGCAAGCGCGTTGAGCGCCTGGTTGGAGCATATATTTGATGTTGCTTTATCCCGTCTGATATGCTGCTCGCGGGCCTGCAGGGTGAGAACGAATCCCCTTTTCCCGTTTTCATCTTCCGTCTGACCGACTAGACGGCCAGGCACTTTTCTCATCAATTTTTTCGTGACGGCAAAGAATCCGCAGTGCGGACCGCCGAAAGCAGCAGGGATTCCGAACGGCTGGGCATCTCCGACAACGATGTCAGCGCCCAACGCCCCGGGCGGTGTTAAAAGCCCGAGAGCCAGCGGATTGGCGGAAACGATGAACATGCTTTTCCCTTTATGGGCGATCGGTTTAATGTCTTTCAGCGGCTCAATTCGCCCGAAAAAGTTGGGATATTGGACGATCACTGCTGCTGTATCTTCGCAGACGGCTTCATCAAGAGCCTCAAGATCCGCTGTTCCGTTTTTGGAAGGGACTTCTACCACATCGATGTACTGTCCTTTCGCATACGTTTTTAGAACCTCGCGCGATTCGGGATGGACGGTTTCCGAAACGACGATTTTTTTCTTTTTTGTATGTCCTGAAGCAAGCATTGCCGCTTCGGCTAACGCCGTTCCTCCGTCATACATCGACGAGTTGCTGATATCCATGCCCGTCAGCTCGCAAATCATCGTTTGAAATTCGAAAATCGCCTGGAGCTCCCCTTGAGAAATTTCTGGCTGATACGGTGTGTAGGCCGTGTAAAATTCCGACCGCGAAATCACGTGATCCACGATGACGGGCTGGTAATGATCGTATACGCCCGCTCCCAAAAAAGAGGCGTACGTCACTGTATCTTTATTTTTAGCCGCGAGTTTCGTCAGCTCTTTTGTAAGCTCCGTCTCGGACTTTGCCTTTTTAATTTGGTATTCCCCTTTAAATCTGACGCTTTCGGGTATATCGGAGAATAGCTCGTCGATTCTCTCGACTCCAATTGCCTCAAGCATCTCCTTTTTATCCTGATCTGTAGCTGGCAGGTAACGGTGCTTCATCTTCAGTCTCCTTTCAAGGTCTTGGCAAACTTACGGCTGCCGTTTGTAAAATGGGGTTTTCACGATTTTGGCTTTCAAACGTTTATTTCTGATCTCCACTTCAACTACGGTGTCGAGGGCGCAGGCTTCTTTTTTCAGCAATGCGAGGCCGACGTTTTTCTTTAAAGTCGGCGACTGTGTGCCGGTTGTCACCTCGCCTGCTTGTTCGCCTTGATAATAGACGGCGTATCCGTGTCTTGGAATGCCTTTATCGATCATTTCAAGGCCAACCAGCTTTCTGTCCGCTCCATGTTCCTTTTGGCTTGCCAGGACGGCTTTTCCGATGAAATCCGAGGCTTTGTTCGTTTTGACGGCAAATCCGATGCCGGCTTCGATCGGCGTAATGTCTTTTGAGAGCTCCTGTCCGTAAAGCGGCAGCTTCGCTTCAAACCTCAGCGTATCCCGAGCCCCGAGGCCGCACGGCACCAATCCCGAATCCTTGCCCGTTTCAAGGAGCAGCTTCCAAATGCAGGCTGCATCTTCATTCCGGCAGTAAATCTCAAAGCCGTCCTCTCCCGTGTATCCCGTTCTGGACACAAGCGCCTGCACGCTGCCAACCGCTGCATCATCCCGGAACATAAACGGCTTTAATTCTGCAAGGTCATGATCTGCGACCTGTTTTAAAATTGCTTCGGCCTTCGGCCCTTGAAGGGCAAGGAGCGCAATCTCGTCAGATACGTTTCGAACCGACACGTCACCCTTTATATGCTTGTTCATCCAATCGACGTCCTTGTCGATATTGGCTGCGTTAATGACGAGCATATAGACATTGGCCGCTTTTTTATAGACGAGGAGATCGTCGATCGTTCCGCCGTCTTCATAGCACATAGCCGTATACTGGGCGCCGCCTTCTTTCAGCGTCGAAACATCGTTTGTCAACAGCTTTTGCAAGAACGGAAGGCTGTCCGTTCCTGTGATTTCGACCTCTCCCATGTGTGAGACGTCAAAAAGCCCCGCTTTCGTCCTGACGGCTTCGTGCTCCTCTTTAATAGAAGAAAATTGGACTGGCAGTTCCCAGCCGCCAAAATCAATCGTTTTCCCGCCATATTCCTTATAAAGGTCAAATAAAGGCGTACGTTTAAGCATTCTGCTTCCCCCTTCGCTTTTCAAACTAAAAACAAGTTTGCCAATCATCAGAAAACAAGAAAGATTTCAACATCAACAGGATGGCTGCGCCGCTTTATACGGCACAAAAAAGGACAGAGAAGCCCCTTTGTCAGTTTGGAGGCTCTCTGTCCTGGCACCTGAAAGTTTACTTTGCATCAAAAGCAAAGATGTCCCCTTTGGTGGTTTGCAAAACATAATATGATACAAACTCTCTCCAGAGTTGCGTCAAGCAAGAGTTCTTTTGCCTGAGAGATTCACTGTTTCCCCAGCTTGCTCCTTCGGCGCCGCTTTTAGGTTTCCCTCTGCCGGTCTCTCCCCTTGCCGTCATTCGCTCATATTCATTTCTTTTCATGGACATACTATATAAAGCTTACGATTTTTTTACTGATGATCTACAAATATCCTACCATCATCACAACGATTGGGCAACAGAAAAAACCATTAACAATTTATTATTTCAGAATAAGAACGTTCGTGTTTTGTTTATTTCTTAGTAAAATCCGTTTTTTTCACGCAAGATTTCCTTTTAAAAAAGAACATTTGAATCTCAGAAGAGAAAGGCGGCATGACGATGAGACCAGACATTCATTTCGACAACGAATGGCCGGAACAGTTCAAAAAGCATCTTGATGAAGACGGCCCGTGGGCGAATTGGGAGCTTTACCAGCTTTCCTGTGAAGTGCAGAAAAGGCTTGCGATTCCGACGTTTGAAGGCTTGCAGGCCCCATACCACCTCCCCGGCTTCACACCGCTTCCCCACCAGCTCGAAGTCGCCCGGAAGGTGGTCGAACAGATGAACGGAAAAGCCATCTTGGCGGATGAAGTGGGCCTCGGCAAAACAGTCGAGGCGGGGCTGATATTAAAAGAATACATGATTCGCGGGCTGGCCAAGAAAATATTAATCCTTGTCCCCGCCTCGCTCGTCTCGCAATGGGTAAAGGAACTTCGGGAAAAGTTTTTAATTCCGGCCGTTGAACAGAAAAAAAGCTATGTATGGGAGCAATGCGATGTTGTCGTCTCCTCCCTTGACACGGCAAAGCGGTCGCCGCACAGAGAGACGGTTTTGTCGATCCAGTACGATGTGGTGATTATTGATGAAGCTCACAAACTGAAAAACAATAAAACAAAAAATTACGAGTTTGTCCGCAGCTTAAAGAAAAAATACTGTCTGATGCTGACGGCGACGCCGATCCAAAACAAGATCGACGAAATATTTAATCTCGTCTCCCTGCTAAAACCCGGACACTTGGGAAATGAAAGCAACTTCAACAAAGATTATACAAAACAGATCAATTCAGCTGAAGCACACGAGCGCTTGAAGTCCCTTATCAATAAAGTCATGATCAGAAACAGGCGGCATGATACCGGCATCACCTGGACAAAGCGTCATGTCGAAACCGTGCCTATTTCCTTTTCGCCTACAGAACAGGCTTTGTATGACGAGATTAAAAAGCTGAAGACAAATCATCAGCATTCATCAAGCATGTTCTCAATCATGACATTGGAGCGCGAATGCTGTTCAAGCAGGGAGGCTGTCTATATGACGCTGAAAAACATGCTTGACCGAAAGGACCGCGAAGCGCCGGTAATCTCTGAACCTGTCATCCACCATTTGATCGAAAAGGTCAACGAGGTCGCACAAAATTCAAAAGCGCTGAAAGTCGTTGAACTCATTCAAGAACTCGATGACAAAGTCATCATCTTTACCGAATACAGGGCGACGCAGATTTATCTGCAATGGTTCCTCCAGCAGAACGGCATCAGTTCCGTACCGTTCAGAGGCGGATTTAAAAGAGGAAAGAAAGACTGGATGAAAGATTTGTTCAGGGGCAAAGTGCAAGTTCTGATCGCGACTGAAGCAGGCGGCGAAGGAATCAACCTTCAATTTTGCAATAAAATCATCAACTATGACCTTCCGTGGAACCCGATGCGCCTCGAACAAAGAATCGGCAGGATTCACCGGCTCGGCCAGGAACGCGATGTCTACATTTACAATATGGCAACAAAGCATACCGTAGAAGAACATATTTTAAAGCTTCTTTATGAAAAGATTCATTTGTTCGAAAAAGTCGTCGGAGACTTGGATGATATTTTAACAAAAATCGAGGTCGGCAATTTTGAAGAGCACCTCCACGATATTCTTTTTTACTCTGCGACAGACGAGGAAATGAAAATCAAAATGGAAAACTTAACCTCTTTCATCTCTTACGGAAATGAAGACGTTTCAAACCATACACAGATAGGAGGCTAAATTCAAATGCGTCAGGAAGAAATCTACCTGTTTTTAGAACGTTTTTTCACCGCAAACGGCTGCACGATCACCGACAAAAGTCCAGGCCACATGACCGTGCAGCTGACGGTTGAGGTCGATAAACAAATCATGAACAGGCCGTTTTACTGGCACTGGCTTGAAAAGACGGGAGGAGAGCCGAATCCGATGAAAATCACGCTGATCACGAATGAAGACGAGGCCCCTTCCGATATCGAAGGGGAGTTTATTCATTTTGGATCACCAAGACTTTTTCAAATTTTCCAGGCAGTGCAAAAAAACGGCAAATTTATTCGCCTTTATGAGAAAATCCGTTCCGAAGGGGCTCATATCCCTCTGGAACCTTGGCTCGGCATGAATGTGACGATCTCGTACCAGTCCGACATGAAAAAAGATAAGCTTCTGTCCCTTGGCCTTCACTTAATCAGCGGCCAGCTGACCGAATCGTTTCAAGAGCAAATGGAAGCACGCGAGCTTTCCTCACAGATCTCTGACTACTGTTATACGATGTCGCCGTTGATTAAGCCGGAAAGCGGCATAAAACGGCTTGAGCGCTATATCGAACAGGCGGCCAGAAGCGAACCGCTTGATTGGGCTGAAGCTTCCCTGAAACGTTGGAATAACGACCTGGCACTCTTAAACCAATTTTACGAGGATACTGAAGAAAAACCGGAGGAATACGAAATTGAGAAAAAGGCCCTCCAAACGCTTTACGAGCCTAAAATCGATATTAAAGTTCAAAACGGGGGATTATTTTATCTGCGTAAAAAAAATTCAGGATAATTTTTCCAATTCGACATCGTTCTTGTTTTTATTCAGAGAGCTGGAATTATAATAGAACTAAAGAGAAAAGAGAAACTTTCGTAACAGCATTTGGACAAGCTTGGAAAAGTGTTGAGCCTTGAGGTTTATCTTTGTTTATCACAACATGGTTGTCTGAAATACATAATCAAGTATTTTGGGGGGGAAATGTATGAATAAAGATAAAAATGAGAAAGAAGAATTGGATGAGGAGTGGACAGACTTGATTAAACACGCTCTTGAACAAGGCATTAGTCCAGAGGAAATACGTATTTTTCTCAATTTGGGAAAGAAGTCTTCAAATCCTTCCACATCAATTGAAAGAAGTCATTCAATAAATCCTTTCTGAATGTGCTATAATATCGAAAGGAAGGTGATGACATTGATTGGCCAGCGTATTAAACAATATCGAAAAGAAAAAGGCTACTCACTATCTGAACTAGCTGAAAAGGCTGGGGTAGCGAAGTCTTATTTAAGTTCAATAGAAAGAAACTTGCAAACAAACCCCTCCATTCAATTTCTAGAAAAAGTCTCCGCTGTTCTGGACGTCTCGGTTCATACCCTGCTCGATGAGAAAGATGAAACCGAATACGATGGTCAATTAGATAGTGAATGGGAAAATCTAGTTCGTGACGCTATGGCATCAGGGGTTTCTAAAAAACAATTTCGAGAATTTTTAGATTATCAAAAGTGGAAGAGAAGACAGGAAAAGGAGTAAGGGAAACACATCTTACTCCCTTTGGCATTTTTTACGCTGAATAAGCCGATTCCTCATGAACATAAAAAAACGGATCATAAAGATCCGTTTTTTAAATTGCACCATTATTTATCTTCACTGTGCGCTCTTTCGTTCTCTTTCACATAACCTTTTTCATCGGCATGTTTTTTGCCGTCGATTGTCAAGCCGTTCCATTGAGTAGCTTCGAATGAGAAGTCAAGCTGTACAGAATCACCTTGATATTTGTTCTGTACCATTCTGCCGCTGGCGTCTGTTGTTTTGTCATTTACAAACTCAATCACCAATTGAACTTTATCAAAGTCATATGGGTCTTTCGGAATGCCGTCGTATTCAGGCGCAGTTTTTCCGTTGATTGTCGCTACATTGATTTTGCCATTGTCATGCAGGAACTCTGGCTCAATGGCTTTCTTCACTTTTTCATATGCGTTCTTATCTTTTTTCGCGGACATATTGTACAGATCATAAAGGTTGGCTTCATCTAAAATGATGTTTTTAGGATAGCCGTTACCGCCTTCAACTCCGACAGTCAGAACGCTGACTTTAAATTGTTTCAGGAAGTCTTCCGCTGTGCTTTTTCCGCCGTTTTTCGCGTTTCCGTCAACGAAATTGCTGTAGCCAACCTGCATCAGCACTTCTTTAATCGCAAGTGATCCGTCATTTTTGAACTCGAAATCTTTAGTGAATTTGTCGCCTGGTTTTAAGTTGGACAAGTTCACTCTTGCAGATGTATCTTTCGCATTTAAGTCAAGCGTACCTGCTGCATAAGTTGCTTGAGTTGTTTCGATGTCGTTAAACGCAGCCCAAGTTCCTCCTCCTACTAATGCCAGTCCAAGCGCAGCAGACGCAACGCCTAATCCTAGTTTTTTCTTTGTACCCATTGATAACTCCTCCTTTTATAATTAAGAAAATCTGTATTTATGGAGACCTGAATGTTCAGGTGACCAACGAAGATTACATGGAAACTGATTGATCTTTTCCAGCGGCTTCAATTGCTTTAGCTTTTTGGTCAATCTCTCTTAAAGCCGCGGATACAGTAATTACTGCATAAAGAATCAACAAGAGTCCCGGCACGATCAGCAAAATGGCTGTGCCGATCGGTTTACTTGCAAAGTCCAGCAAATACCCGGCATACGGAACCGTAATGCCCGAATACTTAGCGACAACATTTTCCGCCAGTACCGGATCGGAATCAGGGTTTTGGTTATTGTCACCCTTTGTCTTGAACATGAGATTTGATTTATTTTTTGTTATACCGATAATTCGGTGGGTAACCATGGTGTTTTCGTCTTGCATGAATGTAATGATATCTCCCTTTTTCAAAGACCCGGGATTTTCAACTTTTTGAACGGCAATCACAGAACCTGTTTTAAACTCCGGCTCCATCGATCCGGATAAAACCGTTTTCAATTGATAGCCGAAGAGCTGCGGCTCCCCGCCGGACGACTTTGTCGAAATCACGACGATGACCGCGGCGATGATGATTGTGAAAATAATCACATATAAGAAATTGCTGATCCATTTCATCACATGTTTCATGACGCTTCCCCGCTTTCTAATGAATTATCTTCTTTTCTATTTTCTTTATCTACGGATTCACTGTCCTTTGGTGTTTCCTCTATATCCTGCTCAGACTTTTGCGTTGTTTGAGTCTGTTCAGTTTGCTTTGGTTTTGCTGAAGCTTTTTTAGGAGGCTTCGGTGTTTCTTCTTTGCAGTCTTGAAGCTCCATTACATTTGACCAAATGAAAGGTTTGCCCTTTTTAACATCTGGATGGCCTTCAGGTCTGATCAATTTAAAAGCGTATAGCCCTCCTTTTGCTGCCCGCTTTGACTCTATCCGGTAGATGCTGCTTTCGGCTTCTTTTTTGAACACGCCTTTATCGATCACAGTCCCGTCCTCTAGCGGCTTTTTGGAATGACCGAGTTTATGAAGCTCCCACTTCCATTCAGAGTCGGCGATTTGACTGCCGCGGTTTTTATATTCTGCAAACAATGTCAGCGGTGCACAGACCGTTCCTTTCGTCTTCGTCTGCTTTTGAAGCTTCAAATCGCTCCCGTCCCACTGCTTCTCATCTTGAGGAAAAGTTGAGGCCGCTTTCATTGTCATGCTGTATGTTTCCACATCATGAAATGATGCGTTTGTATGCTGTGACAGCTGACTCCCCAATCCAATTAACAGGTATATGATCAGCAGCGTTTGAAAAACGATAATGTTTTTTCCGGCTCTTTTTCGGCATCTCCTAGTTCGAGATAATCGGAACATGACTACCCTCCTAGCGAGTATGTAATGGCTTTTGTTTCCGTTCGTTTTAAAGAACTTTATAGTTAGAGTATAAAGAACAAGTGTGCCGTTTGAAAACTGTCAAAAAAGTCGATTAAGTTCGTTCTAAAGAACATTTTCGTTTAATTCCTCAAAAAACCTCTCAAATTCTCATCTTTTTGAAAAGTTTGTAGTTCTTTATAGTGTACACAATTTCTTCTTAATTTTTGTATAAACACTGTTGACAAGGAAAAAATAGGATAGAAAGGATGATGACCCGTGCTGAAAAATGTCATATTATGTTCTTTTTTACTGCTTTCTAGCATTGGGCCGCTCAATGCCCATGCGGCAGCTTACGAAACAGCCCGCATGTCTAAGTGGGAAGAAAAAGCGGTTGAGGAAGCAAAAAAGAGATATCCGGAAGCAGAAGTGCGCCTCACGAAAAAAGTATGGGATCGAAAGCGGGCCGATGAAGCGGTCAAACAATACCATGTCACATTGAGTGAAGGAAATAAAAATTTCGGAGTGTTTGTCACAATTTCATTTGAACCTGCGACACACAAAATTAACAAAGTCGTCGTTGTGGAAGAATATAAATAAGCCGCATTGCAGTGCAAAGCGGCTTATTTATGCTTTTTAAAAAACATGATACAGCCAAGGGGAAGAATGCCGAACCATTGATATATCCTGGACGGCGGCTTTAATTCTTTACGTTTTTCTTTCATTTCTTTTCTTTCCTGCTTAGGCGTGTCCATATATTTTACGAGCTGTTCCGTCATATATTTAACATAATCGTTCGTTTTCATCGCATCACCTCTTGGGGAGTTCTGTCAGTTGAAGTGTTGTCATCCGAATCTTTTTTTATACATTCTTCATGATTTGGACACACAATTTTTAATATTCCTTCCACTGCGTGATTTTTTGATTTCTTAAATCATATTGAAATTGAGCGCTTGTTTCTGTGCCGGAAGCTGTCGTTACCTGAATCTGGACTCGTGTGAGCTGCTGATGAGCCGGGCTGACAGAATACGATATCAAGCCATGCTGTTTTTGAACTTTTTCTTTTGTCTCTTCGTGAATATGGGACAAGGCATGGAGAATTCCATTTTGGAGAAGGTTTTGCTGAATGTGAAATTCTTTTGTTTGCTGTGCAAACGTTCGCTGATTCGTTAATAAAGCGGCTGAGTGACTCGCGCAGAGCATGCAAATCACAGCTGCGAAAACAGCAGCGGGATAAATGAATCCTTTTGAATTTTTCACGTGATCACCCTTTTACATATGATAGAGCGGAATAGACGTGCGGTATGATTTGCCGCTTAGACTTGTCGCTTCAAGGATCAGCAGGTGATTTTCAATCATAAACCTCATTTTTTTGACATGCTGTAATAGAGGCACATGACCTTTTCCATTGACCCTTTTTCGAATAACTGTCTGATATTGCTCATAGCGAACGGTGTCACCTTGGCGGTTTGTCATCGCTAGTGACTGATGATCACCGGCACTTCTTATGTCAATCGAATTCCTAGACTCCTTCAATATTTGCTCGGCAGTAATCGTCCATTCACGGGGGTGAATATCCGAACCGTTTCTTTCCGGGGATAAAAACAGATGAAATATCGAGGCCATCGTACCTGCAACGAACATGTGCACCATTAAGGAAAACATTATATTAAGAAGGGTATATCCCCTTTGCCCGCAAAATGGTGAAACAGTGCCTTTGGCTGTCTCTTTTTTTAATAGAGATGCATACTTCATAATCATCTCCCTTCTCCTTCCATTCAATAAAGTAAGATGTATTCCGGTAAAGCACAGCTTCTTTAGCCTGGAACCGTCCGGTCAGCGTGTAGCGGCTGATCTTTTCCTCCAATATGCGATATGTCTCTTCTTCTTTTTCGGACGCTTCGCGCTGCAATGACAGCTGATGAAGCATAGGGATCAATAACATGGTGATCATTACCCATATGCCGAATGCGGAAACAGCTTCAACCGTTGTAAAGCCTTTATTTTTTTTGAACATTAATCTTTCCGCTTCCTAAATAGATCGTCAGTATAAAAGAGGCATGCTGTGTATCGATCACGATCTTTCCCCCTTGATTCGGAACACCGCTTGGATTAAAAGTAAGAATTGGTTTGAGCGTCGACTTTTTGATTGCGATATTGCAGCTGTATGTCCTGACCAGTTCAGGCGATGAGCCTTCGTCCGAATGCTTCATGATATAGCGGCAGCCGGCAAAGTCAAACTGCACCTTAACCGTCGTATGGCGGACGAGAGCCGTCTGCTGAGCGTAAAGCAAATCCTCTTCAAGCTGTGAGACAAAGTGCTGAACGATTCTTTTTTCATAAATGGGAGGCAGTAGAGCAAAGAGAAGAGAGAACATAATAGAACCGATCATCAATACAGTTAAACTTTCCAAAAGCGTAAATCCTTTTTGATTCATAACCGTCAATCAGCCTGTGCTTTGCCGTTTGAAATTTTAATTGCTTTCCCATTCGGACACTTTAAGTTCTTTTTTATGTAACCTTCAGATTCAAGCTCCGCCCTGTTCGGCGTTTTCCCGTCATGATCCATCTGATAGGCCGTGATCTGCGCTTGAACCATATTGATTAATCCTTCGCATCCTTTCTTTTGGATGCTTTGGTTATGCTTGGTCACATTCGGAATGGTGATCAACAGCAGGATGGAGATAACGAGCATGACGACTAACATTTCTATCAGTGTAAATCCCTTTTCATTCACAGTTCCGTCCTCCTTATAGCTGGTTCATCATTTGATACATTGGCAAAAGCATGGACAAATAAAGAATTAATATCATCGCCGCGGTTAGCCCGTAAATCAATGGCTGGATCAGGCCTGTCCATTTTTCGGCCTTTCTTTCAAGCCGCTCAATCAAAAACTGACTATATGAATACAGCTCTCTGTATAAGTGCCCATTTAGTTGGCCGTGTGCAACAGCCTTTGCTAAATCATTTTCATAAAACGGATGTCCGGCCAGCATCTGCTCCAGACTCTCCCCCTGTTTCAGCCGCTCGATCAAGCGCTTCGCTTCATTTTTATGAAATCGTAAAAACGGCTGGCTTTCAAATGCTTTTAAACTGTCATATACAGACAGACCCGCTTGCAAAAGATTGCTCAGCTGGAGCGATAAAAAATAGCTGTTGAATAGTTTGAAGGTTTGGCCCAGCAAGGGAATTGTAATGAGAAAGGCCATTTTGTCTTCTGGAGGTTTATGGCGGAATGAACACAGATAATAGAGGGATAGAGCTGCGGCAACCAGCGGCAGTCCCGCGAAAAAAAGATAAAAGTGATCGAAAACATAAAAGATGAGAGTCGTTGCAAAAGACGTTTCAACGTTCATCGATTCATAGATGGCGGAAAATTGCGGAACTATTGCTGATTTCATAATAGAGATGATGACGCAGACCGTTAAAACTAAAAACAAGGGGTATCTGGCGGCTTTCTTTAATTTTTCGCTTTGAGCGATCTTGCGGTGAAGCAGCTCTCCGCTCTGCCTAAAGGCAAATGGCAAATTCCCGTGCTGTTCGGCAAAGTAAACAATGGTGACAGCATCCTTGTGAAAGGAAATCATTTCAAGAACTTGAAACACAGGACACCCTTCTGTCAGCTTCTCCATCGCAAATGTCAGATCCGCTCTTCGTCTTTCATTCAATTGCAATTTCAGCATACTTAAAGCATCCAAAATCGTATAGCCACTCTGCATCATGTCTCCTAGTTTTTTCAGAAGGTCCGCCTGTTCCCGGACAGGCCACTTCATTTTAATCTTCATGGCCTATCCAGCGTTCATAAGTTTTCGACGGCAGATATCCGAGTGCTATTCCCTTGCGGATCAGCATTTTTAAGGTGTCTGTTTTGATGCCACCGCATCTGCCTTTTGCTTCTTCGATGCAGAGATTAAGGCTTTTTCCGTACAAAAGTTCAAAGACGCTTGCTCTTCTAACTGGTCTCGACAATCTGCAATACAAAGTGCAGCTGTCGCCGCAAAACGGACAGACGATATCGACAAGACGCTGGGCGCTGACTGCGACCAATGTTTGTTCAATTTCTGTCATATCAACGCCGAGCTCGAGCAGCCTGTATATCGCACCTTTAGCATTTTTCGCATGCATGCTCGATAGAACAAGGTGTCCCGTCAAAGCTGCCCTGACTGCGATTTGGGCTGTTTCGGCATCGCGAATTTCCCCTAGGATGATCATGTCCGGATCGTGGCGCAGCACCGCCTTCAACCCCGCAGAATAAGTCATGCCCGCTTTTTCGTTCACTTGTACTTGCAAAATGTTTTCGCTTCTTGATTCGACCGGGTCTTCCAACGTAATGATATTTCGCTTAAAATGCCGCTTGGCGTAGTCAATTAAAGAATAGAGTGTTGTCGTTTTTCCCGAGCCTGTCGGGCCGGTGAAAAGCATTAATCCGTGGGAATGCTTCAGAAAAGACAGCAGCTTGAATGTTGCACTCGGGAACAATGAGAGCTTTGTGAGCGGCTTGCTGCTCATCTTGGGAAGAAGCCTGATGACCAAGCTTTCATCATGGATGGTGGGCAGAGTGGACATCCTTAAATGAACGGGCTCACGGTTGATATAAAGAGTTAAAGCCCCGCTTTGCGGCAGCCGTCTCTCGCCAATGTCCATCGAAGAAAGAAATTTAAAGTGAGAAATGAGTCTAGAGCACTCATTTCTCGTTAATCCGTCTTTTTGAAACAGTTCGTCATCAATCCTGAAGCGTACCACCGCCTCTTTTTCACCGGGAACAATATGAATGTCTGACGCCTTCATTCTATATGCCTCGTCAATTAATCTTCCGCTTAATGATTCGATCGTGTACAAACCATTGCGCCTCCTTTCTAAGCGCAGTTTATACGAAAACCATCGGAAGCATCAAATCCATAAAAAGCGCAAATCAAGCCGAATACGTAACAAAAACGGAATCTCCGAATACCGATTTGACTATTTTATTCGACTTCAAGCCGCTGAAATAGAAATTTAAACCTGCTCTTCGGCCTTGCCGTCTTCATGGATGCAGAAGCCTTTATTGCAAAGCGCCTTAGCAAGACTCTGTTCTGTTTTAATATGTGAAAAATCCATGCCGAGCTTCACAACTGTTTGGGCAATCTCCGGTCTCAAACCCGAAAGAACCGTTTCAACGCCAAGCAGCTTTGTGCTGTCTACGACTTTGAACAACTGATGGGCGACCATCGTATCGACAACAGGAACACCGGAAATATCAATAAAAAGATGCGAGAGATGAAGCTCAGCACACTGCGTGAGCGCAGATTCAATGATCACCGTTGCCCTGTGAGTATCAATTTCACCAATGAGCGGCAGCACACCGATGTGCTCTGATACCGGTATGACCGGTGCGCTCAGTTCGCGAATCATCTCGGTCTGCGCCTTCAATTGGCTCTTTGTCGTATGCTCATATTCAAGAATAAACTGCTCTATGACCTCATCCATCATTAAGTGAAGCTGTTTATTCCAGATAAAAAAATCTTTTTTCGAACTGTCTGGTGCATGTTCATCTGAAAATTGCTCGATCTCATCTATTAAAAGTTCACGGCACACTTTAAAACCATTTATGCTTTCGGTAACCGGAATTTGGCTGACAGCCCTGTCGTAGGCAATTTCCTTGGCGCACCCGGAAGCTTTATTCCAGCATAGCGCCTGTTCATCTTTGGCAAATACCTTTGAAACAGCCAGTATAAAGTCCTTGTATTGCTGTGCCGTTTTTTCTTTTTCAGACGCTGTTCGGGACAGCCATTCATCTGTGATTCTGTCCGCCTGTTTGACCAGATACTCATAAAGGGCTGCATGCTTGTTTTCCATGTCAATCCTCCTCATTGTTTTCCCTTTAAATCAATCGCTTAATGACCAACTGATTTGAATGCTATGTATAAAACGAAATCGATTGTCAACACTATATGTAAGCGCATTGGGCTATAGCCAAGCGGTAAGGCAACGGACTTTGACTCCGTGACGCGCTGGTTCGAATCCAGCTAGCCCAGTTACACAGGCGAAAAAACGAAGATATGCTGAACATGCAATATGTCAGCAATCTTCGTTTTTTTCAGGAAACAGAACGGTGTAAGGTGTGTTTTTTTAATTTTAAGAGTTCGCCGGGATTGTATCCGACGACCAGCTTATCGCCGTTTACGATAATCGGGCGTCTCAGCAGCTTTGGCTTTTGAATTAACAATTCCAGCACTTCGCTTACCGTTAATTCTTCAATATCAAGATTTAACTCTTTAAATGCCTGGCTTCTTGTCGCCAATATTTCATCGATTCCTTCGGTCGTGAGAGACAAAATATGTTTCAATTCATCCTGGTTCGGCGTTTCCCTGAAAAGATGCCGTTCTGTAAAATCAACCTGGTTCGCTTTCAGCCAATGTTTCGTTTTTCGGCATGATGTGCAGCTCGGGTATGAATAAAAGGTCAGCTCTTCCATGAATGATTCCTCCTTAAATGTACTGACTTTGTCTTTGTATGTTTCAGTACCCGTGATGTTTTCCGTTTAAACACGTGACAGGTTATTTTTTAAATTCCTTATCACAAAATTGTAAAAAATGAATTGTTTTTCCCAAAATGAAAATGTTTACATTTTAAGATAAATTGATTTATAATGAAATCAAAGGGGCTTTTTGGGAGGGATATAAATGAATCGCATGTTCCGTGTGTTAGGTTTCTGGACAGGTATCTTTGCGGTCATGTTTTATTTAGGAAATATGAAAGATGCATCACTGCTGTTCTTCGGTCAAACTGTATTTTTTGTGTTCTTATCGTATCTCAACTTGACCGAGCGGATGTACATTTATATTTTCGGTGCTTACTTGACAATCTTTTTTGCCGCATTTACATATTATTCTGTGTTCATTATGGTTCCCGGACAGGGAGGCCATTAAAAAAAGACGATCCAGATGGATCGTCTTTTTTTATGTTTTACAAAGTAAATCCGTTGATGAACGGGTTTTGTTCCTGTTCTGTTGCAATGTCCGTCTCGGGGCCGTGCCCGCTTAACACAAGCGTCTCTTCCGGAAGTGTCAGCAGTTTTTGATGAATACTGTCCATCAGCACCTTTTGATTGCCCCCCGGCAGGTCTGTACGCCCGATCCCTCCTTTAAACAAAACATCGCCGGAAACGATCAGGTTTTCCTCTTCGGCATAATACGAGACGCTGCCCGGAGAATGCCCAGGCGTAAAGAGCATGCGGAGCGTAAAAGGGCCGATTTTAAGGTCTCCCTCTTCTTCGATCAGATGATCTGCTTTTTCTGCTGTGATCGTCTGCCCTGTAAGCAGCGCTGAACCGTTTAATGAAGGATCAGTCAGCCATTCAGCTTCATTTTTATGCACGTATACAGGAATGTTCCATTCTTTTCTGACATTGTCCACAGCTCCGATATGATCAAAATGAGCGTGAGTGAGCAATACGGCAAGAGGTTTCAGCCCGTTTTCTTTTATGTATGCATTCAGCTTCCCTGATTCGCTGCCTGGATCAAATATTAAGCAGGTGCCGTCATCATTGGATAAAATATAAGCGTTCGTCTGGATAGGCCCTAAAGGCATTCTTCTCCATTTCATTATTTTCACCTCAGATTCATCTTTCTTTGTTCCATTATGAAGGTTTTGTGAGAAACTTTCAATGAATCATGTTGTCCTCGACAAATTTGATGAAAACGGTTAAAATAAAATTGGAAATATACTGCAGGGGATCCAAGCGAAGGGGGTTTATATTGATGTTGCTCGTGATCATTTTCGGTCTAGTCACGATATTATCTGCTCTTGGGGTTCTTCGTTCTCTTAAACAAATCAACGTTCTTGGCATCTTGTTCGGCGGGGCGGCTTTTTTAGTGTTCGGATGGTTTACCGTCATGACAATTATTAACAGCGGGTATCCGACAGTCCACTAAACCCGATGCCTTTAGACAAAGACAGCCTTATTCCGTTATTTCGGAACAAGGCTGTCTTTCTTATTGACTGAAATGACGCTGAACGCTTGCAAGCTTGCCCTCCATCGTCGTTTTCTTATCACGGCGGTCGTCAATCCTGATATTTGTCGCTACTCTGTGGATGCCTTTTTGGAAAGGCGCTTCGTGAATCGTCTGAATCACCTGAAATAAATCGCTTAGTTCCCCTTCAATCAAAGTATTCATCGGTGTCAGCTGATAATTGATTTTGCCCTCTTTTTTAAATCCTTCCAAAATGGTTTGAATCTCCGCTACATACGCGCTTACGCTCGGAGTCTCGGTACCGATCGGTATGATGGTGACGTCTGCTATGGCCACTGTCCATTCTCCTTTCTATTCTTTGGTCACAAGGGGCGCTGCTGTTTTTGAGTTGAGTGAAATGATTTGATCCTGAGTATAGCCGTACAATGCATAATCCCCGTCAGGAGATAAGGTAATCGGAAGCATTTCCACTTTTTCACGAATGACTTCCCGCTTGCCTGATTTGAGGTTGACGGAAATCAGATCATACAAGGAGCCCGACTCATTTGGCTGATACGTATAAAACAGCTCATGCCGAGGGTCATAACCGTATTCCATCGGTGACAGGCTGCCATATTCCGAGAACAGCGGCAACTTGAAAGAGATTTTCTTTTCCGATGAAGAAACGTCTGAAAATATGTAGGTGCCCTGGCGCTGATCGGATGAAGGCGTTACGATGAGCCGCATATCGCCTACAATATCGAGAAGTACGGCATCGCCTGCGAGCTTCTTTTCCCGTCCGTCCGCTGTGCTGTAGGAATAAACAGGAGCCGGCTTTTCCCGGTCCCGTTCATTCCATTTGATATATTCAAAAGTGTCGGCGGAAGTCCAATGAATAAAGGCGGCCTGTGCGATGTTTTTTTCCGTTTGCTCTTCTTTTGCATCAATTAGGCTTGATTCATAATTCCAGTCTTTCGTGAATGTTGTGACATATAAAAGAGAAGGATCGAATCGATTCCAGTCCACTTGCAACTCATGCGTGCGAAATTTTTTTGCAAACAGCTGTTTCCCCTGTAAATTAAGCAAAGTTAACTTCATTTCAGAGCCGTTTCCGGCGGTTTGGATAAGAATCATGCCTTTTTCACTGTTGACTTCCGACGCTATCAGCCTGTCATCTGTCTTGTAGATCGTTTTGCCCGTCCCTTTAAATATATCATATGATTTGATTTCACTTCCTCCGACCGGATCGGTTGCGGTGTATATAACGGTTTCATTATCAAGCCATCCTGCCGTCTCATCAAAGTGCCGGTCCTTCAGCGCTATCACTTTTTTATCTTTTACTGCTGCACCGCTTTCTCTTTTCCCTTCCGGCTCCTCATGATGAACGCTTTTTGATCCTTCTTGATGCTGCGGCGTGCAACCAGCCGCAGCCACGGCCATCAGAGCGGCAATAATCAATAATGAAACTCTCAAACCGGCCATTCTCCCTCCATAAATGTTTGGCTGTCTAATTTACGATTTTCACCGTGAAAAGTTTCAGCTTTCAAAAAAACAGGATGCCCAAAGTATTCCTCTGCTTTTACAATATATATCGTCAAATTGTTTCAGCGGTAAAGGATTTTTTCCTTTGCCAAGTTCAACAGTATATCCTTCTCTTCCGTAATAATGAATAAACCAATCTCTAAATCCTGCATAGCTGTCTATATATCTGACGCCCTTATAACCGCTCAGGCGCTCAAATGTTTGGATCACATCAGCTGATTCAGGAGGCTCCAATCCCTTGTATCCCCAATAAATTTCCTCCCCCTGTGTGTGAAGCGCCACAAGCCGGTCAGGCGGCTCGTTTGCGATTAAATCCCTCATCGCTGCCGCTTCCGGTTCTGTCAGCGGTTCATCTCCGGGGTAGTCTCTGTAGGAAGGGGATTTAGGCGGTTTTCTTTGTTTTTCGATCTCCCAGAAAGACGGAAACTGATTATTTAAATCCACTCCGTTTATATTGGCTTTCCATTCCCGGAAATCCGGCTGATGCTCGTTCATCTCATCCAGCGCTTCTCTCGCGATCCCAAGATGACCGGGGCCGTTAAGTACAAGGTCAACACCGTCGGGATTAACGATCGGCACGACGGAAAGCTTTGTTGATGAAAAAATATCGAGCGGCGAAAAACCTAAAGCGGTCTGGCCTGTACATAAATGATAACAGTATTCTTTGAGCCATTTCATCAAAACAGAAGTGGTGATCCATTCATTGGCATGAAAAGAGGCATTCATATGCGTTCTTTTTCCGGCATTTTCAGCTCCAAGGAGCAGTTCATATATAGGCTGGCCCATGCTTGAGCGGCCGATGATACGGGAAGTAACAAACGGAAAGCATTCCGTCAATCTGCCAATTTCCTTTTTCAGTTCTGCTGAATCGTAAACGGCTGTTTTTGTCAGCCACTGTTCATCTTCAAACGTGTATTGATTCGCCAATAATTGCAGCTGTTCATATGTTTCTGCTGCTTGAACGTTTTTTCCTGCATGAAAAGATACTCCCGGAAAATAAAGTTCGTCCGCGGATACATTTGCATTTGCACTGATTAAAAGCGGTTCGGGTATGTTCAGAATGTCAGACAGTCTTTCCATATTCTGCTTTAACTCCGGTTTGATGTTGATGAATGCCATCAATGATCCCTCCCACAATAGCATATGAGGAATGCTCGTTTAAAAACTCTCCCGGCTTGCACTTGAAAATCGCTTTTTCAATGAGGGTTCACCCCGGTTTCGCGCGCAAAAAAACTTCCGCCTGACAAGGCGGAAGTTCTTCTATTTTGTTAAGTTTTCTGTAATAAATTCGAGCTGGCCCTCTAATGAAATCGGATCGGAAAAATAGAAGCCGACAGGGTCGATTTTATAGACATGTTGGTTTTTGACCGCCCCAAGGTTCTTCCAAATGGATGTATTAAGCACGGCGCTGTCGTCTCCGCTTGATTCCCAAGGTCCTATAAATATATAATCTCCAGCGAAATCAGGCAGCTTTTCTAAGGAAATGCTCGTGTAGCCCGGGCCTTCGTCGATTGCTTTTTCCTTTGTCAGCTTTGTCGCCTTTAAGCCGAGATCTTGGTAAACAATGCTTCCTCCCCTTCCGAATTGATCGCCGAATACAAAGATTTCTTTACCGTTAGTTTGCATAATGGAAACCGTTTTGTTCCCGACAGCTTTTTGAACTTTTGATTTGGCCGCCGCAACTTTTTTGTCCCATTCAGCCAGCCATTTCTCCGCTTGATCTTCAGTGCCTGTCATTTTTGCGAAATCCTTCAGCCGTTCAGTGCTATTCAGACTGTCATATTTCAACGCGACCGTCGGAGCGATTTTTTCCAGCTTTTCGATATCAGCGCCTTGGGTCGTCCATACGACAATCAAGTCCGGTTTTAATTGAATAACCTTTTCAGCAGAATTTCCTTCACCTATGTTTGTCACACCATCGGTTTTCCCCTTGAAATAAGGATTCTTGAAAACCCTGTCAGGGGCGCCCACTACATTGAGACCGAGTGTCTTGAAATAGCCGAAATAATCGTCAGCCATGACAACCACCCGCTTCGGATGCTTCGGCACTTTAACCGTTCCGTTTTCAGCCTTGTATGTAATCGTTTCTTCGCTTTTTGATTTAGAAGAAGAATCTTTGCTCTCTGTTTGATTGCCGCATGCTGTCAATGCTGCGATCAATAATAGTACAAAACACGCTGCCGCGATCGTCTTACCTTTAATATTCACTCTTCATACCTTCTTTCCTGTTTGATCACCCGATAAAGAGAATCATTATCAATTATATCATAACCGGCATCGGTTTGATCATGATTTTTATGACGGCCTCTTGTCATTAAAAACAGGCCGGAACGATATCCGGCCTGCTGCATCAGCTTTCTCCGCCTAAAAAGAAGCTTACTCGTCTTTTGGCTTGGAGTCAGATTGCTTTTTTAAGCGCTCGCTGTCATAAAACCTCAGCAAGTCGCCGTAAATGATTTGATCTGAGTATGAAAGCTCCTGTTTGGCTTTTTCAATGTACGGCTCACAGCCTTTTTTATCTTTAGACGGCTCGCCTGTCGATTTATCATAGCATATGCCGTCTGTGTATACTTTGTCTTTCGTAATAAAGCTGCCGTCGCGGAGCACTGTGAACTCCGTTTTGTCTTTGGCAAACAGGTCGTTTCCAAACTGGATCTGATCGCTTGAATCGATTCCGAGAAGATTCAGTATAGTCGGTCGAATGTCGATTTGGCCGCCGACCGTGTCAATGGTTTTCGGCTCTTTATCCGTCACTCCCGGAATGTGGATCACAAGCGGGACTCTTTGAAGCTGCACTTCCTCAAAAGGGGTTACTTCTCTGCCGAGGAATTGGCTCATCGCTTCGTTATGGTTTTCGGAAATCCCGTAATGGTCACCGTATAAAACGATAACAGAATTATCGTAGAGGCCGTCTTCTTTCAGCTTTTCAATGAAACGTTTCAGCGCTTCATCCTGATAGCGGACGGTCGGGAAATATCTGTTTAACGTACGGCTTTTTGAATCGAATTCATCGATCAGTTTATCTTCCTCATCAAGCTCAAACGGAAAATGGTTTGTCAGCGTGATCAGACGGGTATAAAAAGGCTGAGGCATTTCTTTCATCAGCTCTGATGTTTGTTCGAAAAATTCCTTATCTTTCAATCCCCATCCAACTGAATTTTCTTCGTTTACATCATAGGATTTGATATCGTAAAACTTATCGTATTTAAACGTTTCGTACATAATATCCCGATTCCAGAAGCTTTTGTTGTTCGCATGGAAAATCGAGGAATAGTAGCCGTGGTTCTTCAATATTTCAGGCATTGCCGTATATTCGTTTCCTGCATTTGTAAAGAAGACCGCTCCCCTTCCAAGAGGGTAGAGAGAGTTGTCGACAATGAATTCGGAATCAGCCGTTTTGCCTTGGCCTGTCTGATGATAGAAATTCTCGAAGCTGTAGCTTTTCTTAATCAGGTCATTTAAATACGGCGTAATCTCTTTGCCGTTTAACTTTTGGTTTACGACAAAGCTTTGGGTGGATTCCAGAGAAACGAGGATCACATTCCGTCCTTTGGCGATCCCGGCCAGATCCTTGTTGGTGTCCGTGCGGTTTGCGTTGACATAGTTTTCAATCTCCGTGAGGCTGTTGCTGTCGGCCAGCGCACGCTGCGCAGACTGCTTCGACTGGATCAGCCCGTCATAGATATGGAAGTTGTAAAGGCTGATGTTTTTCACAAGAACTTCCCTATCAAACGATCTTGTCAAAAGCTGCGGTCTTTCTGTTTCAGAAATCCCTAAATTAAAAAAGAAAACGGCAGCGACAAATAGATAGTAAGCCGCGCGCTCCTTTCTTGTCGCCTTTCCGCCTGTTTTGGCAGGCTGGCGCTTGTACAGCCAAATTAAAATGGCAATATCAACGATGAGAAGCAAATCGGCCGGCATAAACAAAGAGTTGATGCTGCTTCCCAAATCGCCCATATTATTCGTCTGGAACAAAACAGGAATGGTTAAAAAGTCGTTGTAAAAACGGTAGAAAATCATGTTGGCAAGCAAGACAAACGTCAGGACGATGCTTGCCCCGATAATAAACCGGTTTCTGTTTTTTTCTTTAAAAAACAGGCCGATTCCGAATATAAACAGCAAAAAGCTTAGAGGATTGATGAACAATATAAACTCTTGCATGAAGTTTTCAATTTTAATGTTGAAGCTTGTTTTGTAGACGACATACGTTTTCAGCCACATCAGCAATGTCGCGATTAACAAAAACGAAATTTTTGAAAAAAATGACTTTCGCATTCCAAACCTCCCTATGCAGCAAGACGCATGTTTCTGCAAACGGCATTTCCACATATTGTTTATTTTAGAAAAATCGCTAAAATTACTAAATCATATCTTAACCTGTCTGTACAAAAAAATCAATCATTTTTCACATTGGCTTAAAAGTGTTAACAATGCTGCAAAGCGGTCCGAAAATGCTTTATAAAACAGGCTGCGCCTGGCTTTTCAGCCATTGGTTTTTTGCGATCCATGCACCGCCGATCACGCCTGCGTCGTTTCCAAGTGAAGCGATTACGATCTCAGCCGCCTCGCCGGCCCGCGGGAATACAAAGCGCTTGAAAGATTGTTCAACTTTGGAGCGCAGGATTTCTCCCGCTTTTGACACGCCTCCGCCGATTACGATCTTTGAAGGATTAAGCGAGCTCGCCAAGTTAGCGAGGACCATTCCTAAATGACCCGCCACATAATCGACGACTTCGCCGGCAACAGGATCGTTTTTTCTGGCGGCTTCAAAGATGTCGCGCGCCGTTATGTCCAGACATTCACGCAAGCTTGTATCTCGATGGTCAGATTCTATTTTTTCTTTGGCAATCCTGACGATGCCGGTAGCCGAAGCGATCGTTTCGATACAGCCGCTTTTTCCGCAGTTGCACGGCGCTCCGCCTTCTGGAACAGAACAGATGTGGCCGATTTCACCGCCTGCTCCGTTTTGCCCGCGGACGATTTCCCCGTTTACAATAATGCCGCCTCCAACGCCCGTTCCCAATGTAACAAGAATCAAATCCTTCGCGCCGTCTCCCGCTCCCTTCCACATTTCGCCGAGAGCTGCGATGTTCGCGTCATTTTCAATGACCGCAGCTATCCCTGTCTCTGCTTCCAGATGGTCTTTCAACGGGTAGTTTTCCCAGCCCATATTCGTCGTTTTATAAACGATGCCGGTCTCCGTATTGACGGGTCCGGGAGCGCCCATGCCGATCCATTTTAAGATGTGCTTCGGTTTGCCGAGCTCGTTCAATTTGCTGTCGATGGCTTTCGCGATGCTTACCGTAACCGTTTTCCCTGATTTATCGGTCGGGATTTCCCACTTGTGCAGGATTTCGCCATAAGCGCTTACAAAAGCGAGTTTTACTGTTGTTCCTCCAAGGTCGACCCCGACCAGCCAGCTGTCATTCATACTGATCCCCCTCTAATCCCTGTTTTATTTTCTCTTTATATTTGTGAGTTCATTCTGCAAAATTGAAACACCTTGAACCCATTGTTCTTTTTCTATCAAATTTGAAAGAAACATTTCCTTCAGTTCGTCCATCATGTATTCAAGTTCAAGCTCGCGATCTCCAAAGTAAACATAACATCCAAACTGCTTCAGCAAAAGCTGTACATCATAGGCTGTTTTCATCTGATTTCACCATTCTTTAAAGGTCTAACATTAGAGTATTCATAAAGCTGTCCGGCGTCAAGCAAAAAAAAAAAGCCTGTTTTCCTGCCGGAAAACAGACATTCAGCGGTCGGGATCCTGGGGATCCAAAAATAAGGGTCTTCTGTTTTTCAGCGGCATCGGCGTGCGAATTGCGATATCGCGGAAGGCTCTGTAGTCAAAAGGAATAAACGGCCATAAATACGGCACATGAAACGACTTCATTCTGACGAGATAAATCACCCAGCAGAATATCGCAATGACAAAGCCGATCGGTCCGAATGCACCTGCGGCGATCAGGAGAACGATTCTTGCAAGCCTGTTCGCTATGCTCAGCTCATAGCTCGGCGTAGCAAACGTGCCGATGGCTGCGACAGCGAGATACAAGACGACTTCATGCGAGAAAAGCCCGACCTGCACCGCCACTTCGCCGATCATTAAAGCAGCTACGAGTCCGAGAGCCGTAGCAAGAGACGACGGGGTGTGGATTGCAGCCATCCGCATCATGTCGACGCCGATTTCAATAATGATGAATTGCGCAAGCAGCGGAAGGGCTCCTTTTTTTTCAGGCCCTATATATTCAAGGGCGTCCGGCAAAAGATCGGGATGGACGGAAAGCAGAAACCACAGCGGCAGCAAAAAGATCGATGCCAAGACAGATATAAAACGGACTATTCGCAAATAAGCACCCGCAAGAGGTTTGTTTCTGTACTCTTCGGCATGCTGCAGATGGTGCCAAAAAGTAACAGGGGTAATCAGCGCGCTTGGCGAGCCGTCCACAAAGACGAGAATGTGCCCTTCGTACAAATGAACGGCCGCAGTATCAGGTCTTTCTGTATAGCGGACCGTCGGATAAGGGTTCCAATGACGGCCGCCGATGTATTCTTCCAGCGTCTTTTCCGCCATTGTCAAAGCATCCGTGTCGATCGCTTCAAGCGATTGTTTCAGCTTTTTTACACTTTCCAAGTCGGCGATATCTTCCAAATAACAGATGACGACATCCGTTTTGCTTCTTCTGCCGACCTGCAGGAACTCCATTCTGAGGGAACGGTCGCGGATTCTTCGTCTCGTCAGTGCGGTGTTAAACACGATCGTTTCGACGAAGCCGTCTCTTGAACCCCTGACAACGCGTTCATTGTCGGGTTCCTCCGGATTTCTTGCCGGATACGTCCGCGCATCGATAATAATCGCATGGTCAACTCCGTCAGCAAGGAGGACAGCCGGCCCGGACAGCACCTGGTCGGCTGCTTTGTCGAGGTCATCTTCCGTATCAATTTCGATGTATGGGATATGCGTTTTGATCAGCTTTTCAAGCGGATCGTCTTCCAGATTTTCAGGTGTGAGCCTTGAGAGATTTTTAAGCAAATGATGCATAATATCATCTTTTACAAAGCCGTCGACAAGATAAAGCGACATGTCTCTATCAGCATAAACGACATCAAGCCGGATCATGTCGAAGCTTTTGTCGACACCAAGCTTTTCATTTAAATATTCAACATTTTTCGCTAAATTTTTTTGGACCGCATGCTTTTTTTTCATTGTATATTAAAAGCTCCCGTCAAATGAGTCTGTTCTAAAGACCATTTTTAACATAACGGAAGCTTTTCATACTTGATTACCGGGCGCTTTCTTTCTTTATTTCGTCCCGAAGCTTTTTATACATCTCTTCATCAGGCTTTTCTGCCAACGCTCTTTCAATGGACTGCTCGGCTTTGGCAAGCTCGCCTCTTTGGGTATAAAGCCAGGCAAGACTATAGAGAGAGGCGTGGTCCGATGGATCATTTTCAACGACGGCCTCAAACCTTTTCTCGGCGTTTTCATACTCGCCGAGCCGAATTTCGGAATAAGCGAGCAGCCTTAAAGTGTCGCTGGAAGCGTCCGGTTTTGAGCCCGCTTCCTTCAAAGCATCCTTTACTTTTTCATACTCTCCCTCTTCATACCATTTCGCCGCCTGATGCAGCATGGCATTTTCCTGCACCGGAGCCGAATGTGTCCCAAAGTACAGGGCCCCTCCTCCGATGACAAAGATGAGGACCCAGCCTGCCAGCCGCTGGAGCGGCCTTTTTTTTCCGGGGATTCCGACCGCCAAGGCCGTCAGGAGACCGCCGATCAATCCGCCGATATGGCCAGCATTGTCAACATTTGAAATGGTGAAACCGAGGCCGAGGTTCAGAATGATGATCACAATGATATTTGTTCCGATCGTTTTTAAAAAAGCTTTCCGGTTTGAAAAAGCCAGGTACAAAAGGGCTCCCAAGCAACCGAAGATGGCTCCCGAAGCCCCTGCAGACGGATACGGACTGAACAGAAAGCTGCCGATCGATCCAAAAATCCCGGCTGATATGTATATGACAAGAAAGCGGAATGATCCAAACACCCTTTCTGCTGCGGCTCCAACAGACAATAATGCAAATGTATTAAACATGAGATGGACCAATCCGATATGAAGAACGATCGGCGTGACTAGCCGCCACCATTCCCCGGCTAACAGGAGGCTGTTTTCCTTCGCCCCGAACCGGACGAGCGTTTCGGTATTCTGGCTGCCGCCCGACATTTCCAGAAGCAGAAACATGAAGACTTGAAGCACTGCGAAAATCCAGGTAAACATCGGTTTGCCTTTCTCAAATACAGCCGCTTCCCGCCGCCTTTCTTCTTCTCTTGCTTTAGCCGCTGCCAATACTTCGGCTCTCTTCTCTTCCACATTTTCGTATCCGGCATCCTGCATTTGGCCTGTCAGCTCATCCGGCTCCATGTTTAAAGCCACGGCGAGTTTGCGTAATCCTTCTTCAGCCGAAGCGTTATCAATAAAAACCGGCACGATGCTGATCCGCTTATCTGCGACCGGATGACCGACAACATCTTCCCACTCATCTACAGGCGCTTCCTGCGACAAATAGACATTCAATATCGAGAGCTTTCGCTGACCTGATGCTGCTCTCAGGCGCTCCGCCCTTTCATAAAGAGATTCCAGGTCGCGGACGAGATCCTGTCTGAAGTCGATATCCTTCCGGAAAACGCGAACCAAATCATACGGCGCGCTCCCCCTCGCTTCAAGCCAGGCTTCTCCGAATGAAGCAGGTGCCTGCACAAGCTCAAAATCCCTGTCTAAAAGGTTCCCGATGAAATTCCAATACAAATAATCGATTGAATACATACCGACGCTCCACAATTGTTTTTGTTCATTATAACAGGAAACGCGACACTCTGCGTCTTTTAAGAGCTTTAAAAAATCCCGTTTTCAAACGGGATTCAGAATGCCTGCTGGATAAACTTATTGCGAAAAAACGGAATTCTCATCATCAAATGGATGAAATAGTGGCGGATTTGGTTTTGACCAAGAATGAAATTGATAACACGATAACGGTTTTGAAAAAATACAAGGGCTGCAATGACGCCTACTACAATAAACGTAACTTTTCTCATATGATCCCTCCTATAACCTATAACCGTATCGTGTCTCATTTTTTAATAATTATTCAGCAGTGTCGAGGCAGTTGTAAACGGCGTCTTCGGTCAAAACCTGCTTGACCGGGATGTCGTGCGGCTCATTTGGAACATGACCGATCACTTGGCACTCGAAAGCAAGCGACGCGGTATCTTTTGTAAAGCCGGCCAGGTATCTGTCATAATAGCCGCCTCCATAGCCGATTCTGTATCCTCTCCGGTCATAGCAAATTCCCGGCACAAGGATGAAGTCGATGTCTTCGGGTTCCATCCGCTCGGTTTTGTGTACGACCGGTTCCTGCAGGCCAAAATACACGACTTCAAGATCGCTTTCATCCTGATAGCTGCGAAAGTGCATCTTTTTTGTTTCAGGCATACATTTCGGAATGCACACCGTTTTTCCTTCAAGCCGGGCCTGTTCGATAATCGGTTTTGTCGGTACTTCGCGATTTCTGGATACCGTAAGGGCAATAACAGACGCTTTTTTCCACTGTTTTGATTGGAAAAGCTTCCGGTGAATCGCTTCCGCCTTTAGGTGAAACTCCTGTTCCGGCATGTTAGCCAGCCTCTTTCTGACCTCGCTTCGTAAAGAACGCTTCACATCTCTTTCCCCCTTAAAAACAGAAAAACAGCAGGAAAATCCCTGCTGCTTACTTTGTTTCGCGGTGTAATGTTGATTTTTTGTCACGTGGGCAATACTTTTTGAATTCAACGCGATCTGGATTGTTACGCTTGTTCTTTGTAGAAATATAGTTACGCTCGCCGCATTCAGTGCAAGCTAAAGTAATATTAACGCGCATTTATTTTTCCCTCCAAACTATATATCATTTCTGTTCAGACTTATCTATAATACCACTTATGATGCAGGAATGCCAGGCGTTTTTTTTAGTTTATCACGGTTTGTTAAAAAGACGTATGATATACATGATGCAAAAACATATTTTTTACATATCCAGGATCATGCAAATCAAATATATAAGCCTTTGCCGTTTGTCCGACCTTGAGCAGCTGCTCCTTATTGCCGACAATTTCTGCGAGCGCATTTGCAGCCTTATGCGGATCACTAAAATCAATTCGAAAGCCGGTCACCCGATCGATAACGAAATCGTTCCAGCCCCCGTTGATTCCGGCAGCGACGGCAGCGCCGGCGGCCATGCTTTCTTGAACAGCAATGCCGAACGGCTCATAAGAACTTGGAAAAACAGCCATTTCACAAAATGCCAGCCAGCTCTCTCTTTCCTCTTCACAAAGGAAAGGAAGAATGGTCACACTGTCCTTAATGCCCAATTCTTTTGCTATGGTCTCGATCCCGCTTTGAAGCGGCCCTTCCCCGGCAATGACAAGTTCAAGATCAGGACGCCGGCTGCGTAGCTTCTGAAAGACGTGCAGCAATTCGATAAACCCTTTTTCCGGAACAAATCTTCCGTAGGAAAAAAAGTAGGGCGCGCTTTTCATTCGTTTTTTCACCGTGCGGCTTTTTATGCACGGATGTGGAATGACCCGGATTTGCTCAAAAGAAAGCGAAAACGCCTTTTGCATGTCTGACTTCATCATGCTGCTCAGCACGAGGATTTGATCGCTTTTTTCAGCCAGAAGCCGTTCGAGGATTGCCCTGTATGGGTGGACATATCCGTCTGCTGCCTTTTTTCGGCCGCTTTCAAGGCCGTGCACCGTGGAAATCAGCGGCACCGCCAGCACCTCGCTGAGATAAACGGCGGCAGGCGCGGTGACACCATCGTTTGCATGGACGAAATCAAATTGTCCTCTATGCTCCAGCACGATTTTGATCATCTGAAAATTCATGGCGGCTACCGCCTCTTCAAAAGAAGCGAACGCTTTTAAATCAAGCGGAATCTCCAGCGTTTCCCATCCATTGCTGTTTTGCCCGGCAGCCGTCGTGCAGACGGTAAAGCTGACTTCGTTCCGCAATAGTTCAAGGTGGCTTTTCACATAGCGCCCCGCTCCGCTCTTCGATGAAAGGGGATTTTCCAGCGACAGCAGCAATACGTTGATCAACGGGGCCGCTCCTTTCCTTCTATTAAAGAATATCTCGTATATGCGGAAAATTGAGTCGTCCAATCCTGCTGATTGTCTTGATGCTGAAAACAGCTGCTGTTTGAATGGATTCCGTTTTCCCCAAGGTAGAAGCAGTCGGATGAGAGAACGGCCAGTGACATGTTGAGCGAATTGTATATCCGGTATTCCGCTTTGTAGAAAGCGTTTCCTGCAGCGGGGAAAACCGAGGCCTCCCCTTTAAATGCACCGGTATGGATCGTCCGTGCGCTGCGCTCTCCGTTTTTTACGCAAAAGAGAAGGATTTGCTTTTCGACGTCTCTAATATTTTCAAACAGCACCGCTTCAGCCGCTGAAAGCGCAGCCTCTGAGATTTCCCAGCTCAGCCGAACGGTTTCATGATCCGGCGAAGTTATTTTTAAAATATCGTTACAAAACGAAGAATCGCCTCGAATACTATGTTGAAAAGGTTTTTTCCCGATGATTGTCCTTTTCACCGCGCGCCCTCCCGTTAAGCCTTGTTATGTATCTATCCTATTGGAAATGGCCCCGCAGGCGCAACGAAAATAAAATTCTTCGACAAAATTTTTATTTTTTGCATTAACTCCTTTTGAAGCAAGCGTTTTTATGGTATAAAAAAGAAGGAGAAAATTAGAATTGAAGGTGATGAACGTGGAAATTGCTATCATTGCGCTGCTCGTTGTCAGTATTGCGCTGATTGCATTCTCATATTTTCAAAGAGAACCGATCAAGGAAGTTGAACAGGAGTTGGAAACCCTTCAGCTGTCCGCCATGCAGGAAATCTATAAACTGAAAAAGAAGATGACCGTGCTTGAGGAAGAGCTCCTCGATTCAAATGTGGTCGTCCGCAGACCGAATGCCGGAATCAGCCAGCATATTGCGAAGCAGATTCTTTCAAAATATCAAAACGGCATGTCTGTAGACGCCATCGCAAAAGCTGAGCACGTATCTGTCGAAGATGTCAAAGCGATCATTAAAGACAATGAGAGGGTGCTTGTATGACCAGACAAAGTGTACAAGCATTTGCCGGAGGAATGATTTTGGCTACCGCCGTTCTTGCAGGCGCATTTTATTTGACGGATAACGGAAAAGCTGAAGCTTCCAAGGAGGCTCAAAACATCAGCGAAGCCGATGTCAAAACCTATTTAAAGGACAATCAGCAGGTTTCGCTGAAACGCGAGGAATACCAACAGCTGCTCCACTATAAAGAGACCGCGCTGAAGCAGGATGCTGCGTCTCAAAACAAAAAAGAGCAGGATGATGCGAAAAAAGGTTCCAAGTACAAGCTTGAAATCAAAAGCGGCATGAGCACGGCTGAGATAGCAGACCTCCTTGCAAAAGGAAAAGTAATTTCTTCCGCCGATGACTTCAAAGATTATGTGAAAAAGACCGGAAACGAATCTAAAATCCGCGCAGGTAAATACGAACTGAAGCGCGGTGACAGCTTGAAAAACATCGTCAAAACGCTGTCCAAATAAAAAAGCAGGCTGGAACGAATCAGCCTGCTTTTTTTATTGTCTCGCCGCCGGTGAAAAAAGAGGCTGCCGCTTTAAAACGGCAGCCTCTTTCTCATCCGAACCGGCCTGTTATATAATCTTTCGTCCGATGATCGTCAGGACTTGAAAACATTTTGACCGTATCATTGCACTCAATCAGCTCGCCCATCAGGAAAAACGCCGTTTGATCGGAAATTCTCGAGGCCTGCTGCATGTTGTGCGTGACGATGGCAATTGTATATTTCTCTTTCAGCTTGAGCATCAGCTCTTCGATTTTCAAAGTTGAAACGGGATCAAGGGCGGATGTCGGTTCATCCATCAAGAGAACGTCAGGATTGGTGGCCAGCGCCCTTGCGATGCAGAGGCGCTGCTGCTGCCCCCCGGAAAGTCCGAGCGCCTGGGAATGAAGACGGTCTTTCACTTCATCCCACAGCGCTACATCCACAAGCGCCTTTTCCACTCTCTCATTCAGTTCTTTTTTGTTTTTCAATCCATGGATTCTTGGTCCGTATGCGACATTATCAAAGATCGACTGGGGAAACGGGTTTCCTTTTTGAAACACCATGCCGACTTTTTTCCGTAACTCGACAAGGTCGACTTTGCTGTTGAGTACGTTCGTTCCGTTGTAGCTGATCTCTCCGGTCATATTGACATTCGGAACCATATTGATCATGAGATTCAGCGTTTTAATGAATGTCGACTTTCCGCACCCTGACGGTCCAATGATGGCGGTAATTTCGTACTCGGGTATTGTCAAGTTAATGTTCTTTAATGCGTGATGTTCGCCGTACCATAAATTCAAGTCGTTGATCTGGTATACATCTTCTGGCTTTACAGCTGTTACAGCGCTCATACCGGCCCCTCCTTATCCAAATCTGCCGTTGATGTAATCCTCTGTCTTTTTTTCTGAAGGATTCATAAAAATCTTTTCCGTACGATCGTATTCGATTAAATCTCCGTTAAGGAAAAACGCCGTTTGATCGGAAATTCTTGAAGCTTGCTGCATGTTATGCGTGACAATGATGATCGAGTATTCCTCTTTTAAACCGACGATTAATTCCTCTATTTTCGCGTTTGAAATCGGGTCGAGCGCTGAAGCAGGCTCATCCAAGAGCAGGACTTCGGGCTTCATCGCGAGCGTCCGGGCGATGCAGAGACGCTGCTGCTGCCCGCCTGACAGCGAAAGAGCCGACTCATGCAGCCTGTCTTTCACTTCATCCCACAGCGCGGCTTTCGTCAAGCTTTCTTCCACGATCTCATCAAGCACGGATTTCCGCCGTTCGCCCGCATATTTTAATGCGTGGGTAATGTTGCTGTAAATCGATTTTGGAAAGGGGTTCGGCTTCTGAAATACCATGCCGATCTCCCTTCTCAGATTGACGACATTGATATTGGAATCAAGGATGTTAAGCCCTTCATACCGTATTTCTCCGGATGTTCTGGCTGATGGAATCAGATCGTTCATCCGGTTGATGCTTCTTAAAAAAGTCGATTTTCCGCAGCCTGACGGACCGATCAAAGCCGTGACCGCATGTTTGTCAATACGCATGGAAATGTCGTTGACGGCCCGCTTTTCTCCATAGTAAATATTTAAATTTTTCACTTCTAAAATATGCTCTTTCGCTTCAGGGAACGGAGCGATTCCGATATTGTCGCGCACGGTTTCCAAAACCGGCATCTGAACCTGAGCCATATGATTTCATCCTTCCTTCTTATTTGTTTGCCGTTAACTTTTTATGAATAAAAGAGCCGAGCCATCGGGCTGCCAGGTTAAAGATCAAGACGGACAGAACGAGAACGGCGGATGCGCCGTTTGCGATCGCTTCAGCATCGGGGATGATCCCCTGTGTGTTTACATTCCAAATATGAACGGCCAGCGTTTCAGCCGGTCTGAAAATATTGAGCGGCGATGTCTCAGAAAACGGATTCCAATCGGCAAAATTCAGTCTCGGCGTGGTTAGTCCGGCTGTAAACAGCAAAGCGGCAGCTTCGCCAAATACACGGCCCGACGCAAGAATCGCGCCTGTGATGATGGACGGCACCGCGCCAGGAATCAATACCGTTTTAATCGTGTGCCATTTGGACACGCCTAAAGCAAGGGAAGCCTCTTTTTGCTCCTTAGGTACGGAGCGGATCGCATCTTCTGTCACCCTGACCATGACAGGCAGGTTGAAAATCGTCAAAGCAAGCGCTCCTCCGATAATGCTGTACCCCCATCCGGTCAGATTTACAAACATCAGCATGCCGAACATCCCCATAACGATCGAAGGAAGGGATGACAAAACTTCAATACAGACACGGATAAAATCGGTCAATTTGTTTGCGGGCGCATATTCCGCCATATAAATTCCCCCGCCGACTCCCAGGGGAACCGTGATCAGCATCGTCAGCACGAGAATATAAAACGAGTTGAACAGCTGATCTCGAATTCCTCCGCCGCTTGACAGCGCACTTGAACGCGAAGTTAAAAAGCTGAGGCTGATATGCGAAACACCATTGATGATGATATAAGCGAACAAACCGACAAGAATAGCGGCGATTACCGCAGCAATCAATCCAAAAACACCGGTTGCTAAACGATCTGTTACTTTGCTGTTCATTACAGTTTCCTCCTGGATGACAGATAGCGGATGAGCAGGATGAACAAGAACGACATGATCAGAAGGACAAGCCCCATTGACCAGAGCGTATTGTTTTCCACGCTCCCGTATGTTGTATGGCCCATGTTCAACGTAATGATCGTTGTCAATGTCCCCGCAGGGTCTAAAAGGCTCTCAAACAGATTTCGGGAATTTCCGATGACCATCTGCACGGCCAGCGCTTCGCCG
The DNA here is from genome assembly GCF_037969865.1 of Bacillus sp. FSL R7-0646. Classification (NCBI taxonomy): domain Bacteria; kingdom Bacillati; phylum Bacillota; class Bacilli; order Caryophanales; family Bacillaceae; genus Bacillus; species Bacillus sp. FSL R7-0646. The sequence goes on from NZ_CP150217.1 coordinate 2,550,190, forward strand.
AACGCCCTCGCCATTCCCAAGACGACGGCTGTCAGAAGCGAAGGCAGCGCTGCCGGTATCAGCACTTTGCGGATCGTCTGCCAGCGGGTTGCGCCTAATGCGTATGATCCTTCGCGGAGATTTTTCGGCAGCGACATGAGCGCATCCGTTGAAATCGAAGTGACCGTCGGCAAAATCATGACAGCCAGGACGATCGTTCCCGCCAGAAGGCTGTGGCCCGATCCGCTTGACTTAAACTGTGAAATGAACGGCACTAACACTGTAAGGCCTATGAATCCATAAACGACGGAAGGAATGCCAACAAGCAATTCGACAACCGGCTGCAGCACTTTTCTGCCCCATGATGGCGCGATTTCCGTCATGAAAATCGCACCTCCTATTCCTAGCGGTGCAGCAATCAAAGATGCAAGAAGGGTCACTGCAAAAGATCCGAGTATAAACGGAAGTGCTCCGTATTCAGGGTTTTCGTTCGTTGGATTCCAATCTAGACTGGTTAAGAACTCAATTGGACTTACACCATTGGCCAGAAAAGATTGCAACCCCTTATTTCCGAGAAAAATTGTGATCGAAATCGCCGCCGCCATCATGATAAAGGCGCACGACGCAACCAAAATCCTCCCGCGGATTTCATCCATTTTGCGATTATGCTTGGAGCTGATCAGCCGCTCTTTCGCGGACAGTTTCTCTATTTTTTGAACCATTTTTTACACTCCTATAAGAACAAGTCATAAGAGGGAAAGTGTCAGGAGCACACTTTCCCGCCTTCTATTGTCATTATTTATCAGTTTGCTTTCCATCCGCGTCGCGTTTTACTTCCATGTCTGTTACTGGAATGTAGCCCTGCTCCGTCACGATGGATTTTTGAATGTCATCGCTCATCAAATAGTCGAGGAATTCTTTCGCCAAGCCTTCAGGTTCGCCTTTCGTATAAGAATGCTGGTAAGCCCAGATCGGGAATTTGCCTTTTTGTACATTTTCGGCTGTCGGCTTAACGCCGTCGATTGAAAGCGGAGTGACAGTATCATCCTTGATATACGAGAACGCAAGATATCCGATTGCACCAGGCGTTTCAGCGATTAACTTTTTCACTGTGTTTGAAGAATCTTCCGTGATTCCTTCAGCTGGAGTCTCTCCATCAAGTGCATATTTGACAAAAGTCGCGCGGGTTCCTGAAGAATCAGGACGGTTGACAAGGGTGATCTTTTGATCTTTCCCGCCTAGTTCTTTCCAGTTTTTGATTTTACCTGTGAATACCTTTTTGAGATCTTCTAACGAAATGTCATCGATGCCTACTTCAGGGTTAACGGCAGCTGCCATTCCGACAACCGCAACTTGATGATCGGTAAGTTCTTTGGCAGGAATGCCTTCTTTTTCTTCGGCAAAGACATCGGAGTTTCCGATTTGGACTGTGCCTTCAGCCACTTGGGAAAGGCCTGTACCAGAACCTCCAGCCTGAACTTGAATATCGGCATCAGGATTTTCATCCATGAATTTTTCAGCCGCTGCTAAGACAAGAGGCTGCATCGCCGAAGAACCCGAAATCGTCAAAGAACCTGAAGCCTTATTCTCTGTTTTATCGCTTTGTTTGCCTTCGTCTGCATTGTTGTTTGTACTGCTGCTTCCACAAGCTGCTGCGAAGACAACTAAAACGGACATGATGAACATCAGTGTGATTTTTTTAAATGGTTTCACTTCTTAATCCTCCCGCGTAAATGTGTAATTTGTCCTACGGGTATAGCGTAACTTTTCAGTATTAATCTTGTTTAAATGAATTATTAAGGTTTTGTAAATTAAGCTTGAACTTTGTATAGAATGCGCACGAAAAGAACGGGCGCACAAAAAAAACACCTGCATGGTTCAATGCAGGTGTTTTAATGAAAAAGTCCTATTCTGTAGCTTCTTTTTCGATTTTGTCTTTATTTTTTTCGACAGTATTTTCTTTTGATTGTTTTGATTTCAGTTCAAAATACTTATCAAGCACTTTTCGGCCGATTTCGTTTGTGATCGAATATCTCTGGCCATAGTCATTATAAACCCAAGGAACGACGACGGAAATAGCGACTTCCGGATTATCGTAAGGTGCGTAGGCAACAAGCGTTGTATTGTATGTCGATGTTCCCGTTTTCGATTTGTCCGGTCCGTCATAGAAAGACTGGGCCGTTCCTGTTTTTCCAGCTGGTTTATATGAAGCAGAGGCAAACTGTCCCGCTGCCGTACCTTTTGTCATTACGCGCCTGAATCCTTTCTGGACTTCTTTTATATATTCATCGCTCATGTCCACTTTGTTCAATACTTCAGGCTGCACAGACTGTGTAACGGCTCCGATTCCTTTTTTCGAATCGGGCTCTCTGATCTCTTTCACAAGCTGCGGCTTCATGCGGTATCCCCCATTGGCAATCGTTGATACGTACTGAGCCAGCTGCAGCGGTGTGTATGTGTCATACTGTCCGATGGAAAAGTCAAGCAGGAAACCGGGCAGTCTTTGAGATCCTTTGTAGCCTGAAGCTTCATTTGGCAGATCGATTCCGGTTTTGACGCCGAGGCCGAACTGGCTGAAATAATACCTGAATGTATCAAATGCTTTTGTTTGAAGGTCGAGCGGCTGATGCGCCTTATATTGGCCTTTACCAAGGGCGATCGCCGTTTTAAACATGAACACGTTTGAAGACTTTTCAAGAGCTCCCTGGATACCCAGTGTTCCCAAGTTGCTCGCCCAAGATTTTTTCGGTTTTCCTTTTCCGATATAGAGCGGTTCATCAAGAAAAGTCGTATTTAAATTAATGGCTCCCGTCTGCAGACCTGTTAAAACAGTGGCCCCTTTGACAGCCGAGCCCATCGCATAAGAAGACGTCATCGCGCCGAGCGCATAGTCGTCAACCTTTAATTTGCCGCTTTCGTTTTTAAGCTGTTTGCCGGCAATCGATAACACTTCCCCGTTTCGCGGATCCATCATAACGACGAATGCGCGGTCGAGAAGCGGAGCGCTATGCTTGGCTTTGGCAGACTTCAGTTCATCCTCGACAATTTTTTCAATCGCTTTTTGCATATCAACATCAATCGTCAAGACTAAATCCTTTCCGCTTTTCCCCTCGGAAATGACTTCCGTATCGACGATATCCCCTGATTTATTGGTAATATTTTTCACTTTCTCTTTCTGTCCCTGAAGCACATTTTCATATTCGGCTTCGAGGTAGCTTTTTCCGACGCGGTCATTCCGGTTGTAGCCGAGCGACAAATAATGATCAAGCAGGCTTTTCGGAAGCCCTTCATTTGAATCGGATATGCTGCCGATCATCGTTCTGAGCAGACCGTTATAAGGATAATCCCGCTTCCAATCAGACGTCACATCGACTCCCGGGAGCTCGTCCAGGTGTTCGCTGACAACCGCCATTTCTTTTGCAGTTACACCTTTGTTTTTAATATACTGCGGAGTCAGCGCGTATCCAGAATCCATCTGACGCTTGATTGCCAAGACTTTCAAATCTTGATCTGTCAATTCATTCAGTTTATCTTCCGTGATCCTGTCAAGCTGCAGCTGGTATAAATCGTCTTCCTTCAGCTTGCCGTCCTTGACTTTTTTCCGGTCCTCATCGGTGATGAGCTTCTCGGCTTCTTTCGGGCGCGTTAAAATCCAGTAGTCCTTTTTATCGCGCTCCGTTATTTTATCTGTATCGATTTTGATCATTTCTGCAAGTTTTTTTGCTATTTTGAGCCTGTCCTCCTGAGAGGTCGAAGATGTCCTTGTGTATGTAATGGCATTCATCGGTTTATTTTTCACGATCGTATTCAAGTTCCGGTCATATATTTTCCCCCGCGGAACGCTTGTCGAGACATCGACTTCTTCCTGCTTCTGCACTTCGTTCGTATAGTCTTCGCCAAAGACGATCTGCACCATGCCGAGGCGCACGACGACGATGGTGAAAATAATAAAAGCGAGAAGGAACAATATGTTCAATCTGATGGGGAGCGATTTGCGTTTTTCATTTTTCATTTTTTTGTTCATCATTAGCATCACCTTTTTGAAATAAAGAAAAGACACCTTATGAAAAGGTGCCAAATATATTGTAAAGTTTTTTTCGGCATTTTTCTACTATTTTCCCTTGGGGCTTACCTTTTTCCTTCTAAATAATTCGGTTCAGCTGTTTGTTTATGCGCATCTTTTCCGACCGTTTCGCGGGCGGGCTCTGTCAGACGGATATCTTTGACGAAATAGTAGATCAGCGTGTGGCCTGCCCCCAGCAAAACGAGAGAAACCGGAATGCCCAAGTCCTCCTTCAGAAGCGACACGAGCAGCAAAAAAACCAAAATCGAGACAATCCGTCCGATGTTTAAAAAAACTTCTCTGACGACAATGTATTCGATCCGCGCTTTCCGGGCATACCTCGCTTTACCGATCACATCATATGTGAGCGATGAATACGGTACGAGCAAAATCGGATAGCCGATCGCAATCGCAACAGCATACAGCAAAAGCGTCACATACGTCATATGAAACAAAATCAGAAAGAGAGCGCCGAACAGGACGAGACCGCCCATTAAAATCGCCTTTTTGCGCGCTCCCTTTTTAATAAGCCGCGTTGCGAAATAGTATGCAAAAAAAGAAACAGCTGAATTAATCAAGCCGAACTTCCCCAATGCCAACTCGCTCTTTGTCGTGATAAAGACAAAGACATTGATTAAAAAAACGAAAATCCCTTCTCTCAGCCCCTGAAAAAAATGAGCATTTGTAATGCTGCGCCAATTCGGGTCTGAATTTCGTTCCGTCCAGATTTTTTTCAAAATGTAGCGGCCGCGCGATTCACGCCTTTTTAAAAAAAAGCTCGTAATGACGGCCACTGAAAATAAAGCCAAGGACAGGCTGAAAATCACCGTGTATCCCGTGTTGTCGGCAAGCCTCGAAATGACATAGCCGGCAACAATCGGACCGATCATTCCCGCGCCGGAATTTAAAATGCCGAGGAACCCGTTAAAAAAATCTCTCGTGTCCGGCTCAGTGATTTCAAATGTCAGGACATTAAACGCAAGCCAATAAAATCCGTAGCCAATTCCGAGCACACTTCCGAGCAGCACCAGCCGTGATCCCGCATTTTCCCCCGCCAACAGCACAGTTAAATAAAATACAGCTAAAAACGAAACGCCAAACCTGAGTATAAAAACCCTGTCGATTTTTTTGGCAAGGCGGCCGGCGAACATAAAGATAATCGGCTGCATCACGACGATCGACAAATTATAAATGGCCAAATCGACAAACTGTCCGGACTGCTTCCACAGATATACATTCACAAACGTATTGGAAAGGGCAATGCTAAGAGAATAAAGGCCGCCGACTGCAAGCAGCAGCAGGAGGTCCCTGTTTAATTCCACATCGCCTATTATGTTTTTGATTCTGCTCATAACTGACTCCCCTTTACTGATCACCATTAGTCTGTCTCATCAAAAGTCAGTTATGTACTTCAGAGCAAAAGAAACGAAAAACAAACAGACCGGCTTTTCGCCGGTCTTTCAGCAGACGCTCCGCTTCGCGGACAACATAAAAAGGCCCGCTTCTCGCGGGCCTCTTTTCTCAAGCTGGATTATTTTGCTTCGCTGTAAAGGCGTGCAACTTCATCCCAGTTAACGACGTTCCAGAATGCTTTAATGTAATCTGGACGGCGGTTTTGATAATTCAGGTAGTATGCGTGCTCCCATACATCAAGACCTAAGATAGGAGTCTTGCCTTCTGAAAGAGGAGAATCTTGGTTTGGCGTGCTTGTGATTTCAAGCTCTCCGTTATTGACAACAAGCCATGCCCAGCCGGAGCCGAAACGGCCTGCTGCTGCAGCCGCAAAGTCTTCTTTGAATTGATCGAAGCTGCCGAATTTGCTGTTGATGGCTTCTGCCAATTCACCAGTTGGAGCGCCTCCTCCGTTTGGAGAAAGAAGTTTCCAGAACAATGAGTGGTTGGCATGCCCTCCGCCATTGTTGCGGACAGCTGTACGGATGTTTTCCGGTACTGCATTAAGGTTTGCAACAAGCTCTTCAACAGATTTGCTTTCAAGATCCTGTTTGCCTGCCACCGCTTCGTTCAATTTTGTAACATATGTGTTATGGTGCTTCGTATGGTGAATATTCATCGTCTCTTTGTCGATGTGAGGTTCTAACGCATCGTAAGCATAAGGTAATTCTGGAAGTTTGTAAGCCATTATCAATTCCTCCTTAATATTGTATGTATTGAAATGCCGCCTTTAGCAAGCCTTTCCTCTTTCAATTTATCAAAAGAAAAGGCTTGTTTCAATGGAAATGCTCACAAAATGATCACAAATGCATTTCAAGCGCTCACTAAACTTTATCCTTTTCCCCTTCTTTTTAAACATGCAGGGGAAAATTTTAGAGCACGGTATATAAAAAGTAGCCGATCATTATCAGCTGAATCACGCTTTTCGCAAAAACGCCTGAAATAAACCCGATCAATGAACCGATTCCGATTCTGGCCGCCGTTTTTAAATCCTTCTGATGGACAATCACCTCACCCGCCAAGGCCCCGATAAACGGACCCAAAATAATGCCCGCCACCGGTATCACAAACGGTCCGGCCAGAAGGCCGATCGTGCTGCCCCATATCGCTGCCCTGCTGCCGCCAAAGCGCTTAATGCCGAGGAGATTTGTAATATAGTCGGCGGCAAACAATACGGCTGTAAAAATGCCTTCAATGATCCAAAATAGGTAGGAGTAATGCCCGAATGTAAATAAAAATCCGTATAGAACAAAGCCGGCTACGATGAAAACGACGCTCGGAATAATGGGATAGACAAGGCCGATGAAAGCAATGACGAACATTGCCGCAATGATGATCCAATACAAAACATCCATCCGAATCCCTCCAATCGATTGTGATGCTTCATATTATACCCATTTTTCTGAAAGGAAACTTCCAGAGCGCCTGTTGATCGATAAGTTTTCTTGTATTCGTCCTTTTGTGACGATACAATAATGCAGATACATTATAGAAATAGGAAGTGAAAACCGAATGAATTTATTTCAGCGATTTTTTAAAAGTACATATTCCCCTCAAGCTATTGGGAAAATGCGTTTCCAAGGCATAGGAAAAACGATTTTATACGTATTTTTGCTCAGCGTGATCGCCGCTCTCCCGAACCTTTACCATATCAGCAGCGGAGTGGTGAATACGATGAACAGCTTTCAGTCAGCTGTGAAAGAATTCCCCGCTTTCTCCATAAAAGACGGCACACTGCAAACAGATGCAAAGAAAGCGATTGAATCACAGTCATTCGGATTTGTCATCGTTTTTGATCCGAGCGGCTCTTATGAAACAAAACAGATCGAAGACAAACGCAATTCCGTCGGCATCCTGAAAGATAAGTTCGTCATCGCCATTGACGGCCAAGTCCAGGAAATGCCGTACACAATGCTTCCCGAGGACATGTCTAAGGATGATATTCTTTCTTTAGTTGATCAAAATAAAGCGGTGATTGTTCCCGTCTTGTGCGTTCTGCTGTTCCTGGCGACGGCAGCCGGAAAATTCATTGATGTCTCGGTTCTCGCCGTCATCGGGCTGATCATTCGCAACGGGCAGAAGAAAATGCTCTCCTATAAGCAGCTTTGGGTAATGTCTGCTTATTCCATCACCCTCGCAACCGTGTTTTTTGCAATTATGGACGCGCTGGAGGCGGTGGTTCCAAGTCAGTTCCTCCTGAACTGGTTTGTGAACTTTATCATGCTGTTTCTCGCCATTAAAGAAACGCCGGCTTCTAAAGCAGCGAGGTAAAGCGGGCAGGAGCAAATTTGTTGTCATGTTGGAAGAGGGACAAGCGTAACATAATAAAAAATGCACGAAATGGGGACAAATCAGATGAAACGTGTCATTGTGCTGTTTTCGATTTTGCTCGCCCTGTTCATTGTTTATTATGACTTGAAATCAGGCACCATCCCTCAAAACGCCTTACCGGCTTCAACCATGGCAGCGGAAGCTCCGGCTGCAAGCCTGCAATATAAGTCCGTTACGGTAAAGCCCGGACAAACGGTATTTTCAATCATCGGGAGCAGCGCCGTTCCGGCTGACAAAATAGCCGAAGATTTTGAAGAGCTGAATCCGAATGTTGAGGCGGGCCGCATTCAAGCAGGTGTCACCTACAAGTTTCCCGTTTATCCTGATTAAGTGTTAATTTCTTGTCAGTTTCATGAACGGGCTGTTACAATAAGACTTGTAAACGATTTGGTATAAGAAAAGGAGCAACCGCCTCCGAATTATACTTAAGGAGCGAATTTAAGTGAGTGAAATCACACATCGTACAAAAACGCGTCCCGTTAAAGTGGGACCTTTAACAATAGGCGGCAATAACGAAGTCGTCATTCAAAGCATGACAACAACGAAAACACATGACGTTGAAGCAACCGTCGCCGAAATCAACAGACTCGCGGAAGCAGGATGTCAAATCGTCCGCGTCGCCTGTCCTGATGAACGGGCTGCCGACGCCATTCCAGAGATCAAAAAGCGGATATCCATCCCTCTTGTCGTGGATATTCATTTCAACTATAAATTGGCATTAAAAGCGATCGAAGGCGGAGCCGATAAAATCCGCATCAATCCGGGTAACATCGGCCGCCGCGAAAAGGTTGAAGCGGTCGTCAACGCAGCGAAGGAAAAGGGCATTCCGATCCGGATCGGCGTCAATGCAGGCTCTCTGGAAAAACGAATCCTTGAGAAGTACGGCTATCCGACAGCAGACGGCATGGTCGAAAGCGCCCTGCACCACATTAAAATTCTTGAGGATCTCGATTTCCACGATATCATCGTCAGCATGAAGGCGTCTGATGTAAACCTGGCAATTGAGGCATATGAAAAAGCGGCTAAAGCTTTCGATTATCCGCTTCATTTAGGCATCACCGAATCGGGAACGCTGTTTGCCGGTACAGTGAAAAGCGCCGCGGGTCTCGGCGCGATCCTTTCAAAAGGAATCGGCAATACATTGCGGATTTCTTTAAGCGCGGACCCGGTCGAAGAAGTAAAAGTCGCCAGGGAGCTCCTGAAATCTTTCGGGCTCGCTTCCAATGCGGCAACATTGATTTCCTGCCCGACTTGCGGCCGGATCGAAATCGATTTGATCAGCATTGCCAATGAAGTCGAAGATTACATCGCGAAAATCAAGGCGCCGATCAAAGTTGCCGTTCTCGGCTGTGCCGTCAACGGTCCCGGAGAAGCGCGCGAAGCCGATATCGGGATCGCCGGCGCACGCGGCGAAGGACTTCTGTTCCGCAAAGGCGAAATCGTCCGGAAAGTGCCTGAAGAAACGATGGTCGAGGAATTGAAAAAGGAAATCGACAAGCTCGCCGAAGAGCATTATGCCAAACAAGCGGCAGAAAAAGAAAAATTAAACACATAATAAAAAAAAGCTTGACGGATATCCGTCAAGCTTTTTCCGTTAGAAAAACGGGGTGATGAATATGCCAAGCACCAAGGAAACTGCACCGATACCCATTGCCCATGCTCCTAAGCCAGCTGCTCCTTGTCTTCTGGCTATATAACCGACAATGATCCCTGCAATTCCTAACAGCACTGGAAGCATAAACAAGGAAATAATCGAAAGCGCAAGCGCAATATATCCGGTTACACGTCCGCCGGCAGCATCGGCATCGTTACGCGCTTCGCCGTTGTCCCCGTTATCCGTACGATAGGTCGGGGCAACTTCTGCTGCTGTTTCTTCTAAAAATTCATCATTATCTAAAGTCGCATCGACTAAGTCAGCATCATAACCTGCTCGGTTACGATCGCGAACATTTTGATCTCTTTCCATTCGATATCCCCCCTCTTTAATCCAGGAGCATTTATAGTTTAAGCATTTTAGCCCGATTCATGTTTGCTAAACTTTACTGTAAATGTTAAAAGATTATGATACACTGGAGGAATGGATGATAAGGAGTGTGGACATGTTACATTTAGGAATCGATATTGATGGAACGATCACTGCCCAGGATACTTTTGTTCCCTATTTGAACGAGTCGTTCAGCCTCTCCATTACATTGGAAGATATTAAGGAATATGACCTGACAAAGCTGCTGAATATATCTCAAGAAGATTTTTGGAAATGGATGAACGAAAACGAGCCCCGCATCTATCAGGAAGCATTGCTGGCTCAATATGCCAAACAGACGCTGGATGAGCTGAAAAAGCAGCATAAGCTGATATATATTACAGCAAGAAGACATCACCTGGAGGATATCACCTATGACTGGTTCGAGAAACGCGACATTCATTATGACCATATAGAACTTGTCGGCGGTCACGATAAATTGGAAGCCGTCTTCAGACATGAGATCGATGTTTTCTTTGAAGACCACCACGGGAATGCAACCATGATCGCAAAAGAAGCAGGCATTCCTGTTCTGTTGTTTAATACGCCGTACAATCAGCTTCCGACCGATTCAAACATCGTCAGAGTCGACAGCTGGCTTGAAGCCGCCGAATGGCTGAAAAAGAACGAGAAAACGCTTAAAGCCGCAAAAAGCATGTAAGAGGTTTTATCTTACATGCTTTTTGCGTTAAAAAAAGGCATATGGCTTTAACCGCCATATGCCGCTCCCTTTACTGCGCTTCCGTGCTTTCTTCTTCACAGCGCGGGCAGGTTCCGTAAATTTCAAACTTATGGCCGCTGATCTGATAGCCGTCAAGATCGTCTGTCAGCTTTTCCATCGGACATAGCTCAATTTCTTTCGTTTTGCCGCACACCATGCAAATAAAATGGTGGTGGTGGTGAGCAGAAGAACATTTAAAACGGAACAGCTTTTCACCGGAAAGCTCAGTCGTTTCCAAAATGCCGAGTTCTTCAAACAGCGACAAATTCCTGTAGATTGTATCAAAGCTTAGCCCCGGATAATCATCATTTAAAGCGGAAAGGACATTTTTCGCCGTTAAATATTTATCTGAATCACTAAACAGCTGAAGCATATCCTCCCGTTTGCTTGTATATTTATATCCTTTTTCCTTCAGTAAATCAAGCGCTTCCTGTACGTTCACGGCGAATCCTCCTTTTGACTTTATTATAACTGATGCACAGTATCAGGATAAAGATCGACAGCATCACGATCGTTCCCCCCGGTGCAAGATCGAGATGATAGGCAAGCACAAGGCCGACGATGACGGAAAGTTCACCGAACAGGATCGATAAGAAAATCGCCTGCTTAAATCCTTTGGCAATGCGCATGCTCGCAGCGACAGGGAGCGTCATCAGCGCTGAAACGAGAAGCGTACCGACGATTCTCATTGAGGCGGCGATAACAAGCGCAACGATCAAAATAAAAATAAAATGAATCCACTTTGCGGAAATCCCTGAAGCTTTTGCATGCTCTTCATCAAACGACAGAAGAAACAGCTCTTTAAAAAGGGAAAACACCACGATCAAAACGGCTGCGGAAATGCCGACGATCACCAGCATGTCTTCCCGTGAAACAGCGCTGACGCTGCCGAATAAATAGCTGAACAGATCCGTATTGAATCCGTCGGCAAGCGAAATAAAAATAACGGAAATGCCGATTCCCCCCGACATGATAATCGGGATCGCCAGCTCCTGGTAATGTTTATAAACCGTTCTCAGCCTCTCGATGATTAAAGAGCCGGCAACGGAAAACGCCATTCCGAAATAGATCGGGCTGACTCCTGCGAACACTGCAAACTGTTTGCCTGCATACAGGCTCGCTGCTATGCCGGCTAAAGAGACGTGGCTGAGCGCATCTGCGATCAGCGACAGCCGCCTGACAACGATGAATACGCCGAGCAAGGGCGCGATGAGGCCGATTAATATTCCTGAAATAAAAGCGTTTTGCAAAAACTCATAATGAAAAAAAGGTGTCAGCATTATTCGTGTCCTCCATGATGATGGTGATTGTGGCTGATGGCTTGAACATCATGCCCGTAAAATTGAGACAAGTCTTGATCTGTCATGGACTCAAACTCTTCTGTATTGCCGTGAAAATGAAGATGCTTATTCATGCAGGCAACGTGTGTGACTTTATCGGAAACCGTGCCGACATCATGGGTGACAAGAATGAGCGTAATGCCTTTTTCATGATTCAATTTCTCCAGCAGCTTGTAAAACCCTTCAACTGTTTTTTGATCGACTCCAACCGTCGGCTCGTCAAGAATGAGCAGCTTCGGTTCGCTCACCAGCGCTCTCGCGATGAAAGTTCTCTGCTGCTGTCCTCCCGAAAGCTCGCCGATGTTTCTGTCTTTCAGGGACGTGATGCCGACAGCTTCGATCGCTTCATCCACCTTCTGCTTATCGGCTTTGGACATGCGTCTGAATAAGCCGAGCTTTGCGGTTAAACCGCTTGCCACCACTTCATAAACGGAAGCGGGAAAACCGGTGTTAAAGCTGTTTGCTTTTTGGGATACGAAGCCGATTTTGCTCCAGTCCTTAAATTTTCTGAGAGGAACGCCAAACAGTTTAAGTTCGCCTGTCTGCGGCTTAATCAGCCCCAAAATGCATTTCAGCAATGTTGTCTTTCCCGATCCGTTTGGACCAACCAGGCCGAGAAAAGTCCCTTCTTCAATTTGCAAATTTATATCTTCTATCACATTGCGATGATCATAGGAATATGATACATGCTTCATTTCAATAATAGGTTGTTTCAATTCGTTCACCTTCAAATTCTCCAGAATCATTACGATTTATCGCACAAAAAGAAAATGGCAGCCGAAAAGCAGCAAGCCATTTTCACGATTGACCAGTTCATCTTTAAATTATACATATAAACTTTAAAAAAGTAAATGAAAGCCTAATGGATGGCGTTTTTAAACTTTCCTCCGCGCGTTTCGTGCGTGTCCATAATCGTTATAAAAGCATTGTGATCAATATCGAAGACAATCGATTTCAGCTTCGTCACTTCAAGCCTGGTCACAACGGCATAAATCACTTCTGTGTCCTCGTCGGAATAGCCGCCTTTCCCTTTGAGCTTGGTCGTTCCCCGGCCGAGGCGATGCAGCAGCGAATCGGAAATCTCCTCGTATTGATCTGAAACGATGATGACCGCTTTCGTCTCTTCAAGCCCTTGAATGACGGCATCAATCGTCTTCATCGCAATATAATATGTCATAACCGAAAACATAGCCTGCTCAAGGCCAAACACAAAGCTCGCCCATGCAAAAATAAAGACATTGACGAACATGACAAATTCGCCGACAGAAAACGGCAGCTTTTTCGTAAGCAAAATGCCGAGTATCTCAGTTCCATCCATAGAACCGCCGTTACGAATAACAAGCCCTACGCCGAATCCGAGCAGAAGACCGCCGAATACGGCTGCCAGGACGGGCTGAGTCGTAACCCCTTCTACATGATGCAACAGTGTTTCAATAATTGACAAGCTGACGATTCCGATTAGTGTTGAAATTAAGAACGTTTTTCCGATGTGTTTGTAGCCTGAAAACATAAACGGGATGTTGAGAACGACGACGAGCAGAGCGAAGTTGATATACGGGTTATCTTTAAAGAGGTAGTCCAATATTAATGAAATGCCGATAATGCCCCCGTCGATGATGTTATTCGGCACTAGAAATAATTCGATGCTGGCGGCAGCACAGGCAGCCCCGATAAGAATCATGACGATCCTAAACGCTTTTTTGACCGCTGATTCTTTTTTATGCTGTTTTTGAGTCTTTGCCATTCTGTCTCTCCTTTTCACAAACTGGCCAAACCGTTCCTTATCACTATCATATCATTTAACAGACTGAAATAAAAAAATGACACATTTTTAATTTTACGCCATACATTAGTTCAGAGGGGAGGAATGGACGTGATTTTATTTCAAAAGATCGTGCTGCAGCGTTTAAATCAGGTCACGGCTGACGAGGTGCTGAAGTACGCTAAACAATACGGAATTCAAGTAACAAGAAAACAGGCGCTTGAAGTGGAAAAGCTTGTGAAAGGAAAAAACATCAATATTTTTAATGAAGAAGAACGCAATAAACTGCTCAAGCAAGTGGAAGCGGTCACTTCAAAAGAAGCGGTGCAGCTATTGAACCAGCTGTTTGCTCAATACGTATCATAAAAGGGGAGCTGGTGTGCCCCCCTTTTTTTATTGCTGCTTGATTTTTTCAAGCAGCTCTTCATCAAACTGTTTATTTTTGAGCATTTCAATTTCAAACCGGTAAGGCGGCTTTTTGTTCTTTTTATCTTCTCCTACATAAGGCGTTTCAAGGATTTTCGGAATATCTTTCAGCTGATCGTGGTGAACGATGTATTGGAGCGCATCAAAACCGATTTCTCCGAATCCGATGTTTTCGTGGCGGTCCTTTCTCGCACCTCTGACATTCTTGCTGTCATTAATATGAAGCACTTTTAAACGGTCGATTCCGACAATTTTATCGAATTCGTTTAAGACACCGTCAAAGTCGGATACTACATCGTAACCCGCGTCATGGGTATGGCATGTATCGAAGCAGACGGATAAATGCTCGTTGTGTGTAACGCCGTCGATGATCTGTGCAAGCTCCTCAAACGTCCGCCCGCATTCTGAACCTTTCCCGGCCATCGTTTCCAAAGCGATCTGCACATTCTGATTCGGGTCGATGACCTCGTTCAATCCTTCGATGATTTTTTGAATGCCCGTTTCTGCGCCTGCGCCTACATGAGCTCCCGGGTGAAGAACGATTTGTCTGGCGCCGATTGCCGACGTCCTTTCAATTTCAGAACGCAAGAACTCGACACCGAGCTCAAATGTGGCCGGATTCGTTGTATTGGCAATATTGATAATATACGGGGCATGAACGACGATATCAGAGATGCCGTTCTCTTCCATGTGAGCCCTTCCCGCTTCAATATTCAAATCCTCGATTTTTTTCCTGCGCGTGTTCTGCGGCGCTCCCGTATAGATCATAAATGTATTGGCGCCGTAGGAGCTTGCCTCCTGACTGGCCGCAAGCAGCATATGTTTTCCGCTCATTGAGACATGTGAACCGATTTTCAACAAAACTGTTTCCCCTACTTTCCTTTTCTAAATTGCTTTCTTTTTTGCTGTCTTTTTATTTTTTGGATTTCCGTCTGCATTTTCTTCTTATATCCAGGCTTGACTTTTCTCGGTTTTTTCACAAGCCGCTTGGCGACCTCATCCGTTTCATCAGGCGTTCTTTTTCGGTTCTGACGGCGCTTGCGGTCATCGATCTTTTTCCACTCGCCTTTTTCAATCCTCATGTTTTCAAACACGATCCCCATCTGTTCAAGCTTCACAAGTGCATCTTCATCAGATGTATCATAAAACGTCATCGCTGTTCCGGATGTTCCGGCGCGCGCTGTACGGCCGACGCGGTGAACGTAAAAGTCAAGATCATCAGGCAGTTCATAGTTAATGACATGGCTGACGCCTTTAATATCGATTCCCCTTGCAGCCAAATCAGTGGCTATGATATAGGTGAATTCCAGATCGCCGATTTGCTTCATCACTTTTTTTCGTTCCCGCGGCGTAAGCCCCCCGTGCAGAAGTCCGACTTTCATCCCTTTGTCCGTCAGATAAGCGGCGATCTCGTCGGCCGTTGTTTTTGTATTGGCGAAAACAATCGCCAAATACGGATTTAAATGGGTCATGACCTCGAGCAGCAGCTCATTTTTATCCCTGTGCCTGGAAGGTATCAGCACGTGTTCGATTTTTTCAGCCGTGATGTGCTTCGGCTCAACATGTGCATACCTCGGATTGGCCATGTATTTTTTCAGGAAAGGCTTTAATTTTTCGGGAATCGTTGCGGAAAATACAAGCATCTGCAAGCCTTCCGGCATATGCGACCCGATAAAATCGACATCTTCCAAAAATCCCATATCAAGCATTAAGTCCGCCTCGTCAATAACGAGCGAACCGGCTTTATGAACATCGAGCGCCTGCTCCCTGATCAGGTCTGCAATTCGCCCCGGCGTACCTACCACCAGATGGGGCTGCGTTTTTAATTTGTCAATCGATTTTTGTTTATCGGTACCGCCGATGAAACATTTCGAACGAATCGCTTCATCAGGCCCTAAAAACTTGGTGATTTTCAGAACTTCCTGATGAATCTGGTTGGCCAGCTCCCTTGTCGGAGCCGTAATCACGACTTGAACGAACTCTTTTTCAGGATCGATCCTGCTTAAAAGCGGGAGCAGATAGGCGTGCGTTTTTCCCGTACCTGTCTGCGACTGCCCGATCGCGCTCTCTCCTTTCAGCGCCGCAGGGATTAACCGCTTTTGAATATCAGTCGGCTCATAAAATCCCAAGTGGTGAACAGCCTCTATAATAAACGGCTTTAAATCGTACATTTCAAATTTCGTTTGTTTCATTTTCCCAACTCCTTCTTGGAAAGCCGTTATTCCGGCGCTCCAAGCTTTATCCTATATGGCTGAATTGTGCGCTTATGTATCCTTTTTTATGCCGCACTGCTAAAAAAAAGGCTGATATCATGTCCATCATTAAATTATAACTGATCCTGCAGAAAAAAACCATCACCCCCGCCCTAATCGGGCCGGCGGACAAAGGCACTTTGCCACCGTTGGTGCATACCCTATCAAGAGAAGGATTTTGAAAGGAGGTACAAGTATGTTTCAGCAACAGCCGATGAGAAATCAGCCAAGACCGCAGGCGCCGCAAAGGCCCGGCAGAGCCTTGATGCCGAGACATCCGGGGATGGGAATGCAGCCCCCTCAAGCGCAGCAGCGTGGCCTGCAGCAGATGTTTCAGCCAATGGGCGCCGCCCAGCAGCAAGCAGGCGCGCGAGGAGGAGGGATTCAGGGGTTGCTCTCGAAATTTCTTCCCGGATCTGCCGCATCCGGGGGAACAGGAGCGGGTCTCGGCGGAACCGGAAGCGGCCTTGGAGGCATTCAGGGTCTGGCCAATCCGTCTACCATTTCAAATATGCTCGGCAATGTTCAAAAAGCGCTCGGCGTAGCCCAGCAAGTAACACCGATGATTCAGCAATACGGACCGCTCGTCCGCAATCTCCCCGGAATGGTGAAAATGTTCAGACAGCTGAATTCCGATGATACGGAAGCAGAAGACGGCGAACAACAAAAAGACGAACCGGAACACAAGACCGAAACGAGCGGCGAAAAGAAAGAAGAAATTAAAGTGTCATCCAAAAAACCCGAAAAATCCAAACCCGAAGAAATCAGAAAAAAACAGAGCCGTTCAGCCCCTCCGTCTGCAAAAAGAAAAACCGGAGGATCTAAACCTAAACTGTATATATAACATTCTTTGATATCTCCTGCGGGATCAGATATAATGAGGTCTATAGAGACTGCAAAAATAAGCCGTTTTTTACGGCTTTTTATCATGCCCGGCTCTTACTTCTTTATAGGAGGACTAAGAATGAACGTAATTAAAATATCGCCGCGCGGCTATTGCTACGGTGTCGTCGACGCCATGGTCATCGCAAAAAACGCGGCTCTCGATAAAAGTCTGCCGAGACCTATTTATATTTTAGGAATGATCGTTCACAATAAACATGTCACAGACGCATTTGAAAAAGAGGGCATTTATACGCTTGACGGCCCGAACAGGCTCGAGATTTTGAATCAGGTCGACAAAGGAACGGTGATCTTCACCGCTCACGGCGTTTCGCCCGAAGTCCGCAAAATAGCTGAGGATAAAGGTCTTGTCGCGATTGACGCCACCTGCCCTGATGTGACAAAAACACACGATTTAATCCGGAAAATGAAAGCCGAAGGCTATCACGTCATCTACATCGGAAAAAAAGGACACCCGGAGCCTGAAGGAGCGGTCGGCGTCGCCCCGGATATCGTTCATCTTGTTGAAACCGAAGAAGATGTGGAAAGGCTGGACATTGAAGCGGAGAAACTGATTGTCACGAACCAAACGACGATGTCCCAATGGGATGTCCACGATATTATGGAAAAGGTAAAAGAAAAATATCCGGATGTTGAATTCCACCAGGAGATTTGCCTGGCCACCCAAGTGCGTCAGGAAGCGGTGTCCGAACAAGCGAAAAAAGCCGATTTGACGATCGTTGTCGGCGATCCGAAAAGCAATAACTCAAACCGCCTCGCCCAGGTCTCCGAAGAAATCGCGGGCACGAAAGCATACCGGATCGGTGATTTAAGCGAATTAAAGCTGGAATGGCTTGACGGCGTAGAAACCGTCGCTGTAACGGCCGGCGCATCGACACCGACCCCGATTACAAAGGAAGTCATCCGCTTTTTAGAGCAATTCGATCATGAAGATCCGTCCACATGGAAGATCAGTCACGAAGTACCGCTGCATAAAATCTTGCCTAAAGTAAAAGCAAAAACCTGAAGCGCTAATAGCTTCAGGTTTTGTTTTTTATACAAACGTAAACGGATTCGTATTCGTATCCGATGGAAAGACCGAGACATCAAATTTTTTCTCCCGGCACATCGCTGTCAGCTTTTTTGCAACCCCGTTTTTCATGATTTGTTCAGCATAATGGCCGGGGTCAACTACATTCAGCCCGATCATCATGGCGTCGTGCGCCGTATGGAAATACAGGTCTCCCGTGACATATACATCAGCGCCCATACGTTTTGCATGATGGATGTATTTGTTGCCGTCACCGCCTAATACGGCGACCTTCTTCACTTTCGCATCAGACTTGCCCACCATCCGCGCTCCGTTCGCCTCCAACTTTTCCTTCACATATCGGGCAAACGCTTCGAGTGTCATCTCTTCATTCAATTCACCGATGCGGCCCAGCCCTTTTTGAAGCGGATTCTGCTCGACCGGATAAATATCAAAGGCCACTTCTTCATACGGATGGGCCTCACTCATCGCTTTGATCACGGATTTTTCAATACCCGCCGGATAAACGGTCTCGATTCTTACCTCTTCGACCCGTTCAAGCTCGCCCCGCTTGCCGATAAACGGATCAGCTTCAGATAGCGGCTTGAAGCTGCCGACTCCTTCTGCAGAAAACGCACAGTGGCTGTAGGCGCCGATATGGCCGGCTCCAGCGTCTCCAAGAGCTGTGCGTACCTGTTCTTCATAATCTTTCGGGACATAGACGGCAAGTTTTTTCAGCGGCTCTTCATAGGTTGGAACCAGAACTTTTGTGTTCTTTAATTCCAGCGCTTCCGCTAGCATGTCGTTGACACCGCCGTCAGCGACATCGAGATTCGTATGAGCCGCATAAACCGCGATATCATGCTTGATGCACTTTTCGATCAGCCTTCCGCCGGGCTGATCTGTGATGACATGTTTCAGCGGCCTGAAAACAGGGGGATGGTGCGCAATAATTAAATCAACGTTCTTTGCGATCGCTTCATCAACCGTTTCTTCGAGAACATCAAGCGTGACCATGACATTGGCCACCGTTTTGTTCAGCGTGCCGATTTGCAGGCCGATTTTATCTCCTTCAACGGCTAAAGACTTAGGCGAGAACTGTTCAAACAATTGAATGATTTCATGCCCGTTTATCGTTTTTGTCATCTTCTAAGTACCTCCTTTAAGATCTCTATCCGTTCTGACAGCTCAAGCAATTTTTGTCGATTTTCTTCACTCGGAGGAGCCGCTTCAATTTGTCGATAGATGTTTTCCGTATGTTTCAGCTCCTGCGACCATTTTTTGATAAAAACATCATTTTGTTCTTTGACCAAAAATGGGCCGACAAGCATGCCTGCCGCAAAGGAAACCCCATCGTAAGCCGCATCCCGATCGCCCGCTTCAGCCACGAGAACCTCATAGTACTTGCCGTCTTCTTCAAGGATCTCTTCATTGATCAGTGCATAGCCTTCCTGGTAGAGCCACTCTCTAATATGGTGAGCGTGGATATTCGGCTGTAAAACCAAACGCTCCTTACCTGAGAGCTTATCCTTGCCCGTTTTTAGAATGTGAGCAATGAGCGAGCCACCCATTCCGGCAATCGTGATCACATCGGCTTCGCCCTTTTCAATCACTTCAAGCCCGTCTCCTTTCCTGACGGATATGAGCGAACTTAACTGCAGTTTCTCAACCTGCTGTTTCGCAGAAAGAAACGGACCATCTGTGATTTCTCCGGCGATCGCGGCGCTTGCCAGGCGATTCAGCACACAATAGCAAGGCAAATACGCATGATCAGACCCGATATCAGCCACAACAGCCCCTTTTGTTATGTATTCCGCCACAGTCTGCAGCCTTTTCGATAACTTCAATTCATTCACAATCATCACTACTTTTCTAGATTCATTTTACTTTTACTATCATATAAAAAATCGCTTTACTTTCCAAGCTGGAACAGCAAATCAACATTCTACTCGGTCAATTTTGGATTCTCTCTGTAATATCCACGTAAAGTATGGGTCTCAAGATCCGCGAGCCGAACCGGAATCGGCAGCCTGCTTTCTCGATTGATTAAGCTCATCGCGATGTCATAACTGCTGTCTAAATCAATCAAATGTCCGCATGATAGAAATATCGGTTTGACATCTTGCCTTGTCCGCACCGCACGTCCGTAGACTTCGCCATCAATCACAATATCTGTATAAGCGCCGAATTTATTATCAGGCATCACAAAATCAGTTTGTTTTATTTTCAAGTAAGTTTTCGCAATGCCGATCGTTGGCTTTTCGAGAAAAAACGCAGCATGTGTCGCAATCCAATATGGTTAATATGGAGATAGCCATTCCCGTCAAATAAAAAAACATCCGGTTCAATCGTCAGCTTTTTAGCTGCCTTAATAATAAGCGGCAGCTCCCTAAAAGCAAGAAACCCTGCGATATAAGGCACGGCGATTTTCCCTGCACAATGTACTTTTTCAATGACACGCTTCGTATGAAAATCCAGCACGATGATGCTGCAGACACCAAATGCTTCACCATCTTTCTCCCAATAAGCTAAATCAACCCCCGCACAGGTTTGCAGAGCGTCTTTACTGATGGGGTTTTCTAGATTGATATGTTTTTTTAGTTTTGTTTGTATCGTTAAGAAGTCATTTTCTTGGTTTAAATTAAAATCGTGTATATTGTTGATGTTCATCTTTAAAAACCAACTTTCTACATGCCTTTTTTTGAACGCCTTTATCTAGATCATATCTAAATTGTTCAGTTCATTACCGGGACATCACTCCGATGCCGGACAGCAAGATGTCTTATAGAATGATCATTGTAAAAAAAGAGCCCCTTAACAAGCAAAAATTCGGGAGCTCTGTTTGTCTTTTTGTAAATCGGGTGATGTTTTAATCATTCATTATTATTCTTTATTTCTCAGCTTCATCGTCATGCTGTTTACACCTTCAAAAAGGGCGTCCCGTATGATTTCAGTGTAATTCTGGTAACTGTCGCTTTTGGCTTTAATGATATCTAAAACTTGTTTAAATTGTCCATCTACGATAATCGTAATGCCTTCGACCTTTTCACCTGTCTGATCATTCTCAAATTCCTCATTCAACATGGTTACCGTATCATTACTATTCATTAGAAACTCTCCTATCTTTTTTAAAATAAACTTTTCCCTTTATGATTTATCCAATACTTTTAATTTGTAGGAACTAGACTTGTAAAGTCCTCATAAACTCCAATCCAATGATTTTGGTATATATTCTTCATAACATGCTGGTTCTAGGTACATGGAATACAACTTTTTCTGACTAAAATCGATTAATAATGAGGGGCTGAAGTCAAACAAAGCATCGGCTGGCTATTTATATTGATGTTCGGCTGCTTTTTGAAGGGCGGCTTCTATGTGGTCCACTAATTTTTCCGGTCTTCTCGTTTCCATGTCTTCTAACGGGTTTTCCCAGTCCAAATTCTTAATTAATAGCATATAAAAAGTGCCTGAAGGCTCAATATCCACGTACCAGCCGACATCTAAAATCAAGCGGCTTTCTTTATGCTCCAACTGTAGTAATGATGACGTAAAGTTAAACCAGTCATCACTGTCCTCCTCTAACTGATCTGGATCGATATCAATTAGTTTATTATAAGAGACGGTCCATCCTTGAGGAATTCTAAGACGTAAATAGTCAGGAGGCCCTTCAAAAATGAAAAAGTTCCCTCCAAATGCCGCCGCTTCTATTTTCCAAATGATCCGTTCCAGCTCTTTTACTAGCTGCCTGCGATCTTCAACATTGATTGTGTCAATCGTTTCTCTATGATTGTCATAAATATGAATAAGATATTCATCCTGGCCTTTAATGATTTTGACCGCAGCATGATATCTTTGTTTTTCTAATTCTAATAATTTGGTATTTGGTTCAACTTTTTCATGTGTGTCGGTTAAGTCATTATATTTAACGAACCAGCCGCACGGTATATTTATAGGTTCTAATGATTTTATGGAATTAGACAAATCGTTCACTCCTGATTTGTATATTCGTCTCTTGAGTTCAGGTCTTGTCCTCTTATTTGTTTTATTACCAAGTTTTATACAAATAATGTGTCAGTACTTTACTATTTGCATTAGATGACTGACGGAGATCATTCTATTTCACAGCCAGACCAAACTGCCGACACTAGAATACAAAGGACTGTGTCCACAAGCTCTCCTACTTGGAGCAAGCAATAATCATGATCGTCTTCTTGTCTTTTATGTATGACAAAATGAAATATGAATAATTCTATATAGATCAAAATCCATGGTCAAAGTCTATTTCATACAAATCTACCCATTCTATAAAAATCGGCATTGATTTAGTGGTAGTAAACTCATTAATTATACGGTAAGCTAAACCACGATCTACATAGCTGCAAGACGGAACCTTCATTGGCTCCCCACCTACTAAATGTTCCACCGTTTCTATTTCAACATTTTTATTCATTGGAACGAGGTAGTCTGGATGTCTCATTATAAAGAACCCATATGGTTCATCATAAAAGAAAATTAACCATTCATCACAGCCCTCTACTTCAAAACATGAATCCCCGCTTCCTTGCTTCCAATAATCCTCGCCTTTTTCAAATACAATACTTCTTATAAAATCATCATTCGGGTTTTCAATTGGTTCTTCAACCGGTCCATTATACGTGATCATATTAATACCACCTTATTTGGTAGCCTCAATTATTATTGGCTTGTTACTCTTCCGTGTCTTTCATAAGCCCTGCATGAGATTCAGCAT
Source organism: Bacillus sp. FSL R7-0646 (assembly GCF_037969865.1). Taxonomy (NCBI): domain Bacteria; kingdom Bacillati; phylum Bacillota; class Bacilli; order Caryophanales; family Bacillaceae; genus Bacillus; species Bacillus sp. FSL R7-0646. The sequence goes on from NZ_CP150217.1 coordinate 2,573,201, forward strand.
GAGTTAGTTGAGCATGTCCTAAGAGTTTTAGGTGTACTCTTTTTGAGCGGGACCCACTGTACTTCCCTTAAAAATATAGTGGCCTTTTGCGATTCTAATATGACAGTTGAATTTACATCAAAATGAGTTCTACTTTTAGTCGATGGTGTTTTGCCTAGTTGTTTGCTCTTTAGATATTTTATCAATATAATCGTCCAGCGTACAATTGTCCAATGAACGGTAGCACTGATGCTTACGGTGATTTTATCTATTTCCAGCTTGAGCCCCGAGACAATTTCCGCCCCTTTCAAATCCGCGTTTTTCACTTCATGATCCAAAAAAGGGTCTTCCATATAAGAATCGTATCCCCTGTGCTTGGCAATCAAGTGCTTTATTCTTAACTTTAGGAGCGGTTATTAAACATATATTTAACTTGCGATTGAGTTCTTTCATAATTAAAATAACTTTATAAACGCTTCTCTATTTGTGGGGATCTCCTCTTTTGCACTCTGATAAACCTCAATGCCCTTTCTTATCTTTTCAACCTCTTTCGATGTGATAAAACCAGTTTCCACCGTACTATTTAAAAAGATGGTAATGCTATCTTTATTTATACCCTCTAACGCTTGTGGCAAATGTTTTACTTTTTCTTTTTTATAAGCTTCCCAAGAAGTATAAGCGACAGCATCAACTAGTAGCGACCACAGCCTGGCAATATTCGAGTCTTCTTCTTCCTCAGCAAATTCTGAAATTCCTGTAAAGTCTGCGTTATCAATTAGCTCGTATAAGTCATCACCAGTAACGGCATGAGATTCAACCCATAACCAACATTTGTCCAATGCTTCTCTTCCTTCCGGATGCCTTTCATCATCTTTGCTGATTACAGAAAATACTCTTTCGGCAACTGTTAAAACAAAGCCTACTTTAACTTTATTTTGCAAATTGTCCAAAAATATATTATTCATGATACCCTCCCTTATTCACGCAGACAATTGGAGTGCCGATGTGGTCGGCTGTTCTACGAAGACGCTTTTCTTTATGCTCAAACCTGTAGGAAGTGATAGGCTGAACTTCGTTGTAATTCATTTACCTTTATATACATTAACTCATTGTCAACACTAACCTGTATCAAATTTCTAAAAAACCTTGAAAAGCATACAGCTAATCAAGGCTTGAAATGATTATATTTATTTTTTCTTATTCATTGCTGTTAGATGGGACAAACACAATAAATTCCCCTTTAGGATATGTTCCCTTCCAACCGCAAGGCCATCCGCCTTCTTTATATAACTCAAAAACCTTTTCATAAAAATTATTTGTTTTTCCATTGACCAACCGATTTAAAGCACACATTGTGAGGTCTCCTTCAATCTCCTCATGAATATCTACATAATCAAACGGAAGAAAATGTTCAGAGTAATTTTCATAGTCACCGAAATACTCGTATAATTCATCTTGCTGAGTAGCTAAATCTAAATCGTATATCTTTTCTGCAATATTTTCAGTTTCTAATGACTTAACATGCTCCCACACTGTATCAACTTCTTTAAATCTTGTGACCAGGCAAAATTTTGGGCATCACTAAAATTATTAATGACTCGCAAATTAGGGACATTAAAGTTCTCATTGAAAAACATCTTGTTATTACGAATAAAGCTCATTACTTCTTCGACTAATTGAGTGTTCTTACCAAAATTCATTTAGATAACCACCTTTTCAATAACTCTTCGGTTGCTTCACCGCCTCTGTTCCAAATAGGGAGCTTTTTATTTTTTCCACTTTTCTAAAATTCTTGATATTCCCATCCATTAGATAAAATAAGAAAGCTGGAATATCCCAACTTTCTTATTTTTATTCTACACTATTAAGTAAAAAATCTTGAATGCTCTCCCTGGAAATTTTTTTCTCCCCCTCTTTTTTCAAAAACTTCAAAAAAGCTTTTTCTTTTTGACCTGGATTTTTAGATAATAAACTAAAGTGACTATGAAATTCCTCAAATAACTCGTAAGAATCAATAGATTCGATGGTTTCAGGTAAATACTCATCTTTCTGATATTTATATGCTTTGTAAATTGTATAAGATATTGCATCAGCAATACATATCCAAGCATCTAGATCATCTTCATTTGATTCAAGCTGCATTAAAGTTAAAATCCCTGTGTCATCTAAATTTTCCAGGTAAGTATAAAGATCGTCTGCTTCTATATTCTTGTGTTCAAGCCACTTCCAGCAGGCATCTAATGCTTCTTTTATAAAATTGAAATCATTTGATTGTTTTAATGTAGGAACTATTGCTTCACAAAGTCCTAAATAATATGCAGATTTTAAATCATCATTCAATTCTTCCCATTCTTGAAACATATACTACACTCCTCAATTAAATATATTCACCATTTTTAATAACTAAATTCAATCTTCCGTTTGGCTTGATTCCTTGAATAGTCTCAGAAGTTACTTCTATCGTCAAATTAGGAAACATCTCGCTAAATTGCTTAAATACTCCAGCTGGTACATTCGGATTATTTAGTCCTTGAATACAGGTTGGACAAACCCCTTTAGGATTAGATTGGTGAATTTTTAATGTTCCTGTTATTTCAGCAGGATTTTTTCCTAAAGCTTCTACTTTGCTTATAAAATCATTTAACACGCCTTCTTCAGCATGTCTTGTTGCACTTGCGATTTTTCCTGGAGATTTTATAGGTCTATCTGGCATTACTGAGTCTAAATCGGGAAGCCCGGCTTCTTTTCTAACTTTAGGGGATCCACCCTCAAATACTAAATTTTCCAAACCTTCCACATCTGTCTTTCCAACCGCAACAGTGTCAGTTTTAGGAACATTCCATTTTTGGCGCAGAACACCTAAATCAGCTTTTCCAACATCTATTTTACTACCAGTCCTGGCTCCCTTACTGACGTTCCCCCCACCACTCACCATCTTCACAATTCCAAACTCTTTCACCGGCGTTTTTTCAACATTCACGCGGACAATTGGGGTGCCGATGCGGTGGCCTGTTGCGGAGGCAGGCTGTTCGACGTAGACGCGGACGTTTGTCGGGACTTGGAAGGATTTCACCTTTTCAAGGATGTTGTTTCCTTTTTGCACCAGAGCTGCTTTTGGCGATTTGGCGAGCGGAATGTTTTTGCCGGCCGTTTTGGCCAATGTTTGAGCGCCGTGGTTTGCCGTTTTTGCGACAGCACCTGCACCGACGAGGCTCAAGGTGGCTTCGATCAGGCCTTGTTTCCGCCTCTCTTCAGAAACTTTGTTTCCAAACATGTCCTTGCCCGTGACGGCTTCTGAGAACCCATTTGAAGCGACAAGGCCGTAGGCGCCCATTTCCGTCATTTTCAAGACGTTCAACGTTTTTGAGGCTTTGTAGGCGTCAAGCGCGTGATCAGCGGCGATGAGTCCTTTTCCTGTTTTATAAATGGCTTTTCCGCCTTTGAAGGCTCGGCCTGCCCACCCTACGATCGGAATAAATCCTGCTGCCGCCATTGCTCCGGCGGCGACACGCTGGCCGTCTGTCAGCTTTTCTCCTGTGACCGGGTCGACGCCTTCAGCGGCTCTCTTATAATCATAATACCCGCTGACTTCTCCGACAAATGTTCCGGCAGCGTCAAGCGCTTTTAAATACCAAGGCTTGTTCGCTTCTTCTTCTTGTTTTTCTTGAAGCCTGCGCGCTTCTGCCTGTTCATTTTTGAATTCAATATAATTGGCGGCTTGATTTTCGACTTCTATCGTATTTTTATAGATCTCGCTTGAGTGGAACGATTTCAAGCTAAAATACATCGGTGAGGCGGTTTTTCCATGACTTGTAGCTTCCATCAGCCCGGAATATTTGCCGAGCACGGCGCTGTCGAGCGCTTGTAAGTTTGTGTATTCGGTCTTGAGCGATTCATCCAGTTTATTCACAGCGTCGATGGTGTTTTGCCGAGTTGTTTGCGCTTTAGACATTTTATCAATATAATCGTCAAGCGTCCAATTGTCCAAATCAACGATATCGCTGATGCTTGCGATGATTTTATCCATTTCCAGCTTGAGCCCCGAGACGATTTCCGTCGCTTTCAAATCAGCGTTTTTCAGTTCATGATCCAAAAAAGAGACTTCCACATAAGAATCGGACAGCTTTTTGTCTTTTATGTCACCTGATACACCATTAAAAAAAGCAATCTGCGCTTCAACAAGCTTTAACCAGCTGTCAACGATCTCGGCCTGTCCCTTGTAGAAGTCTTTAATGTTATCCGCACCTTTCCCCTGAAAATCATCACCTAAATCGGCGACTCCGAGAAACGCTTTTTTGAGCGTTTGCAGTTGATCCTCAAAGGTTTCGTATTGTTTCTTGCGGTTATTCGCTGCTTCAATTAAAGAATGCGCTTCAAATACTTTCATTGAATTGTCCTCTCTAACCTCAGGCTATTTTCTGGCGATTGCTTTGTCCTGCTCTTTCAGCAAATCGACATTTTCCTTCGTATCCTTTATGTTTTTGTGTACGGCTTTTTTGTAATCGGCCACCATCTGATGAATGTTCTGCTCGCGTTCGTGGCACTTTGTCGTATATGTCAATTTATTTTTCCCTGCAGCTTTCGGAGGGTTTGGCAGGTCTAGGGCATCAATCGCCGCTCTTACGGCCTCCAGCTTTTTGATGACCGTTTCATGTTTCAGCTTGATTGTCGTCATTAAAACCAGCTCCAACTGTTTTTGATTGAGCGGATTTTATCGCTCAACTGATCAACCGCTTTTTCCCCCAGAGAAAGCAAATGATCCGCCTCTTTAGCTGCCGCTCCCGCCAATTCAAGGCTGTGCTTTTCAACTTCGAGCGCAAAAATTTTTCTCTCCAGCTGGGAAATATAGCCTTCGTACTTTCCGTTCACGATGTTGTACATAGATGTATGAGCCTCATCCCGTTCGCCATCAAAATCGTTGGCGAAGTCCCCTGTCCAGTGGCTGTTCAGATGAGGGTGCAAGATTTGCCTGATCTCGACAATCCCGGTTTCGTGTTCTTTCTCAATCTCCTTTTTTGCTGTTTTAACTCGTTCAATCCGCCTTTCTACATCGGCCAGCTTTTGGTTAATCGTGCTGTGGATATGATTCAATGTGCTCGCATGACTCATTTGATTCACCTCAGGGAAATACTCAAATAGACGGATGACAACAGGGCATCCGCTGCATTTTTTCCATTTATATAATAGTAAAATAGATGCAATCTTACTTAAATAGGGTGGATTGCTTATTTTTTCCCTTGCAAAGATGAGTGAATCCTCCAGAAAAAGTAATAAAGACCTACTTTCGATAGCGCCGCACCGCCTGAAAGGATGGAATCGCAGATGCTGGAATAGTGCAAATCACCCTATCGAGGCGACTCTTTGTCTAGCAAGAGCCTCATTGAACGAAAACAGAAAAAGGATTCGCCCGAAAGCTCTTTTCAAAGCTTTCTTTGCGAATCCTTTAAGTGATTAAACGGTTTTAGCCAATCTGGGAAAGCTATTTAATCTCTGACACCCATTTGGCCATATCATCAAGCTTTTCCGCCGGGACCAGTCCTCCCGGCATTCCGTTGCCGCCTTTTTCAATCTTTTCTTTAATCGCACCTGTATCCATCCGGTCCCCGACGCCTTTCAGTTTAGGGCCTGACACACCTTCATAATTCTCGCCGTGGCAGGTTACACAGTTCGCTTTGTAAATTTCTTCAGGCGAAGCATCGGCTTTGTCTTCTTGAGCTGTTTTATTCCCTTCGCCTGCAATTTCTTTTGCGTCATAAAGGCCTTTTATAGATAAGATAAAAACCAGTCCTATGCCCATAATGGCGATTAACAAAAATGGTATCAATGGATTGCGGTTCATTTTACATCCCCCTTTTTAATTTGCCCCTGCCCCTTATGTAAACAATTCTAATTCTACTTTAATTTTACAAAAAGTAAACCGGTTATGAAACAAAAGCTGATGAAGTTCACATTTTAGACAAAAAAATGGACGATGAAGCGATTGTTTATTTCCCATTTAAAAACCAGTTTTTGAATACGGTTACAACAACCATTATAAAGGGCTTTTCCTTCGATCTCAAGGTTATAATGACTCAAAATACACTTTTGGATATTTGCAAATTCGAAAGAAATTAAGTAAAATATAATCGGGTTACCAATAATAGCGCTTTCATTTCTTTTGTGAAAAAAAGAACGGATCTCCTGACCCGTTCAAGTTTATTCGAGAAAATCTTTCAAGCGTTTGCTTCTGCTTGGATGTCTTAATTTACGAAGTGCTTTAGCTTCTATTTGACGAATTCGTTCTCTTGTTACCCCGAACACCTTACCAACTTCTTCTAATGTTCTTGTACGACCATCATCAAGGCCGAAGCGAAGGCGGAGCACATTTTCTTCACGGTCTGTCAATGTATCCAGCACATCTTCAAGCTGTTCTTTCAGCAATTCATATGCTGCATGATCTGATGGAGAAGTCGCTTCCTGATCCTCAATGAAGTCTCCCAGATGTGAATCGTCCTCTTCACCGATCGGAGTCTCGAGTGAAACCGGTTCCTGAGCGATCTTTAGGATTTCACGGACTTTCTCAGGCGTCAGATCCATATCTTCCGCAATCTCTTCAGGCGTTGGCTCGCGGCCGAGATCCTGAAGGAGCTGCCTTTGAACACGAATCAGCTTGTTGATGGTTTCAACCATATGAACAGGAATCCTGATCGTTCTCGCCTGGTCGGCAATCGCCCTTGTAATCGCCTGTCTGATCCACCATGTCGCGTATGTGCTGAACTTATATCCTTTGCGGTAGTCAAACTTTTCCACCGCCTTCATCAGGCCCATGTTTCCTTCCTGAATAAGGTCAAGGAAAAGCATTCCGCGGCCGACATACCGTTTTGCGATGCTGACGACAAGTCTCAAGTTGGCTTCAGCGAGACGGCGCTTCGACTCTTCGTCGCCTTCCTCGATTTTTTTTGCGTATTCGATTTCTTCTTTTGCAGACAAAAGGTTTACCCGTCCGATTTCTTTCAGGTACATGCGGACAGGGTCGTTTATCTTAACGCCCGGAGGCACGCTTAAATCGTTAAGGTCAAATTCTTCTTCGGCCTTGGCCAGCTGTTGAATATTAGGATCCTCAGTTTCTTCGTTCTCGCTAATTAATTCAACGCCTTGTTCTCCTAAAAATTCATAATACTCATCCATTTGGTCTGATTCGATATCGAAGCTGGACATGCGCTCTGCAATTTCTTCATATGTGAGCACTCCGCGCTTTTTGCCGGCTTCTGTTAATTGATCCCTCACCTGTTCAAATGTGAATTCAGTTTCGGTCTCGTGAGCTTGTTTATCAGCCATTCATGGATCCCTCCTTCCAAAACTTACAGACGAATTCTAAAAGCATCCCGCTTTTTTGTTCCTATTTCACGAGTAAAGCCTTCTCTCTCATCTACGGCTTCACGGGAAAGCAAATCATAAATTGACAATATATTGATTAGGACAAGCAGCTTTTGCTCCTCCGTTAGGATTCATTGCCAAAAGCTTTTCCTATTATATATAACGGTTTATTTCAGCGAACGGTTCAACTTAACAATTTCCTGCGCCAAAGTCGCCGCTTTGATAAAGTCTTTTTGCCTCTCGGCTTCCGCCCTTGCAGCTTCTTTTTCTTTTATCATTGACCAATTTCGATAATTCAACACTTTTTTTACATAATCAGATAATTCCGCTTCACTTAATTCTTCGTTCACCTGAAGCATTAAGATATCTGTCAGAAGCTGGCCAAGTTCCTGATCCTCGACTCTCTTAAAGAGCTCCTGGATGGAAATGTCCGCTCCTTCTTCATACATGGCGTACAAATAAGCGGCAATCGCTCGGTGCTGATCAAGGTTGAATTCAAAGCCCACCCGTTCCAAAACCTTTCGAATGACGTCCCGGTCATGAATCATGTGGGCCAGGAGCATCCGCTCCGCATTCTCATGAGCCGGCCGAAGCCCCGTCTTTCTCCGAGGGGCGCGCGATACGGCCGCCTGCCGCTCTTTAGAGTCCTGGCGGCTGCTTTCCCTGCTGCGGCTTGCAGCCTGCTTTTCAAATACGGAAAGCTGATCCTTCAAGGATTCAAATGAGATTGAAAATTCATTTGCCAGCTGTTTGATGTATATTTCCTGTTCCAAAGGACCGCTGAGAAGGCTGACTTCCTTCAGTACATCGTTGATATAGGCTAAACGGTCTCCTTCATCAGACAGGTTTCTGCCCTTGCGGAAATAGTTCATTTTAAACGTCATCATCGTAACGCTGGCCCCTATTACATCATTTTTGAATTTCTCGCTGCCGAATTTTTTGATGTAGTCATCGGGATCCAGCCCGTCAGGTATCATGGCCACCTTGACGTTGCAGCCTTTTTTCTGAAGAATCTCCGCCGCTTTCAGCGTGGCTTCATAACCGGCATGATCCGAGTCATAGCACAGTATGACCTCTCCGACATTTCGCCTGATGATCTTCGCATGTTCTTCCGTCAGCGATGTACCCATCGTGGCGATCGATTCTTTCACACCGGAGGTGACGGCTGAAATGACATCGGCAAATCCTTCAAAAAGGACGGCCCTTTCTTCTTTCCGAATGTGAAGGCGGGCCTGATGGAAATGATAGAGAAGCTTGCTTTTTCGAAAAAGCGGCGTTTCCGGGCTGTTCATGTATTTTGGCTGCTCCCCGGTGAACGTCCTTCCGGAAAAAGCGACCGTTGTGCCGTGATGATCATGAATCGGAAACATAATCCTGTTTCTGAAACGGTCAAAATATCCGTCGCCGTTCTCGCGTCTGATGATGAGTCCAGCTCTTTCCATCAGCGCAAGATCAAAACCTCTCCGTTCCAAAAACTTCGTGATGAAATCCCACGAGTCAAGCGCGCATCCGATTTCAAACTGCTCGATCTGCTCCATCTTAAAGCCTCTTTCAAGCAAATAATCGAGCGCTGCCTGGCCTTCCTTTGTATTGACGAGCAAATGATGATAAAATTTCTTTAACAGATCATGAGCTTCCGCCATTTTCTGTTCATCCGAACTGCCTGTGCTGTATGCTGATACAGCTGCGACCTGCTCCGGCAGATCTATTTGATATTTGTCCGCCAGGTGAGAGACAGCCTCGGTAAATGAATAGCCTTCCATTTGTCTTAAAAATGAAAAAACGTTCCCTCCCGCTCCGCAGCCAAAACAATGAAAAATCTGTTTTTCTCCTGAAACGGAAAAAGATGGTGTGTTCTCACCATGAAAAGGACAAAGCCCAAAATAATTACGCCCCTGTTTTCTTAACTGGACGTACTCTCCGATAACTTCTACGATATCAGCTGATTTCTGCACCTGTTCTACAATTTCGTCTGGTATACGATTGCCCATGTTCCAACACTCCGTCGTACATAATTCGCTGCTTAGTACGTAAATCCTTCAATTTTCGACAAGATTTTTTGCAGCTCTTTGACAAATCGCTCCCGGTCTTCCTTGACCAGTTTTTTCGGGCCTTTCGTGTAACGTCCGCTTCTTCTCAATTTTTGTGCGACGTGACGGCGGAAAAGAGCATGATCGATGGAGTTCTCTTCGAAAAGATAGCCTCTCTCCGACATCACATAGACCTTTTTGCCAAGCAAAAGCGATGCCAGCCCGATATCTTGTGTGACGACGACATCACCAGGTCGAACATGGTTGGCAATGTACAGATCCGCTGCTTCTTTGTGCGGATCGACATATGTCCAATTCTCTTCTTCTTTCCTTGTGATTTGAAAATGCTCGAATGAAGCCACGAATACCACCTTTACGTCGAAATCCGCCGCTGTTTTGAGCACTTCATCTTTCACCGGGCATGCGTCTGCATCGACAAAAATCGTCCTTTCTTTTTCAAGAAGACTAATTCTCCATCCCTCCATCAATCTCCTGCTATAAATACAGGCAAAATCACACAGGTTTCAAAATTAATCGATCTATAAGAATTTGTCGAAAGTTTTTTTCGGGAAATTCTTGACACGATACCCATAATAGTTTATTCGTTCTGTACTAAGCTTAAACCTAAAAGTTAATTATTTTATCACAATTTTTTATTATAATACAAATGGGTTAAAGATGCTATCATTTTCACTTTTCCCAAAACCATCAAAGCAAAAACCCAGGATGGGGTGTCCTGAGTTTTATTCTTAGACCCTTTTTGTCATCATGTTGTGAATAATGTTGGCCGTTTCCTCCACCGCTTTATTTGATACGTCTACGACATTGCAGCCAATGCGGCCGACGATCTTTTCAAAGAATTCAAGCTCTTCTTTGATGCGGTTGATATTAGCGTAAATGGCTTTGTCGTTGAGGCCGAGCGATTTCAGGCGCTCCTTGCGGATATGGTTCAGTTTATCCGGGCTGATTTTTAACCCGATGCATTTAGCCGGATCAACGGTAAAGAGCTCTTCGGGAGGGTCCACCTCGGGAACGATCGGAACGTTTGCCACTTTTAACCGTTTATGCGCCAAGTATTGGGATAACGGAGTTTTGGACGTTCTCGACACGCCGATCAGCACGATATCCGCTTTTAAGATGCCCCTTGGATCTCTGCCGTCGTCATATTTAACCGCAAATTCGATGGCCTCTACCTTCTTAAAATAATCTTCGTCCAGCTGTCGGACTCTGCCCGGCTCATATTTCGCACTGAAGCCGTAGACCGACTCCATTTTCTCAATCAGCGGGCCGATGATATCGTAATACACGACATTCGCCTTTTCGGCTTCGGCGATTAAAAATTCACGAATCTCCGGGACAACAAGCGTAAAACAGATGATGCCGCCGTCCGCTTCTGCCAGCGAGATCACTTCTTTTATTGTTCCGCGGTCTTCGACATAAGGAATCCGCCTGATATTTGTCTGCTCGGATGAACCGTTAAACTGGCTGATAGCCGCTTTGACTACGAGCTCAGCGGTCTCGCCGACAGAGTCTGATACAACATAAATCGTCCGATTACTCATGATATCCCTCCATTTGAAGTTCACTCTACATGATTTCATTTTCAGATAAGCCGACTAAAATTTTTGTCATGTTCGTTTTCGTAATTCTTCCCACAACTTCATAGCCTTTTTCTGTATCTTTTACAACAGGCAGTGCGTCAATTTGTTTTTCGATGAGCATCTTGGCAATGTCCAAAATGAAATCGTCGCGCCTGCAAAGCGTAATGTTCGGCATTCTCGTCATAATGATATGGACGGGTATTGAAGGGAGCTCCTGTTTGCCGATGCTGGCTCTGAGCAAGTCTTTTCGTGAAAGTACACCGACTAAGATGGCATTATCATCAACGACAAAAAGCGTTCCTACGTCCTCTAAAAACATCGTGCAAATCGCATCATAAACGGAGACATTTTCATGAATGACCACCGGAATGGACTGGAAGTCTTTCACCTGCAGTTTTTTCAGCTTATCAGCCAAGAGCTGCGTGCCCGTCTTTCCCGTGTAGAAATAACCGACCCGCGGCCTTGCTTCCAAAAATCCCGACATCGTCAATATTGCCAAATCCGGACGAAGGGTAGCCCTCGTCAGATTCAGCTTTTCCGCGATATGTTCTCCGGTAATCGGCCCGTTCTCTTTGACAATCTGCAAAATATGCTCCTGACGTTTATTTAGTTCGATCGTACTCACCACCTTTAAGCCGAAGCTCACAATTCGTTCGTTATGTATAAAAGTCGATAACATATTATAACGCATATGAAGACTAAAATAACAGCAATTACAATTGAATTCTATGAAAAAGACAGGCGGTATTTGACAAGGATGTGAAAAATCGATTTGAGCAAAAAGACGATTGCCAGCCTGTCAGCAACCGTCTTCTGCGGTGTTTATTTTACAATGATGGCATTGATGTTTGCAAAAGATCGGATCAGCTCCGCCAAGCTTGCCATTTGCGCCAGGCGGTTTGCTTTTAATCTTTCATCTTCGGCATGTACCATCGTATGATCAAAATACGCTTCAATCGGCTCTTTCAGCTTGGACAGCTCACTGAAGGCGCCCTCATAATCTTTTGCTTGGTAAAGGGTCTCTATTTGCTGCCTGCACGCCTCATAAGCTTTGAAAAGCTCCTCTTCTTGAGGGTTTTCAAACAGTGAAGCGTCAATGGCGCTCGTTTCGCTCTTTTTGCTGATCGAAATAACCCTTGCCAGCGCTTCAGCCGTTTCTTTAAATTCCGGTTTGGCTGCAGCCGATTCAAGGACGGCGGCTTTTTTGACAGCCGAATACGGCTCAAGGTTCGTGCTTTCGAGCACGGCATCCACGACGTCGTATCGGATGTTTTCCGCTGTTAATACATATTTGAGGCGCTGTTTAAAGAATTCGAGCAGTTCGCTGTTTGCTTCCTGTCCGGCAAACGCAGCCAGTTCTTTGAATGAAATGCCCCAGTTCCGGTCAAGCAGGATTTGGACGATGCCGCTCGCCTGTCTTCTCAGTCCATACGGATCCTGAGATCCTGTCGGAATGACGCCGATTTTGAAGAATGAAGCGACCGTATCGAGTTTGTCCGCCAATGCGACGACGGCGCCGGCGATTGATGAAGGCGTTTGTCCTCCGGCTTGTCTCGGCATATAGTGCTCATTGACTGCGAGCGCAACTTCTTCTTTCTCACCGAGCATCCGCGCATATTTTTCACCCATGATGCCCTGCAGCTCAGGAAATTCGTAAACCATGTGTGTCACAAGGTCGAATTTTGAAATGTGTGCAGCGCGCTTGATCAGCTGCACCGTCTCTTGATCGGCACCGATGACTTCAGCGATCCGTTCAGCAAGCGCCTCAGTGCGTCTCACTTTATCTCCGAGCGACCCCAGTTCTTCATGGAAAACGATCTTTTCGAGCTTTCTCACATTCTCGTCAATGTTTAATTTTTGATCTTCTTTATAGAAGAAGGAAGCGTCTGAAAGCCTTGCTCTCAGCACTTTTTCATTCCCTCTCGCCACGTTTTCAAGGGCGCGGCTGTCTCCGTTGCGGACGGTCACAAAGTAAGGAAGCAAGCTGCCGTTTTCATCTTTGACAGGGAAATAACGCTGATGCTCTTTCATTGTTGTCACGAGCACCTCTTCAGGAATTGCGAGAAATTCCTCTTCGTAAGAACCGAACAGTACCGTTGGATATTCAACCAGATGGTTGACCTCATCCAGCAGATCCTCGTCTCTCGGAATGTCCCAAGACTTTTCAGCAGCCAGTTCGTCAAGCTGCTTAACGATCAGCTGCTTCCGTTTGGCCGGATCGGCAATCACAAACTGGCTTTCCAGTGTCGCTTCGTATTCAGAAGGTGCGCTCAAGTCGGCTGCTTTTCCGAGGAAGCGGTGTCCCTGCGTTGTGCGTCCGGTTTCGACATGAGCGACTGAAAACGGAACGACTTCACTTCCGAACAGCGCGACGATCCATTTAATCGGCCTGATATATTTTAAATCTTCGCTGCCCCAGCGCATGTTTTTCGGAAAGTGGAGGCTTGTCACCAAATCGCGGAGCTCAGGAAGCAATGAAAACGTATCCTGGCCTTTTTGGAATTTTTGCACAAATACATATTCCGTTCCTTTGATGTCTTTAAAATACAAATCTTCCGGACTTGCTCCTTGCCCCCGTGAAAAGCCGATGGCCGCCTTTGTCCATTCGCCGTTTTCGTCAAGGGCGATTTTCTTTGCCGGTCCTTTCGCTTCTTCTTTCACATCATCCTGCTTCTCCGCCACGTTCTCGACAAGAACGGCCAGTCTTCTAGGGGAGTTATACAGCTTGACGGAACCAAAGGCAATATTTTTTTCCTTGAGCCAGCTTTCCAGCTTCTCACCCAGCTGAGTCATGCTGTCATGCATGAAGCGCGCCGGCATTTCTTCTAATCCGATTTCTAAAAGCAAATCTTGATTACTCATGTGAAGCCTCTTCCTCCTTCAGCATTGGGAAACCCAACTTTTCGCGTTCATCATAATACGTTTTCGCCACTTTTCTGGCCAGGTTTCTCACCCTTGCGATATATCCTGTGCGCTCTGTGACGGAAATCGCCCCTTTTGCGTCAAGCAAGTTGAACGTATGCGAGCATTTCAAAACATAATCATATGCAGGATGGACAAGTCCCTGATCCATCTGGCGATTTGCTTCTTTTTCGTACGTTGCAAACAATTCGAACAGCATGTCGACGTCAGATGTCTCAAACGTATAGACGGAATGCTCGTATTCAGCCATCTTGAACAGGTCTTTTATCGTATAGCCGTTCGTCCATTCAAGATCAAAGACGTTTTCTTTATCTTGGATATAAGAAGCAAGGCGTTCGATACCGTATGTGATTTCCACGGAAACCGGTTTGCACTCAAGCCCGCCGACCTGCTGAAAATAGGTGAACTGGGTAATTTCCATGCCGTCAAGCCATACTTCCCAGCCAAGCCCGGCGCAGCCGAGCGACGGATTTTCCCAGTTATCCTCGACAAAGCGGATATCATGCTCCAGAGGGTCGATTCCAAGGGCTTTTAATGAATCTAAATAAAGCTCTTGAATGTTGTCTGGAGACGGCTTAATGATCACCTGAAATTGATGGTGCTGATAAAGCCTGTTCGGGTTGTCACCGTATCTTCCGTCCGCAGGGCGCCTTGACGGCTCCACATAAGCGACTTTCCAAGGCTCAGGCCCAAGGCTCCGCAAAAATGTATATGGGCTCATCGTGCCTGCACCCTTCTCTACATCATACGACTGCAAAAGTACGCATCCTTCATTGGACCAATGCTTTTGCAGGGTCAGAATCATTTCTTGAATATTCAAATGAAGCACCTCCACAAAACGTGTTTTCAAGTTTAATTTTTGGCATAGGGCTGGTTTGGGCAGAAAAAAACTCCCGTCCCTATGCTTGTTTTACCCACAAACATAGGGACGAGAGTTCTCCCGCGGTTCCACCCTAATTGCTGAGAGGAAATGTCTCAGCCTCTTTTTTAAAAGTTGCTCAGGGAATGCCTTTCATTGCGCTCTCATCCCCGGCTTTCACCGCCCCGGAGTCGCTTCAATGAGGCTGTGCGCAATTACTTCTTTCCGTCAACGCAACATCATTATTGAATCCAATCTTCATGTCATGATCTTATAAAAAGATGAAGAGGTTGTCAACTTTTGTTTTCATCGTCCAGCATCTTTTTCATATTGTCCATTTGTTCCATGAAGCGCCGCGATTTCAGGTAGATCCCTGAGTACTCGTCATAGTACGTCTGAATAACCCTTTTCAGCTCATCCTTCGTCTCCTGTTTGACCGAGACATTTCCGAGCCTTGACAGGTCAAAATAAAAAAACAGTCTCAACAGCCTGGCGGATGCGGGAGACAGCGGTATCCTGTATGGATCTTTCGCAAAACAGCGGTGGCAGATAAAGCCGTTGTCGCGGATCGAAAAATGAAATGTGCCGTCTTTGCTTTTGCAGTGCACACATTCATCCAGCTCCGGATACAGCCCCATCACGCTGAGCATTTTGACTTCGATGAGGTTGGCGATAATGTCGGGATCTGTACCGTCATTCAGCCTCCTCATTGACTGAAGCAGCAGCTCAAATAAAAACGGATTCGGTTTCTTTTCCTCCGTTCCCTTGTCGATTAATTCAGCGATGTAGGCCGCGTAAGCTGTTAAAAACAGATCCTCGCGGATATTCCTCATGCTTTCGATCATCTCGCCCTGCTCCAATGTGCCGAGGCCGGATGATTTGCGGAATAAAAAAGATGCATAAAGGAACGGCTGGGAAATCGCTGACAAGCGGCTGTTCGGCTTTTTGGCGCCCCTTGCCAGCACACCGATTTTCCCGTGTTCTCTCGTCAATAGCGTAATGATCTTATTTGTTTCACCATAGTCGTTTGTACGAAGGACGATACCTTCACATTTCGTCAGCATATGTGCACCATCCAAAAATTGGAGGGGTCAAGCATGATCACAAAATTGGAAAGTCAATTTGCGCTAGCTCTTCTTCAAGTACTTCGGGTCTTTCCAGGTTCTCCTTTTCCAATTCTTTAAAAAGGAGGTACGTGTCAACGCTTCCTGTTTGTGAAAATACATTCCAAGTAAAATTCAACATAAAAAGCCCCACCTTTCTGTTTATAACTAGCTATTTAAACATCCAAGTTCTTAAGATTATCTTGACCTTGTATCCTCCATTTCATGTTAAACAATTTTTTCTAATATATCTTTGATTTCGAGAGATATTGTCACGATTAAACCGCGGTCAAGTTCTGTCCGTTAATACTCGTCTTCTCTAAATCCAAAATCACGAAGCTGAGACATCTTGTTGCGCCAGTCTTTCTGCACTTTAACCCACAGCTCTAAAAACACCGATGACCCGAGCAGCGCCTCGATATCGGTTCTTGCCCGCTTGCCGATTTCTTTAAGCAGGCTGCCTCTTTTTCCGATGACGATCCCTTTTTGCGAATCTCGCTCGACGACGATGGTCGCGCTCACATACACAGAACCGTTTTCCCGTTCTTGAATGGACTCGATCGAGACCGCAATGCTGTGAGGGATCTCTTCCCTTGTCAGATGCAGCACTTTTTCCCGAATCAGCTCAGAAATGATAAATCGCTCCGGATGATCGGTCACCTGGTCACTCGGGTAAAACTGCGGACCTTCCGGCAAATAATCCTCAATTTGCTTTAAAAGCGTATCGATATTATTTCCCTCAAGGGCGGAGATCGGAACGATTTCCTGAAACGGATACCTGGTTCTGTACTCATCGATCAGCACAAGAAGCTCATCCGGATGAATCCGGTCAATTTTGTTGACGATCAAAAATACCGGCGTCTTGACTCCTTTTAATCGCTCAATGATAAATTCGTCGCCTTTTCCGTAGCCTTCCTCCGCATTGATCATGAACAAGATCAAGTCGACTTCCTTTAAAGTGTTGTGCGCCACCTTCATCATAAAATCGCCCAATTTATGCTTCGGTTTATGAATGCCGGGCGTATCGATAAAAATCGTCTGGGATGTATCGGTTGTCAGCACACCTTGCACTTTGTTTCTTGTTGTTTGCGGTTTGTCGCTCATGATGGCGATTTTTTGGCCGATTACGCGATTCAAAAAAGTAGATTTTCCTACGTTTGGTCGTCCGATAATCGAGACAAATCCTGATTTAAAGCTTTCCTGTGTCATGTAAGTCCTCCGATGAAAATGCTCCTGGCAGTAATTCTTGAACCGTCATTTCTTTGACTTGGCCATTCAGATTGGTTAAGATGACAGGCATGTTTGGCGAACAAAGTTCGGAAATCACCTGTCTGCAGGCGCCGCACGGCGACACCGGACCCGGCGTATCCGCAGCAACGGCAAGCATCTTAAAGGATTTTTCCCCTTCTGAATAAGCCTTGAACAGCGCTGTCCGCTCGGCGCAGTTGCACAGGCTGTATGCAGCATTTTCAATGTTGCAGCCTTTGTACACCTTGCCGTCTTCGGTTAAAAGTGCAGCGCCGACTTTGAATTTCGAATACGGAACATATGCAAATTCCCTTGCTTTTAAAGCTTCTGCAATCAATTCTTGTTTAGTCAATGTGTGTATTCCTTCCTATAGCAGTGATGGTACCGCTAACACTTTTATTTTACATAAAAATGGCTTCTTTTTCACGCCCAAATCGCAAATGTAAAATTTTTGTAAGAATAGCGCACGACGAAGGGCGGGCATCAAAACAATTTTGACAAAAAGATAAGTAACCCAATCATACACGAAACGGCTGCAAACACGCAAACCGCCCCGGCTGCCGCGTCCTTTGCAGCTTTTGCAAGCGGGTGGTTCTCTTTTGTGAAGAGGTCGACCGTATGCTCAACAGCCGTATTCATCAGCTCCAAGGCGAGCATTCCGCCGATCAGGATCAAGATGACGGTCCATTCGATCAGCGTCAGCCTGAAGAAAAAGCCGCAGGCGATCACGAGGATGGCGGCTCCGCAGTGAATTCTAAAATTGCGCTCTGATATGAACGTCTTGATAATTCCTGTAAAGGCGTTTGAAAAACTCATTTTCAGACGGCGCCATTCGTTTTGTTTATGAGGATCTTGAGAGCCCATATCGATTCAAAATTTCCTTTTGCTTAGTGAACATCTCTTTTTCTTCTTCCTCTGTCATATGGTCATAGCCGAGGAGGTGCAAAAAGCCGTGAACCGTCAGAAAACCCAGCTCCCTCATCAGTGAATGTCCGTATTCTTCGGCCTGTTCCCGGGCTTTATCGACGCTGATGATGATATCTCCGAGAACGGGCGGCATATCAGCGCCGATAATTTCAACCTCTCCTTCGCCGTCTTCTTCGAGGGCAAATGAAATGACGTCAGTCGGGTAATCTTTGCCTCTGTACTCTTTGTTGATTTTTTGTATCTCTTCATTGTTGACGATCGTAACCGAGACTTCGGCGCCGTCTGCGACGCCTTCCTCCGCCGCTGCGAATTGAAGAAGCTTTTCAATTTCAGCAAGCCGGTCTTCAGGGACGCGTCCGGTCTCGTCTGTGATATCTAGAATTAAACTCATGTATGTTTCACCTTCTGTTTAGGATTAGCTTCCGGATATTCTATCCGGGAATGAAAAATGCCTTTCAGCGTTTCGCAGAGCGTCTTCGCGATAGTATTGAGCTCTTTTAAAGTCAAATCGCATTCGTCAAACTGCCCGTCCTGCAGCTTATCCGCTATGATCCCGCGCACCAGCTTTTCAATCCTTTCGGGATTAGGGTTATGCATTGAGCGGACGGCCGCTTCGACGCTGTCGGCCACCGAGATGATCGCCGCCTCTTTTGTCTGGGGCTTCGGACCGGGATAGCGGAACTCTTCTTCAGTCGTCTTATCGCCTTTTTCTTTCGCCTTATAGTAAAAAAACTTGAGCAGCGATGTGCCGTGATGCTGTTCGGCTATGTCGACAAGCTCCTTCGGCATTTTATGATCCCTCAGCATATCGGCGCCGTCCGTCACATGGGCAATGATAATGTTTTTGCTCAGCTGCGGAGAAAGCTTGTCATGCGGGTTATCAATATTCATTTGGTTTTCTATAAAATATTGGGGCCGCTTTGTCTTGCCGATATCATGGTAATAGGCGCCGACCCTTGCCAGCAGCCCGTTTGCTCCGACCGCTTCGCATGCCGCCTCAGATAAGTTCGCGACCATAACGCTGTGATGGTATGTGCCCGGTGTTTCCGTCAGAATTTTGCGGAGCAGCGGATGATTCGGATTTGAAAGCTCGAGAAGCTTCATCGTGGACAGGATGCCAAATCCGCTTTCAAAAAACGGCATGAGTCCGAGAACAAGAACTGACGATCCGATGCCGGACACCGCCCCCATGACAAGATATGTACCCATCTCAAGCCCGGTTTGCGCCGTGTTTTGAATCAGCTGCAGGGTAAACAGAACAACGATGTTGATCAGAGAGACAAATAAACCGGCCTGGAGAATTTTCGCCCTCGCGTTATGCTTCCCTAAAAACAGTATACCCGCCATCGAGCTGATTAAGAAATACGTTCCGATTCCATAGTTGAACGTGCCTGTCACACCCTGGTTAAACATCATGCTTCCGCAAATGGAAAGAATCATGCTCGACAGGATCGCCAGCCTTTCATTGATCAGCAGTTTAATGAGCATCACGCCCATCGCAATCGGCACGAGATAGCCGATATGGCCGATTTCAAGCTGCTGAAACAGGCTGATCACTTCCATGACGATTAAAACGATCCCTGTGATCAACGAAAACAGCATGAGCGACTTGTTTTTCGGAATCCGGCTGCTGTATTGCTTTTCGAAATAGTAAACCAAAGCTGAGATGAAAAGCGCGATTAAAAGCAGCAGTCCGCCGACAGGTTTGAAGATGTTGGCTCCGCTCAAGAGCCCTGTCAATTCGAGCTTTCGATAGACTTCCCTGTCGATCAGCTGATTTTCCTCAACGAGTATCTGCCCCTGCTTGATCTGTACCTGCTGTACGCTGTCAGCCGCTTCTTGACGCTTCTGCTCCGTCTTGTCAGGATCGTATACGTAATTGGGAATGATCGCAAAGCGTCCGATTTCATCAGCGGCGTTTTTTAATTTTGAAGGTATCGAATTGCCCTTCAGTTCTTTCGTTACATGTTCTTTCGCTTCATCGAGCTTTCCTGCGCGGATTTCTTTGCTCATCACGTCATTGACGGCGGTGATGACCGAATCCTGCGTCATGGAAAGCTCTCCGTCGCTGGCCCTCAGCAGGTGTTTGACTGAATCCTGTGACAGCGAGTCCGTCACATCGGAAGTCAGCTTTTCTTCAACAGATTTGATCTGGTCTTTTTCAGATGGGGCCTGCTTGTCTTTTTTCTCTTTTTCTGCGCTTTCTTTTTTCACTTCTTTAATGATGTCGAAAATCGATGAGACAAGGTCGACCCTGTTGTCAGAGTACTCTTTTTTCAAAGTGTACTGGTCGGGAACTTCCTCTCTCGCTTCCTGCTTTTTATTAGCCGTTGCCTTTTGGTCTTCAACTGTCGCCGGCGCATAGATCGTATTCTCGCTGATCGAAAATAAATCGAGGTCGAGGGACTCCGGCCTCACATGGAAAAACAGCAGGATGAACATCAGCGCGGATAAAGCCGCATAAAGAATGACGGGAAGGAAGCCCCCGTTATTCAAGCGGATAAGCCGAAACTTTCCGCCTCTTTTTTTCTTTTTCAACAAAAGCACCTCTTTTCCCGCGGGAAACTAAAAAATGACCCGATAACGGGCGATCGGGCCATTCGGAGTTATTTTGACTTTTCGTATGCTTCAATAATACGGGCGACAAGCGGGTGTCTGACCACGTCCGTCTGATCCAGTTCAACAATTGAAATGCCCTCGATATCAAGGAGCATCTTTTTTGCAACGGCAAGCCCTGATGTGACGCCCTTTGGCAAATCGATTTGCGTAATGTCGCCTGTAATGACCATTTTAGATCCAAAACCCAATCTCGTCAAAAACATTTTCATTTGTGCCGGTGTCGTATTCTGCGCTTCATCCAAAATCACAAATGCGTCGTCAAGCGTCCGCCCCCTCATGTAAGCAAGCGGCGCGATTTCAATCGTTCCTCTTTCAAGCAGCCGTGCCGTATGGTCCGTTCCGAGCACATCATGGAGCGCATCGTACAGCGGCCTTAAATAAGGGTCGACTTTCTCCTTTAAATCCCCCGGTAAAAATCCGAGGCTTTCCCCTGCTTCAACAGCTGGTCTTGTCAAAATGATCTTTTTGATGCGTCCGTTTTTCAGTTCATGAACGGCCTTTACGACAGCCAAATAGGTTTTCCCCGTTCCTGCTGGGCCGATGCCGAAGATTAAGTCGTGCCTTTTCATGGCGGCGATGTATTCTCTTTGACCGATGGTTTTGACTCTGATCGGTTTTCCTTTGGCGTTTTTCGTAATTTCCTCTTCATACATGCTTTCAAAAAACTCAAGCTTCTGCTTTTTCGCCATCTTGATCGCATACAAGACATCGCGTTCGGATATCTCGATTCCTTTGCGGATCAGATTTAGGAGAGAGGCAAGCAGGCTGTCCGCGATTTCAAACGTTTCTTCATCTCCTGTCACATACACGGTTTCTCCGCGCGTGACAATTGAAATGTTCAGCTCTTCCTCCATCAACTTCAAATGGGAATCCTGGTTCCCAAACAGCGCTTGAGCCTCATTCGGACTTTCCAGTTGCTGATGAATCGCAAGTAAGTGTTCTGTCATTCTTTAGTCTCCTGAACAATTGGTGTTGTTTGAACAATGTTTTCAATAACCTGGTAAAGGATGATCAATTTAACTTTACCATTCTCGCTCGTTTCGTGCAAAACTTTTTCACTGATAATGTTCCCGTCTCTGCCGATTTTTTTCCTGATGTCTCTTTTTCCCATTTCGATTCCTTCAAGAACTGCTTCTTTTTTCGAGTACACCCTTTTGATTTGTTCGCTCTCCCTCATATGCTCCTTTTCATAAGCGACAGGAAGCTTAAAATTCATAAAATGCAGCGAGTGTTTTTCGGTCTCCGTCTTCGGGCGCGAGAAGTCTTCTTTTTTAAATGAAAAGCCCCAGATCGGCACGGAAAATGATCCGAGGGATAGCTTGTGACTTGTCCTTACTTTACCCGTAAAAACGTCAAATGATGTCTCAAGAGGAACCGTTACTGTTGACTTGTACCAGGTTTCACCATAGATTTTCCCTTTTGCTCCGACTTTTTGCTTTTCCTCTTCGCTTCCGATCAGCCCGGAAACGAGCATTTGCCCTTTTTCAACGTGCTGGTTCACCGTGACGAGCGGCTCGCCTTTTTCCACGAACATTTTCGAGATGGTCGCCCCTTTTTTGGCGACGATGTGCCTCGGACCGATATATTTTTCTTTGTCAGGTTCATTCTTTTCAACGACTTTCATGTGAAGGGCGGTGCCGTTTAACTCAATGCCCACCCAAGTGATGTTTTCGACCCGCTTTGTGAGCGCCTGCTGAATTTTTTCCGGGGTCAGCATTGAAAACTGAAAGCGGCCTTTTTTGACGCCGATTTGATCCAATTGCTGTCTGATTTGATGTTCTGTCTCTGGATTGGCTCCTGTAATATCAATTTTCCAAAGCATGTTGGACAATAGGAACATGATGATAAAAAATGCAGCAACTCCAAAAGTGAAGCCGCTATTCCGTTTAGACTTCTGCACGAGGAAAGGAAACCCTTTTCGTTTGATGAACCTGCACTTGCAGTCGAAGCCTCTGATGACCTTCCGGAAGGCATGTACATCAGAAAGCGGAATATAAAGAAAGACGGCGTCTTTCTTTTTCTTTACATTAAACATCGGGATGTTGCGCCTGGTGCATTCATTTAATAACCGTTCGATCCCTTTTCCCGTTATCTTAAGCTGGATCTTTCCTGAAAAAAAAGAAAGCCATTTATTCTTCACGCTTCTTTCCCCCCGACTTATGAATCGATATAGCGGACAAGCTCAATCGTGCCTTCAAGCAGAATTTCCTCAGGCAAAATCGTTTTGATGACAAAGTCTTTGCCTTGAATGATGCACTGCCCCTGTTTGAGCATCAGCCTTACTTCCGTATCGCTGAAAAGCAAAAGCCCTCTGTGGTTTTCAATATATATGTGAAGTCTTCCTATCATCGTAATTCTCGGAAGATCCATCATGACATCAGGGGGAATTTCCAGTGTTCTTGTCAGCCACGCTTTGATGCGGTTTTTTCTTTGCGCCATAAAAAAAGAACCCCCTTTCATCTCATATGTATGAGTGAGAAGGGGGTTCTAATACTTAAATTTTAGGCCGGCGCCTCATTGTGTAATGCGGCTTTCTCGACCGCGGAGGGCCGAATACTTCACTGAGGACAATGCCTTGAACTATTGTTTTTTTATTCATGTCGAGCAGCTCTTGCTTCCGGTTGATCACCCGGCTGCTCTGCTTTTTAATGGTCCGTTCAACGGCCGGCATGGAACGCTCGGCATCTTCTTTGATTCTGCGGAGCTCTGCTTCCATATCTGCGCTGTTTGCAGCTGCCGCTGCCGGCCGCTGGTTTTTATTTTTTGCAGGACGGTGCTGCGCCGTCTGTTTCGGCTTCGGCGTCTGCGTCCTCTGCTGTTCAGGCGCCGGTTTTCGCTTCGCTTCTTCATTTTCATCGTTTTTTCCGAGCTTGTTGAATATGAAGGAAATGGCTGCGATGATGGCCGCCATGATAATCGGATTGTCGAACAGGATATCAAGCAATGAGCTCCCTCCTTTTTACAGGGGCTTGTTTATTTATGATCCTCTTCATTTTGGTCTTTCGTCATCTTTCCGAAAGAATCGCGCATGTCAGTGTCGGCGTCGATGTTTTTCATATTGAGGTAGTCCATGACGCCGATTTTTCCGCTGCGGAGAGCTTCAGACATTGCAAGCGGCACTTCGGCTTCGGCTTCGACGACTTTGGCGCGCATTTCTTCGACGCGGGCGCGCATTTCCTGTTCTTGCGCAACCGCCATGGCGCGGCGCTCTTCCGCTTTCGCCTGGGCGATGTTTTTATCGGCTTCAGCCTGGTCGGTTTGCAGAATCGCTCCGATGTTTTTGCCGATGTCAACGTCAGCGATATCGATCGATAGAATTTCAAACGCTGTACCTGAATCCAACCCTTTGCTCAATACGGTTTGTGAAATCATATCTGGGTTTTCAAGCACTTTTTTATGATTATCGGAAGAACCGATTGTCGAAACGATCCCTTCGCCGACACGGGCAATGATCGTTTCTTCGCCCGCTCCCCCGACAAGGCGGTCGATGTTAGCGCGAACCGTGATTCTCGCTTTTGCTTTCACTTCGATACCATCCATTGCTACACCGGCAATAAACGGCGTTTCGATGACTTTCGGATTAACGCTCATTTGAACGGCTTCAAGCACGTCACGGCCCGCTAAATCGATGGCCGCACATCTGGCGAATGTAAGTTCAATGTTTGCACGTTGGGCAGCGATAAGCGCGTTGACGACCCGGTCAACATTACCCCCTGCAAGATAGTGGCTTTCCAGCTGATTGATGGCAACATCAAGTCCCGCTTTGTGCGCTTTGATGAGCGGGTTCACCACGCGGTTTGGAATGACGCGGCGGAGCCTCATTCCGATCAGTGTGAAAATGCTGATTTTAACACCAGCGGCCAAAGCCGAGATCCACAGCATGACCGGGACGAATGTAAAGAAGACAGCTAGTAGGATGATTCCGGCTGCGATAATAAGTAAAAGAAACAGTGTTGACGGATCCATTATATTCCTCCTAAAAATGTAATTTATAATTCTCTCACAACAATGCGTGAGCCTTCCACTTTAACCACTTTCACTTTCTTATCCTTTGCGGTGAACGAGCCTTCAGATACAACATCAAGCCGTTCATCGTCGATGATGACCGTTCCGGACGGTCTGAGCGGTGTATACGTGACGCCGATTTTGCCAATTAAATCGCGCCGGCTTTCATTTGACACGTATCCGCTTTCTGTGCTTGTCGAGTCGGTTAAGATCAATTTTTTAAAAAATTTCATACGCTTACCCAACACCCTTGTCAATAGAATGGATGCCGCTATCGAAACAGCAGTTGCAATCAAAATGGAGACGGCCATGACCTTAAAGCTTCCCGAAGCTAAAAAGAGGCTCGCAACAATTGCGATCAGGCCGGCAATCCCTGCTATTCCGCCCGGCAGAAAAATCTCTAAAATGATTAAAATAATGCCTGCTGCAAACAGAAGGATCGTTTCCATTCCGGCAAGCCCGGCGACGAGATGACCGTAGAAAAAGAGCAGCAATGCGGTGAGTCCCATAAAGCCGGGGATCCCAAAACCAGGAGAATAAAGCTCCACAATCAGCCCGAGGCTTCCGATTGAAAGAAGAATCGGAATCACGACCGGATGCGTGATAAACCTGGCCACCTTTTCGGCAAAGCTTACCTCGGCACGCTCGATTTTGGCATCCTTCAAATTCAGCTTTTTCAAAAGATCATCAAGGCTCGAAACTGTGCCTTCGGAATAGCCGACTTTCAGCGCTTTGTCAGGGCTTAATGTGAGCAGCTCGCCCTTTGGCGCCCCTACTTCTTTAGCATCGACGTCTGCATCGGCCATCGCGAGAGCGTATTTCGGATCACGTCCGTTTTTTTTGGCTGCGTCTTCCATTTCAGCCAGCCACAGCGATTCCGACTTTTTGTCAGCGGCATTTCCCTGCGTGTCAATGATCGCGGCAGCTCCCATTTTTCCGCCGGGCGCCATATAAATATCGTCTGCATTCAAGGCGAGGTAAGCGCCTGCGGACAGAGCCCTTCTATTCACATAAGCGGTCACCGGAATGTCGGAGTTATGTATCGTATCAGCCATGTCAAGGACTGCGTCGACCGCTCCGCCGGGGGTATTGATATCGAGTATGATATGTTTGGCATTCATATCTTCCGCTTCTTGAAATGAGCGCTCAAGAAATTTTGAAAGCCCTTTTTCAACGGTTTCTTCGATCGGAATGACATACACTGTATCTCCATCCGCTTTCACGGTCAAATGAACGCCTAGTAATAAGAATAAAACAAAACCGCAGGCCAGAGCAACAAAAATTCTAAATTTTTTCAGCAGCAATGATGGATGAGGCCTCCTTCCCCTATTATCATTAACATTACATACGTTATACATGTAGCAAAGGTTTCATCTTTCTACTACTTTTCTATTGTATGAACACGCACAAAAAAAGACGCCTTTAATTGCTTAAAAGGCGTCTTTTTCTCAAGACAGTTGTTTGCTGACAAGCTTATTGACGAGACCGCCGTCCGCCTTGCCTTTGACTTTCGGCATGACAGCGCTCATCACTTTGCCCATATCCGCTTTTGAAGAAGCCCCGACTTCGGCGATCGTCTCGTTGACGATGTCGAGCAGCTCTTCTTCCGTCAGCTGTTCAGGCATATAAGCTTCCAGAATGTCTAACTCTTTTTGAACTTTATCTACTAAATCTGAACGATTAGCGTTTGAAAATTCATGGAGGGAGTCTTTACGCTGTTTTAATTCACGAGAAAGAACAGTCAGTTCTTCATCATCGGTCAGCCTGTCTTTCTTAAGCTTGATTGCTTCGTTTTGAAGCGAAGCTTTGACCATGCGAATGACAGTCAGTTTGTCTTTCTCACGGTTTTTCATATAGAGCTTCATATCTTGATTCAGCCGCTCAAGAAGACTCATAAATCCACCCTCTTTTAGTATTTGCGCTTTCTTGCAGCTTCAGACTTTTTCTTGCGTCTTACGCTAGGTTTTTCATAAAATTCACGCTTTCTTGCTTCCTGCAAAGTACCTGTCTTTGATACACTGCGTTTGAAGCGACGAAGAGCATCTTCAAGCGATTCGTTTTTTCTAACGACCGTTTTTGACATTCTCTTTCCCTCCCTCCGAATACACCAATCGACTGCTTTAAAAAAAGACATACATATAAACATGTACTTTGACATTATAATATAAGCCTCCGGTAAGGTCAACCAAGGAGAATCGTTTTATTGTTCAGTCATGATTTCGGCAGCTTGTCTGTATATATTTATAAAGGAGGCTGTTCGAAAAACTGATGATGATCTTGATCTTGTTCGTATTATTGATCGTTCTTTTTCTCAAAGGCATGAGCATGCTGAGAAAAGGCCTGATTTCACTAACATTTGAAAAAATCGAAAAGCGGCTGCTGTTTTTCACGGATCATCCGGTGAAAGCTTTTTTGGTCAGTATTATATTTACGGGGATTTTGCAAAGCAGCTCGGCATTTATGGTGATCGTCATAGGGTTTGTCTCAGTAGGCGCTCTTTCATTTAAACGTTCGATTCCGCTCATTTTAGGGACAAACATCGGGTCCACTTTCACAACGGAATTTTTGGCGGTGAAGCTGGAATTTTTGATTTTTGCCCTTTTGGCCGCAGGTGCAGCTCTTTTCATTGCCGGAAAATCCCCTTTTCGGCAAGTCGGCGTAAGCATGATCGGCTTGGGGGTTATTTTTTTCTGTATCAGCGGTTTCAGCCGGCTTGCCGTGCCGTTGTCACAGCTAGACTCGGGCGCTTATATCGTGCAGCTTGCCGAAGATTCATCGCTTTACGCTTTGTTCATCGGCACCGTTTTGACCGCGATGATTCATTCCAGTTCGGCGTGTGTCGGCATCCTGATGAGCTTTATGGATCAAGGTGTCGTCGGATTGACCGAAGCGATGAGCGTTGTTCTTGGCTCCAACATCGGGACATGCATTACGGCCGTGATGGCATCCTTCAAAGGCGGAGCTGCAGCCAGGCAAACAGCTTATGCCCATGTTCTGTTTAATGTCATTGGTGTAGCAGCTGTATACCCTCTGCTCTCATCAATCACAGGCTTTATCTCCGGACTGTCCGAAAGCCCCGCCCAGCAGATTGCCCATTTCAGCCTGCTGTTCAACGTCGTCACGTCCCTATTGTTTTTGCCGCTCTCAAATCTGTTTCATTCGCTGATCATGTTTCTCATTCCAAACAAAAACCAGGCCCGATAAACGCCTGGTTTTTGTTTGATTAGTAGTCTTCATCCGCTGTTAACCCTTTGACAATCGACACGCCGGCGCTCGCTCCGATTCTCGTCGCTCCGGCTTCAATCATGGCAAGTGCGCTTTCCTTATCGCGGACGCCACCTGAAGCTTTAACGCCGATATCAGGTCCGACAGCTTCCCGCATCAGTTTTATATCCCGGACTGTCGCACCGCCGCCGGAAAAACCGGTCGATGTTTTGACAAAGTCGGCGCCTGCTTTTACGGCCAGTTCACAAGCCAGCCTTTTTTCTTCATCCGTCAAAAGCGACGTCTCTATGATGACTTTTACAAGAGCTTTGCCGTCGGCCGCGTCTGTCACCGCCCTGATGTCATGTTCCACTGTTCCCGTATCGCGGTCTTTTAGTGCACCGATGTTGATCACCATATCAACTTCACCGGCACCGTCTGCAATCGCCTGCCTGGTTTCAAAGGCTTTTGTTTCCGGAGACGCTGCACCTAAAGGAAAGCCGATAACTGTACATACTTTCACCTCTGACTCTTTAAGAAGCTCGGCGCAAAGCTTCACCCAGCAAGGGTTGACACAAACGGAGGCAAAACCGTAAACACGCGCTTCTTTGCAAAGCGCTTCGATTTCGGATTTGACGGTATCTGGCTTCAATGCAGTGTGATCGATCATTCGCGCAATTTGTTTTGTCATCATCCTGACTCCTTTTTAGGTGGTTGTTTGCTTAAGATATTCGCAAAAAAAGCCGGAACACCTTTTTTGTGAACCGGCTGAATTGATGATTTATGACGATAAGCGGATGTTTTCGCGGACGTCGTCTTCCGCGACGCGGACGAACTGTCCTTTGTTGTACGGATAGCCGGCTTTTAAGATCTTCACTTTAACAAGCTGGCCGATCAGGTCTTCTGAACCTTCGAAAACGACTTTCATATAGTTGTCCGTGTAGCCGACAAGCAGGTTGCCTTCGCCCGTTTCCGTGAACGGCTCTTCCGGAATGATCTCCAGAACGTCGCCTTCATAGTCTGATGCATATTCTTTCGCAAGCTGGTCTGAAAGAGCGATCAGTTTATGAACCCTTTCGTTTTTCACGTTTTCGTCAACCTGGCCGTCCATGCGTGCTGCAGGGGTTCCGGTCCGTTTGCTGTACGGGAAGACGTGGAGCTCGGAAAACTTGTGTTCTTTGATAAAGTTATACGTCTCCATGAATTCTTCTTCCGTTTCACCCGGGAAGCCGACAATCACATCAGAGGTGACTGCAAGCCCCGGAAGAGCTTTTTTGAGTTTTGTCAGCCGGTCGGCGAAAAACTCCATCGTATACTTTCTTCTCATCCGCTTTAAAACGCTGTTTGAGCCGGATTGAAGCGGGATGTGAAGGTGTCTGACGATCTTGTCTGAGCGGTCAAGCACTTCGATGACTTCGTCTGTAATTTGGCTCGCTTCGATTGAAGAGATACGGATTCTTTTCAGACCTTTCACACGGCTGTCCAATTCTTTCAACAGCTGCGCAAAGTTGTAGTCTTTCATATCTTCTCCATAACCGCCGGTATGGATACCGGTCAAAACGATTTCTTTATAGCCGGCATCAACGAGCTGCTGCGCCTGGCGAATGACTTCCTCAGGGTCGCGGGAACGAAGCAGGCCGCGCGCCCACGGAATGATGCAGAATGTGCAGAAATTGTTGCAGCCTTCTTGAATTTTCAAAGAAGCACGCGTTCTGTCGGTAAATGCAGGAACATCAAGCTCCTCAAACACTCTCGCTTTCATAATATTGCTGACGCCGTTAATCGGCTGTCTTTCTTCCTGGTACTGCTTAATATAGCCGAGCATTTTTTCGCGGTCTTGTGTACCGACGACGATATCAACGCCCGGGATCGCCATGATTTCCGCCGGGGAAGTCTGGGCGTAGCACCCTGTCACGCAAATGACGGCGTCAGGATTTTGGCGGATCGCCCGTCTGATCACCTGGCGGCTCTTTTTATCACCCGTATTTGTGACGGTGCATGTATTAATGACGTATACGTCCGCCGAACTTTCAAATTCTTTTCTTTCGTAGCCGGCTTCTTTAAAAAGCTGCCAGATTGCTTCTGTTTCATAATGGTTGACCTTGCAGCCAAGTGTATGAAATGCAACGGTTGCCATTGTTATTCACCTCTTAATAACTCTGTATGATAAGAAACTGCCGCCAACGCGTACAGCGGAGCTGTTTCCGCCCTTAAGATCCGCGGACCGAGCCCGCAGGCGAGGGCACCTTTTTCTTTTAGCGCCTCAATTTCCTCTTCTGTAAATCCGCCTTCAGGACCAAACACCATGAGTACGGATGATCCTTCAGAAAGGCTTTTGAGCACGGATTGAAACCGGCTCGTCTCGCCTTGCTTTGATGACTCTTCGTATGCAACGACACATTTATCGAAGTCCTCAAGGCTCTCAAGCAAACGTTGAAACGTGTGAACCGGCGCCACATCGGGAATCGCGTTTCTGTGGG
The DNA here is from genome assembly GCF_037969865.1 of Bacillus sp. FSL R7-0646. Lineage (NCBI taxonomy): Bacteria > Bacillati > Bacillota > Bacilli > Caryophanales > Bacillaceae > Bacillus > Bacillus sp. FSL R7-0646. The sequence continues at coordinate 2,603,534 of NZ_CP150217.1, forward strand.
ACTGTTCTGCCGCTTCCTTGGCGATTTTCGCCCACCTTTCCCGTTTTTTCTTTGCCTTTTTTTCATCAAGTTTAACAACGGAGCGCGATGCCTGAAAAGGAATAAACGAGCTTGCACCGAGCTCTGTCCCTTTTTGAATGATCCATTCCAGCTTATCTCCTTTTGGAAGGCCGTTTGCAATATGGATCTGGACGGGCAGTTCGCGTGTTTCCCCCGTCCATTCGATAACGCTCAATAAAACCTCTTCTTTAGTGACGGACTCGATCCGGCATTTCGCTTCATGGCCGTCTTTTGCACAGCAAATGACCTCATCTCCGGGAGACATCCTCATCACAGTCGCAATGTGATGAACGTCTTCGCCTTTGATCGAGAATGCGGGTGCGGCTGTGACCTCTTGTTTTGATTGTTCGATAAAATATCGTTGCATACGCTTGTCACACCTACTAACGATTATTTTTTAGCGATGATGCTGACCCAGTCCTCCATTGAAAGAACCTCAACGATCGTAAAGCCTTCTTTCACCAGTGCATCTTTGACTTCCTGTTTTTTCTGCTGGATGATCCCCGAAGTGATGAAATAGCCGCCGTCTTTCAACAGGCTGTATGCTTGATCCGTAAAGCGCAAGATGACCTCGGCCAGGATATTGGCGACGATGATGTCTTTTTCGCCTTCGACGCCGTCAAGCAGATTATTTTGCTTAATCTCGATATGATCGCTGACTTTATTGAGCTTGGAGTTCAAGCGGGCGCTTTCAACGGCTACAGGATCGAGATCATATCCTTCAACCTGTTTGGCGCGAAGCATGGCTGAAGCAATGCTCAAAATGCCGGTTCCCGTTCCGACGTCCACGACCGAATCCCCTTCTTTCACATACCTTTCAAGCGCCTGTATGCAAAGGACGGTTGTCGGGTGGGTGCCTGTTCCGAACGCCATTCCCGGGTCCATCTCGATGATGAGTTCATCCGTATGAACCGGTGTGTACTCTTCCCAAGTCGGAACAATCGTAAACTTCTCGGAAATTTTCACGGGATGATAATATTTTTTCCATGCTGTCGCCCATTCTTCTTCGTTAACCTCGCTGATGGTGATTTTGTTGCGTCCAAGGTCAATATCATACAGCAGCAGATTATTGATCGTTTCTTTGATTCCTTCTACGGTCTCCCCCAAAAAGCTGTTGATCGGAAGATACGCTTTGATGATGACTCCTTCATCAGGATAATCATTGGGATCGAGCTGGTAGATTTCTCCGTATACATTCTCACGCTCTTTAATTAAATCAAGCGGATCTTCAATCACTACTCCACTCGCACCAGCTTCATGCAAAATATTCGAGATGGGCTCAACCGCTTCATGTGTCGTGTGAATGCAGATTTCGGACCATTTCATACTACCAACTCCTCATCCAATCATTAATCGCCTTTAAAGGCGCGCTTTACTTTATCGAAAAAACTCATTTCCTGTTCATCCGGCATATTTCCGCTCACTTCTGCAAATTCGCGGAGAATATTTTTCTGGTTTTCTGTTAAATTCGTCGGTGTCACGACGCGGACAACGATGTGCTGATCGCCTTGTCCGTACCCGCGCACGTTGGCAACGCCTTTTCCTTTTAAGCGGAACTTGGTGCCCGTCTGGGTGCCCGCCGGCACTTTTAATTTTACTTTTCCGTGAAGAGTAGGCACTTCGATTTCATCCCCAAGGGCAGCCTGTGCAAATGTCAGCGGCATTTCGCAGTAAATATCGTCTCCATCGCGCTCGAAAAATTCGTGCTCTTGGACGCGGAAAACGACGAATAAGTCACCTGACGGACCGCCGTTGATCCCCGGTTCGCCCTGTCCGGCTACTCGAAGCTGCTGGCCGTCGTCCACACCCGCCGGGATGGTGACATTGATTTTCTTGCGTTTTTTCACTTTTCCTGTGCCGCCGCAAGTTGAACATTTGTGCTTGATTTGCTTACCCGTTCCATTACAGTAATGACATACTCTTCTGTTGACAACTTTTCCGAACGGTGTTGACTGCTCCATGTTCAGCTGGCCTGATCCGCCGCAGTGTGAACATGTTTCCGGCTTTGTTCCCGGTTTTGCGCCGGAGCCGCTGCATGTTTCGCACGTTTCTTCACGCGGAATTTCGATCGTCGTCTCTTTTCCGAAGGCTGCCTCTTCAAATGACAGTGTCATCGTATACTGCAGATCGGCACCCTGCCTCGGGGCATTCGGGTCTCTCCGCCTTGCGCCGCCTCCGAAAATGCTTGAGAAAATATCGTCAAACCCAAAGCCGCCGAAGTCGCCTCCGCCGAAACCTCCGCCTCCGAATCCTTGATTTGGGTCGGTGTGGCCGAACTGGTCGTAATGGGCCCGTTTTTGGTCATCAGAAAGTGTTTCATAGGCTTCTTTGACTTCTTTGAATTTTTCAGCCGCTCCGGCTTCTTTGTTGATGTCCGGGTGATATTTTTTAGAAAGCTTGCGGTAAGCTTTTTTAATCTCATCTTTAGAAGCGCTCTTACCTACCCCAAGCACCTCATAGTAATCACGCTTACTCATCTCTTCACACTCCCGATTTTCTCACATAAATTAGATTGTATCATTTCAAATTATGTTTTTTCAATTCCTTTTGTCCTTTAGGAAGAAAAAAGTCAAAGTCAAGAGATCCTGACTTTGACTTTCATCGCCTGTAAGGTCATGTGCTGTGCAAACCGGGGTAAGCACAGCACATTTTATTTCGATTATTTTTGATCTTTGTCGTCGTTTACTTCTTCATATTCAGCGTCCACGACATTATCATCGGCTTTTTTAGCGCCAGCTCCGCCGTCTTGCTGAGCCTGAGCCTGTTTTGCGGCTTCTTCGTAAAGCTTCATTGAAAGCTCTTGAACGATCGCTTGCAGCTCATCTTTTTTCGCCTTGATTTCATCAAGGTCATTTTTCTCGATCGCAGCTTTTAGCGCGTCTTTTGCTTCATTCGCTTTTTTCACCTGTGCTTCATCGGCTTTGCCTTCAAGATCTTTCAGCGTTTTTTCAGTTGTGAAGACAAGCTGGTCCGCTTCGTTGCGAAGCTCGATTTCTTCTTTTTTCTTCGCATCTGCTTCGGCGTTTTCTTCAGCCTCTTTCACCATACGCTCGATCTCGTCGTCAGAAAGGCCTGAAGAAGATTTGATCGTGATGTTTTGCTCTTTGCCAGTGCCCAGATCTTTCGCGCTGACGTTGACGATACCGTTTTTATCAATGTCAAATGACACTTCGATTTGCGGTACGCCGCGAGGAGCCGGCGGGATATCTGTAAGCTGGAAGCGTCCGAGCGTTTTGTTGTCGGCAGCCATTGGGCGCTCACCTTGGAGCACGTGGATGTCAACCGCTGTTTGGTTGTCGGCCGCTGTTGAGAACACTTGGGACTTGCTTGTCGGGATTGTCGTGTTGCGCTCAATCAGCTTCGTGAACACGCCGCCCATCGTTTCGATACCAAGTGACAGCGGAGTTACGTCCAGAAGGACAACATCTTTGACATCGCCTGTGATGACGCCGCCTTGAATTGCTGCACCAAGGGCTACGACTTCGTCAGGGTTGACGCCTTTATGCGCTTCTTTTCCAGTTTCTTTTTTGATCGCTTCCTGAACGGCAGGAATACGTGTTGATCCGCCGACAAGGATGACTTTGTCGATTTCGCTTGCAGAAAGTCCCGCATCTTGAAGAGCCTGGCGTACAGGACCCATTGTGCGCTCTACCAAGTGTGAAGACAGCTCTTCAAACTTCGCGCGGGTCAGTGTCAATTCAAGGTGCAGCGGACCTGCTTCACCCGCTGTGATAAACGGCAGGGAAATTTGCGTAGAAGATACGCCGGAAAGGTCTTTTTTCGCTTTCTCAGCAGCATCTTTTAAGCGCTGAAGCGCCATTTTGTCTTTAGAAAGGTCGATGCCGTTTTCTTTTTTGAATTCTGAGACGAGATGATCGATGATCACTTGGTCAAAGTCGTCTCCTCCAAGGCGGTTGTCACCCGCTGTAGAGCGAACTTCGAATACGCCGTCTCCCAATTCAAGGATGGAAACGTCGAATGTACCGCCGCCAAGGTCGTAGACGAGGATCGTCTGATCTTCTTCCGTTTTATCCAGACCGTAGGCAAGCGCAGCTGCAGTCGGCTCGTTGATGATCCGCTCAACTTCAAGTCCGGCGATTTTACCGGCATCTTTAGTCGCTTGACGCTCTGCATCGTTGAAGTATGCAGGAACTGTGATCACGGCTTTAGACACGGTTTCGCCCAAATAGCTTTCAGCATATGATTTCAAATGCTGAAGGATGATGGCAGACACTTCTTGCGGCGTGTACTTTTTGCCTTCAATTTCAACTGTATAGTCAGTGCCCATGTGGCGCTTGATCGACATGATCGTGTTCGGGTTCGTGATGGACTGGCGTTTCGCCACTTCACCCACCTGGCGTTCTCCGTTTTTAAATGCGACAACTGAAGGAGTCGTGCGGGCTCCTTCTGGATTTGGGATGACTTTCGGCTCTCCGCCTTCAAGCACTGCAACGCATGAGTTCGTTGTTCCCAAGTCGATTCCGATTACTTTGCTCATGATTTTTACCTCCTGCTATGTAGTTATTGATTGACTTTTACCATAGAAGGACGGATCACCCGGTCCTTAAGTTTATAGCCTTTTTGCAGTTCCTCAACGACTGCGTTTGATTCGTACGCTTCATCCTCAACCTGCATAACAGCTTGGTGCATGTTCGGGTCAAATTGCTCTCCGACTGATGGAATCTGTTCAACTCCTTCATTTTTAAGAGCCTCCAAAATTTGACGGTGCACCATTTCCATTCCTTGAAGCAGGCTTTTCGTCTGCTCATTGTCAGGATCGATCTGAAGTGCGCGCTCAAAGTTGTCAAGCGCCGGCAGCAAATCGCTGATGATGCGCTGGGAGCGGTACTTTTCAGCAGCCTCGAGATCAAGGCGTGCGCGTCTTTTGTAGTTTTCAAAGTCCGCCTGAACACGTAAAAGTTTATTTTCTTTTTCTTCAAGACGTTCTTGAAGTTCTTTTAGTTGTTTTTCAAGCATTTCTGTTTGAGTTTCTTCTGCCGGGGCATCAGCTTCAGCAGCCGTTTGTTCAGCTTCGGCTGTCTCCGCTTCTGTCTCGTTCAGTTCCTCTTGTTCGTTTAGCTCTTCGTTTTGTTTTTCTTCTGCCATCTGTGTTCACCTCCCTTAAAGGATGAGTTTCATGATAAAGAAGGGATTCCTCCCTTCTGTTTGTTTTCAGGTACTGCCTTACCCATCATACAAACTTGTCAGCGCTTTTGACAAGTCAGATGATACGTGCTGAAGCAAGCCGACGACGCGGGAGTAGTCCATGCGCGTCGGTCCGATGACCGCAATGGAGCCGATCTGTTTTGAGCCGACCGTGTATGTTGCGGTAATCAGGCTGCAGTTTTCCATCTCTTCATAGTCGTTTTCTTTGCCGATTTTGATGGTAATTCCGGACTCAGTCGACTGAAAGAGCCGGAGAATCTCCTGTTCTTTCTCAATGAGCGACAATAGCGATTTCACTCTGTCAATATCGTGAAATTCGGGCTGGTTCAGCATGTTAATCTTGCCGCCGAAAAACAGCCGGTCGGTTTGAACAGATGAATCCAGCGTTGCGCCGAGCGCGTGCAAAATCGTATCGTAATTTTGAATGTGCGACTTCAAGAAGATGACAACCTCTTTGAAAACCCTGTCTTTCAGTTCTGAGATCGGCACGCCTCTAAGGCGTTCATTTAATATATTCACCAGCTTCTCGAGATCGGAAAGATCGACCTCCGCCGGGAAATTAATCGTTTTATTCTCCACATGGCCGGTATTCGTTACTAGAATGGCAACGGCCTTCTTGGGCTGAATCGGTACAATCTGGATCTGTTTGAGATGGTTTTCACTCAGTCTCGGACCGAGGACAATCGATGTATAATTTGTCAGGTCGGACAGCACTTGGGCCGACTTCTGCACGGCTTTTTCGAGTTCAAAGATTTTTTCTTTGAAAATCGAATGAATAATGTTTAAGTCCGTTTTTGACAGCTTTCCAGGTGAAAGCAGATGATCGACATAATAGCGATAGCCCTTTTCAGAAGGAATCCGGCCTGAAGACGAGTGGGTTTTTTCGATAAAACCGAGCTCTTCCAAGTCAGCCATTTCGTTTCTGATCGTTGCCGAGCTGAATGTGATATCTTCCTTTTTGGAAAGCGTTCTTGATCCTACCGGCTGAGCTGAACGAATGAAATCGTTGACGATAACCTGCAAGATTAACAGCTGACGATTTGTTAACATCCATATCACCCCTGTTAGCACTCGGCACAACTGAGTGCTAATTGTATATCAAAATTACCAAACCGAAATCAAAATGTCAATTATAACTCACCCAGGAATGCCTGAAATACTTCATTTCCCAACAGTTTTCCATTATGTGTTAGAAACACGTTTTTGTTCGTGTTCACAATCAACCCTGTTTCTTCCAGCGAATGGAGCACCTTCGGAAAGAGATCGTCAACAGATCTTCCATATTTTTCGAAAAAGCGCTCTTTGTTTACTCCCTCAGTTTTTCGAAGACCGAGAAACATTTCTTCTTCAATCTGTTCATTTTTTGTGACCATGTGCTTTTCCTTATAAGGAAAGCCGGATTGTTCAATCAGGTCGATATAATGTTTGACAGGGCCCGCATTTACCGTTCTTTCACCATTGATATAACCGTGTGCGCCCGCGCCAAAACCGAAATAATCCTCATTGTTCCAATATGTGAGATTATGTTTGCTCTCATATCCTTTTTTGGCGTAGTTGCTGATTTCGTATTGGCCGATGCCCGCTTCTTCCATTTTCCGCATAACGAGTTCGTACATTTCAGCTTCCTGATCCTGCGGCGGCAGGTGAAGCCGGCCTTTTTTCATCAAGTTGTAGAAAACGGTTTTCGGTTCGACGATCAGCGAATAAACCGAATAGTGTTCAGCACCGAGGGCAAGCGCCGTATCGAGCGATGAAGCGAGGTGGCCGATGGTTTGTCCGGGCAGACCGAACATCAGATCAAGGCTGATATTATCAAACCCCGCCTTTCTCGCTCTTTCAAACGAAACGAGTACGTCTTTTTGCTCGTGAACCCTGCCGATTTTTTTCAGCAGCTCGTCTTCAAACGTCTGCACGCCAAAGCTCAGCCTGTCTACACCGGCAGCTTTTAAAACATCCAGCTTTTCAGCTGATAAATCGTCGGGATTGGCTTCCACTGCAAATTCAGCAAGGCTTTCGGACGGTTTCAAAACGCGATGAATGGAATCCAGGAGCCGTTCGAGCTGAGCTGCCGACAGCGATGTCGGCGTTCCTCCCCCGATAAAGATCGTTTTCAGCTCCGGATGTCCGGTTGCCTCCATTGAATTGGCCATTTCCTTCTCTAAGGAACGCAAATATTCATCAACGGGCTGAGATTGAATAAAAAACTTGTTGAAGTCGCAATAATGGCAAATGTGCTCGCAAAACGGAATATGGATATATGCTGCTTTCATTGTTTTCACCTTCTTTTACAGGAAGAAGCCGCAGTGTGTTACGCTGCGGCGGCTCATGATTATGATTTCGGGCCGCTGTCGTCCATTTTCAGGACTGCCATAAAGGCTTCCTGCGGAACTTCGACAGAGCCGACCTGTTTCATTCTTCGCTTTCCTTCCTTTTGCTTTTCAAGCAGTTTGCGCTTTCTGGAAATATCCCCGCCGTAGCACTTCGCCAAAACGTTTTTGCGCATTGCTTTGATGGTTGAACGGGCGACAATTTTTGTACCGATGGCTGCCTGGACAGGCACTTCAAACTGCTGGCGCGGAATGAGCTCTTTCAGCTTTTCGACGATAACTTTTCCTCGTTCATAAGCATAATCGCGGTGAACGATAAAGGAAAGGGCATCGATTTTTTCGCCGTTCAGCATAATATCCATTTTCACGAGCTTGGACGGTTTATATCCGATGAGTTCGTAATCAAATGACGCATAGCCTTTCGTATTTGATTTAAGCTGATCGAAAAACTCGTAGACGATTTCCGCAAGCGGAATTTCGTAGACAATGCTGACGCGGTTCGCATCAAGGTACTGCATATCAATAAACTGGCCGCGCTTGCCCTGGCACAGTTCCATGACCGCTCCGACAAAGTCGTTCGGCACCATCATCGTCGCTTTGACGAACGGTTCTTCCACCCGGTCGATCTTCTGCGGATCAGGCATGTTTGACGGGTTATCGACGACGATTTTTTCACCGTCTGTCATGTACACGTCGTAGATTACGCTCGGAGCCGTCGTAATCAAATCGATGTTGAATTCGCGTTCAATCCGCTCCTGGATGATTTCCATGTGGAGCATCCCTAAGAAACCGCAGCGGAAGCCGAATCCGAGAGCTTGGGACGTTTCCGCTTCGTACTGCAGGGCTGAATCGTTCAGCTCAAGTTTTTCAAGCGCTTCCCGCAAGTCGTTGTATTTCGCTGTATCAATCGGATACAGGCCGCAATAAACCATCGGATTCAGCTTTCTGTAGCCTGGCAGGGCTTCGGGTGCAGGGTTTTCCGCGCTCGTAATCGTATCCCCTACACGAGTGTCTCCGACGTTTTTGATTGCGGCCGTCAGGAATCCGACGTCGCCGACAGTCAGTTCGTCAGCCGGAACGGCCTTCGGTGTGAAAACGCCGACTTCAGTGACTTCAAATTCCTTTCCGGTCGCCATCATCTTGATTTTTTGACCGGCTTTTACGGTACCTTGCACGACTCTGATATAGGCGACGACCCCGCGGTAAGCATCATACAGGGAGTCAAAGATCAGCGCCTGAAGCGGCGCTTCCGGATCTCCGCTTGGTGCGGGAACCTTTTCAACGATCTGCTCCAATATTTCCTCAATTCCGATGCCTGCTTTTGCTGAAGCAAGGACGGCTTCTGAAGCGTCAAGACCGATAACATCCTCGACTTCCTGGCGGACGCGTTCGGGTTCTGCGCTCGGAAGGTCGATTTTATTAATGACCGGCAGGATTTCAAGGTCGTTGTCAAGCGCAAGGTAAACGTTTGCCAGCGTTTGCGCCTCGATTCCCTGGGCGGCGTCTACGACGAGAATCGCGCCTTCGCATGCGGCAAGGCTTCTCGAAACCTCATACGTAAAATCGACGTGTCCCGGGGTATCGATCAGATGAAAAATATATTCCTCTCCGTCCTTCGCCTGATATTTCAGCTGTACGGAGTTCAGTTTAATGGTGATTCCTCTTTCACGTTCCAAATCCATTGAGTCGAGGAGCTGTTCTTTCATTTCCCTTTGAGTGATTGCCGCCGTTTTTTCCAAGATTCGATCCGCAAGCGTTGACTTGCCGTGGTCGATATGGGCGATAATAGAGAAATTTCGGATTCTCGACTGCCTTTGTAATCGTTTTTCTTTATCTGTCACACTAATCACTCCTACTATGAAACGCAATATGCGCTAGCTTAGATTATATCAATAGGGTTGTGAAGATTCAATGCTAAGTCACATATGCTTTCTAAACCCGAAAAAGAAAAAACGAGTCCTGCATCCGGCTCGTTTTTTCTTTTACCTATTCCGTTTTTTCCTTTATCCAGTCATACAATGAACGGGCTGTGTTTGTGACCGAATCGGCCAGGGCTCGGCCGGCCGAGGAAAAGAGGTTGAAAGCTTCCAGCTGTTCCAGCTCTTTTTGTTTTTCCTCCAAATCGATTTGATGGCCGAGGACTGACGCCTCTTTCGCATCCCCTTCAGATATGCTGAGCGCTGCTTTTAAATCAGGGTCCTCGTACCCTTTCATTTCAATCATTCCGTTGTTCGCCTGCTGCATGCCGAGAAGAACGCCGAAAAACATGACAGCGCAAGCCAATATGCATTTTCCCATAAAAGAAGCCACTTCGATCACCTGCCTCTATTGTTTTTTCTTATCGTCTTCACCGGAGTCTGCATCAACTTTTTCAGCATTCCAGTACATCTCGCTGAATACATCCGCCATCGCTTCTGCAGCCCGCTCCAGCTCTTCGCGGTTATTATCTACGCCGCCAAATTCGATTAAGACGGATCTTTCGTTTAAATCCTGATTATATATGCCATTATCCCCGGCAGCTCCCTTAGATATAACTCCGCGGCTCAAACCGGGATATTTTTTTTCCATCCGTTCATGCAGCTCTTTTGCCAGCTTTAAGTTCGATTCGAAATTAGAGCTCTTCTTGCCGAGCACAAACGCAACGCGTGCATAGCTTTTTCCTTTGACAGTCGCGGTTGTCGCTTTCTTCCGTTGCGAATCCCTGTGAATATCGATAAAATACTGCAAGTCTTTGTTCTGGGCCATCGCCTCTTTGACGACCGGCCTTGATTCATCATAGGAACGGGCATAGGCCCAGCCTTTTTTCCGCAAATTCGCCTGAAAATCGGTTTTATCCACCATCGCCCCGACGCCCTGCGATTTCATCGCATTTGCGAGCATATCGCTGACAAGCGTAACATTTGCTTTCGAATGAATCGCCCGATCAGGATCTGCCTCACCTTTTAAAAAGGGAAGATACGATTCCGTATTGTGCGTATTGTAGATAAATACGACTTTGCGGCCGCCCGTCGATTGTTCAGGAGGTTTTTCCCCGTCTGTTTTCTTTTTCTGTTTCCCTTCAAGCTCTGCAAGATTCGCTTCTCTCTCCTCTTTTAAGACCTCAGTCGGCGGCGGAGATTCTGACGGCATATTCGTATAATCCGTCCCTTGCCCGGCAATGAGGATTTCCGAGTCAAAATGAGAGAATCCCGGAAGCTCCCGTCCGAGAAAACTTCGCGGATCTTTCAAATTAATGCTGGTCGCCAGCTTCAGGACGAGGGGGGAAAGCTCAAAGCGCTTATTCGGTTCCGGCAATTCTGATGCAAAGTAGTGGTTTTCCATTCCCAAAATGAGCCCAAAGGTCTCGCCCTTCAGTTCATCAGCCACCCGGTACAACGATGAAGACGGCCTTAACTCAGGACGCAGCGATGTGAGCACGCCTGATAAAATAAAAACGAGCAGCAGGCTGACGATAAATAAGAATACTGTCTTAACCGCGCTTCTTCCATTTACAGCCAGCACAAACTGACGATTCCTGCCTCTTTTTCTCATTGTAAATCCCTCCAGAGCTTGTCTAGTAAATAGACTATGTACAAGATAGAGGAAGTAGAACAAGTTCCGGCAATGCTAAATGTCATGAAAAAAAGCGGCCGGGCCAGCCGCCTTGATCTTAGTGGTTATACATTCCTTTATTGTCTTGCGATACATTTTCATGGAGCGCTGTGTTCAGACCGTTTGCAATCACATTTGCCATATCATCGATAAATGTATCGACCTCTTTAGGGGTCACCATTAAGTTATGGCCGAGCGGAGCGAGGACTTCATGGATCAGCTGCCTTTTTTCATCCTCTGCGAGGCCTCCGACTATACCGAGAAACGATTTGCGGTGCTCTTCATCGGGAAGGTCTTCTTCGGTGAGGACCTTTCTTTTCCCAAAGCTCATCCCCGCGGGAACGAGCGACCTGGACGGACTGTCGTCTCTCATCTCTCTTCCAAAATGCTTCAGCATGTAATCAATCGTGTCGCTCGTGATCGTGACGGCATCGACCACTGTCGGAACACCGATGGCGATGACCGGAATGCCGAGCGTATCCTTGCTTAACTCTTTTCTTTTATTCCCCACACCAGACCCGGGGTGTATCCCGCTGTCTGAAATTTGAATGGTAGAATTCACACGCTCGATCCCTCTTGATGCCAGCGCATCAATGGCAATGACAAAATCGGGCTTTGAGCGATCGATCACCCCTTGGATAATGTCGCTCGTTTCAATTCCGGTCAAGCCCATGACTCCCGGGGAAAGCGCACTCACCGGACGGTAGCCTTCCTCTACATTTTCGGGCTGCAGCTGAAACAGGTGCCTCGTCACGAGAAGGTTCTCCGTCACTAGGGGGCCGAGCGAGTCGGGCGTGACATTCCAGTTGCCGAGCCCGACTATTAAGCAGCTGGCATCCCGCGGAATGCCCAAATAATCGAGAAACGAGGAAAATTCCTTTGCGAAGACATCGACGACTTTTTCCTGCAATACGGAATCCTGCTGTCTGATCCCTTGTGTTTCAAAGGTTAAATAGCGGCCGGCTTTTTTCCCCGACAGCTTCGCTCCTTCTTCATCAATATCCATCGTCTGAATTTTGATCCCGTCTTTTTCGTATTCTTTGACTGTAAACCCTTTCAGCTCTTTCTTTGGAGAAGCTTCCTTTTCCTCTGCCAGATCCCTCGCTTCCACGGCTAAGTCTGTCCGGACTGCATATTGACTTAAATCGAGCTTCTTTTTCTCCATATTTGCATTCCCTCCAAAAACATAACTGGTGTTAGTGTGCCCACAAGGTCTGCAAACATTCCCGCGAAGCGGAGCTTTCAAATAAAAATACTTTACATTTATATTGCAATCTAAGGGTGTGTTTGATAGAATACAATTTGTTCTATTGTTGAGATCTAACCTATAGAAAAGGAACAGAGGTTATGTCTTAGGAGGTGAAACACATTGCCAAACATTAAATCAGCGATCAAACGCACAAAAACAAACAACGAGCGCCGCGCGCACAACGCAACAATCAAATCTGCAATGCGCACTGCTATGAAACAAGTTGAAACTTTCGTAAGCAACAACGAAGCAGACAAAGCGAAAGCAGCTCTATCTGCAGCAGCAAAGAAAATCGATAAAGCAGCTAAAAAAGGTCTTGTCCACAAAAACACCGCCGCTCGTTACAAATCAAACCTAGCGAAAAAAGTGAACGGACTTTCTGCATAATAGAAAGCTTGGCTATGCCAAGCTTTTTTGCTTGCGTGAAGGATGAAAAAAACGGCTCTCTTTAAAGGAGGCCGTTTTTTTCATGAGGCTGCAGCAGCTTCAGCAAAAACAGTTCAAGCAGGAGCTGCTTGTCTTTTTTGCCTGTCTTCATTTCATAATCCATCACGGCGAGCTGCTCGATAATGTTCCTAAGCTCCTGCTCTGAAAAAAGCCTCGCCTGCTCGATCGCCAGCTTCACCCTGAACGGGTGCACTTTAAGGTTTGAGGCGATTTGCTTTTGTCCGTATCCCTGGTCAGAAAAATATTTGGTCTGCATCAGCAGCCTGAACTGATTAGCAATCAGCGCCATCATTTTAATCGGCTCTTCATTTTGCTTTAATAGATCGTAGAAAATCTGCAGCGCTTCTGTACGTTTCCGATTGACGACCTTATTGATCAGTTCGAAAATATTTTGTTCAAGCCCTCTCGCTACAAGCTTTCTGACATCCTCTATGGTGATCTCTCCGCGGTCACCGGTATATGTACTGAGCTTTTTAACCTCCTGGGCAATGGCTGACAGACTTGCATGACATAACAGGACAAGCTCCTCCGCCGCTTCCGGTTCAATTTGTTTGCCTTCCGACTTCGCGAGGCCTGCGATAAAGTCAGCCGTTTCTTTGGCGGTTAATTCCTTCGCTTCCACCATGTGCGCATGCTTTTTCAGGAGCTTGGTCAGCTTTTTCCGTTCATCGAGCTTTTCATAAGGCGCAAGCAAAACAAACACGGAATAAGGTGCCGGCTGCGTAATGTAAGCTTCCAGTACACCGAGATTATGCTCAAGCTTATCCTTCTTTTTTTCAGCTGTTAAAAACGCCGGGTTTTTCGCCACGACAAGACGCCTTTCCCCCATAAACGGAAAGGTTTCCGCATCCTCCACGGCAAGATCGAGCGCGTCTTCTTCCAGATCAAATATCGAGAAGTTAAAGTCTTTCGTCTCTTCATCAACAACGGCTTGTCTGATCCTTTGAACCGTCTCCTGCAGAAGATACGTCTCTTTCCCGTACAAGCAATAAACAGGATGAATGTCGCCTTTTTTCAAGCTTTTCCAAACATCAAATACCGTCATCTGCACTTTCCCCTCTTTCATCCTTCCTTTCTATCCTAAAGCGTGTTTTGCAATTAGTAAAGAGAGAAGCGGAGTCACCCGCTCTCTCATTTATAATAAACGCCTTCCATAAACCCCCGGGTCAGTTTATAGAAGACGATGTTCATAAATTTTAGAAAACGGTTGCATGAAGCTCCTAGATTTTTGCAAAGAATTGAATTATACTGGATATCAATAGGAGGGGTAAATTGTGAATGAATTTGAAAAAGACGTGCAAAGCAAACGTAACGATCTTGTAGATTCAGGTGTCGGTTTTATCGTGTCTTTTGGCTTTTTCGCTACAATGTTTATTATCGCTACTGTTATACATCTGGCCGCTTAATCAAGCCAAGTCATGGACACCGCTTTACTCTCCGTCAGGCAAGCGGCTTTTTGACGACTGCTGTTTTTCAGCAGTCATTTTTTCTTGCGGGGAATGTACTTTATCATATGGAGGATGTAGCAAAAACGTTCCGTTCCCGCCTCGAAATAGGTGCTGAATCGAACCGTGCCGATCCGTTCTGAACACCTTCACATCGTGGCGGTTTAGGATGTCCAGCACTTCCCCGTGGGGATGCCCGTAGCGGTTGTGCTCCCCCGCCGAAATGAGGGCGGTTTTCGGCTCAATTTGCTTGATCAGCTCTTCACCCGTCGAACCTTTGCTTCCATGGTGACCGACTTTCAGAATATCCGCTTTAAGATTCGGATACACTTCCATCATCTCCTTTTCGCCCTCCTTCTCCAAATCGCCAGTTAACAGCCACGAAAATCCGCCTGCTTTCATCCACAATACGAGGGAACCATTGTTTTTGCTGTTTTTGTCCGCCTCTTTCGGTGAAAGAACATAAAATTCAAGATTGCCAATATGAAGGATGTCACCTCTTTTGGCTACATTCACCTCGACGCCTTCCTTCAAGGCAAGGCGAAGCAGCTTTTCATCAGACGGTTCGGCTGCGAAGCCTTTCGGCACGATCAATTGCTTCACTTTATGTTTTTGGATCAGCACATGCGCTTCACCGATATGATCCTGATCAGCATGGGTCAAAATTAAAGCATCGAGCTTCTTGACCCCTTTGGTTGCCAGAAAAGGCATTAACACGCTCTCCCCCAATGAAAAATCCTTCTTCCGCTTTCTCCACCGCTCTTTCCGGAAGGATACGGTTCCTCCCGTATCAATGAAGACCGTGCCATTCTGACCGGGAGCGCTGACATACATGCTGTCCCCTTGGCCGATATCAAGCATTGTAACCTCTCCCTCACCTGCAAGCTGAGGAAGACATGCGTGAATCACAAACACAGCAGCAAGCAGGCCGGACGGAATCATGACCGCACGAAGCGACATCTCTTTTTCCAGCAACAGCAAAAACAGAAAAATGGCTGTGAAGTAGAAAAACAACAAAAGATCCGGCGGCTTAGCCGCAGAAAAGACCGAAACATCCGCGGCAGACACCGTTTTAACAGCCTGATGGCTCCACACAAGCAGACGGTCAAGAACGGCGGCTGCCGCCTCCCCCAAGGGATGAAAACATATGAAAGCAAGCAGGCTTCCGAAAGACAGCGGCATGATGATGAAAATATAAAGAGGTATAAAAAATAGATTCATTAATGTGCTGAGAAATGAAAACTCTTGAAAATGAAAAAGCAGAATCGGGAGGGAAGCGAGCTGAGCCAAAAATGACCCCAATAGCAGCTGAGAGATTCGGCTTTTCGGCCTGGTCAATATCTCCTTTGAAAGAATGAAAACGAAGGATACAGCAAAAGAAAGCTGGAATCCGGCTTGAAATAACAGATAAGGATGATACAGCAGCAGTCCGAGGCAGGCAATGCTGATCACATCGGCACTTTTGAAGTTCTTTTTAGACAGTGATGCCAGCAGATAGATTTCAGACATGAAAACCGCTCTCATCACCGACGGGGCGCCTCCGGTCAAAACTGCGGCAACGGGAAGGCCGATCACGAGCAGCCATTTTGCGCATTCCCTCGTGACGCCGAAGCGAATAAATATGTAAAACAGAGCGGCTGAGAGCAGACCGACATGAAGCCCGGAAATCGCTAAAAGGTGAATGATTCCAAGACGCTGATAGCCGTCCAGGACATCTTGTTCAATGAGAAACCGGTCTCCGAAAATTAGCGCTCTTCCAATACCGGCAGCCGAGTCCGCCATATTTTCCTCTATAAAATCAAGGCCCGCTTTTCTGATTTTCAATAGAGATGGCATCAGGCCGCCGCCCGGCTTGCAGCTTGTAATAGACTGAACTGCAAAAATCCAGTGAATCCCTTTTTGATACATGGATTCTTTTTGATTAAAAGTGCCAGGAACCGTCTCTTTTTTCGGCTCTTTTAATTCACCTTGCATGACACAGAGGCTGCCCGGCTGAAGAGCTGAGAGCGCCCGTTTTTCTTGTGGAGACCGGAGCGTATATCCCGCTTTCAAAGCTTCTCCCTCATCTGTTTCGGCTGTGAAAGAAAGCCGGTCTCCGTCTATTACGGGAATATCCTGAACAGAAGCGAGCGTGTGAAATTTGCCTTCATGATAAATCGTTGTATTGAAATGGTCGATCACGTAAAAAGAAGTAAAATATAAAATACAAACCGCTGCACATAAAGCGAAAAGGAGTATTTGTTTTTTGAAGAAACAGAGGATAAAGAACAGAAAAAAACCGACGGCGAGGAAGAGATAAAGAGAAGAGTGAGCGGAGGCGATTCCGGCTGCCGCTGAAATCGCTCCGCACGGGAAGATGCGATGTCTGTCCATTGGTTACACGTAGCTTGTAAACAGTTTGTTGGCCTCTTCGTGTATTTTCCTGATCTCCTCTTCCTCAAGGCCTTTATCAGCCAGCTGTTTGATCAGATCGGCTACAAACGCCAACTTTTCCTGGTTTTTCAAGTCGATAATCATCTCATCGAGCTCTACCTGCTCCACTT
This sequence comes from Bacillus sp. FSL R7-0646, assembly GCF_037969865.1. NCBI lineage: Bacteria > Bacillati > Bacillota > Bacilli > Caryophanales > Bacillaceae > Bacillus > Bacillus sp. FSL R7-0646. The sequence goes on from NZ_CP150217.1 coordinate 2,620,362, forward strand.
TAACAGAAGCCTGATCGAAAAGTTCAACCGCGTAAGGATGGTTTTTGTAATCCTTCGCATAGTATATCGTTTTAATACCTGCCTGAATGATCGATTTACAGCATTGAATGCACGGAAAATGTGTGACATATATTTCAGCGCCTTCGGTCGGAACACCGAATTTTGCACACTGAAGAATCGCGTTCATCTCGGCGTGAATCGTTCTAATGCAGTGCCCGTCCACCATATAGCAGCCTTCATCCGCACAGTGAACGCCTCCGGCGATCGATCCGTTGTAGCCTCCCGCTATAATTCGTTTATCCCTGACAATCGTCGCTCCTACAGCAAGCCTTGTACACGTGCTGCGAAGCGCCAGCAAATGGCTTTGCGCCATAAAATATTGATCCCAAGAAATCCGTTCCACTTGTTTTCCCTCCAAAAATACGATGTCGACTTCCCTAAGTTTACATATGATGATCCGCAAACGTCAATTTACTTTACCGTGATTGCAGATTTTATTCTTTCAAAAGACTTTTCTCCAATTCCCGAAACGTTTGTTATGTCTTCTACCGTGTGAAACGGTCCGTTCTCCTCGCGGTATTCGATAACCGCTTCCGCTTTTGAAGGGCCGATGCCGGGAATCGCCTGAAGCTCCTCAGAGGAAGCCGTATTGATATTGACGATATCGACGGAAGCGCCATCTGCCCTTGAACCCGCTTTCGAGAAAGAATCAGCAGCCTCTTCCCCCTCAAATGGAATGTAAACCACCATACCGTCCTGCAAAACGGCTGCAAGGTTAATTTGCTTTTGATCCGCTTTTTTCTCGGTGCCGCCTGCTTTTTTCAATACATCGTGGACCCTGTCTCCCTCTTTCATTTGATAGACGCCCGGATTTTTCACAGCGCCTTTCAAATCGATGATAACCGCCTCTTTTCCCGCGCTTTTTTCCCGTTTCACCTCCTCCTTCTTGTCATACGTCTGTGCAGAAGCCTCCTCGGGAATGGAGAGGCCGGATGAAGTTTCACGCTTTCCGCTTAACAGCATGAAGGCAGCGCTGATGATCAAGACGAGTGCAACGCCTCCCGCAGCATGCCATTTATATTGTTTTAGCCAATCTGTCAAACCTGCTCACCTGCTTTCATACATATTTTGACTGAAGCCTTCATATCGTTTAAAAGATACAGGTTCAAAGGAGGGGAGAACGATTGAATATCGGCTTTATCGGGACAGGAAATATGGGGACCATTTTAATTGAGGCGTTGATTGAATCCAGAGCGGTCATTCCCTCATCTTTAACAATTACTAACCGAACGATCGACAAAGCGTTAAACATAAAAAAACGATTCCCAGACATTCAGGTTGCAGAACGGCCGGAAGAAGTGATTACGGAAAGTGATGCCGTGTTTATCTGTGTAAAGCCGCTGGATATTTATCCTTTGCTAAAACGGCTTTCACCCGTCTTCACCCGCGATCAGACTGTGGTAACCATTACGAGTCCGGTGCAGGTCGAACAGCTGGAAGCCATCGTCTCCTGCCAGGCGGCAAGAGTGATCCCGAGCATTACGAACAGAGCGCTGTCCGGCGTGTCATTATTGACTTTCGGAGAAAGCTGCACAGCTGAGGCAAAAGAAAAATTGACGGCTTTAGTAAGCAAGATCTCAATCCCTCTCGAAATCGAAAGCGGGATTACGAGGGTCGCCTCAGACATTGTCAGCTGCGGCCCTGCCTTTGTCAGCTATTTGGTTCAGGAGTTTATTCAGGCGGCTGTCGAAGAAACATCCGTGTCAAAAGAGGACGCTATTTTAATGACGAAAGAGATGCTGGTCGGTTTGGGAAGGCTCCTCGAAACAGGCCTTTACACACTGCCCGCCCTGCAGGAAAAGGTTTGCGTTAAAGGCGGTGTAACCGGTGAGGGAATTAAGGCGCTGGAAAGCGGTGTTCAGGATATGTTCCGCCAGATGTTCCGAAACACCCATTTGAAGTATGAAGAAGATATCGCTCTAGTCAAGAAGCAATTTTCCGTTTGATTCATTGTTTCACGAATGTACTGAGATCTCAACAAAGGAAAAATGCATTATGAAAAACCATCGTTACGATTAAACGATGGTTTTTGTTTTTTTTGCTGTATAAAAATGACGTTCCGACTCTGCGCTAGGCTCCAATTTTGAAAAATCAGCAGTGATGCACTGCACCTCAAATCCGGCTTGCCGCAATAAACTGATGTACTTTTCCGTCTGGAAAGTCCGCTGTTCATGCGATTCATCAAACCTTTCGTATACGTCTCTATTTTGTACAAAGAAGGTCAAATCGTGAACAGCTGAATGAGGCTCTTCCCCCGCATAGCTTTGCCATATGACGCTCACTTCTTCATCCTGATCGGCATACGTACTTCCCGGAAAAATGACATCCATTTTGTAAACGGAATGAACATCAAACAGAAGAAGACCGCCCTCTTTTAATAGAGAAAAAACGTTTTTAAAAGTATTGAAAACGTCTTTTTCGCTCTTTAGATAATTCAGCGAGTCACAGCAGATCGCAACCGCGTCAAACTCTTGTCCGTGCCCGGCAAGTTCGCGCATATCCTGCTGAAAGAACTGAATATCGAGCTGCCTGACGGCTGCTTTGTACTGGGCCTGGGCAAGCATGTCTTCGCTGATATCGATTCCTGTGACATCATAGCCTTTTTCAGCCAGGCGGACAGATATTTCACCCGTTCCGCACGCCAGATCAAGCACCCGTATACGTTCTTTCTGCTGCGCGCCGATCGTTTGTTCAATCCAGCTGACCCACTGATCGTAAGGAGCATGAGACATCAGCTTGTCATAAATACTGGAAAATCCTTTATAGATCATTCATTAACTCCGAACGAAAGGTCTTCAATCGGCGCGTCTCCCCACAGCTTTTCAAGGTTGTAATAGCCTCGTTCCTCTTTGTGGAAAACGTGGACAACGACGTCGCCCAAATCGATTAAAACCCATCTGGCTTCGTCAAAGCCCTCCATTTTCTTCACATCAATTCCATTTTCTTCAGCTTGATCCTTAATTTCCCGGGCAATGGCCTGAACCTGTTTGTCAGAGTTCCCATGGCAAATCAGAAAATAGTCAGCCACGAGGGAAATCCCCTGCATATTCAAGGCGATAATATCTTCCGCCCGTTTATCATCGCAGGCCTCTGCGGCAATTTTTAAAATTGAAGCTTGATCCATTCAGTAATTCCTCCTAATGTCTATCGTTTACTAAAGCATTATATGTGGCGACCGTTTCCGGATAAACGGCCTGATTTTTTGAAATTAAAAAGGTAATCGTATTTTTCAATGCCTGGATGAGCGCCGAATCCAAATCTTCCTCAGCGAGAGTCCGAACCTCTTCAACCCCCGGAAAACGGCGGCCTGGCTCGATATAATCCGCTACATAAACCACTTTTTCAAGAAGAGTCATATTGGGCCTTCCAGATGTATGGAACCGAATGGCTGACAGGATGTCTTCATCCGTAATTCCGACCTCTGTTTTGACAAGCGCTGCTCCTGCCGGCGCATGCCAAAGTTCATGATGAAAATTGAGCACTTCAAGCGGCCCGCCTCCGTCGAGGATGATTTGTTTCATCTCCTCTTTTGGGCGAAATTTGGCGTAGTCATGAAAGATCGCGGCGATTTCGGCTTTTTTCAGATCTGCGCCAAACCGTTCAGCAAGTTTGACAGCCGTCTCCATCACGCCGACCGTATGGATGTAGCGCTGTTCTGTCAGCTGTTCTTTCACGCAGGCTAAGGCTTCCTCACGTTTCATATAAACGATTCTCCTTCACATAGACCTTCACTTCGTCAGGTATTAAATAATCTGTCGGCTGCCGATTTTTAATGCGGTCCCTGAGCAAAGATGATGACACTTCAAAAATAGGCACATCGACAAAAACGAGCGGATACGGCGTCTCAATTTGAAAGCCGGGCCGCTTCACCCCGACAAACTGAATCATGTTGACAAGCTTGTCAATGTTTGACCATTTCGGCAGGTATTCCACCATATCCGCGCCGATAATAAAGTAAAACTCATGATCAGGGTATCGGTCTTTCAGCAGGCGAACGGTATCAAATGTATAAGAAGGGCCTTCCCTTTCGAGTTCGATCGTCTCCAGTTTAAATTGCTCTTTCCCCGAAATGGCGAGCTTCAGCATTTCAACCCTGTGCATACTTAGTGAAAACGAGTTTTTTTGTTTATGCGGCGGAATTTGGTTGGGCATAAACCAGATTTCATCAAGATCCAGTTTGTACAGGACTTCATTTGCCATTAATAAATGCCCGTTGTGCGGAGGATCGAATGTCCCTCCAAAAATCCCGATTTTCCTCATGATTACCACCTTTAAGCATTAAGGAAGCTCAATTTTTTTATTTTCTTTTGACTCCTTATACAGCACAATAATGTTTCCGATCGTCTGCACCAGTTCGGCGCGCGCTCCGCCCGCCAGCGCTTCGGCTACTTCCTCTTTAGGCTGCTCGCAGTTTTGCAGCACGCTCACCTTGATCAATTCTCTTGCTTCAAGAGCTTCGCTGATTTGTTTGACCATATTTTCGTTGACTCCGCCTTTGCCGACTTGAAAAATCGGTGACAGATGATGCGCTTCCCGGCGCAAATAGCGTTTTTGTTTTCCTGTTAGCATGATTTTCCTCCTAGTTGCTGCAACACAATTGATTTCATTTTTTCCATATTCGGCTCATGTCCTGTCCACAGCTCAAAAGCAAGGGCTGCCTGGCCGATGAACATGCCGACTCCGTCCAATGTTTTCAAGCCTTTTGCTTCAGCCTCATGCAGCAGGGCCGTTTTCAGCGGATTGTAGATAATATCGCATACAAGGCACGTTTCTTTCGCATTCGCCAATGAAAGCGGGGCAGCTTCGACATTCGGATGCATCCCGACCGACGTCGTTTGAATCACGATATCATATGCTGACAAGTCTGCTTCCGCTTCCTGCAGTGACAAGGCGCGTGCCTCTCCATCAAAACGCTGAGTGAATGCTAATGCCTTTTCAGGCGTACGATTCGCCACATCAAGCCGCTTGGGCGTCTCGGCTGCCAGAGTGGTAAATATCGCCCTCGCCGCACCGCCTGCTCCGATCAACAGTATCGAGAGCTCAGAAAGCGGACGATCAAGGGATGGCTTCAGCGATTTAAGAAACCCTGCTCCATCTGTATTATATCCGACCAGCCCTTCTTTTTCTCTTCTGACAGTGTTTACCGCCCCGAGAGCTTCGGCGCTTTCATCAATACGGTCGAGATGCTTCATGATCGATACTTTGTGGGGGACGGTCACATTAAACCCTTGAATGCCAAGGGCCCGCATACCTTTCACAGCATCTTCAAGATCTTCGTTTTCCACGCGAAAAGCGTGATAATGCCCTTCTAAAGAAAGATCCTTCAAAGCCGCATTATGGATGTCCGGAGACATGGAATGGGCCACCGGATTGCCAATCAGTCCGTATATCGGTTTCATAACTCTCTCCCCTTAGCACTTATATTAGAGATCTGCGCAAAAACACGTGAACGCCTTTAGGGGCGTGGGCGACAATTTTTTGGTTTGCCCCCTGGACCGTTACCCAGCCAAGGCCCGAGAACACAACGTCCGTTTTCGGCTCTTTAATCGTAAACGTATGTTTGACAAGCGCCGGAAACGAGTCAAGATCTTCTTTTGCAGGGGGAGCAAGCATTTCCCCAGCGTGCTTTTCATACAGCTGATCCGCGTTTTCAAGCTTTGTTCTATGGATCTTGAGTTCATTCGGCATATAGCATACAAACGAAGACCTGCCTCCGCTTGCATAATCAAACCGCGATAATCCGCCGAAAAACAGCGTCTGTTCCTCGTTCAGCTGAAAGGTGCGCGGCTTCAGCTCCTTCTTCGGCGTCAATATTTTCAGATCGCGTTTCGCGACATAGTGCGCCATTTGATGATGGTTGATGATTCCCGGCGTATCATACATCGCAGATCCATCATCCAGAGGGATTTCAATCGCATCAAGCGTCGTCCCCGGATATTGGGATGTCGTGATAATGTCGTCTTCTCCGGAAACCTCTTTAATAATCCGGTTGATGAACGTTGATTTCCCGACGTTCGTACATCCGACGACATACACGTCCTTGCCTTGTCTGTAATGTTCGATCGCGTCGATCGCATCTTTCATCCCCTGCCCGCGCCCGGCGCTGACGAGCAGCACATCAACAGGCCTTAAGCCAAGCTCTTTCGCCTCGCGCTTCATCCAGTTTACAAGGCGCTCGCGCTTGACTGATTTAGGGAGAATATCTGCTTTGTTTCCTATTAATAAGATCGGATTACCTCCGACAAAGCGGTTCAGTCCGTTGATCCAGCTTCCGTTGAAATCAAAGATGTCGACGATTTTCACGATGAGTGAATCCGTTTCCCCGATGCCGTGCAGAATCTTCAAAAAGTCATCGTCCGTCAGTGAAACATCTTGAATTTCGTTATAATTTTTCAATCTGAAGCAGCGCTGGCAGATGACGTCTTCTTTTAACAGCGATGCTTCAGGCGCATAGCCCAGTTTATTTTTATCTTCGGTTTGAATGGCGACTCCGCATCCGATACAAACTACCTTTTCCATTCATTATTCCTCCCACTGAATATGGCCTTTCCGTTTTAGAGCGCTGAGAATTCTGCGTTCGACTTGGCGGTTGAAACGCGTAAAAAAGCCGTCGGAAGCAGCCACAGGCACGACAAGAATGGTATGGAACCCGTTGCGGTTCCCTCCAAGCACATCTGTCATGAGCTGATCTCCTATGACAACGACGTCTTCTTTTTTAAGACCCATATTTTTAACGGCTTTTCTGAAAGCTCTGCCCATCGGTTTTTTCGCTTTGTAAATAAACGGAATATTAAGCGGTTCAGAAAATATTTTGACGCGTTTTTCATTATTATTAGAGACAATTGTCACTTTAATCCCGTGCTCTTTCATCTCTTCAAACCACTCGATAAGACGCGGTGTAGCACTCGGCCTGTCCCATTCTACAAGCGTATTGTCCAAATCTGTAATAATCCCTTTTACATTGCGCTCTTTTAGTTTTTCAGGGGTAATATGAAAAATATTTTTTACAAATTCATCCGGCAAAAAAAACTTTTTTAACACAAAGCCGCACCCTTTCCTTTCAATTACTGCTTCTTTTTTCAATGTGTCGAATCAAATCTAAAAGTGTCTTAAAAAATCGGCTGTCCGAAAAGTTTTCGACATATAATAGGATTCTTCAACAGGTGTGGATAAAATTACACACAGTATCCACTCATATTTCATCGACCTTTTATTAAATTATAAACATGATACCCACAAGTTATCCACTTTTTGGTGTGGATAACAGAACGATTGTTCTCGCCCAATATTCATGATAGATTATAGGTACTTCAAACAAAGATCATATAACTTAACATTTTATGCTTATTCCAAACAGGTTATTCCAATTTTCATGAGGAGGTGTCTTCCCCATTAAATGGGTACCGAGTATGAAAAAGCTGTCTGATGAACTTTTAATAGAATCATACATTAAAGCAAATGAGATGAATTTGAACCGCGAATTCATCGAGCTGATTGAAACCGAAATCAAAAGAAGGTCGCTCGGTCATCTGCTTTCCGTCTCTTCATAGCTCAAGCACTCCCGGGCGCTCTTGCCGCTTTTTTTCACTTAGGTTGATATTATATCACTTGAATAATACGCTTACTACTGTTTTTCATGAAAAAACACCTCTCTATAAAAGAGGTGCTATTTGAAGAATCCGCGAGGACTAAGCCAGTAGAACCCGCCGATGACCAGCAGGACGACTAAAAGGACGACAACGAACGCATATCCGTATGCGGCGCCTGCATATCCGGGATAAGCCGGGTACGAACACGGACCAGCGGGAAAAGGATATCCCATCGCATCATTCCTCCTTTGGTCTGTTATAGTAACAGCCTATGAAGAAAAAGGAGAAATGGCTAGGCCTTTTACTTAAATCAAGACGTTTTTATGATTTTGCTTTTGTTAATTCCTTCAAAAATAATTCGCGCGCCTTTTGGGGTTAAGTGATTTCCCGATGGGTCGATAAACCCCGAATGGATCAGCTTTTCATCTGTAGCTCCGCCCGCTTTTTTCACGATGTTTTTCCAGTTGTCGATAAGCGGAACATCAAGTTCCCGCGCCGTTTCCCTTGTGACGTCATTATAGGAATCGTGCCATTTACGCGCTCCACCGTATTTTTCAAACGAAGAAGCCCGGTATCTTGCATAATAAAAGATGTTGTCCCCGCTTCCTTCGACGATCGGCAGGCACGTCATTAAAACCGGCTCTATCCCGCGGCGGCGGCTTTCTTTAACAAAATAATAAAGGTTTTCTTTAAACCTTTTTTTGGATACGCGCGGCAGCCCTTTCGTAAGAATTGCTGCATCATTTGTTCCGAACATGATAAAAAGATATGCCGGCTGCTTGTCCAGCACATCCTTCCTGAACCGAAACCTGGCGTCTTCCGTCGTTTCTCCGCCTATTCCTGCATTATTTATTTTGTACTGCCCTTGAAGGGAAGTCTGAAGTAAATTGACCCACTTTTCCGCTTTTGGATAATCGCGAAACTGCCAATTTGAGCCGCGTGTATTGCTGTCTCCAAATGCTACGACTTTTCTGGGATCGTCCTCTCCGCAGCCTGAAAGCAGAAGCAGAAAAACGAGAACCATCACCAAGCTTTTTTTCATTCGTTCCACCTCCAAAAGCCAATACTACGATCATATAGGAGAGAAGCCGCACTTTCAACGGGAGAACTCTTTGTCATCCTGCCGCATCCAGTCCTTGCTATGCCTTTAACCTGTCCCCCCTGTTTAAAAACATTCGTATTGGTTCACGGTTTTCCGACAAATAAAGAATAAGTTTTGACAGGTCGAAAACCTAATTTTTCAGCGAGGCGGATCGATGCGCGGTTTTGCCGGTCGCAATCCCAACGCGGTTTCAAACGGTTCTTTATTGCATGTGCGATAAAGGCGCTGGCGCAGCTGACTGCAAATCCCCGCCCCCTGTAATCCGGGTGTGTTGCGATATCAACTTCGGCAAAGCGTTCCGAACAAAAAATGGTGACACATTCGCTTGCGACCACACCTCCATGCAACACTTTAAACCCGAAACAGTTCTTCAAAAAACGGCTGGCCCCTCCCCAATACTCATCAGCGTATTTTTCAGTAAAATTCGCGCTTTTTTGAAGGTCATCTTCAGTAAATCTTTCTACCCCGGCAAATGCTGCGCCGCAATCACGCTCCTCTTTTCCGAGGAAAAATGACACGCGCTCCATTTGCTGCAGAGGATCGCCAAGCCCCCCGATTAAAAAAGCGTCCCACTCTTCAGAAGCCGAAAACACGGTAAAGCGCGCTCCGCTCCTCTGTTCATTTAAATAATGGAGCCACTCGCTTCTTCCGCTGTCCGGAGGGTTTCCAGCGACATAATAAATCCCGGAAGATGTTCGAAAAAGAGCAGTGGCCGGTGTGAGGAAATCATCGACATAGACGTTTCCTTCGATGATTCCTTCGGCTATCGCATGCGCGAATGTCGGGCTTTCTTCCGCTAACAAAGCCTTTGCTTTTCGTTTTTCACTCGATTTCAGTTCAATCATCATGACTCCCCCTCGAACTTGAGACAGATCATCAAGCCCCGCCGGCTGATTCGGCGACGCCTTCAATATTGCGGTCAAAGATAAAAACAGACACTGCAATATCCTCCTGAATTTTGATGTCCGTAAAAAGGTGCTCTAGCTTCGCTCCGATAAGCTCCTCCATTCCTTCCGGCACGTGATTGGAGTAGTGTTTCTGAATCAGGGTCGTCCTTGCCGCATGCACCATTTCCCTTCCCTCCGGCGTGCTTGCGATAAACTGCTCGCTCGCCGTCAAATTGCCGTACAGTGTCGAAACTGCCATATTGTCGACAAAGACCGTTCGTATCCGTTCAGGCCCCTTGCCAAACAGCTCTTTTCGAAGCTTGCGAATCATATCGTTGAATTCATGGATTTTTTTAGACATCATGCATACCCCTTCCGTTTAAAACCTTACACCTGTCTCGATGTCCCCTTAGACATTTCACTTGGTTAAAATTTTCCTATTCTATTGAATTATAATCAATATCACTTTATAATTAAAGCCGGGCTGATGGATTTGTAATACCGTCGTGTTATGAATCTATCGAATCTGACAATATAGGATTGGTCTGTTAGTAAGCTTTGCTAGTAAACTATTCCGCCATGTATGTTTATACCGATTTCCCGCGCCGGAAATCGGTATATATGTACATGGCTTTTTTGATTTTGAACATGATGGAGGGAAATGAAGATGGACGGAAAGCCAATCAGTATCCGGATAGACGGCAAAGAATTTGAAGCAGTGGCCGGGGCAACCGTTTTAGACATATTGAACAAAAACGGGTTTGAACACCCGCAAATATGCCATGTACCAGAGACGGATCCTATTCAAACGTGTGATACGTGTATTGTGGAAGCAGACGGAAAATTAAAACGGGCATGCTCCCTGCGGGCTGAAGACGGAATGACGATCAGCCTGTCAGCAGAACGGGTCAAAGCTGCACAAAAAGAAGCAATGGACCGCCTGCTCGAAAATCATTTGCTCTATTGTACGGTATGCGACAACAACAACGGGAACTGTAAGCTACATAATACGGCAGAAATGATGGGAATCGAAGACCAGAAATACCCTTACACGCCTAAAGAAGACCCGTCTTGCGCCGTCGATATGTCACACCCCTTTTACCGCTATGATCCGAATCAGTGCATTGCTTGCGGACAATGTGTTGAAGTTTGCCAAAACCTGCAGGTCAATGAGACGCTCTCGATTGACTGGGAGCTTGAACGGCCGCGGGTAATCTGGGATGAAGGCGTATCAATCAACGAATCCTCATGCGTCAGCTGCGGGCAGTGTGTCACGGTCTGTCCGTGCAATGCGTTAATGGAAAAATCAATGCTTGGAAAAGCCGGTTTCATGACAGGCATCAAACCGGATGTCATGGAGCCGATGATCGACCTTGTCAAAGATGTAGAGCCGGGATACAGCAGCATCTTTGCCGTTTCAGAAGTCGAGGCGGCGATGCGTTCACAGCGGACCAAAAAGACAAAAACCGTCTGTACGTTCTGCGGTGTCGGCTGTTCATTTGAAGTATGGACAAAAGGCCGTGACATCTTAAAAATTCAGCCGGTTTCAGAAGCTCCAGTCAATGCCATCTCGACGTGTGTGAAAGGGAAATTCGGATGGGATTTCGTCAATTCGGAAGAACGTTTAACCAAACCGCTGATCCGCAAAAATAACGAATTTGTCGAATCGACTTGGGAAGAAGCGCTTGACTACGTTGCCCGCAGATTAGGCTCGATTCGGGAGCAGAACGGAAAAGACGCAGTCGGATTTATTTCGTCTTCAAAAATCACGAATGAAGAAAACTACTTAATGCAAAAGCTGGCGCGGCAAGTATTTGGCACTAACAATGTCGACAACTGCTCGCGCTACTGCCAGTCTCCGGCAACAGACGGATTGTTCCGCACGGTCGGCATGGGCGGCGATGCAGGCACCATTCAAGACATCGCGAAAGCAGGCCTCGTCATCATCGTCGGCGCCAACCCGGCCGAAGGCCACCCGGTACTGGCGACCCGCGTGAAGCGCGCCCATAAGCTTCACGGACAAAAGCTGATCGTCGCCGATCTTCGCAAAAACGAAATGGCCGAACGCTCGGATCTGTTCATCAGACCGCGGCAAGGAACTGATCAAGTATGGCTGATGGCCGTGACAAAGTATATGATCGACCAGGGCTGGCACGATCAGGCGTTTATCGATGAAAACGTCAATTTCTTTGAGGAATATAAGCAATCTCTTGAGACATACACCCTTGAATATGCAGAAAAAATTACAGGCATCCATAAACAGACGCTGATTCAAATCGCTGAGATGATCCGCGACGCCGACGGTACATGCATTCTTTGGGGAATGGGGGTCACCCAAAACACGGGCGGTTCCGACACGTCCGCAGCGATTTCAAACCTGCTTTTAGCTACCGGGAATTACCGCCGCCCGGGCGCAGGAGCTTACCCGCTCCGCGGCCACAACAATGTCCAGGGCGCCTGCGACATGGGGACGCTTCCCGGCTGGCTTCCGGGATATCAGCACATTACAGATGACAAAGCGCGGAAAAAGTTCGAACAAGCTTACGGCACAACAATCGACGAGGAGCCCGGACTTGACAACATTGAAATGCTTCACGCCGTTGAAGAAGGCAAAATGAAAGCCATGTATATCGTCGGAGAAGATATGGCTTTAGTCGATTCAAACGCAAACCGGGTCCATGACATTTTATCAAGCCTTGAATTCCTTGTGGTTCAGGATGTGTTCCTTTCGAAAACAGCTCAATACGCCGACGTCGTTCTGCCTGCGTCAGCTTCTCTTGAAAAAGATGGAACTTTTACAAACACGGAAAGACGTGTCCAGCGGTTGTATCAGGCGCTCCCGCCGCTCGGAGATGCGAAGCCGGACTGGGTTATCATTCAAGACATCGCAAACCGGCTTGGAGCTGACTGGAGTTACAGCCACCCTGGCGACATTTTTTCAGAAATGGCAAGCCTGTCTCCGCTGTTCTCCAAGGCGGATTATGACGCAATTGAAGGATGGAACAGCTTCCTGTGGGGCAGCTTGACCGGAGAAAGCACGCCTCTTTTGTATGAAGACGGCTTTAACTTTCCTGACCGGAAAGCGCGCTTTGCCATCGCAGACTGGGCAGAGCCCGCCGAATTTCCTGAGGAGTACGACCTTCACATTAACAACGGCCGAATGCTGGAGCATTTTCACGAAGGCAATATGACAAACAAATCGGCAGGCATCCAGGCAAAAGTGCCGGACGTCTTTGTGGAAGTCTCGCCTGAGCTCGCCAAAGAACGGGGCATCTGCGACGGATCGCAGGTCAGGCTGATCTCGCCGTTTGGCGCCGTAAAATTAACGGCGCTTGTGACAGACCGGGTCAGAGCGAACGAACTTTATCTGCCGATGAACTCGACAGATAAAGAATCGGCGATCAATTTCTTGACCGGTCCCGCAGTAGATGCGCGCACCAATACACCGGCTTACAAGCAGACCAAGGTTCGTATGGAAGTGCTCGGCGGATGTGCAGAACCGCCGCTTCCGAAAACAAATCCGCGCAATAAGAAACGCCATCCGCAAAACGGGGCTGAAGTCGAGCGGAAATGGAAGCGTCCGGGGTACGTTCATTTAACAGACTAAATCAAAAGGAGGTCATCACACATGGCAGCTCCCATCACCGCCATCCGCAAAGAAGAAAAATCTGAGGAGCAAATAAAGCTTGAAAAACTCGAAGAACTCAAAGCCCTTTTGGCTGAACAGGAAGCCGCCGTTTCAAAAACGATGAAGCTTCTCGGCGAACTGAACGGCCTCGGGATCCTTGATGCCGCAGACAGCATGATCGGCGCGAAGGAAGACATCGCCAAAATCGTCCTCGGCCAGCTGTCCAAAGAGCCGGCCAAAAACCTGATGAATACAGCCATTGCAGCAGGCGGCGCTCTCTCCAAAGCCGAACCGGAAGTCATGGGGAAACTTGTAGAAAGCATCGTCGCCGGCACAAAACAAGGAGAGGACTTTTTAAAAAGCGATAAAAAAACCGGAGTCCTCGATCTGCTGAAAGCCATGAACGATCCGGACATCAACCGGGCCGTCGGCTTCGGCCTGCAATTTTTAAAAGGCATGGGAAAAGCGCTGAAAGAATAACAAATAAGAAAACCGGCTCACCACTTTGAGCCGGTTTTCCTATTGGCGATAGAAGCACCGTCGCTTTCTGTCGCCTCATTTGCTGTGTGTTTCATCTTTTTTATTCAGCGATTCTTTTAAAATATTAAAAACTGCCGCCGCAATAACGACAGTCATTAACCCTGTCGTCAGCAGGTTTGGGAAGGTTTCCTGAACTCCGATCATGACCACGCTCAACACAATCAACGAAAGTATGAACAGACGTTTGTTTTTCATCTGCCGCACCGGACCGGCTGGTTGATAGCGTTTACGATATGGTGAACCGTCCGGCACCCTCACCCCCTTACCTTTATTATCCCGCTCTTGTTAACTTTTGTAAACGGCTAAAAAATGGAAGCGATTGCAACGGTCGCCCTTTCCGGCGAAAACAAGCGGCTTCATGCCGAACAGAACGCCGGAATATTTGGCAGTCCGGCAATTTTGCCGGGTACAGACACAGACATCCCCCCTCCCACATACATTTACATATAGGCTTCTGCCTACATACATTTTGTGGAGGTGCCGTTAATGACAGGTGTTTTTGCAGCGCTCGGTTATGTCATCAAGGAACTCGTTTTTTTAGTATCATATGTGAAAAACAATGCCTTTCCACAACCGCTGTCAAGCAGTGACGAAAAAAAGTACTTGGAGCTGATGGCCCAGGGGGATGAACACGCGAGAAACATGCTGATCGAACATAACCTCCGGCTGGTCGCCCACATCGTCAAAAAATTCGAAAACACAGGCGAGGATGCAGAAGACCTGATTTCCATCGGAACGATCGGGCTGATCAAAGCAATCGAAAGCTATTCAGCCGGAAAAGGAACTAAGCTCGCCACTTATGCGGCGCGTTGTATAGAAAACGAGATCCTCATGCATTTGCGCGCATTGAAAAAAACGAAAAAAGACGTCTCACTCCATGACCCGATCGGCCAGGACAAAGAAGGCAACGAAATCAGTTTGATTGATGTCCTCAAATCGGAAAACGAAGACGTCATCGACACCATCCAGCTCAACATGGAGCTTGAAAAAGTGAAAAAATACATCGACATCCTGGACGGCAGAGAAAAAGAAGTCATCGTCGGCCGCTTCGGCCTTGATTTGAAGAAAGAGAAAACACAGCGCGAAATTGCGAAGGAGCTTGGGATTTCGCGGAGCTATGTGTCGCGGATTGAGAAACGGGCGCTGATGAAGATGTTTCATGAGTTTTACCGGGCGGAGAAGGAGAAGCGGAAGAAGGCGAAGGGGAAATAATGTCATAGAAGCCGGTCTAAAATTCCGGCTTCTTTTCATTACTACTGGTATAAATCGAGTTGGAATATTCAGCGCTTCAACAAGAGCAGTTGGTTAAATCCACCCATTAGCCCACTATCGTAGCCTTTTGCTTTGGCAGCAACTGAAGGAGCTGTGGTTGTCCATTTCTTAATCAGCAGAACTCGCGGTTTGTAACACTTATTATTGCCTTTCAAAATCCTTTACATAAATGATCTCAACTTTTTGACTGCTTTCTTCATATTCCCCTTAAAATTGAATAATCACTTTCCCTTTTGGTCGTCCATTTGCGACTAGTTTTAGCGCTTCATTTACGTTGTCTATGGTAAATAGTGTTGGATGAATTGCTGGAACAATATTGTTTTCTTCAATGATTTTGGTAATCTCTTTAAGTTGTGCGCCGTCAGAACGAACGAAGATAAAATGGTATTCCACGTTTTGTTTCTTGGCTTTGCGGTCATACTTTGCGCCAGCAAGGGAAAACAGCATTTGTTTCCACGATGGGAAATTTCGGTCTTTTCCGAAACGTTTATTTGGTCCTGTACGAAGAGAGAGCAATCTTCCGCCCGGTTTGATAATACTCAATTCACTGTCAAATTCTTTAGGTCCCAGTGTATCAATCACGTAATCCACATCCGACAACAAGTCAACATAGTTTTCTATTGTATAATCCAAATATTGGTCTGCACCCATTTCCAAAGTGCGTTCGCGCGCTTCTGAGCTACCGCTAACAATGACATTTAGGCCCATTGCCTTTGCGATTGGTACAGCCATTTGACCAAAACTGCCTGATCCACCTGGAATGAAAACCGTTTTACCAGACTGTGCCTCAAGTTCTTCATGTAGACCTTGATACGCTGTGAGTCCAGCCAGTGGTGCAGCAGCGGCTTCCACGTAAGACAAATTTTTTGGCATGGGTGCAATTGCGGCAGCATCAATTGCGGCATATTCCGCAAAAGCACCAATTTTTTCGAGGGGGAGACGTGTATAGATGGCATCTCCTACGTGAAATTCTGTCACATTTTTTCCGACTTTTTCGATAACTCCTGTCAATTCATTACCAAGCGTTAATGGGAATTCATAATCTTGAATCAGTTTCACGCTGCCTGTAATAATTAACATTTCGAGTGGATTGACTGCCGCAGCTTTGACCTTTACCAAGACTTCGTTTTCATCGATTTCTGGAATTGGAATGTCATTGACTTTGGCATGGATATTTTTTGAATACTTGGTTATCTGAGCTGCTTTCATGAGTGTTTTCATTTTTTCATTAGCATCCTTCCTTGAGATTATTACAGCCGGTGTTCCCGCACTCAGTCGGTGGAACAGACGTTAAAGTTCATCAGCCCATAGCGACCGAATGCAGTATACGTCTGCCAGTGTAGCGCAATTCATGCGTCAAGCATTTTTCAGTTGCATGCCATTTTTAAGCATTACTGTCCATTTTGTAGGTTCAATTTAAAAACTACTTTTTATTCCCTCTTTTTCGTTACAAAAATAGAGAGTCACTTCCAATCCCATACTGTTTGTGGAACCTTGATATTTGCCATAAGTTATACTTATCCTTTCTGAGATTCTAATTCTTTCATGTAGGATAATCCGTACAACCCTTGCTTCCGGCACCAAAGAATGTTGTAGGGTCTGCTTCGTTCAATGGAGCACCTTCTTTAAGCCGTTCTACTAAATCTGAATTAGCTAATGACCATGCACCGACTGGTACCATCAGGAGGTTGTGTACCTTCACTAATAAGTAATCCCATAGATGCTCTTTGAGCATAATAAAGGGAACTTAGTTCTCCTGATGAACCATCTTCTTGCGCTCTGCTACGTGTCATTGGTGCCATCGCCAAACGATTATGTTACCATATATATAAATTAGATTTAAAGGCTTTCTAGTATTGGATAGATGGGCTTTCTCAAATTGAATTCATAGTTTTCATCTACAACCCCCACCACTTCATCTTTGTCATAAACCTCCATCATAAAACCTGCCATTTGCTTAGCTGTGTGGTACATAGGGAGATTTGCTTTGTAATCAAACTCTTTCATATCATTTGCATGTTTTGCGAATTCTGTTTCCGTCATTGCTGGTGCTAAAACTTTTGCCTTCATTTTCGCACCTTTCAGTTCAAGTTCTTTTGCAAGCCCTTCGGTGAAGGCACTAACATAATATTTAGAAGCAGAATAAGCAACACTGCCAACAGCAATTACATATCCAAGTGCTGAGGATACGTTAATTAATTGAGTTCCCTCTACATCAGCATAATCTCTTACAAATAGTGTAGAAAGGATTGTCAAGGATTCTATGTTAACGCGTAACATGGTTTCTACTTTATCTAAATTCTGATCTGTTACAGAAGAGGTTTCACCAAGCCCAGCATTATTAATCCAAGTCTCAATTTGATACTCCTTTAAACTGTTATACAGTGTATATGCCTGATCTGTGACAGATAGGTCACTTGTACGAATAATAACATCTAAATCAGGATTTAGATTCTGAATGGTTGATTTAAGCCCTTCTAATTTATCTAATCTTCTAGCTACAATAATTAAGTTTTTGCCACGAGCAGCAAATGCTAATGCTGTCTCATATCCTATACCTGAGCTAGCTCCTGTAATAACTGTGTACTTCATATTATTCTCTCCTTAAAAATATTTCAGATTGGGTTGACAAAGTCAAACCGATAATGGTTTCTAATTCTTTTTTATCATTTGTTGTTTTTGCTAATACTCGTATTCCTACGAGTGAATTATGAATAAATTGAGAAAGCCCTTTGATATCATAGTGTTTAGAAATTTCTCCTTGTTCTTGACCATATTTCAGTAGATCAAATAAGAAGGTTTCCGTCTTTATAAAAGTCTCTGTAAATTTTTTAGTAAACGATTTATTCCATTACGAGATCTTGGCCAGATGGCAGATCATAATCAACTGCCACTTCACTCCTGGTCACCCTCAATTAGGTCAATGCCCTGTTCTTTGCTGTGTGGATCTGACCATACGGGTCACCATTTTGCGCGGCATCAACCGCGGAAGGAATGCCATGAACCGGTTTCGAGCCCCTGGCATTATGAACGTCTTGCCGCGTAAGAAGCCTCGGTACCCTTCCTCAGCCACCTGCCCGGCCTCCATGATAGCACCACGCTGGAACAACTTCGATTCACCAATACCCGAACGATCAACGAAGCCGGTTGACGTCAGTCCCGGACATAGTGCCGTCACATTCACCCCTGTACCGCTCAGTTCGTTCTCCAAAGCCTCGGTGAACGACAGCACGTACGCCTTCGTTGCGTAGTAAACCGACATCATAGGTCCCGGGAAGAAAGCAACCAACGAAGCCACATTCATCACGCCTCCTTGGCCCCGTTTGACCATATCCGGCAAGAACAGTTTCGTCATAACAGTCAGAGCCTTGATATTGACGTCAATCATATTCGTCTCTTGTTCTAACTGCGTCTCCAAGAACGTCCCGTACAAACCGAAGCCGGCATTATTGACAAGATAGTCGACGACGATCCCCTTCTCCTTGAGCTCCGCAAAAATCTCTTCCGGCACGCCGGGTGACGCCACATCCTTGGCGATGACCGTCGCTTGACTACCATATCTTTTCCGATATTCCTTCGCGAGCTCCAAAAGCTTACCCTCGCTACGCGCCACCAGCACCAAATTATATCCTCCCTTCGCGAAACGATCCGCCAACTCTTTGCCAATTCCACCCGATACCCCGGTGATAAGAACAGTTTTTTTCATTTTACAGCACACCTCCATTTTTAGTTTAATTAAACCTTTAAAACGTTTTACAGCGTTTCTTACTGCGAGTTGTTACTATGGATGTAGGTTATCCATAATTCGAATTTTTGTATCAAGAGGATTTATACTTGCCGCATATATCTCAACTAAGACCCTCGTCATTATTTATTTTGGGCTTAGGGAAGTCTAAAAAATTTGGTTTTTTACCGTAGTTTTCAATCGCTAAAGCTTTCTTTACATCCTCCACATTTCTATTTAACTCACATGTATCTTTTCATAACGAACCTAAGAAAAAAGAATATGAATACCCCTTCCCTAGATGGGATATTCATATTAAATAAATTATTTTAAGAAAGGATAATCTGTATAACCTTCTTTTCCTCCTGCATAGAGCGTGTTTTTATCAGGTTCGTTTAGGGGAGCACCTGATTGAATCCGTTCTGCAAAGTCTGGATTAGCTAGTACCCAAGTGCCTACTGTGACAACATCTGCAAGATTATTATCTACATCAGACGAAAGTTGATCTAGAGGACGACCTGGACGGTTAACAAGAAGTGCTTGATCCCAAAGTTGACGCACATCTTTTAGGAATTGCTCGTTTCCAAAGTGCATTAAATGCAGATATGCAAGGTTAAGCTTATTTAATTCACTTATTAAATAGCGATACATCTCAAGGCTATTTTCCCCCTCATCAATGCCTTGCAGTGTTCCTTGAGGAGAAAAACGGATGCCTGTTCTTTCTGCTCCTATTTCATCAACAACTGCTTTAGCTACTTCAATAGCGAATCGAGAACGCCCCTCAATCGTACCACCGTATGCATCTTGACGATGATTGGAGTTTTCACTAAGGAATTGTTGGATCAGATAACCATTCGCTCCGTGAATTTCAACTCCGTCTGCACAAGCTTCAATTGCTGAACGTGCTGCTAAACGAAACTCATTGATAACATCTTTTATCTCAAGCTCACTCAGTTCTCTTGGTGTTGGAATATCTTTCATTCCTTCTGCCGTGAAAATTTCTACACCAGGTGCAATAGCTGACGGTGCAACTGCTTGGCGGTGGTGAGGTGTGTTATCAGGGTGTGATACACGTCCCACATGCATAAGCTGAATAAAAATATGACTGCCTTCACTATGAACTTTAGAAGTTACTTTTTTCCACCCTCTAATATGATTTTCTGTATAAATACCAGGTGTATTCGTGTAACCTTGCCCATCATCTGAAGGTTGGGTTCCTTCGCTTATAATTAAACCGACTGAAGCACGCTGACCATAGTACTCTGCTACTAAATCGCTCGGCGTACCATCTGGTAAAGCTCTATTTTTAGTCATCGGAGCCATACCTATACGATTTTTTAAGTCAATGTTTCCAATACGAACTTTTTCAAATAATCTGCTCATATGAATACTCCTTTTTAATAAGAATTAGAATCAAGAAATAAATTTACGTGTTCTGCAAATAGTTCTGGAAATTGAAACAGATGCCCGTGACCAGAATCAGGATATATAATCAGCTGTGCTTTGGGTAATTTCTCTGCTAAGATGTAACTGTTTTTAGTCGGTACCATTACATCATTAACACCATTAGTAACAAGTACAGGGTGTTTGATGTTTTGTAACCATTCATAATCATGATTAGATTTTTGTTTAGCCCATTTTGCAATGGCTTGTAATTGTGCCTCTTTTACTTGTTCTGAACTGTTTACTTTTTTCTGATTAAAAATTCTTTGTAGTGAAGCCATTCCTGCAGATTTACTTGTTTCGGTTTGTGCGTAGAAAAAGAATATAAAATCATTTATTCCATCTTCTTCCGTTCCGCCGTGACGATTCATTCTTTCAAAAATCTCTGGATTTGGATTAATACCAGATTCAGGCGAAGTACCTGCCATAATAATTTTTCTTACTAAATCTCCTTCTTGTAAAGCTAGCTCTTGTGCAACCATACCACCAATGGAAAAACCAAGAATGTCAACTTGTTCTAATCCAAGAGCTTTTATAAATGTTGCTGTATCTTTTGCCATATCAGCAATTGTAGTAGGCGTTAGTCCATCGGTCTCACCAACCCCTTTATTGTCAAATAAGATTACTGGGCGTTTATTTGCAATAGGTTCAAGCATGTCTGGATCCCAGTTTTCCATCGTTCCTCTAAAGTGAACAAGAAATACTAGTGGTTTACCATCTTGTGTACCAAATTTTCTATATGCGTAACGAGTTCCATCTGCTTCAATAAATTCTGATTCTGATGGTATTTTAAAGTTTGACATTTTTGTGTTCCTCCTTAGAAATTAAAAAACGATTTTATAAGTATGCATTATGATGGTTTGTTTCATGTTAATTTTAGAACGAACGTTCTAAATAGGGTAAAAAAAGAAAGCTAGTCCAACACTGAAAGTGCTAGAGTAATGATGCCTTCTAATTCTTTTTTACTGTAATTAGTTTTTATTAGCACTCTTATACCTACCAAATTGTTGTGTAAGAAACGAGATATGTTATCAGAATCGATTTCTTTTGATATCTCTCCACTAGTTTGGCCCCGTTTTATAAGGTTATTAAACATATCTTCAGTACGGTTAAACATTTTTGTAACTATGCGTCCAATTTCTTTGTCCAACAAAGATAATTCAATCGCTGCATTTACTGATAGACAACCTTTTGGGTATTGTTCAATGGAATTCAGTACGAAAATAAAAACATCACGTATCGCCTGTTTAATGGATGAAGTGTTGCTAATTATGCTTTCCATCTCATTGGCGATGAGCTCTTCATAGTGATTAAGGGAAGCTAGAAACAATGAACGCTTGTCGCCAAATGTGTCATATATACTCCTGCGGTGTATCCCCATATGATCCACCAAATCTTGCATGGATGTTTTTTCATAACCCTGTTCCCAGAAAAGCTCCATTGCTTTTCTTAATACTGCTTTTTCGTCAAACTCTTTACTTCTAGCCATTTTATTTCTCCTTAAAAAAATCGATGAACCAATACTAACAAAAACAAACGTCATAATCCATTATAGAATGAGCGTTCTAATATAAACACATGAAATTCAAACCATGATTACATAATACCCTTTTTAGAACGATAAGTAAAGAATTATAAATTCACCAATAAATTTGGCTCCTCATGTTGAATTTGGTCTTTTCCAACGGGAACACAAAATCTTACTGCAACAGGAGAATATCAGCAGCCATTAAAATGAGTTAGGTATATCACCCCATGTTCACACCGGCATCCACATCTAATCCTTCTTCTTTGTTCTTGTCTACTTTTGCGTTGTATGCATGAGCCCTATTCATTAAACTTTTCGGTGTTATAGAAGATAAACCCCAACTGGTCAAGCGACTTCACTTGACTGACATCTGCAGCAATGCCGATTAAATTAGGGTTATCTTTGATTGCTTGGTCAATGTTTTACTTCGAGCGACTAGTGACAATCGCCGTGTTGCCCATTTCAAGAAACTTTTTCGCATATGCATAGCCTATACCTGACGTCCCGCCCATCACTAAAATAGTTCGATTTATCAATTTTATGTTGTTTCTCACTCTTGTATAATCAGAAGAATCTTTCCTTGAGCTTTCCCTTTTGCGATTTTGGCAATAGCTTCGTTCACTTGCCAAAAAGCAAATGTCGAATCAATGGTCGGTTTGATGCCCGCTTCATCAATCCACTGGGTGATGTTTTTTAGTTGTTTGCCATTTGGCTGAACATATAAGAAATCATACGTTTTCCGTTGAAGATGTGCCGCTATATCAAACGGCATGCCGATCACACCGAAAAGAAGCCTCTGCAACGTTGAAAATCCGCCATGCTGAATTGCAAAACGTGCATTTGGACCAGCATTCAATGACAATAATTTTCCGCCAGGTTTTAAAACACGTAATTCATTCCTGAACTCACTTGCACCACGAGTATCAATCACGTAATCGAAATCTTTCAGCACCTCAACATAATCTTGCTTGTGATAGTCGATGAACTGGTCAGCACCAATGGATAGCGCTAAATGACGAGCTGATTCACTACCACTGACAGCTACAAAAAGCTTCTTTGATTTCGCAAACGGAATGGCAATCTGCCCAAATCCGCCTGTTCCACCAGGAATGAACAGTTTTGCGCCAGGTTTCACGTTCAGTACATCGAATGCTTGAACAACTGTCAGAGCCGATAATGGAATGGCAGCCCCTTCTTCAAAAGTAAACTGTTTTGGCATTTTCGCAACGATATTTGCATCAGCCACAACATATTCTGCAAAGGCACCCATTGTATCTAGTGGCATTAGCGCATATACTCTGTCGCCCTTTTTAAAGTCTGTCACCGCTTCACCAACCGATTCAATCACACCTGAAAGTTCATTTCCGAGTGTCAACGGGAAATCATAGTGGTCAAAAATGCGCACTTTTCCAGTAATCGCCAATGTAAGATGTGGGTCAACGCCCGCCACATTTGTTTTGATTAACACTTGATGTTTGTTTATTCTTGGAATAGGCACATCGTTGATGTGAGCTTCTAGCTTTTTCGAGTAGCTGTGTATTTGGACTGCTTTCATCATATCCCCCTTAAAAATTAATTATCACTTTCCCTTTTGGTCGTCCATTTGCTACTAGTTTTAGCGCTTCATTTACGTTGTCTATGGTAAATAGTGTTGGATAAATCTCTGGTACAATGTTGTTTTCTTCAATGATTTTGGTAATCTTTTTAAGTTGTGCGCCGTCAGAATGAACGAAGATAAAATGGTATTCTACTTCGTGATTCTTGGCTTTGTGGTCATACTTTGCGCCAGCAAGGCAAAATAGCTTTTGTTCCCAAAATGGAAAATTTCTGTCTTTTCCGAAACGTTTATTTGGTCCTGTACGGAGAGACAAATAATTTTCGTATAGCCTGCTTATCCGTTAATTCTGTTTTCACATTCTTACTTCCATTACTTCTACATAGTGACTTAAGGCTCGCATAAATAAAGTATGTTTGTCGCCAAATGTGTCCTAGATACTTCTGCGGTGAACGCCCATATTGTCCATCAAGTCTTGCGTGGATGTTTTTTCATAACCCTGTTCCCAGAAAAGCTCCATTGCTTTTCTTAATGCTTTTTTTCAAAATTCTTTATTTCTAGTCATCTAATCCCACCTTAACGTATTACCTCTTTATTCTGAGAAAGGACTGAGAATCATTGATGCATTCATCCCTCCCTCATTCTTAAACAATTAAAGAATGATCATTCTCATTTGAGTAGCAAAACAGTTAGATCTAACCTGTTTCAAGTATATCAAATTCGAGAACGATCGGTAAAGAATTTAGAACTTAATCATGTGTTTTATATATTTTAAGACCAAGGGCAAAAACTTCAAAATTGGCTAGATGTGCTATTACTTTTACGAATATCGCTCCTTCTTATTTCTACTCAAATCAGTTCTGTAATGTCATTTATGTCATGTCATGGGTACTCCTAGAGAGATTTAATAACTCTAAAGTAATAGCAAAAAAAGATACTAATATAGCTCGGTTTCTCGGTATCTTTTTTAATTAATTCGAGTTGCCTCAACCTAGTAAAAATATATTACCTATAAGTCTAACCGGTGGCGCTAAGCTCCCTGAACAAAAACAGTCAATTCTTTATCACTTTAATACAACAAAAACGGATAACCTGTGAGTAGCATTGAAATCAGCCTCATCGATGTCCTCAAATCGGAAAACGAAGACGTCATCGACACCATCCAGCTCAACATGGAGCTTGAAAAAGTCAAAAAATACATCGACATTCTGGACGGCAGAGAAAAAGAAGTCATCGTCGGCCGCTTCGGCCTTGATTTGAAGAAAGAAAAGACGCAGCGCGAAATCGCGAAAGAGCTCGGGATTTCGCGGAGCTATGTGTCGCGGATTGAGAAACGGGCGCTGATGAAGATGTTTCATGAGTTTTATCGGGCTGAGAAGGAAAAGCTGAAGAAGACGAAGAGGAAGTGAAATTCATTGTGTTTCGGTTCTAATTCAGAAAATGTAAGTGGGGGATGCTTTAAAAACTCCCCCACTTCTAACCACTTTTAAGCCTGTTAAAAAGTAACGTTTGAACCAACCACCACACTAACAGTATGGTAAGTTTCACTCAAGCAGGAACATTGCCAACACAAAAATGTTAGCTAATCTAAATTAATTTTTATATGGTGAGGGGGATACTCTAATCGAGTTCTTCCCATTATTTTTAAGGATAACGGGTTAAATTTAAAAGTATTATAGCACCTCTCCCCCAAAATAATAGGCTTTAACATTGCTAAAGGTCAATTGAGTTTGGTTTAGAAAACTTATTTGACCTTTATGAAATTAGTCATCATCAAGCCCTTAACCCTGTACTGAGACAGCCCACTGTCATCGATCGAAGCCGGTTTTCGTTTCATTTTCAGTTCTCATTTTGATAACTGCAGGAAATAGACTGGCCTGCCTGTCTAGCTGCAGCTAACTTAGGAGATAACCTCCTCTCTTTGCCCATCGAACCACTTAGCTTGGGTCATATACATATTATAATATTCACCCTTTAACGCCATAAGCTCTTTGTGGCTGCCTTCTTCTAAAATCTGACCATCTTTTAAATGAATAATTCGATCTGCCATCTTAACCGAAGCTAATCGATGTGAAATAAAAATAGCTGTTTTATTCTCGGTCAATTCTCTAAATTTCTCAAAGACATAGGCCTCTGTTTTAGGATCTAGAGCAGCAGTTGGCTCATCCAGTATTATCAATTTTGATTTTTTGAAAATTGATCTAGCAAGAGCTATCCGCTGCCACTGACCTCCTGAGATATCAATACTATTCGGGAGAACTTTTCCCAAAGTCGTATCATAACCGTTAGGCAATGCCTCTATAAAGCTGTCTGCTCCGCTTAAAAATGCAGTCTGTTTAATTTCATTTAGATTGTCTATTTGACTAATATCGCTTAAAGCAATATTTTCTTTAACTGACAAGGCATATCTAACAAAGTCTTGGAAAACAACGCTAACATACTCACTTAACTCATTTTCGTCTATTTGGCATAAATCTTTTCCTTCTAAAAAGATGTTTCCGGCAGTGGGTTTATATAGACCGATAATCAATTGAATCAATGTAGTTTTTCCTGAACCATTATGACCTACAATCGCAACTTTTTCTTTATCCTTTATTTCCAAATTAATGTCCTTCAGAGAGTAACCATTGCTTAGTGGATATTTAAAGTAAACATGCTTAAGTGAGATATTTGCTGTATCCGATTTATTTGCAATATTTTTTTCTAACTTTTCTTTTTTTGCATCATCTTCATTTTGATATTCAATAAAATCAAAGAAGTCTTTTATATAAAGATTGCTTTCGAAAAGGGAAGCTAATAAATGTGATGTTTGGTTAACAGTTCCTTGTAGTCCCTGAATTGCTTGTGCTGTTGATACAAAGCTTCCTATATTCATTTTTCCTAATTTCAACAGCCAGACCATTAAAACTGCAGACATGGAATAAAGAACAGCGGTCAGAGAGTCCAATCCTATGTTTGCCCAATTTTGTTTAAAAAAGAGCTTTAAGATTTTTTTATTGTTTGATGTGGTGAGCTTCCTCCATCTATTAATTAAAAAGTTCCCTGATCTAAATAATTTGATCTCTTTAATGCTTTGTTTGTTTCTAAATAAGGAATTGATATAGCTCGCTTCTCTCATTAATCCGGATTGGAGCCTATTTAAATTGAAATTTGAGTAACCAAACTTGTACTGGATGATGAAGGCAGGAATTGAAGCTAGGATCCCTAAGACCACAAGTCCCCAATGAATAAAGAACAAAAAGCCTATATACGAAACAATTGTTATACATAATTGCAGTACATGCATAGAGTTGCTGATCGGCCTTAAAAAACTGTGCCCATAGTTGTTAATCCTAAATTGATGGTTATAAAACTCAGGCATGTCAAAATAAAAAAAGGGGGAATTCAAGGATTTTTCAATGATCATGTTTCCCAACTTAAGATTCAATTTTAATTCCATATCCTTGTCTAATACATTCATTATATGAACACAAGAAGACCTAGATATCATAATTATTAATTGTATAAATAATAAGAGGAGTAATGTAAAAACGTTGTCTTTTTTGTCTGTTATGATACTTGCTGTTTCGTTAACAAGTCTAGTAAGTATCCATAATTCACATACAGGAAACAATCCATTCAAGATACGAATAAATAGAGAACCAAAAATCCATAGCTTATTAGTTTTGAAAATTAAATGAAAAGATTTCAAAAAGTATGTAATCACAATTTTAACCTCTTAAGAGAGGATCGGATTAATACCCGACCCCCTTTATTTTACGCGAAGTACCCACATCCACAATGCTGTTTATAAGGCACTCTATCTGGTCCATTACAATATTCTATTGTAGCTTGTCTTGCTGCTCCACAAGTGTTAGTGGAGCAATAAATATACCAGCAGTCTGCATCTTGAGGTGCAAAATCAAGATTAAGTTCTTCGTTCTCCATTTTTTCACCCCCTTTCAAGTTCTGAATATATTAAGATATTTTTTTTACTTGTAACATAGATACTAAAAAGTCAATATCTTTTTTATAATTTATCAAACCCTTTTCGATTACTTTTCCTTCATTTGAAATTAAGTAAGAAAAAGGAAAACCGGTTATTCCAAGGGTATGTAAGTGTTCATGGTCGATTATTGATACTGACCAATCTTCTAAATTATATAAAGATATAGTTTCTTGTGCCTGTTTCTTGTTCGCTAACATTATTAGTTCAAATTGTATTTTGGGATACTCTTTCTTAAGTAATTCAAGAAATGGGTAAACTCTCTTACAACCACTACATCCATATGAAGTGAAGATCAATATAACTCCTCGTGTCTTTTTTGAGATAGTCACTTCTTGCCCCACAATCGTTTTTAATGTGGTGATTGGGTAAGTTTCTCCTTTCGGTAGTCCTTCGTCACTTTTTAATAATCCCTGTTGCTTCTTTGTTCTTAGCATATTCCTATAAAGTTGCAGTACCAAGAATGCAACTGTTATAACTAAAAAAGACAGGGAGATCATTAGAATTGTTTCACTCAATATTTATTCCTCCTCATATACATTAAATGTATGTAAGTATTAATTAAAAAGTATGTAAGCATGACAGCAATACTTGATAAGAATAGATTTAGAGTCGTATTAAGAGGAACGAGTTCAATACCTGTTTGGGACCTTCTAAAAAAAATTAGAGTTCCCAGTAACAGACCTAAAACTGTTATACGATAATATGAAACCTTGTCACCAAGAAATTCTTCACTTAGTTTCCCAAAACAATTGCATTTGATTTTCTGCTTTTTAAATTGAACCAATAGATTGCTAATTAAGAATGCCAGCAATAACATCAAAATGATCACTTCACCAAAAAGCTTGGTAGTATTAAATGCTATTGTTATCGCTGCTAACGCCTCTAAGATAAGGAAAAAGTATGCGGAAATTTTTACAACAAAAAGATTGCTTATTATGGAAGAGACTGTTTCGATGAAACCGCTAATGTTTTTCAATTTAACGATAAAAGAGATTGAGAACATTACACTAAAGAAACATTGTATGAAAAAAATTAACTCCATCCAATCCCACCCTTTCAGCAAAGAAATAAGTTCTTTGTATTCATTTCTTCAAGACTACAAAAAATCCTTTTTTTTCATATAAAAAAAATAAAAGGGAAATCTGGTTCGAAAAGGGTTGTTTTTTGAAACTTGTCTATTTATGATTCTATTCCCTCTTACTCTTTCATATACTTACAAGGAAATCGTTTTTTAGGAGGGGCATTATGAAAAGAAAGGGAAAAAAGAGATATGTCTTCCTTTATATTCAAGCAGGGATTTTATCCTTTGTTGGTTTGTTTATAATCATAGGATTGATGACAACGTTTCTTTCAATTAGAATCTCAGCGGACTTTATGAATACTGCATTAAGAGAAACCGATTCTCAAAAGGTTTTTCACTATTTTCTAGCCAGTGAAAATAAATATTTTGCAGCAAATCAAAATCCATTAAAGGACATTTCAATAACTAAGTTAGCTTTTCAGTTAATGACCAATGTAAAACCCGATGACTACAGAACCTTCTTAGGAAAAGAAATTCCGGGGTTTTCAGAATTTGATACGAAAATTGAAGTCGCTGGACAAGGGACAGATTTCACTACTCTACCTGAAGAGTCTTCACCCCCAATGGAAGTATTGCTAAAAGAAAAAGAAGTTTCACAAGAAATGTTGACAGAGGATAGTAAAGAAAATAAAGATTCGAACCCAAAACCTTCTCAGACCACTAACGGAAGAAAAGTTGTTTACCTTTATCATACTCACAGCTGGGAATCCTTCCTTCCTCTTCTTAAGAATGCAAATACGCCAGATGATGCAGTTAGTTCTGATGAAAGAGTTAATGTTATAGGGGTGGGGAAAAAATTAAAACAAAACCTAGAAAGTAAAGGAATTGGTGTTGAACAAAGTACTGTAAATGCAACTGAAAAACTTCATAATAGAGGATGGAACGCCAATCAATCATATCGCTATTCCCGTTCACTTGTTAAAGAAGCAACTGCAACAAATAAAGATTTAACATATGCAATCGATATTCATAGAGATGCACTTAGAAAAGAGAAAACTACGATTAATATAAAAGGTAAGAGTTATGCTCGCTTGGTTTTTGTTATAGGCAAAGCAAATCCTAACTACGAAGAAAATCTAGAATTTGCAAAAAATCTTCATAAAGAACTAGAAAAAAAATACCCTGGAATAAGCAGAGGTGTACTAGCGAAAGGGAGAGATGCAGGGAATGGCCTCTATAATCAAGATTTGTCCAAGCACTCTATTTTATTAGAAGCTGGTGGAGTAGATAACAATATGCAAGAGCTAGACAATTCAATGGAGGCTTTTGCAGGCGTTTTTTCTGATTATTTCTGGAAACAGAACGATGCTGAAAAATATTGAGCTGAAAGGGATGGATGATCTTGAAACAAAAAAGCCCACCTTTAATTTGGTTAATTTACACCTTTATCAGTACTTTGTTTTCTTACTTCCTTTTTGATTGGAAAATTACGATTGGTTTTTTTGTAGCTGGTGTCTTAATGGGGGGGCTTTGTTTAGCCGAAAATTTCTTAAAAGAATAAATACTTTGTGTCCCATCTATTACCTTGACCCTCTCTCTGTTTTGGTCAATTAAGTCCTGGTTAGAAAACTTAATTGACCTTTCTGAAATTGAACAGCTATCAATTCCTTTTATTCAACACAAGTGAATCAGCCCTATACTTGGATAAGAGCTTTAGAAGAGAGTGCTTGATTCGATCCCGATAATGTTATCTACTTATAATACATCTTTAATCTGTAAGGCTCATAGCTCTCACTTTAAGGTATCAATATAATGGATATGTCCAGTCAACTCTTTTATCTTCTCTCTCTTCTGAAATCTGATAAAAGAAAAATTGCAAAAGTTTATTCTCTTCCATCGCATCACGGATTACTTTATTATTGAGTTCGTCATATTTTTGTTCATCTAAAACCGGCTTTTTAACCTTATCAAGACCTTCATGATATTCTTTGATCAATTCAACGTGTTCCGGTAACATCATTGACACCCATTTGATACTCCTCTGTCCCGCAGCATACACAATTTTCCTTTCTAGCTTTAATCTAAATCGTGCGGTTCAGGCGTTTGTATAAGAAACTTCGTGTAGAAGTGCTGACGAGCCGTACCGTTCTCTGAAACCGTCCATAACGTACCCAAGTATTCACTTTTTTCTTGATCAGGGCGAAATAGATCGAGCTTGATTAAATCGTCTCCCGAATATTGGAAAGAGAAACTGAAATTTCTTTGTTTTCACATCTCGGCATGCCCAAAAACTTACGTTAAACTTAAAGATTCTTTATTACTTTAATACAACAAAAACGGATAACCTGTGAGTGGCATTGAAATCAGCCTCATTGATGTCCTCAAATCAGAAAACGAAGACGTCATCGACACCATCCAGCTCAACATGGAGCTTGAAAAAGTCAAAAAATACATCGACATCCTTGACGGCAGAGAAAAAGAAGTCATCGTCGGCCGCTTCGGCCTTGATTTGAAGAAAGAAAAAACGCAGCGCGAAATTGCGAAAGAGCTTGGGATTTCGCGGAGCTATGTGTCGCGGATTGAGAAGCGCGCGCTGATGAAGATGTTTCATGAGTTTTACCGGGCGGAGAAGGAGAAAAGGAAGAAGGCGAAGGGGAAGTGAGATCGATGAAGAGGCTCGGAATTATATAAACCCGGCCTCTTTTTATGCGAGCTAATTTGGCTGGGTAACGGGCGCGTCTTCTGCTTGATGAAGTTTCCCCGTATGGAATAAATCAGCCAATTTTGAATGCTCTTGGAGCGTGTAAACTTCACCAGTGAGCATTTGTTTATTTGGCTTTTTTATGTGTGGGATGAAGATTATGGCAAGGACAATTGTAGAAACTAAGAACCCGGCATGATAACCTTTTAAGCTATTCGCAATCGTTGGTTGCAATCCTTCCATGACAGTTGCGCCAACGGTTGCGATCACAGCTGAACCGAAGCTTGAACCAGGGTTTTCAATATTATTAATACCGACACCTGCTTCTGGAAGTTGTTTTCTGTCAAGCCCTGTATAAGCGTCACTCGCCAACGGAAGATTCCCCCCGATACTGGTGCAGCGGATGAACAATACGATGGAAATCCAGATCAAACTTGTTTTATCGGTGATTAAGATAAGCGGAAAAACAAGACTGATCATAACCACGGATTTCGCACCAATCTTATCAATCATTTTTCCGATCATTGGCCTGGTAACGAGCATCCCGATTCCCAAAGCAACCAAACAGATTTTTTTATTTCATCTGCCTACCTTTAGGGGAGCATATAATAACACGTAGATCATTTTATAACAAAAAACCATTTATATCCGTCCAGCCGATAGCAATAGCTTTGAAATAACCTTCACCGAATTGTATTTGTTTTGTTGTGCTCTGCCTTCCACCTAGCTTTTCATAAAAATTTATCGATGGATTACCGGCTAAAACCCATACCAATAATGATTTTATGTTTTTCTTTACAAGCTCCTCTACAATCGCCTTCATTAGTCGAGATCCGATTCCTTTTTTCTGATACTGTAACAACAGATAAATCGCGGAAACTTCACCCTTATATTTGCTAAGATGATCACGGTTTGGACCTCCGGAAGCAAAGCCTATAATTTTACCGTCGGTTTCTTGTGCAACATAGACAATATCTTGATTTTGAGGATCACTTAATGAAGTTCTCCAAAGCTCTGCCTGATTTTCGACAGAGAGCTTAGATAACGTGTCATCAGGCAATACTCCTTGATATGTGGTTTTCCAACTTTCCACATGAACATTGGCAATTGAATTAGCGTCTGACGATTTGGCTTTTCTTATTAAAATCATTTTTTCCTCCTATAATTAATATTTTCCTTAAAAAGGATATCGCAAATATCGGCGGCTTCTCTTAAATGGTTAAAATCTGAATATAACAATTGTTCAGAAGGAACTCTAAGGATAAAGTACTTTTTCCATACCACCTTTCTCCGACAATTAACATACTATTACCATTTCTGTCAGTAATACAAGAGGCATGGATTCCGATAAATCGATTTGATAAAGATGGTACTGAAAAAGGCGGTGTGCAAAGGGATATAGTGAAAATATAATAGAACTTGACATATCTGCTCTCCGTAAAGCAATCAGATCTGGTGCAGTCAAGGATATTGTAATTTTATCTCCTAAACAAATTGAAAGGTTAATCAAAAATGATACTCGACAGTCTGAGCATTGGAAAAATAATGGACTCAAAGAGATACTGAATACTTTGTAAAACCGGAACACCGACTAAACTCTTCACTCCTTCGAGTATAAAAGTAGGATAGTGTCGGGTCTGATGCCTTTACATAGTATAGTAACAGGATTAGATTCTGAGTCCCCTTCTCTCAATACTAAAAAACTGACGTGGATTATCCTTACGTCAGTTTTATTTTTCTGCCGTATCCCAATAAGCATCTAATCCTAATCCAACACCTCCTGAGGAATTGTTTTCCGCATAGGTTTCTCTTTCAACACCAGGTTTAACATTGCTGAAGGCTTTGTAATACCAATTGCGTGATTCAGTTATATTCTCTCAGTACAGTTACATGGTTTACTTCTGATCCATCCTGGTAAAGGTAATAAGTCACCTTAGCTTCATTATCATCGGTTTGTTTTTGTTGCCATCCCTTTATTGATACTTTGACAGCATTGTCAGACTTAAATTTCCTAATAACTTTTTTTCGATAAGTCGCTGAGCTTCTACTGCCTAGATATCCCGGATTAACTCCATTTTTAACGTATGTTTTCGTAAGGTGTGCTGATGCTGGAGAAACAAAATGTGATGATAGTTGATCACCCAAGCAACGGACGACTAGGTCTTCGCTTTATCGGTTGTGATCATATCCGTTGGCTGACCCGCACATGAAGAAACCCTATGGTTCATCATAAAGTGTATTGTTTATCACTGAACTGATCTAACAAAGAACAGTTAAATCCTAAAAAAGGTTTATTTCTAAAAAATATGTATATTTTCTTGAAATTGTAATTTCGTGTGGTACAATTGACTCGCACAAATAAAAAGTAAAGGGGTGAAATTTGACTTAATCTTATGTGCTCTATTTCTTTTGTCTAAAAACAGAGTCCCAAAACCAATAAATTAATGCCAAAAGAAAACTAAAAAGATATAGTTTATACGAAACAAAAGCAGTCAGACCGTAATTAGTCAATAAGGCTAAAACCCCACAAACGACAAGAGAAACTATAAAGTAAGTCACCAAATACCATCCATGAAATTTTTTTGGTTTGCGATTTAGAAAGATTTGTATCGGTGTAGCAAAGATTAAATAAGCAACAAACATAAACAAACTTATCGCTCCAAAAGACGAAAAACCAAACCCTTCTAAGAACATCAACGTGTAGACAATTGCCGCTGATACAACTGAAAAAACAACTGTACATAAATAACTAATAATCCCACCAAAAATACGCATTAATCAAACTCCCTTTCTCTTGAAATCAATTTTTTCAAAGATCGGAGGAATTCCCATGAGAAAGTTTTTTGTTCTATCTTTCTTGCTAATTCTGTTTCTTTGTTTATGTTCAATACCTAAAGGTTATGCGAAAGAGATCCCTGATATTGAAACAAAAGTAAAAAATGGACATGTTACATTAAAGGTAAACGAAAAAGGAGACGAATACAAGTTTTTCAAAAATGGCGCACCAGTTTACGAAGGTGATTCTAACGAATACAGTGATGATGTGTCAACGATTGGAGATAAATATAAAATAGGGATCTTTCAAAAAGATAAGTTAAAGAAAGTGGTTACTCTAAACGTCTCCAATGATTTAGGAGAAAAAGCTTTAAATTCATCTGAAGAATCTTATGCCGAAGATTTAATGGCTTACCAAATTCAAAACGGTCACTTAAATGTTATAGCTGATGCTGAAAGCGTTCAGCTTTCATGGGATGAACTCCCTGACAAAGACGGAGTATATGAGGTTTATAGAGACGATCAAAAAATAGGTGAAACAACAAATCAAGAGTTTATAGACTACCATGTGAAATCAGGTGAAAAATACAACTACTCTATCCAAGTTAGTTTGGACCCGCCTGAAGCAAAGAAAAAAGAGATCGAGAAAAAGATACAAGAATCGGGTTCAAATCTTTCAGAAGAAGAAAAATCTAAAATCATGAGTGTTGAAGGTTCCCTCTCTGCAGTTGTAGATATGCCGGAAAACAAAGAATCATACTTAGAATCAAAAGATTCTGTATTAGCTGATGTAACGACTGACGAAAACTTTTCAATACAAGGAAAGCTACCAAAGGATAATATGAAGGGATGGGATTATAAAACTTTCATTCCTTACAAAACAGTTGCAGATCCTAAACCAGAGATTTCGAAAACATATTTAAAGGGGGATAATAGAGGATTTTCAGATACATCAAGTAAATTCAGAACACAGGCGATGGTTAATACACAATTCCATTCGCCGACAAGCATAACCCTGTTTAAAGATGTCAGTCAATCTGTTAGATGTAGCGACCCGAACTGCAAAAAAATCATCGAAAGAAAAACCGCCAGTAGCTCTGGAATAAAGCTGCATATCACTAGCAAAAAAAGCGATTACCTCCATTGGACTGTAACACATGCAGTTGGAATACCATTCGGAAGCTATTATCCAAAGATTGACTACAGTTATAATGTAATGCTGACGAAGAGTATGGCATCCATTTCAGGTAAACATGACAAGGCTCCGAACCATGAATTTTATTTAAGTGCTCCATCCGCTTCAAAGTCAACAACAATCTACAGATATGCAGTTAAGTCAAAGGATGACTTTTGGAATTTGTGGTTCTTCGCTCCTAAAAAGTCTTGGAAAACTGAACTCTTTTAGAGTTTAATAGTACGCCCTCCCCCTTCCATTAGAATAAGGAACTTTTTTATCCTTACTAATAGAAGGGGTTTTTCTTCCTTTGTTACAACTAGAACTTGCTACTTTGTTGTGTGCCGCGCTGTGTATAGAAAACGAAATTCTGATGCACCTTAGAACCCGGAAGAAAACTCAAAAGGATGTTTCACTGTACGAACCCATCGGCCAAGATCAAGAAGAAAAGGAAGTATCGCTGATTAATATGCTGAAGTCTAAAATGAGGATTTTATCTCCACAATTCAGTTAAATCTGGAATTAGCAAAATAAAAAGACCATCAATATTTTAGATGAGCGTGAAAAATAAGTTATATTTGGAGGATTTGGGATTAAGTTAAAAATAGAAAAAATACAAAAGGAAATTGCAAAAGAACTAGGGATCACATGCAGTTATGTTTCTAAGATTGAAAAACGCGATTTTAATGTAGATGTTCCATGAGTTTTATCGATAAGGAAAGGGTTAAGAAAGAAAAACAAAAAAAACAAGCAGAAAAGAATTTAGCCCTTCAATCATGAAGGGCTAATCATCTTAAAAAGTTGTTTTGGCTACATCTTTGCTTGCCATATAATCATTATTCGATGACTCATAGTCATCTTTTTCACCTTCGATAATCCAGCTTTTTTTCTCTTCATCGTATTGTAATGTTACGATTTCTTCATCGAAATTTTCTTCAAGCTCTGAATCCATAAATTCATAAACCTCTCTCGATTTCAGATGAAATTCCACAGGAACATGGATCAACTGTTTTCCCCCACTGCCGTTTTCGTAAGTCACCTTAGAAAAGTCAATGCGAGTACCCAAAGCTTTACCTTCATAGTAATTTTCTTTGTCATAATTCTTAATTACATCTATGTAGCTTTTCTTCAAACTGTCTGAAACATTTTTAAGCTTATTTGCATCTTTTTTCGCTTTAGCTTCATTTCTATTTTTAGCAAAATCATTGATCAGCGATTTTATTTTTTCTTTCATCTCATCGTTGACAATTGGGTTAGGTGTAAGGTTATATTCTTCCGTAGTTTCTGATTGGACTGTGACTGCCTCGCTTTTTCCTTCCCCCCATGGAAATTCAGCTAATCCTTGAAGCTTAATACCGTCTTTTACGGGGCCAAACACCGTATTTTCGGAAATAGATTCTCCTGATTCTTTCCCATTAACCAGTACCTTTGTATTCGGAATGTCAGAGTTTACAGAAACCGTATCACCGCTAAAATTAAGGCTGGCGGTTTCCTCAAATTTTTCAGGATCAAATAGCGTCACTTCTGTTTTATCATCAACCGTTGTATAATCATATTTTTTGCTGCCTTTAATGGTATATACCCCTGGCCCAAAAACACCTAGCTCCTTGGAACCCTTACCTTGCATATCAACTGTTTCACCGTTAAAAGTAACATTAGCTCCTTTGGCTGCATGTACTTCTAACTTATAACCACGGGCCTTTAAAACGTATTTGTCGCCTCCAAAAATCCCTTTATCCTTTTTAATATAAAAAGGACCAATATTAGATATGCTTTCCCCAGGATATTGCTGCGAAATTATATTATTGGCTTTTCCATCTGATTCGTAGTAACTGGCCTGTGCATTTAATAGCATGATTTGATCTTTATAATCAGACTCATCATCTTTTAAATACTTGATTATACTTTCGGCTTCCTTTTCTCCCCACTTCGTTCCATTGTCAACTTTAACAAGTTTCAATAATCCCTTAGCATCTTCCTGTTTAATTTTTTCTTCAAATTCTTTTGCGAGATCTGAAGGTTCAGGGGATCTGCCTGAAATAAATAAAATGATTGCAAGGATTGCCACAATTGGCACTCCAATAAATAAAAGTTTCTTTTTCATAGAATCCTCCTTATTTATGCTATTACATAGTATTCTATCATCAAAAAAAGGTAATTCACTCTTTTTTCTTCAAAAAATCCTCTAATTATATAAACACAATTGCCCAAATTTATTAATCCGGCAATACAAAATACCTTTATGATCTTTTTCATTCCGCACCTCACGTAAAAACACTCGCTCTCAAAAAATATTGATTTATGATTATCAAAACAAATATTCAGCAAATATGTTATATATGATTAAAAATAACACGAACACAATTCAACAAATTTTAATAAAATATGATAAAAAGCAATTGTTATTTCACCAATAAAAAACAACTCCTTTTTGGGAGTTGCTTTACTCTCTCTCCTTAGCTTAATAACTTAAGCTTTTGTCTTATCAAAACGATAAAGTACAGGTTGCAAAATATATAAACAAAACACAATCCAAATAAAAAGAGAAAACCACTTTACTATTGAATCCCATCCGCTCCAAAAAGACATAAAATAAAGTATTGGCAAAATAAAAATTAAACCAAAAAGCAATTTTGAAGCTGTTGTTTCCTTTAGTGGACTTTTACATCTGGGGCAAGTTGGCGTTTTTGTTCTAATAAGCTTATATTTTTCTCTAAAAGTAAACGGTTTCCTGCATATCGGACATTTGCTCATTTTCTCTCTCCTTAACAGGGCTTACTTTGTAAAAACCAGCTTGAGCTTTGTTGTTTACTTTGTTTTTTCTTATAGTACCAAGTGGACTTATGCTTATATTTATATTGTTTGTAACACATGCTTCCATCTTTCACAGGCTTCGAAGTTCTATATTGCTTGATTTTTACCTTTATTAATTTATCAAGCGTCTCTCCTACAGCCAATGAAGTTAGGGTTAAAACTGTTTGTTTTACTCTGCTCGCAGGAACCCTGGTCCATATACTCGTCAAAGAAATTGCCGCTCCAACCAAAGTGCCTGCCGGAACATTATTTGTTACAGTGCCCATGTATACTTCTTTGTACGCTGGCAAACCCATTTCAAATTCTTTCTTTGTTTCTAATGTGACACCGTTTAATATAGTCATG
The DNA here is from genome assembly GCF_037969865.1 of Bacillus sp. FSL R7-0646. NCBI lineage: Bacteria > Bacillati > Bacillota > Bacilli > Caryophanales > Bacillaceae > Bacillus > Bacillus sp. FSL R7-0646. The sequence continues at coordinate 2,658,508 of NZ_CP150217.1, forward strand.
CCCGTTGCGGGGTTATATTGAATATGAGTCGTATGTTTATTTTCCATAACAATGGCTTCAACGATTCCATTTTCATGGTATGTTGTTTCCAGCGTAAAATGCATCGGCCCATCCTTTACCATTTCCCTTGTCTTTTTCCCTGAGTAATATAGATCGTCACTGTCAGTTTGATGGTCTACAAACTCTTCAGCCGAGACAAAGTCATATGGAGTCACAAAACAACCACCTGCAAAAAGCAGCACTATTAAAAAACACATTTTCTTTTTCACACACTCTCCCCCTTCAATATCCAAATAATTACTTTTCATTTTATAAAAAGGGGGTATTTTGCACAATACTTTTGTCAATGTCAATTTCCTAAAGTCAACAAATCGCTTTTTGTATGCAACGAAATGTATTTCATCGTGGACGGACGGGAAAAACAGTCATCGTCGGCCTTGATTCGAAGAAAGAGAAAAACGAAGAATCGGGCGCTGCGGATATGTTTCAGAAGAGTGATCAGACGGAGAAGGAAAAGCGGAAATACTATCAGTCAAGAGGCCGGGAGTAAGACATAGCGGCCTCTTTACTTTTTATTCCATGCGCTTGAGCAGAGAAACTTTCTTTCATTTTAATTCGCTGCAAGGGGTTGAAATGGCAAGCCCGTCTTTCTGCCATTGGACAATGCCGCCGCTTAAACTCAATACTTGTTTGAAACCGCCGTTAGCTTGCAGGATGCTGGCCCCTATTGCAGATCGGGCTCCGGAATGGCATTGCACAAGAATCGGACAGTCCCTTCTAATTTCATCGAGCCGTTCTGGGAGCGTTCCCAGCATGATGTGTTGCGCATTCGGAATATGACCTTCCTGCCATTCAGTCAGATTGCGAACATCAAGCACGTGCACGAATCCGTCTTCCACTAATTTTGCGATCTCCAGTGGTATGATCTCCGCGTACGATTCAAGTGAAAAAGCACCGCTTTCCAGAATTTTGTCACGATCCATAAACCCTGCAATATTGTCAATGCCTACAGAGCGCAGCGCTTCCACGAGTTCGTTCACTTCAGCCGGATACGTTATGAAGTACACAGGACGATTGTAGTCGATGAGCCAGCCTGCCCAGTTTGTAAACCCCTTGTTGAATGGAATGTTGATCGTGCCTTTGAGGTGCCCTTCAGCAAATTCCCGGGAGGAGCGGGTATCCACAATTTGCTCTTTCCCCTGCAAATCTTTCACTTGTTCAATCGACATAATCTCTAAAACGGCAGAAAGATCTTTGAGCAATGCAGGGCCTTCTTTATTCACTCGTTTCATCTCAGCAAAATACTTCGGCGGTTCTGGTTGTCCATCAAGCAAGGCATTTACGAATTCCTCTTCATCGGTGTAAGCCATTGCCCAGTTAAACATCTTTTCGTAGCCGACAGTCGTAGTTGGAATGGCTCCCAATGCCTTGCCGCAAGCGCTCCCTGCGCCGTGAGCCGGCCAAACCTGCAAGTAATCCGGGAGCTGTTTAAACTTCATGAGGGACTTGAACATCGCTCTTGCCCCCGACTCTGACGTTCCCTTAATCCCCGCCGCCTTTTCAAGCAAATCGGGTCTGCCGATGTCGCCTGCAAAGACGAAATCTCCAGTAAAGATGCCGATTGGACGATCCGCATTTCCTCCGCCGTCCGTCAACAGGAAAGAAATGCTTTCCGGGGTATGGCCGGGAGTATGCATAACCTCAAACATCAGGTTACCAATGGAAAAGCGATCGCCGTCTTTCACAAGTTGATGTTTCGATTCATCGACATATTGGTATTTCCAATTTGCGTCTCCTTCATCGGAAAGATACAGCTTCGCTTGATGTGTAGCGCCGAGTTCGCGGGCACCGGAAACAAAGTCGGCGTGAATATGGGTTTCTGCGGCCGCTGTGATGTTTAGCCCTTCTTCCTTGGCTGCTTGCAAATATGGTTTTAGATTGCGGCCGGGGTCAATCACAATGGCTTCCCCTGTTTTTTGGCAGCCAACCAGATAGGATGCATGGGCCAGTTTTTTATCGTAAAAATAGCGCAATAACATGTTGTATTCCCCCTCTTGAAACATTTATCGCAATATATCCTTTTTTGAGTTCGCATCATGCTTTGTCCTGTCTTACATCAGTCCTTTTAACATGCCATTCCAATACATGATGGGAAGCAATCTTCTTTTTAACAGGTACATGCTGAATCGTTCCTTGGACTGATCAAATGGAAACGTTTCTTGCGGCACCTTGTGATAGTCAAACTCGGCCAGCACGAGTTTGTTGTACCCTGTAACCAAGGGGCACGAGGTATATCCATCGTACTTTGCATCTAATGAAGAGCCTTTTATCAAGGACATTAGATTTCGCACGACAACCGGAGCCTGTTTGCGAATCGCCGCCCCTGTTTTGGAGGTCGGCAGGTTGGAACAGTCTCCAATTCCGAAAACATTGGCAAACTTTTTGTGCTGCAGAGTGTACGGATCAACATCGACCCAGCCGCCGGCATCCGCCAATGCGCTTTCTTTTATACATGAAGGTGCTTTCATCGGTGGAGTCACATGAAGAAGATCATATGTGAATACTTCCTGCTCCCCCGTCTCCAAATGTTCGAACAAGGCTTCTTTTGAATCAGGCCGAATTTCGATTAAGTTTCTCTTGTACATCGTTTGGATATCCTTGCGCAGGACGACTTTTTCGAGCGCATTTGCGTATTTGGTGACATCAAAAATGATCGATTTCGCCGATGCAAAAATAATCTCCGACTGATGGCGGACATTTGACTTGCGGAAATAGTCGTCTGCTAAGTACATAATTTTCTGTGGAGCTCCCCCGCATTTTACGGGAGAATCAGGATGAGTGAAAATGGCGGTTCCGCCTTTAAAATTGCGGATGTTTTCCCAAGTGCTGTCTACCGTATGATATGAATAGTTGCTGCAAACCCCGTTTTTTCCGACCGCATCTTTCAAGCCTTTGACCCCGTCCCAATCGATTTGCAAACCGGCTGCTGCAACAAGATAATCATAGGAAACGATCGTTCCTTGTTTTGTAAGAAGTGTGTTCTGATTCGGCCGAAACTCCGTTACAGCATCGCCGATCAAGTCGACACCAGCGGGAATTAAAGAAGCCAGATCTCGCTCGGACTCTTCCTTCTTCGCTGCGCCGCCTCCAACTAATGTCCACAAAGGCTGGTAGTAGTGCTTTGTTTGCGGGTCAATGATGGCAATTTGTCCTTTGAGTTTTTTAGAAATCCTTACGAGACGGGCGGCGACAGAGATGCCAGCAGTCCCGGCTCCTACAATGACAATGGAATAACGAGCATGTCTTGCCATGGTCAACCCCCTTATGTTTATAGAAAGCTGCTGTTTTTCTTAATGATGCGTCTCTCTTTTTTTAAGTTAACATCAATCTTCCTTTTTCTGTATAGGGGAACTCCCCTACTTTTATGTGAGCTCCGTCTTCACAAGCTGACAGGGGTTAAGGGGCCGTATGTTACAACGACAGATCGAGATATTTATTTTTGATCGCATATTGAATCAATTCGTGTTTCGAGTCCAGATCTAACTTCTGCATCATATTCGTTTTGTGGTTTTCGACGGTTTTGACGCTGATTGAGAGTTTATCGGCAATCTCCTTATTGGCATAACCCAGCACAATGAATCTGAGAATCTCCTTTTCGCGGACAGTTAATACAGAGGTCGGCTTTTTGGGCTCTGAATTGAGCCATTGATCAATGATGTCTTGCGATACAGATGTTTTGTAAAAGAGATTGCCCCTGTACACTTCGACAATCGCCTGATAAAGCAACCGATAATGGCTGTTTTTCAAGACGTAGCCATGCGCCCCCGCCTCTATTGCTTTTTGGACAAAAATTTCCTCATCATGCATTGTCAAAATCACGATTTTAACAGAAGGATTCAACTTTCGGATCTCACTGCTCGCTGTGAATCCGTCCAACCCGTTCGGCATCGACAAATCCATCAGCACGACATCCGGCTTTAACTGTCCGGCGCTAAGAACGGCTTCGTTGCCATTATTGCTTTCTCCCGCAATTTCAATTCCAGAAAAGCCTTCCAAAAGGACACGGATGCCCTTGCGAATCATCATATGGTCATCGACCAGCAATACCCTGATCACTCTCCTTCCCCTCCTTGTCCTGTACTTTCACTTTAATCGTCGTGCCACTCTGAAGTGCAGAGTGAATTCGAAGACTTCCATCCATCTGATCGACTCTCTCTTTCATATGTTTGAACCCCAGGCCTTCCTCTGTCAGCCCGCGTTCAAAACCAATGCCATCGTCCTGAATGATCAAAACGAGCTCGCCGTCTTCTTTGTAAAGTATGACTTCAATAAGTGTCGCCTGCGAATATTTCAGGGCATTATGAAGCGCCTCCTGAATGATGCGGTACAAATTGATTTCAAAAATCGGCAGCAAGCGATTGCTGATATCGCTTGAGGCAAACGTAATAGAAACATCCTGATGCGTCTTGTTTAAGCTGGAAACAAGATGCTTGACAGCAGGGATCAGCCCCAATTGATCGAGACTGTGCGGGCGCAGCTGGAGAGAGTAGAGCTTGACGTCTTGGATTGCTTTTTCCAGTTCATCGATGATGTCCTGCATGTAATCTTTAAATGTTTCTTCCTGCTCCATGCGCGATTGAATCGCTTGAATGCCTACTGAAACCGAATAAAGCGATTGCCCTACACCATCGTGCAGTTCCTGGGCAAGCCGCTTGTGTTCGTTTTCCTGGGCCTCTAACGTTTTTTGCAGAACCAGCTTGGAGATCTTCGCTTCTTCCTCCTTTTTCTTCATTGTTAAATCTTTCAGGACCAAAAGAACTTCCATTTGATCGCCGTTTTCGGAAATGACAGCCGTACTCATCTCCATGTCGACGAATCGCCCTTCATAGGTGGGCATCGAGGAGAGAAAATAAGGAATTTCCCGCTTGGCCAGCAAATAACAACGCTCTTCTCCCGCTTCCAGTTTTCTCGTTTGGCAGTAGGAACAGTACGGAACCTTATCCCCTAGTTTCCATCCCGTCATCTTCTCTGCGGACGGATTAATCACCAGAATTGTGCGTTCCTGATCCATCATGATGATCCCATCCTGCAAATGGTCGAAGATCTGCCTTAAATAGCCGCTTTCATTTGACATTCCTTCTTCTGTATACCGAGCCGGGTTTTGACACATCATGGACCCTCCCTTAGCTATCTATTCCTCGTACAACTGATAGACTCTTTTTAACTTCTGTTCAAGCTGTTCAAAATGAATAAAACGCGCTTCTCGTAGACATTCGGTTCCCTCAATAAACAAAAGAAGCACAGGAACTGTGAAGACTGAAAACCTGCCGGCAACCTCTTCCACTATGTCAGCATTTATATGTCCTAATTTGATCTTTGGAAAGCGGGCCAACAGTGCTCTAAGCTGAGGCAGAACAGCGTGACAGACTGTGCATTGAGGTCTTGATATATATATAAAACTTAATTGATGATCAGTTATAAATTTCTCAATTGACACCATTGAAGTTAGTTCTGCAGCTTCTTTCATCCAATTCCTCCTTCAAGACGGTCAATACAGTAAGATATCAACCCAAATTTTCACTGTTGTAAGAAAAATAACGAATATCAAAATACCTTGAAGAACTTTAGCATTCACTTTCTTGCCAATGAAAACACCTAGCGGGGATGCAATCAGACTGGCAGCCATTACAACCAAAGCCGGCATAATAGGCACCTGTCCAATGACGAGCTTTGTAGCTGTTGTTCCAATCGATGAAATAAATGTAACTGCGAGTGATGTTGCGATTGTGATTCGTGCAGGTATTTTTATAATGACTAACATGAGCGGAACAAGCAGAAAAGCTCCGCCCGCACCGACTATACCTGAAGCCAAACCGACCACAAAAGTCATGATTGAGGTTAATATCTTTGGAAAGCGAATGTGATCACTTTGATTACCTTCTGTTCCTGTCTTTGGAATCAACATGATGATGGCTGCAATGATCGCCAATAATCCGTAAACCATGTTTATGGCATCTTCGGAGAAAAAATGTGACCCATAGCCGCCGATTAGACTTCCAAGCAAAATACTTAACCCCATGATGAAGATCAGTTCTTTATTTAAGTAACCGTCTTTCCGGTAAGCCCACACACCGGAAAATGCAGCAATAAAAACCTGGACTGCCACTATACCTGAAACCTGGTGTGCGTTAAAGCCTGTAAACCCTAATAAAGCAGGTATATATAATAGCAACGGGTAATTAATAATTGCTCCCCCGACACCAAGCATTCCGGACATAAAAGAGCCAATGAATCCGATGAAAAATATAAGAAGAATAAAAGATATGTCCACTACCTTTCCTCCTTTCCATCAATAAAAAGGGGGAATAGCCCCCTTTTATCACATTTAACCTTTTTTAAGCCAAAACTTTAATATACCATCTTCCTCTGTATCTTTAAGCAACTCATGACCGCCTGACTTCGCCCATGCTGTTAGATCGCTTTTTGCCCCTTTATCAGTGGCATGTACTTCTAACACTTCTCCGGATTGCAATTCATCCATCGCTTTTTTTGTTTTCACAATTGGCATCGGGCACGCAAATCCTTTAGCATCTATTACTTTATCTGATTTCATTTTTTATCTCTCCCTATCTTCAAATCTATATTCATCCATGAACCGCACAACGGTTCGGTCCCATTTCCATCTCGCTTTGCCTGTCAGCATCAGGCATTATTTTGCCCATGTTGGTTTGACGGATTTCCTGATATGCATTTGGCTGTGGCGGCAGATTTTCTGATACAGCCCCTTTGAATTCATTTTCATCCAGATTTAAACCGGCATTCTTTTTATATAAATCACTCAGCTTAGCTTGGACTTGCCCCTGATCGCCTAATTCACTGACTGTCGAAAAGTGAGCTGGAAGAACAATCAAGTCACCTGATATTTGTTTGTATTTTACATACAATGTGTTACGCAAATCCTCTGCCCAATCCCCGGCTTTTCCAGCTAAGTCCGGCCGGCCAATCGATTCAACAAATAAAATATCTCCTGTTAACAAATAGCGATTATCAATCATTAAAGAGGTGCTACCAATCGTATGTCCAGGTGAGTAAATAGGTTCTGCTTTCATACCTGCGCTTCCTACAGAAATATTTTCATCTTCAACTAGCGGTTCATATGAAAATAGCACTTCCTCCGCATCTTTTGGCGGCAGGTAGTATGCAGCTCCTGTACGCTTACGCAGTAAACGTCCGCCCGAAATATGATCCGCATGTAAGTGTGTATCGACCACATGTTTAATCGTAACGTTTCTCTCTTTCGCAAAATCTATATATGCATCAACAGAACGAGCAGGGTCAACTACAATTGCTTCTCCGTCGGTTTCGATAAAATAGGATAAACAGCCTTTCCCCATTCTTACGAATTGATAGATCGTCCCTCCTTCTTTCAAGTCTCCGATTTTGACTGGATGTAAAAATTTGCTCCACGCCTTCATACCGCCTTTAAGTACCAGCACTCTTTCAAAACCGGCATCCACTAAATGCTGTGCAACCATCTCTGAAGACCCTTGTTTGGCGCAAACGACTAGAACATCTTGATCTTTAGGAACTTGGCCATCAATTTTTTCTATACCATCAATTAAATCAAAATACGGAACATTTAAATGTTCAACCCGGCTTCCCTCGATTTTCCAATCACTAAGGGCCTCTTTATTTCGTACGTCTAAAATAAAAAATGATTCTTTTCTTAATAGCTTTTCAGCTACTTCTTTTGGTGAAACGAATGTAAAATTCACATTTAAACCTCCTTAAAATGTTAGAGCCCAAATGGCATCAGAACTTGTTGCAATGATTGCAACTTTTACGGCCATTCAAATCATTCCTCCAATTTTTCTTTTATTGATTTTTTTCAACAGGGCCTGACCACTCCGCCATACCTTGGACAACATTTTCAACATCTTTAAAGCCATTATCCGCAAGCTGTTTAGCTGCCAGATCGCTTCTATTACCCGTACGGCAAACAACATAAATTTTCCCGTCTCTATTCAGTTCGTGCGCTCTTTTTTCAAGTTCACCTAATGGAATTGAAATCGCTCCGGGAATATGGCCGAAACGGTATTCTGCAGGTTCCCGAACATCAACTACTGTTAGCCGCTCGCCCGCCTCTACCTTTTTTTGAAGCTCTTCATTTTGAATCGTATAAGGAAACGTTTTTACTTTCTTTATTTCAGAGTGACCCGCTTTTCGAAGATAATGCTTTAATATATCTCCGTCTTCTGTCGTCCCGAGATACTGGTGACCGCTTCCCTTTGCCCATGCCCGTATATCAGCAAGAGACCCTTTATCAGTAGCATGCACTTCAATTACCTGCCCCGGTTTTAACTCATTCATGGCTTTTTTCGTTTTTACGACGGGCATTGGACAAGCAAGCCCTTTTGCATCTAATACGCGATCAGTTTTGATGTTCATCAATCATCCCTCCATATTCATTTTCTGTTTTATATCACTGTTCCATTTGGCTGCTTCAGGATTTCCTGTTTTGCATTCCCGAAGAAGCAACCGTTCAATTTGGAGATTATATAAATAAATTCACCTTTGCTTCGTTGGCATCGCCTAGATAAGCGGCAACACCTGCATAATCAAGGCCGTCGATGAGTTCTTCTTTTTGCAAGCCTAACAAGTCCATTGTCATTGTACAGGCAACAAGCTTAACTCCTTGTTCTTGCGCCATTTCAATCAGTTGAGGCAGAGACAGTACGCCGTGCTTTTTCATGACATGTTTGATCATTTTAGGCCCGATACCGGCAAAATTCATTTTGGATAATCCGAGTTTCTTTGAACCACGGGGCATCATAAAGCCGAACGCTTTTTCAAGCGGCCCTTTCTTGACTGGCACCGGTTCATCTTTTCTTAAAGCGTTAAGCCCCCAAAAAGTATGAAAAACTGTTACCTCATGATCATAAGCAGCGGCGCCATTTGCAATAATAAAAGCGGCAATCGCCTTATCTAGGTCACCGCTAAATAAAACAATGGTCGTTTTTTCTTTTTGGTCTGACATATAACAACTCTCCCACTTTTGTATACTTATACCCGTACAGGTATATAAAAACTAAAAAAAATATAAGTCAGCTTTTTATACCCTAAAGGGTATAAAAACAGCAAAATTTCTTTTAACCAGGGGTATATAGAGGCTGTATCATAAACAACAGCCATCTAAACATTATCTGCTTTTAACCAATAAATTAACGGCTTCTTGGATGAGGTCTTCGGTATCTTCTCCTCTTTCAATTTGAAGGCGGACGCATTTCTCCAAGTTACTGCTTACAACAACACCGATGGCCCGATCTAATGCAGAACGAACAGCTGACATTTGGCTTACGAGTTCTTTACACTCTTTTCCTTCATCCATCATCTTTAATATCCCTCGAACTTGACCTTCAACTCGTTTGATCCTATTTTTTAATTGATTATCGTATTCCATCACATAACCTCCTATTTCCTTATGATGATGACATATCCTTCAACTTTTCCGCAAACCGTTACTACGCAGATATGAACTGTCCTGCATTTCTGTCACATTCGTTAAGACCAGTGATGGCTTTTTGTCCAGACAAGCTTTATCCTAATGGACCATCGCCCGCCTATACATATACCCCTATGCGTATAATACTGAACTGCTGAGGATAAATCAAATTTTTAGTTCTGCAAAAGTATAATAAGCGCCATCTTTAAAAACAAAAAAACATCGACAAAAGAAGTCACCGTCGGCCGTTTCGGACTGAATTAAGAAAAAAAGCGCAGTGCGAAACCGCGAAGGAGCTTAGATTTCGCGAACCCGAGAAACGGGCGTTGATCGAAAATGCATGATGAGTTTTACCGTCCAGAGAAAAAGAAGTGATGAAAAAAGCCGGGTCATTTTCCGGCTTTTCCTATTTCATTTTAAAAAAACAAGAAATCACTTTATGCTGCTGGATATAAACATTGAAGCATCTTGATTCATAAAAATACGCCGGCCGTGAAAAAATGTCTTCATTTCAGTTGATTTAAATCCAATATCGGATAATCTTTTTTTCAATTCTTCGTGCGAAAAACCGCTGTGAACTTTCGGATGTTGTATTTTGTCATTTTTGTCAAAATCAATAATTATGAGCTTGCCGCCATCATTTAAAATGCCGAACAGTTCTTGTAAAATTTTATTTGTATCCGGAATATGAAGAAGGACTAGTGACATTAAAACGATGTCTGCCTTCAGTTCAGGAGTTTCTTGGGTGAAATCTGAATAAAGCGTCTTTGCGTTGGCGATTCCTTTGCGAGAAATTTTAGCTTTCGCCACCTCCAGCATTTGTTTGGATGAATCAACCAGCAAAATAGAATGTACTAAATCTGATAATTCTAAACTAATGAGACCCGTACCGCTCCCATAGTCAATTAAAGATTTTGATTGACTGTTTCGCAATTCCGGTCTTACTTCATTCACGATCACTTTAGCTAATTCAATTCTTTCTTCTGTATCATATCGCTTTGCGATCTGTTCAAAAACGTTATTTTCCATATTCCACTTCCTATTTATTTTTAGATGGTTTACTGAAAACTATGCTAACACCTTACATATTTCCGTTTGAAACCGAGACGGCCTCTATCAATATCTTTTTGAATATTTTTGGAAGCATTCAGGATACTGCTTTTTTTCTTGCCCCGCCTGAGTTCGACCGGGCCTACTGCTTTTGCGGTTTCAACCGCCTTTTCATGAAGCGGCAAATATGAAATCCCGACTGTGTAGATAAAATTATTCATAGCCGATTTTGTTCGATCTGGAGAATCGTGAATCGTACGTTCCACCTGATCAAGCATACTGGCAATTTTAGCTACATTAAATTCATCGTCCGGTCGATTACCTAAAAGCCAGCAGTAACAGCTCCAGCCTGCCGACATTTTAAGCTCTTCACCGCTTGAGATCCATTTATCAGCAACAGCCTGCGCAAAATCGGTTTCTGCCAAAGTTACGGCAACAACATAATCAGATAGCATATAGAAATACGCCGCATCGATCCACCGCTCAAAATCCGCTTCAGTCATTGTCATTGGGTCAGCAATAATGCCGGCAAAATACATGGCATCGTAGTTCCCGGTAGCGTAAAGCTGCTCCGCCAAGGGCTGATTTTTCTTGATTTTCTTTGCGAGCGGCTTCATTTTGCCTGTAGCCACGCCAAACAGCGGTTCGTGTGCACCATTCGTTATGTATCTTTTTTTCATGTTTTCCGTACCCAGCGCTTCCAGTTCTTTCATAACCGTTTCAAGATCCATGCTTTCACTTCCTTCTTAAATTAAATTCATTACTTTAACTCCATTATCATGCTCTTTCACTTCATCTAATCATTACAAATCCACTTTATTTGTTTTAATGCTCTCCATCAACGGCTACATCAGCATGAAAAGATCAGTTGCCATGTATGATCCTCATCTTTTTTAGCGGTTGTTTTGTTTCCTAAGTCTGATCAAAACTAAACTTCCTCTGCATATCATTTATGTTTATTATATGAAACATTTTAACAAGCAGAAAGGGGGTGTTTTTGACCGCCTTTTCTCTTCATGCGTCAATTTCGAATGCCACCGATATTTGCAAAAAGAAGACTCTTAAAAAAAGAGTCTCCTAACTTGATCAATAAAACGAGCCAAATCAGCTGATCACAGCTTTTGTTTTTTCAGGTATGTTTTCATACATCCATTTTGCATCTGGAATCGCAAGCCTGATACATCCATGGGAAGCTTTTTTTCCTAATTTTTTTGCTTCCTTTTAAATGACTTTTTTATCTTTGTTGAATGGTACGCTATGAAGACGAATTTTTATGGGAAAGACCATCAGATCCCATTAATCGGCGGCACGTTTTATAAACCTAATCTTCAGAACATTTATCAATATGAACCGGATTTGGTGATTGGGATTGGCGGTGTTCACGATACCTTAAGAGACGGAAGTCCGTCTTCGAGCGGATTACATTTGGACCTGCTCATTTGCAGCTTTCATTTTTTCTTCCATTTTTTTAATGCATCGGCAGAATTTTGGCGGCTGTTTTCGTTTATGTATTAAGCGCTTATACCAAGAAGATGTCGTCTGTCTTTTTGTTAAACGGCATGGTTAATTTCAGCGGTATTGCAAGCTGTGACTTCATTTATTTTACTTAGACATCAAGAAGCGCTTGGAAGCATTTTATTGTGGACGATCGGATCACTGAATGGAAGGATTTGGATTCGCTTGAACCTTTTATGGCCAATTGCAGTTCCTGCGCTCATTGCGGGATTGTTGACAGCGGGAATCGCAAATGCCTGGAGGCTGGAACAGAATCAGCTGTGCTCCTGGGCCTTTCTTTAAAGAAAACAAATGCTCTTTTATTTTTCATCTCTGCCCTTTTAACCGCAGGGGCCGTTTCGATTGTTGGAGCAATTGGCTTTATTGGTTTAATCGGCCCTCACATTGCCAAACTTGATCGTTGGAGAGGATGCGAGAAAAAGTCCTATCATTTCCAAATCTATTAAAGAATTTAGATTGGGGAGTTTTTCATTTATAAATCGGTTAAATAATTGTATATTATTTGATTGTCCAACAAACAGGCCAGAAGTTCATAGCCGTGAGCTCCGGGGTTTTGGATTAGCAAGCCAAGGATAAGTAAGGGAATTATGGTTTCATCACCATCGCCATCCGCGCCTCGAATTCCGCGTACGTGATTTTACCCGAAGCCAAATCCATGCTGTGAAGGTAAATCTGTTCTGTTTTAGAATAGTCACCATTCACTTTCAGTGATTGCTCCTCTCCCGAAATGGGTTTCAGGATATGGTACTTTTTCGAAAAAGCCTCGAAATAGCGGTAACCGAATTTGCGTTGTGAAGCTGCATCTAAATGAATGCCATCAGGATTCGCAGTCAAACCTGCCGCAGCAACAAAATAACAATTCTGTTGTTCATTAGCAAAACGCAGCAATTGTTCATTAACCTGTCGAAATTCGGTCGCGTGCTGTCCAAAACCGGTCTTCCCAAGAAAGTCACCAAGCCCTCCAATAATCAACGGTACCTCATCAAGTTTCAACTCGTTTCTTAGCGTCTCGATGATAAGGGTTAATTTCTCGTAATAAGTTTCATGTAGCGAACGATAACTGTCACTCTCACCCTGGTGCCAAAGGATTCCACAAATTTGACTGGAGCGGAGGGCGAAGCGGGCTTCGGACAAAGCATGCTGAAAAAGGATGCCTTCCGGATGCCAGTCATTCAATGAACTGCCACCTTCCGCACAAGGGATCAAGCCAATTTCTTCATCGGGATGAGCTTTCGACCATGCATCTGCAAAAGATGCCGCCAGGCCAACGCCGGAAACCGGACGGTCGTAATTAATCGGCTCTGTCATCATCTGCCACTGCCCATTGCGCAGCATTTTTATTTTTTCATTATAGATAGGGTCTACTTCATTCAAAAATCCACGGCCTGCCATATTCGACTGCCCCAACATTAAAAAAGACTTTATCATCTAATTTTCACTTCTTTACATCAATATTTTGGTCTAATTAGACTATAGTCAATTCAGTTTGTCTTGTAAAGTTTTAACAAGGTTTTATTTTTTATCAGTATGTATGAAAAACAAACTAATATGAAAATTTGGTGGATATATTTGTGAAATAGCAAGTTCTTTTGCTTTTCTTATTCAACTATCGGGGGCTTTAGTTGAATAACGATCTTCCACAATCGGGCGCGATTATTGAACAAGAACTAAAGGAGTTATACATATTAGTCATGTAAAATATATATAACTCCTTATTTTTTATGACTTTTTTTGATTTAGGTCTTGATAAATAACGAAATTTCTCGTATAAAAATACACAATTAGATGACCGGGTGTATTGCTGAAACATACACCCGGTCATCTTTATGCAGCCTTTTCATTTACTGCTCTGAATGTGCAGGAGTTCTTCAGGAAAGCGGTCAACTTCCCCTGCCTGCCCTGCAAGGAAAAACGATCAATAGATCATCCTACAATATTAATTTGAATCCCCTTCCCTTTTTTGATCTGTTTTGCTTGGAACAGGATCAAAGCCTCCCGGATGAAGAGGGTGGCATTTCAGTAATCGTTTAATAAGCAGATAACTGCCTTTGATAAACCCGAACCTTTGAATCGCTTCAAGCCCATAGTTGGAGCATGTTGGATAAAATCTGCAAGTCGGCGGGAAAAGAGGGGATATCGCCTTTTGGTAGAATCGAATGAATATGATCGCTGCCCGTTTCATGATTCCTCCCGAAGAAATTTTGCTATATCTTTTGCAAAATATGTAACAATAAGATCCGCACCGGCCCTCTTCATCGCAAGCATGCTTTCCAACACTGTATTTTTTTCGTCAATCCAGCCGTTTTGCGATGCGGCTTTTATTTGGGCATATTCTCCGCTTACTTGATACGAAACCAGCGGAATCTGGAGAGAATTTCGCATATCCCTGATGATGTCTAAATAAGGCAGACCAGGTTTAATGATCATAATATCCGCTCCCTCTTCAATATCGGACTGAGCCTCACGAAAAGCCTCCAAACGGTTTGCCGGCTCCATCTGATAGGTCCGGCGGTCACCGAAAGCGGGCGAATTATCCGCGGCATCGCGATATGGCACATAATAGCTTGAAGCATATTTAATACCGTACGACATGATCGGTATGTCTTTATAACCCGATTCATCCAGCGCATGCCGGATATACGTCACAAATCCATCCATCATGCTTGAGGGCGCCAGAATATCGGCCCCTGCCTCAGCCTGAGATACGGCAACTTTTACATGTATATCTAAAGACATGTCATTATCGATCCTGCCGTTTACAGGTATGCCGCAATGGCCTTCTGTTTGATAGTGACATATACATGTGTCTGTAATGATGACCAAATCAGAATCTAAAGCCTTGATTTGCCTAACCGCTCGTTGAACAATTCCATCTGACGCATAAGCAGACGTTGCCAAATCATCTTTCCAGCTTGGAATTCCGAAGAGAAGAATCGCTTTAATTCCGAGTATTCTTAACTCATGAATTTCCTCTTCTAATAAATCTAATGTCAGTTGATAAACGCCCGGCATGGAAGGTACTTCTGTTTTTAACCCCCTACCCTCTTGGACAAATAGAGGATATATGAAATCGTTAGCGGAAAGCCGATTTTCTCTTACCAAATCCCGGATACCCGGCGTTGAGCGCAGTCTGCGATGCCGTGAGAATGCGAATGATTGATTCAATGTTATTGCACCACTTTTCTACATGAGTTATTTTTAAATCGTAATTGTTACGATTTACAATTTAAAGTATAAACAATCACATCTATCATTTCAATGTTAAGAGAAAGAAGCAATTCATGATGATTGTTCGGTCTGTCCCGCCCTGTTTAGATTTTTTAAAAGGTTGTGATACTGCCGATCTTACCCTGAACAATTAAAAACACTTCACAAATCGTAATGATTATGATTTAATATAGAATTAGTTCATTAAGTTAAGTGTTATTGATCTGAATGATCAACCACAAGTAATGGTAATGAACGAATGAATACTTTTTAAGAAAGAAGGAATAAACATGAAAAAACAGATGACAACTGCTTTGATTGCGGCAACTTGTCTTTCACTATTTGCAGGATGTTCTGGAAATGAGGGAAAACAAGCAAACGGCCCCTCATCAGATCATCAAAAATTACAGGTCACCACAACATTTTACCCAATGTATGAGTTTACAAAGCAAGTTGCGGGAGATAAAGCAGATGTTGACCTTTTAATTCCATCTACTGTTGAGCCTCATGAATGGGACCCTTCCCCAAAAGATGTTCAAAAGATCGGGGAATCAGATGTCCTGGTTTATAACAGTCCTTATATGGAAACATGGGAACCTTCTATTGAAAAAAGCGTGGGAAAAAACGGCCCTGCTTTTGTAAAAGCAAGCAAAGGCATTGAACTGATGAAAGGAAACGGAGAAGAGGAAGAAGAACATGAAGATTCCGGAAATGAGCATACATATGATCCCCATGTATGGTTAAATCCTGTCCTTGCCCAGCAGGAAGTAAAAAATATCACAAAAGCGCTTGAAAAAGCAGACCCGGACAATAAAGATTATTATGAAAAGAATCGCGATGCATTTTTGCAGAAATTACAGGATCTTGAGCAAGAATATAAGTCAACATTAAAAGATGTTCCAAAAAAAGAGCTCATTACACAGCATGCAGCATTCGGATATTTAACGAAGCAATATGGATTAACACAAGTGCCTATCGCGGGTCTTTCTCCTGAACAAGAGCCAAGTGCAGCTAAACTCGCAGAATTAAAAAAGTTCGCACAGAAACACCATATTAAAACCATTTTCTTTGAAGAACTCGCTTCTCCGAAAGTTGCGAAAACATTAGCAGATGAAATTGGAGCTAAAACTGAAGTGCTCCATACATTGGAAGGACTAAGTAAAGAAGAGCAAAAACAAGGGCTGGACTATATTGATTTAATGAAAAATAATTTAAAACAGTTAGAATCGTCATTATCTCAATGATGAGACACGCAACTTGTTTTTGATGGAAAGGTAAGAATGATATTGGAACTTATTTCATTACACAATGTGATGTACGGCTATGAGCATACACCTCTATTGGAAGATATAACATTCACCATTAATAGCGGAGAATTTGTCGGGATTACCGGCCCTAACGGGGCCTCAAAATCAACGCTTCTTCGCCTTATGCTTCGTTTGTTAAAGCCTTGGCATGGAAGTGTGAACATCAGTGCAGCCAATCCTGGCGGGGAACGTTTGAAAATCGGATACTTGCCACAGCAAATTGCTTCTTTTAATGCAGGGTTCCCGAGTACTGTGCTCGAGCTTGTGCGCTCAGGGCGGTACAAGAAAGGAAGCTGGTTTAGCAAATTAAAGGAACAAGATCATAAAAAAATAGAGGAGTCCCTGAAGATGGTCGGAATGTGGGAATTTCGTCATCGCAAAATTGGCCATTTATCTGGAGGACAAAAACAAAAAGTTTGTATTGCCAGAATTTTGGCTTCAGAACCTGACATCCTTGTCCTGGACGAACCCACAACAGGTATGGATGTTGAAAGCCGCCGGTCCTTTTATCAAATGATGGACCGGCAAGTACAACAACATCATCAAACCGTTATCATGATTACCCATGACCAAGACGAAGCGGAGCCATATTTAACAAAAACTATTCGTTTAGAGAGGGGTGAGAACAGCAGATGGAAATGTTTGATTTGGAATTCATGCAAAGAGCCTTCTATGCAGGATGCTTAATTGCGATTATAGCTCCATTACTCGGGGTCTTTCTTGTCCTCAGACGACAGGCTCTCATGGCCGATACTCTATCTCATATTTCACTCGCTGGCGTCGCCATCGGTTTCTTTGTCCATACGAATATAACGTTATCAAGTTTTTTAGTTGTAACAGTTGGAGCCGTAGGCATTGAATATATGAGGAGAGCTTACCGTACGTATTCCGAGGTCTCCATTGCCATTTTAATGGCTGCTGGTCTTTCTTTTGCTCTCTTTTTATTAAGTGTTACTGAGGGTGGAATGACGACGAATATTGAGCAATACTTATTTGGCTCTATTGTAACGATCAGCATTGAACAGCTTTACATTATGGGCGGAATTACGCTGCTTGTCTTATTATATTTCTTTATTTTTAAAAGACAGCTTTATTTAATGACTTTTGACGAGGATACAGCCGAAACAAGCGGAGTAAATGTTCGGCTGCTTTCTCTTTCATTCAGCATTTTAGTTGGAATGACAGTCGCTGTGATTATACCAACAATCGGAGTTTTGCTTGTGTCGGCATTATTAGTGCTTCCAGCGGCATTTGCCATTCGGCTGTTCAAAGGCTTTACAGCTGTTTTTTCGGTTTCTATCATCATTGCTCTTTTAAGTATTCTCTCTGGTCTTACCTCTTCTTATAAGTGGGGTACACCTCCGGGAGCAACCATCACATTGCTGCTAGTCGTATTTTTAATAGCGGGATTTATAATACAGAAGGCCGCTTTGCTGGTTAAAAGAACTCGACATTAATGCACCTTGCTTCTTGATCTGATTATAATTCCGATTGATTAGTCTTCAAAAAGCCGCCAATCAAAACATGGCGGCTTTTTTGGGTCTGAAAACGACATGTCATCGCCGGCCGCTGATGAAGACGTTTCGTTGACTCCCGTTTCTTCACACATGCCTTGCCTGATGGCCTCCTGCGATATTCGTAAGGGACGAGAAAATTCCAGCTGTTGACGTTTTCCAAAGAATGCCCTACAATGAGATCGTAACTTTAACTTTTCAGGAGGATTATTAAAAAATGACACACTCAATGAGACTGCGTTTCCCAACTTTGAACCAGTAATTAAATACGTTCAAAGGCTCTGTTTGTGTATGCAGAGTAAACGGGATCAGTCTGTCCTTTTTTAATAATCTTCAATTTGCATATAAAATTTGTAACTTGTAGAAAGGCGGATCGTTCTGCCTTTCTTTTTTGTTTAATCCTTTTTTTCTAACGGCTGAGAAAGGCTTATTTGGTTATGGAAATACCGCGGATTCATCCTTAAAGGATGGCTCTTCCCTTTACTCTGAATCACAGGCAGACCGCCTGTGATTTTTTATGATGAGAGGAAGAGGAAACATGAAGAAAAAAAATCATAAGTACAGAGGAAAAAAGTTAAACCGCGGGGAATATCCGAATTTTTCCGGACAGCATTTGATGCATAATAAAAAATTAATTGAAGAAATTGTGGATCGGGCAAATATTAGCATAGACGATACGGTTTTAGAGTTAGGAGCGGGAAAAGGTGCTTTGACAACTATGCTAAGTCAAAAAGCCGGTAAGGTATTGGCAGTGGAAAACGATTCTAAATTCGTTGCTATACTCACACGTAAAACAGCACAGCATCCAAATACGAAAATTATTCATCAAGATATCATGAAGATTCATTTACCAAAAGAAAAGTTTGTGGTGGTCTCTAATATTCCCTATGCCATCACAACTCCCATCATGAAAATGCTCTTGAACAATCCTGCAAGCGGATTTCAAAAAGGGATCATCGTAATGGAAAAAGGGGCTGCTAAACGTTTCACATCAAAATTCATTAAAAATTCCTATGTTTTAGCTTGGAGAATGTGGTTTGATATTGGCATTGTCAGAGAAATATCGAAAGAGCATTTTTCTCCCCCTCCAAAAGTGGACTCGGCAATGGTCAGAATAACACGAAAAAAAGACGCGCCTCTATCACATAAACATTACATTGCGTTTCTTGGGCTTGCCGAATATGCGCTAAAGGAGCCGCAAGCCCCTTTCTGTGTTGCTTTACGCGGAATTTTTACTCCGCGTCAAATGAAACACTTAAGAAAAAGTCTAAAAATTAACAATGAAAAAACCGTTGGAACGCTCACCGAAAACCAATGGGCGGTTATTTTTAACACGATGACTCAATATGTGATGCACCACAAATGGCCAAGAGCAAATAAGCGAAAACCCGGAGAAATATAAAGAAAAAAAGCTGCTGACGTCTCGTCAGCAGCTTAAGCTTTTCTGGAGGGATTCAGATGTCCCTGTCAACATTCCTTTTGCCCGCTTACAGCTTTCCAGTTAAAAACTGCGCCTCGCCGAGGCCGAAACTCCAATCGGCATCTCCATTTTCTGTGATGGACACCATGACATCTTCAGGTGAAATGCCGCATTCCGCTTCAAGCTTTTCAGCAAGTAAAGCGTACAATTTCTCTTTTTGACTTTCTGTTCTTGTTTTACTGGTGATGCTGATCACAACCAGATCCTTTGATCTATTCAATCCCAAACCTGTATCTTGGATGATGAGCTCATTCGCCGGATGCTGATGGACAATTTGATAGCGGTCTTTCTCCGGAACGTTAAACGCTTCTACCATCGCATCGTGTGCGGTATCTAATAATTTTTTTAATGCTTGTTCATCACGGCCTTCTATTAGATCGAAACGTAGTAATGGCATTTGTTTATCCCCTTTTTGATCATTTTAAATTTCGTTAGCAAAATAACAAGAAATGATGTCTGTTAACTTGATAAAAACATAACACATAACCAAAATATATTCAACAATTGATCATTCATTCATCTCGTTTATCAGAATAGAAAATACAGGGTCTTCATCATTAAAAATGAGTTGACACCCATTCTTCAGGAGACTAGTATATACATAATAGTTTATCAAAATATGACATCAATATGATCAAAAGGTGTTTTTTAATATGATTGAAAAACGTTTTTAGTGTTCCGGTCAAATTGACTTTTTCCCCGGAGGTTATGCCATGCCGATTTTCATCGTTGTGATGGGTGTTTTGATTCTGCTGTTTCTCATCATCAAAGTCAAATTAAATACTTTCGTATCACTTGTCATCGTTTCGTTTATAGTGGCGGTCGGGCTTGGAATGGATCTCGACAAAATCGTTCTTTCTGTAGAAGCGGGAATCGGCGGCCAGCTCGGTCACTTAGCTCTGGTTTTCGGATTGGGCGCGATGTTAGGAAGGCTTGTTTCAGATGCAGGAGGCGGCTACCGGATTGCCATTACACTCATTGACAAATTCGGAAGAAAAAGAATTCAGGCCGCTGTCGTCACTGCCTCGTTCATCATCGGAATCGCCCTGTTTTTTGAAGTGGGCCTCGTTTTGTTAATTCCAATCGTATATGCGATCGCGAAAGAATTAAATGTGCCTTTTCTTTACCTTGGAATTCCGATGGCAGCCGCCTTAAATGTCACTCATGGATTCCTGCCCCCGCATCCGGCTCCCACCGCTATTTCAGTCGCTTACGGCGCCGATATCGGGCAGGTGCTGCTGCTCGGTATCATGATTGCGATTCCGACGACAGTGGTCGCCGGCCCGCTATTTAATCAATTCGCAATGAAGAGGTTTCCGAATGCATATCTCAAAAGCGGAAATTTATCAGCTTTGGGGCCGAGAAAGGAATTTCAGCTAGATGAAACACCGGGTTTTGCAATCAGTGTTGTCACATCATTACTTCCGGTTATCTTTATGGCCATTACGACTATTTTTTCTTTCGTATTTAAAGGAGATTCGAAAGGCAAGGAAATCATTGAATTTATCGGTACACCGGGGAGTGCGATGCTGCTTTCTCTTTTGCTTGCCATTTATACAATGGGATATGCGAGGAAGATTCCCATGCAGGATATTGGTCAGTCTTTATCTCAGTCCATTTCACAGATTGCCATGATGCTGTTAATTATCGGAGGCGGCGGAGCGTTTAAACAGGTGCTGATTGACGGCGGCGTTGGTGATTATGTTGCGGATCTGTTCAGCCAAACCAATATGTCGCCTCTTCTTGTTGCATGGATGATTGCTGCCGTTCTCCGCCTGTGTTTAGGCTCTGCAACCGTGGCGGCGCTCACCACTGCGGGAATGGTTGCTCCCCTCATGACGACAGGGAATGTAAATCCGGCCTTGATGGTGCTGGCAACCGGCGCGGGAAGCGTGATTGCCTGCCATGTCAATGATGCAGGCTTTTGGATGGTAAAAGAATTTTTCTGACTGAGTATGAAGGAAACCTTTCAAACTTGGACGCTATTAACGACGGTACTTTCTGTCACCGGGCTTGGCTGTGTCCTGTTTGCGGGGTTATTGATTTGAATGGAATGCGGTTGAAGCGGAAATTGCGAAGAACCGCATTCTGACTCTACTTATTTCTTAAAGAAAGTACAAGCTTTCTCAACCCGAATATGATCAAAGCTGCAAAAACAATTAAAGGGATAAACCCAATCAGGTTAAAACTTGTAAGCATGATAAGCTCCTTTCTTCATATATCATTTAGAATCCCTGTACCACCGGAATTTTATTTTACGATATTCATATTTTAAAATCATAATAAAGATGTAAATTATATGTTTAAAAAAAGATCACCACCCGAGATAGCGGATGGTGACTTTCTTTACATGAAGGCCTGTTTATTCAAGGTTGGCATGATTTCCATACATGTTATGAGTATTCAGCCCTTTTATTTCCATGATTCGCAATGTGATAGCGTCATAATACAATAAAAGAGTCTGTTCAAAAAGCGAGCCCATCGGTTGTATCGTCTGTTTATTGCCTGTCGTTTGATCTTTTGGGGAGCCGGGCAGCTGCAGTATCAGGTCAGATATTTCAGCTATCGGCGAATCTAGAGAGATCGTAACTGTTGCTACAGTGCCTCCGATATCTTTTGCCTTTTCCGCCATATGAAGCAAACTTTCCGTTTTCCCTGATCCCGTGCCCACGATAAGCAAGTCTTTTTCGGTAAATACCGGTGTTACGGTTTCCCCTGTTACAAACGCATTGATCCCCATGTGCATTAATCGCATAGCAAATGATTTCCCCATTAAACCAGAGCGGCCTGCACCGGAAACAAACACTTTTTCAGAAGACATGATAGTGGATATTAAGTCTTCTATTCCTTCCGATTGATCTTGAGACGTTGCATGATCAAGCTCTGCGATGATCGCTTTTACATAATCATAAGTCTTCATGTTTATTGGATCATCTGCTTCATTTTTGCGGCTGCCGCAGCTTTATCGTCTTGATTTGCAATACCGCCCCCGACAATAACCAAATCAGGTTTTAATTTAACGACTTCGGGCAGTGTGTCTAATTTAATTCCGCCTGCAATAGCCGTTTTAGCGTTTTTCACAACATTTTTAATCGTCATTAAGTCTTCAAATGAATTTTGGCCAATGGCTTGAAGGTCATAACCGGTATGGACACAAATATAATCGACACCAAGCTCATCCAATTCCTTAGCACGCGATTTGATGTCTTTAATCCCAATCATATCCACCAGGATTTTGTTCCCTTGCGCTTTCGCCTCTTCTACAGCGCCTTTAATAGACATATCTTCAGCAGCCCCTAAAATGGTGATGATGTCGGCTCCCGCTTCTGATGCTTTCATCACTTCATACCCCGCCGCATCCATAATTTTAAGGTCTGCCAGCACTTTCAAATTCGGGAAAGCGGCTTTCATCTCTTTCACTGCACGGAGTCCTTCATTTATCACAACCGGCGTACCGATTTCTACAATATCAATGTATTCTTCTACTTCTTTTACTACTTCGATGGCTTCCGGTATATTGACTAAATCTAATGCTAACTGTAATTCCACTTACAATCACTCCTGTTTGAATTAAGAATTCCGCGGATTATTCTTTTCATATTTTGTTACATCAAGAGTATAACAAGGGGAAAATTCCATTAATAGTACGCACTTTTTTTTTACATACTATACTTTTCCTCATATGGTATAGAAAAAGATACTGTCTCCAAAACAGTATCTTAAAGTCAACCATTCTATTCATCATCTTTTGAAAAGTTCGTTTCTATATAATTTTTACCCCATTCATACATCGCCTCTAATATAGGCATTAAACTTTCTCCTTGTTTCGTTAGGGAATATTCAACTTTTGGGGGGACAACCGGATATACTTCCCTATGTACAATATGATCCTCTTCTAATTCACGCAGCTGATTCACCAGCATTCTTTGCGTAATGCCGGGCATCAAAGCTTTTAATTCTCCGAACCTTTTCGTACCTTCTTTTCCTAAAAACCACAAAATCAGCATTTTCCACTTTCCGCCGATAATGTTGAGCGTCAGCTCCTTCTCACAATTAAATGTTTTATTTTCCATTCGTGACATATGAATTCTCCCCTTATGAAATGACTAAACAATGAACATCTATCACATCATTGTAAAAGAACTTTGTTTAACTAATCAATCATCGCGTTTTTGCAGATTCCATTATTCACCATATCATCATGCGGATTTGCCCATCATGTCATTGTCAATCTTCTTATCCATTTGGTGAAGGAAACATGACAAGTGTCATGTTTGAAGCATGATGTGTGCTACTACAAAGACATCTCTCTGTGCCGTAAACTTAACTTAAGACCCATTTATGAGAGGATAACTTTACTATGACTGAACAAACCACCACACACAAACAAAAACAGTTAACAAAACAGGTTGCTGCATTTGCCCAGCCTGATACCAAAAACAGTCTGATTCAGCTCTTCAATACGTTTATTCCTTTCTTCGGACTGTGGTTTCTTGCCTACCTCAGCCTCGATGTCTCCTACCTCCTTACATTAGGAATAACGGTGATTGCCGCAGGGTTTTTGACGAGAATTTTCATTATTTTTCACGACTGCTGCCATCTTTCCTTTTTTAAACAAAAACGCCTTAACCACATTCTTGGCTTTTTAACAGGCGTTCTGACTTTATTTCCTTATCTTCAATGGCAGCACAGCCATTCGATTCATCATGCGACAAGCAGCAACCTGGATAAACGCGGAACAGGCGATATCTGGCTGCTGACGGTAAATGAATATAAAGCCGCACCTCTGCGCACAAAAATCGCATACAGACTTTACAGAAATCCGTTTATCATGTTTATTCTCGGACCGATTTATGTCTTTCTGATCACAAACCGCTTTAACAAAAAAGGAGCAAGACGGAAAGAGCGTGTGAACACATACCTCACCAACCTTGCAATCGCGGCATTGGCTGCTGTCTGCTGCCTGATTTTTGGCTGGCAATCATTTTTGCTCGTACAAGGTCCGATCTTTCTGATCTCAGGTTCGATCGGCGTTTGGCTGTTTTATGTTCAGCACACATTTGAAGATTCTTATTTTGAAGCGGATGAAAATTGGAGCTATGTTCAGGCCGCTGTGGAAGGAAGTTCGTTTTATAAACTCCCGAAACTGCTTCAATGGCTTACAGGCAATATCGGGTACCACCATGTTCACCATCTCAGTCCAAAGGTGCCTAACTATAAACTTGAAACCGCACATGAACAGCACGAACCTTTAAAAAACGTCCCGACCATCACTTTGAAAACAAGCCTGCAATCACTCGCGTTCCGGCTTTGGGATGAAGAAAAAAAGCAATTTGTAACCTTTCGGGACATGAAACAAACATCTTCCCATCCTTCGCCGGATTCAACGAAAAAACAGAAGCTGCGGAAGAACGCCTGACGATAAGGAGGTCTTCTTATATCAACAAGAAGACTTCCTTTTTATTGTCCGATGATGCAATCAGGCTCCGGCAATGGTAAAGTTACTCTAAAGATGAAAAGCTGAAAATGAGGTTATAACATGTTCAAAAAACATTTTACATTTCAAAAACTGAACGGGATCTCGCCGTATATATGGACAATATTTTTCATCCTTCCCTTCTACTTTATCATGCAATCATCATCTACACTTGTTATCGTCGTCGGCATCATTTTGACGCTTTTATTTTTTGCGGTATACAGATTTGCTTTTGTCTCAAAAGGCTGGGACGTTTATTTGTGGGCGTTTATTTTAATCGGCATTTCAACCGCTTCGATTATGATGTTCAGTTATATTTATTTTGCTTTTTTTATCGCATATTTTATAGGGAACATTAAAAAACGGGCCCCTTTTCATATTTTATATTACGTCCACTTAATAAGCGCAGCCGTCGCTGCCAACTTCAGTCTCGTGTTAAAAAAGGAATTTTTTCTGACACAAATTCCCTTTGTGGTCATCACCCTCATCAGTGCGATTTTATTGCCGTTCAGCATTAGAAGCCGCAAGGAGCGTGAACGCCTGGAAGAAAAGCTCGAGTATGCTAATGAACGGATTGCCAATTTGGTAAAATTAGAAGAACGGCAGCGGATTGCCCGCGACCTCCATGATACACTTGGACAAAAGCTGTCTCTTATCGGTTTAAAAAGCGACTTGGCGAGAAAATTAATTTACAAAGATCCCGATCAAGCCGCGCGTGAACTGAAAAGCGTTCAGCAAACTGCGAGAACTTCTTTAAATGAAGTCAGAAAAATCGTATCCTCCATGAAAGGCATCCGGCTCAAGGATGAAATCATAAACATCAAACAAATTCTTGAAGCAGCCGGCATTGCGTTCATCTATGAAGAAGATAAATTGCCGGAAAATATCTCATTGCTTAATGAAAACATATTGAGCATGTGCTTGAAGGAAGCTGTCACTAATGTCGTCAAACACAGCCAGGCTAAGACCTGCCGCGTTGACATCCAGCAGCTCTGGAAGGAGGTTGTCATTACAGTGACTGACGATGGAACGTTTCAAGGTGAAGAGAAGTGCTTTTCAAAAGGACACGGCTTGCTTGGCATGAGAGAACGGCTTGAATTTGCAAACGGAAGCCTACACATTGATACAAAAAACGGCACCAAGCTTACCATGTCAATTCCTAACAACTCAAAATAAAAAAAAGGATGGCTTACATGATTAGTATATTTATTGCGGAAGATCAGCAGATGCTCTTGGGCGCTTTAGGATCGCTTCTGAACTTAGAAGATGATATGGAAGTCGTCGGCAAAGGCACTACCGGACAAGATGCCGTTGATTTCACAAAAAAACATCGGCCTGATATATGCATTATGGACATTGAAATGCCCGGAAAGACGGGGCTTGAAGCTGCTGAGGAATTAAAGGATACAGGCTGCAACATTATTATCTTAACCACTTTTGCCCGCCCCGGCTATTTTCAGCGAGCCATTAAAGCAGGTGTTAAAGGCTATTTGTTAAAGGACAGCCCAAGCGAAGAGCTTGCGAGCGCCATCCGCAGCGTCATGAAAGGAAAGCGGATCTATGCGCCTGAACTGATGGAAGACATGTACAGTGAGGCCAATCCCCTCACAGATAGAGAAAAAGAAGTGCTTGAACTTGTGGCTGACGGAAAAAACACAAAAGAAATCGCCCAAGAACTCAGCATCAAAAGCGGAACCGTGCGAAATTATATCTCAATGATTCTTGAAAAGCTTGAGGTGAAAAATCGGATTGAAGCCATTACTCGTTCAAAGGAAAAAGGCTGGTTTAAATAAAAAGAGGATCTTGCCATATGTCCAAGATCCTCTTTGACGAATCAGCCGCTCCCGCGGGTGAAAAATATTCCTTATCTACACGAACATCTTCTTGACAAGCTCGCGGTTGCGCTCTTTGAAAACCTCATTATGCGACGACACCATCGCACTCTTGTGCGCTTCGGGATCGATAAATCGCTTGGCGCTGTTGACCGCGTTTGCCGCATCTTGAAACGCTCCGGCGATCAGGTGCAGCTTGCCTTCGTAATGCACAATATCCCCCGCCGCATACAGACCGGGCACGGAAGACTGGCAGTTGGAAGTACCTGCAATATAATAGTCATCCACTCGGGTAACATCAAGGCGGCTGTTCTCCAGAAGTGAGGTGTCGCGTTCATATCCGTGGTTGATAACCACCTCGTCGACAGGCAGTTCCATCACCTCACCTGTTTGAGCGTTCGTGAGCTCGACCCGTTCGATCACCTCATGATCTTCCGAAGCGATCAGCTTGGTAATCTCTGTATGAAAGAAGCAGCTCACCGAGCTGTTCAGAAGCTGATCCACCTGGGCCTCATGCCCGCTGAGCGCATCTTTGCGGTAAGCGAGGTAGACCTTTTTCGCTACAGGTTCGAGTTCGTTGGCCCAATCGACAGCCGAATTGCCGCCGCCGGATACAATGACCGTTTTATCTTTAAAATGCTGCAGTGACTTAACCGTATAAT
Organism: Bacillus sp. FSL R7-0646; assembly: GCF_037969865.1. NCBI lineage: Bacteria > Bacillati > Bacillota > Bacilli > Caryophanales > Bacillaceae > Bacillus > Bacillus sp. FSL R7-0646. Next base: position 2,686,053 of record NZ_CP150217.1, read on the forward strand.
TCAGATTGGACACTTCAAAACGCTCTGCGCCTTCTATCTGAAGCTTTTGCGGATTGAGGATGCCGCCGCCCACGGCAACGATGACCGTCTTGGAAAGATGCACACCTGAGGCAGCCGTATGTAATTCAAACAACCCTTCTTCATTGCGGGCAATCGATTCGACTTTCTCATTCAGCAGCACTTCAGGATGAAACGTTAACCCCTGCTGCACCAGCTGTTCTATCAGCTTGGCTCCGGAAATAGGCGTTAATCCCCCGACATCCCAGATCATTTTTTCAGGATAAACGTGAACCTTTCCGCCCAGCATCGGCTGATATTCAATAATCTTTGCCTTCATTCCCCGCAGTCCGCTGTAAAAGGCGGAATATAACCCAGCCGGACCTCCGCCGATAACGGTCACATCAAACAATTCATTTCTGCTCATCGCTCTTCACTCCCGGTATATGTCATGAGTTCACAAACACCAAACGCAAATGATTATCATTATCATTAAGTGTACTTTGATTGCTCCATTTTTACAATCCATTTTAATAAAAAGTTCATGCTTCGCCCACTTCGATTTTGCCGCTTCCCCCTTTCCGCTCGTTCTTCATGGGTTGCCGCCGCTCCCTATTCCGCAGCATTTAGATAGTTCCTATATCTTACATTGACAAGGGTATGCCCCCTGCATAAAATGAAAATGATTATCAACTTCATTTAGGAGGAAACAAAGCATGATGAGCGGAAGGATTAGTTTGAAAATTAAAATTATTTTTATATTAATGCTCGCCTTTTCTATTTTATTAGCCGGATGTACAACCTCAGGAAATTCAACAGAGAAAACTCATGAAAACTTGGTCACAATGGCTTGGCCTAGAGATATAGGCGAAATGAATCCGCATGTGTATAATCCTTCCCAATTATTTGCCCAGTCGATGGTATATGAACCTTTGGTTACCTATGAAGCGGGAGGAAAGCTTAAACCGCATTTAGCCGAATCTTGGGATATATCAAGTGACGGTAAAGTATATACGTTTCATTTGCGTAAGAATGTAACATTTTCAGATGGAACGAAGTTTGATGCGAAAATTGTGAAAAAGAATTTTGACTCCATTTTAAAACATACTGAATTACATAGCTGGTTAGGGTTTATTTCAAAAATAGCCCAAACAGAAGTGATCGATGACCATACATTTAAATTAAAATTGACTGAACCATACTACCCGACCATTCAGGAACTAGCCGTTGTACGGCCGGTCCGGTTTTTGGGAGAAGCGGGCTTCCCTGAGGACGGCGATACATCAAAGGGTGTCGAAAAACCGGTTGGTACGGGCCCATGGGTATTGGAAGAGCATAAAGCTGATGAATATGCGGTTTTTAAACGCAATGAACATTATTGGGGTGAAAAGCCAAAAGTCGAGAAAATCAAAGTGAAAGTTATCCCAGATGCCGAAACAAGGGTGCTAGCATTTGAAAAAGGCGAGCTTGACCTCATTTACGGCGAAGGCGTTATCAGTTTGGATGCATACAAGCAGCTGCAATCGACAGGTCAATATGAAACAAGCCTTTCTGAACCCGTGGCGACGAGACAGCTCGTCATGAATACGAAAAAAGAACAGCTTTCTGATGAGCGCGTGCGGCAGGCCCTGCAATACGGTTTTGACAAAGAAGCCATGGTGAAAGGCATCACCTCAGGGTTAGAAGAAAAAGCAGATCATATTTTGCCGACAGACTTCCCATACACGTCTGATATTGATGTAAAGCAAATCAACTATGATACAGAAAAAGCAAAAGAGTTATTAGATGCGGCCGGCTGGAAGCTTCCGAATGGCAAGACCGTGCGCGAGAAAGACGGAAAGCCTCTTGAATTTAGTTTAATGTATGATTCAGCTGAATCCATTCAAAAAACAATGGCTGAAACGCTGCAGGCAGAATGGGCAGCGATCGGGGTAAAGCTGAATCTTGAAGGCGTAGAATTGGCAACCCAAGTCAAACGGTTTAAGGCAAATGAGTTTGATATGAACTTCTTTAGCAACTATGGTGCGCCTTATGACCCGCATACATTTTTAAACATTGTCGCGTCCAAAGGATTCGGATTTAATGAAGCGATCTCAGCCTATCCAAACAAGGACGAGCTAATCAAACAGATGGCAAAGGTGCCTCAAACGACTGATGAAAAAGAGCGGCAGGAGCATTACTCATCTATTTTAAAATCACTTCAAGACCAGGGAGCCATCGTACCTGTTTCTTACATTAAAAAGACGGCGATATATCAAAAGAATATCACCGACTTTACGTTCCCTGCTAACCGTGACGAACATCCATTTACAGGCATTCGCGTCAAGCAGCAACACTAGGAGGCTTTTATGGGCAACTATATATTGAAACGAATCATGTCGATTATTCCAGTTTTTCTTTTAGCTGCACTTCTGACAACTGGAATGATTCATCTCTCGCCGGTTGACCCAGCTGAAGCATACTTAGCCGCAGCGCATATCCAGCCAACTGATGAAATTTTAGCGCAAAAAAGACATGAGTTTGGCTTGGATCAGCCATTTTTTATTCAATATGTAAACTCTGTTTTGAAGATATGCCAGCTTGATTTTGGCATATCTTATGTTTCAAACCAGCCGGTTTGGGACGAAGTGGCACACCGAATGCCGGCAACGGTCGAACTTGCGCTTGGGAGTTTATTGATTGCGGTGCTTGTCAGTGTGCCGCTCGGCTTCTTAGCGGGAATCAAAAGAAATGGTGCAGTTGATCATATCAGCCGCTTCATTTCCTTTTTCGGGGCATCCATCCCAACTTTTTGGTTAGGGTATATGCTGGTTTTTTTCTTTTCTGTTCAATTAGACCTTTTCCCGGTAGAGGGCGCTGGGACATGGCAGCATCTCGTACTGCCGTCTATGACATTGGCGCTTCCTTTAATTGCGATGTATACAAGGCTGCTCCGTGCAAGCGTCATCGAAAACCTGCAGGAACCATATGTTCAATTTGCACGCATAAGAGGAATAGCGAAGTTGAACATTATGGCCAAACATGTATTGCGAATGGCCATTTCTCCGATGATTACGGGTCTGGGAATGAATCTTGGCAAGCTGCTTACCGGCACAATTATTGTTGAAGTCGTTTTTTCTTGGCCCGGCTTTGGCCGTTATTTTATTGAGGCCATTTTCAATCGGGACATCCCTGTCATTCAATGCTATGTGTTCTTAGCCGCTACCTTTTTTATATTGAGCAACTTAATTGTTGATCTCATTCAAATGTATATTGACCCGCGCATTTCAAGGAAAGAAGGGCAGCATCGATGATGATAAGTATACGCAGGATATTCAAAGGCCAAAAAGTGATTACGGTATGCACCACTATATTAACCATCCTTTTTATTATCGCTGTATTCGCCCCTTGGATTGCGCCGCACCATCCTGCTGATGTCCATATGGTATATAAGCTGCAGCCTCCATCCTGGGAATTTCCTTTAGGAACTGATCATCTGGGAAGATGCAACTTATCCCGCCTTTTGTACGGCGCCCGGATTTCTTTGGGATTCGCGATGCTTATTTTCATTTCCTCCCTCGTTATCGGCCTCATTGTCGGGACGATTTCAGGGTATAAAGGCGGCTGGATTGACCAGCTGTTAATGAGATGCTGCGATGGTGTAATGGCCTTTCCGAACTTAATTTTAGTTCTTGGCCTCGTGGGCATTTTCGGCCCCGGACTTCCTCAAGTCATTCTGGCCCTCATGCTTGTGCAATGGGTCTATTATGCGAGAATTTTCAGAGGAATGGTGCTGAGTCTGAAAGAGGAGAACTTTATTGCGGCGGCAAAAATCAATGGATCTTCACAATGGAAAATCATTAAAAATCATATCATCCCTAATGTCCTCCCTCCCCTCGTCGTCATCGGTACGTTGGAAATGGGCTGGGCCATTATGGATATCTCGGCTATGTCTTTTCTCGGCTTGGGCGTCCAGCCCCCGGCGGCTGAATGGGGAGCGATGATTCATGAAGGTAAATCGTATATTCGGTCGAATCCCGAGTTAATGATTTATCCAGGGGTGATGATCATGATTGTGGTTGTGACATTCAATTTATTGGGCGAAGCCTTATCAGATCAATACGGTGTCAAACGTCGATTTTAAAAAGGAATGAGGAAGTTGGGAACAGAACAATCAACGGTGCTTCGAGTCAGAGATTTGCATGTACAGGTTAACAACCAAAAAGGACATTCAACCCTTGTGCAAGACATCAATTTTGATTTGAAGCGCGGCCAAGTCCTTGGTCTGATTGGTGAGAGCGGTTGCGGAAAAACGGTAACAAGCATGTCTATTCTTCAGACGCTTGATCCAAAAACAACTAAGGTGGAAGGAAGTATTGCATTGCGAGGCCGTGAATTGAACGGATTAGCAGATAAGGAAATGCGTAAAATCCGCGGCAAAGATATTGCCTATATCATGCAAAATCCGATGAACGCTTTTACACCCGTTTTTACGATAGGACAGCAAATGACCGAATCGATTCGCTCTCATACATCTTTTAGCAAGAAACAGGCGAAAGAGCTTGCGACCGAAGCATTGCATCATGTGAACCTACCCCACCCTGCTAAACTTTTACATTCTTATCCTTTTCAATTAAGCGGCGGAATGCTTCAACGGGTCATGATTGCAATTGCATCATGCTTAAAGCCTGCCATTCTCATCGCGGATGAGCCTACCACTGCGCTCGACGTGTATAATCAGAAGACGGTGCTGAAATATTTAGACGGCATGCGTTCTGACTTCGGCACGGCGATTTTGCTTATATCTCATGACCTCGGCGTTATTGCTGAAATGGCGGATGAAGTTGCTGTGATGCAGAATGGGAGAATTGTAGAAAATAGAGATGTGTTTCAGCTGTTTGATGAACCAAAGCATGAATATACTAAGAAGCTATTAAGTGCACGGTTGACATTGCCGGTGGATCAACTTGCGACTTGAGTCAGTATGAGGAAGGCCGGCATTTGAGATGGGGTGAACAAGTGAGTTTATTACAAGTGAAAGAAGTCACTCATCATTATACAGCGCGCAAATTATTCAAGTGGAAAATTCAATCGAAACAAGTCCTTTCCAATGTCAGCTTTTCGATTGAGGAAGGCGCATGCTTAGGCATGGTTGGACCGAGCGGAGCCGGGAAAAGCACATTGGGAAAAGTGATGCTTGGTTTGGAGCGGCCGCAATCGGGGCAAATCTTTTTTCAAGGACATGATCTCTATAAAGCAGATCAGTCAATCCGGCGGAAAATCCGCCGCGACCTTCAAGCTGTTTTTCAAGACTCCTATTCTTCCGTCAACCCGAGAATGACGGCTGAACAAATTCTAGCAGAACCGCTAGAAAACTATGAAAGGCTCACAATCGCTGAGAAAAAACGGACCATTATCGAGCTCTTGGAAAGAGTAGGCTTAACTGAAAAGGATTTAACAAAATATCCGCACCAGTTCAGCGGCGGCCAATTGCAGCGGATTAATATTGCAAGAGCGGTCTCGCTCAAGCCGAAGCTGATCGTATTAGACGAGTCTGTCAGCAGCCTGGACATGGTAACCCAAACGCTTATATTGGGTTTATTAAAAGAGCTCAAAGACGATTTCGGAATGTCTTATTTTTTTATCACACATGATTTAAAAGCCGCCTATCAATTGAGTGATACACTAGGTGTATTAGACCACGGCCAATTGGCCGGACTTTACGATAAACATCGTTTTTTAAAGTCAGACCACCCGGTTGTACAAGAAATGAAGCGTTCCATACTGGCAGAACACCCGCGCTTTCGTTCGATCAGAACAAGAGCGGTTCGGCAATAAATTAGCCGGGAGCTTTCCTGAATGAGCTTCTTTAATCAAACTGTATACAGATTTTTTTATTCGCAGTGAAAAAAATATGGCAAATGAGGGCTTCCAATGATGGAGCCCTCATTTATTTTTAAAAATCCTCAATAGATTGGTTTGGCAAAAAGAATTGTTTTGCATCGAACAGATTGCTTAGGGATACTGGGCCTCCTTATTGACCAGGCATGTATTTTCACCTAATGTCAATAGTAGACTTAATACATAATTCCGATAACCGAATAGCTCTGTATTTGGTGATATCACTAAAACGAACAGATGAGGTGAAACATGATGAACAATCGATTCCGTGTAGGAGAAGTAGCAAGACTTTTCAAGCTGCCTGCATCGACTCTGCGTTACTATGATGAAATCGGGCTGTTCAGGCCAAAGTATACCGATCCTGAAACATCTTATCGATATTATGGTGTTGAACAATTTCAGATCCTGGATACGATTATTTTTTTAAGGAAAAATGGATTTTCGTTAAAAGATATTCAGCATCAGTTAGATCAAAGGACTCCGGAAACAACGATGGAAATTTTGAAGAAAAAGCTTGAGGAAGTCAGAGCGGAAATTTTTCGTCTCCAACGCAACGCGGCGAGAATCGAGAACAAAATTTCCACAATCGAAGAAGGAATAAAACTTGCCGAACATCCTGCTTTAACATTTCAGTATTTCCCAAAACGGGCTATTTCCTACCTGTATTTTGACAAGCCTGTCGACCTGATGGAGGAAGGCGACGACATTTATTTAAAGGATAAAGAAACGCTTTCAAGCCAGTCGATTGAGAATAACGGCTTCTTCACCGGAGACATTGGAACAATCGTTGATATGGAGAGCTTGAAGCAAGAAGGACCGGTAAAATATATCGGCGTATTTGAATTGCTGCACGAGGAAGACAGTGAAGACTATTTAAACGAAGGGTTGTATGCGAGTTACCCCCATATTGGTCCCTACGAGGACATCAGGAAAAGTTATCAGCTCGTTTTAAGCCAGCTGAAAGAGAAGGAATACGAGCTGGCGGGAATCCCTGTTGAAATCTCATTTCTTGATGATGCTGTGATCAAGGAGTCAGCTCGTTATGTCACTTTAATCCAAATTCCGGTAACAAAGAGTTTTGATTGACCTTCAAGTAACTTGAAGGTTTAGAATACTCCTGTAGCTCATTATAGGAGGAATACATGATGACAGAAACACATCAGCAGCTCATGAAATTACCAGTAAATCAAGTGTTTTTTAAATATTTCGTCCCTGCAACGCTTGGATTAATCCTGATGTCAGCGAATATTTTAATTGATGGCCTGTTCGTAGGCAATGGCATTGGAACCGCAGCACTGGCTGGAGTGAACCTTTCCTATCCGGTTATTTCACTCATTATGGCCATCGCTCTTTGGATTGGGATAGGCGGAGCAACAAAGTACTCCATCAGCATCGGGGAGAATCGCCCCAAGAAGGCCAGCAGCATTTTTTCATTGGCTCTCTTCTTGGCGCTTATCATCAGCGTGCTTTTAGGAGTATTCGGGATTCTCAACATTCAAACCATTTCGATATGGCTTGGTGCCAACTCCGACACCTCTTCTTTTGTCATAGAGTACTTAAGTGTCATGTTTTTATTCGGCTGGGTCATTACATTAGAACAGGTCTTAAGTATTTTTGTAAGGAATGACGGCAGTCCGAAGCTTTCGATGATGGCTCTTGCAACGACATCGATTGTGAATATCATTCTGAATTTTTATACGATCATGATTTTGGACATGGGGGTAACAGGCGCTGCGATTTCAACGGTGCTTGGCGGATTCGCCGGACTGCTTGTATTATCCCTGCACTTCTTCAACCGTCAAGCGCAACTGAGAAGGCCGGCGTTTCAGTGGTCTTGGAAATCCCTTATGCACATCTTTGCCATCGGGTTTCCAAGCTTTCTGGCAGAGGCCGGGCTCCTCGTATTTGTTACAGGATACAACTTGGCAATGGCAAGCCTGGCAGGCACGGAAGGAGTCGCTGCCTTCTCGGTCATTAACTACCTTCACGGGTTCATGTTCCTGTCCTTCTTCGGCATTGAAATGGCACTTCAGCCCATGATTAGCTATTATCATGGTGCTGAAGAAACCGAACAAATCAAAAGCAGCATGAAGATTGGGGAGAAGACCGCCGTAATCCTGGGCATACTTTTGCTCGTTATCGGCTGGGGGGCTGCCCCATTCCTTGTAGGCTTATTCGGAATAGAATCAACCGAAATCCAGCAGCTGGCCATCGATGGAATCCGCCTGTTTTTTATCGGCTATACCTTCCTTGGCTATAACTTTGTCTATATGAGTTACTTTCAATCTATTGGCCGGGCCGGCTCATCGGTTGTTATCATTATATTGCGAAGCTTCGTGTCCCTGTTCATCCTGCTTTGGATTTTGCCAAAGTTTATTGGCGTCACGGGAGTTTGGCTATCCTTGCCGCTTTCCGAGTTTTTTGTTGCCGTCCTCCTCTTTTTCATTGCAAGAAAACATGTGATGGGAAAAGGAAATCCCGCTATCGGGAAGGGATGATTTTACAGCCGGGAGATTTTCCCCGCTTGTTGTCCTATAGAACTTAATTTGTCCATTCAAGGAAAAGAAATGTTTGTGCTGTTTGAATCCCCTCCTATTCGAAGGACATGATAGATTAAAGGCGCCTGCCTGTCACAGCCTTCGTACGCATATGGCGGGCTGACACGTTCGGCGTGATCGGCAAGTTAAATGTCGCTCTTTGCTAGTTACAGATCGACAATGGTTAGGTAAAGTTATAACTGTCCCGCCAACAAGGCTGGACAGAATGACGACCAAACGAGCGAAGGTGCAGAAAGTTAAAGGAGTGCTCAAGATGTCTCATACTCGAATTAAATTCCCGGCAGGATTTTGGGCAGGATTGCGTCAATTAGGAATTAACGCCCCTGATGTGCTTCGAAAAGCCCGGCTGCCGCTCACCGTGATGACTGAACCAGTTGTCACCGCCGCCCAATACTTCGCGATCTGGCAGGCGTATTCCGACCTTGTTGATGACGTTTCCAAAGGAATCATCAAGCTTGCGACCGGCTTTGAGCCGGCACATTACCCTCCGGCCGTATTAGCGGCTTACCATGCCCGTGACTACCGCGGCGCGCTAAAACGAATGGCCCGCTACAAACAATTATGCCCTCCTGAAAGCCTGCGTATCACCGAAGAAGATGAGCACTGCGCAATCGAACTGGAATGGTTGGATGATAAGCTACCCGGTCCGCCGCTCTTGATTGGCATTACACTGGCATTTCTTCTGGAACTCGGGCGCCGGGGCACAGGTCAGCCGTTGACAGCGAAGTCGGTCGAGTTTGCACACCCAATGGGCGACATGCAGGCGCTTGAAGCATACTTCGGCTGCCGCATCCGGAGCGGTGCAGCTCGGAACCGGCTGACGCTGAATCGAGGAGATCTTGACCGCCCTTTTGTCTCGTATAACGCGGAGTTGCTGGAGATTTTGACTCCCGTGCTGGATCAATCGTTGAATGATCAGCAAAATAGCCTTTCAATCAGCGGAGCGGTCAAGTGGATCATGAAACGCACGCTTCCAGGAGGGCACCCCGACATTCAGACTGTTGCGAGCGAGTTGGGAATGAGCGGCCGCACCTTGCAGCGCCGGCTTACTGACGAAGGCACTAGCTTCAAACAGCTGTTGATCCAAGTCAGACATGAGCAGGCGCGGGAGTACTTGGCAGACCCTTCGCTCGATATTAAAGAAGTGGCCATTCTGATCGGATATGAAGATCAGAACTCGTTCTACCGGGCCTTCCGCCTTTGGGAAGGCGAGACTCCTTCTAATTGGCGTAAGAAGACCCGGCTGAATGGATTTAACTAGAATAGGAGAAATGTTTAATGGATATGGGATTAAAAAATAAAACAGCTTTAGTTACCGGATCGACGAAAGGTATAGGAAAAGCCATCGCTATTGAACTTGCCAAAGAAGGTGTTCATGTACTCATTAACGGACGAAATGAGGAAGAGGCAGAACGAACAGTCAATGAAATAAAATCAGCTTTTCCTGACACCTTTCCCCAAAACGCCGCGGCTGATATTGTGGATATTAGGCAAAGGGAAGCTTTATTTAAAAAACACCCTCAAATCGATATTTTAGTAAACAATATGGGCATTTATGAACTGATGCAATATGAGGACGTTGACGATGAAGTATGGGAAAAATACTTCCGCACCAATGTGCTGGCTGCAAACGGTTTATCTAAATTTTATTTGCCTAAAATGCTGAAAAGTGATTTTGGCCGCATCATCTTTATCGCAAGTGAAGAAGCGATGATGCCTTCAGGCCAGATGCCTCAGTATTGTATGACAAAATCAATGCTATTATCATTGTCAAAAAGCTTATCAAAATTAACAATCGGAACAGAAGTGACAGTCAATACGATCATGCCGGGGCCGACGCTCTCTGAGAATGTGAAGCAAATCATTGAGGGAATGTACCCCGATGAAGGGATGACTTTTTCAGAAAAAGAGAAGAAATTTATGACGACAAACCTGCCTCAATCCGAAATACAGCGATTTATCAAGCCTATTGAAATCGGCAGACTGGCTGCATTTGTATGCAGTCCCTATGCATCCGCATTTAAAGGGTCCCCGATCCGTATGGACGGGGGAATGGTGCCGACTATTTTTTAAGATTCCCCATTCAAGATGTACAGCCATTCTGGCTGTGATTTCATCAAAACTAAAAGCAAGCTGGCGGCAGTATGCGCCAGCTTGCAGCTTTTGAGTGAATCCTCTTGCAGATCAGCTTCTCCCCTTTTGCTCAACTTTCAACTGAATACTGTTGGATTTATAGATGATCTTCACTTTATACTTGCTTGGCAATCCACTGGTCTCGACGGAAGAAAATGATCCATGACGCTTGCGGAAGGTTATGATCGCCGATCCGTCAGCCGGTACGTAATTGTCCGTAAAATTGAGACGCAATGTCCCTTTCAATCTTGCTTTTCCCTTAATTTTCAACTGATCTTTTTTGCCGCTGAGCTGAAGTTCAAGTATTCCTTTAGCAGATTGTTTGTAGTCTCCTTCGATGATCAGTTTTCCCGGCGCATCTTCCTTAAGGATGCCTCCGTTTAGTGCAACATCACCTCTCCCGAAAGCTGTCTCCGAACCGCCCTCAAGTGTTCCTTGATCAATCCGTGTACCGCCGGAATATGTATTATCCCCTTCCAGCTTCAAAGCGCCTGTCCCTTTTTTGGTCAGCTTTCCGGTGCCGGAGATGTCGTTGCGCCAGCGATCGGCTGTATGGAAGCCGCCTTTTGCGGAATCCATGGTCACGGTAACATTTTTGGTAAAAGCCCCATACCCATCTGCCGCGGAAAAGAGATTAAGCCTTCCCCATCCTTCTCGATCATCAAGAACAGGGTAGCCGGCCGGAAGACCGGTAGTGGCTAAAACCGAACGGCGCTGCTTTTTGTCAAGGTAAGGAAAACGTGTTTCCAGCAGGACTTCGGCTCCCTTTGGAACTGCCATTGGTTTGGCGGTTTTGTTCATTTGTCGAAATCCATATGTCAATCGTTCCGTATATTGTTTTTTATTCTTCTCATAATCGCTGTATCTGTCTTCAGCTGTACCGGTTTGCGTTAATAATTTACGGCGGGCTTCATCAAAAGCCGTTTTCTTCAATCTTTCATTTGCGGGGTCAGACAGGATTGCTGCAGACAAAGCTGTTGCCATTACTCGTCCCCCCATGACGTCCAGCGGGGAATGCATACCGGCAACAATCCGGTTATGACCGAGTTCTGAAGCGCGAGTCAGCAGCTCCTGATAACGCTCCGGTATCGCATAGGCCATAGCAAAAGCGCTGAGATATGCGGCGTTCGTGTGTCCGCTTGGAAAACCTCCGTCTTTGTTCGGATCAGGATTGATGACGGGGATAAGCGTTGGAACAATGATCGAATTGTCTTTCCAGCGAAACGGGCGGGGATAGTTGAAATAGCTTTTAGCCGGATTCGATGAAGAATAGTTGCCGCGTAAAGTATTGACCAAACTTACGACATTTCCAAGTTCAGAGCTGGTGCTGCCCGAATTGGTTCCTTCATCATTGTATTTTCTAATCGAGGCATCTGCCGGAATGCTGGTGATCGTTGTCGTCGCTCCCGCGTTCATTCGATAGACGCCGGCAAGCTTGCCGAGGCCGTCAATTATACTGTAGCTCTGGCTCCGCCGATCATCAAAATAGGCAGCATTTTCCTCAAGCATCGTGCGGCGTTCAGCAATATCCACGACTTTTTGAATGTTGGCATCCAGCACCCTGCTGTTCAGTTTAGTACCGGTATTCCATGTCTTTCCGGGAGTCCAAAGTTTATTAAATTCGGAAAGCAGGCCGATGACAGGATTGGATTCCGCCGTCGTATTGGCAGAGATATTATTTTTGTAATGGTCTACGAAAAATCCGGAAGATTGCGGCGAATCTGCAGTTGTTGGTTTAGTTGCCGGGCTCGCATCGCTTACAATCGGGGAACTTAGAAGAAGTGCCAAAGTACAGACAGCTATCAGTAAATGCTTCCTCATCCTTAATCGTTTCATTCTCACATCATATCTCCCTTGCTCTTAATCTTCTCTCAAAATGCTTTTCCCAATCATCAAGTTCTATATGATCGTATCGTAAATTTGTTAATCAAATGGCTTGATTTTATTAATGTTTTGTTTATATTTTGGGAATTTTCAGATCGATGTCTTATGAGTAAGGGGGTGCCAAGTGTGAGAAGAGGCCGAATTTAACATTTTCGGCCTTTCTCTGCTAGTTTAACAGCTGTTTATATCCTTTCAGCAAGTACATGTAGGAAGCCGAGTCGGCCGTTTGATCTATTTATTTTCCTTCTCTAAAAACGCCATAACCGCTTTTGTCAGATTCTGCGCTTCTGCCGGTGCATCTGGAGAGCCGAACATCTTGTTTAAATCACTGTGAGATAAGCTGTTGACTTGATACACAAATTCCGTTGCCTTCGCTTTGTTTGCGGTTTCCGCGAACTTGTAAACGGCAGGGTCTTCCCAGCGGGTCACAAGATAGGCCGGCGGCAATTTTGAGTTGTTTATGTATGAGAGCGGCGATGCTTTTGTCCACACCTTTTCGTCTGTGCCAAACACTTCTTTATAAGACGGGATCGCTTCGATGAATCGTTTCATATCCAAGGGGCCATCTAAAACAACAATCGAATTGAGTGCGGCCGGCGTGAGGCCGACACGATTTAAATATGTTGAATCTGCGGCAATTAATCCGGCCAAGTGTCCCCCTGCCGAATGTCCCATGACGTTGATTTTTGACGGATCGATTTGATACTCGTCCGCATGATCCATCACCCATTTTACGGCCTTGGCCGCATCATCAGCCATTTCATCATACTGAACATCGGGATGAAGCCGATAGTTGACAGATACAAAAACATAGCCGTTATCCGTAAAAAATGCCGGCTTCGAAGCAGCCCTGCTTTTGTCGCCGCTTGTCCATCCTCCGCCGTGAAGGTAGATGAGAACGGGATGTTTTTCGCCCTCGTTTGACTGCGGTGTATAAATATCCAATGTTTGTCTGTCGTCTTTTGCATAATGAACATTTTCGGCATTCCTGTTAGAAGTACACGCAAACAAGCCAATACACAGAATCGCCAATCCTGCCCATTTGATGAATCCTCTCAAATTAAAAAACACCTTTCTTCTTTAGCCAGTATATTTTAAAGAGCCTCACATAATATTCCGGGAATGCCCATCTGTCAAGCGGTTTCAACAGGTGCCGGAACATTAACATATGTTTCTAATTATAAACAGAAACAAGAAACTTACAAATATTAAAATCAATAAGAAAGTTAAAGCTGTTGTGCGGTAAACCTGCGAGGAAAATATGAGAGGAGGCATTCGTGAAAGCGAACCTGAATAACAATAGAAGATTAAGCCGGCAAGAGGAGTACTCCCCGTCATATCGGGGAGTACGATTTTTTTATGAGCCTTGTGATAGAGATGAACGTCTCATCGTCTGATGTTCTATTTTCAAGATGAAAACATTCCATACCTTCTCTTGCCAAAATGGCAGATAGCACATCACAGCTGATCGCAAATCCCATCATTTAAAAAGATAATGGCAGCTCTTCTAAAGCTCTCATCAAAAAGTTGCCTTTCCATTTGATCTGCTCCCTTTCGCCTTTAATCTCTATATGTTCAAAGCGGCGCAGCAAGGTTTGAATGGCGATTTTGGCTTCCAATCGGGCAAGCGGTGCGCCCAGGCAAAAATGGCTGCCATGGCCAAAGGCTAGGTGGCGGTTATCCTTTCTTTCAATATCAAAGCGGTCGGCATTCGAAAAGACCATATAATCGCGGTTGGCCGAGGCTAATGAAATGATGACCACATCTTTTCTCTTAATCTCCTGGCCGTGCAATGTAAACGGTTCGGCCGCCCAGCGGAGGGTGGTTAATTCCACGGGGCTGTAAAATCTGAGCGCCTCTTCAATGGCTGAGTCGATTAAATCTGCGTTTTGGCGAAGCTTTTCCAGTTGCTCAGGGTGGTTCAGCAAGGCCAAGGTCATATTGGTTATTAAGTTTACCGTTGTCTCATGTCCTGCGACGATAAGAAGCATAATCGTCGCATACAGCTCTTCTATGCTTAATTTCGTTCCTTCGCTTTCTGCCTGAATTAATGCACTGACTAAATCCTCAGCCGGCTCGTCCCTTTTTTTGCGTACCAAATATTCCAGGTATTCAGCGAATTCGCCTATTTTATACTTGTATTCCTCCAGGCTTTCGGGCGTGTCAGAAAAATCAATAACCGCCTGGGACCAAACTCTGAATTTTTGCCGATCTTCAAGCGGAATACCAAGCATCTCGCTGATGACAATGATCGGCAGCGGGAAAGCGAAGTCGTCTACAAGATTCATGGAATGATTCGGTTCTACTTGATCCAATAAGGAATCAGCTATTTTTTGGATTCTGTTTTCGAGCTGTAAAACCATCCGGGGAGTAAATGCTTTCTGAACAAGAGACCGCAAACGGCCGTGGTCGGGGGGATCTGCGTTGAGCATATGCTTTGATAAAGGTTCTTCATTTTCCAGAGCGGAGAAGTTCTCTAATTCTTCTTCGGTAAACGCATTTTCGTAATTTTTTTTCACTCTTGCATCCTTTAATATATGGACCGCATCATCGTACCTCGTAATGAGCCAGCCTTCGCCCAGCTCCCCCATCGATACGGGACAGACAGGACGGGAAGCGCGTAATCGCTTGTAAAATTCATACGCCTCATCTTTAAATGCTGCAGAAGACAATTCTCTCTCAGTTAATATGGCGAAGCTCTCCTCTTGTTTTGAAGACATACATCCAACCTCCATCTCTGTTTTTGTAAATAACAGCCTGCATCGGAATTGTATACCGAAATAATGCGTTAGGCTGTTCACATCCACTCATTCACAAATATTATAATTCCAGGAAAATCCACATTCAATCGGCAATCAAGCGGGAGGTGTTCATTAATGAACACCTTCCGCATTCCTTGTATAGAAATGAGACGGAGAGATGTAAAAAAGGAATGAAAACAAGCTGAGACCGGTGCTATGCCGATCTCGCTATAAGTAAATTTAAAAATAAAAAATCCTCTTAGTTAACAGTTCCTTTTTAAGGAACGGCAGTCTAACAGGAGCCCTTCGGTTGTCCGATCGGAATCTATTCGTTTGTTGACGGCGACGTCCATGAAAGCCTAAAGCCGTCGCAGAGTTACTGATTGAACGCTTGAGCAGTTTGATCACTTGTTCTTATTTTTACAACAATATAGACAATAGCTGATATCCAAACTGCGATAATTCCAATATAAATAACCGGATATAATGCTGTTTGATCGATCCACGAATGGATAAGCGTTCTTGTGTTGACGAGGATGATCAGCCCGCCGACCAGAACGCCCATTAATCGGGCATGCACCTTCTGCACCAGCCAGGCGGCAATCGGTGCCGCAATAATTCCGCCAATCATCAATGCACCAACCCACAGCCAATTGACTTCTTCCCAGCCGAGCGAAATGAAAAATCCTAACGTTGCCGAAACGGCAATGGCAAACTCGCTTGTGTCAACAGTTCCCACTACTTTTCTCGCACTGACGCCTTTTTTGGATAACAAAACAGGAGTGGCAATCGGCCCCCAGCCGCCCCCTCCGGTTGCATCGGCAAAACCCGCGATCAATCCCAGGGGAACGGCTTTTTTTCCCGAAAGGCTGATATTGTTTTTTTGCTCTCCTATTTTAAACATGAATAGAAATCGAATGAGCACATACACGCCGAGAACAAGCAGAAACATTGAAATATAAGGTTTCGCAAGCTCACCCGGAATGTTGCTTAAAAAGGAAGCGCCGAGAAATGCCCCGAGCGATCCTGGGATGACGAGTCGTTTGACCGTTTGTTTATCGACGTTTCCAAACTTTATATGCGACACACCAGATGCCGCGGTTGTAACGACTTCCGCCAGGTGAACGGATGCTGACGCAACCGCCGGTGCGATGCCGAAGGCAAGCAGCAATGATGACGATGTCACCCCGTACGCCATCCCTAAGGCGCCATCTATCAGCTGCGCAAATAATCCTATCAAGACAAACACAATCAGCTTTTTCATGTTGGCCTCCCACTTCAATTGGTTTATTTTTATTGTTAAATATAATCTATACTATGCCTACCTGTAAAGTGCGAATTTTAAAAAATATAAATTTTTTGTATTTTTCATCGACACCAGCAAAAAAGAGCATATGCATGCAAAATGAGCGCCTATCCCCCGGTCTTTTGTCTTAATGAAAGACAGTTTATGGATGCTGCTTACAAAAAATGCATCGTGCAGAAAAGGCGTCGGGGAGTAACGCCTCATTCGTTTCATTGGCAATGATGATATAATCCCCCATGTAATGACTTCAAAAGGAGGCTCAAGCCATGAAATTCAGCAAAATCGGTGCCTTACTGCTCACTTTGGCGTGTTTGCTTTTGCCTTTTTCTTCGGCGACTGCAGCAGGTGCCGGTGTATGGGATAATATCGGCACATACGGCATGACGTCGCAAACTCCGATCATCAAATCAAGCGGAGGGAAATTTTATTTTCACAACAACAGCTTTTACGGCTTTACATTTACGCTGTATGAAGTTGACGGGGCGGGAAGCACGCCTGAAATCGCAAGAAAAAATTTCTACGTCGGACCGAAAAGCAACAGTCCGGCGATCGATGTCAGCAGTTTTACAGATGGTGCGAATAAACAAGCAGAACTCGTCCTGTTTAAAGGGAATGATACATATATCACCGTTACTTGTTATGATTGAATTTCCCATAAACAGCAAGCCCGCCGTTTACAGCCGGCGGGTTTTTTTGATCAAGTTCCCTCCTTATACCTATAGGCACAAAAAAGTGCCTATATGACTTAAAAGTGCGTACTTCCGTTTTGGTGTCTTCTGTTCCATAATCATAATTGATGTTTTGTTTGACATTGTTCTGTTTATAATGAAAAGAAAACGGAGGGATCAATGATGAACTTGGATTTACGGGGAAAAAGAGCGTTGGTGACCGGATCGACGTCCGGAATCGGCAAAGCGATTGCCGCTTCACTTGCGAAAGAAGGTGCGTCTGTCATCATTAACGGACGCCGGCAAGAAAAGGTCAACCAAACAATAGACGAATTGAAAGGCCAATTTCCCGAGGCTGTTCTTCAAGCGGCCCCTTATGACCTTGGCACTGAA
The DNA here is from genome assembly GCF_037969865.1 of Bacillus sp. FSL R7-0646. NCBI lineage: Bacteria > Bacillati > Bacillota > Bacilli > Caryophanales > Bacillaceae > Bacillus > Bacillus sp. FSL R7-0646. The sequence continues at coordinate 2,703,613 of NZ_CP150217.1, forward strand.
AAAGGGTGTCAAAGCCTATTAGCAGCATTCCCGGATGTTGATATTCTGGTCAATAATTTAGGGATCTTTGAACCGGCGGAATATTTCGAGATACCGGATGAGGATTGGTTCCGCTTTTTCGAAGTGAATATTATGAGCGGGGTAAGGCTCTCGCGGAGGTATTTGCAAAGCATGATCGAGAAAAAAGAAGGCCGGGTCATTTTTATTGCGAGCGAAGCCGCGGTTATGCCGTCACAGGAAATGGCTCATTACAGCGCAACAAAAACGATGCAGCTTTCGATTTCCCGGAGCCTGGCAGAGCTAGCGGCAGGTACAAATGTGACCGTCAATACGGTCATGCCGGGCTCAACCTTAACCGAAGGCGTTGAAACGATGCTGAAGACCCTCTATCCGGATGAAAACCTGACAGTCGAAGAAGCGGAAAAGCGGTTTATGAAAGAAAACCGGCCGACCTCTATCATACAAAGGCTGATTCGGCCGGAAGAAATCGCGCACTTTGTCACATTTTTAAGCAGTCCGCTTTCTTCGCCGATCAATGGTGCAGCCTTGCGTGCGGACGGCGGATTGGTCCGCAGCGTCTTTTAAAGGAAAGGCTGGAATGCCCGGCATTCCAGCCACATGATCATCGTTTGGCATAAACATGTTGGAAGACTGCGGTCGCATCCCATGCATTCAAACCGAAGGCTCCATCGGCAAACGTTGAATCCCGGGCGCTTATCACCAATTGATCATCAAGGTAAATATAAAAGTTTGCACCGCGGGCCACCGTTTTCAGGTGATATTTCCGGCCGGTTTCTATCGGTGTGCGGTGTTCGGCAATAACAGAGGCCGAGCCGTCTTCAAATTTGAAAAACTTCACCACGTCATGCTTGGCATCCACATTGGCAAGGTATCCGTTTTTAACATCCTGATCGGCCCGAAACACGAGAGCCCCTGCCCCTCTTCCATTTCCATCCTTTATCGCGACATCTGCTTCATATGTGAAATCTGTTGCTTTTGCTGAAGATAAAATGAACGAATCTCCTTCAGAGCGCCCTTGTTTTCCATCAATCGTATCGGCCCATACACCGTTTACGGTCGTCCAGCCGGTCAAATTTGATTGAAAGGGCGACGCTCCCCATACTTTTTTCAGAGGATGAACCGTCATGGAATTCAGCTTGACAAACCCGTTTGATGCGTATACTTCTAGCCCTTTGCTGGATTGGTCCGGCAAAATAATGTCGGTGATCACCTGCCTCCCGTCGTTGCCGAATACTTCGACTGAAGAGCGGTCGACATAAATGCGCATCTTCACCTTCCCAGCGACCGGTTCCAGCGGGGCCGCATGCTTTCCAGTGTTAAAGTTCGGATTAAAGGAGACGTTTCCTGATTGGCTCCGGTCGACGAACAGTGAAGCGCTGTTTTTGCTGTAGCCGATTTTCGTATACTCGTTTTCCCCTGTTCGGACTTTAAAGCCGAATTCGGCCGCAGCTCCGGTATTTACTTGAAATTCCGCATTGATTTCATAAGCATCGCCTGACAGCCCTTTCAGCAAATTTCCGTTTCGAGGCGAAATGATCTTGTTTTTCCACGTTTGCGATGCTCCCCGTATCGACTGCAGCTCCGCTACCGGAGCTTGAATCATTCTAAGCCCTTCGGAAAACGCTTTCAATTTTACTTCTCTCGGGATCGACATTGCGCTTCTCCACGGGGAAGTGGGAACATCGTTTGCGTATTGCCAATTGCTCATCCACCCTAACCAAAGCCTTCGTCCGTCTGACTTCGGGATATCAGACCAGCTGACAGCTGCGTAGAAGTCTTTGCCGTAATCTGTCCATAGTACGCGATTCGGCGGGTTTTCATTTTTAAAGGTTGTTCCGTCAAAACTGCCGACGAAATATTGCATGCCTGATCCTCCTGAGACAGCACCGTCTCCAACACTGACTTGCATCACCCATTTCGTTTCATTCGGCCTGCCCTCTACAGGAAGCTCAAACAGATCCGGACATTCCCACACGCCTCCATGGCTGCCCTCTCCTTCGCCGAATTCGCTCGCATATGTCCACCGCTTCAAGTCAGGCGATGTATAGATCAGAATTCGATCGCCCCCCGCAAGCAACATCACCCACTTTTTTGTCTGTTCATGCCAAATGACTTTCGGATCGCGGAAATCTCTTTTTCCCGGATTTGGAATGACAGGGTTGCCTGAGTACTTCGTCCATGTCCTGCCTTTGTCATTGCTGTAGGCGATGCTTTGCACTTGTTCCCCGCTCCGGTCCTGCGTATAAATGGCAACGAGCGGCTTCTCCGTCCCTGTTTGAAACCCTGTAGTATTATGCCGATCGGCGACAGCGCTGCCCGAAAAAATCGTTCCTTTTTCATCCGGATACAGTGCGACCGGCAAATGCTCCCACTTGACTAAATCTTTGCTTACCGCGTGCCCCCAATGCATTGGCCCCCAGCGCAAGCCATATGGATGATATTGATAAAACAGATGATATTCCCCCGCGTAATACACCATCCCGTTCGGGTCATTCATCCAGTTTGCTTCCGGCGTGAAATGATACTTGGGCCGATGATCCTCGTTATAGTAGTCCGGGTCGGCAGCAGCTGCGGAAAAGGCTTCCGGGAACATCATAGCCCCTATGATCCCCATCTGAATCATTCTCTTTTTCATGACTTTTCCCCCCCTCTTCTTCACTCGGTTTTTTAGGCAGGAAGTCCAAACAGCCGCCCCCTTTTTTGCGGCCGAATGGACCTGCTTCTCAAAAGCTAAGAAAAGAACACCCAAAACATGTTATGCCAAAAAACCTGCCCAATAGCCGACAATCCCGATGATAAAAATACCGAAAATCATGAGCAGAGGATTCACCCCTTTGCGAAGCATCCAGGCAGCGAGCAATGTCAATCCTAAAGGCAGCACACCAGGCATGATGCTGTCTAAAATGTTTTGCACGGTCTGTACATCGACTTTGCCTGCATCATCCTTAATTCTCGACACGACGATCGGGATATTGATTGTGGTCCACTTGGAAACGAGAGCTCCCATCACAAACAGCCCGAGTATTGAAGCGCCTTCCGTCAGTTTTTGAATGCGGTTCCCCACCAAGTCCTGCAATATTTCCATGCCTTTCACATAGCCGTACTTTAATCCGTAGTATTTAGTGCTTAATCTGACGGCGTTGATTAAAAAGAAAAACAAAAGCGGGCCGGCGATGTTTCCGCTTAAAGCAAGCGACGCTCCCAAGGCCGCCAAAACCGGGCGCAACGTCCCCCAGAAAATCGGGTCGCCCACGCCTGCCAACGGGCCCATTAAGCCGATTTTCATTCCATTAATTGCTTTGGCATCAATCTTTTTATTGTTGGCCATTTCTTCTTCCATCGCAGCGGTTACGCCAAATATCGGCGCTGTCAGCCACGGATGTGTATTAAACCATTCCAAATGGCGCTGGAGCGCTTCGCTCCGTTTTGCTCCCGGACCGTACAGTTTTTTGATCGCCGGAATCATGACGTAGCAGTAGCCGAGCGCCTGTACACGCTCAAAGTTAAAAGATCCGAGCAAAAAGTTTGAGCGGATAAACATACTGAAAATCTCTCTCTTCGTTAATCTTTTTTCTGTGCCCATTATTCGTCCCTCCTTTAATTTTTAAGCATCCAGATCATCGTCATCATCATAAGCGGCCATGCTGCCGTCACTGGCGGCAGCAACCGCCCCTTGAGCATGATTTTTTTGCATCACTTGCTGATATAAAAATGCCAGACAGAGCCCGAGGGCGCCGAAGCCGACTAAATTGAAATCGGTAAACGCGGCCAGCAAAAAACCGATATAGAAAAACGGCTTCAAATACGGAATGTTCATCATGTTGATGACCATCGCATACCCGACAACAACGATAATGCCTCCGCCTATATGCAAGCCTTTTGTGATGACTTCCGGAATATTTCCCAAAAACGCCTGAACAGCGCTGACACTGATCAGAGCCACGATCAATGTCGGAATCATAACGCGCAGCGCCTGAAACGCCATGGCAGTTATATGCATAATTTCAATTCCTTTAAAATTGCCATCCTTTGCGTATTTGTCGGCGCGGTGAATTAAAAATACGGTGATCGTCCGGACGAAAATCGTCAGCGCCTGACCCGCAGCTGCCAAAGCCACCGCGACGGCGATCCCTTCGCCGATTCCCTGATCGGCGGTAATCACTAAGATAGTCGAAATCACGGAAGCGATGGCCGTATCGGGGGCCATTGCAAGACCGACATTCATCCAGCCAAGCGCCATCAGCTCCAGCGTTCCGCCGAGAATGATGCCTGTTTTCAGATCCCCGAGGACAAGGCCGACCAAAGTGCAGGCAATCAGCGGACGGTGTGTCTGCCCTTCGTCCAATACACTACCGATACCTGTTATAGCTGCAATGACGAGCAGCAAAATAATTTGAATCGTTGACATGCCTTTAGAACCCTCCTTCTAGGATTTTGTTGCGTTTCTTAACATCTGCATAAAGTCTTCGCTCGAATCTGACGGCAGCTGCCTCAATTCAAGCTTTACGCCCAATTCTTGCAATTGTTCAAACGCTTTGATGTCCTTTTCAGTAACGCTTACCGATTTCGTGATTTGCCTGCGGTTATTCTCGAAACGCATCCCGCCGACATTGACTGTTTCGATCGGAACGCCTGCTTCGATTAAGGAAACAATGTCGCCCGGATTTTCGAATAACAGCATTGCCGTCGTATCTTCGTACCGCGGACTGTGGAACGCTTTGGCCATTTTGGAAATCGAAACGGCGCTGGCTTTTACATTTGAAGGTGCAACAGAAAGGATCAGCGTTTTTCTCATTTCGTCCTGTGCCACCTCATTGGAGACAACGATAATGCGATCAGCAGCGTGGATTTTGATCCATCTTGTTAATACTTGGCCGTGAATAAAGCGGTCATCAATTCTTGCCAAAACGATTTTCATTACAATTCATCCTCTCTTCCCTGATTGGACTGACTGAATTTTTCCAATTGCTCGCTGCATATTTGGAAGCATTCCCGGCTCATCTTTTTCAACTGGTTCAGCAGTTGTTTGAGCGGCATATGCTCCCTCAAGCTCAATGCCTCTAACAAAATCGGCAGGTTCACTCCGGCTGCCATATCGAATCTCCGCTCTTTCGCGATGTAAGGGGTCGCTGCGTTATATGGCGTCCCGCCGAAAATATCCACTAAAAAAAGCACCTCGTGTTCCTCCGGAACATCCTTCAGCGTCTGATGATATTTTTCTTGCAGTGTCTGAATGCCTTCCCCTTTCAGAAACGGCACCGCGATCAGGCTCTCCTCTTCTCCGAATATCATCCCTGAAGATTCTTTTAATGCTATGGGAAAGTTTCCGTGGCCGCTGATAATGACTGTAATCATGTACATTTGCTCCTTTCTTTTTTCGTTCGCTTATTTATAATGCAAGTATCGTGCCAACAAAGCTGTATTAAGCGCTTTCATTGTATTTCAAGACGAATTATTTTCATATTTGAAACACGTTTAAGCATAAAAATAAACCTGTATTAAAATGGGGGTCCACTTAATACAGGTTTACATGAAAAAATTGCCGATGGGAAACAGCTATAACTCTTCAGCAAAGATGGACGCGATAAACATTTTTTCATCTTCGCTGATCGCAAGACCAAGCTTTTCTTCGTAAGGCTTTAATGTTTTCTCTGTGATGTGAAGAACGTTTTCAAGCTGATCATTCATCTCTTCCTCCTCCGGAAAAGCGATCGGGTTCTGTTTGATCACCCTTTCAAAAGCAAAAGCGGTATGCATGATGACTTTGATCAGCACAGCGTTGCTGAATGTCATACGCAGTTCGTCTTGAACCGTCTGAAGCCACTCCAACAGCATGTCTATCACATGATAGGGATTCAAAAAGACAAGATACTTCTTCAGGCTGTCTTCGCAAAGCTCCTTTACAACCACATTTTCACCGGATAATCCGCCGCTCATCGGGATATCGCCGGTTGCAATCACCTGCTGAATCACTTTTTCCCCTTCCCCTTCAATCAATACTTCTAAAGGGACGTGCGGAGCATCGATTTTAGGGTTCTTCGTGCCAACCGTGGCAAGAATCTCATACGCTTTTTCAATTTCTTTGATGCGGCTTGCTAATTTGATCGATGGCACCGTCAAAATGCTGATTTGTTCATCAGATGTCCTGCTCACGATTGATGTTAAAATCTCTTCGAGCTTCTTCGCCGTTCCGCCGCCTGTTGTGCAAATGGAGACGATCGCCTTCTTTTTGCCTGAGACCCGCGGTTTATCGGCCCATAAATCGATGAAATCCTTTGTAACCGAATCGTAGATGGCGTGCAAATTCAAATTCAAATAATTCACCTTGCGGACGGCATCGAGCACCATAGATGTCGTAACATTGCTGATCGTTTTTATTTTAACGCCCGTTTGTTGTTCAAGCCTGCTTTCCAGCATCGCAAGCGATCCCATGTCGACAAGCATTAAAACGCCTTCTCCTTCATCAACCTGCTTCACTTTCTCCGCTAGGCAGCTGACGATTTCCGAGGGTGAAACGGTCAAAGGCATATCAACCGCAGCGATCGGGGTGCTTCCCAGCAGTTCAGTGGCTACTTCAACCATAGAGCTTGCCGTGCTGTTTCCATGGGCGGCCACGACAATGCCCGTCCTTTTGTTTTCTTTCCATGATTTAATCGACTGAATGAGCATCGTCAAGTAGATGACTTCGATTTCCGGAACGGTTACTTTGAAATATGCTTGAATTTTATCTTTGAAAATGAGTGCGACCTCGTATTCTTTCACATGGGTTTCCCTGATTTCATCTGTTTCCTGCGAATTTAAGACATCAATCTGCTTTCCGCGCTTTAAAAATGCGGCGATGTGCATGCTCAGGAAATAGATGAATTTACGGTCGAACTTGCAGTCAAGCTCATGTTCGGCGACTCCCTTTAATTCTTTCGTCATCTGAATCACGTCGTCTTCAACGAATTTGAGTAAACTGTGGTTTTGAAGCATTTTCTGATTAAAAAAGCTTCTGACGTGCAAATGAATATCCGTTAATATATATTGATTGATTTGCTTTTTTGTTAAGCCTTCTTTATTGAGGATTTTCGCTTTTTCTTCTATGACATGATACAAGTTAAAGGAGTCATCGATTTTCGTTGCTTCATCTTCCACAATCGGAGAGATGATCGTTGTAATGTTGACATATTCAGAAATCATTTTGCTCCGTTCAATATTTTTGCTGCTGGACATCCAGTCCTCTTTGATCTCGTCCGGAAGATCCCGGACGGTCAGTTCAACAACCTCGTCTTTGTCAAGGTTATTTAAAAACCCGTGCGCACAGACCAGCTGTACATTTGATTTCAGCTGCCCGACATTTCCGAATTTTGCAGAATGAATCAGTGCATTATAGACATCGATGTGCACATTTAAGTTTTTTTTGATCCGCTCTGCTTCTTTCCCCAATAAAAACGTTGTCAGCTCCACTCTTTCTCCAAGGGACCGTTCATTGAGCGAAGGGATATGTACGGTCATCGGAATTCTCCGCAAAAATGTCTTCAGCAATGCAGAGCTCGGATTTTCTGTTGTCGCACAGATAAACAGGACTTTTGCCGTTCGTTTATGCTCTGTTTCACCAAGCCTGTTGTATGTGCCGCTGTCTATGAAATAAAACAGCATTTCCTGCCCCTCCGGCGGGAGGCGATGGATTTCATCCATAAACAGAATGCCCCCGTCCGCCTGCTCGACTAATCCTGCTTTGTCTTCACCCGCACCTGTAAAAGACCCTTTTTTATGTCCGAACAATTGAGAGAGCAATAATTGAGGGTTGTTATAGTAATCTGCACAGTTGAATGTGATGAACGGGGAATCGGGCTTCAATATGTCAGAATAAACGGCGAACTGGTAGATCCGATTCGCAAACAGCGATTTCCCCGAACCCGTCGGCCCGAGCAGCAGCATATGCAAGCCGTGCGGAGGATAAAAGACTGCCGCTTTCGCCTGAGAAATTGCCTTTTTCAAGCTCCCTTTAGCCCCGATCATGAGCTCGAGGGGATCGGCGGATATATTGCGCGCCGGCTTTTTTTGGCCGTCAGCCAGCCGCCTCAGTTCTTCAACCTCCATCAACTCTGAATTCCATTTGATGTTCAAGACGTTTTCAACAATTTCCACCGGGATGTAGCGGACGGGGAACGTTTTAATCTTGATCACCTTTTTGGCCCGAACGAGATTGTTTAATTCAAAGCTGACATTGGAACGCTCCATTTGCAGCTGCCCGGCGATTTCTTTAGCCGAATTCCCTTGTATCTTTAAAAGCTGATTGATATTCTTTTCGCGAAAATTATCCAGCAGCTGATGGTAGATTTTATCTATTCTTTTCATATGTATCATCCTTTGTTCTCGATTGATCAGCAAAAGGCTGGGGACTTTCTTGAAGATTCAGAATTCCAAAAGCGTATCACGGGATAAAAAAAGATCTTTTACAGATTGACAACCCCGGTTCACCCTACTTTTATATCGATTAGAGAGAGCTCTCATGACACATTTGGTGTTTTTGCTTCATCGGCATCTATGGAAACACCCTCCCAAAGTAGCAGCTTGTCAATAGTGTATCATCATTGAGAAAAATATTGGTGAAAACATCCTGTATTTTTCTTTAAATGCAAATGTTTTGTGACGAGCTCTGCTGGTTCGAGGTCGCTTCGATATCGTATGGCCGAACGATCGGCTGCCTAAGTCATTAAAAAAGACCGTTGACGATGAACGGCCATTTTTTCTTCATGATTCATCTCCCTTGAAAATGAACGTTTCCTTTAAAAGTCTGCCTTCGCTTCCTTTTTCCGTCCAAATCATGTCCACTTCCAATTCGGTCGCATTCTCTGCCATAAGCAGATTGCGGTGCTTGACAGAGCTTCCGTGATTTAAGCTTTTGGCTAAAGAAACCGGATTTTCGTGAGGAATGTTCCAAAGCGAAAATTTCGTTGAAGAATTAGGCTCGTTCCGATAGACAAAAATTTCCGCCGAAGCCACATCGTGTCCAATGTTTTTGATTTCGACAGCATAAGTATGAAACGCTCCTTTTTCCGGTTTCGCCATTCCGTTTCCGGCTTCGGCTTTACCGATTTGAACTTCCCATTGTTTTGAAGCTTGTTTAACCGGCAATTCTTCAAACGTCAGCGCTTTCGTTTCAAATGACGGAACAATCAAGCCGAACAGGCACGATGCACATATGAATAACCGCATATTTTTCACTCCTGGATGGTTTATTTCCCCATATGTTTTCCTAATTCATAAATCCTATGTATACCGGCGTTTCACTCCGGCTTCCGGCAGGGTAAATAAAAGGATTGGAGTGATCAAGCAATGCCGCAAAACAATAACAATCGATATGAACTCTTTTTCAAAAAAAGATACAAAGTTCTACATACATTAAACGATTTTCTCATCGGCCTTTTATTCCTTGTCGGGAGCTTCTGCTTTTTCTCCGAGGAACTGAAGCCGGCGGGACTATGGATGTTTGTGATCGGCAGCTTTCAGCTGTTAATCAGGCCGACGATCCGTTTGGTTCATGATTTTCACTACAGAAAGTTTGTTGAGAGCCGGCGTTCCAAATGCCGGGAGTAAACACACCACAGTAAGACCGCTAAGCAGCGCATATAAAAAAGGCCGAATCATATCGGCCTTTCCTCTGTCACACAAGCCACTCCTTACAATCGGCGGCAAGCCGTGCCAACTCGTTCATGAAGGCGCCGGCATGATAGCCGTCACACACGGCATGGTGTACTTGCAGGGAACGGGCAAAAATGTTTCCCGGCCTTCTGAAAAGTATTTCCCGTTTGTGATAATCGGCAGCAAGTGTTCGCTGTTATCAAGGTTTAAATTGAAGTTTGTAAAGCTCACCCATGGAATAGATGAAACTGAGAACGTATTGGGCGGGATGTCCGGCTTAGCCCAAAGGCCCCTTTTGTCTCCAAAGCGCTCAGCGTCCAGAAGATATTGATGATAAAACTGCGAAAAATCGTCTGAGTATTCCGTCCAGAGGGCGGAAAACGTTTGGTCGTCCTGATGAAAAATCGCATAGCACGGATGCATTTGTTCCCAATAACCCAGCCGTCCTTTGTCATCAAAAGTTGTTCTAAACTCAGGGCGCGAATGAATGACCCTTGATACGATATAAATAAAAGCCGGGTACAGCTTGATCTTCTTTTTCTTGAGCAAGGCGAGCAAATTTGTCACATTGACGTTTGCCGTGATGCTGAAAGAACATTTCGCTTCCTTCATGTAATGGTCAAAATAAGATTTTCTATACCATGTGTCAAGCTCGATTGTTTGAAAATTCATGTTTTACCTCCTAAAATATAGATTTTTATTTTAGGAGGCCTGCTTCACTGATTCCGGCAATATTCTCACCCCATCCTGTGTTGTAAATGAATTGTAGCGCGTTTCGGAGGTCCAGGCAACAGTCTCTCTTCTTCTTTGTCTTCTTGCTGTGCCGTTCTCCGCCTCTCCACCTCCGGCTGTCATATAGGTTATACTGACATAGATCGGGGTGAAGATATGAACAGCAAATCACGATTGACGCCTGAAATGTGGCGGGCGATTACGGAAAACGATTCCGCCTATGACGGAGTTTTTTATTACGCGGTCAAAACGACCGGCATATTTTGCCGCCCTTCCTGCAAATCGAGAGTTCCGCAAATCGACAATGTGCAGATCTTTTTCAATGCAAAAGATGCTTTATCAGAAGGGTACCGCCCCTGCAAACGCTGCAATCCGGCCGGGGCGCTGCTGCCGGATGAAGAGCTGGCACAGCGTGTGGTGGAAATCATCGAGGAATCTTATCGCGATCCGCTGTCTCTGCAAGCTTTGGCTGACAGGTGCCATATCAGCCCTTTTCACCTGCAGCGGACATTTAAACGAATCAAAGGCGTCTCGCCGGCAGAATACATCCTGCAGAAAAGGATTGAGAAAGCGGTCGATTTGCTTGCTCATTCAGAACGATCGATCGCAGAAATCGCTTCAATGGTAGGCATTTTGCGAATGCGGAATATTTTGCCTCTTTGTTTAAAAAGAAGACTGGGCAATCGCCGACGTCGTACCGGCAAATGAAACGGAGGTAAACATATGGACGATCAAATCGTATACTGGCGTACGCTTATTTGCCGAGGTTGGCAGATTCACATTGGGGCGACTGCCCGCGGGCTCTGTTTTACAGGGGGATGGAATCAAGGCTTCGAGGATTTGGCCGCTTGGGCTGAAAAAAGATTTACACAGCCAGTTTTCATTCGGGATGACAAAGGATTGGCAGAATACGCCGAGCAGCTGCAGGCGTATTTGAACGGCAAGCGAACTCATTTCAGCTTTCCTGTCGACCTTGCCGGCACGCCTTTTCAGCTGGCAGTGTGGAAGGCGCTCTCCGAAATCCCTTACGGCAGCACTTGCTCCTATTCCGATATCGCCGAGCATATTGAAAAGCAGGCCGCTGTGCGGGCAGTAGGCGCGGCGATCGGCGCAAATCCGCTGTTAATGGTGGTGCCTTGCCATCGGGTTATCGGTAAAAGCGGGCAGCTCACGGGATACCGGGGCGGATTGGATATGAAAAAAGAACTGATGATGATGGAGTCCGGCGGTGTAACCGCACAATTCAATTAAAGCCCCGTTCGAATGTCGAACGGGGCCGTTTTGTTAAAAGTCAAAGTTATCGGGATCAGGGCCGACACGGGTGTTTTCATTCAGCGCGTCAATTTGCTTCATTTCCTCGGTGGTCAGTTCAAAATCAAATATGTCCGCGTTTTGGGCAATCCGCTCCGCTTTAGTCGACTTCGGAATCGTAACGACCCCGTTTTGCAAATCCCAGCGCAAAATGACTTGGGCCGGTGTCTTGCCGTACTTGTCCGCGATATCTTTCAGCAGTGGATGGCTGAGCAATTGGCCTTGCATCAGCGGCGACCATGCTTGCAGCTGGATGCCGTGCGCACGGCAAAACGCTTGCAGCTCTTTCTGCGTCAGCCGCGGATGATACTCAACCTGGTTGATCGCCGGTTTGACGGCGGCATCTTTCAGCAAGTCTTCCAGATGGTGAATCTGAAAATTGCTCACTCCGATTGCTTTTACGCGTCCTTGTTCATAAAGTGTTTCAAGCGCTTTCCACGCCGCTTTGTAGCGTCCTTCAACAGGCCAGTGGATCAGGTATAAATCAAGGTAGTCAAGTCCGAGCTTTTCGAGACTCGCCTCATAGGCTGCAATCGTTTCGTCATAGCCTAAATCGTCATTCCAGACCTTTGATGTAACAAACAGGTCTTCTCTTGAAATGCCGGCTTCTTTCAACCCCTCGCGGATTCCTTGCCCAACCCCCTCTTCATTACCGTAGATGGCTGCGGTATCAATACTGCGGTAGCCGTGTTTAATCGCCGTTTTTACGGCTTGTACCAGTTCGGGCCCTTCTTCTACTTTAAATACGCCAAGTCCAAACCAAGGCATAGCTGTCCCGTTATTCAATTTGATTCGATCTTGCAAATTTTTTGCTGTCATCATTTAATTGGCCTCCTTATATTTTGTATGCGTCATGCGCAGTTTTCCTTTAAAGCTTGATTTTGTTTTTGATCATTTTGTTTTTGATCATTTCGTTCCAGCGCCCTGCTCCAGCCTGTCAGCACGACGGCGCCGAGCACCATCAAAGCTCCCACCCATGGAGTGTGAATCAATCCGATCGATTGTGTGATGGCGCCTCCTGTATAAGAACCGATCGCTATACCGGCGTTGAACGCCGCAATATTGACAGCTGATGCGACATCAACCGCCCCTGGAACAAACCGTTCAGCCAGAATCACCACATAGGACTGGAGCCCGGGGACATTCATGAAGGCTAAAAATCCCATCAGCATGATGACGATAAAGCCCGCTGCCTGATAAGGAGCAGCCGCCGTTAAGATGAGAAGCACAGCCGCCTGGGCGATGAACATATAGAATAATGCAGTAAGCGGTTTTTTGTTGGCCGCTTTACCTCCGATAATATTTCCGAGCGCGACGGCAATGCCGTAAGCAAGCAAAATGACGGCAACAGCTTCCTGTTTAAAGCCCGTCACATGCTGAAGCAGCGGGGATAAATACGTAAAGACAACAAATGTCCCTCCATAACCAAGCGCCGTAATGATGAATAAAAGCAGCAGCCGCCCATTGGTCACAAGCTTCAACTGGCTCTTGAAAGACGTTCGGACGCCTTTCGGCAAATCGCCCGGAACAAGTAAGCTGTTGGCGATAAACGCCAGTGCGCCGACAGCGACGATCGCCGCAAAAGCAATCCGCCAGCCGAACTGCTGACCGAGGAACGTGCCGATGGGAACTCCGGTAATCATTGCAATCGTCAGCCCGGTAAACATGATCGATATCGCTCCGGCTCTTTTATCCGCCGGGACTAGGCTTGCCGCAATCGTTGAACCGATTGACATAAATACGCCATGAGAAAACGCCGAAATCACGCGGGCGGTTAATAAAACACCGATGCTTCCGGCACATGCCGCAAGCCCGTTGCCGATCATAAAAATGAGCATAATCACCAGCAGCAGCGCTTTTCTCGGCATACTGGATGTGACAGACGTCAGAACAGGTGCGCCGACTGTTACGCCCAGTGCGTATAATGATACGGTCAGTCCTGCCGTCGTCACCGAAATATTCATGTCTTCAGCAATTAAAGGCAGAAGCCCCACGCTGATGAATTCGGTCGTGCCGATGGCAAATGCGCTGGCCGCCAAGGCTAAAAGCGCTAATATACTGCGTTTTTTATCATGAACAGAGGTCATTCTTTTTCTCCTTTCTTTTTTAAGGTATAGCAAATGGCTGCCGGCTAATGATATTATGGTACATATCATCTGCGAAAAAAAGTACGCACTTTTAAGTGTGATAGGAACCAAAAAGTGAGATAGGTACTTTTCGGTACCTATGGATTGGAGGAGAACATGAAGCCGAAAAAGTATAATATATCTGTCGAAGCTACACTTGAAGTGATCGGCGGGAAATGGAAATGCGTGATTTTGTGTCACTTGACGCACGGCAAAAAACGCACGAGCGAGCTCAAGCGGCTGATGCCGAACATTACGCAGAAAATGCTGACCCAGCAGCTGCGCGAACTGGAGGAGGACGGCGTCATCAACCGGATCGTGTACCAGCAGGTGCCGCCGAAGGTCGAATACGAACTCAGCGAATACGGATGGACGCTTAAAGACATTTTGGATTCGCTGTGCTCCTGGGGCGAAAAACACATTACAAAAGTGTATGGAGACAAATTTGCTGTTTTGGAGGACAGCGTGCTGAATGAACAATTACAGGAAACATGATAAATAAGTGGAGGTCAGGATGGGAAAATGGTTTCTTTCCGGAGGCGGAGATGCACACCAAACCGAACAGCTGGATCGGCATTTTGCCCGGAGCATCTGTCCTCATAAGCCATTATTGTATATTCCGATTGCCATGGACGCCGACAGGTATGATGACGGCTTCGACTGGATCAGCCGGCTCTTTCACCCGCTCGGCATCAAAAACATTGTCATGTGGACGGATGTCAAAGGTAAAACCGTACACGATTTAGACGTGTTTTCTGCCGTATATATCGGCGGAGGAAACACGTTTCGTCTGCTAAAACAATTCATCGAATCGCATTTTACCGCGGTTTTAAAGCGCTGTGCCGAAAGCGGCGGCGCCATTTACGGCGGAAGCGCCGGCGCCGTCATTCTCGGAAAGAACATTATGACTTGCTCTTATATGGATCGCAACGCTTGCGGATTGCGGGATTTTAACGGCTTAAAGCTCCTCGGAGACTATTCGGTTTGGTGCCACTACAAGGCTGAACATGATCCGCTGATTAAAAGGTTTAGGAATGCTTTTGGCACTCCCGTCATCGCCTTGCCAGAGGAAACAGGAATCGCAGCAAGCACTTCAGACATCCGGGTCATCGGAACAAAGCCCGCCCGTATGTTTAAAGAAGACGGCGCAGTATTCGTCTCAGATCAATTTGTTTTATAAAGCAAAAAACGCTTCGGCTCATCAGCGAAGCGTTTTTCTTGTTTTTGCGGATGCAAGCCGTTTGACCAGGCGTTCCGTCAGAAAAAACACGGCTAAGCCTAAGCCTAGCAAAAAAGAAAAATTCGCAATCAACGGCTCATGATCAAAATATTCAAAAGTACTATTTCCAAAAAGTATCACGGCCCAGAAAATAAAAGCCGCACGGCAAGCTGCATCTTCGGCTTTTTTCCTTTTGGGTCTGCATCTTTAAAAAACATCACAACGCCCCCAAGGAGACTCCCACACCCCAATCTGCTGATTTCTTTCGCACTTACTGTGTTCTTATCCCCTCTTCCGTTTCATAAAACCGCGCCAGCTCCACAATCATCGCTCCCATCCGTTCGAGATCCGGAGCGAGAAGGCGTTCGACTCCTTCTTCTCTTAAAGCTTCTGCCGTCACTTTTCCGACAGCGGCCGCCAACACGCTGTCTTGAAAAGATTGAACAATTTTCTCCGCATAGCCGTTTTCTTTCGCGAAATGAAAAAGCGAGCGGACTTGGACAGCCGTTGTAAAGCAAACCGCATCCACTTCACGGTTGATGATCTCGCTGCACAATAAAGCGACGGTTTCCCGGTCTGGAGCAACATGCCGATACGGCAGAAGCGGAACAACGTCTGCACCTTTCTCTTCCAAAAACTGAAGCAGTGACGGAGCGTTTTCGCCGTGGAGCTGAACCATCACCCGTTTGCCGGAAAAATCGTGGGATTGGAGCGAGTCGATCAGTCCCTTGGTCGTGCCGTCTTCATCCGCCGCAACGGGCGTAATGCCGAGCTTTTTTAAAGCGGCGATTGTTTTGTAGCCTCTCGATGCCGCTTTCGCCCTGCGGATCGCTTGTAAATAGCGCTCTCCGATCCCAAGTTTCTCAGCTAGGCTGACAAGCGTTTCCGTCCCGATTCCGGTCGTGAAAATCACCCAGTCGGCTCCCGTTTCAACGAAGGCACGCAAATCAGGGCCTACTTCTTTTTCGGCCAAAAACACGGTACCCTGAAGGGAGCGAATGAGGGGAACCCCGCCTTGCTTTTTGATCAGCGTGCTCATTTCATCCGTTTTTCGCGATGCTCCGATGGCAATTCTTCTGCCGTTCAATCCTTTTCCCAATGCAATCCCTCTTTTCCGTAATCTGTTTTTTGTCAATGCAACTGTTTACTAGCATCTTCCAAATGAGATATGATTGAATTATCTAAAAATAACAGGAGGTTTTTTCAATGCATTCTCAATTCGAAACCCGAGCCGAGCATTTGACGAAACATGCCCGTTTTTTCGAGTATACCACTGCCTCTGACCCGATTGGAAGCGGAATAATCAGCCCGGTTCCTGTGAAAGAGTTCGGGCCTGAATTGTATGAGACAGGTGAAACGCGGATCATCCCGCTGGACATTTCCGAAGAACTGAAGACGGATTATCCCGCTTCAAGCCCTTCCCTTCTCGCCCACTTCATCAAGATTCGTTCAGGCGACACGATACACACTGCCCCCCGTGCGACAAGCGAACTATATTACATTGTCAGCGGCGCAGGGAAAACCGAAACGGGCGAAGATACGATTCACTGGCAGAAAGGCGATTTTTTGACTTTGCCTGCCGGTTCAGGCAGCCGGCATACCGCAGCAGAAGATGCAGCCATTTATTACATCACCGATTCACCTCTCCTGAATTATTTGGGCGTAAAGCCGTCGGAATCCCGCTTTCAACCAACTCTCTACACCGCTGAACAGTCAAAAGCAAAATTGGCTGAAGCGGCCGCCGCTCCTGACGCCCGTTATCGCAACCGCATTTCCGTTCTCTTGAACAATGAAATATTCGATCAAACGCTGACGATCACCCATGTATTGTGGGCAATGTTCGGCATCGTGCCTCCCGGCTCCAATCAAGCTCCTCACAGCCACAAGTCGGTGGCTCTCGATTTTGTCGCCTATGCCGCACCCGGCACGTATACATTAGTCGGAAGCAAAATCGATCCGGCCACAAAGGAAATCATTGATCCGAAACGAATTGACTGGGTAACCGGAAAAGCCTTCATTACACCGCCGGGATTATGGCATTCCCACCATAATGAGTCAGATGAAGCCGCCTATATCATCCCCATCCAAGATGCGGGCCTGCAAACGTATCTCCGGACACTGGATATTCAATTTCAGCATTATGAAAAATGAAAAAGCGGGAAGCCGGATCATTCTTTTCGGCTCCCCGCTTTTCTATTTATTTTTCGCTTTCTTGGAAATCATGTCGGCGATTTCTTCGGCCTGTGCCTGAACAGCGTTTGGATCATACGGCCAAAATCTGTCCGGATCGAGGAAAAAGACCTTGCCTTTTTTCACCGCGTCAAGCGATGCCCAAACCGGATTGTCCTGATCAAGCTTTCCGTTGTATGATTCGTCGACAAATATGTAGTCTCCGGCATATTTCGGCAGGACCTCGAAAGATATGGCTTTATATCCGTCAGCTGTATCAATGGCATCCTTTTTAACAGATTCAGGCGGCGTCAGTCCCAGCTGCGTATAGATCGCTTCTCCGCCCCGATACCCGTATGCCCCGTAGACATATAAAGATTTTGCATATGCGCCGATTAAAGAGAACGTTTCACCTTTTACAGATGCATCTTTAATTTTCGCGCGGGCGGCTTTCATTTTTTGATTAAACGTTTTCGTCCACTCCCGAGCTTCCTTTTCCTTGCCGAGCAGCTTGCCAAACGTTTTCATTTCATCGCGTGCATCTTTAAATGTGCCGAACGGATAGACGACAGTGGGAGCGATTTTTGACAGCTTTTCATATTCTTTTGAATCGTTCGTCATCGATACGATTAAATCGGGTTTAAGTTCAAGAACTTTTTCCACAGATACTGAAAAACCGTCTTTTCCCCCGATATCCTTTATTCCTGAAACTTGATCTTTAATATAAGGACTTCCGAGGTACTTTCCCGTTTCTCCAAGCGGCTTGATCCCGAATGCAAGCATGGTTCCCGCATAGCCAATCGTCACGACGCGCTTCGGATTAGCCGGTACAGTGACATTTCCGTTGATGGTTTTCACCACTCTTGTTTTCTCTTCATTTTTCTCTGATGCAGCCTGTTTCTGGCCGCTTTGACAACCTGAAAGAAATACAGCGAAAGCGAGTAAAAGGGTGAATATATAAGAATATTGCTTTTTCGTCATATTTAATCCTCCAATTGATAATAATTATCATTATCAATATACAGGATATTTGTCATCTTGAGAAGTCCTTATTTGAGTTACGGCTGATCAGACCGTTCGTTCCGGCGATAGTATTCAATTACAAATTCTTTAAAGTTGCGTGCCGCCGGCGACAAATAATGGTCTTTCAGGACGGCGAGACCGATCGTCCTCTCAGAACGGTAGTCTGACACTCGGCAAAATGCCACTGGAGAATGGACGTGCTCCGCCGTTTTCGGCAGGATTGCTACACCGAGCCCTGCTGATACTAGTCCCAAAATCGTCGACACTTCTTCCCCTTCAAAAGCAAGCTTCGGGCTGATGGACAGTCCCCGGCACATTTGATCAAACACATATCGAAGACCATAGCCCGGCTTAAAACAGACAAAGTCTTCGTGTGCAATCGACCGGATCGCGACTTCTTTCCGATCTGCAAGCGGGTGGTCGGCTGGAAGCACCAGATAAAGCGGCTCAGTATCCAACACCGTCCATTCAAGATGCTCGTTTGGAAGCGGCGGAGAGCTGAGGCAGATATCAGCTTCGCCCGTCTCCACCATGTGCTGAAGATGTTCATTTGCGGCCTGATACAGACGGAAAGCAACATTCGGGTATTTCTTTTTAAATTCGGCAATCAGCTGCGGCATGAGCCGCGAACCAAGCGTATGCAAAAATGATACCGAGATTTCCCCGGCATTCGGATTGACGCTTTCCCTGATTTGCTGAACGCCTTCGTCAAGGGCAAGGCGGGCCTGCTTCGCTTTGATGAGGAACTGCTCGCCGTACTTTGTCAGGCGGATCGATTTTGTTTTTCGAATAAACAGCGGGACGCCCAATTCTTCTTCAAGCTTTTTGATCGACCTGCTCAAAGCCGGCTGGGAAATCCGTTGTTCCAAGGCTGCTTTTGTAAAGTGTTTATGCCTGCTCACGGCAATAAAATGGTCAATTTGATAGAGTTCCAATGCTCATCCGCTCCTTCATAAATAAAACGCATGATGATGATAGTTATTATAAATTAGACACATCACAAATGAAAGCGTACCATGAAACATAGATTGTCATTCTAGAAAAGAGGAGCTGCCATGACCTACATACAGCCGCATTCGAAGGATTATCACAAAGCGAGCATCGCCTTATTCATCAGCGGTTTTGTGACATTTGCCACACTTTACACCACACAGCCGCTCATGCCTCTGTTTGCGGAGGAATTCGGCATATCGGCGGCAGCTGCAAGCTTAACTTTATCCATTTCAACAGGCATATTGGCTTTTGCATTGCTCACGGCAGCAGCTTTATCTGACGGGTTCGGCCGGAAAACGATTATGGCAATATCCCTGTTTGCGACATCAGTGCTCGGCCTCTTGACCGCCTTTAGTCCGAACTTCGCGGCGCTCTTGGCGATGAGAGGGCTGCTTGGCTTTTTCCTTGCAGGCGTGCCCGCGATCGCCATGGCTTATGTCGGAGAGGAATTTGATCCGCGAGGGCTCGGCAAAATGATGGGGCTATACATTAGCGGCACAAGCCTCGGAGGAATGAGCGGAAGGCTTTTGACCGGCCTTTTGACAGACTTGTTCAGCTGGCGCGCGGCGCTAGGAATCATCGGGGCATTATCAGTACTATTAAGCTATTTGTTTTGGATTTTGCTGCCCCGGCCGCAGCACTCCGCTAAGCGAAAAACAAGTGTGAAAAAAGCGAGCTTGGCCTACGGCGCCGTCTTGATGAACAAACGGCTGCTGTCAATCATTTCACTTGGATTTCTATTAATGGGAAGCTTTGTTACGCTGTTCAATTATATCGGGTTTCAGTTGATGGGACCTCCGTACAGACTCTCTCAAACTGTCATCGGGTTCATCTTTATCGTTTATTTGGCGGGGACGCTCAGTTCTGTCTATATGGGGAAGAAAGCCGATCGTTTTGGCAGCCCGTTGATGCTGAAAATCGGGATTGCCATTATCGCAGGAGGCGCATTGCTTACGCTTCTGCCTCAGCTTCCTCTTAAAATTGCCGGAATCGCTGTTTTTACATTTGGATTTTTCGGGTCGCATTCGATCGCAAGCTCCTGGGTCGGGCAGACGGCCGGCGAACAGCGCGTTCAAGCTTCCTCCCTTTATTTGCTGAGCTATTATCTCGGCTCAAGCTTAGCGGGGTCTTTCGGAGGCTTCTTCTGGACCCATTTTAAATGGCCGGGAATCATCTCATTCATTATCGGGCTGCTTTTGATCGCTTATCCGGTCATTTTCTTTGCCGAAGCCAAAAGAAACAAACGGCAAGACAATTCACAGGTCCGAAATAAAAGCTAAACTTTCTTCACCGCATGCCGATATTTAAATCAAAGCCAGCATGGCGATTCCTCCTGAAGATCAGCCGTTTTTAGAATGATTGAACACAGCCTGTCATGTTGGCTTTTCCTTTATCTCCCTCTATAATGGTTTGAGGGGGGGAATCACCTTGCTTAAAACAATCGGATTTTATGGATTTTTGGCATCTGTATGTTTAAATCTTTTTCTCAGGTTTGGGCTCAAGATAAACGGCACAGCGAATGATATCATCTCAACGGCCTCCCTCGTATTCGTGCTGGTGTACGTATGGGACGACTTGAAAAAACGAAGTGCAAAAACGCTCATCTTACAGGGAATCACTCTCATCATCTTTGTGGCGTTATTGGTGTTTGTCATCATGAAAGGACAAACATTCATTGCTTCTCTGCCTTTTTTCGAGGGTTGGGAAACGCCGGCAAAATGGGTGTATATTTTGCTCGTTTTGTTCTTGGGATCAAACCTTTTCATCTATATCAATGAAAAAATAACAAACTCTAAAAAAGAGGCATCCTGATCAATTCAGAATGCCTCTTTTTGTTTACGTTCTTGCAATGCAGTCCGCCTTCACATTATGTTGGGAAACGCCGCCGTCCCATACATCCTTTGCATAGCGCCCTTCTTCTAAAAGTGCGGACAGCCAGCTTTGCGACTCTTCCCGACTCGCACCCTGTACTATGCGATACGCCTCGCACAAAGCTTGTTCAACAGCTGGAGCCATGCGGCTTCCGTCTCCGCACACATACAGGCGGCCGCCTTCGTTCAACAAGTGAATCAGCAAGGCTGCATCCTCTCTGAGCAAATCTTGCACATATGTTTTCGGCCGGCCCTCAAGCCGGGAAAACGCTGTATGCAGATGGACGATTCCGTCCTTTTCCGCTTGCTCCAACTCGTCTCGATACAGAAAATCTTCGTTCGGACGGCGGCAGCCGAAGTACAAATGCGCTTCACCGAGCTTCACACCGGCATCGCGCTGGATGCGGCGCGCCTGAAGAAATCCGCGGTAAGGGGCGATTCCGGTGCCCGGCCCGACCATGATCACCGGTGTTTCAGGATCTTCGGGAAGCCGGAAGCCTGACTGAGGCTCTCTGATGAAACACGAAATCGCGTCTCCCGGCTCAAGGCCGGCGAGATAGTTCGATGCAACTCCCTTATAATGCCCGCGGCCGCTCAACGCCGGGCCACTTACGACAGAGACGGTGATGCTTGTTTGCCGCGGGTTAAGCTGCGGCGAACTGGAAATCGAATAGTACCTCGGTTTTAGCGGAGGAAGAAGCGCCAGAAAACGGGCGAACGGCAGTTCACAGGCCGGGTATTGCTCAAGCAGGTCAAGCATTGTCAGCCGCTTATTCAACACTTGATCCTTATAGACGTCATCTTTCAGCAGGTCTTCAAGCTCGCGCTGATGAGGCGGACAAACAGTATGAGCCGCCAGCTCGCGTATCTGGGCCCTTGTGGCCGGTTCCTGGAGCTCGACGCAATGTTGAAAAAGGTCTTTGACATGAACGGGCCTCTCCAAAGGCAAATGTGATGCTTGATTCCGGCCGCTAATCAGAATTTGTTCATTTCCGTTCAGCCCAAACCGCTGAAAAACGCGGCCAATCAGCACTTCGCTGTTTTGCGGTAGCACACCGAGATGGTCTCCCTCCTGATATGCGGCGCCTTCAGGAAGCGATATTTCAATATGCCTTGTGCTTCTCCCGCTCTTTTCACACTGCAGTTCTCGGTTTGCCGATATCTTCGCTGTGAACACCTGATAAGCTTTAGCCAGCGGCGAAGCCGCAGGTGCGTTTACGAACTCGACAGATAAGGCTTGCCTGTCTGTTTCTGTTTGATTCGGCTCGGGTTCGGCCAATGAAAATTCGGTTCTTAAAAGCGGCCACAGATCATATTTCCATGACTCAAACTGTCCTTCAAAATCATCGCCTGCATCCCCTTCTCCAAGCTTGTGCAGCCTTTGGGCGCCTTTTTTTTCCAATACGCTGTCAATCAGGCGCGGAATCCGCTGGTAGGTGCTGGCCCAGCTGCGGTTACCGCAGCCGAATACCGCATATTTGACACCACGCAAATCGTCTGTCTGATCATGCTCAAGCCAATTGACAAATTCCTTTGCGCAATCGGGCGGGTTTCCGTTATAGGAAGCCGTCACAATGATAACAGCCCCTTCTGCCGGGATGGCGCCTGCGTATTGATCAAGCTCCGCCGTCCGGCTGTGAAACCCTTGCTCACGCGCTTCTTCAGCAAGCTCCTTCGCAATCTCTTCGGCTGTGCCGAGATTTGAACCGTAGAGCACAAGAAGAGGGGTTCCGTGCGTATTTTCCGCCGCCGGTGCGGAAGGCCGTTCTTCCTGCCGTCCGTTCTCTTCAGGCTGAGCGCCCGGCATCGCCGTCATTGCTTCTTTTTTCCTCGGCCTCACCCGGATTGTGAAACCATCCGGTTTTAATGTCAGCGATTCTTTGATCTTCAATTGGTAGTTTGCATGATCTTCAAGATCAAAGTACTGAAGAATCATGCCGAGCACAAGCGTCGCTTCATGAAGGGCGAACTGCATGCCGATGCATGCCCTTTGGCCGTTGCCAAACGGTTTGTATGCGTGCGCCGGAATGCTGTCCATCTGCTCGAACCGTTCAGGCCGGAATGCCTCGGCATCTTCTCCCCAGACGCTTTGATCTCTGTGCAGTTTTGGGATGAGCACTGTAACGCTCTGTCCTTTTGGAATCAAATATTTTCCCCCGATAACCGTTTCTTCTTTTGCATAAAGAGAGAAAGCCGGTGCCGTCGGCCAAAGCCTTATCGATTCATTCAAAATCATTCGGATGTATTTCAGCTGCTGAACCTGTTTGTAGGATGGGACGGGATCGGTCAGCACGCGGTCTGCTTCTTCATACGCTTTCTTAAGCTTATCCGGATGCTTCAGGAGCAGATAGATTGCAAACGATAATAAACCGCTCGTCGTCTCGTGTCCGGCAATCAAAAATGTAATAATTTGATAGCGGATATTCTCATCATCCAGTTTTTCGCCGGTCTCAGGGTCTTTCGCATGAAGCATAAGCGACAAGAGGTCATTTCCGCTTTCACTCTCGGCCTGCTTCCGGTCAGCGATGATCCGGTCAACAAGAGAAAACATCGACTCGACATCGCTGTTAAACCGGCGCTTCGTTTGAATCATCAGCTTATCCTGCAGCGGGAAGCGCTTCGTCTGTCTCATCGCTTCGCTCAAACCCCGGACCATGCTCTCAATAAACGGATGCTGCCCTTCACGGTAGAAGCTGTTAAAGCGGTAGTTAAACCCGCATAAGCCGATCGTGTCCAGCGTCAGCCGCGTCATATCGTCCGGCACATCAATGCTTTCATCCTGATTGAGACGGGACCACTTTTGAATGAGCTGGACGGCGATATCCTGCATCATGGGATGGTATCCCTTCATCGCTTTCTGGCTGAAGCTCGGCAGAAGGATGTTGTGGGCTTTCCGCCAATTGGGTTCTTCCGTCCAGCTTGTAAAGAGCCCGTCTCCGCTGAACTCGCGAACTTTCAATAGCCCCTTCCCCATGTTTTTGTCAAAACGGGATTCTTCAGAGACTTCTTTAACCAGTTCATGGCTGGACACAAAAACCCCAATCGCATCCGCAAACTTAAATTGAAAGATAGGCCCCATCTCATCCGCGATTTTCCAAAGTGACTGGGAGACCCTGTTTTTGTCAAGCAAAGGCAGGTTGCCGAGCGGCCCGTAAGTTTTAGGGATTGGAATTCCATCTAACTTGTTCATGAAAATCATCCTTTCTGTTTTGGAAAAAAGCTTTTCATCCATGATGTTTAACAGCATCCCAGGAACATTCTTCAATCTCCTCCATCAGTTCGGTAGGGTCCTCGAATTCCCCTGCTCTTACCAACTTCTGAATATGAACGAACGCTCCGAATACAACAGCAGACAAAATGTGGGAAGGCAAAGGGCGAATCATGCCGGCCGCTTTCCCTTTTTCAAAAAATAAATAGATGAAATCCAGCAGTTCGTTCAAGACCTCGCGGCTTTTCTCAGTCAAGTAATGAGAGGTCTTGTCAATTTCCAAAAAATACAGCGCATGGATATTTTCCTGAGAAAACTCGAAAAGGCAGCGGAAAATGTGCTGAAATTGTTTTTTTATGCCTGCTGAATCTTCAGGATAGCCCTCCTCTATCTTTTCTTTAAATCTCTTCACACTGTCTTGGAACAAGACGTTTACAAGTGCTTCCTTGCTGTCAAAGTAGCGGTAGATGGTGCCTGCACCGACGTTTGCCTTATCGGCGATCATCGGAATGGTTGCGGCGTCAAAGCCTCTGTCCGCGAAAAGGACGAGCGAAGCCTCGATAATCTTCTGATATTTGCTTTCCGATTCCATTGATTTTGCCCTCCAAGTCAGCGGAATGAACGTTCATTCCGCTGTTTCCAATACATTCACTTTTTGACAGAACACCCGAAGATTCCTTTTTTAATATAAAAATTTTTAAGGGAAAATGAAAAAAGGGATAATAGGACCAATTGGCGATATGAGCTGAAAATCACAAATTGAAAATAGACAGTGCAGATTTAATAATATTCTTATATATTAATTTTGATGAAAAAAAGAGGAACTGATATGTCATCAGTTCCTCCGCCATCGGATTATTTTGCCTTTTTGACTTTTATTTTGCTCACTTTGCTCGTATTGCCGGCTTTATCTTTTGCAGTGACCGCTAAAACGGTGTTTGCCTTTTGTTTTTTTATTTTGACAAAAAACGCGCCTTTTTTATCGGCCTTGCCGGTTCCGATCGTTTTCTTTCCTGATTTGACGATGATGGCGGCGTTCGCTTCTGCTTTCCCCTTAACGGCCGTGCTCTTGTTTGTCACCGGATTCACCTTCGGCGCAGACGGCGGGGTTTTGTCAAGCACAGTGACATCTGTCGCTTTGCTGATATTTGCGGCTTTATCCTTTGCTGTTACGCTGATGACGGTTCCGGCTTTTTGCCTGCTGATTTTCAGCTTGTATTCACCTTTTCCGTTCGCTTTGCCGGAAGCGATCGTCTTTCCTTTAGCTTTTGCGCTGACTTGCGCGTTTGCTTCTGTTTTTCCCTGAATCACCGTACTTTTATCGGAAACCTGATAAACTTTCGGGGCGCCTGGCGGGATGACGTCAGCCACCGTCATTTTGACATCGCCGCTTTCTCTGTGGTCATCAGCAGATGCGGAGACATACAAAACGGCATATTCTTTTTGCTTGTTGATTTTCACTTTAAACGCTCCGGATGCATCCGCTTTGCCTTGCGCGATCACTTTTTTGGACGCGTTTTTCACTTTGATCGTGTAGCCGGCTGCCGTTCTACCCGTTACGGCAGTATCTTTGTTCGTGATGCGTTTGACGGACGGGTTTTTCGGCGCTTTTTCCACGACGGTTCTGAGCGAGGTTTCCGCCTGATGGCCCGATGCCGCGACATGAAGAACTTGCCCCGCCTTCTGGGCCGGAATTTTCACTGAAAACGCGCCTGATTTTCCGGCCGTGCCCGTCCCCAATACTTGCTTCCCTCGCAAGATTGTGACCGTCACACCGCTTTTGGCTGTGCCTGTCACTGCCGTATGGCGGTTTAAAACGGGATGAACCTTCATGTTCAGCTCAAAAACGCTGGCTGCATGAAAAACATTCAGCCTTCCCCACCCGGAGACGAAGTCATATCCGGGAATTTGTGCAGCCGGTTCTATATCCAGGTCATAATCCGGGTTGGGATTATCCTGCTCTTCAAATGCCACATCTGCTGTCGTCTCGGTCAATAGGCTTGCGATTTGCTTTGGTTTCAAGGACGGATTCTGTGACAAAAGAAGTCCTGCTGCAGCTGCCACGTGCGGCGCCGCCATCGATGTTCCGCTCATATAAGTGACATTCCCGTCCGGAACGAGGCTTGGAATATCGGTTCCCGGCGCCACCATATCGAGACCTTTTCCATAATTGGAGTAGTCCGAGACAAGATCGAGATTATTGGTCGCCCCGACTGAAAGCGTATATTTCGAAGATGCAGGGTAGGAAATCTCCGATACTCCGTCATTTCCGGTGGCGGCAACGATCGTCACATTTTTGGAAGCCGCATATTTAAGCGCATATTCCATCACCCGGCTGTATGGCCCGCCAAGACTTAAATTGATGACTTTTGCACCGTGGTCGGCGGCATAGATGATGCCGTTTGCAATCTGTTCCGTATCTCCACTGCCTGAAGAATCCAGCACTTTGACAGGCAGAATTTTGGCATAAGCATTGATTCCCGCCATCGAAAAATGGTTGTCTTGCGCGGCTGCAATGATGCCTGACACGTGTGTGCCGTGGCCATTGTCATCCATCGCATCCGCCGTGCGGCCGACATAGTTATAGCCTTCGTCTTTTTTGACGCTGCCGCTTAAATCCGCAAGGGTATGATCAACGCCTGTGTCAACGACGGCGATTACTGTATCTTTCAGCTTTTTGCCTTTCATCAGCTTCTGAAGCTGTTCAAATTGTATGTCAGCATTCGCAGCACGGTTTTTGCCGTTATTTTTGAGCGACCATTGATATGGATATTGGGTGTCTCTTGACAGTGCTTCATATTGCTGAACCTGTTCGACGAATTCCACTTCAGGCATCTTGGCGATCTTGGAGGCTGCCGCCTGATATTGCTTTGCCGCCGCTTTGAATCCGGAAGAACGGCTTTCCTTCATTTCCACAACGTACACATCTTTAAATGCCGTTTTGCTTTTACCGAGGGGCTCTAATGCCTGGACGCCGGATGATTGGGCTTTAGATTTGAAAGATCCCGGTTTTTTGCCTTCTTTCAATTTTACGATGTAACGGTTTTCGGGCGCGCTTGATGAAGCTGTCGCCATCCCCGCTTTTTCAAGCACAGCCGATACTTTGCTGCCTGTTAATTGTTCGATGCCGATGTCTTTCGCGACTTGATCCAGCTGTTTTTTCAACGGCTCGGGAACGGACGCGCGAGCTGTTTCGTACAGGCGACTGATCGCTTTTTGATCATCATTCGTAATCGAGTATGCGCTCACTTGTCCGTTTTTAGCGACATCTGCAAACAGCGGCTTCAGCTGCACCAGGTCTTTGTAGACACTGTCTCTCATCGATTTGTTAAAGAGCATTTTTGCGCTGATGAATGGAGCTGCTTTATAGTAAAGGGAAGACAGCTCTTTTCCTTTTTCAGTTTTTGAAAGAACTTCATCCCTGATCGTTCTTAACTGTTTTAATATGCCCTTGCCTGTTTCCCTTTCGGAAACGCTTAATTCTGCCGGACACTCTTCTTCTGCCTCTTGGATTGACGGAGGCAGGGTGACGCCTTCATAGCTGATGGTGTAAGAAATATCTGTAATTGAAGTGGTTTCGTTTTCCTCATCATGGTGATTTTCTACTTTTATGTAGTAAGGACCTTTCCAGGCAATCGGAAAATCGATTAAAGCAGGATTATTTTCATAGGAGTAGCCGTTGTATCGGTCAAACGTTTGATGACCAGTTGCATTTTCCAGGCTGGAGTAGACGGAAATGTTCAGCTCTGCATCTGATTTCAATTTGACGCGGAAGTGCGTATAGTTTGCGATTTCCTGATTTGAAGGATTGACTTTATACCAATGCACCTCGTCATCGCTTTGAAACGAAGCTTCAACAGGGGACGCGCTGGTCAATGTGGTTTCGTTATTCGGAACGCTGTCTTCGGCTGCCATTGTCTTCGGTAAAGGCAGCTGGCCAAAAATTAATGCGGCAAGGAGAAAGAAAACAATTGAACTTTTCACGATCCTTTTGTTCATAAATACCTCCGGAAAATATAGTAAAAACGTTCACTTTGATATTAAACCATGTTTGCTATGTTAATGGAATACTTTTCTTTAAAAATCAAAAATATGATATTTAAGATCCAGTTTCAACTCTATCAAACATAAAAAATCCCTTCCGTATTGAAAGGGATGATCATACAAAGTTCATGATTTTACCGCAGAAATGCAGCAGTAATTTTTGTTCATATGTACCGTGATGTCTCTGAAATGGCTTTCCTCAAGCAGTTGCTTGATTTGCTCTTCTGAGTATAAGGAAAAGCCTTTTGTTTTTTTCGATTTTTTCATTTGCCCTTCCAGATGCACAGCGAGAAACAGCGTGCCGTCAACCTGTAAAACACGGTAAATTTCTTTTAATGCCTGTTTGAAATCCGTCCAAAAATAAATGGTGTGGACTGAAAATACTTTATGAAAAGAACGATCCGGATAAGGAATTTGTTCGGCATGGCCAAGCTTTAATTCGGCTTTTCCTTCTTCTTTCACATGACGGATTCGCCGCATTCCCTGCTTGACCATGCTTTTTGATGCGTCTATGCCGCAGGCCTTGCCGCCCTCAAGCATCTCCGCAATCCGATAAAGTGCCGCTCCGCTTCCCGTTCCGATTTCAAGGATGCGCTCATGCGGACAGATATCCATCAAGTTGATGGTCCATTCGTTTATATCATGATTCCCGTTTTCCATATATGACGCGACCCATTTCGACAAAATGCCTCTCGGGCTCCGCAATTGTTTTCCAAGCCATTGTTCAAACACGTTAAAACACCTGCTTTAATTCTAATTAGCCCGATTTTTGCTGCAAATCGTACAAACGGGCCTTTCTCCACTCATATCGGCCAATGAACCGAATATTAAAAGCATTTGCAAAAATAACTGCATTGTTTTGTTACATTCCATAACTAGACGGCTTCAGCTTTGAAAAGTTTCGCTTTAAGAAAACTGTTTTTTTAATGAATTGGTCTATCCGCCCTTTCCACAACTTAATCCCATGCATAGTATATATGGAATTTTCACTAAAAGGTGGTGCTATTTATGGGCTTTGGTTACGGCGGCGGATGCTGCGGCGGCTGGGGTGGCTACCCTGGCGGATACGGCGGCGGATACGGCTATGGAGGCGGATTCGCGCTTGTTGTGGTTCTATTCATTCTTTTAATTATCATCGGCGCTTGTTACGTCTGCTAAATGAACAGGAGGGGGGCTTTAAAGCTCCCCTTTCATTTTGCCATTTAGTTTGTTCAAATGAAAAAGAGCAGAAAACAAACCGTTTTCTGCTCTTTCTCAATAATACCAATAATGCGGCCAATACCCGAAGTGGCGCGCCATCTCCATTCTTTGGCGCCGGTACGGATTACCGTATCCGTGCTTGAAAGAATGGGGCATCGATGTATACCCGTGGCCGATAAAAGGCATTCTGCCGTTTTTCTGCATGCTTTTCACCTGCATTCCTTGAATTGCTTGCTTCATATTATGCAGAAAAGCGGAGATGCGGAACTCGTTTTGCCCCGGCTAAACCTGGTCCTTCTCCCGAGTGTAATGTGCCAACAGTTCCCTTCTATAAATCATCATGATCTCCTCCTTTATTTTTTTTCGCGCTTTAAGTTAGCGCTGGCTGTTCAGGTAAAGATATTTTAGCTGCAGATCTTTCATTTCATTGTACATTTGTTCAATTTCGTATTCTCGCTCGTACTCTTCCGGACTTTTAAATCGTCTCTCAATGGTTAGTGTTAAGAAGAATAGATTAATGGTCACATCGCTCACCCCCTTTCAAGTTCGCTAAAAAACAAAAACAGCCCGCAGATCATCTGACAAACCTGCGGGCGCAAACAAAAACCGCCAGATAAAAACGAATCGAGTCTTTATCTTGCGGGAGGAGCAGCGTATTATTATGCCTAACTTCCTAACGTATCGGCTGTGCTGTAAAAGCATCGGTTAAGGAAGTGCACAATCTCTCCCACAGGTTTGATGAATCATGGTATTGGCATTCACAAAGTCTAATGTATGTAGTCAGTGCTGGTTTCATGTTCATCAACCTCCTTTGCTTTTTGTTTACTTTGTAAGTATATCCATCAAATTCCTGTTTGTAAACCGTTTTTTTTAAAAATGGACGGATTGATCGAGCAAAAAAAAGCAGAGAACCCCTTCAGGAGTCTCTCTGCTTATGATTCTTCCATTTCGTCTAATTGTCTTTTATATTTGAGCGAGCGCTTCACACAATAGAAAGCTCCTCCTAAAAAGCCGCACGTCGCGAGCATCATTGTCATCTTTTGGCCTGTTTCCAAACCTTGTCCCGGAATGACAGATCCGATATATAAAAATGCGCTTACGCTGAGAAGCGTAAAAGCAAACTGCTTATAGTCTTCCATCAGCGATTTGACTTTTTTCTTCTGCATGTCATGATCACCTGCTTTTGTTTCATAATGGATATGATTTGAGAATAACATAGATTGACAGATGACCAGACATGTAAATTCAGCCATTTTAAGAAAGAGGGGCCAGCGCTTGCTGCAAGTCTTCCAACAGATCGTCAATATCCTCAACCCCGGCGGAAATACGGATTAATCCGTCTGTGATGCCAAGCTCCAGCCTGCGTTCAGGCGGGATCGAAGCATGAGTCATTCGCGCCGGCACCGATATCAGACTTTCAACCGCACCAAGGCTTTCGGCGATCGTAAACCATTTCAAACGGCCAAGGACAAGGTCCACGTTCTCTTCTTTTCCGATATCAAACGAGATCATGCCTCCGAAGCCCGTACTTTGCCGCTTGGCAAGCTCATGTCCCGGATGGGACGGCAGCCCTGGGTAATAAACCTTTTTGACGGCGGGATGATCGTCTAAAAACGCCGCGATTTTCCGGGCATTTTGCTCATGGGCTTCCATTCTCAAGCCAAGGGTTTTCATCCCCCTCATTAAGAGCCAGGAATCCTGAGGCCCGAGAATCCCGCCTGTAGAGTTTTGAATGAAATGGATCTCTTCTGCGAGTTCCTTCGAGGCTGCTACGACAAGTCCGCCGACGACATCGCTGTGTCCGCCCAAGTACTTCGTCGCGCTGTGGAGGACGATATCGGCTCCCAACGAGATTGGATTTTGAAAGTACGGCGTGTAGAAGGTGTTGTCGACAATCAGCAATAAGTCGTGCTTTTTCGCTGTTTCAGCAGTTTTCTTGATGTCAGTGATTTTCAATAAAGGATTTGTCGGCGTCTCAACATAAATCGCTTTTGTATTCGGCTTGATCGCTTTTTCGATGTCTTCGATGCTGCTCGTATCACTGAAGGTCGCTTCAATGCCGATGCGATTCAATACCTTTGTCATCACGCGGTAGGTGCCGCCGTATACATCATCTGTCAATACGATGTGATCGCCGCTTTTAAAAAGCATCATGACGGCTGTGATCGCCGCCATCCCAGAGCCGAACGCATAGCCTGCTGCACCGCCTTCAACATCCGCGATCAAGGATTCGAGCGCCGTTCTCGTCGGATTTCCCGTCCGGGAATATTCGTATCCTGTATGCTGGCCGGCGCGAGGCTGTTTGTACGTGCTGACCTGATAGATAGGAACCGATACCGCTCCTGTTTTTTCGTCTCCTGTAATTCCGCCGTGAATCATTTTCGTTTTTGGCTTCATATCATATTCCTCCTTCGTAAATTTTTTTGCTTAAATAGCGGTCGCTGCTGTCGGGAAAAATCGTCACAATGTTTGTGCCGGCTTTCGCTTTTTCGGCTTCTTTCAATGCGGCAAACAACGCGGCGCCTGATGAGCTTCCAATCAGAAGCCCTTCCTTTTCCGCGGCTTCTTTTACGAGTCGAAACGCATCTTCGTCAAGCACTGTGTAAATCTCATCGAAATAGCTTTCCTCCATGTATTCCGGGATGAATTCCATTCCGATTCCTTCGGTCTTATGCCCATGCGGTTCCCCTCCGTTTAAAATCGAGCCTTCCGGTTCAACAATAACCGTTTTAATGGACGGATTTTTTTCTTTCAGAAACTTGGCGGTTCCCGCAAATGTGCCGCCTGACCCCGCTCCGGCGACGAAGACGTCAATCCGGCCGCCAAGATCATTCCATATTTCCGGGGCAATCGTTTTATAGTAAGCCAATGGATTTACTGGGTTTTTAAACTGCAAAACGCAATAAGAATCGGGAATCTCCTTCTCAAGTTCAAGTGCTTTTTCAATCGCACCCTTCATCCCGGCACTTCTGGGGGTATGAACTATCCGAGCGCCGAGCGCTTTCATAATCGACTGTTTTTCCATGCTGAAATGCTCGGGTACGCAAAAAACGGGTCGAATGCCGTGCTTTCTGGCGGCGAGAGCCAGACCGATTCCCGTATTGCCTGCTGTTGCCTCAATGACCGTTCCACCGGGTTTCAGCTTTCCCGAACCGATCGCTTCAGCAATCAGCACTTCTCCGAGCCGGTCTTTAATGCTGCCTCCCGGATTCATCATTTCAAGTTTTGCATATATGTTAACGCCTTTAGGGATTCGAAAATCCAAAATCTGCAGAAGCGGCGTTTTGCCGATCAATTCGGTGATATCCTTGATCACATTCATGTTCCTTCCTCCTTCAAGAGGTGCAAAACAGAGGGGGAGCCTCCCCCTGTTTTAATTGATTCTTTTAATCATGCGAAGCACAAGATCTGTCGAATGCTTGGCAGCCTGTTCCAAAAATTGGTCAAATGAAATTTCAGATTCTTTTCCGGCGATGTCTGAGAGCGCCCTGATGACAACAAACGGCGTATTAAATTGATAAGAAACCTGCGCGACAGCCGCAGCTTCCATTTCAACCGCGTAAAGGTCTTCAAACTTGCCGCGGATGAATGCGACGCGGTCAGGATCGCTCATAAAGGAATCGCCTGTTGCTATCGTTCCTTTGACAACCTGAATGTGCCCCAGTTCAGACGCTTCGTCTTCCGCCGCTTGGATCAATGCACTGTCGGCTTTGTATGCAGCCGGCAGATTCGGAACCTGTCCATATTCATAATCAAATGCCGTGACATCGACATCGTGATGGCGGACTTCGGTCGAGATGACGATGTCTCCGACATTAAGCGAATGATGAAAGCCGCCGGCTGATCCGGTGTTGATGACAACGTCCGGTTTAAAGCGGTCAAGCAGAATCGTCGTGCTCATGGCTGCATTGACTTTGCCGATGCCGGACTTTAAAAGCACGACCTCTTTTCCTTCATAAAACCCGCTGGTAAATTCACAGTTTGCGATGACTTCCCGGTTCGTCTGTTCGAGTTTGCTTCGCAAAATCGTGACTTCTTCTTCCATTGCTCCGATAACTGCGATTTTCATATCTTAAAACTTCCCTTCAAATTACAATTTTGCCGCTTCCATTACCCAGACAAAATCATTATGCTTTTGAAAGGCGATACTGAAATGTTCTGAGGTAAAGATCGTTTCCATCTCCGAAATCGTCGGATAATGTTCCGTTTCAAGGTCTTCCGCCAATTGCAGAAACCCGTTTTCCTTCGCTTTTTTAACAGCGGCAGAGAAGGCTTCCCGATCCTTGAAGACGGTATCAGCAAACACTATTTTACCATGCTTCCCGAGCATTTTTCCATATCGCTTCACAGCTTCCCGCTTCTCTTCGTTTGTCAGATGGTGAAACGCATAAGAACTGACAATCGTGTCGGGAGAAAACGGAGGGTCCGGAAAGTCAAGAAAGTCTCCGTCAACGATCACTGCATTCTCCGGCAGCTTTGCCTCGGCAATTTCCCTCATCGCTTTTGAAGGCTCTACACCGGTGACTGCCTTTCCGGCCGCCAGCAATTTTGCAGTCAGATTGCCTGTGCCGACGCCGAATTCAAGAACTTTATGCCCCGAGCGGCTGACGACATCATCCAAAATGCCGTCGTAGTCGCGAAACACTTCTTTGTATTGAAGATCGCGGCCAACTACTGTATCATCATAAGAATTTGCCCAGTTCTCAAATAAAGGAATGAACTCTCTTCCCATTTTGTCGTCACTCTCCATCTATTTTTACAATTCCTATAAGTATAGTATGATTTATTCGATTGATTAGTTCTTATCCTACCACAAGTCATTCGTTTTGGGTACAAAAAAGGCTTGGTTATATTTCCCTTGTCACCCGGCCGCTTCTCTGCTTTAATAAAAAATGACTTGAAACGAATGGAGGATTGGTTTATGAACTTCGGCCTCGATCTGATCAAAGATAAAATTGAGTTTTTTGAGGCACTGAGCTTAGAGGAGCTTGAAAAAAAGATCAGTCAGCAGATTGAAAACAACCAGGCGATTTTGCTGAGGGTCCATTCGGTTTCCCACCATACGGCGGTTATTGACGGACGGATCCACTACAGCGCAGTCGTTCATTTTAAAGCCGAATCATAAAAAAAGCGCCCGGTTTTAGCAACCGGCCGCTTTTTTCTTTATTTCAATTGTTCAACTTTTGTCGGCTTCCAGCCTTTTCCGTCAACCCAAGTAATGGCTACCTGGTATTTGACGCCAGTGTCCTTCGCCCGAATGGTTCCTTTCGCATCTTGCGGGCTGCCGTTGTTTCCGAGCCAGATCACCGTCATGTTATCCTTAGAAACCCCTGTCGCATATGAAATGGCTTCAAGCATTTCCTTCCAGTCTTGTGAAGAGGAATCATATGTTGCGGTATGCTGTCCGCTCTGTTGTGTGCCGACAGGCTCCCAGTCAGGATTGATGATCGTTTTTTCAACAT
Source organism: Bacillus sp. FSL R7-0646 (assembly GCF_037969865.1). Lineage (NCBI taxonomy): Bacteria > Bacillati > Bacillota > Bacilli > Caryophanales > Bacillaceae > Bacillus > Bacillus sp. FSL R7-0646. The sequence continues at coordinate 2,738,622 of NZ_CP150217.1, forward strand.
TGGCGCTTGAACCGCCTTCTGTCACTTCGGCTCCTTCAAACGGATCATCTGATGTTGACTTGTCCTCGTCTGAAGCAGATTCTTTATTCTTGTCTGAGTCGGAATCGCTGTCTTCTTTATCGGCAGAATCGCTTTTTCCTTTGTCCTCATCTTTTACATCTTCATCAGATGTTTGTTTCTTATTGTCGGAAGCAGGCGCTTCTGTCGTCTGTTCAGAATCGTTTTTCGAGACATCTTGCTGCGCCTGCTCCTTCGGACTGTTCATCATCAGACTGCTGGCAACGACAACGATTAATACCAATACGATGCCTATTAAAATGTTAAGCACAAGATTCGCTTTCCTGCGCTTATCACGATTTTCAAAACGAGATTCCCTTGTTTCGCTCAAGTTCATTGCACTCCTTTTTCCCTCTTGCCTCGCTTCCTATTTTATCATCACCTGAGGCATTCTTCTATGTCTGGTTCTTTTCAATTTCATATACTTTTTTAACAATATCATAAAATACGGCATTTGTCGCAGCCTTGCTATCCGGCGTATCCATATGGACGACGACGAGCGCATATTTCGGCTTGTCCGCCGGAAAATAACCGGCAAACCATTTATGATAGAGCGTTTTTTTGTCATCTGTCGTCCTGCCTGTCTGCGCTGTGCCCGATTTTCCCGCTACATCGTACGGAAGATCGCTGAAGCGCCGGCCCGTCCCCTTTTCAGATGTGACAACTTTTCTGAGCAGTTTTTGCAGCTTTTGCGCTGTATACTGGTCGATTTTCTCTCCTGGGAGCTCGTGATCTTTAAAAGCCGTCATCAATGTGCCGTTTTTATATTCGATCTGGTCTGCGATCTTGACTTGTTTTTTCTCTCCGCCTCTTGCGATGGTCGCCATCATGTTGACGATTTCCAACGGAGTCAGCTTCACATTCTTTTGGCCGATAGCGGTCTGGGCTACAGCTTTTTTAACTTTTTTGTCCTTTTCATCCCCCCAGATTGATCCTGCAGTTTCATGATAAAACTGTCTGAACTCATCTTCATGATACAGCTTTCCTTCCCAGCCGACCCGTCCGGTCAGCCCAAGCTTTGCAGCAGTATCTTCGATCACGGAGCTGTTTTTTTCTACGAGCTGTCCGGCAAGATTTGTAAACGTGTAGTTGCAGCTTTCCGCAAAACTGTCTTCCAGGCTGAGCTTTCCTTTGTCCTCTCCGGCCTCACCGTACAGGTTCAAATTGCAGTTAAAGGTTTTAGACGGATGATCCAAGCCGTTTTCAATCGCTGCAGCGGCAATCACGGTTTTAAAAACCGAGCCGGGATATACCGGAGTCAGCATATAGTTCTGCCTTGTTTTTTGCGCAGCCATGTTTAAGTCGGGCTTGCTCGCAATCGCCACCACGCCGTTCGTCTCGATGTCAAGCAGGACCGCCCCGCCTTTATCGAGCTGATGGTCATCAAGTACATCTTCCATTGCCTGCTGAACCTTTTTATCGAGCGTTGTTTTGACTTGCAGCGGGTAAAACGGATTTGCGTCTGCTGTATATTTGACGTCCATGCCGAACAAAGGGTTTCCCAATCCGTCCACATGATACAACAGTTTTGTGTCTTGTTCAGGCAGCAGGAATTCATCAAACGTCCGCTCCATGCCGAAGGTGCCGATTTTCGTGCTGATGGAGAGGCCCTCTTTATCGGGATATTTGCGTCTGAGGAGGTCCGGGTCTTGATTGGTCATACCGAGCGTATGCGAAGCCAGCCTGTTCTTTTCTGTTTCTTCTATGTATACGCCGTAAACGCCCGGATATTTCAGTTTATTGATTTTTTCGAGAGCCGTCTTTGAAACGGACGCTCCGTCATGTTTTGTGAGAATCACGGGTTTTTTTGCATGGTCCAGCTTGCTTCCAAGCTCATCTTCTGTCATGTTTAAAATTTCGGCTGCTTCTTTGGCCGGCCACGGCTGATTTTTTAAAAAAGGGAACAAGACGATGGCCGGTCTTTGGCTGACGGACAAATGTTCGCCGTTCCGATCTAAAAAAGATCCTCTCCCGTCTGAAATCCGAACTTCCTCCGTGCGCTGTTTGACGCTTTCCTGGATTAAGTTCACATTCCGTTTAGAAAAGGACTCGGTAAAAAACAGTTGAATTTCAGCCAGCCTGATCAGCAGAAATAAAAGAGCAGCCGAAATGATAATCGATACCCACTTCATACGCTTTTGCCATTTCATTATAAAAACACCTCATCCACATTGTGGACGAGGTCATCGTTTGCTAAACAAATTTTATGAAATTTTCACAATTTTTACAAGCATTTCGCCGCCAGGTGTTTGAACGGTTACTTCGTCTCCAACCTGCTTGCCGAGAAGGCTTTTCGCGATTGGGGAATCGTTCGAGATTTTTCCTTCAAACGGATCGGCTTCCGCGCTGCCCACAATCGTATAAGATTCTTCTTCACCGTCAGGAAGCTCCGTAAATGTAACGGTTTTTCCAAGGCTGACGATGTCTGAGTTTGCACCGTCATCTTCGATGATCTTTGCGTTGCGGATCATATTGTCAAGGGTTGTGATGCGCCCTTCTACAAAAGCTTGTTCTTCTTTTGCTGAATCGTATTCGGAGTTTTCGGAAAGGTCTCCGAAGCTTCTTGCCACTTTAATACGTTCAACAACTTCTTTACGTTTAACCGTTTTCAAATACTCAAGTTCTTCTTCCAGTTTTTTCTTTCCCGTTTCTGTCATAGGAAATACTTTCTCTTGTGCCATGTTCCTTCACTCCTTCTAGTTGGTTCCTCATCACTTGTATGTGAGAGTATAGACTTGAATATACAAGAATGAGGACAACCCTTGTCCCCTTCTTCTCTCCCATATTTGTAAAGTATCATATAAACCGGATGGAAGGCTCCGGTAAATGGTGCTTATACAGTTAAAGAAGGGCTCAGGATGAGAACCCTTCAATTTCTATACATAATATGGTCAGAGTTGTGTTTGTCTATGCTATGTTATTATAAAATCGCGTTTTGTTCAAGAATAGTTTGTATTTTTGTTACCATCAGGTCGATGGCGACGCGGTTTTGGCCGCCCTCCGGAATAATGATATCGGCATAGCGTTTCGTCGGTTCGACAAACTGGTTATGCATCGGTCTGACGACTGAGATGTACTGCTCGATGACAGAATCGATCGAACGTCCCCTTTCTTTTATGTCTCTGAGCATCCTTCTGATGATCCGCAGGTCGGCGTCCGTATCGACATACAGCTTGATGTCCATTAAGTCGCGGAGCCTTTCATCCTCGAGAACAAGGATTCCTTCCAAAATAATAACATCTTTCGGATCGACGTGCACGACTTCCTCTGAACGCGTATGCAGCTTGTAATCGTAAATCGGCTTTTTGATCGGCCTGTACGCGAGCAATTCGTTTAAATGCTCGATCAAATAGTCATTGTCAAATGCAAGCGGATGGTCGTAGTTCGTATTCAGCCGCTCTTCAAACGGCAGATGGCTCTGATCTTTATAATATAAATCCTGTTCGAGCATTAAGATCGAATGACCTTTAAACTGTTCATAAATGGATCTGGTGACGCTCGTTTTTCCTGATCCGGAGCCTCCCGCTATGCCGATAACTACCGGTTTTTTCCCCATGCCATTACTGCCCCTTTCTCATCATGTTGCTAGGATAAATCTTGTTGTCCACTCTAAATTTGACGATCTGCAGGGGATGGCGGGCTGCGTCAAGCACATTGCCTTTTTCGTCCCAAATCGTGTCAATTTTGCATGTGAAATTTTCGATTTCCGGACCGAAAAATTCGACTTCGTCTCCGGATTTAAAGAAGTTCCGCTGCTGGAGCGTGACCATTTTTGTCTCTTCATCATAGTCAAGGACAAGTCCGACAAAGTCGTATGTTGTCTTTTTGCCGTGGACGCCGAACATCTGCTCTTCATATCCTGGCGTTCCTTCAAAGAAAGCAGGCGCCGTGTCTCTATTGGCGCATTTGTCCAGTTCTTTCAGCCATTCTTCTTTGATGACGAAGTTTTCAGGATCAGCGCAATAAGCATCGATCACTTTTCTGTACACACTGACGACTGTCGCAATGTAGTGGATCGATTTCATCCGGCCTTCGATTTTCAGGCTGTCGATGCCCATTTCAATCATTTGCGGTATCGATTCGACCAGCTTCAGATCTTTCGGGCTCATCGCAAATGGAGCATCGCCTTCTTCATATAGCGGCAGTGCATTCGTCCCGTCCGTCTGATACAAATCATAGTCCCAGCGGCATGACTGGCAGCAGCCTCCGCGGTTGGAGTCCCTTGCCGTCATATGGTTGCTGAGCACGCAGCGGCCGGAATAAGCGATACACATCGCACCGTGAATAAACGTTTCGATTTCAATATCCACTTTTTCTTTCATTTCCCTGATTTCAAGTGCGCTCGTTTCACGTGCGAGCACAACCCGCTCAAGGCCTTCTTCCTTCCAGAACTGAACGGCTTTCCAGTTTGAAAGGGACTGCTGTGTGCTCAAATGCACTTCCAGCTTCGGCGCAACCCTGCGGCACGTTTCAATGATCAGGGGATCAGCGACGATAATGCCTGACACGCCTGCTCCCTCGAGATCGCGCAAATAGTCTTCCAGTCCGTCGATATTTTCTTCATGCGCAAAAATGTTTGTCGTGACATAAATTCTTGCGCCGTATTTTTTCGCGAATTCGACACCTTCAGCCATTTCTTCAATTGAAAAGTTATCTGCGTTTGAGCGGAGTCCATATTCACGTCCGCCGATAAATACAGCGTCTGCTCCATAGTGGACAGCGATTTTCAGTTTTTCCAAATTCCCCGCCGGAGCAAGAAGTTCTGGCTTTTTCGTAATGACGCGTTTTCCATTAACGATTTTGGAAATTTTATCTTTTACTGCAGACATGGCTATCCCTCCTTTTAGTATACTGTTTCTTTGAAAAAGAATCCGGTATCGATGCTGCGGTTTGCAGGCTGCAGCTGTTCGATCCGCTCGATCCATTGTTCTTTCTTGTCTTCATATGCTTCCCTGTCTGCGATGCAAAGGTCGATGGCTTCGCGGTACATGGCCGTTACTTCAGTCATGTATTCGACCGATTTTAAAATTCCGTCGATTTTAAATGAATCGATGCCGGCATCGATTAAATCTTCAAGCTCATCAATGATGCAGACGTCATTCGGACTCATGATGTGCGTGCCGTTTTCGTCTTCGAAAATCGGATATTTATTTCCGCGTTCTTTATCATGGAGATACATGCCTTTTTCTTTTTTCTTGCCTTCGATATCCATGACTTTTCCCTGGTATTCAAAATAGTTGCCGATCAGGGAGCGCTTTGACTGGAACATGCATGTCATGCCGTGAACCTGAATTTCAATCTCGACGTCTGCTTTCTCTTTAATCTCAACGATACTGTCCATGTTGAGCTCTCTTGCAAGCACCGCGCGCTTCGCGCCCTTGCGCCCCCAATAGTTGCAGGAATAATGATTGGTTGCGGTCGTTTCCGTATTCCAGTGAAGCTTCATGTTCGGCGCTGATTCCCGTGCAGCCATCAGTACGGCGGGATCGCCGAAGACAACCGCATCCGCGCCTGCCTCGTCCAAGAATGAAAGGTAGTCATTCAGTTCCGGAACCCGGTCATTGTGAAAAATCGCGTTCACAGCAACATATACTTTTGCGCCTTTTTCATGAGCCTGAATGATGGCTTCTTTTACTTCTTCTCTGGAAAACTCCCCGGCTAAACGCAGACCGTACCTTTGTTCACCGATGATAAACGCATCGGCGCCCGCCTCTGCCAAAGGCTTAATATCCGAAACAGAAGTCGGCGTCACAAGCAGTTCAGGCTTTTTCATATCCGTTCACCTCTTTTTTGACTGACGGCCAATCCGTCGCCCACAGGCAGGATCGCCGTGTGGTAGTCAGGATGCTCCATCAGCCAATGATTGTAATGATCTATTTTCGATACAAGCTTTTTGATGCGCTTGCTTTCGATCTGATTGTATTCTGATGCGACAAGGCCTTTGAAAAGGACATTGTCCGTAAAAATGATGCCGTCATCGGCAAGCATTTTTTCATATATACTGAAAAACTTCTGATACTGGCCTTTTGCGGCATCGATAAACAGCGCATCATAGGGAGCCATCGATTGAACGGGGTCAGACTCGCTGAGCGCATCGCCGAAGAACACGTGAATTCTGTTTTCAAGCTGGAATGACCGGATGTTTTTCAGCGCTTCCCGATACCTGTCCTCATCGCGCTCGATTGTAAAAATCTCGGCTTCGGGAAGGGCAAGCGCCATCCGAATCGCCGAATAGCCGATGGCGGTACCGATTTCAAGAATTTTTTTCGGATTTTTGAATGAAAGAAGCTGCAGGAGCACTTCGATTCCTGTCGGTTCCATAATGGGCACGCCATGCTCTTCGGCATAGGCCTCCAGTTTCATAATTTCAGCCGGCCGCGGCTTTAGCAGCTTTTCAAGATAGCCGGTCAATTCTTCGTGTCCAATCTTCACGGGCAGATGGCCTCCCTTTCATAAAAAAGAGCCTTAGGTCAGGTGTTCAGCACTCTCCTAAAGCAGTTGACTGTCTTTTCTCCAATAAACAACCCGATATATTTTATCATAAAACCTTTGTATTTGCGAATAAAAGGAGAGTATTTTTTACTCTCCTTTTTCCTCGTCCTGCGTGTTCGTAATATATTTGGCTTTTGCTTTATTGTGTTCTTCAAGCGTTTTTGTAAAGACGACTTCCCCGTTTTTCTTTGCAAGAAAATAAACATAGTCTGTTTGCTCCGGATTTAATGCCGCCTCCCAGGAAGTCTCTCCAGCGTTTGCAATCGGCCCGGGCGGAAGACCGGTATGTTTGTACGTATTATATGGGGAATCCGCTTCAAGGTCTTTGTACATGACGCGGTTTTTATGTTCTCCCAGTGCATATAAGACGGTCGGATCCGTTTGCAATGGCATATTTTTGCTGATGCGGTTGTAGAAAACGCTTGAGATTTTGTGCCGGTCCGCTTTTTCGGTAGCTTCTTCTTCAATTAACGAAGCCATCGTCAAGGCTTTGTGGACGGACATCTTTTTGTCTTTCATCTGCTTTTCATACTTTTCAGCCAGCTGATCTGTTTGTTTGATCATCGCTTCGATAATGGCATCAAGCTTCGTCTCAGGGTCGTAAAATAGATATGTCGCAGGATGCAGGTATCCTTCGAGCGGATGCTTGATGTTCTTGTTCAACACGTCGTCTGTGATCAGTTTCGGATACTTCTGTTTTAATCGGCTGATGAATTCCCTGTCATCCAGCTTTTTCATAATGTCCTTTGCCGAGTAGTTCGTTTGTCCGGCGATGATGTCTGCGATTTCCTGGAGCTGCCTTCCTTCAGGAACGGTAATTTTAAATGCCGGCACATGTGAAGCGGTTGTCAGCTTATTAATCATGCCTGCCGCATCCATCGACTGGCTGAGCTGAAAGTTCCCCGCTTGAAAGCCGGAGGCATTTTTAAATTTCACATAAGCGATAAATACTTTTTCGTTTTTAATTAGGTCCTCTTTTTTTAGTTTGGCGGCGATGGACGTAACGGTCGATCCTTCCGGAATATAGACATTGACCGTTTTTGCATTATTTTTATCGACCGGTTCGAGCGCCGATTTAACGTAGAGCGAAACAGCGCCTGCGGTTAAAATCAGCAGAACCGCAACCACAGTCAGCCAAAACTTTATTTTATGTTTAAGGAGTCTTTTTATAAACGGTTTCTTTGTCTGATCTTCAAACATTGGTGTCCTCCTCTCCTCCCATGGTATATACTACATGATTCGTTATCATTCGGCAATTTATTACAAAATGTTTTAATAAAAAAAGCCGCCTGTCGGCAGCCGGGTGAGAAAAATTGCAGATCACGCTTTAAAGAATGACAAAATCCTAAAACTTCAATCGTTTTAGGATTTTGTCAAGCAGTCTAGCCGCTTCTTTATTCTTCTTCGTCTTCATCCGCTAAAAACGTGTTCAGCGTCTCCTCAATCATATCCCACTCTTCTTCTGTTTCAATCGGCATCAGTTCGCCGTCTTCTCCTGCTTCATTCGGTACGAAGCTTGAAGCATGGATCTCGATCTCTTCATCGTCCTGTGCTTCAATCGGATAATAAAGCACGTATGACTTGTTAAACTGGTCGCTGTCAAATGTAAAGAGCACTTCACACAGCTGTTCATTCCCTTTATCGTCTACAATTGTAATGTTTTTTTCTCCGTGTTCCATCGTAATCACCTCATGAGTTTAGGCTGTCGAGATATCCTTGAAGGATCATCACGGCCGCCATTTTATCAATTACTTTTTTTCTCTTTTGCCTGCTTACATCTGCTGAAATCAGCATTCTTTCGGCCGCCATTGTCGAGAGGCGCTCGTCCCAAAGCACGACGGGAACTTGAAACGTTTCTTCAAGCACTTCCGCGAACTTCTGGCTCGCTTCCCCCCTCGGGCCGACGGTTCCGTTCATGTTTTTGGGAAAACCGAGTACAATCTTGTCTATTACATAGTCTTTCGTCAATTCGGCAAGGCGGTTCAAGCCGTAGTCACCGCCCGCCTCGTCGATTTTAATCGTTTCTATCCCTTGAGCCGTCCAGCCCATTTCATCGCTCAGCGCTACGCCGAGCGTTTTCGAACCTAAATCCAGACCTAATATTCGCATGCTTGTTTACGCCTCTTTATGCTGTTCTAAGTACGATTTAACCAATTCTTCGATTATCTCGTCTCTTTCTATTTTCCGAATCAGGTTGCGTGCATCTCGATGCCTTGGAATGTAAGCGGGATCTCCTGACAGCAGATATCCGACAATTTGGTTGATCGGGTTGTAGCCTTTTTCCTGAAGCGCGTCATGGACGGTTATCAGCACTTCATTTACATTGGTTTCCATCGAATCGTCGGAAAAGTTGAATTTCATCGTCTTATCAAATGAGCTCACCGTTTTGCACCTCTTTCCCAAATTCGCAGGCAAAGTTTCAGCCTGATTACCTTCTAATCACCATTCTACACCACAATCGCTATTTATAAAACGGATTTTACCCATTCTTCCGCAGATGCCAATGCTTCAGCCAGCCGCTCAGGCTGTTTTCCTCCCGCCTGCGCCATGTCAGGACGGCCGCCTCCGCCGCCTCCGCATGCTTCTGCGACTTGCTTGACAAGCTTGCCTGCATGGAAACCCCGCTCTATTAAATCTTTTGTAACTCCGGCGGAAATATTCACTTTTTCATTTTGAACCGCCCCGAGAACAATAACGGCTGAGCCCAGTTTCGCCTTCAGATCGTCAACCATTGTGCGCAGGTGATTCATATCTTTGGCATTCACTTTTTCTGCGAGCAGTTTGATTCCGTCAATTTCTTTTACTTTTTCCAAAATCTCTCCGGCTTCTTTATTGCCCAGTTTCGCCAATAAAGATTCGTTTTCTCTCTGAGCTTCTTTCAGATCAGACTGGAGCGCTTCGATCCGTTTCGGCACTTCCTTCACGTTGGTTTTCAGGACTTCTGCCGCCTGTTCGAGAAGCTCCAGTTTGGCGTTCATCTCTTCGTAAGCGCCCTGCCCTGTTACCGCTTCGATCCTGCGGGTGCCAGCCCCGATGCCTGATTCGGATACGATCTTAAAGAGGCCGATTTCAGCCGTATTTCTCACATGGCAGCCTCCGCACAGCTCGATGCTGTAGTCGCCGACTTGAACAACGCGGACGATGTCCCCGTATTTTTCGCCGAACAGTGCCATGGCTCCCATCGCTTTCGCTTCATCAATCGGTTTTAAGTCGATTTGAACCGGAATCGATGCCCAAATTTTCTCGTTCACTTTTGTTTCGATTTGTTCGAGTTCTTCCTTTGTCACCTGTCCAAAGTGAGAGAAGTCAAAGCGCAGACGGCTGTCAGTGACTAGCGAGCCGGCCTGGTTGACATGCGTACCGAGCACATCTTTCAGCGCCTGGTGAAGCAGGTGTGTCGCGGTATGGTTTTTGACGATGTCTTTTCTGAGCCGCTCCGTGACTTCTGCGGTCACGCTCATGCCTTTTTTAATTGCGCCGCTTTCCACGATCCCGTCATGCAGGTGCTGGCCGTTTGGCGCTTTTTTAACGTCTGTGACGCGAATAGCCGCATCACCGCTTTTAACCCAGCCTTTATCACCGATTTGTCCGCCGCTTTCAGCATAGAACGGCGTTTTTTCCAGAATGAACTGAACCTTTTGGCCTTCCTGAACGAGATCGACAAGTTCTCCGTCTTGAAGAAGCTCGGCGATTTTCGTTTCCGTTTTGATATCGGAATAGCCGATGAACTCGCTTTCTGTCATGATATCGCGGAGAGCGCCGCCTTGAACCTGCATGCTGCCGACGTCCTGGCGCGCCTGCCGGGCCCGTTCGCGCTGCTTGTCCATCTCGCGCTCAAATCCTTCATGATCGACTTCCATGCCTTCATCTTCGGCGTATTCTTCGGTCAGTTCAACAGGGAATCCATACGTATCATACAGTTTAAAGACATCTTCCCCGGAAATGATGCGGTTTCCTTTTGCTTTTTCCTTTTGAATAACTTCTGAGAGAATCGCCAAGCCTTCGTGCAATGTTTCATGGAAGCGTTCTTCCTCTGTTTTGATGACTTTCGCGATAAAGTCCGCTTTTTCTTTGACTTCGCCGTAGAAAGCGGCCATGATGTCGGCAACTACCGGTACGAGCTCATACATAAACGGACGGTTGATATTGATGGACTTCGCATAGCGGACAGCGCGGCGAAGCAGCCTTCTGATGACATAGCCGCGCCCCTCGTTTGACGGAAGCGCTCCGTCGCCGACCGCAAACGCAGCCGTCCGGATATGATCGGCCACAACCTTAAACGCCGTATCTTTTTCAGCAGATGTGCCGTACTTTTCTCCTGAAATGGCTTCTGTCGCCTTGATGATCGGCATAAACAAATCCGTATCATAGTTCGTCTTGGCGTCTTGAATAACAGATACCATCCGTTCAAGACCCATCCCGGTATCAATGTTTTTCTTCGGAAGCGGTGTGTATGTTCCGTCAGGATTGTGGTTGAACTCGGAGAACACAAGGTTCCATACTTCTAGGTAACGCTCGTTCTCCCCGCCCGGGTAAAGCTCCGGATCAGACGGATCATTTCCATAATCTTCACCGCGGTCATAGAAGATTTCGGTATTTGGTCCGCTCGGGCCTTCGCCGATATCCCAGAAGTTTCCTTCCAGTCTGATGATCCGTTCCTCAGGTATGCCGATTTTTTTTGACCATAATTCATACGCTTCGTCATCTTCCGGATGCACCGTGACTGACAGGCGTTCGGGATCGAAGCCGATCCATTTTTGATCGGTTAAAAATTCCCATGCCCACTCGATCGCTTCTTCTTTGAAATAATCGCCGATCGAAAAGTTGCCGAGCATCTCAAAGAACGTATGGTGGCGGGCTGTTTTCCCGACATTCTCAATATCGTTCGTCCTGATTGATTTTTGAGCGTTGCAGATGCGCGGATTCTCCGGCACAACCCGTCCGTCAAAATATTTTTTCAGCGTCGCGACTCCGCTGTTGATCCAAAGCAGGGAGGGATCTTCATGCGGAATAAGAGAGGCGCTCGGTTCAACGGCATGCCCTTTTTCTTTAAAAAAGTCTAAAAACATTTGGCGCACTTGTGCGGATGTTAATGTCTTCATTATTTTTTCCTCCTTTAATGATGCACATGCAAATTAAAAAGCCCCCGCCCCATGCAAACAACGTTTACACAGGGACGAGAGCTCCTCTCGCGGTACCACCCTGATTATGTGCGTAACAAAACGAAACGCCCATCACCTTGATATCCGAATAACGCCGGATGAAGACGGCAGGTTTTCGCCTGCACTCAGGATTAGCTTCTACTGATCTTCTGTTAAAGCTCTTTCACCGCTATGGAGCTTCTCTCTATAAAACAGGGCTTCAGTATACTCGGATCCGTCAATCGAGATACGTATGTATGTCTATTTCGAAATTATAGACAACGGAAGCCGTTATGTCAAACTTCTGCCGCTTACGCTTTTCTTGCCGCTAAAAAATGGACGAGCATCACTTTGATAACAGCCATGACAGGCACAGCCAGAATCATGCCGATGATGCCGGCAAGCTCCCCGCCCGCCAGCAATCCAAGCATAATGACAACCGGATGCATATGCAGGCTTTTGCCGACGACAAGGGGCCCGAGGATATTGCCTTCAATAAACTGAAGAATCAAAATCGTAATGATCACCACGAAAACGAGCCTCGTCGATAAAGCGGCTGCTACCATGACAGCCGGAATCGCGCCGATGACAGGGCCGAAATACGGAATGACATTTGTCGCGCCGATGACAAGGCCGAGGATCAGCGGATAGGGCAGGTCAAAAAACCAAAATGACAGGCTCGCTCCCAAGCCGATGACAAGGCAGACAAAAAGCTGGCCTCTGATGTAGTCCCCGAGAGAATCATCGACATCCCGGATGAATTCGCTGCCTCTTGCTCTCCATGAAGAAGGCGTCAAATACCATACCGCCTTTTTCATCGTATCAATATCTTTCACCATGTAGAATACTAAAAACGGAATGATCGCCGCCAAGAGCATATAATCAAAAACGAATCGGATGCTTCGTATCGTCCGTTCTACCCAACTTGCAACGAATTCTTCCGTCTGATTGACGAACCTGTCGACTCTGTCGTGCATGCCGTCAGGCCAGCCGTCTGTATGATGATGCAGCTGATCCAGCATGTTTTCGTATGATGCGGCAAGAACCGGAATTCCCTCTGAAAGCTCTGTCAGCTGTTTAATGAGGATCGGCACCCCTTTGTAAAAAGCGTAGCCGAGACCTGCAAAAAACAGAAAATAAATCAGCAAAATACTCAATGTTCTCGGCACGCCTGCCCGGTGTATCTTTTCCACGACAGGCAAAAGCAGATAGGTGATAAAAACCGCGATCGCCAGCGGGATCAGAATCGACTTGAGCAGCACGCAGACAGGCTCCCAAATCATTCTCAGCTGCAAAAAGATATAGACGGTTAATAGCAAAAGCATAAAGATCGAGACCCACATTAAAAGCTGCAGCGGTTTTTTCAGCATGTTTTTCACCCCTTGTTAGCTTTTGATTTCTGCTTGTAATTATTCCCTAAGAAAAAAAGGGACACCCCTTTTAAGGGTATCCCTTTCTGCTTAAAACATTTTCATGACGCGTCTTCTCAGCTTTCTCATGTTTCGCTTGTTCATCATATCGTTCTGAGACGCCATGTAGTACATTAAAGCCCCGGCTCCTAAAGAAATGAGAGAAGTCATTGTACGATTCAACTTTCTAACCTCCATTCAAAGGTTGATCGTTCGTTCGTCATCTGTAAACAGATCGTCCAGGCTGCTCAATGTTCCGTCCTCTTCGACTTGATGGGTCGAAATTTTTCCTTTTGATAGGGTCAGCTCAATAAAGCATCCCCAGCAGTAATATTGATTTACACCGATTTTGCCGATGTTTTTGCTTTTGCAATTCGGGCAAACGAGCATTTGAACACACACCTCTTATTCGTTCAAGACGATTGTGCTTCTGCCTACTTCAAGCGGTTCCCCAGATGAGTGAATCTGCTTTTTGTCGCCTGACAAATCGGCAAAAAAACCGTCTGATAGTTCATATGCTACGATTATGCCCGTGTCGGAAGAAAAGTATACATCTTCCAGCATGCCCAGCGTATCTCCTGCTCCGTTTTTGACCATTTTTTGCTTCATCTGGTCATAAGAAAGACTCTGCTTCGGAACTTGCATCGGCTTGAACTCGGTGAAATCAACGTATACGCCGTCACGTCCGATTTCGGTGACCGCGGGAAGCGGAAGAAGCGAACGGGGATTGTAAAAGCGCCGCTTCTCTTCCATAATCAATCCGAGACATGTCCCTTCGTGAGAAAAACAGATATCCGTTACCACCCCAAGCGGGAGAGAAGACTGTCTGTCGTAAACATTGAGTCCTTCCAGCTCATTGCATGTTCTCAAAGTGTGATCAACCACCTTTTTACGAACACTCTTATGATCTGCTGTTGCGCCGCGACTCATACGATGAAATGGATTCCATGAAAAACACTTATTCTGCTTCCTTTTCCATAAAATCAAAAGGTGTAATGCCTTCCATCCCGATATTGGCGTCATAGACGCTGAATGGCAGCTCTTTTTGAAGCGCCATGAGCTCTTCATCCTCTTCATGTGCCGCCTGCTGAAGCCGTCTTTTAAGCGATGTCTGCCTTTCTGATGATTCCTTATTTTTCACGCCCCATTCAAGGGCTTCCTCTTCGCCGCACAGAATCAGGAATTTTTTGCTTCTTGTAATAGCCGTGTAAAGCAAGTTCCTTCTCAGCATCCGGTAATAGCTTTTGACGACCGGAAGGATGACGATCGGAAATTCGCTGCCTTGCGATTTGTGGATCGAACAGCAATAGGCGTGCGTAAACTGGTTGAAATCTTTTTTTGCAAACGTGATTTCATTCCCGTCGAAAGAGACAACGGCCATATCTTCTTTTTCCGTATTTTCTTTCGCATAAAAAATCGAGACGATCTCGCCCATGTCACCGTTAAACACGTTATGCTCCGGCTGGTTGACGAGCTGGAGCACTTTATCTCCGGTACGGTACACGACATCTCCGTACTTCATTTCCCTGCCTTTCGGCTTCGGCGGATTCAGTATGCCCTGCAAAAGGGCGTTCAACTCATTGATGCCGGCCGCTCCTCTGTACATCGGAGCCAAAACCTGAATATCCCTGGCCGAATATCCTTTTTGCAGCGCGTTTTTGACGACTTTTTCGACGACTTCTTTGATCTGCTGCTGGCGGCAGCGAATAAAAGAACGGTCTTTTGTCGGGGCGGCCAAGTTTTCCGGAAGCTTTCCCTGTTTCATTTCGTGCGCCAGTTCAACGATTGAAGAGCCTTCAGCCTGTCTGTAAATGTCGGTTAATCTGACAGAAGGAATCACATTCGATGCCAACAGATCCCTTAGCACCTGTCCGGGACCGACGGACGGAAGCTGGTCTTCATCTCCGACCATGATCACCTGTATCCGATCGGGGATCGCCTTGAATAATTGGTTGGCAAGCCATATATCAAGCATGCTCGTTTCATCAATAATGAGCAGCCGTCCTTCAATCGGATTGTCTTCATCGTGCGTAAATCCTTCGGCTCCGTTCCAGCCGAGAAGCCTGTGAATCGTAACGGCCGGCAGACCGGTCGACTCGCTCATCCGCTTAGCGGCCCGGCCGGTCGGTGCTGCCAGCACAAACGGAAACGTTTCATCTTTTTTGTAATCAGCCGGATTTAAGCTTAAGCCGTGCAGCTCGCTGTACAACTCGACGATTCCCCTGATGACGGTCGTTTTCCCGGTTCCCGGTCCGCCCGTCAAAAGCAGCATCGGCGACATCAGCGCTTTTTGTATGGCTTCTTTTTGGCTTGGCGCGTACTGCACTTTCATCCGTTCTTCAAGCTCCCCTAAAGCGAGCAGGAATTCCGATTCGGGAAACTGGTCATCGTATTCGGTCTGTCCGGCGATTTTCTGCACCCTTTTGGCAAAGCTTTGTTCAGCGTAGTAAAGGGACGGATAATAACACCTTTCATCTTCAATGAACAGCTCTTTTTGCTCCCCTAAGGAAATGATCGCGTCCGCCACATCCATCTCGGTTACTTTTTCATCGCCTGCTGACTGGTTTAACAGCTTTTGCGTCTCGATGATGAGCTGTCTCGTTTCTATGTACGTATGCCCTTCTTGAAGGCATGTCGCTTCAACCGTGTATAAAATCGCCGCTTTGATCCGCTCTTCATGTTTGCCTGAGATCCCCATTCTGCCGCCCAGTTCGTCTGCTTTGATAAAGCCGATTCCTTCAACATCTTTGACAAGCTGGTACGGATTTTCGCGGATTTTATCGAGCGTTTCCGCTTCGTACGCCTGATAAATTTTCATGGACAGCTGGGGGCCGAAGCCGAATTCGCTCAAGGAGATCATAATCTGCTCGAGCCCCTGATGCTGCTGAAGGGCAGCGGCAAGCTTATCCGCCTTTTTTTTGGAGAGCTTCGGGACATCATACAGGACGGCGCCGTCGCTTAAAATTTTGTTGATTGCCCCTTCCCCCAGCTTATTGACAATTTCCTCGGCCGTTTTCTTGCCGATTCCTTCAAATAAATCGCTGGCCAAGTATTGGATCACGCCTTCTTTCGTTGTCGGCACTTCCTTTTTGAAATGATCCGCTTGAAATTGCAGGCCAAATTTCGGATGGGAGGCGGTTTTTCCGTAAAATGTGTAGATATCGTCTTCATGGATCAAAGGAAAGTAACCGGTGACAGAAACGGTTTTGTCTTCAAAAGACTCTGATGTTTCTTCCACTTTTACTTTCAGTACGGTATACAGGTTTGTTTCATTATGATATATGACAGCCGTTACCGTTCCTTTTACAAATGAAGCTTCTTCCATTTCGATCTGGTCCGGGTTATGGCGCTGCATCACTGTTATCCCCCCTCCATTCAAAATCGGTCATGACGGCCCTTGATCAATCAAGCTTCTTCTAAAAGCTGCTTGGCGCGAATGCTGAGCATATGATCCGGCTGAATGTCCAGCGCCTTGTTCAGCATGTCGAGCGCTGTTTTCCGATCTTCCTTAAACGCATAGGCAACGCCTAAATTATAAAATGCATCGGCATGGGACGGGTCGCGCTCCGTTACATTTGAAAATTCCGTGATCGCTTCGTCCAGCATCCCTTCATTGGCAAGGCACATCGCGTAATGAAAACGGGCTTCGACATCCGCATCGTTCAGCTCGGCGGCTCTTTGCAAATACGGCATTGCGAGCTTCGGCTGCTCAAGCTTCACGAGCGTGGTTCCGAGCATATAATATAAGTCGCTGTTTTCCATGCCCGTCCGATGCGCTTTTTCGAACATGTCCTTCGCTTCTTGATACCGCTCTTTCATGACATAGACATTCCCTGCTCCATAATAAGCCGCTCCTGCTTTCTCATCCAAAGCAGCCGCCCTGTCGTAAAACTTAAGCGCCCTGTCCAATTCGCCGACTGCAGAAAGCAGGTTGGCAAAGTTGATATAAGGCACCGGATCTCCGCTGTTTTCATCAATTGCCTTTGTAAAGGCTTCAGCGGCTTTTTCAAAGTCGCCTTTTTGCATTGCATCTATTCCAATTTGATTGTAATCCAAAAGCCCTCTCCCTTTCACGAACTATTTTAAAAAGGCCGCCGACATTGCCGGCAGCCGTTCGAGAAGCTCCGGGGTGTATCCAGAGCCCCGGTTTTATACATACCAAAGTTGTTGTCCGTCTTTAAACACATCATCAATCGTTCCGCCGCCGAGGCATTCTTCGCCTTTGTAAAAGACAACCGCTTGTCCCGGCGTCACGGCGCGGACCGGCTCTTTAAAGACGACCTCCGCTTCATCCGTCCCGGTCATTCTGACAGTGACTTCATGATCGGCTTGGCGGTAGCGGAATTTGGCCGTGCAGGCGAGCTCCTCTTCGCCGCCGAAGACGCCCTTATGCACAAAGCTTACGTTTGTCGCCGTAATCTTATCGGAGAAAAGCAGCGGATTGTCGAAACCTTGATCTACATACAAGATGTTTTTTTCAAGGTCTTTTCCGACGACGAACCACGGCTCTCCGCTTCCGCCGATGCCGAGGCCGTGCCTTTGTCCAATCGTATAGTACATTAAACCGTCGTGGCGGCCTTTAAATTCGCCTTCCATCGTCCGCATATCTCCCGGCTGTGCTGGAAGGTACTGGCTGAGAAACGTTTTGAAATTCCGTTCCCCGATAAAGCAGATGCCTGTGCTGTCTTTTTTGGCAGCTGTCGCAAGCCCCGCTTCTTTTGCAATTTCCCTGACGCGGCTTTTTTGAAGCTGCCCGATCGGAAACAGCACTTTGCTCAGTTGCTCTTCTGTCAGCTGGTTTAGAAAATAGGTTTGATCTTTATTTTCATCAAGCCCTCTGAGCATTTTAACACGCCCGTCCGTACGGTCGACCCGCGCATAGTGGCCGGTGGCCAAATAATCGGCTCCAAGCGACAAAGCATGCTCCAAAAAGGCTTTGAATTTAATTTCTTTATTGCACATGACATCTGGATTCGGCGTTCTGCCCGCTTTATATTCATCAAGGAAATATTGAAAAACCTTTTCCCAATACTGCTTTTCAAAATTCACCGCATAATACGGTATGCCGATTTGATTACATACCTTTATGACATCTTCGTAATCTTCCGTCGCTGTGCAAAAACCGTTCTCATCTGTGTCATCCCAGTTTTTCATAAAAATTCCGATGACATCATAGCCCTGCTCTTTCAAAAGCAAAGCCGCCACAGAGGAATCAACGCCTCCGGACATTCCGACGACCACCCGTGTATCTTCAGGCCGCTTCGCCATTTTCATCAACTCCAATAAATCAATTCAAAAACTTGTCCTTTCAGATCATATCATCATTTTCGGGCAGGATGCGAATCTTTAGCTCGGAGCATGGCTTCCCGAAATTTATGACAGACGCTTAACAACTTTAGCAAGTTCTTTCGCGGCGCGCTCAACCTGTTCCTCTGTATTGCCAAAGCCGAAGCTGATCCGGATGGATGACGTGAGCCGATCGTCTTCTTCGCCAAACATGGCGGAGAGAACATGAGACGGAAGCACAGACCCGGCCGTGCACGCCGATCCGCTCGATACTGCGATTCCCGCCATATCGAGATTGACGAGCAGCGATTCAACAGATACTCCCGGGAAATACAAATTCAAAATATGCGGCAGACTGTGCCGCCTGCTGCCGTTCACATCGAATGAGACGCCTTCTGCTTCCAGCGTACGGGTGATGATGTCTTTAAACCGGCGGTAAAGATCCGATTTTTCTTCTCTTTCCCGACCCGAGAGCAAAACAGCTTCACCGAGCCCCGCGATTCCCGGGACATTTTCCGTTCCCGCCCGGCGTTTGCGTTCCTGCTCTCCTCCGAAAAGAAGCTGGCTGAGCTTCACGTTTTCGTTGACGTATAAAAAGCCTGTTCCCTTCGGCCCGTTAAGTTTATGTCCGGAGACAGACATCATATCGATACGGCTTTTTTGCACATCAATCGGCAAAAAACCGAAGGCTTGAACCGCATCTGTATGAAACAGCGCGGGATGGTCCTTTAGCAGATCGCCGATCTCATCTATCGGCTGAATCGTTCCCACTTCATTGTTCCCATACATAACCGTCACCAGGATGGTATCGTCTCGCAGTGCGTCTTTCACCTGCTCGGCGGAGATTCTTCCGCTTTCGTCGACGTCTAGATATGTGACGTCAAATCCCATTTCTTCAAGCCTGTTGCACGTATGCAGAACGGCATGGTGCTCGATCTTTGTCGTGATGATGTGGCGGCCCTGCTTCTCTCTCGCCAGCGCGCTTCCGAGAATCGCCATATTGTCGGCTTCGGTTCCCCCGCTCGTAAAAACGATTTCATTGGGATGCGCTCCGATTTCCTGAGCGATCAGCTCCCTCGTGCTGTCAAGCCATTTCCGGCTCTCCCTTCCAAAGGAATGAATGCTTGAAGGGTTTCCGAAGTTTTCCGTTAAGTAAGGCAGCATTTTTTCCACTACCCGGGGGTCAGTCGGAGAAGTCGCTGCATGGTCTAAGTAAATCCGTTCCATCCTACCATTACACCTCGATCTTAAATGTAAAACATATACGCTTCCTGCTCGCCCTCTGTATAGCTGGCCAAGTCTTCAAGCGTCGTGGAGTCCAGCACTTCCTTGACAGCATCGCGAATCTTGATCCACAGTTCGCGCTTTGCCGGCTCCTCATTTTCAAGCACTTCCACCGGGCTGATCGGCCCTTCCAGGACGCGAATGATATCGCCCGCCGTAATCGCCGCAGGCTCGTCACCAAGAATGTAGCCGCCGTAGGCCCCGCGAATGCTTTTCACAAGCCCGGCGTTCCGCAAAGGTGAAACAAGCTGTTCCAAATAATGTTCCGATAAATCGTTTGTCTGAGCAATACTTTTCAAAGAAGTCGGGCCTTCCCCATGCTTTTTCGCAAGCTCAATCATAATCGTCAGCCCGTATCTGCCTTTAGTTGATATTTTCAAAATAAACACCTCTAACCTATAATAAATCATGCCTTCAGGACGAAGTACTCGGCGTTTTTCGCAGGACGCGAAAGACCTTAGCCGAGTCTCCTTTCACACCGGGACGAAGGTACTCGGCGTTTTTCGCAGGACGCGAAAGACCTTAGCCGAGTCTCCTTTTGCACCAGGACGAAGGTGACCGGCGTTTTTCGCAGGACGCGAAAGACCTTAGCCGAGTCTCCTTTCACACCAGGACGAAGGTACTCGGCGTTTTTCACAGGATGTGAAAGCCCTTAGCCGAGTCCTTTTCACACCAGAACAAAGGTGCTCGGCGTTCCTCACAGCAAACAAAAGCCCTTAAGCCGAGTCCCGTTCAGGCGCAGAAAGCGCCGCGGTGCATCCTCATAAGGCATAAGCCGATCTCCAAGATTGAAACACCGGCAGGAAGCCGGCTGTCGGATTCAAGCGTCTGTTATATATTAAAAACTCGGTTGGGACAAGGTTCCGGCCTTGTCCGTCTGATAGATTACAGGTTATTATAGCACACTTTATATAAACTTTCATTTTCGGCCTTATATTCAGCTTGCCATATTCATTTCTTTTCTAATCGTCTTTTTTCCGTTACTCTATAAAAAGAATACATTCGGGAGAGATCAATCATGAAACCACTCGCATTTCGAATGCGCCCTACAAAAATCGAAGAGGTTCTCGGCCAGGATCACCTGGTCGGGGAAGGAAAGATCATTCATCGGATGGTGCAGGCCAAACACCTTTCATCGATGATTCTGTACGGCGCCCCGGGCATCGGCAAAACGTCGATCGCCACGGCGATTGCCGGCAGCACGAGCATCGCTTTCCGAAAGCTGAACGCAGTCATCAATAATAAAAAGGATATGGAAGCCATTGCCGCCGAAGCAAAAATGTCGGGGCAGGTTATCTTAATCCTTGATGAGGTGCACCGGCTTGACAAAGGCAAGCAGGACTTTCTCCTTCCGTATTTGGAAAACGGCATGATTATCATGATCGGGGCGACGACAGCCAACCCGTACCATGCGATCAATCCGGCGATCAGAAGCAGAACGCAGATTTTCGAGCTGCATCCGTTAGACCCTGAACAAATCAAAACGGCCATTAAACGGGCGCTTGAAGATAAACACAGAGGCCTCGGTTCGTATGACGTTGCCGTCGATGATGAGGCGCTTGACCATTTGGCCCGCGGCTGCGGCGGAGATGTCCGCTCAGCTTTGAATGCGCTCGAACTTGCCGTATTGTCCACAAAGGAAAACAGTGAGGGAGCGATACGCATTACATTGGAAATCGCAGAAGAATGCCTGCAGAAAAAAAGCTTTGTCCATGACAAAGATGGAGACGCGCATTATGATGTCATTTCCGCCTTCCAAAAATCAATCAGAGGCTCTGATGTCAATGCTGCACTGCACTACATGGCAAGGCTTATTGAAGCGGGGGATTTGGAAAGCCTTGCACGGAGGCTGCTTGTTATCGCCTATGAGGATGTCGGGCTGGCGAGTCCGCAGGCTGGTGGAAGAACGCTTCAAGCCATTCAAACGGCGGAACGAATCGGATTTCCGGAAGCGAGGATTCCGCTGGCCAACGCCGTGATTGAGCTCTGCCTGTCTCCTAAATCGAACTCGGCGATCCTTGCAGTTGACGAAGCGCTGTCAGACGTCCGCTCCGGAAAGATCGGCGATGTGCCGAACCATTTAAAGGACGCCCATTACAAAGGAGCCGCTGAGCTTGGCAGAGGTGTGGAATACAAATATCCGCACGATTACGAGAACGGCTGGGTCAAACAGCAGTACCTGCCTGATCCGCTGAAAAACAAAGTTTACTATCAGCCGAAGCAGACGGGAAAATTTGAACTCGCACTGAAACAAGTATACGACAAGCTGATGAAACAAAAATAATAAACGGCCTGTTTCTTTTCATTAAGGAGGCCGTTTGTCTTGAAACCAAAAACGACAGCACCTCTGCTGTCGTTTTTGTATTACTTATCTTTCACCCTTTTGATCGGAATATCTTTCAAAAGCTCCATGATCACATGGCCGCCCATAATCAAGCCTGCGACTGACGGAACAAAAGCATTTGAAGACGGCGGCATCTGCGCTTTGCGGATTTTCGCTTCATCATTTCCGACGACTTGGCGTACGTCTTCACGGATCACGATCGGACTTTCGTCAGAAAAGACGACTTTAATGCCTTTCGTAATGCCTTCCTTGCGAAGCCTCGTCCGGATGACTTTTGCAATCGGATCGGTGTGGGTTTTTGAAATATCGGCCACTTGAAACCTTGTCGGATCTGTTTTATTGGCCGCTCCCATGCTTGAGATGATGTTGATGCCGCGCTTCAGGCACTCTTTCATTAAGTGGATTTTATAATGAATCGTGTCTGAAGCGTCGATTACATAATCCGGTTCATATGCAAAAAACTGTTCATACGTCTCTTCGGTATAGAACATTTTTAAAGCGATGACGTCGCATTCCGGATTAATATCGGCGATTCTCGCTTTCATTAAGTCAACTTTCGGCTGTCCGACCGTTGAAAGTAAAGCAGGCAGCTGACGGTTGACATTCGTGATGTCAACATCGTCTTTATCGACCATCACGATTCTGCCGACACCTGAACGGGCGAGCGCTTCCGCGGCGAAAGAACCGACCCCGCCGACGCCCAAAACGGCGACCGTGCTGTTTTTTAAAATATTTAAACCTTCTTTTCCAATCGCTAATTCGTTGCGTGAAAACTGATGTAACAAGAATCTCACTCCATCTTTATAAACAGTTACCGATAGTATCTTATCATAATCGGGTGATTAAACAAGCGGTCTATTTCATTTTGCCGTCATATTTTTTCGCTTCGCCTCATAGATTATCCTATGTATGGCCGAAAAACGGCCTTTTCAAGCACAAAAAAGTCCCGATTGTGCCGTTGTCGTATTCCTTCGTTTTGATCCCGCTCTCGGCAGGTGGGTGTTCTGTTCCAAACTTTGCAAGTCCTCCTGAGCACACGAGTGATAAGAGGCATTTGCTCCATTCGGAAACATCGAACTCCCAAGTAAAAAAATGTTCGGTCAAAACTAGGTGTACAACAAACACATCAGGACTTTATTTGTTAAAAATGATATCATACGTCCCTTTGATTTTCAATGGGATGTACAGCCGTATATTTTACAATTTACTGTCGAATTTTGCGTTTGATTTCAAGGTGCAGCTCATCAAGCTGAGCATTGTCGACCTCGCTTGGCGCTTCGGTCATCAGGCAGCTTGCGCTGGCCGTTTTCGGAAATGCGATCGTATCCCTCAAATTCGTACGGCCGCTGAGCAGCATCACCAGCCTGTCAAGACCGAGCGCAATTCCGCCATGCGGAGGAGCCCCGTAATCAAAAGCCTCGAGCAGGAACCCGAATTGCTCCTTCGCTTCTTCTTCTGAAAAGCCGAGAAGGCCAAACATTTTCTCCTGAACGTCTTTTTCAAAAATACGGATCGAGCCGCCGCCAAGTTCATAGCCGTTTAGGACAAGGTCGTAAGCCTGCGCTTTCATGTCCTGCGGATTCGTCTCGATCAGCTTGAGATCCTCTCTGACAGGCATTGTGAACGGGTGGTGTGCGGCATAGTAGCGGCCTTCCTCAGCATCGTACTCAAGAAGCGGCCAGTCGACAACCCATAAGAAGTTAAACAAGCTTTCATCGATCAGGTTCAGCTCTTTACCAAGCTTTAAACGAAGCGCTCCCAGCGCGTCATTGGCGACTTCGAGCTTGTCGGCCACAAAGAGAAGCAGATCCCCGTCTGCGGCGTCAAGCGCCTGAACAAGTGCCTCCTGTTTTTCGCCGGCAAAAAACTTCGCAATCGGTCCTTTAAGTCCATCCGCTTCTGTTTTCAGCCAAGCCAGCCCTTTTGCTCCATAGTTTGCAGCGAACTCTCCAAGCGCATCGATATCTTTGCGAGAGTAGTTTGCAGCGGCTCCTTTTACATTGATCGCCTTGACCGCTCCGCCGTTCGCCACAGCCGAAGCGAACACTTTAAAGTCCGAATCCTTCACTGCTTCTGACACATCCGTCAACAGCATGCCGAAGCGCGTATCCGGTTTGTCTGAGCCGTATCGGTTCATTGCATCCTCATACGACATTCTAGGAAGCGGAAGCGAGATTTCAATGCCGTGCGTTTCACGCATCACATGCGCCATCATTTCTTCTGAGAGCTTCATGATGTCTTCCTGGCTCATAAATGACATTTCGATATCGATTTGCGTAAACTCAGGCTGACGGTCGGCGCGCAGGTCCTCATCCCTGAAGCAGCGGGCGATTTGATAATAGCGGTCAAACCCTGACACCATCAAGAGCTGCTTAAAGATTTGCGGAGATTGCGGAAGCGCATAAAATTCCCCTTCATGCACCCGGCTCGGTACAAGATAGTCGCGCGCGCCTTCAGGCGTGCTTTTTGTTAAAACAGGCGTTTCAATATCAAGAAAGCCGTTGTCATCCAAAAAGCGGCGGACAGCTTTTGTGACGTTATGGCGCATTTTCAGGGAGTTGAACATCTCCGGACGGCGCAAGTCGAGATAGCGGTGCTTTAATCTGATGTCTTCAGATACTTCTGCAGCCTGGTCGCTGATCGCAAAAGGAGGCGTTTTGGCCGCACTCAGCACATCGACCGATTCCGCCTGAATTTCGATCCTTCCGGTCTTCAAGTTTGGATTGACTGTTGCTTCTTCACGGGCAACGACTTTGCCTGTAATGTCAAGCACATATTCGCTGCGGATGCTTTCAGCTGTTTCCAGGGCGTCTTTGGAAACGTCTGGATTAAATACGACCTGCACAATGCCGGTACGATCTCTCAAATCAATAAAAATCAAGCCTCCGAGATCGCGTCTTTTTTGAACCCATCCTTTTAAAACGACGGTTTCTCCGATCGCCTTCTCCGTTATTTCGCCACAATAATACGTTCGTCCAAACAAAGCGGTCCTCTCCTTTAACTTTCAGTGTTTGTTTTCAAAAAACGGATGAAATCATCAAGGCCGATGGCCTGTTGATCTCCTGTTTTCCCATCTTTGACATTAATTTGATTTTGGTTCAGTTCATCCTCGCCCAAAACAGCGATATATTTCGCATTGAGACGGTCGGCGGATTTAAACTGGCCTTTCATTTTTTTCTGTTCATAGTCGATTTCCGCGGATATCCCCGCTTCTCTCAGTTTATAGAGAAGGGATACGGAATAGTCTTTGGCTTTGTCGCCAAGTGTCACGATATAGCAGTCAATGCCTTCATCCGCTCCGACTTTTACATTTTCAGCATCCAGTGCGGCGAGAAGGCGTTCGATGCTCATCGCAAAGCCGATGCCCGGCGCTTTCGGACCGCCGAAC
Organism: Bacillus sp. FSL R7-0646; assembly: GCF_037969865.1. Lineage (NCBI taxonomy): Bacteria > Bacillati > Bacillota > Bacilli > Caryophanales > Bacillaceae > Bacillus > Bacillus sp. FSL R7-0646. Next base: position 2,764,023 of record NZ_CP150217.1, read on the forward strand.
TCCTCGGTAAGGCCGTCATAGCGCCCCCCGCCGGCAAGCGTCGTAATCGCTCCGAAGCCTTCGGCATTGCTCATGATTTCAAAGGCCGTGTGATTGTAATAGTCAAGCCCTCTCACCAGATTCGGATCGACCTCAAATGCAATGCCGATGTCCGTCAGATATTGCTGTACCTTTGCAAAATATGCTTTAGATTCTTCATTTAAGTAGTCAAGAATCGACGGAGCCGTTTTCAGCAGTTCATGATCCCTGTCTTTTTTGCAGTCCAGAATCCGCAGCGGGTTTTGCCGGAGCCGTTTTTGACAGTCTGAACAAAACTCGTCGATCCGCGGCTCAAAGTGGCGGATCAGCGCTTCTCTGTGAGCGGTTCGGCTCTCTTTGTCGCCGAGGCTGTTAATGACAAGCTTCAGGTTGCTGAGACCCGCTTTCCGGTATACACTCATCGCCAAAGCAATGACCTCCGCGTCAATCGCCGGATCGTTCGAACCGATCGCTTCGATGCCGAATTGATAAAATTGGCGGTAGCGGCCCGTCTGCGGCCTTTCATAGCGGAACATCGGTCCAATGTAGTAAAGCTTCGTCGGCTGAACCGGATTTGCAAAAAGTTTGTTTTCCACAAAAGAGCGTACTGCAGATGCAGTGCCTTCAGGACGAAGCGTCAGGCTTCTTCCTTTTTTGTCTGCGAATGTATACATTTCTTTTTGCACAATATCGGTCGATTCTCCCACCCCGCGGGAAAATAGTTCTGTATGTTCAAAAATAGGCGTCCGGATTTCTTTATATTGATACGCATGACACGTTTCTCTCGCAATCTTTTCGACATATTGCCAGCGTTCCGATTCTCCGGGGAGAATATCTTGTGTTCCCCTTGGAATATTAAATCCCATTTTTAAAATCCTCCTCATGACTTAAATGCTTTTCTCATTTATGGAAATAAAAAAACCCCCGAACCTACTATAAAACCAATAGTAGGGACGAGAGTTATACCCGTGGTGCCACCCTAGTTGGAACGATAAATCCGTTCCCGCTCATGCCTTTAACGCAGGTTCACGTCCGCCGCCTAATTGCTCGCATGTTATGCCGGGCTTTCAGCGGGAAACCTTCGGAGTGTTCATTCGGTCAAGATACCGTGCAGACCGCTTTCAGCCCAGGGCGGTTCCTCTCTTTTCACGTACTCTTGCCTACTATTCTCCATCTTCAGTTCAGCTCATATGTACACTAATTTATATTATAATACGAGTGTTACGTTTGCATGTCAACCCTATTTGCGGTTCTTTTTATTCTGAATTGATTCTTTGGACGTCAGCCCCAGCTCAGTGGCCGTTTCTTCCATGAAGCCGGCGCGCTCCGGGTCCGCATGCTCCTTTAGATGCAGATTGGCATCTTGCTCATGGATCGCCCTGCCCATTCTTTGATTATACCTCATGCAGCAACATCCTTTTGATATCTTTTTTCTATAGTATAAACAAATCATTTTCATTTTATTAAAAAAACGGCAAGGAATATACGATATAGAAGAAGAAGTAGTGTTCCAAGTTTTTTACCGAAAGGAGGAGATGGGAATCAATATGAAAAAAAGAGCGGTATTGATCCTATCGATGATGCTGGCAGCACAAGCAGCCTTTTATACATCGTCAAACACAGCTTCTGCAGCCATCGGGGAAGCCGTGATTGCCACCGATGAAATCAATGTCAGAAGCGGGCCTGGACTGAGCCACGAAATCGTCAGCGTCGTCAGCAGGAATGAAAGCTATCCGATTCTTGAAGAACGCGGGGATTGGGTGCAAATCCAGCTGAACGGCGGGCAAAAAGGCTGGGTCGTATCCTGGCTGATCAAGAAAAAGAGCCAAGTCTCCAGCGGATCTGATTCCGCATCGGGAAAAGTCACATCTTCCGAAGCAAACTTGAGAATCAGAAAAGGCCCCGGCACTTCATATGAAGTCCAAGGCGTATTCCCTGAAGGAGAACAGGCTGACCTGCTAAAGACCGACGGAAAATGGATAAAGATTTCCTATCAGAACATCACAGGCTGGGTCTATTCAGATTATGTCAATCAAGGTTCAGGCGCGAAACAGTCTCAATCGTCTTCATCACATGCTTCATCATCAAAATCGGGAACGGTCGGCGTATCCACCTTAAATGTCAGGAGCACAGCTTCCCATCAAGGCCGGATTATTGCCACGCTCCAACGGAATGCAAGTGTGACGATTTTAAACGAACAGCACGGCTGGTATGAAATCGAATTTAATGGACAAAAAGGCTGGGCCGCAAGCCACTATATTCTCGAAGGAAACAAACAGAACAGCGGAACCTCGGAAACAAGCAGCAGCTCCGAAGCAAAACGGCAGGCCACCATCGTGTATGAAGGCACAAATGTTAGAAGCGGGCCTTCGACATCCTCAGCGATCGTCAAACGCACGGGAAAAGGCGAGTCTTACCCGATCGTCTCTACAAAAGGAGACTGGTATGAAATCAAACTGTCAAACGGCGATTCCGCTTATGTCGCAAGCTGGGTCGTTCAGACTGTTGACCAGGCAGGCTCAGCCGGAGATTCGAAAAGCGCAGCACCGCCTTTGGCAAAGCGGTCAAGCTCGGGAGGCACAATCAAAAATAAAACGGTTGTCATCGATGCCGGACATGGAGGACATGACAGCGGGACAATCGGAACGCGGGGGACGCTCGAAAAACGGCTGACCATCAAAACGGCAACGCTTCTTGCCGCGAAACTGAGAGCCGATGGCGTCAACGTCTATATGACGCGGAATGACGATTCTTTCGTCAGCCTTCAGTCGCGGGTCGCGACCTCTCATTACCGAAACGCCGACGCTTTTATCAGCATTCATTATGATAGCTTTCCAAATGCGTCCGTCAGGGGAAATACGGCCTATTACTACAGCCCGTCCAAAGACCGGAAGCTCGCAGCAGACGTGCAGTCCGAGATCGAAAGGCACTCGCCTCTGCCAAGCCGCGGCGTACTATTCGGGGACTACTTCGTATTAAGAGAAAATAAACAGCCCGCCGCATTGTTTGAACTCGGCTACTTGAGCCATCCTCAAGAAGAAGCGGTAGTCAGCACGAACGCTTACAGAGAAAGAGTGACAGACGGCATCAGAAGCGGTCTAGAAAACTATTTTGACTAATTTAAAAAGCTCCCAATCGGGAGCTTTTTATGCTTTCGAATCCATAATAAACGTGACGGGACCCGAATTTGTCAGCTTGACATCCATCATTTCTCCAAATCTTCCCGTTTCGACAGTGACGCCTTTTGCGCGAAGCATGCTGTTCCACTCTTCGTACAATTGAAGCGCCTGATCGGGCTTTGCCGCTTTTGTAAAATTCGGCCGTCTTCCTTTTTTCGTGTCGCCGTACAAGGTAAACTGAGAAACCGATAAAACGGAGCCCCCGACATCTAAAAGCGACAGGTTCATCTTTTCGCCTTCATCCTCAAAAATTCGCAGATTGACAAGCTTCTCCGCCAAATATGCGGCATCCTCGCTCGTATCTTCGTGCGTCACGCCGACAAGCACCATCAAGCCGAGGCCGATTTCGCCGACAGTCTCGCCTCCTACCGAAACGCTTGCATCTGTGACGCGCTGAACAACTAATCTCATGACGCTTTTCCTCCTAATTCATCACCCTGCGCACGGAGTAAATATCTTTGATCTGCTTAATCCGTTCAACTACTTTATGCAAATGGTTAATATTTTGAATGAAGATCGCCATATGGATCGTCGCCACTTTATTGCGGTCCGATTTACCTGAAACAGATGAAATATTTGTTTTTGTCTCATTAACTGCCTGTAGAACTTCATTAAGAAGACCGCGGCGGTCATAGCCGAGAATCTCAATTTCGACGTTATATTCTTTTCTCCGCTGGGTCTGCGGTTCATGCTCCCATTCTACTTGAATGAGCCGGTCGAGCGCTTCATTTGTTAAAACATTCGGGCAGTCCTCGCGATGGACGGATACGCCCCTGCCTTTTGTAATGAATCCGACGATCGGATCTCCCGGAACAGGGTTGCAGCATTTTGACAGCCTGATCAAAAGGTTGTCAACGCCTTTGACGCGAACACCCGCTTCGCGTTTCTTCCCTTGGTAAGGTTTCACTTCAGGCGTTACGTCCTGAACGCTTTTCACCTGTTCTTCCTGATCTCTGATCTTCCGTTCTTTTTCCGTAAGGCGGTTTGCAACTTGAGCGGCTGTAATGCCGTTATAGCCGACAGCGGCATACATGTCTTCTTCATTGGCAAAGTTGAATTTGTCGGCGACCTTCTGCAGATTCTCGGCTGTTAAGACGTCCTTCACTTCAAAGTCCAGGTTTTTAATTTCTTTTTCAACCAGTTCTCTGCCTTTTTCGACATTTTCCTCTCTGCGCTGCTTTTTAAAGAACTGACGGATTTTATGCTTCGCTTGAGATGTCTGCGCAAGGTTGATCCAGTCCTGACTCGGACCGTACGAATGCTTGGACGTCAGAATTTCTACGATATCCCCTGTGCGCAGCTTGTAATCAAGGGTGACCATTTTGCCGTTTACTTTGGCCCCGATCGTTTTATTGCCTATTTCTGAATGGATTCGGTACGAAAAGTCGATCGGCACGGATCCTGACGGCAATTCGATGACGTCCCCTTTCGGCGTAAAAACGAATACCATGTCGGAAAACAAATCGATTTTAAGAGATTCCATAAATTCTTCGGCATCGCTCGACTCATTTTGAAATTCCAAAATTTCGCGGAACCAGGAAAGCTTTTTATCAAAGCTTGAATCTTCATTGGCATTTTTGCCTTCTTTGTAAGCCCAGTGGGCAGCGATTCCGTACTCCGCAATTTCATGCATTTCAAACGTCCTGATCTGGACTTCCAGCGGATCGCCCTTCGGACCGATGACCGTGGTGTGGAGCGATTGGTACATGTTCGGCTTCGGCATTGCGATATAGTCTTTAAATCTGCCCGGCATCGGCTTCCAGCACGTATGAATGATGCCTAAAACCGCGTAGCAGTCCTTGATGCTGTTGACGAGGATCCGGACTGCGAGCAAGTCGTAAATTTCGTTGAATTGCTTGTTTTGCATCGCCATTTTTCTGTAGATGCTGTAAATATGCTTCGGCCGGCCGGAAAAGTCCGCTTTAATATTGACCTCTTCGACGCGGCTTTTCACTTCGTTTACGACCTCTTCGACGTACAATTCCCTTTCGGCCCGCTTTTTCTTCATCAAATTGACGATCCGGTAATATTGCTGCGGATTTAAATACCGTAAAGCGGTATCCTCAAGCTCCCACTTTATTTTTGAAATCCCAAGGCGATGAGCCAGCGGAGCAAATATTTCAAGCGTCTCATTTGAAATTCTGCGCTGCTTTTCCTGCGGCAGATGCTTCAGGGTTCTCATGTTGTGAAGGCGGTCCGCCAGCTTGATCAAAATGACGCGGATGTCCTGAGCCATAGCCACAAACATTTTCCGATGATTTTCTGCCTGCTGTTCTTCCTGTGATTTATATTTAATTTTCCCAAGCTTCGTGACGCCGTCGACAAGCATCGCAACTTCTTCGTTGAATGCTTCCTTTAAATCTTCAAGCGTTACGCTCGTATCTTCCACCACATCATGGAGAAATCCTCCCGCTATTGTGGCGGGGTCCATTTCTAAATCGACGAGGATTCCCGCGACCTGGATCGGATGGATAATATACGGCTCGCCCGATTTGCGGTATTGTTCGCGATGTGCGTCTTCCGCGTACTGATAAGCCTTTTTTATAAAAGCAACATGTTCATCGGAAAGGTAACTTTTCGCCTTCTCAATGACTTGCTCAGCGGTTAATACTTGTTCGTTCGCCATGGAATCACCTTTTTTATAATTGAAAACTGTATTGTAATTATTATCAAGAAAAATGTCACAGATGTAAAGAGAAGAAATTCAAAAGGGCTTTTGCCGGCCCCGGAATACTTTTATGAATAGGAAAAAAAGCACCCGCTTTTTATGAGTGCTTTTTATAGTATAAAATTTGTTTAGTATTGCATCAAGGTTAAAATATCATATCCGTCCAGTTTATTTCTTCCTTCAAGATATGTCAGTTCGATCAGGAAAGCGATTCCGGCCACGACGCCGCCGAGCTCTTCAACAAGCTTGATCGTTGCTTCAATCGTCCCGCCGGTTGCAAGCAGGTCGTCAGTGATCAAGACGCGCTGCCCCGGTTTAATGGCATCTTTATGGATGGTCAGGACATCTTTTCCATATTCCAATCCGTAGTCGACTTTGATGACTTCGCGCGGCAGTTTGCCTTCTTTGCGGACAGGCGCAAACCCTACCCCAAGCGCATATGCGACAGGGCAGCCGATGATAAATCCTCTCGCTTCAGGTCCCACGACGAGATCGATCTCTTTTTCCTTCGCATACGTTACAATTTGATCTGTCGCGTAGCGATAGACGTCGCCTTTGTCCATCAATGTTGTAATATCTTTAAATTGTACGCCTTCCTTCGGGTAATCCGGCACAATTGTCACATACTTCTTCAAATCCATCTGTCTTCATGTCCTCCTCATACTTTATAAGCGCCGGCTTTTTCCGCCATCCGCTTATCCAGCCACTGTTTAAGCTCATCCGCCGAAGAATAAATGAGCTTTTGCTCCAATTCAATCAGGCGCTGTTTTTCCCGGTAGGTTTCAGAATCTGTTAAATCGCGCTTTTCGGCATGATAAACAACAGATAAAACACCATTCTCTATTGTAACAAAACCGAGCTCAAAAAACACCTTTGTCATAAAATCAATTGTGTCTTTTGTCCAGCCTTTATGTCTGGCAAGCTCTCCGCCGTATTTCGGCAAGTCAAAAGAACCTCTTTTCAGGAGGAAAGCATAGTACCATTTAAAATATTCCCTTGTTGGGAATGTTGAGAAAAAATGTTCGTCTGATTGATAAAAAATCAGATAAATGCGCTCCAGCTTTTTGCCGTTTATTACATGATCAAAGATGTCGAGCGACTGCGGAATATCTATAAATACCGCATAACGGCTCTCAAGGTCGAGCCGCTCTGCATCTTCAGGGCCGCTGATGACGGTCAGCTCTTCTTCAAGGCCTGTCCCTGCCAGCTTTGCTTTTGTTTCCTCGCGGAAGCAGATGCACGCCCGTTTCGCAGGGTCCAGCTTCAATATTTTTTCTTCCCATGACCGTTTTCCCCGCAGATCAAACAGCTGCCATTCATTGACGGCCGCATCTTTGATCATCAGCTGCGGTTTTTTTCTGTTATTCCATTCGTTAATCGACAGTTCCCCGACAATCGAGATCTTTGCTCCAGGAACGATTCCTTCTTCGATATCGCCTTTATAAAATCCGATGCAATCGAGCTTGTTCCCGTCGTCTGCAAGCACAAGCTTCAAATGATTCTTGTTGGCGCCGATTTTTCTGGCGTCATCAATTTTTACGTCGCTGACAAGAACGAACGGCTTCGGGTTTCCCGTGCCGAACGGCGCCAGCAAGTTCATTTCGGCAATGCTGTCAACCGATATATCTTCGAGCCGGCAGCACAAATCGACGTCTTGGACGGGGATAAAATCTGCCTCGGTCAGAACCGCTTCAGCCTGACGGTTGATTCTCTCCCTCAGAGCCGAAACGTCTTCCAGGTTGAGCGTCATTCCGGCTGCCATCGGGTGGCCGCCGAAGTGCGGGAGAATATCCCGGCACTCGGAAAGGTTTTGAAATAAATCAAATCCTTTGATGCTGCGCGCAGATCCTTTGGCAATTCCTTTTTCTTCATCGACGCCAAGGACGATGGCGGGCCTGTAAAACCGCTCGACAAGCTTTGAAGCCACGATTCCCACGACGCCAGGATTCCAGCCCGGCCGCGCTACGACGATCACAGGCTGGTCAAGGCCTTCCTCCTCGATCATCTGAACGGCTTCCTCTGTCATCTGATTGACGATTTTTTGGCGCTCCTTGTTCAAGGCGTTGATGTCCTCAGCAAGCTCTTCCGCTTCTCTTTCGTCTTCTGTGTTCAGGAGGTAAACGGCCGGGTCAGCCTGTTCAATTCTGCCGACCGCGTTTAAGCGGGGCGCGATTTGAAAACCGATGGTCTCTTCATCCGCGTTATGTATCTCCGCTCCGGCAATTTTCGCCAGCGCTTTTAATCCTGGACGCTTCGTTTTCCTGAACTGTTCCATGCCGCGCTTGGCTATCTGCCTGTTTTCATCATGAAGCGGCACAAGATCGGCAATCGTACCGATCGCACAAAGGTCGAGCAAATCTTCCGGAAGCTCTCCGTTCAAGGCATGGGCAAGCTTAAATGCCACACCGACGCCGGCAAGCTCTTTAAATGGATAGCCGCAGCCCGGCTGTTTCGGATGAATGATCGCATAAGCATCCGGCAAAACGGGACCCGGCTCATGGTGATCCGTAATGATCAGGTCGATGCCGAGCTCTTTAGCGACTTCAGCTTCATGAACGCCGGCAATGCCTGTGTCAACTGTAATGATCAATGAATAGCCTGATTCTTTGATCCCGCGAAAGGCCGCTTCATTCGGACCGTACCCTTCTTTAAAGCGGTCAGGTATATAAAAATCGGCTTGTGCTGAACATTTTTTCAACATTTGCAAAAGGACAGTCGTGCTTGTCACACCGTCCGCATCATAATCGCCGTAAATCATAATCTTTTCTTGATCTGAAATTGCCTGTTTGATTCGCCGTACAGCTTTTTCCATATCTTTCAGCAGATAAGGATCGTGAAAACGTGCATCATTGCCATATAAAAATGAAGATGCTTTGTCGGCTGTATCGTAACCTCTCATGACAAGCAATGAGGCGGCAAGGGGAGTAATGCCTAACCTTCCGGCGAGCTGCTCCACCTTTTCTTTGTCGGGCGTTTGCACGTCCCAACGCATTTTTGACGCTAACATAAATTCACCCCTCAACCACACTATTATACTAGAGCGGCATGAGGGGATTCAATTTATTTCGTACAATCTTTCTAGTCTTTCTGATTTTCGGGCGCCGCCGGTTCGGCTTCGAGTTCAGGATGCTTTGCCCGTTCTTCTTTCTTGAGCGTCTTGAGCTCTTTTTTCAGCCGCATGATCTGGAAAGCGCCGGCCGAGCCGATGATAAGCGCCCCCATCAATACCGACACCAAAATCACCAGGATCAAAGGCCATTCTGCTGTACCAAAAAGAAAATCAACCTTCACCGGTTCAACATTAATGACCGCGAAAACAGCAACAATTAATGTAAAAATAAGTGCAGCAATTAACGTCCATTGTTTGTTCATGAGATACTCTCTCCATTCGCGTCGTTTTCTAGCGTTATTTTCCCGCTCTGCTCCAATTTTAAACAAAAAGAAGATCGATAGAAAGCCGCCAAAACAACTTTTTTTCTATTCAAATCAAAAAAAGACCGCCCGGCAGTGCGGGCAGTCCATTATTTATTCTTCTGCAGGCTTGCGCTTCGGCTTTTTCAGTTCGCGCCCTTTCCAGACAAGCCATAGTTGAGCTGCGATGTAGAGTGATGAATATACTCCGCTCAAAAGTCCGACCAACAGCGCAACAGAGAAGTTCGAAATCGATGCAGCGCCGAAGATGAGAAGTGCAATGACGACAATGACGACAGTCAGCACCGTATTAATCGAACGCGTGAACGTCTGCTGCAAGCTCAAATTCACAATATGCGACAAGTCGCTGAAGGTTTTCGGTTTGCGCTTTTTCATATGCTCCCTGATCCTGTCAAACGTTACAATTGTATCATTTATCGAATAGCCGATGATCGTCAGCACGGCAGCAATGAAAGTAACATCAACCTCAAGCCTTGTCAGGCTGAAGACGGCAATGATGAAAAACGCGTCATACAGCAATGAAGTAATAGCCGCAATCGCCATCTTGTATTCAAAGCGGATCGAGACATACAAAATGAGCCCGATTGACGCGATGATCACCGCATAAAGCGCATTTCTCGCCAGCTCCTTGCCGACGGTAGGCGATACGGTGCTGACATTTGGTTCGCTTCCGTATTTGTCTTTAAAATAATCTTTCACTTCAGCGATCTTTTTCTGATTCGGCACGCCGACAAACCTGGCGACGCCATGATCATTTTTTTCGCCTGAAAGAACGATCGAGTCAGGATCAAGCCCGACTTGTTCAAAGTCCTTTTCGAGCTGCTGGGTTGTCAGCTTATGATCGCTTTGAACTTCGATTCTCGATCCGCTTGAGAAATCGATGCCGAGGTTCAGCTTAAACACAAGCAAGACGATAAGACCAGCGGCCAGAAGAACGCCCGAAAATGCAAAGAACCATTTGCGCTTCCCGACGAAATCCCATTTGGAAAACGGGTTCGGAGGCTCCGTATTTTCGTCTGTCTTTCTGATATCCAAAATGTCTTTTTTGCGCACCCCAAACCAGCCTTTTTTCCGGTCAAGCCAGCGGCTTTCGACCAGCAGGCCGAGCAGGAAGCGCGACAGGAAGACAGCTGTAATAAAGCTTGTCAAAATGGATAGGATCAGCATGGTCGCGAAGCCTTTGACAGAGCTTGTACCAAATATGAAAAGCACGATTCCGGCAAGCATCGTCGTAATATTGGCATCAAAAATCGTTGCAAACGATCTTCTGTTTCCTGCTTTAAAAGCCGAACGGACCGATTTGCCGAGCTTCAGCTCTTCTTTTATGCGTTCATACGTAATGATGTTGGCGTCAACCGCCATCCCGACGCCCAATATAAGAGCCGCGATCCCCGGAAGGGTCAGAACCGCATTCATCCAGTCGAATATCTGCAGTGTAATGTAGATGTAGACCGAAAGCGTAATGACCGCAATAAAACCAGGCAAGCGATAGTAAAGAAGCATAAATAAGAAAATAATAGCAATACCAATGATTCCCGCAAACACGGTATCATTCAAAGCCTGCTCCCCAAACTGCGCTCCGACGGATGTCGAATACTTTTCAACGAGTTTGACAGGAAGAGCTCCCGCATTTAAAATGCTCGCCATGTCTTTTGCTTCCTGAATCGTAAAGTTGCCTTCAATCATCACGTCTGACGTATTCAGCACCTGGCTGACATTCGGAGCGGAAATGTATTTATGATCCGCTTTTTGCGATTCCTTTTTAAAAGAGTCGCCTTTTTTGTAATCAAGCCAGATGACGAGCTGGTTGTTCGGCTTCATATCGAGCACTTTCTTCGTCACTTCGCCGAATTTATCGGCATCCTTCAGCTTGATCGTCACGATCGGCTCATTCGTATCCTGCTTGAACGACTGTTTGGCGCCGTTTTCGACAAGATCCGCACCGTTCAAAAGCTCTTTGTCATTCGTATCCCTGAACGTAAGTTGAGCCTGTGTCGATAAGATTTCCCGCGCCCTGTTCTGGTTGTCGACGCCGGCAAGCTGAACCCTGATCCGGTTGTTTCCTTCAATTTGAATGTTCGGCTCGCTGACGCCTAATACATTCGCCCGGCGGTTCAGCGCTTCAACCGTGCTGATGAGGGCATCCCTGTCAATTTTGTCGCCCTGTTTGGCAGGCTGGACTTCATACAGAACCTCAAAACCGCCCTGAAGATCAAGGCCGAGGCTGATGTTGTCTGCAGCCGGCTTCGTGAACATTCCCAGTCCTGTACCGATCAAGAGAACGGTAAGGAAAAACGCAATCAAGCGTCCTTTTTTCATTATGTATTTCCTCCTTAAATCAACCAAAATCAACGGCTACCTCAGCAGCTCATCGAGCATATCCTGCCCTTCTTTGCTGTCGAGTAAATTAGACGTTTTAAACGATTCTACGGTTGCATAGTTCATAAATTCGCCAATTTTCACAGATAAAATGTCACCGGCCAGCTGGTGAATTTGAACATCCTTCCGGTTCTTCCATTTCTTATTCAATAAGTATGACCACAATTCCTCTATTTCAATATCGTCATAACCGAGTATTCTAAACTCTTCCGTCTTGCTGCGAAGAAAGGGTTTTAAATGATCCTTGTACAGATCAGCCGGATGTTTGCCCATGCCAAAGCCACGCTCCTTTCACATTTTTTCAGAGAGACTTGTCATGCTTGGACGATGTATGCGCATATCTTATTGTATATGATTAAAGGTTGTTTGAGAAGGCAGGGGACTCTAGAAATGACGAAGCAGACGTTTTTAAAAGGAACGCTCATTTTAATAGCGGCGGGTTTGATTACGAGAATGCTCGGCTTTATCAACCGGATTGTCATCGCAAGGTTCATCGGTGGTGAAGGCGTCGGGCTTTACATGATGGCGGCCCCGACTTTTTTTCTGGCCGTCACCCTCACCCAGTTCGGCCTCCCGGTCGCCATCAGCAAGCTGGTCGCTGAAGCGGAAGCGCGCCGAGACCATAGGAAGACAAAACAGATTTTAGTGATGTCTCTTGCGATCACCGGGACGCTCAGCGCCATCATCACTCCGGTGTTTCTCAATTACGCCCCGCTGATGGCCGATACGCTGCTCACAGACAAAAGAACGCTTTATCCGCTTTTGGCGGTTACGCCGGTCGTGCCGATCATTGCCGTTTCCAGCGTGCTGAGGGGCTATTTTCAAGGGAAGCAAAATATGCGGCCGCTTGCCGTGTCCCAGGTTCTCGAACAAATTGTCCGGATATCGCTCGTCGCCGTCTGCACGACAGCATTCCTTCCGCTCGGCATCGAGTATGCAGCAGCGGGCGCCATGCTGTCTTCCGTGTTTGGCGAATTGGCTTCACTCCTTTATTTGTTCGTCGCCTTTAAATACAAAAAGAAAATCCGCATCAGAAAACGTTTTTTCCAATCGCTTAAAGCGGGGCGAACGACTTTTTTCGAGCTGATGAGCGTCTCGCTCCCAACGACGGGCAGCCGTTTTATCGGGAACCTGTCATGGTTTTTTGAGCCGATTGTCGTAGCGCAAAGCCTTGCGATAGCAGGGGTCGCCGCTTCCGCCGCAACGAGCCAGTACGGGGAGTTGACCGGCTTTGCCCTGACGCTTCTCACCCTCCCGAGCTTTATCACATATTCGCTGTCTACCGCGCTCGTTCCCGCCATCAGCGAAGGAATCGAGCAGAAAAAAATGCAGGTTGTGGAATACAGGCTTGAGCAGGCGATGAGGCTTTGCCTATTAAGCGGCGGAATATCAGCGGTCATTTTATTTTCGTATGCTGATGAGCTGGTCAGCGTGATGTACGGGTCGTCAAATGCCGCCATTTACGTCAAAATCATGGCTCCATTCTTTTTGTTCTACTATTTCCAAGGCCCCCTGCAGGCCGTCCTGCAGGCTTTAAACCTGGCCGGCGCGGCAATGATGAACAGCTTGGTCGGCGCCGTTGTGAAAACCGGTCTCATTTTTGTTCTCGCTTCACGGCCTTCGCTTGGCATTATGGGGGCTGCGCTTGCGATCTTGACGGGAATCATCCTTGTCACTTTGCTGCACGCTGCAACCGTCAGCAAAGTGCTTCCCATCAGCATTAACCTGAAAGAATATATCGTATCCTTCGGCGTCATTTTGATATCAGGGTGGGGCAGCCTTCTGATGAAAGAACACCTTTTTTTAGCCCAGTCCGAGCCGATGCGCCTGCTTTTATGTATCGCGGTTACAAGCTGTCTCTACGTTTTCCTTCTGATTGCCTTCAAGCTGGTCAAAAAGGAAGAAATCCAGCGGTTTCCGCTGTTCGGCCGCTGGATTTCATAGCTTTCTTTTTAAGGCTTGAATTCATCCTTTATGTCAATAAAAAAAGAACCTTTATTGTAAGTGCAATAAGAAATTTTGGAAAGATCGCGGTGTCCTCTTTTTTCAAGCTTTTGCTCAAGCCACTCTTGATCCTTCCCGATCTTTTCCAATTCTTCTTTCTGAACAACTCCGTCAACAATCAACGGCAGTTCGATCATTTTGTTCGGCCCGTCTTTTGTAAACACTGAAAGCTTCCCGGTCGGCTCCAAAATCGCATATGAAACATCCCCGATTCGTTCCACATTCTTATCTCTCAGCTGCGTCATCAAATCATCGTAATTATAGCGCTGTGTCCTCATGGCGTGTTCATCAATTTTTCCGCGGTCTATGATAATCGTCGGTTTTCCATCGAGAAGCCGGCGGATTTTTTGATTTTTCAATGACAGATATGCAAATATAACCTGGATCAGCGTCAAAACGAGAATCGGGATGATCGTATGGAGAAGGTGGTCATCGAGATTTTCAATAGCCAAAACCGCGATTTCGGCCATCATGATAAAAACGACAAGATCCAGTATGCTCAGCTCGCCTATTTCCCTCTTCCCCATCAAGCGAAACAAAATAAAGATGATGAAATACAAAACGATCGTCCGAAACGTAAGAGCTAAGATTTCATCCATTACGGCCCGCCTCCTTCCGCCTATCATGATCATAAACATAGCCTTTGTTAATTTGAGTCTTTTATGTATAAAAGGTCGGGGGAGCTAGTCTATTTGCGAAACATGCAGAATACATTTAAAAAGACGAGCCCGTCTATTTTGAAAGGAGGATCGTGATGAACGAACCAAAACAAGTCGGCAAAGGGATTTTATACAGCTTGGTGGTCATTTTCGCTTTGATGTTTGCAGGAAGCCTGCTTATTTCGCTGCTCCTTACCTTCACATCATTAACCGAAAGTTCATTCAGCTGGTTGATTACCGCCATATCTTTTATTACCTTGTTCATCGGCGGTTTTATTGCGGGAGGAAAATCGAAGGAAAAGGGGTGGCTGAGCGGAGGGTTGACAGCGCTTTGCTTCTCCCTTACGGTGCTTTTGTTTCAATATCTCGGCTTTGGAGAGGCCTTCAATTTGAAGCAGCTCCTCTATCATTCCGGCTTTTTGGGAGTCAGCATGCTGGGCGGGGTTTTCGGGGTCAATCTGCAGGGGAGCCGTGCATAAAGGCAGCAAAAAGGGAGCGGATGTCCGCTCCCTTTTCCCAGTGCCCGCAGGCTTCTTTCGTCATTCACATCAGAAACAAATGCAGCTTCCTAAAACAATAAGGAACGGCGCTTATAGCGCGCGGACGTCCCCGTCCGAACAGCGCCGCCGTCACGTCGTGTGAAAGCCCGATTTCCGATGTTTATGTATCTTTCGGCTATTCTGCTGACGCCTCTCTGATTGCGCGGCGGTCGAATGTCAGACGGGTATTGTCGCCTGTTTTGATGACAACCTTGCTTTCGTCAATTGAATCCACGATGCCGTGCAGGCCGCCGATCGTTACGACCTTATCCCCTTTTTTCAGCTCCTCCTGCATCTGGCGGACAGCCTTCTGCTGCTTTTGCTGCGGACGGATCAAAAGGAAATAAAGAACCGCAAACATTAAAATAATCGGAAGTAATGTTCCAAGCATCTCCATTATTTTTTCACCCCTTTCAAATGGCTTTATCGCTTTCTTCGTTTATGTGTCAGAAACTTTTAGCATTTGGTTTATTAAAACCGTAGCGCTCAAAAAACTCTTCCCGGAAATCACCTAAACGATCTTCACGAATGGCATCTCTCACTTGCCCCATTAATTTTAACAGAAAATAAAGATTATGATAAGAAGTTAAACGAATTCCAAACGTTTCGTTGCAGCGGATTAAATGTCTGATATAAGCGCGCGAGTAATTGCGGCACGTATAGCAGTCGCACTGCTCATCAATCGGCCTGAAATCTCTTTCATATTTTGCATTTTTGACGACGAGGCGCCCTTCGCTCGTCATGAGCGTACCGTTTCTCGCTATCCTTGTCGGCAGCACGCAATCGAACATATCCACTCCGCGGATGGCTCCGTCAATCAGTGAGTCCGGTGAACCGACACCCATTAAGTAGCGCGGTTTATCCGCTGGAAGCAGCGGAGTTGTAAACTCCAGCACACGGTTCATCACGTCTTTTGGCTCTCCGACGGATAGTCCACCTATAGCATATCCCGGGAAATCCAATGAAATCAAGTCTTTCGCACTTTGTTTTCTCAAATTTTCGTACTCGCCGCCTTGAACGATTCCGAAAAGCCCCTGCTCGTCAGGGCGATTGTGAGCTTTCAGGCACCTTTCCGCCCAGCGGCTCGTGCGTTCAACAGACTTCTTCATATAATCGTACTCTGCCGGGTATGGCGGGCATTCGTCAAACGCCATCATAATATCCGAGCCGAGGGCGTTTTGGATTTCCATCGCTTTTTCAGGAGATAAAAACAGCTTGTCTCCGTTTAAATGATTGCGGAAATGAACGCCTTCCTCTTCGATTTTGCGGAACTCGCTCAGGGAAAACACCTGAAAGCCGCCTGAATCCGTCAAGATGGCGCGGTTCCAATTCATAAACTGATGAAGCCCCCCCGCCTCTTTGACGATGTCATGGCCCGGTCTCAGCCAAAGGTGGTACGTATTGCTTAAAATAATGCCTGCACCCATTTCTTTCAGCTCTTCCGGCGACATCGTTTTAACGGTGGCGAGCGTTCCTACGGGCATAAACACCGGCGTTTCAAAAGAGCCGTGCGGGGTGTGCACTCTCCCCAGCCTTGCTCCTGTTTGTTTACATGCTTTTATGAACTCATAGCGTATCGGTTGCTGCGACAAATTATGAGCCCTCCAATCTTTTTGAATTTTATTTGATCAACATGGCGTCTCCAAAGCTGAAGAAGCGGTATTCGTGTTCCACTGCGGTCCGGTAGGCGGAAAGCACATGCTCTCTGCCTGCGAGCGCGCTGACAAGCATAATGAGGGACGATTTCGGAAGATGAAAATTGGTAATCATCCCGTCTATTGCCCGGAATGTGTAGCCGGGATAGATAAAAATCGATGTCCAGCCGCTCGCTTCCCGGAAGCGGCCGTCATGCTCGGAAGCGATTGTCTCAAGCGTTCTCGTCGATGTCGTGCCGACGGAAATGATCCTTCCGCCTTCCTGTCTGACGCGGTTTAACAATGCTGCCGTTTCTTCCGACATTTCATAAAACTCGGCATGCATGTCGTGTTCCTCTACATTTTCCGCACTGACAGGCCGGAATGTCCCAAGACCGACATGAAGGGTGATAAACGCAATATGCACGCCTTTTTCCCTGAGCGCATCGAGAATCTCTTCCGTAAAATGCAGCCCGGCCGTCGGCGCAGCCGCCGATCCTTGTTTCTTTGAGTAAACCGTCTGATAGCGCTCCCTGTCATCGAGCTGTTCTTTAATATAAGGAGGCAGAGGCATTTCACCGAGCGACTCGAGCACCTCGTAAAAAATCCCTTCATAGCGGAATTCAATTTTTCTGCCGCCGTGCTCGAGCTCTTCTGTGCAGACCGCCGTTAGACGGCCGTCACCGAACGAAAGAACAGTTCCGCGCTTGACCCGCTTTGCGGGCTTGACAAGCGTTTCCCAGACGTCCCCTTCCTCCTGTTTTAACAGAAGAACTTCAACCTTTGCTCCCGTCTCTTCCTTGACTCCGTACAAGCGGGCCGGCAGCACCCTCGTATCGTTCAGAACGATGCAATCGCCCGCGTTCAGAAAATCAATCACGTGCTTAAACGTGCTGTGAGTGATCTCCCCTGTTTTTTTATCCAGCACCATCAGCCTGGACGCATCCCGCTCTTTTAAAGGAACCTGTGCGATGAGGCGTTCAGGCAAGTCAAAATCGAATAATTCTACTTTCATCTTTTTTCACCTTACTCTATCTATAGACTTGAATATCGCATCATTTCATTCGTCCGAAGAATGAAAACACGACGGACAGAATGATGCTGATGACAATGCATGTAACAACCGGAAAGAAAAACGTCACGTTTCCCTTTTTCACAAAAATGTCGCCGGGAAGCCTGCCGATGACTTGCATGAATAAACCGATGCCAAAAATGACGGCGCCCAGCACCATTAAAATCTTTGGAAATTCAGTCATGGTTCGGAACCTCCATTTTAAAGTGGCTGTAAACATCAGGGGTTACGATGCGCCCCCGCGGCGTTCTTTGAATAAAACCGATTTGAAGAAGATACGGCTCATACACATCCTCAATCGTGTGAGACTCCTCACCGATAGTAGCCGAAATCGTATCGATGCCGACGGGGCCGCCGCCAAATTTTTCGATCATGCCCATCAAAAGCTTGCGGTCGATATGGTCAAGCCCGAGTTTATCAACCTGGAGGCGTTCAAGCGCATCAACCGCCACTTCCTCTGTGATGGAGCTGTTTCCAAGCACCTGGGCAAAATCCCTGACCCTCCTTAAAAGCCTGTTGGCAATCCGCGGCGTCCCTCTTGACCGTCTCGCGATTTCGAGAGCCGAGAGCGAATCGATGTCGACTTCAAACAGCTCTGCCGTTCTGATCACGATCTCTGAAAGCTCATCACGCGTGTAATACTCAAGCCTCGACAGAACGCCGAACCTGTCCCTGAGAGGCGCGGTTAAAAGCCCAACCCTTGTGGTCGCGCCGACGAGGGTAAAAGGAGGAAGATCGAGCCTCACAGAACGTGCCGACGGTCCTTTGCCGATCACGATATCAAGGCAGAAATCTTCCATCGCAGGATACAGCACCTCTTCGATCGAACGGTGCAGGCGGTGGATCTCGTCTATAAATAAAACGTCACCTGGCTCCAGAGCCGTTAATATCGCCGCCAAATCGCCGGGGCGCTCGATCGCCGGACCTGACGTCGTTCTGAGATTGACTCCCATTTCGTTGGCGATGATCGCGGCGAGCGTCGTTTTTCCCAATCCCGGCGGCCCGTACAATAAGACATGGTCAAGGGTTTCCTCCCGCATTTTCGCAGCTTCGATGAAAACCTTGAGGTTATCTTTCACTTTTTCCTGGCCGATATACTGAGCAAGTCTTTGCGGACGCAGACTTTGCTCAATCGCTGATTCATGGTTGTCTAGTTCACTTGATACAAGCCGCTCATCCATGATATCACCTTACTTTAACAATTTTTGCAATGCTTTTTTAACGTATTGATCTGTCGAAAGCGCCTCTTCCTTTTTCAAATGAGGCTGGACTTTTTTAATTTCCCGATCGGAATAGCCGAGCGCCCTCAATGCTTCAAGCGCTTCCTCAAGAGCCGTTGCCGCTTCATGAATTTGCTCCCGCTCTTCATGGTTAAACAGATCGGCAGCGATTTCAGGAACGGCATCCGCAAGCTTCCCTTTCAGGTCAAGGATGATCTGCCTTGCCGTTTTTTTGCCTACGCCGGGAAATTTGACGAGAAATGCTTCGTCCTCATTCTCGATCGCTTCAATCACCGCTCCCGGATCGCCGGAAGCGAGGATCGCAAGCGCTCCTTTTGGGCCGATCCCCGTAACATTCAGCATTTTCGTAAACAGCATTTTTTCTTCCCTTGTCGAAAAGCCGTACAGCGCATTCGTGTCTTCTCTTACATAATGGTATGTATAGATTGTTTCTTTGCTGTTTTTCTTATAAATAAACGGATTTGGCGTGAAGATCTGATAGCCGATCCCGCCGTTTTCAATGACAATATATTGGGGCGATACATAATCAATCGTCCCTTTTACGAATTCGATCAACGTTCATTCACCTCTTTGACTGCTCTTCATTGTAACACAAAACAGGCAAAGCTAGAATGAAAAAGTTAACATATGTTCGCTAAAAAAGCTTCTGTCTGCAGCTGAAAAAAGACATAACAGCGTCATGTCTTCATATCTTCTACATGATGTTGGCTTCCGGATGATTTTACGGCTTCAATGACATGTTCAAATTCCTTTTTCGTGCGGTATGGTATCCCTTTGCGCAGATCATCCGCCATCCGGCTTTCCAGCCGCTTTATATCAATCTGAAAAAACGATTGAATGGGTTCTGATAAGATGCCCGGGCGACCGTGAAAAGTCGAAATCACGCCATCTTCAGTCACTCCGATATAACCGTTTGTTTTGCTGAGGGGAGAAATGTCGTCCACCTGTTTGCGAAACAGAATAAACCCCTTTTTCTGATCGATGAGCTGCCACCCTTTATAAGCAGCTTTAAAGTCTTCCAGTGTGCGAGCGGCCTCTACTTTATTCTCAATTCCAACGTCTCCGTCCAGATAAACCTTTTCAAGCTGGATTTGAACTTTAGCCGGCTTTTCGGCCAAGGCCTCCAGGTGAAAGCTGAGCGCGGCCAGCAGACTTCCAATAAGCAATAAACCGATTTTGAACTTGCTTCGGCTGTACATCAATATCACCTTCTTTTTTGCCTTAACGATCATATCCTTAGTTTGACCAACGCTTTTAAAAATTAATCTAAAAAAGCAAGCGATCTCTTTTTAGATGACAACCGGTTTACGAATGTTACATTTTCAAACCAATATGAAGAACTCAAAAGCATTTAAGGTGCAAAACAGCCCATTCTCATGTATAAACAACATTATAGAGAGTTTTTCGTTTGACCAGCCCTTAAAAAGAAGGTGAGCTCAGCGTGAAAAAGGCGCATACCTATGCAGAAGCCGTAAAGTATGATACGAAAAAAAAGTTCAACAAGCTTATCCAAAAACCCGATGACTTGGAATTGATCGGGAAAGGCAGGAGCGCATACGTTTTTAAGCTGACTGAAGAGGGCGGCAGGGAAATGGCTCTTAAAGTCTTTTTTCCCGAATTTAAGAACATCGCCGCAAGGGAAGCGGAGATTTACAAAAAGCTTTCTGATTCGAATTATTATCCTGATATATATGAAACAGGGCCATCATATATTTTAATGGAGTATATTAAAGGATATACTTTTTATGAGTGTTTAAACAAAGGCATTCGGATCGATGATGACATGATCTGCGAGGTCGACCGCGCATTGAACGATGCGAGGCGGAAAGGATTGAATCCATCCGATATCCACCTCCGAAACCTGATACTGACGCCGTCTGGAACAATCAAAGTCATCGATGTCGCCAGATTTTTGCAGACGAAAGAATGCAGGCAGTGGGATGACTTAAAAACAGCCTATCAAACCCTTTACAAAAAAAGCCGTTTCCCGCAGAGGCTTCCTAAGATGTGGATGGAATTGATCGCTTATCTTTATAAAAAAAGCTGGCTTCAAAAACAATGGGCCTCCAGAAAAAACAAATTTCACCCGTAATCTGAAACTTATAGGAAGCATGCTCGTATATGAAATAACCCCATTACCGTCAAGAAAGGAGAAACATTCGTTGAAGAAAAAAAATAAACGTAATGATGACAAATGGGATTATCTTTATCTCGTCGATTTGCTTGAGCCATTGTTTTATGTGCTGAGGCTGGCAGTAAGAGGACTTGCGAAAATTATAAATTAAACACTCGGTCTTTCGGGTGTTTTTTTGATGGCTGTGTGGCAGGCAAATCCAAAACAAAACCCCTTCCTCAGAAGGGGTTTCTTTTTAATGTTCTTTCAAATTTGCGAGCGGCACTTCCTGCTCGTTCTCCGGCTGGCCGAGCGGAAAGATTCTTGCGGTTTCATTTTGTTCGTCGACACGCTGAATATAAATCGGCCTGCCGTTATAAGTAACATCAACCATATCGGGTGATTCGACGATTTCCTGGGCACGCTGCGTATTCACCTGACACCCTCCTTTAGCTTTTACTCATAATGTGTACTCCCGGGTGCTTTCGTATTCCTTTTTAACCGGTTTTCTTTCAAGGAGGGCTCTCAGGATCAATGAATCTTTACATACAAAGGCAGATCCGTGTGTCCCATTTCACGGACATAAACAAACAGATTGCCTTTGTGGTGTATTTCGTGTCCGATCGCGAGCTGCAGCAGCTGTTCGCCGGCTACTTTTCGTCCGAAGACGCCGGTCAAATCGACTTCACGATCCAATTCTTCATCCGTAAAGGATTCAAGCAGCGTTTTTGTTTTTTCTGTATACGTTTTGGCAAGCTCGCTCAAGCTTGTCCCTGTTTCTTCGGGCTTCTTTTTAAAAGGCTCTCCGTTCCCTTCCTTTGCCGCCGAAGCAAAGGTATAGAAAGATTGCAGCATATGCGTGACAAGTTCCTTTGCTGGCATCGACGTTTCAGTCGGTTTGTAATCGAGATGTTTTTCATCAATTTTTTGAATGAGTTCTTCTGTCACAAGGCGGTGGGACATAAATTCCTGAACGATGCGGTCTTTCCGTTCCATTCTTTTATTCCTCCTTCATGTTTTAGCAGTTCATACACAGAATAACATGAGTTTCCATTTTCAGCATCTGTCCTGCAGCACCTTGCGGACCGCCTTGACATATTTTCGGAATGTTCTCGTTTTTGTCTCTTCCCTCTCTTTATAGGAAAAGTCTTCGAAAAACTCTTTCCTCTGAGCCGTGCTGATTTCAAGCTGCACGCTCATTCCTGTCTGGCTTTCATTATTGATGTTTTCCTCAGCAGTTCCGGCAAATTTCCCGTCCACTTTGACCAATTCTGCGGAAAAGTCAGACTTTTTCAGAGATTTGACGATGGCTTTTGCCAGCTTTCTGTCCGTTCCTCCCACAAGCGTGTGCGGACGGTCGCCCGAATAGCCGTGGAATGCGATGGTATAGCGGTGTTCTTTTATTTTCTGCAATGCCAGAGGCTCGTCAAAGTTTGTGCTGGTAATATGAAGATCGGAGTTGTTCTCATCCTTTTTTCCTTCGAATAAATAAGTTGAATAATCATCATTAAAAGCTCGGACAAGCTCGCTCACTCCGCCTTCTATTCTTCCTCCATGGGGCGAAAAGATTAAACAGTCGCTTCCCGCTTTTTCGTGATAATCAATGTCATAGCCGCTTTTTTCGTTTTCCTGCAATTCCTTGAAGTTCTTGTATTTGTCCCCGGCCTGGATCTGATAGCTTTCCCGGGTTGTTTTTTCGGACCACCTGTATACACCATTTATCATCACTGCTGCGATCACCAAGTAGATGAGTACTTTTTTCTTCATTGGTTATTCCCCTTTTACACTACCTTTCGATTTATAGGCATGTCCTCCATGCCTCATTGTATATTTGGCTTTTTTGTGACACAGTTATTTTACGCTTTAGACATGACGCGTTCAATTATGAATAAGTTTGATAAAAAATAAAAATTTAAATATTTTTATTAAAACAATACTTTTTCTTTAGTTTAAAAGATCGATAAATTTTAAGAAGAAAATCTCATAAGAATGGGCTCCTCTGGTTGCAGGTTTTTCCCAAAAGCCCATCCAGCTTGAGAATGAAGCATTCTATCAGGAACGGGGTATACGGTTTGATAAAAGTGAGAATCATCTGCGGCCGCCACCGGCAGATGTTATATTTTCTTTTCTCCCCCGTTCTGTTATCCTATAACCGACAATAAAAGTGCAGGTGATAAAACATGGAAACAGAATATGAAACAAAAGGCTACGACCTGACAAAAGTTTATGATTACAATCAATATCCGGATGTCCGCCACGGACGGTGCGACAATTGCGATTACACCCTTTTTAAAAGCTCTGTGAAAAACGGGCAGTTTTTGCGCGAATGCCGGCGCTGCGGGATGAAAAAAAGCATTTGACCGTTACAGCAAAATTTTCGTATGTATAAAAAAAACTTGTCGACAAGGCTGAATGCAGCTTTGCCGACAATATTATCATGCTGTCCAATATTTAAGCGTCTTTTTGATCTTTGCTTGTGACGATGCCTTGGATCGATTCACCGATCTTTCCGCTGAGATCGGCATTCAGATTGTTGAGATTTTGAATGTATTCGCTGATAATATTTTGGATCGCTTGATTCAGTTCCGCATTCTCGCTTTTTGTGAAGTCAGCCTCTCTCAGATCGATGCCGCTGTTTTTCTGTACCAGCTCATAGATGGATTCGCCAAATCCGGTGATAAGGCTGCCGACTCTCTCGATGATTTGAGCGGTTTCCTGATCTTGCGCACCGGCGCCCATAGCCGTGAAAGGCTTCTCATTTCCTTGCTGTTCAGCCATTTATAGATCCTCCTCTCATAGATGACAGATTCCTTCACAATATATGATCAAAAATCAAATCATGTTTCCGCTGGAGCTTGATACGGCTGCTAAATGGTTTGATGAAGCATAAAAGGACACCGCTAATCTTGAGCGGCGCCCTTTTCTTTAATGAACGTTCGTATACACTTCCTGCACATCGTCATCATCTTCAAGCACGTCAATGAGCTTTTCGACTTTTTCCTGAAGCGCTTCATCGACTTCTGCATAGGTTTGCGGAACCATTGTAATTTCGGATGTTGCCAGCTTGTAGCCGCGCTCCTCCAAGCTTTTCTTCACTTCTTCAAACTGTTCGGGCTCTGTATAAATCTCGAACAGCTCTTCGCTCGTTTCAAGCTCCTCAGCACCGGCATCAATGACCTCAAGCATAAACTCTTCTTCATCTATCTCAAGATCTTCACGTTCGATTGCAATATATCCTTTCCGGTCGAACATATAAGAAACGCATCCTGTTTCTCCCAAGCTGCCGCCGTTTTTGCTGAAAGCGGTTCTGACGCTTGTCGCCGTCCGGTTTTTATTATCTGTCAAACATTTGACCATGACAGCCACACCGCTTGGTCCGTAGCCCTCATACGTAATTTCCTCATAGCTTTTTCCATCCTGGCTGCCGGAAGCTTTTTTGATGGCGCGGTCGATGTTGTCATTTGGCATGTTTGCATTTTTGGCTTTATCGATGACGAGACGCAGACTTGCGTTAGATTCGGGATCTGGTCCCCCTTCTTTCGCGGCTACATATATTTCTTTGGCAAGCTTCATGAAAATTTTGCCGCGTTTAGCATCTTGGGCATTTTTTCGTCTCTGAATATTTTTCCATTTAGAATGGCCAGCCATAACTTTCTACCTCCAAAATAATTCTCGTCTCTATGTACACTTTATACGGTTTTCCCCGTTTTTGTAAAGGAATCGGCCGAGCGCTTATAAAAAATTGCCGGGGAATCCCCGGCAATTCCCTGCTTGTTATTGGTTCCGCAAGCGGTTCAAATTGTTATTCGTCGTGTCTCCGCGATCCCTAATGTTCTGAGGATCATCGTTCATTTCGCGCAGCCTTGTAAATGCGCCGTCGTCCTCGACAACTTGAACGGTCCGGTCTTCGGCAAATGTTTTGGCTGCTTTTCTAATTTGAGTTCTCTCGTTATTTGTCAGCCTTTTATCAGACCGTACGGCGATGATGACCGTTTCATTCGTTACGACTGCCTGGCTTTCGTCAACATAATTCAATTTGTTGACGCGCCCAGTGATATTCCTTGAGATTTTACGGTTTTCCGGTCTGTCATAGCCTGTATCCGCCGTATTCACCAAATGGTTGTGATAATTCATGTCTCCCCGGCTGTAAGTTCCATCGCCTGTTGGAACGGGATTGCCGTTGCCCGCTCGATTGTTTACGTTTGTTGCACCGTTTCTCCCGTTCATGTTTTCAAGCATTTCTGTAACAGGACCGTCATTATCAAGACCTGCATTACGATCTGCATCATTTGAATAATATCCGATCGGGCGCGTATTGTTTCCATTATCTATAGCGTCGTTCGTTCCGCATGCAGATAGACCTGCTGTCAAAAGCAAAATCCCCGAAAACACTTTCAGCTTGCTGTCCAATGGTAGTACCCCCCGTGAAAACCGCTGAATTTGAGCATTGCGCTCTTTTTTAGGATGTGCGGGATGCGAAGAGTTACCCTTGACAGTTATAGACATTCCCGTTAAATAGCATGAAAATGTTTATAGCGGTCCACAATAAAAAAGGAACGATAGATCATCGTCCCATTCCGAATCAGTCTTCATCATCTTCCGGTCTGTTAAACATCTGTCCCCCTGCAGGCTGCTGTCCGTATCCCCCCATACCGTACGGAGCTCCCATTTGCGGCATCTGTCCATATGGCGCCGCACCTGGAAAACCTCCCGGGAATTGGCCCGGCCCGCACCCGCAGTCATCTTCTTTGCCGTGTGCCATATTAGGGTCCCCGGCGTGACCGACGTTTGGCGGTGCAAATCCCGGGAACGGCTGGTAAGGCGCATATGCCGGGGCAGTCATCGGCTGATGATGGTATCCGTGATGACCGGCATTGTCATGCCCCATGTTGTCATCATCGTCATATTCAGCAGGAGATACATAGCTAGGCTGATGCATATAAGGCATTTGAGCAGGATATGGATACCAAGGATGGCACAATCCCGATCCAGGCAGCACCGGTGAAACAGGAATCCAGCAGCCTCCAGGATAGAACGGATAAGGATATGGATGGTGATGATATCCCGCTGCAGCTACATTCGGCATGCCGTGAAACTGCTTATTTTCATCACCTGCTGCACCGACATTTGGCGGCTGCGGAACATTCGGATAATTGACATTTTCCATATGGTTTTCCTCCTCATTTGTCCATGGATTATACATGTTGGGGCCTTTCTCTTGATGTTCATAAGGTTTTGGAGGTACGTACGGCTGATGAAGCTGATTGACGCTTTGATACAAATTCGAAATGTCGCCTTCAGGCAAACTTGATTGTCCGATGTTCGGGACAGGCGGAACATAAGGAACCGAAGGCTTTTCTTTCGGTTTTATATCTTCAACATCAAGCTTGCTTTTCGGCTTTTCTTTTGCAAATGGATGTTCCTGCTGTTTTTTCGGTAATTCCTTTCGCATATTGAGCTGTTCTTCTTTTTTGACCGGCACTCCCCCTGACGGTACTTTGATTTTCATGCCCGGCATGATCAAGTCTGGATTGCTCAGCTGCGAATTCAGCTTTTTCAGTTCTTCAAAGTCCACTTCATATCTTTCCGCGATTTTTTCCAGAGAATCGCCCTTTTGGACAATATGAATTTTCAACGTTTTCCCCTCCTATGCAAAAACGTGAGAACGAACAGATGAGAATAACAAATATGCTTCTCCACAAATTTATGCGCATAGCGGAGGGGTTATGATAAAAACTTGTTCTCCAAAAAGTTAACGGATCGTTAACATCCGATTCAGCGCAAGAATGGCATCTTTTGCAATATCTTGATCCACTTTGATCACGCCTGTCGGTTCACCTTTGTCGATCTGCTCCAGCGACCACAGCAAATGCGGCATGTCGATTCTGTTCATTGTCAAACAAGGACACATATCAGGGTTAAGGGATTCGATTTGTTTATCAGGATGTTCTTGAATGATGCGTGAAACAAGGTTCATCTCTGTTCCAATCGCCCATTTGCTCCCCGGTTTTGCTTCATTAATGGAGTCGATGATTTTTTTTGTAGATCCGCTGAAATCGCTGAGCGCAACGACTTCGTGGGTGCATTCCGGATGAACGATAACATTGATGTCCGGATCCCGCTCTTTAACACTTTTGATATTCGCCACGGTAAATTTTTCGTGAACTGAACAATGCCCCTTCCACAAAATGATTATTATGTCTTTCATATCGCCGTTATACTCAAGTTTTTCTGCAATTGGATCCCATACCGCCATCCTGCTTAGAGGAATGCCGAGGTCAAATGCCGTGTTGCGTCCCAAGTGCTGATCCGGAAGAAATAAAATCCTCTCCTTTTGCGATAGCGCCCATGTCAACATGCGCGCCGCATTTGAGGATGTCACGGACGCTCCTCCGTTTCTTCCCACAAAAGCCTTAATTTCAGCTGTCGAATTGACATATGTGAGGGGAATGACCGTATCGCCAAACAGCTTCGTCAGCTCTTCCCAGGCGCGATTTGTCTGCCGCATATTGGCCATATCGGCCATCGAACAGCCTGCGCGCATGTCCGGCAAAACGACAATCTGTTCGTCCGAAGTGAGCATATCGGCTGTTTCCGCCATAAAATGTACGCCGCAGAACACGATATATTCCGCTTTTTTATTTTTTTGGGCGACCTGTGCCAGCTGGAGCGAATCGCCCGTCGCGTCCGCAAATTGAATCACTTCGTCTTTTTGGTAGTGATGCCCCGGGATAAACAGCCTTGCTCCGAATTTCTTTTTGATTTTCAAAATCCTTCCGGCCATTTCTTCCTCAGTCAATTCTTTATACACCTCCGGCATCATGCCGGCGTTCCTGTCATGAATCACTTTTAAAATAGACATCTGTACCCTCTCCAATCCCGCTTATTTTTTCAGATCAACATTCATGCTGATATCAAGGCTTTTCGCCGAATGAGTCAAGTAGCCCAATGAAATACAGTGCACCCCTGTTCCCCTGTAAGCGGGGAGATTTTCAAATGAAATTCCGCCTGAAGCCTCCGTTATAATGCCGGCGGGTGTCATTTCAGCAAATGCTTTCACCGTCTCGGGCGGGCAATTGTCGAACATAATGATATCGGCGCCGGCCTCAATCGCTTCATGAAGCTCTTGTTCAGATTCGATCTCCACTTCGATCTTGACCATATGGCCGCACGCTGACCGCGCTTTTTCAACCGCTTTTGAAATCGAGCCGCAGGCGGCAATATGGTTGTCTTTAATCATGATGCCGCCGTCCAATCCAAAGCGGTGATTGCTGCCCCCGCCGGTTTTGACCGCGTATTTTTCAAGGATGCGCAGGCCCGGGGTCGTCTTTCTCGTATCGCAAATCGCGATATTCGGATCATTCAGCCTGATAATGGACTGCTTTGTTAATGTGGCGATCCCGGACATTCTTTGAATGAGATTCAGCACAACCCGTTCACCGGTCATGAGGGAAGCTGCACGGCCTTTGAGTCGCGCGATCGTTTCCCCTTTACGAACCGCTTCGCCATCTGTTTTCAGCATGTGGACGGCGATCGTTTCATCAAGCAGCCGAAAGCCTTCCAGAATCACTAATTCTCCTGCAAACAAGCCGTCATCCTTCGCTGTGATGACAGCTTCGCATTGATGATTGTCATCAAAAACGGCTTCTGAAGTGAGATCCCCCCGGCCGATATCTTCCTTGAAAAATTCCTTAAGCATGTTCCTAAGTATGAACCGCTGCATATTTCACAATCCCTTCGTTTTGTCTGATCTTGATCCCGCCTTTTGTGTGAACGATTTGCTTGCCGTGCCAGTTTTTATCATCAGGCGCCGGACAATCCGAACGGTAATGGCCGCCCCTGCTTTCTGTACGAAGCAGTGCCGAGGCCGTCATCTGTTTGGCAGTCTGCCATAAATGAGCTAGCTCGAGCTGTTCTATTGTGATTTCTTTCACATTTACGATTTGAACCGGCATTCGCTCAAGCCATTCTTTCACCTTCGTCAATTCATCCTCCGTCCGCACGATCGCCGCATAATCTGTCATTTGTTTCTGAATATCCTTCACATCTGTCAAAGGAACAGAATACGTCACATTCTCAGGCTGAGGAGATTGGCCTCTGACAGGCTCCGGTTTTTGGCAGGCTTGAATCCGCTCCGCCGCTCTCCTTCCGAAGACGATGCATTCCAAGAGAGAATTGCTTGCCAGACGGTTGGCACCGTGAAAGCCGGTGCAAGCGGCTTCCCCGATCACAAAAAGGTTTGGAACAGCCGTTTCTCCCCATTTATTCACAGAAACGCCCCCCATTAAAAAATGCATGCCCGGTGAAACCGGAATCCGGCCCTCTTCAATGGAAATACCGGCTTTTTCGCAAAGAGAAGAAATCGTAGGGAAGCGGCTTTTAAAGTCTGATATGCGGGAAATATCTAAAAATACGCTGCTTCCGCAGGCAAGCTTTTGGTGTATCGCCCGAGATACAACGTCCCGCGGCGCTAAATCCAGCAAAGAATGTATGCCTTCCATCACCCGCTGTCCGTTTTCATCAATCAACACAGCACCTTCTCCGCGCACAGCTTCTGAAACAAGTCCGTGCGCGCGCCCGTCTTTGACAAGCAATGTAGGATGAAATTGAACGAATTCCAAGTCTGCGAGCTCTGCTCCTGCCCGATACGCCAAAGAAATCGCATCGCTTGTCACAGAACGGTTATTCGTGTTGATTTGAAATAGATTTCCGCAGCCTCCTGCCGCCAGCACGACAAAATCGGCTTTTCTGAGAAACGTCTTCCCACGGCTGTCTTTCGTCCAGACGCCACAGCAGCGTCCGTCTTCAATCCATAAATCCGCCGCCGTTTCGTATTCTTTCAGCACGACGTGCGGACCGAGCCGTCCGATTAAGTGCCGGATCAACTCCTGTCCTGTTGCGTCTCCCCCGGCATGCAAAATTCTGTTCACCGAATGCGCGCCTTCTTTTCCGAGGCTCAGCTTTCCTGATTCGTCAGTATCAAAAGGGAAATGCTGAAGGATCAGCTCATCAACAAGGCGCTGTCCGTCTTTAATGGCATCATGGACCGCTTCGATTTGATTGTGGCCGCACCCGGCATACAACGTGTCGTCCGCATGAAGCGACCAGGAATCGCGAGGCAATACAGCAGATGCAATTCCTCCCTGAGCGAGGGTTGAATTGCTGTCTTTTACAGATGCTTTTGTCATCACAACCACTTCATAAGACGGCGGAATGGATGCAGCAAAAGACAACGCTGCGGCACCTGCTCCGACAACAATAATCGTCTGATGAGACATGTCGACTCCTCCTGTAAGTTTACATGTGTCTTGACACCTATATTTACACATCGATAAAATAAACTCAAGTATTTTTTATAAAGAATGGGAGACGAGCGCCGTGATTTATCTTGATTATGCAGCGACGACACCGGCATCAAAAGAAGCCTTGGACGCGTTTCAAAAACTTAGCACAGACGTATACGGAAATTCGAGCAGTCTGCACGATGCAGGAGGGAAAGCCGAAAACATTTTGCGCTGCTGCCGCCAAAGGATGGCAGAACTTTTATCCGGAGAAGAAGAAGGCGTTTATTTTACGAGCGGAGGCACCGAAGCCAACTTTTTAGCGATTCACTCCATCTTAAATGGACTTCCCGCCGGGAAAAAGCGCTTTTTAATGACAGAAATGGAGCATCAGTCGATCCATATTTTGAAACGGCATCTCGAGATGCTGGGATTTGATGTCGACTTGATGAAGCCGAATGCTTCAGGCATCATTACAAGGGATATACTTGAACGGCACCTCCGCCCGGATACGGGTCTGGTTTCGATTCAGCATGCCAATTCAGAAACAGGCGTCATCCAGCCTCTGGCAAAGCTCTCGGCTTACCTGCATAAGCGGGACGTGCTCTTGCACAGCGACTGCGTACAGACATTTGCCAAGATTCCGGTCCGCATTGATGAGCTCGGCGCTGATGCCTTATCGGTCTCAAGCCACAAAGTATACGGCCCAAAAGGAGTTGGGGCTGTCTATATTCGGCCGGGTGTAAACTGGAAACCCGTCTACCCGGGCACTTTGCATGAAAACGGCTTTAAAAGCGGCACCGTCAATGTCCCCGGAATCGGCGCTTTCATTACCGCTGCAGAGTCGACAATAAACCGCATGGATGCCGCGCATCTCAAATTCCAGGAGCTGCGCGCAGGTTTTCTGGAAGGAGTAAAAGACCGGAAGCTTCCCGTCTCCCTTGCTGTGCCCGATTCGGCAAATTCGCATGTTCTGCCGCATATTATAGGTTGTTTTTTTCATTCCTTTGAAGGACAATATACTATGCTGGAATGTAATCGGAGAGGAATTTGCATTTCTACCGGAAGCGCGTGTTCAGCGGGCTATCATGAGCCTTCGAATACGATGAAAGCCCTTTTGATCCCTAGGGAGCTCGCGCTTCAATTCGTCCGGATTTCATTCGGATGCGATACGACAAGCGAACATGTTGATAGGCTGTTGGACGTTCTTGAAGATATGATGAATGAGAAAGGAGACCATCGGATTGACAGACGGATTAAAACTTACGGGAGCTGAGCGGCGCCAGCAGCTGCTGGCTTGGCTGAAGGAGTCAGAGGCTCCGCTTACAGGAAGCGAGCTGGCCAAAAGAGCATCTGTTTCACGGCAGGTCATCGTACAGGATATTTCTTTATTAAAAGCAAAAAACGAACCGATCATCGCAACAAGCCAAGGGTACATGTATTTGCGGTCAGCCCTCGGCAAAAAACAGCCGGTTCAGCGGATCATCGCCTGTGACCACGAACCCGAAAAAACGGAAGAAGAGCTGAATCTGATCGTCGACTTTGGCGTAACGGTGAAAGATGTAACGATTGAACATCCGGTCTACGGAGACTTAACAGCTTCGATCAGGGTCAGCACAAGAAAAGAAGTCGCGGATTTCGTCAAAAAAATCTCTTCGACAAACGCCGCTTATCTGTCTCAGCTGACAAACGGCATCCATCTCCACACATTGGAGGCAGATGATGAAGAGAAGATCGAACAAGCTTGCGGCGCCCTGCAAAAAGCGGGCATCCTCATTCCCGAATAAAAGAAAAGGTCCTTTGCCGTTATCAGCGCAAAGGACCTTTCTTTTATAGTGTATATGCGTTGTAGGCACCGAGCATTTTCACCTTGCAGCCCAAAGCTTCAAGCTCAGCTATTGCACCTGGAATCAGCACGTCATCCAGGGCCATTTCAATATCAATAATGAAGAAATAATTGCCGAGACCGGTTTTTGTCGGCCGCGATTCAATTTTAGAAAGATTCAAATTTCTCCAGGCGAAAGCCGACAGCACTTGGTGGAGAGCTCCCGATCTGTCCGAAGGAAGGGTCACCAGCAAAGTCGTTTTCGGTCTTCCCTTGAGTTGAGGGTTGACCGGAGGGGATGCCTCGCGATCCGGATGAAGCATCACAAATCTCGTGTGATTGTATTCATAGTCATGCACATCTCTTTTGACGATGTCTAATCCGTAAGTATCTGCTGCCATTTCATTGGCGATCACGCCGATGTTCTCTTCCGGATTTTCGCTCACGTATTTTGCAGCTGCTCCGGTGGATGTCGCATATTCAAACGGAATGGAGCGGAACCGGCTGTGCAAAAATTTATGGCATTGCGCGATGGCATGGGAATGGGAATAAACCTTCTGAATGTCTTCCCAAGCCTCTTTTCTGGTAGGATGCACAAGCAAATGCTGACGGATGGGAGCGGTGATTTCTCCGACAATATAAAGAGGCTGTTCGTGAATTAAGTAGTCTATTGTCAGATTCACCGATCCTTCAATCGCATTTTCAAGCGGGACGACAGCCAGATCGATCTCCCCGTTCA
Organism: Bacillus sp. FSL R7-0646; assembly: GCF_037969865.1. NCBI lineage: Bacteria > Bacillati > Bacillota > Bacilli > Caryophanales > Bacillaceae > Bacillus > Bacillus sp. FSL R7-0646. The sequence continues at coordinate 2,796,806 of NZ_CP150217.1, forward strand.
TCGCCGCATCCATGCAGGCCGGTATCGTGTTAAATGCTTGCTGGTCTGCATCTGAAAAGCAGGAGCAGACGGCAAGGTGCGTAAAAGTTGCTTCTGGACCTAAATAACCTACTCTCATACTCATGATATATGTCATTCTCTCCCTTAAGCGCCCGAACCTAGTATTTCGACCTTTTCTACGAATTCCAGCTTTCTTAATTTGTTCATCAGCAAATCGATATTTTCATCCATGCCTCTCGTACTGACAGAGAGCGTGACATTCGCTCTTCCTTGAAGAGGGATGGTCTGGTGGATCGACAGCACATTGCAGCCCGATTCAGCTACCACTTGCAGCAGATGGGACAGCGTTCCTGAGCGGTCCTCCAAATGAAAAAAAAGCGTGATAATCTGTTCCTTGACCATCGTATAAAAAGGAAAAACCGCATCTCTGTACTTATAAAAAGCGCTTCGGCTCAAATCTACCTTTTGTACGGCTTCAGCTACAGATTCCGCTTTTTTCCGCTCAATCAGCTTTTTGACCTCAAGTGTTTTCCGCATTGCCTCCGGCAGCACGTCTTCCCTGACAAGATAAAAGGTCTCCTCTTTCACAGACTTTTCTCTCCTTTTAAAAACCCTGATTCCTTTACATTGATCCTGCGAAAGGAAGGGCGTTCCTTTCAGCTAAAAGTCGGAGAGCTTGCTTGGCAAACTCTCCGGTATGATCAGTCGATAAATTCAAATTCAAATTCGAGAAGACGGATCGTATCCCCGTCTTTTGCACCGCGGGCCCGAAGCGCATCATCGACGCCCATTCCGCGAAGCTGTCTGGCAAAACGCTTAACAGACTCATCTCTTGAAAAGTCCGTCATTTTAAATAAGCGTTCAAGCTTGGCTCCGCTGAGCACGAAGGTGCCGTCAGGATCACGGCTGATCTCAAACGGCGCTTCCTCATCCTCAAGCTTATACATGACTCTGTTTTCAGCCATGTCTTCTTCGTCGTAGAGCGGGAATTCCGGCGTCGTTTCCAAACGGTCGGCAATTTCAAACAGCAGATCCCTCAAGCCTTGTCTGGTCACCGCGCTGATTGGAAAAACAGGATAATCATCTGTGAGCTTTTCTTTGAAAGCCTTCAGATTTTCTTCCGCATCCGGCATATCCATTTTATTGGCGACAATAATTTGAGGACGTTCTGTCAGCCTGAGATTATACTGTTCAAGCTCTTTATTAATGGTCACATAATCTTCATACGGGTCGCGCCCTTCAAGACCCGACATGTCAATAACGTGCACGATGACGCGCGTTCTTTCGATATGCCTGAGGAATTGGTGTCCGAGGCCAACTCCTTCGTGCGCCCCCTCAATCAGTCCCGGAAGATCCGCCATTACAAAGCTGCGGCCGTCTTCCGTTTCGACCATTCCGAGATTCGGGTTCAGCGTTGTAAAGTGGTAATCGGCAATTTTCGGCTTGGCCGAAGACACGACAGACAGGAGCGTTGATTTTCCGACGCTTGGGAAGCCGACAAGACCGACATCTGCCAAAACTTTCAGCTCGAGAACAATATAGCGCTCCTTGCCGGGTTCGCCGTTTTCAGAAAGCTGCGGCGCCGGGTTGGCAGGCGTCGCAAAACGTGTATTGCCCCGTCCGCCGCGTCCCCCTTTTGCGATGACGGCTTCCTGTCCGTGCTCCGTTAAATCAGCGATGACCTGTTTTGTATCATCGTCAATGACAACCGTGCCGGGCGGGACTTTCACAACCATGTCTTCGGCATTTCGGCCGTGCTGGTTTTTAGACATGCCGTGTTCTCCGCGCGCTGCCTTAAAATGTCTTTGATATCTAAAATCCATCAGCGTGCTGAGACCTTCGTCAACTTTGAAAACGACGTCTCCGCCTTTTCCGCCGTCACCTCCGGCAGGGCCTCCTTTTGGCACATATTTTTCGCGGCGGAAAGCAACCATACCGTTGCCTCCGTCTCCGCCTTTTACGTATATTTTCACCTGATCAACAAACATAATGTCCTCCGTTCTATTCCTAAAAAACCGCTTTACTTGATATGAATTTCGGCGATGCACTCACGGTCTGTTACATCAAACCGCTTGATTTCATAAAAGTCGGCCAGTGAATGATGAAAGTCTTTGATACCGGTCAGCTTTGTGAATACGCCGTGGAAATCGAGAAAGATGACGAGGCGGTCGTCCGGACCGTCCGTCTGCAGCGTGATCGTCAGATGATTGTCGCTGCCTTTCAAAACGGCATCGTCAAAAATCCCAAACAGCTTTCTGATGAGAACGACGAGCCTTTCTTCATAAGCTGACAAATCCTTGACTTGACCGATCACCTCATATTCAAGCGTCAGCGAATGGGCCATCCAGTTAAATGTAAGCAGCTCATACGCCGCGCGCGGGATTCTAAGGTTTGAAAGCTTTGATTCATGCTGAGCTTCGATGACCACTTCATCGATAATTTCAAATACGCGGTCATACTTTTTTAATGTTAAGTTTCCTTTAATCAATTGCAGTTTATTCATCCAGTCGTGCCTTGAGTGGCTGAGCAGATGGATAAGCTCATGGGTCAAAGCCTTATCGTCCATATTCTTTTCTCGTTTTTTCGAAGTTTCTTCCATTTTGGCACTCCCAATCGTTTGGTCTCTCTTTTAGGAGTCTGATTCAGTTTGTACTTTGAATTATAACAGAGAAGGCAGTATAAATGAAACACGTTTATATACTTTAACGAAGCAGAATCAGAGCGGAAACCCGGCCTTATTTAGGCGTCGGGAAGGTGTTTTAAGCAAGTCATGGTGCTGAATGTAAAAAACTCCGGTCAGAACGACCGGAGTTTCGTTTAAAGGTTAGGCTACAGGATATACGCTCACTTTTTTGCGGTTACGGCCGAAACGTTCGAATTTAACAGTTCCGTCGACTTTTGCATATAGAGTGTCATCTCCGCCGCGCCCAACGTTTTCACCTGGATAGATTTTTGTTCCGCGCTGACGATAAAGGATTGAACCGCCAGATACGAATTGACCGTCTGCACGTTTAGCACCTAGGCGCTTCGCCTCAGAGTCACGTCCGTTTTTCGTTGAACCTACTCCTTTTTTAGATGCAAAAAACTGAAGATCTAATCTTAGCATGTAGCTCACCTCCTATATTTTGTTCGTCGTTACTTTTAAGTAACCTTTGTAGTCTCGTTCGATCGTGTCAAGGGAGACGATCATGCCTTCGAGAAGGAGCTGCGCCTTTTCAAAAGCCTCACGATCCGTACCGTCCGGGAAGCGGAAAGATAAAAACCCGCCGTCTTCCCCGAGGTCAATGACCGGCTCAATGCCCGTCAGCTTCATTACGGCATTGACGGCTCCAAAGGCGACCGCCGACGCCCCTGCGCAAACGAGATCCTGACCATGTTCAGCAAAATTCGCATGTCCCGACATTTCAAAGCCCAAGATGTCTTTGTTCGATCGGGATCTTGTAATCTTTGCATGAATCATATCATACACGCCTTAAGCGTTGATTTTTTCGATAACAACTTTAGTGTAAGGTTGACGATGACCTTGTTTTTTGTGTTGGTTTTTCTTCGGCTTGTACTTAAATACGGTAATTTTTTTAGCGCGGCCTTGTTTTTCAACTTTGCCTGTTACCGTAGCACCTTCAACCGTAGGGCTGCCAACTTTAACATTTTCACCGCCGACAAACAATACGTTGTCAAAAGTAACTGTTTCGCCGGCTTCAGCAGCAAGCTTTTCGACGTATACAGTTTGGCCTTCTTCAACTTTGATTTGTTTTCCGCCTGTTTGAATAATTGCGTACATCTCTGCACCTCCTAATAAACTAAGACTCGCCAGTCACAGGGGGCTAAGAAAGCACTTAACGCCTGTGCTGAGCGGTTGTAGCACGGGTGCTACATCCATAACATTAAAAAATATACCAGAAAAGAGCCCGAGTGTCAATGTCTTTTAGAAGGATGGTCAATAAACCAGAAGCAGATCTTCCATTGAGGAAGTCGTGCGCTTGTCTGTAAAATAAGCGTGGAGAACTTCATTTTCATCCAGCTGGCTCAGTTTTTGTCCGTCCTTCTCAATAATGATCGGGTGTTTGCAGCCCCTTTTAAACATGAGCATGACCTCATAAATCTGCTGTTCGGCGCACACCGTGATCGGTGCGAGTCGCCGCACTTCCCTCTCATTTCCATAGTAGCGCTCAAGCAAAAAACGGATATGGGCGTAATGCCGATTGCGATATTCCTGGTAAAGGGATGCAGCCAAAAATACGAGAAGCACCCAAGCGCTCAGCTGCGACGGGGAGACCAGCAGAGTCGCCGCGATTAGAACAGCGCAGCAAAAGCACGATACAGCCAGCATCATCCGCTGCGCTTTCTGATACGGAAGGTGTTTTGAAAACAGCAGAAACAGCAGCTTCCCGCCGTCAAGCGGCCAAATAGGAAACAGATTTATCAAGAGGATGGTCAGATTGTAAAAAGTAAACGTTTCAAATATATGAGGGCTGATGAGCGAATTGACCGCCAAAAGCCAGGCTGCAAATTGAAGCCAAATGTGCTGAACAGGCCCCGCGGCGATGACGGCAAGCTCTTCCTTTAACGGTCTGTTGCCGTGTTCATCGACTTCCAGCGTTCCTCCAAAAGGCAGCAGGAAAATGCCTTTAATTCTCCATGAAAAATAAACGGCAGCAGCAGCGTGGCCAAGCTCGTGGATCAAAATAATGATCATTAAACAAAACAGCGCTTTAATATGTCCTGTCATGATACCGATCGCCATGACAAGCCACAGCAGCGGATGAATGTGAAGCTTGGTGAAGAGCTCCGTCCATTTACTCAAATGTGATCACCTGTATCGGATCAACAAATTCCTCTCCTTGTTTGATCGCAAAGTAATAGATGCCTTTTTGATTTTTATCCTGCTCAATCGTTCCGAGCTTCGTTCCTTTATCTATATAATCGTATAAAGCGACATCCGCTTTTTTCAGCTGGCCGTAGTAGGTATAGCTGTTGTCCGCATGCTGCAAGACCACCGTCAGGCCTGTTTCCGGATTTTTGTCCACTTCAATGACATAGCCTTCCTTCATGCTGCGGATCGTTTCGTCTTCTGTTTCTACCTTAATGCCCTGCCCTGAGAATTTCTCCTGAACCTTTCCTACGGCAGGTACAGCGAGATCCTGATTCACCTCGACCTGGCCGGACGGTTTGGCGCCTTTCGGCTGAAAGAATGCGAGGGGATCGCCGAACTTGGATTCATACCAATTCTGGAGGGCCGCAAATTGGAACTCTTCAGTAAACACCTGGCTGATAACCGGTTTGATTTGGTTTGCGGGTTCAAACTGGCCTTTGTAGGCAATGGCGGACACAAGAACAAGGCATGCCGACAGAAGACATTTCAAGATGAGCGCATCCGCCTTGACAAGCGGGTGCTTCCCGTTTATCAGCAGGGAACTTCCTTCAGGCGGAGGGAAGTCTCCTCCTTTTTCATCTTCCGAAAAGGCTGTCCATGCAGGCGGCTTGAGCGGCCGCTTTTTGCCGTCTGATGAAAAGGGCTGTTTGTCCGGTGTTTTCCGCTTTCTTTTCCTGGCCATTCTTTTTCGAATCTCATCTGCTCTATGACTCATAACCCTCATCCTTTACATTCAGGTTCGTTTGTTCAATGATATGCCTTGTCCCAGGGAATTATGACGGAACATTGACATAAAACTAAAAGGTTTCATATAATAGAAAGGAAACCATTTGGTTTTACTTTTTTCTAGGAGGTCTATTATGAGCAATCAACTAGTGCCTGATATACATAAACAGGCTGTTTTTCACGCATCGATAGAAAAAGTGTGGGAGGCCGTCGCCACCAGTGAAGGCATCGCCGCCTGGTTTATGCCTAATGATTTCCGCCCGGAGATCGGCTGCGAATTCACCCTGCAGTCTCCTTTCGGCCCCTCCCCGTGCAAAGTGATCGAGCTTGATGCGCCGCATCGACTCGCTTTCAGCTGGGATACGTCGGGATGGATCGTCACATTTGAATTGAAAGAGCTTTCTGCAGAAAAAACCGAATTTACCCTGATTCATTCAGGATGGGGTGCGCCGGAAGAAACGGTTTCAAAAGCGGGAGAAAAGCAAGCGGATGTCCGCAATCGGATGAATGGCGGCTGGGAAACAATCGTCAATCAAAAGCTGCGTCAGGCAGTTGAGGGCTAGTGACATCCGCCGCAAAACATGATGTGTTCCAAGCCGTTTCCGATCCCTCCCGGCGAAAAATGCTGGAGCTCCTCGCCGGCAAAGAATTGCCTGTCACAGATATCAGCAGCCATTTCCCGATGAGCCGGACGGCTGTTTCAAAGCATCTCAGAGTTTTGTCCGAAGCAGGCCTAGTCAGCGGGAGAAAAGCGGGCAGAGAAAAACTGTACAGGCTTCATCCCGAACCTCTCGCCGAGCTGCAGCAGTGGCTCGCCTACTTCGACATGTATTGGGACAATAAGCTTTCCTTGCTAAAGCATAAAGTAGAAAACGATCAATAAAACTGCAAAAAAAGCAATCTCGCTTTGGAGATTGCTTTTTGCAGTTAAGCGCGTACGCCGAAAAATGATTTAATCTTTGCGAAAACGCCTTTATTTTCTTCTTCAAACGACTGTAAAGGCACAGATTCGCCCAGCACGCGGCGGGCGATGTTCCGGTATGCGATTGAAGCTTTATTATTCGGGTCCATGACGACAGGCTCCCCGTTATTGGAAGCTTTAATCACTTCATCATCATCCGCAACAATACCGATCAGTTCGATCGACAAGTGCTGAATGACTTCATCAACATCCAGCGTATCGCCGTTTTTCATTAAGTGGTTGCGGATCCGGTTGACGACAAGTCTCGGCGGCTCAATATTTTCTTCCTTTTCAAGCAGGCCGATGATCCGGTCAGCGTCACGAACAGCGGAGATTTCCGGTGTTGTCACGACAATCGCCTTGTCTGCGCCCGAGACCGCATTTTTATAACCTTGCTCAATCCCTGCAGGGCAGTCAATGACAATGTAGTCGAAGTCTTGTTTGAGCTGCTGGATCAGCTTGACCATCTGCTCGGGCAAAACAGCCGACTTATCGCTTGTCTGAGCGGCCGGCAGCAAATAAAGCAAATCATCAAAGCGCTTATCTTTCACAAGCGCCTGATGGATTTTGCATCGTTCCTCAACGACATCCACCAAATCATATATGATTCTATTTTCAAGGCCCATGACAACATCAAGATTGCGCAGGCCGATATCCGTGTCAACGAGACATACCCGTTTCCCCAAAATGGCCAAGGCGGTGCCAAGATTTGCGGACGTCGTCGTTTTGCCTACTCCGCCTTTCCCCGAGGTTATTACGATAGCTTCACCCAATTTTACATTCCTCCCTCAAGCCTTGTTAAACTAGGTCTTAAATGAGCTAATTGCTGAAGGCGGTCAATGACCATATTCTCATTTTCATCTAAATAAGCACATTCCATGTCGTTCCCTTCTTGGATGTTGTCTGGGGAGCGATTGAGCACATGATTGATACGCAATTGAGTCGGTCTCATATCCGAAGCCGCAATAACAGCTCGTTTATTTCCATTAAAACCGGCGTGGGCAATCCCTCTTAATGAGCCGAGGATGAAAATATTCCCTCCGGCTTTCACCATTCCTCCCGGATTCACATCCCCAATGAGAAGCAAATCACCCTCCGTTTCAAGGACTTGCCCGGAACGGACAATCTTAGCGACAGAAATAATTTCGCTTTCCGCTTTTAAGCGGTTTGCTTCATCTTTGGTCATGACTTCACTTTCAATGGAGTGGATGAACAGATTTTGTTTCTCAGTGATCACATCGGTCAGGATCTGTTCTTGCTCCTCGGTCACATAGCGGTGGCCGAGCTTAACGAGAACATTGATTTTCTGGCCTTTTCCATCCATATAATGTTCGAGTGACAGCATATCCTGAAGACCGTACAATAATTCTTCAAAAGAGCATGTGTCATCAAGATGAAGCGTCAATCCATTTTTCGTTCCTTTAATTGTTACGTATTGCTGCTTTTGGGTCTTCACGGTGTTCACCTCAACATCATACTCTTTTCGACATCGGCTCATAAAATCCTCTTTTTACTCATTCCTCAGCTCTTTCTTAAGACTGGTAAAAAACCATTTGAACGGGTAAATGAGCAGAAGGCCGCCAACGGCGTTCAGCGCAAGCGTGGGCAGGAGCCTGCCGAGCACAAATTGATGGAACGGCATAATTTCCGGACGTATCAGCATCTGCACGCCATATTGGTAAAATTCAAGAACACAGACGGCGAGCAGCGAAATAAAAATGACGACCAGCGCGTTTGTCTGCAATACTTTGAACGCTTTTGACGATAAATAGCAAATACCGGCAAAACCAAACATATATACACCTAAAAGGTCGGTGTAATTAATATCATATAACAGTCCGAAAATAAATCCATATGTAATGGCAAAAGGCTGATTGACATAAGCCGTCATAAAAACTAAGACAAGCAGCAGAAAACGCGGGATGAGCTGCTGTTCTTCCGTCACAAAAGGCAAGTTGACAAAATCCGCATAGACGCTGTCAGATACTAAAACAAACATCATGACGACGGGAAGAAGGAAGCGTTTCACGACCCTTCCTCCTCATCGTCCATCTTGTCGACATCCACCGTATCAAGCGTTCTGTCGACGACGATGACGTTATCAAGGTTATACATATCGGCTGCCGGCTCTACATAAGCGATTTTCGTCAAACCGTAGGAATCTGGTTCAACCTCTGTCACTTTTCCGATTGTCAGGCCTTTAGGAAAAACGCCGCCCGCACCGGAAGTTTCGACGAGGTCACCTTTTTTCACTTCCCTGTCTTCATCAGGCTCGATGATTTCCATGGAAAGCGCCTTTTTATCTGAGTCGTAGCCGTTGATGATTCCGTTCACCGTTTTCTTGCCTTTATCTGCAGCGATAACTGTGGAGATTCTGTTGTTTCTGTCTGTTGCGCTTAAAAGCTGGACGGTGGAAGTGAAATTGTTCACTTTTGTGCTTTTGATTTTTCCGATCAAGTTGCCGTTTTCATCTGTTACCGCCATATCCTTCTCAACGCCGTGCTTTGAACCTTTGTTGATCGTAATCAGGTTCCACCACTCATACTTATCGGGATTTCTGGCGATAACGGTCGCCAGAATCGGCGTGTAGTCTTTAATTGATTTCAGATGGCCGAGCTCTTTTCTTAAAGACTTATTTTCATTTTCAAGCTCCTGCAGCTTTGCCTCGTATTGTGTCTGGCCGTCGAGCTTTTTCCGCAGGCGCTCATTTTCGCTGTACGTATTTTTTAAGTCTTCGATATTTTCAAAGAAGCCCGCAAAAAATTGAGCGGGCGTATGAAAAATCGTCTGGAATACACCAGTTGTATCGCCAATAAATTTTTCGGGCCAAGTTGCATTCCGGTCATTCTTTAACGAAAATCCAATCATTGCCACTAAAATGATGATACAAAGGAGTAAAAGCATCAACCGTTTATTTGTAAAAAACTGCGGCATGATTATACACCTCTTCTATTCCCTGTGTCCTTAATTTTTGCCTTTAAATAGATGAATTTGCTCGAGAGCTTTGCCTGTTCCGATCGCTACACAGTCAAGAGGGTCTTCCGCAATTAAAACCGGCATTTTCGTTTCTTCGCTGATGACTTTGTCCAGGTGGCGCAGCAGTGCGCCGCCTCCCGTAAGGACGATTCCGCGGTCCATAATATCAGCCGCGAGTTCAGGCGGAGTTTTTTCAAGCGTATTTTTTACGGCATCGACAATGGCGGTCACAGTGTCGCGAAGAGCCGCTGTAATTTCTTTTTCAGTGATTTCAATCGTTTTCGGCAGGCCTGTTAAAAGATCGCGGCCGCGGATCTCCATGCTTTCTCCGTTTTCAGAAGCTTCGGCAGAACCGATTTCAAGTTTGATCGCTTCTGCAGTCCGGTCACCGATCATCAAGTTATATGTTTTTCTAATATAAGTAATGATTGCTTCATCCATTTCATCTCCGGCAACGCGGATAGACTGGGATGTGACGATGCCGCCGAGGGAAATAATCGCGACTTCGGTCGTTCCGCCTCCGATGTCGACCACCATGCTTCCAGTCGGCTCCCAAACAGGAAGGTTTGCACCGATCGCCGCTGCAAACGGTTCTTCAATCGGATATGCATCTCTCGCTCCGGCCTGGCGCGTGGCGTCGATAACCGCACGCTGCTCGACAGCCGTAATTCCCGACGGGACACAGACCATGACATACGGCTTTCTCGCAAATAAGCCTTTGTTTTTAACTGCTTTGCTAATATAATGCTTCATCATTGTCGCTGTTGTTTCATAATCAGCGATTACGCCATCCTTCATCGGGCGGAGGGCAACGACATTGCCGGGCGTACGTCCGATCATGTTTTTCGCATCATTTCCGACTGCGACAATCTGCTTTGTGTCTGTTTGCAGTGCAACGACAGAAGGCTCCCTGACGACAATTCCTTTACCTTTCACAAAAACAAGCGTATTCGCCGTTCCTAAATCTATTCCAAGGTCTCTCGCACCAATTCCAAACATTTGTATGTATCTTCCTTTCTTAAAACAATATTCCTAAGCAAAAACCCATAAATTCTATTATAGCTTAATTTAATGAAAAAAAAAGTGTTACAAATATCCTTTTTCTTTTAAGCTCACAAATTTTTGATCACCGATGATGATATGATCGAGCAATTCGATTCCGAGCAGCTGTCCGGACTCGTGAAGGCGCTGTGTAACTTCTATGTCTTCGCGGCTTGGAGCCGGATCTCCGGACGGATGATTGTGGACGCAGATGAATGAAGCTGCGGAGCGCTTTAAAGCTTCTTTAAACACTTCCCTCGGATGGACGATTGAAGAGTTCAGGCTCCCTATAAAAACCGTGCGCTTGTGGATCACCTGGTTTTTCGTGTTCAGATACACACATACGAAGTGCTCCTGAGAGAGAAAGCGCATATCCCCCATTAAAAAATTGGCCGCATCTTCGGGAAAACGAATCACATAACGGTCTTTGCAAGCCAGACTGTGAATGCGCCGGCCAAGCTCAAGGGCCGCCAAAATCTGCACGGCTTTTGCGCGGCCGATCCCGGAAATGCTTGAAAGCTCCTCGGCGGATGCTTCTTTTAACAAACGGAGGCCGTCAAACGTTTGAAGCAGCCGGCTTGAAAGCTGAAGAACCGATTCTTTTTTCGTACCGGTTCTGAGCAGTATCGCAAGCAGTTCATGGTTTGACAAACTTTCGGCGCCTGTGTTGAGAAGGCGCTCCCTTGGCCTTTCTTCATCAGGAAAATCTTTTAATTTCAATGGCAGATCGCTTATGATAAACCCTCCCTTTTGATTCCCTTCTCGTTCGGTACATCAAAAGGAGTGGAGATCAAACGTTTTCAGCATTCTCATCGTTTTGGAAATCGGAAGGCCCACAACTGTATAATAGTCTCCTTTTATCTGTTTGACAAAAAGCGCGCCTTTTCCTTGTATTCCGTATGAACCGGCTTTATCAAACGGTTCTCCCGTAGCGATGTAAGCGCTGATTTCCTTTTCTTCAAGAGGCCAAAAAGAGACTTCGGTTTCCTCAAAAAATGTTTCGCATCTTTCGCCGTCCTTAATGCAGACGCCGGTGAGCACTGAATGGGTCTGTCCCGAAAGCATGCTCAGCATCCGTTCTGCATCTTCGGCATCTTTGGGCTTGCCCAAATAAGCTCCGTCATAATAAACAATGGTGTCGGCGCCAAGCACGACGGCATCAGGATATTGTTCGGCTACTGCACGCACTTTTTGTTCCGCCAACCATTTGACGTTTTCTGCTGGTGAAAAGTTTCGAATTAATTTTTCTTCCGCATTGCTCGTAACGATGCTGTACGGAATCTGCAGGAGATCGAGGAGTTCCTTTCTGCGGGGTGATTGTGAAGCCAATATGAGCTGTCGGGTCATAAGAAGCCATCCTTTCAAAGGTTTTTGCATAGGAAAAAAAGATACCTGTTTTATCCTACCAAAAGAACGCCGCCGCCACAATTTCAGAAAAATAACTTTTTAATGACAAAAATCGCGAAAATAAAAAAACCAGCACGTCTGCTGGTTTTCTATTTATTTAATTTGGCCCAGCAATAGCTGCTGGCTCTTCCAGCCGTTGGCTGCGGTCGGTTTCTCCAGAAGGTTGACGGCTTCCAGTATGCTCTTCTTTACCTCTTCAGATCCTTTTGATTGGGCCCCGTCAAGTTGAGCTTTGACATCGGCTATGTTTTGAGATGTAACCTCCGCGCCGAGAATCGCTTTTGCCGACAGCTCAGCCGCTTCTTTAAAAGGCTCCAGCAAACCGGACTCGATTGCAACCGGAAGCTCTTTTCCGCCCCACGCTTCAAAATCGTTTTCGATTAATATTTTGCCAAGTTCAGATGTCATCTGCTTTTCTCCCGTTATTCCGGCGATTACATAAAACCCGTCGTCCTTGGCAATCGACACGGCGGCATACCCCTTGTCTGCGATTTGAGAGGCCAGCGTATCCGCTCCTTCTTTAGACGAAAACTTTCCGGCCTGAACGGCGAAGCTGTTAAAAGATTCTCCCGCTTGTCCGCTATTTTTTTCTCCGCTCTTTTTCTCCTCGGCACCGGAGTCACCGGCTTTAACGGTCTGGCCGTTTTCAGCATCCGCCCCAAGACTGCCGGAAGCCGGCACTCCTTCTTTATGCGTTGCGAGATTCAGCGCAAACAGACCAAGTCCCGTCCCGAGCAAAACAGCAAAGACGATGGTCGCGGCAAATCGCTTCACAGGATACGTAAGAGACGTTTTCGTTTTGCGGTTGTTTTTGGGCTCGTTTTTCTTTTGATAAGGCGCCACCACTTTAGGATCGTCTTTGTAGACGGTTTCTTCTTCGTCCGGTGGCGTCCATGTAAATTCACCTGTTTCATGTGTGCCGTCCTCTTTTGAAGCCGATATTTCCCGTTCTGCCTTTCTCTTTTCTTCCCAGTTCGAAAAGGTAAACTTCTTTTCTTCATTTCTGTTGGAAAACTCTTTTTCATTTCCGTAGATAGTCTCTTCTCTGCCGTTGATCATCACTTTAAGCGGGTCTTGTTCGGGCGCTTTTTTAGCTGAGTTTTTCTTGCTTTTCCGTTTTTTCATATGCTTCCCTCGCTTTCTGTTAATTGTTTTATATTGATTTAGGCGGCAGCTTGGCCGCTCTCTATACGCTCGGCAGAGGGAAGCCAGAAGGAAGGAGGAGTTCTCCTAAAGGCTGTCCCTCTTAATGTCCACACTTTATCACAGCCTCAAAAAAAAAGAACAAGACTTTTGTCGTCTTGCCCAAAAAGGTTTCGTCAAATTTTTCACCACCATGCCGTTTGAAGGTACCACTCGATCATTGGTTCGCCATAGAAGCAGCTCGTCAGCGTCCCGGCCAGAATCGCGGGAGCAAACGGCATTGGTTCATTTTTCTTCAGTTTGCCTGCCAGGAGTGCAATAAGACCAAGCACCGTTCCTGCGGCTGCCGAGAGGAAAAAAGCGAGAACGAGGAGGCGGCTGCCGAGCGCCATGCCGATTACCGCAAACAGCTTTACGTCTCCCCAGCCGATCCCCCCTTTCGTCAAAAGCAGCGTCAAGAGGGGCAGCATACCGCCGGCCATCGCACCGCTCAAACTTGAGTGCCACTGTTCCAGAGGAACAAGGAATCGTCCGACGGCAAAGACAGGCAGGAAAAAACAAAGAACAGCATCCGGAATGATCATGTGTGTCACATCAGATACAAAGACGATCAAAAGCAGAGATATAAGAGCAAGCACAATCACCAGCTCCCCCTCATGCCCAACGTGCATGCCGGCAAACGCAAACAGGATGGCGGCGGAGAGCTCAACTGCCGGATACACGATCGAGAGCGGGGTTTGACATCCTTTGCACCTCCCCCGCTGCATCAAATAGGACAAAACCGGTATCAGCTCCGAGAAGCCCAGCTGCCTTTTGCAGACGCGGCAGAGGGAACGCGGAGCAATCAATGATATCTTTTCAGAAATGCGGCGCCCGGCCGAATTAAAAAAAGAGCCGAGCACTAAACCTGCCGTAAAAAGGTAAAAGATGAACATCGTTATCAACCTCGCAGAATCAAATTTCATGAAAAAAGCTGCTGCCTAGCGGCTGTTATTTTAGCAAATATGAAGCGCCTCCGCTTTTCCTAAAACATAAAAATGCGCCGTCAGCCGGTGGCCAAAAGCGCATTTTTATGTTTTATTCAGTTAAAGCTGCCCTGACGGCGGAAATAAAATAAAGCGACCCGGTGATAACGACCACCGCTTTTTCCTCTTCAGCTTTTTCTTCGATATACCGGAAAACAGAGGCGATGTCTTCATCAAATGTTTTATAATCAGCGGTACTTTGCTCAAACAGCTTTTGAGCGGATTCCGCCCTCGGGAAATCAAAGGATGTGAAGTGAATCGATGACGCAAACGACTCGATTTTGCGGATCATGTCTCTGTACGGCTTATCTTTAAGAGCGCTGAAGCATACGTGAATATTCCGCCCGGCGAAGTGGGAGGAGATCGTCTCGGCCAGCCGCTCCATCCCTTCTTTGTTATGAGCGCCGTCGATATAAACAAGAGGCTTGTTCAATACCTTCTCAAACCGGCCGGGCCATCCCGCGTTACGAATGCCGCGTTTCAGCTCTTTTTCGCCGATCGCCGCATGTTTTTCGGCTGTCAGCCATTCGGCCGCAAGTATGGCCAAAGACGCGTTTTGCCGCTGATGGGTGCCGATCAGGCTTGTTTCAATTCCTTCATAATGATGTAACGGTGTTTTCAACGAAAACTGCTCTCCCTCAGGCAATGAAAGCTCCCCGTACAGCTGGCAATCCTCGTGAAGGGATATAAAAGCAGATTCTGTCTCCATCGCCTTTCGCTTTATCACCTCAGCCGCTTCATGCTGATGAACGGCTGTGATAACAGGAACGCCGCGTTTGATGATCCCTGCCTTTTCCGCGGCAATCTCTTTCAATGTACCGCCTAATATCGCCGTATGGTCATGGCCGATCGAAGTGATGACCGTTAACATCGGCTTCACGACGTTTGTCGAATCCAAACGGCCGCCTAAGCCCGTTTCAAAAATAACAAAATCTGTCCGCCTGTATTTAGCAAAATATAAAAATGCGCATGCCGTAATAATTTCAAATTCTGTGGCGGCTCCGAATTCGGTTTTTTCAAGCTCAAGGACAAGAGGCCCGACCTCATTAAAGAGCGCCGTCCATTCTTCATCTGAGATCGGGGCGCCGTCAACGCTGATCCGTTCGTTAAAGGTGATGATATACGGTGATGTGAAGGTGCCTGCTGTATAACCGGCTTCATTTAATACCGAACGGAGAAAAGCGATCGTTGAACCTTTTCCGTTTGTTCCGGCGACATGAACCGCATTGAGCTTTTTCTCGGGGTGCCCGAGCTTTCTCAGCAGCCATTCCATTCGTTCCAAACCCGGCTTCACGCCGAATTTAAGCCTTCCGTTAATCCAGCTGAGTGCTTCATCAAACGTTTTGAACAAGCGCATTCCTTCCCTTCAATTGATGAAGGTGTTTTCCAGCAGCTTTAGAAAGACCTGGAAAACACCTCCTTTTTCGTGTTATCAGTTTTTCAATTCGGCGATTCTTTTTTCTACAGCTTCACGCTTCGCCGTATAATCGGCTTCTTTCGCCCGCTCTTCTTCAATGACATGTGCAGGTGCTTTTTTCATAAATCCTTCATTGCTTAATTTCTTCTGAACCCGTTCAACTTCCTTCGTCAGCTTATCGAGTTCTTTTTGAAGGCGGCTGATTTCTTCGTCAATGTTAATCAGACCTTCGAGCGGCAAGATCAGCTCGGCGCCAGATACGACAGCGGTCATCGCTTTATCGACCGCTTGAATATCCGTTCCGATCTGAAGAAGGCTCGGATTCGTAAAGCGTTCTACGTACAAACGGTTTTCTTCAAGTCGTTCAGCGATTTCCGGCGTGCTCGTTTTAATATAAAGTTCAATCTGCTTGCTGAGCGGCGTGTTAACTTCGCTGCGGATGTTCCGTACGGCGCGGATGACTTCAACGAGAAGCTTCATATCCGCCGCGGCCTCGGTGTCCGTATATTCTTTGACGGCCTCAGGCCATTTGGCGACTGTAATGGATTCCCCTTCGTGAGGAAGATGCTGCCAAATCTCTTCCGTCAGGAACGGCATAAACGGATGCAGGAGGCGCATCGTTTGATCCAGCACATACGCTAAAATGGAGCGGGTTGTCTTCTTCGCCGCTTCATCTTCGCCGTAAAGCGGAAGTTTAGCCATTTCGATGTACCAGTCACAGAAATCATCCCAGATAAAATTGTAGAGATGGCGGCCAACCTCGCCGAATTCGTACTTGTCGGCCAGCTGTGTCACGGTTTCAATCGTTTCATTCAACCTTGTTAAAATCCACTTATCGGCAACGGATTTTTCCCCTGACAGGTCAAGCTCTTCGTATGTCATGCCGTCCATGTTCATCAGAGCGAACCTTGATGCGTTCCAAATCTTGTTCGCAAAATTCCATGTTGACTCTACTTTTTCAAAGCTGAAGCGTAAATCCTGACCCGGAGAGCTTCCTGTTGCAAGGAAGTAGCGCAGCGAATCCGCTCCGTACTTGTCGATTACATCCATCGGATCGACGCCGTTTCCGAGCGATTTGCTCATTTTGCGGCCCTGGTCGTCGCGGATGAGCCCGTGGATCAAGACATCTTTAAACGGACGTTCTCCGGTAAATTCGATACCTTGGAAGATCATTCTCGATACCCAGAAGAAAATAATATCGTAGCCTGTGACAAGGACGTTCGTCGGATAGTAGCGCTTGAAATCTTCCTCATCGATATCAGGCCAGCCCATCGTTGAAAACGGCCAAAGAGCGGAACTGAACCATGTATCAAGAACGTCTTTGTCCTGCTCCCAGTTTTCTGCATCTTCCGGCGCTTCAACGCCGACATAGATTTCACCGGTTTCTTTATGGTACCATGCCGGAATCCGATGGCCCCACCAGAGCTGGCGGGAAATGCACCAGTCGCGGATATTTTCCATCCAGTGCAGATACGTTTTTTCAAAACGGTCAGGGACGAAGTTGACTTTGCCTTCGCTTTTTTGCAATTCGATGGCGGCGTCGGCAAGCGGCTGCATTTGCACGAACCACTGTGTTGACAAATACGGCTCAACGACTGCTCCGCTTCGTTCGCTGTGGCCGACCGAATGCGTATGTTCTTCAATCTTGAACAGCACGCCCTCTTCCTGAAGATCTTTCACGATCTGCTTGCGGCATTCAAAACGGTCCATGCCTTTATATTGAAGGGCATTGTCATTCATCGTGCCGTCTTCATTCATGACGAGAATGCGTTCAAGGTTGTGGCGGTTTCCGATTTCAAAGTCGTTCGGATCATGGGCAGGCGTAATTTTGACGGCGCCTGAACCGAATTCCATATCGACATAGTCGTCTCCGACAATCGGGATTTCTCTGCCCGTGATCGGCAGAATGACCGTTTTTCCGATTAGGTGTTTGTACCGCTCGTCTTCCGGATGCACCGCAACCGCTGTATCGCCGAGCATTGTTTCCGGACGGGTCGTCGCAATTTCAATCGAGCCTGAACCGTCTTTCAGCGGATATCGCATATGATAGAACGCACCTTGTACGTCTTTATAGATGACTTCGATGTCTGACAAAGCCGTTTTGGTTGCCGGATCCCAGTTAATGATATATTCTCCGCGGTAAATCAGCCCTTTTTCATAAAGCTTTACAAATACTTCGCGCACCGCTTTAGAAAGCCCCTCATCGAGGGTGAACCGCTCCCTAGAATAATCGAGGCCGAGACCGAGCTTTGCCCACTGGCTGCGAATAAAATCGGCATATTCCTCTTTCCAATTCCATGTTTCTTCAAGGAATTTTTCGCGTCCGAGATCATAGCGCGTTTTTCCTTCTTCACGAAGCTTCGCTTCTACTTTTGCCTGGGTTGCAATACCGGCGTGGTCCATACCCGGCAGCCAGAGCACGTCATAGCCCTGCATCCGTTTCATTCTTGTCACGATATCCTGCAAGGTGGAATCCCAAGCATGCCCCAAGTGCAGCTTACCCGTCACATTCGGCGGGGGAATGACAACGGTGTACGGTTCTTTTTCTGGATCGTTTTTCGCTTCGAAAAATTTGCCGTTCACCCAATAGTCGTATCGGTCTTTTTCAACTGCAGACGGATCGTATTTTGTCGGCATCGTCAGTTCTTGATTATCCATTTTCAAACCTCCAACAGTATTAAACGGCTGAACAATAAAAAAGAGTCCTCTTGATCCTGTTAAAAGGACGAAGAGAACTCTCTCGCGGTACCACCTTTTTTCATGAATGCAAAAAAAACGCATTCACGCACTTAAATGGGATAACGGGACTTTCCCGAATTTCTCTACTTTTTTGTTCGAGAAATTGCGCTCCTGGGCGACCTTCCAAAAAAGACTGACTGGGAGCCTTTCAGCGAACCGGCTTCCCTCTCTGCAAGCGTCTGTTTTTGTACTCTTCCCATTCAAAGCGGGTGATCATTGACTTTTCAGCACGTACTTTTTCTTTTTCTTATATTACTAAATCTTTTTCATTTTCGTCAATCATCTTTTCCGTTTTTCTGTTGTTTTATACGAGATTGGGCCATGCACACAAGCTCCTTTTCCTCATATGATGCTGTAACGAAAAGGAGAGGAGGCATAAGATGCGAAAAAAATTCAACACATATTCATTCCAGCCGTGGCTGAAGCAAGTCAGGCTTGTTGCTGTTCAAGTCGTCCTCCCGATTACGATATTCCAGGGCATCCGCACGATCATCTTTCCTACCACATTTGATGTCCTCCTTTTGGGCATTCTCATATTCCTTGCGTGCGCCTTTCACCTTGACTGGATTTAAGCACGAAAAAAAGTCCGCATCATGATGATGGGGACTCTGTTTCTTCCTGCAGTTTTCTGTTTTCTTCCGTCTCGTGAATGCTCATCACAAGCGGCTCAGCGTTTTTCATTTGCCAGTACGCCTTTAAAAGCCTTGTACAGGCTTCTTTTTCCCCGAGCCCCTTCTCATGTTCGTAGCGGTTCAGTACGCCGAATACAGGCCCCGGGTAAGCCATATAGCTGAGGAATAAGCTGATTTCTTCCTCCCGCAAAGGATAGACATTGTGATACGTATAAAACCAGTTTACACATTCCGTGCACATAACGGGGTTCGTCTTAAACATTCTAGTAAAAAATACGATGAGATCATTTGCAGGCGGCGCATGTCCCGCTTTCTCAAAGTTCGTAAAGTAACCCGTTCCGGTATCGTTATAGAGAAAATGCCGAACGGACAGGTGCCCGTGGTTTAAGACCATTCTGGCAGACTCTTTTTCTCTCATGGCTTCATGCCAATCTTCAAGGCGGGCGATCGCAAAGTCGGCAGCTGATATCGTCTCTTTGAAATACATGGCCGCCTGAAGCTGGAACGGGGACATATACCATTCGTTTTCCGCTTTCATGATGAATGCTTCATATTTCTGTTTTTGCTGTTCCCATTTCCGTTTTGTCCGTTCATAGTGTCCGAGTATTTCTTCCCGCCTCACGCCGAGCTCTTTTTCCGTCCGCTGGTGAAGAAGAGCGATTTCTTTAAACATATATTCGTGTTTTTGATCCCGCTCTTCCTCCCTTTCAAGAGTAAGCCAGGGCATGAGATAGCAGACATCTTCTCCGGCTTGCGTTAAAAATTCGCCTGTGCGGTTTCGATAGACAGGAACGAACTGCCTGTAGCCTTTTTCCTCCAGCATGATCATCTGTTCCGTGAAGCGGGTGTTTCTTGAAGCCGCCAATTTTTTCAGAGCAAATACACCGTGATCCGTATACACTTTCCACACCTTTGAACTGACGGACTCCATATATTCAGGCGTAAGACCGTACTCATTTAAAACAGACTGGATGCCTTCCATCGGCTTCACCACATTTTTATCAATGCATTAGGCATGGCTGTTTTGATAATCCGGTATATAAAGGATCTGTCCCTCTTTTAATTCCTCGTCAAGGGAAAGGGAATTCATCCGGATGAGCTGCTGGACGTTAATATCATAGCGCTCGCACAGAAGATCAATCGTATCATTTTGCTGAACGATGCACATCCTCATTCGAGTAAACTCCTCCTCTCCCTGCTTTGTAAACAGCTTTGTCAAATAGAGTGCGTTGTCGTTTTCCTTTGCTGACACTTCCTGTTCATCCGCTGCCTGCATTTCATCTCTTTCTTCTTCGGGCTCCGTCTGCTCATGAAACGAATATTCCGGGATTTCAATCGTATGCCCGGCTTCCTCTTCTTCATCAATCGCTTCTGCTTCCTGTGTCACCTCAACCTCAAAAGCCTCAGGCTCCCTGTCATTCTGGTCTTCCTTCAGAAGAGGAGGAACACTGTAGAACGGGTTCTCTTTCAGTTCCTCGTGAGGTTGATAAGAGCTGTGCGACAGCTCCGGCTCTTCTTCCGCTTCTTCTCTTTTCAGCTCATATTCTTCCGGTTCCTCTTCCACTTTCTCTCTTTTCAGCTTATATTCTTCCGGTTCCTCTTCCACTTTCTCTCTTTTCAGCTCATATTCTTCCGGTTCCTCTTCCACTTTCTCTCTTTTCAGCTCATATTCTTCCGGTTCCTCTTCCACTTTCTCTCTTTTCAGCTTATATTCTTCTTCCGGCTGTTCAAGAGAGGCTTCTTTTTGATTTTCTATTTCGCGCTTCGTACGCTCTGCCGCCGACAAAGACGCTGTAAAAAACGGTTTAGCTTCCTCTGTGTCGTTTCCGAGAAACGACTGGTAAATCGGAACCGTTTCCTCACCGGTATCATGTTCTTCCGCCTGTTCTTCGTCCTGCTCTTCGTAAGGTCTGTCAAGCTGGATCAAATATTCTTTCTCTTCACCCTGATCTTCGTCGTTTGAAGGTGATCTGTAGGCAGGTTCGAGCTCCTCTTCCGGATGGACGGCCGCAGGCATAGTGCGCGGTTCTTCTTCACCCGCTTCACCGCTCACATTCAAGAGGCCTTCAATCGCCAAATCAGCCTGAATCGTCAGCATCCTCGCATCTGTCAGCTGATAATCGAAAGCGTCAATAAAAACAAATACGTCGTTTAAATGATTGACTTTGTCTTTCGGGATGGTGATATCCACTGGGAAACAATGCGTCAGCTCTGCGCTGCCGTCCCCTTTCAGCTTTACATCTTCTACAAATCGGCTTGTCGCAGGCAGCTCTGCATACTCCCGGGTTTGATCTATGTTGTATTCGCCTGTCAGCTCTAATGACCCTCGTATGGATACATAATCATTTACTTCCTGAACAGTAATGTCAGGATCCAATGAAATCGATAATAATTCGGATACTTCCTGTCCTTTTTGAAAACAGATTGACTCTTCTACAGAAAATTGCAAACGATTGTTTTGCGGCAAACTGATATCCTCCCTTCACCTAATTTTTAAAATTAGATGTCAGTAAAGATGTATGTGAAAAGCAGGCAGAATATGAACAGAAAAATCAGCAGCCGTTTTCGGCACCATGCAAAAAAGAGCCGCCGGCAATGTCCGGCAGCCCTTTTCTTTATCTGGAGCGGCTGATTCTTTCGAATACGCGTTCAGCAGCTTTAATCGTATGCTCAATGTCGTCATCCGTATGAGCGGTTGACAAGAACAGCCCTTCAAACTGTGAAGGCGGCAGAAACACGCCTTCATCGGCCATTCCTTTATAATATTCGGCAAACAGTCCGAGGTCAGACTGTTTCGCTGTATCATAATTGATGACCGGTCCATTTGTGAAGAAAAAGCCGATCATAGACCCCGCCCTGTTGAATGTACACGGAATGCCATTTTTCTCTGCAGCTTCAGAAATTCCTTTTTCCAAGCGGTCAGCTTTGCGGGAGAATTCCCGGTAGGATTCAGGGGTCAGCTGTTTCAACGTTTCAAGTCCGGCTGTCATGGCAAGCGGGTTGCCGGACAGCGTCCCGGCCTGATAGATCGGACCGCTCGGCGCGATCTTCTCCATGATTTCCGCCTTTCCTCCATAAGCGCCGACAGGAAGACCGCCGCCGATCACTTTTCCGAGGCATGTCAAATCAGGCGTCACCCCGAAATAGCCTTGGGCACAGTTGTAATCCACCCTGAATCCTGTCATCACTTCATCAAATATCAGCAGGGCGCCATGCGTCTCAGTCAGCTCGCGAAGCCCTTCGAGGAACCCTTTAACCGGCGGTACGACGCCCATATTGCCAGCGACAGGTTCAACGATGACGCCTGCAATGTCATCTCCGAATTCTTGAAAGACAAGTTTCATGCTTTCCAGATCATTGTAAGGAACGGTAATCGTGTTTTTTGCAATGCTTTCCGGAACTCCGGGGCTGTCAGGGAGGCCGAGTGTCGCTACTCCCGAGCCCGCTTTAATCAGCAGGGAATCACCGTGTCCATGGTAGCAGCCTTCAAATTTTACGATTTTGTTACGGCCTGTGTATCCGCGCGCCAGCCGCAAGGCGCTCATCGTCGCCTCCGTACCGGAGCTCACCATCCGGACGATTTCTATGGAAGGAACGCGGTCGATGACAAGCTCGGCAAGCTCGGTTTCCAGTTCTGTCGGCGCACCGAAGCTTGTCCCGTGTTCTGCCGCCTTTTGAATCTCTTTCACCACTTTTTCATTGCTGTGGCCCAAAATAAGCGGTCCCCATGACAGGACATAATCGATGTATTCGTTTCCGTCAATATCATAGATTTTTGATCCTTTTCCCCGCCCCATAAAAATCGGGTCCATGTTGACTGATTTAAAGGCTCTGACCGGGCTGTTCACCCCGCCCGGCATGACTCGTTGCGCCTCTTCGAATGCCGCTTTAGACTTCTCATAGCTCCGCATCCTCTAAAACCCCCAGTTCAAATTCTTATTCCGAAATCCATTTTGCCGCGTCTTTTGCAAAGTACGTAATGATCAAATCGGCGCCAGCCCGCTTCATGCTTGTCAGCATTTCGAGAACAAGAGCTTTTTCTTCAATCCATCCGTTTTGGGCGGCGGCTTTGACCATAGCATACTCCCCGCTCACATTGTATCCGACAACAGGCAGGTTAAATTCGTTCTTCACTTCTCTGACGATATCAAGATATGAAAGCGTCGGCTTGACGATCAGAAAATCGGCGCCTTCTTCCACATCGGATTTTGCCTCCCGGAGAGCTTCCCTGCGGTTGGCATAATCCATTTGGTACGTCTTGCGGTCGCCAAACTGCGGACTGCTTCCCGCAGCATCGCGGAACGGTCCGTAAAAAGCGCTCGCATATTTTACAGCGTACGACATGATCGGCACATTTGTAAATCCTTCCTGATCAAGCGCTTCCCTGATAGCGGCAACGAAACCGTCCATCATGTTTGACGGCGCAATAATGTCAGCGCCTGCACGGGCTTGGCTGACAGCGGTTTTTGCCAAAAGAACAAGCGATTCGTCATTTAAAATTTCACCGTTTTCCACCAGGCCGCAGTGACCGTGGTCCGTGTACTCGCATAGGCACGTATCGGCGATAACGACAAGTTCAGGAAAGTCCTGTTTAATTTGTGCAATCGCTTTTTGGACGATGCCGTGATCGTGATAGGCTCCGCTTCCCACATCATCTTTGTGCTCAGGCACGCCGAAGACGATCACAGATTGAATGCCGAGGCTTGCGACTTCCTCCATCTCCTCTTTCAAACGGTCCAAAGACAGCTGGTACACGCCCGGCATAGAAGGAACTTCGCTTTTGACGTTCTCTTCCTCGGTAACAAATATCGGATAAATGAAATCAGATGCTCTTAACTCGGTTTCCCTTACTAATTTCCGCATACCTGCTGTCGTCCGCAGGCGGCGGTGTCTTTGAAATGATGCTTCCATTAGTCATTCTCCCTTTCTTGAAATGCGGCACATTTCGCGCAGCATTCCGTCGATTGTATAGACGTCCGGCATATATGATGGAATTCCGTAGTCCGACAGCGCCTTCTTTGTCAAAGGCCCGATCGTAATAAAAGCCGTCCGGTTCTTTTCGGCCCACGCTAAGCTCTCCTCTTTCAGAATGGACATGAATGTATGTACCGTCGAAGAACTGGTAAACGTCACAAAATCAAAAGACGCGTGCTTTGCTGCTTCCTTCAGGTCCAGAATTCCCCTTTCATCACGCACGGTTTCATACAAAATCCATTCCGAAACTTGAATTCCGAGAGGAGAGAGGGTTTTCTTGATGACGTCCCGGGATAAATTCCCTTTTAAAACGACCACTTTGTCATGACGTCCGGCATTTTGCTTAAGTGCCTCCGCCAAATGTTCAGCCACGTATAACTCCGGCATCAGATCGACAGAAAGACCCCTGTCGCGCAAATACCGGGCTGTTTTTTCACCGACTGCAGCAACCTTCGCCTCGGACGCGAGAGGAGCACTGGCCCCGGCGTCCTTTAAATAAGAAAAAAAGAATTTTGCCCCGTTCACGCTTGTAAAAACAAGCCAGTCCGCGCTTTCAAGATCCGCTTGAAAGCGCTGGGCCGCCTCTGGCGGAAGGGCGGGCCGAAACGAAATCAATGACGTTAAAACAGCTTCTCCGCCCAAAGCCTCCACCTTTTCCCTAAAGGATTGGGCTTGCGCTTTATTGCGGGTGACGAGCACTTTCTTTCCCTGTAGAGGAAGATCATGCTTCATGATCTTCCAGCTCCTGTTTCACCCGGTCAATCAGTGCCTTCGCTCCTTTTTCCGACATGACCGCCGCGCATTCTCTGCCGACAGCCCCCGGATCTTTTCCTTTTACGGTTTCTCTGTATACGGTTTTTCCGTCAGGCGATGCCACCAGACCGGTCAGTTCGATGACGCCGTCTTCGTCCATCTTTGCAAATCCTGCGATCGGCACTTGGCAGCCGCCTTCCATCGCATGAAGAAAAGCGCGCTCAGCCGTGACGGTCAGCTGTGTGTAGCGGTCGTTCAGGCGCGAAAAGAGAGACAGCAGCTCCTCATCAGAGCCTCTGCACTCGATCGCCAAAGCGCCTTGCCCAACGGCGGGAAGGCAGCTTTCCGGATCAAGAAATTCAGTGACGACATCGTCCTTCCACCCCATTCTTGACAGGCCGGCCGCAGCTAAAATAATCGCGTCGTAATCTTCGGTTTCAAGTTTTTTCAGCCTTGTATCGATATTTCCCCTGATCCACTTGATCTCAAGGTCGGGGCGCATTTGCAAAAGCTGTGCGCTTCTTCTGAGGCTGCTCGTTCCGACAACTGCGCCTTGTTTCAAGTCAGCCAGCTTTTGACGGCCTTTTGAAATGAGAACGTCCCTGGGGTCTTCCCGTTTTGGAATGCAGCCGACCATCAGCCCTTCAGGAAGCGCCGACGGCATGTCCTTCATGCTGTGAACGGCCATGTCAATCTCCCCGGAAAGCATCGCCTGTTCGATTTCTTTGACGAACAGGCCTTTCCCGCCGACCTTTGACAGCGTAACATCCAAAATCCGGTCGCCTTTTGTAACGATTTCTTTTATTTCAAACGTGAAATCCGGATTTAATTCCTCCAGCTTTTTGATCACCCATTTTGTCTGGGTCATCGCCAATTTGCTTCTTCTTGAGCCTACAATGATGTTTCTCATGTTTTCTTCCTCCCAATCCGTCACGGGCAACCGTTTTAACTAACTAAACCAATGAAACTGCGAAAAGCTGCCGAGCAAAAAGAAATTGATTAAAAGAACAAGAAAAGACGCGGCATTCCACATGGCCGCGATCCTTCCCTGCAGCTCTTTGACAATCCTGATAAATAAATAGTATCCGTATAAAAAAAGCAGCACGATCGATCCGAGCACTTTCGGATCGGCCCAATACAGGGTTTCAAGCGATACATACGACCAGATAATCCCCAGAATCAGGCTCAGCAGAAGCATGGGAACGCCGATGATATTGAGGACATAAGCCATATGATCAAGTTTTGACAAATCTTCGATTCTCAAGAGCCATTTCCCCCACTTCTTCTTTTTCAATAAGCGATACTGAAAAAGATACAGCACGGAAAAGACAAAGGACAATGAAAATGCTCCATACGAAAGAATCGCCATTGTAATGTGGATGATCAAGAGCTCGGACACGAGCCTGCCCGAAAGCTCCGCCGACTGCTGAGCCGTTGGAGTAAATGTGTGGATCGCCGCCATTGAGAAGCCGATGAGATTGGTGAAAAAAACGAGAAATTCCACTTTCAAAAGCTTCGTCAAAACGAGAGACAGCGTGACGAGCACCCACGCGTAAAAATAAAGCCCCTGCGCATTATTCAAAACAGGAAACTGATCTGTGTACTGCATGAAATAAAAAAGGTATACCGTCTGGAGAATCCAGACAATAGAAAGCAACCAGAAGGCCGCTTTTCCCGCCTTCCGGTTGTGCTGTAAAAAGTCTATAAAATAAAAGAGAACGGTGAACGCGTACAACACGATTGTAACTTCGTTAAGCCTTGCTAACAATGTGTCTGTCATGTCTGTCACTCGCTCGCGATAGAAGTCAAACCCTGCGGATTTTGCCGCTTAAACGCATGAACCGGCTGACGTTCGTCTTGTCTCTCACCGTCAGGAAAAGCCGCTTCTTCAATATCAAAAATCTGCGTGAACAGTGCAAGCTTTTCTTCGGCATCAGCTTCTGACGCAAACTCCTTCACTTTTAAAATCGGGTCGCGCAAAAGCTGGTTGATAATGCTTTTCGTATGCTTGTTTAAAAGTTTTTTCTCCCTTGTGCTCAAATGAGGGAGCTTCCGTTCGATGCTCTGCATCGTTTCCGCCTGGATCGTCAAGGCTTTTTCCCTGAGAGCCGAGATGACCGGCACGACGCCGAGCGTATTCAGCCATTGTTTAAAAGAAACGATCTCAGCTTCAATAATCAGCTCCACCTCTTCGGCAACGGCCTGGCGTTCCTTCAAATTTTCTTCGACGATCCCTTCAAGATCGTCAATATCGTACAGGAAGACGCCTTCCACTTCGCTGAGAGCCGGGTCAAGATCCCGCGGCACGGCAATGTCCACCATAAAAAGCGGACAGCCTTTGCGAAGCTTATTGACATGTTCGATCATCTCTTTTGTGACGACATAGCCGCTGGCGCCGGTCGAACTGATGAGAATATCGGCTTCCATCAAAGCGCATTGCAGCTCATTCAAGCTTTTCGCCGCGCCTGAAAAACGGCCGGCAAGCTCCTTCGCTTTTGAAAATGTTCTGTTGATCACCGTAACCTGTCCGATTCCGTGGCCGTGCAGGTTTTGAACCGCAAGCTCACCCATTTTGCCCGCCCCGAGAATCAGCACGTGTTTATCGGAAAGGTCGCCGAAGATTTTCCTGGCAAGCTCGACGGCGGCATAGCTGACGGATACAGCATTTGAAGCAATGTCCGTTTCGGCATGGCAGCGCTTTGCGACCGTGACCGCCTGCTTAAACAAATAGTTGAAAACGGTACCAATTGTCTTCTCTTCCTGAGCCAGCTTAAAACTTGTACGCACTTGGCCCAAAATCTGCGTTTCTCCAATAACCATCGAATCCAATCCGCACGATACGCGGAACAGGTGTTCAACGGCCCCGTCGTTTTCATAAAACTTCAAGTAAGGCGAAATGTCCTCTTTGCTTAATCCGAACCAGTTCGCCAAAAACATTTTCATATAATAACGTCCGGTGTGCAGCTGATCAACGACTGCATACAGCTCTGTCCGGTTGCATGTCGACACGATGATGTTCTCAAGTATGCTTTTTTCTTCTTTCAATTGCGCCATCGCCTGCCCCAGCTCATCCGGCTGAAAGGTTAACTTTTCACGTATATCAACAGGGGCTGATTTGTAATCCAATCCCACGACAAGTATATGCATAACTCTTGCTTGCACCCCCAACATCTATCTAAATTAGAATGATTATAATATAGAATTTATTATTCAAAACGATTATAACATATATTCACTATTTTCTCTTCCCAAAATGTGAACAGATTTTAAAAAATTGATGTGATATAGTAGAAAATGTGTTTCTATTTCTTTCACTACATCAAGAAGGTGATACTTTGAAAAAGAAATCTGTTTTGCTTCCATTGCTGTTGATAGCCGTTGCTGTCTACGCCTTTTTGCGGTCGGGCCGGATCAGCCTGTTTGACGGCCAGGAAGAATGGTCTGTACTTGCAGGTCTCGTCGGACTGGCTCTTTTTTATCAGGGACAGAAGGAAGCCGATTCCGCCCATTCCTTTGCAGGGCTCTTAATGACAGCGATCGGCGTTTATTTCACATTTAAAGAGGACTATTTCAGCCGCGCGGATGATTTTGCGGTCATCGTGCTGATCTTCGGTGCGGCGCTGCTTGTCAAATCGTTTAAGACAAAAGAATATCAATATGAAAGTCTGCTGATGATCGCGGTCGCCCTCTATCTTTACTTTTTCCGGCAAATTGCCGCCTGGCTGAAGTCGGTGAATATCGAGACGGCATATGTAGAAGCTTATTGGCCGGCCGCTTTTATCGCGGTTAGTCTGCTCTTATTATTCTTAAAAAGAAAATAGTTTATTCAAGAAAAAGCACTTGCATCAATCCCGCAAGTGCTTTTTCTTTTATCTCGCGATCATTTGCTCGATCGCCGACCATGCTTCTTGTTTACCCTTTTTCGTTTCGGAGGAAAACAATATGAGCCGGTCTTCTTTTTCTATATTAAGCGTCTCTTTGACGACTTTGGCATGCTTTTCCCATTTGCCTTTAGGGATTTTATCCGCTTTTGTCGCAATCACGATCACAGGAATTTCATAATGCTTTAAAAAGTCGTACATCATCACATCATCCTGTGAAGGAGCATGCCTGAGGTCGACGATTTGAACGACCGCTTTCAGTTCTTCGCGGGATGTCAAATACGTCTCTATCATACGGCCCCAAGCCTCGCGCTCCGTTTTGGAGACTTTTGCAAATCCGTAGCCGGGCACATCGACAAAGTGAAGGACATCGTTAATGATATAAAAGTTTAATGTCTGTGTTTTGCCCGGTTTTGAAGATGTCCTCGCTAAGTTTTTACGGTTGATCATTGTATTGATGAATGACGATTTTCCGACATTAGATCTCCCTGCAAGGGCGATTTCCGGCAGTCCCCCTTCAGGGTACTGCTCGGGTTTCACCGCACTGATGACAATCTCTGATTTCGTTACTTTCATTTCTCTTCTCCTACTAGCGCATGCTTTAGAACTTCGTCCAGGTGAGCGACGGGAATGAAGGTCAAGCCTTCCCGCACGCTGTTTGGAATGTCCTCAATGTCTTTTTCATTATCTTTCGGCATAATGACAGTCTTTAAGCCGGCACGGTGTGCGCCGAGCGCCTTTTCCTTCAAGCCGCCGATCGGAAGAACGCGGCCTCTTAACGTGATTTCGCCGGTCATGCCGACATTTCGCGAAACAGGTCGGCCCGTCAGCGCCGAGACAAGAGCCGTCGCCATTGTGATCCCCGCGGATGGGCCGTCCTTCGGAACGGCTCCTTCCGGCACGTGAATGTGAATATCGTGTTTTTCGTGAAAATCAGGGCTGATGTTCAACTCTTCCGCCTTTGAACGGACATAGCTGAATGCGGCCTGCGCCGACTCTCTCATGACATCGCCGAGCTTTCCGGTCAAAATGAGCTTGCCTTTCCCGGGGGAAAGAGACACTTCGATGGACAGCGTATCACCGCCGACCGTCGTGTAGGCAAGACCTGTGACAACGCCGATCTGATCGTCGAGCTCAGCCTGTCCGTACCTGAACATTCTTTTTCCTAAATAGTCTTCAAGGTTTTTGTCTGTGACCGTAATTCTTTTTCTTTCCCCTGATACGATCAGCTTCGCCGCTTTTCTGCATATCGCTGCGATTTGGCGTTCAAGATTTCTGACGCCGGCTTCCCTCGTATAATAGCGAATGACGTCCAGGACAGCCTGCTCCCGTATTTGCAGATTGGATTTTTTCAAACCGTGTTCTTTCAGCTGTTTTGGAAGCAGATGGTCTTTGACGATTTCGACCTTTTCCACTTCCGTATAGCCGGCGATCGTGATGATCTCCATGCGGTCTCTGAGCGGGCCGGGGATTGTGGCCAGGTTGTTCGCGGTTGCGATAAACAAAACCTTTGATAAGTCAAATGTCTCTTCAATATAATGGTCGCTGAACGTATGGTTTTGTTCAGGATCGAGCACTTCCAGCATCGCTGAAGCGGGATCTCCCCTGAAATCCGACGCCATTTTGTCAATCTCGTCCAAAAGGAATACGGGATTGTTCTTGCCTGCTTTTTTCATCCCCTGAATGATGCGGCCCGGCATGGCGCCTACATATGTGCGGCGGTGACCGCGGATTTCAGATTCATCCCTCACGCCGCCAAGGGAAATGCGGACGAATTTGCGTCCGAGCGATTTGGCGATCGATTTCGCCAGAGAGGTTTTTCCAACACCCGGAGGGCCGGCCAAGCATAAGATCGGTCCTTTTAACGAGCGGGTCAGCTTCTGGACAGCCAAATATTCGAGAACCCGCTCCTTCACTTTTTCAAGGCCGTGGTGTTCTTCATCGAGAATTTGACTGGCGAGCTTTAAATCCAGCCTGTCTTCTGTTGCATCGTTCCATGGGAGAGAAATAAGCCATTCGATATAATTGCGGATGACAGAGCTTTCAGCTGAGCTGGACGGAATTTTTTCGTACCGGTTCAGCTCTTTAAGCGCGGTTTCTTTCACATTGTCAGGCATTCCTGCCTGTTCGATTTTTTCGGTCAGCTTTTGGACCTCGCCCGTTTTTCCTTCTTTATCGCCAAGTTCTTTTTGGATGGCTTTCATCTGCTCGCGCAGGTAATACTCCTTTTGTGTTCTTTCCATTGAACGCTTGACGCGCTGCCCGATCTTCTTTTCAATCTCAAGGACTTCTTTTTCATTGTGAATCAGGTCGATTACTTTGTTCAATCTGGCTTTGACATCGATCGTTTCCAGCACTTCCTGCTTGTCTTTCAGCTTGAGCGGGAGGTGGGAGGCGACAATATCGGCCATTCTTCCCGGCTCTTCAATATCTGTCACAGCGGCAAATGTTTCCGCCGATATTTTTTTCGAAATCTTTATGTATTGATCGAAGTGGTCAAGCAATGTGCGCATGAGTGCTTCATCTTCAACATCTTTTTCAGTCTCTTCATCGATTCGCTCGATTTTTACAGACGTATATTCATCTAAGTCATGGTACTCAAGAATGCGGGCGCGCTGCAACCCCTCCACCAAAACGCGGATTGTTCCGTTCGGCAGCTTGAGCATCTGCTTGATTTTCGTATAGGTTCCGAATGTAAAAATCTCGTCTTCATCCGGTTCGTCTATGGATATGTCCTTTTGCGTTGCCAAAAAGATCATATGATCATTCATCATCGCCTGTTCAAGTGCCTGAACCGACTTTTCACGCCCGACGTCAAGGTGCAAAACCATCGTCGGATAGACGAGTAAACCTCTTAAAGGGAGGAGCGGGATGTTTCGTTTCGTTTCATCTGCCATTTTGACTGACACCTCCGTAACTTTAGTATGAACCATTATAATATACTTTTTTTATTCCTGTACAATTGTAAGCCCGGCGAAATAAAAAGGGTCTCCTGTAGTATACCCTTTCTTTCAGTTCTGAAAAAGGAAAAGATGTCCTCCGCTAAGAAAACATGCCGGCTCCCGGCTTCGGAGAAACCGCCCCGAAAAAAATCCCCATCTGAAACGATGGGGATTTAAACGGATTCTCTTTTCATTTGAACGCCGTCGGGCATTTCTGAAGGAGGGTTGACCAATACGAGGTCGAGTACTTCCTGCAAGGTTTTGACGGGAACGATATGTATGCCTTCTATCCGCTTTAAAATCGACTGAACATTTTCGTGCGGAATAATGACTGTTTTTGCCCCCGCATGCTTGGCCGCTTTGATTTTCGGAATCACGCCGCCGATCGGCTTTACCCGGCCGTTCAGGCTGATTTCACCCGTCATGGCGACAGTATGGTCTATCGGAATCTTATGAATAGCGGAGAATATGCCCGCCGCCATTGCAATCCCTGCAGATGGTCCGTCAACCGGGATACCGCCGGGGAAATTCACGTGAATATCATAATCCGAAGCTTTGACTCCCATTGTCCGCAATACAGTCATGACGTTTTCGACCGATCCTTTCGCCATGCTTTTCCGGCGGATCGATTTTGACTGGTTGCCGATATTCTCTTCTTCTGCAATGCCTGTGATATTAATCGATCCTTTATCAGCCGCCTGATTGACTGTGACCTCAATTTCGAGCAGCGAACCGCTGTTAGGCCCGTGGACGGCAAGTCCGTTGACGATGCCGACCTGCGGTTTAGAGGCGATTTTTTGTTCGTATTTCGGTGTCAGCTGGCTCGAATGGATCACCCATTCGATATCTTCAACCGTCACCTCGTCGCGCTCTTCAGTCAAAGCCATTCCGGCGGCGATTTGCATCATATTGACGACTTCGCGGCCGTTTCTCGCATACCGCGTCAACAGGTCGAGTCCTTCCTCTGCGACTTTCTTTTGAATCTTATCTGCCGCTTTTTTGGCGACCGTTTTTAATTCGTGCTTTTCAAGGTCGCGGAAGAACACTTCCAAACATCTCGACCGAATGGCAGGCGGGATTTCATCAGGCATCCTTGTCGTCGCGCCGATCAGTCTGAAATCCGCCGGCAGCCCGTTTTGAAAAATGTCGTGAATATGCTTGGGGATTTGCGTGTTTTCTTCACTGTAATAGGCGCTTTCCAAAAAAACTTTCCGATCTTCGAGCACCTTCAGCATTTTATTCATTTGAATCGGATGAAGCTCTCCGATTTCATCGATGAATAATACTCCACCGTGTGCATGCGTGACGGCTCCCTGCTTTGGCTGGGGAATTCCGGCCTGCCCCATCGCTCCGGCGCCCTGATAAATCGGATCGTGGACCGAACCGATCAACGGGTCGGCGATTCCCCGCTCGTCGAAACGGGCCGTTGTCGCGTCAAGCTCGACAAAGGCGGAATGTTCCTGGAACGGTGAGCGCTTGTTCTTTTTCGCTTCTTCAAGGACAAGCCTTGCAGCTGCCGTTTTTCCCACACCTGGAGGGCCGTAAATAATGACATGCTGCGGATTCGGTCCGCAAAGGGCGGCTTTCAGGGCTTTAATGCCGTCCTCCTGGCCGACGATGTCTTTAAAAGCCGTCGGCCTCACCTTTTCCGATAAAGGTTCTGATAAATGGATTGATCTCATTTTCCGGAGCTGTTCCATCTCTTTTTTGGACTCTCTGTCTATCGTAACCTTTTGGGTTCTTTGATTTTTGAGCAAATTCCAAAAATATAATCCGATGATGATCCCGAAAAATAGTTGTACAAAAAGTGCAATGCTCGTCCAGCTCAACTGATGGTCCCTCCTGAAATGGTTTCGTATCTTTAGTATGTCAGATAGTATTTCCTGATCAGGGAGGGAATAAACGTACAGAAAGGGATTATTTTGCTTTTGAAGCCGTCACTCTGCTCCGGGATGCCGACGGTTTCCGGATGCAAAAAAAGAACCTCCTTTAGGCCAGGAGGTTCTCTGCATTATGCTGAAGTTTTTTTGTCTTTATTGACGACCGTGCCGTCTTTCATAATGAGACGCGGCGGTTCGCCGTCAGTGACGGTTTTGCCTGTGATCACGCATTTTTCAATATCCTCGCGAGACGGCAGATCAAACATCACGTCGAGCATGATTCCTTCGATAATGGAACGAAGTCCGCGTGCTCCTGTTTTACGTTCAATTGCTTTTTTAGCGATTTCTGTGAGCGCTTCGTCTTCAAACACAAGCTCCACATCATCCAATTCAAGCATTTTTCTATATTGTTTAACAAGCGCGTTTTTCGGTTTTGTTAAAATTTCAACCAGCGCTTTTTCATCCAGCGGCTCAAGGCTTGCGATGATCGGGAGACGGCCGATGAATTCAGGGATCAGCCCGAAGCGAAGCAAGTCTTCCGGAAGCACTTTGGAAAGAAGCGCTTCTTTTTCAAGGTCTTCATGCTTGTTGTCAGAGCCGAAGCCGATGACCTTCTGGCCGAGACGGCGCTTGATGATCTGCTCGATTCCGTCAAAAGCTCCGCCGCAAATGAACAGGATGTTGGTTGTGTCAATTTGGATGAACTCTTGATGAGGATGCTTTCTTCCGCCTTGTGGAGGAACGCTGGCAACCGTACCTTCAAGAATTTTAAGCAATGCCTGCTGAACGCCTTCGCCTGATACATCGCGTGTAATCGAAGGGTTCTCGGACTTTCTGGCCACTTTATCGATTTCATCGATGTAGATAATGCCTTTTTCCGCTTTTTCAACATCGTAGTCAGCTGCCTGGATCAGCTTAAGCAAAATGTTCTCCACATCTTCACCGACATAGCCTGCTTCAGTAAGCGACGTGGCATCCGCAATGGCGAACGGCACATTCAGGATGCGGGCAAGCGTTTGAGCAAGAAGCGTTTTTCCGCTTCCAGTCGGTCCGATCATGGAAATGTTACTTTTTGACAGCTCGACGTCGTCGACTTTGCTGTTCGAATTGATCCGCTTGTAATGATTGTAGACGGCCACGGCAAGGGATTTTTTTGCCTGGTCCTGGCCGATGACGTATTCATCAAGAATCTCGCGGATTTCCTTTGGCTTCGGAACATCTTTGAACTCCACTTCTTCTTCAGAGCCGAGTTCCTCTTCTACAATTTCAGTGCAAAGTTCGATGCACTCGTCACATATATATACGCCTGGTCCGGCGACAAGCTTGCGTACCTGATCTTGTGTTTTACCGCAAAACGAGCATTTCAATTGTCCTTTTTCCTCGTTGAATTTAAACATTCTTTCACCCCTTATATCCTTGTCATTCCTGTTTCTTCGTTAAAAGAAACATCGCTTGAAAACATTCGTTCCATTATGTATTGCATTTTACCACACTTTCCAAAAAGGCGATAACGTTGTGTTTGCCGTCCGGCATATTCAATATGTATGTTGATCAAAACGACATTATCTATCCTTTCCCAAAGAAAAGATGATAAGTCAAAATTGTATAAAACAAGGCACGAAACATTCGCGCCCTGTTTTATATAAAGTATGATTATGAAACATATTAACGGTTTTCTACAAGAAAATCAATTGCTTTGCGAACTTTTAAGTCCTCTTTCATTCCGTCTGTAGAACCGATTGCTTGTTTGATGTTTTCAACAGGCATGTTGTATGCTTCAGCCATTTTAGAAAGCTCTTCTTCGACTTCTTCGTCAGTGACTTGAAGGTTTTCCGCTTTGGCGATCGCTTCCAGTGTCAGGTTGGATTTCACGCGTTTTTCAGCATCCTCTTTCATTTGCTCTTTCAGCGCGTTTTCATCCTGTCCTGAGAATTGGAAGTAAAGCTCAAGGTTCATGCCCTGCATTTGAAGACGCTGTTCGAATTCTTTCATCATGCGGTCAAGCTCTGTGTCGATCATCGCTTGAGGAATGTCAGCCTCAGCGTTTTCAGCTGCTTTCAAGACAAGCTCTTCGCGAAGTTTAGCGTCCGCTTCGTTTTCCTTTGCTTCTTCGAGACGTTTTTTCGTTTTTTCAGTCAGCTCGGCAAGCGTTTCAACTTCCTCGTCGACATCTTTTGCAAACTCGTCATCAAGCTCAGGAAGCTCCTTCGCTTTGATTTCGTGAATTTTCACTTTGAATACCGCAGGTTTGCCCGCAAGCTCTTCCGCGTGGTATTCCTCTGGGAATGTCACTTCAACGTCTTTTTCAGCACCGGCTTCAAGTCCGACAAGCTGATCTTCAAAGCCCGGGATGAAAGAGCCTGAACCGACTTCAAGGGAATAGTTTTCCGCTTTTCCGCCTTCGAATGCTTCGCCGTCTACGAATCCTTCGAAGTCAAGAACAACAGTGTCCCCTTCTTCAACTTTGCCGTCTTCTTTTACAACGAGTTCAGCCTGGCGCTCTTGGAGAGACTTAAGTTCGTTTTGAACGTCCTCATCCGTTACGGCAGTATCGTCTTTTTCAATGCCAAGGCCTTTGTATTCGCCAAGTTTCACTTCAGGCTTAACCGTTACCTTCGCAGTGAAGATCAGGTTTTCGCCTTTTTCGATTTTTTCCACATCGATTTCCGGACGGTCAACAGGCTCAATGCCTGCTTCCTCTACCGCTTTCGGATATTCGACAGGAAGCAGGATGTCCAGCGCATCCTGATAAAGCGCCTCTACGCCAAAACGCTGTTCAAACAAACCGCGCGGCACTTTCCCTTTGCGGAATCCAGGAATGGATACTTGCTTTACTACTTTTTTAAATGCATCATCAAGGGCTTTATTAAAGGTATCGGCATCTACCTCAACCGTTAAAACGCCTTCGTTTCCTTCTTGCTTTTCCCATTTTACTGACATGTGTTTCCCTCCAAAATCTATTCAGGTTGTGTCGGTTTTCCATTTTAAAACAAGCAAACGGCTACGTCCATCGCAAGCTGCCGACTGAGTGCAGCTCATGTGTTTCTGACAGCCATCATTATGTATACAAAGATAAATAATGAATCTTTAGCGGCAAACGGATCAACTTCCGTTTTTCACAAATGCAACCACTATATTATAACACAATGCCTGCTGCTTTCAACATTTACAAATAAGAAATTTCTTCTATGTCTTTGATCAGCGCGCAGGCTTCGTCAAGCTGTCTGTCATTGAATTCATAGAGAATATGAAGCTCCTCTTTATCGATGTCGATCCCGTGCATCTCATATCCGACTTTATGCAGTGCAGCAGCCCAGAGCTCGCGGTTTGAGTATTTCGGCTGAAACGGATAGAGGACGTAAATATGCCTTCTCCACAGCTCTTCGACCGCCTGGTACAGCGTGGGATTTTCATTCCCCAGCGTATCATCGAGCACGCTCAGAACATGCTTTAATATCGGCATGTCATCAGGCTTGACCGTCTCTGTCGGATTAATTGTCATCGAATCGCCAAATTTTGCGACAAGCGTCGGCTTTTCATGGTCTGACTCGGCTAAAAGCTGAAGAATCATCGTTTTTACGACAGGATGTGCGCTCGGATTTTGCAGAATCGTTTTCAACAAGCCGATATAGCTTGTCAGATTGCGGTCCTTCAGCCCGTGAAGAAGCTTAACCTGCTCTTCCGTGTCATTCAAAAGCCTTTCCTGATCAACCTCCTCCGTCTCGGGAAGGTCTTCGGTGATGTCCTCAGGCCCCGGGTCTTCCGTCATCTTGCGGCTGAAATCAAGCAGTTTATAAAACTGTTCCGCGCTTTCAGGAGGAAGCTTGTTTTCTTCGAGTACAGCTTCGATCGTTTCTTTAACTTTTTCGTATTGTCTGAGCTGGATTAAAATCGTCATATAGACTTGTAAAACGGTAAAATAGTGGCCGTGGCCTTCCTTCAGCATTTTTTCGCAGATGCCTTTCGCTTCTTCAAGCTCGCCGATTTCAAGCAGGCAGATGGCCATTCCCAGATAAATATCAGATTCCTCATCATCATAGCGCTTCGCTTCAGAAAACAGCCTGAGCGCTTCATGGTAATTCTTTTCTTTGAGCGCACCCATCCCTTTGTGCACTAAACGCTCCTTTACGTTCGGGAACGGTATGATCTTCGAGTTCTTCTTGTCATGCTTCATTTCTAAGTTCCTTTCAGGCACTTATTTTTTAACAAGTGTATCAACCCGGCCCGCTAAACACAAGAAAGAACCGGCGGCAGTATGCTGCGGCCAGCAAAAAAAGCCTCCGATCTACATCGGACAGCTTTTTTATGCTTGCAGCCAAGAACTTCTCTGTTTCTCAAATTGTTCGATTTCTTCTTCAAGGAGCAATGTTAAAGAAATTTCGTCGTAACCGTTCAGCAGCATCTCTTTCCAATGCGGATCGACCTCAAAGGCAATCTGCCGCCCGGCATGATCTGTTATCGTCTGTTTTTCGAGATCGACCGTCATCGTCAAAGATTGATACTCATACTGTTCAGCAAGCTCTTTCCACGCCTCATAAGGAAGGCGGATCGGCAGCATGCCGTTTTTAAAACAGTTTTGGTGAAAGATATCGGCAAAAGACGGCGCGATAATGATTTTAAATCCGTAGTCGTCAAGCGCCCATGGCGCGTGTTCCCTTGAAGAGCCGCAGCCGAAGTTTTCGCCGGCGATTAAAATCGAAGCGCCTTTGTATTCCGGCCGGTTCAGTTCAAAATCAGGATTGGGATCGCCGTTATCCAGATAGCGCCAGTCAAAGAAAGCAAAACGGCCGTATCCCGTTCTTTCGATCCTTTTTAAAAATTGCTTCGGAATGATCTGGTCCGTGTCTACGTTGATTCTGTTTAGCACCGCCGCTATTCCGTTATGGGTCTTTAATGGCTCCATCTTGTCACTCCTCTATACAGCTGTTGTCTCTTGGTAATATTTTCTGACATCGACAAAGCGGCCGTGAATCGCGGCCATCGCAGCCATCGCCGGGCTGACGAGATGCGTTCTGGCTCCTTTGCCCTGCCTGCCTTCAAAATTGCGGTTGGAAGTCGAAGCGCAGCGCTCTCCTTCAGGGACAACATCATTGTTCATGCTCAAACACATGCTGCATCCCGATTCTCTCCATTCAAAGCCCGCTTCGATGAAAATCTTGTGAAGCCCTTCTTTTTCCGCTTGGATTTTGACGCTTTGCGAGCCGGGTACGACGATCGCTCTGACGCCGTCGGCGACTTTTTGACCTTTAATCATTTCGGCCGCCTGGCGAAGATCTGTCATACGCGAGTTGGTGCATGAACCGATAAAGACATGCTCAATTGTAATGTCCTCGATTTTTTTATATGGTTCAAGACCCATATATTCATATGCGCGCTGCGCTTCTTTTTTATCGTCTTCCTGCAAGAAAGCCTCAGGCCCCGGAATCGTTTCATCAACCGGCAGCACCATGCCAGGGTTGATGCCCCACGTCACCATCGGAGAAATGGCGCTTCCGTCCATCACGATCGTCCGGTCGTAGACCGCCCCCGGATCGGTTTTCAGGTTCTTCCATTCTTCTACAGCTTTCTCAAAATCCTCGCCTTTTGGCGCATATTTTTTTGTTTTGACATATTCAAACGTCGTCTCATCCGGTGCAATCAATCCAGCTCTTGCCCCAGCTTCGATTGACATGTTGCAAACCGTCATCCGTTCGTCCATCGACATGTCTCGGAACACTTCGCCGGTATATTCAATGACATAGCCCGCACCGAATTTAACCCCGTATTTTCCGATGATCGCCAGAATGACGTCTTTAGCCGTCACTCCTTTTTGCAGTTTGCCGTCAACGCGGATTTCCAGCGTCTTCGGTTTTTGCTGCCAAAGCGTCTGCGTTGACAAGACGTGTTCGACTTCGCTCGTTCCGATTCCGAAAGCGAGCGCGCCAAACGCTCCGTGTGTGGATGTATGGCTGTCTCCGCAAACGATCGTTTTGCCCGGGAGCGTCAATCCCAGTTCAGGCCCGATGACATGGACGATCCCCTGGTCTACGCTTGACAAGTCTGCAAGGCGGATGCCGAATTCTTCGCAATTCCGTTCGAGCGCACTGACCTGCCGTTTAGCGACATCATCTTTAATCTCAAACCGATTGACAGTCGGAATGTTGTGGTCCATCGTGGCAAACGTATTTTGAGGCCGTCTGACTTTTCTGTTCTTTTGCCTCAGGCCTTCAAAGGCCTGAGGCGACGTTACCTCATGTATCAGATGCAGATCGATATAGAGAAGGTCAGGCTTCCCTTCACCTTTTTTAATCACGTGTTGATCCCAAATTTTTTCGATGATCGTTCGAGGCATCATCTTTCTTCCTCCCTCTACCAATATCCATTTTCCTTAAACGTAAGCGGTCATGATGTTTGAAATGGCATTGTCGTCTGCCAGCGCGGCTTTTACTTCCCCTGTAATCGATTGAGTTGTGCAATGTTCCGAGCCTTTTGCCAGGTCCTTCGTCCGTTTTCCTGCCCGGAGAACTTGATCGACTGCATGTTCAACAGCTTGCGCTTCAGCTTCAAGACCGAATGACGTCCTGAGCATCATAGCCGCGGACAAGATCGCCGCAAGCGGATTGGCAATGTTCTGTCCCGCGATATCAGGAGCCGAGCCGTGCACAGGTTCGTATAAATGAAGTCCAGAGCTTGATAAGCTGGCCGACGGCAGCATGCCGAGCGATCCGGTCAGCATCGATGCTTCATCGCTTAAAATATCGCCGAACATGTTTTCTGTCACGATAATATCAAACTGTCCAGGCGCATAGATGAGCTGCATGGCTGCATTGTCGACGAGCATGTGCTCAAGCTTGACGTCAGGAAACTCTTTCGCCACTTCTTCCGCCGTCTTGCGCCATAGTTTGCTTGACTCAAGAACGTTGGCTTTATCAACGGAGGTCACTTTGCCTTTTCGACTCTGCGCCATTTGGAAGGCTTCCCTGATGACCCTTTCCATTTCCGACTTTTTATAAAACAGCGTGTCAACCGCTTCTTCCTCGCCGTTCTGATTGACGTACTGCTCGCTCGGCTTTCCAAAATACAAGCCGCCCGTCAGCTCGCGAACGATGACAAAGTCAACACCTTCGATATATTCGGTTTTTAACGGAGAAGCTCCCGCAAGGCTTTCAAATACTTTAACAGGCCGCAGATTGGCAAAAAGATCGAGCTGCTTGCGGATGGCGAGCAGCCCTTTTTCAGGCCGCAGCTCAGAAGGATTTTGATCCCATTTCGGCCCGCCTACAGCTCCGAGCAAAATGGCGTCCGCAGCTTTGCAGGCGGCGACAGTTTCCTCAGGAAGCGGCGCTCCTGCCTCATCAATTGCCGCCCCGCCGATCAGGCCGTATTCAAATTCGAATTCATGCTGATAATGTTCAGCAACGCTTTTCAGCACATCAACAGCCGCGTCCAATACTTCGGGACCAATTCCGTCACCGGGCAAAAGTGCGATTCGTTTTTTCAAATTCAACAAACTCCTTCCTTCTTACTGTTATGATCCTACAGCCGCCTGTTTTGACAATCCTTCCGTATTCGTCTTCAATACGAGATAGCGGTTCACAGCATTCAAGTAGGCTTTGGCAGATGCTTCGAGAACATCCTGGGCAACCCCGCGTCCTCCCGATT
Source organism: Bacillus sp. FSL R7-0646 (assembly GCF_037969865.1). Lineage (NCBI taxonomy): Bacteria > Bacillati > Bacillota > Bacilli > Caryophanales > Bacillaceae > Bacillus > Bacillus sp. FSL R7-0646. The sequence continues at coordinate 2,837,817 of NZ_CP150217.1, forward strand.
CTTTTCCATCGATCATCACCCTGACGTATACTTGCGCGAATGCATCCTGTCCCTTGCGGTTGGATTGAATCCGGTAATCAAGGAGCTGGACTTCTTTATCCATACAGCGCTTCAGCGTGTTGTACACCGCTTCAACGCTTCCCGCTCCGGTCGCCGCTTCCTGGATGACCTGATCCGTTTCCTGATCTTTAAGGGAGACTGTTGCTGTCGGAACCTGGGAGGTGCCGTAATGAACCTGCAGTGAAATAAAATCATAGCCGATTTTGCGGTCTGCCGTTTTCTCTTCGAGTATCAGCGAGATGAGATCTTCATCCGTAAATTCCTTTTTCTTTCCGGTAAGCTCTTTAAAAATGTTGAAGAATTTATTGATTTCTTCTTCTCCAAGCTGGAATCCGAGGTTTTGCAGCTTATCTTTAAATGCGTGGCGCCCTGAATGCTTTCCGAGCACAAGCGCATCCGTTTTCACGCCGACAAGTTCCGGAGAAATAATTTCATATGTTGTTTTTTCTTTTAAGAAGCCGTCCTGGTGAATGCCTGATTCGTGGGCAAAGGCATTATCGCCGACAACCGCTTTGTTCCGCGGCACGGCCATGCCGGTCAGCTTGCTCACTAAATCACTTGTCCGTTTAATCTCATTCAGCTGAATCGTTGATTCCGCCTGGTAGAAATCTTTTCGGATATGGAGGGCGACGGCGATTTCTTCAAGCGAGGCGTTCCCCGCTCTTTCGCCTATGCCGTTGATGACCGATTCGACTTGATCCGCTCCGTTTTCAATCGCAGCCAAAGAGTTGGCGACAGCCATGCCCAAGTCATCGTGGCAATGGGCTGAAAGCTGGACTTTGTCGGCATTGCGGGCATTTTCTTTAATATAGCGGAAGATATTTCCATACTCGGCAGGCGCTAAATAACCGACCGTATCCGGCAGATTGACGACATCCGCTCCCGCGGCGATCACTTCGCTTACAATCTCGGCTAAAAACGGAAGATCAGTCCGGCACGCATCTTCGGCAGACCACTGGACGATCGGGAAGCGTTCTTTGGCGTATTTCACCATTGCGACCGCCTGTTCCAGAACCTGTTCGCGCGTTTTTTTCAGCTTATATTTTAAGTGGATGTCAGAAGTGGCGATAAAAATGTGAAGCCTTGGTTCAGCTCCGTCTTTGAGCGCTTCCCACGCCGAGTCGATATCTCCTTTGACAGAGCGGGCAAGCCCTGTTACCGAACAGTTTTTAATCGTCCTTGCGATTTCTTTTACTGCATTGAAATCCCCGGGGGATGAAGCGGGAAAGCCCGCTTCCATAATGTTGACCCCGAGTTTTTCAAGCTGCTGGGCGATCGCCAGCTTCTCCTGCGTGTTTAAATTAACGCCCGGCGACTGTTCACCGTCACGGAGTGTCGTATCAAAAAAGTTAATTTTTCGCACCGGCTACCACCGCTTCCTTTTTCTTGCCCTGCTTGACAAACGGCATCATTTCGCGAAGCTTTCTGCCGACCACTTCGATTTGGTGTTCGTTTTCGCTTGCATTGATGGCGTTGAAACGCGGACGGTTGACTTGGTTTTCGACGATCCACTCTTTTGCGAATGTACCGTTTTGGATGTCTTTCAATACTTCTTTCATTGATTCTTTTACCTTCTCATCGACAACGCGCGGACCTGATACGAAGTCTCCCCACTGCGCTGTGTCGGAAATCGAATATCTCATCCCTGCCAAACCTTCTTCATACATCAAGTCGACGATGAGCTTCAGCTCGTGCAGACACTCGAAGTATGCGAGTTCAGGCTGATAGCCCGCTTCTGTCAGCGTTTCGAACCCGGCTTTGACAAGGGAAGTCAATCCTCCGCACAGCACCGCCTGTTCTCCGAAAAGATCGGTTTCAGTTTCTTCTTTAAATGTTGTTTCAAGAACACCGGCTCTTGCGCCGCCGATCGCTTTAGCATAAGCAAGGGCTTTGTCTTTCGCTTCCCCTGTCACATCCTGATAGATCGCAAACAGCGCCGGAACCCCCGCACCTTGTTCAAACGTTCTTCTGACAAGATGTCCCGGTCCTTTAGGAGCGACAAGGAATACGTCAACATCCGCCGGAGGCACGATCTGATGGAAATGAACGTTGAATCCGTGGGCGAATACAAGTGAATTGCCAGCTTGAAGTCCGTCTTTAATTTCCGCTTCATACACTTTTTGCTGCTGTTCATCCGGAAGAAGCACCATGACGATGTCGGCCTGTTCTGCCGCTTCTCTTACCGTGAAAACTTGATGGCCGTCTTCCTCTGCTTTTGCAAAGGATTTCCCTTTTCTGACGCCGACAATGACGTCCACTCCGCTTTCTTTCAGGTTCAGTGCGTGCGCATGGCCTTGTGAGCCGTATCCGATCACCGCTACTTTTTTGCCTGCTAATACGTTTTCTTTGATATCACCGTTATAATATACTTTTACCATTTCAATCTCTCCCTTTTTATGATTTATACAATAGATATTGTTTTAATAGAGGCCGGCTTTTGCTGAGTTCCCCTCGCAAAGGCCGTGGTGCCTGTTCTGGCTACCTCTTTAATCCCGTATGGTTTCAATAGTTCGATCAGGGCTTCGATCTTGCTCGATTCCCCTGTCACTTGAATCACGACGCTGTCTTTTGCGACATCGACGACAGACGCCCGAAACGGTTCGATGACGCCGTTTATTTCCGTCCTGCTCGACGGAGGGGAAACCACCCTGATTAACGCCAGCTCTCTTTGGACGATCGATTGATTCGTAATGTCCGTGACTTTCAGTACATCAATCTGCTTGTTTAATTGTTTTGTCAGCTGTTCCGTTTCTTTTTCATCTGCCACATGAACGACAAACGTGATTCTGGAAATTCCCGCGGTTTCGGTGTGGCCGACCGTAATGCTTTCAATGTTGTAATGCCGTTTTGTAAACAACCCTGTGATTCTGTTTAAGACGCCGCTTTGGTTCAAAACCGTCAGCGTGATGATTCTTTTCAAGGTTTCACCCCCACCATTTCGTGCAGCCCTTTTCCAGGCGCAACCATTGGAAATACTTTTTCAGCTTGTGCAACTTGAACATCAATGACCATCGGTTCATTCGACGTTAGCGCCGCTTCCAGCTTTTCTTCCGCTTCTTCTTCGGATGTGATTCGGACGCCTTTGATGCCGTAAGCTTCAGACAGCTTGATGAAATCAGGCTGTGATGTGAACTTGGAGTGCGAATAGCGCTCATCGTAAAAGATTTCCTGCCATTGCCGGACCATTCCGAGGCAGCGGTTGTTTAAGACCACGACCTTGATCGGAAGGTTCAGATCGTGAATAACAGACAGCTCCTGCAGCGTCATCTGGAATCCTCCGTCGCCGAGTATCGATACAACCGTCGCATCCTTATCCGCAAGCTGTGCTCCGATTGCCGCCGGAAGTCCGAAGCCCATTGTGCCGAGCCCGCCGGAAGTGACCCATCTGTCGGCTTTTTGGAACTGATAAAATTGCGCGGCCCACATTTGATGCTGTCCGACGTCTGTTGTTACAATAGCTTCGCCCTTTGTATAGCGGTGGATATATTCGATCAGCTTCTGCGGTTTGAATCCTTCTGTTTCATTTTCTTCATACCAGAGCGGATATTCGGTTTTCCATGCCGCAAGCTGCTTTTTCCACTCATCAGAAGCGCTCGGCTTGCCGTTTTGCTTGATCAGCTCCGTCAGTACAAGCTTGCTGTCGCCGACAACCGGAATGTGCGTATGAACGTTTTTGCCGATTTCAGCCGGATCGATGTCAATGTGAGCGACTTTCGCATATTTTGCAAAATGCTTCAAGTTCCCTGTGACCCGGTCATCAAACCTGGCACCGATGCTGATTAACAGATCGCTTTCATACAGAGCCATGTTGGCCGCATACGTTCCGTGCATTCCGGCCATCCCGAGGAAAAGCGGATGATCGGCCGGAAATCCTCCCAAGCCTAACAGCGTATGTGCCACCGGAATCTGCTGCTGTTCGACATAATTTTTTAATTCTTCTGACGCTTTCCCGTGCAAGACGCCCGCACCCGCTAAAATAACCGGCTTTTTCGCTGCACTGACCGCTTCCACAAGCTTTCTGATCTGCAGATAATTCGGTTCCTTCGTCGGCTGATAGCCCGGAAGGTGAATGTCGTGGTCATAGCGGAATTCTCCTTCTACAACGGCGATGTCTTTAGGAATATCGATTAAAACGGGGCCCGGTCTTCCTGTTGTTGCGATATGGAATGCTTCTTTAATAATTCTCGGCAAATCTTCGGCATTGCGTACCTGGTAGCTGTGCTTTGTAATCGGCATCGTAATTCCGATGACGTCCGCTTCTTGGAATGCGTCAGATCCGATAACCGATGTCGCAACCTGACCGGTGAATACGACGAGAGGCAATGAATCGATCATCGCGTCGGCCAGACCCGTTACAAGGTTGGTCGCTCCCGGTCCGGATGTAGCGATGACGACACCCGGTTTCCCGGAAATCCTTGCATATCCTTCGGCTGCGTGGATGGCGCCTTGTTCATGGCGCGTCAGCACATGAAACATTCCCGATCCGTAGAGTTTGTCATAAATCGGCAGGACCGCACCGCCCGGATACCCGTAGATCACTTCAACATTTTCCTGTTTTAAAGCCTCGATCAGCATTGACGCCCCTGCCATTGTTTGTGTACATTGGGCATTTTCAGCATCCAACTGTACATTCGTCCCCATTTTTCTTCCTCCTTATCAAGTGATCATCATCACTGTTCATTCACAATTGTTTTTCAAAAAATAATCAATATATATGTGCCGCAAAGCATGTATCCAATCTGCTTTTGCAGCTAAAAAAAGCCTTCCCGCCCACTGTTGACGCTGCACACCTTGCAGGCCAAAGGGGCGAAAAGGCTTTTCTTTCCGCGGTACCACCCTTGTTCGCGGCTTTTGAAAGCCGCCTTATGGATAATCGCTTATCCGGTTTAATAACGAGTGAACCTTCGTAATGTTCACCCGGCCAGCCCTACTAAACATGGAAATCGTTCAGACTGACACTCAGAGGGGAGTTCACAAGCGGAGGCCGTCACCGGTTCCCAGCAATCCCGGCTCTCTGCAGGCGGCGTTTCCGCTGCTACTTATCCTCTTCAACGTTTATCTTTATTCAGCTGACACTTAAGCTTTGATCTTTGAGGCTGACTTTTAACCCTTCACGGACGACGCGCTCGCGGAACTTTTCAAGCATCCGGTTTGTGTGGACTCCCGGTTTGCCGTCCCCGATCTTGCGGCCGTCAACTTTTACGACCGCGATGACTTCTGCAGCCGTTCCGGTTAAAAACACTTCCTCGGCTGTGTATACGTCATGGCGGGTAAACGGCTCTTCTTTCACTTCATAGCCGAGCTCTCGCGCTATTTCGATGATGGCATTCCGGGTGATTCCTTCAAGCGCTCCGATATAGCCCGGAGGCGTCAAGAGCTTTCCGTTTTTATAAATAAATACGTTATCCGCAGACCCTTCGGCGACATAGCCTTGATCATTGAGCATGAGCGCTTCCGTCACACCCGCCATATGCGCCTCGATCCGGACAAGAATATTGTTTAAGTAGTTCAGCGATTTTACTTTAGGGCTCAGCACATCGGGTCTGTTCCTTCTTGTCGGAACCGTAACAATGTCAATCCCCGTTTCATATAAATGTTTCGGGAATATTGCCAATGGTTCGACAATTATGATGACACTCGGGTTTGAACAATTGTTTGGATCGAGTCCGAGGTCACCTGCTCCTCTTGAAACGACCAAGCGGATGTAAGCGTCTTTCAGCCCGTTTTTTTCGACTGTTTTGAGTACGTGCTGTGTCAGTTCTTCCTGTGGATATGGAATCTCCAGCATGATCGATCTCGCAGAATCGTAGAGGCGGTCCATGTGCTCTTGCATTCTGAAGATGTTGCCGTCGTATACCCTGATCCCTTCAAACACGCCGTCCCCGTATAAAAATCCGTGATCATAGACTGATATTTTAGCGTCTTCTTTTTTAACGAGTTTGTCGTTTAGGAAGATCCACTGGTCTTTCTGGTCCCCCATCCCTCAAGCACACCTTTCTGTTGTAAATGAACGCTTTAAACGATTAAAAATTCATGATGCGGGAACCCGTTTTCCCGCTGTCATTCCCGGGAAAGATGAAAAGTTTTCAAGTGATTTGTTCTTTTGTTTGAACTCATATTACGCCCCTTTACATACAGTGTCAACCGTATTTTTTAAAATTATTAGACAATTTTGATTAATCAATCTATTTGTATACGCTTACATGATTGATATAAAAGGAAATGTAAAATTGAAAAACAATTTAAAATTTTTTATGTAATCTATAAAGATTACATAAAAAAACTGGCGTTTTATACAGTTTTGTTAGATTTTATCCCGACAATTTTTTATAATTTCATCCCCGCCGGTTAGATTTTTTGCCACATATATGTACAGACTCCATTTTACGATTTTTTACATAAACTGGTGTTAATCAAAAAGAAACAGGTGAATATGATGTACCGCACATTTCCTGCGCACTCTGTTCCCCGCGTGCGCCAATACCCGGGATACTTCGGCTACCCGGTTACTTATGTCTATAATCCTTCAGCACACGGGCCATATACCTATTATCCGTACGGCGGGGTGTTCACCACTCCGACGCTCGGATTCGGCATCGGCTACCCGGGAATTTCCGTTCCGGCTGTACACGCCTTTACCGGTGGATTCAGAGACAATGAATAAAGCACAAAAAAAGAGAGGGCATCATGCTCTCTCTTTTTACCGTTAAACGACTCCCTGAGCGATCATCGCATCCGCCACTTTGATAAATCCGGCTATATTGCAGCCGTCGAGCAGATTTCCGGGCCGTCCGTATTCTGAAGCCGCTTCAACGCTTCTCTTGTAAATATCAGCCATGATCGCCCTGAGCTTCGCATCCGTTTCTTCCGCCGTCCAGTGAAGCCGTGCGCTGTTCTGCGCCATTTCGAGCGCTGAAACGGCTACACCGCCGGCATTTGCAGCCTTAGCCGGTCCGAATAGAACTCCCGCATCCAAAAAGCGTTTGACGGCGCCCTCTTCAGACGGCATATTTGCTCCTTCTCCGACAGCTTTGACCCCATTTGAAATGAGCACTTCGGCCGCCTCTTCGTCAATTTCGTTCTGGGTCGCGCACGGAAGCGCGATATCGCATGGAATAGACCAAATGCCGGTACATCCCTCGAAATAGTGTGCTTCCGGATGCTCGCTGACATACTCGCGAATCCTTCCGTTCCCGTCTTCTTTGAGCCGCTTCACCGTCTCAAGACAGATGCCTTTTTCGTCATAGACATAGCCGTCAGAATCGCTGCAGGCCACCACTTTCGCACCGAATTGAGCGGCTTTTTCCATCGCGTACAGCGCCACATTCCCTGAACCGGAGACGACAACGGTGCTGTTTTCAAAGCGCAGCCCCTGATCCTTCAGCATTTCTTCCACGAAATAAACCAGACCGTACCCTGTCGCTTCTTTCCTCGTTAAACTGCCCCCGTATTCAAGGCCTTTGCCTGTTAACACGCCTGCATCATAGCGGCCCCGAATCTTTTTATACTGTCCGAACATAAACCCGACTTCCCTTGCTCCGACACCAATATCGCCGGCAGGGATATCCGTGTCCGGTCCGATATGTCTGTACAGTTCATTCATGAAGCTCTGCGTAAAACTCATAATCTCCCTGTCCGATTTGCCCTTCGGATCAAAATCAGCCCCGCCTTTTCCGCCTCCGATCGGCAGTCCGGTCAAAGAATTTTTAAAAATCTGCTCAAAACCCAAAAATTTAATAATGCTCGCGTTCACAGAAGGGTGAAAGCGGATGCCGCCTTTATACGGACCGATTGCACTGTTAAATTGAACCCGGAACCCTCGGTTAACCCGGATATTGCCTTCATCATCGACCCACGGCACCCTGAAGGTGATCATCCGTTCCGGCTCTGCGATCCTCTCAAGAATGCGGTGTTCGATATACTTTGGATGCCTTGCCAATACAGGGACAAGGGAATCAAATATTTCCTTTACAGCTTGAAGAAATTCGCTTTCGTAAAAATTTCGCTTCTGTACTGTCTCGTATGCTTGTGTCACATAATCTCTCGCCGTCTGGAAATTTGTTTGCTCCATTTTTTCTAGCGTATGCACCTTTTTTCAGCTCCCTTTCTAAAATAAAAGCAGAACGAACATTGTAAGATTTTCTCTCATGGTAAATTTTACAACCAATGCCCCATTTACATCAATCTGGAAAACAGATAAAACCATTGCTGAATTGAGATGTATAACAAAAAGCGAGAATAGACGGGTCATAAGATAGAAGGACAGCTCTTAAAAGCTGAGGAGAAAAGGACCAATAAACCATAAAATACCACTTTATCTGACAGGTTCTTTCTGTACAAAATGTCTATTTTCTTTGTGATCGGCGCATTTCCCCCCTTGTACTCCCGGCAGAGAATGAGCATCTTATCCCGTTTTTAAAATGAAACCTACTGCATACAAAACGAAAACACATAGCTCCCCTTTTTCATGGCAACAATAAAACTAAAACAGGGGTGATCTGATGGACGACAAAAAAGAAATTTCGAACGTTGAAACGCAAAGAAACTTTTTAACAGCTGAAGAATTTCCTGAAGGTGCGTATGGAGCTGCACAGGGCAAAGACGAGCCCGTTGAGAACAAAAGCACGCCATGGAAGGAAGGCCAGCAATACTACAGCAATTTCGCATACGAATTCCGCAATCTTCATCAAGGAACGCCGCGTCAATATCCCGGAGCGCATCCAACCCATGACGAAGAGGATCAAAACGAGGAATGACCGATATAAAAAAGAGCCGTGCTAAACGGCTCTTTACAGCTTTTTATTGTAGAGGCTGTTGAAAATTTTGATTTTGCTGCTGGTTTTGTTGATTTTGCTGACCCTGTTGTCCTTGCTGCCCTTGCTGGTTAAATGACTGCTGCGCCTGCTGAAGCGCCTGGCTCATTTGGTTCATGGCCTGGTTTGTCTGGATCCCTTGAAGAGCCTGATTCAGCTGCTGGACAGCCTGCTGAATGCTTTGCTGAATTTGCTGATCCGTCTGCTGCATTTGCTGCTGAGATTGGGAGCTGAACTGCTGAATTTGCTGTTTCAGCTGATTGATTCCCTGGCTCAATTGAGAGCTCTGCTGGCCGCTTTGGCCCTGCTGCTGTGACCCCATTTGATTAACAGTTTGCTCCAGCTGGGCAAGCTGCTGCTGGATATTTCCGAATTCCTGAGCAAGTTCGGTATCTGTGATGTTGGCCCCGAGCAGCTGCTCATGCTTTTGTTTTTGTTGCTTCTGCTTTTGCTGCTGATTTTGCTGTTGTTTTGTCATTACAACATCCTCCTTAAAATTGATCACACCCTTTAGCTTTTTCATTTTGTTTGAAATGATGAAAGGGAATTTTTAGGATGTTGTTGTTTTGCAACACCAAAAGCCTCAAACCCTTGTATGCCAAGAAGTTTGAGGCTTTTTTCAGTGACGTCCCAGGGGAGATTCGAACTCCAGACCGATGGCTTAGAAGGCCGATGACCCTTATGGACAGCATGTGACACCACTTAACCGAAAGCCCATGATATCAAGGTTCTTTGCTCTTTTTTGTTTTCTGGAGGAACGAAAAATACCTGATTGGGAGCGAATCCGCTCCCCGCTCGCTCCCAATTTTCCAATTAATTCGTAAGTTTAAAAAGTGGACATTCGTTCCCCTGTTGCCAAAAGCAAAATCCAGGTTTTACATCATCTCCGTTAATATCAAAGGTGTACTCTACATCAAAACCAAAACCGAGAATATTTGGTCTTATAGGCATGGATGCACTGCTGCAGGATCGTTGAATACTCTGCGGTGCTTTTCAATTCCTTCAAACTATAAGGCGGCTCGATGATGTCATTTCCTTTATAGTCGAATTGATCTTCGTAAATCTGTTTGGTCGTTTCACTTGGGGCATTTGCCTTGAACACGGTGGCTTTCACAGATTGTTGAGCCATGCTTTACCTCCTCTCTCTATTTGGCCGCTGCCGGATTTTCGGTTTCTCCTTCAGATCGGTGACCTCGTAATCATCGAGGGCATACCAGATGGCCGAAAGAGTGTGGGGATCGATCTTGAATTCATCTTCAATGATGTTACCCAGCTTGTCCTTTTTATAGGTCAGCGGCTTGAGTTCAAAAATGGTGTTCTTGCATTGGTCGGAACAAATGATCTTTTTAAACCGCTTGATCTTTTTCGTATACTGCAGGCGCGAACCCTGGTACTTATGAGCTCCCACCATATTGAAACCATGCTGTCGGAAATACTGAATCGTTTTAGGCTCCGCTGAATCAGCTTTGATAAGCTCTTGGGTGTTCTTAAATTCTTGGAGCTCCTCTGCTGTCCTGTCATCCGTCATTCCTCTTTTGTAATACTCCCAATAGATATAGAGGTACTTTTTCTTATGATCCACCGCAAGCCGGACAACGGCGTTATAGGATTCTTCAAAACCAAAGTCCATTCCTACCCGCTTGATGGGGCAGTCAATGTTCGAGACGGCCTGCATTACTTCATCGTGTGGCCACTCTTCAAGCTGAGGAAAAACCCGAACCCCATTCACGCCAAAATGACCTTTCCTGGCGATGCGGTAAAGGTCTGGATCGTATTCTTTCAGTTCATCCAGCTGCCTTACATAGCTTTCTGGCAGAAACAAATTATCTTCCGCCGTGGAATGATGATAGTATGTGTCATTTAAGACGATCGTTCGCTTTTCGTACAGCTCCTTATCATCTAGGACAAATCGATTGTTCAGATCGTCTTTAAAGAAATGCTTGTATGTCCAGTTGTCTTCCCCGACCGGGTTCGTGGAAAAAATCATATGAAGCGGCAGTGTAGGATGCCGCAGACGGCCGAGAAGCTCTTTAAAGCCTTCATATTTGACCTCTGAACATTCCTCAATCCATATTATTGAGATGTTGTTGATCGATTTCAGTTTGGCCGGTTTGTCCAGCCCCTTGAAGATGATCCGGCTGCCATTTGGGAACCTGACTTGCATCGGAGATGTCATACACCTCACAATATGATCAATCTCTAAGTCATTGATAATCCCTTCAAAAAGAGAGAATGTAGAATCCCGATGAGTGTCGTACACTTCACGAATGACTAAGACTGTCCGTTTTTCTTCAAGAAGCTTCAAAATGAGCTTGAGAGCAATGTGATAGCTTTTGGATGATCCGTAACCGCCAACGAGCAGCTGAAATTTTTGGTTCCAGTCAAAGAGAAAATCTTCAAAATGCGGATTGACTTCTTTTACCGTCATTTGCCGTCACCCTTACGAGTAATTGTGATATTCACAGAATTGTCCACAGGGCGGGCGGTAAGGCGTTCAAGCTCTGCCTGTTTCGTCTCGTTTGAAAGATAGATGCCGCGGAGCTTCAATTCTTGCTCATCCATTAAGCGGATCATATCGTATTTCTGGCGAATGGCTTTCAACCGTTTATCCGTTACACGAGTGAGCGCCTCCTCGATATTCAAAATATCATCAATAGCCCGCATCTCGGTTTCTTCAATTTCAGTCACAACAAGACGCTCATTCATAACCGGAACAGGTTTGACTAGTCCATTCTTATCCGGGGTTTGAACGATGTCCTTGACCTTGCGCATTTGCTGAAGCACGCGGCGCTGCTTTTCAGATAAACCGTTCTGGATTCTATTTATTCGCTGCATCATCCGCCGCTCCCGAAGACTCAACTCCCTGATCGTTAAATCAATTTGATAAAGCGGATCGGTTTCAATTTCTCCAAATAGCTGTCGCTCGTCCTCATTTAAAAAGTCCCACATGATCGTTTCATATTCGCCGGTACGGACGGAATTTTTATTCCCTTTTGGAGCAGCACCACCCCTATTCCCTTTCGCATTTTCGTTTCCAGGCGGTGCATTCCCGCCCTTGTTTCCTTTGGCGTTTTTATTGCCTATTGGAGCGCCGGGACGAAAAGGAGCGCTCCCATTCGCGCTCCTTTTGAATTCATCTTCCCATTTACCTGTTGCTTTCAACTTGCGGACGGTGCTGCTTGAGACGCCCAATTCATCTGCGATGTCTTTTAATTTCTTGGTTCCGCTGCTTTCTTTCCATAAACGGAACGCTTCGTCACGTCTTGGATCACGCGGTCTCGCCATTACATTTCACCCACCTCCGCAACCTGAATTGAGTTTGAGTTTGTTTTTAAATTTCTTCATCTTTCTGCAGCTGTATATCGAGCTCGATGAGCTTTTTTAAATCTTCAACAGTGTTCACCTTAATATGGCCGCTTTGAAAATCTTTGACCCATTGGGTGATACCTGCCTGAATAATTTTTCGGTATTTCTCTTTAGATTGACTGATGTTTTCAAGCAATTCAGCGCTATGCAGGAGAAGCAGTTTCTCTTTTTCTTTATCATCGCAGGAACGTATGTTTGTATTTTCTGTTGCCATCTGCCTGGTCCTCCCATAAAATAGAGATGAGAGCGTGATATTCCCACAAACGCGGCCGCGTCTTCATCACGCTCTTACCAGGTCAATGGCCTTGGTTAGGGGAGGGTGTTTTTCAGCACCCTCTTTTTTATTTTTCAAACCACTGTTTGTAAATCTGTTCCGATATTTTTTTCATCATGACCGGAGGAACACTCATCCCACAAACATATTGAACAGATGCGTCCATAAAATCATAATCCAGTGGGAAAGATTGCATCAAAATGATATCTCGTTCAGAGATATAGTAGGGCTCATCATAACGGACAAAGACCGAACCACTCGCGAGAGTAGGCGGGACAAGGCTATTTTTCACTAAAATCGTATTGAAATTAGATTCTTTCCCTTCAATCCTTTTCGTGATGTCTCCCACATTATTATCCGACGGCCGTCGCTTCACCCATCTTTTATAAAGCTTTGATATTTCTTTAAGCCTTGCACCATGGCCGCTTCTGAATTCTTTATATACAATCGGTGGCTCATTGAAGGACAATTTAAACGGTAGTAAATTCAAGTCCTTCCTTCGGCCAATAAAAAAGACCCGCTCTCTACGTTGCGGGACTCCCATTGTGGCAGCATTCAACAAGAACAGTTGAACATCATATCCAATTTCCTTGGCTCGTTCAATCACCAGCTTCACATAACCTTTTGCATTTCCACTGACCATTCCTTTGACATTCTCGGCCACAAAGATTTTTGGCCGCAGCCTTTCAACAGCATCAAGGTAATGAAAAAATAGATCATCAAGTGACTGTTTGGCCTGTCCTTCACGAAAGGCTTTTTCTTTTCCCCAAGCCTTTTCCCGATCCCCCGCAATAGAAAACACGCTGCAGGGCGGGGAACCATCAAAAATATCTAAATCGAACAATTCATCAGGCAGATTTTCCATTTTGTTAAAGTCTCTGATGTCCATAAGAAAAGGATATTTCGGGTTATGATTCTTCCTGTAAATCTTCATCATTTGCGGATCGATCTCACAGTTCCCCAAAAGATCGTAGCCAGCGAGCTTATAGCCCATAGAGGAACCCCCGCCGCAAGAGAATGTGCTGAATACTTTAAGGCCATTTTTCTTGATGTTTTTTAAATCGGCCAACTTCCAACGGTACTCTTTCTTTTCCGTGTAATCATCTATTCATTAAATGAAAATCCGCATTTGGGGCAGGTATGTTGGAAATGATCATCTTCATAATCATCCAGGTCTAATTCCTGGCTGTCATTGATTTTTCCTTCGTTGCCTTCATGCTCAGCCAGCTCTCCCAAGATTTCATCTATTTCACTTTCTGAGAAGCCTGTAAGGGATAGATCAAAATTATTGTGCTGCAGGTCTTCCAAAACCTGTTCAAGTTTGTAATCATCCCAGTCACCGCTGATCTTATTTAAAGCCAGGTTGAGCGCTTTTTCCTCAGCCTCATCAAAATTTACAACTGAAACCAGGAGAGTCTTTGGATTTTCTTCCATGAGGACGCAAAGATTATAGGAAGCCATATAAAAATGACTTCCTGTGCAAACGGGATCTCACCGCTTGCGTTCCCCGCGACTATCGCGCGCAATCCTGCATAGACTCCAGCCGCTCCTCCTGTGAAGCTGACGACCTTCATCATCATTCGATACATCCGGGTACACACTTGATAAGGGAAAGGTGCGTCTCCCATTCTGGCCAATAAAAAAGCGGCCACCAATCAGCTGCACAACATCCGTGTGCAAATGATCAGTGTCCGCAGGCTCTCCTTCTTGGACTCGATATTCACGTTCGTTTTTCTTGTCTCTATCGTATGACAAAGTGGAGTAGAAAAAGTCCCCCATTTTATCCCCCTTTTTGTCGGATTTTTATCGGATTTGAAACATAAAAAAAGCACTCAACCAAAGTTAAGTGCTTAATAATTATTTCTACTATCCAGAGAAGGCTATACCAACGTAAAGATGGTCTAAAAATTTAAATTCATCATAAAAAAACTTCCCTTTATTCTTCTTCATACTCTCTTAGACTGTTAATTAATTCAGTGAAATTATCACAGACATAGGTTACCGCTGCTTCTGGATTCTCAAATGCTTCTTCGTGATCCCAAAAAACCACAGTTGGGCTTGTTTCAGAATTTCTATAATCAAAGCAAAATAAGTTGCCTCCTGCATCAGTTGCAAAGGGAATAATGTTGTCAACTAATCTATCCTTAACATTATTGAATGTTTTATAAAGATCAATTGGCCTCTCTGGGTCTCTAATGCTTAGCAGGTTATTAATCGATTCTCTAAATCCCGCAATAACAACAACACGTTTATCTACTGGAGAGCATCCATTGGATTCTTTTATGTATTCTTTATAATCTAATGGAAATTTAATGTTAAGAGTTTCTTCAAGACTATGAATTTGCTCAGGAGTTGCCTCTTTAAACGTACTGCGCTTTCTCCAGTGAATATTCTGCATAATTAACCTCCGCATTTACGGGTAGTGTGTCTTGGCCAACTATGTTGATAGTCTAAAGAATTTCCCCACAATCCATATACCACAAAAAGAGAAAAGGCGCCAATTGCTCAGGAAAGACTTGTTCTTAACGCTTCTTCTAACATTGAATTGAAATTTTCGTATTCGCTCATTGTGGTTCCTGAAGGCTTATCTAATTCTAAATATTTCCCTTGGGCAGTGTCTAGACAGTACAATGAGACATCTGAATCTCCAAAGAAAAGATACTTTTTTTTCCAATCATTCTCATGCCAAAGTTCATTTGTTTCTATAAGTCCATGTATTTCTTCATCTGCTTCATGTTCACTTATAGAACTGTCTACCCCATATATCACCAACCCATTAAAATCAAGTCCATTGACAGCGCTGAGGAACTGTTTATATCCCTCAGGTAGCACTGCACTATAAAATTTTTCTTGAACGCTTTGTTCCAGTTCTTTTATGGCGTCAATAGAGGCTGGTTTATTGAGATCATCTCCATATTTTTTCTCTATTTTCCGAATCTCTTCTAAATGCGCTTTCCACATTAAGACTTCCCTCCCGTTACTTTTCAATAGGATAAATTTCCCCACTTGGTATTGGCCAGTTTTTTATTTTCTTTGTTTGTCCAGGAGTCAATCCTCTTGTTAAAGCATTCTGCTCATTAGTAATTGCTTTATGGAAAGGATCGTTTTTCATTAAAATTAAGTTATCCATAGAATTTGTACCCCCATCATCTAATGGAAGTTTATGATGAACTTGCCAACCTTTTGGATTTAATCCATCCTGCATTCTTGCTATATCTGAATCAGACAAACCGGCGTTCTTAAGCTGTTTCAATTTTTGAGGGTCATTAACTAGGCTTTTTAAAAACTTCTTTTTAACAGAGCCATTAAAAGTGCTTCTAAGTTTTTTTGTCTCTGCAGGATCTCTTTTAGTATAGCTTATTTCTTTAACTTTCACATTTTTCAGATGGATCTGTTCTCCTTTTAAGGAGCCCACAAAGTCACCATTCTTATCGATTGATTTGAAAAGCACACTTTTCTTTTTATCCTCAAGCAGCTCCTTCAGCAAAGGCGTATTTTTCACATTAGGGGCCTCTCCCGCTCTTTGGAGCATCCCTTCTAATGCAGGAGTATAGCGATTTTTAGGCGGGCTGAAATGTTGTTTAACAGAGTTAACACTTTTCTTTGCTGTTTGGGCTGCAGCCTTGCCAGCTTTGCCAAGACTTTTTGAGCCTGATACGACAGTAGGACCGGCCTCTGCCAACCCCCATATCGTCCCAATCGCATAAGCAATATAGTGTCCGCGAGAATATGAATCCCCATGTACCATTTTTTCGTCCCACGAATCTGCGATTGATTGCAACATACTTTCAAAAGCGGCTTTGTAATCATACTCAAGTACTGAATTTACAGTTGCTTTTGGGTTTTTAATAAAGTCGTCTGCTTGTCCAATAAGAGCTTTACCTGTTTCAATCGTTCCTTGGATCGTATCTTTTGCAAATTCATATCCTCCAACCACAAAGCCTTTCATACTTTCTAAGACATGTTTTCCATCTTCCAGAGTTCCTTTAATTGGATCTGCTCTGAACTCATAAGCTTCTTCAATGGCAGTAACATAATTCATCTGTTCAGATGTAAGATTATCATATCCAATCTCTCTAGCAACTTTGAGAAACTCATCCGGATCATCATACAACTTTTCAAGTTTTTTCTTCAACGTATCAGTATGACTCATAGGTTCTATTTTGCTGGCCTCTTTTTCAAGCTTTGATCTCTTATCCAGCTTATCCAACATGACGCCCATCGCTGTGTCTTGTCCACCACGCAAAGCATCCATCTCATCCGGCTTTAAAATCGAGCCTTTTTGGTAACCGGTAATTTCAATTTTAGGGCCTGTGTACATTTTTTCAAGCCGGCTTATGTATCTCTGCATCGTTTCCAGGTCGTTTTCAGCGGTTTTAAGAGCGCTTGTCTGTTCGCGGTCGAAGGCGTGCAGCTTTTCAATTGTCTGATTGATTTCCTTTAAAGCTTTCTGATTCTGTTCGTGAAAACCGCTGTCATTCAAATCAGGCAAATCGACAATGTGGCTGACTTTTGCGATCGTGGCATTTGTTTTAGAAACCAAACGCTTCGTAGTGCGGTCGGCCGCATTCAATCCTTGTTCCAGCTCGTGCTCAAGAAAGCTTTGCGAAATAAACCCGTTGTGGTTTGGTTCCAGCGAATTCAGCGCGCTTTTCATTTTCTTCAGCGTGGAACTGTATTCCTCTATGAAAGTATCATAGAACTGTAGAAAAGGGGTGTGGCATTCCTCGTAAAAGGCGCGGATCGCGTCGCCGCCTTTTCCTTTTAAAGCATCATCAAGTGATGTAATGCCCTCTACGGCTTTTTTGACTTTGGATAATTCGTCTGACTGCTGTTTTAATTGTTCCAGCGTTTGATCAATTGCATGGTGCAACGCATGGACATCAAGAGTCTTCATGGCATTCCCCTCTAATACTAAAGTTACAATCAGTATAGATTTTACCACTTTACGGAAAGAAATTGGTGAATAAATCCTGTCTATCCATGAAAATGAATCTTATTGATCAGGTCTTAAAACCCAACACAGTCGACAGGCTTTTTTTGAATTCCAAAAAAGGAAAATCATTGTAAAAAAATGATCCTTTCTGTAAAATGAAAGGTATGCAGAAAAAGGAAATGGATACTTATTTTTTTGAATATTTCAAATCAATTATACGAAAGGAATGGTGGGAATTGGTTGTTAAAATACGATCCGAAAAGGTCGGGAATATGTTGAATCAATGGTATGCAACAATTAAGTTACAGCAAGTTCATAAAGCAACTCAAATGAAGAAAGAAATTCAGAAGGCTATTGATAATATGGAGAAGAATCAAGATGTTTTGCTTTATTTCAATATGATAGATTCTCGGTATAAATTATTGATCGAAAAATATAACGAATCCGGAAGCATCTTAAAAAGTCTTAAGTATAGAGCTGAAGAAAAGAAGACGGACGACATGCTTCAGTATTACTTTTACTTTTTCAGCGGGCTGTATCAGTTTTACATAAAGAACTTTACGAAAGCCATTAATTTTTATCGCATTGCTGAAAATTGGATAAATAAAATACCAGACGAAGCAGAACGAGCAGAATTCAATTATCAAATTGCTATTGCATATTATGAAATTCACCAAAATTTTTTCTCGTTAACACACGCAGAAAAAGCGCTCGAAAGCTTTTTAGCCCTTGGAAATTATGAAAATAGGGCAGCAACCACTCAAATGATAATTGCGGCAAACAGACTGGATCTACATCAATACGAATTAACTGAGTCCGTATATAAAAAAGCAATAAAAATGGCTGCTGATACCCGACAAAATTACGTTGAGGGACTCGGACATCACAATCTCGGTCTTGCTTACGAACGACAAGAAAAACTCGATTTAGCGCGTGAATCCTTCGAAATAGCTCTCGACATTTTTGAAAATCTACATTCCAAAATCGCAATCATCAGAACTTCTTATATGCTGGCAAGGGTTTTATTCAAGAAAGGTTTATTCGAAGAAGGGACACATTGGTATCAAAAAGCCCTCAATCTCGCAAAAGAAATAAACGAAAAAACGTACGAAGCCAAGTTATTAGCCATACACTCAATATATAAAGAGTTGGATAAGACCTTATTAGATAAAGGATTGAATATGCTAAGAGACAAAAAGCTTTGGTCAGACGTAGCAGATTTAGCTATCATTGCAGCAAGACACTTCAAAAAGAAGGAATATCATGAATTAGCGGCGAAATACTTCGATGAAGGAGTAGTCGCTCGCGACAAAATTCAAACATGGACGGAGGAACTTGTCTCATGAAAAAATTACTTTTAGGTGCAGTAATAACAGGTGTATTTTTAACTGGTATTTTAAACTTTACTACTCAAGGAAAAGCTGAATTCGGTACTGGAGACTTTAAAGTTGCTGAAAATGCGTTTTTTGGTTAAATCATAACGTGATTCAGTTCGGCCCTTAAGATTAAAAAAGTACACTTTGATAAAGCGGACTCCTGGGAGTCTGCTTTTTTGTTCACAACAGCCCTCAGATTATCCCGAGAGCTGTCGCAAGATTGTAAATGGCCCGCCGTTTGACCTGATAGCATTTGTCCTTTTTCAACCCCATCTCCATATAAATCTCAATGTCCTTTATTTTTTGGGGAGAGAGATACTTGGCCTTTATGATCTTTAATTCATCACCATCAAGGCTTTGTTTAAGCGCCCTGTCCATCTGACAAACTTTCAATTCATTTAAAGAGTGCTGATCCCTGAGCTGCGGGAAAAGGTTATTCATCCCGGCCGCTTCCCGTTCTTTCCGGTTTTCAAGCTGAACCTTTAAAGCCTTATATCTTTTTAGCTCCCTTATAATCGTATTTCTGACTTCTTTTTCGTCTATAGGCGGCAGAAAAGTCAGTTGTGTAGCTGACATGCTAAATCCCTCCTAAAAACAAATTAGACACCAAATAAACGTATATACAACGTCAATTTGGTGTCCGCAGGCTCTCCGTCTTGGACCAATATAAATTCCTGAATCCATCAGACTTAATTGTTGTTTCTCTCAAATAATTTCATTTCGATGGTAATTCGATCCCTCACTCGCTTTTTCGGCGTATTTACCGGAGGCTTCTGCGCCGTAGTCAAATCGGAAAAATCTTCGTCGATTGTGAAAATCGGTTTCTTTTTCGTCAACAAAAAACGCCTCCTACTTCGTTAAATTGAACGGTTCAAAATTGCGTCGGTTTTTTAATTGACCGATACATTGACCGTTACATTTAACGAGTAGAAAGCGTATGATGACGGGCTTTATCGCCCCATTACGTGACGTCCCAGGAGAGATTCGAACTCCCGACCGACGGCTTAGAAGGCCGTTGCTCTATCCAGCTGAGCTACTGGGACATGATGTTGTTTTGTTTCGCTTTAACTATCAGCGACAAGATTTATTATATGCGGATCGGGACATAAAGTCAACAACTTTTTAGAATTTTTTTCTTCACGAGGAAGAAAAAAATTCTTCCTCATGAATGTGCTGGCAATTGTACATGGTTCGTCAGGCTTTCGACTTCCCGGCCGTCCAAGTCATAATAGCGAACCGTTGCATTGTCTTTGTCAATGTTTAGTATAGCATAAGTTTTTTCTTTCCGCACCCGCGGAAGGCGGATGCTGCCGGGGTTGATCAGCAGTTTTCCGTCCATCAGCTCGCTTCCCGCGATGTGGGAATGGCCGAAACAGATGATATCGGCGCCGAGCTCTTCAGCCCGGCAGTACACATTTAAAAGCGACTGTTTAATGCCGTATAAATGCCCGTGTGTGAAAAAAAGCTTTCTCGATCCGGCGGGAACGACGATTTCGTCTTTGAACTCCCCGTAAAAATCGCAGTTTCCTTTTACCGTTAAGTAAGAGGAAAGCGCGGGATGGGAAGGGTCCAATTCAGAATCCCCGCAATGGATGATGAGATCTGTTTCCTTCCCGTGCCGCTCAGCGATCATTTCCAGTTCGTCTTCAAGGCCGTGGCTGTCGCTGACAATCAGAACCTTCATGATCGGCCCTCCTCCTTTACGCTTGATCCAATAAAGCGGACAGCTTTTTCAGCGCTTCCGCTCTGTGGCTGATTTTGTTCTTTTCGCCGCTTGAGAGCTCGGCCATCGTTTGATCTTTGTCTTTGACGAGAAAAACCGGGTCGTAGCCGAAGCCGTTTGTGCCGCACGGCTCTTCGGTAATGTACCCTTCCACAGAACCTTCGACCGTTTTCGTTTCCTGTCCGGGAATGCATATTGCGAGCGCGCATCTGAACCTCGCGGAACGGTCTTCTTTTTCCACCCCTTCGAGCTCTTTCAATAGCTTTTTCAGATTGGCGAGATCGTTTTTCTCTTCTCCTGCATAGCGGGCCGAGTATACGCCGGGGCTGCCGCCGAGATAGTCGACAGACAGGCCGGAGTCGTCGGCAATCACGATTTTTCCGGTTTCTTTCGAAATTGTTTCCGCTTTAATCACAGCGTTTTCTTCAAAAGTCTGCCCGGTTTCTTCGATTTCGGGTGTATAGCCGATGTCCAGTAAAGATTTGACATCGTAGCCCCTCGGTTCAAGCATCGCTTTGAATTCCCTGACTTTCCCTTCGTTTTTCGTGGCAATGATGACTTCCTTCATCGTGTATCAGCCTTTCTCATGTTATTGTTGAATAGATAATGCAACGTCGCCGAGCACTTCTTTCTGCTTTTCGATGAGTTCGGCGATCCCTTTTTCAGCCAGCTCTAAAAGCCCGTCCAGTTCACTTCTTGAGAATGTCGCTTCCTCTCCTGTTCCCTGAAGTTCGACAAAGCGGCCTTCGCCTGTCATGACGACGTTCATATCAACCTCAGCTGCAGAATCTTCCTGGTAGTTCAAATCAAGGATCAATCCTTTTTCCTTATCGATGCCCACTGAAGTGGCAGCCAAAAAGTCGGTGATCGGCATCTCCTTCAGCGCGCCTTTTTCGACGAGTCTTCCGACGGCAAGCGCCATGGCGGTGAATGCTCCGGTAATCGACGCAGTTCTCGTACCTCCGTCCGCCTGAATGACGTCGCAGTCGATCCAGATCGTCCGCTCACCGAGCTTTTCCAAATCAACAACCGCCCGAAGAGCTCTTCCGATCAGCCGTTGGATTTCCATCGTCCGCCCGGAGATTTTCCCTTTTGACGATTCCCTGATCGTCCTTTGGTTCGTGGCCCGCGGCAGCATGCTGTATTCCGCGGTGATCCAGCCCTTCCCTTCTCCTCTCAAAAAGGGCGGTACGCGGTCTTCCACAGACGCGTTGCATATCACCTTTGTCCCGCCGACTGTAATCAGGACCGATCCTTCGGGATGCGTAATAAAGTCGAGGTCCATTGTGACAGGGCGCAGTTCATTGTTTTTTCTTCCATCGTATCTCATTTTTTACCTCCGATTGTATGTACATAAACCTTTCACAATCATTCCGCTCTTCCAAAAAGCTGAATAAAGAAAGAGGCAGCTTTGATCGCTCACCTCTTTTTCTATAGTATATCAAAAATTTCGGCTTAAAAACTACCTGTGTTCACCTTGCTCGGTCTTGAAACCGGCTTGGAAAGCTTTTCTCCTTTTTCATTCACGAGCTCGGATTTTCCGTTCACGGTAACCGACACACTTTTCACATCAGGCAGTTCGGTTAATGTCAACACGATACTGTTTAACACTTCATCCGATATCACTTTTTTCTGGCCGTCGGCACTTCCGTAGATCGCTTCGTTAAAGTCGAGGGTTACATGGCCGTCTTCAATCTTCGGCTTGTTTTCAAGCTTGACGTCGCCCTGGAAATCGGAGAGCAGGCCGCTTTTATTGTCCGGTCCTTCAGTCAGCTCTTTAATCGCCGCCGTCACCTGATCTTTTTCTTTTGCAGACGTCCGCTTTGTCACCGGAACGTAATATGTGCCTTTATCTGATTCAGCCAAATAATAGACGGTGACCGGCTGTGTCGCCGTTATATCTGTCACACCCGCCGTGTCGAGGTTAATGCCGTCCTCGCGGCTGAGTTCTTCTGAAATCGGCGTGCCGTTAACAGGCATTTCTTTCAAATCATGGCCGTTCATGCGGAGCTTCACTTTATCAATCGAGTTAAACTGCGTTAACGTCCATGTAATCGCCTGTACGATTTTTTGCTCATCTTCAGCTTTATAGTTTTTAAATTCATTTGAGAAATCAGCGATCGCTGTTCCGTCTTCTTTAATATCAACATTGACCGTTGTATCCGCCGGCAGCACGGCTCTGAATCCGTTTGGCAGGATGTTTGAAACAGGGCCGCCTTCAACGAGGTATTCAAGCGCTTGTTTAGCCGTCCCTTCCTGCTTTGGCAGCGGCAGCGTCTGCGCTGTCACATAGCCGTTCTTATCAATGAGATAAAGCTCTCTCATGACCGTATCGCCCGTTTGAGCGGCTTTATCGTCGCTTGTCGTTTTGCTGCCTTTGTCTTCTGTTTTATCTTTGGTTTTGTCTGTTTTGTCTTGCTCCTTCTCCTCTTTTACATATGTGATGTCCTGCGGCGGATCTATCTCCTCTGAGGCTTGATCTGACTGAAATATTCCGCACCCGGAAAGAAGCAGCGCGGAGGCCGTAACCGTAACCGCGATTCCTTTCATTCCTTTTTTCAGCATACTTTTCCCTCCTAAGGCAGTTTGTACTATTATGTATACGAGCCCGTTTTTGAATTAGACCGCTTTTTAAAAAAATCCCTCTGAATACAAAAAACCTTTTCTTTAAAAGAAAAGGCCATGAAAAAAGCTGCCGTTTGCATGTGCGGCAGCTTTATTTTACAGCGGTCTCCTGAAGAGAAATGCTTTCCACATTTTTCACTTCGTATCCAAACCAATCGTTTGCAATTTTTGTGAAGCGGGCGCGCTCCCCAGTTGTTAAAAACAAGTGTTCCGGCGGTTCCGCCGTTTTGCTTAATAAACCGTTGTATGACAAGATCGTGCTGACTTCCCTGGCCGTTTCATCTCCGGAGGAAATGATGTTGACGCGCTCTCCCATATAGCGCTGAATCGGCTCTTTTAAAATCGGATAATGCGTACATCCGAGAATCAGCGTATCGATTGATGAATCTCTGAGCGGGTGCAGTGACGTCCTGACGATTTCATCAGCCGTCTCATCCAAAAATTTGCCGCTTTCCACAAACGGGACAAACATTGGGCAAGCCAGATTTTCCACCGTTAAATCTCCGTTCAACGAAAGAAGCGCTTCTTCGTATGCGCCGCTTTTGATCGTGTTTTCCGTTCCGATTACGCCGATTCGCTGGTTTTCCGTCACTTTAATCGCGGTTCTGGCTCCGGGCTGCACCACGCCGATGACGGGTATCGCAACTTCCCTGCTGATTTCCTCTAGCGCGATGGCCGTTGCTGTATTGCAGGCGATCACGAGCATTTTAATATGGTGGCGGGATAACAGATAATTTGTCATTTCCCATGTATATGACAGGACTTCTTTTCTGTCCCTCGGTCCGTATGGACACCTTTTCGTGTCTCCAAGATATATAATTTTTTCTTTCGGCAGCTGCCTCATGATTTCTTTTGCAACGGTTAAACCGCCGACTCCCGAATCAATGACTCCTATCGGTTGATCCAACAAAATCGCCTCATTTTCTGTTCATTTCCTGCTGAAGTTTAATTAATAATTTTTCAAACGCGGCTGTTTCTTCCTCGGAAAACGCCTCTAACATGTCTTCTAAATAGTCCTGCCTTTTTTGAATGACCTCCTGGATGATCCGCTCTCCTTCCGATAAAAGATGAATGCGGACTACGCGCCTGTCGGACGGATCTTTAACCCGTTCAACGAGGTTGTTTTTCTCCATTCGGTCAATTAAATCCGTTGTGGTGCTGCACGCCAGGTACATCTTTTGTGATAACTCGCCGATCGTCATATCCCCGTATTCATACAGCCATTGAAGACCGACAAACTGGGGAGGGGTAATCGTATATTGGGTGAGAATTTCTCTTCCTTTTTGTTTAATGATGCCCGCAATATGGCGGAGTGATTTTTCAATGTCCGCTATGTGATTCAAAGAAGCATTCGAATTCATTTTCTCTACCTCGCTCGACTCGTTGTTTTGTTTTCAAAACACTTGAGTCTATTTTCCTTCTTTTCTACACAAATTGCAAGACTTCAACATGAATATACAAATTGCTCTTGAAAAAACAAATAACCGGTTCCCTTCTTGATACAAGAAGGAACACCGGCTCAATTTAGAGCTCTAGCTCACCCATTCGAAGAAGTTCAACAACAGCTTGCGAACGGCCTTTCACTCCCAATTTTTGCATTGCATTGGAAATGTGATTACGTACAGTCTTTTCACTTATAAAGAGCTCGCTTGCGATTTCCTTTGTTGTCTTGTCTTGAACGAGCAATTCGAACACTTCTCTTTCTCTTTTTGTTAGCAGCGGCTTTGATTGAAACTCTTTCTCCTTCAAGTATTGTAACCCTCCTTGCTAAGGTGAGAGCTGATCTGAAACGAATGGGTTTCGATATAGTCGTGATATCATATGAAACATACGCAAGGTCGGTGACGTTTCTGACGGAGAAAAGGGTTCCCTCAAACACCTATTTTTCAAATCATGACACAGGCATCGTTTCAGGGCTGAACTTCTAAGGAAGACATTTTAAAATCCAGGAGATCAGCCGCCATCTCTTCGTAATATATGCGTGCGTCTTCTTCTTCTGCACAGCGCTGATGATTTGTGCAGCCGCTTTTTCGGGCGAAGCCGTCCAAAACAGATGATCACCTTTTGCAAGAGCCGTGTCCACGAAGCCGGGCTGAATTTCGGTGACCGCAATTTCATCGCAACCGAGTTTTTTCACTTTTTGACGAAGTCCTTTTAAATAATTTGAAACGAATGCTTTTGAAGCGGCGTAGGTGACGGCCCCTCCGTTTCCTCTCAGCGCGGCGATGGATGAAATGCCGACTAAATGCCCTCTCCCGTTTTTGATAAAATGCTCCATCAACACGTTCGAGCAGGACACAAATCCCGTCACATTGACATCGATCGTTTCCTTTTCTTTGCTCCAATCCATTTCGCTTTCCAAATATCCAACACCTGAACAGATGAAGACTGCGTCTGCCCCATTCATCTCATCAAGCAGTTCTTTCAACAGTATAGGCGAGTGTTCGCTGTCGGCTGTATCGATCTTTTTAATGTATGAAGGTCCAGGGAGGTCGTCGCGCAATTTGGCTAGCAGCTCATACCGTCTTGCAGCAAGACCGACCTCCACTCCTCCGGCTGACAGCTGCTTGGCAAGCGCATTGCCAATTCCGGAACTCGCGCCGATGATTATCGCTTTTTTCATTTTCCTCTCCCTGTCAATTATTTCTCAGGAAATGAGTTATTGCCAAGCAGTTTTGCTTTTTGTTCGTCTGTCCATTTCACGGGTTTACCCGTATCTTTCGCAATTTGCACCATAACCGCCAGTCCTGTAAAGCAAAGGCCGCCTTCCCCATTTTTCGCTGCGTAATGGAGGGTGAGCGAGGCGTTGCCGACAGATGCTGTTTTGACGCCGATTTTTAAACGTTCATGAAGCATGACCTGCTGAAAATAGTCGCATTGCTGGCTCGCCACGACGGGAATGGCCGCGCTCTTCCCGTCTGAAAGGCGGTCCATGACGCCCAGGTGCTTGAAATAGGAAATCCTCGCTTCTTCGAAGTAGACAAACGGTGTGACATTGTTCATATGACCGAACATGTCCGTTTCTGAAAAACGGACGGAAACTTCATCAAAAAAAGAAAATGACTGACACCATGTGTCAAACGGTTCTTCGATATATCCCGGCAATTTCA
The DNA here is from genome assembly GCF_037969865.1 of Bacillus sp. FSL R7-0646. Classification (NCBI taxonomy): domain Bacteria; kingdom Bacillati; phylum Bacillota; class Bacilli; order Caryophanales; family Bacillaceae; genus Bacillus; species Bacillus sp. FSL R7-0646. The sequence goes on from NZ_CP150217.1 coordinate 2,864,100, forward strand.
ATGTTTTCATCCCCTTTGATCATGAAAACACCTCTTCGGTTTGAAGAGGTGCGTTTTTTCGTGTTATTCCGTGTTGTCGCTTCCGAAGAAGTTTTTAAACGCCTGAACGGTCGTATCCCTGTTTAATGCAGCGATTGAGGTTGTGAGCGGGATGCCTTTCGGACACGACTGCACGCAGTTTTGCGAGTTGCCGCATTCGGCCAGTCCGCCGTCTCCCATAATCGCTTCAAGCCGTTCAGATTTGTTCATCGCTCCCGTCGGATGGGTGTTGAATAAGCGAACTTGCGAGAGCGGTGCAGGTCCCATAAAGTTTGTTTTATCGTTCACGTTCGGACAAGCTTCAAGACACACGCCGCAAGTCATGCATTTTGACAGCTCATAAGCCCACTGACGTCTTCTTTCAGGCATTCTCGGTCCCGGTCCGAGATCATATGTGCCGTCGATCGGCACCCATGCTTTGACTTTCTTTAACGAATCAAACATGCGGCTCCGATCCACTTGAAGGTCGCGGACAACCGGGAATGTTTTCATCGGTTCAAGGCTGATCGGCTGCTCAAGCTGGTCGATCAGCGCTGTACAGGACTGTCTCGGCTTGCCGTTGATCACCATGGAGCAAGCGCCGCACACTTCCTCGAGACAGTTCATATCCCAAGCAATCGGCGACGTTTTTTCTCCCTTTGCATTCACCGGGTTCCTTCTGATTTCCATCAAAGCGGAAATCACGTTCATATTCGGACGGTATGGAATTTCAAACTCTTCCTGGTAAGGATTAGAATCCGATGTATCCTGACGAGTGATGATAAACTTGATTGTCTTATTTTCACTCATGATTTCGCCACCTTTTTCTTCGAGTAATCCCGTTTACGCGGTGCGATTAATGAAACATCGACATCCTCATAATGGAATTTCGGGGCTTCAAAATCGCCTGCATGTTTCGCCATTGTTGTTTTCAGCCATTCCTCGTCATTACGTTCAGGGAAATCCGGTTTATAATGGGCGCCGCGGCTCTCATTCCGGTTGTATGCACCGAGCGTGATCACCCGTGCCAATTGCAGCATGTTGTGCAGCTGGCGCGTGAATACGGCGCCCTGGTTGCTCCATTTTGCCGTATCGTTGATATTGATGTTTCGGTAGCGCTCGGCAAGCTCTTGGATTTTTTCATCCGTTTTCAGCAGCTTGTCATTGTAGCGCACGACCGTCACGTTGTCTGTCATCCATTCGCCGAGCTCTTTATGAAGGACATAAGCATTTTCATTGCCGTCCATTTTCATTATGTCAGCCCACTTTTCTTCTTCCTTTTTGACGTATGCATCGAAAACGGAAGAAGACAGATCTTCTGCGGATGTTTCGAGACCTTGAATGTATTCAACGGCTTTCGGACCTGCCACCATGCCGCCGTAAATGGCTGACAAGAGCGAGTTCGCTCCCAGGCGGTTTCCGCCGTGCATCGAATAGTCGCATTCTCCCGCGGCAAACAGTCCAGGAATGTTGGTCATCTGATCGTAGTCGACCCAAAGTCCGCCCATTGAGTAGTGAACCGCAGGGAAGATTTTCATCGGCAGCTTGCGCGGATCGTCACCCATGAATTTTTCATAGATTTCAATGATTCCGCCCAGCTTGATGTCCAATTCCTTCGGATCTTTGTGGGAAAGATCGAGATAAACCATGTTTTCGCCGTTGATGCCGAGCTTTTGTCTGACGCACACATCAAATATTTCACGCGTCGCAATATCACGCGGCACAAGGTTTCCATATGCCGGATATTTCTCTTCGAGGAAATACCAAGGCTTGCCGTCTTTATACGTCCAGACTCGTCCGCCTTCACCGCGCGCCGATTCGCTCATCAGCCGCAGCTTGTCGTCTCCAGGAATGGCGGTCGGATGGATCTGGATGAACTCTCCGTTCGCATAGTAAGCACCCTGCTGGTAAACGATCGAAGCGGCTGATCCGGTATTGATCATCGAGTTCGTCGATTTTCCGAAGATGATGCCCGGCCCCCCGGTCGCCATGATGACTGCGTCCGAACGGAACGACTCGATTTCCATCGTCGTTAAGTTTTGGGCGACGATGCCCCTGCACGTATTGTCATCATCAAGAACGGCTCCGAGAAACTCCCAGCCTTCATATTTCGAAACGAGCCCTTCAACTTCGAAGCGGCGAACCTGCTCATCCAGCGCGTACAAGAGCTGCTGTCCGGTCGTCGCCCCCGCATATGCCGTTCTGTGATGCTGGGTTCCTCCGAAGCGCCGGAAGTCAAGCAGCCCTTCAGGCGTTCTGTTAAACATGACGCCCATGCGGTCAAGCAAATGAATGATCGACGGCGCCGCTTCACACATCGCTTTGACCGGCGGCTGGTTCGCCAGAAAGTCGCCTCCGTACACCGTGTCGTCAAAATGCTCCCATGGGGAGTCTCCTTCACCTTTTGTATTGACCGCTCCGTTGATTCCGCCCTGCGCACATACGGAATGTGAGCGCTTAACGGGAACGATCGAAAATAGTTTTACATTTGTTCCTGCTTCCGCAGCTTTAATGGTCGCCATCAGACCCGCTAGTCCTCCGCCGACAACGATGATGCTTGAATTGCTCATGCCTGCCCCACTCCCTCTAGTAATCTAGTTCTTTTACACAAATGCCAAAATCGCTCTCAGCCCTACATAGGACAGCACAACAAAGACTCCCATTGTCACAAACGTGGCGATTCGCTGTGAGCGAGGAGAAACAGTGATTCCCCAAGTGACAGCAAACGACCATAAACCGTTTGAAAAGTGGAAGATTGTTGAGAGGACACCTACAATGTAAAAGCCGAGCATGATCGGGGAGCTCAAAATATCAGCCATCATGTCAAAGTTCACCTCTGCCCCCATTTGGGCGGCAATCCGTGTTTCCCACACGTGCCAGCTGACAAAAATCAAGGTAATGATTCCTGTAATCCGCTGCAGAACGAACATCCAGTTTCTAAAAAAGCCGAATCTGTTCGCATTGTTTTTCGCTGTAAAAGCTATGTATACTCCATAAACAGCATGATAAATCAGCGGAAGGAAAATCACGAAGATTTCCAAAGCGTACCTGAACGGCAGGTTTTCCATAAAGTGAGCGGCGTTATTAAACGCCTCTTCTCCGCTTGCCGCAAAATGGTTGACAACCAAATGCTGGATTAAAAATATGCCCACCGGTATGACGCCAAGCAAAGAATGCAGTCTTCGATAAACAAACTCTCTGTTCCCGGCCATTGCTTTACCCCCTAGTTGAAAAGTGCAGTAAAAATGAAAGGTCTCCTATCCCCCGTCCTGTTTCAAATATCGCACTTTGTTAAGTTTTTATGACAATTTCATTTTACTCCTATGAGAAATAGGCGTCAAGAAAACGCGTACATAAATTGAAATTTTCTAAAATTTAATCATATTTTTGAAAATTTTATTTTATCAAAATATAAATATATCAGATTTTTTTCTTCCTAAATGCATGTCTCCGCTGTAATCTTTCACCCCATTTAAGCTATAATAAACGGAGAAAAGAGGGGAGACATTGGATATGAATAAATATGAAGCAAACTTAGCGCAATTAAAAGAGCTGGAAGTCTCCGCATATGGCTATGAGTTGATCAGGGAAGTGCTGCTTCCCGATATGCTGGGACAAGACTACGCAGATATGATGTACTGGGCGGGAAAAAAGCTCGCCCGCAAGTTCCCGCTTGAATCCCGGGAGGATCTTCCCGCTTTCTTTCAGGATGCAGGCTGGGGAACGCTTGCGATCGTCCATTCAAAAAAACAGGAGCTTGAGTTTGAACTCGAAGGCCCGCTGGTTTCAAACCGCCTCAAGTATCAAAAGGAGCCCTGCTTTCAGCTTGAAGCCGGGTTTATCGCCGAGCAAATCCAGCTGATGAACGAACAAATTGCCGAATCTTATGAACAGGTGAAAAAAAGAGCCGGAAAAGTGGTTTTAACGGTGAAATGGGATTTGAAAGACCCGGCATAACTATGCAAAAAGGCGGAGACTGCAAAAGTCCCGCCTTTTTCTTTTTAAATGACTGCTGTCTGCTTCGACAGTTCAAAAGCATCATGCAGCGCTTCAACGGCTTTCACCATATCGCCTTCGTTGACGACAGTCGAAACTTTGATTTCGGATGTGCTGACCATTTTGACCTGGATGTTTTTTTCCGCCAGCACAGCGAACATTTCCGCTGCTACTCCCGGGTTGGAGATCATGCCAGAACCGACGATCGACACTTTGGCAAGCCTGTTTTCCGTTTCAATCTGTTCATAGTCGAGCGCGTCTTTGTATTCTTCTAGAACTTCAACCGTCCGTTTTAAGTCTTCCGTTTTCACTGAGAAAGAAATCGACGTTTTGCTTGTGCCTGTCACCGATTGAATGATGATGTCAACGTTGATGTTCTGTTTGGCGAGCGTTGTAAAAATCGTTGACAGCGTCGTCAGGCCGCTCGCCAGGCCGCATACGGTCACGCGTGTGATCTGATCTTCAAATGCAATGCCTCTTACGATTAAATTCTGTTCCATTGATGATTCCTCCTCGATTAATGTGCCGGCTTCTTTTTCGGTGCTTGAACGGACTTCCAAAGGCACCTGGTAGTTTTTCGCAAATTCAACAGCTCTCGGATGAAGGACGCCTGCTCCAAGATTGGCAAGCTCCAGCATTTCATCGTAGGAGATTCCGGCCAGCTTCCGCGCTGTTTTCACATAGCGGGGATCCGTCGTGAAAACCCCCGGCACATCGGTGTAAATGTCGCATTTATCAGCTTTCAGGGCTGCTGCGAGGGCAACGGCTGTCGTATCTGATCCGCCTCTGCCGAGCGTTGTGATTTCGCCTTCCGCTGTGACGCCCTGGAATCCGGCGACAACGGCGATTTTCCCTTCATTCAGGCGCTCTTTCAGCTTGGCTGTATCAATGTTCGTAATTCTTGCGTTGCCGTGAATATTTTCGGTTTCGATGCCGGCCTGCCAGCCTGTATAGGAAACCGCATCATACCCCTTGTTCTGCAAAGCCATTGTCAACAGCGAAATCGTCACCTGCTCTCCTGTTGTCAGCAGCATGTCCATTTCCCTGCTGCTCGGCTGCTCGGTGATTTCCTTGGCAAGCGCGACGAGGGAGTCCGTCGATTTGCCCATCGCCGAAACGACGACGACAACATCATGACCGCGCTGTTTTTCTTCGATGACGCGGTTTGCGACATTCAATATTTTTTCCACTGACCCTACGGAAGTTCCGCCAAATTTTTGGACGATGAGACCCATCAAATACCACCCTTTTTGTTTTCGTTCGTGTTTGTTTATGTATGAAGAGGAAAGCTTGACCGGCGGCCTGTACGGTTTTTTTTGCACAAAAAAAGCAACGAGAGAATTCCCTCATTGCTTTAACCAACAAAAATGCCGATGATCTTAAACAACGAGATAGCTCTCCAAGAAATGATTTCTTGACAGCCTCACATTTATTCAATGTAAAGCCAGCAGGAAAAACGAGTGGATTTTTCCCCGCTTCGGCGACGCTCCCCTTTCGGCTTTCTTCATCGGAATCCATCTTCCTCATCAAGCCTACTCTTGAAGTTCGCACCTCTATCTTCACCATATCACACGATCTTATTATGAAATTAGTACAAATTCTATCAGATTCTTTTTAAAAGTTCAACATTATTTTTTCAATGCCTCTTCGATCAGCTGCGCCGTTTTCAGAGGTATGCCGAGCTTGCGGATATCTTCGGCGCTCGCTTCCTTCATTTTCTTAACGGAACCGAAATGTTTTAACAGCAGTTTTTTCCGCTGTTCGCCGACGCCCGGTATGCCGTCCAGCACCGATTGAAATGCGCTTTTTCCCCTGAGCTGCCTGTGGAAGCTGATCGCAAACCTGTGCACTTCGTCCTGAATGCGCTGAAGCAGGTAAAATTCCTGGCTGTTCCGCTCAAGCTGGACGATCTCAAGGGGATCGCCGATCAAAAGGTTGGATGTTCTGTGCTTATCGTCTTTCACCAGACCGGCAACAGGGACATCGAGACCCAGTTCATTTTCCAGAACGTCAAGGGCGGCAGACACCTGCCCCTTTCCGCCGTCGATCAAAATTAAATCAGGCAGCGGCAGATTCTCTTTCAGCACCCTTGTATATCTTCTTCTGATGACTTCGCGCATTGATCCGTAGTCGTCAGGACCTTCAACCGTCTTGATCTTATATTTGCGGTACTCTTTTTTATGCGGTTTTCCATCGAGAAATACAACCATGGCCGAAACAGGGTCCGTTCCTTGAATATTTGAGTTATCAAACGCTTCAATTCTGTATGGCGTGTAGATGTCCAGCGCTTTTCCGAGCTTTTCAATCGCGCCGATCGTCCGCTCTTCATCCCGTTCAATGAGCGAAAACTTCTCCTTCAAAGCGAGCTTTGCATTTTTATGGGCAAGGAGCAGCAGGTCTTTTTTCGCTCCTCTTTTCGGCTGGCGCACGTTCACGTCCAAAAGCTCCTCAATCATGTCCTTGTCGACGCTGTCAGGCACCAAAATTTCCTTCGGAAGAAAATGGTTGTTTTTGGAGTAAAATTGCCCGATGAATGTCAGAAATTCCTCGTCTGCTTCCCTGTATAAAGGAAACATGCTGACATCTCTTTCAATCAATTTGCCCTGCCTGATGAAGAAGACCTGGACGCACATCCAGCCCTTGTCATACGAATAGGCAAATACATCGCGGTCAACCATGTCATTCAGCATCATTTTCTGTTTTTCCATCGTTGACTCGATATGGGCAATTTGATCGCGGAATTCTTTCGCCCGTTCAAACTGCAGGTTTTCCGAGGCTTCGAGCATTTTTGCTTCAAGCTCTTTCTTCACTTCATTGTAGCCGCCTTTTAAAAAGCGGGTAATTTCTTCTGTGAGCTGTCTGTTTGTCTCTTCAGACACATCATATACGCATGGCGCCAGACATTGTCCGAGATGATAGTACAAACAGACGCGGTCAGGCAGCTTGGCGCACTTTCTGAGCGGATAGAGGCGGTCCAGCAGCTTTTTTGTTTCCCTCGCAGCCTGGACATTGGGGTACGGCCCGAAATAGCGGCCTTTGTCTTTTTTGACCTTCCTTGTGACAATCAGCTTCGGATGCCGCTCGTTCGTGATTTTAATGAACGGGTAGCTTTTATCATCTTTAAGCATCACGTTATATTTCGGGTCGTACTTTTTGATTAAATTCATTTCAAGAATGAGCGCTTCGATGTTCGAGGATGTGACAATGTATTCGAAGTCTTCAATTTCACTGACAAGACGCTGTGTTTTGGCATCATGGGACCCGCTGAAATAGGAGCGGACCCTGTTTTTTAAGATTTTCGCTTTCCCGACGTAGATGACGGTATCCTGCCTGTCTTTCATCAAGTAGCAGCCAGGCTGATCCGGAAGAAGGGCCAGCTTTTCTTTGATTTTTTTGTTCATCAAAAATCCTTCCTTATTTCGGCGTTTTTCCTTCATTTAAGTTTACCATGACCGACCGTACGTTCGCCACAAATGGAGAAAGAAGATGACTTGTAAGAAAAAAGCGATCCCTTTGGAATCGCCTTTTTCACAGGTTTCTATTTTACAAATGTTTGTTGACCAGTTCTTCAAGCGCTTCTTTCGGTTTAAAGCCGACAGATGTTTCGACCACTTCGCCGTCTTTTAGTACGAGGAGAGTCGGGATGCTCATCACGCCGTATTTGCCGGCAGTTTCTTGGTTTTCGTCAACATCGATTTTTACGATTTTCAGTTTGTCTCCCATTTCTTGATCAAGCTCTTCAAGTACCGGCGCGATCATTTTACAAGGTCCGCACCAAGGAGCCCAAAAGTCGGCAAGAACTACGCCTTCGCTTGTTTCAGATGAGAATGTTTGATCAGTTGCTTTTACGATAGCCATTCTTTCATTCCTCCAATTGTGAAATTATGCTTTTTAGTATAGCATCTCCCTTTGGTTCACGCTAACATAATGCTTGATTATACGTTTCCCTATCTGCACAGTTTTACACATCGGGATTTTAGCCTTTCTGAAAATGTCCATATCCCATGTTATTTTGCAGAAGGCGGAAATGTGCCTATGTCAAAAGCCGGCCATTTCAGGCCGGCTTTTGATCATGTGCTGACGCTCAGCTTTTTAAATTCCTCCGTGAGCAGCGGAACGATTTCAAATAAGTCGCCGACGATCCCGTAGTCGGCAATTTTAAATATATCAGCTTCCGGATCTTTGTTGATGGCAACGATGATTTTGCTGTTTGACATCCCTGCGAGGTGCTGAATCGCTCCTGAAATGCCGCAGGCGATATATAAGTCAGGTGTCACAACTTTGCCGGTCTGGCCGATTTGAAGCGAATAGTCGCAGTAGTCTGCGTCACAGGCTCCCCTTGAAGCGCCGACCGCCCCGCCCAATACATCGGCGAGCTTCTGCAGCGGTTTAAAGCCTTCCTCGCTTTTGACGCCGCGACCGCCGGCTACGATAATTTTCGCTTCAGACAAATCGACGCCTTCGGACGTTTTTTTGACAATATCCTTGATGACCGTTCTGATGTCCCGAATATCTGCTTCGATGCTTTCGACCGCTCCTGTCCGCGTCTCATCTTTGTCAAGCGGGGCGATATTATTCGGTCTGATCGTTGCAAAAATCGTTTCATCTTCGGAAATGATCCGTTCAAACGCTTTGCCCGAGTAAATCGGCCTTGTAAACACGATGTTGCCGCCGGCCACTTCGACATCGACGGCATCCGATATCAGCCCTGTTCCCATACGGGCTGAAAGCTTCGGCGACAAGTCTTTTCCCATTGACGTATGTCCGAAAATGATGACGTCCGGATTCTCGCGTTCTATGATCGGCAACAAGGCTTGAACATAGCCGTCAGACGTATAGTTTTTCAAGAGCGGGTTTTCGGCTGTAAGCACTCTGTCAGCGCCGTAATGGATCAGTTCTGCCGCATGACTTGAAACGCTTTCACCGAACAGTACGCCGATCACCTCTCCCCCTTCGGCAACCGTTTTTCCTGCGGCTATCGCTTCGAAAGTCACATTCCTCAACGAACCGTCTCTGAACTCTCCCAATACGATAACTTTTTTGCTCATGTCCATTTCCCCCTGTATTTTAATGACCGTGTTATTTCTCCCTTCGGCTTCATACGACCTTTGCTTCGCTTCTCAGCAGTGATACAAGTTCTGCCGCCTGCTGCTCCGGCTCCCCTTCAAGGATTTTCCCGGCTTCTTTTTTCGGAGGCAGGAACCGTTCGATCGTTTTTGTTTTCGCAGCCACGTCTTCTTCGTCGATGTCGAGATCATCAAGCTCAAGCTCCTCGAGAGGCTTTTTCTTTGCCTTCATGATTCCCGGAAGAGACGGATAACGCGGCTCGTTCAACCCCTGCTGTGCAGTCGCTACGATTGGAAGCGATGTTTGGATCACTTCAAGATCGCCCTCGGCGTCGCGTTCCGCTTCAACATCTCCGCCGTTTACCGTCAGCTTTGTAATCGTCGTAATACAAGGAATGCCCAGCAGTTCGGCCAAACGAGGCGCAACCTGTCCCGATCCCCCGTCGATCGCCACATTCCCGCCGAGTATAATGTCGTACTCGCGGTCTTTCAAATAGTTGTAAAGGATGGCTGAAGCCGTATATTGGTCCGCTTCTTCCACGTCGTCTTCAATGTTGATCAGAACGGCTTTGTCGCACCCCATCGCCAGAGCCGTCCTGAGTTCTTTTTCAGCTTCTTCCTCGCCGACTGTCACGACCGTAATTTCACCGCCGTGCTTCTCTTTCAACTGGAGCGCTTCTTCAATGGCGTACTCATCGTACGGATTGATGATGAATTCCGCTCCGTCCGTGTTGATTTCCCCTTGTTCGATCTGAATTTTCTCCTCTGTATCAAACGTGCGCTTCATTAAGACATAAATGTTCATGTTCTGTTCATCCCCTTTGTTTTCACGTTTGTTATTTCCCTTTAAAATGCGGCTTCCGCTTTTCAAGAAATGCCTGAATCCCTTCCTTCGCATCCTCGGATTGGAACACTTCGCCGAAGTATTTCCCTTCTAGCTTGAGGCCTCCTTCATACGAATACACTTTGCTCGAATTCAGGAGTTCAATGACATAAGCCATCGTCTGCGGACTTTTTTCAGCGAATTTTTGTGCGAGCTCTTTTGCCTTTTGCAGCACTTCTTCTTCATTCGCCGCCAAAATCGTGACAAGACCGTATTCAAAAGCTTCCTTGCCGGATATCGGCTCTGATGTCCCGATCATTTCAAGCGCTTTGGCGGTGCCCACATACTTGGGAAGGCGCTGCGTTCCCGCAAAGCCGGGAATGATTCCGAGATTCAGTTCGGGAAGGCCGAGCTTTGCGCTTTCCTCGGCAATCCGGATGTGGCATGCCATCGCTAGCTCAAGACCGCCTCCAAGAGTGGCCCCGTGAATCGCGGCGATCACCGGTTTTGGAAAAGATTCTACTTTTTCGAAAATCTGCTGGCCCTTATCAGCCAAATTTGCATAATCAGACCCGTCCATCAATGATGTAAACTCTTTAATATCAGCGCCTGCCGAGAAAAATCTTCCTTCCCCGTGAATAACGACGCTTCTGACATCCTGACGTTCTGAAAGTTCATCAAGGCATGCAGAAAGATCTTCAAGCACTTGCGTCGATAGCGCATTTGCCGGCGGGTGCTGAATCGTAATCGTCGCAACATGGCCGTCTACGGCGTATGATAATGCTGCCATTTTTATTCCTCCTCCTTCGTCTTTTGGCTGCTGAACCCGTGGATCAGCAATTCATGAATGCTGTCTGCCAGGTTTGGGAGATCGTATTTTTGATCATTCATCACCCAGGTTGTAACCGTCTCATCCACCGTACCGAAAATCATCTGCTTCGCAAGGCGGACGTCAAGCGTGCTTTTAAATTCTCCAGCTTCTTTTCCTTCGGTGATGATGTCTTCCAGGATCGTTAAGTACCCTTTGAGAATCTCATTGATTTTCAGCCTCAGCTCAAGATTCGACTGCCTCAGCTCAAGCTGGGTGACAATCGCGAGGTGGCGATCGCTGCTGAGCAGTTCAAAGTGCTTTTTGATGAACAGCGAAAGCTTTTCTGTCGCCGAATTTTTCGCTGTCATTTCTTCGCTCATCTGCTCGATAAACTGTCCCATTTTCTCTTTGAATAATGAGATGAGAATGTCTTCTTTGTTTTTAAAATAAAGATAAATGGTGCCGTCCGCCACCCCGGCCTGCTTGGCGATTTTTGAAACCTGCGCCTGATGGTATCCGTTTTCTGCAATCACAATGACAGCTGCGTCGATAATCTGCATATACTTTGGTCTCTTTTGTTTCAATTGGCTTCGTTCCTTTCAAATTAATGAATGAATACTCATTCATGAGTTAATCGTAAATAAAAATGGACGCTTTGTCAAGAAGCTAAAAGTAAATCGCATCACAAAAGCATGCCGTCAAAATCGACGGCAGACTTTGCTTTTTCAGACGCCGGTCTTTTCCTCTTGAACGAGCGCTCTTCTTAAAATCTTTCCGACCGCCGTTTTCGGAAGTTCGTCCCTGAACTCGTATACTTTTGGCACTTTATAAGGAGCGAGACGCGATCTGGCATATTCGTCCAATTCCTTCTCCGTTATTGTAACATGATCTTTCAGCACAACAAAAGCCTTAACCGTTTCCCCCCTGTATTCATCAGGGATGCCGGCAACGACCGCCTCCTGAACTGCTTCATGCTCGTAGAGCACTTCTTCGATTTCGCGCGGGTAGATGTTGTATCCCCCGGCAATGATCACGTCTTTTTTGCGGTCGACGATATAAAAGAAGCCGTCTTTATCCATGTAGCCGATGTCTCCGGTAAAAAACCAGCCGTCCCTTAGACTCTGAGCGGTTTCTTCATCATTGTTCCAGTAGCCTTTCATCACCTGCGGTCCTTTGACGGCGATTTCTCCATGCTCATAAGGCCCGAGAAAACCGCCGGTTTCTTCCGAATAGATAGCAGCGTCTGTACCAGGCCAAGGACACCCGATACTGCCCGCTTTATTCAAATCCCAAATAAAATTGGCGTGAGTGACCGGCGACGTTTCAGACATTCCATAACCTTCGACAAGCCTTCCGCCCGTCACCTTTTCAAACTGCTGTTTGACTTCAACAGGAAGCGCCGCAGATCCGCTCAAACAGCTCTTAATCGATGACAGATCGTATTGGTGAAGGTCGGGATGGTTCAACAGGGCGATATAAATCGTCGGCGCCCCCGGAAATATCGTCGGCTTTTCTTTATCGATCGTTTTCAGCGCTGCGCGCGCGTCAAATCTCGGCAGCAGGATCATTTCATACCCCTGCCTGATCGTGAAATTCAAGACGGCCGTCATTCCGTAGACGTGAAAAAACGGAACGATCCCCAGCACCTTCTCCTCCCCTTTATTCAATTGATAAAACCAGGCGGCGCACATCTCCATGTTGGCTAGTATGTTGCGGTGGCTGAGCATGACGCCTTTTGGCGTGCCTGTCGTTCCTCCGGTATACTGCAGGACGGCAATGTCGTGGGCCGGATCAATTTCAATACCGGGCGGTCCGCTTGGAACGGGGCGTTTCATGATGGTGCGGAAAAGGTGGGTCGTCTCATTTTCATTGATCTCAACGGACATTTGATTCTCTTTTTTTTGAACGATCGGGTACAGCAGATTTTTAGGGAAAGGCAGGTAATCTTTTATGCTTGTCGCAATGATGTGCCTAATGCTTGTTAGCGCTTTCATTTTATATGCCGCCGGGTACAGCATGTCGAGCGTAATGATGATGGTTGCCCCGCTGTCATGAAGCAGATGTTCAAGCTCCCTTTCCGTATACAGCGGATTTGTCTGGACGACGATGCCGCCGGAGAAAAGAACGCCGTAATACGCGATAACCGCCTGCGGGCAGTTCGGCAGCATGATCGATACTCTGTCTCCTTTTTGAATGCCGAGCGACAGCAGGTAATCTGCCATTTTTAAAGCATCCTCGTAAACTTCCCGGTACGAACGTTTTTTTCCTAGAAAATGAATCGCTGTTTTTTCTGAAAACTGCTGGGCGGATTGTTGCAGGATGGAATGGAGTGTTTGATCTTCAAATTGCAGCTCGTGAGGAATTTGTTCGGGATAATGACGCAGCCACGGTTTTTCAGTCGGCATAAGCTCCCCCCTTTTAAACAATATATTCTTGATTTGAGTATATCAAAACAATATTCAGAAAGTAATGATATTTTTTCATTTTTAAAAAGGCGCCCCTTTTTTAGGACACCTTTTTTCAAGCATAAAAGATCATATAAATCAGGCCGATAACCACAAATACCCCAGCTGTAAAAAACAGGACTTTCGCTAATTTCTCCATGTTGATCCCCTTTAGATACCCGAAGCCACGACAAATGACAGGCCTACTGAAATGACGAATGAAATGAAGCCGACTGCGCGGTTGTCGTTTTCAATCTCCTTGTCAATTTTAAAGCGCGGCGTCAGAAATTCAAAAATGAAGTAGCCGATCAAAAGCAGGATAAAACCGAACAGCCCCCACCCCATCATTTGCAGCAGGGAATTATGCTGGCTGATCGATTTTTGCAGCACGTTGGCGATGCCTAAAATTTTTCCGCCTGTTGCCATCGCAACCGCCATGTTTCCTTTTTGAATCTCCTCCCAATTTTTATACGTGGTGACGAGTTCAAACACAGATAAAAATATCACAAGACACAAAACGGAAACACTGTAGTACGCGGCGATTTCCACAAGGTTGTTCTCCCAAAACTCTTTCATCCTTTTAGACTCCCTTTATTATTTTAATTCGACAATGGTGACTCCTGATCCTCCCTCTCCCGCTTCGCCGAACCGGGAGTTTTTCACATTGCGGTGGGATTTCAATAGGTCCTGGACGCCTTTTCGGAGGGCGCCGGTTCCTTTTCCGTGAATGATCGAGACTCTCGGATAGCCCGCAAGCACCGCATCATCCAAGTATTTTTCAACCCGGTGAAGCGCATTTTCAAACCGCTCCCCCCTAAGGTCGAGTTCGAGCGAGACGTGATAATCTTTCCCTTTGACGGCGGCGATCGTTTTTTGTTTCTCGGGTTCGGGTGCCGATTTCAGGAATTCCAGATCCTTTTCCTTGACCTTCATTTTCAGGATGCCGATTTGCACATTCCATTCGGCCGCACCCGTTTTTTCGAGCAGCGTCCCTTTTTGGCCAAAGGTTAAAACTTTGACTTCATCGCCCGGTTTTAATTCGCGCTTGTCCGTTTTTTTCTGAGCCGGCTTTTTCGCTTTTTCAAACGAAGGCACGGCTTCTTCAAGGCGCTTTTTCGCCTCGATCAGCTCATGGTCTTTAAATGCTTTATGGTCTTCTTTGATCATGCGGAGCGACTGGATGATGTCGTCTGCTTCTTTCATCGCTGCTTTGACTTTTTCAGCCGCTTTTTGCTCCGCTTCTTCGTAGAGCTTGTCTTTTATCTCCTGCCATTCGCTGATCTGCTGCTGCAGGTCGCGGTGAAGGGCTTCAGCTTCCGCGCGGATGGCTTCGGTCTCCTTGAGCTCCGCTTCTGCGCGCTTTTTGCTGTCTTCCAGCGATGCGATCATCGTATCAACTTCATTATGTTCGGCCGTCATCTCCGCTTTTGCGCGGCCGATCAGGTAATCAGGCAGCCCGAGGCGCTTCGAGATTTCGAACGCATTGCTTCGGCCGGGCACTCCAATTAAAAGCTTGTATGTCGGTGATAGTGTATCGATATCAAATTCGACGCTTGCATTAATGACATTTTCGCGATTGTAGCCGTATGCCTTCAGCTCCGGGTAATGGGTCGTGGCAATGACGCGTGCGCCTGTCTGGCACACCTCATCAAGGATGCTGATCGCAAGGGCCGCGCCTTCCTGCGGGTCTGTTCCGGCACCGAGCTCGTCAAAAAGCACAAGGCTGTTTTCCGTCATGTCTTTCAAAATATCGACGATGTTGACCATATGCGACGAGAACGTACTTAAGCTTTGTTCGATTGACTGTTCATCGCCGATATCGGCAAATACTTGATCAAATACGGCGGTCTCTGATCCTTCTTCCGCCGGTACGTGCAATCCCGACTGCGCCATCATGGTCAAAAGCCCGAGCGTTTTGAGCGTCACCGTTTTCCCCCCCGTGTTCGGGCCCGTGATGACAATTGTCGTATACTCTCCGCCGAGCTCAATATCATTCGGAACGACCTCATCCAGGGGCAAAAGCGGGTGGCGGGCTTGAATCAGGCGGACATAGCCGTCAGCGTTGACAGCCGGTTTAACCGCTTTTGTCGCTTTTGCATATTTTGCTTTTGCAAAAATAAAGTCCAGCGTCTGAAGCACTTTGACATCGTGAAAGAGCTCATTTGTGTGCTCTGCCGTCTTTTCTGTCAGGACGCGCAAAATCCGTTCAATCTCCTGTTTTTCGTTTACTTTTGCCTGGCGAAGCGCATTGTTCATATCGACAATCGCCTGAGGCTCGATAAACAATGTCGCACCGGAAGAAGACTGATCGTGCACGATTCCTCCGTAGCTTGATCTGTACTCCTGTTTGACAGGGATGACGAAGCGGTCGTTGCGAATCGTGATGATCGTATCCGACAGCATTTTTTGCGCAGATGAAGAACGCAGCATCGATTCCAGCCGGTCCCTGATTCTTGATTCAAGCGTCCGCAGCTGGGTCCTGATTCCCCTTAACGTCTCTGATGCATGATCAAGCACTTCCCCATGATCATCGATGCACGAATTGATGTCCCTTTCCAATTCGGAAAGCGGTATGAGCTTTTCTGCATATTGATGAAGATAAGGAATCTCAACCCCGTCTTCGAACAGGCCTTCAAGAAAGTGCTTCATCTGTTTTGCTGCGTATAGCAGACCCGATATTTCAGTCAATTCCGCCGGGCTTAAAATGCTGCCGATTTCTGCCCTTCTTAACGCTTTTCTAATGTCCGTAAGGCCGCCGAAAGGGGCGCTTCCTTTTAAACGCAGGACGGTTCCTGCTTCATCGACTTCTTCCTGCAGCTTTTTAACTTCTTCGAGCGAACGGGAAGGTTTGAGTTCCAAAAGCATTTCCTTCCCCAAAGAAGATGCCGCATGCTCTGTGAGCTGTTCTTTTACTTTATGAAATTCAAGTGCTGATAGCGCTTTTTGCTGCAACGTCCATTAAACCTCCTTAAGATCGATGGCGCGACAAAAATGCCTGGACTTCTTCAAAGGAGCGGGTGTTTAATACATTGGCCTTTGGCGTCCATCCTTTTCTCGCTGCCGTAACGCCCGTTTTCATATCATCAAGCATCGCTGTGTTGTGGGCATCCGTATTAATAACGAGTGTCACTCCGGCAGCATTCGCTTTGATCAAGTGCTCCATTCTGAGATCGAGCCGCGCTGGATTTGCGTTCAGCTCCAATGCTGTATTCGTTTTTTTCGCAAGTTCGATCAGCTGGTCAATATCGACTTCATACCCCGCCCTTCTTCCGATCAGACGGCCGGTCGGATGAGCGATAATGTCAACGTGCTGATTCAGCAGCGCGGTTTCAAGCCGCTTCATGATGACATGCTGCGGCTGTGAAAAGCTTGAATGGATGGAAGCAATGACAAGATCCATTTCCGCCAGCAGCTCGTCGTCATAATCCAGTGTTCCGTCAGGCAGGATGTCCATTTCCACGCCTTTAAAAATATGAAAATCGGTAAATTCCTTATTCAGTTCATCAATTTCCTTCGCCTGCATGCGAAGGCGCTCAGGCGTCAAACCGCCTGCGACTTTTAAATATTGGGAATGGTCTGTGATCGCCATATAGCGGTACCCTTTTGCCATGCATGCTTCCGCCATTTCCCTGATCGAAAAAGCACCGTCGCTCCAAGCCGAGTGCATGTGAAGGTCTCCTTGAATATCCTCGGCGGAAACGAGTCCGATGTCAACGCTGTAGTCCTCGACTTCTCTTCCTGTCTCCCGCAGTTCGGGCGGAATAAACGGAAGCCCGAAATGGGCGAAAAACTCTTTTTCGCTTGAGAAAGTTTTAATTTCTCCAGTTTCAACGGTTTCGACGCCGTATTCACTGATTCTTTCGCCTTTTTCTTTGGCAAGCTGGCGCATTTTGATATTGTGGTCTTTTGATCCGGTAAAATGATGAAGCGTCGTTGGGAACTGTTCCTCTGTCACCAGCCGGAAATCCGCACTGATTTCGTATTCAAACGCAAATGTGAGAGACACTTTCGTATCTCCTGCGGCAATGACCTCCTTGATGTTCGAAAGCTTTAAGAGCCCTTCCCGGACAAGTTCCGGATCAGTGACAGCCATAATGTAATCGAGGTCTTTCACCGTTTCTTTGGCGCGGCGCAGGCTTCCGGCCCGTGAAAACTTAATGAGGCCCGGGAGCCCTTCAAGCTGCTCTTCGATGATGTCAGCGACGGCCAAAGCGACCGCGATCGGGTACCGTTCAGGGCGTTTTCCCGCTTCACCCAAAGCCTGCAGGATTTTTTCCTCCGTCTTTTTGCCGAATCCGGCAAGCCCCTGAACCTTTTGCTGTTCGCAGGCCTCTTTTAAAGATGCCGCATCACAGACGCCGAGCTCCTGATACAGCTTGGCGATTTTTTTGCCGCCGAGACCCGGAAGCTTCAAAAGCGGGACAAGTCCTTCCGGAACCTCTTCCTTTAATCGTTCCAGCGTTCCGGATGCTCCCGTGTCCATATATTCCTTGATGACAGCGTATGTGCCTTTGCCGATCCCGGACAGGGACGTCATATCATCGATTTCCGAGAGGCTCCGGTCGTCTTGTTCAAGAGCTGCCGCAGCCTTTCTGAAAGCGGAGATTTTAAACGGGTTGTCCCCTTTTAGTTCCATATATATCGCAATCGTTTCAAGCAATTTGATGATATCTTTTTTATGCATGTTGTTCACCTCTTGTTTCCCCTCGTTCATCCTGCTTCAATCATACAAATTTTTGGCTGATCCTACAACAAACAGGCATATCCGACAGCTTCCGGGGTTCTCAAGAGCCCCGAAAAAAAACTTCCCTACAAACAGAGAAGTTTTTACAAAGATCCGTACTGATGCAGCAGATTGTTTAACATGTTTGATAAAAACGGTGTTTTATGAATGATCAAATCAGCCATGACTGAACCGGCCATCATGCTTTGCAGGACATCAATCGGCAGAAGCGTTCCGATGAACAGAACGACAAACACGAACAGATAGATTTCCGCAAAACCGAGCACGGCTCCGAGTATTTGGTTGATCTGTTTGAGAACCGGTATGCTTGCGACGGCATCCAAAAACGATGCGGCAACTCTCAAAAGGATAATCGTCAGGATAAAGAGAATCAAAAACGCAATCATATTGTAATAAGCGCCTTCAAGGCTTCCGTTTACAAACGCCAGCGCAGCCTGGCCGCCCGTAAAGTCGGGAGACGGAATCCAGCCGAGCTTAGGCGCAAGGTCGCCGTAATAGGTTGCGGCCACAGCGATCGCTGCGATAAACGTAACCAAACGGATAAACTGGCGGATAAACCCTCTTTTGAGTCCAATAAACAAACCGGACAAAAGCAAAATGATAATGATGATATCTAACATCGTGATGTTCAATCCTTTTCTTTTATTTGTCCTTTTAATCTCTCAAGCTCTTCCTTAAGCTTCAAATAATCGTGAACCACATTTACAGCCGTCAAAACGGCCAGTTTATTTATATCAAGATACGGATTTTTTTCGTTGATTTCTCTCATTTTATCATCCACAATCGAGGCAACGTGCCTCATATGGCTCTTGCTCTCATCGCCGACAATTGTGAATTGCTGACCGTAGATGTCAACTGTTGTTTTCGTTTTTTGACCATCAGACAACGTTTCTCCTCCATTCCAATTATGCGAGAATCCTAGTCTATATCATAACATGTTTACAGATTGAATGGAAAGACGAGCCCTCCGCTGTTATGATACACTTATGAAAACAATGATTTAGCGTATTTAAAGCTAATAAAGGAGATTAGAACGTGTCACATTCTGTTTTAAAAGTTCCCCCGTCTGTTATTGAACGGATGCAAAGCCACTACGGGCCTGACATTACTTCACTTTCCGTACAGGGCGCAGTTTTCCAAGCCAAACCCCAAGGGTGCACCATTACAGCATACCGGTCGGGGAAGGTGCTGTTCCAAGGAAAAAACGCGGAAAAGGAAGCGGAGCGCTGGACGGCGGATGCTGAAACACCGGCTCCCAAAAAGCCCGCATCGAAAAAAAGCATCCCGTCCGTCTATCAGCCGCCTGAAGGCATCGGTTCCATGTCTGTGATCGGCTCCGATGAAGTCGGGACAGGCGATTATTTCGGCCCGATCACCGTCGCGTGCGTATACGCTGACAAGGCGAAGCTTCCGCTGTTAAAAGAACTCGGTGTTAAAGACTCGAAAAACTTAAAAGATCCGCAAATCGTTCAGATCGCGCGCGACTTAATCAAGACAGTCCCTTACAGCCTGCTCGTTTTAAGAAACGAAAAGTATAATGAAATGCAGGAAAAAGGGATGAGCCAAGGAAAAATGAAAGCTCTTCTCCACAACCAGGCGATCGGCAACCTTCTCAAAAAATTGGACGGAACCCGGCCTGAAGCGATTTTAATCGACCAGTTCGCCGAACCGGCCGTATACTTCAAGCATCTGGCAGGCAAAACCGCCGTCAAAGAACGTACATATTTCAGCACAAAAGCGGAAGGCATCCATCTTTCAGTTGCAGCAGCCTCGATCATTGCACGCTATTCATTTTTAATGGAAATGGATAAGCTGTCAAAACAAGCCGGCATTACGCTTCCGAAAGGAGCGGGCCCGCTCGTCGATGAAGCCGGCGCCAAGCTGATCAAGAAACACGGCGAAGACGCATTGCGGGTATTCACAAAGCTGCATTTTGCCAATACGCAGAAGGCGAAGCGGATTGCGTCGAAACGGTAAGCGGTGCGGACTAGGCTGGATAAGCGGGTCCGTTGCAACTAGACCCGCATATTTCACTAAAACATTAACAATAAATGAAAAATAAGGATTGAAAATTCAAATTAATTGTAGTATATTGAACAAACTTAGAATTGAAGCCCCATATACAGGGGCTTTAATTGTTCCAACAGAGGCAAAGCGATATCAAGCGCTAGGCTGAATTGCTTCATGATATTGTCTTTTAATATGGCCCATATTCAATTATCTCAATTTTCAGCTTACTGCACACCAGATGGCTTTTGAATGTGTACTCCTTTGTTTCTGGATACTTCTAAGATATAAGGCGGGGATTTGGATGAAGAAATCAGGTTCATTTGGCATTCTTTTAATTATTTCAGCTCTCATAATATCAATGTATTTTATGTTAAATACAAAGGCTTTGATCTTCAGGATATGACTTAGCCATTCATGGAATCTCGTGATTTCAAGAACTTTAATGATTGTGTTCACTTTGTACTTACTTTCTAAATTGGGATATTTTCTTCTAAATAAAAAAGATTAGCTTAATCGAGCTAATCTTTAATATATTTGCTACACCTTTTTTCAAGCAAACTGAAATTCAGACACCCTGCTGAATTTTGACCGGCTGTGAAATGTTTGAACCTTCTCTTCTTTATATGGCGAAATCATTGGACCTCTATGGATGATTATTGCGAATATCTCCGCATTCCTTCTCATACAAATCGACAGACTCAGAAAGGAATCACCATGTCAAAAATAAAATGGATCATCACGCTCACCATATGCACAGCTCTGGCATTTTCTCTCTTTATTTTCTTCAACAAGGCGAACTTTACAGAGGCCAGCGAAAATAAAGAAACCGGGCTTTTCTTTGCCCGAAACTACATCAGCCATATGATGGAAAACGAGACGATGTCGTTTAACATTTTCGGCCTGCAAAAAGCAAACGCCGGCGTTCCTCTAAGCGGTGAGACGGTTACGTCGCTCGCTTTTGATAACAATCATATACAAATCAGCGATTACAAGGTTGAAACAGGGATTCGCCATAAAGGCTATACGCTCGTCAACATCATCGTAGATGTCCGGGTCTCAAGCGATAAACCGGAAAAAGCGGATCAGCTGCTGATATCTTTTAACGGACGTGATAGAGAAGCATTTCAAATCGGAAAGATCACCCTTCAAAACCATCACAATGTTCGAAGCGGCGATCTGTCGCCTGCCGGTCAATATACTGCAGGATATCCAAAACCGTCCTTGGACGTTCGGCTGAAAAACAATCTCGCAAAAGATATTTC
This sequence comes from Bacillus sp. FSL R7-0646, assembly GCF_037969865.1. Lineage (NCBI taxonomy): Bacteria > Bacillati > Bacillota > Bacilli > Caryophanales > Bacillaceae > Bacillus > Bacillus sp. FSL R7-0646. Next base: position 2,885,274 of record NZ_CP150217.1, read on the forward strand.
CCTTGAAAAGATCACCGATCTAAACGGCGTCATGGCGTATACATTTGACAAGGGGACCGCCATTCAAGCGAAACAAAGCAAACACATCGTCGTCCCGTCTTTTCATATGACAGGCGAATATGATTTTTATACGGTCACCCCTGTTTTACGTTATACTGCAGCAGGGAAGCGGAATCAATACAGCATGCCCGGTGTACTGTACGGAGCTTTAGACTCCGATGAAGAGAAAATCGAACGGATGCTGAAGCGTCAATAGCTTATGACCATGTTGAAGATAAAAAACCGGTTCCCGAATGTGAACTGACCCGTTAAAATGAGACTTAGAAAAAACACCTATGCTGCCTGTCCCCTGTATTCCAGTGGGGACAGGTAGTTTAATTTTGCCTGAATTCGTACATGATTATATCGATACATGTATTGATTTACAATTTGTACTACTTTAGAATTGGATATAGATGCTCTACTTTGAGCGTTAAATCCTTCCGACTTTAGCGAGGAGTGAAAGGATTCAATGACGGCATTATCATGGCAGTTTCCTTTTCGAGACATGCTTGTGGTAATGCCTTTTTCTTTGGCCAAATTCTGATATGCATGTGAAGTATAGACAGATCCCTGGTCGCTATGAAGAAGTAACCCTACTGGTTTACGTAATTCTACAGCTTCCCTCAATGTGTCTAATACTAGGTTAATATCTTGGCTCGTACCTATTTTGTAAGCCACTATTTCGTTGTTATATAAGTCCATAATCGTTGATAAATATAACATAGTCGAGCCATAAGGTAAGTAGGTAATGTCGGTTACCCATTTTTCATTTAATCGGCTTGCTTTAAAATTACGATTGAGAGTGTTCGGCACAATAATATTACTCTCACCACAAATGTACTTTTGTCGCTTCTTCTTAACTTGACACTGAATCTCAAACTTTTGCATAATTTTTTGTACAGTTTTGCGGTTTACATTTATCCCATACTTTCTGTTTAAGATGGATTTAATTTTACGATGACCATAGTGATAGAAGTTTTTCTTACACAGCTTGATTACTAGCTCTTCTAATGAAGTTAGCTCAACTTTTTTATACTTCTTTTTCCAACGGTAATATGTTGACTTAGGTATGCCTAATACTCCAAGAATATCAATTATTTTAAAAGTGGCTGAGAGTTCTTCTACAACTTGGACAATGACTCGTGGCTCCAACTCCTTTCGATCTCCTGGTACTTTTTTATAATTGCCAATTGAGCCTCTAGCTGTTTATTCTTTAGTTTTAATTCTTCTAGCTCACTCATTTCCTCCGATTCTTTACCGTAGGAATATTGTTTTCCAACTTGTTGCGAAAATCGATAGGTTTGGCCTGTTTTGTACCATCGCATCCATGTTTTAATTTGAGTCTTATTTTTTATCCCCAGTTGTTCCATTATTTCTTTGTTTGTCATTCCAGCTTGTTTCATTTTAATTACTTCCCATTTTACTTCTTCTGCGTAATGTACTCTTGTGCCCATAGAAAAACACCCTCCTAAGAATCATATTGTATTAATACGATTCAGGGGGTGTTTTTTCCTTGTCTCATTTATTTGGGTCTCTCCAAATGATCGGGGACCGGTTTTTCTTTATCCTCTCAATACAGCCTGATACGTATCCTCAAGTGCCTTCAGCACTTGGTCGTGAACTTTTGTCACTTCTTCCTTGGCTAGGATTTTAATATGCGGGCTATAAATGCCTTTTTCCAGAATTCTTGAGAATTGAGTCATGAATTTCGTTCTATACAGAGGAGATATCGCCCCCCCTAACAAGACTATATTAAACTACTAACATTCTATCTAAACACAGTATATTCGATATATTCAACCAATAAAAATAAGAAAATGAGATTGTAATTCCTTTCTAAAAAGAAACTTTTGATTTATATATCAATAAAAATAGAATAGATAATCCGTTCTATTTACTAAAATAACCATAAGTGTAATAATAGCCCTACAAGAGACAAAGGGGGTGAAAATATGACAATTTCTAAAAAACAACGCATCAACGCTTCTTTAGCCTTAGGTCTACTTTTTACACTTACATTTTTCACAATGTTATACGCAACAACAGCACCAGTTTTACCGATTGCAGACCTAGCAGCAACCTATCCTCAGATTCCGGGATGGGCTCTTACTTCAATTAGTGCCATCTTAAATGCTGCTGGCACTGTTGGAGCAATTGCAGCGGTTCTAGGGACTTTTGGACTCGGAGCGATTGCATCCCTAGTTTTTTCCTATGCAAAAAAATACGGAATTAGATATGCTATCGCTTACTAATAAGTTTTAATTTAGGAAAGGGTATTATTTAAAATGCCCTTTCCTCCACATTTAAGTCAGGATGGTTTTCAATGAATAATAAATACTTAATTTATTCAAAAATTCTTTTAACCAACGACATTCGAAAATTTAATACTAAAAGCAAATGGCTTGCATTATTCGTATTGATATTGTCATTCGTTGTTTTCCCTTTAATAATTGGCAGCTTTGCTGGGTACATCATTAAAAATCTAGTCATCATTCATCTTTCTTTTTTTCTGTTTATCCTTACTGTAAATATTGATAAAAGTATTTTCAGAGTTATGTTTTCCTCTGACAAAAAACAAATGGCCATTCTGGGAATCAAATTAGATCAATTTATATTAGGAAAAGATATTAGTAAATTTTATAGTTCATTTTTATCTTTAATATCTTTTTATGTTGGTTCATCGATTGTATATTATCTCATTCATCAGTCTTTGGAAGAAGTCTTCGCGATTGCTGTGATTGGTTTATTGTCCGCTATACTAGGATATTTGCTTAGACTTCATTTTATAAGGCTATTAGTATTGCCTAAATTCATAAATGTCTCAAGCATTATTGGCTTTTTCACAAATGGAATTTTAATTCTTTGGATCTTTTTTATACTCAAATATAATTTGTTATTTCTAAACATCAATAATATGCGAATTTTTTCAATATCTATACCAATAATGGTATCTTTAACAATCCTGTTAATTATAGTGTGGTATAAAAGTTTAAGAAACCTTTCCATTTTTAATGATCATTTAAATAGCAAGACTGATACAAATTTGAAGAAGTCTAGAGAGAGCAGAAGCCTTCTATATTACGAGCTGATCCTTCTATATAGGAACCCGCCTGTAAGGTGGTCGGTTTTATTATTTATTTTAAGTTTATCAGCAGGTTTACTAACAATCATTTTGTATGGTTTTAACACTGATCGATTTGCAGACACTGGAATTTCCAACGAATTCAGCTTTATGTTCAGCGTGCTGTTCCCGTTAGTCTTTATCTCTATCATGATTCAATCATTGGTTTCTTTTGATATTGATGGTCTTATTATACCTTTGAATCAGCACAAGCCAAACTTTATTAAAAACAAAATAAAAGCAAAAACCAAAATCTCTGTCTTAGCACATGTGTTATTTGTTTTAATCTATGCTGCGATTTCAAATTTTTATATAAAACCGGATCATTTTATTGCATTATCCATTATCTTATTGATGATAGCTGTTACTTTGGGGTTAAGCTGTCTCACTTCAACTATATTGTTTCCATATTTTAAATGGGATTACATTTATCAAGTTCCCAGTACTTTAAGCAAAATCTTTCTTAATTTAGTATTTGGATTACTAATAGGGTTAGCCATTGTTTCAACTTACAACAAAGTTTTGTATGTTGTTATTTTTATCACTTTGTTATGTATCATAACGCTACTGCACTCCATAAACAAGCAAATATGGAAATCAACAATCAACAAAAATTACATATCAATAAAATCTTTATTCGAGTGAGTGATTATATGCTTAAACTGCAAAATATATCAAAAGAATATCCTCAATCCAATTTTAGCATGAAGAATTTAGAATTCGCTTGCGGGCGAAATCAGATTATTGGATTGCTCGGTAAAAACGGAGCAGGAAAAACGACCCTATTAGAAATTATTGCAGGCCTCATTCCTCCGGATAGCGGTGAGGTAGTCGTTGATGGACATCTTACCAATTATTTAGAGAAAATCGGATACCTAGAAGACGATCCAAAATTATTTGAGAATTTAACGTGTTATGAATTAATCAAGTACCAATCTTTATTAATTGAAAAACCATTATCCCAAGAACAAATCATTGAAACCTTAGACATGTTCAGTCTAAAAGAACAAAAAGACCAAATGGCATCTTCGCTATCAAGAGGAATGCGTCAAAGAATGTCTTTTATTCTTTCCACTTTGCATCAACCTGATGTTATCTTGCTTGATGAGCCTTTTACAGGACTTGATCCAAAAAACATGGCGGATATGAAAAAGATTTTAATTAATATTAGAAATCAAAATAGAATTATTATTTTATCCACGCATATCTTACAGTTTGCAGCAGATCTTTGTGATGAGATATTATTTATTAATAACGGAAATATTATCCACACTGAAAAAAAATTAGCCGGGGAGACATTTAATGAAGCCAGCCTTGAAAAAAAATTCCTTGAATACCTATGCTAAATACTCTATTTTGTTCATTATTATTTTTGGTTTCGGTTTTTCTCTTAGCTTTTTTGTATTTCAAGAAATACACGAGACTTACTATGATAGCTTTAAAATATCCAACGCTTTAGAGATTTTTACAAATAACTTAATTGTAGGACTAACTATTTTCTTTCTTGGATTAATCAGTGTTGGTTTCCTATCTAGTGTAGTAGTGTTTTTAAACGGTTATTTCTCAGGGGCAATTTTCTTTTCATATGAGAAGTCTTTAGGTTTTTGGAAATCACTACAATATCTCTTATTTCACGGCCCCTTTGAAATCCTTGCCCTTCTTGCTTTTTATGTAATATCTCTTGATATTTCTTCCCGTTTTTTAAGATTTCTAAAAAAGTCTGAAATAAACCTAATGATTAAGCCGAAAGTAAAAGAGTACACAATAATAATGATAAGTGCAGTAGGCCTTCTAATCTTAGCATCTATTGTCGAATACTACGTAATATTACTAAAATAAGGAGTTCAATATGAAGAAGACTAAATTCAACTTGATATGTATTTGTCTATTATCTGGAGCTGCAGCCTTATGTGTTTCCATTTTAAAAATGAATGAGATCGATGCTAGCTTACATGAATTAAACGAAGATGAATATGGAAATCTTATTACTATCAGTAAATGGATTGGCATTACAATAGCAGTAATTGGCGAAGCGATAAAACCCCTTCTTGAGCTTTTATTTTTCACTTTAATCATTTGGCTCGCTATTATGATTTTTGGAGCAAAGGATTCCTTTAAAAACATTTTTTCAAAAGGTGTTCTTTCCTACTATTTCAATCTTGTAGGCAGTGTCTTAGTTATTGTCTTTTATCTATTTGGCTTAAAAGATGCTGAAAGTCTTTTTTCTATTCCTTTTTTAAGAAATTTAAACATTTTTTCTTTAATTTCGTTATTTTTTTGGTGCTATTTATGTCTAGAAAAGAAAGAAAACTCACTAAAAATTAAATACTCTTTTTCTTTTTTCATATTGTTTTTATTTTCTATTGCCATATCTATTTTCTCCGATATTCTTGCATAGATTACCTTCGTATAGACTCATTAAATAACATATGAGAATTCGATACAACTTAATTCAAAATATTTTACATAAATATTCTTGCCATCCTAAAATAATTAAAACTTACAATAGGCCGACAATTTTTCCAATGCAAAAAAACCGGTTCCCGAATGATCGGGGACCGGTTTTTCTTTATCCTCTCAATACAGCCTGATATTTATCTTCCAGCGCTTTCAGCACTTGGTCGTGGACTTTTGTCACTTCTTCTTCTGTCAATGTCTGTTCAGGATTCAAATATTGCAGGCTGAAGGCGACGGACTTCTTGCCTTCTTCCATGTGCTCGCCTTCATAGACGTCAAAGACATGGACTTCTTTCAGCCATTTGCCGCCTGCTGTTTTGATGACGTCCTCAAGCTGGCCGGCCGTTGTTTGTTTGTCTACAACAAGCGCGATGTCCCTTGTAACAGAAGGATACTTCGGAATTGGTGTATACGTGATCTCCGGTACATCCAATCGGAGGAGCTCGTGCAGGTCCAGTTCAAACACATACGTGTCGCTCAGGTCCAGCTCTTTTTCAACTGACGGATGCAGCTGGCCGATGAAGCCGACTAATGAGCCGTTGTGCAAAATATTGGCTGTCCGCCCAGGATGAAGCTCTTTTCTTTCAGATTGAGCGAATTCGATGCCTTCGGTGATTCCGAGCTTTTCCAACAGACCTTCGACGATGCCTTTTACGACGAAGAAATCAACCGGCTTTTTCTCGCCCTGCCAGAGGTTTTTGTGCCACAGGCCTGTCACGGCTCCGGCGACGTGTTCTTTTTCGACCGGTTTCGTATGTTCTTCGGCTTTCAAGAAAACAGAACCGATTTCATAAAAAGCAGCTGAATCGGCCTGCCTTGCCAAGTTGTATGCAACCGAATCGAGCAGATTAGGGAGCAGGCTGTGCCTCAGCACGCTTCTTTCCTCGCTCATCGGCAGTGAAAGGATCGTTTTAAACGATTTTTCCAATGCGTAAGCCGTCGCTTTTTTATCGTTTGTTAATGAGTATGTGATCGCCTGGGAAAGCCCTGCTCCTTCCAGGAAGCGTCTTACTTTTCTGCGCTTGTCCTGATAAGGTGTCAGTCCGCCCGCAAAGCCTGTTACTTCCGGCAGTGTCGACGGAATGTTGTCATATCCGTACAGTCTTGCGACCTCTTCGATCAAATCTTCTTCAATCGCAATATCGCCTCTTCTTGACGGAACCGTCACGACCAGTTCACGTTCAGCGTCTTCAACTGCAAAGCCGAGCCTTTCAAAAATGTTGACCATTTCTTCTTTGCTGATGGACATGCCGAGAACCTTCGTCACTTTATCAACGGAAAGGCGGATGACATTCTCTTTGATGTCAAGATGGTTTTCTTCGACCGTACCTTCCAAGACGGTTCCTCCGGCATACCGGCTGATCAAATCTGCCGCGCGTTCTGCAGCGAGGCGCACCCGTGCAGGATCGATGCCTTTTTCAAAGCGGACGCTTGATTCGCTGCGAAGACCTAGGTCCTTTGATGCTTTGCGAACGGTCTGGCCGTTGAAATACGCCGCTTCCAGCAGCACTGTCGCAGTATCTTCGCGGACTTCTGATTCCGCTCCGCCCATTACGCCTGCGACAGCCTGCGGAGAAGAGCCGTTTGTGATGACAAGGTGCTCAGTGGTCAGCGTTCTTTCTTGTTCGTCGAGCGTCGTTATCGTTTCGTTCTCGTACGCTTTGCGGATGACGACCTCTTTTGAGCCGAAGCGGTCATAATCAAACGCGTGGAGCGGCTGGCCGTATTCGAGCAGCACAAAGTTCGTAATGTCGACGACATTGTTGTGCGGTCTGATGCCGGCGTTGATCAGCTTCGTCTGCATCCAAAGCGGCGACGGGCCGATTTTGACGTCTTTAATGATTTTCGCCGCGTATAAAGGATTGGCTTCTGTATCTTCAATTTTGACGGAAATATAGTCCGCCGCTTTTTCGGCGCCTGCCTGATAAGCCGTCTCAGGGAGCTTGACTTCGCGGCCGAGAATCGCAGCCACTTCATAGGCAACGCCGAGCATGTTCATGGCGTCGGCGCGGTTTGGCGTCAGTCCCAGTTCGAGAACCGCATCGTCGAGCGCCAGGCTTTGAAGGGCGTCCGCACCGGTTTCAGCATCGCCCGGGAAAACGAAGATGCCTTCCGCATATTCTTTCGGCACAAGCTTGCCTTGAATGCCAAGCTCCTGCAAAGAGCAGATCATGCCGTTAGACGCTTCCCCGCGGAGCTTAGCCTTTTTGATTTTAAAATCGCCGGGCAATACCGCGCCAACCGTGGCGACGGCTACTTTTTGCCCTTTGTCCACATTCGGAGCCCCGCAGATGATCTGGACAGGCTCTTCTTCGCCGATATCGACGAGGCATTTGTTTAATTTGTCGGCGTTCGGATGCTGTTCGCGCTCCAGCACATGTCCAATGACAACACCTTTAATTCCTTCTCCCTTATATTCGATGCCTTCCACTTCAATTCCGCTTCTTGTAATCTTTTCAGCGAGAATCTCGGGAGTCATCCCGTCTAAATTCACGTATTCTTGCAGCCATTTATATGAAACAAACATCACGCGTCCTCCTCTTTAAGCTTGTTTAAATTGAGATAAAAATCTGACATCGTTCGTATAGAAATGACGAATGTCGTCAATGCCGTACTTCAGCATTGCGATCCGTTCAACGCCCATCCCAAAAGCAAATCCCTGATATTGTTTGGAATCGAATCCGGCCATTTCGAGCACGTTCGGATGCACCATTCCGGCGCCGAGAATTTCGATCCAGCCCGTTTGTTTACAAACGGAGCAGCCTTTGCCTCCGCATTTAAAGCAGGAAACATCGACTTCGACAGACGGCTCTGTAAACGGGAAGAAGCTTGGACGCAGTCTGATTTCGCGCTCTTCGCCGAACATCTTTTTCGCGACCGTTTCCAGGGTTCCTTTTAAGTCGCTCATGCTGATATCACGGTCAACGCAGAGCCCTTCAATCTGCATAAACTGATGGGAATGTGTCGCATCATCGTTGTCGCGGCGGTACACTTTGCCGGGGCAGATGATTTTGACAGGGCCTTTGCCTTTATGTTTTTCCATCGTGCGCGTCTGAACAGGAGATGTCTGTGTTCTCATCAGCGTATCTTCCGTAATATAAAAGCTGTCTTGCATATCCCGGGCCGGGTGCTCTTTCGGAAGGTTGAGCGCTTCGAAGTTATAATAGTCGGTTTCCACTTCAGGCCCCTCTTCCACCGAATATCCCATGCTGATAAACAAGTCTTCGATTTCTTCAATAACGATCGTCAGCGGATGCCGCGCTCCTGTTTTCACAGGGCTTCCCGGAAGCGTCACGTCAATCGTCTGCTCTTTCAGCTTCCTTTTCACCTCTTCTTCCTCAAGGCGGGCATTTTTTTCGGCGATCGCCGCGGCGATTTTCTCTCTTACTTCGTTCGCCAAGGCCCCCATTTTCGGCCTTTCTTCAGCGGACAGCTTTCCCATTCCCCGAAGCACTTCTGTGATCGGTCCCTTTTTTCCCAGATACGCAACGCGGACATCGTTGACTTCTTTTAATGAACCAGCGGCTTCCACTTTTTCAACCGCTTCTTTTTCAAGCCGTTTCAGCTCTTCCTGCATCTTAAAAACTCCTCCTTTTATGTAGCAACCTGTTTTTTAGGCAATAAAAAAAGCCCCTTTTATAATGAAAGGGACGAATCGTGGCCGTGGTACCACCCTTTTTTAAAACAAAGCAAAAAAGCTTTGCTGCTTACTTCATTGGCATAACGGAATAAATCCGGTTCACCTTTACACATCCCTCGAGGGACGTGGTCCCGGTGACAACTCAAGAGGTGAAGCGTTTTTCCGGCCTGCCATAAAAATGCTTGCAGTCTCAGGCATTTTCTCCCTGAATGGCGGCATGTGAAAAAACGGAGCCTCTATCACTGTTTTTAAACATATTAAATTCATTATAGTGAATTACATGATCCTGTGCAACCGGTTATCCGCGGAGATGATAAAGAAGGACCGCGGCTGCGGCCGCCACATTGAGCGACTCCGCTTTTCCGTAGATCGGAACGTACAGATTTTGGTCGGTCTGTGCGAGGAGGGCCGGATCGACCCCAGATCCTTCGTTTCCGATCAATAGCGCAAACGACTGCGACGGCTCCGCTTCTCTAAATGGCACGGCACCCTGCAGCGCTGTGCCGTAAACCGGGACGCTTTTTCCCTTCAGCTCTTCAATCAGCTCTGAAAGCTCGCGTTTTAAAATCGGGATGTGAAAATGCGAGCCTTGAGCCGACCTGAGCGTTTTGGCATTGTAAGGGTCGACAGTCCCTTGTCCGATAACAACGGCATCGATCCCCGCCGCGTCTGCCGTCCGGATGATCGTCCCTAAATTGCCCGGGTCCTGCACAGCATCAGCTAGCAGCAGCTTTTCGTATTGAAAAGGTCCGCTTTCGGTCATTCGGCATACAGCGGCGACCGCCTGAGGTGTCTCCGTTTCGGCAATCGCTGAAAAAGCATCGGCGCTCAAAACATAGCGGGCAACAGACTCATCAATCATAGCCGGGAAGTCCGCTTCGTCTGCGACCATGATTTCTTTCACAACACCCGGTGTCTTCAGCGCTTCCTCAACGAGATGCTCGCCTTCTATTAAGAAAGTATTCGTTTTTGTCCGCTCTTTTTTTGCATGAAGTTTTTTCCAGTCCTTCACTTTTTGATTTTTGGCTGATTCAATTCGTTTCAAATCGTTTTGACTCCTTTTGTCTCGCAATAGTCACATTATATCTCATCAATGATACATAATAAACCCGAAAGCGAGGCAGAATATAGAAAAACAGATGATGAAATGGAGTGAAAAATGATGGATTTGAATTTGCGCCATGCCGTTATTGCCAATGTATCAGGGAACTCGCAAGAAGAGCTTGAACATACGATCGTCGATGCGATCCAAAGCGGTGAAGAAAAAATGCTTCCGGGATTGGGTGTGTTGTTCGAGGTCATCTGGCAGCACGCAACTGAATCAGACAAAACCGAAATGCTCGAGACATTGGAACAAGGATTAAAAGCGAAATAAACCGGCGGCCAAACGGCCCCGGTTTATTTGATCATCCAGGTATAGAAGGCTCCATCCGCAATGCCGGATCGCGCCAAATCTCCGTCCATTTTTTAATGGCTGCAGCCATGATCACAAGTCCCAACACAAGCATAATGATCGATAAAATGCCGTTTAAAACGCTGAAACCGGCAGCTTCCGCATTAAAATAAACGTTTTTGATCATCCAGTATCCCGCATAGTTGACCGTCACATACAAATAAGCGAGCGGAATGAGACATGTCAGCATATAACGCCGTTTGTCCGCAATTTTTAAAATGACCGTCGCTCCGATAATTAAACCGACGGATGCCATCAGCTGGTTGGATACGCCAAACAGCGCCCAAATCGAGCTGATATCGCCTGAGTACAGCAAATATCCCCACATGAAACAGGCAAGGGCGCTCGCTGCGACCGAACCCGGAAGCCAGTCCGTTTTTTTCAGCGGTTTGTACACTTCCCCGAAAAAGTCTTGAATCAAATAACGCGCCACCCTTGTACCGGCATCGATCGCCGTTAAAATAAAGACAGCTTCAAACATGATGACAAATTGGAAAAAGTAAGAGGCCAAATGGCTGAAAAACGGAATATCCGTGAAAATATAAGCCATGCCGACGGCAAGGGTAACAGCTCCGCCTGTTCTTCCTTCAAGATCGAGACCGATTTCGCGGCTGAGTTCAGGCAGATGGACGACATTCATGCCAAGCGTCCGAAAGACTTCTGGCGAACTGTTGATGGCAAAATAATCGCCCGGCTGCAACGCCGTTGCCGCGATTAAAGCCATGATGCCGACAAGACACTCAACGAGCATCGCTCCGAAGCCGACGAATTTCATGTCGCTCCACTTGTCAAGCATCTTCGGCGTCGTGCCTGAACCGACAAACGCATGGAAACCGGAAATCGCACCGCAGGCGATCGTAATTGAAATGAACGGCCAGACCGGACCAGGCGAAACAGGTCCCCCTCCGCCCGTGAACTCGGTAAACGCCGGAAACGGAATCGCCGGATTGACAACGAAAACCCCGGCAATCAAAGCGATAAACACCCCGATTTTCATAAAGCTGCTCAAATAATCGCGCGGTGCGAGCAGCAGCCATACAGGCAGCGCCGCTGCAAAAAATGCATAGACAGGAAGTGCGACAGCAAGCGTTTTCGTATCGAGCGTCAAGGCGTCTCCAAGCGGCGTCTCTGCAATGGAGGGCCCGATGAAGACACCGGCCATCAGCAAAATAAATCCGCCGGTAGACGCTAATTTTAAGTTGCCTGTCTTTTTATAAAATAAGCCGACCCCCATCGCGATCGGAATTGTAATCGCAACGGCGAACGTCCCCCACGGATTGCGTTCAAGCGCATGAAGCACAACCATCGACAGCCCCGCCATCGTGATTGTAATAATAAACAGCATCGCAAGCCCCGTGCAAAATCCCGCAACAGGCCCGAGCTCTTCTTTCGCCACTTCTGAAAGCGACTTTCCCTTCCTCCGCATCGACGCAAATAGAACAACAATATCATGCACGGCGCCCCCGATGACCGCTCCGATCAGGAGCCACAACAGCCCCGGCAAGTAGCCGAACTGCGCCGCCAAGATCGGCCCGACAAGCGGCCCCGCGGCTGCGATGGCCGCAAAGTGGTGGCCGAAAGACACCCATTTGTTCGTCGGCACATAATCTTTGCCGTCTTTCTGAAGATGGGCAGGAGTCGGCTTGTCGTCATCAACCTTCAACACTTTCACCATCATAAATGTTCCGTACAAACGATAGGCGATCGCCAAAATACAGATGGAAGCGATCACAATTGTTATTGCATTCATCCAATTCCTCCCCCCCTTTGTCTCTTTTTTAACATAGCTCATATTTTTTGTAAGCGCAATCATCTTTTGCGCGTTTTTTCAGTCCCGATAATTAAAACATAGTTGACTAATAGGAATAATAAGAATAAAATAGACACAAGCTTCATCTGCTGCCTTTTTTAAGGCGTAATTGGCGGGTATCATCGGATATCCGCCTTTTTTCTGTCAGCATAACGGAACGATAAAAAAATGAACGGCCATCACTAGACAAAAAGCGGCGGTCCCCGCGATTCGATTGACATTTGTTTTGACAAGCGAAGCTGAGAAATGGTGGGACAGCGAAAAAAACAAAATGGTGCCGATCAAGATGACGCCCGCCTCTAAAAGTGAGTGATTAAGAAACCGGGGCCGGTCAAGGATCGCCGTGATAAACAGAAGCCAAAGGTATGCTAAAAATGCGTACATCAAAAAACAGTACGCAGCCGAAAAAAACGTCTTCATAAATCCTCCTCCCGTTTTAACTTATTCTTCGGCATATTTGCTGAAGCCTTTTTTTCATCTGAAAAAACCGGCCTCTTCGGGCCGGTTTTTCAATCATTGTTTCTTCATTCTGATCACATTCCAGGAAAGCTTCGGAAGGTGAGCCGTCAGCCTGCCGTCACATACTTTGGCGTCTCCGCCGCTGTGCGGAACGACGTTGTTGCGGTCTTTTTCATTCGTCGCTTTATGATCTTCGTGTTCCAGAACGATGTGCTCAGAGACACTGTACCCTTCAAAGCTTCTCATATCGGCTTCCATTTCAAGGCCGGCGTCTGTTGCGCGGTTGACGGCAAAAACGGTTAATTCCTCGGCTTCTTCATTGAAAACAGACACGGACTCCAAGTACGGCACATCCGTAAAGTCTTTCGCATCATACTTTGGAGACGATACCGCCGTCTGCAGTACCGTTCCTCTGCCGTAGACGGAAGCGTGCATAAACGGATAGAAAATGGTCTGACGCCATGCTTCTCCCCCTTTGTCTGTCATAATCGGCGCGATGACATTGACAAGCTGAGCCAGACAGGCGATTTTCACGCGGTCGGCATGCTTGAGCATCGTAATCAGCATACAGCCGACGAGAAGCGCATCCTCAAAGTTGTAGATGTCTTCAAGAAGGTGCGGCGCTTTCGCCCAGCGTTCAGCTTCTTTGTCTTTTTCATTCGAGTGATACCAGACATTCCACTCATCATATGAAAGGTGAATCGTTTTCTTGCTTTTCTTTTTCGCTTTCATATAGTCGCAGACTGAGATGACCGTTTTGATAAAGTGATCCATGTCTAGCGATCTCGCCAAATAGTTTGGAAGATCATTGTCGCGGTTGCCGTAATACGAGTGAAGCGAGATGTACTCGACGTGTTCGTACGTATGGTCAAGCACGGTCGTTTCCCAGTCGATGAATGTCGGCATTCCGCTTCCCGAACTTCCGCAGGCGACAAGCTCGATCGACGGGTCCGTCCATTTCATCACCTTCGCGGCTTCAGCAGCAAGTCTTCCGTATTCGGCCGCTGTTTTATGGCCGATTTGCCATGGACCGTCCATTTCATTGCCGAGGCACCATGTTTTAATTTTATGCGGTTCCTTATATCCGTGGGATTTTCTCAAGTCGCTGTAGTACGATCCTGACGGATGGTTGCAATATTCTACTAGGTTGCGTGCGGCATCAATTCCTCTCGTTCCGAGGTTGACGGCCATATTCACCTCTGCCCCGACAAGCTTTGCCCAATCCATAAATTCGTTCGTACCGATTAAGTTCGGCTCGGTTGTCGCCCACGCCAAATCAAGTCTTGTCGGCCGCTGTTCGACAGGTCCGACTCCATCCTCCCAGTTATATCCAGATACAAAGTTTCCGCCGGGATACCTGATAAACGGCACCTTTAGTTCTCTGACTAGTTTAATGACATCTTTCCGAAAGCCTGATTCGTCAGCTTCAGGATGATCAGGCTCATAAATGCCTTCATAAACGGCTCTGCCGAGATGCTCGATAAAGGAGCCGTAAATTCGCTTATCAATCTCTGCCACCTTATATTCCTTGTCAATCGTCATCTTCGCTTTGTGTACAGTCATGTTAAATCATTCCTTTCAAGATGATATATAGTGGATCAGCCTTTGATTCCGCCCGCCGTCAAACCTGATATAAAGTACTTCTGGAAGAACAGGAAGATGAGAATCACGGGCAGAATCGCCAGCACAGAACCCGAAATCAACATGTCATAATTGTTCCCGTACGGACTGAGCAAAGCGGACAGTCCGATTGGGAGCGTAAACATTTCTTTCGATCGCAAAACGATCAGCGGCCATAAGAAGTTGTTCCAGCTGTTTAAGGATTGAAGAATGATCATCGCTCCAAATGCCGGCTTCATCAAGGGCGCCATGATCCTGAAGTAAATGCCGAACTCTGTGCAGCCGTCCATTCTCGCGGAATCAAGCAAATCTCTCGGCAGGCCGAGCGCATACTGTCTGAAGAAAAACACGGCTACAGGCGAGACGATAAACGGCAGGATCACACCGGCGTATGTGTCGACAATATGAAGAGAAACCGTCATTTTAAATAAAGGCAGCATGAGAATTTCGATCGGCACCATCATGATCAGGAGCACGGCTACGAACAAGAGATTTTTTCCTTTAAAGTCGTAGACGGCAAGCCCGTATCCGACCATTGAAGAAAACAAGAGCGTCAGCACGGTGGATATCACCACGAGAATCAAGCTGTTCGAAAACCATTGAAAATAAATGCTGCCTCCGTTAAACAAGTAAGTGTAATTGTCAAGGCTCAGGATTTCAGGGCTCAGCTTTAAATTCAGGCCGAAGCGCAGCAATTCCGAAGATGGCTTGAGCGAGCCGAGTACAAGGCAGAAGAGCGGAAACACAAACAAAAAGCTTAATATCGCAAACAGCAGAAACAGAGCTGCTTTCGCAATGTTGAGGCCTCCGGCAGGACGCATTAATAGCCCTCCTTTTTAAAAGATCCAGACAGCTTTAATGAAATGAGGCTGCAGATGAAAATGATGATCAAGAGCACGATGCCGAGCGCCGATCCGTAGCCCATGTTGTTATAGGCAAGCCCCTGCTGATAAATGTATCCGACCATCGTCAGGCCGATGTTGCCCGGAGAGTTGTTCTGCCACAGCACGTAGCTTTCTTCAAACATCCGGAAGCCGCCGATGATGCTGATCGTCAGCACGTAGACGCTGACGGGCTTTAAAAACGGAAGCGTAATATGGTAAAACTTCTTGAACGTGCCTGCCCCGTCGATTTCGGCAGCTTCATACAATTCTTTCGGAACGTTCTGCAAGCCCGCCAAAAAGTACAGGACATTGATCCCCATCCATCTCCAAGATGCGAGCATCACCATTAAAAACATGCCGGTATGTTCATTGTTCAGCCAGTTGTACGGCGAACCTCCGAGCTTAGCCAATATCGAATTCGCCAGGGATGTATCCATTTCTCCAAAAATCAGCCTGAAAATAATCCCCGCCACAATGGTTGAAGTCAGAGCCGGGATGAATAAAGCCGATTTGAACACGTTTTTAACCTTTACGAGTTTAGAATCTAAAAAGACTGCCAGAATAAGAGGAACAGGTATTAAAATCAGCAATGTCCAAAAGGTGTATTTTACGGTGTTGAATAGTGCGGTATAAAATGTAGGATTGTTTAATGCTTTATAGTTCTCCGTCCCGATGAAGCGGACTTCCCCGGGGAGAATGCTTTGAAAACTCATGATGACGACGCTGATAAGCGGATAAAGAAAAAATATGCAAAAGGAGAGTACAAAAGGTGCTGTAAAAATGTAGGGTGCGGCTTTTGCTGAATATAATAAACGTCTGATCTTTCTTTTTCTGCTCACCGGCGGAAACGAATGCACTGTATCTGTTTTAACAGTCTTCAAGTTATCGCCTCGCTTTACAGTAATGAAAGACTATTGCCCTTTCACTTCAGCTGCTGCTTTGTCCAATGCTTCTTTCGGTGTTTTGCTCTTCGTTTTGAGCGCTTCGTACAGTATGTTTCTGTTGACGAGATCGGAAGTCTTCGCATAATCCTCAGTAAGGTAAAGCGGATTGATCTCATCCTTTATGTCAAGAAGCACGGAAAAGATGTGTTGTCCGTTTTGAAAGTATTCTGTATATTGATTTGGTTTTTTCAATTCGTCCGAGTCCCACACATCCCATCTGAGCGGATCGAACCCGAGCACGGTCCACAGCTTGATGTTGCCTTCTTTTGACGCTTTGGCAAATTTCAAGAAATCCTTGGCCAGATCGACCTGTTTCGCCTGTTTTGGAATCACGGTGGCCGTTCCGCCCATTCCCGCTGAGCGGTCTCCCCCTTCTTCCCATGCCGGCAGCGGTCTGATCGCGATTTTCCCTTTCAAGTCAGGCATATAATCCAAAAAACGGCCCATATACCAGATCGGCATTAAGACAGACGCCGCGCCGCCTTGGTTCATAAATCCGTAATACTCTTCACTGTGATGATTGCCTCCGGGCGTTGTGACGGCAATTTTGTCTTTCTCAATTAAAGTCTTTAAAAATTCGAGCGTTTTCACGTTTGTCTCATTGTTTAATGTCAACCGCCCCTGCTCATCAAAGTAACCGGATCCCTGCTGGGAAACCAGCGGCAGAAATGAATTCGGGTCGGTCGTTTCAATCGTCGTCATCGGCTTTCCGAGAGCTTTGACGACCTTTTTGCCCGCTTCCCTGTAATCTTCCCATGTTTTGATGTCGTCCGGATCAACGCCTGCTTTATTCATCATTTCCATGTTGTAATACATCACGGTTGTTCCGACATGTGTGTCAAGTCCGTAAAGCTTGCCGTTCTTGCTGTAGAGCGTCAGCCTCGCTTCAACAAACTTGTCGCGTTCGTCCTCCACAAGCGGCGTTAAATCGGTAAGAGGAATGTCAGAGCCCTTCAAAAAGTTCGAATAGCGCCCCAGCTCAACATCGGCAATATCTGGAACCCCTTTCCCGGCTAAAAGCGAGATAGATAAATTGTCATGCATCTGTCCATACGGATACACCACTGTATTTAATTTGATTTTTCGCTCGGGATACTTTTTGTTCCATTCTTTCACCATCTCAGCATAAAACTGTTCATGAAGGCCGTTGAATGTCCAAAATGTCAGTTCGGTGCCGTCCGCTTGATCGGAGGCAGGACTCGCCTTGCACCCCGATAAAAGCAAACATACAGCGACCGTGACCATAAAGATAGATGAAAGGAACCTTTTCACATTTTAACCCCCTTTCACGCCTGGTCCTTTGCCTAAAAGCCCCGGCAAAAGGCCGTATTGATTGATGATTTTCAGTCCCGTATACCGGTCTCTGAGCTGATGGGCGTATGCGAGCGCTTCTCTCACCAGCTCTTCTTCAACATCGAGTTCTTTGAATGATACAGGCCCGCCGATACGCCTCATCCACTCTGCCATTTTCTTACCGTCAGGGAGCTTTTCATAAACGGAGCGAATCGCTTGCTCAGCGTGTTGATCACCCAGGCTTGCACCGATAAGAGATCGGTAAATGTCAGTCAGCATAATCGCGCTGCAGCCGACTTTAGCACCGTGGAGCACTTGCCGCTTATTGTTCTCCAGCGCTTTCATTTCAAGGTAGTGGGAAAGATGGTGCTCGCCGCCGGAAGCCGGCCTTGAATGGTCGAGAACCAGCATGACTAGGCCAGAAAGGATCAGCGATTCCATCAATTTCTCAATCCCATCCCGCATCTTGGCGGCGATGTCATCTTTTCGGTCAAGACATTGATCAAGCGCTTCCCTCGTGAGCCGGCTGGCGGCCGGACAATACGGCTCGCCGGCAAGCAAGCGGGAAATCTCCCAATCCGCAAGCGACGTCACCTTGCCGAGCATATCGCCAAAACCTGCGGCTACCATGTTCTGCGGCGCTTGACACAAGAGCTCCAAATCGGCAAAAAGCGCGATCGGCGCTGTCGTTTGAACCGTCTGTTTCTTTCCTTTTAAAATCAGCGGTGCGCCGGCTGAAGTAAAACCGTCAACCGACGGAGCCGTAGGAACTGAAATAAACGGAATGCCGCGCTGATAGGCGCAAAACCTGACGATGTCGTGAATCGTGCCCGCTCCGGCCGCAATTAGTACATCCGCATCAATCGGTACACCGATCAATGCACTCACCAATGTTTGCTCATCCGCCGTCACATCGCCCGCTTCATTAGCTTCCAGCAGCACCGGAACCGTTTCAGCCGTTTCCTCAAGAAGAGAGGCAATCCGCTTGCCGGCTAACCGTCCGGTTGTTTCATCATAAATGACAGCGGCTTTTTTATAGGAAGCCGATTTCACGAAAGCGGGCAGCTCTTGCTCAACAGCATTGTCGCCGATCGCGATTTTTTCGACTGTAAGCGGGTGGTGGACGGTTCCGCATTCGCATGCGCCCAAAGTTTTTTTCACATAAGAGATCAAGTCATTCATTGGCAGCTTCCCTCCTCTATTGGCCGTAATAGGCGTCTGCCCCGTGCTTTCGAAAATAATGCTTATCCTGCAAAGCGCTCTTAATCCGCTTAAGAGACGGATTCAGCATCAGGGAGCGGTACGCCATCTTGGCGACTTCTTCCAGGACGACGGCATTGTGTACGGCAGTTAAGGCGTCTTTTCCCCAGCAAAACGGCCCGTGATTGTTCACGAGAACGGCGGGCACCTCCAGGGGGTCAAGATGCCGGAACGTCTCTACAATCACTTTTCCTGTATTCAGCTCGTATTGACTCCTGATTTCATCGGGATCCATTTCCCGTGTACACGGAATGTCGCCGTGGTAGTAGTCGGCATGAGTCGTTCCGAGCGACGGAATGTCCTTCCCTGACTGAGCCCAGCTTGTCGCCCACGGGGAATGCGTATGGACGATCCCGCCGATCGATTGAAACTGCCGGTAAAGATAGAGGTGTGTCGGCGTATCGGAAGATGGCTTCAGATCCCCTTCCACAATCTCGCCGTCCATATTCAGAACCACTAAATCTTCGGCTTTCAAATCGCTGTATTTGACACCGCTCGGCTTGATGACGACCAGCTTATTCTCCCGGTCAATACCGCTGACATTTCCCCATGTAAAGGTGACAAGCCGGTATTCTTCAAGCTGCAAATTCGCTTTTAATGCTTGTTCTTTCAAAGATTCCAGCACAGTTTTCTCCTCCCTCTAAGCCATCGCTTTACCGGGGTCAGAACTAAGGGACTGGATGTTTTTCAATTTTTTAAGGCGTTTCATCACATTGTTTTGCTTTCCGAAGTACGTGTAAAGCTCCTTATATTCCGCATAAAGCTGATCGTATAAGGAAACGTTTTCAGGAATTGGTTTGTACGTTTTATCCTTGATCTTGCCCATATGTGCGACTGCTTCTTCGATATGGTCGTAACCGCCGTTCATGCTTCCGGCCGCGAGCGCTCCGAATATCGCTGAACCTAAAGCCGGCGCCTGCGGAGATCCGGAAATTTTGATTTCCATGTTGGTGACATCCGCGTAAACCTGCATGATAAACGGATTTTTTTCGGCGATTCCTCCTGCGGCATACAGCTCCTCGATCGGCACGCCGCTTTGTCTGAACGTTTCAATAATGATCCTCGTCCCGCAGGCAGTCGCTTCAACCAATGCACGGTATATCTCTTCAGGCTTAGTGGCAAGGGTCATACCGAGCAGCATTCCCGTCAGATCGGCATCAACGAGTGTTGAACGGTTTCCGTTCCACCAATCCAATGCAAGCAAACCGCTTTCACCGATTTGGAGACTGCCGGCCTTTTGAGACAGCAGTTCGTAAATGGAAATCCCTTCGGCTTCGGCTTCTTTCAAATACGCTTCTGGAACAAAGTGTTGAATCAGCCAATGAAAATGGTCGCCAACGCACGATTGGCCCGCTTCATAGCCGACATAGCCCGGCAGAATCCCGTCTTCAACGACGCCGCACATTCCCGGCACCATCCTGACATCCTCGCCGAGCAGCATGTGACAGGTAGACGTTCCCATGATCATCAGCATCTTGCCCGGCTCTGTGATGCCGACCGCCGGAACCGACACATGAGCATCAACATTTGCGACAGCGACCGCCGTACCTGCCAGAAGCCCTGTCTTCCCGGCCATTTCTTCAGTCAGTCCGCCCGCTTTTTCGCCTACAGAATAAATATCCTCCGTTAGTTTTTCCCGAACGATATTTTTCAGCTTCGGATGCAGGCTTGCGAAGAAATCGTCGGAAGGATAGCCGCTCTTATTGTTCCAAATCGCTTTATAACCCGCTGTGCAATTGTTGCGCTTTCTGGTTCCGCACAGCATATAGACGATCCAGTCGGCCGCTTCCATGATCTCGGCTGCGGCATCATAAATGTCAGGCGCTTCTTCCGCGATTTGCATCACTTTTGGAACGAGCCACTCGGAAGAAATTTTCCCGCCGTATGTTTGAAGAAAAGGTTCATTTCTTTCTTCCGCGATTTGATTTAAGCGATTCGCCTGCTCCTGTGCAGCATGGTGCTTCCAAAGCTTCACATAGCTGTGCGGTTCCGACGCATACTCTTCCCTCATACAAAGAGGAGTCCCGTTCTCGTCAACGGGCAAAATCGTGCAAGCCGTGAAATCGATTCCGATTCCGATGATTTCTTTCGGATCCGCTTTTGACTGTTTCAAAAGGCTCGGAATCGTTTCCTCCAGCACTTCAATGTAATCGGCCGGATGCTGGAGCGCCCAGTCTCTCGGAAGCTTTCGCTTTGAGACCGGAAGCTCCCGGTCTATCACCCCGTGCGTGTACTCTTTGACAGCTGTCGCGATTTCCTCACCTGTCCGGACATCGACGAGAACTGCACGCCCTGACAATGTTCCAAAGTCAACTCCGATTGTGTAAGGGATAAGTCCTCACCCCCTTAAAACTTGCGAAGCCGATATGCAGCTTCACTCCATTTGAGTTCATTGCGAAGATTTAAAATCGTTGTATCACGATTGATCAACACCGCTTCAATGCCCGACATTTCGGCCCAATCGAGCATCTGCTCGGCTGTCAGCTGGTACGAAAGGCATGTATGGTGAGCACCGCCAGCCAAAATCCACGCTTCAGCCGATGTTCTCAGAGACGGCTGAGGCTTCCAAAGTACGCGCGCCACCGGAAGATTCGGCATATCATGCGGAACCTTCACAGCTTCCACTTTATTGATGACAAGCCTGAAACGTCCGCCCAAATCAATAAGGGAGACATTGACCGCAGGACCTGCAATTCCGTCAAACACGAGCCGCGCCGGATCATCCTTTGCACCCATTGACAGCGGATGGACTTCAATTCTCGGTTTGTGTTCGGCAATCGAAGGGCACACTTCAAGCATGTGGGAGCCGAGGATCATTTCATTGCCCGGTTCAAAATGGTACGTGTAATCCTCCATAAATGACGTTTCTTTTCCGCCGGCCATCATTTTCATCATCCTGACAAGCGCAGCCGTTTTCCAATCTCCTTCTCCTCCGAAGCCATAGCCTTCAGCCATCAGCCGCTGAACAGCCAAACCCGGAAGCTGCTTCATGCCGTGGAGGTCTTCAAAGGTTGTCGTAAAGGCCGTATAGCCTCCGCTCGAAAGAAAGCGCTTTAATCCAAGCTCAATCCGCGCCTGCTCCTTGACGGATTCCCTTGCCGCTTCGCCTTCCGGCCACTCATAAAGCTCCTCATATTCGGAGATGAGCTCGCTTAGACTCTGTTCTGATACAGCATTGATCTCCGTGACGAGATCGCCGATTCCATATCCGTCGACAGACCAGCCAAGCTGAATCTGCGCTTCAATCTTATCTCCTTCTGTTACCGCCACATTCCGCATGTTGTCCCCAAATCGGGCGACTTTGATATGGCGGCTTTCAATATATGCGACCGCTGCGCTCATCCATTTGTCGATCGAGCGCTTTACTTCTCTGTCTTCCCAATATCCGGCGATTACTTTTCGAGGAATGCCCAATCTCGCTCCGATAAAACCGTATTCGCGGTCGCCGTGGGCAGACTGATTAATATTCATGAAATCCATGTCGATTTTATCCCACGGAATGTCCCGGTTAAACTGGGTATGAAAATGGAGCAGCGGCTTATTCAGCTCGGAAAGGCCGGGAATCCACATTTTGGCCGGTGAAAACGTATGCATCCAGGTGATGATGCCTGCGCACTCTTCGTCCCGGTTCGCCTCTTCAAACAGTTTTCTGACGCCGTCCAGCGAAGTGGCCACCGCTTTGTACTCGACTTGAAACCTTAAATCTCCGTCATTTAATCCGTTGCAGATCATTTTGGAATGCTCTTCTACCTCTTGTACCGCCTCTTCGCCATATAAATGCTGGCTGCCTGTCACAAACCAAAACACATGCGTCTTTGCCTGAATCAAATAGCTTCCTCCTCCTCGTCTTTATGGTGTCTGTGTAGAATAGCAAACTATTAAAACGCTTACAAAAAAACATAAATCATACCTTGATCTCAAACTGTATCGCGATTATATGTACGTACAACTAACATCAAAAACATATTTGTACGAACAACTTCATTATATCATTATGAAAAAAACTGTCAATTTAATTTCCGGTATGTTTTTTATTTTTTTTGACAGATTTCAGAACAAAAAAACCGGGCGGAAACCGCCCGTCATCTGCTGTTAATAAGTCGGCCACCCTTGGGAATCCCAGTACAAGTCATTGATGAGCAGCTTTGATACACCATTGTCCAGCGCGTCGTAAGCATGCCTGACAAGGATCGAGTTGTTCAGAACATCCTGATGTCCCGGCCCTTTCCAGCGGTCATTGCCGGAGTCCAGGATCGTCCCTCCGCCGTTCATCATATTTTTGCCGCTTTTATCATAATAGGGTCCCGTAATGCTCGTTGAACGGCCATAGGCTATTTTATATGTGCTGTCCACCCCTTTGCAGCAGCTGTCAAACGAGACAAATAAGTAATAGTAGCCGTCTTTGTAGGTAATGTTCGGGGCTTCAACCGCTCCTCCGTTATTCGGCCTTGAGGCGATCGAATACAGGCTTCCCGTCGGTTTCATCGTGTTTTTATCAAGCCTTGTCAGCTTAATGCCGCTCCAGAAGGAACCGAATGAGAGCCAGGGGTTTCCGTCTTTGTCAATGACCAGATCAGGGTCAATGGCATTAAACTGATCGCCGGATGTCGACCTGATGACCAGCCCGTCATCCCGCCATTGGCCGGATGAAATCCGGTCTGTCGATGCGAGCCCTATCGCTGATGTGTTTGAACCGAAAGACGAAACCGAGTAGTACAGCCAATACCGGCCGTTATAGTAGCTGATATCCGGTGCCCATTGATGCGGTTCATGATTTGGTACGTACATCTTCCACCATGACAATGGAGTTGGAAAAATACTCGGGGCAGCACTCCAGTTTCTCCCGTCTGTTGACTTAATGACACGCAGCCCTGTGCCGAGCCCTGTTCCAAATGTATACCATGTATTTCCCTCTTTAATGATAGAAGGGTCATGGATGAAATTGTCCCCTTTTGTGTCCCAAAACGCCGCTTTGCCTGATTCAGGCATCGAAAAAGACAGCAGCAGTCCGAATATCAAGGCCGCCAAAGACATTTTCCGCAACACATTTTTCATTCAGCTCACACTCCTGTTCTTGTAATGAAAAAAACAATGCCTCCCTTTCTTTGTCAATTTTTCGAACAATGTTTATATATGTAAGCGCTGTCTTTAACATTCCAAAAAACAAAAAAAGCTGACAGCTTGTAAGATAAGCTGTCAGCCTGCTCTTTCATCAGTCAAACGTAATGTTTTGAACCGTCTCTTTATCCAGTCGTTTAATGACTTCGGTAATTAATTTTACCGCATGTTCATAGTCATCCCGGTGAAGCATGGCCGCGTGCGTATGGATATACCTCGTCGCGATCGTGATCGACAGGGCAGGCACTCCGTTCGCGGTAAGGTGGATTGATCCTGAATCTGTTCCTCCGCCTGAGAGGGCGTCAAATTGATACGGAATGCCGGCTTCATCTGCCACATTCGTTACAAAGTCGCGAAGCCCTTTATGGGACACCATTGATGCATCATAAAGTATGATCTGCGGGCCTTTTCCCATTTTGCTTGCCGACTCTTTTTCGGTAATACCAGGCGTATCACCCGCAATTCCCACGTCGACACCGAAAGCGATATCAGGCTTGATCGTATGCGCGGCTGTTTTCGCGCCTCTCAGCCCTACTTCCTCTTGTACGGTTCCGACGCCGTAGACGACATTCGGATGATCGGCTCCTTTCAGGTTTTTCAGCACGTCGATTGCGATCGCGCAGCCGATACGGTTGTCCCATGCTTTGGCAAGCAGCATTTTTTCATTATTCATCACCGTAAATTCAAAGTAAGGGACGACCTGGTCTCCCGGAAGAACGCCCCATTCCATCGCTTCCTCCCTGCTCGACGCCCCGATGTCGATAAACATATCTTTAATATCGACCGATTTTTTTCTCGCCTCCTGAGACAGGACATGAGGAGGCTTTGAACCGATGATACCGGTGATGTCGCCTTTCTTTGTCACGACCGTCACACGCTGCGCCAGCATGACCTGGCTCCACCAGCCTCCGACCGTCTGAAAGCGGAGATAGCCCCTGTCATCGATCCGCGTAACCATAAAACCGACCTCATCAAGATGGCCGGCAATCATAATCTTCGGTCCGTCAGCCTGTCCGGTCTTTTTTGCGATTAAGCTTCCCAGTCTGTCTGTCGTAACCTCGTCGGCAAACGGTTCTATGTACGATTTCATGACTTGTCTGGGTTCTTTTTCATTCGCCGGAATTCCTTTTGCATCAGTTAATTCCTTTAGCATCATCAATGTTTCATCAAGCTTTGCCATCTCTATACAGCCTCCTTAATTAACCCTCATTTACTATTATACAGAAACATCCCTTTTCAATACGACCAATATCGTTTACAGCTTTTTTGGTTAAAAAATGAAACCTTGCGGGAACTGGTTCGTATATATTGGGATATACTCAAAATTACTTTCAAGGGAGGTTCTGTTTTAACATGATTGTCATCATATTGAGACTGGCTTTGCTGGCGCTTTTGGTCTACGTCGTGTACAGGGCCGTTCAATTTTTGGGGAGCCCGGACAGAAGGCTGAAATCAGCACAGGCAAAAAAGCACTTTTATGTTTTGGACGAACAAAAGAATACACGCAAAAATCTCAAGCTGACATTTAAAGGCGTGCTTTTCGAAGGAGAAAAACACATTCCTTCAAAAGACCATCCGCTGTTCATCCATACGATTTTTGTATGGACGGAAGCGCCTGAAAAAAAGCTCAGCTCTTTTACGGAAGAAGACTTCGCGGAACTTGAAGAAAATATTAAAGAGCACTATCCCGATTGCAAAATCGACTGGGATTCGAACATCCAAAAGTGGAAAAACAAAAAAGCAGAAGAGCAATAAAGCCTCGTCTGCTTTTTTAATTCATCATATAAAAGCCGGTCAAAACAGCTTGCACGCCGAGCAAAAAAGGAATGCCGAGCCTGAAGGAAAGGTGTTTTGTCTTATGTCTGAACCGCATCATCCCGAACCAGACGCCTGCGGAGCCAAAAGCAGCCGCAACGAGCCAGATGCGGCGCTCAGACACCCTCCATTTGCCTCTGACCGCTTTTTGCTTATCGGCTTTCATTAAGAAAAAACCGTATCCGTTTATGAGGATCATGTATATCCATATGAGAGTCAATTGTTCATTTTCCCCTTGTTTTTCGGTTTGGGCGCCTGCTGCGGCCGGCCTCCCCGAATCGTTTTACATCCTGCTCGAAGAACAAAAGAAAAAGGCCGGAGCCCGGCCTTTTTTCAATTATTTATTCAATTGCGCTTTAGCAGCGTCTGCAAGCTGATTGAATGCGTTCAGATCGTTTACAGCAAGGTCAGCAAGCATTTTGCGGTTTACTTCGATACCGGAAAGCTTAAGACCGTGCATTAAACGGCTGTAAGAAAGACCGTTCATGCGCGCTGCAGCATTGATACGAGTGATCCAAAGTTTGCGGAAATCGCGCTTTTTCTGACGACGGTCGCGGAAAGCGTAGTTTCCTGATTTCATAACCTGCTGGTTAGCTACTTTATATAATGTATGTTTTGAACCAAAATAACCTTTTGCTAATTTGAGAACCTTTTTACGACGTTTGCGTGTAACAGTTCCGCCTTTTACTCTTGGCATTAGATTTCCCTCCTAATTATACCTTTTCCGAAATTACTTAATGTTGGCAAGCTGCTGCTTGATGCGTTTGAAATCGCCGGCGCTTACGACTGCGCTTTTGCGAAGCTTGCGCTTTTGTTTTTGAGATTTATTTGCGAACAAGTGACTTGTATATGCATGAGAACGTTTCAGTTTCCCGGAACCTGTCTTTTTAAAACGTTTCGCAGATCCGCGGTGAGTTTTCATTTTTGGCATGGATGTTTCCTCCTTAATTACTTTTCAGTTTTAGGCGCGAGCACCAGGAACATGCTGCGGCCGTCCATTTTCGGCTTCGTTTCAACAGTCGCCACTTCCGCGCAGGCTTCTGAAAAACGGTCCAGCACGCGCTGCCCGATTTCTTTATGCGTGATCGCACGGCCTTTAAAGCGGATGGACGCTTTCACTTTGTCCCCTTTTTGCAGGAACTTGATGGCGTTGCGAAGCTTTGTATTGAAGTCGTGTTCTTCAATACCAGGGCTCAGCCGAACTTCTTTTAAGTTAATGATTTTTTGATTTTTGCGTGCTTCCTTTTCCTTCTTCTGCTGCTCGAATCTGTACTTTCCATAGTCCATGATCCGGCAGACAGGCGGTTTTGCATTCGCTGCAACCAACACAAGGTCAAGATTTGCGCGACCCGCAATTTCCAGTGCTTCCTGGCGGGATTTGATCCCAAGCTGATCGCCATTTTGTCCGATCAAACGAACTTCACGCGCACGGATACCCTCATTAACCAATTGATCTTTGCTAATAATGAGCCACCTCCATAGAATCTTTGAATTGATTTCACAACTCATTTTGACCGTTTCTTTGCATTCCACAGGCAAACAAAAAGTGCGGGCATCGAAACACCCACACTGCGAACATTGCATAGAAAAATAAGAAATGTACGTTTAACCTGCCAACTACAAGAATGTGTCAATCAGGTGAGAAGCGGGTGCTTCTGCTTGTTGATATATATTCAATTCATTATCCATCTTACATAAACAAATCCTGCAAGTCAAGATATAAAATTTATCACAACATTTGCTATTATATCAGGACACATTTCAAATAGCAATGCTATTTTTTTATTTTTCTTTCAGCCGCTCTATCCGCCGATCATTTGAACACATAACGGAACGACAAACACGGTCACGACGCCGACGACGACAACTGCAATACTCGCCATTGCCGCTTCGACTTCCCCCATTTCAATTCCGACGGCGACGCCGAGGGCATGTCCTGATGTTCCGAGCGCCAACCCTTTGGCGATCGGATGCTGCACTTTGAAGATTTTCAAAAAAAGCGCGCCGAGCGCATAGACGATCACTGCGTTAAAGATGACGGCGAAGGCCGTAATATCTTGAATCCCGCCGATCCCTTTTGATAAAGGAAGAGCAATCGCCGTTGTGGCGGCCTGGGGCAGCATGCTTTTCATGACGGCTCCGTCAAGATGGAGCGCGTTTGCGATCAGATAGACGACGGCAACCGAGCAGACGGAGCCTGCAATAATGGCACCAAGGATTTGCAGCCAATACTTTTTCAACTTGTCCGCCTGTTTATATAAAGGAATGGCGAACGCAATTGTGGCGGGCTCCAAAAAGAACTTAATGATGTCTCCGCCGCTCTTGTAGTCCTCATATGAAAAACCGCCGATTTTTAAAAACGCGATCCCAAGAATCATCGCGACAAACAGAGGCGTGAATAAGAAAAAACCATTTGATTTTTTAAATAAAAAAGTGCCGGTGCCAAATGCGGCCAGTGAAACGACGATACCGAAATAAGGTGTCATAGCGTAAAGAACCTCCTATTGATTCAAGATGCTGTTTTTTTGGCTGGTTCAACTCGTGTGTCTTGACGGTCCTTTTTGCCGACAGACAGAATGAACTGTGAAAACAATCCTGTCGCTGCAAGCAGAATGACGGTGGCCAGGAAAATCACGAGGACGATCGGCAATCCGTATTTCTCCATGACGCCGAGCGAATTCATCACTGATATTCCCGACGGAACGAACAAAAAGCCGATCAGCGAAGTGAGCGCCGTGCCGAGCGATTCAACTTGTTCAAGCTTCAGCACTTTCGTACACAGCAATGCAAACAACAGCACCAAACCGATGACAGATGGAGGAATCGGGATGGGCAGAACCGCGGCGATTCCGTTTGAAATAAACATCATAACAGCAAAAATAAATGCCTGAGTTAAAAAGCCGTATTCTTTTTTACCCTTCATTTCGTTCACCTCTTTGGCTGTGTTGGGTTCATTATATAAAAAGAGCCTCCCCAAAAAAGCGTTTTCAAAATAACTTGCCGGATACGGCCCCTCAATTGCAGAAATGGGAAGCTGAAATGCAAATCACTCTTCCGGCTTTGCAAATTCTTCACAATTATTTAAATTCCAGAATGTGCTAATGAAGCTAAGCTGATCGTATAGTGGTTAATGAGAAATTGATGAGGAGGCCCTGACCCATGGACCATTCAAGAGGAGGCCGCTTTGTTCCGTCTGGCGAATTTGCATCTTTGGCAAGGCGCGGCTTGATGCCTGAAGACGCTTCAATCGCCGCAGGCGCGCCCCGATTTGCAGATTATCCATTCAAGCTTGGAGTGGCTTCAGGAGACCCGCATCCCGACGGGTTTGTCATCTGGACGAGGCTTGCCCCCGATCCGCTTGCCGAAGACGGATTAGGGGGAATGCCTGACAAAGCTGTCCCTGTTCAGTGGGAAGTAGCTGAAGATGAACATTTTCACAAAGTGGTGAAGCGCGGGACGTCCTCTGCGCTCGCTGAGCTTGCCCACTCCGTTCATGTTGAAGTGCACGGTTTAAAGCCGGGAAGCTATTATTGGTACAGGTTTAAAGCGGGCAGGGAAATCAGCCGGACAGGCCGTACAAAAACCGCGCCTGCCCCGCACGCCGACATCAAGGGGATGTCGTTCGCCCTCGCCTCGTGCCAAGCTTGGTACCACGGGTATTTTACGGCTTACCGGCATATGGCCGAAGACCATCCGGACGTTGTTTTTTTCCTCGGAGACTATATTTATGAATATGCCATTAATGCTAAAAATCTTTTCCGCGATGTGACTTTATCCGCTACCCACAACGCAAAAACCGTTACCCTCAGCCAATACAGACTCAGATATTCTCTTTTTAAGACAGATCCGGACCTTCAGGCCATTCATGCGCTGGCTCCCTGGGTTGTGACGATGGATGACCATGAGGTTGAAAACAATTATGCCGGCATCCATTCGCAATACAATGCTTCTCCGGACGATTTTCTCCGGCTGCGCGCAGCGGCGTATCAAGCTTTCTATGAAAATATCCCGATCCGCAGCACATCGATTCCAAAGGGGCCTGACATGCTGATGTACAGGCGGTTCCGCTATGGAAACCTGGCTGAATTCAATGTTTTGGACACCCGGCAGTACCGCAATAATTTTCCGGCAAATGAGGCTGAACGGCTTGAGCCATCCCGCTCCATACTCGGATTTGACCAGGAGCGCTGGCTTTTTCACGGCTTGAGCCGGTCTGACACGATTTGGAACTTTTTAGTCCAGCAAGTCGTGCTGGCTCAAATCGACCGCGACACAGGTCCTGGAGTTGAGTACAGCACAGACCAGTGGGACGGCTTTCCCGCTTGCCGCGACAGGCTTTTTTCCGCATACAAGGCATACGGCATCCAAAACCCCGTTGTACTGACAGGGGATATCCACAGACATGCCGCCGCCGACTTAAAAGCGGACTTCGATGATGCGGGGTCAGCGACAATCGGAACCGAGCTGATCACAACTTCGATATCTTCGGACGCTGACGGCAGCGAGACCGATTCTTTGGCGCCGATCTGGCTCGGAAACCCGCATGTCAAACTGTACAATGCACAGCGCGGCTATGTTCGCTGCCGCTTGACGCCCCGGCAGCTCGAAGCCGACTTTCAGGTTCTTCCTTATATCACACGTCCCGGCGCTCCAGCCTCAACTTATGCCAAGTTCGCCGTTGAAGCAGGACGCCCCGGGCTCCAGCGCATGTTTTAGCTAAAAAACGGCGGTGAAAGACGAATTAAGCCCTTCACCGCCGCTGATCATTTTTTCACACCATATGCAGCCGTTTTTTCAGCTCTTTCGCGTATGTACGGCTGACAGGGATCGTGGAGCCGTCTTTCATCAGGAGGTTGTATGTCGAATTGAACCAGGGTTTGACCTGTTTAATATGATCCATATTTGCGAGAAAACTTCTGTGCACCCTGATCAATGCCGTCTGCGAAAGCTTTTGTTCGAGTACAACCAATGTATCGTGAACCGTGTATGCCTGATCAAAAGTCTTCACTGTGACGTGTCCGCCTTCTAACCCGGCATATACGATTTCATCGGGATCGAGCACGACGATCGATTCGTCAATGCTGAGAGCCAGCCTGTGGTGGCCTGCAAGCTGCCGCTCCTCCTGTTTGCCGGGGCGCATCCTTTTATATTTGTGGATTGTCTGTCTGATTCGCTCCTCATCAAACGGCTTTGTCAAATAATCAATCGCATCCACTTCAAATGCTTTCAGCGCATATTCATCATAAGCGGTCGCAAAAACGACAGCCGGAGGCGCCGACATTTTTTTCAGCCGCTGCGCAATGTCAAAACCGTTCTCCCCTGACAGATCGATGTCCAGGAAGAGGATATCGGGTTTGCGATCCGCCATTTTGTCAAACGCTTCTTCGATATGTTCAGCTTCGTCAATCGCATCCACTTCTTCAGTCTGCTCTAGTAAATATCTCAGCTCGTCCCGCGCAAACATTTCATCATCCACGATTAATACCTTGAGCATCTCTGTTCCCCTCTCTTTCGGTTTGAAAAGGAATCTTGAAGGATATCTCTGTTCCTTTATCAAGTTCGCTGGCAATCTGCAGAGCAGCCTGGTGCCCGAACAAACCGGTGAGCCGCTGGTTCACATTGTAAAGCGCCGTCCCATTTCCTTCCTTTGAAGGGGCGGGCGCCTGCCCCAGCTGTCCAAGCATCTCCGGATTAATTCCCCTGCCGTTGTCTGACACCTTCATCAAAACGCCGTCCCGCTCTCTCACAGCGCATACTTTTACCGTGCATACCTTTTGTTTTCTCGGAAATGCATGGCGAAGCGCATTTTCAACGAGCAGCTGCAAGATAAAAGGAGGGATTTCCATATTTTCAAGGCCGTCCTCGATATGAAAATCAATATGATACTTGCCCGGAAATCGGGCCTGCTCCAATGATAAATAGGCTTCCAGATGGTTCAGCTCTTTTGAAAGCGGAATCATCAGCTGCCTGGCTCCCTGCAGATTGGAACGAAAATAAACGCTCAGCTGCAAGAGAAGTTTTCGCGTTTTTTCCGGATCTGTCCTGCACAGAGCAGAAATCGTATGGATGGCATTAAATAAAAAGTGCGGATTGACCTGCGCCTGAAGCGCCTTGATTTCGGCATCTTTCAAAAGCTTGCTTTGCAGCTCAGCCTCACCGAGTTCTAGCTGAGTGGAAAAAAGCATGGCAAGCCCTTCGGCCAGCTCTTCCGTCACACGGTTAAGACCGGACGGGTGCTTGAAGTACAGCTTCAGCGTGCCGATTGTTTCGCGGTTGGAGAAGAGCGGCAGTACGATCGCCGCCTGCAGCGGACAGGAACGGTGCGCACACTCGATTTCATCGCGCGACTTCACTTTCATGACCTTTCCGGTTTGAATGACTTTTTTCGATAAACCGGTGATCAGATTTTTCGAAGGAATATGATGATCTGCTCCATCTCCGACATGAGCGAGAATGTTCTCTCTATCCGTAATCGATACGGCATCCGTCCCTGTCATGCGGTGTATAATGAGAGCGGCGCTTTTGCAGGAATCCTCATTCAGTCCCCGGCGGAAAAAAGGAAGCGTCTGATCCGCTATCGAAAATACCTTATGGGTCTGAACGGCCCGCGCCTGTTCCTCTTTGCGGATAATAGACTGAATGATCGATAGAAAAATAAAGCTGCCCGTCCCGTTGACAATCGTCATTGGAATGCCGATCATCTGAACAAGCGCAAGTGCCTCAGCCTGCGGTTTTGCAAGCACGAGAATCATAAGCATCTGCAGGCCCTCCATACAAATGCCCGCAAGAGCGGCTACCCGCGGTGTCACCATCTGGTGCCGATTCCTGAAAAAGCTGCCGATATAACCCGCAATGACACCTGCCAGCAGTGAAGAAACCGCGCAGCTCAAAGCCGTCGTCCCTCCCAGTGAAAAACGGTGAATGCCTGAGAGCAGTCCGACACCCGCTCCGACAAACGGCCCTCCGATCAAGCCGCCGATTTCGACGCCGAGAATTCTCGTATTGGCAATCGAGCTTGACGGGTCGATTGCGAAAATCCAGTCATTGTTCAAAATCTCGCGCTCCCGGATTTCAATGCCTGTATAGTTGCTGATGATGCTGAACAAGGAAAAAATAAAGATGAGAACTCCCTTGCCCTTATACCCTTCCGGATGCTGTAGGTGCTGACGGAACACCTTCATATGGGCCAACATAAAGCCCAGAATGACGATGATCCCCACTCTCTCCAGCATCATAATCATGAGTTGGACCATGTACTTCCCCTTGCTTTCTTTCTGAATCGGAATCTGCTCTTATTCTATCATACCTCTCTTTATTCACTCTTTGAGACGGCATGGCTTTAAAACCTTTTAACGGCCAAAACCGCTTCATGAGCAAAATAAAAAAGGCAGCAATTGTCTGCCGCCGTTTACTTATTTGCTGCTTCCCACTTTGAAATTAACAATCAGCCACACAACTTGAATGATGAATGGAAATATAAATGCAATTAACAAAACGATAAATGCTATTAATTTAAGTTCAGGTGTTTGAGCAACACCAGCGCCATCAACATCTCTCAGCCAAACAACAGCTGCTCCGATTACAAAAACGGCCGTCCACAATATGTTGCAAATCCACCAAAATACCCAGCGTTTTTTCACAATACCATTCCTTCCATCTCCTCAACTATAAAACGATTCTTCCTCCCGCGCATGGGCCAGCATCACCATCATCAAATAGATCTTAGAAACGTTTTCCAAACAATAGATTTCGTTTCATTTTATCATATTCAAGAAGCTTTCATACTTTGATACTGCATTACATCACATTCTTAAATCATTTCTTTCACATCCCTTTGATCTATTGTAAAATAAATGAGAGAATTCTATAAATTAATGGCAGAGGAGAAGATGATGAAAGCCGTATTTTTTGATTTAGACGATACATTGCTCTGGGATGAAAAAAGCGTCAGCACAGCATTTTCCAAAACGTGCCTTAAAGCTGAAGAAAAATACGGAATCCATGCGGAAGAATTTGAAGCAGCCGTGCGCGAAGCAGCGCGAAAGCTTTACATGTCTTATGAAACATATCCATACACCGTCATGATCGGCATCAACCCATTTGAAGGACTGTGGTCAAACTTCAGCGAGCCGATCAGCGAAGGGTTTCAAAAACTGAACAAAATTGTTCCCGAATACAGAAGAAACGCATGGACAAACGGATTGAAGGCGTTTGGCATCGACGATCCCGCCTTCGGGGAAGAACTCGGCGAATATTTTGCGGCAGTGCGCCGAAAGAGCCCTTTTGTTTATGAAGAAACATTTGCCGTTTTAGATGAGCTGAAAGGAAAAGTAGAGCTTCTTTTGCTGACAAACGGCGATCCGAGCCTGCAGAAAGAAAAGTTGGCAGGCGTACCGGAACTTGCTCCTTATTTTAATGAAATCGTGATTTCCGGTGAATTTGGAAAAGGAAAGCCTGATCCAAGCATATTTGAACACTGCCTCACCCTCCTCGGCATGACAAAAGATGATGCCGTGATGGTCGGAGACAACTTGAACACCGACATTCTCGGGGCTTCCAGAGCAGGCATCCAAACCGTCTGGGTCAACCGCAAAGGCAAAAAGAATGAAACTGATGTTGCACCTGATCACGAAATCAGCCATTTAAGCGAACTGTTCGATATCCTCCGCGGACAAGCAGCGGACAAGCTAAGCAAAAAAGCATGACTCCCGGGCGGGAATCATGCTTTTTTCTTGTTTATTTCTTTGCTTCAGCAACGGCTTTTTTGATAAAGTCTGCAATTGCAACCGTTTCTGATTTTTGCTCTCCGTATTTGCGGACGTTGACGGCTTCGTTTTCAACTTCCTGGTCGCCGACGACAAGCATGTAAGGGATTTTTTGCATCTGCGCTTCACGGATTTTATAGCCGATTTTCTCGTCGCGGGTATCGACTTCAACGCGAAGCCCTTCACGCTGCAGGCGCTCTTGAACTTTTTTGGCGTAGTCAAGATGCACAGACGGCGATACAGGGATGACCTGGAACTGAACAGGGGCAAGCCATGTCGGCAATGCGCCTTTATGCTCCTCAATTAAGAAAGCGACAAAGCGTTCCATTGTCGATACGACACCTCTGTGAATGACGACCGGACGATGAGGTTTTCCGTCTTCCCCGACATATGTCAGATCGAATTTTTCAGGAAGAAGGAAGTCCAGCTGAACAGTTGACAGAGTTTCCTCTTTGCCGATTGCTGTTTTGACCTGAACGTCAAGCTTCGGTCCGTAGAAGGCCGCTTCCCCTTCAGCTTCGTAATAATCATGGCCGATCTCGTCCATCGCCTCCTTCAGCATCGATTGCGCTTTGTTCCACATTTCATCGTCATCGTAGTATTTCTCTGTATCTTCAGGGTCGCGGTAAGACAAGCGGAATGAATACTCTTCCAGTCCGAAGTCTTCGTATACATCCTGAATCAGGCGGACAGTTCGAATGAACTCGTCTTTGATTTGATCTGGACGGACGAAAATGTGGGCGTCATTCAGCGTCATTCCGCGGACGCGCTGCAGCCCTGAAAGAGCCCCTGACATTTCATAGCGGTGCATCGTTCCGAGCTCGGCGATCCGGATCGGAAGCTCACGGTAGCTGTGAATGTCGTTTTTATAAATCATCATATGGTGCGGACAGTTCATCGGACGAAGCACAAGTGTTTCATTGTCCATCTCCATCGGCGGGAACATGCCGTCTTGATAATGATCCCAGTGGCCTGATGTTTCATACAGGTCTTTGCTGCCGAGGACAGGGGTGTACACGTGCTCATAGCCGAGCGCGAGCTCTTTGTCAACGATATAGCGCTCGATGACGCGTCTGATGGTCGCACCCTTTGGCAGCCAAAGCGGCAGACCCTGGCCGACTTTTTGCGAATTGGCGAACAGCTTCAGTTCTTTTCCGAGTTTTCTGTGGTCGCGTTCTTTCGCTTCCTCAAGGAGGCGAAGATGCTCTTCAAGCTCGGCTTTTTTGAAGAAAGCCGTCCCATAGATGCGCTGGAGCATCTTGTTGTTGCTGTCTCCGCGCCAGTATGCCCCCGCAAGGCTCAGCAGCTTGAACTCCTTGATTTTGCCCGTCGAAGGAACGTGAACACCGCGGCACAGATCGAAGAATTCGCCCTGCTCATAGATCGATACCGTCTCGCCTTCCGGAATCGCATCAAGCAGTTCCAATTTCAGATCATCGCCGATTTCGGCAAACAGGGCTCTGGCTTCCTCTCGGCTGACTTCTTTTCTTACGATCGGCAGATTTTCCCCGACGATTTTTTTCATTTCCTTCTCAATCTTCGGAAGGTCTTCCGGAGTCAGCGCTTCTTCCAAATCCACGTCGTAGTAGAAGCCGTTTTCGATAACCGGGCCGACCCCGAGCTTCACGTTTTTATACAGGCGCTTGATCGCCTGGGCCATTAAGTGTGCAGTACTGTGGCGCATGATTTCAAGCGCTTCTTCGCTGCCTTCTGTAATGATTTCGATGGCGCCGTCCTCAAGGATCGGTGCGCGCAGATCGATTTCTTTGCCGTTTAATTTCCCCGCTATCGCTTTTTTCTTTAAGCCGGGACTGATTGATGCCGCGATATCTTCTGTTGTCGTCGCTTTTGCAAACTCCTTAACCGCTCCGTCAGGAAATTTGATTTTTACCATATCTGACATCCTAGTCACTCCTTTTTTTTACAAAATAAAAAATCCCCGTCCCCCTAAGAAAGGGACGAGGATTAATAAACGGAATTCGTGGTTCCACCCTTTTTCCCGAAAACGCAAAAAACCCGGCGCGCTCTCGGCTTTCGGTTCTGTAACGGGAAGTCCCGTCAGTCATTACTAGACAAATTGCCGTTCACAACTGATGTTCAAAGGCGGTAAAAAAATGATCCTTGGCATAAGAGACTTTCAGCCATGGTCTCCCTCTCTGTCAAACCGGTGTTCATCTTTTCATGTCCTTATCAATACATGATATCTTTAAGTTTATACCGTATTATAAATTGTTTTTCACGCAAAATCAAGAATGCTCTTCCAAAATGTTTTCCCGCGGATGAAAGGCGCCAAGCGGAAGAATCCGCACCCTCTCCTGAAAAATATTTTGAATGGTCTGAACCATGGCGTGTTCCCGGTCTTCTGTATAGAGGTCTATTTTTTCCGGCGCAATCGATACGAGCGGAGCCAGGAGATGGGAATCAATATACATTGGGTGTTCTCTTACGAACCGCCTGTCTATGTATTTTTTTTGTTCCCGTTCAGAAATATACTTTAATTCCCACAATACAAAGTAACCGTCGTGCACAATGTGGACATGGTCAAGCATCGGCTCTTTCGACATGACGTAGTCTCTCAGCGATTGAATGAATGTCTGATATTCCTGCTCCATTTTATACTCGTCGATCGCCGCCTCCACATAAGATCTGAGGCGTTCATAATACTTCGCAAGGCGAAACGTCATAAATGACCGAATCGAAAAGACGTTTTCCTCAAGACAGATCGCTTGGAGCTCCTGAATGATGAAATGTTCGCGAGGGGTGTCGTCCTTGTTGAGAGGAAGCCCTTCAAGTTCGCCCTCCATAATGCTGTGGGCCAATTGAAGAATCTGCTGCTGTTCATCCCGGTCCAAAAAGTAATAATCGCCTTCAATGACCGAAAGCATGTATTCATCTTCTTTGCATTCTGTAAAAAATCTCGTCAGAACCGGCTCAATATAGGCCTGAATACTGACAGAGGAATGGGTCTTTTCAATTCCGATCTTCCCTGGCGCTTCGTGAATCCTGATATGCCGATTCGCATCCGCATTGCGAAGGAGATGCAAAAACGCGGCTGTATCATAATCATCTTCAAATGTAATTTCAAGCATGTTTGTCCCCCCTAACAACATCTGTTACATGTATATGGGGGTGACAAATAAAATAGACGTAAAAAAGGATGAGCCCTTAATCGAGGAGCGCCTGCACTTTTTTTCTGAACAAAAGCGGCACTGTAATGAATATCAGGTAAATTGCGGCTGTAACCGCAATCGCTAGGATGTCGCCGGTCAAGAGGCTTGACCCGAGCACGTTTAAAATAATGGTGCCCGGTATGATACCCGCGGCCGTCGCCAGGGCAAACGACAGAGGCTTCACTTTGGAAACGCCTGCCGCATAGCTGACCGCGTCAAAATGAATCGGCGCCAGCCTCAAGAGCAAAATGCAGAAAAAGCCGTTTTTCCGCAAAAGCGTCCGCAGGCTGTCGAGCTTCAGCGGCATGTGCTGAAAGTATCCGCCGAGCCTGTATGCAAGAGCGAATGATAAAAATGCACCGCCTGCCGCACCGATAAAAGAATACAAAGAGCCAAACAGCGGACCGAATGCGAGGCCGCCGCTGACGGCGAAAACGGAAGCAGGAAGCAGCAAAAACGGCCGGATCATCAATAGTCCGATATAGATCAACGGGGCGAAAATCCCAAAGGATAAGACGCCTTCTCTTATATGAGCAGGGCTCAGATTCAGGTATTTCGCATTCAGCCATAGTCCGGCCGCCGCGATTACGGCGATTACCGTCCATTTGGCCAAGGTTCTTTTTCGCATCTTCTTCATCTCCGTGATTGAAGCTCGGTGTCAAATGATTACTGACGCCGGTTTTTCCCGTCCAGCCGGACAGGCGTCGCTAAATACAGCACCCTTTCCATCAGCCTTGCCGCTTTTACTTCTTCTTTTTCTCCCCTTTGCGAATAGGTGAAATGGTGTTTCAGTTCATCAGGATCAAAGTTTGAAGAGAAAAACGTCGGCAGCTGCTGGGACATTCTGTGCTGAAGGATGGCGCCGAGCACCTCATCCCTCACCCAGCTTGACATGGACTCCGCACCGATGTCATCGAGCATCAGAATCGGCGTAGACTTGACCATATCAAGCTTTTCCTCAAGCGACTGATCATGTATCGCATTTTTCAGCTCCCTGACAAATTCAGGGACATAGACGAGAATGGACGGATGATCCTTTGCGGCAAGCTCATTTGCAATGGCGGCCAGCATAAAGGTCTTTCCGACCCCGAACTTCCCGTAGACGTAAATGCCTTTTCCCTTTCCCGTTTCGTTATAGTCATGCAAGAATCCCGTCACAAGCTGAAGGACCTTCAATCTGCTCGGGTCATCTCCGTCAATATCGGCAAACGTAGCATTCAGAAGATCCTGTTGAATATAGATGCTTTTAATCAGCGACCTCTGTCTTTCCCTCTCGTCCGCTTTCTTTTTTTCCGGACACCTATCGTATTGAACATCGATTGTTTTTCCGTTCAGCACAAGCTTTGGATGATAACCCTGTATCAGGTTTTTGCATTCTTTCAGACCCGGGCAGTCTTGGCATGCTTTGCTTTGCTGTGTATATTCATAAAGCTTGTTAAGGCTCCTGTCGATCATTCCTTGATCCACTTCTGACTGGCGGCTGTTTAAAAACGCCTGAACATCCTTGTCAGAGAGCACTTTTTCTTTCATATCTTCAAGGCGTTTTTTAAAATCGGGTCTCGTCGTCACGCCTTGCAAAGCGCGTTTAATCGGCTCCATCATCTTGTCACCTCACATTAAAGAGCGGAATGGTTTTTCAGTTTTTTTACTTCTTCGAGCAGCTTCTGTTTCTGCTGGTCAAAGCCTTCTCTGGTTGCAGGACCAGCCTGCTCTGTTTCCAGCGGTTTGCTGTCAGCATCGTCACTTTCCCGAAGCCAATCAGGCAGCTTTTCTTCTCTGATGACTTTCTTGTTCCGGGAAGTCTTTTTCTTCCCTTCCGCCCATTCAAGATATTGGCGGTTTTCTTCTTTCGCAAGCTTCATGGCCTCTCTAACCGTACGAACTTTTTTTCTGGCCCAGTGGGAAGCGATTTTTTGCGTGTAATTTTTCGAAAGCTTCATATCGGTTTTCAGCATGACATAATAAATCAGAACATTGATGACGCCGGGCTCTAATTTTTGGTCAAGCATAATTTCTTCTATAATTTTCAGATCGGCTTTGGATGGTTCCGCTCCGCCGCCAATATCCTGCAGCAGCTTTCTTGGCGATACTTGCTCAAGCAAAGCGATCAAATTGTCTTCCTTGGCGTTTGTGGACGACTGTTGATTCGGCTGTTCGCGGAGATTCATCGGCTGCACTTTGTCGACGAGTTCCGGAAGCGGGCCGCCGCGCTCGATCTGATACCAGTCGCTCGCCGCTTTTCTGAGCGCCTCTGTCGTGATCATATCGTGTTCGTCAACGGCTGACATGACGACGTTTTGCATCTGAAGCGGTTCGATACCGTAGAGAAAGGCCAGCTTTTTAATCGTTTCCTTTACTTGGTCTGTCAGCGCTTTTCTCGGGATAAGCGTGTCAGATAAACCGGCGAGAAACAGTTGAAAGTCAAAGGCGCCGTCTGTGACTGCTGCCGGTTGGCTATTCCCTTCTTTCATCCATTCATGATCTTCGCGAAGCTCCATCGCTTCGATCATATCGTCGGACATCTTCCATTCGCTCGGCTGGACAGATGCAAAAACTTCATTGAAAGAACGGGTGATGTCCCGTGCTTCTTCAGGAACAGACGGGTGGGAAAAATATTCTTTCAGCTGCTGAAACCTCGCCTTTCCGACGCGGTTGTACAAGAAGACATTCAGCATGCCGTCCTGAAAGAACTCGTCCGGTCTGAGCGGCGGAATCAATTCATATATAAACAAACGTTCGTGTTCCGTTTCTTTTATATAAGTTTTCAACAGTCCGATCCCCTCAAGCTTTTCCTTTTCTGAGTGAATCGTCTTCAGGCTGGTCTGCATCGCCGCCATCAGCTGTCTGTGAGTCGAGCTTTTTCCCCAGACTCTGTTTTGCTCCAGCTCTCCCCACAGCGTGAGAAACAAGCTGAACGAAAAAGAGCCGATTAAAGGCTGATACAATAGCGTGACAATTTGCCGGTCCAAGTCCTGCAGCAATCCGCTGCTTTTGACAACATACGGATCGACAGGAAGCAAATCTTTCCAATAATTACTCATATCTTTTGTCAACCTTCCACTTTGTTTCTTGTCCTCATTTTACACCTTTTTCAGGCTTTCATGTCACACGACTGTGTTTTTGTCATGAGAAAAGAGCTGGATCAATTTACAGCTCTTTACCGTTCTTTCTTTATTAAATCTTTCAGCTCGTCGATAAATACGTTAATATCTTTAAATTGGCGGTATACTGAAGCAAACCGTACATATGCGACTTCGTCGATTTTCGCAAGCCTGTCCATCACCATTTCTCCGATCATGTCGCTTTTCACTTCAGAAACGCCTTGATTTCTAAGCTCTTTTTCAATTTCAAAGCAAATATCCTCAAGCTGCTTCAAGGCGACAGGGCGCTTTTCGCACGCTTTGATCAAACCGCGGAGCATTTTCTCGCGGCTGAATTCTTCCCGGATTCCTTCTTTTTTTACGACGATGAGCGGAATTTCTTCCACTTTTTCAAATGTAGTAAATCGATAGTTGCACGATTCGCATTCGCGTCTTCTGCGAATCGATCTGCCTTCGTCAACCGGACGGGAGTCCAAAACCCTCGTCCCATTATGCTGACATGCTGGACATTTCATTTTTTCAGCTCCTATTCAATTGTTTGAATGTACAGATTCCTGCAGCTTTCCGTCCAGTTCGCTGTATAGCGTCGAGACAAGCCCGCGGCTGTAGCCAAAATCGGTCGGCAAAAACGTTTCAGTTGACACATTAAAGTCCACCGCTGTATCAAAAGGCCGAATCGAAACGACTGTCGCCACCACAAAAGCTTTTCTCGTTTTTTTAATTTCGGCGCTGATTTCTCCTCTTTCCTCCGACACCGATGTCACCTTGCAGCCGTCAAGGCCTTCCATCACTTCCTTTACAGCATTGAGCGCTTCTTTTGACGCCGCTTTATAATAGCGGCTCTTCAGCTCTTCCGAAGGATGGCGGTCAGACGTTTCGGCGTGTGTAGAAAAAAACCGTTGAATGTTTTGAAAAAGACTCATATCCCCTGTCCCCTTTGTCTTTCTTCTCTATATTTTATTAAAAAAATGGTTGATTTCCAAGGGAAAACAAAACAGCAAGAGAATGCCGGGGAATATGGTTTGGGGATTTTCGGGAGAGGAAAGAAAAAGGAGCGGATTTTAAAAGCGGTGTCCGCTTTTTCATCCAGCTCCTCTATCGGCATTAAAGTGCCTGTGCTTTGG
Source organism: Bacillus sp. FSL R7-0646 (assembly GCF_037969865.1). Classification (NCBI taxonomy): domain Bacteria; kingdom Bacillati; phylum Bacillota; class Bacilli; order Caryophanales; family Bacillaceae; genus Bacillus; species Bacillus sp. FSL R7-0646. The sequence continues at coordinate 2,927,350 of NZ_CP150217.1, forward strand.
CTTTGGCCTGTTTCACCTGAACAGGTCCCATGCCTCTCGGTATTTCAATGTTCTCTCTTGTTTCCGCTCTTAACTCTTCTGCGATATAATCGGCAGCTACGTTCGGATCTAAATCTCCGCAAGTATAAACATCAATGCTGGCATATCCGTGTTCAGGAAAACTGTGAATGGTCAAGTGAGATTCTGAAATAATCACGACTCCGCTTACACCTTGAGGCGCAAACTTATGAAAGGCTACCTCACGTACCTCAGCACCTGACTTCAGTGCCGCATTTACAAACGTTTTTTCAATAAAATCCATGTCATTCAGCTTATCAAAATCGCATCCCCACAGTTCGGAGATAACGTGACGCCCCATTGTTTCCATAGCATGGACCCCCCTTAACAAGAATTAAAAAAGTGAATTTCCAAGCAACTGAACCGGTCAATTACCACGGGGGAAAGTTAGTCCGGAGAGGTCCTAACCCTTTAAGTAATGCCGAAGCGCTCACGAACTAGAAGTTCACGAAAAATAGTATACTTTGTTTGAATATTTTTTGCAAGGCGGTTTTATCATTTGATGGTTAAGGGGTATTTATTTTTTTATCCGTCCATGCTCTTATTTTATACAGCTGAGGGGTGTTTCATTCTTGAAGCCGCGTATCTGATCAAATCGACAACCCTGCACGAATATCCCCATTCATTGTCATACCATGCGAGCACTTTCACCTTTCTGTTTTCAAGCACCATTGTCGAAAGACTGTCGATCACCGCCGAGTATGGATTCGTATTAAAATCGGATGAAACGAGCGGTTCATCGCATACATCGATGATCCCGGACATGGAGCCTGCCGCCGCCATGCGGAACGCCTCATTAATATCCTCCGACGTCACATCGCTTTTCAAATCAGCCACAAGGTCAACGAGCGACACATTTGAGACGGGAACGCGCAGGGCCAGGCCGTGCATTCTACCCTTTAAATGGGGCATGACAAGTGACAGCGCTTTCGCGGCGCCTGTCGTTGTCGGAATGATCGAAGATCCGCAGGCGCGCGCCCTCCTCAAGTCTTTGTGCGGATTATCAATATTTTTTTGATCATTTGTAAAAGCGTGTACGGTTGTCACCAGGCCGTTTTCAATGCCGAATGCATCATCAAGCACTTTTGCGACTGGAGCGAGACAATTCGTCGTACAGGAAGCGTTTGAAATAATCGTATGACGCTCCGCATCAAAATCGCGTTCGTTGACACCCATTACAATTGTGATGTCTTCATTTTTGCCCGGCGCCGTCAAAATAACTTTTTTCGCGCCGGCTTCAATATGTGCTTCCGCTTTTTCCTTTGAGTTGAATTTCCCCGTCGCTTCCACGACGATGTCGATCCCGTATTGTCCCCATGGAAGAAGCTTAGGGTCCCTCTGATTGGTCAGCATGACCTTTTTACCGTTAACGAACAGGCAGTCGTCTCCAGCCTTTACATCAAGTTCATAACGGCCGTGATTTGTGTCATACTTTATTAAATGAGCGAGCGTTTCCGGAGGATAGCTCGCATTGATCACCGCAATGTCAATCTGTTCATCAAGCATCGCTTTTCTAAACACCATTCTGCCGATTCGGCCGAATCCGTTTATCGCAACTTTCACTTTCATCAAATATGCACCCCTTATTTTATGTCATTCCACATCATGATTTATTCAAAATAAGTATAACACATTATTTTTAATTAGCCATACCATTTGTTGCTTTCACAGCAAATTTACGCACTTTTGTGAAATCGTGAACAAAAGACTAAAAAAAATCGGCCCTAAAGCATATATTTCAAATACACCTTTGGTGCTACAATTTGCAACAGCGCTAAATTTTCACCGACAGAAGGCAGTGTCTTCAAGGAAGGACAACCATGAAACTGATCAAAAACGCATCTTTTATCATTTCTTTTTTGGCTGCGGCCGGCATTTATTTTTTATTAGGTACAGTCGCTGCTTCTGCGGCAAACGAAGATTATCCGGAACAGATGATCAGGCTGGAAAGCTCATCAGGCTTAAATATTACGCCCGCCGGGAATCAAGACAACGCACCGCTAACAGCAAAACAGACGAGCGGAGAAAAAGAAGAAAGATGGAGGCTTGATACGTCTGACGGCAAACAATTCAAAATCAGAAATATGGATAGCGGCAAAATTATCATCCCTGCCCATTACGCACTGTCAGACAATAATCCGGCTGTGGTCTACTATGACAATTCACGGAAGGAAGAGTTGTGGAATATCATCGGGGCCGACAAAGACGGAAACGGAGATTTTATCACGTATAAAATCGTCAGTGCACAAAACAGCAGCCTTGCACTGACACTGGACGGCAGCGGAGTGAAGCTTGCCAAATATACGGGCAGCTCCGTCCAAAAGTGGAAGCTTCCAAGCGACGGGCTCGAAGGTTTCGCAGGCTATGCAAGGGAAACGAACGGCAAGCAGAAAACAGGCACAACCGGCGGCCTGCTTGGAAAAGTCGTCTATGTCAATAATCTGGACGAACTGAAGGCCAATATTGAAGATTCAACGCCGCGCACGATTGTCGTCTCCAGCAATATCGGCGCTTCAGCCAAAACGGTATTAACGGTGGGCGCCAATAAAACAATCATCGGCTCGTATGAAAAACATAAGCTGAATAACATTTACTTTAAAACAAAAGCGGACTCTGGCAACGTTATTTTCAAAAATCTGGTCATTGCACATGATGCATCCATAAATGAAAACAATGACATCCCTGTTTACATTACCGATTCGAGAAACTACTGGATTGACCACGTCACATTCCAAGGCCACAGCTATACGGCAAACGGCCACGATCTCGACAAGCTCTTATACGTCGGCGCTAAAGCCGATTACGTCACACTGTCGCACAGCACATTCACAGACCACAGGTACGGCCTGATTCTCGGCTGGCCTCAAGATGACAAGCAATACCACAGTATATATAATGGCTATCCGCGGATGACAATCAGCCACAATCGCTTTGAGAATCTCTATGTCAGGGCGCCCGGGTTGATGCGTTACGGCTATTATCACGTGAAAAACAATTATATCAACAATTACCACCTTGGCTTCACGATTACGACATTGGCGAAAATATATTCTGAAGCCAATTACTTCGGCACGGGCAATGAGAAAGGCATACTGGATGATTACGGAGACGGCGCGTTTAAAGATGTCGGGTCATATCCGGCGATAAAGGGGCAGAAATCGCCTGAGACAAGCTGGACACCTTCATCCAACTACAGCTATCGGACGATGAAGGCCGGCAATGCCAAAGCTTTTGCCAAACGGTACGCAGGTGCGCAGCGCACCGCTCTGTACTATGCGAATTACAGCCAGTTTAAAAAAGACTAATCAAAAAAGTGAGCGCGACATTGCGCTCACTTTTCAATATTTGACCATGTATCAAGCAGCTGATGAAGCTGCGCTTCTGTATCTTTCAGACTGCCGCTGTTATCGATCACCGCGTCTGCCCTTTTCTTTTTTTCGTCAAGAGATTGCTGGGCGTGAATTCTGTTCAGCGCCTCGTCTTTATTAAGCCGGTTTCTTTTCATCAGCCGCTCAAGCTGAAGCTCCATCGGAACCCAGACAACGATCACTTTATCTGTCAAATGTTCGAGCCCGCTTTCATATAAAAGCGGAATATCGAGAACAACAAACCGTTCACCGGCCCGGATGGCTTCGTCGCGCTGCTTGATCATCATTTTTCTCACTTCGGGATGGACGATTGCATTTAACTGCAGCCTTTTTTCTTCATTAGCAAAAACAATTTCTCCAAGTTTTCTCCGGTCGATATCGCCTGTTTCAAGCAGCACGCCTTCACCAAATGTCTCAGCGATTTTCTGATAAGCGGGCATCCCCTGTTCAACGGCCTCTTTCGCGATCACGTCCGCATCGACGACCGTGATGCCGCACTGCTGGAACATTTGCGCGACAGTGCTTTTGCCGCTGGCAATCCCCCCGGTTAATCCGATGACCAATGTCAAAGGCCTGCACCTCCTTCTTACAGTTTCCAGATGCCGATCATAATCAGCAATATACCGGGAAGAAAGGTCAGTTTATCCATCCAGTTCCATTTCGATAAAAATCGGCCTGCCTGTATTCCGCAAAATACGAACAATGAGCTCATGATGCCTACCGTAATGCTCATCGGTACAGGGGAAAAGCCCAGCGCGGCCGCGCCGATCCCTGCGCCGAACGCGTCAATAGAGAGGGCGAAACCGAGAAGGAAAGCTTCTATACCGGTAATGATTCCTGATTTATCAATGTCGGCGCTTGTCGGTTTTCTTAAAATGTGTATCACGATTCCGAGCGATTTCAATTCAAGGTTAATAAGCGTTTTTTCAGAGAAGACGAGATCCTGTTCTTTCTCCGGCCGGAAAAACTGATACAGCACCCATGCGCCGATTCCCATTAAGATGACGGCTCCGAGCCTTTCTGTTACGACAACGGGCAGGAATTTCGCCAAAAGGGTTCCGATCATCATGGCAATATACATCACGGCACCAGAGCAAAAAGCAATAATCAAAATCGCTTTAAATGGGATTTTCATCTTTCGCAATCCGTAAGTAAATCCGACTGAAAAACTGTCCAAGCTGACGGCAAATGCCAGCAGCAAGAAAGATGCAAACATCATATCAGGCTCTTCCTTTCTGTTGATGCGAGCAGTGTAAGTCATGCAGCCTAAAGGCAGCTTTCTAGGCTTCTTATATATATGAAAGAAGAAAACCATCCGTGTGTTGTTCACCCGAAAAAGAAACATCACACTTTAAAGCTTGCTTTTAACAGCTATATGGAGCGTATGCACCGACAGCTTGAACCATGATACGGCTTGCTTTTGTCCTTCTATGCGATTGTCATTTTTTCTGGCACTTTATGCAAAAATGCGTGCCCCTTCCGCCAACGACTGTTTTTTCAATTGGAGATCCGCATTTTTTACAAGGTTCGTCTTTCCTGCCGTAAACGAAAAGTTTGAGCTGGAACATGCCGATCTCACCTTGTGAATTGATGTAAGATCTGACTGTGCTTCCCCCTGCTTCAACAGCTTCCTTTAACGTTTGAATGATCTCTTTATGGAGAAGAACCGTCTGTTTTTTTGTGAGCTTGTTCGCTGTTGCCTCGGGATGGATACCGGCTCTGAACAAAGCCTCGTCGACATAAATATTGCCCAGTCCGACGACTGTCCGCTGATCGAGCAGCGCGGTTTTCACCGAGCGGTTTGTTTTCTTCAGGCGCTCTCTTAAGTAATCGGCTGTAAATTCGCTGCTGAAGGGCTCGGGGCCGAGCTGCCTGAGAGGCAGCTCTGTCAGTTCCTCTCCCGGCTTAAACAAATGCATGGTGCCGAACTTTCTGACATCCCGGTAGCGCAGCTCGCTTCCGTCCGTGAACCTGAAAATGACGTGCACATGTTTATCAAGGGGTTCATCGTTTTGATGAAGCCCGTACTTTCCTTCCATTCTCAAATGGGAAACCATGACACAGTCATCAAGATGAAACAACAGGAATTTTCCCCTTCTTCCGATCGACTGAATCGTCTGGCCGGCCAGGAGTCTTGCGAATTCCTCAGGCTCCTCCGGACGTTTTATGATTTTTGTCCATCTGACATCAACCGCATCGATCGTTTTCCCTCTTACAAGCCCGGCAAGAGTGCGCCGGACCGTTTCGACTTCTGGTAATTCCGGCACATCATCACTTCCTTTTCTCTATTTTGCATCGTACCATGAAGGCCCTGAAGCGCAGTCCACTTTCAGTGGAACATCGAGCTCCAATGCATGTTCCATGACTTCCGGAACCAGTTTTTCAAGCACTTTGATTTCATCTTCAGGCGCTTCAAAAATCAATTCGTCATGAACCTGCAGCAGCAGTTTGGCCTGGAGATTTTTTTCTTTCAGCTTGTCCGCCATGTCGATCATCGCTTTTTTAATAATATCTGCGGCGCTTCCCTGGATCGGTGTGTTCATCGCCGTCCGTTCGGCAAAGCTGCGCAGATTGAAATTCCGGCTCGTCAATTCCGGTATATACCGCCTCCGGCTTAAAAGAGTCGTTACATAGCCTCGCTGCTTCGCTTCCTGAACGGTCTCTTCCATGTATTCTTTGACTCCCTGGAAGCTGTGGAAATAGCGTTCAATAAACGCTGCCGCTTCCTTTCTTGTAATTCCCAGGTTTTGCGACAAGCCGTAGTCGCTGATTCCGTAGACGATTCCGAAATTGACTGCTTTCGCCTGCCTTCTCATCGCAGGGGTGACTTCTTCTTCTGATACATGAAAAACGTCCATCGCCGTTTTTGTGTGAACGTCCATATCGTTCGTGAACGCTTCAATCAAATTTTTATCCTTTGAAATGTGGGCGAGAACCCTCAGCTCGATCTGTGAGTAATCCGCCGCAAATATGAGCCAGCCTTTTTGCGAAGGGACAAACGCCTGCCGGATTTTGCGGCCCTCCTCAAGGCGGATCGGTATATTTTGCAGATTCGGATCGGTTGAGCTGAGCCTTCCCGTCTGTGTTAAAGCTTGATTAAAGCGGGTATGCACTTTATGGCTGTCTTTTTTGATCACTTTCAAAAGCCCTTCTACGTATGTGGACTGGAGCTTGCCAATCTGCCTGTAGTGCAGGATATCTTCGATAATGACATGTTTATCGCGCAGCTTTTCAAGCACATCGGCTGAAGTTGAATAGCCCGTTTTTGTTTTTTTGACGACAGGCAGCCCGAGTTTTTCAAACAAAATCACACCGAGCTGCTTTGGTGAATTAATGTTGAAGGTTTCACCTGCTGACTCGTGGATTTTTTTCTCGTATTCCGCTAATTTAGCGGACAGTTCTTCACCCATTTTTTTCAGTCTGTCGACATCGACTTGGACACCGATCGATTCCATCTCACCGAGAATGTGGGCGAGGGGCATTTCGAGCGCTTCAAACAGTTCGAGCTGCTCGTTTTCTTCCAGTTCATCAAGGAGCTTTTCGCGCAGCAGCGATATCGCCTTCGCCTTTCTGGCTAAATGGTCGGCAAGCTCCTTCTCATCCGGAACCGCCTGTTTCGCTCCTTTTCCGTAGACCGCTTCATCTGCTGAAACGATGTGTAATTGATGTTCTTTCGCAACGCTTGCCACATCATCGTAGGAGTGCCCCGGGTTGATGATATAGGCCGCAAGAAGAACGTCAAACTCAGCGCCTTTCAGTTCAATGCCCCGCCAGCGCAAAGCGACCGCCGCACGTTTTGCATCAAACACCCATTTCTTTTTCGACTCATCTTCGGCCCATTCTTTAAAACGGTCCGACTGAACGGCCGTCTCTTCCGGAATGAAGAAAGCGCCGTGTTCGTTGACGATCGAAAAACCGAGGATCGGCGCCTCGTGATAATTGTCGCCGAGCTGTTCGACTACGAGTGAAGCCGGTGACGCAAACAAGTCATCCGTGATGTCTGTTTTGATCATGACATCGATCTCTTCCAACTGTTCTTCTTCTTTCTCTCCCGCCTCTTCGCCAATCCTTTCGAGCAAAGAATGAAAGCCGAGATCTTTAAAAATCTTGACGACCGCTTCCCTGTCAAAACCTTCATATCCGAGGGAATCGAGGCTGACTTCAAGCGGCGCTTCTGTCGTAATCGTCGCAAGCTCTTTGCTCATCAAAGCCTGTTCTTTAAATTCTTCAAGCTTTTCTTTCAGTTTTTTTCCGCTGACTTCGTCTATTGACGACAGCAGCTCCTCTACTGTATGGAACTGTTTCAAAAGCTTGATCGCCGTCTTTTCGCCGACTCCCGGCACGCCTGGAATATTGTCTGACGAGTCTCCCATCAGCCCTTTCATATCAATGATCTGTTCAGGGGTAAGTCCGTACTTTTCCCGGACATGTTCAGGCGTATAGTATTCGACATCTGTAATGCCTTTTTTTGTGATGGCGACCGTCGTTCCTTCTGTAGCCAGCTGTGTCAGGTCCTTGTCGCCGGAAAAAATCTTCACTTCAAATCCGTCTTTTTCCGCTGATTTGGCAAGGGTACCGATAATATCATCGGCCTCGTAGTTTTCAAGCTCATACCTTGAGATTCTATATGCGTCGAGCAGCTCGCGGATAAACGGCAATTGCTCTGACAGCTCCGGCGGCGTTTTTTGTCTGCCGCCTTTATATTCTTTAAACGTTTTATGTCTGAATGTCGTTTTCCCCGCATCAAAAGCGACGAGCATGTGGGTCGGTTTTTCCTCTTCAAGCATCTTCATTAAGATCGTGGTAAAACCGTACACCGCGTTTGTATGTATCCCTTTTTCATTGCTGAGAAGAGGCAGGGCGAAAAACGCACGGTAAGCCAGGCTGTTTCCGTCAACCAATACTAATTTTTTTCTTTCAGTCATCTTTATCCTCCTAAGGAGCCGATTCGTCAGCTTCCATTCAACTTCGTGATCATATTTGCTTATTTTATTTTAGCAAAGTTCATTTTGAAAGGAAAATGAGAGTGATTTCGCAGAAAAATAAAAAAAGGGACGCGCTGTTGATCGCGTCCGTCCATATGGCTCCTTGGATGAAGGGGTTCACTAATGATCCTATCAGCCAAGTTTTAACCATATATCTAAAAGTTGTTAAGCCTTTGTAAAGTTTGCTAAATGAAGCTACTCGGATGCGCGTTTTAAGCGGACCGTGAATTCGGTGCCTTTTCCCCGCTCGCTTTCGACGTCGATTTCGCCTTGGTGGGCTTCGACTAAATGCTTGACGATCGCAAGACCGAGACCGGTTCCTCCTGAATTTCTGCTCCTGTCTTTATCGATCCTGTAGAACCGTTCAAATATCCTCGGGATTTCGGACTGCTTGATCCCGATGCCCGTATCCCTCACTTTGACTTGCACTGCATCTTCCAGAACATCAGCCGAAATCGTCACGCTTCCATCTTCAGGCGTATATGTGAGCGCATTGTTCACCAAATTCAAAAAGATCTGCTTTAGTCTGTGCGGGTCTCCGGAAGCAACGGCCGGCTTATCCGGCTTTTCCAGTGTCAAGGTGATTCCTTTTTCCTCCGCTTTATTCTTCAAAAGCATCTCAATTTCGGCGAGGATTTCACCGATATTGCAATTTTGAATATTCAGGGTGAAGTTTTGCTGTTCGATTTTCGACAGATCCAACAGGTCCTGGATCAAGGTTTGCAGACGGCTGCTCTCTTTTAAGATGATCGATAGAAACTGCAACAGCGTCTCCCGTTCGTTCATCGCTCCGTCCAGAAGCGTTTCGGTGAACCCTTTGATTGATGTAATCGGCGTTTTCAGCTCATGGGAGACATTGGCGACAAAGTCCTTCCTCATTTCTTCAAGCTGCTTTCTTTCCGTCATGTCATGGAAAACGAGAACGATGCCTTTCCACTCATCATTGATGCCGATAATCGGAACCCCGTCGACTTCAAAATACCTTCTTTCAATTTTGATCGGCAGTTTAAACATTTTGCGGACCTTTGTTTCCGTCATAAAAATTTCTTCAATGAGATTAATGATCTCTTCGTGTTCGAGCACTTCGTGATAGAAATGGTAAAGAAGCTGATCGGCTTCTACGTGAAATTGCTTTTGATAAGCGCGGTTCACAAGGTGAATATAACCCTTTCCGTCGATTAAGATCAGACCGGAATCGATATTTTCGATGACGGTTTGCAGACGGTCGCGCTGCATTTCCTGGGCTCTTGTCATGTCCTGCAGGTTCTGCGCCAGCATATTGATGGACTGGCTCAGCATCGTTTCATCTTCGTTGAATGTTCTTGCTTTATAGTTTCCTTTGGCAAGCTCAATCGCCACTTGTGTCGCAGACTCAATCGGATTCGTATATTGAGAGGTTATTCTCGCCCCAAGCCCGGCGATGATTAAAAAGGCCGTTCCAAGGCTCACGCCGAGGAGAATCCAGATCTTTTGATTGATGTCTTGCAATGAATCGACAGGAGTGCTGATCAGAATATATCCATTCACATTCCCGTCATCTTTGAGCGGCTGCACGTAACGGTAAACGGACTCGTCATCAGGGTTGATCCTGAAGCCTCCTCCTTCACCGTTTAAATCCGACTCAAGCGCTTCCTTGATAACGGATTGCTCTTCGGCGCGGCCCCCAAAATGAAAAAGAACCTGACCTTTTGTATCAATAAGCGATACACGACTGTCCAGTTCACGGCTTGCCTTCTCTAAAATAGCTCCTTGCTCCGAAGACTTCATGTTTTCACCATTTGCCAATGAAGCGACCAAAGCGGCCTCTTTTTCAATATGGCTGCTCAGTTTGGCATCGTAAGAGGAGTGAAACAAGTGAACGAGCAGAAAACCGAGTGAAGCAAATACGAGAATCAAAAGCGTCAGCAGGGCAGCTAAAAGCCGGGTCCGGAATTTAATCATTCAGTTTCGGCTCCTCCATTTTGTAGCCAAGACCTCTGATTGTTTTAATGTATTCCGGTTTTTTTGTATTTTTTTCGATCTTATCGCGAAGGTGGCTGATGTGGACATCGACGATGCGCGTATCGCCCGCGAAGTCGTAGTTCCAGACAGCGTTGAGGAGAAGGTCTCTCGTCAGCACCCTCCCTTTATGCCTTCCCAAATATAAGAGAAGTTCGAATTCCTTCGGCGTCAGCTCGAGGCGTTCGTTTTGAAAATAAACCTCATAATGTTCAGGCAGTATTTTCAGTTCGCCTATGATCAGCTCGCCTGCATCCGGTTCTTCCGTCTCCTCCGGCTGAACGGACAGCGTCTGTGTTCTTCTTAAAATCGCTTTGACCCTTGCCGTCACCTCTCTCGGGCTGAACGGCTTTGTCATATAGTCATCGGCACCCAGCTCGAGACCGAGCACTTTATCAAATTCATCATCCTTTGCGGTCAGCATCAAAATCGGATACATCAGCTTCTTCTGTCTGAGTTCCTTGCATACTTCAATGCCGTCCATTTTAGGAAGCATCAGATCGAGCACGATCAGATCCGGCTTCTCTTCAATCGCCTTTAATAAGCCGGCCTCTCCGTCCATGGCGGTCACCACATGATAGCCCGACCGTTCAAGGTTATATTTTAGAAGGGTAACAATCGATTCCTCATCATCTACAACTAATATCTTTTTGCTCATGACATGCCTCCAGGCTTCAGATTTCCCCGACATCTCTTTCTCTATCTTTTGTTAAATAAACGTTTTCACTCCTATTTTAACGAAAGCCTATCCGTTCGACAATTTGATTTTTCAGTGTTTTGCTTAAAATCTCTCTTTTTCGGCCATAATCCGCTGTTTTAAGTGATGGAATCCCCATGCAGCCAGCGGCCTCCATCAAAAAGAATGAAAATGTCCGGGCAGATGATTATGATTAGGTATATGCTGACAGCCCGTGTTTATGTCTTGATTTTCATACCGTCTTATGTAAAAGGTTCGCATTCAAAAACAGGAAGGCTTGTATAAAGCCTTCCTGCCGTGTTTATTATGATAATACTTTCATGACGTTTTTGACTGATTCAACGGATTTATCGAGCTGACTTTTTTCGGTTTCAGTCAGTTCAAGTTCAATGATCTGTTCAAGACCGTTTCCGCCGATAATCGTCGGAACGCCGAGATAAATGCCTTCATAGCCGTATTCGCCTTCAAGGTAGGCAATGGTCGGCAGCACGCGGCGCTGGTCTTTTAAGATTGCTTCAACCATTTCTGTCAGGGAAGCGGCCGGCGCATAGTACGCGCTTCCGTTTCCTAACAGGTTGACAATTTCTCCCCCGCCTTTTCTCGTTCTTTCAACAATCGCATCGATCCGGTCTTTCGGAAGAAGCGTTTCAAGCGGAATGCCGCCTGCATAAGAGTAGCGAACGAGCGGAACCATATCGTCCCCGTGTCCGCCCAGTACAAAACCTGTAATGTCTTTGACGGAAAGGTTGAGCTCCTGAGCGACAAACGTTCTGAATCTTGCCGTATCCAAAATTCCCGACTGGCCGATGACCCGCTCTTTCGGGAAGCCCGATTCTTTATAGACGGCGTATGTCATCGCATCTACAGGGTTTGTCAGAACGATGATGATACAATCAGGTGAGTATTTAACAACTTCCTTCGTTACGCTCCTCATGATCTTTTCATTTGTAGCCACGAGGTCGTCCCGGCTCATTCCCGGCTTTCTTGCGATCCCCGCCGTGATGACGACGATATCTGAACCAGCCGTATCTTCATAGTTTGCCGTTCCTGTAATATTCGCGTCAAATCCTTGGACAGGGCTCGCTTCCAGCATATCGAGCGCTTTCCCTTTTGTAGGGTTTTCGAGCTGCGGAATGTCGACTAATACGACGTCGGCCAATTCTTTTTGAGCCGTTAAAAACGCAGTTGTTGCACCTGTAAAACCCGCTCCGATGACAGATACTTTATTTCGCTTCTTTCCCATTTTTTCTACCCCTTTTAATTGTTGTTTGTTTTACCCCAAAACAGCCGTTTAAGACATGTTTTTGATAAGCTCATCACCGAATTCAGAGCATTTGACTTCAGTCGCGCCGTCCATCAAACGAGCGAAATCGTATGTGACGACTTTGGATGCGATTGTTTTCTCCATTGATTTAATGACAAGGTCGGCCGCCTCATTCCAGCCCAAATGCTCAAGAAGCAGCACGCCGGATAGGATGACTGAAGACGGGTTTACTTTGTCGAGGCCGGCGTATTTAGGCGCTGTGCCATGTGTCGCCTCAAAGATGGCATGTCCTGTCTCATAGTTGATGTTTGCTCCAGGTGCGATGCCGATTCCGCCGACTTGGGCAGCCAGCGCATCTGAAATGTAGTCCCCGTTCAGGTTCATTGTCGCCACAACGTCAAACTCGGCAGGACGTGTCAGAATCTGCTGCAGGAAGATGTCGGCGATGCTGTCTTTGATGATGATTTTGCCGGCAGCTTCTGCTTCGCTTTGCGCTTTGTTTGCAGCGTCTTTGCCGTCTTTTTCAGCGATGCGGTCGTATTCGGCCCAGGTGAATACTTTATCGCCGAATTCTTTTTCAGCCACTTCATAGCCCCAGTTTTTAAAGGCGCCTTCCGTGAATTTCATGATGTTTCCTTTATGGACGAGCGTCACAGATTTGCGGCCGTGCTCGATCGCATACTCGATCGCAGCTCTGACAAGCCTTGATGTTCCTTCTTCAGAAACCGGCTTGATGCCGATGCCCGATGTTTCAGGGAAGCGGATTTTGTTGACGCCAAGCTCGTTTTTCAGGAATGAAATCAGCTTTTGCACTTCTTCAGAGCCTTTCGCATACTCGATGCCGGCGTAGATATCTTCAGTATTCTCACGGAAGATGACCATGTCCGTATCTTCAGGGCGCTTAACCGGTGAAGGAACGCCTGTGAAATAGCGGACAGGACGCAGGCATGTAAACAAGTCAAGCTCTTGTCTGAGCGCTACGTTTAATGAGCGGATTCCCCCGCCTACAGGAGTTGTTAAAGGACCTTTAATCGCGATCAGGTATTCGCGGATCGTATCAAGCGTTTCTTCCGGAAGCCATTCGCCGGTTTTGTTGTACGCTTTTTCCCCGGCGTAGACTTCTTTCCAAGTGATTTTCTTTTCGCCGTTATACGCTTTCTCCACAGCCGCTTCAAGAACCCTGGAAGCCGCTCTCCAAATATCAGGACCTGTTCCGTCCCCTTCAATAAACGGGATGACCGGGTTGTTTGGAACGTTTAATACTCCGCCGGAGACTGTAATTTTTTCGCCTTGTGCCACAATAAAACCTCCCATAATATGTAATTCTTCAATATAGAAAAACATTTGTTTCCCCCGTTTGGCGGGGGACAAACATGTTTTTTCATAGATTCATTAATTCATTGCTTCCATAGAAAAGCCGTTGAGAGGCCGGCCGAACGAAGCTCGAGCAGCCTCTTTTCAAACGGTCAGCTTCTTTCTTCAATCGGAATGAACGTCTGCATGTCAGGGCCGGTGTAGTCAGCCCGCGGACGAATCAGGCGGTTATTTTCATACTGTTCAAGAATGTGAGCGAGCCAGCCTGATACCCTGCTGATCGCAAAAATCGGCGTAAACAGATCATGGTCGATTCCTAAGCTATGATAAACCGACGCAGAATAAAAGTCTACGTTTGGCGGCAGCTTTTTCTGAGACGTGACGATTTCCTCAGTCCGCTCTGAAATCTCATACCATTTGCTTTCACCCGTTAAATTCGTCAAACGCCTGCTCATTTCCTTCAAATGTTTTGCGCGGGGATCGCCCTGGCGGTATACGCGGTGGCCGAACCCCATGATCTTTTCTTTCTTTTCAAGCTTGGCGTGGATATATGAATCTACGTTTTCAACCTCGCCAATCTCTGAAAGCATTTTCATAACTGCTTCGTTTGCTCCGCCGTGAAGCGGACCTTTCAAGGCTCCGATTGCGGCCGTTATCCCTGAGTAAACGTCTGAAAGCGTCGCGACGCATACTCTGGCTGTGAACGTAGATGCGTTCAGCTCATGATCCGCATGAAGGATCAATGCTTTGTCAAACGCTTCCACTTCGACAGGTGAAGGTTCTTTTCCATTCAGCATGTAGAGAAAGTTGGCTGCAAAGCCGAGTTCCGGATTCGGCTCGATCGGCTCAAGCCCTTTGCGGATTCTTGAAAAAGCAGCGACAAGCGCAGGCATCTTCGCTTGGAGACGCACCGCTTTTCTGTAGTTTGCTTCCGCATCCATTTGATCTGCTTCTTCGTCAAACAGCCCGAGTAAAGAAACGGCTGTCCGAAGAGCTGCCATCGGGTGGACTTTTCCATTCGGGTAGGATTTGAAATGGTCAATGACTTCTTTGGGGATGCCGGCATTTTCAGAAAGCTGTTTTTTAAGCTCGGCAAGCTCCTCTTTGTTCGGCAGCTTTAAATGCCAAAGCAGATAAACAACTTCTTCAAAGCTAGCTTTTTCTGTCAAATCATCGATGTTATACCCTACATATGTAAGAGTATCATCAATAATTGAACTTACTGATGATGTAGTGGCGACTACCCCTTCAAGGCCGCGTGTTGCTGTCATACTCATCTCTCCCTTTTTTTAAAAATTTCCCCTTTTAAAATTAAACCAAAACCCAGGAGCAAAAACAACGCATGACGTATACATCTTCTTTAATCCAAAAAGAAAATGCTTACATTAAATCGTTTTTCAAATAAAACAATCGTGCGTTTCTATATACCGTTCGATACTCCGATATGCTTAATAAAGATTAAGCATATTTATATTATAAACAATTATCAGACATTTGTTAAATGTTTAACTATAGTTTTTTTTTCTTATTTTTTGGCCCAGCTGACTTCTATTTACAGATTCTTAGTAGTTTTAACTGTATTATTTACATTTAATTATGTTTTTTTAAAAAAATACGGGGCTGAAATTTTTTTAGTAGCGAAAGTTTTTTTCAAACTAAAAAACCCCCTGAAACAGGGGGAGCGCGCACATTTCTAAGATGTGAAATGCTGGACGGCCTGCATGACAAGATAGGCAATCCCGGCACCGATCAGCGGGCCGACGGCAACGCCTTTGAATAAAGCGACCGCTAAAATCGTTCCAAATACAAGAGCGGTCGTGATATGCGGGTCTTCTGCAAGCAATGTGATCCCGTTTTTGGCGATCAATGCTACGAGAATGCCCGCTCCGAGTGCGATCCATGCGTAATATGACTTCATCGCTTCGCCAAGCTGTTTAAAGCCGATCTCTCCTGTTGCGATCGGCACAAGAACCGCAATTGTAATAACGGTAACGCCCCAGTTGATCCCTTTGGATTGGATGGCTGGAAACAGCTTTTGATCGAGGCCGATCAGCTTGATCAAAAGCAGGACGGATACAGCGATGATCAACGACTGATTTTTCGCGATTAAAGCGATGGCCAAAAGCAGGATCAAAAATAAATTAGCTTGAGTAAACATGCTGTATTCAACTCCATTTTTTTATGACCTTTCTCATAATAACAGGACTCAAGAATAAAATGAAATAAGGACATGCTTTCTAATATCAGGAGGATGCAGAATTGAACCAATCCTATCTTACAGCTGCGCTTCGGGCAGTGTATGTGCTGTTTTTGACCGCTGTTTGCGGAGCGGTCGGCTACTACTCTTTTCCGTTAACCTATCCTTTTGTGATTGCGCTTATTCTCGCCATCATGATCAATCCTTTTGTGGAATGGCTCGATAAGCTGACCGGGTTCCCGAGAGGCGTCAATGTCGGAATCGTTCTGTTCGGCTTTTTGACCGCCGGAGCCGGCTTTTTGACACTGGTCGTTGCCGAGATCGTCTCTGGAACGGCCTATTTGGCTAAAATACTTCCCCTCCAGTTTAATAAAGCCGCTCTTTATATCGAATCGTTTTTTACGGATCAGATCATGCCGCTGTATAATCAGCTGGCCGCTTTTTTTGACGGCCTTGAAGCCGCCCAGCAGGAATCGATCATTACACAGGTCCAAAATTTGGGCAGTGAACTCGCTTCAGGCACGGCTTTATTGCTTTCAAAAATTCTTGAGACGGTGCCCCTTTTTTTCGCCTTTCTGCCGAATATGGCGGCCGTGCTGATCTTTTCGCTCCTGGCCACTTTTTTTATCAGCAAAGATCTGCATAAAATACAAAACAAGGCGCGGTCTGTGCTTCCTGATCGGCTGATCTCGGGTGCAGCGGCTGTCTATGCGGAATTGAAAAAAGCGCTGGCAGGCTTTGTGAAGGCCCAGCTTACCCTTGTGGCGATGACCATGGTGCTCGTGTTGATCGGGCTTTCCGTGTTGAAAGTCAATCATGCTGTGGCGATCGCTTTTCTGATCGGGCTGGTCGACCTGCTGCCGTATTTGGGGGCCGGGTCTGTATTTGTGCCGTGGATTGTCTATTTAGCAGCGGCCAAGCAGCTGCCGCTGGCGATCGGCCTTGGAATTCTGTACATCGTCGTACTTGTCTTCAGGCAGCTTGCCGAACCGAAGATTTTAAGCCGGTCAATCGGACTTCATCCTTTGGGAACATTAATCGCGCTGTTTGCCGGTTTCAAATTGTTTGGCTTTCTCGGATTGGTCATGGGCCCCGCCCTTCTCGTTCTCATTCAGGCTCTCTTTACAACAGGTATTTTTAGAGACATATGGCTGTTTATTAAAGGAAATGAAAAATAAGCGGCAGCCTGCTTTTCCATGCGGGCTGCCGCTTATCGGGTTATTTGATAATGTTGATCCGCCTGCCTTCAGACATTCTCTTCAGCTTGCGGGAGATAAATGGTTTGAAACGGCCGCGCGTTGCCGGCAGCAGCAGCAGTAAACCGATGATATCCGATAAAAAACCGGGCAGCAAAAGCAGCATGCCCCCTATGAAAATACAAAGCCCGTCCAAAATCGCGTCCCCAGGCATCTTTCCGTACTGAAGATCGCGCTGGACTTTGTAGTAGACTTCGATTCCTTGTTTTTTGGCGAGAGCGGCCCCGAGAAAGCCCGTCAAAATGATCAGCAAAACGGTCGGCAGCACACCGATCCAATTAGCGGACAAGAGGAACAGACCGATTTCACTCGCTGGAAAAATGACGAGAAATAATAAGAAAAACTTCATTTTTTTCACCTCATAATTCTAAATTGGAAGCGAACGGCCGCCCTATTTTCTTGTGCCGCCTGCAAAAAAAGAAGGGAAAGCTTCCCTTCTTCCAGCGTGTTGTCAAACCCTCGCATTCGTTGTCAGGCCTGCGCGTCAGTGCTCACGAATTCCAACATTCGCTCCGCTCCGATGCTCGGCCTTCCTAGACTGCAAGGGTTTTCAATCACGCTGAATTGAAGGATGACAAAATCCTAAAACTGAAAAACGTTTTAGGATTTTGTCATAAATCTAAAAGAAGGGGAAAGCTTCCCTTCTTCTTCAATAAGCGATTAAAGCACGCTTGCACGTCCTTTGTAAACAGCTCCGCGGGCGGAGTCGACCGTGATGTCTTCTCCCTCTTTCAGAATGGAAGTCGCATTTTCCATTCCGACGATGACAGGGATGCCAAGGCTTAAGCCTACGACTGCCGCGTGGCTTGTTAAGCCGCCTTCTTCCGTAATCAGCGCAGCCGCTTTTTCAAGGGATGCCATCATGTCACGATCCGTGCTTTTTGTAACTAAAACGGCGCCATCTTTCATTTTTTTGGCCGCTTCTTGTGCGTTTTGAGCGATGACCACTTCACCAAACGCGGATTTGCGTCCGATGCCCTGGCCTTTTGCGACCACGTCTCCGACAACATACACTTTCATCAAGTTTGTTGTACCGGCTTCACCGACAGCTCCGGCCGTGATAACGATCAAGTCGCCGTGGCGTACGATGCCTGTATCGAGTGATTTTTGCACCGCTTTTTCAAGCATTTCGTCAGTGGAGCTGTGGTTTTGTCCGCTTGTTGCGAAAACCCCGAACACAAGTGACAGCTTTCTTGACACCGCATCGTTTACCGTAACTGCAACAATCGGCGCCTGCGGGCGATATTTGGAAATCATTCTCGCCGTATGGCCGCTTTCCGTCGGTGTGACGATGGCATTCACATCAAGGTTGATTGCCGTATGCGCCACAGATTGGCCGATCGCATCCGTAATTGACATGCTGACTTGCTTGCTTCGTGCGGAAAGGATTTTTTTATGGTTGAGCGCTTCTTCTGAACGGGAAGCGATATTGTGCATCGTCTGAACGGCTTCAACAGGATAATTTCCCGCTGCCGTTTCACCTGAAAGCATGATTGCGTCAGTTCCGTCAAAGATCGCATTGGCAACGTCGCTCGCTTCCGCGCGTGTCGGACGCGGATTGCGCTGCATGCTGTCGAGCATTTGGGTAGCCGTGATGACAGGCTTGCCAAGCGCATTGCATTTTTTGATCAGTTCTTTTTGAACGAGCGGCACTTCTTCGGCAGGGATTTCTACACCCAGGTCTCCACGCGCAACCATCAGACCGTCTGATACTTCAAGAATGGCATCGATGTTGTCAACGCCTTCCTGGTTTTCGATTTTTGGAATGATTTGAATATCTGCCGCATTGTGCTCTTCAAGAAGTTCGCGGATTTCAAGGACATCCGACGGACGGCGCACAAAGGATGCCGCGATGAAATCAACGCCCTGCTCGATGCCGAATACGATGTCGTTTGCATCTTTTTCCGTAATTCCCGGAAGATTGACGCTGACGCCCGGCACATTCACGCCTTTTTTGTTTTTCAACGTTCCGCTGTTCATCACTTTCGTGACGATTTCACGCTTGTCCTTGTTTATGTCAGTGACTTCAAGTCCGATCAATCCATCGTCAAGCAAAATCGTTGAACCGACTGACACATCGTGAATCAACCCATCATATGTAACTGAGATTTTATCAGGCGTACCGATGGCTTCGTCCATTGAAACGATCAGCTGAGAACCCGCTGCCAGTTCGATCGAACCGTTTTCCATTGTGTGCGTGCGGATTTCAGGCCCTTTCGTGTCAAGAAGGATGCCGATATCTTTTCCCAGCTTGCCGGCTGCTTCACGAATGTTTTTAATTCTTGCGCCGTGCTCTTCGAAATCTCCATGGGAAAAGTTCAGGCGCGCCACGTTCATTCCGGCTTCCATCAGCTGGGTGAGCTTTTCAACACTTTCGCTGGCCGGTCCAATTGTACAAACTATTTTAGTCTTTCTCATATTGCTTCCTCCTCGGGTTTTACACTAGATTGACAGTTCTTGAGACAAGCGGTACATGCTTTGATCAATTGTATGTTTTTGCTCGAGTATTTCAATGATATCATGATGCACAAGCTGGTTATTTTGAATTCCTACACAACGTCCGCCTTTTCCTTCAAGAAGCAGTTCAACCGCAAATGCCCCTAGACGGCTTGCCAATACGCGGTCTGCTGCAGTCGGGGAACCGCCGCGCTGGATATGTCCAAGCACCGATACTCTAGTTTCGAGATTTGTGGCTTCTTCAATTCTTTTTCCGAATTCAACGCCGCTGCCGACGCCTTCCGCCACAATGATGATGCTGTGTTTCTTGCCGCGCTCATGCCCTCTTTTCAGCCTTGCAATAATTTCTTCCATATCGTAGTCGGCTTCAGGAATCAAAATGGATTCCGCGCCTCCGGCCAAACCTGACCATAAAGCAATGTCCCCGGCATGGCGGCCCATTACTTCAATCACGTATGTACGTTCATGGGATGTAGCTGTATCCCTGATTTTATCGATGGCGTCGATAACGGTATTTAGCGCCGTATCGAATCCGATCGTCAGATCTGTGCCTGGGATGTCATTGTCGATCGTTCCCGGCACTCCCACACAAGGAAAACCGTGTTCTGTGAGCTTTTTGGCTCCCATATAAGAACCGTCGCCGCCAATGACGACTAATCCTTCTATACCATATTTTTTTAAATTCGCTATTCCTTTTTCCCGTCCTTCTACCGTTTTAAACTCAGGACACCTTGCTGTATATAGCTTCGTTCCTCCGCGGTGAATGATATCTCCGACAGAACCGATTTCAAGCTTTTCTATTTTTCCGCTGATTAAACCTGAATACCCGTTGTAAATTCCGTATACTTCTACGTCATGGTAGATCGCTTTCCTGACAACCGCGCGGACCGCCGCGTTCATTCCCGGGGAATCTCCGCCGCTTGTCAATACTCCGATACGTTTCATCTTTTTCACCTCGAAAACATATATAATTTACCTTAACACGTTCATTGCCGCTAAAACAATGAAAAAGGGATGAAAGTTTTCCGAAAATCCCTATAAAACCTTACTCATTATACAATTAAACAAAAAGTTTTTAAATAAATTTTAAGCAAACTCTTTGAAAAATCGCGGGCGGCAGACACAATCCTTTCACTTTTCACCTTCACCCATAAAAAATAAACGTGAGCCAAAGGCCTCACGTTTATTTATTTTATCCCAACATATTGGTTTTCAGTCGAAATTTTTCCAATTGACTTATACTTGTTATATCTTTGTTGGATCAGCTCGTTCTTATCCAGTTTCAGCAGGGATTTAAGCTCGCCTTTCAGCGCTTCGTCGATGTAGGCAGCCTGCTGCTCCACATCGCGGTGTGCTCCGCCTCTTACTTCTTTTATAACATGATCTATAATATCCAATTCTTTAAGGTCCGGAGCGGTGATTTTCATTGTTTCTGCCGCTTTTTTCGCGAGTCCTGAATCCTTCCAGAGGATAGCAGCAGCTCCCTCGGGAGAGATCACCGAATAAGTTGAGTTTTCCAGCATCAATAAGCGGTTTGCGACGCCGAGCGCAAGCGCTCCCCCGCTGCCGCCTTCCCCGATGACGATCGAGATGACCGGCACGGAGAGTCCCGCCATTTCAAAAAGATTCTTGGCAATCGCTTCGCTTTGCCCCCGCTCTTCAGCTGCTTTGCCCGGGTATGCTCCTTTTGTATCAATAAAGCAGATGATCGGCCTGTTAAATTTGTCGGCCTGCTTCATCAGCCTGAGCGCTTTGCGGTAGCCTTCAGGATGCGGCATTCCGAAATTGCGGCGGATGTTTTCTTTTGTATCCTTGCCGCGCTGCTGACCGATTACTGTCACAGGAAGACCCCGGAACTTGGCAATTCCGCCGACAATTGCTTCATCATCACCGAAATAACGATCTCCGTGGCATTCAAAAAAATCGGTAAAGAGATGTTCGATATAATCGAGCGTTGTCGGACGGTTCGGGTGCCTTGCAATCTGGACTCTGTCCCAGGCTTTCAGATTTGTATAAATGTCTTCTTCAAGCCTTTCAAGACGAGCTTCAAGCTTCGTAATTTCAGAGCTCAAATCCATATCGGAATCCTGTGTGAACTTTTTCAATTCGGAGATCTTTTCACGCAGTTCGACCACCGGTTTTTCAAATTCTAATTCTCCAGCCACTCGAGATCACCTCCAGTTTGGTGCATTTTCAAAATGCTGCCGAGCGTTTTTTTCATGTCAGCTCTGTGAACGACGGAATCAAGCTGGCCATGCTTTAACAGAAATTCCGCAGTCTGAAAATCCTCGGGCAGTTCTTCACGGATGGTTTGTTCGATAATTCTTCTTCCGGCAAAGCCGATCAGCGCGCCCGGTTCGGCAAGGTTGTAATCGCCGAGGGATGCGAAGCTTGCGGATACGCCGCCTGTTGTCGGATGCGTCATCACTGAAATGATCAAGCCCTGCTCTTCGCTGAACAGCTTCAAAGCGGAGCTTGTTTTAGCCATTTGCATCAAGCTGAGAAGGCCTTCCTGCATTCTTGCACCGCCTGATGCGGTAAAAATGATGAAAGGTACTTTTTCTTCTCTTGCCTTTTCGATTGCAAGCGTAATTTTTTCGCCAACGACAGATCCCATGCTTCCCATTCTGAAAGATGAATCCATCACGGCCACGACCGCCGGAGATCCGTCAATCGTCCCTTTCCCGGTAACAACCGCTTCATTCAGCGACGTTTTTTCCCGGTCTTTTTGCAATTTTTCAAGGTATCCCGGGAACTCCAGCGGGTTTTCAGACATCATATCCTGATTGAATTCTTCAAAGGAGCCATCGTCCAGCAGGCTTTTTATACGCTGCTTCGCGTTCATTTGAAGATGGTAACCGCAATTCATGCAGACCCTTAAATTTTTATCCAGCTCTTTTGTGAGCATGATTTTTTTACAATCCGGGCACTTTGTCATGATCCCTTCCGGTACATCTTGCTTCGCTGATTCCGCGGGAACGGAAGCGTATTTTTTTTTCTTTTTGCTGAATATATCTTTTAACAAAAGATTACCTCCCTTTTCTGAAGGGTTTTCTTCATGTATGCCTGTCCTGTTTATAGACTAGAACATCACTATACCGAAACTATTGTACTTTTTTTGTCAAACGGTGTCATCCTCAATTCGACATTTTTGACCGGCAAACAGCCGAATCGCACTTTATGCGGTTAGAGACTGACAAATTGATATATCAGCCTTGAGAGCGGATACAAAAGTCCGGAAAAGCGATTTGAAAAAAATTTTCACAGCCCGAATATTTCCTTACAAGTGTCCCCAATAAGAGGAAAAACCGAACATCATATTCGATAAACAGCGCGTGACGGCTCTTTAGGCCAGAGCAATCACGCGCTGATCAAAAATGGACTTTTATTTCCCTTCAATCACTGCAAGCTTTCTTGTTTTTTCAGCGACTTCTTCTGGATCGACATCGATTCGTGCAACGCCTGTTTCCATCGCGGCTTTGGCTACCGCTTTGGCAACAGCTGGTGCGACCCTTGGATCGAACGGAGCCGGAATGACATATTCAGGTCTCAGCTCTTCGTCGGAAACGAGTGACGCGATCGCCTCAACCGCGGCGATTTTCATCTCCTCGTTGATATGTGTCGCGCGGACGTCGAGCGCCCCGCGGAAGATGCCAGGAAAAGCGAGAACGTTGTTCACTTGGTTAGGGAAGTCAGAGCGTCCCGTTCCAACGACGCTTGCTCCGGCTTCATGCGCTTCGGCAGGCATGATCTCAGGATTTGGATTCGCCATGGCGAAGATGATCGGTTTGTCAGCCATGCTTTCAACCATTTCTTTTGTCAGAGCGCCTTCGACGGAAACCCCGATAAAGACATCGGCGTCTTTGATCACGTCTTTGAGCGAACCGTCTATGCGGTTTTTGTTCGTATATTTTGCGACTTCTTCTTTAACTGCGTTCATGCCGTTCGGACGGCCTTCGTAGATCGCGCCTTTCGTGTCGCACATGATGATGTCGCGCACGCCGAAATGATAAAGAAGCTTAATGATGGCAATTCCCGCTGCGCCGGCGCCGTTCGCCACAACTTTGACGGAAGACATCGTTTTGCCGGACAGCTTAAGCGCATTGACGAGACCGGCTACCGTTACGATTGCTGTACCGTGCTGGTCATCGTGAAACACCGGAATTTTCGTTTCTTTTTTGAGGCGTTCTTCAATGACAAAACAGTTTGGAGCTGCAATGTCTTCAAGGTTGACGCCGCCGAATGTCGGCTCAAGCAGCTTGACCGTCTCAACAATTTTATCGACATCAGATGTATTTAAACAGATTGGGAAAGCGTCCACACCGGCAAAGCTTTTGAAAAGAACCGCTTTTCCTTCCATCACAGGGAGGGCGGCTTCAGGGCCGATATTGCCGAGGCCGAGCACAGCCGTTCCGTCCGAGACGACTGCTACCATGTTTCCCTTCATTGTATAATCATATACTTTGCTGTTATCATCGTAAATCGCTTTGCAGGGTTCAGCCACACCCGGAGAATATGCAAGGCTTAAATCGTCCGCATTGCGAACCTGCACTTTTGATTTTGATTCCAATTTGCCCTGGTTTACTTTGTGCATATGCAGTGCTTTTTCTTTCAATGACATGTTAACAAACACTCCTTCAAGGGAATTTTGCCAAAAACTTTGCTTCGTTTTCTGCTTAAGATTCTTGTAAGACGAACCCCAGAATCTTAAAAATGATAACACAACTGACCGCATTTTTGATCAAAAATGCTCAGGATACCTGCTATCTGAGCACGACATTTTTCTCACCTACAACGCTTTTAAGCCTGTATAGAGCAGCGTGATCAGCCTTGATATTATAGCTTTCCGGCAGCTGCATCGTCTGCTTCCGTTTTTCATAATAGACGCAGACCGGCGTTTCCCCTTTGTGTTCAAGCAGGATGCTGCTGATCTTCTTGAAAATATCGTGGGTGTGCTGGCTTTCCTCCACTTTAATATAGACGGACGGCTGCTTTTTCGCATGAAGCGATTCGACGAGCGATGCCCCGGAAATAATCAGCTGGCGTTTTTCATTCCTTGTCTCAAGGCGTCCTTCTGCAAAAAGCGATACGCCTTCTTCCAGGATCGGGGAAAGCTGCCTGAACTGTTCAGGAAAAACAACCGCCTCCATTTCCCCGCTTTCATCGCTCAGCTCCAGAAAAGCCATCGTCTGTCCCGTTTTTGTGCGGATCGTCTTCATCCTCGTCAAAAGTCCGCCCAGAGCCGCTTTTTTGCGGCCGGAGGCGAGCAGCTGAATAATCGGCAGCGCACCTGCACGGTCCAGTTTCTTGCGGTGGACGCTCAGCGGATGGTCAGAAAAGTAAATGCCAAGCGTTTCCTTCTCGTGTGCCAGCAGGTCGACGAGCGGCATTTCCTCCGTCTCGGCGTACTTCGGCTTGATTGTCAAGCCTTCATCGAGAAAGAAGCCTAGCTGATCATTGTCTCCTGCAAACAATTCGGCATGCTCCAGCGCGACATCGACAGAAGCGAGCAAAGTAGCCCGGTTTTCACCGAATTCATCCATTGCTCCGGCAAAAATTAAGGCTTCAATCGTTTTCCGATTTACGCTTTTCACAGAAGTCCTCACACAAAAATCAAACAAATCTGCGAACGGCTTTTCTTTTCTGGCTCTGTAGATCTCTTTTACAGCCGCTATCCCGACGCCTTTAACAGCTCTTAAACTGTAGCGCAGCGCCCCGTTTTCCACGACAAACGGATAGCCGCTCTTATTGATGGAAGGACCTAGAACATTCAGCCCTTTCCCTTTTGCTTCATAGATGTACTGAGCAAGCTTTTCCTCATTTCCGATCGCACTCGTCAAGAGGCCGCACATAAAGTAGAGGGGATAATGCGCTTTTAAATAAGCGAGCTGGTAGCCGATCATGCTGTATGCAACGGCATGGCTCCGGTTAAAACCGTAATTGGCGAATTTCACAATCAGATCGTATACTTCATTAGCCGCCTGTACGGAATATCCTTTTTTCAAACATCCACTAATAAAATGATTTCTCTCTGTATCGAGAATTTCCTTGTTTTTTTTGCCGACCGCCCTTCGCAAAAGGTCGGCTTCTCCAAGCCTGAAACCCGCCATCCGGGATGCGATCATCATGATTTGTTCCTGATAAACGATCACGCCGTACGTATCTTTCAGGATATCGGCCAAATCCTCGTGCGGATAAGACACAGGAACCCGTCCGTGCTTCCTTTCGATATACAGCGGGATGTTTTCCATCGGGCCCGGGCGGTACAAGGCATTGACGGCGACAATATCTTCAAGGCTCGATGGCTTGAGCCTTTTTAAAACGTTTCTCATGCCGGCTGATTCGAGCTGGAAAATACCTGTCGTGTCTCCTTCAGCCAGCAGCTTAAACGTCTGTTCATCATCATAGGGAATCGCCGAGAAATCGATAGTGACCCGCTCGCTTTTTTCGATCAGCGTTTTGATCGATTCAATGAGCGTTAAATTGCGCAAGCCGAGAAAATCCATTTTCAAAAGTCCCAAGTCTTCGAGATAGCCCATCGAATATTGCGTTAAATATACGCCGCCATGACCTTCCTGTACCGGTATGATATTCGTCAGCGGCTCCTCGCTCAATACGACGCCAGCCGCATGAATGGACGTATGCCGGGGAAGCCCTTCGATTTTCTGCGCCGTTTTAAATATGTCCTGAAGCTTTTTTGAGCCGTTTAGGCGCTTGTCAAGTTCAGGTGAAAGTGCTCTCGCCTCTTTCAGCGTCACTCCGGGTTTGGAGGGAATCAGCTTCGCCAGCTGGTCGGCTTCTTTCGGACTGATGCCCATCACCCTGCCGACGTCTCGGAGCGCCGCTTTTGCGGCCAATGTACCGAACGTGGTTATTTGTGCTACGTGCAGTGCCCCGTACTTATTTTTCACGTACTGAATAACTTCATCCCTTCTCGTATCGGGAAAATCGATATCGATATCGGGCATGCTGATGCGCTCCGGATTTAAAAACCGTTCAAACAGCAATTTGTGCTTAAGCGGATCGACATCTGTGATAAACAGCGTATAAGCGACGAGAGAACCGGCCGCCGATCCGCGCCCCGGCCCTGTGATAATGCCGTTATCGTGGGCGAACTTCATGAAATCCCAGACGATCAAAAAATAGTCGCTGAAAGCCATGTCGCGAATCACTTTCAGCTCATACTTAAGCCGCTCGACATACTCCTTCGGAGCGGCTTCGAACCGTTTTTTCAGTCCGAGAAAGCAAAGCTCGGCCAAATAATCGTCGGCATTCTTGCCGGAAGGCGCCGGATATTTCGGCAGGCGCGTCTGGCCAAGGCTCAGGTCCACCTGGCATCGGTCCGCGATTTTGACTGTATTCTCCAACGCGTCCGGACGATCTCTGTAAATGTCCAGCATTTCAGCGGGCGGCTTGAGCTCAAGATGCAGATCTCCTTCGGCCTTCATGTCTTCGTTCAGCTTCTCGCCCGCTTTAATCGCTTTTAAACACGTGTAAGCTGCCGCGTCCTCCTTTTCGATGTAGCGTACATCGCCGGTTGCGGCAATCGGAATTCCCGTATGTTCGCTTAGCTCTAAAATGCGTTCAGAAAGAAGCGGGTCTCCCTTGTACGGCTGATACGACAAATAGAAGCTGCCCTCTCCAAAGATCGAAAGGCAGCGGAGGGCAGCGTCCTTCGCCTCTTCGATCAGCCCTTCTTTCAACAGCGCTTCAACATGGCTTGTCCCGCCCGTTGTCAGCGCGATGAGGCCTTCATGATAGCTTTTGAGCCATTTTTCCTTGATGCCGGTTTTTGATTTTGACTGCAACACGCTGCTGATTTTCAGCAGGTTTTGATAGCCTTTGTTTGTTTTCGCCAAAAGAACGAGCGGATATGATAGCTGCTCTTTTTCATCTGTTAAAACAGAAGCCGTCAGCCCGATAATCGGCTTGATGCCGCGTTTTTTGCATGATTTATAAAATTCCACCGCCCCGTACATGACCTCGTCATCCGTCAGCGCCATTGCGCTGTAGCCCAGCTCTTTGGCTTTGGCCGTGAGATCCTCTACGGAAGCGGCGCTGTTTAATAAGCTGTAACCGCTATGTACTTGCAGGTGAACAAAAGGCATTTCTGTCACCCCTTCCTTTTTCGAGCCGTCTCTTTTCATTATATGATGGGATCGAATGAGAAACAAATGTTCTTTCTTTGATCAACAATCATACTTGTCTTTCTTTATCCATATAGTGTGATAAGGTGAGGTGATCGGAATGGATCCTGAACAGCCCTTTTTCCCAAACTTTATCAGCTGTTATTTTATTGCGCTTGGAGTGCTTCTCGGCGGTTGTTTAATCGGGGGGATCGGCGCCTATCTGTCGGGGCAGCCGCCTTTAACGATCATTACAAGTCTCGCAAACCGCCTGAAAATCTGGGCGCTGGTTGCGGCAATCGGCGGCACGTTTGATGCGGTCTACAGCTTTGAAAGGGGCATTATCGAAGGCAATACGAGAGACATCGTAAAACAGCTTCTCCTGATTCTTTCGGCGATGGGAGGAGCGCAGACCGGTTATCTGATCATCAACTGGCTCACACAGGAGCATATTTCCTCATGAGAATCCCTCCATATTATAAAAAGCCTGGGTGGCAGCGTTTTTTTGCGGGAATGATGTGCGGAGCCATCATCAGCTGGTTCGTGTTCCTGTTTACATACGGAACCTTTCAGGAGAAGCAGGTCGTCTTGATCAGGGAACAGAAAGAGCGCATCAATGATTTAAATGACCAGATCACCATTTACCGCGAGGATCTGCATAAGCTGAATGAAGACAATAAAAGAAAACTGCTGATTCAAAGCGTCGACGTCAAGCTGATCAACGGCAAGCAATACAAGCTGTCACAGCCGGACATGATGAACTTTGAGGAGCATATCCGGGATAACATTTCAGATGTCATTACAAAGGATATCGAAAGCGTCTACCGGACGAAGGAGCTTTTAAAGCGGACGATTGAAAATAAAGAGTATACGATAAACGATAAAAAGTACAAGGCGAAAGTCACCGAACTGACGATTTATACGCGGCTTTCCGTTGAAATCAAAATCTCTTTTTCCGAATAAAAATTATGGATTTTTTTTTACGATTCACATGCATTCGTCGCTTTTTTCCATATTTTAATTTAAACTGACAGTAAGCGATATGTAAGTTTTTTTAAAAAGGGAGGAAAGCAGAATGTACATTTACAGTTACCATCAGCTGGCAAGAGATAAAGTCAACCGGATCAAGCTGGGCTACTCGGCTTATGCGGAAACTGAAAGTCTCGCGTCCCTTATCAAAAAAGAGTTAAAGGCCCAAAACATCCATGTTTATGAGGATGTAACAGATATCGGATCATGGTTTATACCTGAATAAACAGCAGCTGTCGTGCGTAAAATGATCCGCTTACACTTTGCTGCTGTTTACTTTTTTGCAAGATGTAATGCAAACGTTTGCAGTTAAACTGCACAAAAAAGAGGGACTTCCCCTCTTATTTGTTTTCTTTGCATATACGCTCCAGGTCAGCGATGACAAGATCAGCGTCTTTCCAGTCATAGATGGAAGCGCCGGCTGCGAGCGGATGGCCCCCGCCGTTGTATTTTTTAGCGACTTCATTGACAATCGGCCCCTTTGAACGAAGCCTTACCCTGATTTGATCGGCTTCCTCCACAAAAAACACCCATGCTTTGATCCCCGAAATATTGCCGAGCGTGCTGACAAGCTGTGAAGCTTCAGACGGCGTAATATTGTATTGATGTAAAATATCGCGGGTGATGAAAACCGACGCAACACCGTTTTCGGACAGAGAAACATTCTGGTAAATATAGCCGTTCAGCCTCACAACATTTAATTTCGTCTCATATAATTGATCAAAAAGCGCCTGGGAAGAAAAAGGATACTCGATCAGCTCTCCGGCATATTTCAATGTCTTTTTTGTCGTGTTCGGAAATAAGAAGCGCCCTGTATCCCCCACAATGCCGGCATAGATCAGTTCGGCGCCCTTTGTTGGAAGCGCCCATCCCGCTTGTTCTTTACCCGCTAAATACAGTTCGTAAATCATCTCGCTCGTCGAGCTCGCACTCGTATCCACCCATAAAAGGTCGCCGTACCGGTCTTCATTCGGATGGTGGTCGATTTTGATCAGCTTGTCGCCCAGGTTGTAGCGCGAATCTGAAATTCTCGCTTGATTTGCCGTGTCGCAAACGATGACAAGTGCATTTTCATACACCGGGTCTTCAATCACATCTGGGGTATACAAAAAAGCGAGAGAAGGTTCAGGAGCTCCGACCGCGAAAATATTTTTTTCGGGGTAGGTTGCCCTCAGGATTTCCGTAAGGCCGCATTGGGATCCGTAGGCGTCAGGATCCGGTCTCACATGTCTATGTATAATGATCGTGTCATATAATGATATGGTTCTGATGATTTCTTTTTTCATGACGCGCCCCTTCTTTACTTTGTTTTTAACCATTAAATCATAATCTGTTGTTGGTGGAAAGTGAAAGTTATGACTTTTTATTGTAGAAAGCGAACCCGATTATGTATACAATGGGTTTGTAAAACTTACAATGGAGGATGTCGATTATGCCGTTTTTTGTTTTTTTTATTGTGGTTTCAGCGATAGCTTATGTGTACTTCAAAGTAAGGTATGTGCGCACCAAAAAAGCGGTTGAACGGGAATACTATTCGGCCAAGTCAAGCATGAGTCTGGGCCTGTTTATCATGTTCTTCGGCGCCAATCAGCTGATTTTAAACCGCGGCACGCTGGCTGTCGTCATCGGCGTTATTTTTATGCTGACCGGGCTCGGGAGCATGTGGGCCGGCTACAAGGCCTATAAGCACTATGTCCCTTTGCTTGCGAAAGAAAACGAACGGGAGAACGCATAAGCGAAAAGAGGGACACCGACCGCGTCCCTTAGCTTCTTTCCATCAGCTGAACCATCATCATCGCTTTGCCGACTAGAGCACCCTGGTGAAAAACTTCTATATCCATTTTCCCGAACTTTCTCCCGGCTTCGAGAATGTTCGGTTTTATTTCAATGACAGACTCCATTTGCACAGGCTTTAAAAAATAAATCGTCATGCTCTCTATCACGAGCTCGCCTTTTTTGCGCGACCGCAAAAAGCGGTTTGCAGCTTCGGTCAAAATCGTCGTAAACACGCCGTAGGAAATCGTCCCCAAGTGGTTTGTCATTTGCGGCGTTACTTCGTATTGATAGACCGGAGCCGGCTTGTTTTTGTCATTGTCCGATTCTTTGAAACCGCCGGTCACGATGTCATCGAGTTTTTCTCCGACCTGCGGCTGTTTTTGGATCATTTGAAGCGCCTTTAATACATCCTGCCTGCTGATCATGCCGATCAGCTTTTGCCGCTCGTCAACGACGGGAAGCACTTCGATCCCTTCCCAGACCATCATCTGCGCGGCTGAAGCAACAGACGTTTTTCCGATCACTGTAATCGGGTTTTTCGTCATGACTTTTTCAATCAATACACTGCGGTCATATCCGGCAACGTCCTTCGAAGTTAAAATGCCGTGGATTTTCATCTGCTCGTCAACGATGGGAAAGCGTCCGTGCCCAGTTTCAAAGTTTTTCTCATACCATCTTTCCAGCTTTTCATGAGGTGATAAGCAGACTGTTTTTTCTAAAGGAGTCAAAATATCCTCAACAAGCACGACTTCTTTTTTGATGAGCTGGTCATAAATCGCCCTGTTGATCATCGCCGCTACAGTAAACGTATCATAGCTTGTAGAAATGACCGGGAGCTCGAGCCTGTCGGCAAGCTCAATAATCTCCGGCTCCGTATCAAAACCGCCCGTCACCAGTACGGCAGCACCCGCTTCCAAAGCCTGGCGGTGCGCATCGATTCGGTTGCCGACAATCAGCAGGTTGCCCGCTCCGGTATATCTCATCATCGCATCAAGCTTCATCGCTCCGATGACGAATTTGTTGAGCGTTTTATGAAGCCCTGCTTTTCCGCCAAGCACATGGCCGTCAATGACATTCACCACTTCAGCATATGTCAGTTTTTCAATATTCTCTTTTTTCTTTTGCTCGATCCTGATCGTTCCGACCCTTTCAATCGTGCTGACAAACCCTTTATTCTCGGCTTCTTTTATCGCTCTGTAAGCAGTTCCTTCACTGACTTTCATTTCTTTGGCAATCCGCCTGACGGAGATTTTTTCGCCGACAGACAAAGAATCAATATATTTTAAAATCTGTTCGTGTTTTGTCGCCAATCGTTTCACCTTCATCCTCTGACTGCTAGATATATTTATTATAAATCGTTGTGCGATTGAACCGCAATCCGCCTTCACAACATCATGCCCGCCTAAGCCTTATCATCCTCCATCAGGAGAAGCGCTTTTTCAAGCCATGAGCAATAGCCTTTTTCCCGCTCAAGCGCCCGGGTCAATACAAGGTAATGGCCGAAATGAGGCGAGCGGAACGTTATTGAATCACCCGCTTCGCGCTTCAATTCATCGAGCTTGGTGTTTAAAAAAGCAGCTTTTTCCTGTCTCTTTTGAAGCTGATCGTTAAAAAGCCTTTTCGCTTCATCAGGTTCCATCGAAGAGATAAAATAAGCTTTCAGCATAAATTCATCTTTTACCGTATCTGGAACCGGCTTAAATTCCGTAAGCCACCCGTGAAGTTCACGCTTTCCGGCTTCTGTGATGGAATACATTTTCTTTTCTAATTTTGAGCCTTGGATCACCGTTTCAAATTCGATAAATCCTTCATCCGTCAGCTTTTTCAGCTCGGGATAAATCTGGCTGTGCTTGGCGCTCCAAAATTGGCCCAATTCGGCTTTAAACCGGCTTGTCATATCGTAGCCGCTCAAACTCCCATGATCAAGGAGCCCCAAAATCGCGTATTTCAATACCCTCATAATCACCCTCCAAGATGAATCCGATTCCTACATTATATCATGGTGGACATGTTTTGATAGGCGCATAACCGGTTCAACCGAAAAAAGGACCCGGATTCGGGCCCTCTAAAACAAATTTACTTAAATTCGATTGACTCACCGACCTCAAGCACTTTTCCGACGCCTCCAGGAAGGCTGTCCGCAAATGCATGCGGATCCTGTTCGATGACGGGGAACGTCGAGTAGTGAACCGGGACAACCTGTTTCGCTCTGAGCCATTCTGCGGCCAGTTTGGCGTCCTCAGGGCCCATCGTAAAATTATCGCCGATCGGCAAGAAGGCAAGGTCGATATGATTTAATTCACCGATCAGCTTCATATCTGAGAAAAGCCCGGTGTCGCCGGCATGAAAAATCGTCCTTCCTTCCACAGTCAGAAGGATCCCCGCCGGCATGCCGGTATAGACGATCTTTTGGCTGTCTTCTTCCGTATAAGCCGATCCGTGGAAAGCCTGCGTCAGCTTGACTTTTCCAAAATCGAACTGGTGGGAGCCGCCGATGTGCATCGGATGTACATTCAGGCCTTTCCATCCTAGATAGACCGCGAGTTCATTCGGAGCTACAACGAGCGAATTGTTTCGCTTGGCGATTTCGATGGTATCGCCGACATGAACGTTATGTCCGTGAGTCAGCAAGATGACGTCCGCTTTGACATCTTCGGGCTTTAAATCGGTTAATGAGTTTCCTGTAATAAACGGATCGAAGATCAACTGATGATCTCCCGTATCAACTGTTACCACTGAATGACCATGATATGCCACTTTCATCATATCCACCCCTGATTTTTTTAATTTCGCACGTCTAGAGAGAATGACGGTTAATCACATTCAAGCCGCCTGTGGCTTCAATGACTGTTCCCGTAATGTAGTCGGAATGTTCATCGCATAGAAAAGTGATGATCCTTGCGATGTCTTCACCGGTTCCCGACCTGCCGATCGGCGTTTCCTCATCAAGTGACGCCCTCGCTTCTGAAATCGAGGCCTCTTTCATATCCCCGACAATGTTGCCTGGACAGACCATGTTGGCTGTGATGCCGGAGCCCGCTTCTTCAATGGCGATCGTCTTTGTTAAAGAAGCCAGCCCTACTTTTGCCGCTCCAAAAGCGGAACGATGCAGCCAGCCAGGCGCATGGTCGGCCCCCTGAAATCCGTAAGTGATGATTCGGCCGAACCGCTGGCGCCTCATGATCGGAACAACCGCTTTAAACAGATGGAAGACAGAGCTTAAGTTGCCTTCAAGCATGTCATACCATTCATCATCAGTATAATCCGCAAGCTTTTTTCGTTCAAATATGTATGGGCCGGCATTATTGATCAGAAGATCAATTTTTCCAAATCGCTCAAGAGCGGCATTCACCATCCGGAGCAGGTCTTCTTTCCTGGTGACATCACCCTTAACAAACTGCAAACGGTCAAGGGATGACCGCCATTTTTCTTTGAGGCGGCGGACAGCTTCTTCGTCTTGCCTGTAATTCACCGTCACTGAGTAGCCTTTTTCAAGCAGGGCTTCCGTCACTTTACGCCCCAAACCTTTTGAACCGGCAGTAATTAACGCATGGCGCACATCTTTCCCTCCCAGGCATTGGTTCTCGGTATTCGCAAATGATTGCATTAATCTACCTATACTTTACTACAAAACCCTTAGGATATCACATTTGGAGCATCGGGAAGTTTCAATCGCCGCTGGAATACAATCGACAGACGGAAGAAAGCTGAAGCCCGCTCTTACGGGCTCCAGCTTTCTATTGTTTATCTGCGTCAGCTAACGGCTGTGCGTCATCGTGCGCGACAAACCCGCTGAAATAAGCATCAGAGATCTGCTGAACGGTTTCTTTATCTCCGTCGGCATCATACATATATCCGTGTTTTGACTGATCTTGTTTCATTGCCACACCCCTTTTCGATTCACAAATTTATTTTGCGTATGAAGCCGCACAGTTATGAATCGAATCGGGAAGTGTTAAAAATTGTTCAAACACTGCTTCGCCTTTTGAATGGCTTCTGTCACCTTTTTGAATCCCGTCCCGCCTTCGCTCATTCTTTTTTCGACGGCATGGTGCGGGTCGAGCACGATGTAGACGTCTTCTTCAAACAGCCCGCTTGCCTTTTTGAACTCTTCAAACGGCA
This sequence comes from Bacillus sp. FSL R7-0646, assembly GCF_037969865.1. Classification (NCBI taxonomy): domain Bacteria; kingdom Bacillati; phylum Bacillota; class Bacilli; order Caryophanales; family Bacillaceae; genus Bacillus; species Bacillus sp. FSL R7-0646. Next base: position 2,961,996 of record NZ_CP150217.1, read on the forward strand.
GGCCGCTGAGATAAATGCCCTTTTCGATGCAGGTGAAGACAAGTCTTCCGACGACTTCGTGCGCTTCTCTGAAGGGCATGCCCTTTTTCGCCAGATAGTCGGCAAGTTCAGTTGCATTTGAAAAATCCTGCTCCGTTGCTTTTTTCATCATATTTTTGTTCACTGTCATCGTTTTAATCATGCCGGCAAAAATCTCAAGGCTTCCTTCGACCGTTTTCACAGTATCAAACATACCTTCTTTGTCTTCCTGCAAATCTTTATTGTATGCTAACGGGAGCCCCTTCATAATCGTGAGGAGTCCGATCAGATCACCGTATACGCGTCCTGTTTTCCCGCGGATGAGCTCCGCCATGTCCGGGTTTTTCTTTTGCGGCATCATGCTGCTTCCCGTCGCGTAGGTGTCATCAAGCTCAATGAATTTAAATTCCTGCGAGCACCAAAGAATGATTTCTTCGGAGAATCTTGACAGATGCATCATCAGAATGCTGCTCGCGCTTAAAAATTCAAGGATGAAATCCCTGTCGCTGACGCCGTCCAGGCTGTTTTCATATATCGAATCAAAGCCGAGCAGGTCTGCGGAATATTCACGGTCGATCGGAAACGTCGTTCCGGCGAGCGCCCCGCATCCGAGAGGAGACTTGTTAATCCGCTTGAATGAATCATGATAGCGTTCTTTATCGCGCTCCAGCATCCAGAAGTAAGCCAGCAAATGATGCGCGAACGAGATCGGCTGGGCCCGCTGCAAATGGGTGTATCCCGGCAGTATCGTCTCCACGTGTTCTTCCGCTTTTTCGATCATAACGTGTTGAAAAGCCGTAATCAGCTCGATGATATGCTCAGTGTGCCCTTTTAAATACAGGTGCATATCCGTCGCCACCTGGTCGTTTCGGCTTCTGGCCGTATGAAGCTTTCCGCCGAGCGGCCCGATTTCATCAATGAGCATTTTTTCTAGGTTGAGGTGAATATCTTCGCAATCGACTGAAAAATCGAGTTCGTTTTTTTCCGCTTTGTGCAAAAGGGATGTCAGGCCTTCCTTTATTTTGACCGCTTCTGCTTCGGTTAAAATGCCGCATTTTTCAAGCATGGAAGCATGAGCGAGAGACCCTGCGATATCTTCTTTTACAAGCGTTTTGTCAAAGTGGATCGATGCGCCGAACTCATCGACCCATTTTTCCGGTGTTTTTTGGAACCGGCCTCCCCACAGCTTTTTCATGCTTTAATCTGCTCCTTTTTTTGGACGATGCTGTTTACTTTCGTCGGCAGTCCCCACAGCTCGATAAAGCCGACTGCAGCGTGATGATCGAATGCATCGTCTTTTGTATACGTCGCAAGCTTTTCATCATACAGGGAGTATTCGGACTTACGCCCTTCAACGATCGCATGGCCTTTAAACAGCTTGACGCGGACGACGCCCGTGACATGCTTCTGCGTTTCTTTCAGGAAACCGGAAAGCGCGTCTTTAAGCGGAGAAAACCAGAGGCCGTTATAGATCACTTCAGCCATTTTTTGTTCGATTATAGGTTTGAAATGCGCCACTTCTTTTACCAATGTCAAATCTTCAAGCTCCTTGTGCGCCTTAATCAAAGTCATCGCGCCCGGGCATTCGTAAACTTCGCGCGATTTGATGCCGACAAGGCGGTTTTCAACATGGTCGATGCGCCCCACTCCATGTGCGCCCGCCAGTTCATTCAGCTTTAAAATCAAGTCTGACAGCGGGTAGTGAGTCCCGTCAATGGATACGGGAACGCCTTCTTCAAAAGCGATTTCGATCACATCAGGAGTATCCGGTGTTTTTTCAAGAGGCTTCGTCAAATCATACGCTCCTTCAGGAGGCGCGGCCCAAGGATCTTCTAGGACTCCGCATTCATTGCTTCTGCCCCACAGGTTCTGGTCGATTGAATACGGGCTGTCAAGATTGATCGGAATTGGAATGCCATGCTTTTCTGCATACGCGATCTCTTCGTCGCGAGACCATTTCCATTCGCGCACAGGTGCCAGCACCTCCAAATCCGGATTGAGCGATTTAATCGACACCTCGAAGCGCACTTGGTCATTCCCTTTGCCTGTGCAGCCGTGAGCCACGGCTTGCGCGTTTTCTTTCTCAGCCACTTCGACGAGCTTTTTGGCGATCAGCGGTCTGGACAGGGCTGATACGAGCGGATACTTTCCTTCATAAAGCGTGTGGGCCTGGAGGGCGGTCAGCGCAAACTCTTTCGCAAATTCTTCTTTTGCATCGATAACATAAGAATTAGAGGCTCCGACTTGAAGCGCTTTTTGCTGAACAAAGGCGAGATCCTTTCCCTCTCCGACGTCAAGGCAGCAGGCCACTACATCATATCCCTGTTCCTGAAGCCACTTTATCGCGACAGAAGTATCAAGTCCTCCTGAATATGCTAATACCACTTTTTTCTTTTGCGTCATTTCGAAAAACTCCTCTCATCTCGGTGCTCTTTTGTATAAAAATAAGTTTTATTTAATAAAAATACATTTAATATGTATACACTTTAACAAGGAAGTCTTGTTTTTTCAACCTTTTTATAAAAAAAACTTCATTCATTTTTTATGAATGAAGTTCAGTGCATATTCAGCGTTCGGCCGGAAGGCTTTCCGGCCTTACTTTTTCATATCTTTTCTCAGTTCTCTGATGACATGGGCAAGCTCAGGCACAATCAGCTTTGACATTGCAAGCTTTACGGCACCGCTTGAACCCGGTGTTGCAAATACGGCTTTGTTTTGAATAACACCTGCTGCAGCCCTTGAGAGGATCGCAGCCGCTCCGATATCCTCTGTATAACTCAGCATGCGGAATATCTCCCCGAACCCCGGAATTTCTTTCGAAAAAAGAGGAACGATCGACTCGATTGTTACATCTCTTGAGGCAATGCCAGTCCCTCCGTTTAATAGGACGGCATCGATCCGGTCGTCGAGACAGCCTTTCAGCACAGCTTTTTGAATTATTTCCTTTTCGTCCTTTACAATCTCATAGGAAACGATCTCATGACCGGCTTCCGCTAAAAACTCTTTCATGAGCCGGCCGCTTTTATCCGTGTCTTCCGTTCTTGTATCGCTGACGGTAATGACTTTGCAGTTGACGCAGTCCGGCGCTTCTTTTTTATGCTCTTCAACACTCATGGCCATACAGCCTCCTTTATACAGTCTTTTTTCATTATAAAGGGGAAAATGTATAAAAAAACAGCCCTCCTTGAAAAGAGAAGGCTGTTTTTTTATTTTTAGTGTGCCAGTCTGACGACGTCTCTTGCAATCATTACTTCTTCATTCGTCGGAATGACGATGACTTTTACAGGCGAATGCGGGTAGCTGATAAACGCTTCTTTTCCGCGGACGTTATTCAAGGCAGGGTCCCAATAGACGCCCATGAATTCCAAACCATGAAGAACGCGCTCTCTGACTTCAACGCTGTTTTCCCCGATGCCGGCAGTGAAAATAATCGCGTCTACTCCGCTCATTCGCGCTGCATAAGAACCGATGTATTTATGAATTCTGCTTGCGAATACTTCGAGTGCTGTTTCCGCACGTTCATTGCCTTCTTTAGTTGCTTCAACGATATCGCGCAAATCGCTTGAGAATCCAGAAATACCCAAAAGACCGCTCTTCTTATTGAGCGTGTTCAGGACTTCGTCGGCTGTTTGACCCGTTTTTTCCATAATGAACGGGATAAGCGCAGGATCGATGTTACCTGAACGCGTACCCATCGCTACACCTGCAAGCGGTGTGAAGCCCATTGATGTATCGATTGATTTGCCGCCTTCAACAGCTGCGATGCTCGCTCCGTTTCCAAGGTGGCAGGAAATCAGGCGAAGTTCTTCAATCGGACGGCCAAGCAGCTCTGCCGCGCGTTCAGTCACATATTTATGAGATGTACCATGGAAACCGTATTTACGGATGCCGAATTTCTCATAATATTCATATGGCAGACTGTACAGATAAGATTGTTCCGGCATCGTTTGATGGAATGCCGTATCAAAAACGGCCACGGCAGGAACATTCGGAAGAACTTCTTTAAACGCTTTAATTCCGACAATATTGGCCGGGTTATGAAGCGGTGCAAGCTCTGAAATCTCTTCGATCTCATGGATCATTTCATCCGTCAATAAAACGGAGTCGCTGAACTTTTCGCCGCCGTGTACGACGCGGTGACCGATTCCGTCGATTTCATTTAAATCCTTGATAATGCCGAATTTTGTCAGTTTATCCAGCAGCATTTTTACAGCTACGGAATGATCCGGAATATCTGTTGTTTCAGTCTTTTTTTCGTCGTTGACGGAAATCGTGAAGATGCCGTTATCCAGCCCGATTCGCTCAACAAGGCCTTTTGTTAATACTTTTTCGCTGGGCATTTCGAACAGTTGAAATTTCAGTGATGAGCTTCCAGCATTGATTGCAATAATTTTGGACATAAAATGACGCTCCTTTTTACCTATAGTCCGGTGACATTATGTTCAACCCGGAACATAAAAAATATGTATAAAATCGTTCTTAGTAAATTCAAAAAATATCTGCCTTTCTCATTTAAACACTCAAAAGAGTGCATTTCAAGTCACGATCCGACATGTTAACGCTTTCACTAAGAAATTATTATTTTCTGAATATAAAAATAGATCAGAGAATATATCTTCTCTGATCTGCTTATCTTTTTTCAGCCTGGAACCAGCTGTCGAGTTTGGCTGTCATGTTCAGCATCGCATCCTGATTGGCGAATGACGGGACTTGCGCGAGCAGAACCTGTTTAGGCGCTTTCGCCTGTTCCCCATGCTTTTGTAAAACCAAAATGCTCTTCGCGTGTGCTTCATCTTTGAAAATGGACAGCGGAAGCTGAAGCACTGCATTAATATGCGCATTGTTCTTTAAAAAGGTACGCAGCTTTTCGCTTTGACCGCTTTCAAACAAATGGTTCGGAATCATAAAAAATAAATAGCCGCCCGGTTTCGTATAGGTCAAGCTTTGTTCAATAAACAAATGGTGTGAAAAAGAGTGGCCTTCATCTGCCTTTAATTCGAAAGCGCGCGCACTTTCGTCATCAGGATAATATCCGACAGGAAGATCGCAGATGACCGCATCGGCATGTTCCATAAAAATCGGCTGCAGGCTGTCCTGGTTAAAAAGCTCGATTTCCTTTTCCTGCAGGTTTGCCTGGACATAGGCCAGCTTGATCAGGACGTCATCAATCTCTGAGCCGAACGCTTTTCCCGCTTCCTCAGCCAGCTGGTTCAAAACGGCAAGCAGCAGGTTTCCAGTGCCGACCGCCGGATCAAACAGCGTCAATCCTTTTTTCCGCTCCATAAATTTGTTCACAAGATATCCGATAAATAATCCGATCGTATCGGGCGTCATCTGCCTGTTCGGATGAGGAATATCTTTCTGGCCTTTCAGTATGGCAAGCTGGAAGGCTTTCCGTATCGACTCATGACTGCACTCTGAAAAGCGCGCACGGCCGATCAGATCCTTCACCTTTTGTTCGGCTTCTTCGGAAAGCCCGCGGTCCGCAGAACCTGTAAAGAATGCCTCTCCGGCTTCCGCCAATCCTTCTATGTAAGGGATCTGCCGATCGCGTGCGATGACTTCCGCTCCTTTGTCAAGCCATTCATAAATCGTTTCGACTGGATAGTTTTGCATGATGATGTCTCTCCTTATCAAAAAATCAAAGCCATGAAAAGAGCTCCGGCAAGATGAACACCTGGAGCCCTTTTATGAGTTGAATTTACTTAACGAGTGATTTGGCAGCTTCGATGGCTTTGTCGTAGTCCGGATGGTTTGTCGCTTCGCTGACGTATTCAGTGTAGACAACTTTTCCGTTTTCATCTAAAACAAATACGGCGCGGGCAAGCAATCTCAATTCTTTAATGTAAACCCCGAATGCTTCCCCAAAAGACATCTCCCTGTGATCTGACAATGTTTCCACATTTTCAATTCCGTTTGCTCCGCACCAGCGCGCCTGTGCAAACGGCAGGTCAGCGCTGATCGTATACACTTTCACCGAACCGAGGCCTGCGGCTTCTTCGTTAAAGCGGCGGGTCTGTGCGTCACAAACACCTGTATCGATAGACGGAATCACCGAAATAACCGCCGGTTTGCCTTTGATGTCCTGAAGTGTGACTTCCTCAAGCGAATTGGACAAAACCGTGAAATCAGGCGCCTGGTCTCCGACTTTCACTTCTGAACCCACCAGTGTCACCGGGTTTCCCTTAAATGTAATTGAAGCCATCATCATTCCTCCTTCATTTATGTATGACTCTACTATAAAAGAGTTTAGGACAAACTGCAAAGCTTAAGTCCGGCAGAGACAAAAAAAGTTAACTGCTGCAGGAACAGTTAACTTCTGGGACTCTGTTGCCGGAAAGCCGGGGCTTTTAAAAAGGAGGCGTCTGGTTTTGACGGTTCATATTTTGCTTCTGCTTATCGTTTTTCTTAAACATATGCTGAATCCGTTCGATCGTTTGCGGAGCTGAGTCTAAAATCTTATCGATGACGTGCGTGTTTTCATCCAAATGCAGTACTTTAACGCCTGATGATCCGACAATCAAAAAAGCAATCGGCGTAATCGATACGCCTCCTCCGCTTCCCCCGCCAAACGGGAGCTTCGATTCTTTTCGTTCGCGGTCTCCATCGCTCGCTTTGGATTCGGCCGGTTTATTGCCGCCGAACTCGCTTCCGCCAGCCGCAAAGCCGAATCCCACTCTGGAGACGGTTAGGATGACGCTGCCGTCAGGTGTTTCCACAGGATCTCCGATAATGGTATTGACATCAATCATTTCTTTTAAGTTTTCCATTGCGGTTTTCATCAAACCTTGAATTGGATGTTCAGCCATATTCTATTCCTCCTATACTGATGAATCATTCTTTGTTGAACCTGACAGATTTTTTGGCAGCTTAAATAAGCCGCGCATTTTCCCTTTCCAGTTCACCACGATTCTGAAAGCTGCGGTTATAGCATGTCCAACCCGAAAATGGAATATACATGTCAGATGCGTTTTGGAGGAACGGCTGTTAAAGGCTGGAATCACCTCGTATTCCGGCTGGCTGTCAAAGCAAAAAAGCTGATGCAAGAGAGCCACCGTGCCGGCTTTCAGGGACCAGGCGCCGCCTGTGACAATCCCGGTTAAAGCCGCGTCAGGAAAGCCGAGGACAGAGGTCCATTCGAGCTTCGTGACGTGAATCCGCTTCATAAACCGGCGGATGATCGGCTGCATATTGATGATCTGTTCCACCAATTTTTTGATTTGCTTCGTACTATCGAACACTTCCCGATAGCCGATTTTTCTCCTCTTTTTATCTTTTTTCAGAGCCGAATTCGTCTGTTCTTTCACATCAACGGTCATATCCTCCTGGTTGATTTTAATCACCGGAATCTCCCTTTTAATGCGCAGAATGCCAAAAGCCGTCCGAACTTTGACGGTCAGCCGGTCGTCATCGTCTGTATGAAGATACTCGATCGCTACGCGGATTTTCATTATCATCAATGCTGCCAAAAGAATGAATACTCCCGCAATCCATATGTAAATCATGATTTCACTTCCTCTTATACTAAGCATTATAGGAAGAAAACTGGAAAAATAAACATAGCCGGAATTCCGCCGATACAAAGGAATAAAAAAACCCGGCAGTCTTCAGCCGGGTTTAAAACTCTCAGTCTTTTTTTCGATACAGTTTTTCATGGATAACCGCAGTGTCCGCAAAGAAATCGTGAATCCCTTGTTTCTTAGGCGAAAACGCTGCTACGAGATACGTAATATATAAACTGTTGATATAGCGGCCGATAAACTCCCTAAACAGGACCACATCCCATGTCAGCCCTTTTTCCGGGACAAGCGACACGACCTTCAGCCCGAATACCATCTTGCCCAACGTCTGTCCGAAATACTTCGTCATCAGGACAAAGTAAGCAAAAAATACTGCCGCCGTCACAAAAGAATAAAGCGAAAAGGTGAAAAACCCTGATTCTTTAGGGAGGTTCAGCAGGCTGAAAACGGGTGAAACCGCTAAGTTGTTGATGCTGCCGATAACAACCCCGTCAAGCAGAAAAGCAAACAGCCTGATCCAAAAACCGGCATAGGCATGCTCTACATGCGGGGCCGATTCTTCCCTGGAAACGCCGACATTCGGCGATAATTCATTATGATCCTTTCCATCATAAGTCACATCCATTTTTTCGGTCCCCTCCTATTTGGCATATAAATACATGAGTCTCGGTGCACCGGATTGAGAAATCGCTTCTTTAATGTTTAAGAAATCAGCTTCGCTTTTAAACATCTTATTTGCAGTCATTGAAAACAGCGAGGCAAGGCCGGCTGATTCTTCATAGCTGACAACAGATGCGCCGGCAAGGTTTTTGTGGTCCTTTTTCATCGCTTTGACCGCATCTTCATAATAGCCGAGCTCATCAATGAGATGGTTCTGTTTCGCCTGGCGGCCGTCATAGACACGTCCGTCGGCAATTTTTTTCACGTCATTTTCGGACATGCCGCGCCCTTCGGCAATAACATCTACAAACCCTTCGTACGCGTCATCTACCATTGACTGCATGATTTCTCTTTCTTTTTTCGTCATATCGCGCGTCGGTGACATGATATCTTTAAACTCACCGCTTTTAATCGTCTCCGTTTTTAATCCAAGCTTCTCTGCAAGCTTGCTGTAGTTAAGGCTTTCCATGATGACCCCGAGTGAACCCGTCAGCGTGTCAGGCGCTGCAAAGATTTTGTCGGCAGGCGTTGAAATGTAATAGCCGCCGGACGCAGCCATCGATCCCATTGATACGTAAATCGGTTTTTTCGTATCTTTTTTGATCTCTTCAAGCTTCTTATGTATCTCAGCGCTCTCGTATACTCCGCCACCCGGAGAATTGACGCGCAGAACAATGCCCTTTACGGCAGAATCGTCTTTTGCTTTTTCAAGCATTTGCAAAAACGATCTGTGGTTGTAGCCTTCAGAGCTGAACAGGCCTGAAGCGCCGCCATTGTCGGAAATCGTTCCGTTCACTTCAAGAACGGCGATTTTTCTTGAGCTGTTTCCTTGTTCAAGCACCGTTTCTTCCTGGGTGTCATTGAGGCCAAACTGCATCTTTCCGTCATTCCCCATCGTGTCAAATACTGCAAGCAAAAGGCTCATCACCGCAGATAACGCAAAAACGCCCAGCGCGATGACAAGTGCGATCCATCTTTTCGCATTCATTTTGTCTGTTCTCCTCCTTTGAATAAAAAAGCTGCATGTCTTAGTACGTATATGAAGAGAAAAAGTTCATTATGATGCCGCTTCATATACAAGAAGTTTTTGGACATGGTAAACTAAGGGTCACAGGTCATTTTAACATATATGTTAGATGGCAGAAAAATCTAAACTTAACAGACAAAGGGGAGAATGATTGTGACAGACCGCCGAAACATTTATTTCTTTTACAAAAAAAGCGAAGAAACCGACGAGCAGTGCAAAAAACTGAAACCGCTTGCCGAAGAACACGGATTTCGCGTCGTTCACCATCACAATGAAGCCAATATTATCGCAAGCATCGGCGGCGACGGGACATTTTTGCAGGCTGTTCGAAAGACGAACTTCAGGGATGACTGCCTGTACGTAGGCGTGGCCAAAAAGGGGAAAGCTCATTTGTATGCGGATTTTAATATATATGATACCGATAAAATGATTGAAGCGACAAACTCGGAGCAAATCGAGGTCAGAAAATATCCTCTGATCGATGTAACCGTTGACGGGACCAGCTTTCAATGTCTAAATGAAGTATCCATCCGTTCAAGCATTATTAAAACATTTGTAATGGACGTCTATATAGATGATCTTCATTTTGAAACATTCCGGGGGGACGGAATGATCGTGTCCACTCCGACCGGAAGCACCGCTTATAACAAATCGGTTGATGGGGCAATCGTTGATCCGCTGATTCCATGCATACAGGTGACAGAGCTCGCTTCATTGAACAACAACACATACAGAACCCTCGGCTCGCCGTTTATTTTAAGCGCGGATCGAAAGCTGACATTAAAAATCGTCCAGGACGGGAACGACTATCCGATCATCGGCCTTGATAACGAAGCCTTCAGTACGATGAATGTGAAAGAAGTCGAAGTCAGCCTCTCCGGCAAGATGATCAAAACCATTAAATTAAAAGATAATTCGTTCTGGGAAAAAGTAAGGCGCACATTTCTATAATTTTGAAAACCTTTTCATTAAAAAAGAGCAAGACGATCGTCTTGCTCTTTTTTGCGAATGCCTATAACGAAATTTTCACTTCCGCATTCATGCCGGGAAGCAATTTGGCGGACGGATTTTGAATCGAAATCTTGACTTGAACTTTCTCGGTGACTTTCGTATAGTCTCCGCTTTGGTTCATTTCCGGAAACATTGAAAATACCGAATCTGTCGCATATCCGATCTCTTCGACCTTCCCTTCAAACGTTGTATCAGGGTCCCCGTCGACTTTGATGTCCACTTTGTCGTCTTTTTCGATATCGCGTAATTCCGTTTCTTTAATATGAGCCGTAATATATATGTTATCCATATCGGCAGTTTGACCGATGACAACCCCCGCATTTACGATTTTATGATTGACGGCTGTATTTTTGACCAGTGTTCCGTCGGAAATGGCTTTGACAGCTACCGACTGCTGCCCGTCCGATATTTTTCCGAGGTTGTCGCCGTCTGATATATGGTCGCCTTCTTTTGCATCCCAGCCGCTTAATTTTCCGGAAGCAGGCGCCGTTATTTTTGTCATATTTGCGGAAACCCTTGCTTCATCCGTCGTGACATAATGTTTATTTTGATAATAGTAATATCCGCATACAGCGACAAGCGCTAAAGTTGCGATAATACCAATCATATTGATGATCATCAAACGTCCTTTACTCATGTTTATCCTATCTCCTTTTGTTGACTTGCTGAAGGGTCTGGCAGGCGAAGGCGCTTCTGAACGAGCGATCTTCCTTTTCCGGTCGCTGCCTTTCCAATTGAAGCCGCAAGCATGATGATGCTTAGCCAGAGCAGTATCGTAAACAAATCGTGATATGCGCCAAGGGCTGAAGCTTTTCTGGCATTTGCAACAATCGTATAGGCCGCCATGTTCTTCGCATCACCAACAGAAAGCCCGCTGCTGACAAAATCACGAATCATTTTTGACAATTCCAGCTGAATTTCAGGATCAGCTTCACTGATATGTCCTCTTATCATCTCGTAGTGCACCGCATTCTTCATTGAAGCAAACCAGCCGATCACCGGTGCAGCCCAGGCACCGGCGAAATTGCGGATAAAGTGAAGCGAAACCGAGCGTTTTGAAGCTTGGTGAATATCTCCGGCAAGCGCCGTGCCCAGCGCTCCCGATACCAATACCATGCTGACGCCGCTGCCCAGCAAAACAGCATGAAGATATAACGACTCCATCGAAACACCGGGTTGAACCGATCTCCATTCCATACCGACGATGATCATTTCCAAAGCGCCGATACAGCCGAGCAATCCGGCGCCAAAATGATCATACAAAAGCGTGCTGAGCACGGCAGTAGCTAAAATCCCTGCGAAAAAACACAAATAAAAGCGTGTCATGCTTTCAAAAGAAGCCTCTGCAATGTTTTTCAAAAATCCGTTTATCACGGCAAGGGAAACAATGAGTGCAATGTGTGAAGCAACGGCCATGACTGTCCCGGAAACAGCTTTTGCGGACCACAGTGAACGAAACGGCACAAGAGGTTCCCGGGCGCGCAAGTCTGTAATGACAAACAACGCCAAAATGATGAATCCGGCCAAAAAGAACGGCCACACATAAAAAGAATGAACACCCGTCTTCTGCAAATTGATAAGCGGCACCGTCAAAACAACCATGAGCAATGAGAGCATAAAAACGCCCGTCTTATCAATCGAATGATGCTCCCGCTCTTCCGCTGCTTGTTTCGGCAAAGAGAAGAAGCCGATCACAAGGCAAAGGACAGGCGAACAAATATTTAATATAAACACCCAGCGCCATGCATCCGCGCTGAGTGACAGGGAACCAAAAACCGCTCCGATGGCAGAAGCGCCGAACAATCCGCTAATGACGAAAAACAAATTGCGGACCTTGTTCGGAAACGAAATCAATTTGACAGGAAGAATCGTCAAAAATAACATTCCGGAGCATAATCCTTGTATCACCCTTCCGATAAGAAGCGAAAACAAGCCTGCTGAAAATGCGTCGATCAGCGAGCCGCATAAAAATAAGGTGATGAGTGTCAGGTAGCTGTTCCGAATGCCGAACCTCCTTGAAAATATACGTCCAAGCGGAACACCGAGAGCAAAAGCAAGATTTGTCAAAATGGACGGAATCCGCATATCGTCCGGTGACAAATGAAGTCCGTTTTGAATGACGACTTGACTGAGCGTATAGGAAAGATTAAGAAAATATTGCGGCCCAATGGCCAGTATCGTTAAAACCGAAATGATCAAATACTTCGGAATGCCGATTTTTTTAGAGCTCGGGATCGCCACATCAGATTGACTCATAAGCGCTCCTCCTTTAGTTATATATTTCATATTACAAGTTGTATTATGCAAGTTAAATTATACATCCTTCCCGCAATAAATCAACCGAAAGAAAAAGAAAAGGCTGATGATCGTCTGACCAACCAGCCTTTAGCCGCTTATTTGCTCCACTTTTTAAAATCCTGATTCAGTCTGATCAAATGGGTTTCCAACGTGTTCAGTTCTTCTGTTGTCCAGTCTTGAAGAACCTCCGTGTATACATGATAGCGGGCCTTTTGCACTTTTTTCAGAGCATCAATGCCCTCCGAAGTCATCTCCACAAGGCTGATCCGGCCGTTGTTGGGATCAGGAAAACGTCTGATGAGCTTTTTCCGTTCCAAGGCTGAAACTTGTCTGCTTGCTGTCGACAGATTCAGCATTAAGGTTTCAGCCAGCGAGTTGATGGCGAGAGGACTTTGCTTATCAAGCTCGCTTAACAGCAGATATTCCGAGCGGTCCAGACTTCCAAAGCGCGGGCTGTAGGCCGTCGTCAGACGGACCAAAAGCGCGATTTCTTTCTCTATGTTTCGGAGTGAGTCATGACCCAACGGATATTCCCTCCTCTTTGTGTGGTTATTCAGCTTTCGTTTTAAGTGCGATTTCCCGTTGTCTTAGTTCAAAGCGCTTGATTTTCGCCGAAGGCGTTTTCGGCAGTTCTTCGATGAATTCTATCTCCCGGGGGTATTTATAAGGGGCCGTCATGGCTTTTACATGGTCTTGTAATTCCTTTGTCAGGTGTTCATTTCCGCGGGATGGGTCCTTTAAGACAACGTATGCTTTCACGATCGATCCCCTGATTTCATCAGGGCTTGCCACAACAGCACATTCTTTGACCTCAGGATGCTTGATCAGCGCATCTTCAACTTCAAACGGGCCGATTGTATATCCTGAGCTGATGATCACATCGTCATTGCGGCTTTCAAACCAAAAATAGCCGTCTTCATCCTTTCGCGCCTTATCCCCTGTTATAAAGTAATCCCCTCTTCTTTGTCGGAGCGTTCGTTCTTGATCTTTGTAATATTCTTTAAAAAGAGCCGGCGTGCTTAAGTGAACGGCAATATCGCCTGTTTCGCCCGGGGGACAGCTCTTTCCATTCCCGTCAATAATATCAACCAAGTTTCCAGGCGTCGGTTTTCCCATGCTTCCAGGCTTGATTTTCATACCTTTTAAAATCCCCACCAACAGCGTGCTCTCCGTTTGTCCGTATCCGTCCCGCACAGCAATATGAAAATGCTTTTTAAATGTATCGATGACTTCCCTGTTCAACGGCTCTCCGGCCGAAACAGCGCTGTGCAGAGAAGACAGGTCAAATCGGGACAAATCATTGACTTTCGCCATGAACCGGTACTCTGTCGGCGTACAGCACAGCACATTGACTTGATGGCGCTCAATCAGCCGCAAATACGTTTCCGGCGTGAATTTTCCATGATAGATAAAGCCGGTTGCACCGCTACCGAGCACTGCTAAAAACGGGCTCCATACCCATTTTTGCCAGCCCGGCCCTGCTGTCGCCCAGACGAGATCCCCTTCCGAAATGTCAAGCCATGCGGAAGCTGTCGTTCTTAAGTGAGCATAAGCCCAGCCGTGTGTATGTACAACCCCTTTTGGCTGACCGGTCGTGCCGGATGTGTAAGATAAAAATGCGATGTCATCGCGAGAGGTATCCGCCGCTTGAAAATCCGCTGCAATGGCCTGATTCATTTTTTCGAGCAGATTGATCCACCCTTCGCTGCTTTCTCCGACGGCAAATAACGACAGTGCCTCTTTTGAACGAACATCTAGAAAAGCATCAAGAAATGCTGAATATACGACGGCTCCTTTGACGCCTGCATGCTTGATCCTGTAATCCAAGTCTTTCGCCCGAAGCATTTCGGAACATGGGATGACCACCATTCCAGCTTTTAAAATGGCCATGTACACGGCATACGTTTCCGGTATCCGCGGCATCATCACGATAAGCTTGTCACCTTTTTTCAGTCCAGAACGGGTCAATATGCTGCCGATTTTGTAAGCCTTTTCAATCAATTTTTCATAGGACCATGACACTTGACGCCCTGATTCATCTTCCCAGATCAATGCGGTCTTATCGCGGGAAGATTTAAATTTTTCAATTTCATCAACCGCATTATACTTCTCCGGCGCAATCAAATCTTCTCTTCTCAACCCTTCCATCTCCTTGTCTTGTGCCATCTTTTTATTATACATAATCCTTTCATACAATTGTATTCCGAAATGCCTATTTTGCAGAACATAAAAAAGAGTGGGGATTAAACCCCACCCATTATCCATTGCTTTTTAATTTTAATTATTGTTGTGTTCCACCCATTTGCTGTTGAGCGAAAGAAACTAAACGCTTAGTGATTTCTCCTCCAACTGAACCGTTTGCACGAGAAGTAGTTTCTGCTCCAAGGTTAACGCCAAATTCAGAAGCGATTTCGAATTTCATTTGGTCGATAGCTTGAGCAGCACCAGGAACCAATAGTTGGTTAGAACTGCTTTGTCTGTTGTTTTGAGCCATGTGTTCTCACCTCCTTGTGAGTATAGATTGTGTAAAAACACATGACTTCATACAAAGAATGTTTGGTAATTGTATGCAAAAACAGACAAAGATGTTTGATTGAATATTCCTTTAGAAAAAATCCGCAAATTGATCTTTCGTTTCCGCTTTGCTGCTCAAAACAATCGTTTCCGTGTTTTCCACAGCTTCGTTGATAAGCGGTTCGAAATCTGTGTAGCTTTCAAAGTGTTCGATTTTCTCTTTTTTCGGACGCGTTTTCGGCGCAGAAGGCGTAAAGATCGTGCAGCAGTCTTCGTACGGACGTATGCTGATATCGTACGTATCGATTTCCTTCGCTTTTTCGATGATTTCCGTCTTATCCATGCCGATTAAAGGGCGCAAAACCGGCGTGCTCGTGACCGCGTTGATGGCATACATGCTTTCAAGCGTCTGGCTTGCCACCTGGCCGAGGCTTTCCCCTGTAAAGATCGCAAGCGCGTTATGGCGTTCGCGCAGTTTGTCGGCGATCTGGAGCATCAGCCTTCTGGTCGCCGTCATGGAATAGTTCTCGGGAATCTGCTTTTGAATGAGCTCTTGAGTTTTTGTAAACGGAACGATATGAAGCTTGATGTCTCCGCCAAAAGCCGTAAGCCGCTTAGTAAGATCGATCACTTTTTGCTTGGCCCGCTCGCTTGTATATGGCGGGCTGAAAAAGTGAACGGCTTCGATCTCAAGTCCGCGCTTCATGGCATAGAACCCGGCAACAGGGCTGTCGATTCCGCCGGATATCATAAGCATCGCTTTTCCTCCGCTTCCGACCGGCAGTCCGCCCGCACCTTTTTCATCCCGGAATGTCAAATACGTGGCATCTTCCCGAATTTCGATACGCAAATGGATGTCCGGGGAGTGGACGTCAACGGTAAGATCGTCGGTGTTGCGCAAAATGTGTCCTCCGATCTCGGCATTCATCTCATTTGTATTTAATTCAAACTGCTTATAAGCCCTTTTCGTCGATACTTTAAAGGTATCCCCGGGCTTGTATTGTTCTTGAACAGAAGCGAGCGCCGTCTCTTTAATGCTTTCCAGATCTGTCCGGCACTTCACGGCAAGACTGAACGATTGGATGCCGAAAACGTGTTTCAGACGAGCCATTACAGCTTCAGCGTCTTCTCCGTTTAATACGAGAGTCATTCTGTCGCGTGTTGATTCATAACGGACGTTGCGGAAATCGCGCAAGACCATTTTGATATTTCTTTTCAGGCGATCGACAAAAAGCTTTCTATTCTTTCCTTTTGTTGAAATTTCGCCAAATCTGATTAAAATGTAGTCCTCATTCATTGTGCCTCTACCTCATAATTCCTTTTAGTTTGTGTAAACTTTCTTTTAAGGCCGTCATAAACGGGCCGACAATCTCATGATTATCCCGGTACGTCATGCTGATTCTGATGCTGCTTGAGGCCGCACCTTCACCTTTTCCCATTTCTAAAAGCACCTTGCTCGGCTTATGCTGTTTTGAAGAGCATGCTGATGTCGTCGATACGAAAATATCCCGCTCCTCTAGCATATGCAAAAGGACCTCAGCCTTCAATCCCGGAACGGAAAAATTGATGATATGCGGCGCGCTGTTTTCTTCCGGCGTATTTAATATAACACCTTTCAGCTCTTTTAGCTCCTTGATAAAAGCTGATTTTGCCGCCTTTATTTCTTCTATATAATGGTTATAATCCTGTTTTGACAAATTGATCGCTTTTGCAAGTGTAACGGCGCCGGCGGTATTTTCAGTTCCAGCACGCCTGTTGTTCTGCTGTTCTCCTCCGGAAATCAAAGGAAAAAGCGAGATCCGTTCGTTTAGAATGAGGGCTCCTGTTCCCTTTAAGCCGTGAAATTTGTGACCCGAGATTGTACAAAGGTCAATGGCTGCCCCGGAGATGTCCAGCGGAACCTTGTTGATGCCCTGAACATGATCAACGTGAAAGTATGCCCTTGTGTTTTCTTTTACGATTTTCCCGATTTCTTCCAGAGGCTGGATGACGCCTGTTTCATTGTTGACGTGCATGATGCTTACAAGAATCGTGTCTTTGCGGAGCGCTTGTTTCAAGTCTTCAAGAGAAACAAAGCCATGGCCGTCGACAGGAAGATATGTAACCTCAAAGCCGAAGGCCGTCTTCAGCTGCTCCAAGGATTCCGTCACAGACGGGTGTTCAATGGAGGAAGCAATGATATGCTTTCCTTTTTGCGCATGTGCCAAAGCAATGCCTTTAAGCGCCATGTTATTGGCTTCTGAAGCGCCGGACGTAAACACGATATCATGATTTTTTAGCGAAAGCGCCGATTTAATCTGTTTCCGCGCTTCAGAAAGCAATTGATCCGCTTCAACGCCGTGGCGGTGCAGAGACGACGGGTTGCCGAAGAAGCGCTGATTTACTTGTTCATAAATTTGTAATAATTCAGGATATGGTTTTGTTGTTGAACTATTATCAAGATAAATCATGATCTACTCCTTTAAAATGAACGTTCTTTTTCATGACTGTATATGTTATCATATCAACTTGTAATTGAAAATTAAAAATAAATGTTTGACTTCTCTGATTTTTAAAATATAATAGTCTTTGGACTTTTGTCATATTATATCACGAAAATAAATTGACAGAAAATTTAAACAAAATGCCAGGAGGTTCTTTTTAATGAAAACTTCACTATCCGCTAAGGAAACGACGGCGATTGGGCTTATGCTGTTCGCCCTCTTTTTCGGAGCGGGAAATATGATTTTTCCTCCCCAGCTTGGTCAAGCTGCCGGAGAGAATATTTGGCCGGCTATCATCGGATTCTTGCTGACGGGCGTTGGTCTTCCTCTGCTCGGCGTCATCGCGGTTGCTTTAAAAGGGAGTGCAAAAGGCCTAGCTGACAAAGCCCACCCGGTCTTCGGCACGATATTAATCGTCAGCATTTATTTAACGATCGGACCTTTATTTGCCATTCCGAGGACGGGAAACGTTTCATACGTCATAGCGGTTGAGCCGTTTTTAGGAAAACATTCGTCAAGTCTTTATCTGTTCATCTTTACCCTGATCTTTTTCGGGATCACTTATTTCTTGGCGTTAAACCCAAGCAAGCTTGTTGACCGCATCGGTAAAATTTTAACACCGATATTATTGACTGTAATCGCAATCTTAGTCATCAAAGCGTTTATCACCCCGATGGGCAGCATCGGGTCTGTGACAGAGGCTTACCAATCCGCACCGCTGTTTGTCGGATTTTTAGAAGGGTATAAAACGATGGATGCGATCGCTTCAATTGTTTTTGGAATTGTCGTCATTACGGCAATTAAAGACCGCGGAGTCACAAATCCAAAGTCAATCGCCGCTTCATGCATCAAAGCGGGGATAGTCGCTGCAGTCGGTCTCGGACTCGTTTACGTTTCACTCGCTTATTTAGGGGCGACAAGCGTTGAAACCGTCGGTTCGCTCGACAACGGCGGCGAAATATTGTCCAAAGCTTCCGCATATTTGTTCGGCTCGCTTGGAAATGCCGTGCTCGGCATCGCGATCTTGTTCGCCTGCCTGACGACAAGCGTAGGACTTGTTTCTTCTTGCGGAGAGTATTTTTCAAATCTGATTCCGAAGCTCTCTTACAAAGCAGTTGTCATCATTGTGACGCTTTTCAGCCTTGTGATTGCCAATTTCGGACTGACAGAAATCATCTCGTTTTCAGTACCGATTCTGTCTGCGATTTATCCGCTTGCGATCGTCGTCGTTTTGCTCTCATTCATTGATAAGCTGTTTAATGAACGGCGCGAGGTCTATATCGGCGCCCTTATCCCGACAGGAATTCTGAGCATCATCGACGGATTAAACGCGGCGAAAATCCCGCTGGGGCCGGTTAACGATATCTTAAAAGCGAACATCCCGCTGTTCAGCATGGGTGTCGGCTGGGTCGTTCCGGCTGTTATCGGCGCAGTGATCGGTTACATTGTGACATTTTTTATCGCTTTGCCGGAGGACAAATTAAAGAACGTCAGCTGACCTTTGCAAAAAACAGCTCTGTTTAAAACAGGGCTGTTTTTTTATCTTTCATTTCTTTAGACAAAAAACCCGGCACACATCTTTACATGCCGGGTTTTTGCTTTATTCAGGCTGCTTCGCGTCCGCTTCAAGCCGGGCCACTGCTCCAGGCGACGCTTTTTCCACCGCTCTGGCGGCTATGTCGTAAGCCTCTTCATACTGATATGCGTAAAAACAGTTTTCTGCTTCTTTCAGCTGTTCGGAAAGGATACGGTCCTGGCTTCTGAAGCGGTTGCCATATTGAATGATGCGTTCGATCAGCAAAACCAGTTCAACCAGTTCGTCCGTCTTTGTTTTCACTTCCGTGACAAGCTGTTCCGCCTCTTGAAGACGTTCGTTCACCGCATCCATGTTCAGCGGCAGCTCATTCAACTGTTCTGTCACTTTCTGCACAGTCGTCTGCGACTGTCGGATCTTTTCGGTTATGGCCTCCGGGATGCCTGGAACATTGCTTTTCTCCAGGCTGCGCGCCGTATCCTTGATTGTCTGCTTCAATTGCTTGAGAAGCTCTCTTGCCTGAAGCTCTTCTTTTCTCAGCATTTGCAGCATGTCCCTGTATTCGTCATGCTCCCGTTGCGCGGCTTCCATCTGCTTTTCGATATCGGCAAGCTCTTCTTTTAACAGCGAGTAGGCGACATGTTTCTGATCAAGCCTTTCTCTCACTTGTTCGAACTGCTTTTCGATCATTTCAAGGCGCTTTTCATATGACTGCTGCTTCTCCAGTTCGCCGGTAGTCAGTCTGTAGCCTTTCTTGACGAGCTCGGTTTCAGCTTCGGTATCCTTTTTGGAGGCTTCAAGCTTTTCCAATGCAGCGGCAAGCTCAGGCACTTTGCCCAAAATTTCCTGCCCTGCTTCGACTTCATGCTCGAGCTGGTTATACAGCGTCTGGATCGTTTCATCAATGATCTGCACGATTGCGGCGGCTTCCTCTAAATCAAGCTCGTCCAAAAGCGCATCTTCAGCGCGCTTCAATTCTTTCAAAAGGTTTTCGAGCTCCTTCTCCACTTGAATATGATCGAGCTTATACCCTTTATCGATCATTTCCTGATAGCCGGCTTTCAATTTTGCGATTTCCTGCGGAACTGTCTGCTTGCAGCTGGCAAGCAGTTTCGGCACATCGTCTATGTATGATTGAAGCTCTTCAAGCAAACGGTCTTGGGCAAGCAGCACCTTTCTGGCTTCTATGTAATTTCCGCCTTCTGTTTCCTCTTCAAACTGTTTAATGCCTTCCCACACGGTATCGAGGTCGGCTTCAATTTTCGCATAGAGGTCTCCGTACAGGTGGCTGTATGCCAAAAGGTTTTTCCGCACTTTTGTATAACGTTCTTTTACCTCTTCGATTTCTTTGCGGTTCTGCTCTTCGCTTGAGACAAGATCGGCGATTTCCTTTAAGATGTCTTCAATGTTGGACTCAGCCGCTGATAAAAGATTCTCAATATGCGCGAGCACCTGTTTCGATTTTTGAAAACGGTATTTGTCGGCGCAATCCTCGGCTTCAAACAGAAGCTCTTCGACTTTGGGCATATGCGAGGTGACGATTTCATCCCATTCCCGGCGCCATCTTTCAAAGAATTCCTCAGTCTGCCCCGTCATTTTCAGATGCTTGATTTTTGACATCTCTTCCACAATCGAACGGTTCATGATTTCGATTTTCCAAGCTTCTAAACGGTCGATCTCTTTATATATATTTTTTCTGAATAAGTAGCCCGTAGCGAATAAGATTAAAAATAACGCCAGTAAGCCAATGACAAACTCCATAATGAGCCCCCTTGCTGTTTATCTTGTTCTGTCAGGGTATGATATTTGAAATTGTTATGTAAAAATGAAGTTAAACTATCGTTTTCATTGTTCTTATGATACCATGTAACCAACATTTTTTGAGCAGAATTTTTAATTTTTTTACATCAAAGTGACAACATCTGACTATTTTTTTACGGGGTGACATCATGCTGAAACGAGACGGTCATGTTCATTCTCCCTTTTGTCCGCACGGATCAAAAGACGAATTCAGATATTATATAGAAGAATTGTGCAAAAAAGGCTTCCAATCCGTATCCTTTACTGAGCACGCGCCGCTTCCGCCTTCATTTATTGATCCGACTCCGGAGAAAGACAGCGCCATGCCGATCTCCCAGCTGGGCCGCTATATTGAACGGCTGACCGAACTGAAGGAAGAATACAGAGGACAGCTTGACATTTTGATCGGTCTTGAAGTCGATTATATCCGCGCCTTTGAACATGAAACGAAAGCTTTTCTCGATCAGTACGGCACACATCTTGACGACAGCATCCTGTCCGTTCATTTTTTGCCGGCTGGATCTTCATACATCTGTCTTGACTACGATGAAAAAGCGTTTCAGCAGCTGATCGACTGCTACGGCAGCACAGAGCAGGTTTATCTCGCCTATTATGACGAAATCTATTCTTCCATTGTATCACCGTTGGGAGCATTTAAGCCAAAACGAATCGGCCACATCACGCTTGCGAAAAAATTTGTGAAGCTGTTTCCGTATACGATGTCGGAAAGCGTTAGAAAATCGGTCTCCTCCTGTCTGGATGAAGCCGCAAAACGCGGACTTGAACTTGACTTTAATACGGCCGGCCTCCGCAAGCCTTATGCAGGCAACGTCTATATGGAAGAATGGATGATAAAAGAAGCGGAACAAAAAAACATCCCGCTTGTCTTTGGGTCTGACGCCCACCAAGCAGAGGATGCCGGATTTGGTTACGAACATTTTGAGAGCCGCTTTGTTAAATAACGGCGGCTTGCCGACGCTCTCTGTACAACAGACTGAGAAGCCATGTTTTGACTTCCTTGTAATACGCCTGATAAAAGTACGGCTCGTGCGGCTGTACATAAAGCACTTCTGAAATATATTGAGGCTGCAGATAAGGCATCATTAAAAGCGACTTCAGCTGAATCATAAAATGGGAAAGGGGAAAACGGGAAAATTCGTTGTCCTCATTTCCCTTTTCAATGATCAGATGGAGAATGTACTTTTCTTTCGTTAAATATGTCGACATCACTTCACGATTCAGTGTGGAATCAATCGTGACTTCGCGATAGACAAACCGAGTTAATTGACGATGTTCATGCTGATACGATAGAATATCAAAAACCAATTGAAGAAGGCAATCCGTTGCACCTGCATCCTGAAGGCGTTCATGGCCCTTTTCAAGGATTCTTAAATATCCTTCATAAAAACGGGATACTAAATGCTCCATTAACCCGCCTTTTCCATTAAAATAATAGGAGATGTGGGCGACATTGACATTGGCTGCTCGGGCAATTTCGCGGACTGATGTTCCTGAAAAACCTTTTTGGTTGAACAGTTCCACGGCAGATTCGATGATCCTGTCCTTCGTGGTTGGAGTAGCGTTTGATCCCATCTTGTTTCACCCCTTCTTACTTAAAACAATTCCACTTCAAGCGGAGTTGTTCCTGTAAAAAGCGCTCGACAAATAGCATCACGGCAAGCGCGTTTTTGCCATTTCAAAGAAAAAGCGAGGGAAATATAATGTTTCATGTCGAAAAAACAGAAGGCAGTAAAGAAAAAAAATACGAGCTTCTCCTCAAACAGATCGATGCGCTGACAGAAGGCGAACCTGATATGATCGCCAATACAGCAAACGCTTCCGCTCTTTTGTATCAATCATTGGAAGACGTCAACTGGGCGGGCTTTTATTTTGCCAAAGACGGTGAGCTTGTGCTCGGGCCGTTCCAGGGACTTCCTGCATGCGTAAGAATCCCGTTCGGGAAAGGCGTCTGCGGCACCGCTTATACAAACGGCCGGGTCGAGCGCGTTGAAGATGTGAACGCATTCCCCGGACACATTGCGTGTGATGCAGCGTCCCAATCCGAAATCGTAGTTCCGCTTGAAGTTGACGGGAGCATCATCGGAGTGCTCGATATCGACAGCCCGATTAAAAACCGCTTCGATGAAACTGATGAGTATTATTTGAAAAAGTTCACGGAGAAGCTTGGAGAGCGTTTAAGCGAAAAGAGCCGGTAATTCCGGCTCTTTTTTAATGTGTCATAAACTTGTTTTTCCCGTTCCGCTTTGCATTGTACAGCGCGACATCCGCTTCTTTAAAAAGGTCGGATAAAGATTTCGGACGATCCTGAGACCAATGGGATACCCCGCACGAAATCGTCACCGTCGGATCCGTACATTCCCTGACAAGCATTATGAGCCTTTCGGCAAGCATTTCACCGGCGTTCAGCCTTGCTTTCGGCAAGTATACCGCAAGCTCTTCTCCTCCCCACCTTGCTGCGACATCCTGATCGCGGATGTTTCGCTGGATCACCCGGGCGACTTGTATAAGAATATCATCGCCTTTCTGATGGCCGTACGTATCGTTAATCTGTTTAAAATCATCAATATCGATCAATACAAGGACGCCGCTCTCGTCCAATTTCATACTGTACCCGATTTTCTCATCGAGATGGCTTCTCGAGTAGAGCTCTGTCAAACGGTCTGTCTGAACAAGATACTTCAGCCGGTCGCGCAGCATCAAATTCGATACGGCGAGCGTGGAATGCCTGATCAGCGTCTGAAACAGCTTAAACATCTCAAACGAAAAGGAGCAGACATTTTTTTTCAACACGATGACAAATCCTTTGTTTTCATTATTTTCCAGCATCGGAACGCCCATTAATGAAGCATATCCTTCATTCCCAAAAAGCGAAGAACCGTTTCCGACAAACACCCCGTTTTCCTCTGATATCTTCTCTTTGACATAGCGGATGTATGGAAGGGCCTCATCCGTCTGAAAAAAACTAGTGCTTTCCGGCAGCAGGGTTTCCTTGCCTAAGTGATTTTTATAAAAAAAGCCCACCTCTTCGGCGCCGAATGAACTGATCAGCCTTTCGGACAAGCTCTTCATCATATCCGGAAGGCGTTTCGTCCGGTTCAGCTGATGCGATGTTTCATTAATCAGCTCCAAATTTGAAATCATATTCTGCGACTGTTCGTAAAGCCGTGAATTTTCAAATGCTTTCCCTGCCGCATTCGAAATAATGCATATATCCGCTGCCGTATCGGCAGCGCCTGGTCCAAAGGCTTTCAAAACGCCGTACGTTCCCTGCCGGCCTTTAATCGGAATGTATACTTCCGCTTCATTTTTGCTCTTCTCCTGTCCTGATAAGTATGCCTCCAAGGCAAAAGAATCGGTCGATTCGCTTTGCACATCCAACTCTATCGCAGGGAGGTTGATGTATTGATCCTCATCGTATGACAAGAAAAGACAATACGTTAAAAAAGGAAACACACTCCTTAAGCTTTCGAGCATTGTCTTCAGCACCTGCTCCTGATCCATCAGCTCATGCAGCAGCTCCGTCTTTTCATAAATCTTTGTTTTCTTAAGCTCATCACGAAATAATGCGTCAAGCTCCAGACAATGCACCAAAAACAGATGAATGGATTCCGCGAGACGTTCTGGTAATTTATGTTTCTTTTGACATGAAAGTTCTATATATTTGCTGTTTTCTTCTATTGTTATAATGGTATGATAATCGCTCACTCGGCTGATCGGATCACCGTCGCCTCTCGATCCCTGCAGTCTTGAAGAAGGCTGCACTGTTAGAGATATAAACGAAAAAAATGACTCTGCTGCCGCTTTTAGCCAGGCAACAGAGTCGTCGTACGAGACGGCCGGCTTTTTTAAAAAAAATTGAAACAGCTTTTGATGAAAAGACAGATATAGGTCTTCAGTTTGTTTATTCATGGTCATCACCTTAAAAAATCCGTTTTTTGTATTTTATTTTCCTGACTATATCACAAAAACAGGACTATATACTTATAAACAGTCCGTTCCTTTCGGGACGATCCATGAATGGTTGACTTTGCCCGGCGGACATTATATAATCTTCTTTGTGTGAAATAATGCAGCCTTTTTGTTCTGCTTCTATGTTTCATTTTGTTCCTTATTTATTAAGGTGTATCGTGTAACTCTTTGCTGCTGGAGCGAGGATACATGAAAACAAAATGGACATGGCTGAATTGAACAGATGGGTTTTATTTTCACAAAAATAAAACCAAAGGAGGAGTCACATTATGGCTCGCTATACAGGTCCAAGCTGGAAATTATCCCGCCGTTTAGGCATCTCTTTAAGCGGTACGGGTAAAGAATTAGAAAAACGTCCTTACGCACCAGGTCCTCACGGTCCGGGACAGCGTAAAAAACTATCAGAATATGGTTTGCAATTGCAAGAAAAGCAAAAGCTTCGCCATATGTACGGTGTGAACGAACGCCAATTCCGCAACCTTTTTGACAAAGCTGCGAAAATGGCCGGTAAACACGGTGAAAACTTCATGATTCTTCTTGAGTCACGTCTTGACAACATCGTTTACCGTCTTGGCCTGGCGCGCACTCGCCGCCAAGCACGCCAATTGGTAAACCACGGTCACGTTCTTGTTGACGGAAGCCGCGTTGACATTCCGTCTTACCAAGTTAAACCTGGCCAAACGATTTCACTTCGTGAAAAATCTCAAAACCTTTCTGTCGTTAAAGAAGCGGTTGAAGTGAACAACTTTGTTCCTGAATACCTGACTTTTGACGCTGAAAAGCTTGAAGGTTCACTAACTCGCCTTCCAGAGCGTTCTGAGCTTCCTGCTGAGATTAACGAAGCGCTGATCGTTGAGTTCTACTCTCGTTAATAGAAAATGCTCTTTAAAGAGCATGGGCAAAAACCCTAGAATTGTTGACATCCCAACGATTCTAGGGTTTTTTGTTTACTCCCCGTTGATTCTGGCTGCTGATAGATCTGATGATTCACTTTCAAATGATATCTGTGATCACATTCATCCTGGTTCGAAATTCGCCCGCCGAAATAAAACAGACCCGCCTCATAAGAGTAAGGTACCTTCTCACAAGCAAACATCTCCTTTTCTCCTTTAAACATCTTCGGTAAAATTAAATCGTTGGTTAGACAATGAAAGCGGAGGAGTGGCCGACAAATGCTTTTGTTTTTTGCTAAGTTTGTCTTGTTCTACGTATTCTGTTCAGTTGCATTCGCCCTTTTCAAAGTCATGTACTACAATATCAGCAAAAAATGGGTTACAAAGACGGCGGAGGGCACTAAACTGAATTGGGCTTTGAATGTCTTTCTTAAACACGGCAAAAAAATGGACAGCAACGACTGCTTTGTTATGGGGGTTTTAGCGGGATGGTGTGCGATTTATTTATAAAAAGCTTCCGAAAAAGGACCGAGATCCGTGTCGCGATGCAGCCACAACTGAACTTCAGCGACTGCTTTTATTTAGTCTCGCCGATTTGACTGTTCTCCGGTATCACCATACGATCCTCAATCGCTGCTGAGAGTGATACCGCCAAACACTCTTCGGTATTGCTGGCACATTGAACAAAGCTCCGATGATATTATTGAAGGGTTGCTCAATAAAATTAAAAATTCAGGTCTGCTTCAGTATATAAAAAAACCCCAATCGCCAGATGATTTTCTAACAATTGGGGGCCAATTTACGATACATTTACTTTTGGATTTGGTCCATATTGATTTTCTTTTGCTTCGCCAGCCTGACAGTAAAAAATAAGCAGAATGACAGCACCGATAATCGGCAAAAAGCCAATTAAAATCCACCAGCCGCTTCTCCCGGTATCATGCAGCCTGCGGACATTGACAGCCAAAGAAGGCACCAAAACAGCCAACTGATAAATAAAGATGAGAATGTATCCGAGGAACCCCCCGCCATACCCAATGATATATCCTACTTGATATCTGTCATATCCTTCTGCTGTCATGATTCCTGAAATAAATAAACTTACTACCATTAATGATAAGATAAATAATATAAAGCATATGATGCCGTTAAATACATGAAACAACCAGTATTCCTTTCGTCTTGCTCTCCCTTCAAAATTCGCATAATTCTTCAAGCCTCTCCAATACCACTTCATACAATTTCCTCCACTGCCAAATCTATAAATTTGCGAAAAACATATGAATTATACCATAAAATATCATTTTCGACCATTTACTTGAAGGGATGTTTTGATGCCTGTTCGGAAAGAACATTTTTTCTATGGGCTTTGAGCTTACATTCATATCATAGGAAAAACAATATACAGTTTCCATTTAACCATTGCTTCTGTATAATATGAATCATTCATTTCGCCTCCGTAGCTCTAGAAGGGAAGAGCGCCGTTAAACATTGTAGGAACGGGTCGCAAGGCAAGGGTTTCAGAAGCACCGAAAAGCAAATAGCTGAGACAGGTGGAATTCCTGTCGGTGAAAGTCCGTAGGGAAGCGTGTTCTCCCCTAGCCTATGCTTACGGAAGGAGTGCGGGTTCGAATCCCGCCGGAGGCATTGATTACATCTCTGGTCTCGAAGAAGAATTAAAAAACAGACAGAAGTTCACTGTCTGTTTTTTACGGCTTTGACCTGTCATATATTAAAATGTGTAAGATTCGCCGTCATCCGGCACAAGTACGCGCGAGGACATTCCTTTTTCCTGAATGAAGCTCTTCAATTCTTTTCGTGATAAAGTCCAATGGTTGACAGCCTCCATATGACTGGAAATGATTGTGGCCTTAGGTGCAGCTTGATAGACTTCAGCAATATCCTCTTTTCCCATCACAAGAGACCCTCCTTCAAAGAACTGATTGTCTCCTCCGTTAACGACTATGACGTCCGGCTGATGCGCAGCGATTTCTTCCCGGACACCTTCATACCAAACTGTATCCCCTGCCACATACAGCGTTTTCTCCTTTGAGTGTTTGAAGACAACGCCGCACACTTCTCCGGCAAGCTTTAATATCTCTCCCCTCCCATGCTCGCCTTTTGTTTTGATTAATTGAATCCCCTCAAACACCGTATCTTTTGTTAAGACCTCTATATTATGAAAACCGGCTTTTCTCACTTCCTCAGCATCTGCTTCATTTTGGACAAACAGTTTGATTTCTTTCGGAAGCAGATCTTTGGCAGCATCGTCAAAATGATCTAAATGCAGATGAGTGACGATGACTGCGTCTGTATTCTTGACGAGCTCGTCGGTTGGCACAGGCAGGCTGACCAAAGGGTTGTTTTGCTCTTGTCTTGCTGAGTTCGGGAAAGGAGGGTAAGCGCCTTTTTCAGCCAGCATCGGATCTATTAAAAATGTTTTGCCCGCATATTTGACGGCCAATGTTGCATTTCGAATTTGTTGAATATTCATAGTTATCATGCCTTTCCTTTCATTTACGATTAGTTTATACTATGACCGATCAACATTTAAATAGATAAAATCAAGTCTTTACAGCGTTTGACTTGATTTTTGAAAAACGTTCATTTGAGAGGATTTGATGAAATGCTGGATCATACAGACAAGCAAATCATAGAGGAATTATCAAAAAACAGCCGGATGACCATGAAGGAATTAGGAGAGAAAGTTCATTTGACAGGTCAGGCGGCTTCAGCAAGGGTTGCTAAATTAGAGGATCAAGGAGTGATTGAAGGTTATACCATACAAGTGAATCAAGTGAAACTCGGGTGTTTTATTCACGCTTTTATCAATATCTATACAAAAAGCACTTATCATAAGCCTTATCTTTCATTTATTAAAGCACAGCAGAAATACATCATTCATAACTATAAAATCAGCGGAGACGGCTGTTATCTTCTTGAATGCAAGTTTCCGTCAAATCAACAGTTGGACCAATTTTTAATAGACTTAAACCATCATGCAAATTATAAACTGTCGATCGTTATCAATAAAACGGGTGGGTAAAGAGACTGCCGGCCGTTTTATTGATAAAAAAGAGGGCCTCTAAAGACCCTCTACTTCAGCCGCTTTGCTGCATTTTCCGTCTGATTCAATTGATTGTATCCGTCAGCCGACTGCTGCACCTCTTGTTTTCGTTCCGTTTCCAGCTGCTTGTGGTAATCTTCCATAAATTTTTCTTTGGCTGCAATGAACAGGTTCATGCTACATTCCTCCCTCTTCAACGATGGAAACGCTTTACCTATTACATCTATATTTTTGACATTTCCTGAATGAACATGCATTAAACATGTTGACACAAAAAAACCCTTGCCGTTTGGCAAGAGTTTTTTTGATTACTTATAAGTCAGCAGGAAGTATTTCTTTTTACCGCGGCGAATGACGGTAAACTGTCCTTCGATGCGGTCGTCGGCGGTGAGGACGTCCGCAACATCGGTGCGGCGCTCGCCGTTAACGTATACCGCGCCATTCGTGATATCTTCGCGCGCCTGCCGTTTAGACGGAGACAGCTTTGATTGGACGAGTATTTCAACAAGAGGAAGTTCATCCGCTTTCTCGACCTCCAGGGAAGGAACCCCTTTAAAGCCGACTTTTACTTCTTCAGCTGTCAATTGTTTGATATCTCCGCTGAACAGTGCTTTTGAGATGTTGACGGCCTGCTCAAACGCTTCACGGCCGTGTACAAGAACGGTCACTTCTTCGGCGAGGCGCTTTTGCGCTTCGCGTTTTTCAGGCGCCGTCTCTGTTTTTTCAGCGAGATCTTCAATTTCTTCTTTTGATAAGAAAGTGAAGTATTTTAAGTATTTCACGACATCCCTGTCGTCGGTATTGATCCAGAACTGATAAAACTCATACGCCGACGTTTTCTCTTTATCAAGCCAGATCGCGCCGCCTTCCGTTTTTCCGAACTTCGTGCCGTCTGCTTTTGTCACAAGCGGAATCGTCAATCCGAAAGCTTTTGCATTCTCTTCGGATTTGCGGATGAGTTCGAGACCTGATGTGATGTTGCCCCACTGGTCGCTTCCGCCGATCTGAAGCTTGCATTCCTGGTTTCTGTACAAATTCAAGAAATCGAGAGACTGCAGGATCATGTAGCTGAATTCAGTATAAGATATGCCTGTCTCGATTCTGGAGCTTACCGTATCCTTGGCAAGCATGTAATTGATTCCGAAGTTTTTGCCGACATCGCGCAGGAAATCAATGACGTTCATTTTGCCGATCCAGTCATAGTTGTTCGCCATGATCGCCGGGTTCTCTTCAGCTTCAAAATCAAGGAAACGCGAAAGCTGGTTTTTGATTTTCTGCGACCATTCGCGGACGATTTCTTCATTGTTCAGCGTGCGCTCCGCTTTCTTTCCGCTCGGATCGCCGATAAGGCCCGTCGCCCCGCCTACGAGCGCAATCGGACGATGTCCGGCCAGCTGGAAGCGGCGAAGCATTAAAATCGGCAGCAGGTGGCCGATATGCAGACTGTCAGCTGTCGGATCAAATCCGGAGTATAAGCTGATTTTCTCTTTATCGAGCAGTTCTCTCAAGCCTGCTTCATCGGTTTGCTGCTGAATCAGTCCCCTGAAGGACAAATCATCAAGTATGTGTGTCATCATCAATTAGCTCCTTTTTTCCAAAATAAAACGCCCCTTCGCAAAAACGAAGGGACGATAAAAATCGCGGTACCACCCTGCTTAAAAGAACGCATGGCCGCGCTCTTTTCACTCTCGTTGATAACGGAAAAGCTTCCGTTCTTCTGCTACAGAAAGCCCGGAAGGCTTTTTTCGCAAAAGCGGTTCATGAGTGTAATTCAAACCATCCATATGTGCTGATTTTCACCGGCCATCAGCTCTCTAAGACAGGGAAGGATGCGTTCTACTGATCTCAGTCTTCACCTTTTGAATATTCGACTAAATCTTTTTTAACATAATATTTTTGCATTGTCAATGAGACATCAGTCTTCCATCGATGAGAGATCGCCTGCCGGAAGGTTCAGCTCCCATGCTTTCAGGACGCGTCTCATGATCTTTCCGCTTCTTGTCTTCGGCAGTTTATCTTTAAATTCGATTTCCCTTGGCGCGGCATGTGCGGCCAAGCCTTGTTTCACGAACTGCCTGATTTCTTCTTTTAACGCATCTGACGGTTCATAACCGTCCCTCAAGGCGATGAACGCTTTAATAATTTCACCCCGGACGGGATCCGGTTTGCCGATGACGCCTGCTTCAGCGACGGCCTGATGCTCAACAAGCTTGCTCTCGACTTCAAACGGGCCGACGCGTTCGCCCGATGTCATGATGACATCGTCGATCCGTCCCTGGAACCAGAAGTACCCGTCTTCATCCATGTAGGCGGAATCTCCTGACACATACCAATCGCCCGGCATAAAATAGGAGCTATATTTTTCAGGATTGTTCCAGATCGAATGCATCATCGACGGCCAGCCTTTTTTAATGGCGAGATTTCCCATTCTGTAAGGAGGCAGTTCATTTCCCTGGTTGTCGACGATTGCAGCCTCTACACCGGGAATCGGCTTGCCCATTGATCCCGGTTTAATTTCCATGCACGGGTAATTGCAGATGAGCTGCGATCCTGTTTCAGTCATCCACCAAGTATCATGAATCCGGTTGCCGAAGACTTTATGCCCCCACCTGATGACTTCGGGATTTAACGGCTCCCCTACGCTTAAAATATGCCGCAAGGAGCTTAGATTATATTTATTCACAAGATCGTCGCCTGCACCCATCAGCATCCGGAAAGCCGTTGGCGCGCTGTACCATACCGTCACTTCCATTTTTTCAATCGTTTCGTACCATGCCTCAGGACTGAATCTGCCGCCTACGACAACATTCGTAGCTCCATTCAGCCACGGACCGAAAATCCCGTAAACCGTTCCGGTGACCCAGCCGGGATCAGCGGTGCACCAATAGATGTCATCGTCATGCAGATCAAGAACCCATTTGGCTGTTTGATAATGCTGGATCATTGCTTTATGGACGTGGAGAACCCCTTTTGGCGCGCCGGTCGAACCCGACGTATAGTGAAGCAGCATCCCGTCTTCCTGATCCACCCATTCAATCTCAAGATCAGTGTCTGCTTCCGCCGCTTTCGCGTAATAATCAATGACAGGTCCTTCTTCCTTTACGCCTTCTCCAACGACAATGATTGATTCAAGATCCGGAAGTTCATCGGCCGGCACCCGTTCAAGCAATTCCGGCGTCGTCACGATGACCTTCGCTCCGCTGTTTGCAAGCCTGTCTTTGACGGCACCTTCCATAAACGCTTCAAATAACGGCCCGACGATCGCTCCCAATTTGATGGCGCCGAGAAGAATAAAATAAAGCTCGGGCGATCTCGGCATAAAAACAAACACACGGTCTCCCTTTCCCACATCGGCATGCTGCTTTAAGACATTCCCGGCTTTGTTGGTTTCATTTTTCATCTCTCTGAAAGTGTACTTTTCTTCGCGGACCGGATCTTTGTAGTAAAATGCCACTTTGTTTTTCAAATTTGACTCAGCGTGGCGGTCGATAGCTTCATAAGCTGCATTGATTTTTCCCGTTTTGTGCCATAAAAAATGCTTTTCGGCATCCTTCCAGTCAAATGTCCGGTATGTTTCATCATAGTCTTTCAAGTTGTAATTTCCCTTTTCTGCTGGCAGCGCTTTCAATTCCATGCCCATCCCCCTTTGTTCGATCATCAAAATATATTATAGTATAGATTTTTTATTTTCTCAATTTTTAAAAAATACTCTTCTCTCCTATGAAAACGCTTAATATTTTGGTATGTTATGTATAAAAGACTTCAACTAAGATGTAAGGCGGTGGATACGTGGAGCATCACAAAACTTATCATGCCAAAGAATTGCAGACCGAGAAAGGCTCTGTGCTGATAGAGGGCCCTATCAGTCCCGAAAAACTCGCAGAATATGAATTTCACGACGAGCTTACAGCCTTTCGCCCATCACAAAAACAACATGAAGCATTAATCGAAATCGCAGGGCTTCCCGAAGGACGAATCATCATCGCCCGTTTCCGGCAAACCATTGTCGGCTATGTGACATATGTTTATCCAGACCCGCTTGAAAGATGGTCTGAAGGAAACATGGAAAATTTAATCGAGCTTGGAGCCATCGAAGTCATTCCGGCGTTCAGAGGTCACTCTGTCGGGAAGACGCTGCTTGCGGTCAGCATGATGGATCCGCAGATGGAAAAATATATTATCATCACGACTGAATATTACTGGCATTGGGATCTAAAGGGGACTAACAAAGATGTTTGGGAATACAGAAAGATGATGGAGAAGATGATGAATGCCGGAGGACTTGTCTGGTTTGCGACAGACGATCCGGAAATCAGCTCCCATCCCGCCAACTGTTTAATGGCACGCATCGGAAAAGAGGTCAGTCAGGAATCGATCGAGCGTTTTGACAGACTCAGATTCCACAATCGTTTTATGTATTAAGGGAGCAAAGGGGACCTGAATATGATTGTTGAAAAAATCATGAAACGGGATGTTGTGACACTATCCAGAACCGATACGATTGAAGAAGCGATCAAACGCATGCGAACATTCCACATAAAGCACCTTCCCGTCATCAATGAACGGGGAACGGTCATAGGCATTGTCACGGACAGGGACGTCAAAACAGCAAGTCCGAGTATCTTTGCCCAAAACAGATCTAACGAAGATTTAAAAAAGCCGGTGGAACTGATCATGTCCAAAGAAGTGATCACCGGTCACCCGCTTGATTTTGCCGAAGAAATATCAGCCGTCTTTTTTGAACACGAAATCGGCTGCCTCCCGATCGTAAAAAACGGAAAGCTTGTCGGCATCGTGACAAAATCCGATTTGCTGCATACGTTCGTTCAGCTGACAGGAGCCCATTTTCCAGGCTCCCAAATCGAAATTAAAACCGATCATATCGCCCGAAGCCTCGCTGATATCAGCGCCATCTTCAGCAGGCGCCAAATCGCCATATTGAGCGTGCTCGTATATCCCGGTGATGAAGATGATTCGAAAATACTCGTGTTTCGCGTTCAAACGATGAATCCCGCCTCTATCATCAAAGACGTAAAATCCAAAGGGTATCAGGTTCTTTGGCCGGCTGTTCAAAGGGATTTGCCATGAAGGACAGCGTATTTATTTTTTCTCCCTCATATCAAACCTATCAATTTCATCAAGACCACCCGTTTAATCAGCTGCGAGTCTATGTAACATACGATCTTTTGAACACGGTCGGCGCATTTGAACCGGGAGAAACGATTGCCCCGCGCGCAGCGACAGAAACCGAGCTCGAGCTTGTTCACACGGGCGATTATATCAGGGCCGTCCAGCTTGCAGGGGCGGGAAAGCTCCCGGCAGCCGAAAGCGAAAACTACGGGCTTGGAACGGAGGATACCCCTGTTTTTGCCGGGATGCATGAAGCCGCCTCCCTTTTGGTAGGCGGAACGCTGACGGCTGCAGACTATGTCATGACGGGCAAAGCTAGACACGCCCTCAATCTTGGAGGCGGGCTTCACCACGGGTTCAGAGGAAGGGCTTCAGGCTTTTGCGTCTATAATGACAGTTCAGTTGTGATACGTTACTTGCAGAAAAAATATCATGCGAAAGTTTTATATATTGATACAGACGCCCATCACGGCGACGGGGTGCAGTTTACGTTCTATGATGATCCTTCCGTCTGCACCGTCTCGATACATGAAACAGGCCGCTACCTATTCCCGGGAACGGGGCAGGTTCAGGAAAGAGGTCATGGCGAAGGCTACGGCTATGCTTTTAATATCCCGCTCGATGCCTTCACAGAAGATGAGTCTTTTCTTGATTCCTACCGGACGGCTGTTTCTGAAATAGCCGAGTTTTTCAAACCGGATGTCATTTTGTCGCAAAACGGAGCTGACGCACATTACTACGATCCGCTGACACACTTGTGCACGACGATGAAGATTTACGAAGAGATTCCAAAGCTCGCTCACGAACTTGCACACACCTATTGCAGCGGAAGATGGATCGCTGTCGGCGGAGGCGGCTACGACATTTGGCGCGTCGTACCGAGGGCATGGGCAAGAATCTGGCTTGAAATGAAAGGGATGGAACCAGAGGAGAAAATGCCTGAAAAATGGCTGAAAAAATGGGGGAAACAGGCATCTGTCCGGCTTCCTGCCAACTGGTCCGACCCGGAAGATTTGTATCCTCCAATTCCAAGAAAAACCGAAATAACGGAAAAAAACGCACAAACCGTTGCCAAAGCCCTTTATCCGATTCGCTCTGCCCAGCGTACCACTTAATATGAAAATTGCGGCACACAGAAAAGGCCTTGCTTTTGTGCAAGACCTTGCTTTCTTCTCATTATTGTTTTGCGATGACAATCTCGACGCGCCTGTTTTCCTTCATATGGCTCTCAGTGCGGTTGTCCCTGACCGGTTTTGTATCCGCATAACCGATGGCAAGAAAACGCGACGAGTCGAGCTTTTCCTTCGACGTAAAGTAGCCGATCACAGTGCTCGCCCTTGCTGCAGAAAGCTCCCAATTGGATGGAAAACGGTAAGTCGAAATCGGGCGGCTGTCCGTATGCCCCTCCACACGAATCGGGTTGGACACCGATTTGAGAAGGACGGCGATTTTATGCAAAAGCGGGTGAGCTTGGTCTTTCAGATCCGCTTTCCCTGAATCAAACAAAACCGCTTCCTGAAGGACGAGAATGACGCCCCGTTCGTCACGCTTGGCCGCAATCAAACTTGACAGTTCGTTTTTTTCAATATAGTCATTGATTTTCTTTAATAAATCATCTTGGCTTTTAGCCGTTTTTTCAGCCTTCTGATCGCCCGCGTCTTTTTTCAACTCTGCGGCGGATTTGCCGTCGGCCCTGTCTTGAAATGAACCGACTGCTGCTTTGAATTTGTTTAAATCGATTTGCGACATCGAAAACAGTAAAATAAAGAACACGAGGATGAGCGTAATCAAATCCGAAAACGTGATGATCCAGTTTGGCGATTTGCGGCCCTGCTCGCGCTTCCTTCGTTCATGTCTAAGCTTCATGAGACCTGTCCTTTTGTTTCATGCGGTCCGCCCGCTTTTTTGTCCATTCTTCTTTTGAACTGAAAACGACAAGCTGACTTTCAAGATTTCGCGGATTTCTTCCCGACTGGATGCCGATGATGCCTTCGATCATGACTTGCTTCTTAAAGATTTCATTCTCCGTCTTTTCTTCAAGCTTCGCGGCGATCGGTATAAACAGCATGTTGGCTAAAAGTGATCCGTAAAGCGTCGTCAAAAGGGCGATTGCCATATTCGGACCGAGCGTTTCCGGCTTGTTCAGGTTTTTGAGCATCATGACGAGACCGACAAGCGTTCCGATCATTCCCCATGCAGGCGCAAATTCTCCTGCTTTTTCAAAGATCCTTCTCCCCTTTCTGTGTCGTTCTTCCATCGCGGCAATTTCCGAGTTCATCACATTGCGGATCGTCTCCTCATCCCATCCGTCGATGGCAAGGAGCAGGCCTTTTTTCAAAAACGGGTCTTTCATTTCATTGACATTGGCGTCCAATGATAAAATTCCTTGTTTGCGCGCCTGTTCAGACAGGCTGACAAAGGTTTTGACCAATTCGCGCACATCATCTTCCTCCGAAATAAAGACCTGCTTCAGCACAGCCGGCGCTCTTTTTAAATCTTTCGGGGAAAAGCTGATGAATACAGCTGCACACAATCCACCCGTCACAATAAAAAAAGACGTCAAATCGATAAACGAATAAAAACCGGAAAGCCCCGCTCCAGAGACAACGCCGAGCACTAAAATGAAAATACCCAGAATAAAACCGACCGGTGTCAGATAATCAAATCGTTTCATTTTTTCATAATCTCTCCAGCTCAAGGAAAAGAAAGCAAGCAATTCACGAAAAAAGCTGTGAACACTTGCTTTCTTTCTCGTTTATTTAATGATGATCATTTTGTTGATTGTCTGAGTTCAATGCGATGCGGCAGCTGGACAATATGCTCTTCGACTTCCTCTTTGTTCATCAGCTTTGTCAGAAGCCTCATCGCCACGGCACCGATATCATACGTAGGCTGGACGACAGTCGACAGCTGCGGCCGAACCATTAATGAAAGCCTTGTATTGTCAAAACCGATCACTTCAAGGTCATCCGGAACAGCCAGTCCTTTATCCTGTGCTGCGTGAATAACGCCGAGCGCCATTTCGTCTGTCGCTGACAGGACGGCTGTCGGTTTTTCATCCAGCTTCATTAAAGCCTCCAGCGCTTCCATTCCTGAATCGTACGTATAATCGCCTTCTACAACATACTCTTCCTTAAATTGCAGCCCCTTATCCCCAAGCGCTCTTTTAAAGCCTTGCAGTTTTTTCGCTTGATTAACCGGTTCAGCCATAGGTCCTGAGACGAACGCAAGGCGCTTATGGCCTTTCTCAATCAGCATGGTTGCCGCATCATAAATCGCCTGTTCATAATCGATCGCAACCGACGGCGTTTCCCCTTTTTCTTCAACAGATGCCGCAAGCACGATCGGAACTGGCGATCGCTTAAATTCCTCCACATGCTCTTCAGTCACATTTCCGCTCATAAAGACGATACCGTCAACTTGCTTTCCTAGCATCGTATTCAAAAGATGAAGTTCTTTGTCCATATTCTGGTCGGAATTGCTCAAAATAATATTGTACTTGTACATCGTTGCGATATCTTCGATTCCCC
Organism: Bacillus sp. FSL R7-0646; assembly: GCF_037969865.1. Lineage (NCBI taxonomy): Bacteria > Bacillati > Bacillota > Bacilli > Caryophanales > Bacillaceae > Bacillus > Bacillus sp. FSL R7-0646. The sequence continues at coordinate 2,999,471 of NZ_CP150217.1, forward strand.
TCGCCAGCTCTGAATAAAAGATACTGGAAATATCGGGAATGATCACGCCGACAGTCGTCGTCTTTTTGCTTGCCAGCCCTCTTGCCACGGCGTTTGGACGATAGCCAAGACGCTCGATCGCTTCAAGCACCTTCTTTCTCGTCGTCGGCTTGACATTCGGATTCCCGTTGACGACCCGGGAAACGGTTGCCATACTTACATTTGCTTCGCGTGCTACATCATATATTGTCACATTACTCATTTTTACCACTCCTTCAACTGGGTACACTTTTCTTTTCCTATAGCATAAACATTTTCATGTAGAGAAATGTCAAAATGTAAAACTTTATGTAAAATAAACAGAACACCAGTTTACATTATTTTTCATAACCTGCCAAAACAAAAGGGGCTCTCTGAAATTATACACGGTTTTACCTAATATGAAAACGTTCCCTTTATTTTTATAATTAATTTAAATAAGAATAAACAGCTTTTTACTTAAAAATAAGAAATTTTTTCGACAATTTTTGATGACAACGTAAAAAAAGGACCGCTCGCGAGCGGTCCATAAACAAATCTTATGCTTTTACTTGAACGAGCGGCTTCAGTTCATTTAACCATTTTTCAAATGTCGGGATATCCATTTGCTGAGCTGAGTCGGAAAGCGCGACAGAAGGATCAGGATGGACCTCGGCCATGACACCGTCAGCTCCGATCGCAAGCGCTGCTTTTGCTGTCGGAAGAAGCAGGTCGCGGCGTCCGGTTGAATGAGTGACATCCACGAATACAGGAAGGTGAGTTTCCTGCTTCAGGATCGGCACAGCTGAGATATCAAGCGTATTTCTAGTCGCTGTTTCATACGTTCTGATTCCGCGTTCACAAAGGATGATTTGATCATTGCCCTGCGACATGATGTACTCCGCTGCATTGATGAATTCCTTCAGCGTTGCGGCAAGTCCGCGCTTCAGCAGAACCGGCTTCTTCACTGAACCGGCCGCTTTTAAGAGCTCGAAGTTCTGCATGTTGCGGGCGCCGATTTGGATGACATCGATGTAATCAATGGCTTCTTCAATATGCTGCGGATTCACGATCTCACTGATGACGGCCAGATCATACTCATCAGCAACACGCTTTAAGATTTGCAGGCCTTCCACGCCGAGGCCTTGGAAGTCGTACGGGCTTGTACGCGGTTTGAAAGCTCCGCCGCGAAGCAGTTTCAAGCCTTGCTTTTTAGCTGCCGCTGCGACTTCCGCTACTTGTTCGTAGCTTTCAACCGCACACGGACCGACGATAAATCTTTGTTCTCCGTCGCCGATTTTTTCGCCTTTCAGATCAACGATTGTATTTTCAGGCTTTTTCTTGCGAGAAACGAGCAGCGCTTTGCTGTGATCGTCTTCCTGCAGTTCAAGCCCGGCTTTGAAAATCTCTTTGAAGATATGCTGGATCGTCGAGTTTTCAAACGGTCCGTCGTTATTTTCAATAATTTCGTTCAGCATCGCTCTTTCTCTGACAGGATCGTAGCGGTTGATGCCTTGTGCTTCCTTCGCTTTTCCAATCTCCTGAACGATTCTTCCTCGCTCGTTAATCAGCTTTAATATTTGCAAGTTTAATTCATTCGCCTGCTGCCTCAGCAAATCAAGTTCAGTGTTGCTCATGGTAATCCATCCTTTCTTTTAACTTCACCCTCTATGAAAATAAGAATGATTCAATTGATTAGGGTTTATTATAAACAATGTTTCTTAAAATGTCACGAAAAAATTCTTTATTACCCAAACGCTTTTAAGTGATAAAGCATTATATGCAGTTTATCCCTTGCTGTGCGGGTGTTTATCGGAAGAATAAAAAAAAGAATCATGTTTGATTCTTTAACTTGATAACCTGTATATTCTCTGTATTGCGGTTTCGACGCTAAAAACCCTGTCATTCAAGGCAGCCGCCTTATCATCGGCATGTTCGACAATGTTCTCCGTAAATTGTCCGATGTTCTCGATGATCGTTTTCGGGAGCCTCTCCTGCCCTCTTTTCAGTTCATCTATATCTGTTTCAAGCCGATTCAGCCGCTTGTCCATTGCGTTTAAGCGGTTTTCTACTTTGTTTAAGCGCCCGTCTATTTCTTTGAAGCGCTTGTCGATTGCGTTAAAGCGCTTATCTACTTCAACGAAGCGTGCGTCCACTTCATCGAAGCGCTTGTCTATCTCAACGAAGCGTGCGTCGATTTTGTCTAAGCGCTTGTCGATTCCATCAAGGCGCTGATTGATCGGACTCAATTCTTCTTTTAGAACGGATTGAAGCATGTCCTTTAATTCAGTGTTCAACTGATCACCTCCCGTTTTATTAATTATAACGCACACCAATGGATCAAACGATACATTTTCCTAAAAAGGCATTTCCATGAGGCAAAAGCATCATAACAACATAGAAAACGGCCAAAACGCTATACGTCTTGGCCGTTTTTAGCAGCGGATTATCTGCTGTTTTCCGCAAGTGCTTGTGCGGTAATTTGCGAATGGGAGGCATGCCATTTCACATTCCCGTTTGTAAAAATGAAGGCTTGAGGACTTTCGTGCTTAATCCCGTATTGCTCAGCGATATAGTTTGACAGCGGGCGGCTTTCCTGCACTTTTAAATAATAAGCCGGTATGTCTTCATGCTGATTGGCGAATGATTCGAATTCTTCAAACGCGCGCCTGCTGATCGGGCATGTCACGCTGTGTTTCAAAAAGATAAATGTATCATTGTTTTCTGCAAGCCTTTTAAATTCATCCTCTGTTTGAATGAGCTGTTTCGACACGGTGATCTCCCTTTCCACAGTTATTTCTGAGCGGTATCTGCTGTTTTCCTTGCTTCATCTTCTATTTCATTTTTGGCTTCTTCAGCCTGTTCTTCGATTGCAGACGATGCTTCTTCCTTTAGTTCACCAGCTTTTTCGGCACCCTTGCTTCGCAAGTCTTTGACTTTATCCATAATCTGTGAAGACTGGTCGGCAACAAGCTGTGAAATCGAAGATGTCTTCTCTTTGGCGATGCTGACGTACTCAGAGCCTCTCTCCCTCGCTTCGCTTGTGAGCTTTCCGGTCTTATCCTTTAAAACGACGGCCTGATTTCCAAGGTCATCGCGAAGCTCTTTCCCCGACTTCGGCGCTAAAAATAAAGCTGCAGCCGCCCCGATGATTCCGCCTACAAACGTGCCGATTAAAAAATCCTTAGTATTCATTCCGTCTTTACTCATTTATTATTCCTCCCTCATCTTCTTTTGTTTCCATCTATTCCAAATTTCCAAAGCTGCATTGCTCCAGCTGACAACTTGAGAAATTTTTTCACGGTTTTGCTCTGCGGCTGATGTGACGGACTGTGAAACCTGCTGAATGGAGTTGTTAAACTGCCTGACCGATGTGCCGACTTCCTGAACGGCATCCACGACCGTATTCAGCTTCAAAGATTTTTCCTGAATATCATCAGCGAGCCGATTCGTCTTATTCAGGAGCTCCGTTGTTTCAGCGGTGATGCCTTTCATTTGTCCTTCCACACCTTCCAGCGTTGATGCAACATGATTAAGTGTGACTTGAAGCGATTTTAATGTTTTTGATAAATAGATAACCAAAATAAGAAAGCTAACAGCGATGAGTGCAGCGCTTAAATACAGAATAATAATCATCTTATCCTCCTTCAGCTAAGGGCTTACAATTGATGTATACCCAATTGTTTAAATCGTAAACCTCTATATTTACTTTTTCTATACGCACGGGTGAATTCCTTTAACAGAAACTCCCGCTTCATATGTACAAAAAAGCAGCGGATTGACTCACACTGCCTTTTTCTTGTTATGCTAATACATTTTCATATGCTCTTAAATACTTTTGAATGTCACCTGCGCCCATGAAAATTAACACCGCATTTTCATGCTCCTTTAAAATTGATGTGTCATTTTCATCGATCAGCTTCGCCTGCGGAATTTTCTCCTGCAAATCACCGATCGTCAGCTTTCCTGCGTTTTCCCGGGCAGATCCGAATATATCGCAAAGATATACATAATCGGCTTTCTTGAGGCTTTCGGCAAACTCATTCAGGAATGACTGCGTGCGCGTAAATGTATGCGGTTGAAATACTGCAACAATGTCCCGTTCCGGATACTTCTGTCTGGCTGCTTCAATCGTCACCGTGATTTCAGTCGGATGGTGGGCATAATCGTCAATCAGCACTTGGCTGCCGGCATGTTTTTCGTTAAATCTGCGTTTAACGCCGCCAAAGGTTTGCAATCCTTCTTTAATGATGTCGACATCGACCTGTTCATAATGGCAGAGGGCGATGACGGCCAAAGCGTTCAGAACGTTATGGCTGCCGTATGCCGGTATATAGAAAGTGTCGTAGAATGTGTTCCTGACGAAAACATCGAACGTTGTGCCCTCAGTATTTTTGATGACATTTCTCGCCTGAAAATCGTTTTCCTCGGCAAAGCCGTAGTATACGACTGGAACGTTCGCATGGATTTTCATCAAATACTCGTCGTCACCGCATGCGATAATTCCCTTGTTCACCTGTAATGCCATCGTCTGAAATGCATCAAATACATCATCGATATTCGCGAAATAATCGGGATGATCAAAATCAATATTTGTCATGATTGCATAATCGGGCTGATAGCTCAGAAAATGCCTTCTGTATTCACAGGCTTCAAGCACAAAGTACTCGCTGTTTTCGCAGCCTTTTCCAGTTCCGTCTCCAATCAGATAAGAAGTCGGTTTTGCTTTTTTGATGACATGTGACAAAAGGCCCGTCGTTGACGTTTTGCCGTGTGCCCCTGTTACGGCAATGCTCGTAAACTTCTTCAGATAATCGCCGAGAAATTTATGATACCGCACGACTGGCAGGCCTTCAGCTTGCGCTTTTTCAATTTCGGGATGAGTGTCGGGAAAAGCATTTCCGGCAATAACAGTCATTCCCGGCTTGATATTTTCCGGATCAAACGGATAAATCGGGATATTTCTCTCCTCTAAAGCGGTTTGTGTAAAAATGTACTTTTCGATATCCGATCCTTGGACATTATATCCATTATCATGGAGAATTTGGGCAAGCGGACTCATACCTGTCCCTTTTATTCCGACAAAATGATAAACAGTCATAATAGTACCTCCAACAAACGTCTATCTGCTTCCCAGTATATGACGCTTATTTCAATTTGCAACCTAAAGCCCGGCCGCATCGTTTTCTTCAAAGTCATAATTATATTCAGTATCAGGCATTTTCAAGAGCGAATAAACCTCCTGCGGAAAGGATTTTTTTGACCCCTTTCACGGAAGTGCTCTTAAAAACGGATTAAAACGCCGCTGGCGGCGCTTTAATATACGGCGCTCTAAAAAAACACGCCCATCAGCTATCATACCATGTTTAGCCGAAAAGTGAACTACTTTCTATTAACTGTTCCAGATCAGCCTTTGTAATCAGGACTTCTCTCGGCTTGCTCCCTTTCGCTTCAGAAATCATGCCTTCCCTTTCCATCATATCGATTAATCTGGCAGCTCTGTTATAGCCGATGCGGAAGCGCCGCTGCAGGCTTGAAGTGCTGGCGCTGTTTTGTTCCACGGCAAATTCGCACGCTTCAAGAAACAGTTCATCGTGGTCAAATCCGGCCGGATTTTGTCTGACCAATTGTTCCTGTTCAAATAAATAGTTCGGCTCCTGCTGCCGTCTGACATGTGAAACGACACGATCAATCTCCCGGTCGGACACAAAGTTGCCTTGCAGGCGGACCGGTTTGCCTGAACCATTCTCCAAGAACAGCATATCCCCTTTTCCAAGAAGCTTTTCAGCTCCCGCCATATCGATAATTGTTCTTGAATCGACAGCGCTTGAAACAGAAAACGCTATTCTTGTTGGGATATTGGCTTTAATCAAGCCGGTAATGACATCAACTGAAGGCCGCTGCGTCGCAATCAGAAGATGGATGCCGCACGCTCTTGCTTTTTGTGCGATTCGGCAGATGCTCTCTTCCACTTCATTCGGAGCGACCATCATTAAATCGGCAAGTTCATCAATCACGACAACAAGATAAGGAAGTTTTTCACCCATGTTCTGTTCCCGGACTTTTTCATTAAAACGCTCAATTTCCCGAACACCGGAATGAGCAAATAATTCATAGCGCCGTTCCATTTCCTCGACAACCCATTTTAATGCGGCGGTTGCCGCTTTTGCATCTGTGATGACAGGACTGACGAGATGAGGAATATTATTATACGGAGCAAGCTCCACCATCTTAGGATCGATAAGCAGAAGCTTTACATCCCTAGGCGACGCTTTAAACAGCAGGCTTACTAAGATCGTGTTGATGCATACGCTTTTTCCTGATCCCGTAGCACCGGCAATCAAACCGTGGGGCATTTTTTTCAGATCAGCCACGACGGGCTTTCCGGATATGTCGAGTCCGAGAGCTGCTGTCAGAGGAGACGGATTCGTTCTAAATTCCGAACTTCTGATCATTTCGCGTAAATAAACCATTTTGCTGTGCAGATTCGGCACTTCAATTCCGATCGTATTTTTTCCCGGGATCGGTGCCTCGATCCGAATATCTTTCGCTGACAGGCTGAGTTTAATATCATCTGACAGATTTGTAATTTTGTTGACTTTCACTCCGGGTTCAGGATGAACTTCAAATCTTGTCACAGAAGGCCCTTGGGTGACATGAACGACATTTGCTTTAACATTGAAGTTCTCAAGCGTGACGTCCAACAGCTCCCGCTGCTCGTGTATCCAGTCCTGATCATCCTGCTTTTGCGCCGGCGGCACATCAAGTAAAGACATATTCGGGAACTGATACCCTTGAGGCGCTTTTTCTTTTTGTTTATCTGAGGCAAACATCATGACATTAAACGGAACAGAGCCTTTCTTCGATCCCGGAGCGGCTCCTGCTTCCCGCTTCCGCGGAGCTTCCGGCCGATCCTCGTTTATCCTTGTAGTCTCCCGGTTCTCTTGCCTGCTTTCGGGTTCACCCGCGCTTGGCGCTGCCGTTTCCGGTGAACATGACGCCTGCTCTTGTCTCCAGCCAGTCTGGCGGCTTCCGCTTGTTTCTTCAAGAGCGTCAGCCGGGGTGTTTGAATCTGTCCTATGGGAAGATTCATCGCTCTGGACGGTTATTTCAGAGGCGCGGCCATGAGTGTGCGGCTCTTCCGGAACTGAAGCTTCCGGGTCGGGATGCGTTTTGCCCGAACCGTAAGTCTTCCCTTGTTCTTCCGTGGCGGCTTCTGCGTCCTCTGCCAGTACCATCTCTTCTCCGGTTTCCTCAATCTTATCCAAAAGCTTTTCGATTTGTTCCGGTGTTTGCTCAGCGGGGATTGCGTCTTCCTCCGTTATGTTTTGTGATGCGGAGGCGGTCTCTTCTACAGCTTCATTTCGCAGCGCTTTTTCCTCTGCGAGTCCCGCGCCTTCTGTCATTCGCTCTGGACGGATTTCCGTTTCTTTTGGAATCTCCGTGGATGCCTGCGGGACATCTTCGAATTCGGCGCGCAATGCAGGATTGCGGCTCTCGCTTTTGATCAGCGGACGGCCGTTCTTTTCAGTTTGCACGGAAGCTTCTTCTCGTACCGGCTGCTTATGTTCTGCAGACTTCTGCTCTTTTTCAATTTCTTCGTTAAACAGCGTGACACGCGCTTCAGTTTGTTTTTTTGCACGATATGTATGATTTTCCGGCTTGGCTCTTTTCTGCTCATGAAAGCCGTAAACCGGTGATGGGATGACGGACGGCCTAAAAGGTTTTTTCGCCGCCGCTTTCTCTTCATAATGATATGAATTGCCGGGTTTCGGCTGAGAAGCTGAATATCGGCTCGCCGGGCGGCGGGTCCTTTGTTCGCGGCTGTCGTCCTTTTCCCGCGGCCGCGTGTTTTGATCAGGTATAACCGGAAAGCGGAATTTCCCTTTTGGATATTCATATACGACTTTTGCGTCGGTTATTTGCGGCATCTCTTCGTCCTCTGAAGATGAATCCGCCTCAAATTCGTCTATGTGCTTTTTTTGTTTTTCATTATCTTCATCATCGCCTAAAAACAGGCTGAACATTTTATTAAACCAGCTCATGAATCATCACTCTCTAACTCCCTTAAATTTTTCGGGGACGGTTTTAAGTATACCACTGCTTCCCCACCCAGAAAAGGACAAGTCCTTCTCCAAGCGTCCGCCCTCCGAATAAAAAAGCCGCCAAGTTTGTCTACCCAGCGGCTTCTTTTTACATCTATTCGAAAGTTTTGTTCATTTTATGCCGTTAAAATGTAAAGGCTTCTCCTGCTTTACGGCCGTCGTCAAGAACAAGAATGCCTTTTTCCTTCGGCGCGTCTGGGAGATTCAGCTCCTTGGCAGAACAAATCATGCCGCTTGACGCCACTCCGCGAAGTTCCGCATCTTTAATGATCATACCGCTAGGCATCACGGCGCCGACTTTGGCAACGACGACTTTTTGGCCGGCTTCAACATTGGGAGCTCCGCAGACGATTTGCAGCGTCTCGCTCCCTACATTCACTTTGCAAACACTTAATTTATCGGCATTCGGATGCTTTTCTTTTTCTTCAACATATCCGACCACAAACTTCGGAGAAAGGTCGACGGTCAGCTCGTCTTTCAAACCGTTGCGGACCAGAATTTCATTCACATCCTGGACAAAGGATTCGGAAAGCGCAATAGCTCCGCTTTCCTCAATGCTCAAATATGAGGAGGCATTAAAAATGTTATAGCCTGCTGTTTCCTTTGTGTCTTTATGAAAAATTTTCACGACGTCTCCGTACCGCTCAAAAGCGATCTCTTCACGTGGAATATCGTTCAATGAGATGAGCAGCGTATCGCCTACGCCTTCTGGATTATAAAATGCGTTCATGAGAAAAATTCCTTTCTATCATTTCTTTTTAGGGCGGTTTTTAGCCAGAATAAAGATCGGTTCAAGCTTTCCATCCTCATACAGGAAAGAAAGCGCAGTGATCGGCACTGTGCCGTTTGCAAAAAAGCTCATCGACATTTGCCCGAGTATATCGTATCCGGCATTATTGCGGATGTCGGCAATAATCAGCACATCCTGGTGCGGAATTGACACGGCGAGGGTCCCTTCCGCGTTTTTCTCATACTCTGCGAGAATCGATTCGTTCAACACCCTGCTGGCGTCATAGCCGTCATTCGCTCTGAAAAAGTAGAAGTGATTGCCTGCGACTTCGTCTTCTTTGACAACGGTCTGGAGCGAGCGAAGGTTAAAGGAAGCTGTTTCCCGAATCCTTTCTTTTGTCCAGCCCTCTTTTTCAAGCATTTTTTCGTCGATCAGACGGTATGTGTTGCCAAGGTCGAGCGCATAGTAAATTCGTGTTTCAGCCGTGTGGCCGTCAAAAACCAAGGGAACGCCTGCGCTGGACTTCTCGGGAAAGGAAGTTGAGCGGATGACGGGATAGATCAGGCTTTCCCGTCCTTCCATTTCCTGCGACTGGCCTTTCATGGCGTTGAGCGCTTCCTCAGTATAATAGACGACTTCGTCAATCGCATCATCTTTTTTCTGCTCCCATTTCGCGATGATCCCCGGGAGCTCGAGTGTAATGCCTTTTCCAGTGTTTTTATCTTCGATTCTCAAGCTGTCCTTTTCCCTGTCGAAATGAAAGGACCAGCTGTCATTTTGCAAACGTTTTTTTAATATATCGGAAAGTTTCCTTGAGGTCATTTTCATAGAGGAACTCTCCTTTCGGCTACTTATTCAGTGAATCGGTCAAAAATTGCTCGATTTCCTCTTTCGTTTTCCGGTCTTTGCTGACAAAGCGGCTGATTTCGTTTCCTTCTTTAAATACGAGGAAGCTTGGGATTCCGAAAATATCCCACTCCGCGCACGTGTCTATAAATTTGTCGCGGTCAACATAATAGAATGTAAATTCCGGATAGTTCGCTTCAAGCTCGGGCAAAAAAGGTTCTACAAAACGGCAGTCCGGACACCAGTCAGCCGAAAACATCAACAAGGATAAATCGTCTTTCACAACTTTTTGCAATTCTTCATTCGTCTCGATCGTTTTCATCACTCAACGCCTCCAATATAAGTTCTTATCATCCATTCGGATCATACCAGACTGCCGGCTCTATAGCCAGCCTTTTGCTGCCTGCCGGCTTTTTTAAAAGATGGACGATTCTTATGTATCTTACCCGTTTTAAAAAGGGAAAATCTTAAGGATCCGAACCTCTTTCATATCATAAGCATAATTTTTTTGCTTTATCAAGCCATTCTCGTTTAACATTATAAGTAATAGGGTAAAAATATCCGTTAAGGCGCCTCGCGCCGTGATCCCATGACAGTCAGGAGGAGCATGTATGGAATTTATCGTTTATCTTGCCGGAGAAATACATAGCAATTGGCGCGAAGAGGTGAAGGAAAAAGCAAAATCGCTCAAGCTGCCGATCACATTTGTCGGACCGATGGAAAATCACGAGCGCTCCGACAACATCGGTGAAGAAATTATGGGCAAGCAGGCTGATTCAATCGCAAAGGATGATGCAGCCTCGGATTTGAACAATTTTAGAACTTCCGTTTTAATGAACAAGGCGGATGTTGTCATCGCTCTTTTCGGGGAAAAATACAAGCAATGGAACACGGCAATGGATGCATCATACGCGATCGCCAAAGGCAAACCGCTGATCATCATCCGACCCGAATCACTCCATCATCCGTTAAAAGAACTGTCAAACAAAGCGAACATTACTGTGGAAACTGTAAATCAGGCAATTAAATCGTTGTCATACGTATTTGAAAGCCGGTAGTTGTTTTTCCAAAAAGAAACCCTGGGCGTTAAGCAGCACAGGGTTTCTTTGTTCACTCATTTCGCAAAATCGACTGGACGGCAGAACTGTCGCAAGCTTTGACAAGCTTGATCAGCAATTCTTTTGCAGCAAGGTAGTCATCAACGTGGATAATGGAAGCAGATGTATGGATGTATCTTGAACAAATGCCAATCACGGCCGAAGGAACGCCTTCATTTGAGATGTGAACACGGCCGGCGTCGGTTCCTCCCGGAGAAACAAAATATTGATACGGGATGTCATTTGTCTCTGCCGTATCCAGCACAAAATTTCTCATTTCGCTGTGCATCACCATGGTCCGGTCGAAAATCCTCAACAGCACTCCTTTGCCAAGCTGGCCAAATTGATTTTTGTCGCCGCTCGAATCGTTTGCCGGACTTGCATCAAGCGCGAAAAACAAGTCAGGCTGTATCATATTGGCCGCAGTTTGCGCGCCTCTTGTTCCGAGCTCTTCCTGGACGGTCGCACCTGAGTAAAGATTGTTCGGAAGTTCTGTTCCTTGCAGTTCTTTCAGCAATTCAATGCTGAGTCCGCAGCCGTAGCGGTTATCCCATGCTTTCGCAAGGATCTTCTTTTCATTTGCCATCGGGGTAAACGGACAGATCGGTACGATTTGCTGGCCTGGTTTGACACCGATGCGTTCGGCATCTTCCCTGTCATCCGCCCCGATATCAATCATCATGTTTTTGATATCCATCGGACGTCTCCTCTGCTCATCTGTCAAAAGATGAGGAGGCGTGCTCGCGATGACGCCGGGGATCGGTCCGTTGTCCGTGTGGATTTCCACCCGCTGGGCCAATAAAACCTGACTCCACCAGCCGCCCAGCGTTTGAAACCGAAGCAGGCCGTTATCTGTAATTGATGTGACCATAAACCCCACTTCATCCATATGGCCGGCCACCATAATTTTTGGACTGCCTTCAGGTCCATGTTTAACGCCGAACACGCTTCCAAGTCTGTCCTGGATGATCTCATCAGCATATTTTTCAAGCTCTTTTTTCATGAAGCGACGGACAAGATGTTCGTTTCCCGGGGCGCCGGGGAGCTCCGTAAGCGTTTGAAAAAGCGTTCTCGTTTCCTGATTCATCTGTTTCCCTCTTTTCTTATGTATCTCTCTACATTTTACATAAGTGTGCGATGTGTTTCCAGAAGAGAGCCCATCCTTAACACGGACGGACATGTTCTGTATAATGAAAAAAACAAGCTTTGGAGGTGCTGAAAGGATGAAACTGCGCCACTTTCTTATTGGAGCCGGCATCGGCATTGCCGCGGCCGTCGTTGTCAAACAATATGTCATGCAGCCTTACATTTCTTCTGAAAAAGCGCTGCGCATCGTCAAGTCCGCTTTTAAACAGAGAGGCCCGATCGACGGTTCATGGATATATACCGTTCCGGAAGCCTATACCGTAAACGGCGAAACCGTCATGGTGTACAAAACAGGCATTACGCGTTCCGCTTTCGGAGAGCTCGAACAGTACGAAGTCATGGTTGATGCAAAAACAGGCATGATCGTAGATGTGATTGATACAGCAGCATAGCATCAAAAAAGATGCGGCCATCAGGGCCGCATCTTTTTATATGGCGCGAATCGGCCGGTAGACCGGATGCCACATCGCATCCTGCACCGCCTGAATCACATCGTCCGGCTCGTTTTCTGCAACTCCGTCTTCTATGGCTGCTTTGATGACAGCCGTTGCCACGGTTGCGGAAACCGTGCGCAAATCCTCAACTTCCGGAAGAAGCGCGGCGCCGGGCCGGCCCGTATCAACCATACCCGCGATCGCAGCCGCGCTGGCGTAAAACATGTTGTCCGTAATCAGTCTTGCTTTTGATACGAGCGTTCCGAGCCCAAGGCCGGGGAATACAAAGGCATTATTCGCCTGGCCGATCGCATAACGGGTGCCGCTGTATTCCACAGGCGCAAACGGGCTTCCTGTGGCGACGAGCGCCCGCCCTTCCGTCCAATTGATCAAATCTTCAGGCCTTGCTTCAGATAACGGCGTCGGATTGGACATCGGGAATATAGCCGGCCGTTTCACATGCTTTGCCATTTCTTTTACAATTTCCTCTGTAAATGCGCCCGATACCGTCGAGGTTCCAATCAAAATGGTAGGCTGCACTCTTTTAACCACCTCGAGCAGATCAATTGCATCCCCCGGGCCGTTCCGGCTGAAGTCTTTTACCTCGTCAGCAGGCCTTGCATACGGTTGTTGAATGTCCTGCAAGTCGTTCATATCATCTGTCAGCAAACCGTTCCGATCAACACACCAAAAACGGCGGTATGATTCCTCTTCCGACACTCCCTCTTGAACGAGTGCGGCGCGAATTTGCTCAGCATTGCCGATTCCGGCCGTCCCCGCTCCAAATATGACCACTTTATGATCCTTCAGCGGCATTTTTGATATTTTAACGGCCGCAAGCACCGCTGCGAGGGTAACAGCTCCTGTGCCTTGAATGTCATCATTAAAGGTGCAAATTTTGTCTTTGTATTTTTTCAAAATCTGACGCGCGTTCTGCGTTCCGAAATCTTCCCAGTGCAGCAAAACGCCCGGAAACGTCTCGGTTGCGATTTGAACGTATTGATCAATAAACGATTCATAACGCTCGCCCCTGATCCTCGAATGCTGATTCCCGACATAAAGCGGATCGTTCAGAAGCCTTTCCTGGTTCGTCCCCGCATCAATGACTACTGGCAGGACCCTGTTAGGATCGATGCCCGCAGCTGCAGTATAAACAGCAAGCTTTCCGATCGAAATGGCGATGCCGCCGACTCCCCAATCCCCGATTCCGAGAATTCCTTCAGCATCAGTGGCCACGATCAAATCGATCCGGCTTCTTTTAGCGGCCAGATTTTCAAATGCCGTTTTCATGCCTTCAGGGTCATTAACCGACAAAAACAGCCCCCGCGGCTTTCTGTATTCATGGCTGTATTGCTGTATTGCCGTTCCGACAGTCGGGGTATAGACAATCGGCAGCATTTCTGTCATATGGTCGTTCAGAAGCCTGTAGAACAGCACTTCATTTCGATCATGAAGCGCCGTTAAATAGACGTTTTTGCTCAAATCATCAGGCTGTGATTGGAACTGTTTATACGCCCGTTTTGCCTGTTCTTCAAGCGTCAGCACCTTGGGAGGAAGCAATCCTGTCAAGCCGAGAGCATCCCTTTCCTCCGGAGGGAAGGCAACCCCTTTGTTCAACAGGGGAGTCGCAAGGACTTCAAATCCTCTTAACCGCGTCTCGATCACTTGTTCATTTAATTTATTGTGGCTCACCCGTCGTCTTCCTTTCAAAAGTTAGTTACCCTTAGAATGGATAACAACAAAGCAAACCATTCACCAAAATAGCTAGCGGCTTTCTCTTTTTACTGACTCTGCAATATCGCCGTTTTCATCCCATTTTAATGCTCTGTAAAGGGCATCGTGGTAAAAAATGTACCAGGCGTTTTTCTCGGCGGCCTTCGCCTGCCATGCTTGCTTCGCGGCAATCGATGTCATCGGATAATCGTCGTACGCCAGCACCCAGAGAGGATTTTGATGGGCGTGCGTCGGCATAATGTCAGCCATATGAAGGGCCGTTTCACCGGCATCTTCGAGAACGATCACGGAATGGCCGTCGCTGTGGCCGCCTGTATGATGCATCGTGATTCCGGGCAAAACTTCAAGCTTCTCGTCGAAGGTTCTCACTTGATGCTGAACCGCTTCCCAGTTCTCTTTCCAATATGTATTTTTGGAGCGGATATTCGGGTTTCTCATCTCTTCCCATTCGATTGCAGACGTGTAAATCGCCGCATTTGGAAACACGGAAACAAGGCTTTCTCCCTCATAGCGCGTCAATCCGCATGCATGGTCAAAATGGAGATGAGTCATCAAAACGGCTTTGATATCTTCCGTTGAGAGCCCGAGTGCTTTTAACGAGTCATCAATTGACGATTCTTCGGTGACTCCGTAATTTCGTTTTTGCTTATCCGTCAGTTTGCCGAGCCCGATACCGGAATCGATCAGCAGGTTCGTGCCGTCTTTCTGAACTAGTATAGGATCTGTTCTAAGTTCGATTTGATTTTTCTCATTGGCGTAATACTTTTTTGACCAAAGCGGCTTGGGAACAACGCCGAACATGGCGCCTCCGTCCATGTGCGTGACGCCTCCGTTCAGCCATGTCAGCTTGATTCGTCCGATTGTTAAAGTTTCCATGATCATCCCTCCTCTTCCTATCGTAGCAAAAAATGCAACCTGAATCAGCTTCATTTGAAAGCAAAAAAACAGACTGCAGGAAGCAGTCTGTTTTTTTATGTTCGCCATTCAGCTTCGACTCTGTAGATCGGCTGGCCTTTAGCGGCGAACTTTTCTTCGTATTCGGTCATCACATTTCCTTCAAAATCGCTTTGATGCAGGTCAAGGCTGACGAATGTCAAAACGAGTCCGTATTCGGAAAAACTGGTGAGGGAGTACTCAAACAACCCGCGGTTATCGGTTTTAAAATGAATCGCTCCCTTGCCTCCGAGCACCTGCTCATACTTTTTCAAGAACGCATGATTGGTCAGACGGCGCTTTTCGTGGCGCTTTTTCGGCCACGGGTCGGAAAAATTCAAATAGACCCGGTCGACTTCCCCGTCTGCAAAAACGTCTGAAAGCATATTGGCATTGATGTTCAAGAGCTTTACATTCGGCGCCTCTGTCTGCTTTACTTTATCAACAGCGGTTACGATGACGCTTTTAAATAGTTCGATTCCGATATAGTTTACATCCGGGTTTTGCAGGGCCATTCCTGAAATAAATTGCCCTTTTCCGGTTCCTACTTCGATGTGGATCGGGTTGTCATTTCCAAAAACGGAATGCCATTTCCCTTTGTATTGAGACGGCTCGCTGATCACAATATGAGAGTTTTCAGCCAGGTAGTCATCCGCCCATGGCTTGTGACGCATTCGCATGTACTTACACCTCTATCTGTTATATCGTCTTACAACATACCATGAAACGCAGGAATCCCGCAAGGCCTCTTCCAAAGCAAAAAAGACCGAAGATCGGCCTCCGGGTCTTTCGCGTATAAATTACAGCTTTCTGAACATTTTAATCCATATACTCCGAGAATGAAGGGAAGTGCCAATATTATGGGCTTAAATCAGCAAAATCAGATTCATCTATTAAAAGACATTCTCTCAGACCATCAAGCAGACTGCACCGGAACCGTCGCTGAATGCGAACAGATGGAGCGGATTATCAAGTCTTTAATGGCAAACACGAATCTTGACGCCGGCTTGAAAGGCGTTTTGGAAGACATTTATTTGTACAGCCAGAAGGGAAGATCTTCCGCTTCGATCAACAACCACATTCAGGAGCACCAGGATTATCTCACGCAATGGGTGGAAGATATCGACTCATTTTCATGAGGACCTGGCGAGACGCTCCATTAATTCATGCAGCTGTTCCAGCCCCTGGTGAAAGCCTTCCTGATTGCCTTTCGCTTTTTGCCAGAGTGTCGTCATTGCTTTTTCCGCCAATACGTACCAGGCCATTCTCAGCCTGAGATTGTCTGTAAGAGAAGAGCCGTAGCGTTCGAGCCAGCTTCCCCATTCCCGCTCTTCAACGTAATGATAAAGAAGCGGCCCCAGATCGATCGCGGGGTCTGCAATCATCGCTCCATCCCAATCGATTAAATAAAGCTGGTTCTGATCTGTAAGAAGCCAATTATTATGATTGACATCGCAGTGACAGACGACCTTTTCTCCGGACTGTACATCTTCAAGATGGTGCTCCAGATACAAAAGGGCCTGGTCCAGCTGCGGTATCGGATATTGCCGGGCCTGGATAAACTGCTTCAATTGAGTGATTACAGAGCTTGGCTGAAAAGGCTGTTTGCCGAGTCTCTTCAGCATATCCAAAAGCTCTTTGGAGCTGTGAATTTTCCGAAGCATCTCAGCCACCGCCTGGCTGTTCATATCCTTCGGCTTCAGCTCTCTTCCCTTGAGCCAGTGCTGTGCCGTAATCACATCCCCGTTTTCCATTCGTTTTGTCCAAACGAGCTTAGGAACAATTCCTTCCGCGGACAGGACAGCCAAAAAAGGAGAGCTGTTGCGCTTTAAAAAAAGCTGCTGTCCATTATGTTCTGCATAATATGCGTCTCCTGTAGCTCCTCCTGCGGGGGAAATCTCCCATTCGCTACCTAGTAATTGTCCCAACCAGTTCATATCGATTTTCAACCCATCATTTCATTAAAAGATTTTAAAAAGCATCTGCCCCCTAGAGCGGGCAGCAAACTGCTTGTATTGTCGTCTCTTTATATTCAAATAAAAAGACGGCTATTGAGAGTCATTTGTGCTAAACAATAGCCGTCTTTTAAATTTTAGCGCTAGACGCCAAACTTCGTCAAGCAAAACTAAAAAATCCCTTTTGGTTCGTATAAAACATAGGTCCCGATGCCGTTCAGCCGAAGCCTTTTTTCCGCTTGAACCTTCCCATTGAAGAACGTAAAAGGATCGCAGTGCAGCAAGTACTGTTTCTGATCGGGCAGCTTAAGCGTCTCCTTTTTTGCAAACGGACAATGCACCACTATGATTTCGTTCCAGGGATCAATTGCTGCAATGTTCTTCAGCTTGTAGGCCGTTACCTCTCCTGTACCGTCCATAAAAGAAAGATGCTCCTTGACTTCTTCCTCTTTTTGCAGACGAAAAGCGGGATGGCTTCTTCGCAGCCGGATCAGCTGGCGCACATATTCGACATCCTCGCAAAGCTCCGCACGCTTTTCCCAATCAAGCTTATTGATGTCATCTCCGGACCTGTAGCTGTTGCTGTCCCCATTCTTTGTTCGGCAAAATTCCTGACCGGCGTGAAGAAATGGAACGCCTTGCGAAAGCAGGACGATCGACACCGCGAGCCTTTGCCTAAGCCGTTTAGTGTCCGCATCTTCTTCAAAACATAAGGCCATTTTATCCCAAAATGTATGATTGTCATGGCATTCCACATAATTGATTGACTGTGCCGGCTGCAAGAATCCGGGTGAACCGGCAATACCGTGCTGAAGCGCCGCTTTTTTTCCGGTGTCCCCTAAAGCATATCCGCGGTCGCTAAGCTCGAATGTACTCCCTTTGACTGCGTTCCTGAACCGATCATTAAAAAAGCCGACCGCCGGAACTTTTCCGGCATTTTGCAATGTTGCTTTTTGCCCGCTGTCAAGCGGGGTATTTAAATCCCAGCCCTCTCCGAACAGAAGCACGCCCGGCTTTATATTCTCGGCAAGCGTACTGATTTGGCGGACGGTTTCAATATCAAGAATGCCCATTAAATCAAAACGGATGCCGTCGACATCATATTCTTCCAGCCAATAGCGGACAGAATCGAGAATATATTTTCGCACCATCAGCCGCTCAGAAGCAATGTCATTTCCGACGCCTGTTCCGTCGGATGGAAAACCGTATACATTATGTCTGAAAAAATACCCGGGAACCGTTTTTTCAAAAGGGGACGTTTCCCTCTTGTACACATGATTATATACGGCGTCCATAATCACGGAGAAGCCGTGTTTGTGCAGCGACTGAATCATCGTTTTCAGCTCGGTGATTCTGCATTTGGGGTTCTGCGGATCGAGCGAATAGCTTCCTTCCGGGGCATTAAAATGGAGGGGGTTATAGCCCCAATTATAAGATTGATCAGGAGACAGCTCATCCACTCCGGCAAAATCGTGAAAGGGCAGAACCTCGATGTGGGTGACGCCGAGCTCTTTCAAATAGGCGATTCCCGTTGAGAAGCCGCCGGATGTTTCAGTTCCGTCCTCTGTAAAAGCAACATATTTGCCTTTATGGCGCATACCGCTGTCTTCATGAATCGAGAAATCGCGGATGTGAACCTCATATATAACCGCATCGCACGGACTGTGAAGTCTTGGAGCGCGGTGTTTTTCCACCTTGACTTCCTCTGGATCTAATACAACGCCTTTTTCCCCGTTTGCCGTAACGGCTTTTGCATAAGGATCGACTGTCAATAACGGCTTCCCATTTACATAAAGCTCATATAAATAGGACCAGCCGTTTAGATCGCCTTCGACCGTTACCTCAAAAACGCCCTTTTTTCTGCGCATCATTTGAAAAGTATTTGTTTGAAGCGAATCAGGGTTCTCCAGCTTGATCGTTGCCGCACTCGCGGTCGGCGCCCATACCCTAAATAAAGTACTTCCTTTTGAATAAAAAGCGCCGAGGCGGCCGTCATAAAAAAAAGCCTTGTCAAACGCCGCGCTTCTCGTAACAGAGCCGATTTGCAGGTCTGTCCAGACGCTTTCTTCACAGCATACTTTGTGAACTCTTCCGAATGGAACATTGCAGCTGCTTTCAAGAACATACTTGAATTGTTCCTCAAGCTCCACCTGCGCTTTTACCGAAAGCTCTATCCTCTCTCCTTGATCATCTTCAAGCAGAAAAGGAGGGCTGCAGCTTGACGCACGGCTCTTCGGAACTAAAACAGTGATCGTTCTCATTTCATCGAGATAAGCTTCAAAAGGGCGGCTGATACCCGGCATTTCAGTCTCTCCTTCATTCGAAAGATTTATGCTCTTAATCGAAGGGATTCAGTCCCTGTTTTAATGAAAACGGGCGCCCAGCCGATCACCTCTCCATCCGCTTGAAAGAGCACCCGCTCATTCGTATGAAAATAGATGTCTTTCGTCTTAAATGCCGTAACACCGTTTTTGCCGACGTGTTTGCCGAATATCATCGCAAACAAGAGGCCGGCTTTTTTCAAGACGGGCAGGTCTTCAATAATGATCACGTCTAAAAGCTCATCCCGCGGATTCGCATTCGGTGCAATCTTCATTCCTCCGCCATAGTAAGGATGGTTTGAAACCGACGCAAACCAGATTTTTTTAAACGTACGCTTGTCATCCCCGTTTTCATACGAAAGAACAAACGGTTTAGACGTAAACGCCGTGACAAAGAAAATCAGCGGATGAATCAAATGATTCAGCCTGAGAGCAGCCGTCCATTTCGGCAAAGCTGACATCTTCTTGGCGGTGCATGCATCAAATCCGAGGCTGAGATGATTCGCAAAATAAAGTTCATTATCACTGTCTTTCGTATGAAAGCTTCCAAGGGCATAGGTCCGGGTCAGCGATTGCCCTTTTCGCTTCATTTCTTTGATGACATTCGATTTTTTCACGCCAAAGCCGCGTTTAAAATCATTGCTTATGCCTGACGGGATGACGCTCAGCTGAATGTCCCGCAAGCTGACTAAACCATTGAGCACTTCATGGACGGTTCCATCCCCGCCGATCACCAGAAGACGCTTCAGCCTGTCATCCTGCATCGTTGATATTTGCCTTGCCAACACCTCAGCATGCCCGGGATGCTGAGTCATAAACGAGCGGTACGATATATTTGCCTTTTGGAGGTCTTTCTGCAATGATTTCCATGCTCTGAAGGCCGTCGAGTTTCCCGCCTTTGGATTTATGATGATATACCAATCGCTCATGATTCCATTCTCCATTTTATAGTATGAAAAAGCCGGGATAACGTTCTGTCGGTCAGCTCAGCCATTCCTGCCTCCGCACCGAGTCGGAGACGCCGTGCGACAAAAGAATTTTCGCCGTTTTCAGCTGCTGGCTTTTAATCGGGGCGAAGTTTTTTTGCTGTTTCTCCAGCCACTCTTTCCAGTGTCTCTTGTCGCAAATGCCGATTCCGTATGGTGGTTCCGGATAATCGATGTACGATGTACGGCTGACGATGACTTTGCGCACAGGCAGTTCAACTCCCGATCCCTTTAACAAACCGGAAAGAACCTTGCCTGTCCTGAGGAGCTCGACAGCCGGATTTAACAATGACCGTTCCTTGCCCCTTACCGTTTTTTCTTTCCAAAAACGATCTTTGGAACCGATAAATGCGCTGTCCCTCTCACCTTCAAGAAATGACATACAGTAGATTTCAAGGGGAGTGAGAATCAAGACGCTGAGCTCTACCGCAGCCTGATTCACCTGCAGCACCGGCCGATACATGATGAAATATGAATCCGGGAGCTGCTGTGCCAAAATGTGCAGGATTTTATCGCTTTTTATTTCCCGGGAAAGCCTGGATATGTCAGAGATTGTCGAGCTTGCCCATTTCAGCTGAAACTCGTACACGTATTCCTTAAAAAACGGTACGAGTTCTTCCCCTGCCGCAGGAATTCTTGCGATCAAGCTTTCATCCGTTTCTCCGTCCAGTCCGTTAAACCATTCATCGGCTTCTTTTCCTTTATTAATATCGGATGCTTCTTTTTTTCTCTTTAATGTAAATGTATTCTTTCTTTTTCCGAACGTTTCATCACCGGCGGCTCCTTTATCGTGATGAAAGCTTTCTTTCTTTTTTTCAGACATCTCTTTAATTGACTGCCAGCGCTGCTTTTTCAAGCGGATAAACTGGTTGATATAATGATAAGGATCCTGTTCATACCTTGAAATACAGTCCTGTATTTTAATAATCTGTGCCATCTGCGTTCATCTCCGAATCTTGCTTTTCTGCAGCCGGCCGTTCGCCGAAATGGAAAACGGCTTGATGCTCATATTTGGGAAGCCTGTCTAAATGGGTTTGAAAGATGGTGAAATGCAGGGCCGTAAAAGACACCGCGTCTTCAAGCGGCTCCAGGCGTCCGTTAAAAGAGGCCGATCCATTCCACTTTCTGGCGACCGTCACATGTGGATGAAAAGGCCGTTTTTCAATTTCAAAGCCCGCCTCATCCGCTGCATGCTTCACCTGTTCCCTCACATGGAAGAGAGCGGCTGAGTATTCCGGTTCCACATGAAGAATTCTCGGCTCCGACGGCTTTCCGAAGGTTCCGAAACGTTTTATCGCAAGCTGAAACGGAGCCGTCTCATCAGAGATCAGCTTGAGGCTGCCAGCAAGCATCGCCAGCTGCTCCTTTTCAGCAGAGCCGAGGAACACGAGGGTGATGTGGTAGTCCAAAGGATGCACCCATCTATGAAAAGAAAATTCCGGACGGCTGCTGACCGTTTGATAAAGCGGCTCACTAAGCTCCGCCGGAATTGGAATTCCAATAAAGTAATGCGGTTTGACTGACATATGTATGGCTTCCTCCTCATTCGTCTTCTCTATATTTTAACAAAAAATATGGACTTATAACCTCTCTATTTTCCACTTTCCAAGGCCTTATGATAGGATATTGACAGAATCATGTTTTTCAGAAAGGGTGCACAGTTGTGAGAGCCGTTCAAAATATTGCAGAATTAATCGGGGAAACGCCCCTTGTCAAGTTGAACCGCGTTCAGCCCGAAAACGCGGCCCAAATTTATATCAAGCTTGAATCTTTTAATCCGAGCGGAAGCGTAAAAGACCGCGCGGCCTATCAAATGATCCTGGATGCCGAAGAAAAAGGCCTGCTGAAACCGGGTTCAACCATCATCGAACCGACGAGCGGGAACACCGGCATCGGCCTTGCGATGAACGCGGCGGCAAGAGGCTACAAAGCCATTCTTGTCATGCCTGATACGATGACAAAGGAGCGTATCAATCTTCTGAAAGCGTACGGAGCCGAAGTCGTCCTGACGCCGGGGGATGAAAGAATGCCGGGCAGCATCAAAAAAGCGCAGGAGCTCGCTCGGCAAATACCAGGCAGCTTTATTCCGATGCAGTTTGATAATGAAGCCAATCCGGAGGCTCACCGGAGATCAACCGCTCTGGAAATTGCCCGGGCAATAGAAGAAATCGGCAAACCGCTCGCTGCATTTGTTGCAACAGCAGGGACAGGGGGAACGATTACCGGAACAGGCGAAAAGCTGAAAGCTTTATTTCCGGGAATAACCGTTCACGTGGCAGAACCTGCAGGGTCGCCTGTTTTATCCGGCGGCAAACCCGGAAAACACAAGCTTGTCGGGACAAGCCCGGGATTTATCCCAAACATTTTAAACGAAAACGTCTATGACGAAATCTTAAAGATCAAGGATGAAGAAGCCTATGAGATGACGCGCAGATTGGCGCGGGAAGAAGGAATCCTTGTCGGCCCTTCTTCAGGAGCCGCTTGCTTCGCTGCTGTTGAAACGGCCAAGAAGCTCCCTTCCGACAAAGTGGTCGTCTGCATGACGGCCGATACAGGGGAACGCTATTTATCAAGCGATTTATTTCAATTTGATTAAGAGAGAAAAGCCTGGATTTCTGTTTTGAAATCAGGCTCAGATTGTTGAAAAAATCCCAAAGCTAAGAGACGTTTTGGGATTTTTTCATCCTTTCAGCGTGAACGCAACCCTTGCAGTCTAGGAAGGCCGAGCATTGGAGCTGGTTTTCACAGGATGTGATGACGGCAGTGTTCAGGCAGGACGACGCCCGCTCCGTTAGCCGCCGTTTCTCTTTTGTTCGTGAGCATCGACTTAGCAGGCCTGGCAACGAATGCTATGGTTTGCCGACACGGAAAGAAGCGGATAAAACGCCCCGCAACCGAAAAAGAACAAAAATAAAATGAATAAAACCGTTTCAATTCCTTTTCCTGCTTCAAAAAGCCCCTCTCCTCCCGGACGCCTGTACGCACCTTCACTATATTCGTTATCCCTGAAAACAGCAATGTTTAACAGCAAAAAAGCCGCTCTCTAGAGCGGCCGTCTATGTTGTGCTACACATGCATTCCTGTTCTGGCATCGTTGTGATCCGTTATATATTCAATCCGCTTGAAACCGCAGTCCTTTGCATTTTGATATAGAAGCTCCAGTTTTTTTTGATCTTTGCAGTATATCGTGACAAAACTCGAATCGGCTGTAAGCACAATCAGCTCGCAGCTGCTTTTCATATATGATTCATATGTGCTGACATCTTCGGGATGGCCATCCTTCGGAAAAGCCTTCAGATCGGCGAAGATGAGATAGCACCTTGCGTCTTCCAGCCTTTTTTTAAATGCTTCTCCTGTCATCACCTGCGGATCTTGAGGAAAAAGATTTTCATCTGACAATTCACCGTTCCACGAGATAGCATTCGCCATCGGCAAGCAGCCAATTGAAATCGGCCGGTTCAACCGGCTTCAGTATATCGAGAAGAAAGCGCCCGTACCCGTTCGGGATTTCAAATAAAACGCCTCGCTTATGACTCATGCCATCACTCTCTTTGCTACTTCGCCAATTCATAAATGGCCTGTGCATAAATCGATACAGCCTTCAGCAAATCGTCGATTTCCATATACTCGTCTTTCTGATGGGCAACGTCAGGACGGCCTGGAAACAGCGGGCCGAATGCCACGCCGGCTTTCAGTGATCGTGCATATGTCGCCCCGCCGATGGAAATTAATTGTGCCGTTTCCCCTGTCTGCTCTTCATAGACCCGCTGCAGCGTTTTGATCAGTTCATGGTCTTTTGCTACATGATGTGGCTT
This sequence comes from Bacillus sp. FSL R7-0646, assembly GCF_037969865.1. Lineage (NCBI taxonomy): Bacteria > Bacillati > Bacillota > Bacilli > Caryophanales > Bacillaceae > Bacillus > Bacillus sp. FSL R7-0646. Next base: position 3,023,570 of record NZ_CP150217.1, read on the forward strand.
GCTGTCTTTAAAGCTGATGAGCCGGGCGCCCTTTATTTGTGAAAGCCCGGATTTCACCCGGCCGCTCTCTTCAGTAACAGGATAGCGGATGTTAATATGGGCCTCCCCGCCTTTTCCTTGTTCATACTGCAGCCGGCCGACATTCAGCGTCAGCTCTCCGCTGATGTCATCGCGGCAGCCGATGCCGATCTTTTTCCCTCTCGTATCTCCGGCAAAAGCCCCGCTAACCGTTTGAACAAAATGGAGCCCGGCTCTGTCAAGGGATTGTGTATGTAAAAACTCGGCCAAAATGAGACCGGCATTGACTCCGTTATTAGGTTCCATGGCATGAGCCGATTTGCCGTGCACGGTTAATGTCAGTCTGCCGCCTTCTTGAAGAATACGCCCTTCTGCGCGTTTTTCTTTTACAAACCGGGCAAATGACTCTTCAAATTCTGACGGGACGGCCCCTGCCAGGACGGCTTCCGCATCATCAGGCACCATGTTCAGGCGCCGGCCGGACCGGAATGCCTCCAATACTAAGTCCGCACCTGTTTCCGCCTGATAAGTTTCAATTTTTAAAGCTGCGTCAATCAGGCCTTTTTCTGCATAGATAATCGGAAAATCAGCATCAGGCGCAAAACCGGCCGAAGGCATTTCTTCGTGTTTAAAGTAATGCTCCACACAGCGCCAGTCGCTTTCTTCATCGGTTCCAATAATCATTCTGATCCGTTTTGATAAAGGGAGGCCCGAGTCTTTGACAATTTTTAATGCATGAAACGCGGCCATTGTCGGCCCTTTATCATCAAGCGCTCCTCTTGCATAGATTCGGCCGCCCCTTATTTCAGCTGCAAACGGGTCGCTCGTCCATCCATCGCCGGGAGGAACGACATCAATGTGGCAAAGCACGCCGATAATCTCCTCGCCTTTCCCCCATTCGATATGGCCTGCATAACCGTCAAGGTTTTTTACCGTAAACCCGCTTTCCTCCCCTTTATTCAGAAGCGCTGTCAGGCATTCTTGAATCCCTTTTCCAAACGGCCGTCCCGGACCCGCCGTCTCTTCGTCAAGGACGCTGTTGATTTTTAAAAAACCCTGAATATCCTCAACGATCTCATTCCGTCTTTTTAAAACTTCCTGTTCCCAGTTCATAATTTCGCCCCTTCTTTTTTCAGTTTAGCCAAAAACCCTTGCAAAAACACCCGATAACGAATAATATAGATATTGTTTTGCTATAATGTTCGTTATTGGAGGAAATGATGTTTAACATAAAAGAAAACCAAACCACAGTCAAAAAAGAAATCCTCGCCGGTATTACAACCTTCTTTACAATGGTTTATATCGTCGTGGTCAACCCGAGTATCCTTTCCGGCACAGGCGTCCCGTTTGATCAAGTGTTCACTGCCACAATCATCGCTGCAGTCGTCGGAACGCTTTGGATGGCGCTTGCCGCCAACTTTCCGATCGCGATTGCACCCGGGATGGGACTGAACGTGTATTTTGCAGTGTCAGTCGTCGGCTCATCCAACGGCGAAATTTCTTATCAGACGGCGTTCAGCACAGTCTTCGCGGCCGGCATTCTCTTTATTATCTTATCGCTAACACCTCTTAGAAAACAACTGATCGAAGCGATTCCGGCTAATTTAAAATACGGAATTACCGCCGGAATCGGATTGTTTATCGCTTTTGTCGGTCTGAGAGGAGCCGGCATCATTACCGCGAACGAAGCCAATTTGGTCGGACTCGGCAATCTGCACTCGCCCGGAGTGATACTGGCATTAATCGGCTTGGCTTTCTCTGTCGTTTTGATGGTGATGAATGTGAGCGGCGCTCTATTTTTCGGTATGATCTTAACCGGGCTGATCGCCTTTTTTACCGGCCAGCTTGAGTTTACCAAAGGGATTATGTCGATGCCTCATCTGCCGGAAAAACTGATCGTCACAAACCCTTTCGCCGCTTTTGGCGATGTCATCCACTACGGCCTTTATTCGGTTGTCTTTTCGTTTCTGCTCGTGACGATTTTTGATACGACAGGAACGATGATCGGTGTCGCTGAGCAAGCCGGACTCATGAAAAACAACAAACTGCCGAATGCAAGAAAAGCCCTCCTTGCCGATTCTACAGCGACGACAGTCGGTGCAATGTTCGGGACAAGTCCGACGACCGCCTATATCGAATCATCCGCCGGGGTGGCCGCAGGCGGAAGAACGGGGCTTACGTCTTTAACAGTCGCTGTGCTTTTCGGCGCGGCCCTGTTTTTCAGCCCGCTTGTCAGTGCGGTCTCCGGAATCGCAGCGATTACGTCGCCGGCATTGATCATTGTAGGAAGCATGATGATCGGCGCCGTGACGAACATCCGCTGGAAAGAACTTGACGAAGCATTTCCGGCCTTTCTCGTCATCTTGACAATGCCGCTGACATCATCTATTGCGACAGGCATTTCCCTCGGGTTTATCGCTTATCCGATTGTGAAAGCCGCGAAAGGCAAATGGCGCGAGATTCATCCGCTTGTCTTCGTGTTTGCTGTTCTCTTTTTCATACACCTTTTCTTTTTGGAAGGGCATTAATCAACTGAACCCCGTCTTATTTAAAAAGACGGGGTTTTTTCAATATGTACTTTTAACTTCATCATCTTCACCACCTTTCTTTTATTACGTATGAAGAAAGAAAAAGTTTAAATTTTTTCATCAAAAAAACGTGTTCGCACTGCATGTTCTGCTCGCGATTTTCGTTTTTTCAATAATTTGGCTCCGCCTTTTTTCTGGATATTTGGCAAAGGGATCGTGTATAATATTTATTGATCATTTTCAAGAAATGGTCGCTAACCGTCCATGCTGCATTTTGGAGTCGTAAGTTGTGGTAGTCAAGTCCATTCGATCATACGATAGGGAGTGGTTGTTTGAAACCTTCAACAAACCGAATGCTAACCAGGATCAAATCAGTCTACATGTTCATTCAAGAAAAGGGACTCGTTACAACCCAGGAACTGGTTGATGAATTTGGCACTACACCGAGAACAATCCAGCGTGATCTGAATGTGTTGGCATACAACGATCTAGTACACAGCCCCAGCAGAGGCAAATGGGAGACTACAAGAAAAAAAGTGAAAATCTCCTCATAGCAGTATTCTGAAAAATTGAACTTTAGCGCTGAATATCATATAAGAAAGCCATCAAACATAAAAAGCATCAAACTTGGTTAAGTTCGATGCTCCACAAACCCATTTCAGGCACTCGATGAATCAGAGTGTCTTTTTGTTTTGCAATGCGGCAAGCTCGTGTTCAGAGAGCTCCCTGTATTCCCCTGGCAATAGCTCTTCATCGAGATCGACATCCCCCATTTTCAGCCGCTTTAAATAGATGACGTCATGGCCGACCGCCTTCAGCATTCTTTTCACCTGATGAAATTTTCCTTCCGTTATTGTCAAAAGCAGGCGTTCTACGCCGTTTTCGCTTGCCAGAAGCGATGCTTCAGCAGGTTTCGTGACATATCCTTCACCGATATCGACCCCTTTTTCAAGCTGATCAAGTGCCGCTTGATCAATCGGCTTATTGACATGGACTTCATACGTTTTAGGTACGTGTTTTTTCGGAGATAAAAGCTGGTGTGCCAACTGTCCGTCATTCGTCAGAAGCAGCAGTCCCTCAGTATCCTTGTCAAGCCTTCCGACAGGAAACGGCTCAAACCTCAGCAGCTCCGGGTCGAGCAAATCGACAACCGTTTCCTGCCGGCTGTCTTCTGTTGCTGACAGCACTCCTTGCGGCTTGTTCATCATTAAGTAAATAAATTCCCGGTACATGACGGGTGCCCCGTATACCGTGATGTCGTCTGATTCCGGGTCAACGTGCTTTTTGGCGTCTTTGACTAATTGATCATTGACGCGCACCGCGCCGTTTTTCAGCATTTTTTTGACTTCTTTTCTCGAACCATAGCCGCTGTTTGACAACAGTTTATCCAATCTCATGAAGACACCCCTTTTTTTACATAAAAAGAAAAGCCCTTTTTAGGAGGCCTTTCTTTTGAAAAAGCGATTCAATCGCTGACCGAAGATTTTTTCGAGCAGTTTCACACGGTAAGCCAAGTACAGATAAACTGACCCGCCCACTGCGGTTGTGATGAAAATGACGACAGCAGACCTGATCTGCCCGCCTTCGTATGAAATAAAAATACTTAGAAGCGCCTGGACAAGCAGCAAAATGATGCCCATGACCGCCGTCAGGATCAGCATCAGCAAAAACCGTTTAAACAGTTTGCGATACGAATAGCCGGCATGGCGTTTAATCATGATAAATCCGTATAGGAGTGAAGCTGAATAGCCGAGCGCCGTTGCCAAAATCGACCCGCTGCCTTGAAGCAGCTTGATGAGCGGAACGTTAAGCGCGATTTTGATCACAATCCCGATCATCAAGCTGACAACCGCAAATTTCTGCTTGTTCACCCCCTGCAAAATTGCAGCGTTGACGGTGAAGAGCGAGAATAACAGCGCCACAGGCGCGTACCAGAACAAAATATCTCGTCCCATTTCAGGGAGCAGGCTTTCCGAGCCGTAAAAAAACGTGTAAACCGGCCCCGACAAAAGAGCCATACCGACTGATGCCGGAAGAACGATGAAGAGAATGATCTGCATCGCCTGATCAATCTGTTTGTTTAAAGCAGGGAAATCTTTGTTGGTAAAGTTTTCAGTCACCGCCGGAATCAATGTCAGCCCGAATGCCGTCGCGAGAGATACCGGAATCATCACAAGCTTTGGCACGTACAGCGTCACGATCGCCATCAAATCCTGGCTGATGTTTTGATAGCCGGCTGCAATCATCGCTTTATTAAACGTATTCGTATCAATGTACTGGTAAAGCGGTATCGCCAGCCCGACAAAGACATAAGGGGCGGCATAGCTGAACAGCTCTTTAAACATTTGCCGGTACGTAATATCGGCTGAAGGAACAAGGTTCGGCTTCAGCGCCAGGAGCGCCCCTTTTCTTTTCTGCCAGGAAAAGTAAAGAGTGAACAGTCCGGCGAACGCTCCGATCAAAGCCGCAAAAGTCGCATAGCCGACAGCGACGACAAGCCCGCCGTTTAATACTTTGATCACCAAGTAAGTGGCCGTTAATAGAAAGACGATTCTGGCAATTTGTTCAACTACCTGTGAAACGGCTGTCGGCCCCATCATCTGGTGACCTTGGAAAAAGCCTCTGATCAGCGCCAAGATCGGCACAACCAGTAGCGCGAGACTGACCATGCGAATGACATACACGACATGTTCAAGCGTCAGCCCGTTGTTTTCTGTTCCGCCAAGGGCCATCTCTGCAAAAAACGGGGCGGACAAATATAGAATGGAGAAAGCAATGATGCCTGTGACGAGCATCATCGACATTCCGGCGCGCAGCATCCTTCTCGTTGTTTCATAATCACCCATCGAGTTATATTTCGAAACAAACTTGGACACGGCCGCCGGAAACCCCATGGTCGCAATGCTTAAAAAAATCGTATATTGATTATAACCGTACTGGAACAGGGCACCGCCGGTGGCACCGACCATGGCTCCGAACGGAATCAAATAAATCATTCCGAGGATCCTTGAAATATAGGTACCAAGCGTTAATACAAATGTGCCTCTTAACAGTTTGCTTGACATGTTCCCAATCACCATTTTTCTTCAATAGATTCAACTTTTCTATTTTAACATACAGGCGCTCCACTCAGGTAATAATAACATGGCTAAATTTTAACATGGCTTTGTTTTATCGTTTTTTCATCATGCCGTTCTTTCGTTATAATAAGAAGATGGAGCGCGGTTGTTGTCTGATGCAATCTGCCCCGCCTGCACAGAATGCAGGCTTTACAAGACAGGAAAGTTGAGGATATTGGTATGAAGTATTTTGATGTCATCGTCATCGGCGGAGGCCCCTCAGGATTGATGGCCGCAATCGCGGCCGGTGAACAGGGGGCGGACGTTCTCTTAATCGACAAAGGAAACAAACTCGGACGCAAGCTGGCCATTTCTGGAGGCGGACGGTGCAATGTGACGAACCGCTTGCCGGTTGATGAGATCATCCGGCATATTCCCGGAAACGGACGCTTTTTGTACAGCGCTTTTTCTGAATTTAACAATGAGGACATCATCAAGTTTTTTGAGCGTCTGGGCGTCAAGCTGAAAGAGGAAGATCACGGAAGAATGTTTCCTGTCTCCGACAAGGCGCAAAGCGTAGTGGATGCACTTTTAACAAGGCTCGAACAGCTTCATGTAAGCGTACGTACAAACGAAAAAGTGAAAACTGTCCTATACAATGAAGAAAAAGCGTTCGGGATCGTGACGGGCAGCGGTGAAGAAATTGCAGCGGGATCTGTCGTTATTGCTGTCGGCGGGAAAAGCGTCCCCCATACGGGATCGACCGGAGACGGCTATGAATGGGCGGAAAAAGCCGGCCATACGATTACGGAACTGTTTCCTACAGAGGTTCCGGTTACGTCTGACGAGCCATTTATCAATCAGAAAACATTGCAGGGCCTATCACTGAGAAACGTCGCCCTCAGCGTATTGAACAAAAAAGGAAAGCCGGTCATCACCCACCAAATGGATATGATTTTTACCCATTTTGGACTGTCCGGACCCGCAGTCCTCAGATGCAGCCAATTTGTCGTCAAAGAGTTGAAAAAGCAGGAAAAAGTCAGGCTGAAAATCGACTTGTTCCCTGATATTCATGAGGAACAGCTTTTTCAACGCATGCATAAAGAATTGAAGGACGCTCCGAAGAAATCACTCAAAAACGTGCTGAAGCCTTGGATGCAGGAAAGGTATCTGCTGTTTCTTTTCGAGCGCAACAAGATTGATCCTTCTGAAACCTTCTCTTCCCTTTCCAAAGACCGTTTCAGAGCTTTCGTCAAAGACTGTAAAGAGTTTACTGTCAACGTGAACGGCACCCTTTCGCTTGACAAAGCCTTTGTGACCGGCGGAGGGGTTTCCGTAAAAGAAATCGATCCTAAAAAAATGGCGTCCAAAAAAAAGGAAGGGCTTTATTTCTGCGGGGAAATCCTCGATATTCACGGCTATACGGGTGGGTATAATATCACATCCGCGCTTGTCACAGGCAGACTTGCAGGCTTGAATGCAGGCGAATTTTCGCTTTGCCGGAGAAAAAAATAAAATTGCTCCAAACCCTTGACAAATGTGGAATGGCAGAGTTTCAGCCCAGTGCTGAGACTTGTGCCTTTTTTGAAAAGTATGTTACGGTTAAAGAGTTTTGTTTCACCTGATTGTGGGGTAATAGGGGAAGCTAGGTCAAACTTCCTGAGAGAGAATGATTTTTATATGTGCAACTCATACTAAACATAATGATGGGAGTAAGGACGAAAAATGATTAGAGGGTGAGGATGATTTTGAAAAATATTTCAAGCGTTTTTTGGATTGTGATTGTTATCACAGCAGCAGCTGTATTATGGGGAATCGTTGCTCCGGATAACCTTCAGGCGTTAACGACTTCGATTCAAGGTTATGTTACAAACACACTCGGATGGTATTACTTATTGGTGGTTTCTCTGTTTGTCGCATTCAGCATCTTTTTGATCTTCAGTCCGATTGGAAAGATCAGATTAGGGAAACCTGAAGAAAAACCTGAATTCTCTCGATTATCTTGGTTTGCCATGCTTTTTAGCGCAGGTATGGGCATTGGTCTCGTATTTTATGGCGCGGCTGAACCGATCAGCCATTATGCCATTAGCTCTCCATCAGGTGAAACAGAAACAGCCCAGGCCTTCAGAGATTCTCTGAGGTATACATTTTTCCACTGGGGATTGCATGCTTGGGCGATCTATGCGATCGTTGCCCTTTGCATCGCATACTTTCAATTCAGAAAAGACGCGCCTGGCTTGATCAGCGCGACGCTGTTTCCGGTCTTCGGCGACAGAGTCAACGGACCGCTTGGAAAAGGGATTGACTGCATCGCTGTATTTGCAACCGTCGTCGGTGTAGCGACTAGTCTCGGAATCGGCGCCACGCAGATCAACGGCGGACTCCATTATCTATTCGGAGTGCCGAACAGCTTCCAGGTGCAGCTGGCGATCATTGCAGTCATCACCGTTCTGTTTTTAATTTCCGCTTGGAGCGGAATCGGAAAAGGCATCAAGTATTTGAGCAATACGAACATGGTGCTGGCCGGCGTCCTGATGATCTTTATGCTGTTTGTCGGACCGACGGTGTTAATTATGAACTCGTTTACGGACACGATCGGAACGTATATCTCCAATGTGGTGCAAATGAGCTTCCGCCTTGCGCCTAATGATCCGGACAGCCGTGAATGGATCAATTCATGGACGATTTTCTACTGGGCTTGGTGGATCTCCTGGTCGCCGTTTGTCGGTATTTTCATCGCCCGCGTATCAAGGGGGCGCACAATCAGGGAATTTTTGATTGCCGTCTTGTTTGCGCCTACTGTGCTGGCGTTTCTATGGTTTTCAATTTTCGGGGTTTCAGCGATGGATCTTCAGCAAAAAGGGATTTTCAACGTTGCAAAACTGTCTACAGACACGATGCTGTTTGGAATGTTTGACCACTACCCGCTGGCTATGATTACATCTATCGTTGCCTTGTTGCTCATTGCCGTATTCTTTATCACTTCTGCAGACTCGGCAACATTTGTTCTCGGAATGCAAACGACTTACGGTTCACTGAATCCTGAGAATTCGGTCAAGATATCATGGGGCATCATCCAGTCAGCAATGGCTGGGGCGCTCCTGTATTCAGGCGGACTATCGGCGCTGCAAAACACCGCCATCCTGGCCGCACTGCCGTTCTCAGTCGTCGTGATTCTCATGATTGTATCGTTATATAAATCTCTGTCACAAGAACGAAAAGAGATTAAACAAGCCGAGAAATTCCAGAAGCCAAGAAGCCCGAGGGTGAAAAAAGCATAAATGAAAACAGCTCTTCTCTCTGAAGAGCTGTTTTTTTATGTCCTGTATAAGATTAACGCTGAAAAACAGTAAAGCTGTTCGCCTTGAGGATCGCATGCGGCTGATACGTCATATTTTATATCGACCAGCTGGTCTTCCGACAGCTTTTTTAAGAATTCATTGATTTCATGCTGCAAATCTTTTTCGTGTTCTTCATCAAATACGGCCACCTTCAGCATACGCTCTCTCCTTTCTATAATGAAAGGTATTCGCACACAGCCGAAGTTATGCTTAAAATCCTTAGCAAAAGAGCCTTCAACATTGGCAGCAGACGCTCCGAACGTTACCTGGCATTTGGTGCTCCATTTTAAATAAAAAAACTTCTTACCTGTACAGATAAGAAGTCAAATCCGCTTATTTTGTTTTCGGCTTCGTGTTTCCGGTCCATTCGAGCATGCCGCCGACCATGTTGGTGACATCAAAGCCTTTATCCTGCAAATAGAGGCAGACATTTTCGCTTCGTTTGCCTGATCGGCACACAAAAATATAAGGCTGATCCTTTTGAAAGACGTCGAGTTTTTCAGGGATATCCCCCATTTTAATGTGGACGGCTTCAGGGATCATTCCTTCAGCCACCTCTTCATCTTCTCTGACGTCGATAATGTTCAGCGTTTCTCCTTTTGCAAGCCTGTCTTTCAGTTCATCAGGCGAAATCTCTTTTATCGTCATCATTACTGCTCCCTTCAATTGCCTTTAGGTGAGACTATTATAGCAAAAGTCGGGAGGCCATTTCTATTTCGGCATGTTTTCTCTATCGTCCGCTGTCAGGAAACACCGACTTTCCCAATGGCTGAAACGATCCGTCCTGTGCTGCAGAATCAGCTGTGAAGCTTCCCCCCATCAGGCAAACAAGCATGACGGCGAAAAAACAAATGTTTTTTTTCATATAATCCCCTCCTTCATTTTATATATTTGATTTTTCGCATGCTGCGATTTTTCCAGGTAAAGCGCGCTTTTTTCATGGTCGCCTGACTTCATGTAATAGTCGGCAATATCTTTTGTCAGTTCAGCAACATGCGGCCATAGCCGTTTATCACTCATATATTCAAGCGAAAATTCAATATCGAGCGGATGGCCAGCGTCATACAGGGCGAAAATCAGCCTGAACTTCGCTGCGTATTCATCCTCTCCTAATTCGGCCGATCTGGTAAATCCCTCTTTGCAGAGACGTCTCGCTTCTTCGGGAGAACCGTTTTTGTACATGAGGTGAGACAGCTCGAAAAGGGTGTTAATGCCAAAAACCGATTGCTCATGGACACCGATTGAAAGGGCTTTTCTAAAGTGCTCCTCCGCCAAAAGCGGCATGCCGCATTTGGCATAGTTCAGTCCCATATTATGATAGATCAGCCCGATGATTCGCCGGTTTTGAAGGGCAACGGCCTGATCAAGCGCCCGCCCGTAGTGCTCCTCAGCTTGTTTGATGCGGAACAATTCAAACTGCACCGATCCGAGTATCATTTCGCATCCGATCGTTTTGTCTATGTATTCTTTATGCTTGCTGAAAAGTGAGAGCGCTTTTTCGGAGTAGTTCAACGATCTGAAATGATCGTCTATTTGGTAGTAGGCGGTCGCGATTTTATAATAAAATTCCGCTTTTTCAATTTCATCGGTCAGTTTATGCAGCTTCGCTTCCGCTTTCTTGTAACAGCTGATCGCCTCAAGATAGTTTTTCTCATAAAACTCATACATGCCTGAAAAAAAGAAAAAATAGTACTGAATGATGTCATCCGCGCTCTTAACCGTTTCCTTCTGCCTTTTAATTTTCCGGAAAAGCTCGGCTGATTCTGAAACTGCTCCATCATCAATTTGCAGCGATAGTCCAACAGCTGAAAATAAAGCTCCAGATCTCCGCTTTTCTCCATTTTAGAAAGCAGGTTTTGGATCTCGTACCTCAAAGATACAGCCTGGAGCGCTTCATGGCGCTTGATCATGGTGTACCACTGATTCAGGAGCCAGGCCGCTTTTTCGTATGCCGCTTTCGCTTCCACTTCTTCATTCATCCTTTCTCCTTTTTAAAAGCATAAATATTACCTTTATTTTACATAAGATGATTGTTATTGGCAATTATTTTTATGAATAAGTGCAGGGAATGGCATCAGCTCCAATATTTGAGCTGACTTTCGAGGTTTTTGGCTGAAACAAGGCCTTTTTGGAATTGGTTCGGACAGGTGAGGTTGTATTTTTTAATTTTTTGGTTGATGGCATCAATCAGCGTTTCGCGCTGATTCGATTTGATCGCTTTTTCAATCTCTTGTTTAATTTCCTTTTGCAGCTTCAGCCATTCCGGCAGATATCGGGCGTTTTTAAGGGTTGACGAAAGCGCATCCCCCTCGAGCATCTCTTTGCTGAGCGGTTTTCCATAACCGGGGAGGGACTTGAAATCGTCTTTCTTTTCGCTCTCCTTCACGGCTTCATCAATCCAGTAAAGATATCGTTTTTCAAATTCTTCACCCATATGGGCCAGCTCCTTTCACACACCTAAAACAAAGGATTAAGTGTGTCTTGTCGTTATGACGGTTTCCTTCTGTTCTGCGGCTTCCGCTTTTTTCAACACTTGATATGCCAGCCACATAACCGCATAACTAAGCAGACTGGCACTGAAAAAAGGAACGATCCCGGGCAGAAACGCAAAAGCGATATAAAGCATTGCAGTGACCGCCATCATCGTTAATGTATACTGCAAATACGATATGCCCAGAATCAGCGAAAACTTGAAATACATTCGCTTCTTCCAATCGAAATGGGCGAGCAGCGGGAACATATAAAACAGCATGATCAAAAACAAAAATCCAAAAACCATAATGACGAACCGGAGAACGTGCAATAGGAGATGATCCGGATAAATAAAAGCAAGATCTACATAAATGATGATGCCGGCCGCCGCCAGAATGAGACCGATGGCGTTGGAACGAAAAAACTCGCCGCGGTACGCCTGCCAGAACGTTTTGAATATCGGAATATCGGTTTTGCCCATGATCCATTTTCTCGTCACTGAAAACAATGCAGTCGTCGCCGGCATAAACCCGAAGACGCCAAGGCCGAGCATAGTAAAAACAAACCACAGCAGATTGGCGTAAAAAAACTTCAGCACCCATTCACAAAAGCTCAGCACCCTTCCCATGGAGACGTTTTGTTCCATGAATTTCTCTCCCCCTTTATGTATATTGCCGGGTATGCAGAAGTTCACTGATTCCTATCGGCTTTTTTTCTTTGATGGAGCGCCACAATGCCTCGCCGGCTGCAATTGAATAGGCGCCTGCTTCGGCACCGGCCAGAATGTCGTAATTCCTCAAAGGGTCTCCTCCGCCAAACAGCTCCTCCAAAAGCAGCGGGTCTCCTCCGCCATGCCCGCCGGGCTGCCTGACGACGCGAATCGTTTCTTTCGATTCAAACAGCGGATAATAATCGATGGTCTGTTCGGGAACTTCAAATGGGACTCTTGCCGGAGCATGATATTCCTGTGTTTCAAGCCTTCCCATTGTCCCGTTGATTGCAAGCCGGTAGCCTTCATACGGGGCTGAAAAATGAACGGAGTAATTCAGCAGCGCCCCTTTGCCGTATTTCAAAACGGCTGCATACGTATCCTCGATGTCGATTTCTTCATCGAAAATACACGCGTCAGGCCTGTAATCGGTATAGAGCAGATGCTGGCTTTCATTGGTCTTGACATGGTCGTCCTGCGGGTCGCCTGCCTGCCACCTCATATAATAGCGGCATTTCTTCTTGACATGGCATGTTCCGCAATAGCGGTTTTCCCCTTTTTCAGGATTCATTTCGCCGCCGGGTCCGTAGTAGTACAGACCGCCGTAGGCAAAAACCTCGCTGGGCGTTTGATCAAGCCACCAATTGACAAGATCGAAATGATGGGTTGACTTATGGACGGAAAGACCGCCTGAGAATGCTCTCATCCTGTTCCAGCGTTTAAAATAGCTTGCGCCGTGATACGTATCGATGTACCAGTTCAAATCAACCGACGTAATCGTGCCAAGCTTTCCGTCAAGTATCAGCTCTTTGATCTTGCGGTGGTACGGATTGTAGCGATAGTTAAACGTAACGGTCACTTTTCCTTTGCTCTCGGCTTCGGCTTTTAACACGGCTGCCGCATCCCGTGCCGTTGTCACCATCGGCTTTTCAGTGATCACGTCAATATCTGCCCGTAAAGCGCCCAATATATAGCGGACATGCGTATCATCACGGCCTGCTACAATAATGGCGTCCGGCTTGATTTTGTCAAGCATTTCGGTAAACGCTTTCTCTTCGAAAAACGGGACGGGGCGAAGCGCCGGAAACCTTTCTTTGCAGACTTCCTCCCTCAGCGGATCGATGTCCAAGAGCGCAGCGATGCGGTTTTCTTTCCCGTATTTTCCCACCAGAGGCTCGATAAACATGTTAAAAGCGCGGCCGCTCAGACCGCATATCGCATATTTTTTCATCGGCTCCTCCCCCTTTCATTCATTTTGCTTGAAGCGCTTCGATGAGTTCCGTCGCTTCAGGGGTTTTCTTCGCATAAACCGGTATGAAAGCTGCCATATCTGTATTCAACTGAACCGTATAGCCGTTCAAACGTTTTTCTCCTTTTTCGATGACAGCCGCATACAGCTGTACTTCCCCGTTTTTGCCCGGAGCGCTGTACGGCTCTTTTTCTTCCGAAGCAGCATTCAATGGCTGAAGTCCTTCAGGATCGTAAAAAGGTTTAAACATGTCTTCTGGAACGATAAACAGATCTCCTTCTTTCGCCGCAATTTCAACAAGGAGTTTTTCCGGGGTTGCCGGGAAAACGGTGATGTTGAGCTGTTCTTTCCCGACAGCGCGCTGCACGTTTTCCTTTACTTCAGCCGGTGCATCCGAAAAAATCAATACGTCTGTTCCCCGGCTACCATCCTTTCCGCATGAGGTAAGAAGAAGCACTGCTGCTATTAGAAGGACGGAGAAAGCGAAGTTTTTCACTTCGCTTCCCCGCAGGAAAAACGGCCGGTCTTTTCAAGTTCTACAAGAGCCATAACCAAGGCGCCGACACCGTGAAGATCGTTGGTGCTTTTTTCCCGTCCGACATAATAATCGTATGTCCCTGCAGAAGTTCCGACGCAGATATCTTTTAAAAGCAAGCCTTCTTTTGCGCTCATCTCGATTTTTTCTTCGACGAGTCCTTTGAAAGCCTTTGCCGCTCTATCAATATATGATGAATCAATATAGCCCATGCGAGCCCCTTTGGCCATCGCGTACATATACAAACACGAGCAGGAGCTTTCGAGCCAATTGTCCGGAAGTCCGCCTTTATCGACAACCTGGTGCCATAGCCCTGTGCTTTCATCTTGAAAATCAGCAATGCTTTTGACCATCTCTTGAAGCGTCCGGGTCCACTCCTGTCTTGTGCTATGCCCCTGCGGGAGCAGTTCGATCATGTCGCTCAGTGCAAGCGCGTACCAGCCGATTGACCTTCCCCAAAATTCTGGAGAACAGCCTGAGACGGGGTCGGCCCAAGGCATCTGCCTCTTTTCATCCCACGCGTGATAATATAATCCCGTCCTGCAGTCTTTCGTATGCTTTCTCATTAGTTTTTCCTCGAGGATGACCTTATCGTAAAGTTCAGGCTCATTGAACGCCCTTGCATACTTGAGTGCGAAAGGCCCTCCCATGTACAACCCGTCAAGCCACATTTGGTAAGGGTATTTATCTTTATGCCAAAAACCGCCTTCTTCTGTTTGATTCAGCGTTTCAAAAAGGCCCCTCAGCTTTTTTGCAGCTTTGCGGTAGCGTTCATCGACCGTCTCCTCGTACAAAGGATAAAGGAGAAGTCCGGCTTGTATAGCGTCCAGCTCATCCCTCCTGAAATAAAAATTGCCGCAGTCATCGATGAGATCATCGGCATATTCTTTTACATATTTGAAGTATGCTTCTTTCCCCGTTTCTTCCCAAAGGCGAATCAGGCCGCACAGAAATACGCCCTGATGGTAGTGCCAGCGCCCGGCCGGTGGCAGCTCTTTCGGTGTATACGCTTTCATTATTGTTTTGGCCGCTTCTTCAGCAATGTAAAGAGGCGATTTTGTGATGAGAGATTGATTCATGTCATTCAATTCCTTTCATCAAAAAATATTAATATATCCCTTCTTCTCCAAATTTCTTCGCCATCCTGTTTGCAAATACGACAAGAATGAGACCGACAGCTGCTTTAAATAAACCGACGGCTGTACTGTAGCTGAACTGTCCCTGCTTTAACCCGGCCGTGTATACATACGTATCAAAGATTTCGGCCACTTCGCGGTTCGTTGCATTCAAAAGCAGATACACATGCTCAAAGCCGAGTTCGAGCGTATCGCCGATTTTCAAGATCAGCAAAACGACGATGACGCTTCTGATCGCGGGAAGTGTGACATGCCACATCCTCCTCAGGCGATTGGCCCCGTCCATTTTCGCCGCTTCGTAAAGCTGCGGATCGACAGCTGTAATCGCCGCCAAATAGATGATCGTCGACCAGCCGGCTTCCCTCCAGATGACCTGAAGAATGTACATCGGCCTGAACCAGCTTTCATTCAGCAAAAAATTGATCTTTTCTCCGCCGAAGTAGGCGATAATCTCATTGATCAATCCTCCGTCAACAGTCAACAGGACGAAAGAAAGCGATACCACAATGACCCATGACATAAAATGCGGAATATAGATCAGCGTCTGGACAAACTTTTTGAACAATGCGACTCTGACTTCATTCAATAAAAGCGCCAAAATAATCGGTATCGGAAAGAATACAACAAGGTTGAGAAAAAACAAAATCAATGTATTCTTCAACAGCATAAAAAACGTCGGTTCGGTAAACAGCCTTTCAAAATGCTTAAAGCCCACCCATTCGCTCCCCGTTATGCCGAGAAACGGCTGGTAATCCTGAAACGCTATGACAATCCCCCACATCGGCACATACTTAAAAAGCAAAAAATAAATCAGTCCCGGCAAAATCATCAAATATAAATATTTTTGCTGGAGAAGCTTTTCCCAAAAACGCGTCTTTCGTTTTTTTCCAACAACAAGGGCCGGATTTTTTCCGGTCTGGACATCGGCTGCTTTCATAAACGGCCTCCCTTCGTGATGTTTGCTTTCACTTTATCCCACCATGAAAAAATAAATCTACAATCATATCATCACATCGGCCGCACCTCGCCCGGCAGCCGGCAAAACCTAATAAAATGAAACGATGGTTAGAAAATGATTATTGACAAATTCACACAAAAGTCGGATTAATTATATATGAACAACTCAAACGAAGATTTGTTGGGGGGGAATTTATGAAGAGAAAACAATATAAGTTTTACTATAAACTGGTGACCTTCTTTCTCATTCTGAGCACCATTCCGGTCATCATCGTCGGCTTTTTTTCCTATCAGAGATCAGCGGAAACGATTGAACAAAACGTTACAAACGAAAAGCTCCAAACCGTTAGCCAGACACAGCTAAATATTGAACATATTTTAAAAACGGTTGACCATTCCTTCACCAATTACGTCCGTTCCTATCCTTTAATTCAGACGCTCAGCCGCACCATTACACCAGAACGCTTTCAGCTGTATAACCAAATCAACAAGGAATTAAACGAACTCCAGACATTCGATACCGATCTGTCGGATATCACGCTGATCAGCCAAGAAAAAAAGTGGTATATCAACAACTCCGGTTTATACCCTTTAGATCAGGGAAAACAAGCCATCACGCTCTCGCTTTACAACGCTTTAAAAAGCCGTTCCAGCTGGGTGCTTGAAAAAAACAACGGCCTTGTCGCCACAAAAGAAGGGGCTTCGGGAAACTGCCTGTACAACGTCAATCTGGTCAAACAGCTTCCCCTGAACAGCATGGAAAACAGAGGCCTTGCGATCGCGAGCATTCCTTCTTGTTCGCTTGTCAAGCGCATGCCGGATCATTCAAAAACAAACAGCATGATGGTGCTTGATGACAACGGACGGATCATCCTTCACTCAGACCCGTCAATGATCGGGCAATCGATCAAACAAGAAAATTACTTCAAAACGATCCGCCGGCACCAAGAAAAAAACGGCCAGTTTGATACAACAGTCAGCGACACCGCCTATAACATTACATACCAGAAATCAGATTATAATAATTGGATATACGTTTCGTTAACGACCATTCCGGAACTCTATCAGCAGACGGCATCAATCGGCTGGTTCACGTTTACGATCTGCCTCATTTTGTTAACGCTTTCATATTTATTCTCCTGGTTTGGTTCACGCCATTTTTACAGGCCGATCAAGGTTTTATACGAATCCGTCTCCGGCTTTCCTCCAGGAGCCGATTCCGTCCAAGAGAAACCGAAAAACGAATTTGAACTGATTGAACGGAACATTAAAGAAATGAAAAATAAAAACCATGATCTGAAGGTGCGCGTCGAACAGCAGGTCACCCAGCTGAAGCAGTATTTTTTAACAAGGCTATTGCTCGGCAAGCTGAGCGAAGAAGAAATCAAAGACCGCTTTACTGGGCTCGGCTTCCCTGAAGATTGGAGCCATCTGTCGGTATTCACACTGCAAATTGATACATTGAAAGACACATCATACGAAAAAAAGGATCTTGATGTCCTGCTGTTTGCGATCAACAGCCTTGTCGAACGATCTGTGCCCAAGAATAAGCGCCTTCCGCCGGTTGTCATTGATAAAACGCAGACCATCATCATGCTGAATCGCGGACAGCCGCTGGAAAGGTTTCAGGAAGACTTAGAGCATACCGCATCAGCCATTAAGGATAAAATTCATGAAGAGCTTGGGTTGTTCGTCAGCATCGGCATCAGCCAGCCATTTACAAGTCTTGCAATGTCAAAGCGCGGTTATTTGGAAGGGCTTGAAGCACTGACATACCGTCTGAAATCCGGAAAACACGCGGTGATTTTCTATGAACACCTTGACCGCAACAAAGCGTTTTTAACCCAGTTTCCGAAGCAGATTCAAAATGAACTGTTTGAAGCCATTAAAACGTGCAACCGTAAACAAGCGGCCGAACAGCTTCACCTTCTTCTTGAGTCGATTTGTTCTGAAAACATGAATCCGCATCACTGCCAGATTGCGATTGCAAGGCTGTTGAACAACTTGATTGAATTTATGCATTTGCTCGGAATCGAGATTTTTGAACCGAACGAAAATACGATGCTGTACGACGACGTCTTTGAGCTGACGACCATCGAGGAAATTGAAAGCTGGCTGAACGCGCAGATTATCATTAAAATGATCGATACACTCAGCATCAGAGAAGAATCGCAATACAAAAACATCTCAGAAAAAATCGTCCATATTATCCAGCAGGAATTCGACACGGACTTGACGCTCGAATCGATCGCAGGAAGGCTTCATTACAACCCCAATTATTTAAGCAGCATCTTCAGGAAGGAAATGAAAATATCGTTCAGCGAATACTTGTCATCATACAGGCATCATATCGCGAAAAACTGGCTGACGGAAACGACTATGTCCGTAAAAGAAATTTCCGAAAAACTGAAATACAAAAATCCGCAGAATTTCATCCGTTCATTTAAAAAGCTGGAAGGAATCACACCCGGCAAATACCGCGAGCTGAAAAACCATTCGGCATAAAAAGACAATCCCGGCTCCTCGGGATTGTCTACATTGTTGACAAAATCCCAAAACGACTTTTAGTTTTGGGATTTTGTCATCCTTTCAGCGTGAATGAAAACCCTTGCAGTCTAGGAAGGCCGAGCATCGGAGCGCAGCGAATGTTGGAATTCGTGAGCACCGACGCGCAGGCCTGACAACGAATGCGAGGGTTTGTCGACACGCTGACAATCCCGGCTCCCCGGGATTGTCTTCTATTTTTCTGCTTTTTTAAATGACTCCTCATATTCTTCTATGACTTGATTTCCGCCGTTCGTGCGCCATTTTTCAACCGCTTTCTCGAACTGGCTTTCATTGATTTTGCCGAGAATGAATTGGTATGTGGCATCATCAATGATCTTTTGCAGTTCATCGCCTCTTTCAGATGCGGCCGGTGAGTACAGGCTTTCGGCCGGGTTTGAGACGATGATTTCGTTATTGTCCTCTGTCAGCTCTTCATATTTTGTGCGGAGCGGATCGCCCGTATTTTTCAAATATTGCTTATCAATGCCGACGAGAGAAACGAGCGGCTGAATTTCCGCCTGCCAGTCTTTCAGTTTCTCGTCGATCCGTTTGAATTGTTTATTCCCTTCTTTTTTATAGTGAACGCCTTCGATCCCGTATGTCATCAGACTGTAAACATCCTCTTCGGCGATCCGGTCGAAAAAGGCCAGAATCCTCTTCAGCTCTTTTTCTGTTTTGACGCTAGTTTTCGGGAAGGCAAAGATTCCGTTATGCCCGCCTGATGCCCAGACGCGTTCCTTTCCGTCCGGCCCTTTGATCCGATTGATGATCTCAAGTTCCATTTTATCATCGACAGACTGGTCTCTTAGATTGACGGCATCAACCATATTTCCGACATAAATGCCGGCCTTCCCTTGTGAAAACATTTCTTGCTGCTGCGTTTTGCTCGTCACCGGAAAGTCTTTGTTGATCAGCCCTTCATCATACAGCTTTTTCATATATTTCATCGTATCCATGTACTCTTTTGTCATGAAGTCAGGCGTGAACTTGCCGTCTTTTTCCTCCCAATCAGTCGGCATGCCCATATAGGACCCCAATGTTTTAAAGGCGCCGTAGATCAAATCGTTTCTGTCGGCAAAGCCGATCGTATCGTTTTTCCCGTTTTGATCAGGATCTTTTTCTGTAAATGCCTTCGCTGTTTCGTAAAGTTCATCAACTGTCTTCGGCATATCGAGTCCAAGGTTGTCAAGCCAGTCTTTACGGATGACGATCCCCTGTCTTGATAACGGGCGCTCCCTGTAGATGCCATAAAGCTTTCCGTCGATTGAAGCGTTTTTATTGATCAGCTTGTTCATCTTGCTTAAATTCGGATAATCCTTTAAATAAGGTCCGACTTCCCAAAACATCCCCGATCTGAATGCATTCATGACAGATGAATTTTTAATGTCCTGAATGGTGACGACTTTCGGCAGGTTTCCGGCGGCGAGCGCTGAGTTTAAACGGTCCTCTTTTACCGCATCAGGCACCCACATTAAATCGAGCTTAGTATTGGTGAGTTCCTCGATTTTTTTAATCGCCGTGTCCTTCGGCGGCTGCTGATGGTAAAGGATCACCATCCAGCTCAAGTCCAAAGGCGAGTTCAAATCGACTTTCTCCTCCTTCGAAGAAGCCTGGTCTGCTCCGCTGTTCGAACAGCCAAGCAGTCCGCCGGCCAAAAGCACGAACGCAAAAATCGGGATCAGCCATTTTTTCCCCATATTGTCCCCTCCGTTTTTATCCTTTAATTGACCCTAAAAGAGCGCCTTTTGCAAAGTGTTTTTGAATAAACGGATACACGAGCAGCACAGGTATGGTTGCAACGACAATGACCGCCATTTTGATCGTTTGTTCCGGCGGCGCCGCGGCTGCTCCCATTTCCGTCATATCCCCTTGCATACCGCTTGATACGATGACAATCTGGCGAAGCAAAACTTGTATCGGCCATTTTGTCGCATCGCTCAAGTACAGAATCGCCTGCATGTACGTATTCCAATAGGTGACGGCGTAAAACAGCGAAATCGTCGCGATCGCCGGCAAAGACAACGGAAGAATGATGCGGAAGAAGATGCCGATGTCATTGCAGCCGTCGATTTTGGCGGATTCCTCGAGGCTTGACGGTATGTTTTGAAAAAAGTTCTTTAAAATAATCAAGTTAAACGCATTGATGGCGGTCGGAAGAATCAGAGACCAATAGGTATCGAGCAATCCGAGCGATTTTACGACGAGAAAGGTCGGGATCATCCCTCCGCTGAACAGCATCGTGAACACGACCAAGAACATCAGGACGCGCCTTCCCATCAGCTCCTTTCTCGACAGCCCGTATGCCATTAAAGAGGAAAGAAACATGCTGACCGCCGTCCCTACGGCTGTGACAAGAATAGAAACGATTAAGCTCCTGTACACAATGTCAGTTGAAAAAATATACCTGTACGCATCCAGCGAAAAAGTCGTCGGTATTAAAATAAACTTTTTCGAAATAACCTCCTCGACTGTCGCAAAAGAGGCTGCAATAACGTGGATGAACGGCAGCACACAAACCAATCCGAACCCTGTTAAAAATGAATAATTCAATATGTCAAACACGCGGCTTCCAGCAGAATGCCTGATCGTTATTCCCCCTCCTTGTAAGCGCTGTCAAAATATTACGATATCGTGTCTAAAATGTAGCAGACAGAAAGGAGAGCGTCTATAATCATTTTTTAAGCAGGAGCAGGAAAGCGGAGAAAAAGATCATCACCTTAGAAGATGATACGTCAGTCTTCATCAAGGATGTCAGAGGCGCTGACTTGCGGCCTGTACCCCAGTTCCCGAATGGCGGAATCGATCGACCACGGCCGCCCCTTATTGTCGCTGACAGCATAATATGTACCATATGTTTTGCCGGATTCGATAGCGGCTTTAAAGATTCCGATGAGGTCGGGGTGGGATAAAAGCGTTTTTTTGCTTCTCGGTTTTGCGTGCAGCGTTTCTAGCTCATTTTCAGCAGCTGTCCCGATCCGCAGATTGATGACGGAAACCTTGGCGTCTAATTGGTGCGAGAAAAGGTAGCCGAGATTTTCGGACGCCAATTTTAGCAAGCCGTACAAGCTTTTGGACTGCGGGTAGTCATTTGTGTTGATCTGCCTCCCCAACAGAGAATCGCCGCCCTTTTCATATACATCTGTCACATGGTTGCTGCTGGCAAATACCACTTTCGGCACGCCGAGCTCCGCCGCCGCCCGCAAAATCGTATATGTCGCTTTAAAAAAGATATCCGTCATTTTCGCAAACTCCTGCCGGTCAAGCAAATCGCCCGACGGCTTTACAGCCAAAAGATTGATCAGCGCATTCGTCTGTGCAGGAATGCTTTTGACGACTTCGTTGTAATCTGTCGCATCCACCCGGATAAAACGGACAGCCTGTTTGTCATCCGGTTCTTTTAAATCCAGCACTGTCACCTCATACCCTTCGCCTGCCAATCCGCCCGCTAATACGCGGCCGACCGTGCCGTTCCCTCCGACGATCGTCACCTTTTTCACGGTTATCGCCTCCTGTTTTACAGCCATGTTTTTAAGAAACCGACCGCTTTATGCCTCATTCCGGCTGTCTCGAGGTGCCCTGAATGAGAACGAAACACTTCATAGCGTTCACCTGCGCCTTTTTCTATATACACATCGGACAGCTTTTCTTCAATAATGTCAATCCCTTGAACCGGCGTCAGTTTATCTGCGGTTCCGACCAGGCTTAAATGAGGCCTTGGAGCGATCAAGCTTTCGATTTGAGCGGTTGAAAAGTGTTTGACCAGCCCTGGAACATAAGAATAGAGATTGTGGCGGTCCAAATTCTGCGTCTTGATTAATGTTTCGCTGTCCACCTGAGCGCATATATCAACGCATACGCTGACCCGCTCATCCAATGCAGCGGTCCACCAGGCCATCAGACCTCCCATCGACATGCCGAGTGAAGCGATGCGGCTTTCGTCTATGTCCTCCCTCATTTTCAGATAATCGATGGCTCTGATGCTGTCGAAAACCATCATTCCCCACATCACCCGCCCTGTCCAAAGCATTTCTTTAAATATCTCACTCTCCGTTTTGCCCCGCCTGTCTCCGAAAGCCCAATGATCAATCGCAAGCACGGAGAATCCCAAAGCCGTCAATTCCTCGGCGAACGGCGGCGCTTGCAAGTACTCCGCTCCTTCAACCAGCTCCTCCTTTCCCCTTTCGTAGCGCCCTCCGTGTGAATGACAGTAAAGCACGGCCGGCCGCTTGCCGTTCATCTGTTTCGGTTTTGCAAAATAGGCCGGCACCGCTTCAATTCCGTTTAAATCAAGCAAAAGCGTTTCGAGAATAAAAGATGACTTTTCTTCGATTTTAAGAGTGCTCGCATCAATGCTTTTTTTCCCCGGCAAATCGCCGAGCAGTTTGAAAAGTTGACTGCGCATCGTATTCCCCTTTCTTTTTTCGTTTGATTCATTAATACGATTTGAAAGGGCGTTTTACCTTTTTCCAGATGTTAAGTTGGCGGAAGTTCACAACAAACAATGCGCTGGCAAGCATGATAAACAGTAATACCCACGATGATGAAAACAAAAGAAGCAGCGTGAAGCCCCCCATGAGAAAGAGGCATACTTTTTTGTAAATGCGGCCTGATAACAGCTTGTAAGCTGCGGCAAGACCGCACAGCGAGTTGCAGATGAAAAAGGCGTTTGCGATCAGAACCAGCGTCTCAACATTAAGAAAGTGAAACATCAGGCAGACGAAAACGATCGTATGGATGAGAAATATAAGCCCCAGCGCTGCAGTCGGCTGATTTCCCCTTGATCTGTAGGCAAACAGCCCGCCGGCCTGCGAGGCCACCAGCCTGGCTGCTCCGCCTGTCACCTGAAAATAAGCACACATACAGAGGACAGCGGTGAGCACTGCGATCACCGGCAATGCAAAAGATCCGAACAACGGCGTCAGCATCATCGCCAGCTTCAATTGTCCGTTTGCGGAGAATCCAGGATCAATCCACTGAACAGCTGCCGCGGTCGCCAAATATATGACCGTTACCGTCAGGCTGCTGATCACGACAGCCCGTGGAATCGTTTTCCCGCGGTTTTTCACTTCCATGCTGTAGTTGCCGACGATTTCCCATCCGACCAATGCCCAGAACAGGAGCAGCAATCCGCGGCCAAAATCGGTAAACTGAAATGTTCCGTCTACGAGAGGCCCCTCACGGAAGTAAGGCACGGAAGCCGCGCTGCTTCCAAACAGGATAAGCGCCGCGGCAGTGGAAAAAATGAGTGCAACCATGCCGACAAATGAAAGATTAAAGCAAAGGATAACCATACAAAAGATGAAAAAAACAAAGCCGTACAGTTCAGCAGGGAATGCCGTGCCTGCCGCAAGAGAATGAATATATTCGCCGGCCGTCATTAATACGGCGGCGGGGCCGAAGCTCGCAGCCATGATAAAATAAAAGACTGCCAACTTTTTAACACGCGACCCGAACGCTTTTTCAGCCGCATAAGCAATCCCGGCATCATTCGGATACTCGACGCTTAATCTGGCAAAAACCCAGGCAAATAAAAAACCGATTCCCAGCATCAACAGCCACGCAAAAATCGCGTAGTCTCCAGCTGTCTGATGAATCATCGGAGGCAGCAGAATGATTCCGGATCCTAAAATGGGCCCCGTCATCAGCCCGCTTAACAATAAAGGACCAAGCTTTTTTTCTCTCATACGAATACAATCCTTTCACAAAGTCGTTTAAAATGATTGTAATCATGTTCGATTCATCAGTAAAATAGATATTATCGATCTGCAACTTCGAATTTTTCGATATAAGATAAAAAAGGGAGATGGACGAGATGGAGATCCGACACTTGAAAACATTTAAAACAATCGTGGATATCGGCGGTTTTACCCGTGCTGCCGATTATTTAGGATATGCACAGTCCACTGTGACTTCGCACGTTCAAGCAATCGAACAAGAATTAAGAAAGCCGCTGTTCTACCGGCTCGGGAAAAAAATGATGCTGACAGAAGCGGGAAAGCACCTTCTCCCTTATGCCGCAGAAATGGTCGAGCTGTATGAAAAAGCGAGGCACATTCCGGAAAACGACCAGGAGCCGTCGGGAAACTTGATCATCGGCGCCTCGGAATCTTTAACGGTATACAGGCTGCCCGCCATTCTTCACGAATTTACAAGCAAATATCCGCAGGTCACGGTCACTTTAAAGCCTTCCACGTGCTGGCAGCTGAGAGACGAATTGAAACAGGGAAAAATCGATGTCGCTTTTCTTTTGGACAACGACCGGAAAGAAAACGACCTTCATGTTGAAAAGCTGGTCAATGAGCCGATGGTGTTCATCTTTCCCAAAGAACACCCGGCAGGACAAAAAGCTCTTGATGATTTGACTTTTAACGCAAATGAAACGTTTTTATATACCGAGCACGGCTGCAGCTACCGTGATTTTTTTGAGGAATATTTACGTCAAAGGGGAGTCATTGCCGACCATACGATGGAGTTTTGGAGTGTCGAAGCGATTAAACAATGCGTAATGTGCGGTTTGGGCGTCTCCCTTCTTCCTTTGATCACAACGCGCACTGATATCGAAGAAGGAAAGCTTCAGGGCACGCTGGTCCGCGACGCCCTGTTTTCCACTCAAATGGTTTATCATAAAAACAAATGGCTTTCTCCTGCTATGGCGGCTTTTACGGATATCGTCCGCAGGAAGGCAAGAGAATGGGAACAGACATAACATCCCTATATGCCTTCGGTATTCATCAGCACGATCCGCCAGCCGTCCGGATCTTCCACCGTTGCCCCTTTTTCCTTCCAATACGGATTTTCAGGCGGCACTTCGTCATAGCCCATGTCAGCGAGCCTATTTAATATGCTCCTGATTTCCTCCGGATCAGGAATATAAAAAACGAGCAGATTGTCTTTAGTCGGTGCCGGACAAGGGCTTCCTTCGATATGTGAGGTGAATTCAAGGTGGTATTGGACATTCGGCAGGCCGAACATGACGCCATTATACCCGTGGTGGCCGGAAAAACCGCCAAGCTTTTTCAGCCCCAGCCCCTTTTCGTAAAATGCAACGATTTCGTCAAAACGGTCTGTAGGCCGGGCGATTCTGACCTGTACGGCGGAAAAATCGGAAAAATGCATCATGATCATCTCCTTTTTTCCCATTTTAAGCGGTCATGGATCATTTGAAACGAAGCGATCGTCTGAAATATTATCATCCTTTCGGCGGAATGACAGAAAAAGCCCCTTCGGATTGAAGGGGCTTTCGCCATTAATTTGCAACAATATTTACAAGCTTTCCAGGCACAGCGATCACTTTTCTGATCGTTTTTCCTTCTAGCTGTTCTTTTACTTTTTCATTGTTTTTCGCCAGCTCTTCAAGCTGTTCTTTGTCCGCGTCGGCTGGAACGTTCAGCTTCGCTTTCACCTTTCCGTTCAGCTGAACGACGATTTCAATTTCATCATCCACGAGCTTCGCTTCATCATAGACAGGCCATGCTTCATACGCGATCGTTTCCTCATGACCGAGGCGGTTCCAGAGCTCTTCAGCCAAATGAGGCGCGACAGGAGAAAGCAATTTCACGAAGCCTTCCATGTATTCTTTCGGAAGCTGATCAGCTTTATATGCTTCATTGATGAAGACCATCAGCTGTGAAATGCCTGTATTAAAGCGCAGACCTTCGAAATGGTCCGTTACTTTCATGACCGTTTCATGGTAGACGCGCTCAAGCGTTTCGCCGGCTCCTTCAACGATCTTCTCGTTTAACCCGCCATTGTCATCGATAAACAAACGCCATACGCGGTCAAGGAAGCGGCGGGCTCCGTCAAGCCCTGTCGTTGACCAGGCGATCGATGCATCCAAAGGTCCCATGAACATTTCGTACAGCCGGAGCGTGTCCGCGCCATGCGTCTCCACAATTTCGTCCGGATTGACGACATTGCCTTTGGATTTGCTCATTTTTTCATTGTTTTCGCCAAGAATCATCCCTTGGTTATAAAGCTGTTTGAACGGCTCTTTCGTCGGAACGACCCCGATGTCATAAAGGAATTTATGCCAGAAGCGCGCATACAATAAGTGAAGAACGGCGTGCTCCGCCCCTCCGATATACATATCGACAGGAAGCCATTCCTTTAATTTTTCAGGGGAAGCCAGCTCGTTCGGGTTCTTCGGATCAATGTAGCGCAGGAAGTACCAGCAGCTTCCCGCCCATTGCGGCATCGTATTCGTTTCGCGTCTTCCCTTTTTGCCTGTTTCAGGATCTGTCACTTCCACCCATTCTTTAATATTCGCAAGAGGGGACTCACCCGTTCCGCTCGGTTTGATTTCCGACGTTTTCGGCAAGATCAGCGGCAGCTCTTCTTCAGGAACCGGAGTCGATGTGCCGTCTTCCCAATGGATGATCGGGATCGGCTCGCCCCAGTAGCGCTGACGGCTGAACAGCCAGTCGCGGAGGCGGTATGTTACTTTTTTCTCGCCCTTCCCGTTTTCCTCAAGCCACTGGATCATTTTTTCGATCGCAGCCGCTTTATCAAGACCGTTCAGAAAATCTGAATGGATATGTTCGCCGTCGCCTGTATATGCTTCTTTCTCAACATCCCCGCCTTTGACGACTTCTTTGATCGGCAGCCCGAATGCTGATGCAAATTCATGGTCCCGCTCATCATGGGCAGGAACGGCCATGACCGCCCCGGTCCCGTATGTAGCCAAGACATAGTCCGCAATCCAGACCGGAATTTTTTCTCCGTTTGCCGGATTAACCGCATATGCACCTGTGAAGACGCCTGTCTTTGTTTTGGCAAGGTCTGTCCGCTCCAAGTCGCTCTTTGATTGAACTTCTTCAATATAGGCGTTGACTGCGTCTTTCTGTTCAGGCGTTGTGATTTTTTGAACCAAATCATGCTCCGGAGCCAGCACGGCATATGTCGCACCGAATAATGTGTCAGGCCGCGTGGTGAAAACCGTAAACGTTTCATTGGTGCCGTCGACCGCAAAATGAACATGCGCCCCTTCAGAACGGCCGATCCAGTTGCGCTGCATTTCTTTAATGCTTTCCGGCCAGTCGAGTTCTTCCAGGTCTTCAAGCAGGCGGTCGGCATAAGCGGTAATTTTCAGCATCCACTGCTTCATTGGACGGCGTTCTACAGGATGTCCGCCGCGTTCGCTTTTGCCGTCGATGACTTCTTCATTGGCAAGAACGGTTCCAAGCGCAGGACACCAGTTTACAGGGACCTCATCTACATAAGCGAGACCTTTTTCGTAAAGCTTTAAGAAAATCCACTGCGTCCATTTATAGTAGTCCGGATCTGTTGTGTTGACTTCTCTGTCCCAATCATACGAAAAGCCGAGCGCTCTGATCTGGCGGCGGAAGTTGTCAATGTTCTGCTCGGTGAAGACGGCAGGATCGTTTCCCGTATCTAGCGCATATTGCTCGGCAGGAAGCCCGAATGCATCCCAGCCCATCGGATGGAGGACATTGTACCCTTGCATCCGTTTCATGCGGGACAAAATGTCAGTTGCTGTATAGCCTTCAGGGTGTCCGACGTGAAGGCCTGCGCCCGACGGATACGGAAACATGTCCAATGCATAAAATTTAGGTTTGGATTTATCTTCACGAGTGGCAAACGTTTTATTTTTCAGCCAATAGTCCTGCCACTTTTTCTCGATTGTTTGATGGTCAAAGCTCAATTGTAAAAACCTCCTTTGAATATGTGTACGGCTTCTTTGTCTTCAAGTATGGACGGGACTGGCAGCGTTATATTCAGATTATTCTAAAATCAAAAAAACTCTCCCATCCCTAAGAAGGGACGAGAGATTTCCCGCGGTACCACCCTTGTTAGTGTGCACGCGGCACACTCACTTGATATCTGTAACGCAGATACGCGGCAGCAGCTTATCACTGCTGCAACTCTGAGGCGAGTTCGGAAGCTCATTTGATTGACTTTCACCAGCCGTCAACTCTCTGAAACAAAATGGGCTTCTTACTGCTCCTCTTCACTGTTCTTGCCGTAACCGTAATCTTATCTGTATTTTATAGAATTCTGTTCATAAGTGCAAGCAGGTTTGTATACAATGGGAATGTGCTGAAAAAAGGGTAAGAGTGAGGATCTTAATCGTGTGGAGATTTGTTTTGCCGTTCGGAGTTCTGTACATTTGCCTGCTGTTCTCTGACAAAGTCAAAGCTTCTCAATACAGCTTCACCGCCGTAGCCGGCAATGATCGATAACACGACAAGCTGAATTCCCGAATCAGGTTCCGCAGATAAAACAAGCAAAATAGAAGCAACCATTCCGACAAGAATATCTTCAAAAAATCCAAGGTAAATGAATCGTTTCGTTGTTCTCGGTTTCTCGAGTCGTCCTCTTTTTTTAACGTGCCCGAGAACCCCCATAATCCCTCCAATCAAACAAGCAACCAAAACTTGATGCAGCATCTTCATCACCTTCCTAAAGCCCTTAGTTTAGTCAAGCGACTTCAGGCCATCGAGCAGCCCCCCTAGACCCCTTGCGATGATATTCGATACTACCATACAGAAAATGTGTTCTGTCTGAGAAGAAAAAAAGCTTGTTTCTTCCATTATATGTGAAGATTTGGTTGATAATCTTGATTCCTTCGATTCATTTTCGAATAATTACAATTACCTATTTTTTCTATATTACTCATGCATCTGACTGAGCGGAGAGCTGCTTTTCCTTCCTGTCGTATAAAAACGCCGTTCCTATTGCAATCAGCAGCAATGCGAGCAGAACCGCGAGCAAAAGCTGCATACTAAAATAATCAACCAGCATTCCGCCAAAAAGCGGTCCGATCATTCTTCCGCCGGTCGCCATACTGTTGACAAACCCTTGATAAAACCCTTCTTTCCCTCTCGGTGCGAGACGGTTTGCAATCGTCGGCACAGCCGGCCATACAAGCATTTCGCCAATGGTCAGCACAACCATCGCAGCAAGAAAAGCCGGAAACCGTTCAGCGCCAAACAAAATTCCGTATGCCATCATAAAAATGACAAATCCGATCACGATTTGGTTTTTCAGCGATTCGGCAAACCGTTTCACAAAAAAACCGATCAGCGGCTGACCGAAAACGATGAGCGCCCCGTTCACTGTCCAAAGCACGCTGTACTGCCCAAGAGATATCCCCAGCTCCTGGGTATGTGAAGCGATGGTCGAGGACCATTGCGAATAAGCGATCCAGCCGAGCAGGTAGCCCGTACATATGACCAAAAGCGCAGAAAATTTCGATTTCCCGCTGACTGAATCGGCATGATCCAAAACAGATGACTGCATGGCTTTTTCAGACCGGATGCGTTTAAATCCGAAAAACGCAATCATGAAGAAGACGGCGTACAGCATCGCATTCGCGAGAAAAACATACGTAAATGAAAAAGAAGCGACAATTCCGCCGAGCGCTGAGCCAACTGCCACACCTGCATTTTGGGCCACGTATACAGCGTTGAACGGCTTTCTGCCGCCTTCCGGCCAAACTGATCCGGCCATTGCATAGCATGCCGGAAAAACGATCCCTGATCCAAAACCGGCCAACGTTAAGAAAAGAATGTACTGGAACCAATCGTGAAAAAAGACGAGGCCAGAAAGGCTCGCAAACGTGATCACAATTCCAAGAACAACCGTTTTAAATCCGCCGATTTTATCGAATAGATATCCCCCGAACAGGTTGCCCAGCACATTTGCCCCTGAGTTCAGCATCAGCACAAATCCGGCCGCTGTCAGCGACTTTCCCAAATGCTGATGGATATAGATGGTATTCAGCGGCCATAAAAAAGATGCCCCCGTGACATTGATAAACATTCCGATGACCAAAAGCCATAATGTGCGCGGCATAGCGTTTCCTTCTTTCTCTTTATCATTCCCTCTAGATTCTATTCGTTTTGCCCATTTTTTTCAATTGACACGTTTTCGATTTTCAACATAAAAACCCCCTTTTTAAAGGGGGAATTTTTTTATGATTGCGTCATCCATTTCGGCTTTCCGAAACCGGCGAATTCCCGATCGATCGTCTCCTCGAAAGCTTTGGATTTTACCGCTTCTTTGAGATCTTTGGCGAATGGCTTGTCTTTGTTTTTTTCATCCACTACCACTTGGTTGCGGTAGCGGTCGGGCATGTTCTCAAGCGCTAGGGCGTCCTGCAGCTTCATATTGGCGGAGAGAGCGAAATTTCCCGGGACGGCCGCGATATCCAGGTCATCGACAGCTCTTGGAAGATTGGCGGATTCAAGCTGTTTAAATGTCAGCTTTTTCGGATTTTCCGCAATGTCCTGCACAGAGGCTTTCAATGTGTCGACATCGCTTTTCAGCCGAATCAGCCCCTGATCCTGAAGGGTTAAAAATGCCCTGGCAGCATTGGCCGGATCGTTTGGAACAGCCACTTCCGCTCCGCTTTTGACATCGTTCAAGTCGTTATATTTGGCAGAATAGAGCCCCATCGGAGCAGTCGGCACAGAAATGAGAGCCGCAAGATTTTTATTGTTTTCTTGATTGTATGATTTCATAAAAACCTCATGCTGAAACAAATTCGCGTCGAGCTCGCCTTCACTTAACGCAGTATTCGGCTGTACATAATCGGTGAATTCGATCACCTCCACTTTGTAGCCTTTTTTCTCAAGCTCAGGTTGAATCGCTTTTTTGACCATATCGTAATACGGTCCTGCAGTGGCGCCTATTTTGATCGTTTTGCCGTCGCTTGCGGCATTGTTTCCGCACGCGGCCAGAAGCGCCAGGCTCAAGGCCAGTCCCAGCGCAGAAGTCCATTTTAATAACTTGTTCATGTTGATCTCCTCCTTCAAAATAAAAAAACTCTTTCAGCCGCCTGAAAGAGTTGTTCAACTTATCTTTCAGAATGCGCCTGACATTCTGCTGGATTTAGCACCTTGCACTGCTGCAGGTTGCTGAGATTTCACCGGGCCAGTCCCTCCATCTCTCTTTATAAGCTGCATATTCGGTTTTTAAATGATTTCTTTATTTTACGTTTGAATATTTAGATTTGCAAGAAGTTTTTTCGGTATAAACATTTTTTTCTTTTTAAGCTAAAATATAGTTATCAATTAAGAAAGGAGACGAATCATGGAATCTATCATGCTGATCGGGTTTTTATCCTTCCTTTTTTCCATCTGCTATCTTGTATTTCATTTAATCAGAAGGATTTTTTCTCCAGGCAAAAGGTTTTCCAGGAAACTCTTTTATCCTTGTTTTGCCGGCGGACTTCTCCTCCTGATCATCTCTGCACCTTATTACGATGAGGAAACATATGCCGCCGATGAGAAAAAAACGGAGGATCTGACAACCGAGCTTCAGGAACTGAAAACTGAACACAGCGCTTTGCAAAAGGAGCAAACCGCATTAAAGCAGCAGGTCAAACAGGCAAACAAAAAACTGAAGGCAGTCAAAGCGGAGAATGACACATTAAAAAAAGAAAACGAAAAACTGACAAAAGAAAAAGATTCGCTTACGAAAAAAACAAAATCGCTGACAGAAAAACTGGCCAAGGCTGAAGAAAAAAGCGGCAGTGCCGAAACCTCTGTAAAAGAAAAGAGCGCCGCCGCTCAGGCCGAAGCGTCACACAGCACGCCCGCCGCCAAGAAAAGCAGCGCTGAAAGCAAACAGGAGTGCAAAATCAAAGGAAGCGTCAACCATATTTATCATACACCGGGCAGTACATATTATGACCGCACGAAAAACGTCGCTCGCTGGTTCTGCACAGAACAGGAGGCGCGTGATGCGGGGTACAGACCGCCAAAACGTTAAAAAGCCGGCATACCGCCGGCTTTTTTCCTAAAGCTCTCTTCTTAATGCTGTCAGCACGTTCGTTCTTGTCGCTTTAATGGCCGGATTCAGGCCGGAAAGAATGGCGACACCCGCACTGATCAATGTCGCGATGAGGACAAGACTGACCGGAATATGCGAGAAGGTGATACTGAGCTCTGCCGCACTCGCTTCTCCTTCTGAAACCGATGATAAAATGACAGGTATAATCTTGTTCACTAAAAAGCTGACACCGTATGAAATGATAATACCTAAAACAGATCCTAAGATGCCGATATAGGCGCTTTCCAGCAGGAACATTTTTCGGATCACATTCGGGCTTGCACCGATCGCTTTCATAATGCCGATTTCCTGCGTCCGCTCTGTAACCGCCATTGTCATCGTGTTGAAAATCCCGATCGCTGAAATCAAGACGGCAATGACTCCGACAAAGATCAGACCGATTTTAAAAGCCATGAAAAAAAGATTGATGCTATCGAGCTTTTTCGTTATTGAATCGACGTAGTAGCCTTCATCCTCCAAATCTGTTGTCAGCTGTCCGACATGTTCAAAGTTATCCGCGTAAACCGAAAGCGTTTTTTCGATCATGCCGCTGTCTTTTTCCGACTTCAGAAAGCCGGTGATGTCTTTTTGCATGCCGTTGCTGACATAGACTGTTGAATCGCTCGCCCATTCATACGAAGGTTTTTTTGTCACTCCGACAACTTTCAGATCATATGTTTTCGCTTCCCCTTCTTCTCCTGTTTTTTCATCCATTTTTGAGATCTTTAATTCAATCGTTTTGCCGAGAATATCTTCTTCGTATCCTTTCGGCTCTTTTGCTTCCTCAGCATTATTTTCCATCTGCTTTTCATAATCTGCGGCTTCCTTTTTCGTCCAGAGGTTCTTCCCGAAATGGTAGCCGACGACAATTTCATTCGGTGTTTTCGCTACGCGGCCGCGATCGAGTTTGATATTGGCTTTTTGCTCAGCGGCCATGTCGGTAATTGTAATATTCGACATTTGATTATTGGTCCTGTTGCCCAATTTTGCTTCAGCAGGTGCGAACACGTTTGTGCGCTCGATAATCGCGGACACATCTTTGCGGTTTTCAAATTCTTTCAGGTCTTTCTTTTGAACCTTTTGATCGCTTTGCCCTTCTTTTCCGACAACATTTATCTCGGTTACGATCTGCTCTTTCATCAGCTGTTCAGTCATTGATTTTTGCAGTCCGAATCCGACCGATGCGAGCACGATTAAAAACGCGCAGGCCACCGTTGTTGCGAGAATGGTCATGAATACACGCAGGCGGTTTTTCCTCATATTTCTTCTAATGAACTTCAACTGGTCCTTAAACTTCAACAGTCTCTTCCCCTTTCTCTAACACGCCGTCAGATAAATGAAATTTCGTATTGGCGATCGATGCCACCTCGTCATCGTGCGTGATGATGACAAATGTAATGCCGCGTTCCCTGTTCAGCTGCCGAATGAATTCAAGGATTTCCTGCTCTGTTTCGGAATCCAGGCTTCCGGTCGGCTCGTCGGCTAAAATGATTGAAGGATTCAAAATCAAAGCGCGGGCGATGCTGACGCGCTGCTGCTGTCCGCCTGAAAGCTCATTCGGATAGTGGCCGGCGTGGTTTTCAAGGCCGACGCGGTGGAGCATCTCGTTGACGCGCTGCTTCCGCTCCGACGGATGAACACCTTTTAAAGTCAGGGGAAGTTCGATATTTTCGAAAGTCGTCAAGCTCGGAATCAGCTGAAAACTTTGAAAGATGAAGCCGAAATGTTCAAGCCTGAATGCGGCCCATTCTTTCTCGCTGTACTTCGTGACATCCGTGCCGTCAATCATGATCTTCCCTTTTGTCGGGGCGATGTAGCCGGAAATCAAGTTCAGCAGTGTCGACTTTCCGGAGCCGCTCCGTCCGACAATACAGGCGATTTCTCCTTTTTCAACGGTAAGCGAGACGTCCTTTAACACCTTAATTTCATTTTCCCTTCCCTTTTTGCCGACTTTAAACGAGTGGTGAATATGCTTTACACTGATCATTTGTAAATCTCCTCTCCATTAATGATTACAGCTGTTTTATTTTTTTGAAAATCAAGAAGTAACTGATTAAAAATCCGACTGCCGAACCGATCAACATACCGAATATATAGCTGAACAGACTCGAAGCAGCGGCTGTGCCGAATCCCCAGATGCCGAATAAAATCACGAGAATCTGGATCGGACGATCCATTTTTCTCCAAAGGAAAAAATGTCCGTTCCGTTCAAGCTGCTGTTTGATAAAGCAGAAATAGCCGATTATATAAAACAAGATCCCCATGGCGAGCGGAATAAGCGTAAAGGCCAGGCTGCCGTCTTGAATGCCGAAACTGTTGAGGTATATGATCGGCGTTATATAATCTAGTAGTTCTGTTTCACCATAAAAGAAAGCAGGGTCATGCCCAAAGAAACCCAGGATGATTCGTAAGTTGGCCAGCGGAAGGCCGATCAGCAAATACGGCAGAATCGACGCTGAAAAAGCAACGATCATCTGGGCCAGCGGATTGCCGGTCATCGCGCCCGCCGCCATGACAAGCGAGTAGACCATAAAGCAGAAGATAACCGCCCCGATAAAATACTCATGGAAAAAGACAACGTCAACGTTATACAAAATAATCAAAGCGTAAGATAACAAGTAAGATAATAGCTGGGCTGTTATAAGAATTGAAATGCCGAAGAAATATTTAGTATTGAAAATGACGCCGCGCTTGTAAGGGAGGCCGAGTGTAAAGTCAAGCGTTCCTCTGCTCCGTTCAAACCCGATCTGGCTGATCGCAAGCGCGACTCCGCCAACCCAGAACATTCTCATGGCCCCGCTTACCCCATAATCTTTATATAAAACGCACTCTATATCGGGAAATTTTTTCTGTTCTGCAAGGCATCCCTGGTACTGGAAATAATCATTCAAAATCGCAAGCGGTTCACTCAGCAACACCGCTGCAAAAACAACTAAAAAAATCCAGAAATGCTGTTTCCATTCTTTATATAAAAGTCCGCGGTCTACCATCTTCGCTTACCTCCATACTTCGCGATGAATACTTCCTCAAG
This sequence comes from Bacillus sp. FSL R7-0646, assembly GCF_037969865.1. Lineage (NCBI taxonomy): Bacteria > Bacillati > Bacillota > Bacilli > Caryophanales > Bacillaceae > Bacillus > Bacillus sp. FSL R7-0646. The sequence continues at coordinate 3,058,946 of NZ_CP150217.1, forward strand.
ACTGACCGGAAGCTCGTTCCAAACTTTCGGAGACAAACTTTTAAGAAATTGTTTGCTCACATTGTCTTCTTTCGGAACCAATACCGTATAAAAGACGCCGGTGTGGTCCAAAACAGGGATTTCCCTTTCCCTGATTTTTAAATTGACATCTTCTTCAAATGCCATTTGAATTTTAATAAAATCGCCTTTCAGTTCATCAAGATCCATGATGTTCGACAATGTATTGTCTTCGAGAAAACCGATTCGGTTGCACATTCTTTCAATGTCCTCAAGCCGGTGAGATGTGATGAGAATCGTCGTGTTGTTTTCAGCCACTTCATCGACCATCAGCTGAAGAACGTCTTGTCTTGTGACGGCATCAATGCCGTCTGTCGGCTCATCAAGCAGGATGACCGCCGGCCGGATCGCAAATGACAGGATCAGCGACATTTGCTTTTTCAATCCTGTAGACAATTCCCTGTACTTTTTTGTTTCGGGAATATCGTATCGGTTCATTAATTCATTTGCATATGTAACATCAAAGTCCGGATAAATGTTACGCAAAATATTGACGAGCTGTTTGTAATTGTATTTTTCGAAATAGGTGTTTTGAACGGGCATATAGACGATGTTGCGCTTGACGAGCGGATGATCCTTCACCTTGACGCTGCCGAAAAAGATATCTCCCTCATCAGGCAGCAGGATTTGCTGAATCAGGCGAAGAAGCGTCGTTTTTCCTGAGCCGTTTCTTCCGAGAAGTCCGAAAATCTCTCCTTCCTCCAGCTTAAAGGAGATGTCTTTAAGTATTTGTTTTCCGTCAATCGTTTTTGAAACAGATTTGAGCTCAATCATTCACTTCGCCTCCTCTCACTTCTTCGTCGATTTCCGCCATCCACTCCTGCAGCTTTTTGGTGTCGATCCCCGCGTAATGCGCATCGATGATCAGCTGCTTTAACTGCTCTTTAATCATCGCAATCTTCCCTTCATCAAGCGTAACTTTCGCGTTTTCTGAAATATACGTTCCTCTTCCCCTCAACGTTTCAATAATCCCTTCCCGTTCAAGTTCTTTATAGGCTTTGCTGACCGTATTCGGGTTTGCAATGATAATGGTTGCAAGCTCTCTGACAGAAGGAAGTTTATCTCCAGGCTTGATTATCCCTTTTAAGCACAGCTCTTTCATCTGCTGGATGATCTGCTCATAGATTGGGGTTGAGCTTCTCGGATCGATTTGAATCATCTATCTCCCTTCTTTCTCGTTCAATCTCAGCGTTATTCACTTTTAAAAAAACACATATCCCAAATTTTCTTGAATCATAAAGCCCAGCTTCGCAAGTACAAACAAGAACGAACAGGCAATGATAAACGCCACGACAACCATTGGCGTTACTTTTTTATGTTTATCACTCATGAGTATTGCTCCTTTACATGTGTGTGTTAACTGTATTACTCGATGTAGTACACTTAATACAATATAGACATCGTCCTTTTTTGTCAATCGCTTTTTTCAAAAAAATGAACCCTTTCAAAAAGGGTTCATCTTTCATACGATCTCTGCAGAATCATATTGTTTTGAAGGGTTTGCAGCTGGAGCCTTTTGCGGTGAATTTCCTCCCTTTGCTGCTCATTGGCAAACAGCGAAAGCTTGTTTAATTCATTGACCGCGTTTTCAAGCATCAGCTGCGCATCGCTGTACTCTGTCTCATTGTAATGTTCCTGCCTGCTTGCAGTTTCAAATTGAGATAAAGCATAATCATAAGCATCTTCGCTTCTTTGGATGTGCTCTCCGACGGATTGTCTTGTAGCCAAAGAAAACCCCTCCTTAATGGAAAAATCCATCGTGATTAGTTTGGCCATCACAGCTGTGATCATTGAAGAAAATAATTGGGAATCGGTTTGTTCTTATCTTGTTTATTTGCTACAATTTTAGGATGCGTGATACTAAAAGGAGGTCCTTTTGTTTGCATCAGAACAACCCTTTTCCATATACGAACAGTGAAAAACGATATCATACATGGAATTATCATTTAAGAAATCATTTCGGTCATAAAGTGTTTAAAGTCGCCCTTGACGGAGGCTTTGACTGCCCGAACCGCGACGGTACGGTCGCACACGGCGGATGCACATTTTGCAGCGCCGCAGGGAGCGGAGACTTTGCGGGAAACCGCGCCGACGATCTGATTACCCAATTTAATGAAGTGCGCGACAGAATGCATGAAAAATGGAAAGACGGCAAATACATGGCGTACTTTCAAGCATTTACGAATACGCACGCTCCCGTCAGCGTTCTTCGCGAAAAATACGAGACCGTCCTCGGCCTTGACGGCGTAGTCGGCCTTTCAATCGCTACCCGGCCGGATTGTCTACCTGACGATGTTGTCGAATATCTTGCCGAGCTTAATGAACGCACATACCTCTGGGTGGAGCTCGGCCTTCAGACCGTTCATGAACGGACGGCTGATTTGATCAACCGCGCCCATGATTTCGACTGCTACGTGGAAGGCGTGAACAAGCTGAGGAAACACGGCATCCGGGTCTGCTCCCACATCATTAACGGACTGCCTCTCGAAGACCGCAGCATGATGATGGAAACCGCAAAAGCCGTCGCCGATTTGGACGTGCAGGGGATTAAAATCCATCTGCTCCACCTGTTAAAAGGGACACCAATGGTGAAGCAGTATGAAAAAGGAAAATTAACGTTCCTTTCTCAAGATGAATATGTCCAGCTTGTTTGCGATCAGCTTGAAATTCTTCCGCCGGAAATGATCATTCACCGGATTACGGGTGACGGACCGATCGAATTGATGGTCGGACCGATGTGGAGCGTCAATAAATGGGAAGTCTTAAACGCCATCAACGGGGAATTGGAAAGGCGCGGCAGCCATCAGGGGAAATGGTTCAACAAGGCGAAAGAAGGCATGGCCACATGAAGCTCAAGAAAATCCTCCCGTATGCGAAAGAACTGCTGAAAACAGCCGCAGGCGAAGGAGACATCGTCATTGATGCGACAATGGGAAACGGACATGATACTCACTTTTTAGCTGAACTTGTCGGTGAAAGCGGGCATGTCTATGCCTTTGACATTCAAGAAGCAGCTCTTATGAATACTGCCGAAAGACTTGGAAACGAGTATAAAGACCGGGTGACATTGATTCAAAAAAGCCATGATGAGCTCACCACTTCGCTTCCTGACGACATCTCAGGCAAGGTGGCAGCAGCCGTGTTTAACCTCGGATATCTTCCGGGAGGCGACAAATCGGTGACGACAAAAAGCGATTCGACCATCGCCAGCATCAAGCAGCTTCTCAAAATCCTGAAAAATGAGGGGCTGATCGTGCTTGTCGTCTACCATGGCCATCCCGAAGGAAAGCGGGAAAAAGACGCCCTGCTCGAATTTTGTGCATCGCTCGACCAGGATACGGCCCGTGTCCTCTGTTACCAATATTTAAACCAGCGAAACGATCCGCCGTTTATCATTGCGATCGAAAAGAAAGAAGCGGTCCAAAAGTGACAGCCTGAAATCCTCCGTTTGGAGGATTTTTTTCATTCAAACATAATGTAAGCGATATCAAAATAAAATATGAACACTTTAGATTTCGGAATTTTCTAAAAAACACCAAATAATGGAGGTGGTTTCACTCTTTGTCGCGAAATTATTGAAAACTCATGGAAAATACGGAGGGATTTCGCTTTGAAAAAATTTATCGCTTATCAAATTTTGATCGCACTCGCCATTGGAGCAGTTATCGGACATTTCTTCCCTGATTTCGGAATGGCGCTGCGCCCCGTCGGAGACGGATTTATCCGTCTGATTAAAATGATCGTCGTTCCAATCGTTTTTTCTACAATTGTCATCGGAGCGGCCGGAAGCGGAAGCATGAAAAAAATGGGCAGCCTCGGCATCAAGACGATTATTTGGTTTGAAGTGATTACGACGTTCGTGCTCGGACTCGGGCTGCTTTTGGCTAATGTGTTAAAGCCCGGCGTCGGCCTTGACCTTTCCCATTTGGCCAAAAAGGATATCGACGAACTCTCGGGCTACACGGAAAAAGTGGTCGATATTAAACAAATGATCCTCGATATCATTCCTACCAACATCGTTGACGTCATGGCCAGAAATGATTTGCTCGCCGTGATCTTCTTTGCGATATTGTTCGGCGTTGCAGCTGCCGGGATCGGCAAAGCCTCGGAACCTGTCATGAAGTTTTTTGAATCTGTTGCCAACATCATGTTCAAGCTGACGCAGATGGTGATGGTCACAGCGCCTATCGGCGTGCTTGCTCTTATGGCCGCATCCGTCGGGCAATACGGCATCGAGCTCCTGCTTCCTATGTTAAAATTAGTCGGCACTGTTTTTCTCGGACTGTTTCTCGTTCTTTTTGTTTTATTTCCGATCGTCGGTCTTGTTTTTAAAATTAAATACTTCGAAGTCCTGAAAATGATTTGGGATTTGTTTCTGATCGCGTTCTCCACGACGAGCACAGAAACAGTCTTGCCGCAGCTGATGGACCGCATGGAGAAATACGGCTGCCCAAAACGGGTCGTTTCCTTCGTGGTTCCTTCAGGCTTATCTCTGAATTGCGACGGCTCCAGCCTATATTTATCGGTCGCCTGTATCTTTTTGGCGCAGGCTTTCAATATAGACATGAGCATTTCCCAGCAATTGCTCATGATGCTCGTGCTAGTGATGACAAGCAAAGGGATCGCCGCCGTGCCATCTGGCTCGCTCGTCGTCCTTCTGGCTACCGCCAACGCAGTCGGCCTTCCCGCTGAAGGAGTCGCGATTATCGCGGGAGTGGACCGCGTGATGGACATGGCGCGAACAGGCGTGAACGTGCCGGGTCATGCTGTCGCCTGCATCGTTGTTTCTAAATGGGAAAAAAGCTTCCGGTATAATAAGCGCTTTGTGCTTGAAAAACAATACCGGACGGAAAGCTTATAAACGGCAAAAGCTCAAGCCGATAAACGGTTTGAGCTTTTCTTTACGAGCTTTTCATCCACGGCATTTTTTGAATTTTGCGGTATGCCCTGCCGTTAATATAGAAAAAGAAAGATGTTTTGCCGCTCGCTTTAATCAGCTTTTTCGCAAGCCGGCCGATTTCCTTCTGGCCCGCTACTTTGTCATCCGACAAATAAACGCCTAACAGTCCTCTGTTGATCAAACGGTGAAAGTTTTCGTGCGGAATCCCGCGCAAATGTTCATCCGCCATTTCGATGAAATATTCGAGCCTTTCCATCATATCTGAATGTGATGGGTAATAAGTGCAGAAATTCAAATCCCCGCCGATTAAATCTTCCTCCTGGTCAATTAAATAATCGAGCAGGATGTGCAGTCCCTGTATGTACGGAAAATAGCTGTCGCGGATCTTTCCGGCCATCGATTCAGTAAAATCGGGACGGACGGAATACGATACGAGGCAGAAGATGCCGAGCGTTGAACCCGCACAGGCCGAGAACTCATACCATTCCATTTTCGGCAGAGCCGATTTATAATTCTCAAACCACGCTTCGAGCCGGGGAACACGCTCATGCTCCACTACGTGTTTATGAACTTGCAGGTCGCAATAGTAGCTGCAAAGCTCAATCAGATGCTCCTTGATCAGATCATAGTTCTCAATTTCCGCAAGCACGCCTTGACATGTTTTCACTAAGTCGTGCAAATAGCCTTGATCATCCTGATCTTCCCTGAACCTGTAATAGTTTTTCAATTCAGCCCCGACTGTCAGCGCGTCTTTCATCGACTGGTGAAGCATGGTGAAATCATCCGGATCAAGCGAGGTGCTCCGGTCGCATAGATTGTCGAGGTAGTCGCTTATCGTCTGATACGCCGTAATAAACCGGATCGACTGCTCGATTTTGTCTCCTGAAAGAAGGGCCATAATGCCGCCGCCTTCACAGTGAAAGGTTTTATCCCTGATGCTGGCTTTCGCCTGCGTTTTCAGTTCGGGATTTTGAATCGTTTCAGCTTTTCGTTTCCACTTGTCCAATTCCTGATGAACAAGGGGAAAAACCTCTCTGTATACTTTAGCCATTAATCCAAAAGGATGCTCCGGTACTGCCAAAGAATGCACCTCCATTATGTTATATACTGCTCCGCAAACGCTCTGGCCGCTTTAAAAACGTCTTCCCGTTCAGGCTCATTGAAAATTTCGTGGTACAAGCCATCCCATTCCCTGTACGTCTTATTGTGGGAAGCAAGCTGGTTAAACCACTTGACGACCATTTTTTTGTCGACAAGCCAGTCGGTGCCCGCCTGCATGACAAAGAGCGGGATGTTGAGAAAGGCGTCCGTCGGCTCCATCGCGCTTTTCAACGCTTTTAACATTTCTTGATACCATCTGACAGAAACTTTTGTGATATATAATGAATCGTTGATGTCCATTTCGATGACTTCTTTGTTTCTCGTCGCTTTATCAGGCGTGATCCCGGATTCAAACCGCATAGACGGCGCCAAAACGTTGAGCCCCTTGGAAATCAAGTCCAGAAATTTGTTCGGCTTTAATTGCAGCCCGAGACAAGGGGATGATAAAATGAGACCGGCAATGCCGCTTTGCTGCTGCTTAAACCATTCGATCGCAATCAGGCCGCCCATGCTGTGCCCGAGCATAAACACAGGCAGTTCAAATGCTTTCGCCCTGGCGACCCATTTGTCCACTTCATCAATATATTCTTGAAAAGAGCGTATATGTCCTCTTTCTCTTGTCGAAGTTCCCTGGCCGGGCAAATCCCCCATTACGACATTAAAGCCGGATGAACGCCACATTTCGGACAGCCATTTATACCGCCCGTGATGCTCACATGCACCGTGAATGATGACGATTGTAGCAACAGGTCTTTCCGCTTCCATGCACCACATGCTGACCACCTCACACAATTTTATAAATGAAAGGATGAAACCTATGATCTACCCTTATAAAAAAACGGAACCCGTTATTCATGAAACGGCGTTTATCGCCGACAACGCGGTCATCACCGGTGATGTAACAATCGGAGAGCGATCAAGCATTTGGTTCTCTTCTGTTATCCGCGGCGATGTCGCCCCGGTCAGAATTGGAAAAGGTGTGAACATTCAAGACCTTTCCTGTCTGCACCAAAGCCCTGAACGCCCTCTCGTGATTGAAGACGGTGTGACGGTAGGCCATCAGGTTACATTGCACAGCTCCGTGATTCGAAAGCATGCCCTTATCGGAATGGGGTCGATTATTCTTGACGAAGCGGAGATCGGGGAAGGCGCTTTTATCGGGGCGGGCAGCCTTGTCCCGCCTGGCAAAAAGATCCCGTCCGGGCACCTCGCATTCGGCAGGCCCGCCAAAGTCATCCGTCCGTTAACCGACAAAGATAAACAGGAAATAGAAAGAATACGCAAAGAATATATTGAAAAAGGACAATACTACAAATCCTTGCAAAAAAAGATTAGCTTTGCTACAACTTTACCATTTTTCCACCGATAATTTAAGCAAAAACCTTTTCGGCCGCACGCGTCTGCGGCTTTTTTCTTTTTCCGAAATCTTTACAAATACTTATCATTTGCTAAACATTCATTTTTTACAATAAAAAATGAAGCAGCCATACATGTAAAGGGGGTTAGGACATTTGAATAAACTGATGGTTGGCATTTACAACTTTGAATGCCGGATTTTCCTCGGTATGAACAGATTATTTCATCAAAAAACACTCAACCGTTATTTTCGTTCCTCAACTCATTTGGGAGGGGCTATGTGCACGATTTCTGCCTGCCTGTCTCTCTTGCTGTTCGGCTCGGGAAGTGTTCGTACAGCGGGGATGGCCAGCGCCCTTGCACTTTTGGTCAGCCACCTTCAAGTCATGCTGATCAAAAAGCTGTATCCGAGAAAGCGGCCGTATTTAACGCTAAAGGAAACTCAGGTTTTGCAAAATCCGCTCAAGGATCATTCTTTTCCATCCGGACATACGACAGCTGTATTTTCTGTTATTACACCGTTAATGATATTCTTTCCGATACTCGCGCTTTTATTAATACCGGTTGGCGTCAGTGTGGGGCTCTCCAGGATTTATCTCGGTCTTCATTATCCATCGGATGTTCTGGCAGGCACAGCCCTCGGGATTTCAGTCGGAACCTTGTCGGCGATGATCTTCTAAGCCGGCCGTTTCTTCCAAAGCGTCACTGATTTTTCACACACAAACAGGAGGGGAAACGATGAAAATTGCGATATTTACGGACACGTTCACACCAGATGTGAACGGCTGCGCCAGAACGCTGAAAAGGTATACGGATTATCTTGAAAAAAACGGGATGCCCTATAAAGTATTTGCGCCGGAAAGCACGCATGAAACACAATTTTCGAGCCGCATCCGCCGTTTTACGAGCATGCCGTTCTTCTTATACCCCGAGTGCAGAATCGCTCTTCCTAATCTCATCAAAATGAAATCAGAACTCCGCGAATTCCATCCCGATCTCATTCACATCGCGACTCCTTTTAATATCGGCCTGGCGGGGCTCAAGCTTGCGAAGAAATGGAACATCCCCGTCGTAGGCTCTTACCATACCGATTTTGACCAGTACCTTTCATATTATGATCTTCAAATGTTTTCCAAACTCTTATGGAAATATATGCTCTGGTTTCATAAAGATTTTCGAAAAGTTTTTGTGCCTTCGCGCGAAACATTTATGCAGCTTAAAGCCAAACAATTCAGGAACCTCTCCATCTGGAAGCGCGGCGTGGACTGCTCGCAGTTCAGTCCGGCGCATCAAACCGAACACATCCGCAGGCGATACGGCATAAAGGAAACCTATATCCTCAGCTATGTCGGAAGGCTTGCACCTGAAAAAGACTTGGAGACGCTGCTCAAGATCGCAAGTCACCCCGCTTTGAAAGATGACGTCCACTGGCTGATCGCCGGAGACGGCCCGTTAAAAAAAGAGCTTGAGAAGCGAGCTCCCCTCAACATGACTTTTGCCGGCTATGTCAAAGGAGAAGAGCTGGCAAGCATCTATGCGAGCTCAGATTTGTTCGTCTTTCCTTCTCCGACGGAAACCTTCGGAAATTCCGCCCTTGAAGCGCTCGCCTGTGGGACGCCTGTTATCGGGGCAGACTCCGGCGGCCTGAAAGATTTTATACAGAACGGAAGAAACGGTTTTCTTTCCGAACCTAGAAATCCGGAAGCATTCACCGCAAATATATTGCGCGTCCTCTCCAACCCATCGTTAAAAAAACGGATGGCATACGAAGCGAGAAGCTATGCCCTTACCCAGTCGTGGGACGTGATCTTTGACAATCTCCTCTCCGAATGTGAAAGCGTGCTTGCAGATTTATCAGCAGAAAAAACGGCATAAAAAAAGAAGGTTTCCGGTTAATCGAAAACCTTCTTTTTTTGGCTTAAACAATAATGACCTCTTTTGGCTGATGGTTCAGCTCTTCCGGTACAAAGCGTTTTTCAACGAAAATGCTGTGCCAGATCATAAAGATGAGAACCGTCCAGATTTTGCGGCTGTTATCCGCTTTGTTGGCGCAGTGGTCTTCAAGAAGCTGAAGCACGTAATCTTTATGGATATATGCATCTGTCTCGCTCTCTTTAATGATGTTCACGGCCCAGTCATGCATTTCGTTTTTCAGCCAGTGGCGGATCGGCACAGGGAACCCTAGTTTTTTGCGGTTTAGCACGTGTTCTGGAACGATGCCTTCCGCCGCTTTTCTAAGAAGATATTTTGTCGTGCCGTTTTTCGTTTTCAGCTCTTCGGGAATTTTGGAAGCCGCTTCAAATACGACTTTGTCCAAAAACGGAACGCGAAGCTCCAGCGAATTGGCCATCGTCATTTTGTCGGCCTTCAGCAAAATATCGCCGCGCAGCCATGTGTGGATATCGACATACTGCATTTTATTGATTTCGCTGTAGGACCTGCTTTCTTCAAAATATGGCTTTGTCACGTCACAGTAAGACAGGTTGCTGTCATATTGGCGAAGAAGTTTTGATTTCATGCCTTCTTCAAAAATCTTTGCATTGCCGATATATCTATCTTCAAGAGGAGTACAGCCCCTCATTAAAAAGCTTTTCCCTTTCATTCCTTCCGGCATCGCTGAAGCTACGCGCAGAAGCATCTTTTTCAGCGGGGACGGGATCCGCTCAAACGGCTTTAATGAAAGCGGCTCTCGGTAAATATTGTAACCGCCGAACAGCTCATCTGCCCCTTCTCCTGACAAAACAACCGTAACTTGCTTCTTCGCTTCCTTCGCGACAAAATACAAAGGAATCGCAGCAGGGTCTGCCAGAGGATCATCCAGATGCCAGACGATCTTTGGAAGCTCGTTCATATATTCCTCAGGGGAAATGATCGCGCTGAAGTTTTCCACGCCGACCTTATCAGCGGTTTCTTTCGCAACGTCAACTTCGCTGAAGCCTTCATGTTCAAAGCCGACAGAGAACGTCTTTAAGTTGGGATGGAATTGCTTCGCCACTGACACGATAAAGGACGAGTCAATGCCCCCGGAAAGGAAGGAACCTACAGGCACATCGCTTCGCATATGAACTTTTACAGAATCAAAGATCGCGTCTCTTACTTCCTGAACAAGCTTGTCTTCTTCTGTCTGAACCGGCTTGAATTGAACTTTCCAGTATGTTTTAAATTGAATATCCTCACCCGGGCGGACGGTAAACTGATGGCCCGACTCTACTTTTTGCACCTTTTTGTCCAGCGTCTCAGGCTCCGGAACGAATTGGAACGATGTATACTGCTGAAGCGCTTTTTCATTCAATTCCAAGTCAGCATCGACAGCCATCAGGCTCTTTCTTTCTGACGCAAAATAAACGTGGCCGTCCGTTTTCGTAAAATAGAGCGGCTTAATGCCGAACGGATCGCGCGCTCCGTATAGAAGCTGCTCTTTTTTATCCCAGATTAAAAAAGCAAACATACCGCGCAGCTTTGAAGCGGCTTCCTGTTTGTAGTGGCGGTAAGTCGCAAGCAAAACTTCCGTATCTGAATCGGTTTTGAACTCGTATCCTTTAGAAAGAAGTTCGTCTTTCAGTTCTATATAGTTATAGATTTCTCCATTAAAAATAATCCAATAGGAGTCGTCTTCATAAGACAGAGGCTGTCCTCCATTTTCCACATCGATGATGCTGAGCCTTCTAAATCCGAAGCCTACATGCTCATCATGATAGTACCCATCATCGTCCGGACCGCGGTGTACAATCATTTCATTCATTTGTTTAATCAGTTCTTCCTGTGCTGCTGTCTCGGATGATGGGCGATGATTGAATACCCCTACAAATCCACACATAGTATTGCCTCCGATTTTTTAAATTTCGTGCAGAAATCAAAGTCTGCTTCTTGATTAGACAAGTGTTTAAAGAAAAACGTTTCAAGAAACTTGAAAAATGTTCATATTAAAATATTTGTATCTGGCAATATCACATCAATATTAAATCTGGATATTTTTCAAGTTTCAACATCCGCCCGCATTTTGCCATCGAAAAACAAAGCCGCTTATTAAAGCGGCTATGCGGTTGTTATTCTCCTAATGCATCTTTCTTCAGCTGATCTGCTTTGTCTGTGCGCTCCCAAGGCAGATCGAGATCGAGGCGGCCGAAATGTCCGTAAGCTGCCGTTTGTTTGTAAATCGGACGGCGAAGATCGAGCATTTTAATAATGCCGGCAGGTCTTAGATCAAAGTTTTTGCGAACCACTTCGATCAATGTTTCTTCACTCGCTTTGCCTGTACCGAATGTATCGATTGAAATGGACACCGGCTGAGCGACACCGATCGCGTAGGCAAGCTGTACTTCACAGGAATCAGCAAGGCCTGCGGCGACGATATTTTTCGCTACATATCTCGCTGCATAAGCTGCAGATCTGTCAACCTTTGTCGCATCCTTGCCGGAAAACGCTCCGCCTCCGTGACGGGCATAGCCGCCATAGGTGTCAACGATGATTTTGCGCCCTGTTAAACCGGCATCCCCCTGCGGTCCGCCGATAACAAAACGGCCCGTAGGATTAATGAAGTATTTCGTGTTTTCATCGATCAGCTCTTTTGGAACTACCGGATTGATGACGTGCTCTTTCAGATTGCGCTGGATTTGTTCAAGCGAAATCTCAGGATGATGCTGAGTCGAAATGACGATTGTATCGATGCGAATCGGCTTGTTGTTCTCATCATACTCAACGGTTACCTGTGTCTTTCCGTCCGGACGCAGATACGGCAGAATTTCCTCTTTGCGGACTTCTGTCAAACGGCGAGACAATTTATGGGCAAGCGAAATCGGCAGCGGCATAAGTTCCTTTGTTTCGTTGCAGGCAAAACCGAACATTAAACCTTGGTCTCCGGCTCCGATCGCTTCAATTTCAGCGTCGCTCATTGCTCCTTCACGCGCTTCAAGCGCCTGGTCGACTCCCATTGCAATGTCTGGAGACTGTTCATCTATAGACGTTAAGACCGCGCAAGTTTCGGCATCAAAACCGTATTTTGCACGTGTGTAGCCAATTTCTTTAATCGTTTCGCGGACTGTTTTCGGAATATCGACGTATGTGGACGTCGTGATTTCACCGCTTACCAGCACCAATCCGGTTGTCACAGATGTTTCACAGGCAACGCGGGCATTCGGATCTTTCTTTAAAATTTCGTCTAATATACTATCCGAAATCTGGTCGCAAATTTTGTCCGGATGTCCCTCCGTAACTGACTCTGATGTAAATAACCGACGGTTTTTGCTCATTTATGTTTCCTCCTGTATATGAAGATCAGCCGTGATCTTAAGTATGATACGGAACTCGTCCCTCTTGATTATATGACGATACTCGGGCTTCATACGCTCTCGTTTTGAAACAATTTCCATTATGCTATTCTTGACGAGATTCTGAGTCGAAATTCCCCTTAGCAGAATTTTTCCTGACTGGTTGCCCGGCTAGACCTTTCACGTCCTGTGAAAAACGCCCAGTACCTTCCTCCTGCTTGATACTCGGCTAAAACCTTTCACGTCCTGTGAAAAACGCCCAGTACCTTCCTCCTGAAGGCAGTTTTTTTAGCAATTTTTGGATCTCGATTTATGCAATAAAAAAACCTTTTCCTATTCGGTGAGGAAAGGGTCTGGTATTGCGTGCCTTTCACTCTTATCGCTCAAGGTATTGAACACCTTGCATCAGGTTAGCACCGTAGTTGTCTCAGAAACTGTTTTTTTCCATTAATAAGAGAAACCGGTTGCTGGGTTTCATTGGGCCTGTCCCTCCACCAGCTCGGGATAAGAGTATCCGCTCAATGAAATATCTTATCTTAAAATGGCTTGTTATGTCAATATCGGCCGAAATAAATTTGAACTTGTCCTACGAGAAAAAACCCGAACGAAAAATGAAGAAACGGTATAGACTATAAGAGTAAATGTGTTATACTAATTCTACATTAATGTTATACACATTAAAAAACACGCAAAGGAAGGTTTTTTATGAATTCTGTAGATTTAACAACTGACTTACAAACGCTATTAACGGGCGAAAACGTTCAGATGAACTTATCCGTTCCCCATTTGGTTGAAAAGATCCTTGAGCGCAAAGAAGGAGTCTTGACATCTTCCGGAGCCGTGCGGGCAACAACCGGTACATACACCGGCCGCTCGCCAAAAGACAAATTCATTGTGGAAGAAGCGAGCACAAAGGACAAAATCGATTGGGGCGCAGTAAACCAGCCGATTTCAGAAGCCGCCTTTGACCGGCTGTACGCAAAAGTGCTCGGCTATTTAAAGGAACGCGATGAATTGTATGTATTTGAAGGGTTTGCAGGAGCAGACGAAAAATACCGGCTTCCGATTACTGTTGTCAACGAGTTCGCCTGGCACAACCTGTTTGCAAGACAGTTGTTCATCAGACCTGAAGAACATGATAAAAAACCTGAAGAACAGCCGTTTACGATTCTTTCAGCTCCGCATTTCAAAGCCGATCCGCTCGTTGACGGAACCAGATCTGAAACGTTTATCATCGTGTCGTTTGAGAAGCGGACGATCTTAATCGGAGGCACCGAATATGCCGGAGAGATGAAAAAATCGATTTTTTCTATTATGAATTTTCTTCTGCCTGAACAAAACATTCTACCGATGCACTGTTCGGCAAACATTGGCGAGGAAGGCGGAACTGCTCTCTTCTTCGGATTGTCAGGTACAGGCAAAACGACGCTTTCCGCCGATCCGAAGCGGAAGCTGATCGGCGACGACGAACACGGCTGGTCCAGCACAGGCGTTTTCAACATTGAAGGAGGCTGCTACGCCAAATGCATTAACTTAAGCGAAGAAAAAGAACCGCAGATTTACAATGCGATCCGCTTCGGTTCCGTTCTCGAAAATGTCGTGGTTGACAGCAAAACCGGAGAGCCGGACTATTCCGACTCATTCTACACGGAAAACACGAGAGCGGCTTACCCGATTGACGCGATTGACAACATCGTCAAGCCGAGCATCGCAGCGCACCCGCAGACCATCGTATTTTTGACCGCAGATGCTTTCGGCGTGCTTCCTCCGATCAGCAAGTTAACGAAAGAACAAGCCATGTATCATTTCCTGAGCGGATATACAAGCAAGCTCGCCGGCACCGAACGCGGGATCACCACTCCTGAAGCCACATTCTCGACCTGCTTCGGTTCACCGTTCCTCCCGCTTCCGGCACATGTGTACGCTGAAATGCTCGGAAGAAAAATCGATGAGCACGGGGTCGGCGTCTTTCTCGTCAATACAGGCTGGACCGGCGGCGGATACGGAACCGGGGAAAGAATGAGCCTCGCATATACGAGAGCGATGGTTCAGGCCGCAATAGAAGGAGAACTGGATAAAGCCGAAATGAGGACTGACCGCATTTTCGGACTTCATTCACCTGTCCACGTTCCGGGTGTGCCTGATCAAGTGCTTGACCCGGCCAAAACTTGGACAGATGAAAACGAATACGAGGAAAAAGCGATCCACCTGGCGAAAGCATTCAAACAGAATTTCAAAAAGTTCTCCAATACGGAAAACATCGAAAAAGCCGGAGGACCGCTCGTTTAACTCAGCCTGCTTGCATCAGCGCAGATCTTCTGCGCTGATCCAGTTTATCGAAAACCTCTTCGCCTATCAGCGGCCGATGCCATTTCCTGGGCAATGATCAAGATGACAGTCAAGCACCGCCTCAGATAAAACGATTCCAATTTGCAAGTATTATTATTTGAAAATACAGACTTTTTTTATTTTTAACAAAAGAAATCTTTCATATGTTAATATTATAAAAACATTTGTATATTTCAGGAGGACACATCTATGAAATTTGGATTACTGCCAAGGATCATTACGGCAATTGTTCTTGGTGTTATCGTCGGAAGCTTTGCTCCGCTTTGGTTCGTCAAAACGGCAGCTACTTTCAATGATATTTTTGGAAGCTTCATTAAATTTGTCATTCCTTTTATTATTATCGCTTTTATTATTCCCGGCATCGGACAAATCGGCAGCGGCGCCGGAAAAATCCTCGGCATTACGGCAGGTATCGCCTACACGTCAACCATTTTTGCAGGCCTCCTGGCGTACCTTGTCGGTTCAAACCTTCTTCCCGCGATCATTTCCGGCCATCAGCTGCAGGAGTTTAAAAATCCGGAAGAAGTACTGCAAGCAGGATTTTTCACCATTGAAATGACGCCGTTTATGAGCGTGATGAGCGCACTGATTTTTGCTTTCATCATGGGGATCGGCATCGCTTATCTGCCCGGAAAAACATTAAAAAACGCGTTTGATGAATTTCAAACGATCGTTGAAAAGCTGATATCATATATTATTATTCCGTTACTGCCTGTTCATATTTTCGGTATTTTCACCAATATGACGTTCGGCGGTCAGGTGCAGACGATTCTATCCGTATTTGCGAAAGTTTTCGTGATGATTATCGTGCTTCACCTTGTCATACTCTTGATTCAGTACTCCGTTGCGGGTGCTGCAAACGGCAGAAATCCGCTGTCGCTGTTGAAAATCGTAGCACCGGCATACTTCACCGCGCTCGGCACACAATCGTCAGCGGCAACGATTCCCGTTACGCTGAGACAAGTCAGAAAAACGGGGGCAAGCCAAAAAGTGGCTGACTTCGCCGTTCCGCTCCTGGCCAACATTCATTTGTCAGGAAGCACAATTACACTGACAAGCTGTGCAATGGGCGTGATGATTCTAAACGGTCAAACGCCGACTTTTTCGGTCATGATGCCGTTCATTTTAATGCTTGGCGTCACAATGGTCGCAGCGCCCGGTGCACCAGGCGGTGCCGTCATGGCCGCTGCCGGATTGTTGCAGTCGATGCTCGGCTTTAATGAAACTAGCGTATCGTTGATGATCGCTCTTTACCTTGCCCAGGACAGCTTGGGCACAGCAACGAACGTAACAGGAGACGGCGCTCTCACCATGCTGATTCACAGGCTGACTTCCAAAAAAGGAATCGGAAAAGAGGAAAATGTGCCTGCATAATACAGAAAAGCCAAGGACGCTATCCGCGCCTTGGCTTTTTTTAATTCGTGGAATTTAATGATACGAGCCTGTATGTTAAATGAGTCCGTCCGTCTGACCATTCAAGGCGCTCCGCCTTCGCGGTGCCGGTAATGTCGCCCCGCTTGGTCTTTCTGACTTCAAGCGGCACATGAAGAGGGTAAACCCGATAACCTTCTTTCTCGAGTGTAAACACATTTTCCTCAACCCGCGTTTCTTTTCCTTTTGTCACAATCATCGTGTTAAATTCAACTGGCATTCCCACCTAAAGTCCCCCTCCTTTTCTCTTTTACTTTAGTTTACCATAACTTGTCCAAGGACGGCTTTTCATCCATTGGGATAATTCTCTAACAATCCGCCTGTTTTCGCGCGGAGGAAAATAGTGGGTATATTGGCTGAAATACCACGTATCCACAGACTTGTTCCTTCGCAGAAGTTCACGCTCAAGACGCCGCGCATGCTCGATGGAGACATTTTCATCGTTTGCTCCGTGGATCAAAAGCACGGGCGCTTCAATCTTCTCCAGCTCGTCAAAAGGCTTCCTCCATTCATACGCTTCGGGAACCTTTTCAGGCGTCCCGCCGATGACCCGCTTCATCATCCGCCGCAAATCTTTTCGTTCGCGATAGGTCATGACCATGTCGCTGACACCGCCCCAAGACACAAACGAAGCGGCCGCTGCTTTCATTTCGATTGCCGTTAAGATGCCCATGATTCCGCCGCGGGAAAAGCCAAAAATGTGAACGCGTCCGTCCTTTACCAGTTCGTGCTTCTGAAGAAGACGAAAAGCGGCAAAAGCATCTTCCCGGTCATTACCTGCAAAATCCTCATCGCCTTCTCCTCCTTGATTGCCCCTGTAAAACGGAGCAAGAACGACAAAGCCCTGTGAAGCGAACTGGACGATTCGGCCCGGTCTGACCATCCCGACGTTTTTAATTCCGCCGCGCAAATACAAAAACCCGTCATAATTTCCGGGAGCGGCCGGTTCGGCCAAAAGCCCCTTAACCTTGAGTCCTTGTGAAAGGTATGTGACGGAAAACAGACGCACCTCTTTGTTCGGCGATGGAAACCTTCTTTTTTCTATCCACATTCGTCACGTCACCTCTTTTAATCCGCAGCTGTCCCTCACACCTGTTTAGTATATAACATAAACTATTTTATGCCGAAAATAACCGAAATCAAAGGAGGGAAATCGGTTTGAAGCGTTTCTTTTTTACCATATTATCCTTCATCATGATGCTGTTTATCCTCGCTTCATGCGGCGGACAAAAGACCGAAAAGATCCGTCTGGCGGAAGTGACCCGTTCCGTTTTCTATACGCCTTTATATATCGCCTTATCTGAAGGTTTTTTTAAAGAAGAAGGCCTTGATGTTGAACTGAAAACGACCTGGGGCGGAGATAAAACGATGACTGCCCTTCTGTCAAACGGCGCCGATATTGCGCTTGTCGGCTCGGAAACGTCAATATACGTAAATGCCCAGGGCGCAAGCGATCCGGTGATTAATTTTGCACAGCTTACCCAGACGGACGGAACCTTCCTCGTCTCCAGGAACGATTCGGGGCATTTCAGCTGGGATGATTTGAAAGACAAAACGTTCCTTGGCCAGCGCAAAGGCGGAATGCCGCAGATGGCAGGCGAATTTGTCCTCAAACAGAAAGGCATCGATCCTAAAAAGGATGTGGATCTGATCCAAACGATTGATTTCGCGAATATCGCAAACAGCTTTGCATCTGGTACAGGTGATTATGTTCAATTATTTGAACCCCAGGCATCCATTTTTGAAAGAGAAGGCATCGGCCGCATTGTCGCCTCCTTCGGAAAAGAATCGGGCCGAATCCCATATACAACTTTTATGGCCAAACAAAGCTATTTAACGAAAAACAAAGAAGCGGTCGAAAAGTTCACCCGCGCGGTTTACAAAGCGCAACAGTGGGTTGAGACGCACTCTGCAAAAGAAGCAGCCGAAAGCATTCAAGATTATTTTAAAGATACCGAGCTTTCAATCATTGCATCTTCAATCGAACGGTATAAACAACAACAGTCTTTTGCTCTTGATCCTGTTTTGGATGAAAAAGAATGGAACCAGCTTCAAACCATCATGGATGAAGCCGGCGAGCTGCCGAAGCGCACCCCTCATCAAAAGCTGGTCAATACAAAGATCGCCGAAAAGGTCACAAAAAATTACTAGGAGGTGGCCGCAGTGTCTTTTCTGCAAGTTCAGGATGTCACACATACTTACTTTTCATTGAAGGAAAAAACAGCGGCGCTGGAAAACGTCAGCATTGAAGTCGAAAAAGGCGAATTTGTTTCGTTTCTCGGCCCAAGCGGATGCGGCAAAACAACGCTTTTATCGATCATCGCCGGCATCGTTTCCCCCACGGAAGGACGCGTCTTGGTTGAAGGGCGCACACCTGATGGAAAGGATCGGCACATCGGTTATATGCTCCAGCAGGATTATTTATTTCCCTGGAAAACCATTGAGGAAAACGTCTTAATCGGTTTGCACATTTCCAAAAAACTAGGCCCGGAAACGAAGGAAACCGCTCTCGGCCTGCTGAAAAAATTCGGGCTTTACGAGGTTGAAAAAAAGTATCCAAAAGAGCTCTCGGGCGGCATGAGGCAAAGGGCGGCGCTTGCCCGCACTCTCGCTGTCGACCCCGATATCCTTCTGCTTGATGAACCTTTTTCAGCCCTTGACTATCAGACAAAATTGAACCTCGAAGATTTAGTGTTCAACACGTTAAAGACGTATCAAAAAACAGCGGTGCTCGTGACCCATGATATCGGTGAAGCGATAGCGATGAGCGACCGGATTCTGCTATTTTCAAAGCAGCCGGGCACTATCCATAAAACATTTGCCGTTCCTGAACCGATCAGGAAGCTGACACCGTTTGAAGCGAGGCAGGAACCGGAATTTCAGCCCCTCTTTCAGAACATATGGAAGGAGCTCAATGACCTTGAACAACAAACATCCGAAACCAAAAGTTGACTTCCTTCATGAGGCTTTTTTAAAGGAGCAGCAGGCCGAAAAAAGGCGGGTCCGCTTTTTTCAAATCGCGATTTTCATCGTTTTCTTTTCGCTGTGGGAAACCGCAAGCCGTCTGGCATGGATCGATCCGCTGATCTTCAGCTCTCCTTCAGCCGTCTGGGCGCTTTTCCTCGAAAAAATGGGAGACGGATCATTGCCGGGACATATCGGTGTAACCGTATTTGAAACCATCCTCGGCTTCCTGGCCGGAACATTGCTTGGAACTTTTCTAGCCGCCCTCTTATGGTGGTTCCCGAGGCTCTCCAAAATATTAGATCCGTATCTTGTCGTCTTAAATGCGATGCCGAAAGTGGCGCTGGGTCCCATTCTCATCGTTGCGATCGGCCCCAGCTTGACGAGCATTATTGCAATGGGCGCCATCATCAGCGTTATCATTACGACTATCGTCGTCTATACGTCCTTTCAAGAAATTGATGAAAACTATTTAAAAGTGATGAAAACATTCGGCGCTACGAAACGCGAGATTTTCAAAGAAGTCATTTTGCCCGCTTCCATTCCGACGATCATATCTACACTGAAGGTCAATGTCGGCTTGAGCTGGGTCGGTGTCATCGTAGGAGAATTTTTAGTATCGGCTCAAGGCCTCGGCTATATGATCATCTACGGCTTTCAAGTCTTTAATTTCAACCTCGTCATGCTGAGCCTCCTGATCATCGCCGTCTTCGCAACATTGATGTATCAAGGTGTCGAGCTGTTGGAAAGAAAGTGGATGAAAGGCAGAGTATAACATGAAAAAACCCTGCAAATGCAGGGCTTTTTATTTGATGATGCCGGCCTTTTTCAGCTTTTCAAGACTGATCGTCAGGACGGAATCTTTCATAATAAAACTGTAATTTTTGTTTTTTGCGATATCCTTCGGGAGGCTCTTCAGCAAAACAGGACCATTCGTCTCATAGTACGTCTGCTGTTTTTCTATCTTTTCGATATCGGCAAAATAAATATTTTTGACGATCACTTTCTCCCTGCCAAGAACTTTATATTGTCCGAGATAGGTCAGCTTTCTTACGACAGCGCCCGTTTCTTCCTTCACTTCCCGCAAAGCCGCTTCCTCAGCGTTTTCGCTCGGTTCGACTTTGCCGCCGGGGAATTCACGGCCCCTGTCCTTATGATTTGTCAGCAGCCATTGATCCTCGTAACGGCAGATCACCCATACATGCTTTGGTTCTTTTGAAAAAGGTTCCTTCTCAAAAGAAAGCTGAACCGTATTACGGTAAAAATCTTTAAATTCGTACATCCTAATCCCTCTTATCCGTTTCCTTGCTTCTTCCACTCATCATATCATATATTGGTTCTTTCGGTAGAGTTTTTGTCCAGTTCAGTTCAGTAATTTTATCGTTCCCTAAAGAACTTCATTGTCCATTCCTGAGTGAGAAGGCGGCAAGGCTGGATGACTCCGCGCCTGCGGGCGCTTTTCAAAAGCAGCATTTTTTAATCTGCTGAATTGAGTTCGGCAAGGCCGTTTTCACTGATAAATGACTTGGTTTCTTCATTGCCCAGACGGTAAAGCATCGAGTAAATGTCTTTGCGCAGTTCGTCCATTTTATCATTTGCACTGTCATTGTGATATTCGACCGCAGGCACGTGAGCTCTGAAAAAGTTGACCCAGTCTTCTGAATACAGCTGATCAAAATATTCCCTTAAAATGATGATGTCATCATCTGTCGCCGAAATTTGAAATTCCCACGGGGAAGCGTCAGAGCTCTGCGAAATCATTCCATCTTGCACCGAAACATAGTATGTCTTTTTTTCCAAAGCCAATCATCCTTTTTCGTGTTAGTATGACCAGTTGTTTTAAAATGTTACGGCTTTCCCCGGAGTTTTTCCTTTATGGTATTTAAAATGTCCAATAACATCTGCGGCACGGGGATTCCTAACGAATGAGCCGTGCTCACGATTTGAAACGCTTCATATAAAATATAAAACATAATAGAAAAATCGCGGATCGAACTGCCTGTTTGCAGCATTTGATCAAAAAGGTGGGCAACGGATATCAGAAAGAGCGTAACCAATTTTTTCGCCAGCCTTGTAAACAGCCTCTTAATTGTAAATCGATCTTCCACACATTCGTTCAAGCTTTTGCTGACAAATTCAATGCCCATCAGCGTAATTAAGATCATAAATAAATATTCGATTCGGCCAAACAAAAATCCGATGGCCGATAAACCAATTGTAAAGAGCGAAAAGATGCTTAAGTCCTTAAACATATGCTTCAACATCCTTTCAAAAAAGACTTTTCATAGCTTATCCTATGAAAAAAGACTTTGAAAGGCTTGGATGAATTGTTTGACAATTTCTAAAAAAGGCTTTAAAAAGAACGAAAACACAAAAAAGCTCAGGCATTGCCCGAGCTTTTCCTTACCCTAAGTAGGCTTTCAGCATCCAGTTGTGTTTTTCGATCGATTGATGAATCGCGAGCAGCATGTCTCCCGTCGTTTCATCGTTGACTTCATCGGCAAGCTCCATTCCGCTTTTCAGCTCCTCAGCCACCGTTAAAAAGTCATTATAAATATTTTGCACCATTTGTTCAGCAGACTCGCTTCCGTCCGCTTCTTTAATCGCGGACATTTCCAGGCATTCCTTCATCGTTCCGACCGGAGAGCCCTGTATGGCCAATAGGCGTTCAGCCAAATCATCGATATGCTCTGCCGCTTCTGTGTAAAGCTCTTCGAATTTTTCATGCAGCGTAAAGAAATCTTTCCCTTTCACATACCAATGATAATTATGTAGCTTCACATATAGAACGGTCCAGTTCGCGACTTGTTTGTTGACGGTTGCTTTCAATTTTTCAGACATTAGATCGTCCTCCTTTTCGTTTACTTTTGATTTACCCGTTTAGCTTGTGCAGGAAACATTTCTTTTACTCTTTATCATGATTTTCTTTGCCTGATATGGTAAACTGTTGGAAAAAGCTATTCGGAGGTAAGTGATGATCCTCTTTTGGATTATTGTAGGAATTCTGATCACCGGCGCCGTTCTGTCCATATCGCTTGTCACAACATCAAAAGCTTATGACTTCAAGCATGAAGTCGATCCCCTCCCGTCGCGGGAAGAAGAACAGCCCCATCAATGATGGTGGGCTTCTTCTTTTTCATCTTCATCGGTCTCATCCGTCGCTTTCCCTACTTTAATGTCTGCAACAGGCATTGTATGCTGTTTTTTCGCCGTGACATGGACTTGGACTTTGTAATGGCCGTCTTCAGGAAACGCTTTTTCCATGCTGTATACGCCTTTTCCCTCATTCTTCGCTTTGATTAGCTCGCTATCTTCCTTGCTCCCGGCCTTCCAGCATTCAAACTCCACCTCATCGGCATCTGCAACCGGCTCTTCCCCGTAGAGGACGGTCGCTTTTATGACAGCCTTTTCATTTTTGGCCGCCGATTCAGGCGCCGCCAGTTTTGCCGTCAGCACTTTGGGCTCCTCATCCGATGCCGCCTGCTTGTCCCCCTGGCTGCAGGCGGAAAGACCGACCGCTAAACATAAGAGAATGAACCATTTTCCAAAACGCATCCTATCACCCTTCTTCTATGATATGTATTACAATATAAAGTGTAGCAAAGTTCAGGGATAAATGGCATTATTTTCTTTGTGAACAAAAAATGAAAACCGGCTCTCTTATGAGCCGGTTTTTTTCAATCATTTTACCCAAACACCTTGAGCAGGTCTTCTTTATTTTGCGAAAGCCAAAAACGCATCATGCGCTTTGCGCCTTCAAGATCGTGAAGCTTTGCCTGGCCGCACTGTTTTTCGTTAGCCGCAGGAATTTCAGTCACTTCAACGGCTTCTTTGAACGTATCCTCAAGCAAATCAACGATTTCTTCCACTTTCGGCTCACCGCTTACCACCAGGTAATAGCCCGTTTGGCAGCCCATCGGCGAAATGTCGATAATATCAAAGTGGTCATATTTTTCCGCATATGTGCGGATTGTAAATGCAAGAAGGTGCTCTAAAGTATGAATCGTATCAGGTTTCATTGCCTGTTTATTCGGCTGGCAAAAACGGATGTCAAACTTGTTGACGACGCCGTCCGTTCCCACTTTGTGGACGCCGCAGTGTCTGACATAAGGCGCTTTTACCGCATTATGGTCAAGCTCAAAACTTTCAACTGAAGGCATGGTTCCTCTCTCCCCTCTAATCGGTCTTTTTGTATTATATCATACTTTACCGATAAGTTTTCAGGTGAATGCTTTTCCTTTTTATGCGTTTTTTGCTTATATTATAATAAGATCAAAACAAAAAAGGTGCGAAAAACATGAAAACCGTATTCCTGCTGCTCATCCGCTTTTATCAAAAATGGATATCACCGGCTCTTCCGCCGACCTGCCGTTTTTATCCGACATGCTCCAATTACGGTCTTGAAGCGATCGAAAAGCACGGCGCATTTAAAGGCGGATGGCTCACCATCAAGCGGATTCTAAAATGCCATCCGTTTCATCCCGGCGGAATAGATCCCGTTCCGGAAAAAAAGCAAAAGGATTAGCGCTCTTCCGGATATCCGTTGACAATGAGATCCAGTCTGCCTGTTTCCGGATCAATGACAAGTCCGTGAACAGGTACTTCCTCCGGCATCAGCGGATGGTTCCGAATAACGCTTACACTGTCCCTGACGCTGTCCTCTACAGAATCAAAGCTTTTCAGCCATTGTTCAAAATCGACGCCGGAGTACTCAAGCGTTTCAATCCGTTCTTTTGGAATGCCGCGCTTGACGACTTTGTCCAAAAAGCTGTCGCAGCTCAGCTTGCTCATGCCGCAGTCATAATGGCCGATCACGCATACTTCATCAGCGTTCAGTTCGTATACCGCAACGAGAATGCTCCGCATAATACTTCCGAAAGGATGAGCCACGAGTGCGCCCGCGCTCTTAACGATCTTCACGTCTCCGTTCCGCATATTCATGGCATGAGGAAGCAGCTCGACAAGCCTTGTGTCCATGCAAGACAGAATCACCATTCTTTTATCGGGAAACTTGCTTGTTTGATATTTTTGATAGTCCTGCCGTTCAACAAACTGTTGATTGAACTGTAGAATATTATCCAAAAGTTTCATGGCTCATTTCCTTTCTAAACGCTTTTTATATCTAAATATAACATATTTCTTGTATTTTTTTCACAAGTCCAGTAAGATTTCCTTTGTGCAAATCGAAACAATTACGTTTTAAGGAAGGTGAAAAACATGAAGGAAAACCTGATTCCGGTCACTGTTTTAAGCGGTTATCTTGGGTCCGGGAAAACGACGCTGCTGCAGCATGTCCTGCATGAAGCGCACGGCTTGAAAATCGCCGTGATCGTCAATGATATGAGCGAGATTAATATCGACGGCTCCCTCGTGAAAAAAGGTGACCTCATCCGCACGGATGAAAAGCTTGTCGAAATGCAGAACGGCTGCATTTGCTGTACGCTGAGAGACGATCTGCTCATCGAAGTCAAAAAGCTGGCGGAGAACGGCGGAATCGATTATATTCTCATTGAATCTTCCGGTATCAGCGAGCCGATTCCCGTCGCCCAAACCTTTACGTACAAAGATGAGGAGCTGAATATTGATTTAGGCAAATATTGCAGGCTTGATACAATGGTCACCGTCGTCGACGGCAGCCGTTTTTTTGAGGACTTCGCTTCGGGCGAGAGCCTATTGGAACGGAAGCAGGCGGCAGATGAAACGGACAGCCGGGAAGTGGCCGACCTTTTAATTGAGCAAATTGAATTTGCCGATGTCCTCATTTTGAATAAAACTGATTTACTCAATGAAGAAGAGCAGGAAAAGCTGTTCTGGTCCCTGAGAAAACTGAATCCGGACTGCGGAATCATTTCTGCGGCATTCGCAAAAGTGCCGCTTTCGGCCATCATGAATACGAAATCGTTCGATTTTGAAAAAGCAAGTCAATCAGCGGGATGGATCAAAGAGCTGAATGAAGAGCACACACCTGAAACAGAGGAATTCGGAATCTCTTCTTTCGTCTATCAAAAGCAAAGGCCTTTCCATCCTGAAAGACTGAAGCGCTGGCTTGAAAACTGGCCGCCGCAAATTATCAGAGCAAAAGGCTTCTTCTGGCTTGCTTCTCGAAATGACACAGCAGGCCTTCTGTCCCAGGCAGGCTCTTCCCTGATGATCCAAAGCGCGGGCCCCTGGATTGCAGCGTCTACCGAGGAAGAACAAAAGCTCGCGTTTGAAGAGGACCCTAATTTGAAAGCGGACTGGGATGAAACATACGGAGACCGGAAAACGGAAATCGTTTTTATCGGCATTGACATGAATCAGGAAGACATTATCCGCTCCCTGGATCAGACCCTTCTTACAGATAAAGAAATGAATTCAGACTGGTCGGCCTTACTTGATTCACTGCCTGAGTATATTTAACTATCATTTCCTCTTTTCAAATCGTAATTATTACGATACAATGATACAGGACCATTAAATCGGAACCATTTCAGTTTTACATTGAGAGGAGAAATACCATGAAAAAAACATTCGGAATAGCATCTGCATTCATTCTTGCTGCCGGATTAACAGCGGGTTGCTCAAGCAATGGAGCTTCCAGTGAACAAAAAGAAAATAAAGACACGCTGGACATCTATACAACCATTTATCCGCTTGAAGACTTCACCAAAAAGATCGGCGGAGAATATGTGAACGTTAAAAGTGTTTACCCGCCAAACGTTGAAGCGCACACTTACGAGCCAAGCTCAAAAACGATGGCGGAAATTTCCGACTCGGATGCCTTTATATACTCTGGAGTCGGTGTTGAAGGATTCGCAGACAAAGCTGTAAGCACACTTAAAAACAGCGACGTCAAAATCGTCAAAGCCGGGGAGGGCATTGACCTTCTGTCACGTGAAGAAGAAGGCGAACATGATGAGCATGCACATGGAGAAGAACACGAACACGGAGAAGCCGAAGGCCACGATCATCATCACGACCATGGAGATCATGACCCGCACGCATGGCTTGATCCTGTCCTTGCTGAAAAAATGGCCGAAAACATTAAAGACCAACTCGTAAAATTAGAACCTGAACACGAAAAAACGTTTACGAAAAACTATGAGTCATTAAAAAAAGACTTGGAGCAGCTTGACAAAGACTTCAAACAAACAGTCGACAAAGCTGATAAAAAAGAAATTCTCGTCTCACATGCCGCCTACGGCTACTGGGAAAAACGCTACGGCATTAAGCAGATAAGCGTTCTCGGCCTTTCGCCTACTGAGGAACCTTCACAAAAGCAGCTTGAAAACATTGTTAAAACAGCGAAAGAACATAATATTAAATATATCATTTTTGAAAGCAATGTCAGCAGCAAAATCTCCGAGATCATCAAAAAAGAAATCGGAGCGGAAAGTCTGACGATGAAAAACCTTGAATCTGTAACAAAAGAAGACATTGAAAGCGGCAAAGATTATACCGCCATCATGAAAGAAAACCTGGACGTCTTGAAAAAAGCTTTATCAAGCAAATAACAGAGAACAAGCGCATGAGATGTCATGCGCTTGTTTTTTAAATGGACGAAAAAAAAGGCCGGAAACATCCGGTCTTTTTAATTTATTAATCCATATTAAATCTTTTCTTGAACTGTTCGACCCTTCCGCCTCTTTCATTGAATTTCTGTCTTCCGGTATAAAACGGATGGGTATCAGAGCTCACCTCAACTTTTATAACGGGATACGTCTTGCCGTCTTCCCACTCGGCCGTCTCATCGGAAGTTTTAGTTGAGCGGCTTAAAAAACGGTACCCGCTGTTTACATCCTGAAAGATCACTTGATAAGTTTTCGGATGAATATTTGGTTTCATATGCCATTCCTCCTATCAAAACGTAATAATTACGTTTTATTATATGCCTTTCAAATCCCTGTGTCAAAAATGAATGTTCATTTGCCATACTTAATCCCTTTATCCATTTTAACCTCCTACAGGAAGAATAATCTAAAAAAGGCGGTAAACAATAAAAAGCAAAATGGTGTAAATGAAAGGTGGTTTTCCGGATGAATGACTTGATTTTTGCAAGAAGCCTTTTCGGAACAACGATGGGATTCCATATTATTTTTGCCTCGCTCGGTGTCGGAATTCCTTTGATGATTTTGCTGGCCGAGCTGATCTATCAAAGAACGAAAGATCCCCACTACGCCATTATGGCCAAAAGATGGACGAAGGCGCAGGCCGTGTTGCTCGGGGTCGCCATACCGACCGGAACCATTGCCGGCACGCAGCTAGCCCTGCTCTGGCCGGGATTCATGGAAGTGATCGGAAAAGTCATGTCCCTTCCATTTCAAATTGAAATCTACGCCTTTTTTATTGAGGCTTTATTTATGTCCATTTATGTTTACGCAGCCGATCGGCTGACTCCACTTATGAGAATTACAGCCGTCATTTTTATCGTTATCGGAGCAGCCGCATCGGCCATCTTGATTACAAATGTGCACGCTTTTCAGGGAACGCCAGAAGGCTTCAAAATTGTAAACGGTGAAATTACGGATGTTCAGCCGTGGACGGCGTTCTTCAACAAAAGCTTTGTGGCCACAGCAGGACATGTTGTCGTCTCCGCTTTTATGACAGGTGCGTTTATTATTGCGACGATAGCCGCCTACAAAATGCTCCGAAACCGCGGCGATGATAGAGTCTACGCCCTTCATAGGAAAGCGCTGCTGCTCGGGCTGATTGTCGGAGGAGCGTTTTCTCTGGTCACGGCTCTGAGCGGGCACGAATCCGCACAGCTACTTCACCGCTACCAGCCTGAAAAACTGGCGGGCGCAGAAGGGCTGTTTGAAACCCAGTCCCATGCTCCTCTTGCGATCGGCGGATTTACTGATGAAAAGACGCAATCGGTGAAATGGGCGATTGAGATTCCGTGGGCTTTAAGCTTTTTGGCCGACAACCGCTTTGACACCGTCGTAAAAGGGCTGAATGACTTTCCAAGGGATGAGTGGCCTCCCCTGTTCATTCATACCTTATTTAACGGCATGGTTTTTATCGGCAGCCTTTTGATTGTTTATGCCGCTGTGGGTTTTATTTGGAGAAAAGTCATGAAAAAAGACCGCTTTCCCCGCTGGATGCTGGCCGTGTTCATAACCGGCGGCCCGCTCGCATTGCTCGCAATCGAACTTGGCTGGGTATTCGCTTGCACCGGAAGGCAGCCTTGGGTCATTTACCATATGCAGAAAACGTCGGAAGTAGTGACCACCTCCGGCTCGATCGGCATATTGTTTCTTTTGTTCTTTATCGTCTATATCATTTTAGGAGCAGCGGTGGTGTTCGTATTGCAATATTACTTTAAACGCCATCCTGTCGAAGAGGACTTAAAAAGCAGCTGAATGCACAAAAAAAACAGAAGGGAAGTCATATGATGCAACTGGATGGAACAACAGATGCCCTGCTGGCTATTTCGATCGTCTGGGGATTTATATTTATATACGCCGTTATGGCGTCGATGGATTTTGGAGCGGGATTTTGGTCGATGATTTATATGAACAAAAAACAGCTGAAAGCAACCAATATTGCAAACCGCTATCTTTCTCCGACCTGGGAAGTAACCAATGTTTTCATCGTCGGAATCGTCGTAGCCCTTTTCAGCTTTTTCCCGGGCGGCACTTTTGTGCTGGGGACTGTGCTTTTGATTCCCGGCAGCATCATTTTATTGCTTTTGGCGATTCGAAGCGGATTTTTGGTCTTCTCCCACGCTGCAAAAGATTATGAAAGGGCGCTGACTTACGTTTCAGGGATCAGCGGCTTTATCATTCCGGCTGTTTTAATCCTTGTCTTGCCTGTGACACACGGCAATTTCGTATACCAGGTAGACGGAAGCCACCAATTGGACTTTGTCAATTTGTTTTTAAGCCCTCATGCCTATTCTTTTATGGGCTTCGCCATTTTCAGTACGCTGTTTCTGTCTTCACTGCTGCTGGCTGATTTTTCAAATGTAGCCGGAGAAAAAGACGCGTATCAGGTCTACCGCCGAAACGCTTTAATTACCGGGCCGCTCGCACTGCTCATGTCGTTCAGCATCATGATGACCATGAGGACGGAAGCCAGCTGGCTTTATACAAAAATGATGGACGGGCTTCCATGGCTGATTTTATCGTTTTTGCTGTTTCTCGTCGCATTTGCGGCTCTGTTTCTGCCAAACAGACATAACAGCGACCGGCTGGGAAAGCCGCGCCTGGCTGTCATCGCCATTACGCTGCAGTATTTTACGGCGAGCTATGTGTACGGGAGGGCGCACCTTCCTTACATGGTCTATCCTGATGTCACGATTCAATCGGGCTTCACCGCACCGGAGACATTCAGGGCGCTGTTCATCTCCTACATCGTCGGTTTTATTATTTTATTCCCCGGCTTTTATTATTTCTGGAAATTGTTCATGAAGGACAAGCGGTACATCAAACAGCATGAATAAGGTTAAGCTAAATGTGTACAACTTTTAAAGGGGGCCCAAACTAAATGGAGCAAAAAATACTGTGTGAAGTCAGCAACTGCACCTATTGGGAAGAGGGTAACAAATGCACAGCCGACGCCATCTATGTCGTCAGCCATGCTGAAGGTGAAAAAGCTTCTAATAGTGAAGAAACGGATTGCAAAACCTTTAAACCTGAACATCATTAAAACGGATGAATGAAGGAGGGACAGTCGTGAATAAAGAGTCGCTGTTACAGGCTTTTTATCAGGAAATCCACGGGGCGGATGAAACCGCATTTCAAAAAGCCGCCCGCTCCTTCATGAACTTATGGGATTATGAATACGGCTGTCTCGACGGGCTGCCGGATCAAGCGGACCGGGTGATCGGACAGATCGTGCACGAAGATTTGCTTTTGGGCGATTAAAGGAAAGGGCTGTCATAAAGGCAGCTCTTTTTATGTTAAAAAAACCGGCTAGAAAGCCGGTCCAAACGAGAAGGGAATAATGTACAGCTTTAATATACATGAGAGGCCGCCTATTTAACAAAGCTTGAAAATCTGGAAATCGGCGTTTAAAACAGCCTTTACTGCTTAAAAACGTCTATTTTAGATGAATTCTTTCTTAAAATATGAGTATCGACTTCAAATCCCATTCCCGGTAAGGTTGGAACCTGAATATAGCCGCCCTCGATCCGGATTTCCGGTTTTACGATATCCTCTTCCCAATACCTTGAGGATGAAGAAAGATCCCCGGGAATCAAAAACTGCGGAAGAGAACTCAGTGCAAGATTATGGGCTCTTGAAATGCCGGTTTCAAACATGCCGCCGCACCAGACAGGCATTTGATGTTCTTTGCAGATGTCGTGGATTTTCAGAGCTTCTGTCAAACCGCCGACTCGGGACGGCTTTATATTGATAATTTTGCAGCTGCCGAGCTCAATTGCCTTTCGCGCATCAGCAGCCGAACGGATGCTTTCGTCAAGACAAATTGATGTTTTGATATGTTTTTGCAGATGGCGGTGGTCAACGATATCATCATCAGCCAGCGGCTGTTCGATCATCATTAATTTAAATGCGTCAAGCTCTTTAATCCGGCTGATGTCTTTTAATTCATAAGAAGAGTTGGCATCTGCCATCAGCGGCACCTTCGGAAAATGCCGGCGTATTTCTTTTAAAAGCTCTATATCCTGCCCGGGCTGAATTTTGATTTTTATTCTTTGATATCCTTCTTTTACATATTGTTCAATTTCCTGAAGCATATCATCCAATGGGGCAAGACCGACGACGACTCCGGCAGGAACTTCTGTTTTTACTCCGCCCAGCGCCTCTCTTAAAGAGATCCCTTTTTTCCTGGCGTAAATGTCCCAAAAGGCGGCTTCAAGGCCGGCCTTTGCCATTCGGTTGCCTTTGAATCCGCGAAGCGCCTCGGGCACTTCGGAAGGGTGTGTGAATGATTCGCGCAGCACAGCCGGAATCAAAAAATCTTTGAGCATGTGGTAGCATGTCTCCGTTGTTTCTTCGGTGTACCACGGAGATGAAAAAGCGGATACTTCCCCCCAGCCTGTCACACCTTCTTGATCAGCAGCTTCAACGATGATAAACTTGCGATCCTGAAAGGTTTCCAAGCTTGATTTAAAAGGCTTTTTCAGCCGCATGCTGAGATGGTACAATGTCAGCTGTTTGATTTGAATCATGGCGCTCTCCCTCTACAATTTATGTCTCATCAGTTTATTTGAAGCATTTCTCGGCAGCCTATCGACAAAATGAAATGCTTTAGGCACTTTATATGAAGCAAGCCGTTCTTTGCAAAATTCGCTCAGCTCCTCTTCATCAACGGGGCTGTCGGCGACGAGATAGGCGTGGGGAACCTTTCCCCAAGTTTTGTCATCGACTCCTTTCACCCCCGCTTCCGCGACATTGGGGTGTGACAGAAGAACGGCCTCGACTTCAGCCGGATAGATGTTTTCTCCTCCTGATATGATTAAGTCTGAACGCCTGTCCAGCACATATAAAAATCCGTCATCGTCAAAATACCCGATATCACCGGTTTTAAACCAGCCGTCATTGAATGAGTCTTTATTTGCCGCCTCATTTTTCAAGTAGCCCTTCATAACGGTCGGCCCTTTTACGGTTATTTCACCATGTTCTCCGGGTTGGCATTCCGTTCCGTTCTTTTCGATTTTGATGCTTGATGCAAACAGCGGTTTGCCGGCTGAACCGAGCTTTTCAATCGAGTATTCCGGGGCGAGGGTCGCAATCTGTGAGCACGTTTCAGTCATTCCGTACGACTGTACGACGGGCAGCCGCTTTCTTTTGCATTCCTCAAGGAGAGAAAGCGGTGCTGGCCCTCCGCCCAATAACAGGCACCTTAATGATCCGGGGCATCTGTCGACTTTTGCCGCAAGCCTCGACAGCATCGTCTGAACGACCGATGCAATCGTTACTTGCTGGTCTTTGATCGAACGAAGAACTTCTTCCGCGTCAAACCTTTGATGCAAAACGACAGTCATTCCGTAAATGACCGATTTAAAAAGCGCCGATAAGCCGCTGATATGGAAAAGCGGCAAGGCGATCAGCCAGCGGTCGTGTTCTTGGAGCCCCAAATTCAAGGCGGATGAAACCGCGCTGAAATAATGGTTTGCAAATGTCTGCATAACCCCTTTCGGCCGTCCGGTCGTTCCAGACGTATACATGATTGTTGCCGCATCGTCCAAATGAATGCTTTCGATTTCTGTAACCGGCGGGCAAGCGGCGTTTTGAACGTCTTCAATGTCAACAGCGCGAGCCGGCTGTCCCCCTCTATGCTCTTCTATGAAAGGCTTCTCTGTAAGCAATAGCTTTGCTTCAGAATGTTCAATTTGATATGATCGTTCGGCCATTGACAGCTTCGTATTCAGCAAAACGATGCGAACGCCGAGAAGAAAGCAGGCATGGACGGCGATGACCATCTCCATCCGGTTTGTGAGAAGTAAAGCCGCTGTATCCCCATTCTTCAGACCAAAGCTCTTCAGCCGGCTGGCCGTTTTTTTTGCTTCATGAAATAATTGAATAAAAGTCAGCTTGTGATCTCCCTGAATCACAGCCATCCTGTCAGGTGTCAGTTCTGCTCGCTGTTTAAGCCAATTCGGATGGTCCATCAGCATATCATCATCTCCAAAAAATGTCTTGAATGATAAAAGAAACAGCTCAGTCGCACCAAGCTGTTTCTCTCTTCCGATTTTTAAGGAAAACGCGGGAACTGTCCGAAGTCTGGACGGCGTTTTTCTTTAAACGCATCGCGGCCTTCTTTCGCTTCATCTGTTGTGTAATAAAGCAGTGTCGCATCTCCGGCAAACTGCTGGATGCCGGCAAGCCCGTCCGTATCGGCGTTAAAGGCCGCTTTAAGGAATCTGAGTGCTGTCGGGCTTTTCTCAAGCATTTCTTCACACCATTTAATCGTTTCTTCTTCAAGCTTTTCAAGCGGTACAACCGTATTGACAAGGCCCATTTCTTTTGCTTCCTGAGCGTTGTACTGACGGCACAGGTACCAGATTTCGCGCGCTTTTTTATGTCCGACGATACGCGCCAGATAGCCTGATCCGTAGCCCGCATCAAAGCTGCCGACTTTCGGCCCTGTTTGTCCGAAAATCGCGTTGTCCGCAGCAATCGTCAAATCGCATACGACGTGGAGCACATGGCCGCCGCCGATCGCATAGCCTGACACCATCGCTACAACAGGCTTCGGAATGACGCGGATCAGCCGCTGAAGATCAAGCACATTCAAACGCGGAATCTCGTCTTCACCGACATAGCCTCCGTGTCCCCTTACTTTCTGGTCTCCTCCTGAACAGAACGCTTTATCCCCGGCACCTGCAAGGATAATGACACCGATATTGGCATCATCCCGCGCATATGCAAACGCATCGATCAGTTCTGAAACCGTTTTTGGACGAAATGCGTTATGTACCTCAGGGCGATTGATCGTGATTTTGGCGATGCCGTTATATGTTTCATATAATACATCTTCGTATTGACGTTCGCTTTTCCATTCTACAGTCATTGATGTGTACCTCCTACTTTAAAATAAACTCACTTACTATTCTACCAAAAAAATCGGGCTCTTCCACATGAACCGCATGACCGGTATGTTCAACAATCTCGAGGCGGGCGGCTGGAATCCGCTTTGCCATGCTTTCATTGATGGCGACAAATTTCTGATCCAGGCTTCCCGCGATGAGAAGCACCGGATAATTGATCCCGCTCAGTTTGTTCCACCAAGACGGCTGTGATCCGGTCCCCATTCCGATTAAGCTGCCTCGAAGGCCGATCGGATTGTTGTTCAGACGTTCTTCGCGCACTTTTTTTCTTTTTGAAGGGTCCATTGAAAGCTGGGATGCAAACAGCGGAATGCCTTCCCAATAATCTACGAAAGACTTGATTCCTTCTTCAAGTATCCGCCTGCTGAGCCGGCTGTCCTGCTCCCTGCGCGCTTTTCTTTCTTCAGGCGAATCAAGCCCCGGAGAACTGCTCTCCAGCACAAGACCGGACACACGCTCGGGGTGAATCATCGCCAAGGATAAGGCAAGCCGGCCGCCCATTGAATAACCGATGAGGTAAGCCTGTTTTACATTTAAACGATCAAAAATTTCGATGAGATCCGCTGCCTGCTTCTCTGTTGTGTAGCGCCGGCTGTCCGATGGCGAGTCGGTTCCGCCGTGTCCGAGCAGATTCAGCTTGATCAGACGCATCCCCTGAAAATAGCCGTCTATCCCGTCCCATGTGGCCGCGCTTCCTGTAAAGCCATGCAAAAACACCGCCGTTTTTTCTGCAGACAGGCCATTGTCTTCAATTTTATAGGAAACGCCGTCTTTCAGTGTCAATTTCAAAACGGCCACTCTTTTCTTATTTCATGCAGCGCGGAATCAAGCATCCGGCGATGCTGCTCCACACGATCATCGCGCTTCGTTTTCACCTCAATGATATCCAAGCCGCGGCGGTTGACGGAGGATAAATACGCATCGGCAAAATGTGCGGATGATTCAGGGCATATATAGCGTCCCCCATACAGCTTGGCAGCATGCTCGAATTCGAGACCCGTCGGCGTTCCGAACAAGAGCTCGAAGTACCTTTCTTCAGCAGATTGGGGAAGAAATGAGAAAATGCCGCCGCCATCATTGTTGACGAGAACGACAGTCAGCGGAATATCGAGCGTTTTGCTGACGAGGAGGCCGTTTAAGTCGTGATAAAATGACAGATCGCCGATGACAAGGGTTACCGGTTCTTTCGTTGCGGCATATATGCCCAGCGCCGTTGAGACAACACCGTCTATCCCGTTCGCCCCTCTATTGGCAAAAATCCGGAAGGTCCGTTCCTGATTTTCAAAAAATGTGTCCGCATCGCGGATCGGCATGCTGTTTCCGACAAACACGGAGCTGTTGTCCGGAATCAAATGCTGAAGGTTCCGGTAGATATTTCCTTCAAAGGTAAGATCCTCAGCTTCAAGATTTCTTAAAAGAGCGCGGAAGCGGCTGTTGGCAAACCGCCACTTCTCAAGCCAGTTGCCTGTCCTATTTTCTGAATTGACAGCGGAATCCGCAAGAACAGCAATCTCCTCTTCCGTGCAATGCAGCATATGTGCGCTGAGCTGAGTCGGATCGCGCCATCCTCCATCTGGATCAACGACGATTTGCCTAATGCTCGGATTTTGCTTCAGCAGCTGAAAAAGCGGCTTGGAAACCGGCATCGCACCGAAGCGGATGACAAGCTCAGGCATGAGCTCGCGTTTCAGCTGTTCTTCTTTCAATAATGAGTCGTATGCATCGATAATGGTTTCTTTTGAATGGGTGCCGTTTCTCAAGTTTGAGAGCGGGTCAGCCAAAATTGGGTATTCTGTTGCCTGTGAAAGAGCTACAATATGTTCTTTTGCATCATCATCTTGCAGCTCTCCGCAGACGATTACGCCTTTTTCGGTCTCTTTAATCAGAGCACTCAGCGCTACAAGCTCATGCCGATCAGCACGGAAGCGGCCGCTTTCAACCGTCACATGACTGCCGCTTCTCAGCCTTTGAAAAGGTTCATCCTCAAGGTTCGGCATGAGCGGCTCTCTCAGCGGAAAGTTGATATGCACGGGCCCGCGCGGCGCTTTTTTGGCTTCTCCGGCTGCACGTGCTGCCAAAGACCGGATGTACGCCAGCATGTCAGGATGACTGTCAGGCAAAGCCGAGTCTGTGAAAAACTTAACAAAGTTTCCGAATAAGAATTGCTGATCAATCGCCTGAGGTGCTCCTACTTCTCTCAGTTCATGCGGCCGATCAGCCGTTAAGATCATAAGCGGTATTCTAGAATAATGAGCCTCGATCACAGCCGGGTAGAAATTCGCTGCAGCCGTCCCGGATGTACAGATCAATGCGACTGGCTTCCGCATTGCCTTTGCCATGCCCATTGCAAAAAAAGCAGCGGATCTTTCATCCACATGGATATGAACATTGATGTCCGGATGACTCGCGGCCAAAATCGCAAGGGGCGTCGATCTTGATCCCGGGCAGATGACCGCTTCTGTCACGCCTGCAAGGGAAAGCTCATCAATAAAATTCCCTATATATTTTGTAATCGGATTTTCAGTCAACGGATATCGCCTCCAAGAGCAGACAGCATCGGCTTCATCTTAATTTGTGTTTCTCCGTATTCCATAAGAGGATCGGAATCAGCCACAACCCCGCAGCCGGCGAAAATTCTGGCCGCATTTGAATCGATAAGTCCCGACCTGATCGCCACCGCGAATTCCCCATTGCCGGACATGTCGATCCAGCCCGCCGGTGCCGCATACCAGCCCCTTGACATCGGTTCCAACTCCCTGATAACCTCAATCGCTTTTTGCTGTGGTGCTCCTCCGAGCGCAGGAGTTGGGTGAAGCTTCTCGATTAAATCAAAAATCGAGGACTCCGCATTCATTTTGCCGACAATCGGCGTATACAAATGCTGCACATTTTTTGTTTTGTAAAGTCCCGGCTTGGCCGGCTTTTTGATATTGCTGCAATTTGACAAAAGCGCCTGATGAATCATATTGACGACAATGTCATGTTCGATTAGATTTTTTTCATCGTTTAACAGCTCAAGACCGAGCATCCGGTCTTCCTGCTCACTTTCGCCTCTCTTGATTGAACCGGCGAGGCAGGTCGACAGAACGTTCTCTCCGTCTTTTTTGACAAGACGTTCCGGAGACGCGCCCACAAAACTTTTGCCGTTTTCTTCAATGGCGAATATATAGCTCGTTTTTTGTTCAGACATCAGATTGAATAATACTCTGTGAAGTTCGACAGGCTGATCGAACGTTAAAAGGATCTCTCTGGCGAGCACGACTTTATCGTACTTCCCGTTTTTAATGTCGTCTGTCGCCCTCCGGACCGCTTCAAGCCATTCAGGAACATCAAGCTCTTCCTTGGCGGTATATTGCGTATGACCTTTTTCCGGATAACGGGAATCGTCCGCCTTGGTCAGCTGTGAAGCAG
Source organism: Bacillus sp. FSL R7-0646 (assembly GCF_037969865.1). Lineage (NCBI taxonomy): Bacteria > Bacillati > Bacillota > Bacilli > Caryophanales > Bacillaceae > Bacillus > Bacillus sp. FSL R7-0646. The sequence continues at coordinate 3,096,279 of NZ_CP150217.1, forward strand.
CGCCCTTTATTTCTTCAAGTACTTTGCGCACGTCTTCTTCAGGAGTCTTCCATCTATTGACCGTTATGAATGTTTCCTCTCCGTCCTGTGTCAGCATAGCGGCGGGAATAAAAAAAGCGCCTTCCTGGTAGCCGTTCCAATGCTGCTTGCGATCTTCCAGCGGATCAAATGAAAAACCGCCAAACAGCAATGGCCCCACCGCTGCCTGACCTCTGCTTTGATCTTCATGAAAGTGATAGGTTTTCTCTTTTAAGCGCTCCCATTTTTCATGTACAGCCTGATAACGTCCGGCATCCTTCAGATCTGTGGAAACCGATATTTCCTTTCCCAGCCCGACAAGCGTCAGCCCGCCGTCCGGATCAGACCAGAAGAACCGTTCCCCGGCAAATTGTTCTTTCCCGTTTATGAAAAAGGAAAGAGCATCTATGCTCTCAATTTTTCTGGAATAGCTTATTAAAACAGCATGGTTGACTTTTTTGACGATGTTTAATGCTTCAGGCGCTTCCTTGAGGAAAGTGCGCTGCACTGTTGTCACCATGATACATTCCTCCAAAATCCGTAAAATGCTTTTATAACCATACACCTGTGAACGGTATGTGTCAACAAAACGACACTTTATTAACAACTGCCACCACCTATTATAAACGTAATCGGCCGATTGAAAAAGACAAGGTCATTTATTATTTTCGAATTGCAGGACGGCCGCTTTTTTTCTAACAATATCACCCATTATATTGACACCTTTTTTAACTTTTTCTAAACTTAGTATGGACGTGTACGTATTAAAACTAAAGGAGTCATACTTTATGCAGCATCAATCACTTTCAGGGAGTGTTTCTGAAATAAAGCCGGAAAAATGGCGCGTATGGTGGATGTTAACAAGACCCCATACACTGACAGCCGCCTTTGTCCCTGTAACGCTCGGGACCGTGATGTCCCTTGAATCGGGGAAAATTGACATCTGGCTGTTTTTAGCTATGCTGGCCGCATCAATATTGATTCAAATCGGAACGAACTTATTCAATGAGTATTTTGATTTTGTAAGAGGACTTGATAATGAAAACTCGGTCGGCATCGGAGGCGCTATCGTCCGCTATGGAATGAAACCGAAGACGGTTTTATACCTGGCATACGGACTGTTTGGAGCAGCCGTTTTACTCGGCGTGTACATCTGCGCTTCTTCAAGCTGGTGGCTTGCGCTGATCGGATTGGTTTGCATGGCCGTCGGCTATCTTTATACGGGCGGGCCGTTTCCGATCTCCTATACGCCGTTTGGTGAAATTATGTCAGGCGTTTTTATGGGAATGGTCATCATCCTGATTTCATACTATATTCAAACCGGCGGGCTGACTTGGAACGTCTTTCTGATCTCCCTTCCGATTACGATTTTAGTCGGAGGCATCAATCTTTCCAACAATATCCGCGATTTGGTCGGAGATAAAGAAAACGGAAGGAAGACGCTTCCGATTTTGGCCGGAAGAAAAAACGCCGTGCAGATTTTAAGCTGGGTTTTTGCTGTTTCCTATATATTGATCGGTATATACATCGGCTTTGAGATCGTTTCTCTGTGGAGCTGCCTCGTTCTTTTAAGCCTGCCTAAACCGATTAAAGCCATCCAGGAGTTCAAGGCAAAAGAAAAGCCGGCAGAACTGATGGTCGCCATGAAATCGACTGCGCAGACGAACACCTTTTTCGGCCTTCTGCTCGCCATCGCCCTGCTTATTCAGTACGTTTTTTAAAAAAAGAGCCTATACGGCTCTTTTTTTTGCTTTTATTTACAATGAAAGTTCTGTTTGAATTCGTTCATACTAAAAACGCGAGCACTTTAAAGAAACGAGGCGATGCATGTGCTAACAAAAGAACAGTTGACAAAACTCGAAAATGAACTGAAAGCCGGAAAAGAACAGATCATCAGCCGCTTTAAAGAAAACGGACATTTTGGCATCGATGCGACGCACCCGTTCAACTCGACGGGCGATCTTTCGGCTTATGACAATCATCCAGGAGATGAAGGTACAGAACTGTACGAACGCGAAAAAGACCTTGCCCTTTTTGAACATGAAAGAGAGCATTTACACGATATCGAACATGCTTTAGCCATGATCGAAAAAGGAACATACGGCCGCTGTGAAGTATGCGGAAAGGACATCCCGTATGAAAGGCTGTCCGTACTTCCAACCGCAACGACGTGCAGTGAACATTCGTCAACCGTCTCCGTTTCAAAAGATCGGCCGATTGAGGAAGAAGTGCTGAACCCGCCGTTTGGACATTTTGAACAAGACGAGGACGATGAAAATGTCGCATACGATTCAGAGGACGCTTACCAGGATGTCGAACGCTACGGCAATTCGGAAACGCCTCAAGATCTGGCCGTTCCGCCTCTGTCATACAGCCAGATGTACATGGAGTATGAAGAGCCGCTCGGATATGTGGAAGATTACGAAAACTATGCCGCAACAGACATTACCGGAAAAGAAGTTACCGTCTATCCGACGAAAGAACACGAAAAATATGAAGACCTGCTTGATGAAGAAGGCATCATGACCTCTTTCGGCGATCTCCCGGCTTATGAAAAGGATCCTTATACTGAAGACGACGACTAAGCCCCTGACCAGCGGGGCTTAGTGTTTTTAAATTCAATGCTGGTACGGCTTAATTTCCCAAATGTCGTCCGCATACTCCCGGATGGTGCGGTCGCTTGAAAAATATCCGGCATGCGCGATGTTTGTGACGGCTTTTTCAGCCCAAAGACGCTTATTCAAGTAGTCTTTTTGAATCCGCTCCTGCGCTACAATATAAGAAGCAAAATCTTTTAAAACAAAGTATTCATCATTATAAGCGATCAGCGAGTCATAAATCGGCTCAAATTCGCCGGCTTCTCCTTCGAAAAAACCATTGATCAGCTGATCGGCCGTTTGTCTGATCCTTGCATCATGCTGATAGTATTCCCTTGACAGATAGCCGCCTTTTTCCGCGTAGTCCAGCACTTCATCCGCCTTTAAACCGAACGTGTAGATACACTCTGTCCCCACCCTCTCAAGCATTTCAATATTGGCGCCGTCATGCGTGCCGATCGTCAAAGCCCCATTAATCATGAACTTCATGTTCCCTGTTCCGGAGGCTTCTTTGCTGGCCGCAGATATTTGCTCGCTGACATCTGACGCCGGAAAAATACGCTCGGCGGTTGATACCCGGTAATTTTCCAGAAAGATCACATTGATCGAATGTCTGACATCCGGATCATGATTGATTTTATCTGCGACTGAATGGATCAGCTTGATGACCTTTTTGGCATAATGATAAGTCGGCGATGCCTTCGCTCCGAAAATAAAGGTTTGCGGATAAATGGCAAAGCCTTTGTCTTCCTTCAGCCTGTTGTACAAATACATGATATGGAGCACATTTAAAAGCTGGCGCTTATAAGCGTGGAGACGCTTGACTTGAACATCGAAGATGCTGTCAGGGTTGACGGCGAAGCCGACGCTGCCTTTCATCATGTCTGCCAAAAGCTGCTTTCGTTCCCTTTTAATGCGCTGAAACGACTCGAGAAACGCGGAATCGTTCGCAAATGGACGAAGATCCAGAAGGCTTTCCGGATCTTTCAGCCACCTGTCTCCTATCGCTTCAGTTATCAAGTTCGCAAGCGGCGGATTTGCCTTTAACAGCCACCTTCTATGTGAGATGCCGTTCGTTTTATTATTGAATTTAAAAGGGAAAACGGAATAAAAGTCGTTCATTTCCCGCTCTTTTAATATGGTCGAATGAATGTTGGCGACACCGTTAACACTGTAGCTGCCGACAATCGCCAAGTGGGCCATTTTCACTTCGCCGTGGGCGATGACGGCAAGCTTTTCGATCCTTTCCCATTCACCCGGGTATTTTTCCCACAGCCAGCCGCAAAACCGCTCATTGATCTCCTCAATGATCATATAAATTCTCGGCAGAAGCGGTTTAATTAAATCGATCCTCCATTTTTCCAGCGCTTCGGCAAGCGTCGTATGATTCGTATATGAGATCGTATGTACGGTAACATGCCACGCTTCATCCCACGTCATTTTTTCTTCGTCAAGCAAAATTCTCATCAATTCCGGCACCGCCAAAGCGGGATGGGTGTCATTGATATGGATCGCGACTTTTTGGTGAAAATCATGCAGTGACGGGTGAGTGTTCTTATAGCGTTTCACAATGCTTTGCAGGCTTGCCGATACTAAAAAATACTGCTGCTTCAAACGGAGAATCTTGCCTTCGTCATGCGTGTCATCCGGATACAGGCATTCAGATACAGCTTCTGTCTCGCGCTTATACTTCAAAATATTCGGTTCATGATGGAGCGAGCAAGGCTCCGCATTCCACAGCCGAAGGGTGTTGACCGTCTTGGTCTCATAGCCGATGATTGGGATGTCGTGAGGCACGGCTGTCATCACTTCCGCATCTTCCTGCCAAAAGCGGAGGCGCCCTCCTTCCTGCGCCATCTTGACCCGCCCGCCGAAACGAACACAAACAGCCTGATCGGCGTTGCGGATCTCCCATACGTAACCATGTTTGAGCCATTGTTCAGGCAATTCGACTTGATGACCGTCGACGATTTTTTGTTCGAAAAACCCATGCTTGTAGCGAATCCCCATTCCATGCCCGGGAAGGTCGAGCGAAGCCAGTGAATCCAAAAAGCACGCCGCGAGCCTGCCCAATCCCCCGTTGCCAAGGCCTGCATCCATTTCGGCCTCTTCGATGTCTTCAAGACAAATGCCAAGCTCGGTAAGACCTTCTTTGACAATCTCACGAACCCCGAGATTGAGGAGGTTTTGGCCGAGCAGTCTGCCCAGGAGAAACTCAATCGATAAGTAATAGGTCTGTTTATTTTGGTTGGAGCGGCTCCTTTCATTGGTCTCGATCCAGTTTGCGCTGATATGTTCCCTGACCATGATGCCGAGCGTCTGATACTGGTCAAGCGTTGAAGAGTCCCGAAAGCTTTTTCCGCACAACCGTTCAACACGTTTCAAAAAGCATTGTTTAAAGCTTTCTTTACTTGAGAACATGCGCTTCCCCCTTTATCTCCCGGCTGTATAACCGCTGATACTGACGGGCTGACAAAGCCCAGCTGACATCATGTGTCATCGCTTTTTGAACGATCCTGCCCCACTCTTCTTTCCTGTGATAAAATGACAGTGCTCTTTTGATCGTATGCTTCATATCATGGGCGTTAAAATGGGCGAACGTAAAACCGTTGCCTTCACCGGTTGTTTCCCGGTAAGCGGTCACCGTATCATGAAGCCCGCCTGTTTCCCTGACAACCGGCACCGCGCCGTACCTGAGGGCAATCAGCTGTCCAAGACCGCACGGCTCGAATTTTGAAGGCATCAGGAAAAGATCGCTCGCGGCATAAATCTTGCGGCTGAGCGGTTCATTAAAACCGATATACGCCTTGCACCTGTCCGGAAAAGCATGCTCCATATAGCGGAAGTAATTTTCAAATTCCGCTTCTCCGGTTCCTAAAACGATCAGCTGCATGTCTTCCTCTTCAAACAGTTCATGCAATACCCGCTTGATCAAATCGAAGCCTTTTTGCTTCGTCAGCCTTGCCACCATGCTGATGAGCGGAATGTCTTCATTCACCGGCAGACCGAATGTCTTCTGGATCACGGCTTTATTTTTCCGTTTTCCGTCCCGGTTGACGGCATCGTAATGATAATCGATGTGCGGATCGTTTAAAGGGTCGTACAGCACATCGTCAATCCCGTTTAAAATGCCTGTCAGTGCATCCTTCTTGTCTGACAGCACCCCTTCAAGCCGCTCGCCGTAGTATGGAGTCAAGATTTCATCGCGGTACGTCGGACTGACCGTTGTCACCTGATCAGCGGCGATAATGCCGCCTTTCATATAATTAATGTTCCCATAAAACTCGAGCTTTTCGGTCGTGAAATGGGAAATATCAAGTCCGAGCAGGTCATGAACCGCTTCCTTCGGGAAAATGCCCTGAAATTGAAGGTTATGAATTGTAAATACGCTTTTCATGTGCTGATAGAACGGCTTTTTTCGATATTCTTCTTTTAATAAATAATTGACCATCCCTGTGTGCCAATCGTGGGTATGGATGACATCAGCTTCAAAATTCAGCGCGTATAGTGCTTCCAAAACAGCCCGCGAGAAAAAAGCAAACCGCTCTCCATCATCATAATGGCCGTAAAGGGAATCCCGATTAAAATAATACCCATGATCAAGAAAATAATAGGAAACTCCGTCATGTTCAAGGTGTTCAATGCCGCAAAACTGCCTGCGCCACCCGACGCGAACCTCGCATTCAGCCGTTTTAACCATCCGTCTTCTGACGTCTTCCGCAATCAAACTGTATTTCGGCATCATGACGACCGTTTCTATGCCTAAAAGGGCGAGCTCTTTCGGGAGCGCCCCGGCGACATCGGCGAGCCCGCCTGATTTAACAAACGGCACACATTCAGAAACAGCAAATAAGACTTTCAAGAGTTCATCAGCGCTCCTTGTATGGCTCCTTTTTTTAATATGAAAGGGAGGCTCATGGTGCCGGACATTTCGATATGATGGCCGATTTTGACGTCTTTGTCGCAGATGACGTGCTCAAGCCGGCAGTTTTCTCCGATCCTTGTTTTTTGCATGACAACGCTGTTTTTGATGGTTGTTCCTTTTCCTACGTGAACCCCTCTGAACAAGACCGAATTCTCAACCTCACCTTCGATTACGCACCCATTAGCGATAATCGATTGCTTTACCCTGCTGTTTTTAGCGTATTTTACAGGAGGATCGTTTTTTATTTTTGTGTAGACAGGCTGGCCCATATGAAAGACTTGCTCCCAAAACACAGGCTGAATAAGGTTCAAACTATGAAAAAGGTAGCTTTCGGGGGAATCGATCACGGCTGTATATCCCGAGTGCTCATAGCTGTTGACGGATAGAGAGCCGCGCTCTTTCCGGCAGACTTCTTCAAAAGATTGGGCTCCTTCAGGGCAATGCCCTTCAACCATCTCCCACAACAGACTCTTCTTAGTGACATACATTCCTAAAGGCTTTCCTTCGTGACAAATTTCAGTCAGATCACACCCGGATTCAAGGTGTTGTTTGAGCACTTCTTGAAAAGGTATGTGACAGACCGTATAGCTATTTGCCACAACAGCATATTGTTGAGTGCTTCTTTGAAAATAATCGAGATGCTCCGCAAATTGCCGAAACGATCCAAGCCCAACATGCTCATCATGGGGAAGTGAAGATGGAAGAAAGAAAAGGCCCTCCCTTTTCCTGTTTAAATCCCACTCTTTTCCCGATCCTAAATGGTCCATCAAGGAGCGGTACGGGGACTTGGAGAATACAGCGACACTCCGAATGCCTGCATGAACCATGCCTGACAACGCAAAATCGATCAGCCGGTACCTTCCTGCAAACGGAACGGCTCCGGTCGAGCGGCCGGCCGTTAAGTCCTGAAGAGAGTGCTGGTTTACAGCTGCATCAATAATTCCCAACATTTGATTATTCATTGACACCATCCGCCTCTCCGCGTTGTTTAAACAACCTTATGTTTTTTGACATACTCCTCTGTGATCAGCAGGACTTCGCCATCTTCCGGCTTCGCGCAAAAACCGTCCGGAATTCGAATTCCTGCCGATACAATGGCATTTTCGATCTCAACATACTCTCCAATTGAAACGTCATGCATCACGACTGAACGTTTGATGGCGGAATGTCTGCCGATGGCAACGCGCTGAAATATAACCGAACGGGTGACCGACCCATACACGGTGCATCCTTCGCTGACGAGCGATTCTTTGATTTCCGCCAGATCGGCAACAAACTGCGGCGGGAGATTCGGGGAGACTGAATAAATCCGCCAGTTCCGTTCGAACAGGTCAAGCGGAGGATGATCTCCAAGCAGATCCATATTGGCTTCCCATAAACTTCTGACCGTACCGACATCCTTCCAGTATCCTTTAAACGGATAAGCGTTCAGCCTCTTATTTTCTTCGAGAAGAGCCGGAATGACATCTTTTCCGAAATCGTGGCTTGACGCGGAATTTTTTTCATCGCGTTCCAACGCATCTTCAAGCACGCTCCATTTAAAAACGTAGACACCCATTGATGCCAAATTGCTCTTTGGATATTTCGGCTTTTCCTCGAAGCTTGTAATCTCCATCTTGTCATTCGTATGAAGGATGCCGAAACGGCCGGCTTCTGCCCAGCTGACTTCAATGACTGCGATGGTGGCGTCAGCTTGTTTCTCCGCGTGGTATTCGAGCATTTTTCCGTAGTCCATTTTGTAGATATGATCTCCTGATAGGATGAGTACATGTTCAGGCTGAAGCTCCTTTAAAAAATGGCGGTTTTCATAAATCGCGCTAGCCGTCCCTTTGTACCACTTCACTTCCGACGCTTCAGCATAAGGGGATAAAATGGAGACCCCTCCGTCATTGCGGTCAAGATCCCATGGCTCGCCGATTCCGATATATGAGTTTAATAAAAGAGGCTGGTATTGAGTCAGCACACCGACATGATGAATTCCCGAGTTGGCGCAGTTGCTGAGGGCAAAATCGATGATTCTGTACTTGCCGCCAAATGGAACGGCGGGTTTTGCGAGGTTTTTGGTTAAGGCATTCAGCCTGCTTCCCTTGCCGCCTGCCAAAAGCATAGCCACACATTGTTCTTTCATCCCTTTTTCGCTCCTCTCTTTTTGACTGCTCTGAAAACCGCAGCTCCCAGCGGAGGGACTGTCATGCTGATGCTGTATGGTTTGCCGTGCAGAACGCCTTTTCTTGCCTGAAGGCGTTTTGGGTTGATTTGGTGTGAACCTCCGTATTTTGCATCATCGCTGTTAAGCACTTCGATATATTCGGTTTGAAAAGGGACGCCGACCCGATATTCGTGATAGACGGAAGGCGTGAAATTGCAGACGATAATCAGCGCTTCACCGGGCTGTTTTCCATAGCGGATAAACGATACAATCGACTGTTCCGCATTGTTAACGTCAATCCACTCGAATCCTTGCTGCCGATGATCATTTTCATACAAGGATACGGCTTTTTTTGTAGAGGTGTAGAGCCTCCTTTGTAAACATTCGGGCTTTGCGGTGCATGTCAAAATCGTCCAAAAACCAATCGAGCTCTTCTTCGTCTTTCCATTCATCAAATTGAGCAAACTCACCGCCCATAAAAAGAAGCTTTTTTCCCGGGTGCATCATAAAATAACTGATCAGCAGGCGGTACTGGGCGAATTTCTGCCAATAATCGCCGGGCATCTTATGAAGCAGAGACTTTTTGCGGTACACCACTTCATCGTGGGAGAACGGCAGGATGTAATTTTCTGAGTAGGCATACATTAAGGAGAATGAAACAAGATGATGCAGGTGTTTTCTTTGTTCTGGGGAAGCTTCCATATAGGTTAATACATCGTTCATCCAACCCATATTCCACTTATAATTAAACCCGAGACCGCCTTCATAGGTCGGATGCGTCACAAGCGGCCAGTCTGTGGAGTCCTCTGCAATCATCAAAAAGTGGGGATCTTTTGCAAAAACCTGTTCATTTAACGTTTGAATAAATTCGATCGCAAAGCCGTTCGCTTCAGGCTGAGGACGGTTTGGCCAATACAGGAGGTTCGCAACCGCATCGACTCGAAATCCATCTATATGATACATCTCGATCCAATACAACGCATTCGAGATTAAAAAACTGTGAACTTCTCGTTTTCCGAGGTCAAAATTGGCGGTCCCCCATTCCCAATTTTCCCTGTCATGCTCGTGTTTATATTCATACAGAGGCATACCGTCAAACAAATACAAGCCGTGGTCATCTTTGCAAAAATGGCCGGAAACCCAATCCATAATGACGCCGATCTCATGCTGATGGCACTGGTCGATGAAATACATCAAGTCATGCGGTTCGCCATATCTGCTCGTCGGACTGTAGTACCCTGTTGTCTGGTAGCCCCATGAACGGTCAAACGGGTGCTCTGTCAGCGGCATCAGCTCGATATGTGTGAATCCGTGTTCTTTGACGTAAGGAATGACCGTTTCGCTCAGTTCCCGGTATGTGAAAAAACGTCCATCCGCTTTCTTTTTCCACGAACCGATATGAAGCTCGTAGATGGAAATCGGTTTTTCATACACGGCTTTTTGCTGCTTTTTCTTTTGCCACTTCCGGTCGCCCCATTGGTATCCGGCCAATTGATAAGTGACCGATGCCGTTTTCGGCCTCACTTCAGAAAAAAAAGCATAAGGATCAGCCTTCAATTTCGTTTCATTTGCGGCTGTAATCATTTCATATTTATACAGCTCCCCTTCTCCAATACCGGGGATAAACAGTTCCCATATGCCTTCCTGATGACGCTTTTCCATTCGGTGCAGGACACCGGACCAGCCGTTAAACGTTCCGGCGATTCGAACCTCCTTCGCATGCGGGGCCCAAACACAGAAACGGAAGCCTTGGCGGCCGTCCTGTTCCGTCTGATGAGCGCCGAAGAACCTGTAGCTTTCATAAAGCCGACCTTCATGAAAGAGATGCGCTTTAATATCCGAGGCACTCACACCAGCCATTGATTTCATCCTTTCTGCCACTATATTTAAAGAATACTCTTTTATTCGGATAATATGGCTTGATCCCTTTAATGAAAGCGCTTCTTTTTATTGACAAAGTTCAACAATTTTCCTTTTAAACATTGACTGATGTCATATTTGAATATAAAAAAACTCCGCATCGAAATGATGCAGAGTTTAACATGATGACCCGTACGGGATTCGAACCCGTGTTACCGCCGTGAAAGGGCGGTGTCTTAACCACTTGACCAACGGGCCTTATTGAAAAAATGGCGGAGAAGGAGGGATTTGAACCCTCGCGCCGCTTACGCGACCTACACCCTTAGCAGGGGCGCCTCTTCAGCCACTTGAGTACTTCTCCATGGCTCCGCAGGCAGGATTCGAACCTGCGACCGATCGGTTAACAGCCGATAGCTCTACCACTGAGCTACTGCGGAATATCATGGTGGGCCTGAATGGACTCGAACCATCGACCTCACGCTTATCAGGCGTGCGCTCTAACCAGCTGAGCTACAGGCCCATGATATGCAAATGGAGCGGGTGATGGGAATCGAACCCACGACATCAGCTTGGAAGGCTGAGGTTTTACCACTAAACTACACCCGCATTTCGCATGGGGCGGTTGATGGGAATCGAACCCACGAATGCCAGAGCCACAATCTGGTGCGTTAACCACTTCGCCACAACCGCCGCAATATATAGAATTGTAAAATGGTGGCTCGGGACGGAATCGAACCGCCGACACACGGATTTTCAGTCCGTTGCTCTACCAACTGAGCTACCGAGCCTTTGTTAAAATGGCGGTCCGGACGGGACTCGAACCCGCGACCTCCTGCGTGACAGGCAGGCATTCTAACCAACTGAACTACCGGACCATTTTGGCTGCACCTTTCGGGCAATCCTCATTTAATGAGTGAATTTGGTTGCGGGGGCAGGATTTGAACCTGCGACCTTCGGGTTATGAGCCCGACGAGCTACCGAACTGCTCCACCCCGCGATGATCAAAATAATAAATAATATATGGCGGAGGAAGAGGGATTCGAACCCCCGCGGGCTTTGACACCCCTGTCGGTTTTCAAGACCGATCCCTTCAGCCAGACTTGGGTATTCCTCCGTAACAATGGTGGACCTTGTAGGACTCGAACCTACGACCGGACGGTTATGAGCCGTCTGCTCTAACCAACTGAGCTAAAGGTCCTTTAATAGCGGCGGAGGGAATCGAACCCCCGACCTCACGGGTATGAACCGTACGCTCTAGCCAGCTGAGCTACACCGCCATGGTGAATATTAAAGATAACAAAGTGGAGCCTAGCGGGATCGAACCGCTGACCTCCTGCGTGCAAAGCAGGCGCTCTCCCAGCTGAGCTAAGGCCCCGAATAGTGGTCGGGAAGACAGGATTCGAACCTGCGACCCCATGGTCCCAAACCATGTGCTCTACCAAGCTGAGCTACTTCCCGTTATATAATGGCGCGCCCGAGAGGAGTCGAACCCCTAACCTTTTGATCCGTAGTCAAACGCTCTATCCAATTGAGCTACGGGCGCTGGATGATTAAGCGGAAGACGGGATTCGAACCCGCGACCCCCACCTTGGCAAGGTGGTGTTCTACCACTGAACTACTTCCGCAAAATAGATTGGCAATGCGGATGAAGGGACTTGAACCCCCACGTCTTTAAAAGACACTAGAGCCTGATTCTAGCGCGTCTGCCAATTCCGCCACATCCGCATGAAATGGTGAGCCATGAAGGACTCGAACCTTCGACCCTCTGATTAAAAGTCAGATGCTCTACCAACTGAGCTAATGGCTCCAATACTGCAATGAAATCTGAAGACTTTTTCGAAAGCTATCTGTCTTTTTTCAGCAACTTTTATATTGTATCATAAAATCGTGGTGCCGGCAAGAGGACTTGAACCCCCAACCTACTGATTACGATTCAGTTGCTCTACCAATTGAGCTACACCGGCCCATTCCAATATGAATGGTGGAGGATGACGGGATCGAACCGCCGACCCTCTGCTTGTAAGGCAGATGCTCTCCCAGCTGAGCTAATCCTCCGCGTCAGTTGTTGGAGTAACTCTCGATCTGACAAGGACTATTATATACGGGAATACACCCATTTGTAAAGGCTATATTAAAAAAATTTTATTTTCAGTTTATTCTATCACAACAGACGAATATGGATACTTCGTTCCGCTCAATCCGCATGATGGCATCAAAAGCTTAGGAGCAACATTTATCCCTATTGACGGCTTATAATAGGTTCTCCAGACGCTCCATGAATTCCTGTCTCTTCCCCATGGTAAATTTGTATTCGAATTGATTTTTCAAAACAATTTTAAGCCCGTTTCGAACGATAAGCAATATATTTCGCTTCTCGACTCTCTCTATCCCGACTCTTAATAGCAAGCGGCGTGTTTTGAAAATGAACGTCGTACTGCTCAAAATATACGCATTCATTTGTCAATCCTCCAGCTACCTCAATCCCTCGAAATCCATTTGCCGGAACATCCAGCATCCACTCTTCTATTTGCATGGGTTTTACTCCCTGGCTTCACTGATTTTATGCATGCCAATGTGCTTATTGGCTTCATATTTCCGCTTTAAAATTCGGATTTGAACACCCAGAACACGGGCCAGAGAAGATGAAGACAGCTTGCCTATTCTTCACACCGTTTCGCGGGGCCTGAAGGGTTGAAATCGTCTATGCACTCCTGCCCTTCCGGTATATACAATCGAACACCCGCAAAAAAGACCAGCTTATATAAGCTGGTCTTCTTAAGCGCTTGGCGGCGTCCTACTCTCACAGGGGGAAGCCCCCAACTACCATCGGCGCTGAAGAGCTTAACTTCCGTGTTCGGCATGGGAACGGGTGTGACCTCTTCGCTATCGCCACCAAACTATGCCTTCAGGACGAAGGTACTGGGCGTTCCTCACAGGATGTGAGGGCCTTTAGCCGAGTTTCCTTGCCTTTGGCTTTCTGAGAGGTGTTCTCTCAAAACTAGATAACGGACAGACGATTCACAAATATTTAGGTTAAGTCCTCGATCGATTAGTATCTGTCAGCTCCATGTGTCGCCACACTTCCACCTCAGACCTATCAACCTGATCATCTTTCAGGGATCTTACTTCCTTATAGGAATGGGAAATCTCATCTTGAGGGGGGCTTCATGCTTAGATGCTTTCAGCACTTATCCCGTCCGCACATAGCTACCCAGCGATGCCCTTGGCAGAACAACTGGTACACCAGCGGTGCGTCCATCCCGGTCCTCTCGTACTAAGGACAGCTCCTCTCAAATTTCCTGCGCCCGCGACGGATAGGGACCGAACTGTCTCACGACGTTCTGAACCCAGCTCGCGTACCGCTTTAATGGGCGAACAGCCCAACCCTTGGGACCGACTACAGCCCCAGGATGCGATGAGCCGACATCGAGGTGCCAAACCTCCCCGTCGATGTGGACTCTTGGGGGAGATAAGCCTGTTATCCCCGGGGTAGCTTTTATCCGTTGAGCGATGGCCCTTCCATGCGGAACCACCGGATCACTAAGCCCGACTTTCGTCCCTGCTCGACTTGTAGGTCTCGCAGTCAAGCTCCCTTGTGCCTTTACACTCTGCGAATGATTTCCAACCATTCTGAGGGAACCTTTGGGCGCCTCCGTTACCTTTTAGGAGGCGACCGCCCCAGTCAAACTGCCCACCTGACACTGTCTCCCTGCCCGATAAGGGCAGCGGGTTAGAAGGTCAATACAGCCAGGGTAGTATCCCACCGATGCCTCCACCGAAGCTGGCGCTCCGGTTTCCAAGGCTCCTACCTATCCTGTACAAGCTGTACCAACATTCAATATCAGGCTGCAGTAAAGCTCCACGGGGTCTTTCCGTCCTGTCGCGGGTAACCTGCATCTTCACAGGTACTATAATTTCACCGAGTCTCTCGTTGAGACAGTGCCCAGATCGTTGCGCCTTTCGTGCGGGTCGGAACTTACCCGACAAGGAATTTCGCTACCTTAGGACCGTTATAGTTACGGCCGCCGTTTACTGGGGCTTCAATTCGCACCTTCGCTTACGCTAAGCGCTCCTCTTAACCTTCCAGCACCGGGCAGGCGTCAGCCCCTATACTTCGCCTTACGGCTTCGCAGAGACCTGTGTTTTTGCTAAACAGTCGCCTGGGCCTATTCACTGCGGCTCTCTCGGGCTTGCACCCTAACAGAGCACCCCTTCTCCCGAAGTTACGGGGTCATTTTGCCGAGTTCCTTAACGAGAGTTCTCTCGATCACCTTAGGATTCTCTCCTCGCCTACCTGTGTCGGTTTGCGGTACGGGCACCTCTCACCTCGCTAGAGGCTTTTCTTGGCAGTGTGGAATCAGGAACTTCGCTACTATATTTCGCTCGCCATCACAGCTCAGCCTTACGGGAAACGGATTTGCCTATTTCCCAGCCTAACTGCTTGGACGCGGATATCCAATACCGCGCTTGCCCTATCCTCCTGCGTCCCCCCATTGCTCAAATGGTGAGGAGGTGGTACAGGAATATCAACCTGTTGTCCATCGCCTACGCCTTTCGGCCTCGGCTTAGGTCCCGACTAACCCTGAGCGGACGAGCCTTCCTCAGGAAACCTTAGGCATTCGGTGGAGGGGATTCTCACCCCTCTTTCGCTACTCATACCGGCATTCTCACTTCTAAGCGCTCCACGAGTCCTTCCGGTCTCGCTTCACAGCCCTTAGAACGCTCTCCTACCACTGTTCGCAAGAACAGTCCGCAGCTTCGGTGATACGTTTAGCCCCGGTACATTTTCGGCGCAGAGTCACTCGACCAGTGAGCTATTACGCACTCTTTAAATGGTGGCTGCTTCTAAGCCAACATCCTGGTTGTCTAAGCAACTCCACATCCTTTTCCACTTAACGTATACTTTGGGACCTTAGCTGGCGGTCTGGGCTGTTTCCCTTTCGACTACGGATCTTATCACTCGCAGTCTGACTCCCAAGGATAAGTCTTTGGCATTCGGAGTTTGACTGAATTCGGTAACCCGGTAGGGGCCCCTAGTCCAATCAGTGCTCTACCTCCAAGACTCTTACCTTGAGGCTAGCCCTAAAGCTATTTCGGAGAGAACCAGCTATCTCCAGGTTCGATTGGCATTTCACCCCTACCCACACCTCATCCCCGCACTTTTCAACGTGCGTGGGTTCGGGCCTCCATTCAGTGTTACCTGAACTTCACCCTGGACATGGGTAGATCACCTGGTTTCGGGTCTACGACCACGTACTCATGCGCCCTATTCAGACTCGCTTTCGCTGCGGCTCCGTCTTTTCAAACTTAACCTTGCACGGGATCGTAACTCGCCGGTTCATTCTACAAAAGGCACGCCATCACCCGTTAACGGGCTCTGACTACTTGTAGGCACACGGTTTCAGGATCTCTTTCACTCCCCTTCCGGGGTGCTTTTCACCTTTCCCTCACGGTACTG
Source organism: Bacillus sp. FSL R7-0646 (assembly GCF_037969865.1). NCBI lineage: Bacteria > Bacillati > Bacillota > Bacilli > Caryophanales > Bacillaceae > Bacillus > Bacillus sp. FSL R7-0646. Next base: position 3,112,286 of record NZ_CP150217.1, read on the forward strand.
GTTCACTATCGGTCACTAGGGAGTATTTAGCCTTGGGAGATGGTCCTCCCGGATTCCGACGGAATTTCACGTGTTCCGCCGTACTCAGGATCCACTCAGGAGAGAACGAAGTTTTGACTACAGGGCTGTTACCTCCTATGGCGGGCCTTTCCAGACCTCTTCATCTACCTCGTTCTTTTGTAACTCCGTACAGAGTGTCCTACAACCCCAAGAGGCAAGCCTCTTGGTTTGGGCTGTTCCCGTTTCGCTCGCCGCTACTCAGGGAATCGCATTTGCTTTCTCTTCCTCCGGGTACTTAGATGTTTCAGTTCCCCGGGTCTGCCTTCTCATATCCTATGAATTCAGATATGGATACTGCTCCATTACGAGCAGTGGGTTTCCCCATTCGGAAATCTCCGGATCAAAGCTTGCTTACAGCTCCCCGAAGCATATCGGTGTTCGTCCCGTCCTTCATCGGCTCCTAGTGCCAAGGCATCCACCGTGCGCCCTTTCTAACTTAACCGTTAAAAAGAATCACTACGTGATATCTTGCATTACAATTGAATGTGAATGTCTACTTTCGTTATCTAGTTTTCAAAGAACACGCTTTGAAGGAATGATCCTTCAAAACTAAACAAGATCCAAACGCACCTGTCTATAAGACCGCAAGGTCTTATATTCCGTATAATATCCTTAGAAAGGAGGTGATCCAGCCGCACCTTCCGATACGGCTACCTTGTTACGACTTCACCCCAATCATCTGTCCCACCTTCGGCGGCTGGCTCCAAAAGGTTACCTCACCGACTTCGGGTGTTACAAACTCTCGTGGTGTGACGGGCGGTGTGTACAAGGCCCGGGAACGTATTCACCGCGGCATGCTGATCCGCGATTACTAGCGATTCCAGCTTCACGCAGTCGAGTTGCAGACTGCGATCCGAACTGAGAACAGATTTGTGGGATTGGCTTAGCCTCGCGGCTTCGCTGCCCTTTGTTCTGCCCATTGTAGCACGTGTGTAGCCCAGGTCATAAGGGGCATGATGATTTGACGTCATCCCCACCTTCCTCCGGTTTGTCACCGGCAGTCACCTTAGAGTGCCCAACTGAATGCTGGCAACTAAGATCAAGGGTTGCGCTCGTTGCGGGACTTAACCCAACATCTCACGACACGAGCTGACGACAACCATGCACCACCTGTCACTCTGCCCCCGAAGGGGAAGCCCTATCTCTAGGGTTGTCAGAGGATGTCAAGACCTGGTAAGGTTCTTCGCGTTGCTTCGAATTAAACCACATGCTCCACCGCTTGTGCGGGCCCCCGTCAATTCCTTTGAGTTTCAGTCTTGCGACCGTACTCCCCAGGCGGAGTGCTTAATGCGTTTGCTGCAGCACTAAAGGGCGGAAACCCTCTAACACTTAGCACTCATCGTTTACGGCGTGGACTACCAGGGTATCTAATCCTGTTCGCTCCCCACGCTTTCGCGCCTCAGCGTCAGTTACAGACCAGAGAGTCGCCTTCGCCACTGGTGTTCCTCCACATCTCTACGCATTTCACCGCTACACGTGGAATTCCACTCTCCTCTTCTGCACTCAAGTTCCCCAGTTTCCAATGACCCTCCCCGGTTGAGCCGGGGGCTTTCACATCAGACTTAAGAAACCGCCTGCGCGCGCTTTACGCCCAATAATTCCGGACAACGCTTGCCACCTACGTATTACCGCGGCTGCTGGCACGTAGTTAGCCGTGGCTTTCTGGTTAGGTACCGTCAAGGTGCCGCCCTATTCGAACGGTACTTGTTCTTCCCTAACAACAGAGTTTTACGATCCGAAAACCTTCATCACTCACGCGGCGTTGCTCCGTCAGACTTTCGTCCATTGCGGAAGATTCCCTACTGCTGCCTCCCGTAGGAGTCTGGGCCGTGTCTCAGTCCCAGTGTGGCCGATCACCCTCTCAGGTCGGCTACGCATCGTCGCCTTGGTGAGCCGTTACCTCACCAACTAGCTAATGCGCCGCGGGTCCATCTGTAAGTGGTAGCTAAAAGCCACCTTTTATGATTGAACCATGCGGTTCAATCAAGCATCCGGTATTAGCCCCGGTTTCCCGGAGTTATCCCAGTCTTACAGGCAGGTTACCCACGTGTTACTCACCCGTCCGCCGCTGACCTAAGGGAGCAAGCTCCCGTCGGTCCGCTCGACTTGCATGTATTAGGCACGCCGCCAGCGTTCGTCCTGAGCCAGGATCAAACTCTCCATGAAGTAATGGAGCGCAGATTAAGTTCGTCACATCCTGTGACAACATCTGCATGACCTGCATCGTGCAGGCCCCTGACTACGCACATTCGCATGTACGATTTATTTAATGAATTAACAGGTACGTTTTGTCTTGTTTAGTTTTCAAAGATCATTTCCGCTCCTGTCCGAAGCGACTTTATTAATATAACATTCTATCAATGTGAATGTCAACAACTTTTTTTAAAAGTTTTTTTGAAGTTGTATTTATAAAGCCTTCTTTTTAGGGCGGATACTAATATAACATCTATTTTCGTTTTGCACAATAGCTTTTTTAAAAAAATAATAATCAAATGAAATTCCCGATCATCCCGGACCAGCCGACAATTGACGCAACTTATTCCTTCTTACTTACTGTTTTCTTCTATATAAAAGATGTACAGCGGCCAAAAAAATCGAGACGCTGTACCATTGTTCCCGAAGCTGCGGAAATGCCCTTAAACTCTCCGCTATCAGCCTTCAATTTAATAAAAGCTCCGAATTCGGAGCTTTTTAAAGGATCTATCTTTGTCTCATGACATTCACTCTGTCGTGCTGTTGGCAACGAAAGCAGCCGAATACTCGAATCGCTTGTATGGGTAAAGCTGATCAGCCTACCTTTTCGGCTTGGCGGTCGAATGTCTGACAACAAGTTCAGGTTTATAGACGGTAGAATGCTCAAGCTTATCCGTGTTCCGTCCCTCAACTTTGGCAATCATCCATTTTGCCGCCTCAATCCCCATCTGCATTTTCGGATGGGTGACTGATGTCAGCTTCACTTCAGACGCCTCGCTCAAGTGTGAGTCGTCATATCCGACAATTGATATGTCGTCCGGTACTTTCAAACCGAATTCCCTTACGACATCCAACACTATAAGTGCTATCTCATCATTATAGCAGAATATGGCAGTCGGGCGGTCTGCTGAGGAAAGCCGCTTCCTTGCCTCAGCAATCGTTTTTTCTTTTTTGTTCTCTGTTGTGTAAGTCACGACCATCTCCGGATAAAACGACAAGCCGTTTTCCCTGAAAGCCCGGATAAATCCTTTCATCCGGTTGACGCCCTGCATATCGTCCTGTTTAAAGAAACCGAACACTTTTTCATGGCCTAGCTTAATCAAATGCTCCGTGGCGATAAAACCGCCGTGCTCATCATCCAAAATGAAATGAGGCGGGTTTAACTCCTGATATAATTGGTTGATCATCAAATATGGTATATGGTGCTGTTCAAGGGTCAGATAGTAATTTAAATTCGGATTAAAGCTGCCGGTTTTCGTCGGCTCCACAATCAACCCATCAATTTTTTTGTCAAGCATATTTACAAGACATTGTTTTTCTTTTTCAATGTCATTATTCGTGCTCGCGACGACCAAGGTGTAACCTGCACTCGACAATGAAGATTCGATTCCTCTTATAATAGAAGGAAAAATGTAATCCGAAAGGTAAGTCGTAATGACCCCAATCATCTTATTTCTTTCCCTTCCTTTTTCAGAAAGCTGCAGGCGGTGAGAGCAATACGTCCCCGAGCCTTGCTCTCTGTATAAAAGCCCTTCATGAACAAGGTCGCCAATTGCTTGCCGGATCGTATGCCTGCTCACATCAAATATTTTCATCAATTCGTTTTCCGAATGGATTTTTTCGCCCGGCTTCACTTTGCCTTCATATATCCACGATTTAATTTCATTTTTCACCATGCTGTATTTTGTGAGTTCACTCATCAGATCAACCCTTTACTGCATCTTGTACGTATGAATAAGTTCTATTATAAGGAAAAGATGTTTGCATTGCTACATATTGGAGGGTTTCAGCAAAAGTTTTTCGAAAAATTAGCTTGTCGTCCGTTTCTTTTTTTAGTATAGTAGAATATAACTAAATAACTTGATGACCACAAGGGGAGCCTCCGGGCTGAGAGTGAACGACCGTTCTGACCCTTCGAACCTGTTAGTTAATGCTGGCGTAGGAATGTGGCAAAGTCATTTCTAATTGCATCCAAAGCAGTGCGTGGAAAACTGTCCTACTCCTTCCCCGCATTGCTTTTTTTATTGGGAAAGAAGTCCAGTATCCCTTTGTTCATCAAAAGTGAGGGTTATGATGAATCAATCTAAACAACTTGTACAGCTGATTGAAATTGCGATTATGACAGGAATAGCACTTATACTTGATATGGTGTCCGGAATGTTTTTAAAAATGCCTCAAGGCGGTTCAATCGCCGTCATGATGATTCCGATCTTCCTGATCTCCTTTAGATGGGGGCTCAAGGCAGGGCTGGCGACCGGGTTTTTAGCCGGATTGCTTCAATTTGTCACTGGAGGATTTTACGTTGTTCATCCTCTGCAGCTTCTTCTTGATTACTTTATCGCGCCTACGGCCGCGGGAATCGGCGGCTTTTTTGCCGGATCGATCCGAAATGCTTCATTTGAGAAACAAAAAGGAAAGATCATTTCCTATGTTATGCTGGCCGTCCTTCTTGGAAGCGGACTGAAATTTCTCGCACATGTCATCAGCGGCGCTGTCTTTTTTGGAAACTATGCGCCTAAAGGCACTCCGGTATGGATTTATTCATTGGTATATAATGGAACGTATATGCTTCCGTCTTTCATTGTCTGCACAATCGTCCTTTGTATACTGCTGCTAACCGCACCAAGACTTCTAGAAAACAGAACAAACATGAGATAACATAAAAAAACAGCGGATTCGCCTGAGATTCCGCTGTTTTTTATGTTTTAATCAAATCTGCGACCAATATATACCGCTCCGGTGCTGAACCGATAAAGTCAAAAGGATAGCAGGTGGAAACCGTCAATGTCGCTCTCGGCTTTGGAACTATCACCGTCCGGTCATCCGCATCCACGATTCGGACCTTTTTCACTTTGTATGTAAAAGTTCCGTAGGAAGCTTCAACAATTAACTGATCGCCTTTCCCCACTCGGCCGAGTTTTCGGAAAACCGTATCCCGGTGGCCTGATAAAACCGAGTTGTCATCTTCTCCAGGCAGAACGGATCCTGCGAAATGGCCCACGCCTTTTTGCAGCTCGTCTTCATCTGTTCCGTGATATATCGGAAGCCTTGCATTGATTTTCGGAATAACAAGATCACCGATTTTCTCCCCGGTTTCAAATGTTTGATCAATTGCCGTCTTTTCTTTTTTCGTCGTCTGAATCGGAGGTTTTTCAGGCTTTTCCTCTTCTTTCATCTGCTGAAATGAAAATAGAGCGTAGCCGTGCATCAGCTTGAACACATTCGTTGTTGTAAAATAAGCGCCGCACGCAACCATCGCAATGGCTGCAAGCCAGATGATCTTTTTTCGATGTGCCTTAATTTCCTTTCACTCCTTATAAAAACTTCCCATTCTATACAGACTTAGAATGGGAAGTAAAATGTTAAGCCGCTTTTCGAAGCCTTCTGACCATAAACAATCCGCCAAACATCAGAACGGCGCCAAAGATCGACCATTCTGCGTAATGCCCGGCCGTTTTCGGAAGCTTTGCACCTTTAACCGTCTTTTTCACATGAGATTTCTTTGCGTCGTGTTTAACAGCCGTTTGGGTTTGCTTCACTTTCGACCCTGTGTCATGAATTAAATCAGATCCGATCATTTCAGGCGTCAGCAATACATCCAAAATGAAATTGCCCTGCAGATCGTATACTTCCACTAGGAGGCTTGCTCCCTTCAGATCTTCAGCACTGACAAGCGTCGTCAAAGACACTTCTTTTTTCTTTCCGTCTTTAACAAGATAATATTTCGTTTTCACTTCGAGCGTCTTCTGAAGATCGTTTAAAATGGACAGCATTTCAGCGATATCCTGAGCTGACAGCTCTGATACAGACTCGAAATCGGCTACCGCTTCAAGACGTTCTCCAAGAGCCATCAAGTCATTTTCAAGGTTCGGATTGTTATCGCGCACTTTTCGGAGGTGATTCACGAGTCTTTCCCACTCCTGATCATCCACACCCAATTCTTGAAACATGTTTCCGATCTGAAAATCGTCTTCTTCATATGTCACGGTGTAGAGCGCATCGTCCAATTCGTATTCAAACATAAACACGTCGAGAATGTTTTGGCCGCTTTCCATATAGCCATTTTCAACAAATAGGTCAGCCGCTTCTTTTTCGCTCAATCCGTATTCTTTCAAATAGGATGCCAAAAGCTTTTTAGTCAGTCTTTGCCCTAAAAAGTCTTTCAACTCTTCCACCGAGTCAAAACCTTTTAAACTCTCATCATATGTATCCTGCAAATAGGCTTCCAATTCTTTTTCTGTCATTCCTATTTCTTCAAGATAATCTTTAAGCTCGGCCTGTTTCGGCGCGGCAAAAGCTCCTGCTGCCGGCACTAAAACCAGGATGCAGACCAATAGTGACATCAGCCTTTTTTTCATTTTGTATGACCCCCTAAATTTATCTTTCATTTTGATTATAGTGGAAATATTTTTAAAAACATGTATTGTAATTGAAAATCTTTTCGTCTATAATATTTTGTTCTTTTTCCTACTTAAACAGGCATAATCTTTCCCTCTATTGAATGTAATATAGTAAAGCGAATAGAGGAGGGTATACAAATGAATCCTTACTATATGATGCTCTTATGTTATGTCCTATCGATCATCCACTTTTTAATAGGCTATCGGGAAGCCCTGAAAATAAGCGGGGCTGACGGGCTGGTCAACGGAACCGCAATGATCTCCTGTATTCCGCTTGGCGCGGTTTTCGCTTTTTTCGCGCACTTTTTTTGGAAAATGACGATTTAATTTCGGGAATGAATTTTTTCGCCAACAAACATGCATTTCCGTGTTATTCACAGACGGCGGCAGTTTATGCTATGATTAATAGAACTTCAATTTACAAAAAATTCACAAAGATTGGAGGGAAAAGAATGGCCAAAGCCGTGGCTTCTCAAGAAGTCGCCAATATGCTGAACGACTGGTACATACTGATGAAAAAACGAGACATTTCAGGTTCAATCGAAATGAAAGATGACATAGATAAAGCAATTGAAAAGATGGAAGAAGATCATGACGTTCTTCTCTATTATCAAATGCTGGATTTTCGCTTAAGGCTTCTTCTTGAAGATATCTCCCAATCTTCCACAGAAAAATTGGAAGCCATCAGTTTTAAGGACAAAGATCCAAAAAGTACGGACGATAAGCTGAATTATTATTTTTATCTGTTCAAAGGGATTTATGAAGACTACAAGCAAAACCATACAGAAGCGCTTAATTTTTTCAGAATAGCGGAAAAAAGGCTGAGCGTCATTCAAAATGAAATTGAAAAAGCCGAATTTCATTATAAAATCGGTGTTTTGTATTACAACTTAAAAGCGACATGGCTGTCGATTCACCACATCAACATTGCCTCAGGCATCTTCCAAGGGTATGACGGGTATGCCAAGCGGGTCATCAACTGCAAAATGCTGATCGGGCTCAATTATATTGACCAATTTAAGTTTGCCGAAAGTGAAGTATTGTTAAAGGAAGCAATTGAAAAAACCGAAAAAATCGGCGACCAATATCTTTTGCCTTATACCTACTATAATATGGGCTTTTTGAAGAGTAAGGAAGATAAACACGAAGAAGCGCTGAAGTATTATAATAAAGCTTTTGCAATCAAAGACTTTGAAACGAAAGCCAAGTATGCTTACCTTCTATGTGTATATGAAAACACAAGGTCTCTTTTCAAAACCAACGATCCCGACCAAGCTTTTAAATGGATCGACACAGGCTTTAAAAAAGCTCAAGAAGTGAATAGCGAAATTTTCGAATTAAAATTCAAAACTTTATATACATTACATTCCGATTGTCAGAATAAACTGGAAGTAATCAAGGACTTTATTCACCAATTAGAAGATAAAAAAGCATGGGTTGATCTGGAGGAATTGCTGATGGACGTAGCGAATTACTATAGGGAAAATAAGTTATACGAAGAAGCCATATATTTCTACATTAAAACAGACAAGGCAAGTAAACTTGCCGGAAGAGGAGGAGAATAGGATGAAAAAAGTGTTGTTAGCTGTATTTGTATTAGGCACTGTTTTCAGCTTTTCGTTTGCAAATCACGCTCCTGAAGCGGCTTCCCAAAGCAATGAGATACTTTTGGCTTCTCGTGGAGCAGGCGGGTGACTACATCCTCAAAATACCCATTCAGACATCTGCTGAATGGGTATTTTGCACTTTACATTCATATTCAGGAGTGATCGATATGGGAAAGAAAGTACTGCTGACAGGATTTGACCCCTTTGGGGGAGAAACAGTCAATCCGTCCTGGGAAGCTGTAAAACGGCTGAACGGAGAGGAAGCAGAAGGCGTCTCTATCGCAGCGGAGCAGATTCCGACCGTTTTTCATCATTCAGCGGCCGTTTTGAAAAAAGCGATCGAAAAGCACAAACCCGATGTCGTCATTTGCGCAGGGCAAGCAGGCGGCAGGGCTCATATTACGCCGGAACGCATCGCAATCAACATCGATGATGCTCGCATTCCGGATAATGAAGACCGGGAACCGATCGATGAACCCATCGCGGCAGACGGGCCTGCTGCTTACTGGTCCGCGCTTCCGATCAAGCTCATTGTGAAAGAGTTGAGAAAAAACGGAATACCGGCCTCCGTCTCCAATTCAGCGGGAACTTTCGTATGCAACCATCTCTTTTACCAGTTAATGCACCGTATAGACCGCACCTCGGCAAACATCCGCGGAGGGTTCATCCACATTCCGTTTCTCCCCGAACAAACAATCGATAAACCCGAGCCGAGTCTCAGCCTTGAAACGATCGTCGAAGGACTTAGAATAGCTGCGGTCATCTCCGCCCTGCACGAAAAAGATATTCGCGAAACGGGCGGATCGATCAGCTGACACCGCAGCCGCCTCAAAGCGCCCTCCGGCTTCACCTTCCGGATTCTTGTACATCCCAGTGTGTTTTTCTTAAAAAAAGTAAACACTATAAGAAAAACAGGTAAAAGGGTGAATACGGATGCAGAAATCTTACGCCGTTTTCGGGCTCGGCCAGTTCGGCGGCAGCCTTGTGAAAGCCTTCCACGCAAAAGGGGCGGAAGTCTTAGGCATCGACAAATCAGAAGAAAAAGTAAACGAATATTCTACTTATGCAACCTACACCATTTGCGCCAACGCCGTTGATGAAAAGACCTTGAAACAAATCGGGATACGCAACATTGACCACGCATTTGTATCATTTGGCGATGACATTGAAGCAAGCATTCTGACCTCGCTTTTGCTGATTGAAATGGGCGTCCCCAAAGTATGGACGAAAGCACAAAATGACTATCACCAAAAAGTTCTCCATAAAATCGGCGTCCATCGTATCATTCATCCTGAAAAAGATATGGCCAAGCGGATAGCCAGCCATATCACGTCGGAAAAGATGATCGATTTTGTCGAGCTGTCGCCAAACTACAGCATCGTCGAAATTGTGGCCACTAAAAAGCTGGACAAAAGAAGCCTGGGGGATATCGACGTACGCGCCAACTTCGGCTGCAATATCGTCGGCATAAAAAGGGACGGGCATTTCATCATCGCACCGAGCGCTGATGACATGATATATGAAAACGATATTTTGATTGTGATCGGGCAAAATAAAGATATTGAGACCTTTGAAAAAAAGGGCGATTAACCGTGAAGTTTAAACAGATACAATTAAGCCCGTCCCAACTGCTCGTGCTAGTGTTTTTATTTTTCATCATATTAGGAACCCTTTTATTGAAGCTGCCGGCAGCAACGCCCAAGCCTATAGGCTGGATTGATACGCTTTTTACATCGACCTCGGCGATGACTGTTACCGGTCTGGCCGTCGTTGATACAGGCACGGATTATACGATGTTTGGTCAGCTTATTATTCTCGTTCTCATCCAGCTCGGGGGACTCGGCATCATGTCTTTTGCGGTGCTCATTTTTATCATGCTCGGGAAAAAAATCGGCCTGAAAGAACGGCTGTTGATTCAGCAGTCGCTTAATCAGACTTCTTTAGGCGGGATTATTAAACTGATCAAGAGTTTGTTTATTTACTCCTTCGCGATTGAAATGCTGGCCATGCTGATACTTGCTGTCAAATGGATTCCTGAATACGGTCTCGCCCGCGGCATCTACTACAGCCTGTTCCATGCGGTTTCCTCCTTTAACAATGCGGGATTTTCCATATGGCCGGACAGTTTAATGCGGTATGAAGGCGATCCGCTCGTCAACCTGGTGATCAGTTTTTTGTTCATCGTCGGCGGGATAGGATTTACTGTATTGTCCGATTTATGGCATAAGCGGAGCTTTAAAAAGTTGAGCCTTCATTCGAAATTGATGATATACGGTACGTTTATCGTCAATTTGGCAGCCATGATCCTTATTTTTCTGCTTGAGTATCAAAATCAAAAAACGCTGGGAATGCTTCCGCTAGCTGAAAAACTTTGGGGCGCCTATTTTCAGGCTGTGACCCCGAGAACAGCAGGATTTAACACGACAGACATCGGAAGCCTGCGCGAAAGCACGATCACGCTTTTGCTCCTTCTTATGTTTGTCGGAGCGGGGAGCGCATCGACCGGCGGAGGAATCAAGCTGACGACGTTTCTTGTCATTCTTCTGTCGGTTATCACTTTTTTAAAGGGCAAAAAACATATTTCAATAGCCAAAAAAACGCTGAAAGACCAATTGATCCTCCGGTCGCTCGCTATTTCAACAATCAGCGTGCTGTTGATTTTAACGGCCATCTTTATTTTAAATATGACAGAACCTATACCGTTTTTGGCGATTTTGTTTGAAGTCGTTTCAGCTTTCGGCACGGTCGGCCTGTCAATGGGGATTACGGCCGACCTGTCCCCTATCGGGAAGATGCTGATTGTTTTCATTATGTTTCTCGGAAAACTCGGGCCGCTCACATTGGCGTTTTCCCTGGCCAGACCTGAAAAGGAAAACATCCGCTATTCAAGCGAAGATATTTTGACTGGATAAAGCGCGGACTTTAAAGCGCCTTGGGCGTTTTCCCTTTCACCGCCGGGACGTTGTTTTTCCGTATGCTTTGCGAGGCCATGAACAGGATGATGCCTGAAAAAATGACCGCTCCGCCGATCACCTGCGTCATCATGACGGATTCGTCTAAAATCCAATACGCCAGCGCAACCGCTCCGACGGGTTCAAATAAAATCGCCACAGAAATCATATTTGTGCTCAGCCATTTCAGCACCCAGTTAAAGAGCGAGTGGCCGAGCAAAGTCGGAATGACGGCAAGCAGAAAGAAGTAACCCCAATCTGACGCAGGATAAGAAAAAAAGGCGGCGCCCGAAAACAGGCAGTATAGACATAAAGTGAGGGCGCTGATTCCATATACAATAAAAGTGTAAACGGTCAAGCTGTGGCGTTTTCTGACATGCTGGCCAAACAGCAGATATGCCGTCACAAGCGCACATGCCAAAAGCGCCAGGATATCGCCGTAGAGCGCCTGGCCGCTTACTTTGAAATCCCCCCAGCTGATGTACACGCTTCCGCCGATCGCGAGAAGCGCACTGATGATCCCAGCGAACGAGACTCTTTCTTTAAATAAAAAATATGTACCGATAAAGGAAAAGATCGGCTGCAGCGTAACAAGAACAACCGAGCTCGCCACAGACGTGTATTCAAGCGAGCGAAACCATAAAATAAAATGAAATGCTAAAAAGAATCCCGCTGCCGCGGAAAACAGCCAGTCTTTTTTCGAAAAACCCAAGACTTCTTTTCTTTTTCCCCAGAAAAAAGGAAAGATCAGCAAAGCGGAAAAAAAGAGACGATAAAAAGCGATGATTCCAGCATCAGCTGTTGACAGCCTGACGAAGATGGCGGAGGAAGACACAGCCAACACCCCGACCACTAATGCTATATACGGGTACAATGTGGTTCTCAAAATGAAATCCTTCCTTCTTTTCATTTTTTTCTTAAGCATATCCGATGGCGATGCGAAAATCGAGTGTTTTTTGGTTATTTTACCAGCCTTCGATATGGTACAGTTAAAACTAGGAGGGGATATGATGAGCATTTTTAATGAAGCGAGAAAAGAACTTTGGAGCGAGATTCAAGGCCTGTCAGACGAAATGCTGAATAAAAGGCCGGCGGAAGACGAATGGAGCATTCAAGAAGTGATCGACCACCTGAAAAAAATCGATCTGATGGCACTTCAAATCTTGAAGGAACAAATCAAGCATGCACCGGTTAAATCAATCGAAGATAAACCGGTTCATCAGTTGGAAGACAGAAGCTCCAAACGAAAGGCGCCTCCATATGCGGAGCCGGAAAGAAAAACAGCGGATGCTTTAACCCTCAAAGCTGAGCTCGACAATGTCAGAACACAATTAACTTCAGTCATCGCCGCCTTTCACGATGAAGATTTTCAAAGGGTGCTGCCGCATCCGATTTTCGAAGAGCTTACGGTCAGGCAGTGGCTCGACTTCATCGGCCATCATGAAAGAAGACATATTAAACAGATCAAAGAAGTCAAGCAGAAACTGTTGTAATAAGCGGAAAGCCCCGGCTCTTAGAGACTCGGGGCTTTTCATCCGCCTAGGCAAACGACCTGGCGTCTTTCATGGCAGCAGGCGAATACGCCCACACTTCTGCTTGGTCGCCTTGATGGATCAGGCCCGGGCGTTCAACGATGCAGACGATTCCCCTTCTTCCCATCGCATGGCGCACAAAGCGCGAAGCAAGCTTCGGTTTGTCGGGAAACTGCTCCTGAATGACTTCTCCGGGCTGAATGCACGGCTCATTCTCGCCCTCGCTCAACAAAGAGGCGCCGCTTGGAAAAACGATTCTGCTTCCTTCTCTTAATGAGGTTAAATCAGGCAGGCCGCTTAATGCGATATTGGCCCCGAGCCATTCCGGAAGGACCGCCGGAATGTTCAGCCGTCCGGCAATTTCAAGGCACTCTTCTACCGAGACGATAGAAATCTGCCTCCTGTTGAAAATCTCCGTTCCTCTTTTATACATCGGCTCCCTTGCCCCGGCTTTTTTCGTCAGTCCAAAATGCAGATCCCCCGGTATGCCCCCGTAATCGATTACGATCTTTGCCTGTTTCTCTGTCACAAATGACGCTGTGTCCGCTATGTATACGTGCTCCGCCACAGCCGTGCGCTTCTTCCACATTCAACCCATCCCCTTTTTTTCAAGATGTGATTTATTTTACATTGCCTCCCTTTTTTTCTCAAATTGAAAAAGCCCGCTGTGTGCTGCACACAACGGGCTTTTTCAATTTTTTCAGACAGTTTTCGGGGTTAAATTGAAGCAGCGTTTGTAAATCCAATTGTACGCTTTTTCGTTCAGGTCTCTAGGGTTACCGACCGTTTGCGGATCTTTCATCGCTTCTTTTGAAAGGCGGTCGATCATGTCAGATGATACGCCTTGCTCTTCAAGACTAGGAATCTCTAAGTCTTCCACAAGCTGATACATCCAGTTCACCGCAGCTTTAGCCGCTTCAACTGCAGACATGCCGCTTGTGTCAATTCCGAACGCTTTTGCAATGCGGGCAAATTTTTCAGGGTAGCCTTTCCAGTTGTATTCCATTACAGGGCCCATCATCGCCGCCACACATTGGCCGTGCGCGACAGGGATGATCCCTCCGAGCGTCTGGCTCATCGCGTGAGCAGCGCCTGCGGATTCGCTTCCGTAAGAAAGGCCTGCAAGCATGGCCGCCTGCGCCATGCCGTATCTCGCTTCAAGATCTTCTCCATCGGCAAACGCTCTGCGGATGTAATGTGCGCCGTATTCGATCGCAAGAAGGGCCACCGCGTCAGTAATCGGCTGGGCAAATTTCATCGTATAGCACTCGATGGCATGAGCCAAAGCGTCAACGCCGGTCATCGCTGTTACGTGCGGAGGCATTGATACATGCAATTCAGGATCGATAATTGTCAAATGAGCTGCAATCAGCGGGCCGCCCGTATTGAATTTAAATTCGCGCTCTTCATCTGTGATAACCGCCCATTGTGTAACTTCTGAGCCGGTTCCGGCAGTCGTCGGGATCGTTGTAAGCGGAGGAATCCGGTTTTCAAGCGGCTTTTTTCCTTCTGCCGCTTCATAGTCAAGGACTGAGCCTTCATGAGTGGCTTCAACTCCGATCGCTTTCGCCGTATCCATTGAGCTTCCGCCGCCGACCGCGACAAGGCCGTCGCAGTTTTCTTCAGCATACAGTTTGGAACCTTCAGCGACAAGACGGACAGGCGGATTCGGCTCGACTTTATTAAAGACGGCAACTTCTACGCCTGCTTCCTGAAGGGATACAACGACCGGGTTTGTTACACCGGCTTTGTAGATGCCAGGGTCTGTGACAAGCAGCGCTTTTGAAACGCCAAGCTTTTTCACTTCTTCCCCCACATGTTTAACGGCTCCGATTCCATGCTTAATGACGGTAGGGATTTCAAACGTGTGGAATTTGTTCATCGCTTCTACTTTCATATTTAAAGCCATGAATAGTCTCCTCCTTCTTATGCTTTAAACCAATTGACAGCCGCCGGTTTCGTATTGCGGTAGACATGCTTCACTTCTGTGTATTCTTCAAGGCCCATGCGGCCAAGCTCGCGGCCGATGCCTGACTGCTTGTAACCTCCCCAAGGCGCTTGTGCGAAATAAGGGTGGAAGTCATTGATCCAGACGGTTCCCATGCGCAGTTTGGAAGCGACGCGCTCCGCTTTTTCGATGTCTTTTGACCAAACGGCGCCGGCAAGGCCGTAAATCGTATCGTTCGCAAGTGAGACAACCTCTTCTTCTGTTTTAAATGTTTCAACTGTTAATACAGGACCGAATACTTCTTCCTTAACGATTCTCATATCTGATGTACAGCTCGAGAAGATTGTCGGCAGATAGAAGAAGCCATTTGCAAGTTCAGGGTCCTCCGGACGTTTTCCGCCTGTTTCCAGCTTGGCGCCTTCTTGCAAGCCGATTTCCACATATTTTTCAACTTTGCTGCGGTGTTCAGCTGAAATAAGCGGACCGCTCTGTGTCTCCTCGTGAAATCCGTTGCCAAGCTTGATTTTTTTCGCACGCTTGACAAGCTCTGCGACAAACTCATCATGAATGGACTCTTCAACGAGAAGACGAGCGCCCGCAGAGCAAACCTGTCCTGCGTGGAAAAATACCGCATTCAGCGCCTGGTCAACCGCTACGTCAAAATCTGCGTCTTTAAACACAATATTCGGATTTTTCCCGCCAAGCTCAAGCGCAATTTTTTTCACATTCGTACTTGCAGCCTGCATGATTTTCTTTCCGGTTTCAATTCCGCCGGTGAAGGAAATTAAGTCGACGTCTTTATTTCTGGCAAGTTCATCGCCGACAGTCGCCCCGGGGCCGAGAACAAGGTTGGCCACCCCTTCAGGCACACCGGCTTCTTCCATCAGCTTGAAGATCTTAATGGTTGTCAGCGGTGTGATTTCACTTGGTTTGACAACGATCGTGTTGCCCGCCGCCAAAGCCGGAGCGATTTTCCAGCTTGCCTGCAGGAGCGGATAGTTCCACGGTGTGATCTGCCCGCAGACACCGACCGGCTCCCTGACAATTTTGCTTTTAGAATCGGGGATCGGTGAAGAAATGACTTCTCCGCCGTCTTTATCCGCAAGCCCTGCATAATATTGAAATACGTTTGCAATATCATCCATATCGGCTCTGCTTTCTTCAATCGTCTTGCCGGTATCAAGCGATTCAAGTTCTGCCAGCTCTTCGTGGTCGCGTCTGATCAGTTCGGCGATCTTTAATACGATGTTGCCTCGTTCAAGACCCGGCGTATTCGCCCACTCGCCGTCGTCAAATGCGCGGCGCGCTGCAGCAATCGCCCTAACAGCGTCTTCTCTGTCTCCTTCACTGACGGTTTCAATATGCTCTTGATTGTAAGGATTGATAATTTGGCGAGTCTCGCCTTTTTTGGCGCCCACCCACTTTCCGTCAATGAAAAGTGTTTGACTCATAAAAGCAGCCTCCTCATTACGCAAAGTTTGTTAAATAAAAATTTAATGTTTTGAACACTTTGAATTTATCATGCGCCATTTTTTGTGTCAAAGCAAATCAGGCTGATTATTTTTTTTGAATTTTATGTGAATGCAGAGCTCACATGGGCTGAGACCGTTTGAAAAAAATTTTTGATTTTGACATTTCAATTTCTTTCGTTAAGATAAAGAACATACAGAAATAACTTAACAAACTTAACGCGGATTTTAGAACAATCCCCGATTTTTCGGGGGGCATTGAATCTGCAATGCCGATGTTCCGCTCCTGTGAAAGGAGGCAAGTTATGGACAATCCCCGTGATGTTTCAGCAAAAGAAACGATCGCACAGGCAAAAGATCTTGTCATTGATTCAATCGCAGAAACAATGGATCTGTACGGCATTACCCGGAGTGCGGGCATTTTGTACGGAACGATGTACCTTTCGGATGAAATGACGCTGGACGAAATGCGGGAAGAACTGCAAATGAGCAAGCCCAGCATGAGCACAAGCGTAAAAAAGCTCCAAGACTTAAACGTCGTCAAAAAGACATTCCACAGAGGAAGAAGAAAACACAGCTTTGTTGCTGAAAAGGATTTCTTCAAATTTTTCACAAGCTTTTTCCCTAAAAAATGGGAAAGGGAAGTCAAAGTGAATCTCATGGCTATTCAAGACGCTCAAAAAGCATTGGAGGACATCATCGAAAGCGAAGGGCTTGACGAAAGCATAAAAGAGGAAGCGAGAACTCTTTATGACCAGCTTGAACATTCAAAACCGTATTATGACTGGCTGCTGAGACTCGCTAAATCTGTCCAATCCGGAGAGATTTTTGAGTTTATACCGATTGATAACAAGAAATAAAAAGGTTTTATCCGCTCTGAAGTCAGCAATTTGCATACTTCCCAGAGTGGGGCAAAACCTTTTTTCATATTTTAATTTCAAGAAAATTCAAAAAATATTTTCGGAGGCGATGTGCATACATGAATTATGCTGAGAAGAAAAAAAACTGGATCAAATTAGGTATTTTTGCGCTGTTTGCGGGAGGCATACTCGCGTATATCGGCATTTCGAATGCGGACATTCATTGGGGCGGCTTTATCTCCATGATGATATTCTTTGCTTTCACCTATTATTTAGGCGCTTTTTACGCAGCAAAGAAATCAAATTCTTTTTCCGATATGATCGTGGCAAAAAGGAGCATGCCGTTTTTCGTCGGAATGGTGACGATGGCCGCAACATGGGTCGGCGGCGGATATATTAACGGAACGGCCGAATCGACTTACAGCGACGGCCTCATCTGGGCCCAAGCGCCTTGGGGCTACGCATTGAGCCTGATTATCGGCGGTATTTTCTTCGCCAGAAAAATGCGCCGTCATCAATTTATGACCATTATCGATCCTCTCGAACAGCGCTTCGGTAAGCGGATGGCCGGCGTTTTATATATACCGGCGCTGTTAGGAGAATTGTTTTGGAGCGCCGCGATCTTAACGGCATTGGGCACGACTTTCGGAATGATTCTGAATATCGATTTCCAAACGTCGATTATTCTTTCGGCGATGATCGCCATCGCTTATACGGTGGCCGGAGGCATGTGGGCAGTTGCTTTCACAGATGTCTTTCAAATGATTGTCATTTTGCTCGGGCTGTTTTTAGTCGTCCCATTTGTATTGTCGAATGTCGGTGCTCTCGATAGCGTATGGGCAAATTACAGGCACGATTTCGGCAGCAGCGCCAATCTGCTTCCACCGTTGGACGGCTGGAAAAACCCGGATTGGGGAAACCTGTTTTGGAACTGGTGGGATAATGCGCTCCTCTTAATTTTCGGAGGTATCGCATGGCAGGTGTACTTTCAGCGCGTTCTTTCGGCAAAATCGGAAAGCGCCGCCATGTGGCAGTCGATAATTGCCGGAGTGATCTGCATCATTGCCGCCATTCCGTGCGTAATCATCGGAGCTGCCGGAAACAGTACCGATTGGAGCCTGTTCGGAGCGAGCGCTCCGGATAACCCGGCGATGATTTTGCCGCAAACGCTTGCGTATTTGACGCCAGGAATCATCGCAGGCCTCGGCTTGGGTGCAATCGCAGCAGCCGTCATGTCAAGCATGGACTCATCGATTCTATCGGCATCATCAATGGCCGCATGGAATATTTACCGTCCGCTCATCAAGCCGAAGGCCACCCAAAAACAGCTGCAAAAAGTCGTCAAACGCTCAATCATTTTGTTCGGCGCGGGAGCAGCGGTCATCGCGCTGAATGTCAAAAGCGTTTATACTTTATGGTATTTGGCTTCGGATTTAGTTTATTGCATTCTTTTTCCCCAGTTAACAATGGCCCTCTTTTATAAAAGAGCAAATCTTTACGGGTCGATTGCTGGATTTGCAGTTGCAGTCATTCTGAGGCTCGGCGGTGGTGAACCCGCATTCGGCATTCCGCCGCTTCTGCCGTATCCGATGATTGAAGACGGCACGGTCCTCTTTCCTTTCCGGACGCTGGCTGCAGTCACAGCATTTATGACGATCTTCGCTGTGTCCGAATTGACGCAGCGCAAATGCCCTCCTAAACAGCTTGTACTCCCCCAAGAAAAACAGAAAGACGACCGCGCGGCTTAAATAGGAAAAACGCCCGGCCCCGGGCGTTTTTCTAGATTTATGTTTATTTTTTTACGGCATGAATGTAATGAATCGTTTCAAAGGCTGACAGATCATCTTTTCGATTTTTAAAATAACGCCCTTGAATATCTGAAGGTGATAAATGCTCGTAAACGAGCAGTCCGGATTGCTGCAGCATGTGCTGTATTTTCTGATACGAATAGCATGATTTCATCGGTTCTCCTCCTGCCGCTGCCATTTTTACCATATTTTCCACCCTGTTGAAGAAGCCTTTCTCTTTAAACAAGTTTTCATCAGCATAATCGAAAACGATCGAACTGCCTGAAGGGAGGTCAGCCATTAATTCCCCGAGCAGTTTTTCGGTTTCTTCCTTTGTTAAGTAGTAAGAAACGCCTAAAAAGCTGAAGAACGTTTTTTTGTTAAAATGAAAACCCTTATCAGCCAATTCTTGATAAGAAAACGACTTGGCAAAGTCCAAAGGAATAAAATGAAGGTGGTCCGGGATGTGAAAACCGGCTTTGTCCAGCTTTTCCTTTTTCAATTTCTGTGTCGCTGGGTGGTCAATTTCAAAGATATCAATTTTGTCCTTTAACTCTAGGTTCCGAAAACAGAAAGTATCCAGCCCTGCCCCAAGAATCACGTATTGTTCTGTCCCAAGCCGAATCTCATGATGCAGCACTCTTTCGCAATAAGCGGCACGGGCGAGCGGCGTCGGAGAGAGCTGAACTTGTGTGATCCATCTTAATATTTCTTCATCGTCTCCCTCGTATTTTTCCGCTATAGCTTTGTTGAAGAACTGTATGCCTTGAATGAAGCTGTTTTTGATATCAGCAAATTCTTGTTGGGAAATGAGCGATTTGGCCAGATTATCATCAAAGATTTTTGGTTCATCATACTGGCTGTGATAAGCTCTGCCAAAAGCCGAAATAAGGGACGTTATACTCGATTCATCTTTTTTCATGTCGGACACTCCTTCATAAACGCAAAAAAATAGGATTCTCCCGGCCAGGAGAATCCTATTATACACACCAATATTTAATTAGTAAATTATAGCATAAATAAATTTTTTTGTCAAGAAATTGCTCTTTTTTATTTTGATCAATGATCGAGCAAACGGCCTGTGAGTATGGGAAAACTACACGTATAACAGCGGGGTCGACTTTTTAAAAATCTCGCCGTCTCTTATATAAAAACGAGGGACGCGCCAGCTTATGGTAGATACCACTTCATAGTTGATCGTATCAAGCATTTCCGCAATTTCATCAACAGATATCTCTGCTCCCTTTTGCCGGCCGTAAATCACGACTTCCTCTCCTTGTTTACCTTCACCCTCTCCCAGACTGACCATTATCATATCCATTGTTACTCTTCCCGCCACCGGCACTCGTCTTCCTCGATGAAGAATAAAACCGCGGTTGGAAAGTTCACGGGAATAGCCGTCAGCATAGCCGACCGGAATTGTGGCAATGACTTCCCCGCGCTCTGCAACATATGTAGCACCATAACTAACCGTCCGCGGTTCAGTCAACATGGTTTTCACATAAGCGATTCGCGCCTTCAAGCTTAGTGCAGGCACAAGCTTAACGAGATTAAGCTGCCTGATATAATCGGAAGGATATAATCCATACATTCCGATGCCTAAGCGAATCATATCAGCGCTGAATTCCGGAAAAGCGATCGCCGCGGCCGTATTGTTCATATGCACCGTAGGCAGCTTAAAGCCTTGTTCTTTCAGAAAGCGAAGAAAGCTGATAAACTTTTCGTGTTGAATCATGGTTAGCTCAGTATCCGGTTCGTCAGCTGTGGAAAAATGCGTAAAAATTCCTTCCCATTCGAGGTTTTCACTTGCCGTCAGCGCTTCCACGATTGCTAAAAGCTTTTCCTTTGTTCGTACACCTAAACGCCCCATGCCGGTATCCACATTGATATGAACAGCCAGCCGGTTAGGATCTGCTTCATTTTCCAATATCTCGTTCGCTTCTTTAATCCAGTCAACTTGAAAAGCTGATAACGATATATTCCAAGCTGCCGCTTCTTTCACACAGCTCAGCGGGGTGAAACCAAGCACAAGGATCGGCGCTTTAATCCCCGCTTTTCGTAAAACGACCGCTTCCTCCACCGAGGCAACGGCGAGCTCACTCGCACCATGTTCAAGTGCATGGCGTGCAACTTCCACCGATCCGTGACCATAAGCATTCGCTTTTACGACAGCCATAATTTTGCTCTTTTTCGGAATATGCCGCCGAAACGCGCGCAAATTTTTTTTGATCGCATCAAGATTTACCTCTACCCAAACTTCACGGCAAAGCTTTTTCATCAACGCTCCCTTCTTTCTTGTCCCATAGTATTCATTTCATGTAGCCGTTCGAAAATTGCCCGGATGCTTTCTATCTCATTCTTATTCAGCTTCGGGCGAAATCATTCAGCCAGTAATCGTTAGCGGTGGAAGGCAAACAGCAGGAGCCCGTGCCGTGCAGACTTTAAATCGAAGGTTTCCTTCTGCTGCCAAAGGAAATGCAAATCTGTCCATCTAGTTTTTTAAAAGTGTCTTAATAAGGCTCCGATTTGATATATTTTAAGCGTCCCTGTCATAAATTTCGGTATACACGACCTGTGAAGGGAGCTTTCCGCATGAAAAGAACAGCCGGGACTCCAGCTTGGTACAATCACGTGCCGCATCCAATAAGAAACGATGGTGCGGGCGCGACCGATTTTGGCCCCCGCGACGTGATGCGGGATTTAGAGAATCCCGACATGTTCGTTCCTCCAAAAACAGATGCCGGAGCAATCCCTAATTTAAAGTTTTCTTTTTCAGACACACATATGCAGTTAAATCATGGCGGCTGGTCCCGTGAAATAACAGCCCGGGAACTGCCGGTATCAACGACGATTGCCGGCGTCAATATGCGGCTGACGCCAGGCGGGGTTCGCGAGTTGCATTGGCATAAGCAATCGGAATGGGCTTACATGATTTTGGGCCATGCGCGCATTACCGCCGTCGATCAGGACGGCCGAAACTTTATCGCCGATGTCGGCCCCGGAGATTTGTGGTTCTTTCCCGCCGGAATACCGCACTCGATTCAAGGGCTTGAGGATGGCTGCGAATTTCTCCTCGTTTTTGATGACGGGAACTTCTCCGAGTTCGATACCTTCACGATTACCGATTGGTTCGCACACACACCGAAAGATGTTCTGGCCGCGAATTTCGGTGTACACGAAAGCGCCTTCGCCCGCATCCCCGACAAACAGCGGTACATCTTCCAAGCAAAAGCGCCGGGACCGCTCGAAAACCAAAAAGTGCCGGACCCGTATGGAACCGTACCAAAAAGCTTCGCATACAGGCTGTTTGCACAAAAGCCTATTGTAACACCCGGCGGAACGGTGCGAATTGTTGATTCTTCAAACTTTCCGATTTCGACAGCGATCGCCGCCGCGCTTGTCGAAGTCAAGCCCGGCGGAATGAGGGAAATGCATTGGCACCCGAACAACGATGAATGGCAGTACTATATCTCAGGGACCGGGCGAATGACAGTATTCGCCGCAAACGGGACTGCCCGGACCTTTAATTACCGGGCGGGGGATGTCGGATATGTCCCGTTTGCCATGGGACATTACATTCAAAATACAGGCAGCGAAAGCCTGTGGTTTTTAGAAATATTCAAAAGCAGCCGCTTCGCAGACATTTCATTAAATCAGTGGATGGCGCTGACTCCGAGAGAACTGGTTGAAGAGCATTTGCATGCAGGCCCTGAGCTGATGAACGCTCTGCGAAAAGAAAAATGGCCAGTCGTCAAATACCGTACGGACAGCTAGGCCATAAACCTAGGAAAATGGCTCGCGAAAAAAGGCAACAAAAAAACCCTTGAATGATCAAGGGTTTTAAAGATGGAGCATAGCGGGCTCGAACCGCTGACCTCTACACTGCCAGTGTAGCGCTCTCCCAGCTGAGCTAATGCCCCGTATATTTGAGACATGATTTATTATAGATGGAATTTTGGAGAAAAGCAAGTGGTTTTTGATGTGAAAAAGAAAATGCTCTGTCAGCCGGCCATTTTCTTTTTCACATAGACAATCTATCGCTCCGATTTTTCAAAGCAGAACTGAATGAACCTTTCAGACAAATCCAGAATGTCTTCTTTCCTTGCCAAGGCAGCGATCCATTCTTCCGGGATGCTTTTCATTTGATCATACATTCCAGCCATCGTACCTGTAATAAAGGCAATTGTATCTGTGTCTTCCCCTAGGTTCACTGCTTCCAATACGGCATCAGAATAACGGTCTGAATTGAGGAAACACCACAATGCCGCTTCTAAAGAGTGCACAACATAGCCGTCTGACATAATGTCTTCTCTTTTAACTCTCGCAATGTCATCATTAAGTATCCTCTTATACGCAGAAAACTCATTTTCATACTCGGTTCCTCTCAAATTCTCCAGACAAGAATGAACAGCTTGTTTATATGCCTCTTCAGGAGAATGATCAAATAAGTTTATTAAAAATTCTATATAAATGAAGCATCCCAGCGTTGATCGGGGATGACGATGTGTAATAAAGGCCCACCGTTCGATCTCAGCTTGCCTTTTTGAAAAATCGGATTCGTTCCATAGTGTAAAAGCCAACGGAGATATTCTCATCAACGCTCCGTTTCCATTATCGAACTCAGTTGCTCCGCCGCATTGTTCAATCGGAACACCCCTTTTGAAACGCTCGATTGCATCATCAGTGGCTCTGCCAATATCAAACATGCTGCCGTATGGAGTCCAATACCCTTCCCGATACGCAGCAAACTTTTTCATCAATTCGGTCTCATCTTTTTCTTCGATCAGATTCTCCATTAAACACAAAGTGAGTGATGTATCATCTGACCATGTTCCAGGCGGCTGATTATATGTCCCGTACCCTGTCATTCCAGTTATATTTAAGTTTCTGGCTTTAAATTCCACAGGGACGCCCAGTGCATCACCGATAATTCCGCCAATGATAGTGGAGTACAGTCTTTTTCTAAAGTTAGATAAATGGTTATCTTCGTTCCACTGAAACGGTATTGTTCGTCTTTTCATTTGGCACACCTGCTTTGTTAGATAATCTTTAAAACGCATGGAGATCGATTTCCATGCGTTTTAGTTTTTTTGCTCTTCATTTTTCAAATTTCGGTTTAGAAAATCCATTTAATTAATTATTAAAAAATTCACTAACTATTCTATCTAACTTGTCGTTTCCTTTTTCATTTTCAGAAAGATATTAAATTAAAACAAAACCCTCTGTTATAGTGACCGATGAAAAATTCTACGAAAGAAAAGTATTTATGTCTCCTTCAGAGAAATTATTTGCTATTCCTTCAGTTTCCAACAAGTTTTTCACTTCATTTTCAAATTGATAAAGCAAATAAACTTTTTTGAACGCAATAAACAGTGCTCTTTGATTTTGGATTGCTACTGTAGATTGAATCACATTACCTTTATCGTTGACAAAAGAGACAATTGAACTTGTTTCGTCTTTCTTCTCTAGCATAATCGCTCTATTTTTTACTTGTGATTGTCCCAAAACAAATAAAGAAGCAGGGATCCCTAATATATACATGCCTTCAAAAAGTTTACTTTGATCGAATGTAGGTCCACCTATATCCAACTCTTCATGTTCCATCACAAAAAGCTGAAACTTTTCTAAAAAATAAAAAGAAGATAACCTATCCAATAAAAAGTGTTTTGCCCCTTCAACTTCATTGTCAAATTCTTTTGTTATTTGCAAATAAGGATTATTTTGTCTTTCAACCATAAACAAACCATAAACCCATTTATCTTTGTCTTTCTTCAATATATAAAAATTTTCATACGGAGCAACATTCTCTTTAATGCAACTATCTTCAAGAGTAGTTGATTTCCCCAACTTATTCAAAATTTTATGTGTTTGATTAATATTCACTAAAAGTCCACCCCTTTTATTTAATTTCCCTTATATAACCTAATTTCAATAAATTTTCGACGGTAGCTTCGAACAATTCACCCGTTTCTAAATGCTTAATTTTTGTATTTCCTGTGAAGTATTGAATGCCTCCTCCAGGCCTATCAAACCAAGGAGCAATTTTCCCACCTTCGACTTCAAATTCTATTAATATTTTGTATTTATGATAAGGTGCATCATCACTATGTAAAGCTAAAGCCCTTTGTTCGTATGGAATCCCCGCTGGAGAAACAAAGGTTCCATTCGGGCCTCCATATCTATCAATAATGGTTCCTTGTTCTAGTTTCATTTTCACAGGCTCACCATCAAATCCGTTATTTGGCGGCCAATTGATGTCTCCAGTCTCTTGATTATAGTATTTGGGATTATCATAAACCTCTTTGTATTTTAAATATTTTTCTTCACTTGGAGGATAAGACCAGCCTTCCAGTTTTGCCTTATCTGCTTTACTTATTTCTTTAACAGCTTTGCTGGATCCAGCCTCAATCTCCTTCTCAACCCGCTGAATCGAATCCTGCATCTTCGTTTTCGAAGCCTTATGGGCGTCGTTGACGTGGGCGGAGTAATTGGACCCTTTTCGGACGAGGGTGCCGCCTGCTCCTGCTTCCGCACCGCGGGCAATATCGCTCAAAGCGTCGGCGCTTTTGGCGAATTGTTTTTTAATGGCGAAGCCTGCGTCGTTGAGCCGGTCTTGAGCTTTCAGCCCATTCACCTTCATGCGGTTCGCCCAGATGTTTTTGCTGTCTTTAAGAGATTGTACCATATGTTCTGTTTTGCTTGAAATTTGGCCGATTGTGGCTGCGCTTTTAAATGAGCCTTTCGCCGCGGCAGCGCCTGGGATGATGTCAAGGGCGCCGAACACGCCTCTTTCAAACCTTTCGCCTGTGTTTAACTCCCGCTGCGTCATCCAGTCTTTTCCTGTTGCCGCGCTCGCGATATTGGCTCCTCCGTAGGCGACGGCCACCGTGAGACCTGCCGGTGCGCAAAAGATGGTGAGCACGATAATGCCTGCTCCGGCCAGAAGATCCCGCCATAATTCCTGATTCTTTTGGACATCGCCGATTGATTCGTATTCAAATCCGCGGGAAGAGGCAATCGCTTTCGTGTATTCTTCATACGATAACTCAATGTCGGGGTGGTTGATCTGGAATTCTTCAAATTCTTTGCTCAGTACGTGATCAAACGATTCCGAGTCTTTGAAGATATCATTTACGCTCACTTTCGCTTTGTCGGTTTCAACCGCTTGCTTGGACATGCCGTATCCGACGTAAGTGGTTTCCTTGGAGCCGATCCGGTTTACGGTGGTGTAATTATGTATGGTCAGTCCGCGCATTTTTTCGGCGAACGCGTCTATTTTTTTATAAAAAGGGCTGTCAATGTGGTCTGCCACCAAACTGCCGGCTTTCAGGCAAAAGTCGGCCAGCTTTTGATAATCCTTAAACAGTTCCTCGATCTTGCTTTTTTTGCTGGTGTGGGTAAAGCTGATCGACCTGTCGCTGTCCTTGTCTTTGATTTTGGATTCGATATCTTCCAAGAGATCATTGAGTTTTATAAGGCCGGATTTCATACCGCCGCCGTATTGGCCGCCCGTCAGCGCATCAAGACCGTCTTTCATGCCCTGCCATTCTTCCGGTACGTATTTCACATCCATTTAGATGATCGCCTCATTTCTATTTCTGAATCTTGTAGAGTTTTTGGAGCTCTTTATCTGTTTCATACATTTTCTCCATCGCATAACTGACAATGTGGGAAGCTATACAGTAATTATCAAACAGCTCCATCGTCTTTCCGAGAATATCCGCGTAGCTTTCAATCGCTTTTGATGCTTGTCCGGCTTTATAAAAATCGGATTCTGAGAGGTTTTTGATTTCCTTCTGAACCCCTTCTGTATAAATATCGCAGATGCTTTTCAGCTTATTGGAAATGGTGATCATTTCTTCAAACTCGAGATGGATGTTTGTACCGCCGCCTCCTGCTCCGCCTTCTGCATTCATATCATCGCCCTCCCTGCTCTGAAATTGATCTGCAGTGCATCATAGATCCGGTTGTTCATGATATAAAGGCTGATCCATTCATATCGATCATTTAAAGGATCAACCGAGATGAAGTCTTCGCCTTTTGTAAAGTAAAGTGTTGTCGTCTGGAAGCCGGGGTCTGCCGGTTTTTGCTGTGAGGCTAGCTTGAACGTTTCCACAGCAAGAACTTCTTTTTCATCAAGATTCATTGCCCTGACTTCCGCTTTTTCAGCGGCGCTCATCGGTTTTGTCAAAAAGGCGCGGTCTTGATCACGCGGCTCCCTTACTAAAAATGACACCTTTGAAATGAGCGATAAATAAACTTCGCGCTTTTCCACATAATCTAATGTGTACCCTTTGCCCGGGCTTATTTCAGTCAGGGCGATAACGCGCTCCTCGTCGTCCGGCAGAAATGCGCACATCACGTTATTAAAGCGCACGTATTCTCCGCTTTCTTGGTAATGTTGCAGCAGCTTAATCAGAAAAAAAGCGGTCTTGGTCAGCTTGCCTTCCTTTAAAAGAATGCCTTTTTCAATCAGGCTGTCCTTTGCTTTTATTGCACAATCCGGCTCGACCAAGGCCAGCTGTTCGCGTTCCGGAAGACCGAATATGTAGGAAACTCCGGCTGCTCCTGCTAAAACATACAGTTCTGCCGCCGACAGCGTATCTGCTTTCACCTGCATGTCATTCTCCTTCCCTGTTATAAGTTTTTGATTTCCTGCACTTCACTGAGCTGCGAAAAACCGTCGATGTGTTTTTCCAGCGCATCTAATGCAGCGGTATGCTCTTTCAAGGCGTCTTTCATATCGGCATTCAATTCAATAATCAGCTCAAGGTAGCTTAAAAATGCGTCGCGGGTTTTCCCGCTCCATTTGCCGCTTTCGACGTACGCTTTCAATTCCTTTGCTTTTTTGAGCGAATCGCCGACATGTTTTTCGATCGCTTTCGCATGGGAATGCGCTTTTATTGTTCCATTGTGTGAAATTTTCACAGTCTCTCCGCTTACTTTCGGATTCGCCGCTTGATAGTTGTAGTATCCATATCCGTCCATGACTCGGCTGTTCCTCCTCTACGCCTTTTTCTCTTCAGCTTCAGCTTTTGCTTTATAATACTCCCACTTGCTTTTCGCCTTCGTCTTGGCGCTTTGGATGTCATCGACCATATCTTTAAAATGCTTGACCAATTCCTTCAGCTTGGCATCCTTTTCATGGCGGGTATCCTCAAATTCGTGTGAAGGGATTTTCAAGTCCGGGAGATTGCTGTGGTAAGCCTTCAAACTTGCATCAATTTCTGCTAATTTCGTCTTGACATCGCTTTCTTTATCAGATAAATAGTCGTATAAATTTTTATACTCATCGCGTTTTCGTTCATTTTCCGTGTAGGATATGTGTAAAAAGTTGCCTACTGAATCCCAAAAACCTTCGCTCAAAGCAGCTTCCCCTTTCGTTTATCCTAGTCAATAAAAACTATTTTCCTCTAGTGGATGATATTGTAATAGGTTTATCTTACAGGATGGTCCCAGACGAATGAATAGGTTAAAAGAATTGTTTTCCGCGGCACAAAAATAAAATTACCAGTCGATAAGGATCTTTTATAAGCAAAAAGATCCAGTCTGATTTTCCTTGTTTTCCGGCCGATCATTTCCTGAGAAATATTTTCTTTTGAAGAACATTCCATTATAATGAACTTGGTTGGATTTTACATCGCGAAAGGAGAAGCGCCATGCGTGAACATAAAGGATGTATCAAGTGCGGAAGCACAGATGCGGGGCAAAAAGAAATCGCGACGACCGGCACCGGCCTGTCAAAATTGTTCGATGTGCAGCATAACCGTTTTCTCGTCGTTTATTGCAAAAACTGCGGGTATTCAGAGCTGTACAATAAACAATCTTCAACCGCCGGAAACATTCTCGACCTGTTCTTTGGAGGATGACGGCTCGAAAGGAGAAACGGTTATGGGGGAAAAATACGGTTCATTGATTGCCATATTTATTTTGGCATTATGTGTGCACTCCAACATTGTCGTAGAACATGCGCTCTTACAAACAATCATAAAGGCAGTTTCACTTTTTGTGATGATCGCTTCGGCGCTTGCAGCATTTGTCAAAGGCATCAGACAACCGTCATAATGGCGGGGAGGGGGCTTTAGTCATTCCCCCGCTCCCCGTGATTTGACTAAATCGAGGATCCATTCTTTTATATCGACAAGACGATTGTATGCCGGCATTGTATCGGTTCCGGTGATGATCATGGAGACGAGGGTGTCCTGCTTATGCAGTGCACCGTGGCTGGCTCCTCCGACGTGCGTCGGCGACCCTTCGCCGATAAATTCGTATCCGGGCTTTGCATTGGCGATCAAATAATCGCCTTCATGAGAAAAAAATGAAGCGTACAGTCTGGCCAGCGCATCAGGAAATTTTCCGTATGTCAGGCTGTTCTGCTCAACCGTCAAATCGAGAATATGTAAATCCCCTTCCAGCGTCCACGTTTGTCCAAATTCGTCCGTGCATTTGCCTCCCGGCCGAAATGTGAGCTTCCCGTGCTGCTCCCCCGAAACGGCCTCAATTGAATCCGCTTCATTTTTCCAGCAGATGATGTCGATCCGTTCGTCCTTTTGCAGAATGTCCGCTATCCTCTTGAGCGGAAGCTTCGCTTTATCGAGCGAATAGATGAACGCCATTCTTTCGTTAACTGCAAGAACGATGTCGTCATCGGCCGTCACACCTTTCTTTAATTTCACAATGCGAAAGGCGTCCAAAAGGCTTCTCAAATCAATCAATGCTTCTTTTTTATTGCCGCTGATCCAGGCCTGTCCGTTGTCCCCCATCACGATCCAAATGTGATCCTTTAAAGCGGCTTCCCATGACGAAAAACTGTCTAAAATCCTTTGAACATGCCGGTCGGCTTTCGCCACCCCCGCTGCGTCGTTCCTCCCGTGTTTATGCACGTGCTGGTCGAGATCGGGAAAATAGACGAGCGCAAGAGGCGGTACTTTGTTTGTTTGAATCAGATAGACCAATTCATTGGTTGAAAATCGGTCGTTAAAACCGAATTTTTTGAAAAGCGAGCGGTTGGCCGGATTCACTTTGGAAAAACCGCCGTACGAAAACAGCTGGGATGCGTTGATTTTGACTGACCGGTTTAATCCGGAAATCATTGAAAAAAGAAAGGGAATCTGCAAATAGCCGTCCCGGCTCCCCCTGTGCAAGAGCGCATTGATCGAGCACGTTTCGATTCCTTTTTCATCAAGCTCTTCGTGAAGCGTCTTCACCTGTTGGCTTAAATGAACCTGATTCAGATTGTAAAAGACGTCTCTGGAGGATTGTTTGATGCCTAATTTCAGAAGCTCTCGAATGTGGCTGCCATAATTGATAATCCGTTTTTCCTTCGCGTTGTACCACACAAGGCCAGGCACTTTGTGCTGGTCGCTGTACACCCCTGTAAGCAATGTGCTGTCGACATTGACAGACATCGTCGGAAAAGGGCTGATCATATCAGGCACATAACGCCCGTTTTCCAGTAAATATTGCAGTCCAGGAGCCTGTCCGTTTTTCACGGCTTCTTTGAGCGGTTCATCCATTAATGAATCGATCAGCAACATGACGACTGATTTCTTGCTGCTCTCAGACATCGTTCTTCCTCCTCCCTTATACGTGAGCATTCCCTAAACCGCTCCGGTTATGAATGATCCCGTCTAAAATATCGCTGAAATCACGGTCCGATTTTTCGCGCAAATATTGATCGACGCTCATTTGATAGCGCCTGATGTCTTCATCCGAACGGAAAAAGGAAAGCAGCTGCTGTTCAATCGGCTGCTGTTTTTGCTGATTCAGTTCGATGACAAGGTTTTTCTTTTTCAGAATATCGAGATTCATCTCTTCCTGTCCGGGCAGCGCATGATAGATGAAAACAGGGAGCTGTTTTTCAATGCACTCGCTGATCGTGACGCCGCCGGGCTTCGTAATAATGCCCGACGCCTCCGCGTATAAGCGGTTCATTTCAGTCTTGCTTTCGATATAAGGCAGCGCTTTAATATATGGATTGTTTAAATCACGAACATACCGGTAGAGCTTTCGGTTTTTTCCGCATAGTATTTGGTATGCGACATCCCCGTTCGGCGACAGTTCCCGCACGAGTTTAAAAATGCCGCCCACCCCCATGCTTCCGCCGGTTATGAGGATGTTGCAAAACGCTCTTTTGTCCCCGTCCTGCTCAGGCTTTCTCTCCGTTTTATAGGAACGGTGCACAGGTATTCCGGTCAGAAAAATTTTCTCTTCATCAACGCCTTCTGCGATCAGCTGGTCTTTGATGTCTTTGATCGGCGCGAAATGATAATCAATCTTCTCTCTTCCCCAGATTCGGTTGACGAAAAAATCGGTATATACATTGGCCACTTTCATGTCGGGAAATTGGCCTTTTAAGCGGTTCAGCAAATAGGAGGGCAATGCATGCGTACAGAACACGATATCAGGCTTTTTTTCTGCAATAATCTGCTGCATGCCTTTCAAAAAGATCAGCTCATACAAGAGGTGGCGCTTTGCCGTTTCATGGCGCCCGCACGCCAGGAGATGATAGACCGAGCTGTAGACTTTCGGAAAATACTGAATCCATGACAAATATGCCGCAGAGGAGGCCTTTTCCAGCCGCCGATAAGCATGTGAAAAAATGTCGATTTTTTCACAGTGATGGGATTTGAGGAGCAGTTCTGTCTGCAGCGAATCGGCAACGTGATGATGACCGGTGGAAATGCTTAAAAAAGGGAAAATCAGAATCTTTGTCATCTCCATCCTCCATTTCAGAAGAAAAATGTTTTCCATTTATATTTTTCAAATATCCAGCCAAAATATAAGTGTATTTTTTCAGGAAAGGAAAGTGACGACTTGAGAAACTGTTTTTTGTCAATTTGGAGTGTAATTGACCCGTTTTATTATTTTTTTTCAAGACTGACACTCATTGACCAAACGAAAACGAGCATTTTTCGCGTCCGTCTAACAAAGTACAAAGGGATCGATGTGGTGTTAAGCGATGGGACGGTTATTAAGAAAAACGATGTTCTGATCAAAATTCATCTGCACAATATTAAGCTGATCAAGGAGCTTCAAAATATTGAGAGCGCTGTCAGAAGAGGCATTCTCATTTATCAAAAAGCGTATTTTTCAATGCCGATCTTGGCCGAATATATCAAAAATCATCACCGGTCAGACCAAATTAAAGGCATCATCGGCATCACTACGCTGCATAAAGGAGTTGAGAGGCTCGGTTTTGAAGCGGTTGAGCCTGCGAACCAGTTTTACAGAGTGTTCAAGAAGCTGACGCAGATACCGATCTTATATTTAACAACAAAGCAATTTTCTCTTCGCAAAATCCCCCCTTCCCAATATTTGTTTATTTCGAAAGAAAAATTGTTCAAGTCCTATCTGCAGAAATAAATAAAAAAGAGACTGATGCAAAAAAATGCAACAGCCTCTTCTTTTTAAGAAATGTGGTGGAACGTCATTTCCGGACGGCTTCCGATTCGGATGTTCGCCCCAGTCTGACCCAATCCCTCGCTGATATAAAACGGTTTGTCATGATGGTAGTGAAGACCTTTTATCATATTCATTCGCACAAGCTTTCCCATCTTCACGAGATGATAAGGCTTCGGCCAATGAATCTGACCGCCGTGAAAATGTCCTGAAAGAAGATAGTCAAAGTGAAATTCCTGCATATCAAGCACAACGTTCGGATCATGCGTCAATACAAGGTTGTAGCCCTCTTTAAGCCCTTTATATGAACCGGCAATATCGCTTCGCTTCGTGCTGTAATCATCAATCCCGATAATGTTGAGTGTCTCGCCTTCCACTTCAATGGAGACATGCTGGTTCTGTAGGGTGATGCATCCGTTATCTTCCAGTACACGTTTCAGCTTCCGAAAGTGTTCGTCTTTCAATAGGTAGTCATGGTTGCCGAATACAGCGTACATCCCGTATGCCGGCTTCAGTTTTTTCAAAGCTTTTAAGTAGTTTGCAAGCTTTGGAATATTTCTCTTCCTATCAAGAAAATCTCCTGTTAAAGCAATGAGATCCACTCGTTTTTTATTGGCAAGTTCAAGAATCCGTTCAGGTGAAATCGAAATGTTTTCTAAATGAAGATCGGACAGATGAAGAATGTTCAGCTTTTTCTTTAAAGCGGGAGCCTGCACGCGCTCGACCGAAATCGTGTTGACTTTCACATCTTTTGTATTGTGGTTCGCTTTATATAAAAAAGGCATGAGGCCTAAGATAATCAATAAACATGCGATAATAAACATTTCAATATCTCCTCCCTCTTACTAGTATAGTAAGTTGGCAGGCGGTTTTACAGTGGGAAATAATAGAATATCATTCTTTTCACCCATAACAAAACCGATTTCCAGCCGGAAATCGGTTCGCATTTTCACTCTTACAGAAACAAAATGAACAGAAGCAGCCCTAAAACGATTCGATAGATGGCAAACGGAACCAGCTTGATCTTGTTGATCAGCCGGAGGAAAAAACGGACGACAAAAAGAGCGACAATAAAAGCGCTGATAAACCCTGCGATAAAGAAAGGCAACAGGTCTGCACTCAAATATGCCCAGTTTTTGATTAAAGAGAGCAGGCTTGCACCCATCATGATCGGAATCGCCATGATGAAGGTGAAATCAGCGGCCGCTCTGTGGCTCAAGCCGAGAATAACCCCGCCTGAAATCGTCGAACCCGAGCGCGAGAAGCCCGGCCAAAGCGCCAGACATTGAAACAGCCCCATGCCAAGCGCCTGCTTATACGTCATCCTATCAACCGAATCTGTCGTATCCTTGCGCCGATTGATCCAGTCGGCTGCGAGCATCAGCACCGCACCGGCGATGAGACCGACCGCAACGGTGCGGACGGAAAACAAGTATTGATCAATATAGTCTTCAAATAAAAATCCAAGCACAGCGGCGGGAACAAGGCCTACAGCGATTTGGGCGATGGAAAGGCGGTTTCCCGATTTCTGCTCTTCCGTAATGTTTTTCTTCATGCCTAAAAGATTGAGAATCCGGTCTTTAAATACGATGGCGACGGCAAGGATGGAGCCGAGCTGAATCACGACTTTAAAGGTATTCGCCGCCTCCGGCGTAAGCAGTTCTTTCGATTTCAGCCAGACATCGTCAACAATAATCATATGCCCTGTTGACGATACAGGGGCATATTCGGTTAATCCTTCAACAATTCCAAGTATGATAGCGACAATAATATCCCAAATGTTCATATGTCATTCCTTTCGCTTCCTTAAAACTTGTCCTCTAATAAACTATTTATATTAAAAGCCGATTATGCAAGCGGGATTCAGACTTCTTCGTTTTTTTCGTAAAGGTGTGAACGCTGTTTAAACCATTCAAATAAATGCGTGACAACCACTTTGATGACCGCGTATCCGGGGATGGCGAGAATGACGCCGATCACGCCGAACAGCTTGGCTGCCGTCAGCAGCACAAAGATGATTGTTACCGGATGGATGTGCAGGTTTTTTCCCATAATCTGCGGCGAAATAAATTTTCCTTCAAACAGCTGCACCACAGTCCAAACGATGATCAGCTTCACAAGCATAAACGGAGAAGTGACCAAAGCGATGATGATTGCCGGCGTAATCGCAATCGTCGGTCCGAGATACGGAACGATGCTCGTACACGCCGCCACAAGGGCCAAAAGAGAAGCATAATCAAGACCGATGATCATATATCCGATAAACAACAGGCAGCCGATACAGAAGCTGACGATGATCTGCCCCCTGATATACGAACTCAGCCGGTGATTCATCTCGGACATCATCACATACGTCTGCTCCCGCAGGCGGACCGGTATGAGTTTTAGAATAAACAGCGGCAGTTTTTTGCCGTCTTTCAACAAGTAAAACAGGATAAACGGCACGGTCACAATCGAAATCACGACCTCTGTCACGGCGCCTATGAACGTTCCCACACCGGTAAACGTACTGTTTAAAATGGTGGTAGCCTGATCGGATAATTTGCTTGCCAAATCGGTCAGATTGATGTTCATCGTCTGCTGGACCTGATTAAAGAACTGGCTTCCGATCAGCTGTTTAATTTGGTCTTCCACAATGTGGACATACCTTGGGAAGTTATCGACAAGGCTTGTGATCTGTTCCCTTAACAGCGGGATAACAGAGACGATCGAAATCGTGATCAGACCGATGATCACAATGTAGAGAAGAAGAATCGAATAAATTCTTTTCACGTTTTTCCGCTCTAGAAAATCAACGATCGGATTTAACAAATAATAAACGACACCTGTCAGCACGACAGGCAGAGCGATGGTTTCCACAAGAACGATGAAAGGCGTGAAAATAAACGATGCTTTTGTAAATACAAGGATGTTCAGTCCGATCAAAAGCAGAATAAGCAGAAACAGGACGAATTTATTGTCTAAAAAAAACTTTTTAAACCTGCCGCCCCACATATGCAAAGAGTCCATGGCGATCCTCCATTAACGTTGGTTTTATAAATTAAATTGTACACTATTACTCCTCATACTAAAAATAAAACCATTGCTATTGGTCTTTCTTTCCGCTTGAAAACGTTTATTGTTATATAGATATACGCCGGCGTTTCCGTCTTTTTGTCTTTCGCCGGCAAAAGAAAACACTGTATAATAAACATATCCTACAGCGAAAGGGGAAAATAGCATGATGCGGTTCGGGGTAGTCGGAACAAATTGGATTACCGACCGGTTTCTTGGGGCGGCCCGTTTGATCGAAGATTTTCAATTAACCGCGGTATATTCAAGGACCGGAGAGCGCGGACGTGAATTCGCGCAGAAATACGGAGCCGAGGCGGTTTTTACCGATATCGGAGAAATGGCTGAGAGCGATGTTATTGATGCGGTATATATCGCAAGTCCCAACTCTTTACATAAAGATCAGGCAGTTACATTCATGAAAAGCGGAAAACACGTCCTGTGCGAAAAACCGCTTGCGTCCCATGTCAAAGAAGCGGAAGAAATGGTAAAAACAGCGCAGGAACACCGCGTAACATTTATGGAAGCGATGAAAACGACGTTTCTTCCGAATTTTAAAAACATCAGTCGCAACCTGCACAAAATCGGCAAAGTCCGCCGTTTTACAGCCAGCTACTGCCAATACTCTTCCCGCTATGACGCCTATCGAAACGGAACCGTCTTAAACGCATTTAATCCGGCTTTATCGAACGGTTCCTTGATGGATATCGGCGTCTATGGCGTTCATCCCGCGATCGTCCTGTTCGGCAAACCCCTCGAAGTCAAAGCGAACGGGCTGATCCTTGAGTCAGGGGCGGACGGTGAAGGAACAGTGCTGTTAAAATACAAGGAGCACGAAGCCGTACTGATGCACTCGAAAATCTCAAATTCCTTCATCCCGGCTGAAATTCAAGGAGAAGAAGGCTCTATCGTCATCGATAAAATCCACCGCCCCGAACAAGTCGACATCCGCTATCGGGACGGTCGGGTTGAACATCTTACGCTGCCTGATGACAAACCGGCCATGTTTTATGAAACAGAGGAATTCATCAATTTAATTAAACAAGGGCGGATCGAGTCTTCGCTTAACACGTTTGAACGTTCTATAGACACATTGGCGGTCATAGATGAAGCGCGCAAACAGATCGGTCTCGTTTTCCCCGCTGATCACATGTAGCAAATGAGCCGCCCCGGCTCGAATGAACGGGCGGCTCATCTGTTTTAGGACTGCGCCAAAAGATCGGCAAAGGCTTTGACATAGATCGGCAGGTCCGGCGGGCGGCGGCTTGACACGATATGGCCGTCGACGACCGCTGCTTCATTCACCCATATGGCTCCGGCATTTTCCATATCGTCTTTAATCCCCGGTGTGCTTGTAACCTTCCTGCCTTCCAATATTCCTGCAGAAATCAGCACCCAGCCGGCATGGCAGATTTGTCCGATGGGCTTCTTCCTTTCGTTGAACCACCGAATCATCTCCAGGACCTCGGGATATCTTCTGAGCTTGTCAGGCGCCCAGCCTCCCGGAACCAGAACGGCGTCGTATTCCTCAATGTTCACGCTTTTCAGCTCATAATCTGAGACAGCGGGCACTCCGTATTTGCCCTTGTATTCATGATCCGCTTTTTCACCAATGAAATGTACGATCGCTCCTTCTTCCTTCAACCTCAAAACTGGATACCACAGTTCTAAATCTTCGAATTCATCGCTGACAAGCGCGATCACTTTCTTGCCTTCCAGTCGCATGATTGATCCTTTCCTGTACAACCAGTGTACGATAGATGACAGTCTGTTTAAACCTATTTATACCCTTCCCCGTTCCTTTAAAAAGATGCTTTTCCCGGGCAAAAGGCTGCCGGATCGGCGGAAGCCTGATGTTTAGTCAATCTTAAATTTTTTCGTTAAATCGCGCAGTTCTTCAGCCATTTGTTCAAGCGTAGCCGCAGAAGAACTGATTTCCTCCATTGAAGCGAGCTGTTCTTCAGCCGAAGCGGCAATGTCTTGAATGCTTCCTGAGCTTTCACGCGATACGTCTGCAATTTCTTCAACCGCTCCCGCGACTTGCTGTGACCCTTCTGACAGCTCTTCAACTGCCGCATTCATCGTCTGCAGCTTGCCCGCGATTTCGTTTGTCATGTCATAAATCTGCTTAAAGCTTGTATCTGTTTCATCTGTGATGGTGAGTCCCGACTGTACTTCACGGTTGACGTCCCGGAACATGTCCAGCGACTTTCCGATTTCATTGACGATTTCCTGAATGAGCGCTTCAATTTCTTTTGCCGATGACGCGGATTGCTCAGCCAGTTTGCGCACTTCTTCGGCAACTACAGAAAACCCTCTTCCGGCTTCACCGGCTCTTGCTGCTTCAATTGCCGCGTTCAACGCGAGCAAATTCGTCTGGTCTGCGATGCCGTTGATCACCCGCAGGATCGCCGTAATGTCTTTTGATTTGCTCTCAAGTCCTTTCACGACGGATTCCGCCTGTTTAACGGAATGATCGATGGAATTCATCTGTCCGACCGTTTTTTGAACAAGCTCTCCGCCTGTACCGGCAATGTCCGTCGATTGAATGGATGATTCTGTAATCGATGCTGAGACTTTGGACATTTCATGCAATCGGCTGTTCATGTCAGTCAGCTGCTGCGCACTGATTTCCACTTTCTCATTTTGGCTTTCATTTCCGTTTGAAAATTGTTCGATCGCAGATGTAATATGTTCTGTCGCCTTGCTTGTCTGATCCGCGCTCGCGGTCAGCTGCTCTGACGAAGAAGCAACGTTTTCAACCGATGTCTGAATGACGCTGATTAAAGAGCTCAGCGATTCAGCCATATCGTTGAAGCTTGTTCCGAGCTGTCCGATTTCATCTTTTGAGCGGACAGTGATTTTTTGCGTCAGATCGCCGCCGCTGATGCTTTTCGCAGAGGAAACGAGTTCGCGGAGCGGCCCTGTGATCGATCTGATGATGAGAATCATGAGAAGCACGCCAATGATGATGCTGGCGCCCAACGTAATCAGAGCGGCATTCAGCACAGGCTGTGAGGCTTCTTTTAATTCAGTGATATACATGGTTCCGCCGATTTTCCAGCCGGTCAGCTTGTTGGTCGCGAAAGCCATCTGCTTTTCGCCGTCAAGCGTGTATTTGAATGTTCCTTTGTCATTCGCATATACCTTTTCCGCCCAGCTGCCTTCGACATCTGTGCCCGCATCATGTTTCGGGTGGGCGACAAACTTTTTATCAGCGCTCGTGATAAAGGCAAAGCCTTTTTTCCCGATGGTTACGCGTTCTGTCGCTTTAATGAGCTCTTCGATTTTCATATTGACGGCGACAACGCCGGAGCCGTCCTCATGCATCTTGGCGATGGTGATAACCACCGTTCCGGTTGACGCCGTTTTGTAGGGGTCTGTGATAACGACTTCGCCCTTGTGTTCAGCGGCTTTTTTATACCAGTCCCGCTCTACCGGATTATATCCGCTCGGCATCTTTTGATCCGGGTAGCGGGTGAACTTCCCGTCCTTTGAACCGGTAAAGATCCCTTCAACATCGGGATGGAGCTTGGCGAACTGTTCGAATTTCACTTTTAAAGCGTCGCTTTCTTTCCCTGTAAAAGAGTTTTCTTTAATGAACCCGCTGAAATAAGACATGGCGTTTGTTTTCTGGCTGATATTCTGATTGATGATTTCATTCAGCTGGTTAACGTTTTCGCGCGCATTGTCCATGATTTCTCCGTCAAGCGTACTGCTTGCCGTTTGATACGCACTATAGGA
The DNA here is from genome assembly GCF_037969865.1 of Bacillus sp. FSL R7-0646. Lineage (NCBI taxonomy): Bacteria > Bacillati > Bacillota > Bacilli > Caryophanales > Bacillaceae > Bacillus > Bacillus sp. FSL R7-0646. Next base: position 3,151,289 of record NZ_CP150217.1, read on the forward strand.
AAGGACGATGATTGGAACGGTTAAAATAAGCAAGAATGAAAGAATTAATTTCTTTGCAATGGAGGGACGCTTCACCCAATTGACAATCTTTGACATAGAATTGTTGACTCCTCTTTTCTGTTATATCCCTAATATCGGATTCTTTTAAAAGTTTTTATATGCATTTTATAACTTTTTATAGTCTAAAATAACTAAAAAAACATCCGGAGGAAAACCGGATGTTTTAAAGCTATTCAATCTTAAATTTCTGTGTCAAATCACGCAGTTCTTCAGCCAGCTCCGCCAATGTCGTGGAGGAGGCGCTGATCTCTTCCATGGAGGCAAGCTGCTCCTCGGCTGAAGCAGCGATGTCCTGAATGCTTGCCGAACTTTCTCTCGATACATCAGCGATTTCTTCGACCGCGCCCGCGACTTGGCGGGAACCTTGCGTCAATTGCTCGACAGCGGCATTCATGGTCTGCAGCTTTCCTGCGATATCATTGGTCATATCGTAAATCGTTTTGAAGCTTGTCTCTGTTTCATCGGTGATTCGAAGTCCTGACTGTACTTCATGATTGACCGATTTGAACATGTTCAAAGAGTTGTCGATCTCCTTGACGATTTCCTGAATTAAATGTTCAATTTCCTTCGCCGAGTCGGCGGATTGTGCGGCGAGCTTCCTGACTTCTTCAGCCACTACCGAGAAGCCGCGGCCCGATTCCCCGGCCCTTGCCGCTTCGATCGCGGCATTGAGCGCCAGCAGATTCGTTTGATCGGCGATTCCGTTAATCACGCGCAAAATGCTTGTGATATCTTTGGATTTGGCTTCAAGTCCTTTGACGACCGCTTCCGCTTGCTTGACAGACCGATCGATCGAGTTCATTTGGCCGACCGTCTTTTGAACAAGCTCTTCTCCTTTGCCGGCAATCTCAGTCGATTTCAGCGACGCATCGGTAATCGCAGCTGATGTTTTTGACATGTCATATAACCCGTTGTTCATTTCATTCAGCTGATGCGAGCTCGCTTCCACTTTTTCTTTCTGGCTTTCATTTCCGTCGGAAAATTGTTCAATGGCCATTGTAATATGCTCAGTCGCTTTGCTTGTCTGCGCCGCGCTGGCATGAAGCTCTTCAGATGAAGAAGCTACATTGTCAACTGATGATTGGATGACGCTGATTAAAGATCTCAGCGATTCGGCCATTTCATTAAAGCTTGTACCGAGCTGACCGAATTCGTCTTTTGAACGGACTTCGATTTTTTGCGTCAAATCGCCTCCGCTGATGCTCTTTGCGGATGACACGAGCTCGCTTAACGGCTTGCTGATTCCGCGGATAATAAAGTAGATGAGAATGCCGCCGAGCACGATCGCCGCTGCCAAAATGATTATCGCCATGTGGAAGACGGGCTGGGCGGCCTCTGATATCTCATCTGTGAACATCGTTCCGCCGATTTTCCAGCCGGTCAGCTTGTTCGTCGTAAAAGCCATTTTCTTTTCTTTTCCTTCAAATGTATATTGAAAATCGCCTTTCTCACTGCCGTACATTTGTCCAACCCAGTCGCCTTTGCCTTCGGTTCCGGCTTCGATTGTCGGATGGGCAACATATTTTTTGTCATTGCTTGAAATAAACGCAAAGCCGCTTTTTCCGATGTTGACGCGCTCTGTCGCTTTGATAAGCTCATCGATTTTCATGTTGACGGCAACAACTCCTGAGCCGTCCTCCGTCTGCTTCGCAATCGTAATGACCATCGTTCCGGTTGACGCTGTTTTATAAGGGTTTGTGATGATCACCTTTCCTTTATTTTCAACGGCTTGCTTATACCAGTCCCTGTCCGCCGGGTTATAGCCTTTCGCCATTTTCTCGGCGGGATATCGGATGAACTTGCCGTCTTTTGAACCTGTGTAGATCGCTTCCACATCCTGATTCAGCTTGGCGTACTGCTCGAGTCTTTCTACGAGTGATGCGTTCTCTTTTTCTTGATAAAGCTTTTCATTTACCAAGCCGCTGAAAAAGGAGACGGCCTCCTCTTTCTCTCCGATATTCTGGTCTATGATCTCATTCAGCTGTTCGACATTATCGCGTGCGCTTCTCATGATTTCCGTTTCAAGAGAGCTTCCCGCCGTTTGGTACGCACTATAGGATAAGGCCAAAATCGGCAAAGTTAAAACCAATATAAAGCTGAAAAACAGCCTTTTTGAGATAGACGGACGTTTAAGCCAGTCCAATATCTTTTTCATTTAGTATAACTCCTTTAGCTTCTAGATTATGAAACTAATATCGGAGCTTTCATTTACTTTTGCATATTAAAAAACTTTAAAAAGTATTTCTGAAAATTCTTGAAGATAGAACTGAAAAAAGAGGCTGACCAGCAGCCTCTTTTCATCAAATCTTAAACTTTTTCGTTAAATCGCGCAGCTCTTCAGCCATCTGTTCGAGCGTTGCAGCGGATGAGCTGATTTCTTCCATGGAAGCCAGCTGTTCTTCCGCTGAAGCGGCGATGTCCTGAATGCCGGCAGAGCTTTCACGCGATACGTCGGCGATCTCTTCGACCGCATCGGATATTTCGTGAGAACCTGTTGATAAATGCTCTACGGCGGCATTCATCGTTTGCAGCTTGCCTGCGATTTCGTTTGTCATGTCGTAAATGTGTTTAAAACTAGATTCCGTTTCTTCGGTAATTTCGAGTCCTGACTGTACTTCCTGGTTGACCGATTTGAACATGTTGAGCGAATGTTCGATTTCCTTAACGATATCCTGAATCAGCGCTTCGATTTCTTTTGCCGATCCCGCTGATTGAGCCGCAAGCTTTCTGACTTCTTCAGCGACAACCGAGAAGCCTCTGCCTGATTCGCCGGCCCGCGCTGCCTCGATGGCGGCGTTCAGAGCTAATAAATTCGTTTGATCGGCGATTCCGTTTATGACGCGCAGGATCGCGGTGATATCTTTCGATTTCGCTTCAAGCCCTTTGACAACCTGTTCAGCCTGTTTGACAGACCTGTTGATCGAGTTCATCTGCCCGACGGTTTGTTGGACGAGCTCTCCGCCTGTTTCGGCAATTTCCGTCGATTTACCCGAGGATTCTGTAATCGATTCTGACACGCCTGCAATTTCATTCAGCTTCTCATTCATTTGGCTGAGCCGCTGTGAGCTTTCTTCGACTTTTTCGCTTTGACTTTCAGCGCCGCTTGAGAACCGCTCGATGGCTAATGTAATGTGCTCGGTCGCTTTGCTTGTCTGGTCCGCGCTTGCCGTCAGCTGCTCTGAAGAAGATGCCACATTGTCGACCGATTCTTGAATCGTGCTGATCAGAGAGCGCAACGAGTCAGCCATTTCGTTGAAGCTTGTGCCCAGCTGGCCGAATTCGTCTTTGGAGCGGACATCGATTTTTTGTGTCAGATCTCCTTCGCTGATGCTTTTTGCAGAAGAGACGAGTTGATTTAAAGGCTTGCTGATCGCGCGGACGATAAAGTAAACAAGGATGCCGCCGAGAATAATGGCGCCTGCCAATGTCATGACTGCCATGTGAAGCACTGGCTGGGCAGCGTCTTTAATCTCCGCTGTATTCATCTTTCCGCCGATTTTCCAGCCGGTTAGTTTGTTTGTCGTGAAGACCGTTTTCTTTTCTTTGCCTTTTTCATTGAAGGTGAACAAGCCGCTCTCTTTGCTGAACATTTGCTCTGTCAGATCAGCTTCTGCATCTGTGCCGGCTTTTATTTTCGGATGGGCGACATACGTTTTCCCTTCACCGATGATGAATGCATAGCCGGTTTTTCCGATGCTGATGCTGTTTGCCGATTTGATCAGCTTGTCAATGTTCAAGTCAAGGGCGACGACCCCAGAACCGTCTTTATTCTGCTTGGCTATCGTGACGACCATATGGCCTGTTGATGCGGACTTATAAGGTTCAGTTACGATCGTTTTCCCTTTTTCCTGGACAGCCTGTTTATACCAGTCGCGTTCTACCGGGTCATACCCGTCGGGCAGTGGAGCATTCGGATATTGTGCGTAAACACTATCTTCCGATCCGGTGAAGACGAGTTCAACATCGGGATTCTGTTTTGCAAACTGCTCAAACCGTTGTTTAATGGCAGTCTGGCCTTTCTCTTTGTACGCTTTTTGATCAATCCATTCGCTGAAATACGCAATGGAAGTCTCCTTGCTGCCGATATCTTGCTGAATGATGTCGTTCAGTTCATCGATATTGTCTTTCGCACTTCTCAAAATCTCATCCTCAAGCGTGCTGCTGGCCGTAAAATATGAAGTAACCGAAAGAACCAAAATCGGAATTGTTAAAATGAATATAAAAGAGAAAATTAATTTTTTAGAAATAGAAGGACGTTTCATCCAATTTAAAAGCTTTTTCATGTGTGATTCCCCTTTCTCTACTTTTATCGGAGACGGGGTCTGTTTTTTAAATAAAAAAAGCGGAAAATTAGACCGTTTTCCTGCCCAAGCATCAGGCATACGCTAATAAAAAAGGAAAAGGGTGTATCCTATGATAAGTGTTTCGGGCTACCGGCTCCGTCCTGAGGATATCGAAAAACTGAATGTCAGTCAGACGCAGAGAGACATCGCCAACCGGATGCTGGCCATGCCGTCCGGATATAGATACGGTTCAATCTCAGAGCTGTTATTTGAGCTGAGATTCAGAGAGCATACCGTCAAATCGGCCAGAGAGCTGATCAACAGCGGAGCGAAGTTTGCCACCTTTTCAAAGACATACGGGAATGAAGAGTTTTGGAGGGTGACGCCTGAGGGGGCTTTGGAGTTGAAGTACAGGGCACCGGCTTCAAAGGCGATTCGAAATATTTTTGAAAGCGGCCCTTCTTATGCTTTTGAGTGCGCGACTGCGATTGTCATCATTTTTTATATGGCGCTTCTCAAAACGATCGGCGACCAGACATTTGACCGGAATTATCAAAGGATCATTTTATACGATTGGCACTATGAGCGGCTGCCGATCTATACGGATAAAGGAAACGACTACCTTCCGGGAGACTGCCTGTATTTCAAGAACCCTGAATTCGATCCCTCAAGACCGCAGTGGCGCGGAGAAAATGCTATTTTACTTGAAAATAATCTCTATGCGGCACACGGCCTGGGGATCTTAAGCGGCGAAACAATCATTGAAAAACTGAACGGGCTGAGAAAGCCTCATGCACAGACGTCCGCCTATCTGCTTTCCCAAGTGACGCGGGTTGATATTCCGGCATTAATTCAAATGATCAGATAGCACATCGGCCGGCACAAGCTGATCCATCAGCTCCTTCACCGTCGTTTGCTCGACGGTGGCCCGCACGCTCTGTCCGGCCCACAATGACATGTTATCCGTATTCCCGTCAAGCTTCGCCTGTTTTCTCATCGGTTGCGTCAGCGTGTTTTGCAGAGGATAAGGCAGCGCTTCAGCTTCTTCCTGGCGTCTGTCTTCCATCCACTGATTGACGATGCCTCTTGCCGGCTTCCCCGAGAACAAACGGGTCAGGCTTGTGTCGGTTTCAACCGCTTCGAACAATTTTTGTTTGTAGGCAGGGTGTGTTCCGCTTTCTTCGCACGTCAAAAAAGCGGTACCGATTTGAACGCCCTGTGCGCCGAGGGCAAAAGCTGCAGCAACACCTCTTTTGTCAAAAATGCCGCCCGCTGCGATAACCGGAACCGACACATGATCTGCCGCTTGGGGAATTAAGGACATCGAGCCGACAGCAGGCTCTCCCTTCGTTTTCAAGAAGGCTCCCCTGTGGCCGCCCGCTTCACTACCTTGAACAACGATGACATCCATCCCCAGTTCTTCAAGCAGCACGGCTTCTTCAACTGAAACCGCGGTGCCTATTAAACAGCAGTTTCGGTCTTTCAGTTCCTTGACGGCATCGGCCGGCGGAGGGCCAAACGTAAATGAAACGGCGCTGATTCCTTCCTTTAGAATGATTTCTATTTTCTCGTAAAAATCGCCCCAATCTTGTCTCTCATCTGTCACGGGTGAAGCCGAATGCGCCAAAGGTATCTTCTCCTGCCACCCTTCATATTCTTCCCGGCTGACGGTTTCCCGTTTTTCCGGAATGAAGAGGTTGACTTGAAACCCGGCTGATGTCAGCTTTTTTGTTTCCAGAATCTGTTGTCGAAGAACTTCCGGCGTCAAATAGCCGGAGGCAAGGCCGCCTAAGCCGCCGCAGTCAGATACGGCTGCGGCGAGCCTTGGCGTTGTCGGTCCGCCCGCCATCGGCGCCTGGATCACAGGCTTTGACAAAGAGAGGCGTTCCATGAACTGATTCACTTTTATTTCCTCCTTTTAATCGGATAAAATTTTAAAATAGCACGTCCGGTGCCTCGGGCCGTCGAACTCGCAGAAATATATGCCTTGCCAAGTCCCGAGGACAAGCCTGCCCCCTTCAATCAATATATGCTGCGATGCGCCCACCGTGCTCGCTTTCAAATGCGCCGCTGTATTCCCTTCCATATGGCGGTCAAGCTCATCTTCCCACGGATACACTTCATCGAACCTTCTCAGCATATCGCGTTTGACATCGGGGTCGGCATTTTCATTGATCGTTATACCCGCCGTCGTATGCGGACAGTAGACGATAACAGCGCCGCTGGAAACATCGTTTTCTGAGATGAATCTTTGGACGTCATTTGTGATATCAAGCATTTCATCGCGCCGGTTTGTTTGAATCTGTATTTTTTTCAACATACGAATCCGCTCCTTTCTTGGCACCCTTTCTCAATTCGTTACAAATCGCCGATTTCCTGTCTGATCAAATAAACGCGCGCCTCATAGGGTCTCATCATGAAAGATGTGAGGTGCTTGTGCGCGTTGATATCCAAGTTTGACAGCAGCAGTCCGTTCGAACATAACGGATATGCGGGATGATGGTAAAACGCCTGGCGTGCGCTGAGGTTCACGATCACGATGGCGGTTTCTTCTTCAAGCTTTCGCAAGTATGCAAAAATCTGCCGATCCTCAGCCAGAAGCAGTTTATATGATCCGTCGATGAAGACGTCATACCGTTTTCTGATTGCGACTAACCGTTTATAAAAATGATAGACCGACCGGGGGTCATGCTGCTGATGAACGACATTGATCAGCTTGTAATTTTCGTTCATGCGCAGCCACGGTTCCCCTTTGGTAAAGCCGGCATTTGGCCGATCAGTCCATTGCATAGGCGTGCGCGCGTGATCCCTGCTCTTTTTCCATACCGCCTTCATGATGTCTTCGTGTGAGCGGCCCTTTTCTTTTTGAATCCGGTAATAATTTTTAATCGAGACGTCATCATAATCGTCTATATCTAAGAAAATCGCGTTTGTCATTCCGATTTCCTGCCCTTGATAAATAAACGGGGTGCCTTTCATCAAAAAATACATTGCAGCTAAGGCCTTCGCGCTGACTGTTCTGTATTTCCCGTCATCTCCCCAAACTGAAACGGCCCGGGGCTGATCATGATTTTCGATAAAAAGCGCGTTCCAGCCTTTTCCTTCAAGAGCAGATTGCCAGTTTGACAAAATCCGCTTGAGTTCGGGGATATCGGGTTCTCCGCCTTCAATATCCCAAAGCCCGAGGTGTTCAAATTGAAAAATCATGCTGAATATACCGTTTGGTTCTCCAACCCAGTCCTCCGCTTCTTCAGCGCTGACACCGTTTGCTTCGCCGACTGTCATGATATGTGGATACCCGGCGAACGTATTCTCTTTTACATCCTGCAATAACGCCATAATCCCTTCGACATTCATATGATAAGCAAATGAAGGCACGAAAGGGCGCCCTTCCGGATTCGGCAGATCCGGCAGCCCTTCTTTTTTCTTAATGTGCGAAATCGCGTCAACCCTGAATCCGTCGATTCCTTTTTGAAGCCACCAGTTGATCATGTCATAAAGAGCGCTTCGCATATCACTGTTTTCCCAATTCAGATCAGGCTGCTTTTCGTGAAAAAGGTGCAGATAATATTGCTCTGTTTTTTCGTCATAAGTCCAGGCTGAGCCGCCGAATATGCTTTCCCAGTTGTTCGGTTCGCTTCCGTCCTTTCCGTCATGCCAAATATACCAGTCCCGTTTCCCGGAATTCCGCTCTGCTCTTGATTCGATAAACCAAGGATGTTCATCGCTCGTATGATTGATGACAAGATCGATGATCAGTTTCATTCCGAGCTGATGCGCTTCAGTTAATAGGTCGTCAAAGTCGTCCATCGTGCCAAATTCCGGCATGATGCTTTGATAATCCCTGATGTCGTAGCCGTTATCTGCATTGGGAGAATCAAAGACCGGACAAATCCAAATGGCATCTGCCCCGAGCTCCCTGATATACGGAAGCTTCTCTCTGATCCCGTTGATATCTCCGACGCCATCCCCGTTCGAATCCATAAAACTGCGCGGATACACTTGATAAACGACTGCCTCTTTCCACCATGCCCTTGCCATTCAAACACCCCTTGTTGTGAAGACATTATGATATATGAATAAAATATTTTTAGACTCCGAACATAAACATCCTATAAACTTTGATATACCAACGATTATACGTTTCTCAATACTAAATATGCTTTGCGGACTATAAATCCTTTGAAGACAGCAAGGGTGACGGCAAGAGTAGGTGAAAGAAGCTTTAATCCTTTTGAAACGGAGCATCTGTTAATACAGAATATGTAAAGCATAAATTACAGTTGCTTTTTTACCTATCGGTAAGTAAAATAAATATACAGATTATGCTAAGGATGATTTCAATGAAAAAGAAAATGAACACCCAAGATGCGATTGTTGAAGCAGCATTTACTCTTATTGCCCAACACGGCCTAAAAGGCACGAGCCTTTCAATGATTGCATCGGAAGTCGGCATTTCTAAACCGGCTATTTACTATTATTTCCCTTCTAAAGAAGAGCTGGTGGATTATCTATTTCACATTGTATTTGATGATCACAATTTCTCTGAATTTTTTTCAATCAATGAGTACACGAAGGAGAACTTTAAAAAACGATTAATAACAGACGGCGTACGCTATTTTGAAGAGTATAAACATAACTCTCCTGCTTTAAAAGTGGTACACGAGTTTGTTTTAAGTGCAGCACAAAAACCAAGATATGAGAAAAAGCTTAAATCTATCATGGAACAATTCTTAGAAGGTTTTGAAGCATTGCTTTCCTACGGTGTCGAACTCGGTGTCATCTCTTCTAAAAACACCAAAGTGAATGCACACTCCCTTGCCCTGATCATTGATAATTTGGGTAACTTTATGATTTTAGGAATTGAGATGGATTATAAAAAAGTATGGGAAACAGCAGTCAGTAATGTAATGAAAGGCAGTGAAAGATTTTGAATCAGGAAACGATTATTGGATTGTCTAAAATAGAGAAAACCTTATATTGGATCATTCCACCGGTTTTAGGAGCTGTTCTTGGATGGTTTTTGCCTGTTATAGCCGATTGGGTATTGACCATTCCAATCGTTCCTTTTAAAGGGCCTTTGGAATTTATCACATCACTAAACAGTTTCTGGGTTTCAATTATCGCTGCATTTATCGGAATCGTTGCCGGCCTATTTTTTTCACAATATATTTTCACTGAAATTCTTCAAGTGTTCATTTCTGATCAAAACGTGAAGCTGTTGTTTAAAGAGAAAGAAGAAGTGATTGAGAAAAAAGACATTTCTGCAATTTATCTTGAGAAGAAGGATCTTGTTGTTCTTGGTCATAAGGGCACTGAATTGTACCGTGAACAACTTGAATCAAAGAGAGCGCTAGCAGAAAGTGCTTTTAAACATCACGGCTATAAATGGGCAGACGAAGATCCCTTTAAGAATGAGTATCAACGCTGGGTTGCGGATCACCCCGATTTTCCCTCGCATATCAATACGCTACTTTTAGCCAGAGAACGAGCTTTACTGGATAATAAACATGAAGAGGCAAAAATTCTGCGCAAAGACCTGGCAAAGCTTGGAGTGGTTATTCAGGATGAAGATAAACGGCAATACGTAAGGATGGTATCGTAATATTTCAGTTGCGAACGCCTAAAAAAGAACATTTGGAATAAATTAAACACCGCTCTTTTTGCGAAAGAGCGGTGTAAATCCATCAGCGGACCGTTACGTCCCAATTGGAAATATTAATTTGTCCTGTGCCTCCGAAAACTTCAGTACCGAATTCCACACTGCTGACATACTTTGTTTTGGAAAGCCACTGTTTGGAGTCGGCAAGATAATTCGTGAAATCCCGAATATTCAGGTTCGCACTTTGGGTGTTTGCTGTTCTGATAAATGAAAACACGTTCCACCCTTTGCCGCCTCCAGCATCAATATAGCCTTTATATACTTTCCAACTGTGCCCGCCAATCGATACAGTTTCGACATAGGAACCGGCAGGTCCGGCGTTTGTGTTATTGAGCCAGATCATAATCTCATCGGTTGGAGCCGAATCCCAGCTCGCCTTGTTTGTATTGTGGAGCCAAATGTCATATGCGGCATTGTATGTGCCGTTTGCGCTGATCGAATAGCTGACTTTCGTGTTGATGTTTTTTTGATCTGACAATCGCGTCGGGAAGCCGCTTCCGGCAGTATAGCCTTCAGTCCAATGCCAGCCGCTGACGATCGACGGATAAGCTTTTACCGTGCTTGTATTGCTCGGCCAATTCCACACCCAGCCCATATCTGAATCACTATTATGATAAATGGTCTGCCACCAGCCGCTGACCTGGTCGGCTCCCCATACATTGTTGAATATGTAGTATTTTTTGTTTTTAAAATACAATTTATCCGACGGGTTTGATGACGAAGCGGCAAATGCTGAGAGCGGCCCTTTCAGCACTATGATGCATACGGCACCCCATAGCAGAATGGATTTTAGCAAATGGTTGTTTTTCACGTATTAAAAACCTCCTCATATTTATACATCATATTATAAAAAAGAACGACAAGGTGCACATTCGTAAAAAGTCATGATTTTCCATAGATATATCCTCTTATCTTTGAATAAATATCCATTTTATTGAAATAAGGAACGGCCATCGAACTAAAAAACAGCCGCGGCCAACCGCAGCTGTTTTTAAAAATCCGTTTTTTTCACTTCGATGAAACGGATATGATGATCTTCAGCATCAAGAATTTTAAATTCGCACCCCTCAGTTTTAAGGATGTCCCCGTTTTTCAGCTCCATCTTTTGCGTCAAAAGCCAGCCGGCGATCGTATCGACTTCTTCGTTTTCTATCGCGATATGAAGGAGGTCATTCACTTCGTCGATTAAAGCTTTTCCGTCCATAATATAATGATGTTCGCCTTTTTTTATAATGTGCGGCATTTCGTCCTGATCAAACTCATCCCTGATTTCTCCGACGATTTCCTCTAATATGTCTTCTACCGTAACCAGCCCTGCCGTTCCGCCGTACTCATCAACAAGAATGGCCATATGGATCCGTTCCTTCTGCATGCGAATCAAGAGCTCCTGGATCGGTATGTTCTCAATCACCCTGATGACAGGCCTCATTAAGTCAGTTAAAGGAATCGTCTCGTCGAGAAAATACGATTTAAACAAGTCCTTGCTGTTGACAATTCCGATAATATGGTCTTTATCGTCCTTAATAACCGGATATCTCGTGTAGCGTTCATTAATGACGGTTTCAATCGCTTCTTTTATGGATTGATCGGCCAAAAGCGTCGCCATCTCCGTTCTCGGCACCATGATTTCCCGGGCCAGCCTGTTGTCAAATTCAAAAATTTTGTTGACGTATTTATACTCAGACTGATTGATTTCCCCTTTTTTATAGCTTTCAGACAGCATAAGCCGCAGCTCTTCCTCACTGATCGCCACTTCATGCTCTTTAACAGAATGGAACCCGAACAGCTTCGTTAACAGCCGGGCCGAGCCATTCAACAGTTTGATAAACGGAAACATGATTTTATAAAACAAAATGAGCGGCTTCGCCGTCCATAAGCTGACGGCTTCCGCTTTTTGAATCGCAATTGTTTTTGGCGCAAGCTCGCCGACCACAACGTGCAAAAATGTAATGATGATAAATGCGGCAACAACCGAAGCCACTCTTAAAACGGACTCAGGCAGGCCAAATAACTCAAAAAGCGGGTGAATGATCTGTTCGAATGTCGATTCTCCGAGCCAGCCGAGCCCTAATGCGGTGATGGTAATGCCGAGCTGGCAGGCAGACAAATATTCATCAAGATTTGTCACCACTCTTTTGGCCGCAATCGCCCGCTTATCCCCGCTTTCAACGAGCTGATCGATTTTTGTGCCGCGGATTTTGACGATCGCAAATTCGGCGACAACGAAAAAAGCCGTAGCTGCAATTAAAAGTATGACGAGTATGAGATTCAGGATATTCAAAAAAAGCCCTTACCAAATATGGTAAGGGGCCACCTCCTTAAAACGAATGGTTAGTCATTACGACCGGACAGGAAAATTGCGACGAAGCGCAGCAGCTCAAACAGCGAAACAAGCGCTGCTGCGACGTATGTCAGAGCCGCGGCATCCAGCACCTTGCTGACGCCTCTTTCCTCCGTATTGCGGATCATTCCTTCTGAAACGATGATCCTTTTTGCCCGGGAGCTTGCGTTAAATTCAACAGGCAATGTCACAAGCTGGAAGAATACGGCCGCAGAAAACAATATGATGCCGAGTCCGATCAGATTCAGGCTTCCGAGCAGCATTCCGCCGATAAACAAAAACGGCGCCACTCCCGAAGAAAAGTTCACGACCGGAAACATCTTATGCCTCAAAACAAGTGCGCCGTATGACTCCTGGTGCTGCAGGGCATGTCCGCATTCATGGGAAGCAACGGAAACCGCTGCGATTGAACGGCCGTAGTATACGGGTTCGGACAGGCGCACAACGCGTGCTGTCGGGTCATAATGGTCTGTCAAGGTTCCTCTTACCGGTTCAACCGGGACATCGTAAAGGCCGTTTCGGTCGAGAATCTGTCTGGCCACTTCGGCTCCAGTTCTCCCGCTTGACGCCTCTACTTTTGAATATTTTTCAAAGTTGCTCTTTACTTTAAATTGTGCCCAAATCGATAAACCTAATGCAGCAAATGTTAACAAGTAAAAAATCATGCTCATGCAATCATCTTCCCTCTTGTGATAAGTTGTTTAAAAATTGTAATTGTAAATATATTTTAGCCCGAGGGATTTCCTTTTGTACAGAAAAGTGCACTATTTGTTTCTTCGCGGCAAACAAACCCCGATAAAGATCAGCACCATTCCTGAAATCATGAAGTATAAAGGCGGCCTAGTGAACAGCTCCTTGAAAAATTCCCTCCAGAACACCTCATCAGAGGAATGATACACGGCGTTTAAATCAAAAATGAATTGAATGGACGACGCCGCCATCAACTGGACTCCGATCAGTATGAAAAAGAGCCTCATTAAACAGGACATTCCGCTCCCATCCCTCATTCGTTTATAAAAAGTGTATGGAAGGACGGGAACCGATATGACGCCGGAGCGAAAATCTTCAGCTCTACCGGTTATTGTCGGTTAACGAAGGTTTATTATTACCTGAAAAATTTTTGCAAAAGAGGGATATACTGATTAAAAAGGCGAACTCGGGTGGTGACACGGTGAAAGTAACGGATCAGGAAAAAGAACAGTTAAGCACGGCGATCGATAAAATGAATGAAGGGCTTGATGCGTTCATTCTTCTCTATAACGAATCGGAAAAGGACGAGCAGCTGATCGAATTTGAAGAAGAAACGGCAGAGATGATCAGACAAGCGATTGAACAGCACGGGAAAGTTAGCACCAATCAAAAGTTAAATGCGATCATCAAAGAAATTTTATCATTTTCCCTGCGGAAAGACGGTGAAGAAGCATGAAATCAAACCGTGTATTCATCGCATGGCTGAGGTGGCCTATATATGTCCGCATCGCAATCATTATCCTTTTATTGATCCTCCTTTTCGGTCAGCTGATCACCTTCGTCGAGCCGCAGCAGTTTTCAAATGTTTTTGAAGGCATATGGTGGGCCCTGATCACCGTGTCCTCAGTCGGATACGGCGATTTTGTCCCTAAAACAGCGCTCGGCAAAATCGTCGGCATGCTCCTGATTTTAATAGGGGCAGCGTTTGTCACGGCCTATTTTGCAACGATGGCGACGGCCGCTTTCAGCAAGCAGCAGCGCTACGCCGAAGGCAAGGTGAACTACAGAGGCAAGGGGCATATGATCCTGATCGGCTGGAACGAGAAATCCAACAAGCTGATGAGGACGCTCCAGGCCGCCGATTCAAACAAAACGATCGTCCTCATTGATGAAACGCTAAAGGAAGGTCCCCTGATGGAAAACATTCATTTCATCAGAGGACACGCAGCGGATGATGCCACACTGCAAAAAGCGAATATCGAAGAGGCTGAAATCGTCTTTATAACCGCCGATCAGCATAAAAGCGAAATATCTGCAGACATGCAGTCGGTCTTAACATTGCTGGCCGTTAAAGGCTTGAACCCGTCGGTGTATTGCGTTGTAGAAATCTTGACGGAAAAGCAGAAAAAAAATGCCGAGCGCGCCGGAGCCAACCAAATCATCAGTACGGCGGACCTTTTAAAAACGGCGATGCTGCAGCATTTTCTCATTAAAGACCAGCTTCCTGATCCGCTTTTTACGGAAGCGGATATTCATTTCAAAGTCCATCGGGTTCCGCTTCCGAAGACGATGGAGGGCGCGTCTTTTCAAGAAGTGATCCGCCATTTTATGAAGGAAGACATTTTCATCATCGGTGTCCACCAAAAAGACGGGCCTGTGCTGTCTCCTTCTTTTTCGTACAAGCTACAGCCGACGGACCAGCTGCTGTCCCTTTAAGAAAGAAGCGCCTCTTCGAGTTCTTTTACATACGATTGGCCAAGCTTTTCATAGACGCCGGGAATATCGGCGTCTTTTTCTTTCGGTTCGGCAAACTGGTCAAAAGATGCGCGGAAATTCCCCTGAACGACGTAGTCATCCAGCGCTTCCTGATAGACATGGCGAAGCAAAAACGGCGTGCCGAGCTTGACCGTCGCATTTTGCGAATCAAGCTGTCCGTCCTCCGCCTCAAACGGAATCCGCAAAAACAGGTATCCGTCCTCATCATCAATCTTATAGTCAAAAAAGCCGCGGTCATATTCCCAGCCGCCGCTGATCACATAGCCGAGAGGCTTCAGCGTCTGTTCGAGGTGATAAAGAGAAAACGACCGGTTTTCCAGTTCAGAAGGTAAGCTTATCATGAAAAAAACTCCTTTTTTCGTTTTTATATGCCAGGACTTTAGCGCAATTGCTTATCAGGTTCGTTCAGATGGCCTTCGGTGATTTCTTTAAACAGGTTGTCCTCCGGCTGCTGCAGGTTGTTTTGCATGCGCAGGAATTTTTTATACTCTCCCATAGTGAAAGGCTTGGCATCATCCGATAACTCGTAGCCGATCTGGCCGTTTGATTCGAGCGTTACGTTTTTCACATCCGCTAACTTTGAAATCCCCTGTGTCCGGAGCCTCATTTCCAGCTGGTCGACGGTCAGGCGGTGCTTTTTTAAATTCTGCTCCTGGAGCTCCCCGTTTTCGATCAATACAACGGCTTTCCCCGCAATCAGGCTTTCAAAAAAATCAAATTTCATTTTCAAGTACTCGATCAACAGAAGGACGATGATAAAGATCGATGCAGCTGCCACCGTTTTAAAAATGCTGTCTTCTATAATCGGCTGAACGATGATCGTTCCGATGGATATCATGACGACGGTGGTGGCAATTGTCATCTGCGAAATTGATTTTCTTCCCGAAATTCTCAGCAGAACAATGCCCGTTAAGATGAGAAACAATGTTTCCAATACAAATGCCATGGTGTCACTCCAACCGTTTTATTTTTTTAGTATGGTTCAGAAGCTTGCGCGGTATGAGTATATTTGAACAAATAGGGAAAGACAATGTTATAAGGTTATTTTTGGGAGGAACCTCTATTGAAGAAAGGAAAAATAGTAACGGCTGTGATAGTGTTTCTCGTTATATATGCACTGTTTTCACTCGCAGGAATTTTATTTCCCGTAG
This sequence comes from Bacillus sp. FSL R7-0646, assembly GCF_037969865.1. Taxonomy (NCBI): domain Bacteria; kingdom Bacillati; phylum Bacillota; class Bacilli; order Caryophanales; family Bacillaceae; genus Bacillus; species Bacillus sp. FSL R7-0646. Next base: position 3,167,252 of record NZ_CP150217.1, read on the forward strand.
ACCGGGAATGGTATGAGTCATTAAACAAGCCGGATTGGACGCCGTCAGGCCGTTTGATCGGAACCGTCTGGAGCGTGCTGTTCGCCTTCATTTCATTAGCAGCGGCGCTCGTGTATGCTGCATATGACATGAGAAAAGCAGCTGCGCCATTTTGGATCATGCTGATCATCAACTATGTGTTTAACCAGGCATTCAGCTATTTTCAATTTACGCAAAAAAACTTACTTGCTGCCGCAGTCGACTCCTTTTTCGTAGCCATTACCGCTCTTTCGCTCACCTTTATCACACGGCGAATTCACAAAACGGCGGCCATTCTCTTTATCCCTTATGTGCTGTGGAGTTTTTTCGCGGCTTATCTCGCGTTTACGATTTACGGGATGAATCATTAGCCTAGAGAGCCCCGACGGCTGTAGCTGTGTTAAAATAGGGTGAACAGCAGCCTTACAGGGGGATCGGAATGAACCACTTTCTGCAAACTAAACGCATCGGCTTTTCTTTATGGAAGAAAGAGAATTTGAATTTGGCAAAGACATTGTGGGGAAATCGAGATGTGACCAATTATCTAACAGCAGACGGAATCATGACCGAAGGCGAAATAAGAAACCGTTTGCTGCTGGAAATCGAACAATATAAAACACACGGGGTTCTTAAAACAAGCAACAATGAATTCGTCGGATGCTGCGGCCTTCGCCCCTATGACCCGGAAAATGATGTGTACGAGCTTGGTTTTCATCTCGTCCGTTCAGCTTGGGGTAAAGGTTATGCATCTGAAGCGGCTGAAGCCATGATTGAGTACGCATTTAACAAAATCCGGGCAAAAAAGCTGTTTGCGGGACATCATCCTGAAAATACAGCTTCACGAAAACGATTGGAGAAATTAGGATTCGTCTACATACATGACGAATTTTATCCGTCCACCGGACTTCAGCATCCGTCATACGAATTAAAACAGCCTCCGGGACAATAAGTCCGGAGGCTGTGTTTTTTCAATTATTGATTCAAACGCTTCTCAAGCTCTGCTTTTTTCTCTTCGAAGCCAGGCTTGCCGAGAAGGGCGAACATGTTGACTTTGTATGCTTCCACTCCAGGCTGGTCAAACGGGTTGACGCCGAGCAAGTATCCGCTCATTGCGCAGGCTTTTTCAAAGAAGTACACGAGATAGCCGAACGTGTAAGCGTTCATTTCAGGTACGTTCACGATCAGGTTCGGCACGTTACCGTCCGTGTGCGCGAGCATTGTGCCTTGGAACGCTTTTTTATTAACGAAGTCGACTGTTTTGCCGGCAAGGTAGTTCAAGCCGTCAAGATCATTGTCCGCTTCTTCGATTGTCAGCTCGTGTCTTGGCTTTTCAACGTTCAGCACCGTTTCGAACATATCTCTTCTTCCTTCTTGTACGTATTGTCCAAGAGAGTGAAGATCAGTAGAGAAGTTGGCTGAAGAAGGGTAAATGCCTTTTTCGTCTTTTCCTTCACTTTCACCAAAGAGCTGCTTCCACCATTCTGCGAAGTACTGAAGGCCCGGCTCGTAGTTGATCAGCATTTCAATTGTTTTGCCTTTGTTATAAAGGACGTTTCTGACGACCGCATATTGATAAGCCGGATTGTCTTCAAGCTCTGATGTGGAGAAGTCTTTGCTCGCATCGCGGGCGCCCTTCATCATTTCATCGATATCGGCTCCGCTGACTGCGATCGGAAGCAAGCCGACCGCTGTGAGCACAGAGAAGCGGCCCCCGACATCGTCAGGAATGATGAATGATTCAAAACCTTCCTCATTAGCAAGCGTTTTTAATGCGCCCCGCTCTTTATCTGTCGTTGCATAAATGCGGCGTTTCGCTTCTTCTTTTCCATACTTTTCTTCAAGAAGCTTGCGGAAGATCCGGAAAGCAATCGCCGGTTCTGTCGTTGTGCCTGATTTAGAAATCACGTTGATTGAAAAATCAGCGTCTTCAAGAAGATCCATCACGTCTCTCATGTAAGAAGAGCTGATGTTGTTGCCGATGAAAATCACTTGCGGCGTTTTCCGCTTTTCTTTCGGCAGCACATTGTAAAATGAATGATTCAGCATTTCGATCGCTGCTCTTGCGCCGAGGTATGAACCGCCGATTCCGACAACCAGCAAAACATCGGAATCGTTTTGAATTTTTTCAGCGCATTTTTTAATGCGGGCGAATTCTTCTTTATCATAGTCAGTCGGAAGATCCACCCAGCCTAAAAAGTCGCTGCCCGCACCTGTTTTTTCGTGAATGGTATGGTGGGCGACTTTAACGAAGTCACGCAGATATGTAAGCTCCTGTTCTTTAAAGAATGGCAATGCTCTTGAGTAGTCAAAACGGACATGCGTCATATTATTAAACCTCCAGTACTAGCTGTTTTCTTTCAAATACCCGCCAGCGCTTTCATTTGCATGAGAGTGCGGGCCAAAGGGTTTTAAAACATGTCGATTTTCGGCGACAGCCTCTTCCCTTTTCACTTTATATGAACTCCTTCGTTAAATCAAGTGACGAAAAAAAGGAGGATGGAGGATGCCCGCCAAAAATGCATGTTTTTTCAGCCTCCACTTGCATTTTTGTCAAAAACATAACAATAAACAACGGCTCAAGGAATGGCGGTTCTCCTTGAGCCGTCAAGAAATCTTATAAAGAAGCCTTCAAAATAGACAGAACATCGTCTTTATTCAGCGTTTTAAAGCGGCCGAATTCGCCGTTTGCCATCGCTTTGTCGGCAATGAGATCAAGCTTCTCATCTGTAATGTCATAATCGGCAAGACGATTTGGCGCGCCAAGGCTGGTCCAGAATTCAGACAGTTTCTCGATTCCAACAAGCGCCACTTCGCGATCGGTTTTTCCTGTTTCATCTACGTCAAAAACACGGACGGCAAGCTGTTTAAAGCGGCCGACGTTCTCGGAAAGCGTGTGCTTCATCCAATTCGGGAACAGAATCGCAAGCCCTCCCGCATGCGGAATATCGTATACGGCTGAAACAGCGTGCTCGATATTGTGCGTTGCCCAGTCTCCGCGTGCGCCCATTGATAGCATGCCGTTCAGCGCAATGGTGCCTGTATACAGAATCGTTTCACGCAGCTCATAGTTTTCTAGGTCTTCAATGAGCTTAGGAGCTGTTTCAATTACCGTTTTAAGCAGGGATTCGCACATCCGGTCCTGATAAGGGGTATTTTCGGTATGGTGAAAATATTGCTCAAACACGTGGGACATCATGTCGACAATGCCGTAAATCGTGTGGTCTTTCGGGACGGTAAACGTGTTGACCGGATCAAGAATTGAAAATTTAGGGAATACGAGCGGGCTTCCCCAGCCGTATTTTTCATTGGTTTCCCAATTTGTGATCACAGATCCCGAGTTCATTTCAGAGCCTGTTGCTGCTAACGTTAAAACTGTTCCAAACGGCAGCGCATCAGCCGGAATATGTTTTTTCGTCACAATATCCCACGCATCGCCGTCGTATTTCGCTCCGGCAGCAATTGCTTTCGTACAATCAATGACGCTTCCGCCGCCGACTGCCAAAAGAAAGTCAATATCGTTCTCTTTGCAGATCGCAACTCCTTTATTCACAGTGGCAACACGCGGATTCGGTTCGACGCCGGGCAGTTCATGGACGGTCGCGCCCGCCTTTTCAAGGATTGAAATGACTTGATCGTATAAACCGTTTCGCTTAATGCTGCCTCCGCCGTATACGAGCAGGACATTGCGGCCGTATTGTTTCACCTCTTCTGCCAGCTTTTCAACTTCTCCCCGGCCGAATATCAGCTTTGTGGGATTCCAATATGTAAAGTTATCCATCTACATCTCCTCCTTTATTTACTATTATGGGAAATCGCCGAACGCTCTGTAAAGCGATCTGCTCCTCAGGCGTATAATGTTTCCAAATCGGTCGCAATCTATAAATGTGAAATATATGATTTCAAAATAGGAGGAATAACAAATGAATGCACTTCAACGTATTGCATTGGTTTTAACGATCATCGGAGCAATCAATTGGGGACTGATAGGATTTTTTCAATTTGACTTGGTTGCAGCCATTTTTGGCGGCCAAGGGTCTGCTTTAGCACGGACCGTTTACGCGCTTGTCGGAATCGCAGGTCTGATCAACCTCGGACTTTTATTTAAACCTGCTGAAGAGACCGCCGGCGAAGACGCCAAACAGCCGGAAATGCGTTAAAAAAACTCCGGCTTTTGCCGGAGTTTAAGATTGTTGACAAAATCCCAAAACGGCTTTTGTTTTGGGATTTTGTCATCCTTTCAGCGTGATTGAAAACCCTTGCAGTCTAGGAAGGCCGAGCATCGGAGCGGAGCGAATGTTGGAATTCGTGAGCACCGACGCGCAGGCCTGACAACGAATGCGAGGGTTTGTCGACACGCTGAAACTCCGGCTTTTGCCGGAGTTTTTTCATTTACTTCTTAATAAGATCTTTTCTGTTGGACTGCTCGATCCACTCTTCAAGTTTGTCTTTCAAAGTGTTGAATCCTTGTGGAGCAGCTGTATCTTCGGCTTGAACAGCCTTTTGTCTTCTAGGCTTGCTTTCTTTTCGTTCAGGAGCTGCCTGTGTAGCGCGGATAGAAAGGCTGATTTTGCCTTTTTCCTCATCTACGGAAAGAACCTTCACTTGCACCTCATCACCGACCGCCAAATGTTCATTGATATCTTTAACGAAACCGTGTGTTACTTCAGAAATATGCACGAGTCCCTGTGTTTCTTCATCTAATGCAACAAACGCTCCGTACGCCTGTAATCCAGTCACTTTACCAGTGTAAACACTGCCTACTTCAAACTTTGCTGTCATAACTAACAACTCCTAAATCTTATGAATTTAATCTCTTTTTATACGCAATAAAAAATTATATCATACAAGTCTTTATTAAGCAAAAAAACTTTTTTTAGCATTGTATGTTTAAAACCGAGTTGAAAGGGGAATACTAAAGAACAACTAAGGCTTTCTAGTATTCCCCCCTTATGTTGATGCGGACCTTTCAGGTGCGCATTTTTTTATTTTACTGCACCGACCTTCTCCACAAAGCGCTTCATTCTGACGAGTGCTTCCTGAAGCTGTTCAAGCGAGGAAGCATAGGAACATCTGATATAGCCCTCGCCGCTCGGACCGAAAACATTGCCCGGGACGACGGCGACTTTTTCGCTGATGAGTAGCTCCTCTGCAAACTGCTCTGAGCTCATGCCCGTTTTTTTAACGGATGGAAACGCGTAAAAAGCGCCCCCCGGCTGATGGCAGTCAAGCCCGATTTCGTTCAGTGAATCCACAAACACGTTTCTTCGGCGGCGGTAGCTTTTTTTCATCTTTTCAACGTCTTCGAGGCCGTTTTTAAGGGCTTCCTCCGCCGCAAATTGAGCCATGCTTGGCGCGCACATCATCGAGTACTGGTGAATTTTCAGCATAGGGTCCCTTAAATATGCAGGAGCTGCGACATATCCGAGGCGCCAGCCTGTCATGGCAAACCCTTTAGAAAAACCCGATATCAATATCGTCCGCTTTTTCATTCCGGCGATTTCCGCAAAGCTTGTATACGCTTCATCGTATGTCAGCTCGGCGTAAATTTCATCCGCTATTACAATCAGGTCGTGTTTTTCGGCAAAAGCCGCGATCTCTTCCAGTTCTTTTTTTGAATAAACAGAGCCTGTCGGATTAGACGGGGTGCAAAGAATGATGGCCTTCGTACGCTCAGTCAGAACGGCTTCAAAATCTGCAGCGCTCGCTTTAAATCCGCGCTCTGCGTTCGTATGAATGTGGACCGCTTTTCCCCCCGCCAAAGAGACAAGCGCTTCATAAGCGACAAAACAAGGCTCAGGAATCAGCACTTCTTCTCCGGGATCAAGGATCGCCCTGACCGCAATATCAAGCGCCTGGCTTGCTCCGACTGTAACAATCAGCTCGTCATCAGGAGCATAATCCAGATGAAAACGTTTATTCAGATAAGCGCTGATCTCTTTCCGCAGAGAAAGAAGACCCGCGTTTGCCGTATAAGACGTGTAGCCCTGCTCAAGGGAAAGGATGCTCGCTTCCCTTACATTCCACGCCGTCACAAAATCTGGCTCTCCGACTCCCAATGAAATCACGCCCTCCATTGTGGACGCAAGATCAAAAAATTTGCGGATGCCTGACGGTTTGATCTGCTGGGCTGCTTTTGAAATATAAGTTGTCCTCATTTAAGGAGACACCACGATTCTTTTGTCATCATCACCGGAGTCAAAAACTTTACCGTCATGCTTGTATTTCTTTAAAATAAAGTGGGTGGTTGTCGACACGACCGATTCAAGCGTCGATAATTTTTCGGACACGAAATGCGAAATATCCGACATCGTTCTGCCGCGGATGACAACAGACAGGTCATATACGCCTGACATCAAGTAAACGGATTCAACTTCCTGAAAACGATAAATCCGCTCGGCCACTTCGTCAAATCCGACGCCGCGCTTCGGCGTTACTTTCACATCGATCATCGCTGTCACGCCTTCATGGCCGTCGACTTTTCGCCAGTCGATCATTGCAGAATAATCGATGATGACCTTTTCTTTTTCAAGCTTTTCAATAATCGCTTTTGTTTCTTCCTGTGAAATGTTCGCCATTTTAGCAATCGTTTCAGGTTCGAGGCGGCTGTTTTCCTCTAATATTTCCAATATTTCTGTTTCTTTTTCTGTTAGCTTCATCTCGTTATCACACCTTTTATATGTCAAGAAATCTTCTGAATATTATAGCACGTTTTTATACGAATGTAAGGCGGTAAAAAAAGCGAAATCGCAGCGTGAAAAAATTTTTTTCGGGAACGATAAATAACATACTCAGGACTTAGGCGACAACATGCAGCCAGATTGTTTGAACATGAAAGAAAAACATTCGGAGTGATTTGGATCATGCTGTTAACAAAACCTTCTATCGAGACCATTCAAGGGGTCAATATATATTATGAACATTACGAGAATCCAGGCAAGACATCGCTCGTTTTAATACACGGTTTTCTTTCTTCCTCGTTTTGCTACAGAAAAATCATTCCTCTTCTGAAGGATGAGTTTAATTTAGTCGCCGTTGACCTGCCTCCCTTCGGCCAATCAGAAAAATCCAGCACCTTTGTGTATACCTATCAAAACATGGCCAGGGTGGTCATCGAACTGATCGAAAGGCTGAAGATTAAAGACGCCGTGCTTGTCGGTCATTCGATGGGCGGCCAGATTTCACTTTATGCGATAAAGGAAAGGCCTGAACTGTTCAAAAAAGTCGTCCTGCTGTGCAGCTCAGGCTATTTAAAGCGTTCGCCCCGCTCGCTTATTTTCGGGAGCCATATTCCTTATTTTTATTTGTACATCAAGCGCTGGCTGTCAAAACAGGGCGTCCTGAAAAACCTCATGAATGTTGTCTACGACAGCTCCCTGATCGATCAGGAAATGATCAACGGCTACCTGAAACCGTTTCTCGATGATCAAATTTTCAGGGCGCTCGCACGTCTTATCAGACACCGGGAAGGCGATTTATCACCGGATGATTTGAAGAAAATCGAGACGCCTTCCCTCTTGATCTGGGGCGAAGAGGACCGCGTCGTCCCGGTACAGATCGGAAAAAGGCTTCATCAGGATCTGCCCAATTCCATTTTCTACTCCCTGCAAGAAACCGGACACCTCGTCCCTGAAGAAAATCCGGATTATGTATCAGACAAGATTGCCAATTTCATTTTGACATGAACATAAAAAAACCGCCGGTTGGCGGTTTTTAAATTCTGTTCAGCACGAACTGCTGTCTTTGATCACAAGGAGCCGTTCAGCCAGCCGTTTGCATTCCGACAGAGGCAGCGTCTGATCAAACGATACTTCAAAAACGGTCTGGATCGCTTCGCCCAGCCGCTCTGCATCGTCTTCCGTATAGACGGCCTGAACGATTTCGGCCGCTTCCGTTTCATAAAAATCGGGTCCGGCTTGAAACGGATCCCATTCCTTTATGATGTGTATGATTTGTGCTGCTGCCTGACTTTCTTTCATCATGATCACCGCTTCATATTAATGTTTCAAAGGCTATTGTATCACAACATGCCGGCTTGTCGATAAGGAAAACCGCAGGCTAACGGCCGGCTTTTCCCCGCTTCCCCCTCCAGGCGATCAGCAGCAGCCCGATGCCGTTGACGAGAATCAATCCAAAGACGGTATTTCCGAGGGGCGCCCAGCCGTTTTCCCCCGTCAGCATCACTGACAGCACGACCTTTCTGATCAGCGTCACATTCAATACCGCAAGCCCCCACCCTAAGGAGCGCTTCCAAAATGCCGTGCCAATCAACACGAGAAAACCCATCATGAAAGCGGGTTGGACAAAAGCATTAGCTCGTAATCCAAAACGGCCTGCATCTCCGGATTGATCCGCTCGGGGACGGGAAACCAAACCATGCTGCTCGTCATCAGCAAAAAAGTAATGATGACACCTTTCCAAGACCGCCTATAACAAAAGTACGCGAGCGCCACCAGAAAGAGCGGGCGTATATACCAGCTCATTGGGTTGAGATGACGCTGAAAAGCCCACTCAAGGATGCTGCTCCATTCCACCAGCTGCCACTCCCTTTATTTTATAAAAGCTTTCATGGTTAAAACATTGCAATCTATCCTTTTCACAGTTAATGTATAACATATGAAAAAGACATGAGGTGAGATCATGGATTTTAATACAGAGCATAACAGACGCGGGACCCAGTCTGTAAAGTGGGACTTAACACAGGAATTATTCGGCGTAAATGACGCGCTTCCAATGTGGGTGGCTGATATGGATTTTCGTGCCCCTCAGCCTGTTATTGACGCCCTTCAGCAGCGCCTGGAGCACGGGGTTTTCGGCTATACATCTGCAAACGCGGGCACGAAGGAAGCTGTCACCGATTGGCTCAGCCGCCGGCACGGATGGAATACTGAACCGGCGTTTATCACCTTCAGCCCGGGCATTGTAACAGCGCTCGCCCAAGCGGTTCAGGCGTACACAGAGCCTGGCGAGCGGGTGGTCGTACAGCCGCCTGTATATACGCCGTTCTTTGATATAGTTGAAAAAAACGGGCGGGTTGTTTTACATAATCCATTAATCGAAAAAGACGGCCGCTATGAAATGGATTTTTCCGACCTTGAAAAAAAGCTTGTGGAACCGGATGTCAAGCTGTTCATTCTTTGCAATCCGCATAACCCTTCCGGCCGTTCATGGTCGAAAGAGGAACTGACAACGCTTGGCGAACTCTGCCTTAAACACGGTGTCACAGTTGTTTCCGACGAAATCCACTCGGACCTGATGCTGAACGGACTGAACCATACGCCGTTCGCCTCTTTATCTCCGGAATTCGCGGATATATCCATCACATGCATTGCACCGAGCAAAACGTTTAACTTGGCCGGGTTGCAGGCCTCAGCCATCATCATACCCGACAAAGCGAAGAGAACCGCCTTTGCAAAGGTCATGCAGCGTCAGGGACTGCATTCTTTAAATACATTTGCGATTGCAGCCATCGAGGCGGCCTATTCAAAAGGCGAACCATGGCTCGATCAGCTTATCCCATACATTGAACGAAATATGGAAGAAGTCCGCCGCTTTTTGGCAGAGGAGCTGCCCGAGGTCCGCATGATGGAGCCTGACGCCTCTTACTTGGCATGGCTTGACTGCCGAAAGCTCGGATTGTCGGATCAGGACATCAAACGGCTTCTCCTTCATAAAGGAAAGCTGATTCTTGAGCCGGGACCGAAGTACGGACCGGGCGGAGAAGGATTCGTCAGAATGAATGTCGGATGTTCGCTCTCTGTTGTAAAAGACGGACTCCGACGTCTGAAGACCGCTTTTTCGTAAGCGTTCCGGCTGAAAGCCGGGCGCTTCTAAGAGCGTTTATGGATGGTTTCATTCAATTCTCTTTCCAGCTTTTCCGCTTTTTCAGCTTCTTTTTTGGAATGCTTGATAATCAGCCGGAATACAGCGATCGCGATGATAAAGAAAACGGCCAGCGTAATAAAAGAAGGGATATATTCTCTTTTGTCTTCAGGAAAATAGAGCATAAACTGAATCAGAAACGGCGCCATTTTTCTTCCTCCCTGAAATGATTTTTTTACCATTTATTTATTATGATACCATTAGGAGGCAGATGCAGTGAACAACCAATTTCAAGTCGGAGATCGCGTAAAGGGCTTTTATAAAACAGGCGTCTACATCGGCGAAATTACGGATGTTAAACCGATGCACTACCTGGTCAAAATCCTCGCCGTGCTGACCCATCCGAAGCAGGGCGACCTTCATCATCCCAATCGGGCAGACGTCCCTTTTTTTCATGAACGAAAAGCGCTCGCTTACGGTGAACAGACGAATATCCCGCACCGCATGGTGAAGCCGTTCGATGAAGCTGTACCGGATTATGCGGATTCGCTCCGCTCAGCTTTGAGCCGCTTAAAAACGGATCTGCAAAACGATTCGTCCGAATACGCGGCAAAATCGCTTGAGCTTATTCATGGGCTTGAAAAAGAATATTTCCTGCACAAATAACCCAATCTGTTTGTCAGATTGGTTTTTTTATGTGGCGTGCGGAAAGACTTTTGAGAGGTCAACCCGTTCGCCGATCGTCGTCGGCTTCGGATTTTCCAAATACTTCTTATCCCGTTCTACGAGCCGAAACAACTTATACGTTGTCATCGCGTCGTCAAGCGCTTTATGCTGTTTTCCCGTTCCTGAATCGCCGTACTCTTCCGCTGCCTTCCACAAATTCGTCAATGTTTTGTCGCCGAAAAATTCCTTGTACTCCATGGAAAGGTCCCTCATCTCTCCTTTAAACGGAAACGGAACATGGTTGAACATGCAATTTTGCTTCAGCACTTTCATATCCATGTTTCCCCATGTAATGATGACGCTGTTTCGGTCAGGATCAAGCTCCCGCAGCTTTTCAATCAGCGCGTTAAACGTGATGCCTTGGTCAACCTGTTCCTGCGTGATGCTGAGAAAATTTTTGCAGCGCCTCGTTAATTTAGGGAACTTCTTCGGCTTAATATAGCTTGAAAACGTCTCAACCACCTCATCATGAACCGCCTTTACAATCCCTGCTTCTATGATTTCCGGGAAAAAATTTTGCGGGTGATACTTTCCCTCAGGCATTGTAAATTCAAAATCAATAATCAGTAAGGTGCTCGCTTCCAACTTTCACACCTGCCTTTCTATCTCAATATAAAAAACTTATGGTGGTAACGCAGCGGATTGAAATTATCCAAGCCTATAGTCTTCTGAATGTTTTCCAAAGTACGCTCATATTTCTCTTATTATATCATTATATTTCTATATTTAAGGTTTTATTTTCTGAAAATGTTGAAAATTCCTTCAAATGCCCATTTTTCGTCATTCTATAGAGCATCAATTCCATGCAGCTTTCGCATTTCATTTATAATGAAAGGGAATTCAAATTTGTTAAGAAGGTGATTCGCATCTCTGTTTATAAGAAAAACCTTGTGATCATGTGGTTTGCGAATTTTTTCGTGGCCGCAAGCTCCACAATGGTTCTGCCGTTTCTTTCCCTCTATATTGAGACGCTTGGCAGCTATTCGGACGGATTTACGGCAAAATGGAGCGGATACGTTTTCGGCGTCACATTTTTGATGGCCTTTTTAGTTTCTCCTTTTTGGGGAAGGTTCGGCGATAAACACGGCTATAAAAAAATCCTCTTGATCACGGGTACCGGAATCGGCACTTCCATTCTTCTCATGTCCCTTGTCTCGTCCGTATACGAGCTGTTTTTTTTGAGAATGGCGATGGGGCTCGTAACCGGGTTCATTCCCACTTCCCTTGCCATGATTTCGGCTCAGACGCCGAAAAAAACGGCTGGCAAAGTGCTCGGCACGCTGCAGATGGGCACGGTCTCGGGAGGATTATTCGGCCCCTTGCTCGGCGGTCTGCTCGCCGATCGCGTCGGTTTTACATATACGTTTTTCATTACGTCATTTGCGATTTACAGCGCGGTTTTCCTCGTGTTTGCCGGAGTGCGCGAACGGCCCCTGAAGCAGAAGCGCGATGCTTCCGCCGGGTACACGAGAAAGCAGGTTCTGCAGACGATTCTGCATCAGCGTCCGCTGATCACGGCGATGATCCTCACCGCTGTGATTCAAGTGGGAAACTTCAGTGTTCAGCCGCTGCTCGCTTTATACGTCAGCGAACTGCACGGAACTCAGAATCTCGCATTTTTTTCAGGGCTGGCTTTTTCTGCAACCGGCCTTGGAAGCCTGCTCGCTGCGAGAAAATGGGGCGCTTTGGGCGACCGGTTCGGCCACGGAAAAATATTGATGATTCTCGCGCTGGCTGCCGCGGTTTGCGTTATCCCGCAAGGACTTACATCTCAGTATGAAACGCTTGTGTTCTTCCGCTTTCTGTTCGGAATCGCACTTGGCGGGATGATTCCCTGCATCACCGCTTTAATCCGGGTTGAATCACCGGGGCCTATACAAGGAGAAGTGCTTGGCTATAATGTAAGTTTCAGATTTTTAGGCAATGTCATCGGCCCGGTGCTCGGCGGCATTCTTTCCAGCTTTTTCGGTATTTCTTCCGCCTTTTACGCAACTGCCGTCCTCTTTTTCGGCGGAGCATGCCTTCTGATGTTCCAAAGGTCCCAGCAAAAAAAATCAGAGGCGAAAGCAAGCTGAAATCGGATAAAAAAACTGCCAATCTATCAAATTATCCTTCTCGATATCCAAAAAGAATGGTACGATATGGCTAGAATTTAGCGAAAAGAGAGTGACAAAGTTGCGTTCATTTTTTGGATGGATTTTTCTGTTGATGTTAATACCTATATTTGTCTTTACCTTAATGGCCTCCGGCCGGGAAGCTCAGAATATGAAGCCTCTCGATCAGGTGCTCGATGAGAAGATCAATATAAAGGATATCGGCCTTGTACAAAACAGCTACATGTATGACAGGGACGGCGCTCTGATTTCCGAAATCGTTTCAGATCACCAAAACCGGGTATTCGTCCCCTATAAAGATATCCCTGAACATGTGAAGCAGCTGTTTCTGACTTCGGAGGACCGTCATTTCTTTCAGCATAAAGGCTTTGATTTTATCGGGATGGCCCGGGCCGCCGCAGCCAATGTCAAAAAAGGCGGCATTGATCAGGGGGCCAGCACGATTACACAGCAGCTTTCGAGAAACTTGTATTTGAACCATGAACGAACCTTCGACCGCAAGTTCACTGAGCTCCTGTATTCCTACCAGCTGGAAAAAAAGCTTTCAAAAGAAGAAATTTTTGAGAAATACTTAAACACCATCTATTTTAATCACGGGGTCTACGGAATTGGATCCGCGTCTTCTTTCTATTTCAGCAAGCCTTTGAAATCTCTCAGCCTTGCCGAAACGGCGTTTATTTGCGCGATCCCTAATAACCCTACATTATATGATCCTTTGAAACATTTTGACTACACAAAAACCCGCCAAAAGCGGCTGCTTGAAGGGCTGAAAAAAGCGGGCGTGATCACCGAAAAAGAATACAGCAAAGCCGTTAAGCAAAAAATTACGCTTAACGTGAAAGAAAAGAAAGACGACTATCCCGACTATACGACCTATGTCAACGAGGAATTCACCAAATTGGTGTCCGCTACGGAAGGGTTTGACGAACGGCTGAAAAAGGCAAAAACAAAAGAAGAAAAGAAAAAAATCGAAAAAGAGCTGTCAAACCGAATCAGCTCCCTCACGACAAGCGGAATCAAAATTTATACGGCGCTCGATACCAGCATGCAAAACCGTGTCGTCCAGCAAGTGAAGAACCGCCTCCCTTATGAAGGCGTACAAGGCGGAGCAGTGGTGATCAACCACCAAACCCATCAAATCGTCGCCATGTCCGGCGGGAAAAACTATAAAAAGTACGATTATAACCTGGCATTCCAAGCATACAGGCAGCCGGGGTCATCAATTAAGCCGCTCCTTGACTACGGGCCGTACATTGAAGAAACGGGTGCGACGGCAGGCAGCATGATTGACGCAAGCAAATTTTGCAGCAAGGAATACTGTCCGAACAACTTCAACGAAAGAACATACGGAACCGTGTCGATCAAGACAGCCTTTAAATATTCGTATAATACACCAGCCGTACGTATGCTGAACCGGGTCGGCGTGCAAAAAGGATTCAGCTATTTAAAACCGTTCGGATTCGATAAAATCGTTCAAAACGACTACCGTCTTCCTGCTGCGCTGGGCGGATTTACATGGGGCTTCTCACCGCTGGAGATGGCTGATGCCTATACGACCTTCGGCAATAACGGAAGCTACACATCCAGCCATGCAATCACAAAGGTGACGGATTTAAAAGGAAAAACGCTATACAAATGGAAAGACAAGCCGCAGCAAGTATTCAGCATGCGGACAAACAGCCAAATGCGCGAACTCTTAGCAGCGGTTGTCAAAGAAGGAACCGGAAAAAAAGCGAATTTCAGCGGCGGATATGTAGGAGGAAAAACCGGAACATCCAACGGGTACAGAGACCTTTGGTTTGTCGGATTGACGGATACATACACAATGAGTGTATGGGTCGGAAAAGAGGCAAAAGGCACTGTCGAGTACCTGCATCACGCGGGACCTCAACTTTTAATCTGGAGAGGAACGCTGCAATACGCATCTTAAATTAAAAAAAGGGGTGGATGAAAGTGGCGGATATGCCCGATCGAATCGTTCTGTTTGACGGCGTGTGCAACTTTTGCGACGGAGCCGTGCAATTCATTATCAAACATGATCCTGAAGGCTTATTTTCATTCGCTTCCCTGCAATCTGACGCCGGAGGGAATCTGCTCAAGCAATATCACCTCCCTTCCGATCATTTTGACAGCTTTATTTTGATCGAAAACGGCCGGGTATATCAAAAGTCAACGGCCGCCTTGCACGTGGTGAAAAGCCTCCCGGGCCTTTGGCGGGCCGCTTCCGCCCTCTTGATCATTCCCCGGCCGCTTCGGGACGCCGTCTACAGTGTCATTGCGAAAAACCGCTACAAATGGTTCGGGCAAAAAAGCGAGTGCACCGTTCCCGGTCCTGAGATCAGAAAACGATTTTTATCATAAAAAAACCGGAGCCGCCGGACAAACGTCCGCGCTCCGGTTTTTTGCATGGCTCAAACGGGCAGGCTCGCCATGACGCTGTTATAAAGCTTGATGATGATATACACCGTCCCGATCATAAACGTAAACCAAAACAGCAGCTCAAACATAATAAAACCGATTAATGACATGAATGAAAGCGTGCTGTGGATCGTATAAACGATAAAAATAAAATATACGAGAGTTGCGAGTAAAAAAAGCGCTGCAATTCCCGCGGCATATTGGACAAAAATAAAAGATAAAAGGCTTGCTCCTAGATACACGGCAGAACCGATCCTGATTTTTCTCAGATTCGCTCCTTCAGGATCTTTGGCGAAAAATAAAAGGGCAAGCTCTGTCACTGTATTGGCAATCAGCTTCAAAGCGGAAAATACCATGAAAAAAATCAGCGTAAACACAGCAAACAAAGCCATCCGGATGCCGCTCTCAGAGAAAAATTCGAGCATCCCTTTGTAGATGCCGAGAGAAGACAGCATCTGCATGGCATAGATAACGGAAGAAATCGCAAGAGATGAACTGAAAAGAAGAATTGCGATAAAAGGAAAAAAGCCTGTTACATACGTATTTTTCATAAAAAAAAGTCCCTTTCTGATATGTTCCTCATTCATTATGTACGACTTATGACCTGTTGACAAGAATATTTTCCATATTTTTAATTTCTGCTAATGCGGCAGAAAGGTGCAGGATTCTTCACAAATTCGCCATTTACTTGTAAAGTATTATGTGTTGACTAATCAATAGATCGCGAGGAATCGCCGTTGAAAAAAACATTAAAACTGCAGACACGGTTAACGATATTTGTCTGCGTCGTCGTTTTAATTTCTTTATTGATCGCGTTTTTTATGGTCGGCTCTGAGACCGCAAGGAACATTCGGGAGCAGGAGCAGCAGATTGCCCTGCAGACGGCGGAGATGGTCGCCGAGGCTCCGATTACGGCACAATCGCTGGAAAGCGGCGAATACGAAGAGCTCCGGAAATACACCGCCCGCGTTCAAAAAATCACCCAGACTGAATTCGTCGTTGTCATGGATATGAACAGCATCCGCAAAACCCACCCCGATCCGAATAAAATCGGAAAGAAATTTGCCGGCGGGGACGAAAAAGAAGTGCTGAAGGGCCGACGCCACATTAGTACGGCAAAAGGCACGCTCGGTGAATCACTGAGGGCTTTCGTTCCCATCTATAATAAAACGGGCACCCAGGTCGGAGCGGTAGCGGTCGGGATCACCCTTAACGAGATTGAGCAGATCACCCAGCAAAATCTCCGCCCTCTATATACGGTCATCGTCCTCAGCATCGTCGCCGGAATCATCGGAGCTGTCATCGTGGCGAGGAAAGTGAAAACGATTATGTTCGGCATGGAACCATATGAAATTGCAACGCTTTTGAACGAACGAAGCGCAATGCTTGAGTCGACAAAAGAAGGGATTCTCGCCGTTGATCGAACAGGAAAAATCAAGCTCGCCAATGCGGAAGCGAAGCGCCTGTTTCAAAAAATGGGGATCGAAGAGAATCCGATCGACCGGGATGTACTCGACATCTTGCCAAACAGCCGACTGAAACAAGTGATCGAAACACAGAAGCCCGTTCAGGACCGCGATGTCAGAATCAATGGCCTTGAACTTGTCTTTAATGAAGTTCCGATTCACTTAAAAAAGGGAAACATCGTCGGAGCGATTGCGACATTCCGCGACAAAACCGAAGTGAAGCACTTAGCTGAGCAGCTGTCCGGTGTTAAAATGTACGCAAACGCGCTCAGGGCGCAGTCGCACGAGTTTATGAACAAGCTCCACGTCATTCTCGGTCTTGTTCAATTAAAGAACTACGACGAGCTTGGAAACTATATAAAAGATATTGCGATCTATCAGCAGTCTGAAGCGAGCGGCATTATCAACCATATCAAAAACTCGGTACTCGCCGGCTTTTTGCTCGGCAAACAGAGCTATATTCGGGAACAGGGGGCCTCGTTGGAGGTTCATTGCAGCACGAGGATTCCGGATACAGCCAACACAGCGGTGATTCACGATTTGATCACCGTTATCGGGAACCTTCTCAACAATGCCCTTGATGCCGTTTCCGCAACTGAGAAGAAAAATATTTCGATTTCATTCCGCCATCATGACGGACAGCTTGATATTGAAGTCACGGATACGGGAGTCGGCATATCCAAGGAGGAACAGCAGAAAATGTTTGACCAAGGCTTTTCAACAAAGGGCCCCAATCGGGGGTTCGGTCTTTATTTCGTCGAACAAAGCCTTGAAAATTTAAATGGACATATCGTCGTGACGAGCGAAAAGAATGAAGGAACGACATTCAGTCTCCGCATTCCGTATGAACCAAAGGAGGATGACCATGATTGATGTATTAATTGTTGAAGATGACCCGATGGTAAGAGAGCTGAATAAACGTTACCTCAGCCAAGTAGAGGGATTTCAGCTGAAGGGAATTGCCGCTTCTTTTCAAGAGGCTCTCACCTTCCTTCGGGAAGAGCATATCGATCTGATCCTGCTCGACATTTATATGCCTGGCAGGAACGGCGTCGAGCTGCTCACTGAGATCAGACGCCAAAATCAAGCTGTCGACGTGATTGTCATCTCAGCGGCCAGTGAAATGGATGTTGTTCAAAAAACGCTGCGCTTCGGGGCCGTCGATTACTTAATCAAGCCGTTCGAATTTGAGCGGTTTCAAAGCGCGCTCACTGATTACAAACGGAAGCAGCAGCTCTATGCAAGCAACCGGAATATCAGCCAAAAAGAGCTGGATTTTGAACTTTTTCAAAAAAAACGCGCGCCCGAAAAGGTACATTTGCCAAAAGGGCTGACCAAAAGCACGCTGAAGCTCATTTGGTCAAGCATCAGATCGTTTGACAGCTTGACGTTCACAACGGAAGATTTGGCCAATCACACGGAAATCTCTCAAGTTTCAATCCGCAAATACTTAAAGTTTCTGGAGGAAATCGAAGTTCTCAACGTAGAAATGGCCTACGGGACGATCGGCAGGCCGGTTTTCCAATATAAATTAAATACAAATGACTTGAATGTGATTAACCAATATCTATAACATGTCCCCGCCCGCTGCTCTCTAAAGACAGCGGGCGTTTTTTTTTGTAACGGCCACATTTGACTCGCCATCATTGCCGGATAAGGATTTATCGCGCTCGCCGCGCTTGTGTTCGGTAAATGGCAGCCGATCGGAGCCCTGTTCTTCAGCTTCGCTCAAAGCTTAAGCATCATCGGGTTCACGCTTCCCTTCTTCAAAAGAAATACCAAACGTCTATATGCTGATTGCGCCTTACGTATTGACGATTCTAGCGCTGGCCGGATTTAGCGGCAGAGCCGAAGCGCCAAAGGCAAACGGTATCCCTTATATTAAAGGAAAACGATAACCGAACGATAGAATAAGAGAGCGGCCTGCTCTCTTATTCTTTTTTTGTTACCTTAACAAAAGATAAAATTTTTTGACGCCGCCATTGTCTTTACCACTTTTATGGTATGATGAAAAAGTCTGGTTATCAATCATTACAGGAATTTTATTGCAGACAGGAAGCAAATCGTATACAATTTAATATTGTTTAATTTCTATATAAAACGTTTTTATTTAAAGGATGCGAAAACATTGAATAAATCAGTCATACCTTCTTTAATTACGGTTGGAAACTTTGTTTCGGGCATCTCTTCAATACTGCTTGCATTCAGAGGGTATTTATTCTTAGCCATTATATTTGTTCTGATCGGCGCTATCTTGGACAGCCTTGACGGCATGGCCGCGCGCAGATTAAATGCCGTCAGCCCGTTTGGAAAAGAATTAGATTCTTTGTCTGATATTATCACTTTCGGAGTCGCCCCGGCCATCATCACCTATTCAATCGTTTTTTATGATGCTCCGATCTTAGGCCTTCCTTCGACATTGTTATTCCCTGTTTGCGGAGCGCTTCGGCTGGCGCGATTTAATATTCAATCAGAGAACCAGGATTATTTTACAGGCCTTCCGATCACCGCAGCCGGAACAATTCTGGTATGCTTAAACCTTTTCTCAGAAATCCTGGGCAAAAAGCCGTTCATTTTGATCATGCTGTTCCTGTCCTTTCTCATGGTCAGCAAAATCAAAGTCATCAGCCTGAAGGGGAAAAAACTATTGAAGAAAGTGAGCTAGTTTTTAATGGAGTTGGCAAAAGAATTGATTTCCCAATACGGGTATTTCGCGATATTCGGGATGCTTGTCCTCGGAATTGTAGGCCTGCCGATACCCGATGAAGTCATGATGACATTTGTCGGGTATCTGTCTTCTATTCATATATTAAACTATGAGCTGTGCCTTTTGATCAGTTTTTCAGGTGCGATATCAGGGATGCTCATCAGTTATTTTCTAGGGAAGAAAATCGGTAAACCGCTGCTCGATAAGTTCGGGAAATGGATCGGTCTGACGCCGAAAAGACTGGACACCGTGCACCGCTGGTTTGAAAAATACGGCCCGTGGACGATTCTTTTCGGCTATTTTGTCCCCGGAATCCGCCATGTGACATGCTATCTGTCCGGCATGAACGAGATGGACATGAAAAGGTTCCTGATTTATGCCGGATCAGGAGCTTTTATTTGGTGTCTTGTTTTTATTACGATCGGATACACAATCGGCGTGATTTAAATACCGCTTGCATCCCGGATGATCAGTAAAGGAGTGAACAGCTTGAAAAAGCGGCTTTACCGGTTTTTGATTGAGTTGACGAATAAAAAGGGCGTGTCCCGGATGCTGAAAAAGTTTGCTCAGTCAAAGCTAAGCAAACCTCTCATCCCCTCCTATATCAAAACCTTTCATATTAATACAGAAGAGATGCTGGAAGATGTCCGCTCTTTTAACAGCCTGCACGAGCTGTTCATCAGAAAATTAAAGAGCGGTGCACGCCCCCTTCCCGCTGATCCAAACAGCCTGGTCAGCCCTGTGGACGGCGTCATCGAAGAAATGGGCACCATCACGCGCGACAAGCAATTTACCGTCAAACAAAAACTCTATTCTGTAGAAGAAATGATCGGACGATCCGAGATCGTGAACCGCTATGTCGGCGGAACCTATATCATTATCTATTTAAGTCCGAGAGACTACCACAGAATTCACAGCCCGGCTTACGGCACACTTGAAACGCAGTATTCGCTGGGAAGCACGTCTTACCCTGTGAATAAAATCGGTTTGACATACGGGAAATCGCCGCTGACAAAAAACTACCGGATGATTTCCGAATTTAAGCATCAATATGGGTCCGCCCTGCTTGTGAAGGTCGGAGCGATGTATATTAACTCGATCGTGATGCTCCAGGAGTCAAAAGAATGGCGCCGAGGCGACGAAATCGCATATTTCTCTTTCGGCTCGACCGTTATTCTGCTGTTTGAAAAGGATACCTTTATTCCTGATGAACGCCTTCACCCCTCTCTTCAAGTCAAAATGGGAGAGGTGTTAGGATCTCTTGCCAAAAGAACATCATAATGCACCGCCCCCGAAATGCGCTTCGGGGGTTTTTTAATTGCTGCTTAAAAAAGCTTTTCTCCATGGACAGGAAATCCCCTTTTTCCGCCTGGATATGGATCCCTAATAAACCAAAAGACCTATAAAACGATCAAAATCAAGGAGATTCCTTCTCTTTTCCCGCCCTTTTTCGTTTTAATTTAATTATCAATCGATTATTTTAATTTAAAAAACGCACAGAATTGACACTTTTCTTCTACAATTGAACACATACAAACATGGGGGTGTTTTTTATGGAAGCAGCAAAAGATTTGAAACCGATTACAAATCACGGTCATAAAGAAAATAAAAATATTTTCCATAAGCTGATCAACTGGAAAATCGGCGTGATTCCGTTTCCGCTATATATTGCGCTTGCGCTGATTGTTTTTCTGGCAGCTTACTTTAATGAATTGCCGAATGACATGCTCGGCGGTTTCGCGGTCATTATGATTCTCGGCATTTTTCTCGGGGATGTCGGACAGCGCATTCCGATTTTAAAAGATATCGGCGGACCTGCCATTCTATCGCTGTTTGTTCCTTCGTTCTTAGTCTTTTTCAAAGTGCTTAACCCTGCATCTATGGAAGCGGTTACAACTTTGATGAAAACGTCAAATTTCTTGTATTTCTACATCGCATGTTTAGTCGCGGGAAGTATTTTAGGAATGCATCGCACGGTTCTGATTCAAGGTTTTATGAGAATGTTCGTTCCGTTGTTGGCCGGGACGATCGCAGCGGTTGCCGCCGGTATTCTCGTCGGTCTGTTATTTGGCTACAGCCCTTATGAAGCTTTCTTCTTTATTATTGTACCGATTATTGCCGGAGGCATCGGCGAAGGCATCCTGCCGCTGTCACTCGCCTACTCGCAAATTTTGGGACAGTCCACCGATGTATTTGTTTCACAGCTCATTCCGGCCGCTATTATCGGAAACGTCGTTGCCATCATCTCAGCCGGACTGATGAAAAAGCTTGGGGAAAAGCGTCCTGAACTGAACGGTAACGGCAGACTCGTTAAATCGAAAAAAGACGATGAAATTTTCAACCAAAAAGAAGAGGAGCCGAAAATCGACTTGAAATTAATGGGTGCCGGCGTTTTAATCGCATGTTCCTTCTTCATTTTCGGCGGTTTGGTCTCCAAGTTCATCGCGATTCCGGGAGCGATCCTGATGATCATCGCAGCGGCTGCCGTAAAATATGCAAAGCTTCTGCCTGCAAGCATGGAAAAAGGCGCTCACCAGCTTTACAAGTTCATGTCATCAAGCTTCACTTGGCCGCTGATGGTCGGGCTCGGCATTCTTTATATCCCTCTTGATGATGTGGCGTCTGTTATTTCCCTGCGCTTCATCGCCGTCTGCGCTTCAGTCGTCATTGCCATGGTGACATCAGGCTACTTTGTCGGAAAATTAATGAACATGTACCCTGTTGAATCAGCGATCGTCACAGGCTGTCACAGCGGTCTCGGCGGCACGGGGGACGTGGCCATTCTTTCGGCTTCAGGCCGGATGGGTCTGATGCCGTTTGCGCAAATCTCAACGCGTCTCGGCGGGGCATCCACCGTCATTATGGCGACCGTTTTACTGAGGTTCTTCACCTCGTAAGGGCCGCATAAAAAAACAAAAAGGAGTCTGATCTATACGATCGGATTCCTTTTTTGTTTTCAGCGTTTCTCAACTCTGATATATTCTCTCGGTTTAAAGGGAGCTCTTTCTGTTCCCGTTAAGGACTGATCTTCCGCTCCCGTCTGTAGCGGCGTGTAATCACCGCGGTATTGAGGGCCTTCGGGTGTTCCGATCCCCGGAGTCTGTTCACGCGTCATTTCCCTGTTGATCATAAACGCTCCCGCAAAAAGCGAACAAAATAAACCTAGGCTGACAAAAGCTTTCCTTTTCATCTTTCATCACCTCAAATTCATCTTGTTCAAAAAAACTTTCCATTATACAAATGCCGAATTTTTTGTTAAAATTGTTTTCAGGTTCATAAGACCGCATAAACCGCGGTTACCATGAGATCATGCAGCCGATTTAAATTTGAGTTATAATTTGTCTAGGTCACCAGTTCTACAAAAAGTACATAACGTTTGAAAATTTTAGTATGGAACAGAATGTATTTATACATGCTACCTTAAGGGAGGTTAATATGACGTCTTTACATATTGCTATTTTATCGCCTTTTGCACTCGCCTTCTTGATTCCGCTATTGGCGAAAAACGTCAGAAAGATTCATACAGGCTGGTTTGTCTTGTTTCTTCCTGTTCTATTATTTATTTATTTTTTCCGCATGATCAAAATGACGGCGGATGGCGGAACATTAAAGGCTGTACTGGAATGGATTCCGTCCTTTGGGATTAACTTTACCGCGTACGTTGACGGACTCGGATTGCTATTCGCCCTTCTGATTACAGGGATCGGGTCTTTGGTTGTCCTTTACAGCATCTATTATCTGTCTAAAGAAAGAGAGCAGCTCGGACCATTTTACGTTTATCTGCTCATGTTCATGGGGGCAATGCTCGGCGTTGTTCTCGTTGATAACGTCATTGTACTTTATTTGTTTTGGGAATTGACCAGCATATCGTCTTTTCTGCTCATCGGCTATTGGTACAAGCGGGAAAAATCAAGATACGGCGCGACAAAATCGATGCTTATCACCATATTCGGCGGTCTTTCCATGCTTGGAGGCTTCATTCTTCTTTACACGATCACAGGTTCATTCTCGATTAGAGAAATGATCAACCAGGTTGATTTAATTTCGGGGCACGGCTTTTTCATCCCGGCTCTCGTGCTGGTGTTAATCGGAGCCTTCACTAAATCTGCGCAGTTCCCTTTTTACATCTGGCTTCCGGACGCAATGGAAGCACCAACGCCTGTAAGTGCTTACCTGCACTCCGCCACGATGGTAAAAGCGGGAATTTATATCGTTGCAAGATTCACCCCTGTGTTCGCTTTTTCAGGGGAATGGTTTTGGATCGTGTCTCTCACGGGGATTGTCACGCTTTTCTGGGGTTCGTTCAACGCCGTCAAGCAGACTGATCTGAAATCGATACTTGCATTTTCTACGGTCAGCCAGCTCGGAATGATCATGTCGATGCTTGGCGTCGGAGCGGCCGCACTGCATTTTCAGCATTTTGAATACTACATGGTTGCAGTAATCGCCGCTATCTTTCACTTGATTAACCATGCGACTTTCAAAGGCAGCTTATTCATGGCAGTCGGAATCATCGACCATGAAACGGGTACGAGAGATATCCGCAAGCTCGGCGGCCTTATGACGATCATGCCGATTACGTTTACGATTACGCTCATCGGCGCGTTTTCAATGGCCGGACTGCCTCCGTTCAACGGCTTTTTGAGCAAGGAAATGTTCTTCACCAGCATGCTCAGGATTACGAACTTTAACTTGTATGACGCTGACACATGGGGTTTTCTCTTTCCTGTGCTGGCTTGGATCGGAAGCGTGTTTACATTCATTTACTGCATGGTTCTCTTATTTAAAACCTTCGGGGGAAAATATCAGCCTGAAAAGCTTGAAAAACAAGCGCATGAGGCTCCAATCGGCATGCTGATTTCGCCGATTGTCCTCGTATCTCTCGTGGTGATTTTTTTCTTTTTCCCGAACATTCTGTCATACAGCATCATTGAACCTGCTGCAGCGTCGATTATGCCGACCCTTTTGGACGGAGACGAAAAATTCAAGGTTCATATTTACATGTGGCACGGCTTTTCGACTGAGCTCTATATGACGATCGGCGTCGTTGCTCTCGGAGTTCTCGCCTATTTGACCTTGTCAAAATGGCGGAAGGTCTACGGCCTCTTCCCGGAAACACTGACGCTGAACAAGTTGTACGACAGCTCGCTGTCAGGGCTTGAAAAAGGCTCCAACAAGATTACAAGAACGTATATGACAGGGTTTCTCCGTGACTATCTTGTTTATGTTTTTGTCTTCTTTATCGTGATCATCGGCGGATCGCTCGCTGTTACCGGGGGCTTTTCATACGATGTGAAAGGCAATGCTTCAATCGGCGTCTATGAGCTCGTTCTGTCAGCCGTAATGATTGCCGCAACCTTTACCACCGTTTTCGCAAGGTCAAGACTGACGGCGATTATCGGGCTCGGCGTCATCGGCTACACGCTCGCGCTGTTCTTTGTCATTTTCAGGGCGCCGGATCTCGCGCTGACGCAGCTGATCATCGAAACGATTTCAGTCGCATTGTTCCTGCTGTGCTTCTATCATTTGCCGAAGCTCAGATTTAAGCCGAAAACGGCTAGGTTCAGGGTCACAAATGCGCTTGTATCGGTCGGAGTCGGAACCATTGTGACGCTGCTCGCACTTTCAGCAAACAGCCAGCGCTCGCTTGAAAGCATTGCATCGTATTTTATTGAAAACAGCTATAAACTCGCAGGCGGCCACAATATCGTCAACGTAATATTGGTCGACTTCAGGGGATTTGATACATTGTTTGAAATTACCGTACTTGTCATTGCCGCTTTAGGAATATACGGCATGATCAGGCTCAGATTGGAGAAAGGAGGGGAAGAGCATTGAAAAAGGTTCAGACGAATGATGTGATCCTGCAAACCGTTACAAAGATTGCATCCTTTATCATTCTGCTCTTTTCTTTCCATCTGTTTTTTGCCGGCCATAATAACCCGGGCGGCGGTTTTATCGGCGGATTGATGACGGCGTCTTCGCTTGTCCTTCTGCTGCTCGCCTATGATTTAAAAACGGTGCAGAACATCTTGCCCGTCAACTTTATCTATGTGGCGGCCGTCGGCTTATTCATTTCCGTTTCCACCGGAATCGGCTCATTTTTGTTCGGCGCTCAGTTTCTTTCCCACGCGTTTGATTACTTTAACCTTCCGCTCTTGGGGAAAACGGAGCTTGCCACCGCGGTATTGTTTGATATCGGGGTTTATCTCGTAGTGGTCGGCGTGACCATGACCATTATTCAGACGATTGGGGAGAGAGAATAATGGAGATTTTAATGTCTTTTATTGTAGGAATTTTGTTCATGGCGGCGACTTATCTGCTGCTTTCCAAAAGCCTTTTGAGGGTGATTATCGGAACTGCCGTTCTCAGCCATGGCGTCCATCTGCTTTTGCTGACGATGGGAGGGTTAAAAAAAGGAGCGCCCCCCATTTTGAATGAAGAGTCGACAACCTATGTCGATCCTCTCCCTCAGGCGTTGATTTTAACGGCGATCGTCATTGCTTTCGGGGTTACCTCGTTTCTCCTGGTCATGGCTTTCCGCGCCTATCAAGAGCTGAAAATGGATGATATGGATCAAATGAGGGGAAATGATCAACATGAATAATCTTGTAATTCTGCCAATACTGATTCCTTTAATGGCCGCAATTCTGCTTATCTTTATGAACAGGTCGATCGTGCTGATGCGTGCATTCAGCGCCATATCTTCCATTGCGGCGATCGCTGCGGCCGCCGTTCTTGTGCAGACAGTCTATACGGACGGAATCCAGACCTTGTATCTCGGCGGGTGGAAGCCTCCGTTCGGAATCAGCCTTGTCGCTGATCAATTTGCCAGCCTTCTGGCGTTAACGACAGCCATTATCGGATTTCTGACGGTTCTTTATTCGTTTCGCTCCATCGGCGAAAAACGCGAGCGTTTCTTTTATTATCCCGCCGCCCAGTTCCTGCTTGCCGGAGTTAGCGGCGCTTTCTTGACCGGGGACTTGTTTAACCTGTTCGTATTTTTTGAGGTGCTTCTGATGGCTTCGTATGTGCTGATCGTCATCGGCGGCACGAAGATTCAGCTGCGGGAGTCTCTGAAGTACATCGTCTTTAACATTATTTCTTCCGCCCTCTTTGTCATCGGAGTCGCTTATTTATATGCGGTTACGGGCACATTAAACATGGCGGATCTGAGCGTCCGGATCAGCGAATCAGGGCAAACCGGGCTGATCACGGTCATCGCTGTTTTATTTTTGATCGTCTTCGGTTTAAAAGGCGGCATCTTCCCGCTGTATTTCTGGATGCCTGGTTCCTATTATGCGCCGCCAGCCGCTGTTTCCGCACTGTTTGGCGCACTTCTGACCAAAGTCGGCCTGTACGCGATCACAAGGGTGTTTACATTAATTTTCACCCAAGACGCCGCTTTTACTCATCAATTAATGGTCTGGCTTGCGGCGCTTACGATCATCTTCGGGGTCATCGGCTCGATCGCCTACTGGGATGTTCAAAAAATCATCATCTACAATATTGTCACTGCGGTCGGCGTCATCTTGTTCGGCATCGCCGCCAATACGCCGGCTTCAATCGAAGGATCTGTCTACTATTTGATTCATGACATGATCATTAAAGGAGCGCTGTTTATGCTTGGCGGAGCGCTTTTTGCCCTGACAGGGACAAACAACCTGAAAAAAATGAGCGGCCTGATCAAAAACCATCCCGTGCTCGGCTGGATGTTTATGATTTCAGCCGTTTCATTGGCAGGTGTTCCTCCTTTCAGCGGATTCATCGGCAAGCTGAAAATTGCAGAAGGCGGCTTTTTAAGCGGTGAATTCGTGATTACGCTGCTGATGCTTTTATCCAGCCTGCTCGTCTTGTATTCCGTCATGAAAATATTTATCAACGGCTTCTGGGGGGATGAACAGGAAGATGCTCCGGCCAAAAGGCAGCTAAAAGGCTACATGTATCCGGCAGCGGTACTGCTCTTTCTGTCGCTTGCCATCGGACTCGGAACCGAGCTTATCGCTCCGTATTTTCACCAGGCGGCTGATACGCTCGTCAACCCCGAAAAATATATTGAAGCCGTTTTGAAGGAGTAGATCGCATGGCATTACAAATATTGTTGAACTTTATTCTTGCGTTGTGCTGGATGTTTCTGAACAATGACTACACCGCTGCCGGGTTTGTCATCGGTTATGTGATCGGATTATTCTCGCTCTTTCTGATGAGGCGTTTTTTCCGCCGCCGCTTTTACTTGATTAACATTTGGGCGATCGTCAGACTGCTGTTTATTTTTATTAAAGAGCTCGTGCTGGCAAACGTCAGCGTATTAAAGACGATCTTGTCACCGCGGTTAAAAAATAAGCCCGGCATTTTCGCCTTCAAGACAGATCTTAAAGCGGACTGGGAAATCACGACGTTGGCAAACCTGATTACGCTGACACCGGGCACATTGGTCGTCGATATCTCCGATGACCGTTCGATTCTTTATATTCATGCGGTCGATATCGATGATGCCGAGAAAGCCATCAGTGATATCCGAATTTCGTTTGAAGAGGCCATTAAGGAGGTAAGCCGCTGATGTTTGAATTTATTTTGCAATTGTCACTCGGCATTTTGGCGGTCTCCACTTTTCTGTATGTCCTGAGGGTCATTAAAGGGCCGAGCATCCCGGACAGAGTGGTGGCGCTTGATGCGATCGGCATCAACTTAATCGGAATTACGGCTCTCGTGTCCATCCTGTTAAATACGACAGCATATTTGGAAGTCATCCTCTTGATCGGCATTCTGGCCTTCATCGGCACCGTCGCATTTTCTAAATTCCTTGAGAAAGGAGAGATTATCGAAAATGATCGAAGCCGCTAAATTGCTTATCGCCGTTTTGATCCTTCTTGGCGCACTGATATCGTTAGCCGCTTCCTTTGGAACGCTTAGGCTGCCTGACTTATACTCAAGAATCCACGCCGCTTCAAAAGGAGCGACACTGGGGATCATCAGCGTGCTGCTCGGCGTATTCTTTTACTTCTGGTTTCTGCACGGCTTCATTACGGCAAAAGTGCTGCTCGGTATCGTCTTTGTATTTCTGACGTCTCCTGTAGGCGCGCACCTGATCGCAAGAGCCGCGTATAATACAGGCGTTAAAATGGAAAAGAAAACCGTACAGGACGATTATGAAGGCTACAGAAATTTTCTGATTAAAAAGAAGGAAGATTCCTATTTATAAAAAGAAAACTCGCCCCTAACAGGCGAGTTTTCTTTATGTTTACGATGAAGGACGGCTGATGACCGCCATCGTGCACCTGGACGTGCAAATCAGGCTGTCCTGCTCATCGCGTATGTCAATTTGAAACACCATTGTTGATTTGCCCACATGCAGAGGCGTAGCGACCGCTTTAACCGTTCCGTCTTTTACCGATTTAATATGGTTGGCGTTGATCTCAAGCCCGAAGCATGCCTGCTCTTTTGGATCGATATGCTGATATGCCCCGATGCTTGCCACCGTTTCAGCGAGCGCAACGGACGCGCCTCCGTGCAGATAGCCGAAAGGCTGACGCGTTCTTTCATCGACAGGCATGACGGCAACACACCGTTCTTTGCTGCACTCCTTCAACTCGATTCCCAACGCTTCAAGAAGTGTATGTTTCGTTTCCATCACAATCGTCCCCTCATCAGAGTACACCTTCAGATTTCGCGATTAAAACAGCCTCTGTCCTTGATCCTACATTCAGCTTGCTGAATACGGAAGTCAAGCTGTATTCGATCGACCGCTTGCTTAAATGAAGCGCATCAGCAATTTCCTGATTTGTGTAGCCTTTTTCGACTTCTTTTAAAATCAGGCATTCCCTTTCAGTCAAGAGGTCGTGCTGGGTCTGCTGGCTGTTTGACTTCGATTTTTGCTGTGTAATCAACTGCTTGAAATAATCATAATCGACGACAATTTTATTATCCAGAACCTGATATATGTACTCTATAATCTTTTCCTTCGATTCCGTTTTGCTGATGGCGCCGTGCATGCCGGAACGAATCGCCTCTTCAAAATAATCTTCGACTTCATAGCCTGTGTAAACGATAATTTTGCATGATGAACATGTCTCAAGGATTTTCTTAGATAGGTCCATGCCGTTGATTTCACCCAAATTTAAATCCATTAAGATCAGGTCATACGCAGAAAAATCATGTTTCTTGAGAAATTGTTCGCTGGCTTCAGGGCTGAGGCAATCGACAACAAAGTCCTGGTTCGTTTCAAGAATTGCCTTCGTCCCCTCCATGACAGCCGGATGATCATCGATCACAAGTAATCTTCTCATAATTTCCTCCCTTTTGCGTAACCTTGCCCTATCACCATTTTATAGAAAAAACTTGGCGGATGCCAAGCAAAAATGTTAACTAAACATTACAATCCCATTTCAATGGCGACCCTAAAGCCTTTCCCTTCTGCTGTCTGTATATCCAGACTGCCGTTCAGTGCGCGGACGCGCTCGCGAATGCCCGACAGCCCCATGCTTGCGCTGTTTTGATAAAGCTTGTCCGGGTCAACCCCAATGCCGTCATCTTCATAATGAAGAACAACTTTTTCTTTTATGCAGACAAGCATAATCAAAACCTCATTAGCTCTCGAATGTTTAACCGCATTGCTTAAAAGCTCCTGCACAATTCTGTACAAATTCAACTGCGTGTCCAAGTCGAGCACCTTTGAGAACCTTTCCGTATTGAGGCGGATCTTATCGATCGATGAGGACTCCTGATGCTGCGCCGCCAGTTTCGAAAGGGCTTTGACAAGTCCGAGATCGTACAACAGCTGCGGCCTCAGCTCCTGGCACGTTTCCCTTGTCGTCTGGATGACGGCGGACATTTGCTCATTCATATTGATGAGCCTTTGCCGGATTTGATTCGTACAGACTTTATCTTTTTCAAAATCAGCCAGAAACATCTCGCTTTGATGCTTCAAGGAAATCATATCCTGCAGGACAGAGTCGTGGAGATCGCGGGCTAAATCAGATCTCTGCTTCTCTTCAATCGCAAACATCAATTTATTCAGCCACGCCGGATTCGGCCCTTCTTTTTTCACATTTTCCAGATGCTCCATCAGCTCGCCGATTTTCAGCACGTTTTCCAGGGAAACGCTCGTATAAAACGCCAGCGTCTCAAGCCATGAAATCTCATCGCGCGTCAGCCTAGGCGTATTTAAAACCGACAAACACAGCATGACATAAGACGTCCCGCCCCGTTCACCGATCTTAATCAAAAATCCGCGGTCGACTTCGACGATTTTGCCGATATCGGTGATGACCTTGGTTACTTCTTGTTCGTAGGGGATCCACGGATATTCTTCGGCATCTTCTTCGAGCAAAGATATTGTTCCGTCGCTTTTGACTTTCAGAACATGGGCTTGGCTGACAATCAAAACATCGAGAATTGTTTGTTTCAATTCCAACAAAACCTGATTTAAAGATGAGTGTGTTCGAATCGTTTGTGTGAACTTAAATATACTGTCTTGGTAGTTATACTTCTCTGAAAAACGTTTCAGACGGAAGCGGTAATCAAGGATTTCTTTAAGGTAAAAAACACCGAGCATGACCAGGTAGATATAGATTGTGAATCTTAGATCATAGTAGTCCCCAGTTTGATACTTTATTAGCTTGAAAGCAGATATCAACATAATTGTTGGAATAATCGCCAATAGGCCATAGTATTTTAATCTTCCAACCAAAAACTCCACATCATAAGTTTTATTAGATATGAATTGATAAACTAAAGAAAACGGAATGATCAATAGACATGGAGCTACTACTGCGGCGGAATAAATATAATCCCCAATAATTAAAATTGGAAGAACAAAGAATACTACAAAAGGAAAAACACCAAGGAAATTTCCTAACATAAGCATTTTCAAGAAATAAATTTCCTCTGAATGCTTATATTTAATTAAACCGTAAATAATAACTCCGAAAACTAAAACAATTCCTATAAAGAACGAAAACAAATTGACATATGGCCTACCTTCCTCAAGAAAATCAGTAAGGTCATAAAAAATTTCTAAAACGATATTCAAGAAAGGTAAAGCATAGAGCAACAATATTTTATTGCTAAAGAATTTTTTGCCAATTTCTTTGAAATATTGAAGTATAAAGTGATAATAACTAGCAGGTACTGATAGAAAGGTTAACAAATTCAGATATCGGCTAAATTTATCACCTCTTGAAACTCCACCGACACTTACATAAGCCAGTGAAATTATGATTAAAAATGAAATTAGCAAAAATGAAGACATTTGTTTATTCGTCTTGTTAGATTTTAAAATCAAAAACACACAAAACATGCATAATAAATAAAATACAACCGGGATTAAAACAGTAAATAAAACATCATAACTAATAATAGTATCCCTTGTATCAGTTGTAATGATTTTTCCATTTCTCTCAATAGAAAGTGAACGGACATCTGCTAGAATTTTATTTTTTGGTTCCTTCTTAGACGGCTTCTCATTATTAACCTCAAGAATGATATCTCCAGCTTTTAAACCCGTATAATCGGCTAAGGAATCTTCCTCAACATAATCCACAACTAGCTGGTTTTTCGAATTGTAGGCTAAGTATGCACCTACAAACATGTTGTTATAACATAGATATATAACAAAGAAAGTATATATACAGGTAATCACCACAAGAGTTACTGACACTAACTTCAATGAAAATTTCATTTAGAACGCCCTATTTTTTTATTTATCCCCAGACAGGAACTCTTCTTCCAATAGATTCCCATTCTTTAAAACCTTCCGTTATACTTATTAATTGATCTTTATCCAGCCCAATCAAACTGGCATTTCCTTTTATAACCTGTTCTAAAACTTCTGGATGCTGAACTAAAAAATTTACAATATCCTGCACGTTTTATTTTAATCCTCCTTATCAAACTTGTTCAAAAGGAAAGAAGCAAGCCATTTCTTTTCCTCTTGTTTCAGCTCTAACTCAGCTATTCCTCTTCTAAATTTCTGAATAGCAAGCTGAATCATGACATACATATATTGGGGAACACCAGCTTCCTTCAATTTTTCTTTATAACATTTTATTTCTATATCGGCAATTTTATCCTCATTTTCAAATACTTTTAATAAATCAATTGAGGATTGATTAAATTTTCTTTTCAAGTATAAATAAGCAAGTGTTCGCTTATTTTTCACAATATCGCTTTTTGAATTATAGAAAAGACCTCTATAATCATTTTCGATCTGTAAAGCAATGCCCAATTGGAGTGCATAAGATTCAACAGTAGGATTAAATTTACCTGTAGCGAGCATGGTTCCCAAAACACATGAAAGAGCTGTCAATGAACCAGATTTGCGCTTGATCATATCAAGGCATTCGTTTTCCGTAACCGGCTTATCACTAAGATCATCATGTTGCCCTTGTGAAGATTGCAATATGTATTCCATCATTTTATTAAAAAAGCAAGAATCGTTCGACACCGAACCGATCACTTTAATGCTTATTGTATAAAGCGCAGTCGCCGCATTCATTGCGACTGAACGGTTGATTTTCATCCAAGGTTCATCGGGGCTGTCTTCATCCTCTAAATCATCGAATATATCAAACGCAAGAATCAAGAGTTCAATGCCTGCTCCAAGGGTTTCTGCCGCATCGGTGTCCGTGCCGCCGAAACTTTGGTAATGATAAAAAGCAAGCTCGCTGAAATGCAACTGGTCCTTTGCATCTAGAAAAGCGTGCAGCGTCCGATTTAAGTCCGCATTGGGAATCTCAAGGTCTATAAAATGATTCATTCTTTGCTTGATTTTACTGTGAT
This sequence comes from Bacillus sp. FSL R7-0646, assembly GCF_037969865.1. Taxonomy (NCBI): domain Bacteria; kingdom Bacillati; phylum Bacillota; class Bacilli; order Caryophanales; family Bacillaceae; genus Bacillus; species Bacillus sp. FSL R7-0646. Next base: position 3,200,299 of record NZ_CP150217.1, read on the forward strand.
CTAGACAAAAAAGCTTAGAGATGGTGCTCCCTCCTTTCTTAATATTTTACTAAATCAAAATCCCGATTGACAGAGCAATTTTTTTATTTAACAATTATATAATAATTTATCCTTTTTTTGGGTTCGTTTGCACACAAAAAAAAGACTTGTCTGAAACAAGTCTTTTTACGAGGTTTTTAAATATGTGTACTTATCGTATTGATCAATGCTTTTGTTAATCTTGCGCAAGGAGTCCTTTGTTTCTCTGATTTCATTCTCTAGCCGCCAAAGCAGTTGTTTTAATTCTTCAATTTGTTGCTTTTCCACCGGTTCCACACTCCTTTTGGAAGATCAATCAATTTGTGTATAGTGAACGAGTCATAGGTATTTGATCTGTTAATACAAGTTTAAAGGGATTTGGTTTCTTTTTCACCGAAAAGTTGCATATAAATTCATGCGTTACACCGCAAACTTTAAATAGACCATAACACCCATTTTACACAACTTGCGATTAGTTCTCAAATCCTAATGAAACATAAAATTTTTGTTTGTTTTTCAAGGAGTCAAATAAAGATCGCATATAAACCCCTTTATCATCGCAAGTTCAGTTGTGTTTTGTTCGTTTTGCAACCTTGAGTCTAAAGTAGTAACTAGCGGGGAATAGAAAAACTTGAGTGTTCACGGAACGCAGATCGGGTATGCGCCACCGAAAAACACGCAATAGACCGACACGCATTTCGGCCCTTATAAAAAACCATCCCTTCGCCTTACACCGCAAAAACCGCAATTTGACCCGTAAAAATTGAAAAGAGGTGTTCATATTGCTTCCTCCTCATTGCTTTTGGATGCATCCATATCAACACGTCAGCTGCCGGCAGGTCTATCCCGAAGTTCAAGTCAGCGCCTTATTGCGCTCGGCAAAAGAAGCGGAGAGCTTGATGGCTGACGGACAGAGAATTTTAAGCAGGCTTTCAGCCTCGCGTACTTTGGCCCAGCAAATCATGACGGCTGCCCAAAGCAACCAAAAAAATAACGTGCTGGCCGCGCTCAGGCAAACCGGCGTCCGCAGCCAGCTTGATGCCTCATTCGATCCCGACGGCATTCGCATCATGCTCATCAGCCCCCGCAGCAGACTATTCCTGCTATTGCGTTGGTCTTAGCGCAAAAAAAATTCCGGTCCCTAAGAAGGAGCCGGAATTTTTTTATAAGAGCTTTTGACACCAATCAACAGCTTCAAGATAGCACTGGTACGCTTCATCTTTAGTTAAGCCTTCTGTCTCCGGTGTGTTGTCTTCCCATTCGTTTCGTTCGATCGATTTTGCAAGCCGCAAGATTTTTCGGTAATCATTTTCTTTTCCGAGCAGCGCCTGACCCACTTCGTCTGTCAGCGGCAGTTCGCTGACGACTTCCGTTAGTTCTTTGTGCAGCAGTGTATCGATAAATGAAAACATGCCTGTCAGCATATAAGAAGCCGGCTGAGGGCGGTTCGTTTTTTTTGCCAGCAATTCGCAAAGCTTCGCGCGGATCAGCGAAATCTTGACGACTTCGTTCTTGCTGGAGTTTTGCTTTTTCGTTAAATCCTTAAATGAGAGGATGAAGATCCACCTTTTGATTTCTTTAAATCCGAGAAGCACGATAGCCTGGCGGATGCTTTTAATCTTTTGGATCGGCCGGTTGGCTGGAGAATTCAACAGCTTCAGCAGCTGGTAAGAAAGCGACAAATCGCGCTCTATAATATTTGTGACGTTTTCAATATCAGGCTGATCTTCGCTTAATTCATGCAGCAGCTCATAATAAGCGTGGAAATGATATGTAATGTCCTGACCGTCAATCACGACAGGCTCGCTGAAGAAATAGCCTTGAAACAGATGAAATCCGTCTTTTACAGCCTGCTCATACTCTTTTCGCGTCTCCACTTTTTCAGCGAGGAACGTCAGGCGGTGGTTACGGCATGATCGAAGGATGCTCTGTCTTTCCTGCTGCGTCGTTTTGAAAAAATCGATCTTCAAAATATCAATGGATGCCAAAAGCTGATGGAGCAAGTCCCTCTTCACGCGATGCTTTAAACAAAAATCATCGAGTGCAATCGTGTAGCCGAGGCTTTTCAAATGCCTGCACCTTTCGATAAGCTCAAGGGTAATCGGCACATCTTCAAGGATTTCCACAACGAGCTGGTCCGGGTCAAAATACGTCGGCAGCCCTGATGCCAAAAGACCCTCGGTAAAATTCACGTAATACCTTTTGCCTTCTGTCAATTTATCGATTCCAATGTTTAAAAAGCTGTTAATCATTAATTCTGTTGTCGCTTGATCACCGTCAATACCGGAAAAAAAGTTTTTCTCGCTTTCCCTGTATAAAAGCTCGTATGCGACAACTTGTTCTTTTCTGTTGAATATTGGCTGTCTGGCAACGAATACCCTCATTCTTCTTCCCCCTAGCGACTGAGGTGCCTTCGCTTTTAAGTATATCAAATAATTGGGCAAATCCCGTCTGCTGTATAAAAATTCACCCAAATTTGAACTTAATATTGAAAAACAGATAATCCCCGAAGAAATTATCTGTTTCAATCCCCAGTTATGTTAAAAACTATCGTTTACAGAGTCAACCTTGATCCAGACCTTTTTTCGCCTTGATTTTCGCTTCGTGAATTTGCTGCATCTTGTTGTTCCAGCAAGCTTCGCTTAAATCGACAGGATATTCTTCGGGCTTGCTGATCCGCTTATACTCTTCCCAAAGCAAACTGAGATTTTCTTGAACATACCGCTTAATATCCTGAATGCTCGGATTCTCATAGACAAGCTCGCCTTTTTCAAAGATCGGCTGGTGAAGATCTTTCGCATCAAAATTCGTCACAAACTTGCTGATAAACGTATGAACGGGGTGAAACATCTTCAGCCGCTCCTGTTCATTGACCTTTTCATAGTCCAAAGCGATATAATCGCCTTCTGAATGATGGTTCAGCTGATTGATGATTCTGTACACCTTTTTCAAGCCTGGAGTCGTCACTTTTTCCGGATTCGAAGAAATTTTAATCGTGTCTGCCATCTTTCCGTCTTCTTCGATCGAAACAAGTTTGTAAACCGCGCCGAGAGCCGGCTGGTCGTAAGCGGTAATCAGCTTTGTGCCCACGCCCCAGACGTCGATTTTTGCACCCTGGGCTTTAAGGTTCATAATCGTGTACTCATCAAGATCGCTTGATGCAACAACTTTTGTATCTGTAAATCCGGCTTCATCCAGCATGGCTCTCGCTTTCTTCGACAAATAGGCGAGGTCTCCGCTGTCCAGGCGGATTCCCGAAAATTCAATTTGATCGCCGAATTCCTTTGCTACTTTGATCGCATTTGGAATGCCGGAACGCACCGTATCATATGTATCGACCAAAAAGACACATTTTTTATGGGTTTCCGCATATTTTTTAAATGCCGTGTACTCATCGCGATAGGCCTGTACAAGCGCATGGGCGTGCGTGCCTGATACCGGAATGTCAAACCGCTTGCCGGCGCGGACATTGCTTGTCGCGTCGAATCCGCCGATAATCGCGGCTCTTGCTCCCCACATCGCCGCGTCCATTTCATGCGCGCGCCTTGTTCCAAATTCAAGCGCCGTCTCTTCTCCGATCACACTTTTGATTCTCGCCGCTTTTGTGGCAATCAATGTTTGGTAATTCACAATGTTGAGCAGAGCCGTCTCAATCAGCTGCGCTTCAGCCAAAGGCGCTTCGATCCTCATGATCGGTTCGTTGCCAAACACGATTTCGCCTTCCTGCATAGAATAAAGCGAACCGGTGAATCTCATATCTTTTAAAAAGCCGAGAAAGTCATCTTTAAAGCCCAGCTCTTCTTTTAAATAAACTAAATCGCTTTCAGTAAATCTGAAATCCCGCAAAAATTCAATCGCTTTTTCAAGACCGGCAAAAACGGCAAAACCGCTGTCAAAAGGGAGCTTTCTGAAAAACAGTTCAAATACGGCTTTCTTTTGATCAATGCCGTCGCGCCAATACGTTTCCGCCATATTAATTTGATATAGGTCTGTGTGTAGTGCTAGACTGTCGTCTGTAAAACGGTGTTCCAACCTTCATTTCTCCTTCCTCAATCTGACACTGAGGCTCCCAGGGTGTTTGCAAAATGAGAAAGAGCCCAGTCGTGTCCGTCCGGGTTAAAGCTAGCCACTGCGTTTTGATGAATGACAAGATTAAACCCTTTATTATAAGCATCTACTGCGGTATGGAGCACGCATATATCTGTGCATACGCCAACAAGGTGCAGTTCTTGAATATCCCTTTCACGAAGCTTCAGCTCGAGGTTTGTCCCGGCAAAAGCAGAGTACCTTGTTTTTTCCATGTAATAGACATTCTGATCGTGTTCGTGTTTTCGATAAAGCTTTTCAAGCTTCCCGTATAAATCCTGTCCTGATGTACCTTTTATATTATGCGGAGGAAACAAACGGGTTTCCGGATGAAGCGTATCGCCGGCCTCGTGTGAATCGACTGCAAATACGACATAATCGCCGTTTTGAATAAACGTATCCGCGAGACGCGCCACGGCGTCTTCGATTTTGCGGCCGGGTTCCCCGCACGTCAGCTTACCGTCAGCTGCGACAAAGTCATTCGTATAATCTATACATATAAGAGCTTTTTTCATTGCCGCCCTCCCCGCCTTTTGTATGATAGGTAACATTATAACTTATCTAAACGGACAAGTGAATGGCGAATCAATCGAATATGGCTGTCAAGCCGCGCCAGCAGCGGTTTTTTCTTTTTCAGAAAAAAACAAAAACCACGGGTTCGGGACCGCCTTGCGGAAGGCGCGTGCGAAAACCCGCACCTCATCTCTTGTTTAAAACCGACTGCTCAAAGATATCGTCCTGAACATAAATCGATTCTTTCTCTACGGCCTCACGCGCCGCGAGAACAAGTCCAAGGGGAGTGTCCGATTGCTGATCGGACACGATCGAAAAAGGGACGCCTTGCTTATTGGACTCCTTGATGTAAGGAGATAAATGAGAGTAGCCGATTTCGCCGTTAAGCAATAATGTTGCATCCGCTTTTGAGCCAAGCGCATCGATGACTTCCCGGTATGCCTTCGGACGCAGCACTTGTCCTTTAGTCAATGCGATGATGACCCTTTCCCTCAGCGAGCCTAAAAACAGTCTGCGTTCATCCGGCTTCGTTTCGCGTGGTCCGTACATTCCCTGCTGTAAATATTGATCCAATGATTGGTCGCTCACGTCTTAGACCCTCCAGTTTTATCCTGCTGGCAGCGTTTTTTAAGCTGCATTTTTTTATCAGTATGCCCACGAAAACAGCGGGCATGAGCCCGTGCTACATTTCGGTCACCCATTGTACGATCTTTTTGGACAGCTCCTCAGCCGCATCCGACTCAGCCACTTTCGACAATGACCGGTCAAGCTTTTCGGCGAGTTCTGCTTTTTCTTCCTCATAGGAAATCAGCGTGCTCCACTCCAGTTGCGGCACAGCCACAAGCGTATGAAATTCCTTTTTATTTTCATGGAGGTAAACGTCTGTGATCATCTGATCTTCGTTTAAGATGTTTGCCTTCCTGATTTTCATCTTTGTCACCTGCCTTATCTATCTTTTTTCCCATTATACTATAAAAAAGAAACAGCCTCTTTAAAAGAGGCTGTCACAGGTTCAATGACTGGGAACCGTCCATCACATCCGCATCTGTGAAGGTCGTTTTATTGATATCGTTATGAATCAATCCGTAGTCCCCTGTTTGAAATGTGCCCGCTCCTCCTCCGGAGGAATCCGTGCACTTCGGGGAAATCGCAAACACATCTCCAAAAAAGGCTGCGCTGTCATCAACGACTCGCCTGATAAAAATCGGTCCGACAATTGCCGGCATTTTCACACCTCCGCCATTTAATTTATTAGCATCATATGTGAAAATGGGCAAAACGTTCAGACTTCAGGATTTTCCGCCGTTTCTTTTTTATACCTCTGCCTTAAACGGACAAGGCGGACGATATTCAATGTAAAAGCCTTGAGCAGGGCATAAGCCGGAACGGCCAGGATCATGCCGAGAATGCCTCCGAAGCTTCCGGCGCCGATTAATAAAAGGATGATCGTCAGCGGATGCGTATTCAAGCGGCGGCCGATAATCAGCGGCGACAGCAGATTCCCGTCTGTCTGCTGAACGGCAACGACGATGATCAGCGCGATCAATGCTTTCGTCGGCGAGTCGAGAAATGCGATAATGACGGCCGGCGCCGCTCCAAGAAACGGTCCGACATATGGAATAATATTCGTCACGGCAATGATCAACCCGAGAATCAGCGCGTATTTCACACCGGCGATCCAAAAACCGATGAAGCACGCCGTTCCGACGAACAGACAAACAATGAGCTGTCCTTGAATGTAAGCCGCCAGCGTCTCGTACAAATCCTTAAAAATCTTCAGCCCTTCATTTTTATACTTGTCAGGCAGGATCTTGACAGCCAAATTCGGGAAACGGTGGCCGTCCTTCAGCATATAAAACAGGATGAACGGCACGGTAACAGCCGTGAGCGCAATGTTGGTCACAACGCCGAATACAGAAGTCAGGCTCCCTGTAATATTTTCAGGCAGGCTCGTCAAATATTCGCCGATTGAGCTTTCGATTTTGGCAACCGATACGAAGTCCTGATTCATTATCCAAGTGAACCACTGCGAATTCGACATTTGCTTAATGAAAATCTGGATCTGTTTCACATAGGAGGGGATGTTGTTGAACAGATCGGTAACCTGCTTTGTAAATACAGGACCGACTGCTGACAATACAAACCCGATGAATGCCACAAACACCAAATAGATCAGCAGAATGGACAGCGTTCTCGGCAGCTTTTTCTCAAGAAGCCGCACGATCGGATTGAATATAAAATACAAGATTCCCGCAATTAAAATCGGAGTAAATAGAGTCGATGCAAATACGATGATCGGTTCGAAAAGAAAAGACACTTTTGTCGACACATAAATGATAAGAAGAACCAATAAAATTTGCAGCGTCCAAAAATGGGTTTTTGATTTTAACAAGCTTTGTTTCCTCCCGGCTTTTTTCATTAATCTAAAAACTACTATTCACACTAACGTCTGTCAACTGTTTTCCTTCCATTCATACGAAAAAGCTTTGACAGGGTTTCATATTTCAGCGCCTTTTGAATAAAAAAGATTGACAGCTCCTCCTGTTGTAATTATCATGATTACAACAGGAGGGTGGTTTGATGAAGATCAGCAGCAGATTTACGATAGCCGTACATATGTTATCCTTGATGCACGTCCGAAGCGACCATTTGACATCAGAGCAAATCGCAGACAGCGTCAATACCAATCCGGTCATCATCCGCCAAATCAGCAGATTGCTGAAAAAAGCGGGCTTGATTGAAGTAAAGCGCGGCACAGGCGGAGCGCACTTATTACGGGATGCCGGCGCCATTTCTTTGTATGATGTCTATAAAGCTGTCGAAGTTGTCGGTGAAGGCGAACTGTTTCACACTCACGAAAACCCCAATCCTGATTGCTGGGTTGGCGCGAATATCCACCAGGTTCTTGAGCTTGTTTTATTAAAAGCGCAAACAGCCATGGAGAATATACTCAAAGAAATGTCTATAAAGGAATTGACTGATCTGATCATCCAAAAAAAGAATGCTTCTCAGTGAGGCATGATTTTTTCAACTCGTTGTAATAACTATACTTACAACAAGCATCTGGCACTGTGTTTTTTTCACCTCGTTGTAATATTGTTCATTACAACGGAATAAAAGGAGGTGGTTCCATGTGATCAACACAGGCAAATTCGGATTTCCATCACATTAAGGGAGGACTTAACATGACGAATCATATAAAAGAAATCAACTGGGAGCAAAACACCAACTCTTACATTCAGCTCATACCGAATATTGAGTACACAAAAGTGGAAGACACTTCTTTGACATTACATTTGCTGGTGTACCGCAATCCAATGGATGCGTTATTTAACAGGAAAGGCAATCAGGAAACATACCCGCTGATCATTTATTTGCAAGGGTGCGGATGGGGCTGGACAAAACAGGATACATCCGCCTTTATCCCCCAACTGGTTCCATTTGTCGAGCAAGGATATGTCGTGGCAAGCGTTCAATACAGAGGCAGCGGAGAGGCGGTGTTTCCGGCTCAGCTTCATGATGTGAAAACAGCAGTCCGCTTTTTAAAAGCAAATGCCGCCCGCTATAACATCGATCCTGATAGAGTCGGAGTCTGGGGGGATTCTTCAGGCGGCCATTTGGCTCTTTTGCTTGGATTGACCGAAGGAATTGAAGAATTTGAAGGCCCGGACGAATACCGTCATGTATCGAGCAAAGTCGATGCGGTTGCGGACTGGTTCGGTCCGGTCGACCTTCTGTCCATGAGCAAGTATCCGTCCATCTTCGATCATGATTCACCCAATTCACCGGAATCCAAGCTGATCGGCGGAGCTGTTCAAGAAAACAGAGTACAGGCGAAACAAGCGAGTCCGATAAGCTATGTTCACAGGGAAGCGCCTCCCATTCTGATTATGCACGGGGATCAGGACGATGTCGTCCCTTATCAACAAAGCGTCCAATTGTTTGAAGCCTTAATAAAAGAAGGCCATGATGCCCTTATGTATAAAATAAACGGGGCCGGACATAACGGTTTTACCCAGGCTCATACCCTGGACATCGTCAAATCGTTCTTCCGCAAACATTTAAAGCCTGGAAAAGCCTGAACATTGAAGGCCGGATATCCGGCCTATCAGTGTATATTCCTCTCTTTTATGAATATTTTCTAAATTTTTTTCAGTATATCGGTATAAAGTTCACCTTCAGAAAATAAGATGAAAACGCTTACAAATAAACCATGAGGTGAACAACGATGAAAAAACTGGTGCTGCTCATGCTTGTTTTGCTGCTCGTGTATCCGCATGTATCGAAAGCGGGAGGATTTAAAGGAGGAGGCGGCAATCCGGGCTACTGGTTCGCGGGAGACCCTGTAGAACATCCCGATCCCGCAAAACCGCCGATTGTATTCGTCCATGGATTAAACGGCTCTTCAAGCGCTTGGTTTGACGAAAACGACATGGCGGAACAGGCCTGGAAAAACGGGTATGACGCGGCTTTTATCGATCTCCACCCCGATAAAGACATGCAGGACAACGGAGCGATGCTGGCCGCCAAACTGCGCGAAATCTACCAGTATTTCGGCCGCAAGGTGATTCTCGTTTCCTACAGCAAAGGCGGAATTGACAGTCAGTCGGCTCTTATTCATCACAACGCATACCATTATGTCGAGCGGGTGATTACACTCGGAACCCCCCATCACGGCTCACAGCTGGCAGACCTTGCCTACAGCAACTGGGCAGGATGGCTAGCCGATATTTTAGGCCAGAAAAATGACGCCGTTTATTCACTCCAGACAGGGTTTATGAAATCGTTCCGCGACCAGACCGACAATCATCCCAATCGATTGAAAACCAAATATTTTACCCTGGCAGGCAATAAAATCGGCGGGTTCGGCAGCGCTTTATTTTTCGGGGGCGTCTATTTAAACATGTTTGGCGAAAATGACGGAGCCGTCACTGAAAAAAATGCGAGACTCCCTTACGCCACAAACCTGGATACAGGGAAGTGGGATCACTTCTCAATTATTAAAGGAAACCTCACGTTTCCTGTATTCATGCCTTTACTGACGATTCAGGCAAATGCAAATGAAACTGCGGCCACCAAAGAAAACTTATCGTACCCTTTCATCAGAGGGGGGGAAAATCATGGATTGAGAGAAGAGGAGTTTGCCGTTGAAAAAGGCGTCAAGGAGATAACCGTTCACTGGCTGAGCAATCATTCCTCGGGAAATATCAAATTGACAGATCCACGCGGCAAGCCGTTCAAAGATTTTTCAATCGCAAAGACGGCGGATGTTTTTGAAGGGGGGTTCGTCCATTCCGCTGCCATCAAAAATCCCGCGGCAGGCACTTGGAAGATCGCATCATCCGTCAAACAAAAAGAGGCGTTTTTGTTCATTGTGACTTTCGATTCTCCTCTAAACCAGCAAATCAAAAACGCAGTCACCAGAGAATCGTCAAACCTTGCGAATGTTAAGGCGTCCGTCCGCTCGATCCGCTACGAAAACGGAAAACAAGCCGAGAAAAAGTCGCTGAAACCTGCTTCTATCAATGCGCTGCAAAACAGCCTGTCATTCAAAAAAGCCGGCATGTACTCGGTGACGATAGACCTTTCAGGAAAAACGGCAGACAACTCGCCGTTTAACAGGACGATCATCCGCTCTATTTATGTAAATGACAAAGGGGAAAAGTTTGAAAACAGCCCTTTGTCCGATTAAACCGTTCTTTTCATGGGAGATAAGGATTCATCGACCATGCGGTCAAGCTTCCGGATTTTTTCAAGCGCCAGCTTATGATCGATTTTGCGGTAATGGTGGTTTCCGCCCGGCTCTTCGTCCAGCTCATCCGCTTTTTTGACGATTTGCTGCAGCTTGTTTTTATCAAGGTCCCCTTCTGGCAAATAGGAATCCGTATGAAGCAGAATCGCCAAAGCAATCTCTTTGGCCGCTTTCCGATCTTCGCCGAGGCGGATGAGAAGCTTGTGGGCGCGCTCGGCTCCCTTTATTGCGTGAATGTCGTTTTGCTTGTATTTTTCATAATCCCATTCTCCGTCGGTGTACCATTCATAATGGCCGATATCGTGCAGCAATGCCGCTTTTGTCGCGATATCGGGATCTACTCCAGCTCGCACCGCCAGGCGGTATGCGTGATAGGCGCAGGCTACAGCATGAGCTACACCGGAACGAGTTAAATATTTTTGTGCGATTGGATGGGTGAATACATCCATTAAAGTTACGTTTCTCATGTAAACCCCTCCTTTATATATTTTTAGAATCCTAACATATTTTCATGCAAATCTCAATTGATCTGGCACATCATATTCAAAATTGATAAATAAAAAACAAGCACAATCGATTCGATGTGCTTGTTTTTTTATTTTTTACAAAAACTCTTTAATATCATACACTCTGCCGTTTTCAAAGTCGGTCTCAAGCAGGTCGAGCAGAATGCCGGCCACATAAGAGGTGCTTCTCAGCTTTCCTTCTGTTTGATAGGTTTTGAATCGTTCAATTTCATGAAAATCTTTTTTCGATGATGAACGGATAACCTCTTGCATGCCGGTATCCATGATCCCGGGGGAGAAAGAAATCATCTTCACCGGATCAGACTCATCTTCCTGTTCAAAGCCGAATGTTTTCGTGAACATATCGAGCCCCGCTTTTGAGCTGCAGTAGGCGCTCCATCCTTTATAAGGGTTTTTGGCCGCGCCTGATGATATATTGACAATCGATTTTTTGCCTTTATATGGCTTGAGCCATTTGGTAAACAGCTGGCTGAGCATCACCGGCGCTAACAAATTCAAGTCATAATGCAGCCTCAGTTCTTCCGGTTCAGCTTCGCCGGCGCGCTTGATCGGCGTCACCATTCCCGCATTATTGATCAAGGTGATCGAAGCAAAATCATGGGCTTGGACAGAATCTGAGAATTGCCGAAACCACTTTTCTGTTTCGGCGAGCTGCGCCAGATCGGCCTCATGCTGGATCAGCCTGTCATGACTGATATCAGACTTGGTCCTTGAAACAGCATGAACAATATGGCCTTTTTGCAAAAGCCCTTCGGCCATCGCGGCGCCAAGCCCTTTTGACGCTCCGGTAACAATGGATAAATGCATACGGCGTCCCTCCTTATCCATTATTGTACTGATTCATCAGCCCGCTTCTCAAGTGCTGCGGTTTTCTGCGCTAAGAACAGCCAACCAAAAGACAGCCGCACCGACAGCACCTTACAGAACCTCGGACTTTTCATTGCTGAGCGCTCTTATTTTTTCTGCTGCCCGCTGACTTTCGGAATCAAAAAGAACAGACCGGCGATGCAAAGAAGGATCAGCAGACCGTATAGAATGGGCAGGAAGATGGATTGCCGGTTTTCCGCAGAGTCATCTTCCCTTCCCGATAAGGACGGATTTGCCGAGAATGACAGGTCAAGCTGCTTTAGCTTTGAAGCCACGGAATTGCTTTCATTCGTGAAGCTTCCGGACAGGCTTTTCAGCTTTTCGATAGCATCTTCTTTTTTCGAATCTGTAAATGAGAATTCCTTCAGTTCTTCTGGAATTGATATTTCCTCTTTGTATTCCGCCTCTTCTTCCTGAAGGTAGTCCGTCTCGATTTTAATATCCTGCTTTTCGTACTCGTTTGGCTTTACATCGACTTTATCGGTTTCCTCCGCCTTCGCGATCGGAGTGAAAAGAAAGAAGGAGAGCATGACTGCCATGATCCCCTTCTTTCCCCATTTCGCATTACGCATCATGGTCAGTCTCGCTTTCTTCTGTTCTTGATTTTGCAAAATCGACAATAAAAGGAACAGCAATTGCGATGATCGTGATTAAAATTAATGCTCCGATTCCGAGTGCAAACTGGCTTCCAGTTCCGTACTGAATCGACATATATACGGTTGATACCGGATTGTTAAAGCTGAAGTTCGGCATCGCCAGGTCAAGCAGCGGCGCTACATAGAACAGCACCATGGCGGCTGTCGCGATTCCGCCTGCGATCGATCCCAGCATAAACGCCGTCCGGATAATGGCTGAACTTGCGACAAGCAGCAAGATCGTAAAGACCGACCACATGACGGCCTGATCGTCTGCGAGTGAGTAAATGTTCAAACCGAACAGGCTGATCATCAGTCCGACAATGATATTCAAAATGCCGAACAGCGCGCCCCTGACTAATAGCGGAGCATTTTGATAATGGTGGCTGAAATATCCGATCAGCAAGCTGGAAAGCATCACAATCACGAGAATGACGACCGGCGGTACGTTTTGCGCTTTTGACTCTGGAACATCCCCGCTGATTTTCACCGGACTTGCCAGATGATCGTATACGTATCCGTCGTTTCCTCCGAACGCATTTCCGAGAATGCCGTATACGTCTCCGCGGATAAGCTTTGTCGTCGCGACATTTTGACCCCAGTTTGAATTCAGGGTATCCGCTTTTTTCTGAACATCGTTTACACTTTCCTGAATATTGCTCGTGTACTCGATGACGCCTGATTGCGTTTCCGACAAGGAACCGAGCATGTTGGACAGCTGCAAAATGTCATTTCCAAGCGTATCCTGCATGCTGATGACCATCGTTCCATCTGTCGCATCTCCCTCCATGACTGCTGTTCCGGCGCCTTCCGGATTGCGCAGCTGTTCAGATACGGCATTTGCTCTGTCTGAAATCGTGCTGAGCTCATTCAGCACGTCAGTCTGCTTCTCATTAATGAAATCGCCGTAGCTTTTGACGAAATCGGTCATGTCTTTTGTATAATTTTCAATATCTTCATTTGTAGACAGCATGTTGTTTTTTAAATTGCTCCATTTTTCCGCTTCGGTTTCACCGATTTTAAGGACGGTATTCACGCTGTCTTTTTTCGCGGAGATGACATTGTTCTTAATTGTATAATCTACTGATCCGTATAGCGTTGTTTCATAGTTTGAAAGTAACTTATAGTATTTAAGTAACTGGTCTACATCTCTCGTACGAATCGTTGACTCAAAAGCCTTGCTTAACGTTTCTCTTCGATCACTATCTTTCGGAAGATACTCTAATATGCCATTTTCAATTTTTTTAATACTATCATAGATTACATCAAAATTTTTATTGAGATTCTCAATATCCACTTTCAAATCTTTGATTTCATGCTTTAAATCCTTAATGTTTTCTTTCAGACTACTAATTTTCTTATTTAAGTTTTCAATCTGTTTTTCCAGCTCTTCGTTATGAGTGTCCTGTTTAGCACGAAGATCTTCTTCCAATTTTTCAAGCCTTGCTGCGGCTTCGTTCAATTGTTCTTTTAACTTAGCATTCTCATCTTCCGGTTGTTCGTTTCCAGGTTTCAGCTGTTGATCATCTTCACCCGTCCCTTGATCATTTATCTCATCTGAAGGAGTTGCCGCGTCGCCTTGCTGACCGTTTTCCCCGGTTCCAGGGGAAGGTTCTTGTCCTTGATTCGGGTCTCCGGCAGATGGTTCTTTATCTCCTGAATTGTCGCCATCATTCCCTGAGGAATCCTTTAGCCCGTCCGATAATTCTTTAAGATCAGCCGCAATGCTCTTCAATTCATCTTGCTGTTCTTGAAGATCAATTTTTAGATCTTTTGGTTCTTCTTCATCACCTTTATCCTGATCTTCTTTATCTTCATTACCTGGGTTATCATTTGAATCATCTTCTGAGCCTTTAGCCAGTTCTGACCGCATTGAAATTAAATCAGGTTGAAGCCCTCTGAGTCTCTCTAGTTTCGTTTGATCCTGATAATCATCGATCAACTGTTTCTGAATACTTTCAATCCCAATCGCCTGTAAAGGCACCTGATTTTCCCGCATCGTTTGCAGGTTTTGAAAAGAGTTCGCAGTCAGGCTGAATTGATTTTGCAAGCCGTTGAACGAAGCGGCCATGCCGCTCATTTGTTCATTGAAACGGCTTGTTGCGCTGGACTGCTTTTCCTTAATCACCGTAAGTCCGTCTTGAATCTGGCCTTCGCTGTCCGCTTGTGCAGCCATCAGCAGCTCCGACTGCTTCTCTTGATATTGTTTGTATTGATTGACGTTGTCGACGAAGCTGTCCAATTGTTTTTTGGATTCTTCGACGCTTGCGTTGCGTTCTTTTGATGTGCCTTCTGTTTCATTGATCGATTCTTTCAGTCTGTCGATCATCTCTTTTTGTCTTTCTACTTCGCCAGCTAAATTGTTGGAGCTCGGCTTGTAAAAATTGTACATCGCGTTTTGGAACTCCGACTCTTTGTTTACGATGCTGTCAAACTCTTTTCTGACCTTTTTGACTCCCTGTTTGACAAAGCGCCAGTACAGGGAAGACATTTTCTTGCTCACCGTTTTTTGCGCGTCCTGAAGCTCGCGCTGGACTTTTTCCTTGTTGACGGCGTCGAGCTGGTCCTGAATTTTGAATTCCAGCTCCGCTTTTTGCGGACGCTCATGGTTGTAGCTTAAAATGTTTTGCGAAAAGTCCGACGGAATGTAGACAATCGCATCGTATTGCTTCTCCGCAAGTCCGCTTTCTGCTGCGCTCCGGTTGACGACCGTCCATTTATAATCCGGACGGTCAACCAGGGAAGCCGAGATTTCGTTTCCCAGCAGCGCATCTTGATCAACGGTTCCGTCATCTTTCAAAACGCCGGTATCCTCATTGACAACGGCGATTTCCCTTGTCGCGTTCGATACCTTTTTCGTCGGGTTCTCACCGATGAAATGAAAAAACAGGACGGGCAGCAAGATGATCGTGACGATGGCGCTGATAATTTTCAGCGTGCTTTTTTGTTGTTCCGTCATTTCGCTTTCTTCCTTTCTACAGCACATAAAGGAATTTGAATTTTCCTCTCTTTGCCGTTTTCAACGATATAGCCAAAGCCCGGCAGAATTTCCGGCTCCTGGCGTTCATATGGGAGCTGAATCAAGTTCTGCTCGGATTTTTTCATCAATAGCATCGCGTGTCTGACCTGCTTGACTTCGCTTGTCAGCGAATCATAGCCTTTTGTGAACTCGCTGTGATTTCCGGCAGGTATAAAGTGGAAACCTAAATGGGCGTAAGATTTCATGAACATCGCCATTTTGTCCTGAATCGATGCGTCGATCGTCTGCTGGAACCGTGAAATTCCGTCGACAATAAAGACCATCGGTGAGAAATCAAGGTTGGCGATTTCTCCTTGTTTAACGGCTTCCAAATACATCGCTTCCCTTGTCCGGCAAATTTCTTCCGTCTCAGCGAGCCAGAGCAGAATGTCGTCTTTTGTTTCTAGATAGCTGATTTGATCCTCTGTCGCATATTGAGAAAGCCCTCTGTCTATCGAATCAAACACGGCGATTTTTTTCGTGTCATGGTCAAGCAGGTGCTCGAGCATGATCTTGATGACGTTTGTTTTTCCGCGCTGCGTCTGACCCATAATGAGGCAGTGCTTATTTTTCTCAAGATTAAAGTATACGGGTTCGACAGTTTCTTCATCGAGTCCCATTGGAATAAGGCCTCTTTCAGGCTGAAGCGGATAATCTCTCACAAACTGTGTGACGGAAAGCTCGAGCGGCAGCATCGGCACAGGCGCCGGCTTTCTCATGCCTTCCGAGCGTTCTGCGATCGCCTGAATGTCGGCTTTGATCCCTTCAAACAGCTCGATATCGTTGTCCGCTTCCACAGGCATAAACATTTGTGCGAAGTATTGGTTTTCTTTATTGATAATAACGCGTCCAGGGATCGGTTCAAGGCTGAATTCCGGCCTTCCGATAATCGAATATGCTTCAGACTGATCCATCAGATAGTGGACAACCCTCGTTTTCAGGTTGTTCAAGAGCGACTGTCTGATTGCATTGACCCTTGTCGCGGTCAGGATTAAATAAATTCCAAGCGACTGGCCGTCTCGTGAAAACTGGATAAATTCGCTTTCGAGTTCATGCATTTCGTCTTTAATGATGTCAAAGTTGTCGACCGTTATGAAAATAAACGGCAGCTTTTCCTCATTCAGCGCATTGTACATCTTGATATGGCTGATTTCTTTTGCACGGAAGAGATTTTTCCTGTGCTCGATTTCCGCCTTGATCCGGACCATAAATTTCTCGATTTTTCTCGTTTGGTCCATCAGGAAATAATCCGCGGTGTGCGGAAGCCTTGCAAGCGGAAGCAGCGTTCCGTTGCCAAAGTCGAAAATGTAGTAATGCAATTCTTCCGGCGTATACTGTTCGGCAAAGCTCATCATGAACGTCGTGGCTGTCAGGGATTTTCCGTAGCCTGACGAGCCGACGATGCCGATATTGCCGTCTTCCATCATGCGGTAGCTGATCGGCTCCTGGCTTTGCTTTTCAGGTTCATCGATATAGGCAAAGTTAAAGGCATCGGCTTCCTCCGACGGATAGCGCGTTTTCGGTATGCGTTCTTCAAGCGGCGGCAGCCAAGGGCTCGGGAGCTTCTCGATTCCCATCTCCGCTTGAATCCGTTCAATTTGTTCGACGACTGCCGAAATTTCCGTCACAGCCTCTTTTTTCGCAGCGCGATCAGCATCAACATCTGATAAAGGAATTAATCCGGTATCTGTGACGATCGCCACTTCATCCTCTGTGCCGTAGCCGTCCTCCATGTAAGGGGCTCCGCTCCATGCAGACTGGAACAGTTCATACACCTCGTTGTTGCCGACTTGCAAATAGCCGCGGCCCGTTACCGTGATGGTAGCCGCATCCCCGTTTTTGAGGATCTCTTTACTGTCATTCGCATCCTGCACCTTCAAGGCGACCTTGAATCTGGAGTTGCTCCAAATCTGGTCATCGATGATGCCGCCCGGTTTTTGCGTCGCCAAGATTAAGTGCACCCCGAGGCTTCGCCCGATCCTTGCCGCACTGACAAGCTCGCGGATAAATTCCGGTTCTTCGCTTTTCAGCTCGGCAAATTCGTCTGAAATTAAGAAAAGGTGCGGCATCGCCGTTTTCGCTTTTTTCTGTTTGTAAAGCTTTGTATAGTCGTTGATATGGTTCACTTTGTACTGATCAAAGAGCCGCTGCCTTTTCTTCAGCTCGCTCTTAATGGACGCAAGCGCCCGGTTGCTGAAGTTCTTGCTGCCTTCAATGTTAGTAATCGTTCCGAGCAAATGCGGAATGTTCCGGAACGGCTGCGCCATTCCGCCCCCTTTGTAGTCGATTAGCAAAAATGCGACTTCATGCGGGTGAAAGTGAACTGCCAAAGACAAAATATAAGTCTGCAAAAATTCACTTTTACCCGAACCGGTCGTTCCGGCAAGCAGCCCGTGGGGGCCGTGCGCCTTTTCGTGAAGGTTTAAATAAACAATGTCGTCTTTTCCTTTATAGCCGATCGGCACGGCCAAAGATTTGGCCGATTCGCTTGTCATCCATTTTTGTTCGATGCCGATGTCATCGACTTCCTTCACTTGGAACAGTTCGAGAAACGATACGGTATCAGGAATCGAATTCGTCATGCCCGTCTGGTGGTCAAGCGTTCTCAGCGTCCGGGAAAACTGTTCGTTGTCTTCCCTGTTGTGGTGATCCAGCTGAAACGGGATCTGGACGGCTTTCTTTTGCTTGATCAGAATGTCGCCTTCCTGTTCAGTAATATAACGAACAAGGGTATGAATGTTTTCGGACAGGCTTTCTTTTGTCTCTGCCGCCACGATTGTCGACACTCCGAGGTGTTTCTGCTTGCCTTCCAAATATTCTAAAATGACGTGTTCTGCGATGAGCTGCTGATTTGTGATGATAAACACAAAGTGCGGCTTAAACAAAGTCTTCTTTTTGTTTTCATCTAAATCCCGTTCTCTCAAAATCTCATATATGCTTGAAAGGAGCTGATCTCTCGTCTGTTCGTTGTAAATAAACCCTTTCGCATAAATATGAGGCATCTGAAAATGCGGGAGCCACTTCATCCATTCCCATTCTTGATACTCGGCTTCGTCAAAAATAAAGACAAAGCGCAAGTCATGATAGCTGTGGAAAAATGCGAGCTGGCCGACAAGCTGATGAATTTCATTTTTGACGACGGACAATTTTCCGACGACGCCCATCGGGCCTTCGGCAAGATTCACAGTGATCGGCGCATTTTTCAGCTCTCTGTAGACCTCTTCCATTTTTTGCGTTTGTTCAAGGAGATGGTCTGTATCGCGGTTGGCCAAATCTCCGCCGTTCAAATTGATTTGGTACGAAGATGCAACATTTCCCGTTCCAAGGCGGATTTGCAGAAAATCGGCGCTTTCAATCGATTTTTCCCAAATTCGTCCGCTGATCTCCTTTGTTAAATATTTCATTCTCTCAAATGTAGGAAAATGGAAATCAAGTACGAACTTTTGTCTTTCTGCAAGTTCATGCAGCTCTTTCTTTTTGTTTTCAAGGTAAAGGGTATAGACCCGCTCTCTTTTTTCTTCTCTTTTTTTACGCTGATTTTTGTCGCGGAAGTACTGCACGGTTGACGTAATCAGCGTCATCATAAACATCGCAAGGGAAACGATGATAAAGATCCCCCGCGGCTGAATGAGCGCCACGATCCCCATGACGATCAGCATGACGAGCGGAGGCAGAATCATCAGCCATAGGCCTCTGTTGTCTCCGTCGCTTTCCTGTGCCGGGAAGCTGAAGGATACTTTTTCATCCGGCAGGTCGTAAATCATTCTCGGCGGCCTGCGGTATTGCGGATATTTATTTTTTGTCTCGGAGCTCGGCTTAAGAATGTTCTCCAAAGACGTATCAAACTTCCCGAATCCCTCGATTTCCAAGAGGTCGTCTTCAACGATGCGAAGAATATTCAGTCCAAATGCGATTTCGTCTCCATTTTGCACGGAGACAGGGGCGGACACTTCTTCTCCGTTCAAATAAATTTTCGCGTCATTCGGCAGGACATTCCATTGCCCGTCGAGGCGGATGAAAGAGAACGTACCTTTTTCTCCAAAGAATGAATCCGTTTCATTGAAATAAACATCCGCTTCTTGATCGAGGGAAGAAATGACGATTTCCTGTCTCTCTCCCAAATAGTAGGCAGGAACGCTGTCGGCTTCTTCGGCTAAAAAGAGCGTCAGCTGTTCAGCGCCGCTTTGGACGGACGCCTTTCCGCCAAGCTTTAAAGAAGAGACCGTCTCCCCTCCCAGCTGCACGTTCAAAGCGTCTGAGTCCTTCTGCTTTTCCAGTGTCACCGGGCCTTTTTCAAATGAAAAATGCTTAATCGTGACAGAATGTTTCAAATCCGGCCCGATGGTGAGCGTGCGGCTGTTCTGATCATCCAGTTTTATTTTTTGATAGTTTTTATGATAAAAAATCCATAACAGACTCATTTCTCCGCCTCCTGCCAACAACAGGTGTTTTCGCTTTTATTTGTCATCTTTTTTCTTTTTGTCTTCCTTTTCTTTATTTTCTTTTTTCGCCTGTTCCTTCTCGGCCTTCTCCGTTTCAGCCTTTGCGGCCTCTACGTCCGCCTGGTTTTGCTCGGTGTTTGCCTGCTGGTTTTCTTCAGTTTTGGCTTTCTGTTCATCCGCTGTCCGCTTCAATTCTTCAAGTTCTTTTTCGAGCGGATCCAGCTGTTTCTGCCGCTCATCACTGGACAATTTATCATCGGCTTTAATGTCATCTGTGTATTTCATAAGTGCCAACATGATCTGTGCATTGTTTTCCAGCTTACGGGCCGTCTCAAGCGCTTCTTTATTGGCGCCGCGTCCGATCTGAATCCAGTAAAGGAAATTATTCGGATCGACTTGAAGCGTCAGGCTCTTCATGGCATCTTCCTGTAAATCGGCTTCCTTCAGTACATTGTCAACGATGATATACGAATAAGCCAGCTGATACTGAACAGAATCAGGCATCTCATCGGCATCATATTTATCAAGCGTACTGATGACTTTGCTGTACTGTTTATTTAAGAAGTAGCGGTTGCTTTCGATAAACGCCTGCTGTTTCGGCTGCGCGAAGAATAATGAATAGAAGGAAAATAAAACAGCCGGTATTAAGCATAAAATTAGTCCTAACCCTATGTACCTTTGAATCTTCCATTTCTTCTTCGGAAGATGGACAAGCATTTTTTCTTCGGCATCCAGTTCATCGATCCTCTTTTGAATGACGGCTTTCAAATCGCCGTATGTCCCGCTTGTGATGATGTCTTTTACCTGATCTGAAAATTTGATGGTTTCGCTGTATTTTAAATACTCTTCAAAAGAAAATTGCCCGTCGACAGCAAGCGCCGCGGCGGCTTTCACTTCATTGAAAAGTCTTTCTTCGTCGTGTTCATATGGCGGAATGCTTTCTTTCACTCCATAATGTAAAAATTTAGGCGTCAATCCTTTGTCAAAAACAATGTTTTCAGGCGCAGCGATCAGGTGCAGCCTTTTAATTGAATGTTCTTCAACGGCTTTCACGAGCTGGTACGCGAATAGCCACTTGCTTTTTTTATTTTTCCCTTTTATATAACGAAATTCTTTATATTCGGAAGGAGGCTGAATCATAATTTGGACTTCATCATCGGTCATGACGGCTTCTTTATTAAAGGAAGGATCGACTTCTTTAATGACGTTTGCTTCCAAGCCGTTCACAAGATTGATCTTCTCTCTTTGAAAACGAAAGATATATGTACCGTCTTCTTTCGTCATGACGGCCTCTAATTGGTCTTCGAGATACGTTTTCTTTTTCTCTGCCATTCATCCAGATCCTTTCATAATATTTCCAGACGGTCACCTGTCGTAATTCCGCATTGCGATAATGTATATTCGCCTGAAAAAACGGCATCTTTATTTGTCACCCTTACCCAGTAGCCTTCCCGGGGAGGCACCGGTATGCTTTTGGCTTGCCACGCAATGTCGACTACCTTTTTAACAGAATGGTAATCCGACAGTCTGAGGTCAAAGACGCTGCCGTCGTAATGTTTTAAATCGATGGTAATGTCAACATACACCAGTTCATCACCTCTCAATAGAAAAAGCGCCGTCATCTTCTTTTGAATTAGGCGCTTCTCTCATTCTTCTAATCTGTAAATTAGCCGCGGATTTGGCTAGCGATGTCTTGGTCAGTGCTTTCAAGAGTGTTAGCAGTCTGATGAAGCTGTTTAGAAACGTCGCTTAGAAGTTCAGCCATTTTAATAAAAGAAGGTCTTAGCTCTTGGTATTGCTCTGAGAACGCACGGCTTGATTCACCTTCCCACATATCTTGAAGCTGGTTGATCATTTGATCAAGACGCTGATTGACCTGCTCAGTCACATCTCCGCTTTCTTTTTGATATCTGTCAGCCATTTGCCGCAGTTCAGCCGGCGTAACACGAATGATTCCTGACATATTCCTTATACCTCCTGCGCTATTCGCCCTAGATATGGGCTAAATAACTTATTTTTTTGAACGCTTTTATTATAAAAACAAGATTGAGGCACAGTCAAACAAATCTGTTGTTATTTTACAAAATGAGTCTAAAGGTTTATCATTCCTCTATTTCCACCCAGCAAAAATTATAGAAATCTAGTAAAAATATCTCAATTTTCTTCTTTCGGAACATTCGCATCAAAAGGCATGGTTCAATGTGACTATCTGAGACTAAAGCGTTTCCATAGGATAAAGGAAGGATTGCCTATGCGCAAAAAAGCCCGCCTCTCTTAGAGGCAGGCTTGTCTTGATCAGCCCGCTTTCAAGCCGGCTGACTTTTGTTTTTCCTTATTATAGTGGTGCAAAAAGAAATCGTCAGTTTCCGCGCGAATGACTTTCCATAAGAGCACAAGGGCGATCAAGTTCGGGATCATCATTAATGCGTTTGCCGCGTCGGCAAAAGCCCATACAGTATTCAGGCTTGCGACTGCACCGTAATATGCAGCAATGACATAAACGACACGGTAAAGCGGCACCCATTTTAAACCAACTAAATATTCCAGACATTTTTCTCCATATACATACCAACCGACAATGGTTGAGTAGCCAAAGAAAATCACCGAAAACGTGACGATGTATTTGCCCGCGGCTCCCAGCGAAGAAGCAAACGCGGCGTTTGTCAGCGCGCCGGCATCAAGCGATGCATCGTGGGCAACACCAGAAAGCAGACCGCCTGAAGGATCCCAGAATCCCGTGATAATGAGGACAAGCCCCGTCATCGTACAAACGATCAATGTAACGATGAAAGTTCCCGTCATCGCAACCAAAGCGGCCTTGACGGGGTGATCGGATTTCGCGTTTCCTGCGATTAAAGCAGCGGTACCAAGACCAGCTTCATTTGAAAAGATTCCTTTCGACATTCCGTTTCTGATCGCCTCAGAGACGACCATGCCAGTAAAGCCCCCCGCGGCTGACACCGGGTTGAAGGCGTGATAAAAAATCAGCTGGAACGCCGGAATGATTTGATCATAATGAAGGAAAATAATGATCAGTGATCCGCCGATATAAAGTATCGCCATGACCGGCACAAAAATGCTCGCAACCGTGCTGACACGCTGAAAACCGCCGAAGATGATCGCAGCCGTCAATACCGCGAGCACAAGGCCGATGATCCAGCCGGGAATCCCGAAGCTCTGTGTAACGACTTCCGAAATCGTGTTGGACTGGACGGAATCCCCGATTCCAAAAGAGGCAAGCACACCTGACAATGCAAATAAAACGGCAAGCGGCTTCCACTTCTTCCCGAGCCCTTTTTCGACATAGTACATCGGCCCGCCCGAATATTCGCCCCGCTCATTTTTGACGCGGTATTTCGTGGCGAGCAATGCTTCGCTGTATTTTGTAGCCATCCCTAAAAGACCGACGAGCCACATCCAAAACAAAGCCCCCGGACCTCCAACCGTAATCGCCGTGGCTACACCGGCAATATTTCCATTTCCGATCGTTCCGGCAAGCGTTGTCATCAGCGCCTTGAAATTGCTGACATCACCGTCTGCTCCGGCTGATTCTTTTTCTTTCCCGAATGCAAGTTTGAATGCATATATCAATCTTTTAAATTGAAGCCCCCGCAGGATGAACGTCAGAAATAAACCGGTTCCCGCAAGCATAACGATGCCCGGGACTCCCCATAAAAAGCCGTTGATTTTCTCTAGAATCGCCAATGTTCCTACTCCTCTTATTTCAGAATAATTAAATTTGGTTTAATACATCGCCGTGTTTATGAAAAATAATAAATCACCAGCGACTTTTTTGTTGATTTTAACAAACAACTATATTCATAATAAAAGTAAGATGGGTATATGTCAAAATTTTTTCATGCAAACATAAAAAGTAGGGGTTTTTTATGAACAATCGAAACAATCCTTTTAAATATCAATATGACCGTTTAGAAGATGTGGCAGATCATATCAGCGAGGTGCTGGACTGTCCGATTACGATAGAAGACATCAACCACCGCCTCCTTGCTTACAGCACCCACAGCGACTACACGGACCCGGCGAGAACGTCAACAATCATCGGAAGGCGCGTTCCGGAAAAAGTCATCAACAAGCTTTGGAAGGATGGAACGATTCCCGCCTTGATGAAAACCGACGAACCGATCAGGGTCGAACAAATCGATGAAGTCGGCCTGTCGAGCCGCGTGGCGATTTCAATCTGGAAAAACAGCGAGGTTATCGGTTTTATCTGGGCGCTGGAAAGCCAAAAAACGCTGTCGGAAGACGAGCTTCACCTTTTGAAGCTGGCCGCGGATTCCGTAAAGAACAAGCTGCTGCCTTATCAGGTCCGAAAAAGAAAAAATGAACAGCGCAGCCAGGAATTTTTCTGGAAGCTATTGACCGGGCACATTTCGGAAGATCAGGAAATCTCCGACGGCTTTCACCAGCTTGGCATCGGAGTTCCTTCAACTTATTCGGTCATCATCATCCGGCTGAAAGACGAAATCGAAGAAAAAACCGAAAAGCAGCTCCATTACTTGCTGGAAACGACGCAGCAGCTGCAAATCCTTCTGGCTACAATCGACTATAATGAGCTGATTGTCCTCGCTTCGCCAAAAACGGGGCAAAAAGGGCAGCCGTTCAATGATTTAAAGCAATTTGCCGCGAATATACAAAAGCAACTTGAAGAGCGCTATAAACTGAATAACTGCACGATCGCGATCGGCGGAATGTACAGCTTGATCACCCTTGTACACCAGTCTTATCAGGAAGCGCTCTCGGCGCTGAAGGTCAAGGAGCGTTTTCCCGATGAGACAAGGCACCTCGTCAGCTTTTCAGAGCTCGGCATCTACCAGTATCTCGACGTGCTCAGCGAAAAACGGAAACATGCAAGCTATCCAAACTATTCTTTAATGCAGCTTGAAGCATATGATAAAGAGCACCACTCCAATCTTGTCGAGACGCTTGAACAATTCATCGAATGCGACAGCAACGTCAACACCGCCGCAAAAAAGCTGAACATTCACGTCAACACGCTGAATTACAGGCTGAAACGCATCAGCAAAATCGCCGAAATCGATTTAAAAAACATCAATGAAAAATTTACGATTTATCTTGAAATCAAGCTTCGCAACATGCATTTGTGAAATTCCACAAATGCATGTTTTTTTATTTTTCGATTCAAACAAAGAAAATTCTAAAAAGTCAGTATAAACTAAAGCAACAGCATTTTTACAGAAAAAGGAGGAATGATCGGATGATTATCGGCGTACCGAAAGAAATCAAAAACAATGAAAACCGTGTTGCTTTGACTCCCGGTGCGGCTTCTCAATTGATCGCGGCAGGACACCGCGTCATCGTGGAAAAAGACGCGGGGACTGGAAGCGGGTTTGAAAATGAGGATTACGTCTCAGTGGGAGCCGAGATCTCAGAACAAGCGGAAGCCGTCTGGGAAGCGGCTGAAATGGTGATGAAAGTCAAAGAGCCGCTCCCTGAAGAATATCCGTATTTTAGAGAAGGTCTCATCTTGTTCACCTACCTGCATCTAGCCGCAGAGCCTTCCTTGGCTGAAGCATTAAAGCAGAAAGGCGTGACAGCCATCGCCTATGAAACCGTCAGCAATGGCCGTTCCCTTCCTTTGCTGACGCCGATGTCTGAGGTAGCCGGGCGGATGGCCGCCCAAATCGGCGCGCAGTTCCTCGAAAAGCCGAAAGGCGGAAAAGGCATATTATTGGCCGGTGTACCCGGAGTCGCGCGCGGGAAAGTGACGATCATCGGCGGAGGCGTTGTCGGCACAAATGCGGCAAAAATCGCGGCGGGCCTCGGAGCCGACGTGACGATGATCGATTTAAGCGCGGATCGCCTGCGCCAGCTTGATGATCAATTCGGCAATCAAATTAAAACATTGATGTCCAATCCGGTCAACATCGCCGATGCCGTAGCGGAAGCCGACCTCCTCATCTGCGCGGTTCTGATCCCGGGTGCCAAAGCGCCGACTTTAGTGACGGAAGAGATGGTCAAACAGATGAAACCGGGCTCTGTGATTGTTGACGTCGCAATCGATCAAGGCGGCATCGTCGAGACGGTGGATCACATCACAACCCACGACAATCCGACCTATGTCAAACACGGAGTCGTCCATTACGCTGTTGCCAACATGCCTGGCGCCGTTCCGCGGACATCTACAGTTGCGCTGACGAATGTAACAGTTCCGTATGCGCTTGAAATCGCGAACAAAGGCGCGGAAAAAGCGATTCTTGAAAACCCTGCGCTAAAAGCCGGCGTCAACACAGCAAACGGCCATATTACTTATGAAGCCGTAGCCAGGGACTTAAACTATGGCTACGTTCCCGCAGAGCTTGCGATCGAAAATTCGTCGTCAGCCGCCGGCGCATAGCATCAAAAAAACAGAGCCTCGGAAAATATGCCCGAAGCTCTGTCTTTTTTTTATGATTCCGTTTTCCGGCGATCCTGAATCAATTTTGCCGCAATTGCAGAAACAGGAACCGCCCCAAACAGGACGATTCTCCACAGCGCCCGGTCAGAGGCATCGCCGACTGCGGCAAACAGTGCCAGAACTGCCGCAGCCGTCAGCAATAATAAAACAGCAAAAGCCTTTTTCTTGAATGATGCAATGAAAAGCCAAAAACAGGCGCTCAGCATTAAAAATATGAACAGCTGTACGAAAAACATATTCATCCTCCCCGCTAATCAAAGCTGTATCTTTCTTCTTTCCACGGATTTCCCCTAAGATGGTAGCCGTTTTTCTCCCAAAAGCCCGGATGGTTTTCCTTTGTAAACTGAATGCCCCTCAGCCATTTGGCGCTTTTCCAAAAATACAAATGCGGCATCACCGCTCTGAGCGGAAAGCCGTGCTCCGGCGTGAGCGGGGCGCCGTTATGGGAATGAGCCAAAAGAGACGAATCCTTCAAAAAGTCTTCGAGCGGAACATTCGTCGTCCAGCCTTCCTCTGCATGCAAGATGACAAATCTGGCTTCCGGAAGCGGCTTTACTCTTTCAGCGATCTCCTTTGTCTTGATCCCTTCCCAAACATTATCGAGCTTGGACCAGCCTGTTACACAATGAATGTCATTGGACACTTCGCTTTGCGGCATCTCATGAAGATCATCCAACGTCAGCAGGAGCGGCTGTTCGACAAGTCCGTAAATTTGCAAATTCCATTTTGACAGGTCTTCGTATTCCGGAACATGTCCTGCATGAAGAACAGGAAAAGATGTTGTGACATTTTGGTTTGGAGGCACCCTGTCGGACTTGTGCGGTTTTGTTTTCCCAAAAAACACGAAAGAACCCCCTTTGTTAACTCGAATAAAAAAGTGGTTGACAAACTATTTTGTGATCTCTTACGATAAAGTTGTGTGAATCACTGAGGAGGAACAAAGATCATGAATAATAAAAAACTTCGCGCCGGCGATATGGCGCTTGTCGGAATGTTTGCCGCTCTGATGGGGATCGGCGCTAATATCACTTCGTTTGCCCCGTTTCTGCAAATCGGCGGTATTCCGCTTACGATGCAGCCTTTCTTCTGTTTGCTTGCCGGACTTTTGCTCGGCCGTAAATTAGGTGCGCTGTCCATGATTGTCTATGCGTTAGTCGGCTTTATTGGCGCTCCGGTATTCGCTTCTTTTTCAGGCGGTATTTCCGTTCTTTTTAAAGGAAGCGCAGGCTTTATTCTATCCTATATTCCTGCCGCATATGCCGCGGGCTGGATCACGGACAAACTATCCGAACCGAAAACAGGCCACTTTTTCGCAGCCTCATTGATCGGTACGCTGATCATTTATCTGATCGGCGTCAACTATACGTATCTCGCTTTTTCCACTTGGCTCAATACACCGATGTCATATTCAGCCGTTTGGAAAATGATGGCCTGGTTCTTCGTGAAAGACTTGGCATTCTCCGTTCTGCTCGCCGCGCTCGCCTCAAAGGTTTTCCGGGCGGTTCAAAAAGGCGCAGGCTTCAGAAGAAATCCGACTTTTTAATAAAGAGAGCCCGTGGTGCGGTTCTCATTTTATTTTAACAAACGTAGAAAAAAATTCCCCTCGTTTTGAGGGGAATTTTTTTAAAGAACAATCGCCGCGATCCAGCCGAACAAAATCAGCGGAATATTATAGAAGATGAATGTCGGAACACAGGTGTCCCAAATGTGGTGGTGCTGTCCGTCTGCATTTAAGCCGGATGTCGGTCCAAGCGTGCTGTCGCTCGCAGGTGAACCGGCGTCTCCGAGAGCTGCGGCCGTCCCGATAATGGCGATTGTCGCCATCGGGCTGAAGCCAAGCTGCATGCAAAGCGGAACAAATATCGTTGCGATAATCGGAATCGTCGCAAATGAGGAACCGATCCCCATTGTGATCAATAAGCCGACAACCAGCATCAGCAATGCGCCGAGCACCTGATTATTGCTGATGAAACCTGTTGACGCTTCAACAATCGCTTTGACATCGCCCGTTTTTTCAAGCACATTGGCAAAACCGGCCGCGGCCAGCATCACAAATCCGATAAACGCCATCATGTTCATGCCGTTAGTGATCAATTCGTCCGCTTCGCCGCGCTTCATCGCTCCGCTTAAAAACAAGACCGCCAAACCGCTGAGCGCGCCCAAGATCATTCCGTCGACGTCTAAGCTCTGAGACAAATAGAGCTGTACGCTTAATGATACAGCGATGGCCAAAACGGCAATCGAAAGGCTTTTCTTCGTATAGGACGCCGACTTTTGACCGGCGATTTCCTTCATTTCATATGTGCGGGGTTTGCGGTACACAAAAGCAGCAACGGCCAAACCGGCAATCATCCCGACAATCGGAATGATCATGGCGATTGGAATATCAGCCAATGTGACAGAAAGGCCTGCATCTTTCATATTGTCTTTCAAAATCCCCTGGAAAATCTGGCCGAAGCCGACGGGAAGCAAAATATACGGAGCTGTCAATCCGAATGTCATCGCACACGCAATCAGGCGGCGGTCCACTTGCAGCTCATTCAAAATTTTCAATAACGGCGGAATTAAAACAGGAATAAATGCGATATGAACCGGAACGACATTTTGAGACATACAAGAAATAATTAAAATCACGAAGACGATCAGCGCTTTTGAAAGGGTTTTGCGCCTTGTATCGCCTTCTTTGCCGATCAGCTTGACAGCAGCTTCAACCATGGCATCCGGAAGACCCGTTTTCGTCAAAGCGACTGCAAAAGCGCCAAGGAGCGCGTAGCTGACTGCGACGGTTGCGTTGCCTCCGAGTCCTTCCGTAAATACGCTGACCGTCTGGCCGAGACCGAGACCGCCCGTCAGACCGCCGGCAAGAGCGCCCACAATCAGGGCTAGAACGACATTGACCCGCAGCAGGCTTAATATAAGCATCACAATAACAGCAATCACAACTGCATTCATATTTGAAACCTCCGAACAAACACTTTAGTTTGCTAATGTAGTAGATAATTAAAGTAATGAACGTATATTACCACATGTTTTATGAATGCGTCAATGAGACATCTGCGTTTTTTCCATAAAAAAATCCCCTTCTAGCAAAGGGGATGAAAGACTACAAATTTCCCGAAAACCGCTCGACAAACGTGACAAGCGTTCTCACCATCACGCCCGTTCCGCCTTTCGGTCCAAAGCATGAGTTTTGAGCTGTCGTTGCCGTTCCGGCGATGTCAAGGTGAACCCATGGCGTCTGCTCGGCGAATTCGCCGAGGAACGTTCCGGCCATAATCGCATGGCCTTCCCTGCCCGGTGAATTGTTAAGATCGGCCATTTGGCTGTTTTTTACTCTTTTTTTGTCTTTTTCAGTAATCGGAAGCTGCCAAATCGCTTCTCCCGCTTCTTCAGCCGCCTGTCTCACCTGCTGATAAAGCGGATCATGATTTGTCATCGCTCCCGTCGTTTCCGTTCCCAGAGCTACGACGACGCCTCCGGTCAGTGTCGCGACATCGATCAGCACGGAAGCTCCGTGGTGCTTCGCATATGTCAGTCCGTCAGCGAGCGCCAGCCTTCCTTCGGCGTCCGTATTCAAGATCTCAATCGTCTTGCCGCTCAAGGAAACGATGACGTCGTCCGGCTTCATTGCGCTTCCCGAAATCATGTTATCAGTCGACGGAATCACGGCAAGCACGTTTTGTTCCGGCCTCAATTCGCCGATCGCTTCCATCGCTCCCAAAACGCTGGCGGCTCCGCCCATATCGGACTTCATGCCGACAATCCCGCTCTTTGTCTTAATCGAATAGCCTCCGGTATCAAACGTAATCCCTTTGCCGACTAAACCGATGACGTCATCCCATGTTTCTTTTCCTTGATATTTCAAGACGATCATTTTCGGCGGCTCTTCTGATCCTTGGTTGACCGCGAGGAGACCGCCCATCCCGAGCTCTTCCATTTCAGCCTTTTCAAGAATTTCACATTCAAATTCGTATTTCGCCGCCAATTCAGCGGCATATGACGCGAGATCCGCCGCTGTCAGCATGTTCCCCGGCATGTTCACGAGGGTTCTCGCCGAATTCGTCGCATTTCCGTACACCTGTCCGACATGCAGACTCGCCTGAATCTCCTTCAGGTCATGGTCTGTCAAAACATAGACGCTTTGCAGACATTGATCAGGCACATTTGATCTGTGCTTGTAATCCTGCACTTCATAGCATGACAGCATGCACGATTCAGCCAATGCATGTGCGGCGTCAGCAGCTGGGACTTCTTCGGATACGAAGCTGTCGAGCATGACGGTTAACTCCTGCTTTCGATCTTTGTGAATCAGCTGAACAGCTTCGGCAAAGCACTGCTTCGCATCCTCGAAGGTAAATTCCGCTTCACGGCCCAATCCGACGATATAAATGCGTTTGACTCCCTGAAGCGAAGGGGTAAATATTTTAGACACTTTCGCTTTTTTGGAAGATACATCCCCGTCTTTCAGCAGCTGAGAAAGCTGGCCGTTCAAAAGGCGGTCGATTTCTTCAGCCTTACCGTACAGCCGGCTTTTTTTAAACAGTCCGATTAAAAGCGTTTCTTTTTTTTCGAAATCTTTAAAGGCATAAAACATGCGTTCACAGCTCCTTATCAGCAAAGTGAGTAAAATTAAAACAACAATGTTATAATAGGAAAAACATTTTTTCCCGATGGGGTTTCATATCATATATTTTAGCAAATAACTGCGTGCTTTTCTGAATTCATCTCTATTTTCTTTATAGAAAGGATGTTCTGCAAAATGGAAATCCTCACAAACTTTCCTTTGCTGGCGAGCTTTGCCGCGATCTTTTTCGCTCAGTTTATCAAGGTTCCCATTTACTTTGTCGTCTCAAAAAAATGGGATTGGCGGCTTGTCACAAGCACGGGCGGAATGCCGAGTTCACACTCAGCGGCCGTCACGGCGCTCTCGACCGGTGTAGCTCTTGATCACGGGATGGATTCTTCTTTGTTCGCCGTTTCCGCAATATTTGCCGTTATTACGATGTTTGATGCAACCGGAGTGAGAAGACATGCCGGAGAACAAGCAACAGTGATCAACCGGCTTGTCCGCGATTTTAACCGCTTTGTCAACGAAGCGAAGGATTTCCCTAAAAGCCATCAGGAAGAAAAACAGAAAAAGCTGAAGGAACTGCTCGGCCATCAGCCGATTGAAGTGTTTTTCGGCGGCCTGACCGGCATTGCACTGACGCTGCTTCTCGATTATTTATTGATGTAAAGCAAAAAAACGTTTAAGACGCCAGGTCTTAAACGTTTTTTCTTATTCTTTCGCCATTTTATATTTTTGTCTGAATACTTGCATCGATTTATTTTCATTCAGCTTCAGGAGATCCTCTTCGGTAATGGTGCCGTTTCCTTTTTTAATGACATAAACATCAAGTGTTTTTTTGCCCCATTCTTTATAAACATCCTCAACCGTCTCATAGTACAAATCGAGCCGGTTTCCCTTAATGGCTGATCCGGTATCCGCAACAACCCCATAGCCGTAGTCCGGGATGAACAATATGGTGCCGATCGGAAAGACCGACGGGTCGGCTGCAACGGTTGAATATAAATCTCTTTTTACTTTGACTCCCGAATATGTAATCCCGTAATCGGGATGATGAGGTTGTTTTCCCGTTGATTCAGCCCCTGCTGTATATCCGGTCGCGGTGACTTTTTGCTTCGGATACTTGCTCCAGTCAAACGCGTCTTCAAGCGATTTCGGTTTGTTTTTAATTTGTTCTGCGGCAGACAGAGACGTCTTTTCCGCTTTTTCTTCGGGAAGTGATTTAAAGGTGAGCATCAGCTGTTTCAAGGACAGATCGCGTTCTTTTGCCCAGCTGGATATATCCTGTGCCTCCACGCCTGAAACGGCAAAGAAGGTCGTCATAAAAGCAAGGACAAACAAAACTGTCATCAAGAAACGCCGGAACATAGTCATCACTTTTCTCAATTCTTCCACTCCTCTCACCATCTAGTTGTTTCCAAGTGGAAAAAGAAATATTCAGATGGCGGAAAAGTTTTGAGAAAAATGAAAAAATTAACCGCAAAAAAACCCTCTCCTTTGAAGAAGAAGGCTTAAAACATTTGATATCCCCTTTTTCGCAGCGCTTTGATCGTAACGCCCGACAACAGGGCTCCGGCCATTCCGCTGGCTAAAATGATGATATCGGCAGCAGCCAAAGAAGCCACTCTGTCAAAAAGGCCGGAAAATGCCTCTCCCGGCGCCTCTACATAGCGAATCAGCTTTTCTTTATTCACAATGAAAAGGCATACAATTGGATAAATGACAGCCATGATCCATGACATTCTGAGCAGCATATTCAGCAGAAAACCGATGCCGAAAAACAGGACGAAAAATAAGACAACTGAAATGATGACAACTGGTAAACTAATCAAAGCCTCCACCCCCAATTCACCTCTTTTAGTGTACATTGGGGAAGGAACTTGAGTCAATCATTGGAAAGCTGTGATCAACGGTCTTTTCCTGTTCCCTTGCAGTTGCTGCACGTTTCCGAACCGCCGAGCAGAAGCTGAAAATAGCCTTTTCCTGAACAGAATGTACAGGTAGATTCAAGTCGATGGGTTGACGTTGTCTTCATCGGATACACACCTTTTTCTTAATTTTCTGATAATATATCATGAACGTTGTCAATAATAAAGTCAGAAAATATAACAGATCATTTGATGTAAGCGCTTAAAAGCGAAGCTTTCTTTCTTTTTCTTTCGTTTTTGAAGTTTTTAGCCTGAAATAAAAAGCCTGCAGAGGAAGCTGCAGGCTTCAGCGTGTCGACAAACCCTCGTTGTCAGACCTGCTAAGTCGGTGCTCATGAATAGAGGAAGGATCGGCGGCTAACCGCCCAGGCATCCTGCCTGAACGCCGCCGTCATCACCTTCTGTGAAAGTCTGATCAGAAAAATTTAAACTTGCCTTTTTTCAGAACAAGTCCCGGCCCGCCGATCATGAAAAGCGAGCGGTTGTCGATGATTTTTTTCATCATGGACGCCGTCGTTCCCGTCATCTTTCTGCCGAATGCGACGCCGATTGCATCGTGTTCGCCGAGAGAAGCGACAGAGCCTTTGTTATCAAATGAGAACGTTTCCGTTTCTTTGCCGTGAATCAGTGCGGCCAGATTGTTTGCGCACGTTTCGCCTTGCTGCATGGAAATCTGCGCAGTCGGCGGATAAGGCCTTTCGGTTTCTTCATTTATGATTAAAGAGCAGTCTCCGATAACAAATATATCATCATGGCCTTCAACGCGCAGGTCAGGTTTAACCTTCACACGGCCGCGCATGTTTTCAAAGCCGGATTCCTCAATGATCGGGTTGCCGCGGACGCCTGCGGCCCATACGACAGTGCCTGCTTTGATTTCTTCGGTCTGATCGTCTTTTCCGACGATGATTCCGTCAGGCGTGCATTCTTTCACGGCCGTGCCGATTTTGAATTCAACGCCTTTTCCTTCGAGGTAGTTGACCGCATAATCGACAAGCTCCGGTTCAAAGCCCGGGAGAACAGACGGCGCGGCTTCCACGCAAATTAAACGAACCTGCTGGCGGTCGATATCGTATTCGCGGCACAGCTCAGGAATGCGGTTGGCCATTTCACCTAAAAATTCAATGCCTGTAAAACCAGCTCCCCCGACAACGATCGTCAGGCGTTCCGGGCGCTTCTCGGCTTCTGTGTTATACGTCGCGAACTGATATTCAATGTGCTCGCGAAGCTGGCGGGACGAATTGATGTTTGAAATAGAGAAAGCATGCTCTTTCAATCCCGAAATTCCGAAAGTTTCAGGGACGGAGCCGAGCGCCACGACAAGATAGTCGTAACTAAGCTCTCCTGTTTCAAGGACGACTTTCTTTCCTTCTTTATCAATTTTCTTTACCGTATCCTGAACGAAATTGACACGGGATGTATTGATGACGTCTTTAATCTGATAGCGGCATCTGTCATGATGAAGCGTACCTGCGCTCGCCTCGTGCATCCAGGTCGTCTCATAATGGTAATTGTGCTTGTTGACAAGCGTAATATCCGCTTCATTGATGCCGATTTTTTTAACAAGTCTCGTAACGGTCATTAATCCACCATAACCTGCACCTAATACTACTACTTTTGGCTTATTCAACGGAATCACATCCACCTTTTCTGTATTTTACTGCTAAGCCGGATTAAAAATAGCCTTTGGGTTATCTTCTGCCGGCTTCCGGCTTTTTATGAAAAAAAGTTTGTGAAACCCTTCACTTTAGTTTGCCGAACAACGGAATGTTTTTCGGCTGTGCGACGAAAAATATTCACGAATCGTTAACAATTTGTTCACAACTACATCATAGCCGCTTGCAATTGCTTTTTCAAGGTTAAATATGCTCTGACGGTATTATTTTCCGCGCCTAAAAAAACAAACGCGCTCGTATTTATTTTATGTGATATGATATAATTAAGAACAATTTTCATTTAGGGGGCATTATTTTCATGCGTGAAGACACAAAAGTATATGACATCACAATTATCGGGGGCGGCCCTGTCGGCTTGTTTACCGCATTTTACGGCGGAATGCGGCAAGCGAGCGTCAAAATTATTGAAAGCCTGCCGCAGCTCGGCGGTCAGCTGTCCGCTTTGTATCCCGAAAAATACATATACGATGTAGCCGGGTTCCCTAAAATCCGCGCTCAGGAGCTGGTCGACAATTTAAAAGAGCAAATGGCGAAATTCGATCAGACCGTTTGTTTGGAACAAGCCGTCGAAAGCGTTGAAAAACAAGCAGACGGTATTTTCAAACTCGTCACCAACAAAGAAATCCACTATTCTAAAACGGTGATTATTACAGCCGGAAACGGAGCATTCCAGCCGAGAAAGCTCGAGCTTGAATCTGCGGCACAATTCGAGAATGCAAACCTTCATTACTTTATAGATGATCTGAATCAATTTGCGGGCAAGCGCGTTGCGGTATTGGGCGGCGGCGACTCCGCCGTCGACTGGGCGCTCATGCTGGAACCGATCGCAAAAGAGGTGTCAATTATTCATCGCCGCGATAAATTCCGCGCACACGAGCACAGCGTCGAAAACTTGCGCAATTCTAAAGTCAATGTATTGACACCGTTTGTTCCGACCGAGCTGATCGGCAGCGAGCGAATCGAACAGATCGTCATCGAGGAAGTGAAAGGCGAGAGAAAAGAAATCATCGATGTCGACGATGTGATCGTCAACTTCGGTTTTGTTTCATCTCTCGGACCAATCAAAAACTGGGGGCTTGAAATCGAGAAAAATTCGATCGTCGTCAAGTCCACAATGGAAACGAACATCGAGGGATTCTATGCAGCCGGCGATATCTGCACATATGAAGGGAAAGTCAAGCTGATTGCGAGCGGATTTGGTGAAGCGCCGACCGCTGTCAACAATGCAAAAGCTTATATGGATCCTAAAGCGCGTGTGCAGCCGCTGCACTCTACAAGCATGTTTGAAAACAAATAAAAATGAAAAGGAGCCTGACACCGGCTCCTTTTCATTATATGATATTCAAATATGAGAAGACCGTTCCCAATATCAGCACAATTGTTAAGATGCCGACGACTCCCGCCGCAGTCAAGACAATCCGGTCCGTAATTTTCTGTGATTTTGGAAGCGGTTTTTCGCATCCGCATGCCTCGCAGACTTTTGAATCGTACGGCGTAAGCCCGCCGCAGCTTCTGCAGTTGATTTTTTCCATGGTTGAACCCCTTTTCTTTACTGGGCTTGGACACTAAATAAACCTGTCCAGTATAGAATAACAAATTGACGAATAGAATGTCTTAAGATTCACAAAATATTCTTAAATGAACTCCAAAAAACCCTTGTTAGGAAGTGACGATATGTCTTACTACAACAATCGCAATCAAGAGCCTCTGCCAAAGGAAGATATCAGTACGTGGGAATGTACGGCTGAGGACTGCAACGGATGGATGAGAAAAAATTTCACGAGCAGCGACCGCCCTTTATGCCCTCTGTGCAACAAGGAAATGATAAGCGGAAGCCGCTATATCACCTCTATCACCAACAACACGAGCAATCTGAATCGCATCTTTAACCAGAAATAAACACGGTTGTGTTCCGGAAGCCCATTGCAAAAACCTTGCTCAACACTTTGAGCGGGGTGGCTGCATTGCTCCTCTTCGCGAAGAAGCAGAAAAACTATGCTAAATCTTTCACCAATAGAATCTCATCCCGAATCGGAATGCCGTTATCAGCGACAAAGGGAATTTCCGGCTTTACTTTTCTTGCTTTGTCAACTGCGTTTACATACAACTCGGCCAAAGTATAGCCCCTCTTTTGATAAAACATAAGCGCCCGCATATTATCGTTCGTCGTGATCAGTTTAATCGATTTACACTGTTTTCGCTTTGAAACACGCTCCACTTCTTGTAAAAGGAGTGAGCCGATCCCTTTGTTTTCGACAACACTGTCCAAAGAGACGACTTCACATTCGTTTCCAGCGATGAAGTACGTAATCAAGCCTTTAATGTCGCTTTTTTCATCTGTTACAGCGAATCCTTCCAATTCATCGCAGCGGAATGTTCCGTGTGAATTGACCATTTCCGGACTTCCCCAATGTGTATGAAAAAACGCGGTAACGTCCGCTTTTGACAAGGCGTGCGTTGATACGAGTTTCATTTCTTTTTCCCCCAGACCATAATAAAACGCCTTTTCATCACGATGAAGCATCGAGATGAAAGGCGTTTTTTTCATTGCATATCGTTGACCTTATGTCAGCACTCTTCAGGCTTCCCCGCATTCGCTGCGGTTCTGAATGATGATCCGCAGCCGCATGAAGCGATGGCGTTTGGATTATCGATGGTGAAGCCTCCGCCCATCATCGATTGTTTAAAATCAATGACCGTACCGTTCATGATATCCAGACTTTCTTGGTCTACAAGCACTGTGATTCCATGCTGGACGAATTCATTGTCGTCTTCGTTTTTTTCATGTTCAAAACCCATGCCGTATGACAGGCCGCTGCATCCGCCGCCTTTTACTCCGATTCTCAAAAATGCGTTCTCCTCTTCATGCTCTTTCATCATATCCTTGATATGAAGAGCAGCCGCTTCCGTAACCGTGACCGTTTTTTCGCTCATGAGATTACACCTCCTAAAAGCTCATGTGTACCTTTATTATAAAGTCGCACGTCCGATTTCTCAAACAGACCGACTTATGATATAAAAAACTCGCCTTCACATACCGTTTCAGCGGGTCCCGTCATCATGACGCGTCCGTCGTTTTTCCAATTAATGATCAAATCGCCGCCGGCGAGATGGACGGTAATGTCCGTGTCCCGTTTGGAATAGCCGTTGAGCACCGAACTCACTGTGGCTGCGCAGGCGCCTGTTCCGCAAGCCTGGGTAATTCCTGATCCCCTTTCCCAAACGCGGAAATGGAGTTCATTTTCGTTTTCAACTTCAACAAATTCTACATTAACCCCTTCCGGAAACCTTTCATCTTTTTCAATGAGCGGTCCCATCGTCGTCAGCGGGGCTTTTTCAATATCGTCTAAATAAAAGACGATGTGGGGATTGCCCATGGATACAGCGGTACCCTTCATTTCACGGCCGCCGAATATCATCTTTTCATTGATCGTCTCTGAACCCTGTTCACCCCGCATCGGCATATCTGATTTGAGAAGTCGCGGTTCGCCCATATCGACCGTAGCCGATACAACTTTTCCTTCATCCACCTCAACCTGAGCCTTTACCAAGCCTGAAAGGGTTTCAATTAAAAAGGACGTTTCCTCTACCAGTTTATGTTCATACGCGTATTTTGCAACGCAGCGCAAACCGTTTCCGCAGTTTTTGCCTTCAGATCCGTCGCTGTTGAAAATCCGCATTTTAACCGGCGCTCGATCTGAAGGACAGATCAGAATCATTCCGTCTGAACCGATTCCGGTGTAAACGGAAGACACTTTGACGGCCAAATCCGACAACAGCTCCTCAGGGAGATGTTCTTCAAACTGATTGACGTATATATAGCTGTTTCCTAAGCCGTGCATTTTAGTAAAACGAAAAGAATTCATAGCCGCCTCCACATTTTTTTCTTTCTTCTAGTATAAAAGCTGAAAGGGATGGATACAATATGGCTATCCCCCGTTTTTCATACATAAAAGCTCCCTGCATTCATTTGCAGGGAGCTTTTATCATGTTATCCGATAAACATTCCGGCGATCGCCGCGCTTAAAAGGTTGGCCAATGTTCCGGCCGCAACGGCTTTCAAGCCGAGACGGGCGATATCGGAACGGCGGTTCGGCGCCATTCCTCCAAGTCCTCCAAGCAAAATCGCCACAGAAGACAAGTTTGCGAAACCGCACAGCGCAAAGCTGATAATCGAAGCTGTTTTGACGGAAAGCTGATCAAACATCGGAGCAAAATTGGAATAAGCGACAAATTCGTTCAGAACGAGCTTTTGACCGATAAAGCTTCCGGCC
This sequence comes from Bacillus sp. FSL R7-0646, assembly GCF_037969865.1. Lineage (NCBI taxonomy): Bacteria > Bacillati > Bacillota > Bacilli > Caryophanales > Bacillaceae > Bacillus > Bacillus sp. FSL R7-0646. The sequence goes on from NZ_CP150217.1 coordinate 3,239,036, forward strand.
TGGACCGCTTCATCCCATGGCACGCCGATGACAAAGGCGAGCGGGGCAAATACATAGCCGAGAATATATTCGAGTGAAAGGTCTTTAAAGCCGAACCATCCGCCGACTCCTCCAAGAATTCCGTTTAAAACGGCAATCAAAGCAACAAAAGCAAGCAGCATCGCGCCGACATTCAACGCAAGAGAGAGACCCGTTGATGCCCCTTTTGCCGCGGCATCGATGACATTTGCTGCGTCTTCGTCTTCAGCCATTTGAATATCTTTTTCTTCAATTTTCGGTTTTTCCGTTTCGGGAATGAGCATTTTTGCCATAATCAAGCCCGCAGGTGCGGCCATAAAGCTCGCTGCAAGCAAATATTCGAGAGGAACCCCGAGAAGGGCGTAACCGAACAAAACAGAACCGGCCACTGAAGCGAGTCCGCCTGTCATAACGGCAAACAGCTCTGACTTTGTTAAGTTTGCGATAAACGGCTTAATTACAAGCGGCGCCTCAGTTTGCCCGACAAAGATATTGGCAGCTGCAGAAAGAGATTCCGTTTTGCTTGTTCCGAGCAGTTTTGCCAATCCGCCGCCGATGAAGCGGATGATCACTTGCATGATTCTTAAATGGTAAAGAACTGCAATCAGAGATGAAAAGAAGATGATAACAGGAAGAACGCTTAAAGCAAAGGCAGCACTGTCGCCTACTTGTAAGAGAGGCCCGAAGAGAAAGCTGATGCCTTCATTCGCATAATTGACGAGATGCTGAACGGCTTTTGTAAACCAAAGAAACGCTTCCCTCCCCGTTTCCCATTTGAGAACGATGAATCCGAACAGGAGCTGGATCGCCAAACCGATTAAAATCGTTCTTATGTTAATTTTGCTCTTATGCTCGGAAAGCAGGAAAGCAATCGCGAAAATCGCCAGAATACCAAGAAGTCCCCATAAAATGTTCATGACCACACCTCTTATTATTATTTAAACTTTTATTAAGATATCAATTAATGATTGGCCTGTCCACAAAAATTTTCACGAATTTTTTCTCTTTTTATGTAAACCCTTTCAATTAAAGGCTTTGCATGAAAAAACGAGATCACCAAGATGACCCCGTTTTTAAATGAGTTCATTTTCATCAATGAACTTGTATATATTTTCGACCAATTCAGCCGGATTATTCGCTGTCACCATTTCTCCGTTTACAAGAGCATACATCGTCTGCATGCATTGTCCGCAGTAACTCAGGCAGCCGTATTCAACGACATCCAAATTCGGATCTTTCTCCAATATTTCCTTTGCCTCCTGAGAACCTTGGGCAAGATTGCTGACGCAAAACTCAACGATTGGAAACACTTTATTTCACCTCACATCGCCTTTTTATCGTACCCTAAATGCGTTTCATTAGTCAAAGTTTAAGGCTGGAGAATAAAGCTTTTGTAACATATTAATACTTTAAAGAGTTTTACTAATTATCGATTCTAGGCGTTAGTGTAGGTTATTTTCCCGAGAAATATTGTGATTTTACATCAAATTAGATATAATTCTAGAGGGTATTTACATAGTTTTTTATTTTTGCAGTGTAAAAGGTGAGTTTCTTAATCTGAGGGGAAAAGGGGAATTACCAATGAGAAATTTAGTCTTGCTCGGCGGCGGATACGGGAATATGCGCATCATTCATCGTTTGCTGCCTAATCAGCTGCCAGATGATGTGATGATCACTTTAATCGACAGAAACCCTTACCATTGTTTAAAAACGGAGTATTACGCACTGGCTGCGGGGACGATTTCCGATCATCATATCAGAGTGTCCTTCCCGGATCACCCGAAGTTAAAGATTGAATACGGGACGATTTCGTCTGTTGATTTGGAAGGAAAAAAGGTTTTGTTTCATGACAGGGAGCCGGTATCCTATGATGACGCCGTCATCGGACTCGGCTGTGAAGATAAATATCACAACGTTCCCGGGGCGCCTGAACATACCTACAGCATTCAGACAATCGATCAATCACGCAGCACGTACCAGGCGCTCAACAACTTAAATGCGGAAGCCACCGTTGCGATCGTCGGGGCAGGACTGAGCGGCGTTGAGCTTGCGAGCGAGCTGAGGGAAAGCCGAAAAGATTTGAACATCATCCTTTTTGACCGGGGAGAATTAATTTTGTCGAGCTTCCCGAAGCGTTTGAGCAAATATGTGCAAAGCTGGTTTGAAGAGCACGGCGTCAAGATTATCAACTGCGCCAATATTACAAAGGTGGAAGAAGGCATCGTCTACAATCATGACGACCCGATCCAAGCCGACGCCATCGTCTGGACAGCGGGGATACAGCCGAATCAAATCGTTCGGGATCTCGATGTGGAAAAAGATCCGCAAGGGCGCGTCGTCCTGACGCCGCACCATAACCTGCCGGGAGACGAACACGTTTATGTTGTCGGCGACTGTGCAAGCCTGCCTCACGCGCCGAGCGCACAGCTGGCCGAAGCCCAGGCGGAACAAATCGTCCAAGTGCTTGAACTGCGCTGGAAAGGCGAACCTCTTCCTGAAACAATGCCGAAATTCAAGCTGAAAGGCGTCCTCGGGTCGCTCGGCAAAAAAGCCGGTTTCGGTTTAGTTGCTGAACGGCCGTTGATCGGCAGAGTGCCTCGCCTGCTGAAATCCGGCTTGCTTTGGATGTATAAGCATCATAATGGGTAGGTTTGCCGCGTACATGCGCGAAACCTTGGAGTTTTAGATAAACAGCGTTTTTCTTTCGGGGCGCTCTCTCGCCTTCATGAGAGGATGCCCCTTATTTTTGCGCTTTTTTATTTCCGCCAAAAAGTCGAGCAGTCCGCCTTATCCGCAATATTAAACTCGATCATTTTCTCAAGCAATGAAAAATCCACCGGACGATCCCAGCGGAAACGGACAAGCTGCTTCGTATGATCATAGCCGGCCTGCACAATTTCCTCAGAAAAACGATCGATCCCAGCGCTTTCAGGGGCGACAGCCAAATGATTTTTCGCGACGCTAAAGCCGATAATAAATGTGCCGTGATCAGTAAACATCGGCTGATTCCAAGCGATTTTCGGCGTTAAATTTGGAAATGTCTCCGCTACCCAACCCAATACTTCTTCCATCCGGGCACGATGTTCCGGATGATCAATTCCCGCTAAATATTCTTCAAAGACTTCCATGCTGCTCCCTCCTAAAAATGATTACATGCTAAATTGCGCTGTTCAGTATTGAATTTCCCCTGCAATCTGTCTATTGGCATGCCTCACATTGGCGTTAAGACCATTATAAGGATTTATAGAATGACAAGCACTATAAATCGGGCAGATTTTTCAATAGGATTCGACCAAAAGCCGGTGAGCGCCATTCCTGTCATGTGTTTCATATTTTTAATCTTCGCAAGCGATTTGCAGGGACGCCGGTTATATTTGCTTTCATAAAAAAAGCGCCGCTGGCGGCGCTTTTCGAAGAGAGCTTGTCCGGTGACAAGCAGGGTTATGCGGTGTTTTGTCAGGCGGCTGGCGAATTTCCGTCAAGGCTGTCGAGAAAGATCGCTCTGCCCGCCATCAGCTGAGCCGGCTTATCGTCAAGAAAAATGGCTCGGCCGGCAAACTCGGCATCTCCCTTCGGCTGAGACGAAAAACTTAAAACGACAAGGCTTGCAAAGACGGCAGTCAACGCAACGGCAATCATCTTTTTCACTTTAACTCCTCCGTTCTTTTAAGAATTTGGTCTCTTGCATGATGAGATTCTTCAAAATATTCGGCAGCTTTGTCTGCATCTCCATTTTCTTTATAGTAAAGTGCGATATCAAATGTTAATTCCGCTACATCCGTCCAGAGATTGATCGTTTTAAGATATTCTAAAGCATGTTCAACCGCAAGTGGATCCTGTTCATCATACAGAGCATGAATAAGTTTAAATTTCGACAAATATTCCCTTTCTCCTGCTTTTTCCGCACGGAAAAATCCTTTTTCATACAATTTGCGTGCTTCTTTGACAACATTTGATTTGTACAGCACATGTGTCAGTTCAAACATGGAATGGATGCCGTAAACCGATTCTTCATGCTCTTTGATAAGCAGCGCTTCTTTGAAATGATGTTCAGCCAATGTGAGGAGGTTGCGATTGACATAGCTCAACCCTAAGTTGTGGTGAGCCATGCCGAGGAGGACATGATGTTTGATCAGTGCCGCGTCTTTAAGGGCTTGCTTGTAATGCTGTTCGGCTTCATCAAAACGAAATAAATCGAGTTTATTTGCCCCGATCAGCATATCGTTGCTGATCGCTTTTTGAATGTAATCATCATGTGCTTTGAAGGTTTTTAGAGCTGTTTTCGCATGGTTTAAGGAAAGGAAATTTTGTTTGATTTGATAGTAGGCGATAGCCAGTTTGTAATGGAATTCGGCGATTTCGATTTGATCGGGGATTGTCCTGAGCTTTTCCTCGGCTAATTTATAATAATTGATTGCATTTGTATAATCCTTCTTATGAAATTCGTACATGCCAGCGAAAAAGAAATAATAATATTCAATCATGTCATCTGTGCTTTGCATATCGGCTTTTTGCTCCTGAATATCCTCGAACAGTTTGTTGGAAGCGGCAAACTCTTCTGTCAGCAGCTTGTGCCGATAGTCTAAAAGATTAAAATAAAGAAGCAGATCTTGATTTTCTTCCATATTCGGCAGCTGGTGCTCAATGTCGCATTTAATCGAGACCGCTTGTGATACTTCGTGACGCTTGATCATGACATACCATTGATTAAGCATTCCCGCAACTTCCTCATACGCAATTTTTGTCTTCAATCGTTTATCCTTCCTTTCTTCCCATGTCATTTCCTTTTTATGGGTTGTTTTTCATTTTACAGAATCGCTTATTTTTTGACAATCACTTTTCTAAATATTGGCATAATTTCCTAAGATAACTCAAAATTCTGACATTAATCGTAACAATCTTCTTTATTTGTGCAAATCTCTCAGGAAGTATTTTCGTTTGACATCGTTTTTGACGGCATTTTATAATTATATATGTAAATATCAACATGTTTAGATTTACATAAACAAATAAAGGAGCGGTTCATATGAATCAAGATGTAAAAGAGTTTGTAGGAAGCCATATGATCTATACGTATGAAAACGGATGGGAATATGAAATCTACATTAAAAATGACCATACCATCGATTACCGCATTCACAGCGGAATGGTTGGGGGACGCTGGGTTCGCGATCAAAAAGCCGATATCGTCAAGCTGACTGAAGGCGTCTATAAAGTATCCTGGACAGAACCGACAGGGACTGACGTTTCCTTGAACTTCATGCCGAATGAAAAGCGGATGCACGGCATCATCTTCTTCCCTAAATGGGTTCATGAACGCCCTGATATTACAGTCTGCTATCAAAATGACCATATCGACTTAATGGAGGAATCGCGCGAAAAATATGAGACGTATCCAAAATATGTCGTACCGGAATTCGCCGATATCACATTTATTGAAAATGCCGGAATCGATAATGAAGATCTGATTTCAAAAGCCCCTTATCTCGGAATGACGGATGACATCAGGGCAGGAAAGCGGGTATAAAAGGGAAAGTTAATGATATAATGACTGGACTTTTGTTAAGTCATCCAGCAGCGCTTTTATATCATCTTGCGACAAAGGTACAAGCATTTGGTCGTAGAGGGTGATGATCTGTCCGTCCTCATCGTGCTCATGCTGCCTTAAATAGTGCTGTAAAGCCTTGAGCTGGTTTTCTTTCAGACTGGTCTGCGTTTGAAACTGCTTGATTTTCTTTAATGAAAAAACATTCATTTCGTCATCAAAATCGCCTGACATGATTTGTCCTTCAATGCTTGACATGCTTGCTGTCCCTCCTAATTGATCTGGCTGATAGTTAGTCTGTCCGGTTTAAGAAAGGTGCAATCATAAAAAATAAAACAGCAAGGGGCATGTCTGTCCCTTGCTGTTTATCATGCAGGCTTATATCCTTGCTTTTCCATTTCTTTATACACGTCTTTCAGCTTCGGATTTCCTTCGCCGACCACTTGATCACCGACCATGACGAGCGGATAAAAATATTCGTCGTTCAGGATTTTTTCGGAGATTTCCTGTTTTTCAGGGTCGTTTTCCGGCGGCTGATGGATATCAATGTACGTGATTGAGAAAGGCTGGTCGGGATATTTTCTTTTCAGGGCGGCTTCTAGCCACTCATACGTTTCTTTTGATGACGGAAGGTTCACACAGCTTGGACAAAGAACGTCGGCACCGTAAACAAAAAGCTCGGCTTGTTTTTTCATCAGCGGCAGCTCCTTTCTCTTTATCTTTATTTTATTCTATTTTGTCCATCTGCTCCATATTGAAATGAAAATCGTTTTTTGTCTTTGCCGGCAAATATGATATAATATGTGGGAAAACGATTGAAACCAAACAATAGCTTTTTATTGTTCGACTGAATATAATGGTTGTATGATTTGAAAGGAGCGATACGAATGACGACAGAGGTCGAAATGAAAGAACAAGTACAGGAAGTGCTGGACAAACTTCGTCCGTTTTTACTCCGTGACGGCGGTGACTGTGAACTCGTCGATGTTGAAGACGGCATCGTCAAGCTTCGCCTGCTCGGCGCATGCGGAAGCTGCCCAAGTTCCACCATCACCCTTAAAGCTGGAATTGAGCGCGCCCTTTTAGAAGAAGTTCCGGGCGTCATTGAAGTAGAGCAAGTATTTTAATTTGAGAAGGCTGCCGTAACGGCAGCCTAAATTGTTGACAAAATCCTAAAACGGTTTTCAGTTTAGGATTTTGTCATCCTCTCAGCGTGATTGAAAACCCTTGCAGTCTAGGAAGGTCGAGCATCGGAGCGGAGCGAATGTTGGAATTCGTGAGCACCGACGCGCAGCCCTGACAACGAATGCGAGGGTTTGTCGACACGCTGAGGCTGCCGTAGTGTACGGCAGCCTTTTCTTTTTTATAGATAAGCTTCAAACCAGCCTGCAATATACTCAAGCCGCCTGATCCGCTGCTTCGGATGCCCGCTTCTTGATAAATCGTGTGACGCGTTCGGAAATCTGACGAGTTTTACTTCTTTCCCCATTTTTTTCAGCGCCGTAAACAGCTGTTCCGCCTGTTCAATCGGGCACCTGTCGTCCCGTTCGCCATGCAGAATGAGAAGAGGGGTCTCCACCTTGTCCGCGTATTTGAGCGGCGAATGCTCCCACAGTTTGCCTGGATCTTCAAAAAGGTCTGCACCGAGCTGCCAGTCTGTGAAAAAATAGCCGATGTCGCTTACCCCGTAAAAACTGATCCAGTTGGAAATGGACCTCTGTGTCACTGCGGCCTTGAAGCGCTTCGTGTGGCCGACAGCCCAGTTTGTCATAAAGCCCCCGTAGCTTCCTCCGGTGATGCCGAGCCTTTCTTGATCGACGAAATCATAATGTTCAAGCACGTGGTCAACAGCCGCCATTACATCCTTAAAATCTCCACCGCCGTAGTCGCCCCTCACCCGGTTGACAAAATCCTGTCCGTAGCCGTGGCTTCCCCGCGGGTTAACATATACGACGGCGCTTCCCTTTGCGGCCAGCACTTGAAATTCATGAAAATAAGCATTCGCATACATGGCGTGAGGTCCGCCGTGCACTTCCAGAATGAGCGGATACGTGTTTCCTTTTTCATATTGGGCGGGCTTTATCAGCCATCCGTGAATTGTCAGACCGTCCGCTGCCTGAAATTGAAGCTCCTCCGGTTCCGATATGATATGTTCTTCCGTAAACGCTTGGTTGGCATCTGTTAGTCGCTCCGCTTTTTCTTCACCCAATTGGAGATGGTAAAGTTCGCTCGGCCGGACGGGCAGGGCTATGGATGCCGCAAAGCCACTTTCGTCCGGATGCAGGCTGAATCCGTTCACATGCTCTTTTTCCAACCGGACCGGATAAGCAAGACCTTCGATTGATATGTAGTAAATGCCTGTAGAACCCTGGTCAGATCCGATGACATAAAAGCCGTTTCCGTCTTTGGTCCAGGCCGGTTTCGGAAGAACGCCTCCGACAAGGCTGTCTCCTGCCACCGCATCGCTGAGATGGACGTCAAGCATTTCCGTCAGACACGTTAGTTTTCCTGTTTCAATATCATACAGCCATGCTTTATCGAGCGTGGCGTTTTGATATTCTTTCTCGTTTCCGATAAATGCAAGGTGTTTGCCGTCAGGAGAAAACGATAGTGAAGAAAAAATGCCGTTTTGACCTGTGAGGCGCTTCAAATCACCTGTCGAAAGGTTCATCAAGTAGACATCGTTCACACGCATATCCGTTTGATTGGCGCAAAATGCAATCTGATCTCCGCACGGTGAAAATGCATGGCTGAAATGGTCGCGTTCAAGATCGGTCAGCTGTTTCATTTCCCCGGTTTCCACTTGAACGAGGACAAGCTGCGTATACTTTCCCCTTTTAAACCCTTGGCCGTCTGCTTTATATGACAAAGAATCGACTTCCAGCGGTTCGTGGTCTTCAATCTCGGTTTTCTTCTCATCGTCGACGCTTTCCTCTTTTGTCAGCTTCACTGAACAAAGCAATGACTTGCCGTCCGGCGACCATTCAGGCTGTGATACATCATAGGGAATATCGGTCACTTTTCTCGCTTCTCCCCCGGCGGCGCTTATCACGTAAATTTGTGCGGTTTCCTCGCGATTGGACGTAAATGCAAGGTATTTGCCGTCCGGCGACCAGCGGGGATGCTGGTTTCTGCCTTTCCCAAACGTCCATTGCACCGAAGCTTGTTTTTCGCGGTCGTAGATCATGATATGCGAATCATATGAGTCCTGTTTTTCGTTTACTTTTGTTTGGACGTAGGCGATTTTTGCACCATCGGGCGAATACTGGGGATCGGTAATGGATACAAGCTTGATGAGGTCTTTTTCGGTTATCAGCTGCTTCATGTCGTTTCTCCTCCTCATGTCTGTTTGCCATACTACTTCGACTTCCTAAATAAAAATCCTTGTTTTGAAGGCAAACAAAAAAAGAGCCGAAAAAGCTCTTTTTTCGTTAAACACTGTTTACTGATTTTCTTTCAACGATAATGCCTGTATCCGGGACATAAAGGCAGTCGACCTCACAGTGCGGAAACTTGGACGCAAGCTGGTTTCTCAGCGCCTCTCCTTTTCCTTTTTCAATAAAGGAAAGGATCGTCGGGCCGGCTCCGCTTAAAGCCGTCCCGAACGCGCCGTTTTGGCCTGCTTCATGCTCCACTTTCGAAAGCTCAGGGACGAGCGCCCTTCGGTATGGCTGGTGAAAGAGGTCTTTTTGCATCATGCGGCCGACAAGCTTCCAATCTTTCGCCATCAGTCCGGCGACGAGCATATTGCTGACCGCGCTTGCTTCCACGGCTTTCGGATAAGAGAGGCTTTCGGGAAGAACATCCCGCGCATCTTTTGTCAGCACTTCATAAAAAGGAATGACGACGACGACATCCAAATCGATGTCTTTCATAGAAACCATCTCTGTTTCATCTTCCTCATGAAGTCCGATGACAAGCCCGCCGAAAAGCGATGCTCCGGCATTGTCAGGATGGCCTTCTTCAAGGCTCGCAAAATGAAGTTTCTCGCGGTCTGAAAGCTTCAAATCGGCAAGTTCGTTCGCCAGCTCAACCGCAGCGGCAATTGCGGCTGCGCTGCTGCCGAGACCGCGCGCAAGCGGAATATCGCTCCACACTTTGACAAGGCTTGGCGGAAGTTCTTTTCCGAAGTGTGCGGCGGTCCGTTTGGCCACCTGGTAAATTAAATTGTCCGTTCCTTCAGGTATTCCCGCTACGACTTCTGTTTCAGCTTCAAAACGCCACTCATCATGAGGAAAAACAGACAGTCTTAAATAGCGGGACAGCGCCATGCCGACTGAATCAAAGCCCGGGCCAAGATTGGCCGTGCTTCCGGGAACCGTAACGGAAAACAGCATGTCAGCCTCAGTCATACACGAGCGGCTCCTTTTAAGTGTTCGAGAATAGCTTCTTCGTCTGTCGGCAGTGTGACAGGTTTGATCTGCGACACATCAACGGCTGTGTTCGGATCTTTCAGGCCGTTTCCGGTTAAGACGGCAACCACTTTCGCACCCGGCTGAATCTCTTTCGTTTGCAGCTGTTTCAGCACGCCCGCAATGGATGCGCATGATCCCGGTTCTGCAAATACGCCTTCTTCTCTTGCCAGGAGCTGATAAGCGTGGAGAATCTCCTCGTCTGACACTGCATCGATTTTACCGTTCGATTCTTTTGCAGCGTTGACCGCTTTATCCCAGCTAGCCGGATTTCCGATTCTGATCGCTGTCGCAACGGTTTCCGGCTTTTCAATTACTTTGTTTTTGACAATCGGGGCCGCGCCTTCCGCCTGAAAACCCTTCATGACCGGCAGGCCTGTGCCGTTTTTCTCATGATACTCTTTAAAGCCTTTCCAGTAAGCCGTTATATTACCGGCATTTCCGACAGGAATCGCTAGGATATCAGGCGCTTCGCCCAGCTGTTCACAAATTTCAAAGGAAGCGGTTTTCTGTCCTTCAATCCGGTATGGATTCACAGAGTTGACCAGCGCAATCGGCTCTTTCTCGCAAATGCTGCGCACCATTTTCAGGGCATCGTCGAAGTTTCCGTCGATCGCAATGATTTCTGCGCCGTACATGACGGCTTGGGCCAATTTTCCGAAGGCGATTTTGCCGTCTGGAATAATGACGATGCACTTCATGTTGGCGCGGGCCGCATAAGCCGCCGCAGCAGCCGACGTATTGCCGGTCGAAGCGCACATGATCGTGTCATTGCCTTCTTCTTTCGCCTTGGCGACCGCCATGACCATCCCGCGGTCTTTAAAGGAGCCTGTAGGGTTGACACCCTCCGTCTTGACATAAAGCTCGATTCCGAGCTTTTTCGAAAGGTTTTGCAGATAAATAAGCGGGGTATTTCCCTCGTTCAGCGTCAATTCCGGTGTTTTGTCCGTTACTGGCAAATATTCTTTATATTGATGGATGAGTCCTTTCCACATTAGCTCCAACCGTTCCCTTCTACTCGATAAGTGCTTTTCACCTGATGAACAACCTCAAGATCGTTCAGCTTTTGCAGGATATCCGTAAAATCCTCTTCTGACGTATGATGTGTCACAATGACAATCTCAGCCAGGTCGTCATGGCCTTTAATCGGAAGCTGAAGGATCTTTTCAAAGCTGACGCCTCTTTCTGAAAAAATCGATGTGATTTTCGAAAACGAACCAACCTGGTCTTTGACATGAATTCTTAAAAACTGCTGGGCAAAGATTTCAGACGGCGCCTTTATCTTCTTTTCAAACTGCGGATCGACAAAGCTGCTGCCGTTCACGCCAAGACGCATGTTTTTCATGACGGAGACCAAATCTGACACGACGGCGGTTGCAGTCGGCATGCTTCCGGCGCCAGGTCCGTAAAACATCGTTTCCCCTACGGCTTCGCCGTATACGTAAACCGCATTGAATTCATTATGGACGGAAGACAGCGGATGATGCTCCGGCAGCAATGTCGGCTGGACGCTCACTTCGACTTTTTGTCCGTCGCGCTGAGCGATGCCGATCAGCTTCATCGTATAGCCGAGCCGTTTGCTGAAATTGATGTCTTCATCAGACACTTGGGAAATGCCTTTCACTTTGACATCGTCAAGGTCGACATTCATTGAGAAACCGAGCCTGGCCAAAATCGCCATCTTTCTCGCGGCATCAAGACCTTCAACATCAGCTGTCGGGTCTGCTTCTGCGAAGCCGAGCTCCTGCGCTTCTTTCAGCACCTCGTCATAAGGCGCGTTTTCTTTGTTCATCTTCGTTAAAATAAAGTTGGTCGTTCCATTGACGATGCCCATCATCTTCGTAATCCGGTCTGAAGCCAGCCCGTCTTCAAGGCTTCGCAAAATCGGAATTCCGCCGGCGACGCTCGCTTCAAAATAAAGGTCGCAGCCGTTTTCTTTCGCGGCAGCCGTCAGTTCCGATCCATAGAGGGCGATCAAATCTTTATTCGCTGTCACGACGTGTTTCTTCGCCTGAAGCGCGTCAAGCAAATAGCGTCTCGTCTCCTCGATCCCCCCGATGACCTCGATAATGACATCTACTTCTGGATCTTGAATGACATCATAGGCTTCAGTCGTCAGAACGTCTTTGGAAAGCTCGACATCCCTCTTCTTATCTTTATCTTTTACAAGAACTTTTTGAATCGTAACAGGGCATCCGACTTGGTGTGTCAGCTTATCCTGGTGATCCTGAATAATCTTCACCACACCGCTCCCGACTGTTCCTAATCCTAGCAGCCCCACTCGTATCGCCTTCAATGAAATTCCACCTTTCTCTCTCTTGTCCGTCCTCTCTGAAAGGACATTTGTAAACACAACGCAGACATTTAAGTTACAAACATTATAATGGGGGATTCTTTTTTTGACAAGATGACATTTGCTGAAAACAAAACGTGAAAACGCTTTAGTCGTTGATATAATAAGATTCTATATATTCAGAAATATTTTTGTAAGAAAATCTTCCGAGCCGCTCAGGGCAGCCGGAAGAAACGTCAAATCTCGGTCTTTGCCTGCTTTCCTCTCAGGACAAGCGCAATATTTTCCGCACAAAGCCTCATCATGGCTTCTCTCGTTTCGACGGCGGCGCTGCCGATGTGAGGCAGCGCGGTGACTTGCGGCAGGCTGACGAGCGGGTGATCCTTTTGCACAGGTTCTTCCGCAAAGACGTCGAGTCCTGCGCCGGCAATATCTTTTTCGACCAGCGCTTCATATAAATCGTCTTCATTGACAACCTGTCCTCTTGAGACATTGATAAAAATAGCGGAGCGCTTCATCTTTTTAAAAGCGCTGCGGTTAAACAGATGCTTCGTTTCATGAGTCAGAGGTGTCAGGCAGACAACAAAATCCGCCTGTTCAAGCAGTTCATCGAAGGGCAGATAGGATGCGCCCAGTTCTGCTTCTGCATCTGGATTGCGGGTGCGGTTATGATATAAAATTTTCATGCCGAAGCCTTTCGCACGCCGGGCGACGGCTTGTCCGATGCTCCCCATCCCGACGATGCCGATCGTTTTATGATGGACATCCGCACCGGCCAAAAGCAGAGGACCCCAGCCCGTCCACTTCCCTTGTCTAATCCAGTCGCTCGCTTCGACGATTCTGCGGGCGGATGCCATCAGCAGAGCAAACGTCAAATCTGCCGTTGACTCTGTCAGCACGCCAGGCGTGTTGCAGCAGATGACGCGATGCTTTTGCGCAGCCTCCACATCGATGTTGTCATAGCCTACCGCCAAGTTGGCCACGACTTTTAAATGCGGCGCGCCTTTTAAAAGCTCCTCATCAATCGTGTCGGAAAGCATCGTCAACAGTCCGTGCGCCTTTTTTGCTTTTTCTTTCAGAATGGCGCGCGGACACGGTTCTTCTTCCTTTTCCCACATTTCAATATGGGCTTCTTCTTTTAACGCAGAAAGCTGTTCTTCAGGTAATTTTCTCGTCACATATACAAACGGTTTGTCCATGCTGCCTCGTTCCTTTCTAAGAGTAGCTTCCACTCTAAGCATATCGAAAAAATCCGAAAATGTTAACAGAAGAAAAGAACACCGCGAAGCTATGGTGTCCTTTTCAGCCAATTGACAGGCGGCATGCTTATCAATCCTGCGGATCTCATGCCCGCCATTTCTTGAAAGCCGTTCAGGAATTGCTCATATGCCGGCGCATGAGACAATAAATAGTCGAGTCTGCTTTCAAAATAATGGTGCTCTGATTCAGGAGAAATATAGTACCCTTCAACCGTCTCAAAATAGTGGAGCGGAAACAGCAGCCTGCTGTACATCAGCCGCTTAGAAAATGAGGATAGCGGCGCGGCTTGTTCGTATTGCTGAAGAAACAACATGATTTCATTGAAGTTTTTCCTTTCGTGAAACAAGCTTCTGGCATATTCCGCAAGATCCCTGGCCGCATGATCAAACACCCATTCCATCGGGATTTTAATAAGCGGCTCGCGCCTTAAAGCCTCGCAGGTGAGCCGCTGCTGGCAAATCGTTCCCGAGTCAGCGGCCTGCGGCTGATCATCCAATTCGGTATCTGCCAAATATTGAATCGCATTTTCGGTTAAACCGAGATAATAAGGAAACGATTCGATAAATTGTTTTTCAAAGGGCTGCAGCTGCCTTGCCTGCGTTTTTTGAATCCAGAATTGTTCCAGCTGGTCGAGCCGTTTCCCCCAAAGTTCTTTCCACTGCCCGATCCGCGAGGTTTCTTTTACCTCGTAAGGGTATCCCCTTCCCTTGTGATGAAATTCGGCGAGCTCCGCACCAAATGAAACGGACCTGTTTGTCATGCGGGGAGCAGCTTGAAGAAGCACATATGAGACGCCATTCTCCTCAAACGTCATCTCCCCGTCCTTTGTCAATATAAAAGATGAAACGTATGGGTCGCGCTGTTCTTGCAAATACTGACTCATACTAAACAATTCCGCCAGCTCATCCTGACTCAAGTGGGAAACAGGGACGATCAAAAACATCGAATTCGGGGTATGAAAAGCCTGATAAGACAAGTACGATGTAAGATCGCGAATGTAGATTCCGAATTTTTCTTTGATCAGCTCCTTCACGGACATCACTTCCTGCAAAATTTTTCTCCTTCTACACATCGTAATCATGAAGGGATTCTATTATGAATCGATCTGGAAAAAGAGTTCTAAAATCGTTACATTTTTAAAGTTGTTTGTATACACTAAGTAAAAAAAGATTGGGTGAAAATGATGCCGGAAAACAACAGCATGCATCAGATCGAAACAGCAGCAAAAGAATGGCTTGAGAAACGGGGCGTCAAGATTTCGGAAATTGCCGATCTTGTCTACGTATTGCAGAAGAAATATCATCCAAACTTAACAAAAGAAGAATGTGAAGAGAATGTCAACCGGGTCATGAAAAAACGTGAAGTTCAAAACGCCGTGATCACAGGGATTCAATTGGATATGCTGGGCGAGCAAAGAAAGCTCATGGAACCGCTCCAAACCTTAATCGAGACAGATGAAAGCCTGTACGGCGTCGATGAAATCTTATCCTTCTCCATTGTGAACTTGTATGGATCGATTGGTTATACAAATTATGGATATATTGATAAAATCAAACCGGGAGTGCTCGCACGTTTAAACGATAAATCAACAGGCGAATGCCACACGTTCTTGGATGATATCGTCGGAGCGATTGCGGCAGCCGCATCCAGCAGACTGGCGCATCGAGCAAAAGATGCGGAATAAGCCATTAAAAAAACACTTGTCTTTAAAAGACAAGTGTTTTTTGCGTTAGACGCGATCCAGCCATTCTGTCAGTGAATCAATGACATATGTCGGCTTTTCCTGATAGGCTTCAAGGTGTTCTTTTTTGGTCACGCCCGTATGAACGAGAAGCGTGTCCATCCCGGAATTCATTCCCGCCATAATATCCGTATCATAATTGTCACCGACCATCAGCGTTTCACTGATGTCTGTGCCGAGCACCTTCATCGCCTGCTCCATGATGATCGGCTCCGGCTTGCCGATAAAAATAGGCTCTGTCTGCGTAGAAACAGTTAATACTGACGTGAGAGAACCATTGCCTGGCAAGAGTCCTCTTTCTGTAGGAATGGCGATATCGCCGTTAGTCGAGATGAATGTAGCGCCGTTGCGGATGGCAAGACAACCGACGGCTAGCTTTTCGTATGTAATGCCGCGGTCGATGCCGACGACGACAAAGTCGGCGTCTTCCCCGCCGAATGCCAGCCCTTTTTCCTCAATGGCCTGACGGATCCCTTCTTCGCCGATCACATATACGGAAGCATCTCGTTTTTGTTCGGCGATAAAATTGGCGGTCGCCATGCTGGTTGTGAATACCTGGCTCTCTTCGGCCGGAATATCAAATGAAACAAGCTTGTCCGCCACTTGCTTCGGCGTGCGCGACGAGTTGTTCGTGACGAACAGATACGGGATGTTCCGGTCTTTCAGCTTCCTCACGAATTCGCATGCTTCTTCGATTTTTTCCGTCCCTTTGTACATTGTTCCATCAAGATCAATTAAGTATCCTTTGTATGTTTTCATGTTGTACACTCCAGTTCGTTTAGTGCGGTTTGAATGCGGATACCGGACCGAGTTCATGGTTTAAATAATCGCGGATCCGCGCCGGAAATTTCTCGAGCGTTTCCGCATGCCTGCTGAGCAGCTCTTCCAATTCTTCATGGTTGACGTTCAGGTAGTCTTGGACCAATGTCTTCCGATAGGCGATCAAATGTTTCAAACTGTCGCCTTCCGCTTGGCTGACAACCTTTTCATCGGTCAGTATATCCATAATGTCGTCATAGCTTCCCGGATCTCTCATAATAAAGCCGTCAATCATATCGTTCCCTATATCCAATATACATTCGATCAGCGTGTGGCCGATTCGTTCAAGCGCTTTTTTTTCGACGTCGGAAGTCCATTCTTCCTGCATTTGATAAAGCCGCAGCTCCTCTTCCAGGAAGTTGAGCGTGTTTTCGATTTTGTGTCGATCGACAAAATACATCATCAGTGCATCCCCTTTTATGATCGCTTATTTTCGCAGACGTTTTAAAACAAAGTAGGCACATCCGAAATTGCAGTACTCGTAAATATATTCATCAAGCGTGCTGATCTTCGTATCAAATGTGGCCTTTTGATTTTGATCGTCAAAAAAGCCTTTCAGCCTCAGCTGGCTGTATCCCCAATCCCCGACGATGTAGTCGTATTTATTTAAAATGTCGGAGTATCTGGCTTTAAACGCTTCTTCGTTAAAACCGTTTTTCACATCTTTGACGACTTCAAATGCAGCGTTCTGAACGACAATCATTCTTTTCACCTCTTTTATATGATAATTCAAACCCGGGCCGCCATCAATTGCTAAGAATAAATCCTCCCCTTTGGAAAAGCTATAAATGAGGAGGAAAAGCAGATGAATAAAAAAATTCTTTTAGCAGGGCTGGTGGCGCTGCCTTTAGCAGGCTGCCAGACGGCCTTAAACGATACCGAACACAATATATATGACGAAGACGGAAATACCGTTCACGTTGCAGACAAGAACCCTCAATATCAGGAAAAGTTCAGAAATGACAACCGAAAAGGCAGATTCGGATATGCGCGCCATCAGGCAACACCAGTCGCAAACAAGGAAGAAATGCAGGCGCCCCAAATCGACCGGGAAGAAATGGCGCATATTATATCTAGTTTAACGGTTCAGCTTCCCAATATTCAAGATGCGTCGGCGCTTGTGACAGACGAAGAGGCGCTAGTCGTGTACAAAACGGACTCCGGGCAGCGCAAACAGACGGCTGATCAAGTCAAAAAGACGGCGGCATCCGTCGTTCCGAGATATTACCATATCTATATTTCCGATGATCCGGACATGATGCAATCCGTCGCTAATTTCAGCCGGCTTGGAGCCAATTCAAGAAACGTCGATCAGCTGATGGCCGATACAATTAAGGAAATGCAAAAATCGCCGCAAGGCAAAACCACGACAGGTACAGATGAAAACGGAAACGACCTTGACGGAAAAGGAAAGGCGACCGAATCTTGACCTGAAAATAAGAAAAACGCCAGCGCATATGGCTGGCGTTTTTTCATCCAATGTTATGCCTGCGCCTGGCGTTTTTTAGACGCTTCATTCACCTGTTCATCGGCATGGTATGAAGAACGGACGAGCGGTCCTGCTTCACAGTGGCTGAAGCCCTTTTCCATGGCGATTTCTTTCAGTTCGGCAAACTCGTCAGGATGGTAATATTTCTGTACTTTAATGTGTTTTTTGGACGGCTGCAGATACTGGCCGATTGCCATGATGTCGACGTTGTTCGCAAGAAGGTCGTCCATTGTTTCGATGATTTCTTCTTTTGTTTCGCCAAGACCGATCATGATGCTGGATTTCGTCGGGATGTCCGGCTGCATCTCTTTGGCGCGGCGCAAAAATTCCAATGATCTTTCATATGTAGCTCTCGCACGGACTCTCGGCGTCAGGCGGCGGACCGTTTCAATATTATGGTTTAAAATGTCCGGACGCGTATCCATCAGCGTTTTCAAATTATTATAGTCTCCGCCCATATCGGACGGCAGAACTTCGATTGTTGTAAATGGGCTTTTTCTCCGGACGGCGCGTACGGTTTCGGCGAATACCCCCGCTCCTCCGTCTTTTAAATCGTCACGGGCAACGGCTGTAATGACCGCGTGTTTCAGGTTCATGATGCTCACAGAATCTGCGACTCTTTCCGGCTCATTCAAGTCAAGCTCTGTCGGCAGCCCCGTCTTCACCGCACAGAAGCGGCAGGCTCTCGTACAGACAGATCCGAGAATCATAAAGGTCGCGGTACGTCTGACGGCCCAGCATTCGTGGATGTTCGGGCATTTTGCCTCTTCGCAGACCGTATGGAGGTTGTTTTCCCGCATTAATTTTTTTAAGCCCGTATAGTTTTCATTCGTGTTCAGCTTGATTTTAAGCCATTCGGGCTTTCTTATGTGCTCGTCTTTCTTTGCCAATTCCATCATCTCCATTGTGGATAGTAGTCATGTTCAATACGAAATTTGTGACATAGCGCCGGATGAGTCCCTCTGCTTTGGAACCGCTTAAATAAAAAATGCTAAATCTTCATCTTTAGTCACTTTAACATAGTACAGATTTGTGAACAAGAGCTTGATTAGACAAGATGGAATTTCTAACATTTTCTTATTATTGATTTCTGCAGATGTCACAAACTAACCGTATTCAAACTGAAAGGAGCTAAGGACACTGTGAAAGCTGTATTATCCGTTCTCATCCTCCTTTTGCTCATCTTGCAGCCGTGCGCTCTTGCAAAGGAGAAAAAAGAGCCCGATCTGCAAAAGAGAATGGCCCTTTATCATAAGACAGAAGCCGCAACCCATATTCCTTGGTATGTTTTCGCGGCAGTCGACCAATACGAAATCAATATCCGCAAAAACCGCAAAGACTTGCCGAAGCAAAAAGGGCACACCGGGATATATATTCCGCAAAGCGTGTGGAGCGGACCTGAAAACCCCAATCCTAAAGATACATCGCCGCTCAGCATCAAGGTTTTTGACGGAATTGGAATGGACGGAAACGGAGACGGACTCGCAGAACCGGATCAGGATGAAGACGTCCTTTATACGTTTGGACAATACTTGTTGACATACGGAAGGGACATTGAAAATATCCGCATCGGTCTGTGGGAGTTTTACGAAAGGGATCAGACGGTCGGCATCATATCAGGCTTTATCAGGCTTTTTCAAAAATACGGCCACATTGATTTGGGCAAGCACGCCTTTCCCCTTCCCGTAAGATCAGATTACAGCTATAGAAGCACATGGGGAGATGCCCGCGGATTCGGGGGCAGACGCATTCACGAAGGGACGGATTTGTTCGCCCATTACGGCCTCCCCGTCCGGTCGACATGCTACGGCATTGTGGAAATGAAAGGCTGGAACCGTTTCGGCGGATGGCGGATCGGAATCAGAGACATCAACAATACGTACCATTATTTCGCTCATTTGAACGGTTTCACAAAAGGCTTGAAAGTGGGAGAAATCGTCGAGCCCGGCCAGGTGATCGGCTCAGTTGGAGCGACGGGATACGGGCCGCCGGGAACATCGGGAAAATTCCCGCCCCACCTTCACTACGGCATGTATAAAGACAATGGAAGAACAGAGTGGTCTTTTGACCCTTATCCTCATTTAAAGGCATGGGAACGGAAGGAACTTCGAAAGAAAAAATAAAAGACATCCCTATTTCAAAAGAATAGGGATGTCTTGCACTTTAAGAGGTTAGCCGGCCTGGCTTTTCTTGCTTTTCACAACCGCATTGATAATGCTTGCGGCCAATCCTCCCCAAATAATGACGATGCCGATCACCATCATTGCTATAGATGCGCCGTTCATGAGGAAACCTCCTTGTCATGTTGAAATGGCGTATATGCCAGCCCATTCTTCCATTTTGAAAGCGAAAGGATAAATCCGGCTGCGATCGCTCCAAAAGCGACGCACCATCCCCATTTCAGGAGGAATTCAACCGGCAGGTCGCCATAGGCTGTTGTGATATTCGTCTTGATATTATCAAACATCATATACCCCAGAACAATCGGGGTGACGACGCTCAGGCAGATTCTCCACCAAGCGCCGAGCTGAATGTCGGAAACCGAATTGGCGTGAGCCTGCAGAGCTTTCAGCTCTTTCGCAAACCATGCAATCGCAACGACTTCGATCAATCCGGCAAGCGCCACTCCGAAATTGTTGATAAAGTAATCGGCCGCATCGAGGAAGAACAGTCCGCCTTTCGTCGCAAATACGAGCGAACACAATGCAGCAGCCCCTCCGCCGAACAGGACGGCTTTCCGCCGCGGAACGTTGAATTTATCCTGAATCGCGGCAACATATGTTTCAGAGATAGAAATGAGAGATGTCAGACCTGCCAAAACGAGCGAGCCAAAGAATAAAAATCCGAAAAACGCATTAAACGCCGGAAACTCATTGATGATTTGCGGGAAGACGACGAACGCCAAACCGATTCCCGAAGAGACGACTTCTTTGACTGGAACGCCTTGCTGCGCAGCCATAAAGCCCAGCGCACTGAATACCCCGATTCCGGCCAGCAGTTCAAATGACGAGTTCCCAAAGCCGGTGATAAACGCATTGTTTGTAATATCGGATTTTTTCGGCAAATAGCTGGAATACGTAATCATGATGGCAAACGCAATCGACAGACTGAAGAAAATTTGGCCGTAGGCCGCCACCCACACTTTTCCGTTTGTAATCTGGCTCCAATCAGGCGTGAAAAAGGCATTCAGTCCTTGTGCAGCCCCATCAAGTGTTATCGAATAAATGACAATGATAAAAAATAAGACCACAAGCAGCGGAATGAAAATGCGGTTCGCGATTTCGATTCCTTTTTTGACTCCGGCAAATAAAATCCCCAATGAAACAATCCATACAATCGCGAGCGGAATCAGGACGCCCGGCACGAAGCCGCCGAATTGGCCGATGGCTCCTCCCCCGATATCAATTCTGTTTAAATATTTATTCATTAGGAAATTTTCTGTATTTTTACCCCAACCTAAATTGAATGAAAAGACAGTGTAAGAAATGGCCCATGCCACGATAACGGCATAATACGTCGAGATGACAAATGAGATGGCGACCTGCCACCAGCCGATCCATTCCTTCCCTTTCCCCATCCTGGCATAGGACAGCGGGGCTGAGCCTCTGTATTTATGACCGATTGTAAATTCCATGATGAGAAGAGGAATTCCTGCTGTCAAGAGCGCGAACAAATATGGCAGAAAGAACGCGCCTCCCCCGTTTTCATAAGCTACTGCCGGGAATCTCCAAATATTCCCCAAACCGATCGCAGAACCGACGGCTGCTAAAATAAAACCCGCTCTTGTTCCCCATTGCGGACGATTATCCATAAGCTTCCTCCTTTACCTTTTTGAAACATCTGAAAACAGTGAATTTTCTAATAATTATTATTGAATAGTATATACAGTCTTTTTGCCTAAGTCAAAGTATTTTTTTAAGAAAATAGACGCATGTCATTTCTAGGCCGCGCGAAAAAAAGCATTCTGCCTGATGTTTGCAGAATGCCTGGAAATCATTACTCTTTTTGTTCCTTTTTTTGCTCTGTTTTTTCATCCTTTGAAGGGATCTGAATCGATGGCGCCGTTTGGCTGCCGTTGCCGCTGTAGAAGTCGGGTACTTCTCCGTGCACAGCTTGAATCGTTGCCGGAATCGTATTTTTGACAACCGCCGTTTTTGTCGCAAACGGTATGACGACACGGACCTTGACTTCGACAAGCACACCGACATTTATTAATGCATTATTAATACCATATGGCTCGACACTTTGCTTAAAATCTGTAAAGACATCCCCCACAACATTAAACCGTACAGGTATTTTCGGCCCCAGGTTTCCAAGAAGCGAGTTTCCCGTTGCCTGACCCAGAGGAATATTATAGATTACACCATCATTCTTACCTTCGGGAGTTTTCGCAGAAGAATTAAATTCTTCTGTTTCTGTTTCCTTCAGCTTTTCGTGAAGTTGTTTCGTAATTTTCGAATGCATACCACGAAGACCATGAGAGTTGAAATCAATTGTTGTTACTTTTCCATTTTCATTCGTCTTCATTTCTACTAGATTTTTCACATTTTCATCTTGGCTCATATAATCCTCGACGGCTTCCTGGATGACGTGGGTCGCAATCCGGTTCGTTTCCATTTCAGCGATGTTCAGAAGGGTCGGTTTGATGGATGAGTTGATAATCAACAGGCTGACGGCCGTTGAAAAAATAAAAAATATAAACGAAAGCAGCATGACATATCGCAAAGGCAAAGGTCCTCTTTTTGACAGAGGGCCGCGAAGTCTTCGCAAGCAAAATCCCCCCTTACATCACAAGTGTATGCTTGTAAGAGGGGATATACGATTCAATCAGACAACTTTATTTCACCATTTTTAAAAGGGCTTCTTTTCCGCTCATTCCGGGATGAATGCCGAGCTCTCCGGCCGCATCGGTTACAGATTCGAGCGGGGCTTCGAGAAGCTGATCGATCGTCCGCACGCCGACGGCTCTGGCGGCGACGATTTTCCGTTCTTTTAATTTATCATTCAGCAGGGCGACATCAAGCGCTCCGCACATAATATATCCATGGTCATTGGTTACCGCCATAAAGTTCGTTTTCGGCAGTTTGACCGTTACAGCCGTAAACGGCTGATCTTCTATCATGATCGGAGTTAAATTTACCATCGCTATCCCTCCTTTACCATTAATGTATGATAAAGCGAGAGACATGTTCCGGTTTGCCCCGAATCTTAGAGATCTGTTTAGGACCGGTTTGCTTTTTTCAGCTTCCAGGCGAGCAGATCGCGCAGGAATTCAGGCATAAAGTAGTCAATATCTTCCGCATCGCGGATAACAGGAAACAGCGTTCCGAGTGTAAACATATCAATCGTGGCGAGCGTGTAGAACGCATCATCTTCAATGTCCGCTCCGTTGACGGAGAGCTTTTCCGGGTCAAGGCCGGCATACAGCATCTTCCCCATCACTTCGCCGCGAAAACCGAGCCCTTTAATGCGCAGCTTCTCGGTTTGTTCTGATGATGCATGGAGGATGACCTCTTTCAGCTCTCGTCCCGTCAGCTTCAGTTTGACCGGATTAATCGGATGCGGACAGATGCGGTGAACATCGGCTTTCGTCACCGGACCTTGTGAAAGAGACTCCAGCACAATGCCTGAGTTGACCATCCCGATTTCCGCCTCACACCATTCCTTTAAGGCATCTGCCAGCATTTGCGGAAGGGCGCTTCTGCGGAACCAGGCGGTTTCAAGGGTGTTGTCCAATGTCGCAATTTCCTCTTCAAGGAGATGTCCGGCTTCTCTCTCTTTTTCCTTCAGAAAACGAATCGTCTCCTCTGATTCTTCATTCCAATCTGCCGTCTTCATGACGGTTGCTGTGATGTTCTCAAGCGCTCCGTTATATGTCAGTTCAACATGACCGACATAGTTCCCGTACTTTTCCGCGCAGGCCAGCATAACGCCGTCTTTCATCATCCCTTCTTCAAGCAGGTGATGGGTGTGGGAGCCGAGGATCAGGTCGATTTCGGGAAAAGCCTCCGCGACGCGCTGATCGTCCAAAATGCCAAGGTGTGAAAGAAGGATGACAGTGTCGGCTTTTTCTTTGATTTCACTTAGCATCTCTCCGATGCTTTCAAATGCGTCTGTAACCGTCCAGCCAAGCTGGCGATAGATCGGATAGTACGGGACTGTCACACCGAGAATGGCAAGAGTTGCGCCGCTCTTCACCTTTTTGAGCAAATACGGCGCTGCCCAGCCGGGCCTCTTCCCTTCTCCGTCAAACAAATTGGAGACAACGACAGGAAACTGAGCGTTGTCATAAAGTGTATCCAACTCCTGATGCGGCAGTGTAATTCCTTCATTGTTCCCGATCGTTGCAGCATCATACTGCAGACGGTTCAACAGCTCCACATTCGCTTTTCCGAAGGTAGCCTCAGATATCGGATGGAATCTGTCGACATGATCGCCGAGGTCGAACAAAAGCACTTCTTCCCCCTGCTCTTCATGTTTCTGTCTTTGTGTCTGAATGTAATCGACGATTTTCGGCCAGTTTTCAAAATGGCTGTGCAAATCGTTCGTATGGTAGATATGGAGCTTTTCCGTCATGCAAATCTCTCCCTAACGTTTAACTAAACACGCCTTGATAGATTAATCTGATTCCGATGAGAATCAATACGAACCGCATGATCAATACGATCGTCTTTGTCTGCATCTTTTTGTTAATGTAGGCGCCGAGCTGTCCGCCAAACCAGGCGCCCGGGATCAATGCAAGCGCATAAAGCCAGTTGACATGTCCCGAGATGACATGGCCGGCAGAGCCCGCGACAGATGAAAGGAAAATGATAAACATCGATGTCGCAACGGCGACCCTTGTCGGAAATAAAAACAGAAGAATCATCGCCGGCACCATCAGCGAGCCGCCTCCGATGCCGAAAAGCCCGCCGAGAAAGCCCACAAAAAAGGCGATCGCGATTCCGGCTAAAGGATGGTATGAATACGTATATTCCTGTCCTTCATCACCTGTGAACGTTCTGATAACGCCCGTATGCTTTTTCTCGGCAGGTTTCACCCTTTTCTTTATCATTAAGGAAAGGGAAATGAGGATCATAAAAATCCCGAACCATAGAGAAAACGAGTCTGAGCTAAAATATGTCGATACATGGGCACCGACGATGCTGCCCGGCCCCGAGCCGATGAAAAAAATAAGGCCGCTTTTATAGTCAACGGTTTTATACTTCATATACGCAATCGTTGAAGAAAGCCCTGTGAATATGATGACGACCAGCGATGTGCCGACCGCCATCTGCGGTGTCACATGGTCAAACAGCGTCGGCAGCCCCGCCAGAAAAAGGAGCGAGGGAACGATGACGATCCCTCCGCCGAGCCCGACAAGACTGCCGATGGTTCCCGCGATAAACCCGAGTATGATCAAGATAAGATATTCCATAAAATAAGTCCTCTTTTCTAGCTGAATAAATCGAGCTGCCTTGGCGTAAGCCCTTTGTATTCAATGTTGAGCAGCTCCATCATTTGCTTACCGTTTTGAGCCGCATCACCGCCCGAATTGTTATTAAACAGCACGTAAACGTTTTTCGACTGCTGTTCAAGCAGCTCAAGGTTTCTTTTCCAGTCTTTTAATTCTTGTTCATTATATAAATACAAATATCTGACCTCACGCCAATTTTGACCGGAAGATGGCCTTAACCAGCCTTCCTTGTTGCGGCCGTGAAAACGGACGAGCGTTTTCCGGCTGTCAGTCGCGTGAAGAACAGTCGGGATGCTGCCTTCGCCCGCCTGGGGTTCATCGCAAATGCTGTGAATCCATTGCTGCTCCTCCATAAAAGCGAGCGTTTTGTCGTAAAACTGGGGCATAAACCATGACCGATGCCTGAATTCAAGCGCACACGGGATATCTCCCATTTTCTCTTTTACCCATCTTAAGTAATTGACGTTTTCTTTCTTGCAATCAAACCATGGCGGAAACTGAAAGAGGACCATCGCCAGCTTACCCGCTTTTATGTATGGCGTTAATGAGAGCTTAAAAGCAGCAAACATGTCGTCTTTCGTTTCAAAGGGGATTTCCCCGCGCTGATGCCCTGTCATTCCCTGATATGCCTTAACGATAAACTGAAAGGTTTCCGGCGTCTCCTTTACCCACTTTTCATTGTTCCGCTCGGGCTGTATCGCGTAAAAGCTCGCATCAAGCTCGACGATCGGAAAATGCGATGAATAGTGGATCAGCTTGTTTTGACTGCTTGTCTTGGGCGGATACAGGCTGTCATGATCCCCCCATCCTGTTAATCCAATATAAATCAATGCAGTTCACCTCTTCTTTTAGTTTATCACAGGTTTTTTTCGAAAATCTTGATCCAGGTCTGCTTGTAGCATTTCCTTTTTCAGCGGCGGGATACTTGAACATGAAAAAGAAGCCGGACATCCGGCTTCTTTTAACGGGCTTTCCTCGGAAAAAGGGTAAAGCTGAAACTGTACAAAAAATCGATGACAAGGATGATCGACCATAAAGAAGCGATGCGGATTAATGGTTCCGTTCTTTCCGGGTCGCCGATGAACAGGTGCATCCCGGCCAGCAGAGCCGCTCCGATCAGCCATGCGATGAAATGGCGAAACCAGCCTTCACGCTCTTTTTTGGCGTGTTCCCTGCCGTACTGCGGGCCTTTGTCAGGCTTCGGACCTCCGGCAAAGCGATAGGCAAACCTTTCATCCGCCCATTTGATCATGCGGCTCCCGAACGCGATGCTGACGCCGATATAAACGGCGGCGATGCCGTGCAAAACATCCGCTTGCGCCCCATTGTGCAGATCAAGCGACGTTGCAGCCAAAAGCAGTAAATCCAAAACCGGTGTGCATGCAAACATGATCAAACCAGCCTTTTTCCAGCCTGCCATATAGCGAAAAATAAGTCCAAGCAGAATAAAAATCCAAAAGCCGATTTCACAAGCTAAAATCAATAAACCAATCACCTTTTATCCGCCTCTCTTTTTTTAACACATTCGTACTAAAAAATTATAACACAGATGTATTAAATAATACACCCGTGTTATAATGTGTGTATGCCAAAAATAGTTGATCACGAAAAACAAAAAGAAAAAATTGCCGAAGCGGTGTGGAATGTGATTCACAGAGATGGACTTGAACAATGCACCGTCAGAAATGTCGCTAAGGAAGCCGGACTTTCGGCCGGGTCGATGCGCCATTATTTTCCCCATCAGTCTGAGCTTTTCATTTATTCAATGAGGCTTGTGGCAAACCGGGTCAAAACGCGTATCGAAAACATGACATTTAACGGTACACCGGCTGAAAACGTCAAACAGCTTCTTTTTCAGCTTATGCCTCTTGATGAAGAGCGAAAACTGGAAATGGAGGCATGGTATGCATTTACAGCCAAATCGCTCAGCGATCCGGAGCTCAAACCGTTGAGAAAGGAGATGAATGAAGGCATTTATTCAGCCTGCAAATCGGCTGTTGAAATACTGGTAAAAACCGAAAAAAAGACCGGGATCGATGTTCTTAAGGAAACCGAGCATCTATACGCCCTTGTCGACGGGCTGGCGCTTCATTTGATCATGGCCCCTGAAAGGCTGACGGCTGAAAGGATCGATACTGTATTGGCGGGTTATTTAAGATCGTTGGAATAGGAACAGATCTATCGCATTGCACCAGAAGGAACTCACACAACCACAGAAAAGCAGGCCTCTCAGCCTGCTTTTCTGGATTTAATGCTCTTGTTTTAAATTCTCACGGATTTCCTTCTTCATTTCTTCGACATTTCTTTTAATAATTTCAATTTCGTATTTCTCTTTTGCATCTGGAGGTAAGTTCTCATCTAAGTATTCTCGGAGTTTTTCTTCGCTGCGAGTATCATCTGGGCCGATTGATATAACTGGTCTGTTTTTCCAATCACAGAACTAACTAAACCAAACTTATCAAAGGCGTTCAGAAGTACTTCTTCAGTTGTTTTTTGATTTGGATCAGCCGCTTGTGAAGCTGTATTAAACAGTAACAAGAAAAGAACTAAGAACAAGATTCCGAACCGTTTTTTCTTCATTATTCTCTCCTTAAAATAATTTTTCCTAAGCACAGCATTGAGTTTCTATTTTTATGTATTTCAGCTTTCCGGGACACCGTTTATTCATATTTTAGGAGCCGGTCCTGAAAGCGTTAACGAGAGAGGTGATCTTTATTTTCTGGGGAAGTAGGCTCATGAGGTGGATCAGTGTAAGTTTATCTTCTCTGAATGGAGATATTTGACTGTTTTGCAACTTCTTCTTTTGCTAGCGATTGGAGGCGTTGTCATTATTTCCGCCTCTTCTACCTTGATACCTCCTTTATTTATTCACAAGTCTAATATAGCATAAACCTCTGCAAAATTTTTCAAATTACAAATTGATTTCACAAATTATTTTGCTGGTCATCACAAAAAAAACAGCCTGATCGCAGGCTGTTTTTCTGCACTAGTGAACCGCTTTTTGTATCTCTTTCGTTCAGCCATGTTCCACCTGTTGCCCCGCGCGTGCCGGAGCCGTCAAACACGAGCCTTCCTCTATCTCAGAAGCCTACTCATGATAGAAATCCAGTGCCGCCTGAAGCGCATTTCCCGGCGATACTGAAGCACCTGTGCGAATGAGAACAGCTTCGAGAGCAGCCAATGTAAAAAGAACATTTTCTTTCCGGCAGCTGTATCCCATCGTTCCGATTCTCCATATCTTTCCGGCCAGCGGCCCGAAAGAGCTGGCGATTTCGACGCCGAAGTCGTCAAGCATCATCTTCCTGACAAGATCTGCGTCAACCCGATCAGGAACTTTCACACAAGTGACGGTCGGCAGCTTTTTCCGGCCTTCCGTAAACAATTCGAGTCCCATCGCTTTGATGCCCTTGATTAGTGCTGTTTCATGGAGCCGGTGTCTTGAGAATCGCTCGCGGGACCCTTCCTCAAGAACGACCCGCGCTCCTTCGCGCAAGCCGTACAGCATCGAAGTCGCTTCTGTATGATGATTAAGGCGCCTCGGGCTCCAATAATCCATCAGCATGCCGAGGTCAAAATAATTGCTGGAAATCGGCAAGCGTCCCGTTTCAAGCACGATATCTTCTCTTGTGGCAATGCCCCGTTCTACCTTTTTCCTTTCATTGATGCGCTTTTCAACCCGGCTGTTAAATGTGATCGGCGCCATACCTGAAGGAACGGATAAACACTTTTGCGTACCGCCGACGACCGCGTCAAGACACCATTCATCCGTATTGACATCCGTGCCGCCGATTGTAGCCACCGCATCGACTACACAAAGCACATCAAGCTCCCGGCAGGCCCGGCCGATTTCTTCGAGCGGCTGAATGCATCCCGTCGATGTCTCGCCGTGCACAACCGCAACAATCTCCGGTTTCGTCCGTTTGATTTCGGAGATGACCTCTTTCGGTTCAAAAACGTCTCCCCACGGGCATTCCATTGTATAAACATCAGCCTGGTACCGTTCGCAAATCTCGGCAAGCAGATAGCCGAACCGTCCGAAAATGGGAATGAGCACCCTGTCCCCCGGTTTGATGAGACTGGCAAGGACGGCTTCAAGCCCGGCCCGCGATGTCCCGTCTATCGGGAATGCCCATTTATTTGTCGTTCGGAAAATCTGCCGAAGCAGCGCCATGACGTCGTTCATCATGTCTGTAAATGCAGGATCGAACTGTCCCAGTACAGGTGAGGAAAGCGCCCTCAGCACTCTCGGATGAACCTCGACAGGACCGGGAGTCATAATTGTCCGTTTCGGAATATTCATTTCGCCAATTGTCATGATCTTTTTCTCCTTTCATTCATATGCCAGCCTGTATAATACATGAGTCAAGAGCTCAACGCCGGCTGCAAGATCAGCCGGTTTTGTCCATTCTTCCGGCGAATGGCTGATGCCCTTCCGGCTCGGAACGAACAGCAGTGACGTCGGGCAATGCGGGCCGAAAACCTGGGCATCGTGCCCCGCCCCGCTGACCATCTCCTGATAGGATACGTCAAGATCCTCGGCCGACTGTTTTGAGAGTTGAATCAAATCCCGGTCCATCCTCACAGGCTTCGCATCCGTCGTCTGTTCAACTGTGATCTGAACGTTCCATTCGCCGGCCAGCTCTGTGAAATAAGCAAAAATATCGTCGCAATACCGGTCCAACACCGCATCATGATGATGGCGGAGATCAAGAGAAAAAACAGCTTCTCCTGATATGACATTCGGCACATTCGGCTTTGCTTCAATCCTCCCGACCGTTGCTGTTAAAAGCGGATAAGCAGCTTTAGCCTTGTTCGTCAAATAGGAAATGCACAATGCCGAGACGGCCACCGCATCTTTTCTGGCGTTCATCGGCGTCGTCCCGGCATGGTTGCTTTCTCCCTTGACCATAACCGTAAACCGTCTTTGTCCGACGATGTCCGTGACAATGCCGATTTGACGGCCGCTCTCCTCAAGAATGCTCCCCTGTTCAATATGAAGCTCGATAAAGCACTTCACATCACGCCTGAACGGGCGCCTGTACCGCCGTTTTCCGAAACCGCAATCTTTCATCGCCTGCTCAATCGATACTCCGTCCCGATCGTGCACAGCCGGCGTCTTTTGACAGTCAAACAAGCCCGTTAAATTCCCCGATCCCCAAAAAGTCAAAGGGAAACGGCTTCCCTCTTCCTCGCACAGAGACACGACTTCGATTGACGTTTTCGGCCTGCCGTACGTGTCCAGAAGGTGTTTGGCAGACAAAAGGCTCGCTAAAATCCCGTACGCTCCGTCGAATTTCCCTCCGTTGATGACCGTATCAATGTGTGAACCGGTCAAGATCGCTTTCGTACGGTTCTCTGTACCTTCTATTCTCCCAAACAGATTTCCGGCATCATCGAAGTACGGCTCTATTCCCCAGTCCTCCATCTTTTCCTTCAACGACTGCTGGGCGCTGAGCCACGGCTTTGAATAGAGAAGCCTTGTCACCCCTCCTTCTCCGCTTTCACCGAATGATGCCAGCCAATTGATCATGTCTTCGATATTGCGGGCTGTACTTTCTCCGGTCTTATGAATACCAATGGTCATGTAAAGAAACTTCCTTTCTATTTTCTTGTTATATTTCTTTACAACTCTCTATATAAATACAATTTTACTGGTAACATGAAAAATAAACATCGGCATAAATGTCACAAATCCGCTCATTTTTTGTTGAAAATGACTAAAATGACAAAGGAGGCCTGTACAGATCAATGAATATCTATGACATGATGAAACTCCCTGTATTTAAAGGCGCAACGCTTGCCGCTGGAAAGGCGGGCGTAACCCGGAACATTGAACACATCAATATGATGGATGCGCCAGATATTGCCGATTATCTGCATCATGGCGAACTCCTCGTCACGACCGCATACCATTTAAAAGACCGGCCTTTTTTATTGAAGGAATTGATTGAAAGGATGATCAGGCGGGGCTGCGCCGGACTCGGTATCAAAACCCGCTTTTTGCAGGAAATACCCGACGAGGTGATCAAGCTTGCCGACGAGCGGACATTTCCGATCATCGAGCTAAATGAAGATGTCCGCCTCGGTGATATTGTCAATCATACACTGAGCCATATTCTAGACAAACGGACGGCAGAACTCGAACAGGCCATCGCCGCTCAAAAAAAGTTCACAAGCCATATTATGAGCGGAAAAAGCATTCAATCGCTCTTGCATAACGTCTCTGCTGTTTTAAAGCTTCCCGTTCTTCTATTCAATCAGCACCTCAAGCCGATTGCCTCCTCAAAAGCAGATGCCGCCGGGACGCTGTCGGATTATGAAGGAATATTTCAAAAAGGAAACAGAACGGGGCTCACCTGTTTTTCAACGATTCCCGACAAACAAACCTATTCGGTATTTCCGATCTATACTCATGAAAAAAAATGCGGCTTCCTCGTTGTCTGCGGGATGATTTCCCCTTCAGACAAAGGCTTGCTGTTAACCCTCGAACAAGCCGCCAATGTCATCGCCTTTGAGCTGCTGAAGGAAAATGCGCTCAAACAATATTTGCGAAGAGCGCGGAACGAGTTTTTCAGAAATTTTTTGGACGGCGCCTTTTCCTCTGCTGAAGAAATTAAAAACCGAGCAAAAGAATTTCAGCTCAAGTGGGATCAAAAATATGTGTGCATCGCCGGCAAATTGGACCGCCGCGAAAAATCGCTCAGCTTCACGGAAAATCAGCTTGAATCAGATTCCGTGTTCGAACGCCTGGAAGAAGAGCTGGTTGACTTCCCGTTTCCTCCGCACCTTTTCACAAAAGGAAACATATGCTTCCTGCTGGCCGAGGCGACGGACAGCTGGGCTGAAATGAATGCAGCCGTGGGCGGATTTTTAAAGGCGTTTCAGCGCCATGCATCTGAGCATTTTCAGCGGACGATTTCTTTTGGAATCAGCAACCTCAGCCATCAGCTGAGAGACGTTCCGCACATTTGCAAAGAAGCCGTCGATGCGCTCCACTCCGGCCATTTGTCAGGCAGCACCGAGTTCATCCAGACGTACCATATGAAAGACGTGTCAGAGCTTTTGCGCATGATTCCGGCTGATGATTTGAAGACATTTTACACGCATGCGCTGCATCAGCTTGCCAGCCTGCCGAAGGATGACCCAGGGCTCCTGCAAACATTGTCCGTCTATCTGGAAACGCACTGTCAGATTTCTGAAACGGCCAAGCGCCTGTACATCCACAGAAACACCGTCATCTACAGGCTTGAAAAATGCGAGGAACTGCTCGGGAAAAGCCTGAAAGATGCGGACACGACCTTGCGCTTGAGACTCGCGCTCAGAATTCAAATGCTGCTTGGGTTGTGAGAAATCCCTTCCCCGCGGCAATCGGAGGATGTAAAGCCGCGCCGGCATATTTGATGATTTGAGCATTTCACCATAAAAAAGCCGGCATATGTGCCGGCTCCCTTATACTTTTTCAGGAATTGTGCGCGCCTGCTGCTTCCGCCCCCAGCTGACTGCCGCCAAAAAGCTGAGCACGAGAACGACCACACCAAAAATATATGGAATTTCTACGTTCACATCGAATAACAGACCGGCCACTGTCGGTCCGACAATGTTGGCAAGGCTCATAAACGCATTGTTCATGCCTGCGGCAAATCCCTGTTCATCTCCGGCCATTTTTGAAATCAGCGTATTAATCGCCGGTCGAAGAATGGACGTCAGCATGAAGAAAACAATTGTTGCCCCGAAAACCAGCCAGTACGAACCGGCAATCGAGCAGACGGCAAGCGCTCCGGCAGAACCGATCAGCGTCATGTTCATCAGCTTTTTTTCGCCGAAGCGGTTCGTCAGCATCCCGAGAGCCACCGCCTGGACGAACACGCCGATCAGACTTGCCGCTGTTATGACAAAGGCAATGTCTCCCGGTGTAAAGCCGTGCTTATGATCGACATAAAGGCTGAATACCGCCTCGAAATTCATGATCCCGAAGTTCAAGATGAACACGAGGATAAACAGAAATGCATACGGCGACCGCAGCGCGCGCGCCATTTGCTTAGCGAGCGGTTCGCGCTTTTGAACGGAGCGGCGCTTTTCAAGCATCTTTTCTTGACTGAG
This sequence comes from Bacillus sp. FSL R7-0646, assembly GCF_037969865.1. Classification (NCBI taxonomy): domain Bacteria; kingdom Bacillati; phylum Bacillota; class Bacilli; order Caryophanales; family Bacillaceae; genus Bacillus; species Bacillus sp. FSL R7-0646. The sequence goes on from NZ_CP150217.1 coordinate 3,272,169, forward strand.
CGTTTCCGGGAGGACAAGAAGCGATAAAACCGTCGCCAAGCCGGCTAATCCGGCTGACACGTAAAACGGGAAGGTGAGCCCGAACGCCGCCAAATATCCGCCTGCTCCCGGACCGATGACAAAGCCGAGAGACATCGCGGCGCTGATCAGCCCCATCCCTTTGCTTCGATCCTTTTCCGATGTGATGTCAGCGATGTAGGCAAACATGGCCGGCACCAAAAACGCAGCTCCCGCTCCGCCGAGAAGGCGGGAAACAAACAGCAGCCACATCTGGCTCGCCAAGGCGAAAAGCAGCTGGGAAACCGCAAACGCACCGATTCCTAAAATGATCATTTTCCGCCTTCCGTATTTATCAGTCATTTCCCCGGCAACGGGCGAAAACAGCAGCTGGGTAATCCCCGAAGCCGCGATCAGCAATCCGAGCGTGCTGCCTGACGCGCCGAATTCTTCTATAAACGTAGGCATGAGTGGAATAATCAAGCCTATACCAAGCATCACGATAAACACGTTAAGCATGAGCATATACAATCTGGCCATCTTTTTCATCTGCGGATACCTTCCTTCAGCCCGAAAATACCGGACAATCTTAAATTCGAACAATTACTAAATTAGTATATCCACAGATAGGTTTAAAGTCTAGTTTTTTCATATTTTTGCATATTTTTTCTTCTCAAGGAATGATGGGTAAATAAAAAAGCGGAGATTCCCCCGCCTTTTTATCCATTTACGACCAGCCGACAGCGTTAGCAAACATCAGGAAAAGCACGGCCGCTCCCATCCAGAGGCAAAACAGCGGAAGGATGAATCGCAGCCATTTGTTCCAGGCAATCCGGCTGATCGCAAGCGTCGCCATAAAATATCCCGATGTCGGAAAGACGATGTTTGAAAAACCGTCTCCGAATTGGAAGGCCAGAATCGCCGTCTGCCGCGTAATTCCGACGATATCAGCCAAAGGCGCCATAATCGGCATCATTATTAAAGCCTGTCCGCTTCCGCTTGGAACAAAAAAGTTAAACAGCATCTGTGTAAAGAGCATCGCCGTAACCGTTAAATACGAAGGAAGCTGTGAGACAGCATGAGACAAGCCGTAAACAATCGTATCCATGATCTGCCCGTCGGCCATAACGACTGCTGCAGCTCTTGCAATGCCGCAAATCATCGCACCGACGAGCACTTCTTTAAAACCCTCATTAAAGGACTCGGCAATGTCTCTCGAATTCATGCCGGCGATGTAAGCAGGAATGATGCCGAGCGCCAGGAAATAGCCCGCCATTGTCAGCATATCCCACCTGAAATAAATTACACACCCAATCAAGCCGGCAAACAACCCAAGCGCCGCGATCCCGGCCCATTTCACCCGTCCGCCTGCTTTAAAAGCCGGCACGGGTTCGACTGCTTCCTTGCCCGTCAGGCTTTTTTCAGGATGCGCTCTGATCTTTTCCGCATATTTGAGCACATAAACAGCGGCAATCGCCGTAACGACAACAAAGATGACCGCCCTGTACCCCATCCCGGAATAAAGCGGGAGACCGGAAATCATTTGTGAGGTTCCCACGGTAAATGGGTTTGTCAAAGCGCTCGTAAAGCCGGCGATCGTCCCGCACAATGCGATTGCTGCTGCTGTCATCCGGTCATATCCGAGGGACAGCAGCAAAGGAAGAATGACAGGGACATAAACGATCGAAAGCTCAGGCGTCCCGATAAAACAGGAAATGCCGGAGAAAACGAATATTAAGACAGGCGTAACGAAAACAGGCTTGTTCCTGAACTGATCGGCCAACAGACGGACGCCGAGCTCAATGACAGATGCTTTCCTCAGAACGGCAAAAGCTCCGCCAATCACAAACGTAAACACAATAATCGGAGCCGCTTCTGTCATCCCTTTCGGAACCGCCGTAAGCAAGCCAAGAATATCAACCGGCGTCTGTTCGACCCGTTTGTAGGACGCTGGATCAATCATTTCCCTGCCGTCCGGACTTTCCACCCGTTCATATTCGCCTGCCGGAATGACATATGTCGCAAGCGCCATAAGACCAATCATGACAGCCAGAATGACATAAATATGCGGAAATTCCTTTTTGCGTTTTTCGTTCTTTTTCACCTCTTCTGTTTTGTAAGCCGGCATTCCCATTTTTTAATCTCCCCTTCTTCCATGTTAAATTTTTTAACATATTAAATGATCGCAGCGCTGATAGCATTGAAAAATCCTCTAAATTTCAGCGTGTTTTCAGTTAAAATACATAAATCAACACGAGCAATCCAGAAAATCGTCACATTTTCTATCAATCATTAAGCTGATCATCTCGACTGTTCCTTTTCTGCATTTTCATGTAAAGTCATAAGAAAGATCAGCATGTAAAGGAGAGAGTTGACATTGCAGCAGTGGATTAAAGAAGTGGCCAGAGGAAAAAGGGGCGCCCGGGATTTAACTTATGAAGAGGCCAGACAGGCTGCTGAAGCGATTGTTACGGGAAATGCAAGCCCCGCTCAGACAGCCGCGTTGTTAATAGCGGAGAGGATCAAAACGGAGTCCCCTGAAGAATTGTTCGCGTTTACCGAAGCATTGCGGAACAGCTCGGAATCATTGAGCCTTTCCAGAGCTGTAAAAGAGGCGGTCATCGATTTTGCAGGACCTTATACAGGAAGACATTCTTTTTTAGCAACCATTCCCGTCTCCCTCCTTCTCGCAGGAAACGGCGTTCCTGCGTTTCTCCACGGCAGCGATGCATTGCCGCCCAAATATGGAACGAGCGTAAAAGATGTCCTGGACAAACTCGGAATCCCCTCTGAGACTGCCCCAGCGCAAACGGCACGCTCACTCGAAAAGGCTTTAATCGGATTCGCCGCCGCCGAAACATTTTGCAAACCGTTTGTTCGCATGAGGAAAATCCGCGAGGAAATCGGCGTCCGCACCGTGTTGAATACAGCAGAAAAACTGGTCAACTTCTCTGATGCCGACAAGCTTATGATGGGCGCATTTCACCGGACGGCCATACAGAAAATGCATCCCGTATTTCAGCGCTTGACGTACAAAGAAGTGTTCATTGTCCAGGGGCGGAGGGCTCGGAAGATGTGCCGGTCCACAGAGGCAGCTTTGTGTTTACAATAAAAAACGGCGAGATCGATTCTTTTATATTAAAACCTGAAGAATACGGACTTTACGCAGAGGAAGCAAAGCTCAACAAACCGCTGTCTGCTGAAGAGCAGGCGGAAAAAATAACAGCCGTTCTCGCCGGAGATGAATCGGCCGATACGGAATACGAAAGAAAACAAGTCATCATGAATGCCGCATTGCGCTATTATTTGTTCGGATACTGCGCGGCCATTGAAGAAGGTGTCCAAGCGGCGGAAAAACAGCTGAAAGAAAAAGCCGGTCTGGAAGCTCTTGAAAGGTGGAAAGCTTCATTTACAAGACCGTAAGAAAACCGTAATCAAAATGATATTTCCTTTTCATGAAAAGATTGGATAATGAAAGAAATGAAAAGGAGGGGATCGATAGATGAACCGAAAGTGTGTCATTCCGTTTATTTTGATGTTGTCGGCGATGTGCGCGCCCGCCCAAAACGCAGAGGCCTTCCAGCTGTTTTCCTTACCCGTACAATCCTCGGCTCCGGCAGATTACTACGAACAGGCGCAGGGCAAAACAGGTGAAGCTTTAAAACGAGCGCTTCACGACACAATCGACGATCATCGAGAGCTGTCTTACAGCGAGGTATGGGAAGCGCTGAAAGCAACGGATGAAGATCCGGCCAATCGAAACAACGTGATACTGTTATATTCCAGAGAGTCGCGCTCTAAACAGGCGAACGGGGGGCAAACGGGCGATTGGAACCGCGAGCACGTATGGGCAAAATCGCACGGTGATTTCGGGACAAGCAAAGGACCCGGGACAGATTTGCATCACCTCAGGCCCAGCGATGTGCAAGTTAACGCCGCCCGCGGAAACCTTGATTTTGACGAAGGCGGCAGCCCCTATCCCGGAGCTCCCGGAAACTACTATGACGGCGATTCCTGGGAACCTGACAAAAGCATCAAAGGCGATGTCGCCAGAATGATTTTCTATATGGCGGTCCGCTATGAAGGGGACGACGGTCATCCGGATCTTGAAATGAACAATACAACGAACAACGGGTCTAAACCGTACCACGGAAAAATGTCGGTTTTATTGAAATGGCATCATGAAGACCCTGTCGATGCCCTCGAAAGAAAGCGGAACGATATCATCTATCAGCAATACCAGCATAACCGCAATCCGTTCATTGATCACCCTGAATGGGCGGAGGATATTTGGGGCTCGGGCGTTTTGAATTGAACAAAAAAAGCGCCTGCTCAGCGCTCTTTTTTCAAACCTCTGTTTTTTTGTTCAGCACCGATTTTTTATCCATAAAACGAAAGAAATCTGCTGTGCAGCAGCCGCGAGGCACGGCTTCATGGGCCGATTATCTACACTGACAGCCCAGATCCCGCAGTCTCCGTTCAAACAGCCGAGCTCAATCCGAGCCTTCCTCCACGCACATCTAAAAGCGTGTCGGCCGGCTTGATGGAAGCCGGCCTTTTTTCTCCGTTCATCTCAAGGGTTACTTCCATCCTTTTAGCGCTTTGTCATAAGGTTTCCTTTTTCAGCATGCCGAGAATGTCAAACAGAGTATGTTTGATGACAAACGTGCGGTACTCTGCGGAACCTTGCGCATCGTCCAATACAGGACCGGGCAGGCGGTTGATCGCCTCTTCCACCCTTTGACCAACAGGGAGTGCCTCGTCATTCAACGCAGATTCCACTTCAGCGGAGCGAAACGGATAAGAGCAGACACCGCTGAATGCACAGCGGACGCGTCCGTCTATTTCGAGAGCCGAAATCGTTGCCAAAGGATATCCCGTATCCCATCGCTGCCTCACTTTTATGCTTGCAAAAGGCTGATGAAGATAGCGTTCTTCAATCAAAAGCGAAATGAGGATTTCTCCCTTGCTCAGCTTCAGCTGCTGATCAAATACGTCGTGAATCAGATAGCGCTTTTTCCCCTTGTCTCCAACTGTCACCACTTTGCTGTCGGTTAATAAAAAAGGCAGCACCGCTTCGCGGTAAAAGATCTGCCCGCAAATATTGCCGCCAAGCGTAATCTTATTGCGCGCCGTATGGTCGGCCACCTCTCTCGCCGCTTTGCTCAACAGCGGAAAGCCGCCGTTTTCCGTGATCTCCGTCAGTGTTAGCGCCGAGCCTAAAGCAAGGTGATGCCGTTCAAATTGCAAAGTCCTGCACTCAGGTATATCTTTAATATCGATGACGGCATTTGTATGGATCACATTCATCCGTCCGAGCATCAACTGTTCTGTTCCGCCGGAACAATACGCCGGCTTTTTCCCCTCCCGCTCCAGGCTTTGAAAGAGCTTTACCGCTTCCTGCGCAGATTGGGGGCTGTAATACTCAAAGTCAAACTGGATCATGGCGGTCCTCCTTCATTTTCCAAATTTGTTTGGAATCAGAGGCAGCCGATTCAAAAAACCGGCATGCACTTCAAATAAAGCCAGCTCATTCACCCAAAATTTTACTCCATGAATTTATATTGAACAATATTCTATTTTAAAACTGTAAACAAGAAAAAAGTTCACTCGAAGCTAGAGTGAACTTTTTTCTGCACGTTGATTCAACTTTCAAGCGCGCCGGCCGGATCATATAAAGCGATATCAAGCTCAGGCTCTTCTCCCAAAGCGAGCCTTGCCAATTCAGCGCCAAGGTACGGACCTGACGTAAGCCCTGAAGCGCCGAGACCGTTGGCAACGAGGAGCCCGCAAATGTTCGGCAATGAGCCGATCACGGGGAGAAAGCCCGGTGTAAACGGCCTGAAGCCTACGCGCGCCTCAAGCAGCTCGCTCAATTCCAACCCCGGCGCAACGGCGAGCGCCTTTGAGAAAATTTCGTGAAGGCCGCCGGCCGTTACCCGAAGATCGTCCAGTTCCGCTTCATTTTCGTGAGTAGCGCCGGCAACGATCCGGCCGTCTTCAAATGCCAGTATGTATTGGTCATTCGGAGGCATCACAACAGGCCAGCTGCCGGTATCGGCATCAGGAAGACAAAGGTGGACGATCTGCGCTTTTTGGTAGCTGACTGAAAAACGAACGCCGAGCGGCTTCAAGAGCTCGTCCGCCCAAGCTCCCGCTGTGACAAGCACCTGATCAGCGTATATTTTCTTGCCCCCTGTGGAGATCCCTGTTACCCGGTTTCCTTCATAGAGCAATGAAGCGTTTCCTGAAACAACAGAAGCTCCGTATTTTTTTGCGGCATTCACAAGTGAGCGGCGCAGCAATTTTCCATTCACGCGCGCGGCTCCGCTGATATGAACCGAGCTGTACCCCTCTGCCAAAGGCGGAAATAAACGCTTCGTTTCCTCATGGGATAACCGGGTGATCTCGCCGATTTCGGGCGCATCCTTGCGCCTTAGATGCGCCCGTTCTTCCATTTTCTCCAGCTTTCGCTCGTCTGTATGCAAGCTGATAGCGCCTGTCCGTTTATACCCCGTATCCGATTCTCCGTCAGCTTCAAGCTGCTTGATTAAATCGGCATAGTACGCCGCACCGCCTTTTGCAAGCTTGTACCATGCCTGGTTCCTGCGCTGCGAAAGCCAGGGGCAGACGATTCCAGCCGCGGCATCTGTAGCCCTTCCCCGCTCTCCGCGGTCAATCAATGTCACATCCGCGCCCTTTTTTGCAATATGATAAGCGGCTGAAGCGCCGAGGATGCCCGCTCCGACTACAATAAAAGATTTCATGACTAACACCTTTTTCATTTCTGTTTATTCTACAAATATAACGGATCACACCGATGGAGCACAACCTAACCAGCGGCTACCGATATCACGCCAAGCACCATTAAGGCAGCCGCGATGATCCTCAGTCGTCCGAAACCTTCGGACAAAAGAACCGCCCCCATCACGGTTCCGATTAAAATGCTGATTTCCCGAACAGGCGCCACATAGCTGACCGGGGCAAATACCATGACACTCAGCGCCAAAATATAAGCCAAAGAATTAAAAACCCCGACCCCGACAGCTTCCATCCGGTGATGCTTCCACTCAAACCGGACTTCACTCCAGCTTTTCGCGGCATAAGGAGTCAATATGACCAGGCGGCCGAGCGTATTGCAATAATCCAGCAGCAATGGCGGAATGAGAAACCGGCTGACCGCTGCTTTATCAAGGAGAGTATATGCGGCAATAATGCCGCCGACCGCCAGCCCGTAAAGAACCGGTGTGAACGAGCCTGATTCTTTTAACCGCTTCACTCCCCCTGTAAAAAAAAGAATGCTGATCACAATCAATAGAATCCCTATAATAGCGGGCAGCGTCAACGTCTCGCCAAAAAAGGCGACCGCCAGCATGCAGGTGAGCAGCGGGCCTGTCCCCCTCGCGATCGGATAGACAAGGGAGAGATCGCCCTTTTTGTATCCTTTTTGAAGAACAAGAAAAAAGCCCAAGTGAGCAAGGATGCTCGCCATGATGATGACAAGCTGCCAGATGCCGATCTCAGGCTTTTCATATATGACGACACCTATGGCCAACGGCGTGTAGATGACGGCTGCAATCGCTGTGAACAGCCAGATAAACGGAACGCCTCCATCGGCTTTTTTAGAAAGATAGTTCCACGATGCATGGATAAATGCAGAACATAATAATACGCAAAAACCCACGACAGTCATTACACAGCCCTCCGTCCATCATAAAAGAGATCAATGCTTGATGACAATGTAGCGCTTCAATTCCCCGTGCCACTTCTTTCCTTTGACGGCATCCACCCAGACGTCATACTTGCCCGGTTTCAGCTTTTTCGTCGGAAAGCTCACCCGAAAATGAGGCTTTCCGCGCGTTAAATGAACATCTCGATAGATCAGGACAGTCCCTTTTTTATTGATCAGCCTGACGGCAATCATCGTTCCCGTAACAGGGCTTTTTCCAGTGACAACGATCGAAGTGGCTGATTTCGTATATGTATTGGCATCCGTCCTGAATTTCACCGCGCCTTTGGAAGGCATAGCAAAGGCTTCTGTACTCCCGGCAAATGCGGCCAGCAAGAAAACAGCGGCTATCAACACAGCCTTTTTCAACATTTTCACTGGTCATATCCTTTCTTATACAGTATGAATGTCACATGCTATACCCTTCATTATACATGACAATATGATCTAATAAAGATATTTGACAAGAAGATCCTGTTCTTCTTTAATGGACAAATACTGTATAAAGGAGGTGATTTAATGTATTAAGCAAAGATGAAAAAATGAAACCCGCATATAGAAGAAGTTACTGTTGAAATACAAGGCTATGAATTTACCGGCTTTTCAACTGTCTGTCCCACTTTTATAGAAGAGGGTAAAGAGTATCCCGTCATGATCAAAATTTACCATTTTCTAATCATGAAGCATTCCCCAATCGTAAAACCTATGATAAAGACCGCGCAAGCTGAGGAGTAATTCGGATTTTCCATTGACACCTCGCAAATTGCGAATCCGGTCCCCACTTCCAAAAGAATAAACAGATAAGATACGATTCTGGATTTTAAATAGCTTGCCATAGACCGACCTTTCTTTCTGCGATTACTTAAAATAATAATCAAGTAATCAAAATTTGAGGTTTTAATAATGCTGGGGGAAATTCTTTTTTATAGTAAGAAATCCTGCTGCTTTAACTACCCCTAGAACGATTTAGTTTACATGTAGAAAAGCACTCCTTTGAATTTGTCTTCTCGCATTAACTGTTATCCGGTAGAATTCCACTGCATCTCGAATTTTTTCTTTTTTCTCTAATAGTTCAGCCGCTATAAGACCGTATTCCTCCATGTCTGCATACTTGCCTTTACTTTCGAAAAACTTGAACGATTCGCGAACCATATCCAGATCAAATGAAAGATAAAGCCCTTTTATTAAATCAAACTTTGCAAGAATATCTAAATTCTTGTTCTTTTCAGCCAACTCTTTGCCTTCATAGTATAGGTCATCAGTTATTGACAACTTCCCTTGCTTTGCCCTGACATGTGCGAGGTTGAATAATGTTTTTGGCAAAAAACTATGCTTCTCCTCTTTATAAAGGTTCAGAGCTCTTTGAAAATTGTAGGTTGCTTTATCGACATCTTCCAATTTATTGTAGCATATTCCGATATTTAAATGTGATGAACCCATAAGATGAAGAATTCCTTGTGTCTCTGACTCTTTAAGCTCTTTATTTAAATTATGTAGAGCTTTTTCGGGATACATATGATCTAGCCAGTTACCTGCAATAATAAACTGACTTTGTACTCGACGCTCACCGTAAGTATCATACTTTTTGAATAAGTTATACGCACGACTTGCATAATTCATCGAAAAGATGGTTTGTTTCATATGGTAATACACTTCAGATGCCTTGAAATAAAATTCAGCCTTTTCCAGTTCATCACAATCAAAAGAATCGAGTTTTTTCTCGGCATCCCTATAAAAATTCAGCGCAAGGATTAATTCTTTTTGTCTGAAATGATACATTCCAGCGAAAAAATGATAATAATAATCCAACATTCCTTCCAGATTATTCTGATCGCGAATCTTTTTGAACTCATCAAAACGACTATTTAAATTTACACCGGGTTTAGAATACATATAATCAAGTTGAAGATTATGCCGGAAGAGCAGTAAGTTGTAATAGACAATCACATCCTGATTTTGTTCCATTTGTTCTAATTCTCGTTCAACTTCTTTCTTAGTATCCTCAGCCTTGCCTGTCCAATTGTTTTTTAAGGCTGTATACCAAAAATTCATTTTCGTCGCAACCAAATCATATGGTATCACGCTCACATATCCTCTTCCTTTCTCGCAAGATTATAATTTTTCTAAAAACCCAAAATAGCAATTCCCTTTTTATTCATAGTCATCATTTTACATAAAAGTAATAATTTTTCACAACAACATTCTCAGAAATCTTTATAAGTTAGAGGTTTTTTGGCCTAATCAATATGATTCGTTTTCCGTGTTTGGGTGAATTTTAGAAGTATAGGAAGGAAGGCAGAACAGATGAAGGATTATATTTTCCTGTTGATATGTAATTTGGCATAACTAATCGTTAGGAAGCAAAATTCAAACCTCTTTTATGAAATAAAAAGCTAAAGAAAAAACCGCAGATACATTTCTACGCCTTTTAGAAAATCGATAGGCAATAGATTATATCTGCGGTACACAAACATAAAGTTTATTCGGGTGCAATCAAATCGAAGTCTGATCACCCCCTTTAGTATCAAGGGTTAACCAATAGACCCTTCCATCTCGAACTTGATAAGACGGTTCATTTCGACTGCGTATTCCATCGGCAGTTCTTTCGTGAACGGCTCGATGAAGCCCATGACGATCATTTCTGTTGCTTCTTCTTCAGAAATACCGCGGCTCATCAAGTAGAAGAGCTGCTCTTCAGATACTTTTGATACTTTCGCTTCGTGCTCCAATGAAATGTTGTCGTTCAAAATTTCATTGTATGGGATTGTATCAGAAGTTGATTTGTTGTCCATGATAAGCGTGTCGCACTCGATGTTTGAGCGGGCGCCTTCGGCTTTGCGTCCGAAGTGTACGATTCCGCGGTATGTGACTTTTCCGCCTTGTTTTGAGATTGATTTTGAAACGATTGTGGATGACGTATTCGGTGCAAGGTGAATCATTTTCGCACCGGCATCCTGATGCTGTCCTTTTCCTGCCAGGGCGATAGAAAGCGTCATGCCGCGCGCGCCTTCGCCTTTCAGGATAACGGCAGGATATTTCATTGTCAGCTTGGAGCCGATGTTTCCGTCGATCCATTCCATCGTCGCGTTTTCTTCACAAACCGCACGCTTTGTCACAAGGTTGAAGACGTTGTTCGCCCAGTTTTGAATCGTTGTATAACGGCAGTAGCCGCCTTTTTTAACGATGATCTCAACAACCGCGCTGTGAAGGGAGTTCGTCGTATAAACAGGTGCTGTACATCCCTCTACATAGTGGACGTGAGCGCCTTCGTCTACGATGATCAGCGTCCGTTCGAACTGTCCCATGTTTTCTGAGTTGATGCGGAAGTATGCTTGCAGCGGAGTATCCACTTTTACGCCTTTTGGCACGTAGATGAATGATCCGCCTGACCATACCGCTGAGTTCAAGGCCGCAAACTTGTTGTCAGTCGGCGGGATGACTTTTGCCCAATGCTCGCGGAAAATGTCTTCATTTTCTTTGAGGGCGCTGTCTGTGTCTTTGAAGACGATCCCTTGAGACTCAAGGTCTTCTTTCATGTTATGGTAAACGACTTCTGACTCATATTGCGCGGATACACCGGCCAAATATTTTTGCTCAGCTTCTGGGATTCCGAGCTTGTCAAATGTCTGTTTGATTTCCTCAGGCACTTCGTCCCATGATCTTTCTGAACGCTCAGAAGGCTTTACATAGTATGTGATTTCATCAAAGTTTAATGAGTTTAAATCTCCGCCCCATTGCGGCATTGGCATATTGTAGAAGTGTTCAAGAGATTTCAAGCGAAAGTCGAGCATCCACTGTGGCTCTTCTTTCATGCGTGAAATTTCTTCAACGATTTCTTTTGTCAATCCCCGCTCTGAACGGAAAATGGAAACGTCTTTGTCGGCAAAACCGTATTTATATTCGCCGATATCCGGCATTTTCTTAGCCATCCATTTTCACTCCAATCTTTATTCGTTATCGCTGTTTTCTTTGGAAACGCCTTTTTCGAGGGCTTTCCATGACAATGTTGCGCATTTAATTCGGGCCGGAAATTTTGAAACGCCTTGCAGAGCTTCAATATCTCCTAAATCAATCGAATCGTCGTAGTCTTTGCCCTGCATCATATCTGAAAAGATCCGTGACATTTGAAGGGCGGTCTCCACGTCTTTCCCTTTGATCGCCTGTGTCATCATAGACGCAGAAGCCATTGAGATTGAGCATCCTTCGCCTTCAAATTTTGCATCTTCTACTTTACCGTCCGTTATCTTCATCGTCAGCCTGATCCGGTCACCGCATGTCGGGTTGTTCATGTCAACGACGATGCTGTCATTCAAAACCCCTTTATTTCTCGGGTTTTTATAGTGATCCATAATCACCTGGCGATACAGTGTATCCAAGTTCACATTAAAAGACATTTGTGAAATACTCCTTTGTCTTCTGAAGAGCTTCAATCAGTTTGTCGATGTCTTCTTCCGTATTATACAGATAAAAGCTCGCTCTTGCAGTGGCGGAGACGTTCAGCCATTTCATTAAAGGCTGCGCGCAGTGATGGCCGGCTCTGACGGCGACCCCTTCTGCATCCAGCACGGTTGCCACATCGTGCGGATGAACGTCTTCAAGGTTGAACGTCACGAGTCCTGCACGTTCGGCCGGACCATAGACAACAGCGCCTTCAAGCTCTTTAAAGCGCTCCAGCGCGTATGCCGCCAAACGGTGTTCATGCGCTAATATTTCATCAAGTCCGATGTCTTCAAGGAAGTCAATCGCCGCTCCCAATCCGATCGCGCCGGCAATGATCGGTGTGCCGGCTTCGAATTTCCAAGGCAGCTCCTTCCAAGTCGATTCGTAAAGACCGACAAAATCGATCATTTCTCCGCCGAATTCTGCAGGTTCCATGTTTTCAAGCAATGCTTTTTTTCCATACAATACCCCGATTCCGGTCGGACCACACATTTTGTGGGCTGAAAACGTATAGAAATCGCAGTCCAAATCCTGGACGTCAATTTTCATGTGCGGCGTGCTTTGCGCACCGTCTACGACCATGACCGCGCCGTGTTCGTGGGCGATTTTGGCCATTTCCTTAATCGGGTTGATCGTACCGAGAACGTTTGAAACATGCGCTGCAGAGACGATTTTTGTATTTTCCGTCACCGTTTCCCTGACATCGTCCAAGGAAATGGTGCCGTCTTCCTGAAGCGGAATGTACTTCAGCGTGGCGCCGGTTGCTTTGACAGCCTGCTGCCACGGAATAATATTCGCATGGTGCTCCATCGGTGTAATGACGATTTCATCACCGGGCTTAAGGTTTGCGCGGGCATAGCTGAGCGCAACCGTGTTCAGGGCCGTTGTCGTACCCCTTGTGAAAATAATTTCCTGCATCGATTTCGCGTTTATAAACTTCCTGACCTTCTCACGTGCTCCTTCATATCCATCCGTTGCTTTTGTTCCTAATGTATGGACGCCGCGATGGACATTGGAATTGTAAGAGTTGTAATACTCATCAAGCGTCTCAATGACGACGCGCGGCTTTTGCGAGGTGGCCGCGCTGTCCAAATAAACGAGATCGTGTCCGTTGACCTGTTGGCTGAGAATCGGAAACTGTTCGCGAATATCTTTAGCATTCATTATTTTACTTTCCTTTCAATCACAGAGACCAGCTGCTTCTTCACGCCTTCAATCGGAAGTTCATTGACAACCGGTGCGAGGAAGCCGTAAATGACGAGGCGCTCTGCTTCTTCTTTAGGAATTCCGCGGCTCATCAAATAGTAGAGCTGAACCGGATCGACGCGGCCGACAGATGCAGCGTGTCCTGCCGTTACATCGTCTTCATCGATTAATAGGATCGGGTTTGCGTCGCCGCGCGCTTTTTCACTCAGCATAAGAACGCGTGACTCCTGCTCTGCATTTGATTTTGACGCGCCGTGCTCGATCTTTCCGATACCGTTGAAGATCGAAGACGCGGAATCTTTCATAACGCCGTGTTTTAAAATATAGCCTTCTGAATGCTTTCCGTGGTGAATGATTTGCGTTGTAAAGTTTTGAGTCTGTTCTCCTCTGCCGACGACAACCGTTTTCGTATCGCCGAATGTGCCGTCTCCATGCAGATTCGTCGTGTTTTCAGAAATGGTGTCTCCGTCATTCATCAAACCGAGCGCCCATTCAATTTTGCTGTCGCGTCCGAGTGCAGTTCCGCGGCGGCTGACATAAGCCGTTACCCCTGCGGAAAGGTTGTCGACGGCTCCGTATTGCACGCGGGCATTCGCGCCTGTGATCACTTCTGACACGATGTTAAAGACCGCTTCCTTAGGATTCACCGTGCTGATGTAGTTTTCTACATATGTGACGGCACTGTTGTCATCTGCAACGACAAGTACATGGTTGAAAAGCGTTGTATCGTTGCTTTCATGGACATAAACAGCCTGCACCGGAGCTTCCAGCTCGACGTTTTTCGGTACGTAAAGGAAGGCTCCGCCGTTCAGGAGGGCTGCATGCAATGCAGTTAATTTATGCTCATCGGCTTTTACGCCGTCTTTCATAAAGTACTTTTTGACAAGCTCGCCGTGTTCGCGGAACGCAGTATGAATATCTGTAAAGATGACGCCTTTATCCTGCAGCTCTTTTGAAAGAGAAAGGTAAGCCGGCGTCTGGTCTCTCTGGACATAAAGCGTTTTGTCTTCATTTCCAAGATCGATCAGCGATTTGACCTCATCTGAAAGATCATCCAAAGAATCAAGCGGTTTATTTTCTACAGTATGCTTATCAAACCGTGTAAAATTCCAATTTGTAATTTTTGTTTTATCAGGTTTCGGCAGCGGCAGATCTTCTGCTTTTTCAAGCGCTTCTAAGCGTAGATCTTGCAGCCATGCCGGTTCCTGGTGCTTCTCAGAGAAGCTTTTGACATATTCCCGATCTACAGATAGTTTTGTTTCCAATGTCATGTTTATCCCCCTAACGCTTACGCTTCTTGACCGACAGTTTCGTCTTCGATTCCAAGCTCATGCTTAATCCAGTCATATCCTTCAGCCTCAAGGCGCTGTGCAAGTTCAGGTCCGCCGGATTTCACGACGCGGCCCTGCATCATGACGTGCACATGGTCAGGCGTAATGTAGTTCAAGAGGCGCTGATAGTGCGTGATGATCAGGCAGCCAAAGTTCTCGCCGCGCATTTTGTTGATTCCTTTTGAAACGACTTTAAGGGCGTCGATATCCAAACCTGAATCGATTTCGTCAAGAATCGCGATTTTCGGTTCGATCATCATCAGCTGAAGGATCTCGTTGCGCTTTTTCTCACCGCCTGAAAAACCTTCGTTCAGGTAGCGCTGCGCCATATCAGGGTCCATTTCAAGAAATTCCATGTTTTCGTCCATTTTGCGGATGAATTTCATTAAAGAAATCTCGTCGCCTTCTTCTCTGCGCGCGTTGATCGCTGAACGGAGAAAATCGGCATTTGTAACACCGCTGATTTCACTCGGATACTGCATAGCCAAAAACAGACCGGCTTGAGCGCGCTCGTCCACTTCCATTTCCAGAACGTCCTTGCCGTCCAGCGTGATGCTTCCTTTCGTCACTTCGTATTTAGGGTGTCCCATGATCGCCGCGGATAAAGTTGATTTACCCGTTCCGTTCGGTCCCATTACAGCGTGGAATTCCCCGCCTTTTATTTCAAGGTTTACACCTTTTAAAATCTCTTTCCCTTCAATCTCAACGTGAAGATCTTTGATTGTTAATGTCGAAGCAGCCATGAAATATACCTCCAATTATAGATAATCATCATTCTCAATTTATTCTCATTCTAATTTTATAACAAATGAAAATTGAATACAACAATAGTCTTCCTATCTTTTCGTGTACATGTTCTCAAGTTTAACAAAAAACGATTTGTTCTTAAAGAGATTGGGACAAGAAAACTTCCCGGGGCAGAAAAGCGGAATTTATTACCAAGCTGTCGAAAACAATCGGTACATCCGTCATTAAGAGCGGGGATGGTTTGCTCCCAGGCTGCACGATTCATGAGGGGAACAGCGCTCCCCTTCTATTTGAACCGTCACATGCTCCACGTTGCATTCTTTCCTTAGATATTTTGATACTTGTTTTAAAATTCTATCCCTGTCACTGTTTTCATCCGCTACGATATGGCAGCTTAATGACGGCATATCGGATGAGATCGACCAAATGTGGAGGTCGTGAACCTCCCTGACCGACGGGATGGAAAGCAGGCCGTTTTTAAGCGCCTCCGCATCAATGTCTTTCGGTTTTCCTTCCATTAATATATGCACCGAGTCTTTCGTCACCCGCCAGCCGCTGACGAGAACCAAAGCAGCGACGACGGCGCTGGCGATTGGATCGGCGATGTTCCAATTGAAGAAAAGCATAAGGAGGCCCGCGATGATCGCCCCGAAAGAGCCCAGCATATCGCCGATGATGTGCAAAAAAGCGCTCCGCATATTTAAATTCCCGCTTGTGTCGCCTTTCATTATTACCCAGGCCGCAGCAATGTTGACGAACAGACCAACCGTCGCAATCGCAAGCATACCCCTTCCCGCGACTTCCGGCGGGCTGAAAAAGCGATTGTATGCTTCCCAAAAAATATAAAGTGAAATCAAAAGCAGGGTGATGCCATTGATAAACGCAGCCAAAATCTCAAAGCGCCTGTAGCCGAATGTTTTGCTCGCGCTTGCGGCCTTTTCCCCAATTTTAAACGCCAAGAGGCTGAAGCCAAGCGCCGCAGCGTCGCTGAGCATATGTCCCGCATCTGACAGCAAAGCGAGGCTGTTCGTCAATATTCCGCCTATCACTTCAATCATCATAAAAGTAAAAATTAAACCGAAGCTGATGAACAGCGCTTTTTGATTTGCTGATCGGCTGCCATGGTGGCTGTGTCCTGTATGTCCGTGAGAATGAGCCATTTTAAATCCCCCTCTTAAATTGATATATGATCATGTATTCATATTTAAATTTTACCTTTTCCTTTAATTAAGGTCAAGCGGCTTCTAAGAACATGGAGAAGGACGGATCGGCATCCGTCCCCCTCGCGTTTTATCCGATTATGGGCAAGTCTGATACGATCTGCTTGCTTTTTTGATACTGCTTTTCTCGTCTTTTCTCAACTTCAAGCCGATTCACATGGCTTCTGCTGTACTCCTCGTACCCCATTCCATGCGACTTGTGCATCGCTTTTTCCATTTCGGCCGTGAATTCAAGGTCAAGCTGATCTTGGCTTGAACAAATAATGAATCATCCTTTCAGAGATTTTCTTACATAGTACCAGTTATATACAAACTCTGCAAAGATGTGTGTGCTTTCAATATGCTTTCACGGTCGAAAAATCAATGCTTCATCTGCTGGAATTCTTCCATCGCCTGCAAAACGAGCGTGACGGCTTGGCTCATGGCTGCGCCTCCGCCAAATGCAGCAGTTACACCGACTGCCTCAAGAATTTCTTCCTCCGATGCTCCGCAATCCAGGCAGCCCTTGATGTGATAAATAATGCAATATTCATCCTGCGTATTGACACTGATGCCCAGTGCGATCAGCTGCTTATCCTTTTCGCTGAGCACGCCTTTTTTAAAGCACTCTTCGGTAAATTCGTTGTATTTGGCGGCAATTCCGGGCATTTTTTCGGAAAAGATGCCGATCCCCGCCTTATATTCGTGCAGTGCGGATTCGATAATGCCTTCTGATTCATGCTGATTCACGTTTTGTTCCTCCATTTTCAGTAGGTAGTCTTTTTTATTATGAGCCTCTTTTCAAAAAATACGCGAAAAAACCCCGGTTTTCTCCGAAACCGGGGTGTTCTTTCATTTACTCAGATACAGAAATGACAGAGCCTTTATATTTTTTGTCGATGAACTTTTTGATGTCGTCAGAGCGCAATACTTCCATCAGAGCTTTTACTTTGTCAGAATCTTCGTCGCCTTTGCGGACGGCGATGATGTTAGCGTAAGGATTGTCTTTTGGAGACTCAAGTTCGATTGAATCAGTTTTCGGATTCAGCTTGTTTTGGATCGCATAGTTCACATTGATGAACACTGCGTCTGCTTCATTAGCTTCGTATGCTTTTGCCGTCATTTCAGGCGCCACATCATTTTTGATTTTCAGGTTTTTCTTGTTTTCTGTAATATCTTTTACTGTCGCATCTACTTTTTCAATGCCTGATTTCAGCTTGATCAGTCCCGCATTTTCAAGCATTGCAAGCATGCGGCCCTGTTCAGCGGCATTGTTGCTCATAATAATTTTTGCACCGTCAGGAAGGTCTTTTAAAGATTTATACTTTTTAGAGTAAATGCCGAATGGCTCAAGGTGTACCGCACCGACGTTGACTAGATCGTAATCTTTGTTTTCTTTCATTTCCTGTTCAAGGTAAGGGACGTGCTGGAAGTAGTTCGCATCAAGATCTTTTGTAGCGAGCGCTTTGTTGATCAGTTTGTAGTCCGTGAAATTTTTGATTTTAAGCTCATAGCCTTTTTCTTTCAAAAGCGGTTTTGCTTCTTCAAGGATTTCGGCGTGAGGCGTCGGCGTCGCTCCGACTGTAATGACTTTGCTGTCTTTATCTCCTTCGCTGCTGGAAGATCCGCAAGCGGCCAAAACGCCTGCAAAAATGATGAATAAAGCTGTTAATAAACCTTTTTTCATGTTGGTGTCCTCCCTAACGTTTGTCTAATTTATTTGTTATAAAATCCCCGATAAATTGGATGATGAACACAATAGCTAAGATGAAAATAGTGGCGATCAGTATAATATCGGGATTGTTCATCTGAAAGCCGTTTACATAGGCAAGGTTCCCGAGTCCGCCTGAACCGATTGCTCCGGCCATCGCTGTCGAACCGATCAGTGCAATGGCTGTAACCGTAATGCCTGAGATCAGCGCCGGCATCGATTCGGGCAGGAGCACTTTAAATATGATCGTCGATGTTTTTGCCCCCATCGATTTCGCTGCTTCAATCACGCCTTTGTCGACCTCGCGCAAAGCAATTTCAACCAGGCGGGCATAGAACGGAGCGGATGCGATAATCAAAGCCGGAAGAGCGGCATTCGGCCCCAGAATCGTATTCATTAAAAACTTTGTGAAACCGAGCAGCAAAATAATCAATATGATAAAAGGAATAGACCTGAACACATTGACGATTGCCGAGATTACACCGTTAACGACTCGGTTCTGCCAAATGTTGCCTTTTGAAGTCAAATAGAGCAGCATGCCGAGAATCACTCCGATGATAAAAGCAAACAATAGGGAAATTCCTGTCATATATATCGTTTCATACGTTGCTTCCCACAGCTGCTCCATATCTACGTTTGGAAACAGTTTTTCAAACATTCGTGATCACCTCTGCTTCTACCTGGCGGCTCTTGATGAAATCGACCACGTCATTGACCTCGTTTTCACGTCCGTCGACATGTATGAACAATGAACCGTATGCACCGTCCTGAGTCTGCGAGATTTTGCCTTGAAGGATGTTGACTTCAACATCGAACTTCCGAATGATCTGCGTGATCAGCGGCGATTCGGCCGCTTCGCCGACGAAAGTGAGCTTGATCGTCCGCCCGGATGTCGTTTCTTCGAGGAAATGCTTCAGCGTTTCCTTTGTTTCCACCGGTTCTGTTACCTGCTGAACAAAGCGCTTTGTCATTTCTTCCTTCGGCTTGATGAAGACGTTCAGTACATCGCCTTCTTCTACGACCTTTCCGTTTTCCATGACGGCCACTCTGTGGCAGATTTTCCTGATGACATGCATTTCATGAGTGATCAGGACAATGGTCAGTCCGAGCCTTTCATTGATATCGGACAGAAGACCCAGAATCGAATCAGTCGTCTGCGGATCAAGCGCTGATGTCGCTTCATCGCATAACAGAACTTTCGGATTGTTTGCGAGCGCCCGTGCGATGCCGACGCGCTGCTTTTGGCCTCCGCTCAGCTGTGAAGGGTAGGCGTTTTCCTTGCCTTCAAGACCGACAAGCTTAATCAGTTCAGCGACTCTTTCCAGACGTTTTGCTTTGCTGACACCGGCGATCTCCAGCGGAAACGCAATATTGTCGCGCACCGTTCTCGACCATAACAGGTTGAAATGCTGGAAAATCATGCTGATTTCCTGCCTTGCTTTCCTCAGCTTCTTCCCTTTGATCTCGCTGATTTTTCTGCCGGCTACTTCAACCGTGCCTGAAGTCGGCTGTTCAAGTCCGTTCAAGAGACGGATCAAGGAGCTTTTTCCGGCTCCGCTATATCCAATAATTCCGAAGATTTCACCTTTTTTAATCGTAAGGGTGACATCTTGGACAGCATTGACATCTCCATGCTTTGACCGATAAATCTTTGAAACATTTTGAAGATTTATCAAAAGCCATCACCTGCTTTCTTGCTCAATTCTCATAGTTGTCTAAATTCCTGATCAATCAACGAAAAAAGCCTTTCTGCACACATGAGCAGAAAGGCTTTGGAAAAGTCTGGGCCTTTCTCTCATCTTTCAAAGCATAACGCTTCGCGTGAATTGGCACCATTTCAACACGTGTTGATGGTTGCCGGGTTTCATAGGGCACTTCCCTCCACCTCTCTGGATAAGAGAAACATATATTTATTTTTTGATTATTATGATCGGAATTCTTAAAGTAGGATATCATGCGAAAAAATAGTTGTCAACTATTTTTCGTAAGACAATCGTCCTACGGCGAAAAGAGACGAGCGTAAACGCCCGTCCCTGTCTGACTAATACACGGAATGTGCCGATTTTTTGAATTTTTAAAAAGTCTATGAATAAAGATCGCTGTTTTTAAAGAAGCCGTCCGTCAGCCATAAAATCGCTTCAAGCTTCAATAAAGCTCTAAAAGAGCCTTTTACTTTAACAGTGCCGCGCTGTACGAGATGCTGCAATGAAATGTCGCCATGAAGAAGGTCAATAATCTCGCTTTGCTCTCCAAAAAAGGTCAAATGAGCTTTTTCTACAGGAGAATATTTTTCCATTTCCCCTTTTTCGTTGATTGCTAACGTAAAAGCTTCTTTCTCTCCTTGAAACGTAATCAGCAAAGCCGTTGTAGATAATAGAGGTTTTAAAAAAAGAGCCTTGCCCTCTCTTTCTATCAATCCCATTTTCTCCAACTGTATAACCTCCTGTAAATTGGTCATACTTACAGATTCTCTGTCTGCTGCAGGAGTTCCTTTAGGAATTGCTCGACAAGTTTTTGCTGGTTATTTCCCGAGAAATATGTCAAAACCGCCCTTAATCCACAAGATTTTGTTTAATCGTATCATATAAGTAGGAAACGGAGTGAAAAGCGTATTCTTTTTTGACGACTCGCCCTTTTTTGTAAAGGATAAAACACGGGACGCTTTCAATTTCCTGCTGTTTGGCAAATGACGGGGAGTAATTGAGATTGTTTTTATAAAAAGGAATGTCCTTCATCATTTCATCAACGACCTCCAGCATTCTTCCGGCCAGCTGACACGTTCCGCAGAACGGCGTGTATACATATAGAAGACAAGTTTCATGCTCTAGCCGTTTTAGCTCTTTTTCTTGAAGTTCTTGCATCTGTTGAACCGCACCTCAATACGTTTTATAATAGATATTTTGTATGTACCCGGATGTTTGAACGAAATAATACTTCTGCAACATGCTGACTCGGGGCGGAAGCGACTTCTTTGTATACTCTATCAATGTATAGATGCGAAGCTTGGGGAAGCTCCCTCTTCAGCTGCCGGCGGAGCTTTTCGCCTGATTCATCGGCATCCACCAGGATATAAACGTCTTTATCGAACAGCGTCTCAGCGAATTCATCGAGTTTTGCCTGGCTGATCGTTCCGTTTGTGCATATGATGTCCACGGGCTCTTCGATGACATGCTTCACTTTTTGCTTATCTGATTTCCCTTCGACGATCATGACTTTTTCATTTTCCGGCATATGGATCACCTTTAAAGATTTACTTGTAAAAAAAGGCAGTGAATATTCACCGCCTGACTTGATTAACACCAGCCTTGGTGGTCATCACAGTCTACATATTTAGCATCCGGTCCGCTTACGGTATCCGCCATTTTGTAAAACTTTTCATCTTGGAATGAATATCCAGATTTCAACTCGTATTGATCCTTGCCGGTCATTCGGCCGATCAGCTCATTTTCATGATACAGCTGCGTTCCGCCGTTTTTTAATCGGCTTTCCACATGTTCTGTAATATCAATACGTTCTTTTTTCAGCGTCAATTTGGACACCCCCTCCTGATATAGAGTATCCAAACGACGAATGTCTATCCTGTTTAGTCTTCTTTTATCATGTCCTCATATTGCCCGGCTGTCATCAGGTTTTCGATTTCAGAAGCGTCTGACGGCTCGACGACAATCATCCAAGCCTTTTCATACGGAGACTCGTTGACGAATTCAGGGCTGTCTTCCAGATCTTCGTTCACTTCGACCACTTTTCCGTTGATCGGGGCATACAGCTCAGAAACGGTCTTTACGGATTCAACGCTGCCAAAAGGCTCGTCCGCTTTGATTTCGTCTCCCACTTCAGGAAGCTCGACAAATACGATGTCTCCAAGCTCAGATTGTGCAAAGTCTGTAATGCCGATTCTGACTTTATCTCCTTCGGTTTTCACCCATTCGTGTTCTTCTGAATAACGCAACTCTTTCGGTGTGCTCATGCTAACCCCTCCATAAAGTGTTTTAATCGATCCTACATTGAAGATATCATATTTTGATGTGTTATAACCAGTATGTCTTAAACTGATCTTCTTTAAAACCGACCGTTACTTTACTGCCGTCTGTCGTAATTGGGCGTTTGATCAGCATACCGTCTGATGCAAGCAGTTCCAGCTGCTCATCTTCAGACATGCTTTGCAGCTTGTCTTTCAGGCCGAGTTCGCGGTATTTTTGGCCGCTCGTGTTGAAAAACTTCTTCAATTCAAGCCCGCTTTTCTCGTAGAGCTCTTTCAGTTTTTCCTTGCTCGGCGGCTGTTCTGCGATATGTATCCCATTGATTTCTTTTCCGTGGTCTTCGAGCCATTTTTTCGCTTTGCGGCATGTCCCGCATTTCGGATACCAGTAAAAATCCAAAGCCATACATACACCCCTCTCATTTAATCGAGGTAATTTTAACATAGATCGAATGAAAAACCTAAAACAGTGCTCGGGTTCTATTAACAGCTCAGAAAGCCCTGCATTAAAGCAGGGCTTCTCGTTTAAACGATATATTTCTCAGCTTCAAAGACTCCCTTGGCTGCCTGGCGCTTTTTCTCAATCACGTTGACAGGCGTAAAGCGCGTCAATTTGCGCAGCGCGGACAGCATCATGCGCAGCGAATCGCCTGATTCCATCGCAATGAGCGATTCTTTGGCATGGCTTTCAATTTCCTGAAAGGCTTCCTGCGCAAAAATTTGCGTATAAAGAATTTTCTGTGCGTTTTTGTCTTCGCCGGTTGCCCGGATGGCTTTTTCAGTACGTAAAATAGCTGCTTCCATTGCGTAGATCTGGCTGACAATGTCGGCGATGTTGACGAGGATTTCCTGCTCCTGGTCGAGCGCTTTTCCGTATTTTTGCGCGGCGAGTCCCGCGATCATGAGCGCGGTCTTTTTGGCGTTTCTCAGCAGATACTTTTCCTGTTCGAGAACGCCGTCACCTGGTTCTTCAGGCATGAGCATCATCAGTTCTTCCTGAAGAGCCTTTGCTTTCTCAAACAGAGGAAGCTCGCCTTTCATCGCTTTTTTCATGTAGGTGCCCGGGACGATGAGCCGGTTGATTTCGTTTGTGCCTTCAAAAATCCGGTTAATCCGTGAATCGCGGTAAGCCCGCTCCACTTCGTATTCCTGCATGAATCCGTAACCGCCGTGGATTTGAACGCCTTCATCAACGATATAATCAAGCGTTTCAGATCCGAATACTTTGTTAAGGGAGCATTCGATTGCATATTCTGCGATCGATTTCGCAACCTGGCGCCCGTCTTTTTGCTCTTCTTCGCTCAAGGTGCCCATTTTGTCTTCAAACAGCCCGACCGTACGATAAACAGAGCTTTCCATCGCATAAAGTTTGACTGACATGTTGGCGATTTTTTCCCCAATTAAGCTGAACTTTGAAATCGGTGTCTTAAACTGCTGGCGCTGATTGGCGTATGAAGCGGACAGCTCGATGACCCGTTTCGAAGCGCCGATTGTCCCGACAGCGAGCTTATAGCGTCCGATATTTAAAATATTGAAGGCGATGACATGCCCTTTTCCCGGTTCACCTAATAGGTTTTCTTTTGGAACTTGAACCTGGTCTAAGATGAGCGTGCGGGTCGAAGAGCCTTTGATGCCCATTTTTTTCTCTTCAGGCCCTGTGGAGACGCCTGAGTAGTCTTTTTCCACAATGAAGGCCGAGAAATGTTCGCCGTCTATTTTCGCATAGACGATGAAAATATCAGCAAAGGCTGAGTTTGTAATCCATTGCTTTTCGCCGTTTAATATATAGTGGGTTCCCGCCTCATTCAAAACGGCCGTTGTTTTTGCCCCTAATGCATCAGACCCGGAGCCCGGCTCTGTTAAAGCATAGGCTGCAAACTTTTCCCCCGTTGCAAGGGACGGCAGATACTTTTTCTTTTGCTCCTCGGTTCCGAAAAATACGATCGGAAGCGTGCCGATCCCTACGTGCGCCCCGTACGATAACGAAAAGCTCCCCGCTCTTGAAAATTTTTCGGTGATTAACGCCGAGCTGATTTTATCAAGTCCGAGTCCGCCATACTCCTCAGGAACGTCAGCTCCGAGAAGCCCGAGTTCGCCGGCTTTTTTCAGAAGCCTGACAGAATGATCGAAATTGTGCTCTTCAATTTCGTCGATGTACGGTAGCACATCTCCGAGAATATAATCCTCAGTCGTTTTGGCGATCATTTTATGTTCATCTGTGAAATCTTCCGGTGTGAACATCTGATCAGCCGTTACCTCTTCGATCAGAAAGGCGCCGCCTTTTTTCATATGATCTTTTGTTTGTTCCATTGTTCCATCCCCCTTGTGATTAAACTAATTCGAATACCCCTGCTGCTCCCATGCCTCCGCCGATACACATCGTCACAATGCCGAATTGCTCGCTTCTCCGGCGCATTTCGTGGATCAATGTCAGCGTCAGCTTTGTACCCGTGCAGCCGAGCGGATGTCCGAGCGCAATCGCTCCGCCGTTGACATTGACTTTTTCTTCATCAATGCCAAGCGACCTGATGACCTGGATCGCTTGCGATGCAAACGCCTCATTTAATTCGAATAAACCGATATCCGACAGCTCAAGTCCCGCCATCTTCAGCGCCCTTGGGACTGCTTCCACAGGGCCGATGCCCATCACTTCCGGCGGAACGCCGCCGACTGCGAACGAACGAAATTTTGCGAGGGGCTTTAACCCGAGTGCGTCCGCTTTTTCTCTGTCCATGATCATCACTGCGGCAGCCCCGTCGCTCGTCTGCGAGGAATTCCCTGCCGTAACCGAGCCGTTTGCCGAAAACGCCGGTTTCAACGTTGACAGAACGTCTTTGGTTGTCCCCGGGCGTACACCTTCATCGGCAGAGAAAGTAAACGTCCGCTCCTTCAGGTTATGATGTTCATCCACTTCTCTGACGGTGACGTCCACCGGGACGATTTCATCTTCGAACTTTCCTTCCGCGATCGCCTTGGCTGCTTTTTGATGGCTGTTGACGGCAAATGCATCTTGGTCCTCCCTGGAAACGCCGTATTTGACGGCAACCTGTTCAGCCGTATGGCCCATTCCCATATAATATTCAGGAGCCGTTTCCGCCAGAGCCGCGTTCGGTCTGACGATATGACCCATCATCGGCACGATGCTCATCGATTCGGCGCCGCCTGCAATGATCGTGTCAGCAGCTCCAAGCATGATTTTTTCGGCCCCGTAAGCGATTGATTGAAGTCCTGATGAACAATATCTGTTGATCGTAACGGCCGGAACTGTGTGCGGCAGACCGGCAAGCGCGCCGATATTGCGCGCCATATTCAAGCCTTGTTCGGCTTCCGGCGTAGCGCAGCCGATGATCAAATCATCGATATTCCCTTCATAACCGCCCGCTCTTTTCAGCGTCTCTCTCACCGCATATGCGCCTAAATCATCGGGACGGACAGTCCTCAATGAGCCTTTTTTTGCTTTTCCGATCGGGGTTCTCGCCCCCGATACAATAACTGCCTCTTTCATTATTTTCCCTCCTAATTACGCAAAGGTTTGCCTTTCACAAGCATATGCTGCATTCTCGCCTGCGATTTCGGTTCGCTCACAAGGCTCAGAAACGCTTCTCTTTCCAAATTGAGCAAGTATTCTTCCGTTACTTCGGCGCCGAATGGAACTCGGCCGCCCGCGATGACAAACGCCAGTTTTTTCGCAATCTTCATGTCGTGTTCAGAGATGGCGCCGGAAAGTTTTAACGATTCAGCACCGAGCAGGAGCGCCGCATAGCCGGTTTCGCCCGTCACCGGAACTTTCTCTTTCACCGGCGGACGGTAGCCGCTTTCGGAAAGTGTCAGGACGAGTTTTTTGGCATCGTATAACAAGTGATCCTGATTGATGCTGATTTGATCCTCTGCGGTTAAGATGTTCAGTTCTTTCGCTTCTTGAGCCGAAGTCGACGTTTTTGCAAGGGCAATTGTCTCAAACGTCTTGATGGCGGCCTCCTGGATATCCGGTTTAACGCCTTCAGGCAGCCCTTTCAAGTAATTTAAATAAAGCTCTTTATTGCCTCCGCCGCCCGGAATCAGACCGACGCCTGTTTCAACGAGGCCCATGTATGATTCGCTTGAGGCTTGAACACGGGCAGCAGGCAGGCATAGCTCAGTCCCCCCGCCAAGCGTCATGCCGAACGGAGCAGCGACGACCGGCTTGGAACTGTATTTCACTTTCATCATCGTCTCTTGGAACTGACGGATGATCATGTCAATTTCCATATAGTTGTCGTCTTGAGCTTCCATCAGCATCATCGCGAGATTGGCTCCGACGCAGAAATTTTTGCCCTGGTTGCCGATCACAAGCCCTTTATAGTTGGCGTCTACTTCCTCGAGAGCAAATTTCAGCATTTGAATGATGTCCAGGCCGATTGCGTTGCTTTTCGAGTGAAATTCGAGCAGTGCGACATCATCGCCTAAATCGACCAAACTTGCCCCGCTGTTTTTCTTGATGACGCCTTTTGTTTCTTTGAGTGACGACAAATGGATCGTTTTCTTGTTTTCTTGAAGCGCCCTGTATTCGCCGCTTTCAAAACAGTAGTAGAACGTCTTTCCGTTTTCCTTAAGGTAGAAGGTTTCATGTCCTTTTGCGAGCATTTCCTTCACCCAGTCCGCGACCTTCCAGCCCTCTGCTTCAAGCTTTTGCACCGAGCTTTTCACACCGATGCTGTCCCACATTTCAAACGGCCCTTCCGACCAGCCGAATCCCCATTTCATCGCCTGATCAACCGCCGTTATGCTGTCGGCGATTTCCCCTGTCAGCTCCGCCGAATATACAAGCGTCGGAGCTGTAATCTTCCAAAGGAGGCTTCCCGCCCTGTCATCGGAATAAACAAGCGCTTTCAATCTCGCTCCTGCGCCTTTCATTTGCTTGGCCGCTTCCAGTCCCGATGTTTTTAATGTTTGACGCGCGCTGTAGGTCATCGTCATCGGATCGAGCTCAAGGATGTCTTTTCCTTCTTTTTTGTAAAAACCTTGTTTCGCTTTGCTCCCGATCCAGCCTTTTTCGAGCATTTGTTCAATAAATTCAGGGAGCCGGAAAACGTTTTTTTCTTCGCCCGTGACTTGGTTATAGACATTTTTGGCAACGTGTGAAAATGTATCAAGGCCGACGACATCGAGCGTTCTGAAGGTCGCGCTTTTCGGGCGTCCGATCAGCGGACCTGTAATCGAATCGACTTCGCCTATCGTGTAGCCGCCTTTCAGCATTTCCTGAACCGTCACAAGCAAGCCGTAGGTTCCGATGCGGTTGGCGATAAAGTTTGGCGTGTCTTTCGCTTCAACAACCCCTTTGCCAAGAACGTCTTCGCCGAATTTCTTCATAAAGGACAGCACTTCGGGCTCCGTTTCGTCAATCGGAATCACCTCAAGGAGCTTTAAATAGCGGGCCGGATTGAAGAAGTGCGTTCCTAAAAAGTGCTTTTTAAAATCAGCGGACCTTCCCTCAGCCATCTGCCTGACGGAGATGCCTGATGTGTTGCTGCTGACGATGCTTCCTTGTTTTCTGTATTGATCGACCTTTGAAAACACTTGCTTTTTGATCTCCAGGTTTTCGACAACAACTTCAATAATCCAGTCGGCATCTTTAATCTTTTCAAAATCGTCTTCCATGTTCCCTGTGCTGATACGGCTGATATTCTTCTTTGAAGTCAGCGGAGCCGGTTTTTGCTTTAGCAGCTTTTGTACGGCTGTCCGTGCCAGCCGATTGCGCACATCCGGGTCTTCAAGGGTGCGGCCTTTTTTCCTTTCCTCATCTGTTAATTCATGCGGCACCATATCGAGCAGTAATACAGGAATCCCGATATTGGCTAAGTGAGCCGCGATGCCGGAACCCATAACACCGGAACCGATAACGGCGGCTTTTCGAATATGCTTGACCATGAAAGATCCTCCCCCACCTTTGAATGAATACTCATTCATTTTTACTCCAAAAAAATAAACTCTCCTGTCTTCTTTCATCTTAAAAGATTTTGGAAGCGAGTTCAATAACTTGGTGCAAAATTTCTGAATTTTTTTCATCGGGTATGATCTTGCCGTGTTTACATGTTTCCCCGCTTTTGGGACAAACCAATAGAGAGGAGGTGAAGGCCTTGGTACGTGAAAGAAAAAATCCATCTTCTGCCGCAGTCAGCGCCGCAAGCATAAAAGGCAATGCAGGTCCGGATTATAAAAAGACGGATGCGGGCGGTAAACGGACAAGCCAAAACCAGCAATATAAAAAGCATAATATGGATGTTCCTGAAGATCACTAAGCCCCTTTAAGCATCCGGTATAAATTTCCGCTGTGTTAGGAAATCTAAAAATAAACGCTAAAAGGAGGCAGACGCATGCAGCAGCAAGGAATGACAACACCGCCGCCGGTCATTTCAACGAAGGACCATCTGTATTTGCAGGATATGCTGAACTGGAACCTGCTCGCGATGAAAAAAGCGCATTTTATGGCGGATCAATGCCAGGATCAGTCTCTTAAAACAGAACTCGACAGGGTCGGCCAAATGCACCATCACCATTACAATATGATATTGGAGCAGCTTCGTCAAAATCAAACGCAAAACCCGTCAGCATACATGCAATAGGAGGTCAATGATGAATCAGCAAAACCAACAGAAAATCGGCAATCAGGAAACCCCTGTCCCAAAGACGAGCGCGATGAACGACAGGGATTTTGTCAACGAACTGCTGACAACCGAAAAATATATGACGTCAGCATACTCGACGGCGCTTAATGAACTAAGCCATGAATCGCTTTACCAGGCCGTACAGCCGCTGTTTAACGAGGCGCAAAACGCTCAGCGCAGATTGTACCAGGTAATGTTTCAAAACGGATGGTACAAGGTGGAGGCAGAAGATGCCCAAAAAATCCAGCAGTCCTATCAGCAGTTCCATTCTACACTGCAAGACCAGTCGCCTTATCAGCAAAATCAATAAACAAAAAATAAGCAGAGGAATCTCTCTGCTTATTTTTTCTGATTAGCCGCCCGGTGCGCTTCATTACGTTCTTTAATCTGGCGGATTACTTCTTTTATCCCCTGCTTCGCATCCGGATAAGCTCCGTTCCAATGCTTGGCGAGGGGCGGCATGCTTTTGGCGATATGGCTGTAGATGATCCACATCTTCACCTGTTCTTTCAGTTCTTCGTCCGTTTCGCCCAAAAGCAGTTCCGTATATTTCTCGACCAGTCCGTCCAGCTGCTCCCTGAGTTTTTCCACTCACGACACCCTTTCTTTATGTTTATTTCTCGGGCATGTTCTGCATTTGACGCCGTTTTCGTCTGTTGCATAATACAGACAGCAAGTCGTGCGTGTCCGATCCTCCGCATGCTGTCCGGGATAAAACCTTTTGAGAGGGTTTTCGTCCTCACCTTCATCAAAAAGGCCTGGCTCTGCTTCGTAAAGAAGAAAACGGAAATCTCGCGCCGCCCGTGCCTTGAGCTTCGGATCTTCCTGAAGCATGTCGTACATCCAATACAGATAAACCGCAATATTTTCCCAAAGAATGTGCTTTGAAATCGAGAATGTCTGTCGACAGGCCTCGATCATGCCGCCCAAATGGCGCCTGAAGATATCTTCGGTCAATTTTTTCAGTTCTTCGGTGCGGTCCCCTTCGATAAGCTCAGCACCTTTGTGAAAATAAAACGACGGCGTCCATCCTTGATCATCCGCTTCTATCTCCCACGATACGGAAGCCGGGTCGGCTGGGAGCCGTTTTCCGCAAACCGTAAACAGATAGAAATGCAGCGCAGCAAGCATGCCGCCGCGCTTAACGAGCATTGAAGCCGCAACTTTTTGATTCGGAGCGTTCAGCCTGTCTTTTATAGCTTCTGCATAACGGCCTAAAAAATCCTCATCAAGGAGCATGTTTCCTTTAACAGAGAATAAGGAGCCGGTCTGCTTCGTTCCAAGGCGGAAACGAAGCAATGACTCAAGCTCCTCTTTTGTTAAATTAAGCATGGGACTGAACCACCTGCTGGACGATGCATCTTCCTTTTCCGTACGGAATGCAGTGCGGCGTGCCGAAAAGCGGATCTTTCGTCACTTCGCAGTCCATTTCAAAAACGTCCTGTACAAGCTTGCAGTTGATAATGGATTCAGGCCGGCCTTCGGCATATATCTTTTTATCTTTAATCGCGACGAGGTGGTGGGCGTAGCGGCAGGCGAGGTTCAAATCGTGCAGCACCATCACGATCGTGCGCTTTTCGTGTTCATTTAATTCAAACAATAGGTCCAGAATTTCGATTTGATGCGTCATATCCAAGTATGTCGTCGGTTCATCCAGTAAAATGATATCCGTTTCCTGGGCGAGCGTCATCGCGATCCAAGCGCGCTGCCGCTGGCCTCCTGACAAGGAATCGACTGTACGCTCAGCCAGTTCTTCCATTCTTGTCGCTTTCAAAGCCCTTTGCACGGCCTCTTCATCTTCTGCTGACCATTGCTTCAGCCAGTTTTGGTAAGGATACCGCCCCTGCCTAACGAGCTGGAGAACGGTCAAGCCTTCCGGAGCCGAAGGGCCTTGAGGAAGAATGGCCAGCTCCTTTGCCACTTCTTTCGTCGGAAGCTTGGCGATGGAGCTGCCTTCGAGGAGCACCGAACCGCCCTTTGGCTTCATCAAACGTGCGAGAGACCGAAGGAGAGTCGACTTACCGCAGCCGTTGCTGCCGATAAATACGGTGATTTCACCTTTTGGGATCGTTAAGTTTAACTCATCAATAATGATTGTTTCTCCATAACCTAAGCTTAACGTTTCTGTTGAAATGGCACTCATAAATGAAATCTCTCCTTTTATTGGTTTCTGCTTTTATACAGCAAGTAGATAAAGTAAGGGGCGCCGATCGCGGCGGTAAACACACCGGCAGGCACTTCAACGGGAGAAAAAAGCGTGCGGCCGATGATGTCGGCAATCAGCACGAGCAATCCTCCGATCAGCGCGGCAACCGGCAAGAGGGCGCCGAATGACGATCCGACAAGCCTTCTTGCGATATGCGGGGCCATCAAACCGACAAAACCGACAGTTCCGGCAAAAGCAACGGCGATTCCGGCAAAAGCAGTGCTCAGAAGCAGGAGCAAAAAGCGGTTTCGCTGAACCGAGCTGCCCGCTCCTGTCGCCAGTTCTTCGCCGAGCGTCTGGATATTGACGTTTCTGGCGGCGGCTGCCGATATCAGCAAAAGGACAAGCGCAGCCGGCAATAAAACGTTCACATCCTGCCAGTTGGAGCCATATACTGATCCGGTAATCCAGACGTTCGCCTGGGACATTCTGTATATCGGTCCTTTTATCATAAACAATGTCGTCAGCGACTGGGCAAGCATCGAAAATCCGATTCCGATCAAAACGAGCCTGAAAGTCGAAGAGCCGTTTTTATATGAAAGAAAATAAACGAGCATTCCGGCGAGGGCAGCGCCGACAAATGCGGCAACCGGGAGCCAGCTGATGCTGACCGTAAGCGCATTATTTTTATTGGAAAACAGCATTAAAAACAAGACAACGGCGACTGAAGCCCCGCCGGTCACACCGATGATATCCGGCGAAGCGAGCGGATTGCGGATCAGACCCTGGAGGATCGATCCGGCAGCCGCCAGACAGATTCCGGCAAACAGAGCGACCAAAATCCGCGGCATCCTGAAGGACATGATAATCAGGTCATCGCCCGGATCACCCATGCCCAAAAACGTTTTCGCGACGGCTCCCGGCGAAATAAAACGTTCGCCGATGCCGGCGCTGAGGACGACGGCACAAGCCGTCAACACCAATAGGATCATGAACGAAAACAGCGCTTTTTTGCCGATCAACAGTGAAATGCCGCCTTTTCCGATTCTCAGCGTGCGGTAATTTTTCATTTTTGGAACCCCCTTCTCGCGATATAGACAAAAATGGGTGTCCCAATGATGGCTGTCATGACGCCGACAGGTACTTCTTCAGGCATGATCAGGTACCTTGCGCCAATGTCTGCGGTAACGAGCAGGATGGCTCCAAGCACGGCGCAGTACGGAAGAACCCAGCGATGGTCGTGCCCGACGATAAATTTAGCAAAATGCGGGATGACAATGCCGATAAAGCCGATCGGCCCGGCCACGGCGACAGATCCCCCGGCTAGCAGGACAATCGAAACCGCCATCAGCGCTTTAATCAGCCACGTTTTTTGGCCGAGGCTTTTTGCCACTTCCTCCCCCATTGTTAAGACATTGATTTTGGATCCTAGCAAAAAGCTGATGATGAATGCGGGCACGATATATGGAAGAACGGAGACCAAGAGGCTGAGGTCGCGCCCCTGGACAGAGCCCGCAAGCCAAAACAGCGCCTGCTCAAGAGCTGCTTCATTAACGGAAAGCATTCCTTGCGTCAGTGATGAGAACAGCGCTGACATCGCCGCCCCTGCAAGCGTCAGCTTGACCGGCGTCAGACCTTCCCTTCCGAGAGAGCCGACAAAATAGACGACAAGCGCGGCAAAGGCTGCGCCGAAAAATGAGATCCATGCAATCGCCTGAAGCGAACTGACATGAAAGAAAAACAGCGCTCCAACAACAAAGAAGCCGGCGCCCGCATTCACACCGAAAATTCCCGGAGAAGCAAGCGGATTTTTTGTCATCGCCTGCATTAAAGCGCCGGCTACCCCGAGGGAAGCGCCGACAGTTGCAGCGATCAGCGCGCGCGGCAAACGCACGTTTTTGATGACCAGATGTTCATTAGAGCCGCTGAAGTCCGTAAAAGCCTTGTAGGCCATCGACCATGACGTATTCGTATAACCGTATACGATACTGGCGCAAACGGCGGCAGCCAGCACCAAAATAAACGACAGTAGTGCGATTGTTCTATATTTATTCGTTCTTAAGAGCATAAATTAAAATTCTCCTAGTTTGACTGAAACATCTACTGGTTATTGTATCAGATAACACTGATCTTGAAAATCATTTTCAATTAACAATTGACAAAATTCTGATCAAAAATTATGATCAGGATGAATGACTTACATACCTAAGGAGGACACACATGAAGAGATGGTCAATTGTTGGATTTATCGCTTTGTTAGCGATTTCAATTCTTGCAGCCTGCGGCGGAGGCAAAGATGACTCTGCAAAGGGCGGAGAGAATAAAGATACGATCACCGTTAAACATGCAATGGGTACGGAAGACCGAGTGCCTGCAGACCCGAAAAGAGTCGTCGTCCTGACAAATGAAGGAACCGAAGCGCTTTTGGAACTCGGAATCAAACCTGTGGGTGCAGTCAAATCCTGGACAGGCGATCCTTGGTATCAGCATATTCAAGCCGATATGAAAGGCGTTAAGCAAGTCGGGCTAGAAGGCGAACCGAATATCGAAGCGATTGCCGAGCTGAAGCCTGATTTAATCATCGGAAATAAAATGAGGCATGAAAAAATCTACGACAAGCTTAAACAAATTGCTCCGACTGTCTTCTCTGAGACGCTGCGCGGAGAATGGAAAGACAACTTCTCTCTCTACGCGAAAGCGGTGAATAAAGAGAAAAAGGGCAAAGAAATTTTAGAAGATTTCGATAAAAAAGTCAGCGAATTAAGCGACAAGCTCGGCGACCAGAAAAAGAAACGGGTGTCGGTAATCAGATTTATGGCCGGCCAATCAAGGATTTACTATAAAGATTCTTTCCCGGGAATTATCCTGGATCAGCTCGGATTCAAGTATCCGGAAAAACAGGAAAAACTGTTTGAGAAACAAGACGACAAATTTGTTTTTATGACGGAAAATAAAGAATCGATCCCTGATATGGACGGAGATGTCCTGTTCTATTTCACATATAAACCTGCCGAAAGCAAAAAAGAAGCTGAAACATGGCAAAACGATTGGACAAGCGATCCGCTGTGGAAAAAATTGAACGCTGTAAAAACCGGAAACGCCCATGAAGTCGACGATGCGATCTGGACGACGGCCGGCGGCGTAAAAGCAGCGTATCTGTTCCTTGATGACATCGAAAAATACTTTTTAAAATCTTAAGCAAAAAAGAGCATTTCCAGTTTGGAAATGCTCTTTTGTTTATTTTCCGTTATAGATTCTGGACGTGCCATCAGGCCATTTCACCCGCAGCTGAAACCGGTCATATTGTTCGTCAAGATTGAAGGCCTCGAGCACATTGCTGATCACGTCCTGCTCTGAATCGGATTTGGCGATCGAAAGCTCGCTTAAAACCATTTTCATTTCGTTTAAAGCTTCCTCCCCTTCGCGGTCCGCTCCGTTCAGATAGTCTTTAATCGATGCTTCTTCCCGCTCCTGTTTGTCGTATACGGCTTCAAACGTATTGTGCTTTCCATGGCCATAGTTCACTTCCAATGCAAATGCAGCGTAAGGCACGCTTTTCACATCTGAAACAGGGGCGTTATCGGGAACGGCCTCCTTGCCTTCCGCATGTTCTTCCGCTATGGAGCCGCAGCCGGTCATCAGGATCAGGACGAGAGCGATAACGGCCATCCGAAATTGATTCATCCCGTTCATCTCCTCTATGCACATTATCCTTAGCTATGTCCACTTTGCGGAAACTCATTCAATCTAAGCGGAAGCATTTATGTCATCGCTAAAAATGCTTCTGCATCTCGGACAGCCGGCTGAATGGCCGCTTCCCAGAAATCCCGCTTCGTCAGATCGGCGCCGAGATGCTTCATGGCCAGTTCCTCAACAGACATGGAGGCTGTATCTTTTAAGAGAGCAATATATTTTTCTTCAAATGCCGCACCCTCTTTCAGCGCTTGCGCGTAAATGCCAAGCGAAAACAAGTAGCCGAACGTATAAGGAAAATTGTAAAACGGAACAGACGTAATATAAAAATGAAGCTTTGATGCCCAAAAATACGGATGATACTCGCCAAGCGCACCGCAAAACGCTTCTTTCTGAGCTTCTTCCATCAGTTCGTTCAGCCTTCCGGCGGATACGACGCCGTTTTTTCGTTCATCGTAGAAGCGGGTTTCAAATAGGAACCTTGCGTGAATGTTCATAAAAAAGGCGACGCTCCGCTGAACCTTATCTTCCAGAAGGACGATTTTTTCTTCGTCTGAACCGGCTTGTTTTAACGCCGCATCGGCCACGATCATTTCTGCAAAGGTGGACGCCGTTTCCGCCACATTCATCGCATACGCCCTGTTCAGCGGCCTGACGTCCAGCATGGATTCCTGATGAAAGGCATGGCCAAGCTCATGCGCCAAGGTGGAAACGTTTGACTGGCTTCCTGCAAATGTCATAAATATTCTTGATTCCCCGCTGTCAGGAAAATTGGCGCAAAAGCCGCCCGGACGTTTTCCTCCCCTGTCTTCAGCTTCAACCCATCTGTCTCTGAGCGCCTTTTCAGCAAAGGAGGAGAGCTTTTTTCCAAACGTTTTAAACTGCCCGGTAATAAAAGCGGCTGCCTCTTGATACGAATATTCCTTTGCTGCTGAACCGATCGGCGCTTCGACGTCATACCAGCTCAGTTTATCCAGTCCGAGCAAAGACGCCTTCCGGGAAAGATAGTCTGCAAACGGCTTTTTATGATCAATAATGACCTGCCACATGACATCAAGGGTTTCCTGCTTCATGCGGTTGATGTCCAGCGGTTCTTTCAATACATTGTCCCAGCCTCTCGCCTCATAGACGTTCAGTCTGAAACCGGCGAGGTGATTCAGCGTGCTGCTGAGCAAATCAGCGTGCTGTTCCCAGCCGTGGTCCAAATTTTCCGATACGGAGCGGCGGATCTTTCTGTCAGGTTTAGATGTCAGGTTCTGCGCCTGTCCGACAGACAGAATTTTCGTCTCGCCATCTTCTTCATACGGAATTTGAATTTGGTCGACGATGCTGTCGTACATATCGCCCCAGGCATGATATCCGTCAACAGACAAGCCTTGAATCAATGTTTCCTGTTCGGAACTAAGCTTTTCCGTTACCCGCTCTCTTCTCTCATTCAAAATATAAGCGATATCGGAAATGCTTTCATCTTGAAGGATCGCTTCCCATTCTACATTTGGGACAACGGCAAATTTGCTGTCAAGCACGACCAGCGCCTTCTGCGCATCGGCAGCGAGCCGGGTGACCTCAAAATTAAGGGCATTCGCCTTTAAATCCGCGGTGTCCTGGGCTTGGAGACATCCGACAAAAGCGTCTGCTTCGCGGATTTTAACATCAATTGTTTCAAAAAGCGCCAGCGTTTCTTTCAATTCATCAAGGCCGCTTTTTGAGACGGTAAGAGCCTCGGCCGAACGTTTAAAAGTTGAAAGCAGTGTTTTAATCTCATTTAAATATTGGCGGAATTCGGCGGAGCCGCTCCCGCCTTTAAAGAAAACCTCGAGATCCCACGTATCCTTAAGTTGATGAAATGTCATTGTTCCCGTCCCCTTTCATTGGCTTGTTTCCATTATAAGATAAATTTGCCTTTTCAGGGCAAATAAAAAAACGGCCGGCTTGTGAGCCGGCTCGCCTCTTCCCTTATCATATTACAGCTGCCTCATCCGCTTGACCGCATAGCTGGCCGTCAATAAACCGATTAGGCCGAACACAAATAAAAACAATCCGCCTTTACTTTGCGGTTGACCCTGAATAGCATCTGTACCGTTTGTCATTTCCGCGCTGAATGGTTCTGCGATTTGCAGGGCTTGAAGCAGCCTGCCATCCTCCCCTTTAATGTTAAGGATTCCGTCCGTGTCTACATTTTCACTCAGAACTTCGCCTTTCTTTTTCGTAACGTATAAAGGGTCCTTCAGTTCATGGCTCGTCCCGTTCTGGTCCGTAAACGCTTCTCCCTTTTTGAGTTCTTGTGTTTCGAAATTGTGAAATCCCTCATCCAGAAGAGCTTTTGTATCGCTGTACATCATTTTCTTGCTATCTGCCTTCATGACGACCGCAATTAAATCAAGGCTGCCCCGCGTTGCCGTCGTGACAAGGGTATGCTTTGATTCATCCACAAATCCTGTTTTGCCGCCGGTTATACCTTTGTAAGGAATCTCACCCGTCAGCATTCGATGATGGTTTTTAAGCGTCGTGTCCCATGTCTGTCCGTGCCAATCCGTTTGCTTTTCCGAAAAAAGCGCTCGGAACGTTTTGTTTTTCATTGCGTACTCAGTAATTCTCGCCATGTCGGCAGACGTCGTATAATGATTTTTGTCAAACAGCCCGTGAGGATTCATAAAATGAGTGTCATGCACTCCGGCATGTTCGGCAATAAACGCGTTCAAATCATCCGCAAACTGTTTCACGCTTCCGCTGAGATGTTCGGCGATCGCCGTACCGGCGTCATTTCCCGAATTCATCAGCAGCCCTTGGAGCAGCCGTTTTAATGGAACCGACTCCCCCTCTTCCAGATATACGCTTGATCCTTCCGTTTGAGCGGCATTTTTGCTGACTTTCACACGATCTTCCAAATTTCCGTTTTCTATTGCATAAATCGCCGTGGCAATTTTGGTTATGCTGGCTGGATACATTTTTTTGCGGCTGTTTTTTTCATAGAGGACCTGGCCCGATTTCCCATCGATCAATATAGCGGAAACGCTTTTGATTTCCGGTTTGTTTTTTTCTCCTGCTTGAGCCGAGCTATGAAAAAACAGCGTCAGACATAGTACAATAATGAACAGGAGGGATCGTTTAACATTCATCGTGTCACCCTGCCTTCTTTCTCTTTTGCAATTTTTATAAAAATAGGTCTTTTAGCACTTTTTAAATTTTACCAATGATGAACTGTCGCTGACAAGCCTTTTCTTGTCAACAAGCCAAAATTTTGAATGGAGGAAACTCATTGAACAATAAAATCGCAATTGTAACGGGCGCGACGAGCGGATTTGGTTTATTGACCGCTTTAAAACTCGCAAGCACTCATTTCGTAATCGCAACGGCGCGCCATCCAGAAAAAGCGGAAGCTCTGCGGAACCGTATAGCGGAGCTGTCGATCGAGTCATCGATTGCCGTCGCTGAACTTGATGTCACAAACGAACAATCGATTTCCTCATTTTCCGAAGAGCTGAAGCAGTACGGACAGATAGACGTTCTCATCAATAATGCAGGAACGGCATACGGCGGATTCGCTGAAGAGCTTTCTCTTGGCGACTACAGAAAACAGTATGACACCAATGTTTTCGGCCTGGTGGCAGTCACAAAAGCGGTCCTTCCTTATATGAAGAAACACAGCGGCGCCAAAATCATCAATCTGAGCAGCATCAGCGGGCGGATCGCTTTCCCCGCTTTCTCGGCATATGCTTCATCAAAGCATGCAGTTGAAGGCTTTTCAGAAAGCCTCCGCCTCGAACTCCGTCCATTCGGCATCAATGTGGCCGTCGTCCAGCCGGGATCGTACCAGACGGCGATTTGGGAGACATCGTTTGCCGCCCAAGTCACTGCACCTGATGCCGAATCACAGTACAAAACATATTTCGAGCGGATCTCCGCCTACATTGCAGCGAGCCGCAAACATTACGGAAACCCGGATGATGTGGCTGAATTGATCTGCCGACTCGCTGCAAAAAAGCGGCTGAACAGGCTGCGCTATCCGATCGGCAGGGGCGTCCGTCTCTCGATCCTTCTCCACCAAATCCTGCCATGGCGGATTTGGGAACGTGCGGTCATAAAAAAATTGCTTAAATGAGGTAATTTAAAATAATTATAATTTAGTATTGATTTTAATTTTGTATTTGTTATAATATAATTAACAAATGAAAAACACGAGGAGGAAATATCATATGATCTCTCAACAATTAAAACAGCAAAATCCTGTACTTGAAAACTCAATGAATACGAATTTGTCAAACTGGTTCATCCTTTACACGAAGCTTCACCGTTTTCACTGGTACGTAAAAGGGCCGCAGTTCTTTACCCTACATGAAAAATTTGAAGAGCTATACAACCATGCGTCAGAAACAGCAGATGTGATCGCGGAACGCTTGCTGGCCATCGGCGGACAGCCGCTCGCCACAATGAAAGAATACATTGACCACGGCACAATTGAGGAAAACGGAGCCGAAAAAACGGCCGAAGAAATGGTTTCCGCACTGGTAAGCGATTACCGTCAAATCCGCGATGAAATTCAGCATACCATCGAACTTGCGGAAGATAAATCAGATCATTCTACCGCTGACCTTTATATCGCCCTGACAGAGGAAATTGATAAGCAGATTTGGATGCTTTCTTCATTTTTGGACAAGTAATATGAAAAAGCCATGGCGTTTGCCATGGCTTTTATTTATGATTTGCTTTTCGCAAGTTTTGCTTTCATTGTTGTTTGCTTTCCGTTTCTCAGCACCTCAAATGTGACAGTATCTCCTGCTTTTGCTTCTGTATAAAGAATTTTTCTGAGGTCTGAGGTGGTTTCGACGTTTTTGCCGTTCATTTTGGTGATGACGTCGCCGGCTTTCATACCCGCGTCTGCCGCAGGCGATTTCGGCGATACTTTATCGATGTACACGCCTTTATTAAGCTGGTCTCCGAATAGGCCGAGCGTATTTTGCTGGTACTGTTCAGGCACCTGCTGCATATCGATCATTTGCACGCCGAGGAAAGGCCGTTCCACTTTCCCTTTTTCCAAAAGCTCGTCAACGATCGGCTGAACATCGTTGCTCGGAATCGCGAAGCCAAGCGATTCAACACCGCTTTGGCTAATCTTCAGGCTGTTGATGCCGATGACCTGCCCGCTGCTGTTAATCAGAGGCCCGCCGCTGTTTCCAGGGTTGATCGCCGCATCTGTCTGAAGGACGTTCATATCCCAATTCCCTTCAGATGTTGAGACTTCAATCGTCCGGTTGACACCGCTGATGATGCCTTCTGTAACCGTTCTTGAAAATTGAAGGCCGAGAGGGTTCCCGATCGCAATTACTTTTTCGCCGGCGCGCAGTTTTGCGGAGTCTCCGAAACTTGCAACCTTATCAACGCCTTTGCTGCTGATCTCTAAAACAGCCAGATCAGTCAAAGCGTCGCTGCCGATAATCTTGGCATCCGCGGTCTTTCCGTTGTATAAGGAGATGGTCACCTTCGAGGCGCCTTCAACGACATGGTTGTTTGTGATAATGTAGGCCTTGCCGCCGTCTTTCTTAAAGATGACGCCTGATCCCGTGCCGCTCTCCTCCACGTCGTCTTCAGAGAAGCCGAAGCTCGTTTGAATATTTGAAACTCCGACGATCGCAGGCTCCAAATCTTCCACCATATCAGGTACGTTATCTGCGTTCGTGACAGGTTTTGTGGTGAAATTCTGCGACTGCTTTGGCTCTGTCTGTCCGGTTCCGGCAGTTTCGCTCGGATGATCGCCCGGCAGATACGGGGAGATTCCAAGCACCAAGCCGCCTCCGATGATCCCGCCCAAAATCGGGCTCAGCCACGAAGCCTTGCGCCGCTTTTCTTTTGCCGCTCTCGTTTCCCTGGCATCTTCCAGGGCTGCAGCGGTTTCTTTATTCGTAAGATCTGACTGATCGTCTGTATCCTTCTTTAAAATCAGCTCGGGCTCCTTTGCCGGCTGTTCTGACTGCTGCTCCTCAGAACCTGCCGTTTGCGGCGTCTGCGCTTCTTCGTGAAACTGCTCTTCATTTGCATGTTTTTGTTCGTCATCGCGTCTAAAATCCATAAGCGTACACTTCCTTTATTTTTCTTGTCTTCAACTATCGCAAATGGCATTAAAGCTTTAACATCCACAAAAAAAGAGACCCGGCCATCGTTCACTCTGTTTTCATTCCCTTTCTTCCCTGATGAATATGTTACGAAAACATTGTGGGATAAAAATGAAAAGAATATGTGAAATTATGAAAATTGACCAGACTTATGTTAAAACTAGTATAATGACGTAGAAAGGATGTGAACCGCCCTTGTCATACTCCATTTATCTAGTTGAAGATGAAGAGAATTTAAATGAATTGCTGACAAAATACTTAGAGAGTGAAGGCTGGCACGTCACTTCTTTTCTAAACGGTGAAAGCGCCAGGCAAAAAATAGGCCAGTCACCTCATTTATGGATTCTCGATATCATGTTACCAGATATCGACGGGTATACGCTAATAAAAGAAATAAAAAATCAAGATCCGGAAGTCCCCGTCATTTTTATTTCTGCGCGCGATGCCGACATTGACAGAGTGCTGGGGCTTGAACTGGGCAGCAGCGACTATATATCTAAGCCGTTTCTCCCCAGGGAGCTGATCATCCGCGTGCAAAAGCTGCTCAAGCTGATTTATAAAGAAGAACCGCCTGAGAAGAAAAAAGGAACGCCGGTTTCCTGCTATGAAGTCTATGAAGACTTGAGAGAAGTCTATGAAAATGGCAGCATGATCAATTTGACGTCAAAGGAATTTGATCTTCTGCTTCTATTTATAAACAACCAGGGCCGCGCCTTTTCAAGGGAGGATATTCTCACCAGCGTCTGGGGAGTCGATTACTTCGGAACCGACCGCGTCGTCGACGATCTTGTCAGAAGGCTGCGCAAGAAAATGCCCGAACTGAAAGTGGAAACCATCTACGGGTTTGGCTACAGGATGTTGAAATCATGAAGAACAGGTCGCTCGCCTTTCAAATTTGGAGTGTCATTTGCGGCATCCTGTTAACGGTCTCGATTTTGCTGACGTTTCTATTCTCGACGACACTGCAGAACTTTTTCACTGATGAAATTTATACAAACATTGAAAATGAGCAGCATGTTCTGACGGAATACGGATTTTCCGATTCACCGGAAAGAGGCTTCGGCGGAAGCAGCGGCTCGCGAAGCACAAACCGCCACGTTCAGCACGTCCTGCTGCCTGAGAAAGGAACCGTCTATCAGAGCCCGCAGATTCTCCCCGATTCATTTATCGAGAAGGTGCAGAAGCTCGGGAAAAGGCAGGACGAGTCATCGAAAAGGTATTCGGAGAATGTCAACGGAGAGCACGTTTTCTTTGTGCTCAAAAAAATCCAGACCCAGGACCAGACGTTTCTGTTGTTATCCTATGCGCTTGATTCATACAGGGACGATTTGTCTCATACGCTGTTTAAGCAGCTGCTGTTTATTTTGATCGTCGTCATTTTGCTGAGCTGGATTCCTTCTATTTGGCTGGCGAAATATTTATCAAGACCGCTCGTCACGCTTGAAAAGCACGTCAAACAAATCTCTAAACAGGATTGGGATGATCCCGTGATTGTCGACAGGGAAGACGAAATCGGCAAGCTGGGGCACACCATTGAAGACATGCGGCAAAAGCTCATCCAGAAAGATGAGACAGAACGCACGCTCCTGCAAAACATCTCCCACGACCTGAAAACGCCGGTCATGGTCATCCGCGGGTATACCCAGTCGATCAAAGACGGCATCTACCCTAAAGGAGATTTGGAAAACACGATTGAAGTCATTGAAGGCGAAGCTGAAAAACTTGAAAAGAAAATCAAGGATCTTCTTTATCTGACAAAGCTTGATTATTTGCTGAGACAAGAAAGACAGTACGGAACTTTTGATATACAAGAGGTCATTAAAGAAGTTGTTGAACGCTTGAGATGGTCCAAAAAAGAATTGAACTGGAAGATTGATCTTGAAGAGGAAACAATGTTGACGGGCGATCAAGAACAATGGAGCAAGCTGTTGGAAAACGTTCTTGAAAACCAGATCCGCTATGCGGAGACATTCATTGACATCAGCGTCAGGTCGACGAAAGAACATACGTTGATCACCATTAAAAATGACGGACCGCACATTGAAGAAGAGATGCTTTCCAGCCTGTATGAGCCTTTTAATAAAGGGAAGAAAGGCGAATTCGGCATTGGACTCAGCATCGTTAAACGAATCTTAACGCTCCACCATGCTGACATGACCATTCGGAATGATCAAACCGGTGTGTGCTACTCAATATCCGTTCCGAGAAATTAGACTGTAGACGCTGCAGTCTTTTTTCATATAAACGAATAGCCGTTGAAATCCCGGTAGCTCGGCTTCACTGTGTTTTTTGGCTTTTTCATCCATTTCTTTTCGCACAGGACGTGCTTTGGATATTTAACTTTGTCCACCTTAATTCCCCTGCTGCGCAGGCGCCTGATCATGTCATCGATTTCTTTCATCAACCTTCACCCTTTCTCCGCAAATTTTGACCACTCGGTCACCTTACTTTATAATATAAATAATATCAAACAAAAAAACAAGTTACAATCTAGTTAAAAATATAACGGAGCAAAAAAAGTGACCCGCCAGTCACCCCGGTCCGCCGAAAGCCG
The DNA here is from genome assembly GCF_037969865.1 of Bacillus sp. FSL R7-0646. Lineage (NCBI taxonomy): Bacteria > Bacillati > Bacillota > Bacilli > Caryophanales > Bacillaceae > Bacillus > Bacillus sp. FSL R7-0646. The sequence goes on from NZ_CP150217.1 coordinate 3,315,655, forward strand.
CTTTTGGGTTCGATCTTTCAGGAAGGTGAAAGCTATGAAACAAAAAGAGAAAGTCATTATTGAAACAGCCATCAAACTTTTCGCTAAAAAAGGATACAGTTCTACTTCAGTTCAAGAGATTGCAAAAGAGTGCCAAATGTCAAAAGGCGCTTTCTACATTTATTTTAAATCAAAAGAAGCGCTCCTCCTTTCAGTCCTTCACTACTACTATGAAAGAATCTTTACCCGAATCCAGAAAATCAAAACGGAGCATGACAATCCGCGCGATGTGTACCGGATGCAGCTCGTCGTTTTTTTCGAAAACATTTTGGAGCATAAAGAGTTTATCACGATGCAGTTTAATGAGCGGTCGATGCCGATCAATGAAGAAATTGAGGCGTTTGCGAAAAAAATGCGGAGAACCACGCTCAGGCTGCACATCGAAAACATCCAGAACATTTACGGCAAAGACATTGAACCGTACAGCGCCGAACTGTGCTTTATGATCAACGGAATGAGCGATGTCTACCTTGAGCTGATGATTTTGCTGCACCATTCGTTCGACCTGCAGTCTCTCGCCGACCACATGCTGAACCGCCTCGACGATTTGGCGAAGGGGATGATCAAGCGCAATGACCAGCCGCTGATCCCATTCGAAAAAGCAGACGAGTGGTTCGGCCCATTTTACACATTTGATCCGCTGAAGGACGCCCTGCTCAATGAAATGCGCGTCAAAGCGAACAAGCAGTACAACGGCGCTCCTCCTGCAGACCTTGCCGAAAGCCTGGATATTCTGGAGAAAGAGCTGAGAAAAGAAAAACGCAAAAACGCCATTATCAAAGGCATGATAGCCAACTTGAAGGAATATCCCGCGATTCGAAAAGAAACGGACAAACTCGCCGAATTGCTCAAAAAAGACATGCACCATCCGCACGGATGATCCGCAAAACAAAACCGGCTGCAATGCATGCAGCCGGTTTGTTGATTATGCTTTCGGTTTCACCATTTCTTCAGGTTTAACAACTTCGTCGAACTGCTCCTCTGTCAAAAGGTTCAGCTTGAGAGCCGCTTCTTTCAGCGTCAGCCCCTCTTTATGAGCCAGCTTCGCGATTTTCGCAGCATTTTCGTATCCGATATGCGGGTTTAGAGCCGTAACCAGCATGAGAGAGTTGGTCAGGTTCTTCTCAATTGTTTCCCGATTAGGTTCGATTCCTACAGCACACTTGTCATGGAATGAATTCATGCCGTCGGCAAGAAGCTGAACGGATTGGAGGAAGTTGTAAATAATCACAGGTTTAAAGACGTTCAGTTCAAAGTTCCCCTGGCTCGCGGCAAAGCCGATCGTTGCGTCATTCCCCATGATCTGGGATGCGACCATTGTCAGCGCTTCGCTTTGCGTAGGGTTTACTTTTCCAGGCATGATCGAGCTTCCCGGCTCATTTTCCGGGATAAGCAGCTCGCCGATTCCGCAGCGAGGTCCGCTCGCAAGCCATCTGACATCATTGGCGATTTTCATGAGATCTGCCGCAAGCGCTTTAAGCGCCCCATGCACGTGTGTCAGTTCATCATGGCTTGTCAGCGCATGAAACTTATTAGGCGAGCTTTTGAATGTCTGCCCGGTCAGAGCGCTGATCTCTTCGGCAACGGTGCTGCCGAATTCAGGGTGGGCATTAATGCCTGTTCCGACGGCAGTTCCGCCGATGGCAAGATCGCGGATTTTTTCAGCAGCTTCAAGAATCATCTCTTTAGAGCGGTCCAGCATGTATACCCAGCCGCTGATTTCCTGTCCCAATGTCAGCGGTGTCGCATCCTGCAAATGAGTGCGGCCGATTTTGACAATGTCTTTGAAAGCTTCAGCTTTTTCATGCAGCGTGCTTCTCAACCGGTCAATCGCCGGAATCAGTTTATCGTGAATCGCGAGGACAGCTGCCACGTGCATAGCTGTCGGGAATGTGTCGTTAGAGCTTTGGCTGCGGTTGACATCATCATTCGGGTGGATTTTCAGGCTTGATCCTTTTTCCTGCAAATAAGCCGTTCCCCTGTTTGCCACAACTTCATTCATATTCATGTTGCTCTGTGTTCCGCTGCCGGTCTGCCAGACGACCAGCGGAAAATGGCTGTCATACTTTCCTTCTAAAATATCATCGCATACGGAAACAATCGCTTCCTTTTTTTCCGCCTCAAGATTTCCAAGCTTTTCATTGGCAATCGCAGCGCTTCTTTTCAAGATTGCAAACGCATACACAATTTCCTGCGGCATTTTCTCGGAACCGATTTTAAAGTTCTCCTTGCTTCTTTGGGTTTGGGCTCCCCAAAACTTATCCGCGGGAACCTTGACTTCACCCATCGTATCTTTTTCAATTCTGTAGTCCACTTTCTTATCCCTTCCTTCTCTAATTCTGCAATATTCTATATTTCGATAAAAATCGATAAAACCCTTCCATTTAAATTTTATCTTTATTTTAATTTTAGCTCAATATAAACCCGGGTATCTTTTGCATATTTATATTTCGGATTTGTTTTACCGTATTCTTTCGATACATATGAAACCTCATAATGCTTAGAAAAAGATTGAATAATGCGTTCAATCTCCTCCGGTTTCCCCGTAAGCCTGATTTGCGCCAACTTTCTCACTCCGTCTCTGTTCAATGAAAATTTCGCCAAACACTACTGTAACACAGTATATTGTTTTTTTAACAGGAAAAGATAACCTATACAACTCCAGAAACACCAGGGCAGGTGACGATCATGACTCAATCGGAATTCAAGGAACACATCCATGAAAATCTCGCAATGCTCCTTCCCCATCTCGAGCATAACGATGATCTGATTCAAAATAAAAAAATGCTGAAAAACGGAATCATTTTTTACTTTTTGTACTTTAAAGATTTGAATGATGACAAGAAAATCCAGAAGGCTGCGAAATTGCTTGTCTCCGATGACAGCTCCTATTCATTGGAGGATGTCCGGCTCCGCTTAAACAAGCTGAATGCGGAACCCGTTACAGCAAAAAAGGACGCGATTAACGCAATCTTCAAAGGAAAATGTCTGCTGTTGATCAACGGTTTGAATACTGTATTTGCACTGCCGACAGCTGAGAAAAAGAAAAGAAGCCTTGGAGAAGTGAATACAGAAAACGTCGTCAGAGGCCCGAAAGTCGGTTTTATCGAGGATGTCGATACAAATGTGGCTCTAGTCAGGCAGCGTGTCCCGGATAAAGAACTGACCGTGGAAAAAATCCCGCTCGGCAAGAGCAAGTTTAAAGACGCGACCATTCTCTATATCCAGGGCAAAGCGGACGATTCGATCATCAAAGATCTTAAAAAGCGCCTGAAAAAAGTTCAGCTGGATGATATTCAAGATACCGGCGTTCTTGAAGAATTAATCGAAGATAATAAGTACTCGCCGTTTCCGCAGATCCAGAATACCGAAAGACCTGACAAGGTTTCTTCAGCGCTGTTTAATGGACGGATCGCAATTTTTGTTGATTACTCGCCATTTGCCCTGATCGTGCCGGCTTCTTTCGGAATGGTGATGCAGTCCCCGGACGATTTTTACGAAAGATGGATCGCCACGACCTTGATCAGATTTCTTCGGTTCAGTTCGATTTTCATCACCCTGTTCCTATCGGCGTTTTATATTTCGCTTGTATCTTTTCATCAAGGCATGCTGCCGACGGCTCTCGCTGTTACGATTGCGAGCACGCGCGAAAATGTGCCGTTTCCGCCGCTCCTTGAAGCGCTGATTATGGAAGTGACGGTCGAGCTCTTACGGGAAGCGGGACTGCGGCTTCCCAATCCGCTAGGCCAGACGATCGGCCTCGTGGGAGGCGTCGTCATCGGCCAGGCGGCGGTCGAAGCAAATATCGTCAGCTCTGTGATGGTGATCATCGTCAGCATTATCGCCCTTGCTTCATTTACTGTGCCGCAGTACGGCATGGGCCTGTCGTTTCGCGTGCTTCGTTTTATTTCCATGGTGGCTGCAGCCGTGTTCGGGCTTTACGGGATCATATTGTGCATGCTCGCCATCTTCACCCATTTGGCTAGGCAAAGAAGCTTCGGCATCCCGTATTTTAACCCGAACCATTTTTTCAGCTTAAAACATACGGATGAAGCCATTATTCGTCTGCCAACAAAAGCTCGGGAGGTGAACCGTAAAAATGGATCCAAAAAATCAGCACGATCGGATTAGCACGTATGAAGCCGCTTCGATCATAACCAGCACAATGCTCGGCGCAGGCCTGCTGACGCTGCCCAGGGCGCTGACGCAAAAAACGCTGTCGCCGGACGGATGGATCGTATTAATCTTTGAGGGGCTTGTCTTTTTTCTCATTATCTACATCAATGCAAAAATCGTTAAAAAACACAACGTCCTGTCTTTTTTTGATTACACAAGAGAAGGCTGCGGCTTTATAATCGGGAATATTCTCAACCTGTTAATCGTTTTATACTTCATGGGCGTGGCCAGCTTTGAAGCCAGGGCGATGGCTGAAATGGCAAAGTTTTTCCTTCTTCAGTTCACGCCGATGAGCGTGACGATTTTCGCTTTTATCGTCTGTGCAATTTATTTGGTTGTCGGGGGTATCAGCGATATGTCAAAGATATTCCCGTTCTTCCTGTCCGTTACCATTGTCATTCTTCTGATCGTCTGCGGACTGAGCCTGAATATGTTTCAGCTGAACCATTTGCGGCCGGTTCTCGGCCTTGGTTTGGAGCCGGTCAGCAGAGCTTTGACGGTCGTTTCCATTTCATTTTTAGGGGTGGAGCTGATGATGTTTCTGCCGAAATACGTCAAAAACAAAGAAAAGCTTTTTAAGGCATCGGCGATTGGATTTGGGATACCGCTCTTCTTATATATCCTCACCTTTGCGGTCGTTGTCGGGGCGCTGACCGCGACTGAGGTCATGACGTTGACATGGCCGACGATCTCGTTGTTTCAGTCTTTTGAGATAAGAGGGATTTTCATCGAAAGGTTCGAATCGTTTTTGCTCGTCATTTGGACGATCCAGTTTTTCACAACGTTTGTCGTCTATACGTACTTTGCCGCTTCAGGACTTGAAAACGTATTCGGATGGCCTGTGAAAAAAAACGTCCTCTTCATCGGCGTTGTCATCTATCTAGCATCCCTTGTCCCGCGGGACGCCAACCAGGTCAGCGCCTTCAGCGACTACCTTGGATATATCTTTATCGTTGTCTTCTGTGCACTTCCGCTTATGATCTTTTTGCTCGTGTCCATCAAAAGGAGGTTTACTTCTTCATGAAAAAAAAGGGAATGTTAGCAGCCCTTTCTCTGCTTCTCCTTTTAACAGGCTGCTGGGACAGCAGGCAGATCGAAAAGCTTAGCATCGCCATCGGCCTTGCCCTCGATAAAGGCGAGGACGATAAAAACGTGAAATTGACGTATCAGTTTCTTGTTCCTAAAAAGATCGGACAAGACGGCAGCGCTCAGGATCCGTCTAAAGTGGTGTCCACCTCCGGAAACACGGTCCATCAAACCATCCGTTCCACCGCTTTGAAAAATTTCCCGGTATTCTCGCAGCATCTGCAAGTCCTGATTTTCTCAGAGGAGCTTGTATCCGATATTTCTCTGGAAGCATTGATCAATCAATTTATTAGGGACAACAGCATCAGAAGGAGCAGCGAGGTCTATATGACGCCCGGAGCTGCCGACAGCATACTGAAGGTTGATGGTGCAAGTGACCCTGCGTCCGACGTGATCCACAGCATCTCTGAAAACAGAGCTTCGACGATCAAGCTGCTCAAGCCCGTCACATTGAACGATATTTCGATTAAAATGCAGTCTGATTTATCTTATATCATGCCGAAGGTTGTGATCGAAAAAGGACAGCTTCAGCTTGAAGGCGGCGCCGTGATCAAAAACAACAAATACCATGCAAACCTTTCGCCGTCTCAGATCGAAGCGCTGAATTTATTAACTGGCAATGTCATCGGCGGAGTGATCGACTCAAGGCATGATGGACATTTGTTCTCGTATGAAGTGTTTTCGATGACCCACCGCGTGCGGGCGATGAGGCAGAACGGAAAGTACAAATTCGTCGTAAATGCCAATATTAAAGGAAGGCTGTCAGAGGACTGGTATCTTGGAGAGGATTCTTTTAATGACCAATATATAAAAAACATAGAGAAATCGGTTCAAAAAGACATCAAAAAGCGGGTTGAGCAGCTGATCCATGTCCTGCAGCACGATATCAAAACGGACGTCACCGATTTTTCCGACAATGCGCGGATCAATTTTCCGAAGGAGTGGGAAAAAGACAGATTCAATTGGGACAAACACTTCAGCGAAGCCTATATCGACTATCATATTAAAGCGACGATTCAGGACTTTGGAACAAAAGGTGCGACAAAAAGCAGATAGCGCCCCGTTTTTCTGATAGAATGTGTTTGAAAGGGTGATGAGCTTGAAGCGGATATTGCACATGACAGGCATTTTTTTGATTGCAGCGGCAGTCATTCTGTCCGGATTCATTATCAGTGATGTCGCCTATGATCCGTTTATGGAGGATTCGCAGTCGATGCTTTTCTTCACGATCGGCACATACCTCACCACTCCGTTTTTTTGCTTCATCGGCGGATTCATTTTGCTAGGCATCGGCAAGTTGATCGACTTGCAGGAGAAACACAATGCCATAGTGGCCGAGCGGCTCGACATCATTTGCCAAAACGGTACAGCGGGCGAACATGCACGCGAAGAAAACGAGGCCGCCCAACTTACCGCCCGCACGGTTGAAACAGATTCATTCACTCTTCCTGCAGCCGAGGATCGAAAATATTGGAACGGCTGAAAAACGGCTTTCTTGAGAAAGCTGTTTTTTGTTTGATCAGTCGACAAGTTTGTTTCGGTGGGCGTAGATTGCGGCTTGTGTCCGGTCGTCGACTTCAAGCTTGGAAAGGATGTTCGTCACATGCGTTTTAACTGTTTTAATGGTGATATATAATTCTTCGGCAATACCTTTGTTTGTCTTGCCCTCTGCTACAAGTTTGAGGATTTCCAATTCTCTTGCCGTCAGCGATTGATGAAGGGGCTGTTCGCCGGCTGAATGTCTCAGCTTGGACAACACTTTTCCTGCGACTTTGGCTTCAAGCTTTGGTTCTCCGACGCTCGCAGCCCTGATCGCATCGGCGATTTCACTCGCTTTCGACGTTTTCAGCAAATAGCTGAGCGCTCCGGCTTCGATGACCGGATAGACCTTGTCATCATCAACGAAGCTCGTCAGAACGATGATTTTCGGATCGGCAAGCTGCCGGCATATTTGTTTCGTGGCCTCAATTCCGTCCATCCCTTCCATCACAAGATCCATCAAAATCACGTCGGGTTTGGTTTCAAGCGCCAATTCAACGCCGCGCTTTCCGTCTGATGCCTCCCCAATCACTTCAATATCAGGCTGGGATTCCAGGAAAGCGGCCAGCCCCATTCTCACCATTTCATGATCATCAATTAACAATACTCGAATCACCTTTTAAGCCTCTCCTTTTTGTTGTTCAAAAATCGGAACCTTTACATCAACCTGTGTTCCTTTTCCCGTAAATGAAATGATTTCTGCCACTCCGCCGACTTCGCTGGCTCTTTCCTTGATCGAGTTCAGCCCGTACGAAGATGTTTTGACGGCATCCATCTTAAATCCTTCGCCATTGTCAATGACTTTCAACTGGAGCTGTTTGTTCCTGAGCAGCAGTCTGACGGTGACTTTTGTCGCTTTTGAATGCCGGAACACGTTTGAGAGCGCTTCTTGAACGATCCTGAACAGGTGGTCTTCCACACCTTTCGGAAGTTTGCCCGCATCCTCAATCTCCCAATCGATGTCGATCGACTGTTTCGCTTTAAATTCTTTCAAAAGGTCTGCAAGCCCTTCTTGTAGACCTTTCCCTTCAAGCGTAACAGGTCGCAAATGCAAAAGGAGCGCCCTCATTTCATTCTGGGCATCGGCCGCCATTTTTTCGACCATTTTCAGCCTTTGAGCGAGCTTTTCATCAGCCGCAGCATCGATTCCCTCCAAAACAGCTGAAGTCATCATGGAAATCGCAAACAGCTGCTGGCTCACCGCATCATGCAATTCGCGCGCGAGACGCTGCCGCTCTTCGGAGATCACCGATTTTTTCATTTGATCCTGCCATTCCGCTCTCTCATTGGACAGCTTTTGCAAAGAGGCAACCTGTCTTTCGATCCGTTCGGCCATCTCATTGAGCTGGTCGGCGGCCAGCCCGATCTCATCGTCTCCAAGCGATGGAATCCGGTAGGCAAAGTTGCCGTTTTCGTACTTTAGAATAGACTCGATCAGCTTTTCAAGCCGTTTTTTCAGCTGATTGCCGAACATATAGCCTGAGCCGAACCCGACAGCTGTGCTGATCAATGCGAGAAGCGCGATAAACGGAATCCCGAACCACCTGGAAACGATGAGCACCCTCGGATCCAGCTGGTAATAAAACAGCATAAAGCCCAATACAGCAAGAAAAATCGTAAAGCTGACACCAAGGGATAAGCGGACGGCGCGCCATTGAATGTTTGCAAGTCTGTTCGTTCTCATATGAACCGCACATCCACATCGCCGATAAACAGCGAAATCGAAATTTTGACCCGTCGTGCCGACTGCTCGTAATTCTCTGTCTCGGAATAGATTTGATTGCCGATGCCGCTTTTTCGGCCGCCGATGACGTCAATGTCTCCAACGAATGCAGAAGAGCTGATGGACACCTCAAGATCGGACGGAATGTAAATATCGACATCTCCGATCAACCCCGTAATGACGATGGTGTTTTCGCCCTCTGAAATAATCGCCTTTGACAAATCGATTTTCACGTCACCGATAAACCCGGAGATATTCAAGTCATTTAAGTCAAAAGGTGTTTTCATCAATTTTACATCACCGAAAAAGAAGCTGCGCTGGCCAGGGCTGTTCTTCTCCTGAAGCGGCTTGAAATCCGCCTTTTCCTTTCCCCTGTCTTTCGGCTTATGGCGGTCAAATACCGGCTGATTTGTCACCAGCCGGTACCCCGCATAAATTAAGAAAGCGGCAAAGAAAAAGCCGAACAGGCTGAATGTAATGCTGAAGATGTCTTTCAGCAGCAGAAAGCCTGCAAAAATATACATGACAGACCCGAGCCAGCGGCGGGAATATTTGTGGAGAAAATACCCGGCAAAAAGAAAAGCGAGCGGCCAGAATAACGCGTCTCCAAGCCCGCTGTTTTGCAAAAATATGCTGATTCCGAAGAGTACGATGATCAGTCCGATCAGCTGGTTTTTTGTAAGACGCATGCTGACTCGAGCCCCCTTTCTTCTTGTCGATTACTCAATTGAGACATTCCCGCTCGTAATTGAGATGTCGATTTTATTTTTTCCATTTCCTTTTTTTCCAGTCAGCGTCCGCTTCTCATTGGCGACTTGGTCAAATGAATAGGAATGACTGATGTTTCCGCTTGTCGACTCGGCTTCAAGACTGATGTCGGCATCATCGGGCAGGCTGAGCTTGGTGTTTCCGGATGTCTGTTTGATGCTCAGAGAATCGTTGATCTCTGTAAAGGAAGCGCGCAAATTGCCCGAAGTCTGTTTGATGCTGAGTTTGCCGGTGACATTTTCAAGTTTTGTATTACCGGATGTGGAGCGGATATCAGCAGCTGCCGTTTGAACGTTTTCCAGCCTGACCGATCCTGACGTCCCTTTTACAGAAAGGTCTTCCGCCTGAAGGTCATCGGCCTTGAGGCTGCCGCTTCCCGACTTTAAGGCTACATTTCGCAAATGCAGACCGCCGCCGGACAGTTTGACATTTCCGCTTCCAGAAGAAATCGACAGATCATCTTTATATTCAGAAGGGATCTTGACAATCAGCTCATTTTTCTTCCAGAAAAACGGCCAAAAGCCTTTCGAATGAGCGGAAAGCTGAAGAGTACGCCCCTGTTCGGACGAATCAAGCCGGACGTTTTTTCCTGAAATCTCGGCTTTTATATCATCGCGGTTTTCAGCTTGAATGTTGACTGTTATACTCTTTGCATCAATGTCAATTTTATCGATGTCTTCCGCCTGTGCATGATATGTGCGGGCTGACTCTTCATCGAAGCCGAAGAAAGAAAAGCCTTCACGCCCATTAAACATCATGCCTGCAAGGATGAGAATGCCGGCGATGATCAGCAGTTTTCCAACCGTTTTTTTCATTTAGAAAACCCTTTCGGCTAGTAAGTGTATGCTCCTTATTATAAGGAAAATGGTCTTTGAAAGAAATCAAAAATTGCATAAGGGGCTGTGAGAGCCCCTATTCGTTTATGCATTTCCCGCAGGTGTCTGCTTTTCCAAGCCTGTCTTTTTAGCCCTCATTTTTTCCAGCTCTTCTTCCACTTCTTTTGCATATTCAAGGCGGCCGAATGGGCTGCTTGATGAAGCTGATAATTCAGCATAGCTGTTCACCCTTGTTTCCATCTCTTCAATCCGGTTTTCCATTCTCATAAATTCCCGGTAGGCGCTTTCGCTGTCGATTTTATTAAATGATGCATTCATATGTTCTTTCGCTTTCACCGCGTTTGCCCTGGCGATCAGCGCATGCTTTCGGTCTTTGATATCGCGCAGTTTAACCTCAAGTGTCTCCAGCTGTTCCTTTAATTCAGCAAGCTGCTTTTTCGCGTGCTGGTGAGCGTCCTTGTATTCAGCAGCTTTTTCTTCAAAATACTTCATTTCTGAGAGCGCCTTTTTAGCAAGTTCTTCTTCACCCGCATCAAAAGCGAGCTGAGCCTGGTTTCTTCGCTTGACAGCAAGCTTTTCGGCTTCTTCCACTTTTCCTTTAAAACTATGTTCAATTGTCTGCTGCTTGACGATGGAATGCTTCGCCTTGGCGATATCGCTTTCCATGTCGCGTACGTATTGATTCAGCATCACCCGTGGGTTCTCCAGTTTATCCAATCCTTCATTTACTGATGCGACAAACATGTCTCTGATTCTTTTTAAAGCCATGATCTCGTCCTCCTAAAATATTATTTATTCTTTTTCAAAAAGTCTTCCCACTCTGCATCAAAGCCTGTGTCATATGAAGCTGCGGAAGGCTCCGTTTTCTCTGAATAAAGGATGTCATCCTGTTTGTCATCTTGCTTCATCATTTTCCATCCGAAATAAACCATCGCTGCAGCAACCGCGATGCCGATCAGAAACGGCAATGACCCTCCCAAAAACATGATGCCGAAGATCGCGGCCAGTACCGCGGCAAACTGGCGTCCTTCCTTCCATTTTTTCACGGAATAGAATAGAAGCAATGCTCCAATAGCACCTGTAACCAATCCGCCGAAATGGCCTCCGCCGAAGAACAGGGAGACGCCAAAAAGGATTAGAAAAAAGCCGATGATGGACTTCCCATTTATATTCATATTTGCTCCTCCTTTCTCGTTCATGTCTTTACTATAGTCAATTTCAGGCTTCGACAAAACGAGTCACAGATTGATTTTGCCGTACGACCAGGGTCGTATGGCACATCGGACCCGCTCGCATAAAAAGACCGCTCATCTCAGCGAGAGAGCGGTCTTTCTGCAGGTTGCCTTGCTATGATTCAACTTTAGGATTCCAGCCGTCCAATACGTTTTCAATTGTCCATTTCTCAGCCTCATGATCGGCAAGCTGCCTTCGGGCCTCATGCGAAATCGCACCCGGACCCGTATTCCCGTATTCGTACAATCTGGCATCGGCCGCAGAAAAGCCCGACATATCCGTCCATCCTTCAGGCTTGATGTGTGCGCCTAAATCGCAGCGGTGATATAGCACACTGGCGATGGCGTCGGGGTCTCCTCCCGGATGCCATGGGCGCCCGAGGTATACCGTTCCATCTGCGGCATCGCTTGTCACTCTGCAGTTTGTTATCAATAAACCGAACGGCTTTGCGATATGCGTGCTCGCAGCTGTCACATAACCGTTGTTTGTAGCGGACCCGCGGTCAGCGCTATGGATCTGGCACTCTTCAAACACAGCTCTTGCTCCTCCGAAAATGAAATCGACATCGCCTTCTATATAGCATTGATAAAAATATTGTGTACCGTCATTGACAAACAGTGTATCTTGTCTGCCTATAAACCTGACATATTTGAACGTCATCCTGTTTCCTTTCGCATAAACCGCCACCGCTTGCGTATCGGTCGTGTCGACTTTCGTGCGGTCGAACGAGTTTTCAAACGTCAAATTTTCGGCTTCAACATGATCCGCATAAATAAACACGCTTGAACTTCCGGTCGTGCCGTATTTCCCTCCTCCTTCCTTTTCTTTTCCGGCATAGTTGTCATACGTAATCACAGTCTCGTAACGATTTTCGCCGATCAGCTTCACAAACGGCTTTGTAGCCGGAATATGAACGACTTCTTTGTAAACTCCTTTTTTAATGAATATCACTTTCTGTTCCCGACTGTACTCAGGCAAAGCATCGATCGCCTCTTGAACGGTTTGAAATTCGCCGTCTCCATCCTTCGAAACCGTCAGCCGTATAGCAGCTGCCTCCCGATTAACCACTTGAACACTCCCTCTCTTTGAAAACGCTTACTTAAAGTTTACGACAAAAAGCCGTTTTCCCCTGCCGGAAAACGGCTTGATTTGATCAATCGGCCCGTTTCTGTTAGATAACGATTGGCGGATGGCTCATTCATGATTTTTTCTTTGTCCGGAATACATCAGCGCTTCGTTCATATTCGACATCCACTTCCCCGAGACGGTGATTGACAATGCGCGCCGCCGCAAATAAATAATCGGACAGCCGGTTGACGTATGGCAGCGCAAGCGGCGGAATGTCTTCTTCTTTGGCCAAAGCGACAATCTTTCGTTCAGCTCTTCTGATGACCGTTCTCGCCGCATGCAAAAATGATGCCGCTTCTGTTCCGCCCGGAAGAATAAACTTGGTCAGCTGCGGCGCTTCCTCGACATAGGCATCAATTCGTTCTTCAAGCATGGTGATTGATTCAGCCTTGAGCTTGCCTTCTTCCTGAACATTGACATGCGCCAAATCACTGCCGCAGTCGAACAGCTCATGCTGGATGGCGGTCAACTCTGACAAAATATCATGAAAGAGCGCCTCTTCTGCTTTTAAATAAGACTGAGCCAGCCCGATGAAACTGTTTGCTTCATCCAGTGTGCCGTACGCTTCCACTCTAAGATGATCTTTATCGGCCCTTCCGCCAATTAAACTCGTTTTTCCCCGATCGCCTGTTTTTGTATAGAGTTTCATTTCATACTCCTCTCTTTACCACTTGTCTCTATAGTATACCCTGTTTATAACGGCTGCATAGATCGTTTCATTATGAAACACAAATTTCCGGAACAATCATTGAAACAAAGTATCGTTGAATAAAGAAACACTCGCTTTTATAATAGAATTGTAAACGGTTTTATTCAAAGACAGGTGGGATGAGGATGGAATTTAATCAGCAAACGGCCATTATCACAGGTGCAAGCCGCGGCATCGGCAGAGCCATTGCGGAGTTGCTTGCGGATAAAGGGGCAAATGTCGTTATCAATGGGACAAACGAAGAATTGCTCAAGTCCCTGTGTACACAATTGAATACTGAGAGAAAGTGCGCTTCTTATGTTGCCGGTGATGCAAGTTTGCCAGAAACAGCCTCGCTTCTCATCGCTGAGGCAAAACAGCGGTTTGGGCGGATCGATATTTTGGTCAACAATGCCGGCGTTAATTTGCGCAAAACGACCGTTGATACGTCGCTTGAAGAATGGAAAAGAGTGATAGATTTGAATTTAACCGGCACCTTTCTCATGTGTCAGGCTGTCATCCCGGAAATGATCACGCAGGGCGGCGGAAAAATCGTGAACATGAGCTCTACGACGAGCAAAACACCGCATCACAATGCCTCTCCTGCTTACGGTGCATCGAAAGCAGGCATCAACTATTTAACGATGCATTTGGCAAAGGAGCTTGCTGAACACCGCATTCATGTCAACGGCGTCTGCCCGGGACCGATTGAAACGGATATGAGCAAGCAGTGGAGCGAGGAGTACCGCGCAGCAGTCGTCGAACGGATTCCGCTGAAAATGCTCGGCTCACCAGAGCATGTCGCAAACGTTGTCGCCTTTCTTGCCTCTGACAAATCTGACTTTATGACAGGCGAAACCATTAATATTAACGGCGGCACCTATATGAACTAAAAAGAAGAGCCTCCTTAATCGGAAGGCTCTTCTTTTTTTATGCATGCCGCTCACGCGTACCGGACAGCATGATCGCCTGTCTCACCGCTTCTTCTATACTCGCAGGATCGGCTTTGCCGGTTCCCGCAATATCAAAGGCTGTTCCGTGGTCAACACTCGTACGGATAATCGGCAGGCCGACTGCAATGTTCACACCGGCTTCAAGGCCAAGCACCTTAATCGGGCCGTGTCCTTGGTCATGATACATAGCCACCACTATATCAAAGTCGCCTCTCACTGCTCTGAAGAAAAGCGTGTCAGCGGGCAGCGGACCGAATGCCTGTATACCTTCACTTTGTGCGCGTTCAACGGCAAGGACAATTTTCTCTTCCTCTTCTCCATGTCCATCTCACCGGCGTGAGGGTTCATGCACACGGCGATTTTAGGCTGCGGAATGCCTTCGCGAATGAGCGTGTCATGCGCCAATTGAATTGTCGTTACACCCGTTTCGCATTACGAGAGAGTCCGTTCAAACGATTGGGACAGCCCCTCCAACTTAAATCATAAATGATGCAATATAGGGATACCATTCATTTCATCAAGTGCCGCGCGCGCTCGTTCAAACGGCTTTATTCTTGACCGGCAGCGGCCCACGTTTCCGGAACACGTACATAGTCAATCACTGCCAAAATAAACGTTATGATCGAACCGCTTAAGACATCCACCCAAACTCCCCCTTTGTTTGTGAGCCTCTTACAGGCTCATGGTGAAAAACATGTACAGATCCGGGCAGCCTACATATCCAGCAATTTCAAATAGACAGCTTCAATCTCCGCAACAGACATCGGCTTTGGATTGTTATCCATGAGCCTTTTGACGTCGGCAGCCGCCTCAGCAAGCGATGGCACATCCTCTTTTGATACCCCGAATGTCTTTAAATTTTGCGGAATATTTAAATCGGCGGTCCACTCTTCAATTTTTCGTATAACCCGCTCTGCTTGGCTGGACTTCGAACCTTTTGGCTCGATTCCAATTACGCCGGCCACGTCCGAAAGGCGGTCAGTTACATGATCCGCGTTGAAGGCCGTTACATGCGGAAGCAGCATTGAATTGGCCACACCGTGCGAAATCTTGTATTTTCCCCCTAGAGGGTAAGCCATCGCATGAACCGCCGCTGTTCCTGCGCTTGTCAAGGCCATTCCGCCATACATGGCGCCAATGAGCATTTTTTCTCTCGCCTCCAGGTTATCTCCATGATGGTAGGCCTGCTGAATGCTGGAGGAAATCAGTCTCATAGATTCAAGCGCAAACATGTCGCTGAATGGATTTGCTTTGTTGGAAATATAGGATTCGAGTGCGTGTGTAAATGCATCCATTCCGGTTGCAGCTGTGATTGCCTTTGGAAGTCCGGTCGTCAAAACTGGATCTAAAATCACAAGCGACGGCAGCAGATAGGGACTGACTATACCAATCTTTAATTCTTTCTCAGTGAACGTTACAATCGCATTCGGCGTCACTTCTGACCCTGTTCCGGATGTTGTCGGAATCAGCACAAGCGGAAAGCCGGGCTTTTCAACGAGATTCGTGCCAATCAAAGCAGAAATCGGTTTTTCATTTGTTTTCAGAACAGAGAGGATTTTAGCCGCATCAAGCACACTGCCTCCGCCAATTCCCAAAATCGCGTCATGGCCTCCTTCAGAAAAAAGCTGAAAAACCTGTTCGATATTTTGCTCCGTCGGCTCAGGCTGTATATCCGTGTTGACTTCACTTGAGATGCCTTTCTTTGCAAGCCCTTCTTTAATTTGGTCTGCATAGCCGAGAGAGACGATCGACGGCTGAGTTAAAATAAACACCGAACGAATCTGATTCAATCCAATTTGATCTAAGTAATCGCCGAGCAAATTGAGTGAATGTGGACCAGCCTCAATTCGGGCGGCCGTTTGAAAATGATAAAGCGTTTTCATAATCTTACTGCTCCTTTGCCAGTTTTGCTTCAATTCCGTAGCCTTCCAGCATCTTTTTCACTTTTAGCAGCGGCTCTCCCGACAGTTCTGCAATCGGACGTTTAGGCGGTCCGACGTCGATGCCGGCAAGCTCCGCTGCTTTTTTTAGCGGCGCCGGCAGTGAACCGAGTGAAAACGTATCACGGAGCGGCTGCAGCTGCTGTTGATAGTGCTCGCTCTCTTCAATGTTTCCTTGTTTAAAAGATTCATAGATTGAAACAACGGTGTGCGGAAACACATTGGCTGTGGCAGCCACAGCTCCTGTCCCTCCCGCCTTCAATGTGTCTAAGATCAGCGAATCAGTTCCTGCCAGAACGGAAAAGGACTGTTCTTTTGTACGCTCAAGATACGCCTTAATATTGGCGAAGCTGCCGCTGCTGTCCTTAATGCCGATGATGTTCGTCAATGCCGCCAGCCTTTCAACTGTTTCGGGCTCCAATGATACGCCTGTTCTCGACGGAATGTTGTAGAGCAGGACAGGAAGCGCGACATTTTCGGAAATCGTGCGGAAATGCTGATACAATTCCTCCTGCGAAGGTGCAACAAAGTATGGCGTAATAATCGAAAGAACATCCGCTCCAAGATCCGCCATTTGATTGGATAAAGAAATGGTCGCCTCAGTACTGTTTTCACCTGCTCCGATGAAAACAGGCACTCGTTTATTAACCGCTTTTACAACTGTTTCGGCAATTTGAAGCTTTTCCTCTTGCGAGAATAAATGAAATTCGCCATTTGTCCCTAAAGCAAAAATGCCATGGACGCCTGAATCAATTAGACGATTCACCAGCTTTTCGGCTGCGCCCGGATGAAAGGCCTGTTCTTTTGTAAGCGGTGTCAGTATGGCAGGGATAATTCCCTCTACTTTCAAGTGACTTCGCTCCCTTCTGTTGCATTTTTAAACAATCAAATAGTAAAACGCTTTCTCAAATTTCATTATAAAGGTGTTTTGATTAATTAAGCAACATTTTTTAGGTTCGGAACAAAAGAGTAAAATCTCACCTTCAGCTGATGCGTTTTAAAACAAGAAAAAAACCTGTCAAAAGACAGGTCAATTTAATCTTTTAAAGCTTTCACACAAGCGGCTGTTTTATTTTGAATTTGTGTCAAAAAAGCGGTTTGATCCGCTGACCGGCCGGATTGAGTGGCCGCTACAAGGACATCACTACACGGAACATGATGCTGGGCTGCGGCAAATGCCGCAGCGCTTATCGCCTTCACAAATTGACCATCCTGCAAACAGCCGTCAACTAACACCCACATGATCAAACGCCCCATCGTGTCTTTCATACCGACGATGCAAAGATCACCGCTTTCCGACACAATATGGCAGTCAGCCAATTCAGCATCATGTTGGATAAACAGCGTTTCCTGTTCAAAAGCTGACGAGCCATGCGGCCATCCAGAGTTATTTCCGCTGTCGAAAATAAGTTTTCGTCTCCAAGCAAAGCCCCTTTCTGAGGACAGAAGCCGCAGCGGGCGGTCTGCCAAAAATGCGATGCCGTGCGGCAAATATTGTTCAATTCGCTCTTTTAAAAAGAGGGGCTCGGTTTTCCGCGGGATGTTTTTCGCCATAATTGTAAACTGCGGATTTGAACGCTGGGGATGGTCCAGTCCAGTGATGTCCGTATCATACACTCGTCCGATGCGCCCAGCAGAAAGAGCTGCTTCCGGGCGGTCAAGAACTTCTGCTTTTCCATCTTTTAATAGCAGCAGACGGTCACAGTATAAACTCGCAATATTCACATCATGAAACACCCCGACCACTGCGAGTTTGGATGCAGCCGTTTCTTGTTTCATTAAATCAAGCAGACTCTTTTGAAATGACAAATCGAGAAAACTCGTCGGTTCATCAAGCAGCAAATATTCGGGTTCCTGGGCAAGTGCCTGCGCTAAATACACCCGCTGCTGCTCTCCGCCGCTCAGCTCATGGATGGATTTTTGGGCGAAGCGAAGCGTGTCTGTCTGCTTCATCACCCTCTTCACGATATCATGGTCTTCCGCCGTCAGCTGCCGAAAAAGGCCTGCTTGATACGCGTAGCGGCCAAACTGTACCGTTTCCTCCACCGTAAAGGAAAAGGCCTGCTCCGTTTTTTGAGGAAGGACCGCCATTTTGCGAGCGAGCTCCTTCGTTTTGTACTCCCCGACTGAACGGCATTCAAGCAGCACCTCGCCGCTTCGGGGGGCAATTGTTCCCGACAACATTTTCAGCAAAGTGGTTTTTCCGCTGCCGTTCGGACCAAGAATTCCTAAAAATTCACCCGGCTTTACAGCAAAACTGATATCCTGTAAGACATCCGTTTTTCCATATCCGCCGGACACCCGGATGACATCAATCATGAACTCGCCCTCCCCGGTAGCGCCGAATTAATATAAAGCCGAAAACAGGTGCCCCTATCAATGCGGTAATAATGCCGATCGGCAGCTCGGACGGCTCGATAATGGTTCTCGACAAAAGATCTGACAGCACGAGGAACGAAGCGCCGTTCAGCATCGAGAGCGGCAGAAGATGACGGTGATCCGTAATCGACAGAAGCCGGATAAAATGCGGAATGACGAGGCCGACAAAACCAATGGTTCCAGACACAGCAACCGCACTGCCGGTTAAAATAGCTCCCGCCAACAGAACGATATATTTACTCCGCTTCACATTCACGCCGAGCAGCCTCGCTTTTTCCTCGCCATAAGTCATCACATTCAGTTCCCTCCCGCTGATCAAAAGCGCGGCAGCGCCCGCAGCAAAAAAGGGCAGAAACAACGCGACATAGCCCCAGCCCCTCATCGATACGCTCCCGAGCAGCCAGTGGACGATCGGTTTTAAATCATCGCCGGTCAAAGCGATCATGAGAGAAATAAGCGCACCCAAAAACGAACTGAAGATGATCCCTGTTAAAATCAAAGCGGACAGGGTCAACAAAGGGTGTACGAGCCGCGCAAAAAACAAAACCAAAAAAATCACGATAACAGCCGCAGCAACGCTTAAAAACGGCAGTGTAAAACTTCCGATCACCGGCAGCTGAATCCCAAAAAACAGCGTGACCACGGCACCGACGGCCGCGCCAGACGAAATGCCAAGCGTATATGGATCCGCGAGCGGGTTTTTCAAGAGCCCCTGAAACCCGGCTCCCGCGGCAGCCAGACCCGCGCCGACAAGAGCGGCCAAAACCACCCTCGGGAGCCTGATTTTCATGATGATGTTCGCCTCTGTCGGATCGGGATTTAACCCTTGAATGCCAAACCATTCTTCCAAAAAAACCTTCATAATAGAAGGAATGGGAATCTCCAAAGATCCGATAGAGATTCCCATAAGAACGGATGCCGACAAAAACAGCAGGCTGAAGGCATATGCCGCAAAACGGTTATTTCTTAAAAACGTCAGGGTAAATATGTTCAGCAAGCTCTTCGACCCCTTTGATCAATCGCGGCCCCGGACGGGTCACGAGGTCAGGGTCCACGTCGTATACTTCATTATTTTTGACGGCTTTGACACCGCTCCAGCCGCTCCGTTTTTTAATTTCGCTGACAGCGGATTCGCCGTTTGTCGTCACGATCGCATCGGGATTCAGCTTGACGATCGCTTCTTCCGTTATCTTGGCCCAGCCTTTCTGCGCGGAAGCAGCATTTTCCGCATGGATCGCTTCAAGCATTTCATTCATAAAGGTGCCTTTTCCGGTCGTATAAATGTCCGGAGCCGGAGACACTTCGACAAATACTTTCTTTTGATCTGCTTTAGATATGGCTGCCGCTTTTTCTTTTATGCCAGCCAGGTCAGATTTCATGCTCTTGACCAGGCTCGCTGCTTGATCCTCTGCGCCTGCAGCCTTTCCGATCATTTCGATCGACCGGTACGTCTCTTCAAAAGAGGCCGCATCATTTACAGTCACCACCGTAATTCCTGCATCTTTCAGCTGCTTCAGCCCTTCTTCGGCACTCTGCATGCTGGAAGCGTGGGCCAGGACCAAGTCGGGGTTTAACGAAATGATTTTTTCCGTATTAAATTCCATGCCCCCGATTTTTTCAACGTTTTTCACTTCTTTTGGATATGTATCAAAATCCGTCACGCCGACGACTTTTTTCCCCAGGCCGAGGGCGTATGTAATTTCGGTATTGCTCGGCATCAGAGAGACGATTTTCTTCGGTTCTTTTTCAATTTTGACCTCTTGTCCTGAGGCATCTTTTATGGTGACCGGAAACGCTTCAGCCGCCTTCTCCTGTTTTTGCTCGTCTGCCGGTTTTTGCGCTTGGCCGCAGCCGCTAAGGACGCCGGCAGCCAACAGCAGCGACAGCAATAAAAGCCCAAACTTCTTCATCCTGCTTCCTCCTCGGGATAAAATAAAAACATCTCTACTCAGTAAAGATGCAGCAAACCAAGAACGTACAAATAAGTGCACATCACTTATACGCATCTGTCCTCGCAGATTACGCGGTCATCATCCAGGCGGTTATTCCGGCTATTGGTTCATCGCTCCCGGCCTGTCCGAACTACTAAGCGGAGCTCTCGCCGGCTTCCCCTCTTAAGCTGCCGATCAGCAGCGCCTTTCTGACTCATTCGTATCCTAATTTCGGAATTATTATACTATAATCGACACAGGTCTGTATATGAGATTCTGAAAAGGAGATTTTCAGCTGAAAAACGTTGTTTTTGCTAAAACAATTACGATATATTGCATATAGAGAAAGGGTGATTTTATGCCGATACCGAAAAACTATACGCCTCAGGTCAGACTTTCAGCAAAGGAAAAAGCGTTTCACCAATTGCAGCGCTGGATTGTAGACGGAACCCTTGAACCCGGCGAAAAAGTCACGGATGTCGATCTGGCCGAAGCGCTCGGCGTCAGCCGCACACCGGTCAGAGAAGCGCTTCAGCTCCTTGAATCCCAAGGGTTTGTGGAAATGAAGCCGGGAAAAGAAACAAAGATCACGCTCATTCATCCCGATGATGCGCTGGCCGTCTATCCTCCGCTCGCACATCTCCAGGCTTTGGCGGCAGAACTGGCTGCGCCGCTTTTAACGGAAGAAGAGATCGCCGAGCTCAAAAAACTCGCTGCTCAATACGAAACCGCGTTTAAAGAGGAAAGGAACCACGATGCAGCTGAACTGGACGAACAGTTCCACCATTTGATTACAGAAGCGGCTAAAAACCCGTATGTTCTTCAGTTTTCTGCCGTTCTGCAGCTTCATGTCAGACGGATGAAGTATGTGTTTTTCAATCGGCCTGCTGCTCCGAAAATGCAGTCCGCCGTCGAGCATTGGAAAATCATCGCCGCTTTTGAAAAAAACGATCCGAAATTGGCGGCTGAAGTGATGAAAAGGAATTGGCTCCGTCCGATGGAAGATATTCATAAAGTTTTAAAAGGCAGGGAACAATAAAGCGCCAAGCACGATTTTCGACCGCGGTATCCAGCTGCGATATACTGTTTATTAGATGTTTTCTTTCATCTTAACTCTGAAACAAGGATTGATGGCATATGGATTTAAAGCTGAAAAACAAACTCGTGCTCGTAACGGGT
The DNA here is from genome assembly GCF_037969865.1 of Bacillus sp. FSL R7-0646. Classification (NCBI taxonomy): domain Bacteria; kingdom Bacillati; phylum Bacillota; class Bacilli; order Caryophanales; family Bacillaceae; genus Bacillus; species Bacillus sp. FSL R7-0646. The sequence continues at coordinate 3,337,253 of NZ_CP150217.1, forward strand.
TCTACTGCTGGTATTGGAAAAGCAACGGCGGAAGCCTTTTTGGCGGAAGGCGCCGAGGTCATCGTAAACGGACGGACAGAAGAAAAGGTCCAGTCGGTCGTTGATGAGCTTTCCCGGCACGGAAATGTTCACGGAATTGCCGCTGATTTATCCGATCCTGAAGAAAGCAGGGCACTGGTCGAAAAAACCGCTGAAATCGGGGAGCTTGATGTCCTCGTCAATAATATGGGCTTCTTTGAAGTGAAGGATTTTACAGACGTGACAGACGAAGAGTGGCTCAAATATTTTGAAGTAAATGTTTTAAGCGCCGTTAGGCTTTGCCGCGCGTTTTTGCCGGCCATGCTGAAGCGGAATAAGGGAAGGGTTCTCAATTTGGCAAGCGAGGCCGGCATTAAACCGCTTCCGCAGATGATCCCTTATTCCATGACAAAAACCGCTTTGATCAGTTTGTCAAGAGGTTTGGCCGAAATGACAAAAGGGACAAATGTGACCGTCAACTCTGTTCTTCCGGGACCTACCTGGACGGAAGGCGTCGCCAATTATATGGAAGGTGCCGCCGCTCAGGAGAAAACCGATTTAGACACCTTTGTCAAAGATTATTTCAAAGTGAATGAGCCGACTTCTTTGATTCAGCGCTATGCAAAACCGGAAGAAGTGGCGAGTACGATCGTCTACCTCGCTTCCGAAAAAGCTGCGGCTATCAACGGTTCAGCTCAAAGAGTGGAGGGCGGAATCATCCGCTCGATTTAACCGAAATCCTCTGCCGGTCGGCAGAGGATTTTTTCCTTTTGGTTAAGAACCCTGCTTCAGACCTCCCGTCAGCCTTTCGCGGTCATCCGGCTCAAAGCCGTTCAGCCGTTTTAAACATGATGCACGCCAATTTGCCGACAGTTCCTCCACCTCGAGAAGTTTTTTGATGCCCTCAATATCGTTCTTTTCATGATGCTTGATGCGATTTGCGTATGAAATCGTAATGCCTTTAGGGTGGCGTGAGATTCGTTTCAGACCATGCTCCTTACAGACGAACCCTTCTTTCAGCACGCGAAAGTAAAAACCCGTAAATCCGGTATCTTGTACCTTCAGTATCATGTCCGGCATACCGTACCTTACGGTTAGTTTATAGCAGGGCTGCCTCGGCTGGCTCACCTGTACAACAGCTGCACCCAGCTGAAAGATGTCGCCGATATGAACGTCATCCTCCAGCAGACCCTTGATCGTTAAATTTTCGCCAAATGCTCCGTATTCCAGCTTTCTTTGCAGTTCCTTTTCCCAAAAGAGATAATGTTCATACGGATAGACGCACACTGCTTTTTCCGCGCCGCCGTGATGAATGAGATCCCCCTGTCCGTCCCCCGTGAAATTAGTAGATGACAGGAAGATGGGGCCGCTTGCCGGCTTCTTGTATATTCCGGTAGACACAGCTTTATTTTGAAACTGAATTTCCTCTGGCTTCCCTACATTGATCGAAAGGATATCGGCATATTCCATTCATATCACCTCTTACATTCAAATGTCCTGCAAACCCCTTTTGAGATTTAAGTATAATCGACCTCTTACCATAAAACTATTCAATCGTTATTATAAAAACAATAGGTTAAACCTATCATTGGAATTCGGCTGTTTTTCAGATGGAGAGGAGGAAAGAGCATTGGAGCTAAAGCAATTGGAATACTTTATGGCATTGTGCCGGGAGCTTCATTTTACCCGCGCCGCCGAAAAACTGAATATCGCTCAGCCCTCGCTGAGCCAGCAAATCCGTTTGCTTGAACACGAAATCGGAATGCCTTTGTTTAACCGTTCAGGCAAACGCACCGTGATGACGGAAGCGGGAAATATTCTGCTCCAGCACTGTTACAATATCTTTCATGAACTGTCACAGGCGCGAGACGCGATCAGCGAGCTTCAAGGTTTAAAACGGGGAACGCTTAAAATCGGGGCGCTTTTGACCGTGGTTAATTATTTGCTTCCCCGGACCGTGGTCGAATTTCACCGCAGCTACCCCAATATTGAATTGTCTGTTTTAGGGCTGAGAACCGGGGATATTTACGACCGGCTGCTGCAAAATGAGCTCGACTTGGGCATTGTAGCCCAGCGGGTGGAACATCGTGACTTAGAAGCCGTCCCATTCCTTACCCAGCATCTCGCCCTCGCGGCGCCTGTTGACAATCCGGTTGCAAAGCGGCAGTTTGTCACGCTTTACGTGTTAAGGGAGATTCCATCCATTTTGCTGCCTGAGACGTATTTTTTGCGGCAGCTGATCAACGAAAAGTGCCGCACGCTTGGATTCGAGCCCCGGCCGGTCATCGAAATGACAACGATGGAATCGATCATGAACATGGTCGGTAAAGGCATCGGCGCCACCATTTTGCCGAAAGGCTATCTTGATGCTATTGGAAATAAATCCATTCAGACGATTCCGATACAAAAGCCGGATTTGACGACGGAGATCAGCATCGTTTACCGTAAAAACAAGCATATGTGCGCTGCAAGCCGGGTGTTTATGAAACTGCTGATTTCCTCGGTCAAAAGCGAAACCGCTGATGCGCCGCCGCGTTAAAAGAAAAATCCTCTGCATGTCTGCAGAGGATTTATGTTTAGGCTTTGTGTGAGTCATAGCGTTTTCCGTTAATATACAGATTCGAAAAAACGGGGTCTTTCACATGTTTCAGTTCCATCGGAACATCGACGCCGTCGATCTCGGAATCAGCCACTTTCAGCCCGGTGACCGGAGAGTGGTCGTATGCCAGCACCCTGATCCCGTATTGTCCGCCCATGCTTTTCAGCTGCTTAACATCAACCGTGCGGACGACAGGTTTGAAATCTCCGGCATCTCCTTCTTCATATTCCATATCGATGGCGATCACTTCGCGCTTCAAGCTTTTGACCGTATTTTTGTGAAAGTAGATGTTTTCAAGAACGCCGCCACGCACCGAATTCGTTTTAATGCGGAGGGCTCTGTCCAAGTTCGGGCTGTCCATAAGATTGCCCTCTGCGATGACGTTCTTCACGCCGCCGGAAATTTCGCTTCCGATCGTGACCCCTCCATGCCCGTCTTTCATTTCGTTATGTTCAATGACGATGTTTTCCGACGGAATGTTGATCCTTCGGCCGTCCGCATTTCTTCCCGATTTGACGGCGATGCAGTCGTCTCCATTATCAAAATGGCAGCCCTTGATCACCACGTTTTTACACGATTCCGGGTTGACTCCGTCGGTATTGGGGCCGTGTCCGATGACTTTGATGCCGTCCACTGTCACATTCTCGCAAAGCACGGGATGAACTTGCCACATCGGCGAATTCAGCACAGTGACGCCTTGAATCAATATATGTTTGCAGCGATACGGCTGAATGAAATTCGGCCGCAAATAATGCCCTTTTCCAAACTGCCGCTCAGTGACCGGGATACCGCGCTCAGCCATTTCAAACAAAGCGTTCCGATCTTTTTCCTGTGAAGGCTGGCCGTTCGTTCCTCTTTTCCACGGCCACCAATGCTCGTCATCTCCTTGACCGTCAAGCGTGCCCTTTCCGGTTATCGCAATATTATCGGCTTCGTAAGCGTAGATGAGCGGTGAATAATTATAGAGCTCGACTCCTTCAAACCTCGTCAGCACAACAGGGAGATAATCTTCAGGGTTCTGACTGAATTTGATCACCGCTCCCTTTGCAATATGAAGATCCACATTGCTTTTCAATCTGAGCGCACCGGAAAGAAACACGCCTTCAGGAACCGTTACTCTTCCGCCGCCGGCTTGGTGGGCTTGATCAATCGCCTTCTGTATCGCTTCGGTCGAATCGTTTTTTCCGTTTTCGTCAGCCCCAAACGATGTGACATCAAATGAGCGATTCGGAAATACCGGAACCTTCAGCTTCTTTACAATCTCTTCTTTTATTTTCTGCAGACTCACGTTACCGCCCCCTTTATAATGTGACGCCTGTTTTATATATCGCAAGCTCCCTGAAATCGTTTATCTCATTGTTCAGCTGCCTGCCGCTTGCGACTTCGATCAAATACGCTGTCAGCTCCTTCAAAACGTCATCTTCTGATCGGTCTTCGAGCACCTTTCCCGCATTAAAATCGATCCAATGGCGCTTTGCCTCATAAATCGCCGTATTTGTCGAAATTTTCATCGTCGGCACAAAGGTGCCAAAAGGAGTTCCCCGTCCTGTCGTAAATAAAACGATTTGACACCCTGCAGCGGCCAGTGCGGATGAAGCAACAAGGTCATTTCCCGGAGCACTCAGCAGGTTCAGCCCTTTCTTTTTCAAAACGTCCCCGTATTCAAGGACATCCGCCACCTTTGAAGTGCCGGCTTTTTGCGTACAGCCGAGCGATTTATCTTCCAATGTCGTAATGCCGCCCGCTTTGTTTCCCGGAGACGGGTTTTCATAGACGGGCTGCCTGTGATCGATAAAGTACTGTTTAAAATCGTTGATTAAGCGGACAATTTTATGAAACACTTCCTCATTTTCAGCCCGCTCCATCAATAGCGTTTCTGCCCCAAACATTTCAGGCACTTCTGTCAACACCGCCGTTCCCCCTTGGGCGATCAGAAAATCGGAGAGCCGGCCGAGCAGCGGGTTCGCGGTAATGCCGGAAAATCCATCAGATCCGCCGCACTTCAAACCGATTTTCAGTTCAGAAAGCGGAACATCTTCGCGGTGGTCACCTTTTGCATGCTTATAAATTTCCTTTAACAGTTTGACGCCTTCCGTGACTTCGTTTGATACCTCTTGGGAAAGCAGAAACTTGACCCGGCTGTGATCGTAATCGCCGAGCGCTTCGCGGAATTCGTGAATGCTGTTGTTTTCACAGCCGAGCCCCAGCACAAGGACACCGCCTGCATTCGGGTGGTTGACGGCATTCGCCAAAATCGTTCTCGTGTTGATATGATCGTCGCCAAGCTGTGAACAGCCGTACTGATGCTTTAATACGTGAACGCTTTCAAAAGGGGCGATGGAGCCGACCTCAGCCTTAAATTCTTTGATGATCAGCTCTGCAATGCCATTTACACAGCCGACAGTCGGGACGATCCATAGCTCGTTTCTGATCCCGGTTTTTCCGTCTTTTCGTTTAAAGCCTTTAAATGTAAGCGGTTCTTTTTGATAGCGGTTTTCCGTAAACTTCGGCTTGTAGCTGTATTCTTCGACACCGCCCAAATTCGTTTTCACATTTTTCGTGTGCACCCACTCTCCCGTCTGAATCATTTCAGTGGCGTGCCCGATCGGAAAGCCGTATTTGATGACGTTTTCATTTTCAGCGATGTCTTTTAAAGCAAACTTATGGCCTTTCAAAATCGGTTCCTTGATCACGATGGTTCGTTCTCCGACAGTGACCGTTTCACCGGTCTGCAATTCTCTTAACGCAATGCCGACATTATCTTGAGGATTGATCATCAAGCAGTCTTTCATTACATGTCCCCCAGCTCAGCCATTTGGCTTTTCATCATTTTTTCCAGCGCCTTCCTCATTCCCGTTTGTTTCATGTCCCTTAAATATTCAGCCGTCTTGTCCGTCAATCCGGGCATGTCGTTCAGATTTTGCCCCCACACTTTTTCAAACCCAAGAACATGGAATGCGATGTTCGAAACGTCTGTCTCTTCCGTCCAGAGCCGTTTGAGGAAAGCCAGCACCTCATCGTCGTCAGACAGCGGAATGGCCCCATCATCCCCATCCCGTTGGCCTCGGTAAAAATAAATTAAGGCGCTTAAAGCAAATACGGTTCGAGCCGGAAGTTTGCCTGTTCGTTCCGCATATTCCATTAAGACGGGCAAATTTCTGACTTTGAATTTTGCAAAGGAATTTAAGGAAATATCGATCAGCTTGTGACGGATAAACGGGTTTTTAAAGCGGTCGAGAATCTCTTCCACGTAGTTGTCAAGCTCGCTATCGGGCATATCGATCGTCTCGAGCACCTCCCGCTGGATCAGCTCTTTCACAAATGAGCCGATAAGCTCGTCTTCAGCCGCTTCGCGAACCGTCTCAAGGCCTGCCAAATAAGCGACCGGCGTCATCGCGGTATGGGCGCCGTTTAAAATTCTCACTTTTCTTATCCTGTACGGCGTCACATCCTGGACAAACTCGACATTCAGACCGGCCTCATGAAGCGGAAGCTCGTCTCGAAGCCATTTCGGCCCTTCAATCACGAACAAATGATACGGCTCCGCCTTCACCATCAAGGAATCGTGATAGCCGGCCGCCTCTTCAAGCCGGTGTGCATTTTCTTTCGGGAATCCCGGTACGATCCTGTCCACAAGCGTATTGCAGAACACGTTTGCCTCTTCAAGCCAATCGATGAACCCTTGTTCAAGCGCCCACGCGTTTGTATAGCGCAGCACAATGTCTTTCAGTATTTTCCCGTTATCCTCAAGCAGCTCACACGGGAGGATCACCAGACCTTTTTCCCTGCTTCCCTGAAAAGTCATGTATCGTCTGTATAAAAGTGCAGTCAGCTTCCCTGGATAGCTTTTCTGCGGACGGTCGGACAGACGGTCTTCCTCGATATAAATGATGCCGGCCTCTGTCGTATTTGAAAATACAAACCGCAAATCCGGCAGATCGGCCAGCTCCATAAATTCATCATAATGCTCATAGCTGCTGACGACTCTGCTGATTGATGTAATGACAGCAGAATCGCGAACCTCCCGTCCTTCCCGGAAACCTTCAAGATAAAGCGTGTAAAGCCCATCCTGTTCTTGAAAGGCCGTTACTGAACCGCGGCGCGGAGGCACGACGACGGCACTGCCGTTAAAATCGGTTTCTTCATTCAATCTATGAATCTGCCAGTCAATAAACCCCCTCATAAAGTTACCTTCCCCGATTTGCAAAATCCGTTCGGGGCGGCTCGGCTTAGACCTTATCCGTTTGGACAGCCTCTCCATTTCAATCCCCTCCTCATTTCTGCACACGTTCACATTTTACAGCGCATCAAAAAAATGATGCTATAGATGCTTAACTGAATTGCGAATGATCAGCTCCGTGCTGATGAGCGTCTGCCCGCCTTCTGCCTGCGGGTTTTCGATCAATGACAGCAGGCTTTCCGCACCAAGCATGCTGATTTTTTCAGTCGGTTTTTTTACCGTCGTCAATGACGGTGTCGTATACGCCGAAAATCCGCTATCGTCAAAGCCGATAATCGACATATTGTCAGGACAGCGTTTCCCGTTTGCATAGAGGGCGTTCATCGCGCCGATCGCCATATCATCATTGGCGCAAAACAGGGCTGTCGGAGGATTCTTCAGCTTTAGCAGCGTTTCAGCCGCGCGAAAGCCGCTTTGCATCGTATAATCGCCTTGAACGAGGTATTCGCCGGGCATATCAAGGTTTGAGTCGCGAAGCGCGCGAAGAAAGCCTCCTTTCCTTTCTTGAGACGATTTAAAGCCTTCTTTCCCCTGCACCATGGCGATCTGTTTGTGGCCGTTTTTGATCAAGTATGAAGCAGCGAGGAAAGCGCCCTCGTGTTCATTCGCCAGTATATTGACAACGGAGTGCCCTTCGATTTTTCTGTTCAGCACGACGACCGGAATATTCTGTTTGAGGACATGCTCAATAAAAGCCTGATCCTGTTCGCTTTGGCTGATTAAAATCATGCCGTCATAGCGGTTGCGGTGAATGGATGACAAATCATGATAATCGTCGATTCCCCTGACAACCATATTATAGTTTTCATCGATCACCTTGTTGACGCCGCGCAGGATGTCTGCAAAGAAACTTGAAGACGTCCCGTCTGTCAGGCTTGTTAAAAACAGGCCGATCGTAAAAGACTTTTGCGTGACAAGGCTTTTCGCATTAAAATTCGGTTTATAATTCATTTCGGCTGCGATGTCGAGTATTTTCTTTTTCGTGTTCTCTTTTATCAGCGGACTGTTGTTCAGCGCTCTGGATACTGTGGTGTGCGATACATTCGCCAGCCTGGCGATATCTTTAATCGTTACTGACATTGTTTTTTACCCGCCTTTTCTTGCTGTTGTTACCATCAGTTTACCATATCAAAAGCGCTTTTTAGAAAGTGAAATTCCGCTATGTTCTCGCTTTGATTTCCGCGACCATTTCGGCGTGCTTCTGATCCGTCAAACGGTACAGGTAGCCGAGAACGAGAATGGCCGCCGTCAGCGCTGCTGCCGGATACAAAAGGAGAATCGCTTTAATGCCGAGCAGCGTCCCCGCTTTTTGGGCCGCATTCGGCACATAGCCGATGATGCTGAGACCGATCCCTGACAGGAAGCCGGAGAGCGACTGAGCCAGCTTTCTCGAAAAATTAAACAGCGAGTATACCGTTCCTTCTTTCCGTTCCCCTGTTCTCCACTCGCCGTAATCGATCGCATCTGATACGAATGCCCAGGTGATTCCGTTCGGAATGCTGATGCCGATGAAGGCGATGCTTGCGAGAATCGTAAAAACAAAGACATTGCCCGGTGCGAAAAAATTGATCAGATCGGCACAGACAGAAACCGCGAGCCCCAAAATGGCGGTATGCTTTTTCCCAAAAAGCTTCACGAGCTTCGGCAGCATGATGACGCCGATAAAGGATGAGCCGATGATGATGAAATTCATGTAGGCCATCAGTTCGGCGTTCCCGAGGTTATACTGCGCGAAATAAATCAGCATCGCGGATTTAAGGTTATAGGCTGAAATCGTAAAAATTGTCATGAATATTAGCGTAAGGAGCGGCTTGTTCGTAAAAAACGTCTTTGAAATCGCTTTGAATGTCACTTTTTCCTGTTTGTACTTCTCATCTTTTACGACGATCCGTTCCTGACAGTTCCTGTAGCAAATGTAGAAAAACAACACACCCAGAAAAGACATCAGCCCCATGACGACCGGATAGGCAACCGCAGGGTTGTCAAACCTGACAATCATCGGGATGACAACAATGCTCGTCACAAACAGGGCGCCCAGCGAGCCGGCTTGGCGAAAGGAAGCAAGCGAAGTCCGTTCCACCGAGTTTTGCGTCATGGCAGCCCCGAGCGAGCCGTAAGGGATGTTGACAAAGGAATAGCCGAGACCCCAAAGCATGTATGAGGCATAAGCGTAGATGAGTTTGCCCGTCGGTGACAGATTCGGCGAGATGAAGGTCAATATCGTCAAAATCGCAAGCACAAAGCTTCCGTATAGCAGATACGGCCTGAATTTGCCTTTCGGGCCGATATTCTTCCTGTAGTCGATCGATGTTCCCACAATCGGATCGACAAAAGCGGCGAAAAGTTTGCTCACAAGAAAAATGCCTCCGGCTGCCGCCGCCGGAATGCCGGCAACATCCGTAAAAAACTTCAGAAGATAGAGCTGTCAAAGGTCAAACATAAATCCGTTCCCAAAATCTCCAAAACCGTAAGAAACCTTTTCTTTTAAACTTAATTTCTCTTGAGTGACGGCGACTGTTTCGGTTTGTTTGTTCGTCGATATTTCCATGAAAAAGCAGCTCCTCTGCTAGCCAATTTGTGAATCTAAGCTTTCAAACGATCTTTCACTTCAAACTGGAAATAGTGTTTTGCATTTTCGTAGCAGATCCCTTTTACGATCCGGCCCAGCAGTTCGATATCATCCGGCGCTTCGCCGTTCTCAACCCATGTGCCGATAACATCGCAGAGCAGGCGCCTGAAATATTCGTGTCTTGTGTAGGAAAGAAAGCTGCGCGAATCAGTCAGCATACCGATAAAACGGCTCAATAGACCGATGTTGGCAAGCGATTTCATTTGTTCGAGCATGCCGTCTTTCGTATCGTTGAACCACCAGGCGGTACCGTGCTGGATTTTCCCCGGTATCCGGCCGTCCTGGAAGCTTCCGCAAAGGCTTGAAATCACGACATTGTCCCGCGGGTTTAAAGAATACAAGATCGTTTTTGGCAGCGCATCTTTTCGATCAAGAGAATCGAGAAAGCTGCACAAAGGCTTTGCGATATCCTGATCATTAATCGCATCATATCCCGTATCAGGCCCGAGCTTCCGGTACATTTTGCTGCTGTTGTTGCGGAGGGCGTTAATGTGGAGCTGCATCGCCCAGCCCTTCTCCGCATAGCATGTTCCCAAAAAGTGCAAGGTCAAGGATTTGAATTTGCACTCTTCCTCAGGCGAGGCGCTTTCCCCGTTCATCACCTTTGCAAAAATCGGGCGCACTTCGCTCTCATCTGTTTCCGTGTACATCATTTGATTGATGGCATGATCCGATATCCGTCCGCCTGCTTCATGGAAAAAGTCAATTCTGTTTTTAAGCGCTTTCAAAAAATCGTCATAATTCGCTATCTTCATACCGCTAGCTGTTTCAAGCTTTCTCACCCAGGCGGCAAAACCCTCTTGATTGATTTCCATCGCCTTGTCTGGCCTAAATCCAGGTAAAACGCTTACATTAAAGTCTTCATCTTTCAGCTTTACATGATATTCAAGACTGTCTGTGGGGTCATCTGTCGTGACAACCGTTTCAACGTTTGATTTTTCAATCAAGTCTCTGGCGCCGAACCCTCCTCCGGCCAGCTGTTCGTTAACCCGCTCCCAAATATGCGGCGCGCTCTTTTCATCAAGCCGGTCATCGATGCCGAAAAACCTCCTCAGCTCCAAATGGGTCCAATGATAGAGCGGGTTTCCAATCGTCATCGGAACCGTTCTTGCCCAGGCGCTGAATTTCTCCTCGTCTGACGCATCTCCTGTAATAAACTCTTCGGATATTCCATTGGCCCTCATTGCTCTCCACTTGTAGTGATCACCGTAGAGCCATACTTCGGTCAGGTTTTTAAACGTTTTGTTTTCGTAAATCTCCTTCGGGCTCAAGTGGCAGTGGTAGTCGATGATCGGCATTCCTTTTGCATACTGATGGTACAACACTTTCGACGTTTCATTCGTTAAAAGAAAATCGTCATTCAAAAACGGCTTCACAGAATCTCCACCTTTCTTTATTTATAAATGTTAACGTTAACAAAACCATCTGCAGCATAATGTGAACGTTAACATTTAATCTTATTTTATACTAACCGCGCCTTCTTTTCCATTATTTTCTCAACATAAAAGAAGCCTAAAGGCAATAACCTTTGGCTTCTTCTTTTTCATACCGCTTATTTGGCGGCTTTAGGGTTTTTCTTAAATTCCATCGTAATTTCCGTCCCTCGGCCTGTCCGGCTGTCAACTGCGATGCAGCCGTCGTGCAGGTGGACAAGTTCCAAAGAAATAGCAAGGCCGAGACCGCTTCCTTCTGTCGCATCTTTTGTATGCGTTCCCCTGTAGTAGCGGTTGAATAAATTTGAGACGGTTTCAGAGTCCATGCCTCTTCCGTTGTCTTGAATTTTAAGAATAATATATTGCTTGGATTCTTCAAGGATCACCTTGATGTCAGTGCCTTTTTTGTTATGCTTGACGGCGTTGGCGAGGAGGTTTTCCAAGACTCTTCGGAACCAGCCCCTGTCTATCGCAAACTCGGTATCTACTTGCTTGTATTCAAAAGACACGTTGTACCCTTCTGAAAATGAATGGCGCTTAAACTCCTCAACGAAGCTCTTTAAAAACGGCACGAGCCTCACTGTCTGGCGTTTAATCGGCAAAGCGTCGTTTTTCAGCCTGTACGTCAAGTTCAAGTCTTCGATTAGCTGTGACATGTAGTCCGACTTTTCTTTCATCGCCTGGCCGATTTCGCGGATTTCCTCTTTTGACCACTCATAGTTTGGAGACTCCAGCATCATGCTGTAGCCGTAAATCGTGCTGAGCGGCGTTTTTAAGTCATGGGAGAGCCCTGCGATCCATTCCTCCCGGGTCGTTTGGATTTTCTTGCGGTTTTGCTCGTCTTTTTTCAGCGTTTCCGTCAGCTGCTCCATCGATTCAAACACTTCTGTGAACAGCCGGTACGGCTGTTTTCGCTTCCCTTTTTTGTTCCGGCTTCGCGGGCGGCCTTTCCGGTTTCTCGGTTCTTCAAATCGCCCTTTTGAAAGGTTGACGATCCATTTAATCGTATGGATGATCGGCATGCCGAATCTGAAAGAATACCAAATGGTCATAGAAGACATCAATAAGATCAGAACGCCGATCACGATGAGAACGATTTTTAAAGCGAGCCCGATCATCGTCCTGTTGAACTCATGATCCGGATTAAAAATCGGGTTCGGCGTAGCGGCGATCAGCCATTCTGTCGCGCTTAATCGCCTGTATGAAAACTCGTGCTCGTAGTTCCATGGCTTTGATCCGTATTTTAAAAGCTCCAGCTCATTGATTCCCTGGCTGTAATCTATGTCCTGGTAGATCGAGTCCAGCATTTTCCCTTTTTCGCTGAACAAATAGACGGACCCTTTGTTTTTCTTAATGAAATCAAGCGTGCTTTTTTTATAGGAAGAAAGGTCTGCCATATCCTTCTCTTCTTTTTCCAAATAGGACAGGATCGTATCGCTTTTCGACTCCCATCCGAATAAAATCACGTAGTCTTCACCATTGAAATTGGCAGACCAGAAGTTGACTTGATATTTTTTAATTCTTTTTTTATCAAAAACGGATACCAGGTCTTCCCTGTGGTACTGCCTCTGAATTTCCGCAGGAAGACGGTAGGAATAAACGGTTTTCTCCTTGCCGTCTAATATTTGAAGCCAGCCTCCCTGTTTGTCGATAGCCGATTTCAAGATATCTTCGATCTGCCAATTGTTATTGTCATCCACGCTGACCCAGCTTTCAAACGTGTCTGAAGTGGCTTTTGCCAAGCCTGTATCCGCTTCGCTCTCGCTTAATCGGAGAGCGAAAAAAATGAAGGATAACAGCAAGGTCGCGAGAACAAGACCGAGAATCAAAAAAATCTGACTGACAAAGTGGAGAACGAGCTTTCCTCTGAGCTTCATCCTTCGCTCTCTTTTCGTGCAGGATTGGGAACGAACTTATATCCAAGGCCGCGAATCGTGACGATATATTCGGGGCTGCTCGGGTCTTTTTCGATTTTCTCCCTCAGCTTTCTGATATGTACCATGACGGTGTTGCTGTCTCCATAAGATGGAACGCCCCACACTTTTTCATAAATTTGATCCTTGGAAAGCACCCTGTTCGGATGATCGCAAAAATATTGCAGGAGCTGGAGCAGCTGCGCCGAGCAGCTGACCGTTTCGCCGTCCACGATCAGCTCCGCAAAGTCGGGATGAAATATAAAGCGTTCATATTCGTAGGCTGAAGATACTGAAGCAGCTGCAACTTCTTTATGTATATACGTTCTTTTTAAATGGGCTTTAATCCTGGCGATTAATTCCAGAGGATTAAAAGGTTTTGTAATATAATCATCAGCCCCGTAGGCAAAACCCGACAGTTTATCGAGATCGGATGTTTTCGCCGTCAAGAAGAAGATCGGAGCGTTGGTGTGCCGCCTGATTTCAGGAGATACATCAAATCCTGTCTGTCCCGGCATCATGACATCGAGAAGTATTAAGTGCACGGTGTCCTTTTTCACGATGTCGAGCGCTTCTTCTGCGCTGCTTGCGGTCAGAACTTCTGAAAATCCTTCCTTCGTGAGGACGCGCTTGACCATTTGAACAATGGCGTCTTCGTCGTCCACAATCAAAATTGTCGCATTTTCCAAAATCCTTCTTTCCTTTCTGTCTATATCATGTATTTTATATCCTCATCTTACCATCTATTATATCTATATCGGCACACATTTTCTGATTTTAAAGTAAAAATAAACTTTTTTAGAAATGATTTTTTACTTTACGAAATCATGGAATAAAAAAAACAGACATCTGTCCGATGTCTGTCCAGATTGTTGACAAAATCCCAAAAAGGTCTTTTGTTATTGGGATTTTGTCATCCGGTTGCCAGCCTCTGATCCTCTTCTTTTTTCAATAGATCGTAAGTCAGGCACACCGGTTTTCCTGTGCGCGGGTCTAATATAATTTCAGCATCAATCTGAAACACCTTTTTTAATACTTCTGATGTCATGACTTCATGAGGGGCGCCCTCTTTGACAATCGCACCCCGGTTCAGCGCCACCATATGATGAGCGAAGCGGGCGGCATGGTTGAGGTCGTGAATGACCATCAAAATCGTTCGGCCTTCTTCTTGATTGAGCTTTTCCAGCAGTTGCAGAATTTCAAGCTGGTGCGCCAAGTCCAAATAGGTTGTCGGTTCGTCAAGGAGCAAGAGCTCCGTTTCTTGGGCAAGGGCCATCGCAATCCAGACGCGCTGGCGCTGTCCTCCAGAAAGGGCTTCGATCGGCCGGTCATAAAAAGGCAGCATTCCTGTCACTTGGAGAGACCATTCAACCATGCGGCGGTCATCGGCCGAAAGCCTGCCCATTCCCTTTTGATGAGGAAAACGGCCGTAAGAAACGAGCTCATATACGGTCAAACCGCCTGGCGCCTCAGGCGTCTGCGGAAGAATCGCCATCTGTTTGGCTACATCCTTCGTCGACATTTGGTGGATCGCTTTGCCGTTTAAATAAACGGCGCCCGTTCGCGAACGCTGTATGCGCGCCATCGTTTTTAATATGGTTGATTTGCCGCACCCGTTCGGACCGATCATGGTCGTCACTTTTCCTTTTGGTATGTGGAGGTTTAAGTTTTCGACAATCATCTGTTCGCCGTAGCCGATCCCCAGGTTGTTTGTTGAAAGAGACACGTTGCACCCTTCCCTTCTTTAATTTGTTTTCATAAGCAAATAGATAAAATACGGTGCGCCTAAAGCGGCAATGACAAGCCCTACGGGAATTTCCGAAGGCGCCAGTATCATTCTTCCAATTAAGTCCGCCAGCAAAAAGAGCAATGCTCCGGTCAACGCGGAAGCCGGGATTAAAAGCTGATGCTTCGGCCCGACAAGTCTTCTGGCAATATGCGGAGCCACGAGACCGAGAAACGTAATGTTTCCTCCAGCCGCTACACACGCGCCGCTCAGCGCGGCTGCCGACAGAAGCAGTGTGCGCCGCTCTTTTTCAACTGCCGTTCCGAGCCCTGTTGCGAGCTGATCACAGAGATTCAGCACGTTTAAATAGCGCGCTTTATAGAGGATAAAAGGAATCAGCACGACAATCCAGGGCAGCACGGCCGAGACAAAGCTCCAGTTCGAACTCCATATATTCCCTGACAGCCAAACAGCCGCCTGCATAAAGTCATTTGGGTCCATTTTAAGCTGCAGCATTAAGATGGCCGCCGAAAACGCCGCATTCACTCCGATGCCGACCAAAACGAGGCGAATGGGATTCAAGCCTTTTTTCCACGCCAGCAAATAGATGGAAACGACTGCAAAGCAGGCTCCCAAAAATGCGAATATCGGCAGGGAAAAAACGAATCCTTTTTGCAGGTTGCCAACGTCTCCCTGAAAATAGAAGATGAACAGCACAACGGCAAAACCCGCTCCCGTATTGATGCCCAATATCCCCGGATCGGCCAGGTCATTCCGGGATATCCCCTGCCAGACGGCTCCGGAGACAGCAACCCCTGCACCGATCAGCATGGCGAGGATCATGCGCGGCAGACGGAATTCAAATAATACAAGTTCATCCTGCGGCGTTCCAAAGCCGAACAGTGTTCTCAATGTAGCAAGCGGGTCGATGCGGATTTCTCCCATGTTCATGCTTAATAAAAACACGGCGGCCGTCAGCACGGCCATGACGAGCATCACCGCACCCGCCCGTCTGTTGTTTTTCTTGAGCATTACAGTCCACTCCTTTCCCTGCGGGCCAGATAGAGAAAGAATGGTACGCCGACAAGCGCAGTTACTGCTCCGACAGGTGTTTCAAACGGCGGGTTGACCAGCCTTGCCGCAATATCCGCATAGATCAGAAGAACAGCGCCAAGCACAGCTGAGCATGGAATGATCCAGCGGTAATCAACCCCGACCAGAAAGCGGGTAATATGCGGAATGATCAATCCGATAAAACCGATCGCACCGGCAACGGATACAGTGGCACCCGTCAGCAGAACAACGGACACGATGCCGATCGCTTTTACCGTCTTCGTATATTGACCGAGCCCTTTCGCCAGCTCCTCACCCAGGCTTAGAACCGTGATGGAACGGGCGATGACAAAAACGACCGCCAAACCGAGCGCTGCCGCCGGAATCAACAACTGAATGCTGAGCCATTTCGTGCCGGCGACACCTCCGGCATACCAAAAACTGACGTCGCGCGCCACATCAAAGTGGATCGCGATGCTCGTAGAAAGAGCGCTCAGGAACGTGCCGACAGCCGTACCGGCCAAAGCCAGCTTTACAGGCGTAAGACCGCCTTTTGAAAACATTCCGATTCCAAAAACAAGCCCCGCTCCAAGAGCGGCACCGGCAAATGACCAGATCATCAGCCCGATCGATGAGGTTCCTGGAAAAAAAGCAAACGCAACAGCAATTGCGAAAGCTGACCCGTGCGTGACGCTCATAATTTCCGGCGACGCAAGAGGATTTCGCGTCATCCCCTGCATCACGGCTCCGGAAACCGCCAGGCAGGCGCCCACAAGAGCCGCACTTACCGTCCTTGGCAGTCTGAGTTCCTGAATAATTTGATGGGCCGTATTTTTCGCGTCAAAATGAAAAATGGCGTCCCAAACCGTTCCAAGCTTTATATCAGCCGCACCGAGCGCAATCGATAATGCGGCGCCAAAAAGCAGCAGCATGATTCCGCCGGCCAGGACAAATACAGCTCCGAGCGGACGGCTGATCGGTCTCTGTTCTTCATCAGTGCCATCCGCGCCGTTGATATGATGTATGTTTTTGTAAGAGCTCACTCGATGCCATTCCTTTCGATCTTTTTAACCGATAACGATTATCATTTTCATGTTTAGTATAACAGGCCTAAGCAAAAATTTTAATCAAAATTTTCGGCAGGAATCAAAAAGCCAGCCGATCTTCCGCTAAAAGACCCGGCTGGCAAAGAGCTTTATCACACTTGATTATTTTTGAACTTTTTGTAGACGAACGGGTAGATCGCAAGACCGACGAAAAACAGCCCGATTCCCAAGATAAAGGTGGTCAAGTCAGACGTGCCTGAAACGATGACCCATAAAGAGTACGCAAGAGCGGCCAAGGCAATGATGCCGTCTCCTGTTCTTGAACCTTTCAGCTCGCCGTATGTCTCCCCTTTGAGGATGAGCTTCAAGCTGAAAAGAGCCGCTATGAGATAAGGGACAAGGTAAGCGAGCGTCGCCGACGTTGTTAAAAACGTAAAGGCTTCGCTGATCGTTCCCGAAATCGTTGAGAAAATAAAGATCTGCGACATCACGTTTGTGACGATCAATGAATTGACCGGACTTCCCTTTTTATTCGTTTTCGCAAAGAAAGCAGGAAAATCACCGGCTTTTGCCGCCTGATACGGAACCTCTGCGCCGATTAAAATCCAGCCGAGCATCGATCCGAACAAAGAAACGATTGCCAAGACCGCCATAATCACGCTGCCGAAGCTGCCGATAATCACGTGCAGCACATCAACGAACGGTTTATCTGATGCCTGGAGCTGATCGTGCGGGATGACGCCCATCGTAATTAAAGTGATGATCATATAAATGCCGAGCGCAATTAACAGGCCGGTAATGGTCGCGCGTTTGACATCACGCTGGGATGATGCGCGCCCTGATAAGATTACCGCAGACTCGATGCCGACAAACGCCCACAGCGTTGAAATCGCCGCATTGTGAACCTGTCCGCCCAGCCCTATGCTTTTGCCTTCTGATTCGATTGGAAAATAAAATGATTCGAATAATGCCGTTTGAAAAACGAACAAACCTGCAACAATAAACAGGACAAACCCAAGCACTTTGGAAAAAGTCGCCAAAAAGTTCAGCTTGCCCGCTCCATTTATGCTGGAGACTAGGATAAAATGCGTCCCCCATAACAAAATCGTACACACGATGAATGTCAAGAGCTGGCCAAGTGTAACGGGGTGTCCGCCGAATTCAACCAGCTCGCGTCCGTCGGTTAAGATCGGCAAGAAAGTCGTCAAATAGCCTGCAAGGCTTGTAATGATGGCCACGTTGCTGATCCAGCTAGCCACCCAATACCCCCATACCATTGTAAAACCTGCCGCATTCCCTTTTTTAGGGTCTGAGAATAAAGCTCTTGCATAGCTTTGCGGACCTGCTTTGAGATCCGGGCGGCGAATGGATAAATGGCCGAATACAAGGGCGATCATCAGCACCCCCGCACCCGTCACCAGCCATGCCGCCGTTACGCCGAGCGGGCTAGCCGTCTGGGCGAGTGTGCTGGGGAGCATAAAAATCCCTGAGCCGACCATATTGCCGACAACAAAAGCCGTAAGAAGCCAGAAGCCCCATTTTTTTGTCTGTTCCATAAGATATAACCTCCGAGCATTTTATAAAAAATATGCCGGACCAGACCGTGAGATCATTCAAAATAAAAAAAGCATGAACAAAAGTCCATGCTTTGGTTAAACATACACTCTTGATCTCCGGATAGCCCTCCGCGGGAATACCCGCGGCAGTCCTGCACTTATTCAATGCAGACCCAGCATAAAGAATGAATGGCTTCCTTATGCTTCGGCGCTGATGCCTTTTGCATATGATCATCGGCCCCATCAGCCTCACACATGCGACTCATCATCCGCGCAACCTCTACCTCACTAAGAGTTAAGAGTGAGGATTTATCACATATTCTGAAAAGAGGTTACCAGAGAAATTTTGATCTGTCAAAGGGAAGTGATGGAAAAAACGGACAGCCGCGCCAAAAGGCCGCCTTTTTTGGCAGCCTTCTGAAGAATGGAAGACGGGCTCTCTCCATCTGTCATTTATCGGTTATTTTTCTTTTTGTTGACCGCCTCTTGCAGAGGGTCTCCTTTCAGCGCTTGTCCTGCGTCTTCAAGCGCCCCCCGAACGGCGTTTTGGTCCTTTTCCTTATTTCCTCTATCTTTATTGAAGAAAATACCCAAATGAATCACCTCTTTAAAAATGTGGTACAATTTTAATTTGGCTTATCAAATTTAAATTATGCAGAACCTTGGAATGTGTTTTTTATCTGAAAACGCCATATTTTAGATGTAAACGCGCCGATTGTTTAGGAAATTGTTTTTTTCAGCTGACAAGTTGTTACCATCTGTCTTGAAGGCCGTCAGAACTCTTGATATAGTTTTCATTAGGAAATTGTTATAGGTCTTAAAGGAGAAGCGATATGACAGGAAAAACACACATCATGGGAGGGGTCGCTTCTTGTACGGCTGCTGCTTATTTTTACGGATATGATCCGGTGTTCATGACAGCCTCGGGCGTTATCGGAGCATTGATTCCGGATATATGCCATACAAAAAGCAAGATAGGCAGAAGGCTTCCGATTTTATCAGCAGTGGTCAGTTCTGTCTTCGGGCACAGGACGTTTACACACAGCCTGCTCTTTTTGCTCATCACGGCATTCGCGGCACATTTATATTTTGCAGATCAGAGCATACTTGTCGGATTGATGGCCGGAATGGCAAGCCATCTGCTCCTCGATGCCGGGACTGTAAACGGCATCAAACTTTTCTTTCCGTCCGCCATTAAGGTTCGTCTGCCCCTTTACATTAAAACCGGCGGGAAGGCGGAACAAGTCGTTCTTGCTGTGCTCACCGTTGTTTCGTGCTATTTTATTGCGAACTTGATCGCCTGACGAAAGGGACGGTTTGACCGATTGCTATATGATGCTTTTTTTAGTCATTTTATCTTGGTGTTCTTTACCTGCGGGGATTATATGTGAGGAGCTATTTATATGAAAGAACAATTTTTTAAAAAGCAGTGGTTTTTATGCCTATCCATATTTTTCATATGGATGAAGACGTACTTCATCTACAAGCTGGGCTTTAATTTACAAATCGACAACGCACTTCAGGAACTGATCCTGTTTATCAACCCGCTTAGCTTTCTCATCCCTGTACTCGGCATCAGCCTCTTTTTTCGCGAAAAATCGCAGCGCATCTATTTAATCGGGGCTAATGTCGTCCTGACGGGCATCTTGATTGCAAACAGCATTTTTTATGGTTTCTACATCGATTTCATCACCATTCCCGTCCTGTTCCAGGCAAAAAACCTCGGGGGGCTTGGAAGCAGTTTTCAGGAGCTGTTCAATCCGGTTTTCATCGCGCTTTTCCTGGACCTGGCTCTCATGGTCTGGCTGGCAAAAACGCGCGAAAGAACCGGCAAAAAGCTTTCCGCTAAAGCCGTTAAGATCTACTATGCGGCAGCCGCCGGAACGGTGCTGTTTAATCTCGCCCTGTCGGAGCTGGATCAGCCGAAGTTTTTAAGCTACTCTTACGACAGGGAAGTGCTTGTAAAAAATATCGGCTTGTATCAGTTTCATCTGTTGGACGGCATTTCACAGACCTTTAATTTGACACAAAAAGCGGTCGCTGATGAAAACAGCCTGGCAACGATCGAAAACTACACAAATGCCGACTACAGCAAACCGAACCAAGATATGTTCGGAATTGCCAAAGGACGAAACGTCATCTTTGTAACGCTTGAATCCACCCAGACATTTGTCATCAATGAAAAGGTGAACGGCCAGGAAATCACGCCGTTCATGAACAAGTTCATTCAAAAAAGCTATTATTTCGACCATTTTTATCAGCAGACCGAACAGGGGAAAACGTCCGATTCGGAATTCATTGTCGCTAATTCGCTCTATCCGTCTCTGAGCGGTTCGGTGTTTTTTACGAAGAGCGAGAATGCGTACAATTCGATGTATAAAACACTGGCGAACCACAATTACAGAACATCGGTTTTCCACGCCAACCATAAAAAATTCTGGAACAGGGACGTCATGTACAAAGCCCTCGGCATCGACAGCTTTTATGACGTCTCCCATTTTCATGTGACACCTGAAAATTCAACGGGCTGGGGGCTGAAGGATAAGGAGTTTTTAACGCAATCGGCCGACTTGATGAAAGACTTGCCGCAGCCCTTTTACAGCAACCTGATCACATTGACGAATCATTTTCCATTTCAAATTGATGACGAGGATAAGCTGATCGATGAGTACGATTCAGAGAGTGACATTTTAAACCGGTATGTCACGACTGTACGCTATGAAGACGAAGCATTGAAGCATTTCATCGCAAAACTGAAGAAAAACGGCCTTTACGACAATTCTGTGATCGTGTTCATGGGAGATCACTACGGCATATCAGAAGCGCACAACGATGCGCTGGCTCAATTTTTGGGCAAAGACGAAATCACCCCTTACGATACCGTTCAGCTGCAGCGGGTGCCGCTGATTATCCACATTCCGGGGGTAACGGATCAAGACCCGAAAACGATATCCGAAACAGGCGGCCAAATTGATGTCAAACCGACATTGCTCCATTTGCTCGGAATTGATGCAAAAGGCATGATTCAATTCGGCAATGACCTGTTTTCGAAAGAAAGAATGCCTTTCGCTGTGTTGAGAAACGGCAGCTTTATTACAGATGATTATATCTACACGAAAAATACGTGCTACAGCAAAAAAACCGGGGACATGATCAACGATGGAGAGGACAAATGCGGCCCTCTCATCGAGAAGGCGAATGAAGAACTTTCCCTTTCCGATAAGATTATTAACGGTGATTTGCTGAGATTTTACAAAAAATAATCCGTCCCCTTTAAACCGGCATTCTCGCCGGCTTAAAGGGGCTGTTTAAATTGAGGGACAGCTGGGTATTATATACCGAATGTTAAAAATGAACTTGCGGTTTTGCAGTTCCTTCGTTACCCTAAATGAAAAGAGAAGTTATTTCGAGTGCCGATTATTTCATAAAGTGTTATAAAAAATGATAAATAAGAAGGTTTTAATATGAGTGAAACACAGCACAAGACAAATCAATTGCCGATTGTTGCCGTCTTGATTATGGGGACATTTATCGCCATTTTGAATCAGACGCTTTTGACGACGGCTCTGCCTCCGATTATGAGGGACTTAAACATTACGCCGGGGCTTGCCCAATGGCTGACGACCGTTTTTATGCTCGTGAATGGGATCATGATTCCAGTTACGGCTTTTTTAATTGAAAAATTCACAACGAGAAAGCTGTTCATGGCGGCAATGTCTTTATTTACGGCCGGCACGCTGATCTGCGCCTTGTCATTCAGCTTTCCGGCGCTGATTGCGGGGCGCGTCGTGCAGGCGGCTGGCGCCGGCATTATGATGCCATTGATGCAGACGGTGCTTTTATTGATTTTCCCAAAGGAAAAACGCGGATCAGCAATGGGAATGGTCGGGCTTGTGATTGCCTTTGCTCCCGCTGTCGGACCGACCCTGTCAGGCTGGATCGTCGATCGCTATCCTTGGGAAGTATTGTTTTACCTGCTGCTTCCGTTCGCCGTGATCGACATGATTGCCGCGCACTTTATTTTAAAAAATGTCACCGAACAGACATCGCCTAAGATGGATGTTACTTCAATCATACTGTCTTCGCTTGGCTTCGGCGGCATTTTGTACGGCTTCAGCAGCGCCGGTGTTGCCGGCTGGACGGGTGCGGACGTGCTGGCCGGCTTCGCGGTCGGCAGCGTTGCGCTGTTTTGGTTCATTTGGAGGCAGCTCCATTTGGAAGAGCCGATTTTGGAGTTCAGGGTATTTAAATATCCGATGTTTACCTTGGCGACGATTATCGGGATGGTTGTCTTTATGTCGATGATCGGAGCTGCGACGATCGTGCCGATGTATATGCAGGATATGCGCCATTTCACGGCGATGGAGTCGGGAATGATGCTGTTTCCGGGAGCTGTTGTGATGGGGCTGATGTCTCCGATTACCGGAAGAATTTTTGACAAAATCGGCGCGCGGATTTTGAGCATCACCGGTTTGACGGCGATCTTCGTGACCACATTGCTCTTGACCCATCTGACAAAGACGACGCCTTTTGCATATTTGTCTATCGTCTATGCGATTCGGATGGTCGGCATGGGGATGGTGCTCATGCCTGTTACGACAGCCGGCTTGAACCAGCTCCCGCGCCATTTGATTCCTCACGGAACGGCCATGAACAATACAATGAGACAGATGTCAGGATCGATCGGGACGGCTGTTCTCATCACCATCATGACACAGCGTGCGCTTCTTGACCCTGCCGGTCCGTCTTCGGATACAGCGATGATTCACGGCGTCAATCTGGCATTTATGACCGCTGCTGCATTGTCGGGAATCGGATTGGTTCTCTCATTCTTTATTAAGCAGCACCGCCGCGGACGGCTCGACGGCAGCAAAAGAAAACAAGCGAAAGGCCGCTTGGCCATTCATGAGAAATGAAAAATCCCGGGTTTATAAAAACCCGGGATTTTTTTATGATTATTCGAATCCGTTAACCATTGTGTCCGGATCCGGACCGACGCGCTCATCTTTATTAAGAGCGTTGATTTTTTCGACATCTTCCGCCGATAATTCAAAATCAAAAATGTCGGCATTTTCAATAATGCGGTGTTCTTTGATGGACTTCGGAATGGTGACGACTTCATTTTGCAAATCCCAGCGCAGGATGACTTGAGCAACGGATTTGTTGTATTTTTTAGCGATGTCAGTCAGCACCTGATCATCGAGGAGTTTTCCCTGCATGAGCGGAGACCATGCTTCCACCTGAATGCCTTGCTTCTTGCAGTAGTCCCTAAGCTCAGTCTGAGTGAGGCGCGGATGGAATTCAACCTGATTGACCATCGGTTTAATTTCCGCATCTTCCAATAAGCTTTCCAAATGGTGGACATTGAAATTGCTGACTCCGATCGCTTTCACTCTGCCGTCTTTGTACAGCTTTTCAAGTGCGCGCCACGTATCTTTATATTTGTCTTTTCCTGGCCAATGAATCAAATATAAATCAAGGTAGTCAAGGCCGAGTTTTCGAAGGCTTTCATCAAAAGCCGCCAATGTTTTTTCATATCCCTGGTCACTGTTCCAAACCTTTGACGTGATGAAAAGCTCTTCGCGGGGAACGCCTGATTCCTTAATCCCTTTGCCGACGCCTTCTTCATTTTGATAGATAGCGGCTGTGTCAATGCTCCGGTATCCGTTTTTAATGGCTGCTTTTACAGATTCAACGACTTGGCTGCCTTCTTCCACTTTGAAAACTCCAAGTCCAAACCATGGCATTTTCACACCGTTATGTAATGTCACAGTGTCCTTTAAACTGCTTACCATTTTGAACGACCACCTTTCTTTTTTTCAGATGCTTTTAAACGCACCGCTTTTATTATCTCACACTGGGTGGATTTTACAAAACAACTTGCTCAACCGATGGAATGAGCCAAAGCAAGCGCTCCGGTGATTCCCTGATCGTCGCCAAGGCCCGGCGGCACGATGTATTCTTCAAGATCAGGCAGGTCGACATATCCGTTCAAATATTCGGCCAGCTTTTTGCGAATCAGCGGGAACAGCTGCTGCTGCTTCATGACACCGCCGCCCATGATGATTTTTTCAGGGCACAGAATCAAGATATATTGCATGAGGGCCTGTGCTAAATAGTCGGCTTCAAGCTCCCAAACTTCCTCGTTTTCAGCCAAATCCTTGCCCTTTTTCCCCCATCGCTTTTCAAGCGCCGGGCCCGATGCCATCCCTTCAAGGCAGTCCTTGTGATACGGACAGATTCCTTCAAACGTATCCTGCGGATGCCGTCTAATGAGTAGGTGACCCATTTCAGGATGGAGCGTGCTCTGTACGAGCCGGCCGCCGACAATCGCTCCTGCTCCGATTCCTGTGCCGACTGTGATATACAAGCAGCTCTCCAGGCCTTGCGCCTCTCCTTTCGTCAGCTCTCCAAGCGCGGCAGCGTTTACATCAGTCGTAAACGAAACCGGAATGCCAAGCCTTTTTTCCAATTCGGGAATAAACGGGTACCCCTTCCAGGCTAATTTCGGGGTATTGGTTATGTATCCGTAATCCTCTTTATTTTTTGCAACGGATATAGGTCCAAAAGAGCCCACTCCCATTGATGTGAGCTGATACTTGCTGAAGAAATCGGTCAGCTTTCCAATGGTCTCTTCAGGCGTCTCCGTCGGGATCGTCAGCCTGTCTATGATTTCTCCCTTTTCTGTTCCGACTGCACAAACAAACTTTGTGCCTCCTGCTTCTATTGCACCGTAATGTTTCATCCTCTCGGCTCCTTTTCATCTGTTTGAATTGCTCTAATTGAATCATAAATCAGACGATGAAAGAAAGCAATCGCACTGAACAATGGTTCACCAGAGCATGGGAGCTTTTGATGCTGACGGAAGAAAGCTTCCCGAAAATGTGGCAGTTTTTTAAACAACTGCCGCGTTCGCTTTTTCGCTTAAATAGGCTTCTGACCGCTTGATCGTAACCGTGAAAAAGAGGATTTTTTCAAGCCCCGCTCGAAGCTTTAATAAGGAGGGATATCATGAAGCATCCATTCGACAATTTCCGTTCTTTATTCCCGAAATTGTCTGATCATGTTCATCTTGCCGCATGTTCCGGAAGCGCATTGGCTCTGCCTGTTGCCAAAGCGGTCGATGAGTATCAGAACGGCCTTTTAACAGCCGGTGCAGACTGGAAAGCACATCTCGACAAGATGGATGAGACCAAGGAAAAATTCGCCCGGCTGATCGGTGCTGAAAAAGAAGAGATAGCCGTTTTGCCGTCAGTATCTGACGCAGTGGCCGCTGTGGCCGCCGCAATGCCGCAGCCACCCCGTCGAAGGCAGATCGCCTTCACGGATATCGATTTTCCTGCTGTCGGCCAAATTTGGCTTGCGCAAGACCGCTTCAAAGATCACCTCATCATCATTCAAAGCGAAGATGGGATGATTGACTTGGAACAATACGAAAAAGACGTTACCGATCAGACGCTCTTGACGTGTGTGCCCCATGCCGGCTATCGGAACGGGTTTAAGCAAGACATAAAGCAGATTGCCGAGATTGTTCATCAGAAAGGGTCGCTTTTATTCGTCGACGCCTATCAGACTGCCGGCCACATTCCGATTCATGTCAAAGACATGGATATCGACATCCTTGCGGCGGGGACGCGCAAATACATGCTCGGCATTCCCGGAACAGCTTTTTTATATATGAAACGCGAACTTTGCGAACAATTTGAGCCAAAAACGGCCGGCTGGTTCGGAAGGAGCGCGCCATTTGCCTTAGATTCAGGCTTTGCGGAAGGTGCGAAACGCTTCGAGTCGGGGACACCGTCATTTATCAGCATATATGCGGCAGACGCGGCATTGAAGCTGCTGCTTGAAGCGGAGTCCGACAGGATCAAGCCCTATCTGCGGCAGCTTGCGGCATTCTCTTTGCAATACGGTGCGGAAAAAGGCCTGAAGATCACAGGACCCAACACCGTACATAACAGAACAAGCCTGATCTCGGTGTATGCCGAAGAAGCCGCCCGTGTTGAATCCCTCTTGCGTGAAAAGCATATCATCGTCTCAAAGCGAAACAACGTCATAAGAATAGCCCCGCATTTTTACAATACAAAGGAGGAAATCGGATTTGTGATGGATGAGATCGCGGCAATCGTAGGCTAAGCCCCCGGCTTTAAAATGGACAGAATGCGATTTTTTCCTTAAACTATAAAAAACAATTTTCATCAAGGAATGAGACAAAATGGAGCTTTATATCGAAGGTGAATTAGAAGAGCATAGGAAGCTGCCGCACCGAAAAGTTTTGTTTGCCATTTTGGCTGTTTTGCTAGGGTCCGGGATTACCATCGGATATATCGTGTATACGCATTTTTATTCGATGAATCATCTGCCGAAAGGAAATTGGTTTCAGTCTTCCGGTTCGCCGAATCAAGCATACAACCTGAATTTGTATAGAGTGAACAAAGGCGGGGGAACGAACTCCCCTTCCGTCAGAGGGGAATTGACAACGGTTGCCACCGGTGAACGAAAGAATATCTATTGGGGATACGAAGAAGAACATGCCAAAATCGAATGGCAGGACAAATACCATGTGTCCATCAACAACAATGTGCTGGACGTCAGAACTGATATATATGATGGAAGAAGAGAGTGACGGCGTCACTCTCTTCTCGTGTACATATCATTTGGGACGCCGTTTAAAAAATGCGTTTCTTTTCCAATGGAAAAGAGGTGCAGCTCATGCATCGCCCTCGTGCACGCCGTATAAAATAAAGTCCGCTCTCTTTCCTTTTTGTATTGCTTTTCAGAAGCGTCATAAATGATGACGGCATCAAATTCGATCCCTTTCGCCAAATAGACGGGAATGACGACCACGCCTTTTTGAAACGTTCTCGTTTCTTTATCGATCAGTTTAAGCTCTGCATGCTGCTGAAGATGCTGGAACGCATCCCTGCATTCCCGGACTGTTTTACAGATGACTGCAATCGTCTCAAGTCCTTCTTTTTGAAGGGCGGTCATAAGGGAAGCCATCTCTTTATGGTGTGCATGAGGATCGGCTGATATTGTCAAAGTCGGTTTTTTGCCGTTCCTATTAAAAGCTTCGATCTCTTCGCCCCCTTCGATGATGCGCTTTGTCAATTCAACAATTTCTTTCGTCGACCTGTAGCTGCGCTTCAAGGTGATGATCTCCGTTTTTTCGCCTTCAAACACGCCTCCCGACAGAAGCGTCTTATCGTGATAGGCATGGGCAAGAATCGCCTGGTTTAAGTCTCCCAGCATCGTGATGCTGCACGCGGGAAACAAGCTCTCCAAAAAAGCAAGTTGAAAAGGCGTGTAATCCTGGGCTTCATCAATGAATAAATGGCGGATTGCCGTGTTTTTCCCCCCGCCTTTCAGCTTGTTTTTCATATATAAAAAAGGGACGGCATCTTCATAAAGCAGCTTCTCAAAACGAAAGCTTTTCTGAGTGAATGTGCAAATGCTCTGCCAGTCATCAGGGCGCGTTTGCGGGGTATAGCGTCCGGAAAAAAGCTGAAGGTATGTTCCTTTAAAATCAATAAAGCCGAACGCTTTTACCACTTGCTTGAGCGGCTTGAACTCCCTTTCGGCAACGATGGAGGCAAGGAGGTTTCGCTCCCTTTCATAATCGTCAAACGTATTCTCCGTAAAGCGCTGTTCCTCCTGAAGACGTTTATAAGCCTTTAAGTATTCCTCTTTATCCAGCAGCTCGCTTTCTTCGATGACCCAGTCTTTTTTTCTTTCCTGGCGTTCATATTTATTCAGGAGCTGCAACAGCCATTTTCCCGTTTGTTCAATCCGGTTGGACAGCGTGTCTGAATGATCAAGGGCCGCGAAAAATTTCCGCATCTGACCGCTTGTGATGATCCTTTTTCCGCGAAAGGTGATATGTTTAAACACCAGGTGCCCTTTTGCCAAATATTTGACGTAATCATCGATGATGCCTTTGAAAGCCAGACTGGATTTCAATTCAATCGATTTCATCCGGATGCGCTGCTCCTCACCGTCTGAAGCGGTTAAACAATATTCAAGCTGATCGAACGGAGTCTCGCATGGTACCTGCTTTCCAAGGCGGCGCGCTACAAATTCCTGGAACGTCGTCTGCTGGATGTTTTCCTCTCCGAGCTCAGGCAGAACATTGGCGACATAGCTGTTAAAAAGCAGGTTTGGAGAGAATAGCAGCATCTGGCTCGACTCGATCTGCCCGCGGCCGCGGTACAGCAAATATGCGGCCCGCTGCAATGCCGCCGACGTTTTTCCGCTGCCAGCCGCTCCCCGAACAATTAAAAAGCGGCTCTTTTCGTTCCGAATGATCTGATTCTGTTCTTTTTGAATCGTCGCGACGATGCTTTTCATCTGGATATCGGCCTGCTGCCCCAGCACTTCCTGAAGGACTTCATCCCCAATCGCCATATCCGTATTAAACATCGCTTTCAGCTGTCCGTTTTTGAAGAGAAATTGCCTTTTCAGCTCAATCGTTCCCCTGACCGTCTCGTCCGGAACTTCGTATTGAGCCGCGCCGGGTCCATAGTTATAGAACAGACTGGAAATCGGCGCTCTCCAATCATAGATCAAAAACCGCTCTTCTTTTTCATACATTAAAGAGGCGAGTCCGATGTAGACGGACTCAGCGTTTTCTTCGCCGTCCTCCAAAAAATCTACGCGGCCGAAATAAGGCGATTCTTTCACTTTTAACAGGTTTTTCAGCTGGCTGTAAAACTGCTTATGGCTCCTTTCCCTCTCAGCCAAAACCTCAGCCTGCTGTTTAATGCTAAAAAATGTTTCAACCGCTTCATTTTCATCGGCTATGTTTACGGTGACATCGCTCCAAAAATGTTTCCGTAAATCGATGATATCCTCCTTCAATCCGCCGGTTTTTCCCTTTAGAGAATGAAGCTTTTGATCCAATTCCTTTAAAACAAGCCGGATTCGTTTTTCCTCTTCCAGCCATTCCTGACCGTTTTCCTGCACGCTGACCACTCCCTAAAAAGATTTGACATCGAAAAAGATTCATGATAAAATAAAAATGGATAAAATTATAATTATTGAAATTTTATGTTAAAATACACTTCATCTTATCATATAACCTTTGGTCAAATCAATATAAAAAGCCGATTTTTCAATCAACGAAAAATCGGCTTTTTTCTATTCAGCTGTGGGACCGCAGCGAACGGTTCGGCAGCTTCCAGTTGAACATGTACGAACATACACGGCACGCGACCAGCAAAGCAAACAGGATATACAACGTGAGCGGCTTCTCCGCCCAGCCCATGCCGATAATGAATCCGCCCAAAGCGGCCCAAACGGCGTAAATCTCCGTTTTCAGCACAAGCGGCTTTCTTCCGGCCAGAAGGTCCCGGATCATTCCGCCGCCGCTTCCTGTTAAGACCGCCGCAACGATCACTGCGCTGACCGGATGGTTCATGTGAACGGCATAAAGGGCTCCTTGTATCGCAAATGCGGCAAGACCGATCGCGTCTGAAAAGCTGCCCCAGATGCTCCAGTGCTTTAACAGGAGCTTCGGAAACAAAAAAACGATCGTGATCGAGACAAGAGCGATTAGAAACAGACTCCCCTGCTCCCACAAGGCGGACACTGGAACTCCGATGAGCAGGTTTCTGATCGCCCCTCCGCCGAACGCTGTCACAATCCCCAATATATAAACTCCTAAAATATCATACTCTTCTTCCATTGCAACGATCGCTCCGCTGATCGCAAAAGCGACGGTTCCGATGATGCTCAACACTTCCCAAGCCATCTAAGATGTCCTCCATACTAAACTTCAATCTTTTTGATTTTATAACTTCTCCAACCTTTAAATCAACCCTCTCTGAATCAAAATATCTTATAATATAGAAAGATGTTTTTAAAGGGGTGGAAACATGGGACAGGAGGTCATCATCGAAAAAGCGAAAGCCGAGTGGGCGCACGAATTTGAAGCTGAAAAACAACAGCTCGCAGATGTCCTCGGAAAAAAAGTTCTCGCTATCGAACAAATCGGCAGTACCTCTGTTCCCGGCCTTGCAGCAAAACCGGTACTCGATTTGATGGCCGGCGTGAGCAGTCTCAGCGAAGCTTCAGTTGGATCGAACCGCTTCAGGAGCTCGGCTATGAGCACGTATTTCACGAAGCCTTCCCAGCCAGGCGTTTTTTTCGAAAGGGAAAGCGGAGGGCGGGCACACGCCATCTGCACGTATACATTTTTCAAAGCGAAGAATGGAAAAATCAGCTGAGATTCCGAAATTATTTAAGAAAGCATTCAGTCGAGCGGCAAGCCTATGAAACATTGAAAAAAACTTGGCGCGGCGTTTTCCATATTACCGGACTCCTATACAAAAGGAAAAGAATCGGTTCATCACAGCCGTGATTGAAAAAGCAAAACATTCGGAAAGGAGCGGCACGGCATGCTGAAAAAGACAAAACATAAACTGCTTACTATAGCCATCGCCTTCATTATGGCGGTTTTGTTGTACTACTATGTCCAAGTTACGAAGTGAAAGCGGGATTATACGTGCAAGGCCATTCTGACTGTTTTGAGGATATGCCCTTCGAAATCTTCATCATATTCGGCGACATCCTCAAAACCCTTCGCCTTGTAAAAGTTTTTTCCGGTGCGGTTTTCTTTTTCAACCTCTACAAAGATCTTTTTCACTCCCTTTAAATGGTTCATCCCCTCTTCCAATAATGCGGTTCCGATGCCTTTTCCCTGGTATTCCGGAGCTAAATAAACGGCTGCGAGATAGGCTACCCCTCCTTCTCTGACAAAGGAGTAGTTGGCAAAGCCGACGATTTTTCCGTCCGCTTCCGAAACGAGCATTAACGAGTGTTCCAAACGCTGCTGCATTCTTTCGTCATTGTACGCTTTCTGCAAGAACTTCTCTTGAATATCGAAAGGAATGATCCCTTCATACGTATGATTCCAGCTTGTTTTGGCAATCTGCTGTACTTGAGGGATGTCTTTCTTTTTCATTTTGCGAATCTTACACTCCATCCTCATCATCCTTCACATCTATTTGATAATTTCCAAATATTATAACATCCTTTCTATTGAACATGTATAAGAAATAAAAAAAGAGCATTGTCAGACAATGCTCTTTTTACTCGTCTTTCCCCTTGAGAAAGCACATAAAAATGATAATCAAAATAAATGCAATAAGGGCGAGAAACGGAATCGTGATGAAACCGAACCAATTGATATACTGCCCTGAGCAAGGCACTCCTGTGACACACGGTTTAATGCCGTTGAATCCGGGAATTTTTTGTTCCATGTAGTGCATCAGGGAAATGCCTGCGCCGATCACCGCCATCGGCAGCACGTATTTTTTCACGCGGGCATCGCCCTGAAATGTCGCAATTCCGAGAATCAGCACGAGCGGATACATCATAATCCGCTGATACCAGCACAGTTCGCAAGGAATAAATTTGCGGATTTCGCTGAAGTACAAGCTGCCTAGCGTCGCCGTTAATGAGACGATCCAGGCGCCGTACAGAAAAAGCAGTTTATTTTTCATCAGACTGGCCTTTCAGCTCTTTCTCGATCGTTTCTTTGATTTTGTCATAATCAAACGGTTTGTCGATTTTTACGCCGTTGACAAAGATCGTCGGCGTCGAGTCTACACCGTATTTGTTGATGAGCGAATTGTCCGTTTTTAATTGCTCAGCGAACGTTTTGTCATTTAAGCTGCTGACAAGCTTATCGCGTTTGATTTTCGTATTGGCTTCCGTGATGTCCGCCAATTTTGCCGGCGTCGCCCACTCGTTTTCCATCGTGTCATTGTCAGGCTGCGCCTTGTACAACGCCTCATGGAACTTCCAGAATGAATCCGGATCTTCCTTCCATACCTGCTCGGAAGCGAGGGCGCTCAATTCAGAGCCTCTGCCGTGCTGTTCATTGACGAAGTTAATATATGAAAAATTAACTTGATCTTTATCGATGTAATCCTTTTTCAAATCCGGAAAGACGGTCTCAGTCCACTGTTTGCAGCTGGGACATTTGTAATCTCCGAATTCCGTGATCGTTACAGCCGCATCTTTGTTGCCTAGAAGCGGCTGTCCTTCAGTTGAAGGCTTGTCATCAAAGGTTTGCGAAGCATTTTGGGTTTGATTGTTGATTACGACAAGTGCGCCGATCAGAAAAACGACCACGACTGTCATAATCACTGCAAATTTCATCGGTGACTGCTGTTTCTTCTTCACTTAGACACCTCATTATTCTTATTTTTTAGTATGCCAGTTTGATAACCTCTTTCATTTTAACAAGACAAGCCGCATTCGTGAAGATGCTAAAAAAGGAATTTCCAGTTCATTAGGTGGTAAAAAAGTTACATTTCTTTCACTTTTAATACCCTCATCGCATTTAAAACAGCCAGAAGGGTAACACCGACGTCTGAAAAGACGGCTTCCCACATCGTCGCGATGCCAAAAGCACCCAGGATGAGAAAAACTCCTTTAACGCCGAGTGCAAAAATAATATTCTGCCAGACAATCGTCCTCGTCCGCTTGGCAATGCTGATGGCTTCCGCAATTTTTGAAGGCTGATCCGTCATGATCACAATATCAGCCGCTTCGACTGCCGCATCAGAACCGAGGCCTCCCATGGCAACCCCGATATCCGCTCTCGCCAAGACCGGCGTATCGTTGATGCCGTCTCCTGCAAAAAGCAGCTTTTCTTTTGGAAGTTTTTGCTTATCTAATGTTTCAATACGGTCCACCTTGTGCTGCGGAAGTAGCTCCGCATGCACTTCATCAATGGACAGCTGTTCGCCGACCGCCTCACCGGTGTCTTTCGCGTCGCCCGTCAGCATCACCGTTTTTTTAATACCCGCTTTTTTCAAAGCGGAGATCGCACGCTTGGCATCCTCTTTGATTTCGTCAGCGATGACAATCGAGCCGATAAACGTATCGCCGGCGGCTACATAAACAACAGTTCCGATTTCACTTTCCTTTTGATACTGTATGCCGGCTTTCTTCATAAGCTTGGCATTCCCGGCTAAAATGACGGCTCCGTCTACAACCGCTCTGACGCCGAAGCCGGCCGTCTCGCTGTAATCTTTGATGCGGTCCGCTTGTACTTCCTTCCCGTATGCTTCACGGATCGACTCGGCGATCGGATGGCCGGAGAAATGTTCGGCAAGCGCCGCATATTCAAGCAGTTCATCTTCTTTGACATGGCTTGCAGGCGACAGCTTGACAACGGCAAATTCCCCTTTTGTTAAAGTGCCTGTTTTGTCAAAAACGGCGTATTTGACATCATTCAGCGCTTCTAAATAATTGCCGCCTTTCACGAGTATACCTGCTTTTGACGCCGCTCCGATGCCGCCGAAAAAGCCGAGCGGAATGGAAACGACGAGCGCGCACGGACAAGAAATGACCAAAAAGACAAGGGCGCGGTACACCCAATCTGACAGCAGGGCGCCTGAAATAATCAGCGGCGGGACAAAAGCGAGAAGAAGCGCGATTATCACAACGAAAGGCGTGTAATACTTGGCGAATTTGGTGATAAAATTCTCTGTTTTCGCTTTTCTGCTGCTGGCATTCTGAACGAGGTCAAGAATCTTTGAAACGGTTGATTCACTGTATTCTTTGTCCACTTCCACTTCAAGCACGCCGTTTTTGTTGACAAATCCGCTCAGCACCTCTGTTCCGGGAGCGGCTTCTCTCGGAACGGATTCTCCGGTTAATGCGGACGTATCGACAAGCGATTTGCCTGCCCGCACTTTGCCGTCAAGCGGCACTTTCTCTCCCGGCTTGACGATGATGATATCGCCGGCTTTGACCTCATCGGGAGACACTTTGACCGTTCCGCCTTCGGTTTGAAGATTGGCATAGTCGGGACGGATGTCCATCAAATCGCTGATCGACTTCCGGGAGCGGGTGACCGCGGCTCCCTGGAACAGCTCGCCTATTTGATAGAACAGCATAACCGCCACACCCTCGGGATACTGCTGAATAATAAATGCCCCCAGAGTGGCGATCGTCATTAAAAAGTGCTCATCAAAAACCCGGCCGCGAAAGATGTTTTTGACGGCCCTTAATACGACATCGCCGCCGATGATGAGGTAAGCTAGGAAAAAAAGAAGCCACTCGGCTGCGGTGCCGCCGGGAAGCAGAAAGCCCGCCGCACCGAGAACGGTTCCTGCAGCAAGCCTTGCAACCGTTTTTTTAAACCGTCCGTCGCTTTCTGGTGGGGCCTGTTTTGTCCCTTCCTTCAGCGTCGCGTTGACGTGCGGTTCGATCTCGGTTACTTTTTTCTTTATTATTAAAGAAATGTCTTCGCCGCTGTTTTGGTCGACTTGGACAGTCAGCGTGCTTGTTGCAAAATTGACCGAACACGCTTCAATCCCCTTCATACCGGCTATCTCATGCTCAATTTTTTGTGCGCAATTGCTGCAGTCAAGGCCGTTTAGCGTGTACTCCTGTTTCACCTTTTCCATCTCTCTCACCTTTCTTTTTCAGCGCCGGGCTTTATTTTATATATGAGCATATACGCATATATTATCTACCCTTATTATATGCTTCATCCGAAAAATGTGTCAATCGATCTTTGTTATCATACGCACCGGCTGTTTCCGTGTTTACCCTGATCCGCGTCTGCGAAAACTCTGCTGGCATATTGGAAGCAATGCCCAAATATACTTAGTTTAGCTATTAAACTAACAAGCTTTTTTCATAAGGAGTGAGCGCTTTTGAAAAAATCGTGTCTGATGATCGTCTGCCTCGCCTTTCTTCTTGCTTTTTCCGCAGGCTGCAAAAGCAGCACCGGCACAAAGCATACGGAAGAAATAAAAGTCTGGGATTACTTTACCGGCAAGCAGCAGGATCTTTATCATGAGCTTGTCGAACAGTACAATCGGTCCCAGGACCGGTACAAGGTCGTAACGGAGTACATTCCTTTTAATGAAGTGAAAAAGCAGCTGTCTGTCGGTACAGCCGGCAATGCCATGCCTGACGCCGTATTCCTTGACAATGTCGACAATGCTTCATTCGCCGCTATGGGCGTGCTCGAAGATTTGACGGAGAAAATCGAACAATGGGGGCAGGCTGACCAGTTTTATGAGGGGCCTCTATCATCAGCCGGATATGAAGAGAAGTACTACGGCATCCCTTTCGCAAGCAATGCGCTTGCCTTGTTTTACAACAAAGACCTCTTGAAGAATGCAGGGATCTCCAAACCGCCTGAAACGTGGAGCGATCTGAAAAAAGCGGCGGAAAAAACGAGCAAAGGCCAAACGAAAGGATTTGCCCTGTCAGCCGTAAAATCAGAGGAAAGCGCTTTTCAATTTTATCCGTTTCTTTTGTCTTCCGGAGCAGATCTAAAACAGCTGAATTCAAAAGAAGCAGCCTCTTCTCTTCAGTTTTTAACAGATCTGATCAAGAAAGGCGCAATGAGCAAGGAAGTGTTAAACGCCACCCAGGATGATCTGGCCAGACAGTTTGCAGCAGGTCAGCTCGCCATGATGATCAACGGCTCCTGGAATATTGAACGGCTGGAAGAAGCCGAAGACTTAAATTACGGGATTACCTATATCCCGAAAGATCAAACATTCGCTTCTGCCCTCGGCGGCGAAAATATTGCCGTCGTTAAAGGAAAAAACACCGCCGGCGCCTGGGATTTTATCAGTTGGCTGATCGATCCGGAGCGGCTCGAAACGCTG
This sequence comes from Bacillus sp. FSL R7-0646, assembly GCF_037969865.1. Taxonomy (NCBI): domain Bacteria; kingdom Bacillati; phylum Bacillota; class Bacilli; order Caryophanales; family Bacillaceae; genus Bacillus; species Bacillus sp. FSL R7-0646. The sequence goes on from NZ_CP150217.1 coordinate 3,373,111, forward strand.
ACAGCAGAAACAGGCGTGTTTCCGCCGCGCAAAGATTTGCTCGAATCATCGAGCCATTGGAAAACAGATGATAATTTAAAAGCCTTCATTCCAATCATAGAGATCGCATCAGCCCGCGGCCCTTCGAAAGACTGGCCGAAGATTTCGGAAGCTTTGCAGACTGCCCTGCAGGAAGCATTGAGCGAAAGCAAAACGCCGAAAGAAGCGCTGGATGAGGCCGCGCAAAAAATCAGCGCCTTAAACTAGCTTTAAGCGCACGAAGGAGTTTTGTCATGATCAGAGCCATTGTCCGTAAATGGGAAGGGTACTTTTATTTGTTTCCGGCAGTTCTTTTTATGCTTGCTCTTATCGGTTATCCTCTCATCTACAACATGATTCTCAGCTTTCAAAACGTATCGCTTGCAAATATAGCCTCACACGATATCAGCTTTATCGGAATCGAAAATTATCAGCGGCTTGCCCAGGATAAAGTATTTTGGGCATCTTTAAAAAACACGCTGCTTTACACGGCCGGAAGCGTTGTATTTCAGTTTGCAATCGGCTTTTTGCTCGCTTTGTTTTTCAGCATGAAGTTCAGGCTTGCCCCGTTTCTCAGGGGATTGATGATGGTGAGCTGGCTCATCCCGCTGACGGTTACGGCGCTTTTATTCAAGTTTATGATGGCTTCAAACGAAGGAGTGTTCAATCAGCTGCTCCTATCATGGGGAATGATCGACACCCCGATCCCCTGGCTGTCAGACCCGAATATGGCCATCTGGTCCGTTATCATCGCCAACATCTGGGTCGGCATTCCTTTTAATATGCTGCTCATATCCGCTGGACTCAGCTCCCTTCCGGAAGACGTCTATGAAAGCGCAAGCCTTGACGGCGCCAATGCTTTTCAGAAATTCATCCATCTGACACTGCCTTTATTGCGGCCGGTGATCACTGTCGTCATGATGCTCGGCTTCATTTATACGTTCAAAGTGTTCGATCTTGTGTTTGTGATGACTGGAGGCGGTCCCGTGGACGCAACTGAAGTCCTGTCAACCGTCAGCTACCGCTACTCCTTTGACGAATTTCAATTCAGCATGGGCGCGGCAAGCGCCAATGTCCTGTTTCTTATTCTTCTTTTGGTCAGTCTCGTCTATTTGCGGCTGATCAAAAAAGATGAGGTGATGTCGTGAAAACGAACCAAAAGGAATGGCTCTTTAACATTATTGGCGTCCTCGTTACAGCCGGCTTTTTATTCCCCGTTTACTGGATGATTGCTACGGCTTTCAAAAGCGATGCCGAATTGTTTAAAACACCGCCTTTATTGTGGCCCGAGACATTCCGCACGGCCGGCTTTGAAGCTGTGTTCACTTCTGGCGTCGCCGGATACTTTTTGAACAGCCTCCTGATTTCCGGGGCGGCTGCCGTCATCGTTCTCATATTGGCCGTTCCTTCCGCCTACGGCTTGGCGCGCTTTCGGATCAAGGGCAAAAAAATGTTCATTTTACTGTTTCTCATCACGCAAATGCTGCCTGCCACCGTTGTTTTGACTCCGCTGTTTATCGCCTTTAATCAACTGAACATATTAAATACGTATATCGGACCGATTTTGACGGGGGCAACGCTCGGCGTTCCTTTTTCTGTTTTAATGCTCAGAACCTTTTTTCTTGGGATTCCCAAGGACCTTGAGGATGCGGCCAAAATCGACGGCTGCAGCCGTTTTACCGCGTTCATCCGCATCATTTTGCCTATCAGCGTACCCGGGATTGCCGTCAGCGGAGCGGTTTCTTTCTTTTTCACATGGGGAGATTTGATTTACAGCATGACATTCAACCGAAATCAGGAGCTGTGGCCGCTGACGGCCGGCATTTACAATGTGATCAGCCAATACGGAATCCAGTGGAATGATCTGATGGCATTTGCCGTTTTATCGGTTCTGCCTGTCATCATCATTTTTATGCTGCTTCAAAAGCAGCTTGTTAAAGGACTTATCAATGGATCTATCAAGTAAAAAGAAAGGGTGTTTTCGATCATGAAATTTTCAGACGGCTACTGGCTGACGCGCGAAGGATATCACATCAACACGCCGAAAGAAGCCTACGACCGAATGATTGATCAGCAATCATTGACCGTGTACGGGCCTGTCAAAGCGGTTCAAAAGCGCGGGGACACGCTCGACACCCGCATGCTCACCGTCAGATTTTCGAGTCCCCTTGAAGACATGATCCGTGTGCAAGTGTTCCATTTTCAAGGGGAAACGCCTCGGAAACCCGACTTTCAACTGCATACGGCAGATGTTGAACCGGTCATCACCGAACACGATGATGCGTTGACCTTCCAAAGCGGCAGCCTGTGCGTCGAAGTGAGCAAAAACGGTTGGGGCTACCAATTTTCACGTGATGGACAGAGCCTGACCGCAAGCGAATCGAACAGCCTCGCCTATATCACAAGCGATGACGGGCGCACCTTTATGAGGGAACAGCTCAACATCGGCGTCGGCGAATTGCTCTACGGCCTTGGCGAGCGTTTTACGGCATTCGTGAAAAACGGCCAAACCGTCGACATCTGGAATCAGGACGGCGGAACAAGCACAGAGCAGGCATATAAAAATGTGCCGTTCTATTTGTCAAACAAAGGGTACGGTGTTTTTGTCAATCATCCCGAGCTCGTCTCGTATGAAATCGGTTCTGAAGTCGTATCCAAAGCGCAGTTTTCGGTCGAAGGAGAATCGCTCGACTATTTTGTCATCAGCGGCGCCGAACCAAAGGATGTTTTGAAACGCTATGCCGCGTTAACGGGAAAACCGGCGCTTCCCCCGGCCTGGTCTTTCGGCCTCTGGTTGTCAACATCGTTCACAACCGACTATTCCGAGGAGACCGTGACCCGCTTCATCGACGGGATGACCGAACGCGGCATCCCGCTCAGCGTGTTTCATTTTGACTGCTTCTGGATGAAAGAATTTGAATGGTGCAATTTCGAATGGGATGAACGATATTTTAAGCAGCCTGAAGCCATGCTCAGCCGCCTGAAAGAAAAGGGCCTGAAAATATGCGTCTGGATCAACCCTTACATCGCGCAAAAATCAAAGCTTTTTCAGGAAGGAAAGGAAAACGGCTACTTCTTGAAAAACAGCCGGGGGGATGTATGGCAGTGGGACCGGTGGCAGGCCGGAATGGCCATCGTCGACTTCACAAATGAAAAAGCGCGTGACTGGTATTGTTCAAAGCTTGAAAGCCTGCTCGACATGGGGGTCGACTGCTTTAAGACCGATTTCGGAGAACGGATTCCGAGTGACGCTGTTTACTTTGACGGATCAGATCCCGAAAGAATGCACAATTATTATTCTTATTTATACAACAAGACCGTATTTGACTTGTTGAGGCAAAAGCGCGGCGAACGGGAAGCGGTCGTGTTTGCAAGGTCTGCGACGGCCGGCGGCCAGCAATTTCCCGTACACTGGGGCGGGGATTGTTTTGCCAGCTATGATTCAATGGCTGAAAGCCTGCGCGGCGGCCTGTCGCTTTCTCTTTCAGGCTTCGGCTTCTGGAGCCATGATATCGGCGGATTTGAAAGCACGGCAACAGCCGATTTGTATAAGCGCTGGACCGCATTCGGCCTCTTGTCGACGCACAGCCGCCTGCACGGGAGCGAGTCATACCGCGTTCCGTGGCTGTTTGACGAAGAAGCGGCCGATGTCATGCGGTATTTTGTCAAACTGAAGCACAGGCTGATGCCTTATTTGTACGCCGCTGCACATGAAGCGCACGCTGAAGGCATTCCGATGATGCGGGCGATGCTCCTCGAATTTCCCGGAGACAACACCTGCCACTGGCTTGACAGACAGTACATGCTCGGCGGAAGGCTGCTCGTCGCTCCCGTTTTTCAGGAAGACGGCGCTGTCCGTTATTATTTGCCAAAAGGCACGTGGACACACCTTTTGACGGGAAAAGAGACGGAAGGCGGAGAATGGAAAGAAGAACGGTACGGCTATATGGGGCTTCCCCTGTTCGTCAGGGAAAACACACTGCTGCCGCTGGGGCAGGAATCCGGGCGACCTGATTATGATTATCTCGACGATGTGACGTTCTGCCTCTATCATTTAAAAGACGGCTGTACAGCCGAACAGACGATTTACAATGAAAAGGGCGAAGCAATGACACTCAGAGCTTCACGGCATCAAAATACGATTGCCGTGAAAACAACGGGCGTCCAAAAGAACTGGAAGCTGCTCCTCCGCGGTCTTTCTGTCACCTCTGTTATTAACGGAGCTGCGGAAGCGCTTCAGGAGGGAACAGCGGTTCAGCCAAAAGAAAAAGAACGGGATGTCTTCATTTATTTCTAAAAAGGAGTGATCAGGATGCTGAAAACGGTCCGCATCATCATATTGGGCGCAATGTGCACGATCCTTTCCGCCGCCGGTTTCGATCCGCCGCAGCCCGCAGCCGCTAAAAGCCAGGCTGATGAATATGAGTATCCCTTTCAAGATCCCAGTCTCCCTGTACAAAAAAGAGTCAGCGACTTGCTTTCACGGCTGACCCTTGAGGAAAAAGTGTCACTGATGCATCAATATCAGCCCGCCGTTCCCCGGCTGGGCATTCCCGCTTTTAAAACGGGCACAGAAGCGCTTCACGGCGTCGCCTGGCTCGGGGAAGCAACCGTTTTCCCGCAGGCTTTCGGGCTCGCGCACACATGGGACCGCTATTTAATCAAACAAATCGGCTCGGCGGTCGGTGATGAAGTCCGCGGCTTCCACCACCTTGATCCCGCGGCAAACGGAGTCAACGTCTGGGCGCCGGTCGTCGATCTGCTGCGTGATCCAAGGTGGGGAAGAAATGAAGAAGGCTATTCCGAAGACCCCTTTTTAACCGGGGAAATAGCAACCGCCTATGCCTCCGGGTTAAGGGGCGATCATCCCTTCTATTTGAAAACAGTTCCAACCTTAAAGCATTTTCTTGCCTATAACAACGAAACAGACCGGGGATTCAGCTCCTCAAGCATCGATCCCAGGAACATGCACGAGTATTATTTGAAGCCCTTCGAAACAGCAATTTCCAAAAAAGCTGCGTATGGACTGATGCCGGCCTACAATTCTGTCAACGATAAACCGGCCATTTTGAGCCCGCTGCTCGACAGTACAGTCAAACGTAGATGGGCCGGAGACGATTTCTTCATCGTCAGCGATGCCTTTGATCCTTCCGGAATCGTCAATGACCACAAGTATTATGACAGCCACGAAAAAGCCCATGCCCACGCCGTAAAAGCCGGCATTGACAACTTTACGGATCAGGGGGAAAATCCCGAGCTGACGAGAAACGCCTTAACCGGTGCCTTAAAGCAAGGCCTTATTTCTGAAAAAGACCTCGATCAAGCCTTGGCCAATACGTTCAGCATCCGTTTTCGCACGGGCGAATTTGATCCGGACGAACTCAATCCGTACAGCCGCCTGACAGATGACGTCATCAACAGTCCAAAGCATCAGCTGCTGGCGAAAAAAGCGGCTGAAAAAGCCATTGTTTTACTGAAAAACGACCAGGATCTGCTTCCTTTCAATGCCCGGAAGAATGAAAGCATTGCAGTCATCGGCCCGTTCGGAAATGCGCTTTACGAAGATTGGTACAGCGGAACGATGCCGTATCGGAAAACCCCGCTTGACGAAATCGCGGACAAAATCGGCAAAGACCGCGTCTCCTTTGCTGAAGGTCTGGAACAAAGCGGCTTCAAATCCGCGCCGACCGGAAAGTTTGTAACTGCAGGCCGGGACGGCAAACAACCGCTCACAGCAGCGGCTGATAAGCTTGAGAAAAGCACGGCATTCGATGCGGCGGATTGGGGAGAAAGCATCTTCACCCTCCGCGCCCAAGCGAACGGCCTCTATGTCTCGCTTCAGGATGACGGCCGGCTGATCGCTGATCAGAAACAGCCGAACGGCCGGACCGTTAAAGAAACATTTCAGTTCGAACAGCAGTCTGACGGGACATTTGCCATCAAAAATACGGCAAACGGCAAATATCTCACTGCCGGTAAAGACGGCACATTAACAGCCGCCGCCGAAAAGCCGGCAACAGCAGCGGAAAAGTTTTCAAAGACGATCATCAAGAGCGGTACGGATGAAGCGGTTCAGCTGGCAAAATCCGCGGACAAAGCCATCGTGTTTGTCGGCAACAATCCTTACATCAACGGCCGGGAAACCGAAGACCGGAAAGATATTACACTCCCTCCGGCCCAGGAAAATCTGCTGAAAGCTGTTTCTAAAGCCAATACCAATACGGTGCTTGTCGTAACGAGCAGCTATCCGTTTGCTCTCAACTGGGCAAAAGCGCACATTCCTGCGATCATATATTCCGCTCACGGAGGCCAGGAGGCGGGAAGCGCATTGGCGGACATTCTCTATGGAGATGTAAATCCGGGCGGACGGCTGACGCAAACTTGGCACACCTCAGTCAAAGAACTGCCGGATATGATGAATTACGATATCATCAAAGGGAAAAGAACCTATAAATATTTCGTAGGCAAGCCGCTGTTTCCGTTCGGCCACGGGTTATCCTATACAGCGTTTCGCTACAGCGATTTAAGCCTTTCCTCTGACAGCATCAAAAAAGACGGATCTGTCACGATTCGCGTCAACGTCACCAATACAGGCGGAAGAAAAGGAGATGAAGTCGTTCAGCTCTATACCTCTCCCCTGTTTAAAACACGGGTTAAACAGCCGAACCTGGACCTGAAAGATTTTCAGCGGGTTGAACTGGCACCGAAAGAAACGAAAACCGTGACATTCAAGCTGAAACAGACAGACCTTGCCTTTTGGGATGTGACGAGAGAAACATTTGCCGTTGAAAGAGGCCCTTACAGAATATCCGTCGGCAGCTCGGCGGCGGACATCCGCAAGACAAAGCGGATCTTCGTCCAAGGCGAAACAATTCGGGAACGGAACTTGCGCCGAAAGACAAACGCTGAAGACTACGACGACTACAAAGGCGTGCTCATCACCGAAGAATCCAAATACGGCGGCGATGCGGTAAAAAGCAGTACAACAAACGCGTGGATCGCCTACCATGATGTCCGCTTCAAAGGCGAAAAAAGGATAGAAGCAAAGGTTGCAAGCAGCGGCGCCGGCGAAATCGGCATCTTCCTCGACCATCCTCAAAAAGGAAAGCAAATCGGTTCGTTAAAAGTGCCTGACACATCCGGATTGCAAAACTGGAAAACGGTAAAAGCTTCCGTCCGAAAATCGACAGGCACCCACCGCGTCTTTTTTGTCTTCAAAGGGAAAGTTGCAATCGATTCGTTTCAATTTGAAAGATAAACCGGCAAACAAGAAATTTTTTAAAGCCATGCAGCTTGATCTGCATGGCTTTTACCGTTTTTCAGCAATTTTAGCGCTTTACAATTTAGGAATGATATATTAGAATTCAATCAAAAGTTGCATTAGGTAAAAAAAATGTCTTTAGGCAATAAAAAATTGCCGAAACAAAAATATTGTATGCAGGTTAACTTTCATATAGACATAGAAAGGGGTTAATGAACGCTATGAAACCCGCAATTACCGTAAAAGATTTATATGTTTCTTATCACGGCGCAGAAGCGCTCCGCAATATTAATTTCTCACTCGATCAAGGAATGATGGCGGGCATTATCGGACCGAACGGCGCAGGAAAATCAACGCTGTTAAAATCCATGCTCCAATTGATTCCAAAAGATAAAGGCGACGTCCGTCTGCTGGGAAAACCGCTCAAAGATGTACGCAAGCAAATCGCCTATGTTCCGCAGCGAAATGATATGGATTGGACGTTCCCGATCAATGTCCTCGACACCGTCATCCTCGGCACGTATCCTGAACTCGGCCTTTTCAGACGTCCGAAAAAACGCGATAAAGACTGGGCGTATCACTGTCTTGAGAAAGTCGGGATGGCTGCATATGCCAAGCGTCAGATCGGCGAACTGTCAGGCGGACAGCAGCAGCGCGTTTTTCTCGCCAGGGCGCTCGCCCAAAAAGCAGAGCTGTTCTGTCTTGACGAACCGTTCGTCGGTATTGATGTGACAAGTGAAGAAATGATCGTCAGCATCTTAAAAGAACTTCGTGATGAAGGAAAGACCGTTCTTGTCGTCCATCACGATTTGAGCAAAGCGGACAGCTACTTCAATGAATTAATTTTGCTGAACAAAGAGCTGATTCAAAAAGGCCCTGTCTCCGACATCCTCAATCCCGACGTGATGATGAAAGCCTACGAATCTCAGCTTCCGTTCCTGCAATCGAAAAGAGGTGCGATCTGATGGAGTTTATCCATGGTTTGATGGAATATTCGTTTCTGCAAAAATCGCTGTTCACCTCGATTATGGTGGGCATCATTTGCGGCGTCATCGGCTGCTTTATCATTCTCAGGGGAATGGCGCTGATGGGAGATGCGATTTCACACGCGGTTCTTCCCGGCGTCGCCATCTCTTATATGCTCGGCGTCAATTTTTTCTTCGGCGCCGTCTTTACGGGCATCCTGACGGCTCTCGGAATCGGCTATGTCAGCCAAAACAGCCGGATTAAAAACGATTCGGCCATCGGCATCGTATTTACGGCCTTTTTCGCCGTCGGAATCATATTGATCACGCTTGTCAAAAGCTCAAGCGATCTGTACCATATCTTATTCGGAAATGTGCTGGCCGTTCGTTCATCAGACATGTGGATCACGCTCGTCATCGGAGTCATTATTCTTACCGCTGTCTTTTTATTTTACAAAGAGCTGCTCATCACCTCTTTCGACCCGACGATGGCGGCTGTCTACGGCTTGCCGAACCGGCTGATCCACTACTTTTTAATGACGCTTTTAACAATGGTCACGGTCGCATCGCTTCAGACCGTCGGCATCATCCTCGTCGTCGCGATGCTGATCACGCCTGCCGCAACCGCTTATCTATTGACGGACCGGCTGTGGGTGATGATCTATTTGTCCGCTTTCCTCGGCGCTTTGTCAGCGGTCATCGGCCTTGGATTAAGCTATACGTACAACCTCTCCTCAGGAGCGGCAATCGTGCTCGTGGCTACGATTTTGTTCGGACTTTCCTTTACGTTTTCACCGAAACAAGGCGTGCTTTGGAGAGCTGTGAAATCAAGAAGAAAACGGGCAGCGCTTCAACAATAACCGCAAAATAAAGGGGGAAAACAAAACATGAAATGGAAGCAAACATTAGCAATTGCGGCGGCATTGATTCTGATTCTCGCCGCCGGCTGCTCCTCGAAAAGCAGCAGCGAAGAAAACGGAAAGCTGAAGGTCGTCACCACCTACTCCATTCTTTATGACATCGTCAAACAAGTCGGAGGGGATCACATCGATTTATACAGCATTGTACCTGTCGGAACAGACCCGCATGAATACGATCCGCTTCCTAAAGACGTGCAAAAAACGACGGACGCCGATGTCGTCTTTTACAACGGATTGAATTTGGAGACAGGGAACGGCTGGTTTAACAAGCTGCTGGAAACAGCTGAAAAAGACGGTGATGACGCCCCTGTCTACAAGCTGAGCAAAGGGGTCAAGCCAAAGCATCTCACCGCTAAGGGAAAAGAAACGGAAGAAGATCCCCATGCATGGCTCGACATTGAAAACGGGATTCAATATGCAAAGAACGCAAGAGACGCGCTGATCAAAAACGATCCCGACCATAAAGAAGACTACGAGAAAAACGCGGAAGCCTATATCGGCAAGCTGCAAAAGCTTCATGATGAAGCGGTGAACCGCTTTAAAGATATACCGAAAGAGCGCCGCGTCCTTGTGACAAGCGAAGGGGCTTTTAAATATTTCGCTTCGGCCTACGGCGTCGACGCGCAGTATATTTGGGAAATCAACACCGAAAATGAAGGAACTCCCGGTCAGATGAAAAAAATCGTCGACACAGTGAAGAAAAAGGACGTCCCGGCCTTATTCGTGGAGACAAGCGTTGACCCGCGGAGCATGGAAAGCCTTTCAGCCGAAACGGGCGTGCCGATTAAAGCAAAAGTCTTCACCGATTCGATCGGAAAGCCCGGTGAAGCGGGAGATTCCTATTATAAGATGATGAAAGAAAACCTTGACCGGATCCATCAAGGCCTCGCCGAATAACCAATGAACTGCTGTACAGGATGTACAGCAGTTTTTTTCTTATGTTTTTCCGATTTTAAAGCAGGGTACAACGAAGGGAAAACGAGGAAAAAGGAGTGTGTTTCGTGAAATCTGGATATGAGGAATGCATCAAAGCCTGCCGAGAATGTCTTGAAGCCTGCAACCACTGCTTTGACAAATGTCTGATGGAAGAAGAGGCTGGGATGATGGCCGAATGCATCCGTCTTGACCGGGAATGCGCGGAGATGTGCGGTTACGCAATTCAAGCCATGACGCGCAACAGCCCGTATGCCGAAGATATTTGCCAGCTTTGCGCAAAGGTTTGCGAAGCTTGCGGCAATGAATGCAGCCAGCACAAGCATGACCACTGCCAATTTTGCGCTGAAAGCTGCTTTGCATGCGCGGAAGCGTGCAGAAAAATGGCTTCTTAACTTGAAACATCCGGCCCTCGAGCCGGATATTCTTATGTAGGAAATGTTTATTTTTTCTCCTTCCCCCTTTCTAAACTGATACAATATGACTATAAAAGGGGGTTTTATCATGAAAGACAGCGTGTTTCAAATGACTTCTGACACATATCAATCTCTCAGCGATTCAGAACGGCATTTGCTCGAGTACATTTATCAGCACTTAGACGTCATCGCCACTTTATCGATTGTAAAATTAAGCGAGGATGCAAATGTTTCAACAGCCACGATTGTCAGGTTAATGAAAAAACTCGGATATGACGGCTACACTTCTTTTAAGTATGCATTAAAAGAAAAACACCACCTCGGACACGCTCCGCTGATGGATGATATCGACAGCCAAATTAAACAGGCCGTGCTAAAGAATGAAAGAGAAGTTCTGGATACGATTAAGATGCTTGATATCGGGTTGATCGAAGATGCCATTCAAAAAATCAGCAATGCCGAAAAAGTTTACATCTTCGCAAGAGGATTGTCTGAAATGATTGGAACCGAGATGACGATCAAGCTTCAGCTGCTCGGCAAAAACTGCGAGATGCACAGCGACCCGAATATTATCAGAGGAAAGTCAAAAACACTGGCCAAAAAAGACCTCGGCCTTTTTGTTTCCTTGAACGGCGAGACAGAAGAGCTTGTTGAAGCCGCTCAAAACTTCAAATTGCAAGCCATTTCCACCATTACATTAACGACAAGGATCGATTCGCGTCTTGCGAAATTATCAGAGATCGTACTGGTCGGGTTTAAAGGGGAACAATCATTTTTTCCCGATTATGAAGTCCGCTCTCGCCTCCCTCTGCAAGTCCTCTCCCGCATCATGCTGGACTCATATGTCATCCGCACCGCTCATAGCTGAAAACCTTTACACAACCTGTAAACATCCCCCCTTTCATCTGTGACATAATGTCTGTGAAGCCACAGATAAAGGGGGGATACAGCATGATCTATACATGCACGATGAACACCGCAGTCGACTTATTCGTTGAAACCGACGAGCTGCTTCCCGATGTTGTCAACCGTACTAAAGATGAAGATTATCAGCCAAACGGAAAAGGCGTCAATATTTCATTTATGCTCAAGCGCCTTGGTCTTGACAATACCGCGCTTGGCTTTACAGGCGGATTCACCGGGCGTTTTATTGAAAATGAACTGCTGAATGAAAAAATCGTCACAGACTTTGTCGAAGTGGAAGGCATCTCACGGATCAATATTTTTATCAATTCAACCCGGGAATTCAAGATTGTAAACAAAGGACCGCTCATATCTGAAGCCCGAAAACAGGAGCTGATCAACAAAATCCGTCAAATCCCGCCGGGCCGTTTCTTATTTATTTCAGGCAGTCTTCCGAGAGGAGTCCCTGATGACATGTACCTTTCGCTTTCCGAGATTGCCGCCGAAAACAAACTGAAATTGATCTTGGATATCAGTTCTCCCGTCCTATTAGATTGTCTTTCATACCATCCTTACCTGATTAAGCCGAATGAACAGGAGCTTGCCGCATTTTTCAGCCGGAAGAAAGCGCTGTCCGAAGAAGAAATCATCCATTACGGAAAGGAACTTCTCGACCGCGGCGCTGAAAGGGTTCTCATCTCCCGCGGCAAAGACGGAGCCCTTTATTTGGACCGCCAAAGAACATTAAAAGCGACCGCCGCTAAAGGCAAAGTTGTCAATACAGCATGTGCCGGCGATGCCATGCTTGCCGTATTCGTCGGAAAACAGGAGCTCGGCTGTTCCGTTCCTGAAGCACTCAGGCACGCCTCTGCCGCCGGTTCCTTGACGGCATTCTCGAAAGGACTCGGTGATGTGTCCAAACTCGATCAAACAGCTTCACAAATTCAAATCACTCATTTATAAAGGGGGTTTTCTTATGAAAAAGTTCAAAATCATCGCGGCAACCGGCTGTCCAACAGGGATTGCCCATACATTTATGGCTGAAGAGGCCTTAAAACAGGCTGCCGCCAAACTGGGTGTGGAAATCAAAGTCGAAACACACGGGCAAATCGGCGTTCAAAACGAACTATCGCCAGAGGACATTAAACAAGCCGACGGGGTCATTGTCGCGGCAGACAAAGATGTAGGCGCAGAGCGTTTTGCAGGCAAACGTGTCCTTGACGTCCCGGTTGCGCGGGGCATCCGGGATGCGGAATCTTTAATTCGGACGCTGATGAACGGCGAAGCGCCGATTTACCGCGGACAAACTGCGGCAAAAACAGAGGATGAACCAAAAACAGGCGAATCCGCTTCCATCGGCCGTAAAATATATAAACATTTGATGAACGGGGTTTCCCACATGCTCCCATTTGTCGTCGGCGGAGGGGTTTTGATTGCACTTTCCTTTTTATTCGGCATCCATTCAGCGGATCCTGAACATCCAAGCTACAACGCTTTTGCCGAATTGCTGAATAAAACGGGCGCATTCGGATTCCAGCTGATGGTTCCGATTTTATCCGCCTATATCGCCGATTCAATGGCAAAACGCCCCGGCCTGATTGTCGGTTTTATCGGCGGCATGATCGCCAGCACGGGCGGAGCGGGTTTTCTGGGCGGCATCGTATCCGGTTTTTTGGCGGGACTGATCATTTACGGCCTCTCGCATGCACTTAAAAAAATGCCTCAGTCACTTGAAGGACTAAAAGCAATTTTTCTTTATCCGGTTATCGGCATTTTTCTGATCGGTGCGGTCATGTTTTTCCTCGTCGAACCGATGACGGCCATTAATGAGGGGATGAAGGGCTTTTTAGCCGACTTTCAAGGGGCGAACCCAATCATTCTCGGCTTGATCATCGGCTGTATGAGCGCATTTGACATGGGCGGCCCGGTCAATAAAGCCGCTTATGTCACCGGTACTGCTCTTCTCGCTGAAGGGAACCAATATTTCATGGCAGGCGTCTCCGCCGCGTGCATCACACCGCCGCTCGTTATTGCGTTTGCCACATTGCTTTTCCGCAAATATTTCAGCCAGCAGGACCGAAATGCAGGACTTGTCAATTTTATTCTCGGCGCCACTCATATTACTGAAGGCGCTATCCCGTTCGCCGCAAAGAAACCAATCCCTGTCATTCCGATTTTGATGATCGGCTCTTCGGTTTCGGCAATATTAACATATTCATTCGCAGTTCAAGTACCTGCCCCGCACGGCGGATTCCTTGTACTTCCCGTTGTAACAGGAGCCTTTCAATGGGTGCTGTCGATTATCATCGGATCGCTTATCGGTGCCTTCTTATACGGCTTTTACCAAAAACGGACATATGAAAAAGAGAAAGGCTGATCAAACATGAAAACAGCAGCTTTAATCAAAAAAGAGCACATCTATCTACAAGAAACGCTATCTTCCCAAGCGGAAGCTTTTGACCGGCTGGCTCAGATCGCATATGAATCAGGAGCAGCCAAAACAAAACAAGCGGTCATTGACGGATTGGCGCAAAGAGAGGCTGAAAGCACGACCGGCTTTATCGACGGCTTCGCCATTCCCCATGCAAAACTGAAGGACATCACAGAAGCAACTGTCATCATCATTCAAAACAAGGCAGGAATCGAATGGAACGCGCTTGATCAGACGCCTGTCACGTTCATCATTGCATTATTGATACCCGATGCCGAGGCAGGCAGCACACATCTCAATCTATTATCATCGGTGTCTCGCATGCTTGTTCACGAAGATGCGAGGCAGCAGCTGCTTGAAGCCTCGAGTCCTGACGACATTCTGAGCACCTTCTCAAGCTATTTATCTTAACTTTGATCAGAAAGAAGGAATCGATATGCTGACAAATACGAAAAAAATGCTGCTGGACGCACAGGCAAACGGCTATGCGGTGCCGGCCTTTAACATTCATAACCTTGAAACCGTGCAGGCCGTGACAGAAGCGGCTGAAGCCTTAAGGTCCCCCGTGATTCTTGCGGCTACTCCAGGAACCTTCAGCTATGCAGGGCGCGACTATATTCAAGCCATTGCAGAAACGGCCGCGGCGCGCTGCTCGATCCCGGTCGCCCTCCATCTAGATCATCATGAAGAAATTGATGATATTCGCGAGTCTTTATCATTGGGGACGAAATCTGTCATGATTGATGCTTCGCACCATCCATTTGCCGAGAATACCGCAATTACGGCGAGTGTCGTTCAATATGCCCGGCAAAAAGATGCCACTGTAGAAGCCGAGCTTGGAAGGCTCGGCGGACAGGAAGACGATTTGATCGTGGATGAAGCCGACGCTTATTATACCGATCCGGATGCAGCAAAAGAGTTCGTCGAGAAAACCGGAATCGATTCGCTGGCGGTGGCAATCGGTACAGCCCACGGTCTTTACTCAAAAGAGCCCAATATCGATTTTGAGAGGCTGGCCGCGATTCAAAAACGGGTTTCAGTCCCGCTCGTCCTGCACGGCGCCTCAGGAATTTCAGAGCAAGATGTTAGAAAGTGCATCAAGCTAGGCTGTGCAAAAGTAAATATCGCGACTGAATTAAAAATTCCTTTTTCAGATAAACTGCGCCGATATTTGCATGAACACGCCGATGCAAGCGATCCAAGAAAATATATGGCCCCCGCCAAAGAAGCCATGAAAAAAATCGTCCAAGAAAAGATTTTGATGTGCATGAGCAATGACAGATACTAATACAAAAAGCCGGATGTTCTTTAACATCCGGCTTTCTCAGCAATTCATTTGACATGCTCTTCTAAAGCATGACCGTCATGGGGCTTTTCATCGGGTATCGGTTCCCGACCGGCCAATATGCTGTATACAAGCATGACAATTCCTACATAAACAACCGCTGAAACCGTCCAAACGAGCACTGTCTTATCCTTCAAGACGGATTCCTCCAATCAAGCTTCACCTTTTGCAGCCTGAGTGCATTCAGAACGACTGAGACCGAACTGAACGCCATCGCGGCACCTGCGATCCACGGAGCCAAAAGCCCGACAGCCGCGAACGGAATGCCGATGCTGTTGTAGGCAAACGCCCAGAAAAGATTTTGTTTAATGTTTTTGATGGTCAATCTGCTCATGAGGATCGCATCGGCGATGCTGTTTAAATCGCCGCGGATCAAGGTGACGTCGGCGGCTTCCATGGCGACGTCAGTCCCTGTTCCGATCGCCATACCTGTATCGGCCGCCGCCAATGCCGGCGCATCGTTGATGCCGTCGCCGACCATCGCGACTTTTTTGCCTTTTGCCTGGATTTTCTTCACCTCATCCGCTTTTCCTTCCGGCAGAACTTCGGCGATGACGTGGTGAATGCCGGCTTCAGCAGCAATCGCTTCTGCCGTCCGCCGATTGTCCCCGGTGATCATGACGACTTCCAGCCCCATATCATGCAGCCTTTTCACCGCTGCCTTCGACGTGTCTTTAATCGTATCGGCGACGGCGATCAGCCCGGCAAACCGACCGTCGACGGCGGCAAGCATCGCCGTCTTTCCTTGTGTTTCGAGCTCTTCCATTTCGCCGTTCGCATCTTGAATGTCAATATCACGGTTTTCCATCAGACGTCTTGTACCGATCAAAATCCGCTTTTCATTGACTGCGGCTTCGATACCATAGCCGGGTATCGCTTCAAAGCTGTCTGCTGAGGCGGGTTCTATCCCTTTCTCTTTGATGCCTTCGACAATGGCTTCAGCAAGCGGGTGTTCAGAGCTTTTTTCTGCAGCACCGATAAGCTTGAGAAACGATGTTTCATCGATCCATGGTTCAGGGCGCACATCTGTCAGCTGAGGCTTCCCATTTGTGACCGTCCCCGTCTTGTCAAGCACGATCGTCTCCAAGCGGTGAGCCGTCTCCAAATGTTCGCCGCCTTTGAATAAGATTCCGAATTCAGCCGCGCGGCCAGATCCGGCCATGATCGATGTCGGCGTTGCCAAGCCGAGCGCACACGGACATGCGATCACAAGCACCGCAATCAGCTTCTCCAGCGCCGTGCCGAATTCGCCGGGGCTGACCGCCAAATACCAGATGAAAAATGTGATGGCCGCGATCGCCACGACAATCGGCACAAAAACCCCGGAAATCCGGTCTGCGAGCCGTTGAATCGGCGCCTTTGAACCTTGCGCCTCTTCCACAACTTTTATAATCTGCGCCAGCGCAGTATCTTTGCCTACTTTTTCTGCTCTGACTTTTAAAAATCCATTTTTATTGATTGTAGCGCCGATAACCGGATCTCCAACCGTTTTGTCAACAGGGATGCTTTCACCGGTGATCATCGATTCATCCAGCGCTGAACGACCTTCGACAATCTCCCCGTCTGCCGGTACTTTTTCACCGGGCTTCACATACATGATGTCGCCTGCCAAAACGTTTTCAATCGGCACGGTCATCTCTTCGCCGTTCCTGACGACGGTCGCTGTCTTTGCCTGCAGCCCCATCAGCTTTTTGATCGCTTCGGATGAACGCCCTTTCGCTTTCGCTTCAAACAGCTTTCCTAAAATGATCAAAGTTAAGAGGATGGCGCTTGTTTCATAGTAAAGGCCGTCCGGATGCCGGTTTGTACCGAGGCTTTCAATGCTTAAATACAAGCTGTAGAAATAGGCGGCAGACGTGCCGAGAGCGACCAGCACATCCATGTTGGCACTTTTGTTCCGCAGCGCTTTATAAGCCCCAGTGTAAAACTGCTTCCCGACGATAAACTGAACCGGTGTGGCCAACGCGAACTGAACCCAGGGATCCATGAACATCCCCGGCAGCCATATAAATGACGTGAATTTGAAATGGCTGACCATTGCCCAGAGCAGCGGAAAAGACAAAATGGCTGAAAAAATAAATTTGCCGGTTTGACGCTGAATATCTTTTTCTCTTTGTTCCGCCCGACCGTCCGCAGTTCGGTCTTTTTTCAGCTCGAGCTTGTAGCCGAGCTTTTCAACGGCTTCGATCATCTCCTCCGGCGAAACCGCGCCAGCATGATAGTCGACTGTCGCAGTCTCAATGGCAAAGTTGACGGCGGCGCTTTTGACGCCAGACAGCTTGTTGAGGCGCTTTTCAACCCGGTTGGCGCAAGCCGCACACGTCATGCCGGAAACCGCAAATTCGGCTTTTTCCGCAGGAACTTGATAGCCGAGCGATTCGACTTTCTCAGCCAGCTGTCCGACTTCGATTTGCCCCGGATCATAAACGATTTTTGATTTTTCCAGCGCCAAGTTCACATTTGCGTCCTGAACGCCGTCAAGCCTTTTCAACCCTTTCTCGATCCGCGCCGCACAGGCGGCGCAGGTCATGCCAGAGATTTGGAGGGTGGCTTCTTTTTGTCCGTCCATATCCTTCACTCCTTATATACCCCTTGTAGGTATACATCAGCCTGCAACATCATACCCCTGGTCTTCGATCGTATCGATGATCTCCTTCAGCGAGACTTTGCCTGAATCAAACGATACTTCGACTTTGCCCTCGTTTAAATTCACTTTGACAGACTCCACTCCGCCAAGCTTTCCGACGTTTCCTTCTACTGCCTGAACACAGTGGTTGCAAGACATGCCTTCGACTTTCAGTGTTTTTTGTTCCATATTGAAAACCTCCTGTGGTTTGATGATATTGATCGGTTTTATATTACCATACCCCTGTAGGGTATTTCAAGAAAACGATTTTCTCTTTTTTCGTTCATGATTTTGAAAACCGTTTAAACACATCAAGCAGTTCCTCGATGGCTTCTTCTCCCTCACCGCTTTTAATCGCGTTTGCGACGCAATGGTGGGTATGATCCTCAAGCAGGCTGAAAGCAACCTTTTGCATCGCGGCTTGCACAGCTGAGATTTGAACGAGAATATCGACGCAGTAGCGGTCATTTTCAATCATCTTTTGAATGCCTCTGACCTGTCCTTCAATCCGCTTTAAGCGGTTTGTGATTTGTTCTTTTCCTTTAGAGCTTTTGGGATTTAACGCGTGTTCATGATGATCTGCCATCGGAACACCTCTCTTTCCTTTATATTTTGTCCAAGATCCCCATTGGTACCATTATAAAATGCGAAGCGGAACATGTCTAAAAAAAGAGACAACCCCGAACTGCTGCGGGGTCATCCCTGCATATTATTTGTTTAACGCTTTAAAAAATTCTCTCATAAACTCCGGCAGATTGGACCAGTCATGACCTGAGACCAGGTTGGCGTCCACATGAAGCTTCTCCTCGACATAAGTCGCGCCCGCGGCTTCGACTTCCGGTTTGCAGGCGATGTAAGCCGTCAGCTCCCGGCCTTTCAGATGTTCTCTCAGGCTTGTGAAAATCAGGCTCGCATGACAAATCGCGCCGACCGGTTTATTTTCCTCAAAGAAATGAGCAACGATTTTCAGCAGGGAATCGTACATCCGGATAAATTCCGGTGCGCGTCCGCCAGGAATGATGATGCCGTCGTATTCGGACGGGTCAATCTCATCAAATGAAGCATGCGCGTCAATTAAATAGCCCGGCTTTTCGGTGTATGTATCCCAATCCAGGAAGTCATGAACAACCGTATGAATCTTTTTCTTTTTCGGTGCGGCAATCGTCGTTTCATAGCCCTCTTCAAGACAGCGGTAATAAGGGTAATACACTTCCAGCGCTTCAACTGCATCGCCCGTTACGATTAAAATCTTTTTCGCCATCAAAAACATCTCCTTTCCTTTTTTACTCTTCTATTTTATCCCATTTGCGCCTGTTTTTAAAATCAAGTGCTTGAGAAGTTTTGTTTCAGCCGACGATCGTGATGTTCTCTGTTATGTCTTTCAAGCGGGCAAGATTTGCTTTGTCAATTCCTGAATCTGTGATGACCCTGTATCGGTCATGAAGGCGGTCGATTTGCGAGAAAGCACGGGTTCCGAATTTGCTGCTGTCCGCCATCAAAATCGTTTCGTCCGCAATTTCGATCATTCGTTTTTTCAACAGCGCCTGCATTTCGTTTGAATCGCTCAAGCCGCTCGCAGGGTCGACGCCTTTGCAAGACAGAAATGTTTTGTTGACGTGATACATGTCAAGGGAGCGCTCAGCCAAAGGGCCGACATATGACATCGATTGCGGCAGCAGCATCCCGCCGGTTGAAATGACCGTCACCTTTTCTTTTTTGCTGAGTTCAATCGCGACTCTGACTGAATTCGTAATGACGGTCAGCGGGATGTTTTCAAGCGCTTTTGCCATGTACCATGCCGTCGTGCTTGCATCAAGAATAATCCGTTCCCCGCTTTTCACATGCTTGACGGCTTCAAATGCAATCATCTTTTTTTCGTTTACGTTTGTAATTTCGCGCTCGCGAAAATGCACCTCTCTTTCTTCAGTCTGCACGCTGACTGCGCCGCCATGGCTTCTTTTCAGCTTATTTTCCTTCTCAAGCTTTTCCAAATCGCGCCTGATCGTTTCTTCCGTGACGGAAAAAAGCTCGCTCAGTTCTGTGACGCGTACGCTCGAGCGCAGATTGACAAGCTCGACGATTTTTTGGTGTCTTTCAGCTACAAGCATCCGTTTACTTCCTTCCTTTTTTGGTAAAAGTCACTGTTACATTCATGATAGCGCATCGGCTCCGATACAGGAAAGGTTTTCAGCGGGAAGCGGCGCCGAGAATCTGACTTGTATAGCGGCGGTATGCCCGCTCCCACGCTTCTGTATCTTCCGGTACATACGTTTTTTGAGGAAAGGAAGCCTTGATCGCTTTCCGGGCGCTCTGAATATCCCAAAACATGTCGAGCGCGACGGCCTGTACGGCAATGTTGCCGATGGCGCTTGCCTCTGACGGTCCAGCCCATACATTTCTGGACAGTACATTCGCCGTGTATTGGCAGAGCAGTTCATTTCGAATCCCTCCGCCCGCCATGTGAAGTCCGTCATATTCTTTTCCTGTCAAGGTTTCAATCCGTTCAAAGGTGAACCGGTATTTAAACGCAAGGCTTTCCAGCACGCAGCGGATGATCTGTCCGGGCGTTTCCGGCACGTGCTGCCCTGCTGCACGGCAGTACTCTCTGATCGCCTCAGGCATATGGACGGGATTGAGAAACACCGGGTCATCCGGGTCAACCGCCGACCTGAATGCTTCTGACTGTCCGGCAAGTTTGACAAGCTCGGCGCTCGAATAGCTGATCCCATCTTTTTCCCAATCCGCCTGACAGCGCTGGAACAGCCACAATCCCATAATGTTTTTTAAAAAACGGAATGTGCCGCCGGCACCACCCTCATTTGTAAAATTCCAATCGAGCGCCTGTTTTGTCATCAGCGGAGCGTCAAGTTCGGTTCCGATCAGCGACCAGGTGCCGCAAATCAAATATGCAAAGTCATCCGTTTCAGCGGGGATGCCGACAACTGCAGAAGCCGTGTCATGTTCGCCGACGGCAATCACCGGTACGGCGGGCACAGACAATTCGCCGCACACTGATTGCGACAGCCTCCCCGCTTCGCTTCCGGGCTTTGCTATATCTTTTGGAAAAATCTTGGCCGGGATCCCCAGAAGGCTGATGAGCTCCCAATCCCAGTCAGACGTTTTCGGGTTGAACAGCTGGGTTGTCGTCGCATTTGTAAATTCGCTTTTTTTCTCGCCCGTTAAAAAATAGCGCAGCAAATCAGGAATCATTAATAGTGTGTCCGCGTAATCCAACAGCGGAGAATTCGCTTTTTTCAGCGCCCGGAGCTGAAAGATGGTGTTGAACGGCAAAAGCTGAATACCGGTTCTGGAAAACAGCTCTTCTTTTCCGATTTCATTCAACACCTCCGTCATTATTCCGTCCGTGTAAGGATCGCGGTAATGATAAGGGTTCCCCATCAGCTCTCCGTTCCGATCGAGAAAACCGACGTCAACCGCCCATGAATCGATTCCGATGCAGCTGATTCGTCCACAGCCGTTTTTCGCCTTTAAAATGCCCTGTTTAATTTCATGATAAAGCCTGAGAATGTCCCAATAAAGGTGTTTTCCCGCCTGAACGGGCTGATTTGGAAAACGGTGAATTTCCTCCGCTTTGATCAGACCGCCGTCCACATGACCTGCATAAGCTCTGCCGCTCGACGCACCAAGATCAAAGGCGAGAATCGTCACCAGCTTGCACCGCCTTTCCCGCGTGCCAGGATTTTTTCCGCATATCCGCTTTCCGCATAAGCCTTGAGCGGATCAGGCGGAACGTTCATTTCCTCCCGCACGGCGCAGAGGAGCGGCTTGACGTCGATTTCAAATGCCTCGCGGATCGCAGCCTCTGCGGCAAGCACGTCATGATCTTCCTGCGCTTTCTTCACTTCATCGAAGTTGATCAAAAGCGCTTTTGCAAATTGAGTCTGCACATTCATGACCGAGCGCAGCACAGCGGGTATTTTCGGTTCAAGATTATGGCATTGATCAAGCATATACGAAATATGTTCGGCCGTCTTCCGGACGTTCGGGTCAGAATCACGGCAGGCGTCCAAAATTTGAGAAAAAATGAGAAACAGTTCGTACGGGTTGTGAGCGCCCGCGATCAAATCGTCATCAGCGTATTTGCGGCTGTTGAAATGAAAGCCTCCGAGACGTTTTTCGTCAAGCAAATAAGCGACAATGTGCTCGATGTTCGTCCCCTGGGCATGGTGGCCGGTGTCGACGAGCACCTCAGCCTTCGGGCCGAGCTTTTGCGCCAAATTGTAAGCCATGCCCCAATCCGCCAGATCGGTATGATAAAAAGCCGGCTCAAAAAATTTGTATTCAATCAAGAGCCGCATATCATCGTCAAGAGCTTCGTAAACTTCAGCCAGACACTCATACATCCAGTTTTTCCGTTTTCTGATGTCGCCCTGACCGGGATAGTTGGTTCCGTCGGCAAGCCAGAGGCTGATTTCCTTGGAGCCTGTTTGTTTTGCAATATCGACGCATTCGAGCAATTGCTCAGTCGCTTTTTGGCGAATGGCCGCTTTCACGTTTGTGACGCTGCCGAATTTGTAGTCATCGTCCTGGAACAAGTTCGGATTCACGGCGCCGATAGCAAGGCCAAGCTGCTCGGCGTGCGCTTTCAGCTTTCCGTAATCATCAACTCGATCCCAAGGAATATGGATGGCGACGGAAGGACAAATTCCGGTTAATTTGTGAACGACTGATGCATCTTCCATTTTTTCAAACGGATCTCTTGGCACACCCTCTTGCTGAAACACTTTGAAGCGCGTGCCCGAGTCCCCGTATCCCCATGAAGGCGTCTCGATTTTAAGCGCTTTCAATTTTTCCTTTGCTTCAGAAAGGCTGATTCCCCTGTCTTTCTGCTGTTCTTCAAATAAAGCGTAGGCCCGGTCATTCATCATGTACGCCCATCCCCCTTGTTTTTAACGGATATGCCATGGTTGACATTAACGCAAGTTCCGGCTGGGTCGTGTCCAGCCGGCTGTACTGGACGATCACAGGTACATCGCTTGCGATCTCGATCGCATAAGGAACATTTTCAGGAATGCGTTCTCCTGATCGGTGCAAAGAACTTGTGCGGATATGCTTCGTTCTCTTGCCATGAACCGTCTCGGAAATGCCTTCGAGCGGCGGACGGTCTTCGAAGTATACGGTGATCGCAAGGTTTGCGTTTTCTTCATGGCAATTTAAAACACAAATGGCTTCATGGCTCGTCAAGCTTCCGGAACTTTCCGGAGGAATAAAACCGTCCGGTATGATCCAATGGGTCTCGCCCTTCATCTCCCTTTTCCCCCTTTGTATTCTGAAAGGGCGGCCGAAGCCGCTCCTTATCAATTACCTTGAAAATGCGGCTGGCACTCCCCCGTCAACCGTCAGCATGCATCCCGTCGTTTTTGCCGTTTTTTCTGAAGCGAAATAAGCGATCGCCTCGGCAATGTCGGCGGGATAAATGTTGACGGAAAGAGCCGTACGTTTGCGGTAATGCTCTTCAAGCCGGTCGGGTTCAATCCCGTAGGCGGCGGCTCTTTCTTCGCGCCATTTGGAGTCCCAGATGGCCGACCCTTGAAGCACCGCATCCGGAAGAACTGAATTCGCACGGATTCCGTACGGTCCGCCTTCAGCCGCGATGCATCTCGCCAAATGAACCTCAAGCGCTTTTGCAGAGCTGTATGCTGATGCGTTTTTGCCTGCATAAACGGAATTTTTCGAACCGACAAACACCATGCTGCCGCCTGAACCTTGTTTTTTCATTTGCTTAAAAGCTTCTCTGGCCACGAGGAAATATCCTGTTCCGAGTACATTCATATTCAGGTTCCATTCTTCGAGCGTCGTTTCATCAAGCGGGCTTGATGTCGCAAGGCCCGCATTGTTGACAAGGATGTCAATCCCGCCGTATTTGAGGGCGATTTCCTCGAAGGCCGTCTGAACCTCCTCTTCTTTCGTCACATCCATGCGGACGGCGTAAGCTCGTTCTGCACCGTATTGATCATTAATCTCGGCCGCTGTTTTTTCTGCGCCTTCAATATTAATGTCAGCGACCACAACATGCGCGCCTTCTAGAGCAAGGCGGCGGCAGGCCTCGCTGCCGATTCCGCCCGCTCCCCCCGTCACAAATGCGATCTTGCGCGAAAATTCGGCTTCCGGCGGAGCAAGCGTTAATTTATAAAGCTCAAGCGGCCAATATTCAACATTGTAGGATTCTTCCTCATTGAGAGATACAAAGTTTCCAAGGACTTCCGTTCCCTTCATGACGGCAATCGCCCGGCGGTATAAATCTCGGCTGACCTTCGCCATCGCCAGGCTTTTCCCTGCTGTCACCATGCCGATTCCCGGGATCAGCATCACGCGAGGCGCCGGTTCAAACATCTCGTCTCCTTCGTGCCGGTTTCGTTGAAAATAGGCGGCATACGACTCTTTAAATCCAGCAATCTCGGTTTTGATCCGGTCGACCAGCGCTTCTGTGTCCTGTTCAGCGGGATTCCACGGAATATAGGCAGGCACCCGCTTTGTATGAACGAGGTGATCCGGACAAGCGGCGCCGACCTGTGAAAGCGACGGTGCGCGCCTGCTGTTCGCGAATTCGAGCACATCGTCAGCATCGCACCAGGTGACGAGCATGCGTTTTTCCCCGCTGACAGCGCCGCGGATGACCGGCAAGATATCGGCTAAAATCCGTTTCCGCTCCTCCGGTGCAAGCGGCTCGACCATCTGTCCGCCAAACGGCTGATGATCTTCCGAACGGCTTTTAATATATGCTTCCGCTTCGCGAATCACGGCAATCGTCTGATCATAGCTTTCTTTCGACGTTTCCCCCCAAGTGACGAGCCCGTGCTTCTCCATTAAAACAAGCTCTGCATTCGGGTTGTTTTTCACACCTTCTGCTATCATCTTCGATAAAGCAAAGCCCGGTCTGACATAAGGCACCCATACAAATCGGCTGCCGTATATCTCCTCTGCGATCTCTTTTCCATTATCGCAGCAGCAGATGCTGATGATTGCATCGGGGTGGGTGTGATCGACATGCGGAAACGGCAAAAAAGCATGAAGAAGCGTTTCGATCGACGGCCGCGGATGCTTTCCGTCCATCATGCAATGGGACAAATATGCCGTCATTTCTTCATCGGTCATGCTGCTCCGTTCCATCAGCGGACGAATATCATCCAGCCTCAGTCCGGTAAATTGGCCCGCTGACATCGTCGCCAAGTCCGAGCCGCTGCCTTTCACCCACATCACCTCGATGTCCCTGCCTCTGAAATCCTTTTCTGTCGTTTTCATCGATGTGTTTCCCCCGCCCCAGTTGCAGACCGAACGGTCAGCGCCGATCAGATTGGAACGGTAGACGAGCTCGGCAAGACCCGGACGCAGCGATGCAGCCTCAGACTCTGACCATAAATATTTCACCATGCGTATCACTCCGTTTTTGTTTGTTTATTTTTGAATATGTTTGTTTTAAGAGTAACATATTTTGATTTTCTTTGTAAGCGCTTTTTTCCGAAACCATTTTAGGACAGAATCTCTTCAATCAGTCGATAAATAAAAAACGCCAACAGCAGGCGGCCGTCGGGGTTAAGAATGTAGGAATGTTTAATCTTTGATTTTAAAATAAAATGTCAGGTTTTAAGAAAGCGCTGGCATCTTGTTGCCGGCGCTTTTTGTGCCGCTGACATACCGTTTGGGGGAACATATTGATGCGCAAAAAACGGTTGAAATTCGTCTTTTGATCTTTTAATATATAAACTCATGTTTTTTAAAAGGAGGGGTCAGGATGAAAAAAACACTGCACGCTCCAGTCAAACTGATCATCGCAATTTTTATGATTTGTACATTTTCCATCGGCTTTACAGAGTACGTCGTTATGGGTATATTGACTTCCATTTCAAAGGATCTCTCTGTTCCGATTTCGTCTACCGGCCTATTGGTAACGGCATATGCGGGAAGCGTCTGTCTGACGGGGCCGATCGTCACCATATTTTCGGTAAAAATGCCGCGCAAACCGGTATTGATCGGCTTGATGAGTGTGTTTGTACTGTCGAATGCGCTCAGTTTCCTGGCGCCGAACTTCACCGTTTTGTTGGTCTCAAGAATCCTATCCGCATCCATTCATGGTGCATTTTTTGCAACGACAATGGTGTTCGTCAGCGAAATGGCACCGCCCGAAAAACGGGCCGCCGCTGCCGCTTCAATGAACGGCGGCTTGACCATCGCCCTGATGCTCGGCGTCCCGTTTGGTTCTTATTTAGGCGATCTTTTCAACTGGCGGATCGTTTTTCTGATGATCGCATGCCTCGGATTGATCGGCCTCGCCGGCATTTGGCTGACGGTGCCGCACAGAAAACCGAAAGTTGTCCCTAAATTGATCCATGAATGGGATGTGTTTAAAAATAAACAAGTCCTTTTTTCTTTTGCTATCACGATCTTTGGCTATTCGGGCGTATTCATCGCCTACACGTTTATTGAACCGATGCTGCGGCATTCTGCCGGTTTGGGCAGTCTCGGCATTACAGCCGCCCTTTTCGCCTACGGGTTTGGCGGGGTCGTCGGCAATTTCTACGCCGGAAAGGTGCCGTTTCACCTGTTAACCCGCTCCATGATCGGGGTGATGATCGCGCTCATGGCGATCCTTGCGGCCTTTCCTTTTGTCAGCGGACATCCTGCCGGCGCCATCATCGTGACGTTTTTATTCGGAGCCGGCGCGTTCGGAACGGTGCCCCTTTTGCAAACAAAGGTCGTGGCTGCGTCTGAACACGGAACAACGATCGCCACCTCCGTCAGCATCGCTGCATTTAACTTGGCCAACGCGCTCGGGGCTTGGATCGGCGGACTCATTCTTAATGCATCAGAGTCCTACACATACCTTGCCACAGGCGGTGCGCTTATGACCATGTGCGGGCTGACGCTTACGATGTTCGCCTATATGTCTGAGAAAAGACAAGTGAAAGAAGACATGTGGGGAACGGACCTCTAATCAAAAAGCTGCCCGGCTTAAGACCTGGCAGCTTTTTTGTTTGGTTCTTGCAGCGTCTTTGTGTGAGCTGCTTTCCGCATGACCGCGGTCATCAAAAGGGCGGCTGCGGCATAAACGATACCGAAACAGCCGAAAACGAAAACTGAAGATGACATCCCCAATAACATGCCTGATATAACAGGACCGCAGGCCATTCCCGTATACCTGATAAAATTAAACATGCCCATCGCACTGCCGCGGTTCTCCTCAAATTCATTCGCCATCATCGTAGAGAAGAGCGGCGGAATCAGCCCCATCGTAACGCCGAAAAGAACCAGAGCCGCCGACATGGCGAAAAGCGAAAACAAATGGGAAAAGGCAAAACAGACGACGCTCCCTGCGGCGGTCAGATTGCCGATCAAAAACAGGCGTCTGAGCGATAATCTCTTTTGTATCCACTTAAACAGCACGCTGCCGGCAATCGTGCTGACCGCTATCGGCAAATACAGCAAGCCGACGATCTGCAGATCAAGGTGATAGTGATCGGTCAGCAAAATCGGCAAATACACGATCATTGAAAAATAAATAAAGAAAATAAGGTAGCTTAATATTAAAACGGCATTGCCCGCCCTGTTTTTGAATATGTCCTTATAATGCGACAGCAGGCTGCCCGCGCTGAGATTGGTCTTTTTCTCCGAATGGCTGCGCGGAAAGCAAAACAAATTGCCGAAAAGCAAAAGAACAGACAATACTGTCAAAAACCAAAAAATACCCGGATAATTATAGCGCTCCCCGATAAAACCGCCGAGAATAGGCGCCGCTGCCGGTGCAAGGGAAAGCAGCATTTGATAAGTTCCCATCGCACTGCCCCGCTTCGTTCCCTTAAACAGAGATCCGATTGTGGTTGCCGCAATTAATGGAAGCGCAGCAGTCCCCAAAGCCTGCAGCACCCTGAAAAAAAGAAACAGGCCAAAGTCCCGGGAGGCTGCGCAGCCGATTGTGGCGATGACCGTTACGATCATGCTCGCCATCATTACAAATCTCGCTCCTTTAAAATCAACAATCGAGCCGACAATGATCTGCATCGCAGCTGTAATGAAGATGAACAGCGAGACGGACAGGTTTACCATCGAAACAGAAACGTGAAACGAGTCTCTGATTAAAGGAATGATAGGTGAATAAATATTTTGATTCAACGATGCGAAAAAAGCGCTGATACACACAAAATACATAATGAAAGAAGCATTTGATTTCATTGGTCTCATTTCAAACCGCCTGCCTTGTTTTTGTTTATTCGTTAACAATTTATCTAATATCGTTTACTGGTTAACAATATTAATTGTAGATGACCCCTTTATCAATTGTCAACGAACATTTCTTATTGAGATTTGAAGTTTTTTACATATTTTTTACTTATCGAGTTCCTTGACTCAAAAAACGCCTTAAATAAAGGTTTTTATCCTTTTCATTCTGATTACAATTCCTCAGATTCACAAAAAAAGTTACGAATATTTTCATATTTTGAATTTGAATTGTGTTGACAGTTGGAAAAGATAGGGATAAAATGACTATTGTTTACTAGTAAACTTTTATGCTGTAACTTGCCTGATTTTGAGTACAAACCCTTGCCCTGCTTTAACAATTGAACAAATGCCACACCCCTTCATCATGACCCGCATCATCGCTGTATTCTTCTCGATTCATCACGAAGTGAGACCAGCCTATTCCCAGCTCGATAAGCCGCACGTATCCATCATTGATTGCAAATGAAGTCACTCTATGTCCGTTAAGGAGGAAATCAATGACAGAGCTTATAATGGAGAGCAAACACCAGCTATTCAAAACCGAAACTCTTACCCAAAACTGCAATGAAATATTAAAACGCAGACGCCATGTTCTCGTCGGCATCAGCCCGTTTAACAGCCGATTTTCCGAAGATTATATTCATCGGCTTATCGCCTGGGCCGTCCGTGAGTTTCAGAGTGTATCCGTGCTTTTGGCGGGAAAGGAAGCTGCCAACCTTCTCGAAGCGCTCGGCACCCCACATGGGAAGGCCGAACGGAAAGTCAGGAAAGAAGTCTCGCGGAACCGGAGATTCGCTGAAAAGGCGTTGGAAGCGCATGGCGGAAATCCCGAGGACATCCATACCTTTTCCGATTTCGCGAACCAGACCGCATACCGGAATTTGCGGATGGAAGTCGAAGCTGCCTTTTTCGACCAGACGCATTTTCGCAATGCCTGCCTGGAGATGTCGTATGCGGCTATCCTCGGACGGGCCCGGGGCACTCGGATGGATGTCGTGGAAGTCAGCGCAGACATGCTGGAGCTGGCTGTTGAATACGTCATCGCTGAACTTCCGTTTTTCATCGCCGCCCCTGATATTTTAGGCGTCGAAGAGACGCTTCTTGCTTATCACCGGCCATGGAAGCTCGGCGAACAGATCTCCCGTAATGAATTTGCCGTCAAAATGCGGCCGAATCAAGGATATCTCATGGTTTCCGAAGCGGACGAAAGGGTGGAATCTAAAAGCATGCAGGAGGAACGAGTATGAATCAATCGCTAAAAACATTCAGCGTGTTGTCAGAACAATATCACGAAAATCCGTATCAGTATTTCTCATACCTTCGGGAATCTGATCCCGTCCATTATGAAGAATCGCTGGACAGCTATTTTATCAGCCGCTACCAGGATGTGCGCCGCGTGCTCCAGAATCAGGACGTCTTTACAACGAAATCGCTTGCCAAACGGGCCGAGCCCGTCATGCGCGGACCTGTGCTCGCCCAAATGAAAGGCAAAGAGCACACGGCAAAAAGGAGAATCGTTCTGCGCCGCTTTATCGGGGAATCCCTTGATCACCTCACACCGCTCATCAAAGAAAATGCACAAAGGCTTTTGGCCCCGCACGTGGAGAAAGGGCGGATCGACCTTGTCAATGATTTCGGCAAAACATTCGCCGTTTGCGTGACGATGGACATTTTAGGTTTGGACAAGAACGACCACCAAACGGTGAGAAACTGGCACAGCGGCGTCGCCGATTTCATTACCAGTTTGAATCAGGCGCCTGAGGACCGGGAGCATTCCCTCAAATGCAGTGAACAGCTCGCTGAGTATTTGAATCCGATTATCGAGGAAAGGCGCAAAAATCCCGGACATGATTTAATATCCATCCTTTGCACTTCCGAATACGAGGGAGTGGCGATGTCTGACCGGGACATACGCGCGCTGATTCTCAATATATTGCTTGCCGCCACAGAACCGGCGGACAAGACGCTCGCATTAATGATTTATCATTTGCTTCATCATCCCGATCAGATGAATGATGTGCTGGAAGACCGCACGCTTCTCCCTCAGGCAATCGCAGAGACGCTGCGCTACAAGCCGCCGGTGCAGCTCATCCCGCGCCAGCTTTCACAAGACGCGGAGATTGGCGGAGTCGAGCTAAAAGAAGGGACGACTGTATTTTGCATGATAGGCGCGGCAAATCGCGATCCTGAAGCGTTCGAGGATCCCGACAAGTTCAACATTCACCGCAGCGACCTGGAAGTCAAAAGCGCATTCAGCGGCGCAGCCAGGCATCTCGCATTCGGTTCAGGCGTCCACAACTGTGTAGGAGCGGGGTTTGCGAAGACCGAAATCGAGCTTGTCGCAAATATCGTCCTTGATCAGCTGAAAAATATCCGGCTGGAGGAAGACTTCATTTACCGCGAGACAGGGCTTTACACACGCGGACCCGTCTCGCTCAACATCCGGTTTGATGCCAAACATTAATCTTGTGAAAAAGCCTTCTCCTCCCGGGAGGAGGCTTTTTCAATTGCTGCCTCACTGATCTTCGCCAGCTCTTCAATACCCTTCGTACCTTCGCTCGCGTGTGAAAGCTCGTGACATTGAACGATTTTAAAACCGTTCATTTTAAAAATCGCGATGATATCAATTCTCCCCCGGTCTCCATTCTTTTTGACAACCTTGACCGTATATCTGACTGCTGCGCTTTCGAGGCGCTCGTCAAACAAAAATTCATGAAAGGGCGACACCGTTATGGTGCGTGCAACGTTTTTCAGCGTCCGTATGTGATCTTTAAACTGCACAAGGTCAATGTGACTGCCGTCCGTGACTTGAACATAATCCTCGCTGAAATAATCGGCAATTTTTTCAGTATTCATTTCCGACACGATGTCCTGATACATGTTGCTTAAAAACTGTTGGGCTTCACTTTTATTCATTCGCTGCTCCTCTTGATTAAATGTGTTTTGACCATTCGTTTAAAAAGCGGATGACGGTTTGCAGCTCGGATTCGGAAAACCGATCAAACAGCTCGATGTAGCGCTGTTTTGCAATTTCATGCATCCTGTCATGAATGTCGGCCAGTTTTTTCCCCTCATCGGTTAATGTGTAATACAATTCTTTGTTGTTGTTCGGTTTTTTGTGCGATTCGATCATTCCGTGCTTTGTGAGCACATTGACCGCTTTTGTCACTGCCGCTTTTGAAATTTGGAGTTTTGCTGCCAGGAAAGCGTTGTTGACGTCTGCTTCGCTTTCGCTGATAAGCGAGATAATGTGAAGCTGGGTCAGGGTCCAATGCTTACGCATGCTTTCTTCTTCTTGAAAGGCTTCCTCTGCGAACGCCTGCTGTTCATGCTGAGCCCGCTTTTCTCTTTTGAGAATAAAATCCTGAACGGCTTGAAATGCCTGCTCATACGTCTTGTTTTCCACTGTCATCATTCCTTTTCACAATCATTAACCGGTTAACTATTAAATAGTTTACCAGTTAACAATAATTAAAGCAAGCAAAAAAAAGCATATGATGCAGAAAGATCCGCAGCATATGCTTGCCCTCATACTTGAGGAGATAGCACGTGCTTTTCAGTCCAAGCCAGAAGCTTCAGATCCTGTTTGCAGCCGGCGATAAATGAAAGCCCCAAAGGCTCGCCGTTTTTTGCCGGCAACGGGACGGTGATCTGCGGAAGCCCGCCGAGCCCGGCAATACACGTCAGTTTCATCGTGCGCGCCCTTCTCTCATTTAATTCGTTTTCCGGCAGACCACGGAGCGGCGGCGGGCCGGGGGCAGTCGGAATAACGAGCAAGCCGTCTTCTCCGAGCCATTCCGACAGTCTTTTTCTCGCCGCCTCTCTTTTCATAAACGCTTGCACATGATCGCTTATCACAAGGCTTGACGCCCATTCAAACCTTTCTGCGATTCCAGGGCCGAACACCGGATTTGTGCGCTCGATCCAAGCTCCGTGCTCCTCCCAAATCTCCAGTCCCTGCAGCACCCTGAACGTCTCCGCCCATTCCGCGAGGCCGCCGTCAGCGGCAACGCACCAGTCGAATTCGCCGTCAATCAGGCCTAATGCATAAGCGTATACTTGTGTCCGGTCGCTTTCTTCAAGCAGGCTCCACGCCTCTTTTTCAAAATAAACCCGGTTGAAACATGCCCCTGCCTCCTCCTGCCCGCTAAGCAGGACGCGGCCCGCCGCATGAAGGACTCCAATATCTTTTGACATCCATCCGACGGTGTCAAAACTCTTTGCCAGCGGTATGACACCATCAACCGACACCTCGCCGTGCGTCGGCCGAAACCCGAAAATTCCGCAGTATGAAGAAGGGATTCTGACAGATCCCCCGGTGTCTGTCCCGAGAGCGAAATCGGTCATCCCAGAGGCTGCCGCCACAGCCGATCCGCTTGAAGACCCTCCCGGAATTTTGTCCATGGCACAAGGATTGACGGGTGTACCATAATGGACATTTTCTCCGTCGAGGCTGTACATCAGCTCATCTGTGTGCGCAGCACCCTTAAGCCTTGCACCTTCCCGCAGCAGCAAGTCAACGGCTTCCGCGTTTTTTTCGGCAGGTTCGTGCGTCCTCAGCCAATCAGGGTTTCCCGCCGCATTAGCATGGCCCTCTACAGCAAACACATCCTTTACCGCAAACGAAAGTTTTTTCAAGCTTCCTTCAGCCGATGGCGGATCGACCGTCAGATCCCGGTTTATAAAAGCGCTCCAATCATGCTCCATTTTCAAAATCCCTCTATCAACTTTTGCTTCTAACGATAACCGGACGCCTCTTCAAAATGAACAAAGTTGTGACAAAATCTTCCGTTCCCTAATTTAAAAAGGCCTTTAGGTTTGTTCCTGTAGGCAAACAGGGTAAAATAAAGGGGTGTTGATTACATATTAAAAACAAACATGGGAGAGGAGAATGAAATGGTGGACAAGGTTCGCACAGGGATATTAGGATACGGTTTGTCCGGTTCGGTGTTTCATGCGCCTTTATTATCAGTGTTAGAAGATTATGAGATTCGAAAGGTTATGACTTCAAGGAAAGAACAAGTCAAACAGGACCTCCCCGAAGCAGAAGCGGTCAGTACGATCGAAGACATCACAAAAGATCCGGACATTGATCTCGTCATCGTGACCACGCCGAGCGGCCTTCATTACGAAATGGCGAAAGAGTGCATCCGCGCCGGAAAGCATGTCGTTCTTGAAAAGCCGATGACAGCAACAGCGGAAGAAGCGGAAGAGCTCATTAATGCCGCGAAAGAAAAAGGCGTGCTTCTCAGCGTGTATCACAACCGAAGATGGGATAACGACTTTTTGACGATCAAACAGCTCATCAAAGAGGGGCGCCTTGGAGAGGTCAACACATTCCACGCCTCCTACGACCGGTTCCGGCCGAATGTCAGACAGCGCTGGAGAGAACAGAAAGGACCGGGGTCAGGTGCACTGTACGATTTAGGTTCACACTTGATCGATCAGGCGCTTCATTTATTCGGCATGCCGAACGGCGTCACCGCTCAAGTGACCGCTCAGAGAGCCAATGCGGAAACAGACGATTACTTCCATGTCATCCTTCACTATGATCAGCGCCAAGTGATTCTCCACTCGGGCTCGATTGTTCCGGCCAACGGCCCCCGCTACCAAATCCACGGCTCAAAAGGAAGCTTTATTAAATACGGAATCGACGGCCAGGAGGATGCACTCAGAGCGGGTCATAAACCTGCAGGCGATGAGTGGGGAGCCGATCAACCCGAATATTACGGGGAACTGGCCACAGTCGAAGGCGACGAGATCAGGAAGGAAACCGTGGAAACGCTCCCGGGTTCATACTTAACTTATTACAAGCAGCTTGCTTCAAGTATTCTAGAAGGCGGCAGCTTGCCTGTCACGGCGGAAGAAGGACGCGACGTCATCCGAATCATCGAAGCTGCGCAAAAAAGCAGCGAAACGAATCAAACGGTGTTCTTAAACAAATAAAACAAAACCGCGGATATGATCCGCGGTTTTTTCAAAAAGTCCTGCCCAATTCTTTGGCTCGGACAATCGCATTTTGTTTTATTTCTTCAGCTTTATCAGGCTCAGCATTATGCCCTTCTATAAATAAGCCTTCAAATTCCGGAACCCCGAAAAACTGCATCATGATGCTGATATAGCGGTGCCCCATCTCAAGTTCCGCAGCCTGCCCTTCTGAATAGTAGCCGCCTCTCGCCTGGATGTGCAGCGCTTTTTTATCGGTTAACAGCCCGATCGGTCCCTGTTCGGTATATTTAAACGTCTTTCCCGCTACAGCGACCGCATCGAAGTACGCTTTCATCACCGGCGGAAAAGAGAAATTCCAAAGCGGCGTGACAAACACGTATTTGTCTCCCGCGATAAATTGCTCGCTCAGCTCATTCAAACGGCCGACTTTAGCTTTTTCGTGTTCAGAAAGCTGTTCAAAGCCCGACCCCGACTGCAATTTTCCCCAGCCGCTGAAAACATCCGCATCAATCTGCGGAATGTTTTCCCGATAAAGATCAAGGTGTATGACTTCGTCATCCGGATGAGCTTCTTTGTAAGATTCGATAAACGCTTTTCCTGCCGCCATGCTGTAGGATGCCCTTTCGTCATGCGGGTGAGCGGTAATGTAAAGGGTTTTTGTCATTTCTTTTGCTACCTGCCTTTTTGTATTGATATTGCTTAGTATGGGACGTTTTCAGGCAAATATTCTGGAAAAGCCGGAGCTTTCGCATAAAGTGCAGATGCTTTTTAATCTGATGTCCGATAAGGCTTTTGTTCGGCATCATGATCACCTGCTATATTTTCACTCTGCTTTCATTTCAGAATAAAAAAGGAACGCCCCGATTTTTCAGGTCAAGGCGTTCCTCCATTCAATCCGAAAGCCGACTCCCTTGCAGGAGCAAATGCAACTTCGATTTTTATATGTTACTTTTGTTTACAGCTTTTATGACTGCGCTGCATGTTCCTCTTCTTTCAGCTTTTCGAGTCTCTCTTGCACCTCTTCTTCTGAAAGGCCGTGCTCTTTGACATACAGGTTGCGCGGATGAACCCGGCACTCGTGCGTGCAGCCCCGCAAATAGCGGTGCTCATTTTCTTCAGAGCAGATGATCTGCTTGTTGCATTCCGGGTTTGCGCAGTTGACATAGCGCTCGCAAGGCTCGCCGGTGAAATAATCTTTTCCGACAATGACGTGCTCTTTCTGATTGACCGGAACGCTGATTCTTTCATCGAAAACATAGCATTTCCCGTCCCACAGTTCACCTTGAACTTCAGGGTCTTTTCCGTACGTTACAATACCGCCGTGAAGCTGGGACACGTCTTCAAATCCTTCTTTTTTCAGCCATCCTGAAAATTTTTCGCAGCGGATTCCGCCCGTGCAGTAAGTCAATATTTTCTTGCCTTCGAGCTTTTCTTTGTTATCGCGGATCCACTCAGGTAATTCGCGGAACGCTTTAATGTCCGGTCTGATCGCGCCGCGGAAGTGCCCCAAATCGTACTCATAGTCGTTCCGTGCGTCGACGACAATCGTATCTTCCTGCTGCATCGCCTCATAAAATTCTTTTGGCTCCAGGTATTTTCCTGTTAATTCGTTCGGATCGATATCATCTTCCAGGCGGAGCGTCACCAGCTCATCGCGATGGCGGACATGCATTTTTTTGAAAGCGTGCCCTTCTGATTCATCGATTTTAAATACCATATCTTCAAAGCGGGGATCGCTTTTCATTTCACTCATATAGCGGTCTGTCTGCTCTATGGTTCCTGACACGGTTCCGTTTATTCCTTCACCCGCCACAAGGATGCGCCCCTTCAGCCCCAAATCTTTGCAGAACTTGAGGTGATCTTCGGCAAATTGCTCAGGGTTATCGATATGAACATATTTATAATACAACAATACTCGGTATTGATTCTTCATGATACTTTACCACCTATCTGATGCATGTTTTTATAAGATGAAAATGGAATATCCGTCCATTTACATAATCAAACCATCATTCATATTAAAACAAACCATCACCATGATTTCAATGAAGCAGCTTGAACATTCCATTAATCAAATGTTAGAAATTTTAACACTTCCGGCGGCTTTACGCAAGCAAAACAGCTTAGATTAAAGGACTTTCAGTAATTCTGTTATAAACTCCCAAAAACCAGGCACCTCTTGGCATAAAAGCATCTCCGCTTTTTCGCAAATCTTCATCTTCAGCTCCTGTTCAAGATCCTCCCTCTCTTGATAGGATGTGTTGTTTAATTTGCTTTTGATCATCGGTGTGAAATTTTCCAGCAATTTCTCAATCTCTTTTTCATCGTGCAGACTCACTGTTATCATTCCCCTCTGCTTTAGAATTCAGCAGCTCTCTTATCTTTTCGAGTGCCCTTTTATGAATTTTTGAAATATTTTGCCTTGATTCTCCCAAAGAGTCAGCAATTTCCTGCATGGATACCCCATGAATATAAATTTGTGCAAGCACTTTTTTCTGCTTGTCCGTCAATTGCAAAAACGCTTCATAAAGCATCGGGTCTTGCAGGTGTTCGCTTAATTCCTCTTCCTGTTCCAAGACATCGTCTAACAGATCCCCTCGGGGCGGCTCGGGCAGATTCGGACTTTCGTCGATCATCAATGGAAAACGCTCTCGGTTTTTCCGGACTCTTTTATCAAAGTCGACGGAGAAAATCCGGATCATCGAGTTGATGTATTTAATCATGCGGATGTTTTTGTAAAATCGCTTAAATTCACGATCGAGACACTCTGCCTCTTCAGAATCCGGATGTTCCAACACGTGGTTGAAAAGCCGCTCATACCTTGGGTTGCTCAAAAAATGCTTCACAAGCGGATGCCTTGTGATCTCCTTGATTTTCGCACGCAGTAACGTTTGATCAATCATAAAAACCGCCTCCTATTTATTTAGATGAAAGAAATGAAAAAAAAGTAAACACATCTCTTCTATTAACATGCAAACATAAGTTCCCATTCAGAGAAAATAGTTCTTTGCTTACATTTTTCAAACTTTCGTCACTTCTTAACATAGGAGGTGGTAAGAATGGACAGCGCATTCATTGAGGAAGCAGCGAAACAAATCGGCAATGTCGGCTTTCCAGCTGTATTGGCAATTTACTTGCTCACTCGTTTTGAAAAGAAAATCGATGAACTGATCGAGCTGATCAAAGAAAAAAATGAAACCGATGATTGACATCGGCCTCACTTTTTTCACTTAACATGACAGAAGGGGAAAACGAAAGGCCTTTCAGCTCTCCTTTACATTTTTAGAAAGAGGGGATATCACATGGAAAAAAACAAACAAATTCCACAGCCGATCAGAGGAGAAAAAGGAGCGGAAACGAAAATTCCGCACAACGTTGAGCGCGACCGCCAAAACCCGGACATGCTCGTACCGCCTGAAACCGACCACGGAACGGTGCCAAACATGAAATTTTCATTTTCCGATGTCCACAACCGTCTTGAAAAAGGCGGATATGCACGGGAAGTCACAGTTCGCGAGCTGCCGATTTCAGACAAGCTTGCTTCTGTCAACATGAGGCTGAAACCTGGGGCCATCAGGGAGCTGCACTGGCATAAGGAAGCCGAATGGGCGTATATGCTGTACGGAAAAGCACGGATTACGTCTGTTGACCAAGACGGCAGAAACTTTATTGAAGATGTGAAAGAAGGAGATCTCTGGTACTTCCCGTCAGGTCTGCCGCATTCAATTCAAGCACTTGAAGACGGATGCGAATTCCTGCTTGTCTTCGATGACGGCTCCTTCTCTGAAAACAGCACCTTCCAGGTGACAGATTGGCTGGCCCATACGCCTGATGAGGTGATTGCCGCAAACTTCGGCATTTCAAAAGACGTCGTCGCCTCTCTTCCAGTTGAAGAAAAGTATATTTTCCAAGAAGCGATCCCTGGCTGTCTTGAGAAAGACAAAGTTGAAAGCCCGAACGGAACGGTACCTCTATCTTTCAGCTACAATTTGCTTGAACAGGAACCGATTGTATCCAGCGGAGGGAAAGTATGGATTGCCGATTCCACGAACTTCAAAGCATCGAAAACGATCGCTTCTGCGTTAGTGGAAGTCGAACCTGGAGGCATCCGGGAGCTGCACTGGCATCCGAATACAGACGAATGGCAGTATTACATTTCCGGACAAGCGAAAATGACGGTTTTCGCTGCCGACGGGCATGCCAGAACATTTAATTACCAGGCCGGAGATGTCGGCTATGTGCCGTTCGCAATGGGACACTACGTCCAAAATACAGGAGATGAGCCGCTTCGGTTCCTCGAAATTTTCAAAGACGACCACTATGCTGACGTTTCGTTAAACCAATGGCTCGCGCTTGTTCCGGAAGAGCTTGTCCGCCAGCACCTTGACGTCGGCAGCGAATTTACAAAAATGCTCTCTAAAGAAAAGCATCCTGTCGTCAAATTTGATAAGAAATAACCAGCCAGGCTTGCAGGAGACATATCCTGCAGGCCTTTGGCGCTTGTGTACATATTTTAAAGGAGTTGTGTCATGAAACATTTCATTATTTGCTGCATATCGGTTATATTCGTTTTTTTCGCCCACTTTCTCGGCATTTCGATACTGTTTCATCTGTCGGGCGCGTTTTACCAAACAGTCGGATCATTGCTGCTGTTTACGCTTTGTTATACCGGACTGACCTTTGTCCTGGAACCGGCTGAAAAGGTGCTCATCCACAGTATGAAACTGCTGGGCATCAATCGGCGGATCACGGTTTTTGCCGCTGAAATGATCACGATCGGATGTTTATGGGCCGCCATTTATACCGCGGACGAATTGCTGGACGACGTTCTGCTGACAACCTCGGCGGAAATCATGATTGCCGTTTCGTTTTTTACAATTGATAAAATCCTTTATCCGCGGCAGAGGTCCGGTTCGCTCTTATATTGACGATCCATTTTAAACCGAATTTTTTCATTGCAGGACTCAATGATTTGCAACAATGTTATATACTGGATTTGCAGTGATTAAAAGGAGGTTTTGTTCATGAATAAGGTTCTTTTCAGACCCGGCATGTCGATCAAAGAAATTGGCGAACAGTTGCAAGGCTATATCGCCGCAAATTGGAAACAAACGCTTGACGATCATCGCGAAGCTCTTTTAAAGGTGTTTCCCGAATTGGAAGACGCGACTTACGGGGTCTACCTGGACCACCTGCTGCCTCCTGTATTTGAAAGTCTCGAACAGTCCGGCTTTACAACGATTCAAAATGCGGGAAAAGGCGATTTTTTTATCGGAAAGGGCTTGAACTTTAGACAGTCCATGGAAAAATGGGGAGCTGACAACTGCCGCTCACGTGTGTTTTGGGTTGTCATCTCCGATCAGCAAAAACAGCCGGCCGGGACGCTGCTCTTTGACTTTTATCACTCTCACGCCGGATTTGATGTCCCCCTCTCCCCGCGGATTTACACGTTGGAAGAAACGGAGAGAGACCGAATTGTTGCTCACATAAAACAGATAAAGGAGAACTAGCTTATTTCGACCCACAAAGTCATAAGCTGCAGCCGCTGGGTATTCCAGCGGTTTTTTTATTTACACTAAATGCAGCCAAGGAATTTTTGCAACCAATCAAACCACACATTCGTTTATGTATAAGACCAATATCTTACATAAGGGAGAAACTCATGAGAACTTTCGAAGTGTTGACACTCCTGTCTTTTGTCATGCTGTTTCAGCAAAAAATGCCGGGAAAGCTTGCGGCGGCAGCCGGATTTGTGAGTATTGGCGTGTTGGCGGACTTGCAGCTTTATTCAAAACTTTTGAAGCAGCTCGGCATGACGGGCGACATCGACGGCGAACGAAGCGCGGATATCGTGAACCGGTACGTTTTGGATTTTTCAACAAGCATTTAAAAGAAACCGGTGGTAATCTTGTACCTGCCAACAAAACTGGTATGTACCAAGGTCGTCAGGTTACTGTAACAGAGCACGTCCTTGGAGGATATAGAAAAGGCGGGAAATCCAACAGCCCATATACAAGTTTTACAATAAATCAAAAGGTTGCAAAGGGCTACGGTAAAAATACAATAGAACTCGACATATCTGCTCTCCGTAAAGCCATCAGGTCTGGTGAAGTGAAGGATATTGTAATTTTATCTCCTAAACAAATCGAAAGGTTAATCAAAAATGATACTCGCCAGTCTGAACACTGGAAAAACAAAGCTTTAAAATGGACTCAAAGGGACACTGAATACTTTGTAAAAGGTGAGGTTCCAAAACAATTTATCAAACTACATCCGAAGGAGTGATAGATATGCTTCTATATTATAAAAATGAATGCTTGGGTGAAATAAAAGGCGCTACTGTTGAAGGTGTCTGGATGTATGGAACAATCATTCCTAATGAAAACATGGAAAAGTTCAAAGATTTCTTTAAGGCTGTAGTAAACGAGGATGACCCTTTTGCCATTGAACAGTATAGTGAAGAATGGTTAGATGATGAAAATTGGTTTATTATTGATGAAAAGCAAAAAAAGGTAGGTATATCCCTTCCAGGGATTTACGAAAATGATAATGAAATAAATTGGAGATGGAGATAAGAAGGCCCCTTTTTAGAGGCCTTTTTTTATTACTTCAGTAAGGATTCGAGTTTTGCTTTCGTTTTCGGTCCGTAAATACCGTCGGCAGAAAGCCTGTGCATAAGCTGGAACCGTTTGACCGCGTTCGCCGTTTTCGGCCCGTAATAGCCACCTATGCCGTTATTCTTCGCCCCTTTGTCTGGATAGAAATAGAGGGCAGCTAAAGCCTCCTGAATCTGCCGGACGGCCGTCCCTTTCATCAGTGGGCTTTTTACCTTATAGATGCCAGACCGCAGCGTGCAGGATGATTTTTTGCCGCTTGAAGAAGGCTTTTTCTATTCCGCTGCAAGAGCTTGCAATATGGGAACGTCCTTGAATTATTATGCCAGTAACCAAACGTTTTTCTCATGATATGAGGACCGATGACCCGACATATTCCGCAGTATCATTCATATGTTCATTAAGCGATTCCCCGCTCTTGCACAAACAACAAAAACTCCCCAAAAAACAAAAAAACCACCATCATATGTATGGTGGAGACGGTGGGAGTCGGATAGATAAGTTTTACATCGGTTTAGTAATAAGCGAAAAGGCTTTGTATCAAGGGTTTTATGTTTATCAGTTTTCCTTGGATAAGTATAAAATTATAATGCGATCTTGCCATTTTCTTGCCACGAAAAAGTAGTGATAAGAGGATGACCTAACAGACCATGAGGTCATCCACTTTTAATAAAAAGAAAAAAGGACGAGGGAAAATGAGTATCAACAAAATCAGATCAGCACTGTATAAGTCAGCTAAAATTTTAGGAGATGTTAACGCGGCGAAAAATGGAACGCTAGGGAAACGAATGGCCCGCCGAGCTGCAGGAAAAACAGCCGGCAAAATATTGGGCAAGCTGTTCAAGTAAAACTATGTAGAAAATCCCCCTCATTTGTTTTAAAATGTAAATGTTCGTTTTAAACAAGAGGGGGATCATAATGAAAAAGATATTACTGGTTTTATTTTTGGTGTTAGCAGGATGCAGCAGTGCACCACAAAATAAAACTGACGACCAGACAGCTGCAGCTGAAGAGAAGACAGAAACCACCGAAGCAAAGAGTGATTTTGGTTTTACTCTAAATGAATTTATTGATGAATATAATAAACACATTGATAATGGTATCTATGACGGTAAGGAAAAAATCCCTTCCCACCTTCAAAAAGATGAGGACTTTTTCAAGATTGATGGTGGGAGCTATGTTCACATTTTAGCCAAAGAAGCTGATAATGATGAAAAGCATAAAGGTTATATCTTATCAAGCATACATAATAAAGATAAAGAGCTTGCAGGTATTGACCTTCGCGTATACACCACTGTTGATAAAGACAAAGTTATGAATTGGTCAAGTACGGGGACTCTCGCAGTGTATAGATTACTGGATACTTTAAATTTTGAAGAAGAGACTTTAGAGGCTGCTCTCAAGGAGGCTAATCCAAATTACACAACCTCCAATAAAATTTGTAAACTTACACTTAAAATCCAGCTTAATAAAAATTCTATTTTGATTGAAATTCGCCCACCAAAATAAAAAGCCTTCTTTTTAAAGAGGGCTTTACTTTGGATGGGTTATTTTTCTTGTTGAGAACAGAACAAATGTTCCCTTATAATCATCTCAAGGAGATGAACACCATGAAAGATGACAACTTGAAAGATCGGGGATCAATCAAATGGACGGCCATGATGCTGCCGGAGCATGTCGGCCTTCTTCGCGAATTAGAAAGCAGACAAAACAAAGTGAAAAGACCGGTTCTTGACCTTTCTCAGATCGAAGATATGGAAATGATCATAAGTGAAGCAATGGAGTTTAATCATCCAGTTCAGTTTTCTGTATTTAAGCCGCTGCCAATGCTTAACGGACCCGAAACCGGGGAGATCGTTCAAATAGAGGGCCATATCCATTACATAAATCAACTTCGCTAGCTGTTCCATGTTGTGGATTCAAAAGGAGACATTAATTCCATTAAATTTGAAGATGTTGTTGGAATAGAAATGAAACGGCCATAAGATTTTCAGCAAAGCATAAGCCTAGAGATAAGAAGAAAAAAGCCCGAGACAAAGAATGTCTCACGATTCACAAACCATGATTAATGATTCTTGCCTACATCACCCGTTTAAAATAGCATTTCGTGGACATTCGTT
Source organism: Bacillus sp. FSL R7-0646 (assembly GCF_037969865.1). Taxonomy (NCBI): domain Bacteria; kingdom Bacillati; phylum Bacillota; class Bacilli; order Caryophanales; family Bacillaceae; genus Bacillus; species Bacillus sp. FSL R7-0646. The sequence goes on from NZ_CP150217.1 coordinate 3,415,848, forward strand.
TCCTTTCAATTTTTAAACCACATAAGATTTTTTATTAACGTCATCTCTTCTTATTTTCATACTTTTTTAACGTGTTTTGAAAAATTTGTGGGGATTTTGGTGATCACGCTTAAATATGTGGTCAAAAAAGCGCTATTGAATGGTACATCTGATGACTTCTGAATGAAAATGATGATTGTTGGCAGGGTTAGACAACAATCCGCCAACAGTTTTCCACTAAAACATGTAGTCACTAATACATTCAAAATGTATTTACAGAATGCTGAAATCATTTATTCTTTATCAAAAGAAGAATGTATATGATCTTCATATGTATCTATATAGATATTTCCATCAGGTGATAATACTGCATAAAAAACTTCATCTGTGGATAGACCACGCTTTTTCATCTCAGATTGTAACCATGCCTGAGTGAGTTGATTATCTTTCAAGTTTTCATTCTTCATTTTCCCATCCATGATTAATTCAATCGGGAGTTTTCCTTCTGGCGTAGTGGCAACCCACAAATCCTTTTTTGTCACATTTCGGAATTGTGGTTTTTTTAATACTGTTAAGGTCCCATTTGTTTCAACAATGGCATAGAGTACTTCTTCGATTTTGAATACATTCTTTTCTCTAAGTTGTTGATTCAAATAATCAATTGTATAACGCATTTTTCGCATGTTGTGTTCAAGAACTTTTCCATTTTGAATCACAACAGTTGGATCACCGGCAAAAAATTTGCGGCCTTTTTGACTCCAAAGGGATATATACGCAGTGGCTAAGATCACAAAAACAAATATAAAAAAAGCCAGTACCATGTGATGAATTTTAAGAGAGGTATTAAAAGCCAGATTTGCAGTAATAGCGCCTAATGTAATTGATGCAATAAAATCAAAGATATTCATTTGTGAAATTGTTTGTTTTCCCAACAATCTTGATCCTACCAATAAAATACCAAAGGCAAGAATCGATCGAAGGATTACTTCAATATGTTCACTCATAGATTTCACCAACTTATTGTATCGTCTAAAAACATTATAGACAAAAGAGATCTTATATATACTGAAATAATGGTTAGACACATATACATGCACTCATTGTTGTATTAGGCATATGCTACATTACTAAATACCGCAAATAGGACGGTGAAATTGGTGTACCCTTATCCTGTTTATAATCCTTATATAAGGAATAGTGATGATTTTCGTATGCCTCCCGACAGAAAACTAATTAATGACATTCACAAGGCAATTAACGGAGAGCATAGCGCCATTCTCTGCTATAAGCAAATAGCCGAAAATGCCCCCACAGAAGATATAAGAAAACAAATACTTGAAATTAGACAAGATGAGCAACGACATTTTGAAGAGTTTAGCAGAATTTTCACTAACCTGACAGGCAAAAAGCCAATCCCCATAATCATAGAAGAATGCCCTAAAAAGTATAGAACAAGTCTAGAGTCTGCTTTTAAAGATGAGCAGGAGACAGTCGATTTTTATTTAGATTTAGCAGACCGAATACAAAATCAGTCAATTAAAAAGGTTTTTCAGCGTGCAGCAGCTGATGAACAAAATCATGCTGTATGGTTCTTATTTTTTTTAAATACATCGTCTACACAACAAACACGTCAAGTTAATTATGGGGCAAAAGGAGCGTTAAATTCCGGTAGGCTCACCTTACCTCAAATGCTTACCTTTGCCATTCAGGATGAGTACTTAGCTCAAGCAAGATACAATGAAATTCTAAGAAACTTCGGGGATATTCGAACCTTTGTCCAAATTAAAGAAGCCGAATTACGGCATATCAATGCATTACTTTCTCTTTTTGAACGATACCAAGTACAGATACCTAAAGACACCTCTCAATTATATGTCACTACATCAGTAACCCTTAAGGATGCATATGCTTCTGGGGTACAAGGAGAAATTGATAATATCGCCATGTATAACAAGTTTCTAACTTTTGATCTTCCAGCAGATGCAAGAACAGTTTTTACTCAATTACGCAACGCATCACTAAATCATTTAGAGGCTTTCCGAAGAGGTCTTGAGAGAAATTAAACTTTATGAATTGATCTTGCAAAAAGAACATATCAATTTTAAAAGTGCATAGGCAAACACCATTGACTTTGAACAAAAATTGGTATCTAAGTACATTCCCTGAGCATAATGCATAGGATTAATTCATATAAAGCTTTGAAGGGATTGAGAAAAAAATGTATTATGTTCCTCATATGTATCCATATCAATATTCTTATCCTTATTATGTTAATGTGCCAATGTACAACTGTAGAAGACAGTCAGTTCACCGGACTGTTCCTAGTGAAGTAGAGCATGCAAACAAATTAAGTTCTGTTCGCTCATCCAAAGGTAGTAACAGCATTTTGTTAAAGGATTATGGACCAGAAGCGTTTGTGGTTAATATCAATGAAGCTACGAAGCAAAATAATACGTACCGTACCGCTTTATGGACAGGAACTCATTTGCAAGTCACCTTAATGAGTCTCAATGTTGGAGAAGATATTGGTTTGGAAATGCACCCTAACGTTGATCAATTCTTACGTGTTGAACAAGGTCAGGGAATCGTTCAAATGGGCAAGAATAAAGACCATTTAAATTTCAAAAGAAATGTCTATGATGATTCTGCAATCATAATACCCGCTGGAACATGGCACAATCTAACCAATACAGGTAGAATCCCGCTAAAACTATACTCCATATATGCTCCTCCTAACCATCCATTTGGTACTGTTCATGTTACTAAAGGAGATGCATTAGCTTCAGAAGAAGAATACGGTCATGGCAATTGAAATAGTATGCTTGGCATAACTCCAATAAGTTGATACAGAAAACAGATCTTTTCAGAAATAAAATTAATCAAAAAAGCAGGCCGAATGCCTGCTTTAGTTTTATGTTGTAATCCCATTTCGTTATCTAACACGAATTTTCTGACCAGCGTAAATCTTGTTGGCATTCTTGATACCATTCCAAGCTTGCAGCGTCTTAATGGATGTATTAAACCTTTTCGAGATCCCAGACAAAGTGTCACCGGATTTAATGGTGTAATATTGCTTTTTATTCGATGCTGTTGAAGGACTGCCGCTAATCTTTAATTTCTGGCCAACGTAAATCTTATTCGCATCTTTAATGTTATTCAAATTTTGGAGAGCTTTAACGGTCGTGTTGTTTTTCTGTGCGATTTCCGAAAGCGTGTCCCCTTTTTTGACTGTGTAAACTGTCTCCGTTTTAACTGGCTTTTTGTTTGAAACAGGTTTTACAGTAGCAGCTTTTTCAGTTGTCACGGCTACCTGAGCCCGTAACCCGTCACGATAACAAATATTCATATCAACATTCCCAGAAATACCGGCGACCCTTCCACAATCAGAATACTGCCAGATATCTGCATGACGGCCAAGTGTGTTGTTATAACGAGCAACCCATAATGCAAATGGCTTCAGCTTGGATTCGTCAAGGCAATTCTCAAGGAAAGACTTACCGCTGTATATCATGGCGAAGTAACCAGCTTTTTCAACTTCCCGTAAAAAGGCCACTGCTGCATCTGTCAAAACTGATTTACTGACATTCCGCTGATTAACTTCAAGATCAAGCACAAGCGGATACGTGAGATGGACCTTATTTGCAACTGACAAAAAGAACCTGGCCTCTGCCAATGCTTCTGACTTGGAACCGAATCTTGCAAAGTGGTAGGCTCCCGTTTTAATCCCCACAGCGTTAGCACCTGAAATATTCGTTACAAATTTATTGTCCTGTAATGTTGTCCCTTCTGTTGCTTTGATAAAAGCGAATTTAATACCGTCCCCCGCAACTTTCTTCCAATTGATATTACCTTGCCAGTGTGATACGTCGATTCCTTTGATTCCCATTATTAAAATCCTCCTTTAAATTATTAAAAGGCTGCCAGCCGGCAACCTCATTTCGTTAACCCTTTTTGTTTTAGAACTTCTTTTTGCTGCTTTCCTTTGCCAGTGACATAGTTATTTTTGAACCAAGCGACCACAGACGTAATGATGGTGAATGCCGTGGAACCGGCCAAATACAAAGCGTCGGCCAACGTATTCACCTGGTCCTCGCTGATAGGCAAAGCTGCTTTTCCGAACATGATCAATGTCTGGTTTACCAATGCAATAAAAAGAAGCACCGTCCGGACGACCGTGCCTTTGTCGAATGTTGTCATATTGTGTCTTCCTCCTTATTTTTGAATAAAATTAATGAAAAGCGCCGCAATCCCGGAGATCACCAGTGTACAAACCGCTGTGATGATGGCGCCCGTAATGCTGCGCTTAATCCATGTTGTGTTCTCTTCAATCTTGTTGAGCTTGTCATTGATGGACATAATCTGTTGATCGTGTCGATCAGACGCCCTTTCCAGTGTGATGACACGCTGTTCAAGCGTTTTGTGATCGGCCTTCAATTCGGTAATCTCCTGCTTGAAGACGTCCCATTCATTTGTTTGATGCATGTCCTGAAATCCTCCTGTTCTCACATCGTTTTCACCTCCCTCGAGGCAAAATAAAAACACCCTTATTGGGCGCTTGGCATTCCTAAATCCACACTAGTGTCAGGCTTATCATAGCTCCGGCCTGTTATGTCTTCATATTCGGCCGGGGTGATCCACTTAATTTTTACGTACTCCCGCATTTCTTCATCTGTGTAACACCCCCAATCATAGAATTGTTTTATATCGGCAAGAGTGGGATACTTCATGATGCCCCGCCCCCTTTTAACGCTTCAACCTCGGACTGAAGGCGTGCAATTTGTAATGAGAGTAATGCACTTTGTTTTTTCAACAGCTCGGTAGGGTCTGGGTCCGGCTCCGGAGGCTGCAAGCTTTCAATATATTCTTTGGTGGCCGATTCAAACCATTCCCCTTTCGCAGGATCAAATTTTGCTAAGTACATACCGTCAGGCGGCTTTATTTCACAATAAAACTCCGGCAGCTCCGCGTTGTCCTCAACTTGGATTTCTTCTCCCGGCATGTAATTGAATTTCTCATCATATTTATAAAGCCATTTCACTGTCATCCCTCCTAAGCCGCCTTAAATTTAAACCCAAAAGTGATAAACTCATTAGGATTAACCGTGTTTGAACAATATTGAACGCAAACCTTTCCGTCTGTATCTACCAAGGTTCTGTGAAATTGTGGCGCAGACCCCATCCCTGCGCTCGAAGCTACGCCTATGAAATGTGACGGCTGCAATGGCCGGAATCCCTCCGGAAGCTGAAACGCCGAAACGTCAAAACCAACGGTTCCTCCTTTTATAGCCCCTATGATTTCTACTTCTCCGAGAGCGTTTTTGCTGAATCGAACCTTTTGCTCTGTGTCATATTGCCGCCACCCATTTAGCAGAGTCGGGGTTTGCCAGGCAACTACTGTGTCGGCATCCGTAATAAATCTTTTCCAACCCCTAAAGTCACCATTTGTATGGATGGTCGCGAACCACATCTTATTGTTGTAACTTGCTGTGGCTATAATTGTTTTTCTTCCAGAGTTTCCATCCATAATGTCATAATTGAACCATCCAGCATCATTAGGATCGGGGTTATTAAGCAGTCTATTATTGATACCGTAATAAAAACCAGGCGGTAAAGTTAATAAATCAGTACCATCAGGAATAAGGATTCGCACACCATTATCTTGTGTCAATTTATACAGTTGCCCCTTATTCCACTTAGTCCGCTCATCAGCGGTAATATGGCGCACATTATCCGCAGTATGTGCATCAAAATCCGTTTTTGCCGCCTGCTTGACGTTATCGACGTTTGCCAATCCAACCTGAGACTTCGTTACCTTATGCGGATTATCAGTTTTAGCCGCGTGTTCGTCGGTGTAGGCTTTCGCATTCTTCTGTGCGGCATCCGCTTTCTGCTGGGCACCGTCCTTCGTTTCGATATTATTGAGCGTCTCGAACTTCTTCTCCAATTTGGCAAGAAGCTGTTCGGCATCCGCCGCCATTTCCTGAATAACGGCTTTAAGCGTCTCGAAATCTTCGATATAGTATTCAACAATCGGCGCAATGCTTTGATCAACAAGCGCCCTATCGATCACAAACGAAAATTTATGCACACTCATCTTTTGGCCGTTGTCGTAATTGACGTAAAGCTCAGCCTGCACCGTGCCATAATGCTTAACTTGTTCCGGCGTTAAGACATAAAAAATAGCGCCCTTCAGCGCGTCTTCGACTTCTGTATTGACGTAGACCTGGCTGCCGTCAGTAAACCTCATGAATAACTTGGCATGGGTTGCCTTACTTATCGGCAAAGGTACACCGTCCTTTGTCAGATTAAACGACAATTTTGCGGTCCCGATATCTTGCGTACTAAATTGAATATTTGCTGATACACTTCGCTTCACTTGTGCATTGACATCAAAGTGCACAGCCGTATTTTTATAAATCATTGGTTCACCTCCCCTTTCAATTAGCTGCTGCTTTTTGTATTGATTTTTCTAATATAGTCATCTTTTGTTGTCCCGTAATACCCGTTAAAATTGGAATCTCCCTGAACGATGACGCGGCCAGTTCCTTTTGTGTTGGTGACATTCACCTCTGTTGCAGCGTCTTTTACTAAAATGGCAAACGCCTTCTCGACGCCTCGTATCCGGCTATTTTCAATCCGTCCGTCGTATCCATTTTCCACATAAATGCCGCCGCGCCCTCTCGTACTGCTTTGCTCTTTATTGGTATTCATCACATTATTATCTCTCACATCAAAGTGATCGCAGTTTTGAATGAAAATACCGTTGCGGCCAGTGGTGTTAATTTCGTTTCGATCAATAGAAAAGTGATATGATTTCGGCACGGTAGAAGTTTTATCTCTGCTTTTTTCGACGTAGATTGCTTCTGTATCAACACAGGAAACATAATTTCGATCAATAAAGGTGTTGTAACAGCCTTCTATCCACATCCCTCTTCTTCCCCCAAAAATCCGGTTATCAGAGATGAAAGCATTTCTTGCAAAGACTAATTTGATGGCTTGCTCATAGTCATATTCACCAATCTCTTTTGCTTTTAATTTAAAGTAGTTCCCAAAAATACGAATGCCATCGCTCCAGGCGACTTCGTTGTTATATATTTGCCCAAACGATAAGATTCCGTATGACTTGTAATCATAAAAATCATTTCCCTGAATCAAGACGTTTTGTGCATTTTGGGGGCGATTCATTTGGACTCCTGCAGCATTTTTAGAACTTTCAATTCCTCCAGCTGCTTGGGAAATTCGAATACATTCATTATTGCGCTTAAATCGATTGTTTAAAATCTTAACTTCGCCCCATTTAAACGTTCTTACCCCTGCAAATCCACAGTCTTCAATCGTATTGTCAAAGATTGTGATGTTTTTTTGGAAAATATCATAAACAGCATAGTGATTTCCTATTGCAGAACCCCAGCCGCCCAACAACTCAGATTTACCAAAATGATTATGGGCGATATAAACGTTTTGATTAGGGGTGCCGTCAAACGCTCCGAATTGATTGACGCCCATTTCAACAAATTCCCCAAGCTGTATGGCTTCTGAGAAAGGGCGTTTTCCGCTCAAGTCTATGAATCCAAAAAAATTGCTCCTTGTGATCTGGAGATTGTTGATCCCATTGGCATCAATGGCATGGGCGGTAATCGTGTCTTTGAAAGTTACGCGGTCAATCCAAATATTATTTGCATGGCCTAAAATGATTGAGTCCATCGCAGTAGTCGGGTATTTGTCTATATTGGCATAGTTACCGTCTAAAATACCGCCTTCAATAATGATGTTGCCTCTTCCGGAATAGCCTGTGAATTTATCATTCGGCGTTCCATTGGCAAAAAATCCGCCCGCCCAACCTCTAAGTAATACACAGCTTGGAGACATTGTAAATCGGGTGTTCCCATAGATATAAATTCTCTTCTCAATTAAATAAATGCCTTCTGGTATAACAAGCTGGCCTCCACCCTCTCGATGAATTTCATCCAGCGCCTTTTGTATGGCCCAGGCAGATGGGCTTTTTCCGGTCGGGTCCGCACCATAGTTAAGCGCATTTTTAAAGTTAAATCTCGTTTCAATATACTGCCCATCTGCAGCCAGACGGTCCCATAAAGTCGGGTAAATTGTTCCCTTACGATCAACACGCGCGTCAACAACTTCTTTTATGTTCGTCCCATCGGCATTGAGCACTAAATTTCTGGCCCTTGCTTTGGCAGTTTCGATTTCTTGGGATACTGTAAGCCCGCTGCTGTGAGCAATCTGATCAGACGTATGAGCTTTTTTTGATGTTTGATGCGATTGAATCTGTCTTTCTTGCTCATTCAAGCTGTTTTCTATGCTTTGCATATCTGCTCTTAGTTGTGCTTGATAACGGGAATTCCGGGTTTGATCATAGTCTTTTATCAGCCGCTGCATCTCTTTCACTCCTTTTTTGGCAAAATAAAAAACGCCTACCTGAGCGTTTTGAAAAGCTGGTCAATATATCGTTTTTGATCTCTAAGCCTTTTCGCTTGATCCACATTTATGCTTTGGATATCTTTGCGGAAGTTCGCAAACGTCAATTTCGGACTGCTGTATGGGTTCAGAGGGTTGTACTGGATGGACACAAGTCTCACATTATCTTCAAATGTGATACCATCCGCCGTATCAGCCAAGACATGGATGGTGTCGCCTTTCCAGAAATCTTGCTCGATCTCTAAAAGCTTCGGCTCATAGATTTTTTGGAAATCAGCTTCTACCGTCATTTCCGGATATGGATTCACATGCCTTTTTAATGCAGAAATCATACTGCTGGCTTTTTTATAGCGCTCATCCCTGATCGGTTCAGCCCAGCGTGGCTTCCCTTCAATCAAGAATTTCTTTTCGTCTGGATGAATGTATAAAATAGGCTCAAACTCGTACTGAGGGTTTTTGTCATCAGTACTGCTCCCCTTTTTTAAGGCCCCGTATCCCCAGGCACGTGTTGTACTGTTTTGCGAGTTTGTTGTAATTGAAATGCCGGGCATATTATAGCGCGAATCTAGGGTGAAATTAATCCGTTTCCCCATCTTTTTGTAGATATAAATTTTGTAATTATCCACGTCTATTTCAATCCCATAATCCTCAATGATTTCATCCATTAGCTCTGTCGAGTTTTTATCACCGAAATTTTCTTGATCTGCTGATTCAAATTCACTCTCAGGCGTCTTAAAAATATATTTGAAGTCTGTATTCTTCAGCGCAAAATCAAGCGCATCTCTCAATCTTAATTTCTTTGATACAGTTTCATGAATCCTGTTGTTAATAAGCAGCACAGTGAATATGTGGCTTGCTGTAACGGTTTTACTAATAACATTTTTCTCTTGATGAAGTTCGACACCCGTAATGTAATATTTTTGATGTTTAAATTTTTTCTCATCCAGATAAAGTATGTTATCGTCCACCAATAAATCAAATTCTGTGCCGTTCTCCTGCGTTTTTGTGATCGTAAAGGTAAAACTCTTCTTACCTGTCGTATCGTCTGTCAGATCAACTGACACACCCGTTATTTCCACAACCTTTTTTCCGTCTTTTGTTGACACATGAAGCTGTGGGAAATCGGTATCTGACGGCAGATTCTGATTGAGTGTAATGTCTTTCCCGTCATATTCCTTGCTTGGTATTTCTGGATCAGGTATCGGTGTTTCCGGTTCGTCAGGTCCTTCTGGCACCCCACCCACAGTGTCATATTGTGTTAGCTTGTAGGTTTGAATGAGATTATTCAACTTTGTCGCATAATTGGGGTCAGTCGCATAACCAGATTTTACAAGTGCAGCACTCGCCTTCTTGTAATCTTTTTCGCCGACTACAGCTTTATAGTGATTCGGATCCCAGCTCGTTCCGTTCACATACAACTTGGCTAAATCCTGAATCGATTCATACCAAGATGGATATTTTCGAAAGCGAGCTTGTACTTTGGTTGCATTTCCGCTCTTATCATATTCAGTCGTCCACATAAGAACATATTGACCGTTATAAGTCCCCTTGATGCCGAATAAGTTTTTCCCTTTCTGCGCCAGCTCGCTTGTACCCCATCCGCTCTCTAAACAGGCTTGAGCAATAATGAGAGACGCGAGAATATCATACTTTTTATAGACTCTTTGGGCGTCTGGTGCAATTTCCTTTATAAAATCTGTGTTTGCCATATTGCATGCTCCTTACGCGTAGTAGAAACGGGTATCAAATATGATTTCAAAATCATTGGTATTCAAGATTTCAAACTTATTCATTCCTATATCGAGTCCCGGGAGTCTGCCGGATGTTTTGATAGGTGTTTTATTGATCACTGTGTATTGCTTAATAAAAGAAACATGCTGTGATTTTTTTAATTCCTGTTCAATTTTCAGCTTTTCACCATTTGTATGGTTGATGATCGTCACATTTTTTCCGGCCGCCCATAAGGTCACATTGTAGTCATGTTCCAAAGGATTGATATAGGCATCACCAGTGTTATAAACCTGAAACCTCTTTCGATTTTTGAACCTGTATTCCAGATCGTCACGCATTTGAATGTTCATGCCTGGGCTCCAATGCTCAACGTCAAAATTTTGCTTTGTCAGAGAAGTGAATTTCGATTCTTCCAGTCCCGTGATGTTGTTAAATTCAACTGTGAACGTTACAAAGTTTTTCTCCTTTTCTTTTGGGATACTAAAATTTCCATCACAAGTTACCCGAAAACGGAGATTCGGCAATAAATCGGTCGAGATATAATAGGGAAACGGCTTAACTAAAAGCGCGTAAAGCTCCCGTCTAAATTGATAAAAGTTTTCAGCGATGATTGAATTTAAATAAAATTCAACGGTTATTTTTCTTTCTTTATATGTGACATCCCTTGGATGCTGTGGAAGGACAACTCCGTTTATTCTCGGGATGCTAACTGTCTCGCGTTCAATCCCCGGTGCTTCAGGTGTGAAGCTTAAAGGTTCAAAAAAAGGAAGCAGGCTTTTTAAGCTCTGCTCCCCAAGGCCATTATCGTAATCAAGGAATAATTTCACTATCTCACCCCGTTTATAAATGAAGTTCGAGTAAACCGATCCCCGGCTGATTGGTCAATTTTTCTGCCATCAAGATATGTGTTGCTGTCCTTTAATAAAATCTCCTGCAAAAGCTGTACATTTTTATTTAGAAAATCAATTTGCTTTGCCATCATACTGATTTGTTTTTCTTGATTCTTTACAACACGGCTGATGTCTACAGAAAAATCATTAGGCGGTGGTAGCTGCTGTTTGGGCTTTTCCGAAACTTTTTGAAGCAGGAGAAGTGCTTTTGAAATCATCCCATCCTGTAAATCCGGAAGTACGCCAAGTTTGCTACCAATCCGAGCCCATAGCCCAATATTACGCTCCCTGTATGAAGGGTCTTCCGTGATTGTTGTTTCATCATACCCCCGTTCATTTAAAATGGCCCATTTAGCGCCGCCACGACCAGGTGAGATACCTCCTTTTGCATAACCAACATAGCCGCCACCCCGGGCCATTGATTTCAAACCCGGATGATTTGATATATCTCCATAGCGTGCCTTGATATAGTTAATGGCTGCAAGAATGTTGTCTACAGGATTTAAGATGTTATTATGACCCGGAAACTTATAGGCATTGAAAGTGGACGGAATCGTTTGCATCAAGCCCTGACTTGGATGTCCGGCTTTGGCGTTAGAATCCCATAAGTTGATGGCGTTCGGATTTCCGCCGCTTTCCTTCATGGCGATGGTCACAAGCCCTGGAATCCATGAAAGTGGCACCCCTGCTATACCAACAGCCTCTGTAACCCACTTGTTTACGGCTTTCGTTCCACCAGTTCCTTTAAAAGTGGACGACTCTGGCATGACTCCTTTCAGGAATTTAGCTGTCCCATCTTTTAATGTCTTAAGTATACCGGTTCCTAACATATCGATACCTTTTCCTGTTTTGTAGGGGATCAGACCACTAAATAGTTTTTTAATTAATTTTTTTGGTCCGTTAATTATAAAATCCATAGCACTTGAACTAACATCCCCGACTTTATCCACAACACTTTTTCCGAAAGAAATAGCTCCTTTGACCATTTTCTTAGAGCTTTCAGCAGCTTTTTTAAAAAAGTTCCCGACTCCGCCTGCATATCCAGGAATCCCCGAAGCAGCAAGTTTTTTTGACTCATCATGAGGAAGTACAGATGTTCCACGCGGGAGATCCCAGATTTGCGGGCCGCCCATACCGACTACATACGTTCCGATGCCTGGTGTATGGGCTAACTCCCATCCTTCTTCACCGACAAGCGCTTTTCCTCCAGGGTGAAAATCTGTACCTTTCGCATAATTTGCACCAGGCGCAATTTGCATTTTAGAAGTATCTTGATAACCCTTTGGCTTCCATTCCGGAATCTTAATAGGAATATGAAGAAATTCAAAAACGTTATTAATATAGCCAGTGATCTTATTCATTACCCCAGCTAAATCATTTAGATGAATATTCCATTCCTCAAGAATTTCACCTGTCTCCCAATCAACCTGACCAATATGTCCATAAGCTTGAAGCTTTGCCTCCTTGACTACACCTTTATGCGTCTTTTCTGCTTCCTTAATTGTTTTTTTGGCTTGGCTTCTTGCTTTTTCAACAGTGTCATCGTGTTCTTTCTTTGAAATTGTGCCTTTTACATAATACTGATCATCAGCAGCAGCAATAACGGAATCGCGCTGCTTTTCGGCTGCTTTTATTGTTTTTTCTTTTGCTTTATTACTATTTTTCACAACAGCAGCAGCCTGTTTAGCAGATAAGTTAGAGGATTCTTCCTTCAGCTTCCTTGAAATTTTAATTTGCTCGTCCTTGCTTCGAGTAAGAGCCGTCTCCATTTCGGCAAGCATTTTCCCTTGAATGTTTGTAACTTCTTCATATTCTTTATCCGTAAGCTTACGATGTTCTTTTGCGGCGTTTCGATAAATCTTACTAATACGATCTACGTATCCTTGTATTTTCTTTTGTTTTTTTTGGTTTCCAACTTCAATTTTATTTAGAATCTTAGCTGCTTCCTTATCTGAGGTTTTATCATTGGAAGCATAAAATTCCTTTAATACCTTGGTGGCTGAATCAGCGCTTGTTTGGAATCCTTTTTTCAAAGTCTCTCCCATCGTTGTAAACTGTGTTGCGACATCGTCCGCTATTTTCTTGGTGATTTTTGCATTGGTTATACGGAGATATTCAAGCTTAGCCGTGACTTTTGTATTCATATCTTCATAAGCATTCACAGCTTTTGCAGTAGCCTTCGAAACCCCTTTACCAAAGTCAATAGTCGATGGAAGAACCCTTTTCTTCAGGTTGTCATAATAGTTCATACCTGCTTCCGTAAGAAGGGTTACACCTGTAATAGCAAGACCAACTGGACCGCCTAACAAGCTCAATCCGCCACGTAAAAGGCCGACAACTCCTGCTCCTTTTTTGAGAATGTTGAATAGGCCAAAACCGCTTTTTGCTAATTTCATAAAGCCGCCAGCGCCTTTAATTGCATTGGCTCCAACCTTTAAAATATTCCCACCGAATTTTAAGAGCTCAGGAGCAAATGAAAGTATTAGCCCGGCAATTGAACCAACTGGCCCGCCAAACAATCCAAGGCCAACGCCGGCAACACGTGAAGCACCGCCTAGGCCTCGCATGGCTTTAGCACTTCTGCTGGATGATTGTTCAAGCCTCCCGACTCTGGTTGTTGCCAGATTGGCTGACTGATGAAAACGCCCCATTCGTGTGGATGCTGCTGCCGCTGCCGCAGATGTTGTTGTCATTCCTGCAGCCGCTGTCCTGGAAGCTGCGCCCGCTGCAATGGCTTCCGTAGAATAAACGCCAAGGCTGCCCGATGCTTGATTTACATTCCGCGTTAAATAGCCGCCCGCGGTCCGAAGCATATTCCAGCCTGCTGCTACTTTTGGCAAAGAGCCAAGCAACAGTAAGAACGCGCCGCCTAAGAGGGAAAATACAGTGACTGCACCGCCAGTAATCGCAATGGTACTCGCCACAGAAGGGGGCAATGAATCAAACCAGGTTACAAGCTTTGTTAGTCCGTCAGCTGTAGCCCGGATAACAGGCAAGAACTGATTTCCAAAAGTGATAACAGCATTGTTTGTAGCAGATTTCAGATACTCAATAGAGCCAGCCAGGTTGTCCATTTGCTTTTTGGCTACTCTTTCAGCTGTGCCGCCGCTTCCTTCGATTTCCTTTGTGAATTCTTGAATCTTATCTTTTCCCGCGTGCATTAAAGTAATAAATCCAGAAAGAGCATGCTGCCCAGCCAACTGTTTTGCAATTCGAATTTTTTCAGTTTCGGTATAATCTTTTGTTTTCTCATTGATCTGGCCGATAATATCCGCAAGTGGTCGCAGTTTCCCTGTCGAATCGGTTACCTTCAAACCTAATTCATCGATCGCATTTCCGGCTTGTTTTGGTGGAGATGATAAACGGGTCAGTGTAGCTCGCAAAGCTGTTCCTGCCATATCAGCCTTGATCCCGCTATTTGCCATAATGCCTGTCGCTGCTGCTAATTCTTCCATGCTGAGTCCTGCCGTTTTTGCTGCCGGAGCCGCATATTTCATCGTTTGGCCGATCTCTTGCAGGGTGGCGTTTGAGTTGGTGAAAGTATACGCCATGGCATCCGCAACACGGTTTGTATCTTCAGCCTTGATATGAAATTCAGTCAAAATGTCAGAAACGATATCGGCCGTAACTCCAAGGTCTGTTTGACCGGCTGCAGCAGTCGCAAGAAGACCAGGCATAGCCCCAATAATTTGATTTGTTTTATATCCGGCCATCGCAAGATACTGCATACCTTCTGCAACTTGGCCATCAGTATATTGAGTTGTCGCCCCTAAATGACGAGCTGTTTTTGTAAGATCAGCCATCTGGTCGTTTGTCGCATTTGCTAAAGCACCGACACGACTCATCGCTTTTTCAAAATCAGCGGCAGCTTTAACAGTCATTCCAATTCCAAACGATCCCGCTGCACCGAGAGCAGAAAGAGCCTTTCCAGCGGTTGAGGCTGATTGATATACTGCGTTTAACTCTTTAGATACTTCTCCTGAATTGCGCTTAAACACAGAAAAAACACCCGCTGCTCGCCGGGTGCTGTTTGTGGTATTTTCAAATTGTTTTGTTACTCGTTGCAGTTCATTCCCAAGGCTTTGATGAACGGCAATTGCATCATTCAGCCGACGGCCTTGTATCTGTGTTTCTCGATTATCCAGCCCTTTTTCTCTGACCAGCTTATTGTATTTTGCCCGATGCTCATCAACTAAACGGCCTTGTATGCGGTATTTATTATTGAGTCCTTCTATTTGCGATTGAAGAAACTTAGACTGATTGCCCGCAGCTTTATAAACTGCACCAGATGCTTTCATTTCCGAATTCGCTAAACGCATTTGCCGCTTTAAACCTTCGATTCCACGATTAAAGCCAGTATCATCAAGGCCTACTTTAACAATCATATTTCCGATAGGTTGCGCCATATGTATCCACCCCGCTTCCCTGGCATAAACTCAACGAAAAAAGACCGGCGATAAAGCCAGTCTTAGAAAAATACTTGATCAATTGGAACAACTTTTGGTTTATTTTCATGAGCCAGGACTTCTAAGTAATGGTAAATATCCATCTCGTCAATTTCAGTCATGGTCCATCCCTGTTTTAAAAGGGTCGCATATATATCATTGAGCTGTTCTATTCCGTTTTCAACTGTAAGTCCTCCGTTTCCGCTGCTGGCAAAAAATCTTCTTCCTCATCTGGTTCTTCATAGCCCATGATTTCTCCCATAATTCGCCTTACTTCATCGGAAACTTCAAAGGACTGTAATCCTTCTTGAAAATCCTCTAAAGTAAATTGATTGTGAAATACCCGTACAATGAATTTCATACGATCCTCAAGGCTTTTGAGTACTTCTTTAAGATTTTTTGCTTTAGAAGCTGTCTCATCTAACTTTAAGGCTTCAAACAACGTCTTTGTGTTTGTACGGGGAGCAATAAACGTTTTATATTTTCCTTCTTCTTCAAACCATAATTTAATAGAAATATGTTTTTGAGCCATGTTGACTCCTCCTTTATTTTGTTAGATTTAAAAAGAAGCATAGAGCTTCCCTTTATACTGTCTTTCCAATGTCTACGCTGGATTTATTATCAGGGCCTGAGTCCGGATTTTTATAAGCATTGCCAAACACTTTTTCATAAAACTTGTCCAAATTGAAATTCGGTGCGTCCTCATCAGCCAATACTTTATAGGCGTTGTCTTGTTCGCGCTCCATAAATTCAGCAGAAAGTTTGACCGTCTGAAAATCAGTCTTTTCTTCTTTTGTTTTCCATTCATCATCCGGAAGAGAAAAACGCCCTTTCACTAAGCCTACATGGCGATTCTTGCCGTTGGCTTTTGGCCCATAGAAAGACATAGCAACCCATGGCGCGATAACATTCTTTTTGAACATATAGATCCCGTCTGTTTCTTCTATCCCAAACAATTCCTCCAAAATTTCCATTGGCAGATCCCGCATTTCAAGCTCCAATTTTGTGGAACCAGTCGTGACAGCCATATCCACCAGTTTGTTGTCTGCATACTGCTTTTCTGTTGATGTTTCCGTATTGACCTTCGCGTTAATTGCGTAAGGGTAATCAATAATTTTTGTAGCCACATAAAAGCCATTTTCCTTTTTTAAAGGCGCAAATTTAACGCCTTCCAATCCGGTAACTGAACTGTATTCAGGCATTCTAAAACCTCCAATTATATTAAAATATTGGCCTCAAATCGGCGTCCCTTCCGAATAAGACCCTCATCTTTTAAAAAGTCATTGATTAAAATTCCTGTTTGAAAATCCATTCGATTCATGACCCCTATAACGGCAGCCAAAATCTGATCGCAGGATGAATCGTTGTATACATCAATTTGATAGACAGCGCTGTCCTTGATCGGCTTTCCATCAGCCCACTTGGTAGTTCTGTAGTCCAATTCCTGTACGACGATATAAGCTGGTTTGCTTTTGATGCCAATCGGCACCGCAAGTTCAAAAATGTTTGCAGGATCAGCCAATAATAAAAGCGCCGGATCAGTTTCCAGCGCTTCAAATACTTTATTTTTTAATTGCAAAGCTCTTTCCGCTACATTCATAGCTTGTACCCTCTTTTTATAACGCTTGCCATCGCCTGAAGCATCCTCTCATTGGCACTTAGCATACTCCGCTGAATAGACGGGTTAGCCGGCTGATGAATGGTTCCGAATTCAGGCAAGTGGACACGGAACTTCGTATCTTTTGTAGGACCAACCACTGCATATATCTCACCATCGGGATCCTTTCTCGTACGATTACCAACGATAATATCTTCATCAATGTGGGGATGGCTCCCCCCAATATTAGAACGGGGAGCATTCTTTTTAATTTCCTTCGCAAGAATCGCGCCACCAGCTTTTACAGTGGCTTTATTTATCGATTCATTTTCCCTTGCAAGAGAGCTTAAATATGAATCTAATTCTTTAAAGCCCTGCATTTCCATTTCGATCTTCATTATTCCACCGCCTTTGCCCTAATCATGGTGAAATTTTTCCGGGAATAGTTCGGTATGATAGATTCAATTTCATACAATTGATTCTGAAAAAGAATCCGCATATGTTCGTCGATATCCTCGCGGTGTCGGATCGTAAATTTTATTGTCTTCTCCTTCTGCACCGCGGCCGCCGCGTAATATTCCCGACCTTTTAGCCCTTCGGCTTTTGCCCAGCATTCAACGACCGTTTCATAGTCACCTTCCACAGGAAGACGGCCGCCTTCTTTTTTCTTTTGAAACTTTATCCGGTACCTCATGTCATTCAGCATTGGAATCAGTCTCCGGAACCGTATATTTTAATTGATTGATCAACGTTGTCAGAACTCCATCAAGATTTGAAGTCGTGCCGGCCACTTCCCGGTTTTCATACCAATGCGTAACAAAAGCCTTTACACACATATCAGCCCGCGCTGAATTATTAGGAAACTCCAACCCGGTTGCAGCTGTAATGTATTCTTTTGCAGAAGCGATAAACCCAAGAATTAAATCATCCTCCAGATCACCATCGACCCGGAGGAATTTTTTCGCCTCTTCAAGCTCTTTTTGTTCCATTTCAGTCATAGGGCATCACCTATCCTTCGTTAGCTAGATGTTCCGCCACCTTTAATTCATCAATTTGCTTTTGTAAACCATCTAAAACAGCCTTTACTTCGCTGTTTAAGTTGTCCAACATGACGCTGCCGGTTCCGAGGTTGTTGCTTCTAACAGACTTGTCCGCAAGCATTTCATGTAGGATACTTTTCTCCCCAATGTCAGCCGGATCACCTTTATCACCTTTCGGACCTTGGGGTCCTGGCTCTCCCTGTGGACCTTGCGGGCCGGTATCTCCTTTGTCCCCTTTTGGCCCTTGAGGTCCCTGCGGCCCAGGTTCCCCCTGCATTCCCTTAATGTACAAAGGATTATCCTCGCTGTTTCCTTTCAAATAAACCGGTGTTACCGGCTTTCCTGTACCGTCGTCCTCTGCAGAAGTATAGACTCCGTTACTTTGGTTTAAAAATTGATCTGCCATATCTCATCATCCTTTTCAATTTTTTTATTTTCCAACGTCAACTGATTTATCTTCTGTGTTATTGGTACTTGGAGTTTCATTGTCAGGAACGGCATCTTTAATAGATGAAAATTCTGCATAGACCACCGCATCAGTATCCCAAAGAACGACGTCCTCACGTTCAATGATTCGCATATCTGTAGAGTTACGATAGAATGCTTTACCACCGACATTTGTCGTTAAAATGGAATATTGCTGACGATCAAAGAGTTTGACAGCTTCTTTAAGATCTCCAATGATTAATGGATATTTTGGAGTCGTTTTTGTACCGCCGTTTGGCAAATACTTATCAGAAATGACGGATACCGGCTTACCGAACAATAATTTTTTAGTTGGATCAGTAGGGTTCGGCTGAAGCAAGTAACGGCCGAAAGCGTCTTTCAGTTTATCTAACACGTTAAATCCCGATTGGTTCGTGACAACCTTAGTCGTGGCATTAATAGCCGGATCAAGTTTGACATTGAGAATGTCTTTAATGTCGTCCTGTTTCGATATTGTCGTTTTCGCAAGTGAACCCAATTGTTCAAGAATCAATGTATTGCGGGTTACAGCCGATTTTTTAGCGAGCCAATTGGAGAGATACTCCAAAAGCGCCTCTTGAGTATCCGCAAGTAAATCATTTGAGAGGACCAAAATCCCTGCATAGTCTTTAATGCTATACTTTATGTTTTCAAATTTAGGGTTCTCTAATTCTTCAATATCTGCTAATTCCTCAAGATTTACTAACGGGGTGATATCCGCTAGTTTTTCAAGAACCCTTGACCCTTTGTTTGTTGATACCGGAATGACATCGACTAGATTTGCCAACGTATCAAATTGACGTCGTTTTTCATTTATTTTCGTGGAGATATCCTGCGGTACAATAAGCCCGCCGTCCTCATCCACACCTTCTTTCATCGCGGCAAGAGGCTGTGGTACTTTGCCTGTTCTAAGGGCAGATGCAAAAAGCTGAACATGATTTTTCGCATCTGTTTTGGCGATATCATCCGTTGGCTGTTGCGGGTTCTTTGCCTCTGGATCATGCTGCGGCTCTTCTTGTGCATATGAAACCTGCATGTTTCGTAAATCCTCATATGTTTGAATTTGATCTTTAATTTGTTGAGCCTCTGCAAGTAGTTTTTTGGCTTCATCAAGTTTGCCCTCATCGGTCAATGCTTCAATGTCTGTACGTTTTTCCGCCAAGGCTTGGCGCAACTCCCGTTCTTTTTTAGACATTCCGCCACCGGCGAAAAATTGAATATCGAGTTTCAAAGGTTTTTTCTGCTTCAATAGGCTTTTTTGTTTCGATAGCTTTTTCAAATGCTTGTCCTCCTTAAAAATGGCATAAAAAAAGAACCCTTAAAGATTTAAGAGTTCAAGTTTCATAGTGATCTTTTGTTTTAATACTTCATCCGGCTTAGTTTCTTCAGCCGGACTTCCAGCAGCGGATTGAGCAACAATTTTGCCCGGAACATGTTTAAAATGTGCCAGTACCTGATGATCAATGCAGGCTGCTACATCCTTTGATTCTGAAACCATATCGATCAAGCCATAATTTAAAGCTTCATCGGCGGTGAGCCAGGTTTCCTCATCCAGAAGCTGGCGTAAAGTCCCGTCGTCCAGTTTGTCTCCTGCTTTCGCAAGATATGTGGAAACGATACTTTCAGTAATTTTGTCCAGATCATCGGCAGCCTTCCGGAATTCCGCTGCATTCCCGACCATCCCCATGTATGGGTTGTGAATCATCATCATGGCGTTACTTGGCATCGTGATGATGTCCCCCGCCATTGCAATGACAGAAGCAATACTTCCAGCCAGTGCATCCACATAGACATTGATTTTTGCCTTGTGACGCTGAAGCATCGAATGAATAGCCTGCCCCTCGAAAACATCCCCACCGGGCGAATTAATGTACAAATCAATAGAGCTCACGTCACCTAAACTTTTCAACTCAGCCTGAAAGGCCTTGGACGAGCTCTCGCTAAACCATCCTTCGCCAGTAATAGAACCGTAAAGCGTGATTTCAGCAGTCGAATCATTCAGAACCTTCATGTTCCAATACTTGTTTTTCTTCTTCTGTTCCGTTGCCATCACCCCCTTTCAGGCGATTTGAAGACCGTTTGACCTTGCTAAGTTGATACTCTTTCATAATTGAAAGGGGAACAAGGTTTAAGTTTCCATAATGCTCATCGCCGATCTCCCCGATACCTGTCATGTCCTCTTTTTGAAGAATAGTATTGACGCTAAAGGCGCCTACGCTTTGCATCGTTTTATAAAATTCAGCACGTGATTTACTATCCCCGCGAAGCTCTGATTCCAGGTTAAATTTAAAGTAATAGCCTGCTCCCCGCTGCTTCTCTGTCAAAACCTTATCGTTTAATTCTTGTTCAATATTTGTGACGATTGGCTGTAAAGTGGTTTTGACATAATCTAAGGATTGTTGCTCAATATTTGAAAATGTCGCCCGATCAAGCTCACCTATTTTATGAGGCGGCACCTTATAAATCGATGCAATCTGCTGGCGGTTCCATTTCATCGACTCTATAAATTGGGCATCCTTCATAGGCATTGTTACTTGTGAATAATCGAGCCCTGCGTCTAAAACTGCAATAGACTGCCCCGCATTCACCCGCTCCCAGTCTTCCCTAAGAATTTGTTTACTTTTTCGGTCTAAAAGGGTCGGCGCTTTTACAACGCCAAACGGTGCGCCGCCATTCTTGTAAAATTTCGCATTAAATTTTGTGGCAGCTCTATTTGACCCTATATTGTCCCGAATAACTGAAATCGGGGTTTGACCTACAATTCCATCAAGAGACAGGTTTTTAAAATGCAGTACCTCTTCGTAAAAAAATTCACGGTACTTGCCGTCAAGTGTGGTTGAATACCATACCCGGCCGTTATTTGGATCAATATTCGTATTTGTCGCTTCAGGATCTAATGGTCTGATCCCCGTCACATTTCCGTCTTTATCAAAAAGTAAAAGGTTGTAGCTGTTTCCCCAAGTGCAAAGCCTTGTAACCAAAAGCCGCTTCCACACAAAGCTTGTCATATAGTCATTGACTTTGTTCAGAATGATATCGCTGACTTTATTTTGAACCTGTTGTATGTTTCCATTTTGATTCTGAAAAAGTTTAATCGGCAGTTTCGCAATATCATCCGCCAAAACAATCACACAGGCATATACATCCGGATGAAGAACGGCCGTTTTTGTTGATACCCTTTCACCAGATGCGCTTTCAGATCCAGCAAAAATATTTTTGAACCAATCAACCGGATGGAGAAGGGAACCGCTATCCTCTTCAGCAATTTCATTTTTTATTCCGCTCTTTAAACAGCTTAATAGCATCTATTTCCCTCCCTCATCCTTATTTTTTTGACGAACAAATCCTGCCAAGCTGGCAAGAGAAAATAAAAAAACACCGGTTGCAATTAAACCCGCGTTTACGTTCATCCGATATATTGCTATTGAAATGAATACCATGCCTGCGATGAGCAAGATATCCTCTAAAATCAACTGCAAGAATCTTAAAAATTTCAGCATTCCCACCCCCTACAGGCTGAACGATCCGGATTGTATATAAGCGTTTAAATCAACGGCCGTATCAATTTGAGATGCCCGCACGTGTGCATTGATAAGCGCAGCCGCCGGGTCAATCCGTTGTGTTGACTTTGACTTGTCCAGCATTATGTTTTCTTGGGCATCTACTTTTGTAACGGCATTCCCCATGGCCCATGTCAGCAGATCATTTTTATTGTGAATGATCTTCTTGGCCTTTACTTTTTCACGGAAGTCTTTCGTTGGTTCAGATAATGTGGCAACACCCTGCCGAATTTCAACCATCACATATCCGTCCGCCTCCATCTGTTGGGCAAATTGAGTAGCATTATACGGATCGTAACCAATTTCTTTGATTCGCCACCCTTTCTCTTTCTCCATTTTTTTAATGTAGGTTCTGATATAGTCATAATCGACAACAGCGCCGTCCGTAACGGTTAGCCAGTTCTTATCCCTCCACAGATCATACGGGACGTTATCAGTCTTGATACGCTCATAAAATGTATCTTCTGGCATAAAACCGTGACTCTCTACAGCAAAGCTCCCATTATCCAATGGGAAAATAAACGAGACAGCTGTCAGGTCAATTCGTTTTGACAAGTCAATCCCTACATAGCACTCACGGCCGGATAGATTAGGGAACTGATCAGATCCGCAATCCTTCCAAGCCTGCATATCCATGTATCCACCGTCGCGCATATTAACCCAAACATTCATATTCTTGGTCAGGAAATCCCTCATCTTTTCAGGAACAGCCAGAGCCATTTCAAGACGATCTCGCAAATATTTTTTCCCAACTTCATGAGAAGCTAATATCGGATTAGCCTTTATCCAATTCCTTTCATCCTTTATGTCATCGTCTTTATCTATTTCGTTCACCATGACAAAATACTGTTCATTTGTCTCTACTTTGTTTGGATCGAGAAGACGTGAAACATAATCATACTCCACACGATAGGCCGGATTGTTTAACTCGTGCCCCGCTGTCGTGATAATAACCATGATCGGCTGCGTTCTTGCGCCCATCCCCGACTCCAGGATATCGTAAATCTCTGACGTTTTATGAGCATGATATTCATCGATTATGCCGCATTGCGGGTTAAATCCGTCACCGGTCTTCCCTGCATCTTTAGATAAAGCTTTGATGGTTGAATTTGTTTTTGGGTGTTCAATGGTGCTGTATGCAATCCTGTATTTTTGCTCAGGTTTGTTTAGAAGTTCGCACCCTTCTATTTGGGCTTTTATCTCCTTCCAACATATTTGAGCCTGCTCCGTCTTTGTTGCCCCTATATAAACTTCAGACATTTTCTCATTGTTTGCCATTGCTTCATAGGATGCAACACATGCTAGACTCTGAGTCTTTGCATTTTTACGGCCAACCTGCCAATACACTTTTGTAAAACGGCGGTATCCTGTATCTTTATGAATCCAGCCATAAACATTACCGAAAATAAAGATTTGAATACGATCTGGAACTATGTTTTCACCAGCTAATGGCCCTTTTGTATGTTTGAATTGCGTCATCCAGTAAAGAAAGCGACGGGCTTTTTCATCGTCAAACACGTAAGGAAACTCTCTTGTTCCTTCTCTTTTAATATCATTTAAAAACCGCTGACAAGCCCATATATGCTTTTCGCACGCAACAATCTCGCCCGATATCACATCGCGCGAGTAATCAATCATAAACTGTTTAATTGTATTCATACATTACTAAACTCCTTTTCTGCTAAAGTCTTCTCCCGTTCTTCCTGGGTTTTCGTGATCGCGAGCTTGGCACGTGCAGACGGTGTGAGTCCGAAATCATTAGCAGCCGATTTCATTTGATCATAGAAGTTTTTCTGTCGTTTCAGTAGGGGATGCTCTTCTCCAATCAACTTGACCGGCTTCCCGTTTTCACCTTGACCCTCTGTATGAATCATGATGCCGTCTTCCTCAATAATTTTTGTAATAGAAATGTACTGAGAATAGGCATTACAATAGGCGGCTAACATGCTGATATCCGCCTCCGTCATAATTTCCACCTCAGATAAAAGAGCAGCAATCCGCTTAAATTCTTTTTTAGCCACCTTATCCAGCCAGGTAGGCGGTTTGATATTTTCAGAGCGCATTTTCAACTTTTTTTCATGTTTGGCCCTGGCTGCAAGCTCTTTCGTATTCTTTTTATTTGGATTGCCCTGTATTAATTGAAGGGCTGCGGATTTTGCAGGTCTCGGCATGTTTTTCACCTCATTTCTATTAAAAAAATTGCAATTTTGCGCTTGTTTTTTCTCAATCTCATGCTATGATGAAAGCAACAACAAAACCAGTCATATCAAGCCCTCTCGGCAAATGTGCCGGGAGGGTTCTTTGCGTTTTTGGAAACTTTGAAAAGCGGTGTTTGTTTGCAGAAGATGGGGCGCCGTTCCCGGGGCGGTTGCTTCCCAAGGATTTTCATAGGGGGGTATCCCTACTTGACCGACTTGCTTCGGTCGCCGTGAACCTTGTTATGGCAAGCATTGCAGAGACTTTCAAGGTTTGAAAAGTCTAAACGCTTGGACCAGTCCTGCTTCACCTCCACAATATGATGGACCATGTCGGCAGGAGTGAATCGATGTTCTCTCAAGCATCGCTGGCAAAGACGATTGTCTCGAAGCAAAACAAGTTCTCTTGTTCGTTTCCAATCTGTTGATTTATAAAAACTTGTTAATGTTTTGTTTCTTGAATGTTTGTTGTAATGTTTCGTTTCCTCCTGCTGGACGTGCTTATGGTCAGGGCAGTAGCCCTCTCGGGTAAGGGCCTTACACCCATAGGCCTTGCACTCCCTTAATGGTTTAGGCGGCATTGTAATCCTCCTTCAGTTTCAAACACTTATTGATTCAGATCTTCATTTGCTTGCTCGACTAAAGGCTGCATAAGTAGGCCAATACGCTCCTTTAAATTGAAATACTCTGTCAAAAGGCGCTCGGCTTTCTTTAGCCTCTTGGCTTTCGCATATTGGTTCTTTACACCTCTAATACGCTTTTGGAGGACTCTAATTTGTGGGGTAGTCACAGAAAACACGGCCCTATGCTGGCAGGCGGGGCATTGAATATACCCAATTTCAACGCCATTCTCCCTTTTCTCCTCTCGCAATAAAACTCCATTAACCTCACCGCAATGCTTG
Organism: Bacillus sp. FSL R7-0646; assembly: GCF_037969865.1. NCBI lineage: Bacteria > Bacillati > Bacillota > Bacilli > Caryophanales > Bacillaceae > Bacillus > Bacillus sp. FSL R7-0646. Next base: position 3,441,087 of record NZ_CP150217.1, read on the forward strand.
CATTTCGATTCCATTTGGATCATCTCCCTCAAATAAAAAACGCCCTCTCGTTTGGGAAAGCGCCTGGTATATTCTTTCTAAACCGGGCCCACACTCAGAGGCTCTCATTGGCCGCCAATCGTTTATTCTGAGATTTACTGGACCCGGTTTACAGAGAACATAAAAAAGCACCCAGTTGGGTGCTATATATGATGATGCACTGTAAACCATACAGTCATTGTTTAATCCCACTAGTTACAACATGGTTTACCACAATGAGTATGAGAGTGTGTAACAGGATCGTAACTAGAATAAGTGTGTGGATATTGATGCACATGCTGGAAATGCTTATGATGCACATTTGTTATATGCTGCGGATGAATATGCGGCACAATTGTTTTAGAAAAAGTATGAGTTTGACAACAATTAGTCGGGTGTACAATTGGCGGCATCACATTTGGTTTGCAATGAAACATGACTAAGCTCTCCTTTCATTCATTGATCATATTCATTATTAAACTATGATAAACAGTGTATACATGTACCATTACAATCACCCATATTTGTCCGATCGAGTACTATCCACAGCCTAAATCAAAAAAAGCATCCTCAAAAATTTTTTAAGGATACTTAAACTGAAAGGAGAGAAGTTATTATGATTTCGATCCATATTTGCAGCTTGTCTATTCGAATTCATTCAAAAAAACAAGAAGCATCCTTCAGGATACCTCTTGAAAAAAGGGGTAATTCTCGATGTATTTTATTTTATGCAATAAATTTTAAAAAATAAACTTGTCTACTCGCTTAATACCATAATACTCGATAGTCCAGTCTTGGACTGTCCTCTTATCTTAGTTGTACAATTCCTCCTTACGCTAAACGCTTATTCAAATTTGCGCCTTACACATACTTCGGTAGGAAGCCAAGCATTGTAAGGCAGCATGTCCAAAAAACATACTTCATATAATCTCCCGATTCCAAAGCCGCAAGACTAGCGCGATCCGGCTCAGAATGCTCCTCCCGTTTGGCTTCATTCTTCATCGCCTTAATTTGAGTATCCGAATTCACCTTGATAAGGGAATGGTGCGTATCCCGTTATTTCTTGATAAGTAAATCTTATCGATAAATTACGCATAAAAATTCCCCCTCTTTATCCCCCCGATTATCGGAAAAATGTCGGGATTTTGTCGGGTTTTTCTCGATGAAAAAAGCACTCAGATAATTCCGAGTGCTGTTGCAATACGGCAGATTGCCCGCTGCTTTATTTCATAATAGGTATCCTTTTTCATGCCGAGTTCCATATAAATATTGATGTCTTTCACCCTGGCAGCCGTCAGGTATTTCTTTTCGATAATCAAACGTTCTTCATCGTCCAAGCTGTTTTGTAAAGCCCGTTCCATCTGTTTGACTTTGAGTTCATTAACGGTAAATGAATCCCGGAGGGAAGGGAAAATGTTAAAGCCGGCAGATGAACATTCTTTTTTATTCTCTAATTGGACTTTGAGCGCGCGGTAATTTTTCAATTCTTTGATGACTATTTTCCGGACGGCTTTTTCGTCCACATCATCGAGAAAAGATAGCTGTTCCTTTGACATCCTTTCCCTCCATTCGTTCATTTTTCTTTTTCCCATTCCTGAATCCGTCTTTCTGCAATCTCCATCCAGATGAATGAAGCGGCAAGAATGAGGATCCCTATAATCACATATATCATGATTGCCCCCCTAGTTTTCCTCCACAATCACAACTGCATTGCTGATCATGATTCGTTTTCCGTCCAGGTCGAATTTCACCTTATTCCCATAGTCATTGACTTCAACATCAAATTTGCCTTTGTATGTTTTGATCTTATTTCCGTTCTGATCGTAGACAGTTGCCGTCCGTTCTAATCCATTATTGGATGCGTTAAAATCCTTCACCATTCTATCCCATGACTCACAACCTGCCGCCAACGCGACAAGCAGCAGAATTACGATTGTGGCAATAGCTTTTTTCATTCTCATGCTCCTTCCACTGGTCAGCCCCCAATATTGGGTTTTGATTGATTACGGCTCCGCCGCCTCCCATCATTTCACCCTTTGAAGTCTTTTCACATCATCAATATTCATTTGATAGTCAGCCTCTCGGACGGCAGCAGCAAATGATTCAATCCCTTTTTCCCAAAGACCGTGACGCTCAATGATTTCCGAAAACTCTTCAACGTCATGCTCGCGGATCCCCCAGCTGTCGGGATCTTCTGCGGGCCCGTACATAGTAACCCATTTGCTTGAGTCATTCGGATCCGGTTCCTCCCATTCCGCGCGGGTAAAATGACAAAGCTCATGATCGACCAGGGCGGCGCGCTGCTCTGGGTTCATCGTCTTCCAGGCTTCCTTATTGATGAATACAAAAAGCATGTAATCGGTCATATGGCGCTCAAAGGCCGTGCATTTTTTTGCCTTCCCGGCCCATTTGTTGTTACCTTCCCGGATGTAAAAACCAATGTGTTTCTTCATCTTTTAAATGTGGGTGATGCTTATCGATTAAACTTTCGGCCAACTGCCGCACCTCTTGTGATTCTTCAAAACCTACAAATGCCATGGTCATTTTCCCCTTTCAATCAATTTCTTTTTGAATATTGCGTCTAATTCAGCCAATGAAAGCTCGTACAGCTGCCGGCCGTCAGGCGTTTTAAAATACCCCATTTTAAGCAGCCGCGCTTTAAGCTCGTCCTTTTTCCTTTCACAATAAAGGGCCTTCATTAATTCATTCACACAAGGCCCCCCTTTAACAGCTCCCGGGCCATATAATGAAAATGGTGATAGATATAGTTTCCGGTCGCGCTCGGATTAATAAAAACGGTTGAGAAATTGTAACGGACTTCAAACGTTTTTAAGCTGCCAAGCAAAGATTGCGGCTTATATTGTGAGCGATATTTTCCGTTCAATATTTTTTGGTAGCCTTCCAGATCCTCCACAAGAAGAGTGAAGGGGTGTTTGGCTGCACGGATCAATTCATTTTCAAACCGAGAACGGTCCTTAATGGATTGAACCAGCTCATCAACTCCATTTTTCCGTTCGATAGCAGCGTTCAAATACATGTCCCGGCTAATCCCGTATTCCTCGTTTTTCGGGATCATGGCAGAATAGTCGCCCGTCTTCATCCCTTTGAATTTGATAGATACGTTCTTTTTGCGGAGATAGTCAAGAACATGCTGGTTCTTCTGCTCCCTCGTATCCACAATAATGATCATGCTGTCGAGAATATTTTTTAATTCTGTATCCGAATAGTTATAGTGAATAATCGTCATGCTTTCTTCCCCTTAAAGTACGACATGGCCCTTTCATAGATTTCTAAAGAGAGTTTGTCCGTTTCTTCATCCTCAAAATTCGCAACGGAGCTGTTCAGATCTCTCCAGCCGTTCTCCCAAAATAGAACAAGCAATCTCGCGGCTTTGATTGCCGCATCCCACTCATGATTGAACCAGTCGTCTATTTTTGGATTCATTTCTTGATCTATGCCCATAAAATAATTGATGATTTTATCAATGGTCTGTTTGACTTTATGATCCTGCACTGAGTATTCACCTTTTAAATACTGGATGATCCGTTTTTTATGTGACTGAACAAATTCCACAAGTTCTGGATAGACGTTCTCCGGATGCTCAATATAAAGGTCATCCCCATCCAGAACTAAAGGTGAACCTAAAAAGGCAAGGTCTTCACAAATTTGTTTTGGGTGCATTGGAATCACCACTTTTTAATGCTATACCGAAAACAAAGAGCTTATTTCCAGTTGATTTTCTAAGATCATATTTTAATTGTCTTAATATTTCATAAAACGTCCGAGTACCGATAAATGAGTTTTCACGTAAACCAAAATATTCTCTACATGCAACATAAAGCAATTTGGCTTCAACCTTCCCACCACAAGAACGAATACATTGGTTTTTAATGAAATCCTCAATAGTATCTGCGCAATTCATTTTTTCACCTCTTTTAAAAAGGGGTTACTAAAAGGGTTATCAAATTAAAATTTCAGTAACCCACTCGAAATCCAGTCATATCAATGGATTGAGACATTTTTTTGATTAAAGGGTTACTGAATTTTTCTATTTCACTATTAAGCTCTATAAATAATAATTAATATATATATTTATTTTTTTATTTATTTTTTTCAGTAGATGGAACATAGAAAATTCAGTAACCTCAGTAACCCCTAAATAATGTAAATCTCTGATAAACCCTTATATATCAACGTTTAAAGCTTCTTTCTATTGATTGAAGTAATCTTATCTGGGTTGCTTTTTGTAGTGATTTCAGTAACCCTTTCAGTAACCCGCCCATCATTATTCTTTAAAAATCTTCCTTCAGCATACTGATTTAATGTTATTCCATGAATAAATGTCTTGTTTTTTGCTCCTTTTGCTTTTTTAAAACCTCGAATTTCTAATTGACGATAAAAGGCACGGTTTTTTAACTCAACATCATCATTTTCATAACACCAATCTTTGTATTCCTTATAGAGTTCCTTTGCTTCGATTTTTGCAGCCGGATGAGTGACACACTTTTCAGCAAGAAAAGGGGCGAGAATGTCCATATCCTCCCGATAGCCATCTGTTGCCTTCTTGATCGCTTCCGGCTCTCCAAGGCCTTCCTTCTGCCACTTCAAACAGCCTTCAACGGCCCAGCGGAGGATCCCAGGCATTTCCGCGGCCAGTTTCTGCGGCAGCTTCTTGTCTACTTTTTCTTTTGGGATCGTGACAGTGAACGGGATTAGCCGGATCCGGCGCCAAATACCTTCATCGCTGCCTTTCACGATCGGTTTATGGTTTGTGGTAAAGAAGACTTTAAATTCCGGCGTAAACTCAAAATATTCCTGGCGCAGGAAACGCGCCGACATCTTTTCGCCGCCGGTGATCTGCTTCACCAACGATTCAGACAGCTGCTGCCCTTCTTCACTCTCAACGGCCGACACAAACCGGGCGCCGTCCAGCCGGGCAATATCATTGTTTATGGCACTATCATTTTTCTTCTTAATGAAGGTGTCACTGTTTGTCTGACGGCCATAGTCCCCGAACAAGTGCTGAACCGTATTGATAAAAGTTGATTTACCATTCCGGCCGTTCCCGAATAGAAAGAACATGACTTGTTCCGTGGTATCCCCGGTCAGTGAATAGCCAATTGCCTTTTGCATGAAATCAATAATTTCATAGTTTGGCGTGCCCTGGTCATCTATAAAAATACTTTCCAAAAAAGTTTTCCAGTTCGGGCAGTCGGCATCAGTTTGATAAGAGATAGGAGATATTTTCGTGAAAAGCAGATCCCGATCATGCGGCAGAAGTTCGCCTGTTTTTAGATCGATCACACCGTTATCGCAATTAAAAAGATATTTGTGGGAATCCAGTTCCTGCTTCCTCACTGAAACCATTGGCCGAACATCTAAAATTGTGTTCATCCGTATGTTGCGGCGCTCGCATTTCTTCGCCCAATCGTTCAGCTGCTTTTTTCGGAATTTGTCTTCTGTGGCCTTAGCCTCGCCGTACAACGCCCGTAATGTCTTAGCGGTAATGGCTTCAATTTTTCGTTTGCTGTCTTCTTCCCATCGCTTGCCGTTCCAGATCAGCCAGTCAAGCTCGTTACAATATCGAATATTCTTTCCGTGGTAGTAGACAACTCGTTCCGCGTTGCCGAGCTCCGTCAAATGAAACGCCGGCGGAGTGTCAATGATCTCTTCGGTATCCTCAACTTGAGAATTTTCGGGATGGGAAATATATACTTCATACGGCTGTTCCTGCTGTTCTTCCAGCAAATCAGAAATTGTCGTATGAGTAGAATAAACGGCCGCGGCAATGGTCATTTCTCCATATGTAGCGCCATCGGATGAATGCTGTCGATCCCATTTCTCCCGGAACAAACCTGATTCGCGAAACATTGAATCCATTTTTGCGGGATCCTTATCCGTCCAGAATGCCAAATGATTACACAAAGCCATATCTGTGGCCGAGTGATCATCATTTATCAGATGACCGTTAAACAGATCCTGAATGCTCTTCCCGTTCTTGCTGTTGAACATCCTTTCCCATATCTCCTTATTAGAGAGGTTGCTCATATCACGGGATGAAGCAGCAGGGAGTTTGGAAGGTTTCGATTCTTCTTTTTTGTCCTTCAAATATTTCTCGAAAAGCTCTTTGAGCTCGTCCGTTCGTTCTTCAACGGCCCCGATCCCGAGACTATTGCCGGTAAAGGTGAAATAACGGCCGTGGCGGTATACTTCCAGCCCAAGTTCAGGATTTTTCCTACCTGTGCCCGGCCCCCGCAATGGGATCTTACCTTTTGTGATAATGTGGACGCCCTTGCCGCTGGGTGAATATTCGGTGTAGCTGCCAATCGCCTGAACAATTTTCTCAGCGAACGGGGACAAGACACCATCCTCCACACAATGATCTATGTCTATGCCGATGAACGGATCATCTTTTGAAAGCATGAAGCCGATCCCGTCATAATCTCGATCGTTATAAAATTTCAAAACGGTCGGGAACGTCGACCAGGTTCTTTTATTACTGGATTGAGCCATGCTGCCATCAATCTGGTAGGGCAATTTTGTTTTCTTACCGTCACGTTCTTCGGAACGCCATAAAATCCACTGAGGGGCGTTTTTTAACTCTTGCGGTATATTCTTAAATTCGTACATGTGATAACTCCCCTTTAAAAACGAGGGAGCTATACACTCCCTCAAATGTGTTTTTTATGATCAAAACGGTACATCATCGTCACTGATATTAATTGGTTCGGTTTCCGGTGCTGGCGCTTCTGACGGCTTAAACGCTTTTACTTCCGGATATTTCTTGCCGTTATGCTCTCTTTCCCCGACAAGCAGGCGAACCGGTTTATTCAGAAACGCCTTGGCCCATTCGATATGATCCTTAAATTGCATTCCGTTTGGAAAACCCGCGGCCTTTGATGCTTGGTGAAATCTCCACATTGCATTTTCCGTAACGGTGAAGTTATCGTATAGGATTTTTTGGCCCTGGCATGGCTGTTCAACGTCAGAACGAATTTCATAATCTACGACAAGGCGCTCATTTCCGGATGCAGCCGTTTTGGCTTCAAAGTTGATAACTGTCGCTTCGTATTCTCCTGGTTTAATCGGTTCAAAAGCTTCACCTTTGCTGTGGTCTACTGTAAACATTATTTTTCCTCCTTAGTCTTTAAAGCTTGTAATCTATCAAGTGCGGCAGATGCCAACTTAATAGTCCATTGATCAAGTTTTTTATTTGCTTTGATCTGAAATTCTTCAATCATCTGGGCGGCTGTTTCGTTGCCGGCGACGATTGTTTTAATTTCATCAATCAATCGAATCCGTTCGGCTTCTTCCTCTGCTTTCACGTCAATACCGAGCTCAAGCCATTGGTAAAGCTTGCGGCCGACTTCTGGATTGAGTTTAAAAGAAGAGCCTTCAAACATGCGGGTATTATCTTTGGAAGTTTCCGCCAAATGATCAATACCAATATTGAAATTGAGCATGAATTCATACTCCATTTCGTCTTTTTGCACAGGCTTGGTCCCGACCTTACGCGGCGCCATTTTCCCCTCACTGTTCGGCTCAACAACGTACTCAGTTTTGGTCCGAAGCGTCGCCAGAATGTGGACGTCATTTTGCGTTAACGTTTTTATTAATTTCGTAGTTTCGGGCGCAAGTTTACCCCAGTTTTGAAATGAGTTACCTTGCATTTCCCCATGTTTTTCAACAATGCCGCCTTCCCCCGCCCAATTGTGGGAAAGCGAGTCAATTATGACAACTTCTGCACCGGCTTCCTTAATTGCTTCAAGAGCCATTTGATACCGTTCTGTGGTATAAGGCGGTGTAAAATCGATGTGCTTGAAGCTGCCAATCCGTACATCATCAAATTGCAAGTTTGCATACAGTTTGGCGCGACGGTGCTCAGTATCCACAACACCAATCTTTGACCAGACTTCCTTATCACTTGCATCCGGGTATGCTTCCCGCATCATTCCGTAAGCGACAAGCAGGGCACCGGCAGTCTTTCCGGATCCACTCGGTCCTATAAAGCCGACAATTGCCTTTTCCTTTTCACGCTGTGCGTTTGTGACTTGAAACATCTATTACACCTCCACTTTGAAGCTTGTGGAGGCAGGTTCTATTTCTACCCCCGGAACAGCTTGTCCATTTTCATCAACGACAACCTTTTTGCCGTCCACCTCTTTGATAGACAGAGATTTTTTAAAGTCGCCCCATTTGACATCTTCTTTGATAAATTCAGTGAGACCAGCCTCTTTCACATGCTTGAGAAGCTGATCCTTATCGGCTGGCTTAGGCTGCTCTTTAATTGTGCGGCTTTTTGACTTACCGTAAGGAGTGGAAAGTGTTTTTGCTTTTGGATCCTGATCGAGCTGCTTTGAGTGATAAACGCTGACCAAGTTTTCAAAGAACGCAAGATTGTCCGCAACAGGTTTGAGCTCCTGCGTTTCCCATTCATCGATCCGCTGCCTTTCGGTTGCCGCCAAAGACTTAATTTCTTTTTCCTGTGTCTTTAAAGCAGCAATTTTCCGGAAAGCCCAATTTAGGCTATTCATATCCGTGATCTCAAACTGTGGACGTTCCTCCTGCGGCGCTTCATTTTTATTTGAAATTTCACTTAATTCAAATGCCTGTAATGGATTCATGTATATACCTCCTGTATTGATTTTGTATTAAACACCATTTAAAATGATGTTGTGAGTTTTGTTTTTAGTCGCCTCTGCCAAGGCGGCTTTTTTATTCATAAGCTGACGGATAAAATGCAGTCATTTGAATTTTCCTGTTAATTTCAGTCTCGTACCAAAAGCTATTATCATAGGAACGCTGATTAATCTCTGTGTTCAAATTTTCAGCGGCATCTTTCACGTTTTGAAGAGCTGCCTTTTCATTTTTACAGTGATAGACAATGTCAATCCTCCCACCATTTCTCAATGCATATTCGACAAGGTGCAATACTGAGTCAATCTGTTTTTGATCCATTTTCATCCTCCTTTTCTACCTCGTCTTTCAAATATTCCAAAGGATATCCGTAACGGTTGATCTCCGTGACCATTGGATGTTCAATATTCATTGAAACGATCTCCTTACAGTTGAAACGTTTAATCCCCTGTTCGCAAATTTGGACGCGATTTCGTGAAGCCGAACAACCTGTTCCGGGTGCTCCATCCGTTTAAGATCCTTGCAATTTAAAATGATTGTTGCCGCAATTTCTACACATCCTTCAAAATCATGTTCCTCGATCGCGGCAGGCAATTCCGCAATAAGATCTCGCGTTGAAATGAACAGCCTTTCCGCCTTTTCGCGGTCAGTTTTTAGAAATCGGTTTAGGTTCATACCCGTACCACCTTTCTTTATTGGTATAATGTTCCTACCATCTAAGATAGGAGTGTATTTATTTGGAGATCTCAACAATTCTGTCAATAATTGCAGTAGTCATTTCTTTATTTACATTGGCTGTTCACTTACTAAAATACTTCTCTACTTTTCCGAAACTAGAAATAAATGTGTTAGATGCTTTTTTATTCAAAGTCATCAAAGGTAACGATCGCTACGGGAAACCTTACAGATTAATACTTGAGCTCAGTCTCGTGAATAAAAGCGAACAACCTATATCCATTTACGAATACCAATTTACCTCTTCAAAATTTGAGGACCCTGTCTTTTACAAGGGACATCATAGACCTGGAAAAAAATATATTATTTCTCAAATTGGTGATGAAGAAGCATCAATTGAAATAGCCGAGTTTAAAAATTTAAAACCACCTGTAAATTTGAGCCCTTACTCTTCAGAATATGGACTAATAATATTTTTGACGATTCCTTACTTGAGTAATACAACGAACGAAATTGATGGAGAATTAACAATTAAAACATCAAGAAAAGACTATACAATTCCTGTAAAAGCAAGAAGAAGCGATTTTATAAAAGCGACAGAATTAATGCAGTAAGAGACAGAATGACACAAATACTACTGACTATAATTCCAATTAAATGAAATCTTCTGCTATCCATATGATCACCCCGAACCTTTTCAACCTCTGTTGCCGCAGGGGTTGATTTATTTTGTTTTTCCATTTTCCTACCTCCTTTTGATTTTTAGATATGCTTCTTCACAAATGCTTGATAAATCTTCATAAAACGTTCCGCCTCGCTTAAAGCAAGCCATTCTTTTGTTTTGATCTTCATTTTCTCACCTCCCTTCAATGGGTCATAACATCTATAGCAATGTCGTTTTTATCAGCGAATTCTTCAAACAGACTTTTTTGTCCTGAGGCTCTTCCTAAATCACTAACTGTCGATACTAAGGTAACCATGAATAAAGTGATATCCGGATTCTGATAATCCCAAAGGAAATCGAATACCTCTTCTTCCGTTCCTATGCAATTGTCTATTCCTTTTTCTTTGACAGCATGCATGGTACTGAAATAGTCTTTCATTCCAAACTTTTCACCATCATACTGCTTACGGATGGGGAACATCTGCATCAATTCTCCGGGTGTAAGCTTTCCTATTACGGTTTGAATGAACTCAATTAAACGCAGCTTTACTTCTAGGAAACGGCGTGATCTAGCCTTCTCCAGGTTGATCATCTTGATTCCAGCAAACGCGATTTTCTTGAAATCGTCTGTATCAATTTGATTAGTTCTTTGTATTTTTCTCGCACTCTCAATTACCGCTTTTTGAAACATCCTGTGGTAGATTGAGTAGTGGTCTGGCTTTCGAGTACCCTCGATCACTTTGAGTTGTGTTTTCATGAAAATCCTCCTCATTTGCTTAGTCCGCAGGGGCATCTTCCTCTTTTACTAGGAATGCTAGTCATCTTCCCCTACAATCACAATGTGATCTAATGCGAAGCGGAGACAGGAATCAATTAATTTATGTAACTTGATACCTGTTTCTGCACTTAAATCTTTTAACTGTTGATGTGTATCTGTACTAATCACCACAACTTTTTGCGCTTTTTCGGGCTGTTCACGTTTTAGTTCTAGTGTGCATGTCATGATAAACCCTCCTCATTTTTTAGGTCTGCATGATATTTAATTGCCATTGGTATTTTGATGTGATGGTCAGTGTATGTCGTTTCATTCCCTTGAGCTGTTGCTTTTTTTGAGTAACAGCTATCCACACTTCTTCAATCTTGAAATAGATCATTCAGAGTGCAGCCAAACAATTTGGTAAGCGCCTTTGCTTCTCTTAAAGTAAATTCCTTTTTCCCACGTTCCTTTTCATGGTAGGTCTGTGGATGAATACCGATTTTTCGAGCGACATCTTTTTGATACAATCCACGTTCTCGACGAGCAACGTAGAGTTTATGTATCATGACGCCTCACCCACACCGTACTTAATGGCCATTTCCTTCACGATCGCTAGATAAATTTCAGTCAAGCGAGCATCATCGCCAATAACGTCCATTTTGTTTACCTTGTCTATTTTTGACTTAGGCACACCGTTTAAGGCCATTTCGGATTTCTTATTCGTAAGCCTAATGGATAAACGACATCTCGCTCTATCTTCCAACAATTGATAACTTTCTTTCCTAACATCTGCATAGGCTTGGAAACCGCCTTTTGATAGCGCAATAGCATTGATGATCTTGTTCACTTTCTTTTTCCATTCAGTAGGATTAAGCGAAAGAACTTCTTTAATGTTGTCTTGCTTCTTTTCAACAGCATCAAGGCGTTTGTCTTGTTCCTGCTGCTTTAGTTGTGTACGGGCTACTGAATCAAAAATTTGCTTGAACATTTGTAGTTCAGGGCTTAACTGGGATGTATCAATTTGAGTTTGCTTGACGTTGTAATACTCATCCAAAAGCATTTCATAAGCGTCCCAGGCTTGATCGGTATTTAGTGACTTCGCATGAAGCCATGCACCTTTTTCCGTCCAAAGGTAGAGCGTTTGGGCGTTTTTTGAACCATCCTCAATTTGCGTATGGTTGATAAAATCCCGTTTTTCCTTCCCTTGCAAAGAGTAAAAATGTTTCCCTTCTTTAAAGCGATTTATGTTACGTTTAAAATTCTCGGAGATCCGACGGTTATTCGTCCCATAGCTTTCTGCCAACTGGGCTGTTGTTAAAACACGTTGGTTATTCTTTTCAATAATTGATAGATTCATTGTTTTCTCCTTTCTATCTCCCTTTCTGCTAAACTATTGATTGAAGGGAGGTGTATCAGTAATGAGTGAAACAGGTGAAGAGTTACATAATCATCCAGATGCCTTCGATTATTTAACTCCTGGCGAACAAAAACATTTAACTAGTTGGATTGAGACTAATCTCAAACCCACCAAAACCTTTAATGACCGTCGCACCTCTTATGGTTTGAAACATTTGTTTGAAGACACTGGTGGCTTCTATATAGGTAACGGCGCATTTAAAGGTGCGATGATAAAGTGCGGGTTCAAAGCGAAAGATGAATCAGCACTTAATTGGGTATTTAACGTATCCGAAAGATCGGTTAATCAGACTCGTATTCGAGCAAATCGTTTAAAGTAACCTTTACGCACTCCCATTCTTCGAAGGCAAGGACGCCTTGTTCTTTTAACAGGTTTGCTAAATACGTCTTACCTGTAGGTGCCTGCTTCCCCGTTATTAAGATGGGAGTGCCTTCTTTTATAGCAGTTCCAATTTCTTGTTTTTGTACCCTACTCAACCAACCAGGTAAGTTTAATTCAGATTCAGCTAAGAGCTTCTCGTCCTTTACCTTAAACTGTCTATTTATGCTCATTTTTGATTTGCCTCCTACGAAATTTTCGTTGTTTCCAAATCGGAAACTTTTTTAGCAAAAAAAATATCAATTTTTTCTCTTTTTATTCCAAGTCTATTAGATATTAGGGAGAAATCTTCCACTGTCAAAGCTATTTTCCCATTCTCTTTTTTGGAATACGTACCTTTAGAAATGCCAAGGAAGTCAGCCATGTCTTGCACAGTTAGACCTCTGGCAATTCTTTCTGCTTTCAAACGATTGTAATTAAACTTCATTTTTTCACCCACTTTCGTTTGTTGTTAGGTCCATAATAATATCAAGTTTCCTAATTGTCAACTATTAGCTCAAAAAAACACAAAAAATATTTTTAACCCTAATTATTGTTTCCTTAAAGGAAACATGTTATTATCTGATTGAAAGGAGGTGCTAGCATGAGAAATTCAATTGAAATAGCACAGTATATAAAAAAGATAAGGGAAAGAAAGGGTCTATCTGCGGTAGAACTTGCCAATAGGGTTGGTGTTACGAAAGGGACTATTTCGAGATACGAAAGTGGAACAAGAAAAATTCCGATGGATGACATACCTAAATTCGCAAGTGTTTTAGATATTTCTCCTGTTGACATTTTGATTGAATCGAGAGATGAACCAGTAGAGATCAACTCAACCAAATACCCATACTACCCGATAGGCATATCCGCCGGCCTTCCTTTATGCATAGACAGCATAGATGAAAACAATGTGGAGTATATCTCAATACCGGACAACCTTATGGGCAAATGGGCAGGTAGGAAAGACATCTTTATGATGCGGATTAATGGAGATAGCATGAATAGGATTATGCCCCACGACTCACTGATTGCAGTAAGGCCTGTACCATTATCCAATCTACGCGATGGAGATATAGTGGTTTACAGTGACGGCGGGGATTATGCTGTCAAGAGATTTTACCGCAGGGAAGATAAAGTTATATTTAGGCCTGATTCTTCCGATTTAAGTTTTACGGATTACGTAACATCTGCTGATAACATCGATTTAAGAATTCACGGAAAAGTAGTTCTATATATCGCAGAATTAGATTAAGTTGTTAGCGCTAAAAATTTAATCACAGGCGGGACGATCACCCGCCTTTTTTTAAAGGAGTGAATTTAGTATGCCTGTCTATAAAGACAAGGAAAGGGGAACATATTATTTTATCATATCCTATACAAACAGAAATGGAGAATACAAACAGATAAAAAGAAGAGGATTTAAATCAAGCGGAGAAGCGAAGAGGGCTGAAGCAGAAACCCTTTTACGACTAGAAACTGACGACGGAGAAAATGAAGATAATCCAACTTTTGAATTTGTCGCAAAAGAATACTTGAAATGGTACAAAAAAAGAAGAAAGGCATCATCATATTTAAAAACAAGTAGCATTATAAATACTCACTTGATACCAAGGTTCGGGAGCAAGAAAATTAACAACATTCGTTCAAGGGACATAATGCGTTTTCAGAATGATTTGCTTGATAGATATGCCGTTGCGCACGTCAAAAAGATACATCAAGTTTTATCGGCTGTATTTAACTTTGCGATTAAACAAGAGTACACAAAAGATAATCCAGCACGTTTAGCAGGAAATGTGGATATAGAAGAAGATAAACACATCAATTATTGGACGTTAGACGAGTTTAAAGCGTTTATTCAACACGTAGATGATCAGTTATATTATGCACTTTTTATGACACTCTATTATAGCGGTATGCGAAAGGGAGAGTTATTAGCTCTCACATGGGGAGATATTGATTTTGACAGTAACACTATAAATATCGATAAGACCGTTTATAACCGAATAGTGACTAAACCAAAAACAACATCGTCTATACGAAAAATCATGATGCCTAAACACGTAATGAGGTTATTAGCTCAATTAAAAGCAAAAACCAAGACAAAAATGACATATGTAGTATTTGGGGAATTTCATGACCACATTTCAACTACAACACTAGATAGAAAATACGCTGAATACGTTAAGGCGGCAAAGGTTAAAAAAATTCGTCTACATGATTTCCGCCATTCACATGCTAGCTATTTAATTAACAGGAACACAATCCCATCTGTCGTGGCAAAAAGGCTCGGTCACAAGGATGTGGGCACAACACTCAACATATACAGCCATTTATATCCGAGCACAGAAAAAGAAGCCGTCCTCAAAATGGAAGACGACTTCAAGACTGCTGAAATTATTCACCTTAAAGAAGCTTGATACTCTAGCGCGTAAAAATTCTTACCACAATTCTTACCACGGTTTCATAAACCCTATCAAATCAACCTTAAAACTCAAAAGATGGAGACGGTGGGAGTCGAACCCACGTCCAGAAACGTCGATTGCTTCAGCGTCTACGAGCGTAGCCCTGCATATTTAGTTTCGCTCATCTTCGTGCCTGCGGGCGGGCCCTCGGAGAGCTAGTCTGATGAGTCTCTTCCTGCGCCCTCAGACGGGGGCGCAAGCGTAGCCTACTTCGTTATGGGCTCTTAACCGGCACATAGGCGATGCGGGCAAGAGCTCGCTGCGCTAATTAGGCAGCTAGTGCTAAGTTCTGGTTAGATTTGCCAGTTATATTTAGGTGCGTTTTTACGAGATCGCCTCTCGGCTCGCAGCTCAAGCTCGATCCGTCCCTGTCGAATCCGTAACGTCCCCTTGGATGAAAAGGAAGCCGGATAACTGGCTGCATCACTATTATAACAAGATCACGCGTCAATTCCAAATGGTAATGTCTGTGATCACGTTCATATAGGATAACATGAGTTCTGGCTTTAGATCAAGCCTTTTTGCCTGTCGCGGAACGCTCTTTCGATTTCGCGTTTGGCGTCTTTGCGCTTCAAGTCTTCGCGTTTGTCGAACTTCTTCTTCCCTTTTCCGAGACCGAGCAGCACTTTTGCGAAGCCGTTCTTCAAATAAATCTTGAGCGGTACGAGCGAATATCCCTGCTCTTTCGTCAAACCGATCAATTTGTTGATCTGCTTGCGGTGCATCAAAAGCTTTCTCGTTCGCAACGGATCATGGTTGTAGCGGTTCCCCTGCTCATACGGGCTGATGTGCATATTGTGGAGGAACACTTCTCCGCGTTCAATTTTGGCAAACGCGTCCTTTAAATTCACCCGACCGGCGCGAATGGACTTGATTTCCGTTCCTTGAAGCACGATGCCTGTTTCGTATGTTTCTTCTATGAAATAATCGTGATTTGCTTTTTTATTTTGGGAAACAACCTTCCCTTCTCCCTTTGGCATACGGCAACCTCCTCCCGCCTTCAATCTCACTAAAGGGCGGCGAATACGTATTATTCTATCAAATGAACGTTCGTCTTACAATTTCGCCGCCCTTTTTTTGACGTGTGCCGTCTATTTTTTCTTTTTCTTGCGTTTTTGTTTCGGCGCGTTTTGAAAACCGCGTTTTTTCTTTACTTTTTTCTTTTTCGGCTTGGTGAACCATTCCCCTTTGTCAGCCGATGGAGCCTCTCTTTTTGAAGCCTTTTTCTGCTTTGGCTCCGGCTTCTGCCGGCGGCGGGAGCCTTTCATGCCGACGATTTCAAAATCGATGTTCCGCTCGTCTTTATTGACGTCAACGACGCGGACCGTAATCTCATCGCCGATCCGGTACACGTTGCCCGTGCGCTCGCCGATCATCGCGTAGTGCTGTTCATCATAACGGTAGAAATCATCCGTCATAAAGCTGACGTGGACAAGCCCTTCGATCGTGTTCGGCAGCTCGACGAACATGCCGAAGTTCGTGACGGAGCTGATGACGCCGTCAAATTCTTCACCGATCTTATCCAGCATAAATTCGGTTTTTTTCAGATCGTCCGTTTCCCGCTCCGCATCTACGGCATTGCGTTCCATATTTGACGTATGCTCGGCGATCTCAGGCAGTTTCTCGGCCCATTTTTCCCTTGTCGCTTCGTCTGTCTTGCCCTGAATCAAATAGGTCCTGATCAGTCTGTGGACGATTAAGTCAGGATAGCGGCGAATCGGAGACGTGAAATGCGTGTAGAATTCAGTCGACAAGCCGAAGTGCCCCAGGCTTTGCGGATCGTATTTCGCCTGTTTCATCGACCTGAGCATAACCGTTGAAATTACGGCTTCTTCAGGACGATCCCTGACTTCTTCAAGCACGCTTTGCAGCGCTTTCGGATGGATACTTCCCGCCGTTCCTTTGACGACATAGCCGAATGTCGTAACGAACTCCAAAAATCTCTGCAGCTTTTCCTGATCTGGATCTTCGTGAATCCGGTAAATAAACGGAACATTCATCCAATGAAAGTGCTCAGCGACCGTTTCATTGGCGACAAGCATAAATTCTTCAATCAGCTTTTCAGCAGTCGACCGTTCTCTCAAGACGACGTCCTTCGCTTTTCCTTCTTCGTCGACGAGAACCTTCGCTTCCTTAAAGTCAAAGTCGACGGCTCCGCGTTCCATCCGCTTGCCGCGCAGAATCGCAGCCAAGTCTTCCATGTCTTTAAACATCGGGACAAGGGCCTCATACTTCTGTTTCAGCTCTTCATCATCATCGACTAAAATTTTGTTCACATCAGAATAAGTCATCCGCTCGGTCGTTTTAATGACGCTTTGAAAAATTTCGTGCTCGACGACTTGCCCTTGAGGATTAATGAGCATTTCGCATGACATTGTCAGCCTGTCGACCTTCGGATTCAAGGAGCAGATTCCATTTGACAGCCTGTGCGGGATCATCGGAATCACCCGGTCGACAAGGTAGACGCTCGTGCCGCGTTCATACGCTTCCTGGTCAATCGGAGATCCTTCCGTTACATAATGGCTGACGTCGGCAATGTGGACGCCGAGTTTATAATGGCCGTTTTTGAGTTTTGTGACGGTAACGGCATCGTCCAAGTCTTTGGCATCTGCGCCGTCGATCGTGACGATCGTTTGATCGCGCAGATCCCGTCTGCCTTCAAGATCTTTCTCATCGATTGTATCAGGCGTATTGCCGGCCTGTTCCATCGCCTCAGCCGGAAAGTCTCCCGGGAGGCCGTGCTTATGAATAATCGAAAGAATGTCGATGCCGGGATCGTTTTTATGACCGAGAATCTCGATGACTTCCCCTTCTGCACTCATCCGGCCTTCAGGATAGCTTGTCAGGCGGACGACGACTTTATGACCCTCGACGGCGCCGTTTTTGGCGTGCTTCGGAATAAAGATGTCATTCGTGATTTTTTTATCGTCGGGAATGACGAAGCCGAAGTTTTTCGTCTCTGTGTATGTGCCGACAATCTTCTGAATGTTGCGCTCGATGATGCGGATGATGGCCCCTTCTTTTTTTGTACCGCCGGATTCTGTGCTCAGGCGGACGAGCACGGTATCTCCGTTCATTGCTGTGTTCAGCTCAGACGGCGGAATGAAGACATCGTCAAGCGAGGAGTCTTCGGGAAGGACAAACGCGAAGCCTTTCGCGTGCGCCGACACCTTCCCTTTGATCAGATTCATTTTTTCGGGCAAACCGTAGCGGTTGCTTCTCGTTCTGACGACAAGCCCTTTTTCTTCAAGGGTTACAAGAGCTTTGACGAGCTCTTTGTATTCGTCCGAATCGGTGATTTCCAGCATCTCTTCCAGTTCCTGAACTGTAAGAGGTTTATATGCTTCTTCTTTCATAAAGGAGAGAAGCTTATCCATAAATTCTTCTTTTTCCACTAATCAGACCTCCTTATGTCTGCCAATCCAACGTTTCTAAAAATTGATACACATCCTTGTGCAGTGTTTCGCGTTCTTTATCCAATGTGATGGCATGACCTGATTCTTCATACCATTTCAGCTGCTTATCATCCGTTTCAACTTCATTGTAGATGATGTTTGCGCTATCCGTATTAATCATATGATCGTGGCGCGCCTGCACGACAAATGTAGGCGAATAGATCATGTCCACATGCTCTCTGACATCGGCAATCAAATCCTGCAGTGCTTTCAACGTGTTCATCGGCGTTTTTTTGAATTCTTCCATCTCAGCGTTAATCTGCTCCGCTGTCTTGCCTTCAAATTTCTTATAATTGCGGGCATAATCAAGCACACCCTCGTACATCGTCTCTTCGCTTTTGATGTACATCGGCGCGCACATTGGAACAATTCCCTTTATGGGTACAGTGTAACCCAATTTCAATGAAAAAACCCCTCCGAGAGACAGTCCGCAAGCGGCGATTTGTTCATATCCTTCCGATTTCAGATATTCATATCCGTCCATGACGTCTTTCCACCAGTCTTCCGGTCCTGTGGAGAGAAGTTCTTCTGGAGGCACGCCGTGGCCTTTATATTGGGGCGCATGGCATGTGTAGCCTTTTTCATTCAAATATCTTCCGAGCATTCTAACGTCCGCCGTGTTGCCCGTAAATCCGTGCAGCAGCAGGACGGCTTTTTTTCCGCCTTTAAATGTGAAAGGTTGTGGTTTGACAATTTTCATGATTCACTGTCTCCTTTTCATATGTATTCTTCCACGTTTAGTCTTGAAACAAACTTTATCAATCGGCCGGCCCCTTCAGACAAAGACCGGCAAATAGGAAAAAGGCCTGACTTGAACATCAGACCTCATGCTTCATTGTCTTATACAAAGTAAGCAAGCGCAATCGTTAAGAAAAAGAAAAGCACGGTTAAAACGACCGTCATCCGGTGAAGAATCAAATCAAGTCCTCTTGCTTTCTGCTTTCCGAAAAGCTGCTCGGCTCCGCCGGAAATCGCGCCTGATAATCCGGCGCTTTTGCCGGATTGCAGTAAAACGACAACGATTAATACGATACTTACAATCACTAATAAGACCGTTAAAAATGCGGCCATAACCTACACCTCCAGACAAACTGGCTGACAATAGTTTTATTTTACATGAAAAGCAAGCGCATGTCACGAGCGTTTCGAACAGCTTTTTTTATTTTTTCCCAGCGCCGGAATAAGGTATACAAAAAAAGAGAGCGGCTCTGCTCCCTTTCCTGCGGAATATGTAATCACATTTATTTCTTTTCTGACAGTGCCGCCATCATATCTTCCAGGAGCATTTCCGCTCCGCGCGGGCTGAGTACGATTTTGCCGCCCGCATACGTTTTATTTTTCGTGGTGATGTCGCCGGTCATCAAACATGCCATGTTTGCGGCGTATTTTGTCAAAATGATGTTTTCGCCGTCGGTATATATTTCGAGCGGGTCCTTTTCATTGATATTCAGCACCCTGCGCATTTCGACCGGGAGAACGACTCTGCCGAGCTCATCGATTCTCCGGACAATCCCGGTATTTTTCACGTTTGAAAAGCCTCCTTTTCTCCTTTCTTTATTGACTTTTGTCAACATCTTTATAATAAAAGAGATCTTCAAATTTTTTGTTGAAATACTGAATCATCTTTCCGATCACAAGTTGTCCGGGCCTCCTTTCGCCATTTAAAACTCTGCTGAGTGTCGCCGGGGATACGCCGATTTCAATGGCAAGCTGATTTAAGGAGAGATTGTGTTCAATCATGTACTGGAGAACAAAATCTCTTTTGATATGAATCTTTTTTACCATGATTACTCCCCTTTCTAATCTCTTATGTTTCTTTTTATCTACATTGAACATATACGATTTGTTAACTTTTGTCAATACTTTTACCATCCATATGTTTCCTATAGGCAATATTCGTACTAAAATATTTTATAATAAGAGATTGCGAGGTTTTGGCCATGACGAACTTTGGACACCATTTACGACAATTAAGGGAACGGAAAAAACTGACCGTCAATCAACTGGCGATGTATTCCGGCGTCAGTTCGGCAGGCATTTCGCGAATCGAAAACGGAAAGCGCGGCGTGCCGAAGCCGGCGACGATCAGAAAACTGGCGGACGCTTTGAAAGTCCCGTATGAGGAACTGATGGCATCTGCAGGCTATATCAGCGCGTCTACAGTCCAGGAAGCAAGAAGCAGCTATGATTCCATTTACGACATCGTGTCACAGTACGATTTAGAGGACCTTTCTCTGTTTGACAGCGAAAAGTGGAAGGTGCTTTCAAAAAAAGACATCGAAAACCTGGACAAATATTTCGACTTTCTCGTGCAGGAAGCAAGCAGCCGAAACAAAAACTGAATACTTCTCCGCGGCACACTCTCCTCTCTATCATTTTCGTCTGTTTACGATCCTGCTGTTATTTTATCCCTTATGTTAACTTTTGTCAATATTTTTCCTGTCTAAGTATTTCCTATAGTCAACATTTGTATTAAAATGTTCATATCATGAATTTGCGGGGGGGGGGATGGCGATGACAAGGTTCGGCGAGCGGCTCAAAGAGCTGAGGGAACAAAGAAGCCTGTCGGTTAATCAGCTTGCCATGTATGCCGGTGTGAGCGCCGCAGCCATTTCCAGAATCGAAAACGGCCACCGCGGCGTTCCCAAGCCCGCGACGATCAGAAAATTGGCCGAGGCTCTGAAAATGCCGTACGAGCAGCTCATGGATATTGCCGGTTATATGAGAGCTGACGAGATTCGCGAACAGCCGCGCGGCTATGTCACGATGCAGGAGATCGCGGCCAAGCACGGCGTCGAAGACCTGTGGCTGTTTAAACCCGAGAAATGGGACTGTTTGTCCCGCGAAGACCTGCTCAACCTCGAACAGTATTTTCATTTTTTGGTTAATGAAGCGAAGAAGCGCCAATCATAAAAAGCCGAATTTCCCTTTTAGGAGAAGTTCGGCTTTTTTCGGCTGCCTTAAGCGGCATCCGGATTCGGCGTCTTGCCTTTATGATGCTTAACGGGGCTCAGCGCACGCTCGAGCCATCCCATGAACAGATCGGCGATGATCGCCATCAGCGCCGTCGGGATCGCGCCTGCTAGAATGATCGCTGTTCCGTTGGTCGCGTTTGAT
Source organism: Bacillus sp. FSL R7-0646 (assembly GCF_037969865.1). NCBI lineage: Bacteria > Bacillati > Bacillota > Bacilli > Caryophanales > Bacillaceae > Bacillus > Bacillus sp. FSL R7-0646. Next base: position 3,462,649 of record NZ_CP150217.1, read on the forward strand.
CCCCTGACAATGATATCCCCGAGGCCGCCTGCGCCGACAAACGTGCCGATGGCCGTAATGCCGATCGCGATGACGAGCGCGGTTCTGAGCCCCGCCATAATGACCGACAAGGCGAGGGGAAGCTCCACCATCCGGAGCACTTGAAATTTCGTCATGCCCATCGCCTTCCCTGATTCAAGATAGGCATGCTCGATGCTGGCGATTCCCGTATATGTGTTTCGAATGATCGGCAACAGCGAATACAAAAACAATGAAAGAATCACCGTGTTTGCGCCGAGCCCCATGACAAGCATCAAGACGGCGAGCATCGCCAGCGCCGGAACCGTTTGAATGACATTAGTGATGGAAAAGACCCATTTGCTGATTTTACGGTATCTGGCGATGAAAATGCCGGCCGGGATGCCGACGACGGCGGCGAACAATACGCCGTATGCCGACATTAAAAAGTGGCGGTAAAATTCCCCCAGCACATAGCCGCCGTTTTGCGCGTAATACGTCCAAAGCTGCTGCAGCACTTCCATTTGTCATCCCCTCCTTTTACTCAAAATAATTGTGCTTCTTTAAAAACTCGGCCGCGACGACAGAAGGCTCTTTCAGCTTTCCATCGACTTCGTAATTGAGCTCCTGCATCGTTTCGGTGTCGATTTTTCCAATCAGTTTATTGATGGTCTCTTCAAGCTCCGGATGCTCCTTCAGCACTTTTTCCGGCACGACCGGCGAACAGTCATACGGCGGGAAAAAGCGTTTATCGTCTTTTAACAGCTTTAAATCATAGGCTTTGATCCTGCCGTCTGTTGAATAGGCAAGAACGATATCCATTTTGCCGTTTTTGACGGCGTCATAAACGAGTCCGATCTGCATTGGAAAGGTCGAGCCAAATGAAAACCCGTATTCCTGTTTAAATCCCGGATATCCGTCGCCTTTTCGTTTCAGCCATGCATTGTCAACGCCAAGCTTCAGTTGATCCGCGTCTTTTTTCAGATCGGATATGGTTTCATAGTTCCCTTTTTCAGCGAGTTCTTTCGTGACTGTAAAAGCGTACGTATTGTCAAATCCGTAAGAATCGAACCATTTGTAGTTGAATTTCTTTTGAAAGTCCTGCTGTACGATGCGGAGCGCTTTTTTCGGGTCTTTCTCCGCTTCCCTTCCAAGCGTGCTTGTCAGGTCAGTTCCCGAATAGCGCGTCGCAGAAATGTCGATGTCTCCGCCGAGCATGGCCTGGTGCTGCACATAGTTTGAGCCGAGGTTTTTGACCAGCACCGTATTGAGATCCGTATCATGCTCGATCAAAAGCGAGATCATATTGGCAAGAATTTCGGATTCGGTCAGGTTTTGCGCTCCGATTTTGATCGTTTTATCGGAAGCCCCGCCAAGGCCCGGCAGCGCACAGCCGCTGATCAAAAGCGAGAGGACCAGCATGACGGCGCCGAGCCGTCTCAGTTTTTTTGTTTGCATAAGAGCCAACTCCTTATGATACTTCCTTCATCCCTTTTAATCCTTGAGGCGTGACTTTGTCTTCGGTTTTCGACAGAATATAGTCGATCACGATGGCCAGTATCGTAACCGGCACCGCTCCGGCGATAATGTACTCAGGCTGGTACAGGTTGAGCCCGATAAAAATATAGTCGCCGAGACCGCCGCCGCCGATAAAAGCCGAAAGCGTCGCCCAGCCGATTAAGTAAACGGTGGACGTCCGGATGCCTGCCATGATCACCGGCACCGATAGCGGCAGCTCGACCAGGCGGATTTGTTCCCATGCAGTCATACCGATTCCCTTTCCTGACTCAAGCAAATTTTGATTGACGCCTTTTACGCCCGTGTAAGTGTTTCTCAGAATCGGTAGGACTGAATAGAAAAACAGCGCGACAATCGCCGGAATCTTTCCCACTCCGAGAAGCGGGATAAAAAACGCCAGGATCGCCAAACTCGGCAGCGTCTGAATGATGTTGACAACGCCGATCACGACGCCGGCTCCTTTTTTCATTCTCGTTAAAACGACACCGAGCGGAACCGCGAAAATGATGCCGAGCAGAACCGCGAAAATGGATATATATAAGTGCTCCCATGTTTTATAAAGCATTTCCCCGCCGTTGTGCTGAAGAAATTGGACAAGCTGATTCATGATTGATGCACCTCCCTGCATTTAACGTTGAACAAGGGTTTCTTCATCTCCCCAAATCGAGTCGTACACGATATCGACAAGGTTTGCCCTTGTGACAATCCCGACAAGGCGGCCCTCTTCATCAAGAACGGGAACATATTTGAATCCCCTTTTCAAAATTTTCCGGACGGTATCCCTGATGAGCGTTCCTTTTTGAACGGAGTAAACATTCTCATTGACAACCTCCCCGACTGTGACGGATTTTTTCCGGTTCTGATCGATGATTTCAACATCGATATATCCTTTTAAGACATTGTGTTCGTCCACGACGAGCAGTGAATCGACGCGGCGTTCCCTCATCACTTGAATTGCTTCAGTCAGGTTTTTTTCGCTCGTAATCGTGACCGGATTCGGGTTCATTACTTGTTCGACATGCTCGATGTCAGGACGGGACTGAAGAAGCCTCTCTTTTCCGATAAATTCCTCAACGAATTCATCCGCCGGTTTCCGCAAAATGTCGTCAGGCGATCCGACTTGCACGATCTCGCCGGCGCGAAGGATGACGATTCTGTCAGCAAGCTTAATCGCTTCATCCATATCGTGGGTTACAAAGACAATCGTTTTGTCCAGCGATTTCTGAAGCTTTTTGAACTCTTCCTGAAGCGAATCACGGGTAATCGGGTCCAGCGCTCCGAACGGTTCATCCATTAAAATGAGGGGCGGCTCTGCCGCAAGCGCCCGCAGCACGCCGATTCTCTGCTGCTGTCCGCCGCTTAGTTCATGAGGGTAGCGGTTCAAATATTCCGGCCCCATATCAACGAGCTGCAGCAGTTCCTCCGCCCGCTTCTTTCGCTTTTCTTCCGGCCATTTCAAAAGCCTCGGAACGAGCGTGATATTCTGCTGAATCGTCATATGGGGAAAGAGTCCGATTTGCTGAATGACATAGCCGATTTTCCGGCGCAGCTCCACCGGGTCCTGATCCATTATGTTTTCTCCGTCGATGTAAATGCTTCCTGAAGTCGGTTCAATCAAGCGGTTGATCATTTTCATCGTCGTTGTTTTCCCGCAGCCGCTCGGTCCGATAAAGACGATAAATTCACCTTTTGCTATATCAAGGTTAATGTTTTTGACCGCTTTTTTTCCGCCTTTATAAACCTTTGATACATTCTCTAGCTTCAGCAAAACGCACACCTCCAACTGTTTTTTAAAAATTTCAACATCTCATTCATTATAAGATACACTTTGTAAAATAAAAAGTTTACAAAGTGTTCAAATTATATATATAAGACATAAAAAAATATATTCATGGCATCAATTTGCCGGTTATTCTTAAAATTGCGGCTGATTTCTTTGTTTTTCTGTCGTTTTAGTGTTTTCAACCGCTAACAAAATTATGATATATTGACAATAAAATTGGCTGCCCGAAGGGATGATGAGCTTTGGAGGAAAACGCTTTAAAAGTGATTGAACAAGCGGAAGAACATTTCATAGAAAAAATCGCCGAAAATATGAATACATACGGTCTATCATCAACTGTCGGCCGCGTGCTCGGGATCATCTATATGAACAGAAAGCCGATGACCTTAAATGAACTGTCAGAAGAAACGGGCATGAGCAAAACGAGAATGAGCCAGGTCGTCCGCGAAATGATCGATTTAAATATAGCTGAAAAAGTTTTTGAAAAAGGCGTCCGCAAAGATCTGTACGATGTCGAACAAGACTATTATCAAACGTTTATTTCATTGTTTACGGCCAACTGGAGCAAAGTCGCCAAAAAGAACAGGATGATTGGGAAAAAAATCAGAAAAGAGCTGTTGGAGGCGCTCGAGGAAGAAGGCCTTACGCCTGAAACCGAAGCTAAAATCAACGAGCTGCTGGCTGAAACAAAACAATGGATCGATTACTGCGAGTGGCTTGACAATCTGATCGCGTTTTTGGAAAGCGAAGAGATCTTCAAGCATGTGCCAAAACCTTCATAAACAAAAAAAGCTGCGAAGACTAAGCAGCTTTTTTGCATTTCCTCAATTATCCCGCCAACACCGGAAACATCCCTTTCAATCCCGTTCCGATCATGCCGACCGCCACGACAGCCAAAATCAGGCCCATCAGCCGGGTGATCACGTTCATCTCCGTCTGGCCCAATTTGTTGCTGATCAGCGTAGAATAATGAAAGGCCGCAAACGTCAGCAGGAGGACGGCGGCGATGCCGATGATCATTCCGCCAAAATGCACCAGACTGCGGCTTCCGGCCGAAAGGCTCATCACCGTCGCAATCGTTCCTGGCCCCGAAATGATCGGAATGCTGAGCGGCGTCACCGATATATCCTCCTTTTCCTTGCTCTCGCGATGCTCAGCATGATGCAGCGACTGAACATGGGACTGCTTTGCATTCAGCAGGTTGTAGGCAATTCCGAATATAAATATGCCGCCGGCAATTCGCAGCGCATGGATGTTGATGTCAAAAAGCCTGAAGATAAACTCTCCGAATATGAGAAACGCGATCAGGATCAGAAACGATAAAACCGCGGCCTTTCTCGCCAATGCGGTGCGTTCTTTCGCTTCGTAGCCTTCTGTGAGCGCTAAAAAGATCGGAACATTGCCGATCGGATTTGTGACGGCGAACAATGATACAAAAACGTGGATGATAAAAGCAAACACGGTTAAAGCCACTCCTTCCTCTGTATAAAAATACGGGTAATCGATTTTTACCTCCGACGCTGACCGCTTAAACTTTCAAAAAACAATGACACCTTCCTGCACTTTCATTTATAATGAACCTTTATAGGCCAAAATAACTATTTTAAAGGAGATTTTATTTTCATGACATGTTCAAAGTGCGGCCATCAAACAGATGGCGGAAAATTTTGCGAGCAGTGCGGGTCAAGTTTGGCCGGCGGCAGTGATGGCGGAAAAGGAGCAGCTGAAACGCCGCAGGCAGCTAGATATGCGGAGGCGGCGAAACAAGCGTCTTCCATGTATTTTTCCTATTGTTTAAAGGTGCTGAAACGACCGTTTATCGAAATGAAAAACGCCGGAGAACAGCACGTCCTCAACAGCATCACCACAATGGTGATATTTGCGCTTTCGGTGCCGCTGATGTTTTATTTCGGCCTCAAAGGCTTCTTTGACGCCATGGGGGACTATTCCGGAGTATTCGGCCGCTCCTACGCAATGCCGACATTTTTTGATATCGTCGTAAAGCCCGCTGTTACCTTTGCTATTTATATTTTCTTATTATTTGTTTTTACATACGCAGGCGTGCGCATTCGGGGTGTGCAAGCGGCATTTAAGGAAGTGCTCGGGCGGTTCGGAGCGGTGCTTATTCCTTTCGTCGCCCTTCTGCTCGCCGCTTTGCTTTTATCATTCATGCAAACGGGTTTGTTTATATATGTTCTTTTCTTTGCCCTTTGCGGCATCGCCTTTTTAATTCCGCCGGCTGTCATCTCGAGCTATCACGAAAAAGCGGAAGGCGCTGTTGATACGATTTACGCGACGCTGATCGTCTATTTGCTGACATTTATGTCGGTGCGGATCATGGGAGATTTGTTTCTTGAATATATCGGAAGGATCGGAGGCTCTATATTAGGGCGGCTGTTTTAGTGAATTGAAAAGCCTTTTTCCATTGAGGAAAAGGGCTTTTTTTTTATTCTATTGACGTTAAGAGCAATCTGCCGTCCTCGATGGCGGCGTGATATGTCCAATGATACGTTTTTAACTGTTCTTTTCCGCCTTTGATAATATTAATTTTCTCCGTTGTCTTAATCGTTGCCTCCCGCCCGTTTTGCTTCCAGCTGTTTACGCTGAATTGGACGACTTCCTCCTCTGTCCCGCTGTTGTACAGTTTAGCGACCAGTTTCTTTTGATCGTTGTACAGCGGACTTCCTTCTTTCAAGCTGTCGCGGACGAGGCCGAAATCGTTTGTGTTGATGGCGTCTTGTAGCCTGTATAAATACGCTTCAATGGCGAAAGCAACCTTTTGGTCGGTGAGCTCTTCGCCTGCTGATGCATTGTTCATGGCCCCTTTCGCTGAGGCCCATGCCGATGTGTATTCCTTCGGATTGTCATTTTTGATTTCTTTTTGATGCTCGATATCGATAACGGCTTCAGGATCGCTTTTTTCGATGAGCCACTTTTTCTTGCCTTCGGAATAGACCAATGTGTACGTATATCCGCTATCGTTTTCTTTCAGTTTAGGCGCAATGTAGTCGTCATAATAGGCCGATTTGTGCTTTTCAATCCCTTTGAGCTCTGTTTTCCATTGCCCGTCTTCTTTGTATAGCCGGAACGAATCAAGATCAAATACAGTAGATAAGTAGGTGCCTTTATAGTAGGTGCTGCTGCTTTTCAGCCCGTCCGTGACCTCTTTCAGGCGGTTTTGATAAGACGGGGCGGCCATTGTCATGCCGCTGACATTGCCGCTTGCAAAGGCCTTTGCTGCTTCCTTTGTATGGTTGACGACAGCGGTCATCATGTCATCCATAAACCCTTTGTCTGATGCAAGATTGACTTCGATTTCTTCACCTTCAATCGGCGTTTTTTCGCTTTTCAGCTTCCCCCACGGAAATTGCGCCTCAACCTGAGCAGACATTGAACCGTCAGTCAGCACAGGTCCGAATTCAGTTCCTTTGAATGGATTGATCTTCATCTCCTGATCATTGATCCAGAGCGTTCCTTTCAAGTTTTCATAGCCTTCTTCAAAGACAAGCTTTGCCATGTGCCCGTTAAGGTCCGCATTAACCTTCACATCACCTTGGAGGGCGGTGACCTTCAAGATCGGCGATTCCGCTTTTCAGCTTTGCCTTCACCTCGTAAGTACCGGGGACAAACGGGCCGATTTTTTTCTCGAAGTTTTCTTTTTCTGTTGTGATGACCTTTTTGCCGTTAACAAACAGGCCGGTATCTTTATAGTTTGTCTTAACCGTTAAGTAGACAGGCTCCGTGTTCAAGACATAGCGGTCATAGATCCAAAAACGCCTGCCCTTTTTTTCGATCGTCATCAATGGATGGCCGGCACCGCTTTTTAAGGATGTGATCAATTCTTTTTCTTCATCCGGGTGTTCTTTCAAGTAATCCAAGAGCGGCTTGACGTTTTTCTCCGTGACAGCCAGATCCACGTCTGATGATTGAAGCAGTTTTGCTGCTTTCTTGGCATCTTTCTGATCGAGGGCGGCTTCAAAATCGGAAATCAGTTTTTCCTTTGATGTGAGTGCTTCACCGGTTTTATAGCCGGCAAACAATAAAATCAAGCAGGCCGCGATTGCCGCCATGATGATGATTCTTTTTCGTGTCATCGCACGCTGATACCTTGCCGCCGGGTCGGAAGCTCGTTCCTCGTCCGCCCGCGCGCCGCAATGCTTGCAATACAGCGCATTTTTTGTTCGTTCCCTTCCACATTCCTTGCAAAAATCCATGACTTTCCTCCCATCAAACAAAAACACAATTAGTCATTTTATACTATATTTATCGTAAGAAGGGATTTAATATTAAGGCCGCATCAAAAAAAGCCAAACGAATGCGCTGATCCGTTTGGCTTTTTTGATCATTTTAAAAAGTATTTTTCAATATCATCAAGCATCAGGTTTGCTGCAAGGACGCCCCCTGCTGTATTCCAGATGGCATCGCTCACTTTATGGACGTTTCCTTTTTTGGAGACGTTTAAGTTTTTAAAGAGCGGATCATTGACATAGTCTTTCTCAATGGCGCTTGCTTTGTCATCGCCTGTCTCATACGTGTAATAAAAAAGCACGTCCCCGTCCATATCAGGAATTTGTTCCTTTGTCACTTCCATTTGTCCGAGATCGTTGGCTTCCTGGCCTTTAGGCCTTGCAAAACCGAGCTGATCCAAAATCGTTCCGGCAAATGATCCTTTGTGATAGATGCGGGTATCAGCATCTGTAAAGCGGACGAGAGAGACTTTTTGTTTCACTTTATCGCCTAGTTTTTCATGAATGTCTTCAACGCGCTTGTCAAAGTCAGCGATGACTTTTTCGCCTTCAGCTTTTTTATTGAGCGCTTCGGCAGTAAGCTTAAAGTTGTTTTTCCATTCCCCTGACAATGTCTCGGCAAATACGGTCGGCGCGATTGCTTTCAGCTTGTCGTATACTTCTTCTTGGCGGATTTTGTTGCCGATGATTAAGTCAGGCTTCAGGCTCGCGATTTTTTCAATATTCGGCGCAGCCTCCGTTCCGACGTTCTCTACGCCTTTCATTTTATCTTTAATATGGTCATACCATGGATCTCCCAGCCAGGATTGAACGGCGCCGACAGGTTTTACGCCAAGTGCGAGCACTGCTTCTGTCGCTTCATTCGTGAGTACGACGACTTTTTTCGGAGTGCCGTCAATTGTCGCTGTTCCCATTGCGTGCTTTACAGTATAGGAATCTTTGCTGCCGTTCTTCTCCGCAGATTGATCTTTATCTTGATTTCCGCAGGCGGCTAATAAAAGGATAAGCGCAGCGAACAGTGCAAACCATTTAAAACGTTTCATGATATGTAGGATCCCCTTTTCTCAAGTGATTTTCATTATCAATTAGATTATATAATGAATCAACCTAAAGTCAATATGAAATTCCTATATATCTGTTTTGGATTGTGCTAAAAACCGCTTTTGAGCTGCATCCGGATAAAGAAAACCCTGCTCGGCAGACACTGTACAATGAGCATATCGTCTTCTTACGAAAACCGGGATGATCCTCCTTCTAGACACTTTGAATTCATTAGGTTAACATAATCTTGTATGAATATGTTTTTTTTACCATAGTAAGGAGGGGTGATTTGACTAAGTTTTTATTGAGTGGTTTCTACCTTTTCGGACTTGTCATGCTGAGCAATTGGTCGATTTCTTTTGGTGAAATATTTGGAGCCGGCAATTCAGCCGTTTTTCAATTATCGGAAGCGGTGCTTTTTACGTTTATCATCGGGTGCTATACAGGTCTTCCTTTGATTTATGCCAAATTCACTAGATCTGAAACGTTGTTTTTTACAAATCAAAAGGTCTTCCTCATCACCTTAGGATTAGGCGTGCTGCTTTCCTGTTCGGCTTACAGCCTTCAGCAAGCCCTCTCTCCCATCGCGATTGCGCTGTTGTCGATCATTGGTTTTTTGATCGTTGGCATCAGCGGTTTTCTTCCCGCCTGGTTTCTGAAGCCTGCGAAAAATCTGCGATAAACGGGTGGGTTTTTCTTAGGCTGACGGGGTGTTGGAGCCAAGGTCGAACTCAGTGGTTTCTATAAACGGCGCTGGTCAATATGGTGCTCTGAGAAAATCACTTGCCAATGCGTAATCTGACGATTGATTTTTTAAAAAACAACATTTGCTTTCGCCATTTACAAATTAATGAAAATTCTTTATGATATAGATATCTAAGTAAACATGTTGCATATACTAAAAAGACCGAAGTGCTCCAACACTTCGGCTTGTACAAAAAGCCGGCCCTTCGAAGGGGCTTGCTCAGATTGACCTAAAATAGACCACTCCCTATCACTTTCCAGGCTCAAGGGGCGGTCTATTTTTCTTTGTTCTCTGACAACATGGCAATCAGCATGCCAAAAGCAATCATTAAAGAGATTGTTTCATATGCTGTCATTTTTATCACCCCCTTTCAGAAGGGGATGAGCAAGACTTCCCTTGAGTGAGCAAAGCTTTTTATACGAGGTAGATTATACCATATCAAGGAGAACATAAAATTAGGGAAAAAACCTTTTTCACTCATGAAATCTAGCTTTTCCGCCGAATTGCTTCGACATCGACTAAATTCTTGGTCTTTCAGCTCATTTATTGATTGAATTCATTAGCTTGAAGAAGTATTCACGTTGACCGGTCTTATTGAGTTGATACCATGAATCCAATGTATCCGGTGCAAACACGTCTAATTTTTTCAGCACTTCCCTTGCGAATTCGAGAGGAGCCGCTCCTGATGCAGTAACCAGATTCCCATTTGATACCGCGGGTCCCATCTCATAAAACGGTTCTCCTTTATAATGAGGACAGACCATTTTCATATAGGCCAAGTCATTGCTTGTATGCTTTCTTGAATCCAGATATCCGCTATTCGCCAGTCCCGCAGTTGCACCTCATATTGCGGCAACCATCGCGCCAAGCTCTAAAGCTTCGCCGGCCTTTTTCAAGATCGGCTGATGAATCTTTTCTCCCCAAGTATTCCCTCCGGGTAAAATGATTAGATCCGCACTCTCGGGCGTCCACTCATCAAGGGAGATATCCGGTTTTATGCGCAGTCCACCCATCGTCGTCACCATTTCTTTATTCACTCCTATTGTCATGACTTTTAAAGGTGCCGCATCTTTTTTGAAATATCTTCCCGAGTTCAGTTCGGCCATTAAATATCCATATTCCCAATCTGACATTGTATGGAATGCATAAAGATATACTGTTTTCGACTGCATCCAGTAACACTCCAATCGCAATTGATACAGCCTATTATAATCAAAAACCCTGACAGCTTTTGTCAGGGTAAAGGAAATTCAGCTTTCACATTTAAAAGAGGTTGGCCGCATCTGCAGCCAACCTCTTTTTTATGCTTACTTATTCAAGTTGTAGAAAGATTGAATACCGTGGTATTGCGCAGTTTCAGCCAATTGATCTTCGATGCGAAGAAGCTGGTTGTATTTCGCAACACGGTCCGTACGAGACGGAGCACCTGTTTTGATTTGTCCTGCGTTTGTTGCCACAGCGATGTCAGCGATTGTGCTGTCTTCAGTTTCACCGGAGCGGTGAGAGATAACGGCAGTGTAGCCTGCGCGTTTCGCCATTTCGATCGCATCGAAAGTTTCAGTCAATGTACCGATTTGGTTTACTTTGATCAGGATAGAGTTGCCGACGCCGTTTTTGATTCCTTCAGCAAGCTTTTTCGTGTTTGTTACGAAAAGGTCGTCACCGACAAGCTGAACTTTTGAGCCAAGACGCTCAGTCAGAAGTTTGTGGCCTTCCCAGTCGTTTTCGTCAAGGCCGTCTTCGATTGAGATGATTGGGTACTTAGAAGTCAGCTCCTCGTACCAGTCAACCATTTCAGCTGACGTTTTTACAACGCCTTCGCCTGCAAGATGGTATTTGCCGTCTTCTTTGTTGTAGAACTCAGAAGATGCAGCATCCATTGCCAATTTCACTTCTTCGCCAGGTTTGAATCCTGCTTTTTCGATCGCTTCAACGATTGTTTGAAGCGCTTCTTCGTTAGATCCAAGGTTTGGAGCGAATCCGCCTTCATCACCTACAGCTGTGTTCAAGCCTTTTTCTTTCAAGACTGATTTCAGGCTGTGGAAAATTTGTGCTCCCATGCGAAGTGCTTCGCGGAAGTTTTCCGCACCGACAGGCATGATCATGAATTCTTGAATGTCAACGTTGTTGTCCGCATGCTCTCCGCCGTTTACGATGTTCATCATCGGTACAGGAAGCGTTTTAGAGTTGAATCCTCCAAGGTATTGGTATAGAGGAATCTGCAAGAAATCCGCAGCTGCGCGGGCAACGGCCATTGATACACCAAGGATGGCGTTGGCGCCGAGCTTGCCTTTATTTTCAGTTCCGTCAAGTTCGATCAGCAATTTGTCGATTGATACTTGCTCAGTCACATCAAAGCCGATAAGCTCGGGTGCGATGATTTCGTTCACGTTGTTAACGGCTGTTAAAACGCCTTTTCCAAGGTAGCGGTCTTTGTCGCCGTCGCGAAGCTCAACAGCTTCGTATTCGCCAGTGGAAGCTCCGCTTGGAACCAGCGCGCGTCCAAAAGCTCCTGATTCAGTGTATACTTCAACTTCAACCGTCGGGTTACCGCGGGAGTCTAATACTTCACGTGCATAAACATCAACAATGTATGGCATGTTTGTTTCTCTCCTTTAATGCTTATTTTTGAATTAATGACGATCCTGTCATTTCTTTCGGTTTTTCAACACCCAGCAAGTCTAAAAGAGTTGGCGCCAGATCCCCGAGGATTCCGCCTTCTCTTAATGTCACGCCTTCTTTTGTGACGATGACAGGAACCGGGTTTGTCGTATGTGCGGTGTGCGGCTTGCCTTCTTCGGTAATCAGCACGTCTGCGTTACCGTGGTCGGCCGTAATAATCGCGTAGCCGCCTTTTGCAAGAATCGCATCAACGACTTCGCCGAGGCACTCGTCAACCGCTTCGATTGCTTTGACCGTCGGCTCGACTTTTCCTGAATGTCCAACCATGTCAGGGTTGGCAAAGTTGAGGATGATCGCGTTATGCTTTTCAGCCTCAATTTCTTTGACAAGCGCATCTTTTACTTCATATGCGCTCATTTCAGGTTTCAAGTCATATGTTGCGACTTTAGGCGAGTCGATTAAGATTCGCTCTTCGCCCGGGAACTTTTCTTCGCGTCCGCCGCTCATAAAGAATGTGACGTGCGGATATTTTTCAGTTTCAGCGATGCGAAGCTGCTTCAGCCCGTTTTGGGATAAAACTTCGCCGACTGTGTTGTCGAGATTGACCGGTTTGAATGCCACGTATCCGTCAACCGTTTCACTGAAATGTGTCAAGCAAACGAAATGAAGGTTTTTCGGATGCTTGTCTCCGCGGTCGAAGTCGCGGAAGTCGTCATTGGTGAACGTGTTGGAAATCTGGATCGCACGGTCGGGTCTGAAGTTGTAGAAAATGACCGCATCGTTGTCCTTGATTGTCGCAACAGGTTCGCCGTTTTCTTTCGTAATGACGGAAGGAATCACGAATTCATCGTAAATTCCGTTTTCATAAGAATCTTTCACGACATCGAGCGGATTTTGATATTTCGGTCCCTCTCCGTATGCCATGGCGCGGTACGCTTTTTCGACGCGGTCCCAGCGCTTGTCTCGGTCCATTGAATAGTAGCGGCCTGACAATGTTGCGATCTCGCCGACGCCGATTTCTTCGATTTGATCCTGAAGCTCTTTGATGTACTTCTCAGCTGTTTGCGGGCCTACATCGCGGCCGTCAAGGAAGCCGTGAATATAGACGTTTTCAACGCCTTCTTTTTTGGCAAGTTTCAAGAGTGCATATAAATGGTGAATGTGGCTGTGCACTCCGCCGTCAGACAGCAGTCCGAACAAGTGGAGGTTTGTGCCTTTTTCTTTCACGTGCTTCATCGCTGCAAGGAATGTTTCGTTCTGTTCGAATTCTCCCTCGCGAATCGCAACGTTCACGCGCGTCAGACTTTGGTAAACGATCCGGCCTGCGCCGATATTCAGATGGCCGACTTCCGAGTTGCCCATCTGGCCGTCTGGAAGACCTACCGCTTCTCCTGAAGCTGTCAGCGTCTGGTGCGGATACTTGTTCCAATAGCGGTCAAAGTTCGGTTTTTTCGCTTGGGCTACGGCGTTTCCGACGGTTTCGTCCCTTAGTCCAAACCCATCTAAAATGATGAGCGCGGCTAACTTGTTACTCATATTGACCTGCCTCCAATAATTGCACGAAAGACTGCGGCTCAAGGCTTGCTCCGCCAACAAGAGCGCCGTCGATATCGGATTCGGCCATATATTCTTTAATGTTCGCAGGTTTTACGCTTCCGCCGTACTGAATGCGGACGCTGTCTGCTGCAGTTTGTCCGAACTCTGATGCCACGGTTTTGCGGATGTGCGCGCATACTTCGTTTGCATCTTGTGCAGTTGAAGACTTGCCGGTTCCAATCGCCCAGATCGGCTCATAAGCGATCACGGAAGCAGCTACCTGTTCAGTTGTTAAACCTGCAAGTGCTTTTTTCACTTGGTCTGCAACAAGCTCGTTTGTTTTGTTTGCTTCGCGCTCTTCAAGCGTTTCACCTACGCAGATGATCGGAACGATGCCGTATTTAAATGCAGCATGCGCTTTTTTGTTGACCGTTTCATCCGTTTCAGCAAACATTTCGCGGCGCTCGGAGTGGCCGATGACGCAGTATTCAACTCCAAGGTCTTTCAAAGCCGCAGGGCTGATTTCACCCGTGAAAGCTCCGCTTTCTTCAAAATGCATGTTTTGCGCGCCGACTTTCAGATCTGTGCCTTTTACAGCTGATGTGAGCTTTTCAAGGAACAGTGCAGGCGCACAGACAACAGCTTCTGCTTTATCTGCTGCGGGAATGGAAGATTTCACTTCTTCAACGAAGCTGACAGCTTCTGAAAGCACTTTATTCATCTTCCAGTTACCGGCTATAATTGGTTTTCTCATGTGCTCCACTCCTTATGCTGTATATTTTGCTTACTTGTCGTTCAATGCTTTGACGCCAGGAAGTTCTTTTCCTTCCATAAACTCAAGGGAAGCTCCGCCGCCTGTTGAAATGTGGCTCATTTTGTCAGCCAAGCCGAACTTTTCTACAGCAGCTGCAGAGTCTCCGCCGCCGATGACAGAGTATGTATCATTTGCCTCTGCTAATGCTTCAGCGACAGCTCTTGTTCCTTTAGCGAACGCGTCGATTTCGAATACGCCCATCGGTCCGTTCCAAACGACAAGCTTGCTGTTTTTGATGACGTCGGCATATGTTTTTCTTGTTTCCTCGCCGATGTCAAGCGCTTCCCAGTCGCTAGGGATTTCGCTTACCGGCACGATTTTCGTGTTGGCGTCGTTTGAGAAATCGTCAGCAACAAGCACGTCTGTAGGCATGTAGAAGTTCACGCCTTTTTCTTTGGCGCGGTCCATGAAAGATTTAGCCAATTCAATTTTATCTTCTTCCAGCAGGGATTTTCCCACTTCATGGCCGAGCGCTTTGACGAACGTGTAAGCAAGACCGCCGCCGATGATCAGGTTGTCTACTTTCTCAAGAAGACTTTCAATCACGCCGATTTTGTCTTTTACTTTTGCGCCGCCGATGATCGCTGTAAACGGACGTTCAGGGTTTGACAGCGCTTTGCCCAGCACTTCAAGCTCTTTTTCCATGAGGAAGCCTGCAACAGCCGGAAGGTGTTCAGCGATGCCTGCTGTTGAAGCATGGGCGCGGTGAGCCGCTCCGAATGCATCATTGACATAAACGTCAGCCAGGTCGGCAAACGCTTTAGAAAGCTCAGGATCATTCTTTTCTTCTCCCGGATAGAAGCGGACATTTTCCAATACGAGAATATCTCCGTCTTTCATTTCGGAAATTTGCGCTTTGACGGCGTCGCCGTAAGCTTCATCCGCTTTTTTCACTTCTTTGCCGATCAGTTCGCCGAGGCGTGCGGCTACCGGCGTTAAGCGAAGCTCTTCTGACACCTGGCCTTTCGGACGGCCCAAGTGGCTTGCAAGAAGAACTTTCGCTCCCTGCTCTGTTAAGTATTGAATCGTCGGAAGTGCGGCGCGGATTCTCGTATCATCCGTCACTTTTCCGTCCTTCATCGGAACGTTAAAGTCAACACGGCAGAAAACAACGCGGCCTTTTACATCAATGTCTTTTACTGATTTTTTGTTCATGGCTTTTAGGAGATCCTCCTTTTAATGTTTTACAAGCCTGAAAACGGAAATCCCCGGGCGGCTTAAAGGCGCCGATATGGAAAAAGGGAAAGGGAGTGTGTGTCCCCTTCCCTTGTCCGCTTTCATTATAGCGCTTCTCTCATCAAGAACCAAGTCTGATTCTGGTTTCCGGATTAAAGACCTTGTTTTGCGATGTAAGCGGCAAGGTCAACAACACGGTGAGAATATCCGCTTTCGTTGTCATACCAAGAAATAACTTTAACCATGCTGCCTTCCATAACCATTGTAGAAAGAGCATCGATTGTAGAAGAGTTTGTATTGCCGTTGTAGTCTTTAGATACAAGCGGCTCTTCGCTGTAGCCAAGAACGCCTTGAAGTTCGCCTTCTGCTGCTTCTTTAAGCGCTGCGTTTACTTCTTCTGCTGTTACTTCTTTGTCAAGTTCAGCAACCAGGTCAACAAGTGATACGTTTGGTGTTGGAACACGCATTGCTCCGCCGTTCAGTTTTCCTTTCAGTTCAGGAAGTACAAGGGAAACGGCTTTCGCAGCACCAGTTGTTGTAGGAATGATGCTCTCAGCTGCCGCACGCGCACGACGGTAGTCTTTGTGCGGAAGATCCAGGATTTGCTGATCGTTTGTGTAAGAGTGAACAGTTGTCATCATACCGCGTTTGATGCCGAATTTGTCGTTCAGAACTTTTGCAAACGGCGCAAGGCAGTTTGTTGTGCAAGATGCGTTAGAGATAACATGGTGGTTAGCCGCATCGTATTTATCTTCGTTAACACCCATAACGATTGTAATATCTTCTTCACTCGCAGGAGCTGAGATGATAACTTTTTTCGCGCCGGCTTCCAAATGTTTCGCCGCATCTGCGCGTTTTGTGAAGAAACCAGTTGATTCAACAACGATTTCAACACCTTGCTCTCCCCAGCTTAGTTTAGAAGGATCGCGCTCTGCTGTAACTTGGATTGTTTGACCGTTAACAACAAGGTTGCTTCCGTCAACAGAAACCTCTGCGTCCAATTTTCCATGTACTGAATCATATTGTAATAGGTGAGCAAGCATGTTAGCGTCTGTCAAATCGTTAACTGCCACAACCTCAACTTCAGGATTATTTAATGCTGCGCGGAATACATTGCGTCCAATACGACCAAAACCATTAATACCGACTTTTACTGCCATGATGATTTCCTCCTTTAAGTAAATAAGAGATATTTAATTTATATTGAGGGAAGAAGCTTCCCTTAATAACTGTTTTGCGGCTCCTTCATCAGTGATCAAAACCGTATTGCGCGGCTTTTTGAAGTATGCCTCTATGGCGTCAGCTTTTGACGAGCCTCCCGCCACCGCAATGATGTTCGGGATCGAATCGAGATCCTCAAGCTGGATGCCTACGCTGTGCACTTTGTGAATGACTTCCCCGTGGCGGTCGAAATAGTAGCCGAACGCTTCTGCAACTGCCTCATTTTCTTCTATTTTCTTCAAATCTTCCTTTGGCGTATTTCTTCGTTCTGCCATTGTTTTAGCATCCCCGATTCCATGAATCACCATACTGGATGATTGAATCGTCTGAAGCACTTCTTTAATAGAAGGTTCCTCAATGATAGAAGAATATGCTTCTTTGCTCAGCTGCCCCGGCACAAATAACAGTTTGTATGTACCGGAAGCTTTCTCGGCCATATGGGCGCAAATCGTATTGGCCTGATTCCTGACGTTTTCGCCCAGTCCGCCTCTTGCCGGAACAAAAAGCAGCTTGCGGTTTTTCGAGTCAGGCGTCATCATTTCTGCCACGGCCTCAAGTGTCGTACCTCCGGTTACGGCGACGATATTTTCCCCCGTAAACCTATTTTTCATGCATGCGACGGCCGCTCTCCCCATCTCTTTTTTGACCCATGGGGACTGGTCGCTGTCTCCCGATACAATGATGACTTCGTCGAGGTTCAACCTCTCTTTTAATGTATTTTCCAAATGAGTTAAACCTAAAACGTCCTTCATCGTATCTTCGAGAACTTTCAGCAGGTCGGATCCTTCAGGTGTCAATATCATGCCGGTTGTTTTAATCTCTAGTAGATTTTGTTCTTTTAAAAACTGAACCTCCGCCCTTAAAATCCGCTCGCTGATGCCGAGGCTGGCAGCAAGGCTTCTTCTGCCGATCGGTTCAGTCAGCCTTATGTACTGCAAAATTTTGTACCTTTTCTGCATGACATCGAGAAGATCCGGCAATAATTTTTTCTGAGCCTGTATTAGTTGATTCATGCCAAAACGTTCCTTTCATCTCATCCTGGACGAATAATGTCCCGCAGTGACTGAAAACGTCCCACCTCAGCCAAAAAAAATTACTCCTGCTTACATTCCTTATTGTAACAGGGTTAAAATGTTTATTCAACTGTTAAGAAACAATTCATCGACAACATTCGCGCGAACGTTCACACTTCTGTTTTAATTATTGTTCCTGATAATTTCTATATTATACATATTTCATAAAAACGTGCCTCAATGAAAATTAGCCCTTTTATTTCATGCAAAGCTGTTCGATTTCTTCCAGGCATTTTTCTAGATTATATTGTAGCTATTTCAAAAATAAATATATTGCTAAAATACGTACTTACCAGCAAAAAAGCAACGGGCGGTTTTTCCGTTCCGTTGCTTTTTTGCGTTTATCCGTTTTTCCATACATCTGCAATGATTTCGAACGAGCGAAGTCTGTCAGCATGGTCAAATGTTTCTGAATTGATCATGATCTCGTTCGCCTGAGTCGTCCGGATGAACTCTTCAAGCTTTTCTTTCACACTGTCCGGCCCGCCGATGATCGTTGAGCTGAGCTGCTCGTTCACCATCGCTTTTTCGCGCGGCGTCCAAATCTGTTCCATATCATCTACAGGCGGCTTAAGCTGTGTCGGAGCGCCGCGGACAAGATCCAAAAACTTCTGATAGTGCGACGTTGCCAGGCGCTGCGCTTTCGCATCCGTATCGGCTGCGATAACGGTAACCCCGACCATCGCATAAGGCTCCTTCAAGACGCCGGGCTTAAACGAACTCCGATACAGTTCCAAGGCAGGCAGCGTATTGGCGGGCGAAAAATGAGCCGCAAATGCAAACGGCAAACCGAGCTCCCCG
Organism: Bacillus sp. FSL R7-0646; assembly: GCF_037969865.1. Classification (NCBI taxonomy): domain Bacteria; kingdom Bacillati; phylum Bacillota; class Bacilli; order Caryophanales; family Bacillaceae; genus Bacillus; species Bacillus sp. FSL R7-0646. The sequence continues at coordinate 3,481,223 of NZ_CP150217.1, forward strand.
GCAAGCCGGGCGCTGAATCCGCTTGAACCGAGAAGCCAAATCGGCACATCAAGCCCTTCTCCCGGTATGGCGCGCACATGATTTCTTACATTGCCCGACGGCTTAAAATATTGCCGCAGTTCTTCAAGCTGCTCGGGAAAATCCTCCCCGCTGCTTATGTTTCTTCTTAATGCGCGCGCTGTTAATTGATCAGTGCCCGGAGCGCGTCCAAGTCCTAAATCGATTCTGCCGGGATAAAGGGATTCAAGCGTTCCGAACTGTTCGGCGATGACGAGCGGGGAATGGTTCGGCAGCATAATCCCTCCCGAGCCGATGCGCATTTTCTTAGTACCTCCGGCGATATAGCCGATCAAAACAGAGGTGGCCGAGCTTGCAACACCTTCGATATTATGGTGCTCAGCCAGCCAGAACCTGTGGTACCCCCATTTTTCGGCATGCTGCGCCAAATCCATAGATTGTTTAAAAGATTGTTCCGCATTTCCGCCTTGTACGATAGGAGACAGATTTAATACGGAATACTTCGTATTTTTGAAATGCTGTTCTGACATTGTCTTTCCTTCTTCCTGAAGTGTAGTGGTCATGTAATTAGACGATAACATAATCGTCCCGGTGAATAAAAGAAATTAGTTCGAAAAAAATCGAACTAATGTATAAAAAGCTTGCCTCCGCTGGGAGGCAAGCCCTTTTTTAAGAAGCGGCCGTTTGGCCGGCTGTCTGGTTTCTTCCTTTAAAGAAATAAGCAGCGCTAATGAGCAAATAGATCCCCGCCGTCACCAATGTAATGACAATCGACGTGGTCAGGATGACACCGATCAGTATGGCTGTCAGCGAAATGATTGCCACCCAAGTCGTATAAGGGAACCATTTGACATAGTAGCCGTTTCCAGCTGTTTGATTCCGTTTCCTCGATTTTAAATGGGCGGCGGCAATCAGCATCCAGATCACAAGGACGGTATAGCCGAGAGACCCCATCAAATATTCAAACGTTTGGCTGCCGGCAAATAGTGAAAACAATACGCCCAAGTATAAGAACGAAGTGCATAATAGAATCGAATAAACCGGCACCTTTCTCGCAGAAAGCCTCGAAAAGATTTTCGGCATTCTTCCGTCTGACGCCTGTGTATACAAAATACGGGAGGCGCCGTAAAGCCCTGAGTTCATAGAAGAAATGACCGCCAGTAAAATGACCGCATTCATCAAATGATCCGCTCCGGGAACGCCGATCATCTTAAAGACCATGACAAAGGGACTCTCCGACACCCCGTTCACTTGATTCCATGGAATCAAGCTGACGATCACGAAAAACGGCAGAAGATAAAAAGCAATAATGCGCGTTAACGTTCCCCGCACGGCTTTAGGCACAACCTTCTCAGGATTTTTGGTTTCCGCCAGGGTCACCCCGATAATTTCCGTTCCGCCGTAGGAATAGATCACGACAAGCATGGCTGTAATCAGCCCTCCGGCGCCATTCGGGAAGAAGCCGCCATGGTCTGTCAAATGAGTAAAGCCGACAGCCGAATGTTGTCCAAAAGAGAAAAATAACAAGATAAATCCGGATATAATAAAGACGACAATCACTGTGATTTTAATGAGAGCAAGCCAGTATTCCGTCTCGGCAAAGCTTTTGACAGAAAGCAAATTCACGCTCGTAATGACGAGTGAAACGAACAGCGCCAGCACCCAAATCGGCAGCCCCGGCAGCCAGTACTGCAAAAACATCGCGGCGACAACAGCCTCAGCCGCAATATTGAGAACCCACATTTTCCAGTATATCCAGTCCAAAAAATAAGCGGCATACGGCCCTAATATCGATTGAACCAGATCCCTGAATGTTCTGGCTTCGCTGTTTCGGACAGCCATCTCGGCCAGCCCCTGCATAATAAACAGCAAAATCACGCCGCCGATCAAGTAGGGGATCATGACCGAAGGCCCCGCCAAATCGATCGCTTTGCTGCTTCCTTTAAATAATCCTGCCCCAATCGCTCCGCCCAATGCCATCATCATAATATGCCGCGATGTCATCGTGCGCTCGAGCTTCTGCATGTCTTTCTCCATCTATGTTCACTTCCTCTATTAAAATAAAAAAGCTCACCGTCTCCCTCTTCAATTTGAAGATAAAGAGACGATGAGCTTTGAAGCTTACCGCGGTACCACTCTTTTTGATCCTATACCAAGAATCCAGCTTTGCGAAGCACAGCCATGCTGTGCAAACCTGTTAACGAAGGTTAATCGTAAAGTCCTCAGGAATTGATGTCCGTCCTTTAGCCAGTCCACTCCCGGGCGAGTTCAAAGGTTCATTGGTCTGCGTCTCACCTACCCGCAGCTCTCTTTGCCAATGCCGATCTTTTACTGCTCCCGTTCATTGTGTTTTCTTCTGCCTGAAATATATTCATATAATATACGTGCCGATCTTCACTTTGTCAACATCAAATCCGATGCCAAAAAATAAAAATTAAAATTTTTCTCTTTTTTCAAGGAAGATCGCCTTTTCTATTGGAAAATGCAAGGGCAGATATGCACAACTTTCATAATGATAGAGCATGAACCAAAAAAGGAAAATGTAAAAATCGGCAGATATCCCCCGAAAAAAATAGTTAAATTGAAATATTATTCAAACTTTACAAAATATTTTAACGATGATAGAGTGTGAACCGAATCATAACATCAGCTAAAGGAGGAAGAGAACATGAAAAAACTCTTGTTTATGGTGATCTTGTCCGTATTGACGCTCGTCTTTGGTTCATCGTCCGTAAGCTTTGCGAAGGACATTCCTGAAGACAGGTATACAACACCTACAGATGCTGAATTTAGCCAGATTAAAGAGATTTTAAACGAGGCTGATGTCGAAACCGGCAATTTGCAGAAGGATTACGGTGTGATCGTCAATGATCCTGCTGAAAAGGTCGGCGTCATATCGGACATTCCTGCCGAAAAAGATGACTGGAGCCATGTCAGCTTCCATTCTTACTATGTCGACCTCAACAGCGGCACACTCATTGCTGATGTTCAATTTGAATTCACGCAAAACGATGACGGTACATCAGAAACCGAGTACAAAAACGTAACAAACGGAGGCAGGTACTTCGTCAAAATGGATCAAGACGGAAATGTCATTGATGAAGCAACAACCGGCGACATGTCGATTTTGTGGAAATACTAGAAACCGAGCCGCCCCTTATGGAAAACGCCTTTATTCAAAGGCGTTTTTTTTGGTCGTATATTTAATGGATCTATCCGGTGGCGCCATACGGGTCAGCAAGATTAAAGACATGAGGCCCGAACAATGCCGAACTCATGCCTGTCAAAATCTTTCTGGAATATTAGCCCACCATAGTGTCAAGACACAACGCGTTCCTCCGAGCTGTCGATAAAGATGTCTTCAAGCGACGGTTCATCGACGTGGATTCTGTAGATTCCCACCTTGCAGTTCGTTAATACTCTGACGATGGCAGGAATTTTTTCTTCTGAATTGACGATGATCGAAATCTCATGGTGCTTAAATTGAACGTTTTCACCAGCTGACTCAAGAAATCGGTCGATCAGGCCGAAATGCTGCTCGGGAATATTCGAATGGCGGATGTGAACGCTTATGTTCGACATGAAATGCCTTCTTAACTCATCGAGCGTGCCTTCCATTAAAATGCGGCCGTTTTTCATGATCGCGATTCGTGTACAGATTTTCTCGATTTCATGCAGGTTGTGTGACGTCATAAATACCGTCTTACCTTCTTTTTGCAAATCCATAATCAGCTTTTGAATGTGGAGTGCCGATTCGGCATCAACACCTGATGTCGGTTCATCCAAAAAGATGAGCTCGGGATCATGGATGATCGCTTGGGCGATGCCGAGCTTTTTTTTCATACCGAATGAATACGCGCCCGCTTTTTTTTCAGTATGCTCAGTGAACCCTACCCTCTCTAAGACTTCTTCGCAACGCTCAGTCGATACGGTCCGTCCGTTCAGCTTTGCAAAATACTTCAAATGCCCGACCGCTGTCATTGAATCATAGAGGGTCAAATAATCGGGTAAAACGCCGATGCGGTGCTTGACGCTTTCAATCGAAGCTTCATTTAACAGCAGAAAACTGCCGGCTGTCGGCTGGATAATGCCTGTGATCATATTCATAAACGTAGATTTCCCCGCACCGTTGCGGCCGAGGAATCCGTAAATCTCTCCTTTTTCAACTTGAAGGTCGACATGGTTGACGACGGTTTTGGCGCCGTAGCTTTTCATCAGCCCTTTTGCCTCGATCACCACATTCATTATAAATCTCTCCTTTTAAACAAAACGATCGCACCGCAAAGAACGATGGCGGCGTAGACAAAGTTGATGAAAATAAAAGAACCGCCCAGTACGGAGTAATAGTACGGCGTTATATATTTAAACCAGGTGATCATGCCGTTCTCTGAATAAACAGCCCATAAACTGACCGCTGGAAAAACGAGAGCAAACACGATTCCGAAAAACATTGACACGGCGGGCCTTGAAATCACGATCGAAAATAAAAGGTTCAAAGAGATCGCAGCTGTAAGAAAAGCCATGCTGTCTGCATAACTCAGCCATAAAAACTCTTTTGAGGCGATCATCACCAAGGCATAAGAAACGAGCATGCAGAAAAACCAAAACAGCCAGACGCCAAGAAACTTTCCCAGAATGATCTTGATCCGCGACGTTTTCGTCACGAGAAATCTGACCGTCCGGGTATGGACTTCGCGGTTGATCATGTCATGGGAAAGCCCCGCGATAAACAGGAAACCGAGAGCAAACACGATAACGGCCGTTCCGATCGCGCCTGCATCGCTTCCTAAATCCAATTCCCGCACGACATCCGCAGGCGCCTGTTCAATCAATCCCGCAGTCTTATAGCTCACCCAAAACATAATAATAATGACAATAATCGACTTGATGCTTTTAAAAAGACTGATAAATTCGTTCAGACACACTGCCCGCATATGAGTCACTCCTTCACTATTCTCCATTATAGTGAGTGAACATTATCGGGAAATAATCTTATCCTTAACATTACCTTAAATTTTAATAGACTCTTTCTATCAGGGGTGCTTCTGTGGATTATAAATGAGATAAAAAATCTCGCAAGCGGCTTGGACCTGCGGCAGAAATGTGTATGCAGAGCCGGCGATCCGATAAAAATACCATTTTAATATACTATTTATAATCGGCAAAAAAAGCAGAACGATGCGTTCAATCTGTATGCGCCGGAATTGTCATATCGCATAATAAAAAAGATTAGCTCAGTATGAAGCTAATCTTTTTGCTATCGATAATTACCGGTCCTCCACGACTATATATGCCGCCTTTACGGGGCCGTGGACGCCGACTACAAGGTCCATTTCGATATCGGCTGAATTGCTCGGTCCAGTGACATAGTTGATGCAGGACGGGATGACTTCGCCGTCTGCAATCTTTTGTTTGATGATTGCGCTTGCTTGTGTCATCCGCGGGACGATGGTGCTTTTCGGGACGATCGCGATATATGTCGTCGGCAGCAAGCTGACGGAACGTCCTTTGTCTTTTGAGCTGAAGAGGACGACCGTTCCGGATTCAGCAAGCGTGATCTCGCTGAATGTCACGCCGATGTTAGCCTGTTCGGCTCGCTGGATGTTCTCATCTCCGGCCGCTGCATCCCATTCCCACACTTTCGTCCCTTCATTCGGCCACTTGTCCGTTAACAGGCCTGACAGTCCGTACTCTTTAAAACGGTCATCTTTCGGGATCATGACAGGCCCGCCTCCAAATCGCGCTGCTTGTTCATACAAGGCATCATGCAAGCCGATGACATCTGTTTCAATCAGCTCCGTGTGAATTTTCCGGCAGTGGTCCTTTAAGACGCCGACAAGCTCATCCTGTGTATAGCCTTGATATACCCTGTGCTGCGGCTGGTGGATATAATCGGGAACGGTGACGCCTGCAGAACGCCTGTTGCGGCCGAGCCTTTCAGCAATCCGGTTTAAAAAGCCGTCTTTGTTGTGGATTGTTCCGTTTGTCATTTGTCTTCCCCCTTCTCTTTCCGTCTGTCCTCAAACCAGTCGCGGAACCTTGACTTGTTCGGCGCGGGGAAGTCGCGTATCTGGGTCCACTGTTTTAACGGACCCGGTCCCTTCGTAATCTTGCCGTCTTCTTTAAACGGCTTCATGGCTGCCGGCGCCCATTTGGAGCCCATTTTGTAAAGGGATGGCGCAGAAGTTCCCAAGCCGAACGCTTTCATCGCCAGCTTTTCGGATATCGGCGCGCGCCCTTCTTTTTCAACGATGCGCTGCCTGTGCTTTAGAAGCAGCTCATGAAGCGGGATTTTCACCGGACATGCTTCAGAGCAAGCCGCACATAACGAAGATGCGTACGGCAGTTCTTTATAATCGTCATATCCGCCGAGCAGCGGCGACAATACAGCCCCGATCGGACCTGAATAGATCGAACCGTAAGAATGCCCGCCGACATGACGGTAAACGGGGCAGACATTGATGCAGGCCGCACAGCGGATGCATTGAAGGACGGACTGAAACTCCGTTCCGAGAATGTTGGAACGCCCGTTGTCAACGATGACGAGGTGAAACTCCTCCGGGCCGTCCGCTTCACCGGGCAGCCTCGGCCCTGTCAGCGCCGTGATATAGCTCGTCAGCCGCTGTCCGACCGCGCTTCTTGTGAGCATGCCGACGAGAACTTCAAACTCGTCGAATGATGGGACGATCCGCTCCATCCCCATCACGGTAATCTGCGTCTTCGGAATAGTCGTGACGAGACGTCCGTTTCCCTCGTTTGTGACAAGGCTGACAGATCCCGTATCGGCAATTGCAAAATTGCAGCCCGTAATGCCGATATCAGCTTCGAGAAATTTCTTTCTAAGCACGGCGCGCGCGTGCATGACAAGCTCTTCCGGCTTTTCGGTGTTGCGGTAGCCGATCCGCTCTTTGAAGACGTCGCGGATTTGCTCTTTGTTTTTATGCAAAGCAGGTGCGACGATATGTGACGGCGGATCATGATCATCGATTTGGAGGATGTATTCGCCCAAATCGGTTTCGACCACTTCGCAGCCGTCGCTTTCAAGTGCCTCGTTCATGTTGATTTCTTCGGTCACCATTGATTTTGATTTGACGATTTTTTTGCCGTTTTTCTTTTTCACGACATCGCGGATGTAGCCTGTCGCTTCTTCAGCCGTCTGCGCAAAGAAAACGTGCCCGCCTTTTTTGGCGACATTTTCGGCAAGCTGTTCTAGATAGTAATCCAGATTTTCCAGCACGTGCTGCCTGATTTCTTCGGCCAGAGACCGCCATTCTTCCCAGTTCCCGAGCTCTTTTGCCGCCTCAAGACGGCGCGCTCTCAAGCGCTCCTGCGCGCTTGAAACGGCCCCCCTCATAAACTCGTTGTCGAGCCCGTCTGACACGCGCTCTTTAAATTTCTGCGTTCCGATCTTCATTGCCATAACGAATGTCCCCCTCTATCTGTGAAATGACCGGATTGTCTGTTTATCTGCTGTTCAGCACTTCTGCGATATGCATGACTTCAATCGGCTTGTTCTTTCTCCCGATCCGCCCGCCGATATTCATCAAGCAGCCGCAGTCCGCCCCGATTAACACGTCGGCGGCTGTTTCTTCGACACACGCCACTTTCTCATCGACCATCTGTTCGGATATTTGCGACATCTTCACCGAGAAAGTGCCCCCGAATCCGCAGCAGTCGTGTTTGCGCGGCAGCGGCGTGAACTCCAGTCCCTTCACATGCCGAAGCAGCTTCATCGGCGCGTCCGTGACTCCCAAAAGCCTTGTCATATGGCATGACGTATGATAAGTCGCCTTTTTCTCGAGTGTCGCCCCGACGTCCTCAATCTTCAATACGTTGACGATAAAATCGGTCAGCTCATACGTTTTGTCAGCCAGCCGCTGCGCTTTTTCCGCCCAGGCCGGTTCATCCCGGAAAAGGTGCGGGTACTCTTTGAACATAAAAGCGCACGATCCTGAAGGGCTGACGACGTATTCAGCTGATTCAAACGTCTCAATCATCCGTCTCATCGCTTTTTTGGAATCTTTGACATAGCCGCTGTTGTACGCAGGCTGGCCGCAGCAGATCTGCCCTTCGGGAAAATCCACTTCACATCCGAGCCGCTCCAGCAGTTCAACAGTCGCTTTTCCGACATTTGACTGAAACATGTCAACCAAACACGTGATAAACAGTGATACTTTCATCTTGATCCCCTCTCCAACCCGATTAATCAGGTCATCTGATGACTTGGTTAGAAAACCCTCTTTCTCCATCTTACACCTTGGCAAAATTTTTTGAAAGGGGTTTCTTTTTCGTTTTCACTCAGGCCGTGCAGCTGACTGCTGCTTAAATAGCCGGCTCGTCGGCTTGTTTCGTTTCTTCAAAATATGAGGCCAGCACATTTTCCACATTTGTCAGATGATTGTGCATCGCTTGCTCCGCTTTTTGGCCGTCTTTTTCCTTCACAGCCTGATAGATGGCTTCGTGTTCCTCATAAAGGCGCTTAACAGTTGTATTCTTCGAGAACAGCCAAATTTTGCGCGTCTCCCTCATCGTCTCAATTAAGAGAGATGACACATGATTCATCAAGCCTTTCAGCAGATCGTTCTGCGAAGCGCCGGCAAGCGCAAGGTGAAACGCGAGGTCGGCTTTTTCGCCAAGTTCGCCGTTCCCGTCCGCCAGCTTCATATCCTCAAGTGCTTCCTGCATGCGTCCGAGATCATCCTCCGTGCGTTTTTGAGCCGCACTGGAAACTGCCCCGATTTCAAGTATTTTACGGACTTCGAGCAGTTCAGCGACATCTTTCTTTTTCATCAAAAGTGCAGCCGAAAGGGGGATGGAAATTTGCTCAGGCTCAAACCTTTTCACATACGTCCCTTCCCCCTGCTTCATTTCGACCATCCCCATCGCTTTTAACGCGGACAGCGCTTCCCTTACGGCCGAACGGCTGACCTGAAAGCTGTCGGCGAGCGCTTGGACGGAGTCAAGCTTGTCGCCGGGCTCAAGCTCTCCGCTTTTAATCGATTCAAGAAGCGCTTCCGCGACTTCTTCATATATTTTTTTCGTCTTGATTTGTTTGTATTTCAACTTTTTTCACCTCGTAACCAGACTGGGCATGATGCGCTATTTTTTATTATACCGTTCTTTCCGTCTGGAACATATAGACTTCGGCTCCATGCAAAAAAAGATTGTAATTTATGACATTGAGAAATATAATGCTAAATGATCAGTCTTATCATCATGTCATCAGATGACTAGATGAGGCTTTTTTGACGAACAAAGGGGGAATTGGAGATGGGATGGACGCAAGATTATACTCCGCTGGGGAACAGTTTGCTGCTCTCTTCGCTTGCAGCGCTTATACCGATTTTGTATTTTTTCTGGGCTCTGGCAATCAAAAGAATGAAAGGGCATACAGCAGGCTTGACGACTTTGCTGATCGCACTCGTGCTGGCCGTTTTCGTATACGGCATGCCCGCTCAGCAGGCTGTGATGTCGGCTTCGCAAGGCGCGGTTTACGGGCTGCTGCCGATCGGCTGGATTATCGTGACTTCAGTTTTTTTGTACAAGCTTACGGTGAAAACCGGCCAATTTGAAATCATCAGGAGTTCGGTATTGTCGATCACAGATGACCGCCGTTTGCAAGCACTTTTGATAGCGTTTTCATTCGGGGCATTTTTGGAAGGTGCGGCAGGCTTCGGCGCCCCTGTCGCGATATCGGCTGCATTGCTTGTCGGCCTCGGCTTTAATCCGTTGTATGCGGCGGGCATATGCCTGATCGCCAACACGGCGCCTGTCGCTTTCGGAGCGATCGGCATCCCGATTATCGCGGTTGAAGGGCCGACTGGGATTCCTGCGATGGACATTTCAAAAATGGTCGGACGCCAGCTGCCGTTTTTATCTGTATTTATTCCGTTTTATTTGATCATCATCATGAGCGGTTTCAAAAGGGCTTTGGAAGTGCTGCCGGCCATTCTCGTGTCGGGCGTCTCTTTTGCCGTTACACAGTATGTAAGCTCAAACTTCCTGGGGCCTGAGCTCCCGGATATTTTGTCAGCTATCGTATCGCTTATCGCTCTCGCTGTATTCTTAAAATTTTGGAAACCGAAAACGACATTCAGATTCTCACAAGAAAAGGAAATGGCCGCTGCAGCGGAGGCGCAGCAGCTTGAACATCAAAAGGCCTCATACTCGGCGGGGCAGATTTTCAAGGCATGGACACCGTTTTTGCTGCTCACGGCAATGGTCTCCATCTGGGGAATTCCATCTGTCAAACAGGCCTTGACGGGCCATTATGAAGGTTCAAATCCATTGCTGCTGTTCATAAATGATATCGGCGGCAGGCTGACGTTTGCACCCGGCGTGCCTTTTTTGCACAATCAAATTCTCGATGGTTCCGGAAAACCGCTTGAGGCTCTTTACAAACTTGATCTCGCTGGATCGGCAGGTACGGCGATCCTGATTGCCGCCGTACTGACAAAGTTTGTCACAGGCATGCCTTGGAAAGAATGGGGCGCCGTATTTACAGATTCGCTGAAGGAACTCGGCAAGCCGATATTAACGATCGCTTCCGTCGTCGGTTTTGCCTATGTCACCAATTCTTCGGGCATGAGCACAACACTGGGCATGTCCCTTGCGATGACCGGTTCAATGTTCGCATTCTTTTCTCCCGTTCTCGGCTGGCTCGGTGTGTTTATAACCGGTTCAGATACGTCGGCCAATTTGCTGTTCGGAAGCCTGCAAAAAATGACGGCACAGTCAGTCGGAATGGAGCCGGTGCTGTCTGTGGCGGCCAACTCTTCAGGCGGCGTCACAGGAAAAATGATCTCTCCGCAGTCGATTGCGGTCGCCTGCGCAGCCGTCGGACTGGCAGGAAAGGAATCCGACTTGCTTCGCTTTACACTGAAACACAGTCTGTTTCTTCTTTTCCTCGTTTGCATGATCACTTTCCTGCAGCATCATCTGTTTTCGTGGATGATCCCGTAAAAAAGCCGCCGGCGCTCGTGCCGGACGGCTTCTTTATTGATATCTCTTTCTTACAGACGAAGGCAGTATATTGAGCTGATCACGGTATTTGGCGACGGTCCGCCTCGATATGACAACGCCGTGCTTTTCGTTTAAAAGGTCGGCCAGTTTCTGATCTGAAAGCGGTTTCATTTTATCTTCTTCATCGATCAGCCGGCGCAGATGCGCTTTGACTGTGTGACTTGACGCATGCCCGTCAGCGGCGTCCTTTACCTTCGCCGAAAAAAACCGTTTAAGCTCGCAAAGCTCAAAAGGCGTCTGCACGATTTTCCCTTTGACTGCGCGGCTTACCGTTGATTCGTGAACGCCGAGGGCATCAGCGATCTCTTTTAATGTGAGCGGCTTCAGTTCGTCTTTCCCTTTTAAAAAATAATCTTTTTGCCGCACCATGATTTCCGCCATCACCCTCCGCATCGTTTCCCGTCTTTGCCTGAGGGCATTGTCGAGCCATTTCCACTGCTTGAACTTATCAGAGATATAAGCGGTCGCCTCGTCTTTTGACTGACGCTCTAAAAACGGCTCGTAAAACGCGTTAAGCTGGATGTCGGGAAAAGAACGGCTGCTGAGCTCAAGCACCAATTTTCCATCCTCTGCTGAAATGATTAAATCAGGCTCGACATAGACTTCGCCATCATCTGTGCCATATATCAATCCGGGACGCGGCGACAGTTCTGCGACAAGGTCTTGAATGTCCTGAAGCTCTGAAAGCGAAAGCCCCGCTCTCTCTGACAGCTCTTTCCATCCCTTTTTGGCAAACAGGTCAAAGTATGAGGAAATGACTTTTTCCGCTTTTGCCGTCTCCTTGGGCAGACGCTTTAATTGGATCAGGATGCATTCCTGTAGCGACCGCGCCCCGATGCCTGCCGGATCAAGAGTCTGCAGCTTGCCCAAGACTTCTTCAGCTTCTTCTCTGGTGACAGCCAGCTCGGAAGCGATAAAGGCGATGTCTTCTGTCACATATCCGTTTGGATCAAGTGATTCGACCAAATAGCTGAAAACCCGCTTTTCGCGGCTTGACAGCTGGAGATCGAGCGCCTGCCGTTTCAAAGCGCTTTTAACATCTTCACGGGAATGGGCCGTCTCAGAGCGGCTTATTCCTTCATTTTGCAAATGACGATTCGTTTTATGGTAAAATGATCGGGGAATATCGGAGTCTTTTCGTTCGATCAGGGGGTTTTCCAATGAGAGTTCATCAATCCGGCTGTTCAGCTCGGCCGACGAATACTGAAGCATATGAATGGCTTGGGCAAGCCCTTGCGTCAAGTGAAGTTTTGCCGTTTGCTGCTGCTGTACATGCAAGTTCATCATATCTCCCCTCCCACTATTAGTTTACACGATCGGTTCCGAACCGTATAGACTTAAAAAAGGAGTGTTACCATTGACAGAGCTTTTCTCCGTGCCCTATTTCATAGAAAATTTTAAAACCCATATTGAAATGCATCCAAATGAGGATAAAATCCACGCGATGAACAGCTACTACCGTTCAGTCGTTTCAACGCTTGTGCAAGACCAGCTGACAAAAAACGCCGTCGTTTTAAAACGGATTCAGCATTTGGATGAAGCCTACAACAAAGTAAAGCGTGAAGAAGCATAGCAAAAAAACCGCCTGTCATACGTGAACAGGCGGTTTTTCTGCTTCTGTCTGATGGTTTTGAATCAGTTTCGTATTCGGGATGTCTTTCATCCATGTATTGTAGTAATTCGCGTTTTTTCCGTAGGAGTTGTCAATCACTACGTTTTCTTTTCCGAGCAGGCACGATAAGATGTGGCCGTGCAGCCTTGAAGTAACGACTGATTCATAGCGGCTGAAGAAACGGATTGATTTGTCGACGAGGCTGTCCGAAAAGCGTTTCCAATAAGAAGCGATCGGCAGCGGATTGCCCGCTTTTTTGTTGAGGACATTGATCGTCTGCAGGCGTTTGATTCCGCGTTTGTCGCCTTCTGATAAGATGACGTTCCAATCGTACGTGTCCGGCTCCCCTGCTTTCTGCAGGCTGCTGTTGGCTTCTTTGTCGGTCCTGATCAACCGCAGAACGGACTCGGACGGCTTTTCGGCAGGTGCCGCGATCGGCCAGAGCTGGTGAGCCATATCGGGCATCATTTTGATGTTTTTCACCTCTTCGAAACGCTTGACGGCAAAATCGAATGATGCCTTTTCCCGCGTGAATAAGTGCAGATCCGGGTGAGCCGCCAAAATGCCGCGCGTTTTTATTATATTTTCTTCATGCTCATAATAAATCGACTGCGGCAGAATGACGATCCGGTTGTCCGGGTAATGTTCGACCACCCGTTCTCTGAACTGCTGGAAGTGAGGGTACAAGTCGCCGAAATTGCCGCCCCCCTGACAAACAATGATGGCGTCCTTTGGAATGCGGCGGCCCGGAATGAAATTCTCCGCATTCCATCTTTCGCGCACCTTGATGCCGTATGCTTCAAAAAAAGCTTCCGTTCCTTTCATGATCAATAGATCCCCGACGTTTCCGTATAGCGGGTAGTCCAAGTAAACGACTGATGAATGCCTTGGAATGACATCCAAAATTTCTGCCAGCTTATGCTTTAAGCTGTCCATGGAATATGTAATCGCCATGTTTAGCACCTCATTTATATTTAATCCGGTCGGCAACGATTTGAATTACCCGGTCCTGCTCTTTTCGCGTCATACTTGATCCTGACGGCAGGCAGAGCCCGCGCTGAAATAAGTCGCAGCAGACAGAGCCCTGGTCATCGTGCGGATAAAAGGCCGCGCCTTTAAAAAGGGGCTGTCTGTGCAAAGGCTTCCATAACGGGCGGGCCTCAATGTTTTCATTTGCGAGCTGTTCGATGATGTCCGCCGGTGTTGTTTGAATCTTTGCTGTGTCTAACGTTAATGTCGTGAGCCAGCGGTTTGACATGCCGGCCTCAGGCATGAATTCTATACCTTCGATACCGGAAAGCGCCTCCTTATAGCGCTCGAAAACCGCCCGTCTGGCATGTACCCGGTCATCCAGAACGGCGAGCTGTGCGATGCCGATTCCGGCCAGAACATTGCTCATCCGGTAATTGTAGCCCGCTTTTTCGTGCTGATAATGAATGGCTGGCTCGCGCGCCTGAGTGGCTAAAAAGCGCGCCTTCTTCAACGCGTCTTCATCATCGCTGACCAGCATTCCTCCGCCCGATGTGGTGATGATTTTGTTACCGTTGAACGAATAAATGCCGAAGCGTCCGAAGGTCCCGCTTTTTCTGCCTTTATAAACAGAACCGAGCGATTCGGCTGCATCTTCAATGACAGGCACGGCAAATCGATCGCAAATGGCCATAATCTCGTCCATTTTCGCGCTTTGGCCGTACAAGTTGACGACGATGACGGCTTTCGGGAGATTCCTGGCCCGCTCCGCTTCGTCAAGCGCCCGTTCAAGCGCCTCGGGCGACATGTTCCATGTATCCCGTTCAGAATCAATGAAAACCGGTTCAGCCTGCTCATATATGATCGGATTGGCGCTCGCTACAAACGTAAAAGAAGAGCAGAAGACCGTATCGCCTTTGCCGACGCCGAGCAATTTCAAGGCCAGGTGGATCGCAGCTGTTCCTGAGCTGACTGCCGCGGCTCCGGACGTCCCCGCATAGGCGGCAAGCTTTTCTTCAAATGTGTCGACAAGGGGACCGAGGGGCGCGATCCAGTTTGTCCGAAACGCTTCGGCTACATAGCGCTCCTCGTCTCCGCTCATGTGCGGCGGTGATAAATAAATTCGCTTATTCTGACTCATGTTTTTCACCCTTTTTACTGCTGTTATTTGATCATTCTTGCAGGGACTCCGACTGCGGTGCAATTATCAGGAATGTCGTGAATCACGGCTGCCCCCGCTCCCGTCACGCTCCAGCGTCCGACTGTCTTTCCGGGAATGACCGCCGTTCCCGCGCCGAGATGAGCGCCTTCCATAACTGTCACGCCGCCGGTTAACACCGTTCCGGGCGAAAGATGAACGTAATCGCCGATCCGATTGTCGTGTTCGACGATCGCACCTGTGTTGACAATCGCGTGGATGCCGACGTCTGCATCCGCTTGGATGACGCTCGATGCCATAACAACGGCGCCGTTTTGAATCCGGGCCGAACCGCTGACAACAGCAGAGGGATGAATCAAAACCGCATACCGGTCAAGCGGAAGACCAATGCGTTCATACAGCTGCTGTCTGATGCTGTTTTGGCCGACAGCCAGGACGAACTTCGCGTCCGGATGAAGCCGCGCAAGTTCTTCTGCGGCAGCTGAAGGCCCTCGATACAGACCGTTCTCAACATGAAGCTCCGCATACCGGTCATCAAGAATACCGGCAAGCTCCGTATCCGGCCGCTCTTTTACAAGTTCCCGAACGACTTTCCCATGGCCGCCGGCTCCGATGATCACCACGTTTTGCATCAGGCATTCCTTCTCCCTGTAAATTTTTCTGCTGTCACATGCCGGTCCTGGCTGACGCCTTCCGACTTCAAAACCTTTACGACAGTCAACAAAAGGATTTTGAGATCAAGCAAAAAAGAACGATGATCCACATACCAGACATCGAGTTCAAATTTTTCCTCCCATGTCACTTTATTTCTCCCGTTGATCTGCGCCCAGCCCGTGATGCCCGGCTTGACTTCGTGGCGTCTCCACTGCCGCTTCGTATAAAGGGGGATATACTCCATCAAAAGCGGGCGCGGCCCGACGAGGCTGAGGTCTCCTTTGATAACGTTGATCAGCTGCGGCAATTCGTCAAGGCTCGTTTTTCTGATCAGCCGCCCCGTCTTTGTCAGCCGCTTTTCATCGCTTAGCAGATTGCCTGCTGCATCTCTTTCATCAGTCATCGTTCTGAATTTATATAATGTAAAAGGCTCGCCATTCAGCCCCGGACGGGTTTGGCGAAATAAAACAGGCGAGCCGATTTTCCATCTGATGAGACAAGCCGTCAGAATCATGGCCGGACTGAGCGCGACCAGCAAAATAACTGACAATGCAAGATCGAAAAACCGTTTCGCTAGCACGAAAAACGCACCCCTTTCTTTTATTTAAAAAATCCCTTTTGAAACGGGAAGGATAGAGAACACCGGTATGCTTGCAGCTTCGTTGTGACAATGCGCCGTTCCGCTTTCGTCAACATGACGAAATAGGCAAACAGGCCGTAAGCCAACGTCGCAGCCAGTGCCGTGACAAACAAAGACAGCAGGCTGACGATCGAAAATAAGTATTGAAGAGCGTAACAGACAGCCAAAGTAAATGAAGCGCCGGCAACCGGCCCGTATATGCCTTTATAAAAGACCCTTTTTCTTTCACCCGTAATCTTTGATGCATAAATCGGAGTGAAGACGACGTTTTTCAGCGTTAAAGCTGCCGCACCGGCCAGCGCAATTCCGTAAAGGCCGAGTCCCGCCGGGCCGCTCAGCACGATGGCAAGCAGCAAATTGACAACGCCGAAGGCAACCGTGGTCAGCGCCGGTGTTCTCAGCTTGTTATAGGCGGTAAAGATGTAAAACAGCGGCGCCGGGCTTAATGAAACAACCAAATAGCCCGCATGTATCAGTAAGAGCCATTTCAAATGTTCGAATGAAGGGCCGAGCCAAAGCGACAGAAACGGGCCGGCAAGCCCCCCCAGAAGCGCCGCCGGCAAAGCGAGCAGGATGCCGTTAAACCTGACGGCCTGATTGGCATAACGGACGAGCCCTTCTTTGTCGCCTTTTGAATAATAGAGTGTAATCGTAGGTGAAAATACGGCCGCTAGCGTTCCCGAAAGCGTCCGCAACAACAGCGGAAACTGAATGATCGCCGCGTACATGCCGGATTCGGAAACCCCCAGCATCACATTCGCCACCATTAAATCGATTTGCAGAAACAGCAGGATGCCGACTTGGCTGACGGAGCTCCATCCTCCCGCCTGAAGCAGTTTTTTGCACTTTGCAAACGACATATCCCTCACCCGGAACGTAAACCATGGAATCAATCTCTTAAAGAAAAAGATCGACAGGATGCACGCCGAAGCGGTTGCGATGAGAGCGGCGAGCTGAATGTGCCAGATCTTCGGTGCAAACCACGCGAAAATCAACAATACGCTCAGAACGCGAATCAGCATTTGGATGGCTTGGATCGTGCTCGTAATATAGATTTTATTGGCGAAAAACGGACCGGCGGCAAACCCCGACATCACAAAGGTCAATAAAAACAGCAGGCTGCCGATCAAAAGCGCGACCTGCACATCCCCCAAAAGACCGGCGGGAACGCGAATGATCTGATCGATAAAAAACACCGTGCCGCCGAGCGGAAAAAACAAGATGACTGAAAGCACCAGTGATGAAACGATATAGGTATTCATATAGCCTCTCGCTTCATCAAGCGCTCCCCTGTGGGCGGAAACAGAAAAAAACCGGACAACGACCGCGCTCAGGGCGACCGTAATTATCGAAAAGTAATTGATCATATTCTGTGTAAGATGGACAAATCCAAACGCCTCAACACCGAGGGTCTTGATGACGTAAGGCGTCAGCCACATCGAAAACAGCACCGATAATAAAAAAGACGCCATATTGGCGCCGAGATTCAAAACAAATGTCTTATTCAAAAGGCTCATCCCTTACTGGGCAGATTTCGTTTAAAAAACAATTCGAGCAGAATCGGAATATTCAGCTTGCATAGCAATAAAACGAGCCGCTGGCCGATTAACAGGTTGCGGTTGCGGAGAGACGTGGCTTTGACGCACGACTGCACCATCCGGTAAGACAAAATGTCTTTAATGTGCCGCCTCACCTGCTTTGAAGGCTTCGGTTCCGCACAGGCATTGGCTAAAAGCATCGGAATTTGATGTTTGCATGTGTACGTTTCCAAATCGTCCGCACATTCATCCAAAAGCTGAAACGTCTCATAGAATCTCCTTTTCGCCCGGTACTGCCTTTTCAGGCTTTCATCCATGTACGGTTTAAACGGCGCCTCTGTCAGGCTGTCCGGGTTGCACCTGTACATGTAGTAGCCTTCATCGATCGCTCTCACTCGTTTCGCTGCATAAAAGGCGTACAAATTAAACGGCGAATCCTCTGCAAAACGAATGTCTTCAAAAAAGTACAGCTGGTTTTTCTTCAGCAGGTCGCGCCTGTACAAATTCCGCCACACATACCAGATGAAGCGGGTTTCGTGCGCCTTTTTGAGCTCGCGTTTAATATCCCAGCTCAACAAGAGGCGATCGGTCGGCAGCGGCGGCGGGAAGTAGGCGTCTTCCGTATCGGAATGTTTATGATACCCGCACATGACGATATCGAGGTCGTCTTTTTTGGCAGCGGCGTACATGTTTTCAAACATGGCAGGCAATACAAAATCATCACCGTCGACAAACCCGACATAATCTCCTGTCGCGGCTTGAAGACCGGCATTTCTCGCCGAGCTCAGCCCGCCGTTTTTTTTATGAATCACTTTCACTCTGGCATCCAGGCTGCAGTACGTTCTGGCTATCTCCCCGGATCTGTCGGGAGAGCCGTCATCAACAAGGATGATTTCAATATTTTTCAGCGTCTGCCTGCGCAGCGAATCGACGCATTCTTCTATATAATCTTCGACATTGTACATCGGAACAATGATACTGATAAATGGCTTCATTGGACATCACCCATAATTTTCCGTCTTAAATCTGCGAAATAATGATCCCTTGCCGGGGTCTCACGATGCGAGTCACCGGTCTTGACCAGCTCTTCGATTGCGCCGAGAACCTCTGCCGCATCGGGATTTTCCACAAGCTTCATCGAAGGAACGTCTTTCAGCCAGCGAAAGCCTTCAAGCACCTTATGATCAAAAGAGCGGATCACGACGCACGGCGTTCCTGTTATCGCACAAAAAATCATGCCGTGCAGCCTGTCTGTCACGACGACCTCCGCGCCTCTCAGCTGATCCCAAAGCCGGTTCAGCTCCTTCTCGCGGGACACGCGGCTGACCCTCCTGCCGATCGTCGTTGTAAAAGTTTTTGCACCGCCATACTCGTCGCCGACAGCCTTCAGCAGCTTTTTACGCTCTTCCGGCCTGAGAAAGCTTTCTTTATCCTCCCTTAAACAAACCAACACACCTTCTCTTTCAGACTGCTGTTCTTTCTTTAAATAAAGCACCATATCAGGCTGCTTTACAATCGTTTGGTTTGAGAAGTGCTGTTTCATAAATTGATAGGTTGTATCATCGCGCGCCATCATGAACAGCCGGCGATGGGAGTTGTAGATTTTTTTCGCCCTTTTCAGCTCTTTTTTGCCGCGGAGCGTCTCGGAAAAGTGCGCAGTTGCCGGGAGCTGGACGATTTTATAATGCTTGAATGTTTTGATAATGAAGCGCCTCGTCCATTCCTCATTGCGGTACAAATCCCCCATGTTTCCTCCGCCGATGATGAATACCATATCCTCGGGGTGGCGGATGCGCATGAGCGCTTTTGCATGTTTGTAAATATCGTTAATGCCGATTTCAATTAACTCAAAATCGGGAAACTCGTTTTCTATGAATGTGCGGCTTGCCAGGGCAATCGCATGATCTCCCAAATTATCATGGGACGGAATTAAAGTCAGAATGATTTTTTTCTTGCCTTTATATTGTTCAAAGCGCCTTAAACCCGGCGTTCCCATCACATATTCAGAAGGATATTTCACCTTGAGCAAAAGCCATTCTGCAAGATTGATCTTCAGTTCCTGAAAGGTCATTTCCTCACCGCCTATTTCTTCATTCTGTGCTCGATCATTTTCTGGTAAATGGCCGCAAATCCATACACTGCCGGCATCAACCGCAAGCGAATCAGCATAAGCAAAAGCTTCTTCTTGGAATCGAATGCCGACATGTCCACTGCGGAGATTTTCCCCCTGAATTCCGGACAGGCGCATATGCTGCGGATATTTTTATATTTTTCTATTGAAGGGTTTTTGTTTCGGCTCTTGCATTCATTTAAAATACTGATGCAGCCGTGGTTGACGATAAAGACGTGCAGCGCCTCCTTTAAAGCCGGGAGCTCTCCGTGCTTTGTCAGGCAGTCCAGGTTTGCTTCATAAAGAGCGAGACCGTCTTCAAACAGCCCTGCCTGATACTTTTGGACGATGGACGCCAGGTGGACCCTGTAATGATAAAGCGGCTTAGTCACGAACGCCGCGGTATTCGCATATAGAAGGCATCTGAAGCTGAAATATTGATCTTCGATGTTTTCCAGCTCGTCGCGGAGCGGGAAAACGAGCTTATGCCGCTCAATCAGACTCCGCCTGTAGAGCTTGTTCCAGGAAAAGCCGCTTACTTTACCCTTTAACAAATCCTTCATAAATGCCTCTTTCGGCTTTCCTTCATAGTTCTTCCCGATGTCCGGGCAGACCGTTTTTTCGGTATCCTGAATTTCAACGGCATAATCACAGATGACAAGATCGGCATCCTCATCCTTCGCTTTTTCATACATAGACTGGCAATAGTCCGGCTCAATCCAGTCGTCGGAGTCGATGAATGCCAAGTACTCGCCTGACGCCGCTTCGATGCCTTTATTGCGGACAGCGCCGAGGCCCTGATTGTCCTGCTGAATCGTTTTAATGCGCCCGTCCTTTCGGGCGTAATGATCAATGATCTTCTGGCTTCCGTCTGTTGAACCGTCATTGACGATAATGATTTCAATATTTTTCAAGGTCTGGCTGATCAGCGACTGCAAACAATTCGGCAAAAAAGCTTCTGTATTATAAACAGCGACCAGTAGACTAACTGCTGGATTTTCCAATGTGATGACTCCTTTGACGAAATTTTTACAAGACCTAAAATGTCCGGTCTTTCCGCTATTCAACGTTCAAAAATCGTTCTGTACGGCAATACCGACGAGTCGAACGGCATGAGCATAAAGCTGTATAAGAAGTAACAGATCAAAATCAAAACATAAAGAAGCGCGTTTGATTTCGGTTCAAAAATCCGTACAAAATAAGGAACGAGAATCAGCTGATAGAGCCCGAAATAAATGTTGAACCTCGCAAAAATGACATCCTTTGTCGCCAAAATTCCGAACAGGAAACCGATCAGACAAAGGTTTACGATATAATCGACTTCGGGCCAGCGCTTTCTGAGCTGCTCCCTGAAGCAAAAGGCAAGTGCGAGCGGGAGAAGAAGAACGATGATTTTAATAACGTTCATGCCGTTTGTATTCTTCATCAGCCATTCTTCATAATGTCCGTATTGACTGTTTTCAAGCACGACTAGGAATACGGACAGAAATTTTTGATACAGAAAAGTCCCCGCCAAAAAGACGAGCATCAGGCACCAGAGGACAGGCGACCACGCTTTTCTTCTGACGATGAAATAAACCGGAATCATGATCAAAGCCGAAGAATGAAAAAGCGAACAGATCAGTACAACGATCATATAGCGCACCAGCTTCCCATCGATCAGATACCGCACCGCCCAAAACAGAATGGCCGCCGCCATGTATTGGCGAATGCCGTTAAACGAAGCATAATAGTGAAACATGCCGATAAACAGAAACATGCTCAATTCAAACGGCCTTCCATACACATAAAGCGTCTTGACAATATAGATATAGGTAATCGCGGCAACGACGGCAAACATGAGCGCCGGATCGGCTGAAATCTGATTTAAAATCCATAAGAGTGCGGTAAATCCCGGGTCCGTCGACGACTTGCCTGTTCCGAAACCGAATATCTCCCAAATGCTGTTGTATTTTCCGGCTAATTCGTAAAGCAGCATATATGTGTGGTAATCCGTTCCGACCTTGTATCTTAAGCCGGCAACGATAATCAAAGACGCGAGCGGAACGACGGTGAGGATCGCATTCGGACGGTAGCCCGTCGGCAGCCTGTGATCTTCCCTGCCGTACATTTTCGCAAACCATGACCAGACGAAAACAATCCCCATATTCAACATGTAGACAGCCATACACTCACTGTCCTTCTGCTGCGGAGATTGAATAGATGTCCATCAGTCTCGCCAAATTTGCTTTTGCATCATAGCCTCTCTCAGCAAGGCTTCTCTCTATTTCCGGCCATGCAGGCTTTTTCGGCTGAGCAGCACGGCTGATATCCTCAGCCCACCGTTCAAAACCGGCATTTAAGCTGAGACGTTGCAGCAGGCCGAGTCCCAAATCGGTTTCTTCCGTAATGTTGTCTGATACAATGCAGGGGAGCCCTGACGCTTGCGCTTCGACCAGTACGAGGGGTAGCCCTTCAAACAAAGACGGCATGACAAATACATCAAATGCCTGCATGAGAGCCGGGATATCTTCGACGACGCCGAGAAACAGAATGTCGTCTTTTACACCGAGAGCAGCGGCTTTTTCTTCCATCTGTCTGCGCAGCGGACCGTCACCTGCGAACACCGCTTGAAAAGGTATGCCCGATTTCTTGCAATAAGCGGCAAGCCCGAGCAGAAACGCGTGGTTTTTCTGTTCAAAAAAACGGCCGACATGCCCGATCACCAGTGCGTCTTCTTTGATACCGAAGCTCTTTTTCGCATTCGTTTTTGAAACGCCGTTCGCTTCTTTGAACCGGTCAAGTTCAATCCCGTTTTGCAAAAGATGGACCGCGTTTTCACCCATCTTCTTTGCGCCGAATAAAAAACGCCCGGCATCTTTGCCGCAAGCGCACAGAGCCGTAGCACTGGAGAAAATCAAGCGGCGGAATGCAAGAAGCTGCCATGTATCCCAAAACCGGGGGTTAGGCTTCCAGGCCGTGTTGTGGGAATGGCAGACCCTGACCGGAACGCCGGCGAGCCTGGCCGCCAATGCGGCAAAGCCCGTCTGAAAATCCGTATGAGCGTGTACGGCGGCATAAGGCCCTTTCTCAACCAAAATCCTTCTGATGTTTTTGATGTAGGCGACAGGACCCGACCGACCGATGCTCGGTACATAAAACACCCGGCCGCCGCGCGTGATGATCTCCGGGTCGTAATCGCACGTTTCTTCCCGGTGGGAAATAAAATCAAATTGAATATGCCGCCTGTCTGTGTGGCGGTATATATTCATAATCATCGTCTCCGCGCCGCCGCGGTTCATTCCGCTTACGATGTGAAGCACCCGTTTTGGTCTCACGCTTCCGTCATTCATGTTTTACGACCCCTCCGCCTTCATTCATCAATCTTCTTTTATGATATCTGTTCATGATAAAAGGAGGCATAAGCCCCCTGATGATGGGTTTCATTGTATAAATATAGTCCGATAGCGGCAGCTTCAGCCGTCTGCAGGCGGCAAAGACGATAAACGCATTATCAATCGAGTAGCTGAGCTTTCTCCTTTTAAACGCCGATTCGTCTTCCCTTACTTTGTATAAGGCTTCCTGAAGGTTGTAGCCCGTGAAGCCCGCCTCAAAAAAACGAAGCCACAAATCGACATCTTCCATCCTTCTTGTTCTCCGGCCGACCCGATAGCCGTCCAGCGCCTCGTAGACGTCGGCTCTCATCATGATCGTCGCATGGCAAAACGGCGTCCCTTTCGCCATGATTCTCGGTTCTGGAGAGGAAGGAAGCATTCTGACGCCTCTAATCCCGTTTTCGTCGAAGGCCATCATGCCGCTTCCGACGACATGATAATGAGATTGCGATTCCAAAAACGCGACCTGCTTTTCAAACCGCCTCGGCAAAGAGATGTCATCTCCGTCCTGGCGCGCGATATATTTCCCGCCGGCGTATTGGAGACAGTGGTTTAACGAGGCAGCCAGCCGCTGATTCTTCTCGTTTTTGATCAGCTTAATCTTATCTGCGTAATGATCGGCATACCGCCTGGCAACAGCATATGTCCCGTCTGTCGAAGCATCGTCGCATATAATCAGTTCCCAATTTTTATAGGTTTGATTTAAAATTGACTCGATGCTCTCTGCGATCGTGTTCTCACAATTGTAGACTCCCATAATGACAGAAACTTTCGGCTTTTGACCCCCTATCATCCTTTCAGCCTCCTTTCAACTGTTTCGTTATCCATAAAGGAAGAGTAAATGCCCGCCATTTCTTTGACGGTGCGCTGCTGGGAAAAAGCGGCGGCTGTTCGTCTCCCCGCGTCTCCCATCTTTTTTCGCAAAGAAGGCAGACGGTACAGCTGCAATATCCGGTCGCTGAACGTTCCGGCGTCTCCCTGCGGAACCAAAAATCCGTTCACGCCCTCTTGAATGACTTCCCGGTGTCCGCGGTTGTCCGCTGCAACGGCGGGCTTTCCTGACGCCATTCCTTCAAGGAGGTTCATGCCGAGCCCTTCCCTGATGCTTGAGGCGACAGACACGTCTGCAAGCTGAATCCATTCGTGGATGTTTTTTTGAAAACCGGCAAACATGACGAGCGAAGAAACGCCTTTTTGTTCAGCGTGATTTCGGTATTTTTGCTCCATCTGCCCTTTTCCTGCAAACACGACCTTTAAGTTCGGGGCTCTGTCTTTTAAAGCAGCCGCCGTTTCGATGAGCAAGGCCTGGTTTTTATTCGCGTTCAGCTCCGCGGGATATATGAGGATAAAGTCGTCTTCTTTGAAACCGTATGTTTTCCTGAGCAGCATTTTCTCTGTTTCACTGACAGGATGAAACCGCTCCGTATCGACGCCGATCCCGTGGATTTTTTCCGTGCGCAGCGCTTTTCGCAAGCCTTTTGCAAGGACGAAATCTTCTTCATTGATCGTAATCAGGCAATCGGTCAAAGCGGACAGCCCTTTTTCAATCGGATAATACAGCAGCCAATTTTTTAAAGGAGCACCTTGGCAAAAGTGGAAACCGTGAGCGGTATAGATCACTTTCGTCCCCTCTTTTCTCTGTTTCCGGGCCGCAAGCCTTGCCAGCACGCCTCCCATCGGCGTGTGGCAATGAATGATGCTGTACCGGTGTTCGTCAATGATTCGCGCCAGCTCCCGATAGGCAGCGATATTGCTTGCATTCAAAGGAGAACGCCTGATATCGATATCAAATTTTTTATCTGTATAGGGCAGTGTCATATCTCCTTTTGCGGCGATATGAACATTCCACCCCTGCTCTTTAAACCATTTTAAATACGGGAGGTGGAAGGCCTTGAAATGGTAATCCACAGTAGCGCAAAACAAAACCGTTCTTGTCATGTTCTTCCCCCTAGTGCGCTGTCACCAGCTTTTTCTCGTGCTGGCCGATCGCTTTGAACAAGCGTTCTCTCAGCTCGCGGTCTGACAAATACATAAATTCATCCATAAATGACTTCAGCACCGTCCATTCGACGTCGACCGCCTTGCCGATATGAATCTTCGGAAAAACCTGCTCTGCCAGCACTTCATTTTGATTCAGCAGCTCTTCGTACATTTTTTCTCCCGGCCGGATGCCTGTAAATTCGATTTTGATCTGTTCTGTCGTATAGCCGGAAAGCTGGATAAGATTTTTGGCGAGGTCGACGATTTTGACCGGTTCGCCCATATCGAGCACGAATATCTGTCTTCCTTTGGCAAGCGCCCCCGCTTGAATAACGAGCCTTGAAGCTTCCGGAATCGTCATGAAGTACCTCGTCATGTCCTGGTGTGTGACAGTGACCGGGCCGCCTTTAGCGATTTGTTTTTTGAAAATCGGAATGACGCTTCCCCTGCTGCCGAGAACATTTCCGAAGCGGACGGCGACAAATTTGGTTTTGCTCGTTTTGCCGAGATTCATGATCAGCATTTCCGCGAACCGCTTCGTTGCCCCCATGATATTGGCAGGGTTGACCGCTTTGTCTGACGATATCAGGACAAATGTCTCCACTTCGGTTTCGTCGGCGGCCTCAGCGACGTTTTTCGTGCCGAGGATATTGTTTTTGACAGCTTCTTTCGGGCATTTTTCCATCAGCGGTACATGCTTGTGGGCAGCTGCATGATAAATGACATTCGGTTTGTAGCGTTCCATCAGCAAAAACATTTTTTCTCTGTCCTGTATGTCCGCGATTTCGGGATAATAGGCGACATGCTTTCCGAATTTCTCCTTCAGTTCAAGCAGGATCGAATGGATGCTGTTTTCTCCGTGCCCGACTAAAATGATCGATTTCGGTTTAAATTTGCTGATTTGCCGGCAGATTTCCGAGCCGATTGAACCTCCGGCCCCAGTCACAAGTACGACGCGGTCCTTGACCGTATTGGAGATTTCGCTCGTATCGAGCTGGACAGGCTCCCTTCCAAGCAAATCTTCTGCTTTGACATCGCGAAGCTGGCCGACAGGATGTCTGCCAAGCAAAATTTCGTCTATTTTCGGCATGATTTGCGTTTTGACACCTGTTTGCGCACACGCCTTGTACATTTCCTGCATCTGAGTGACGCTCAAAGATGGAATGGCGATGATGATCCGGTCGATATTCCATTGCCGGACCGCCTGCATAATCTGCTCTTTCCCGCCTAAGACGGGCAGACCCATGATTTCAAGCCGGTATTTCGTTTTGTCATCGTCGATAAAGGCGACGGGCTTAATGTTCAATTCCGGCTTCTGCACAAGCTGTTTTGCAATCAAACTGCCGGCAGAGCCCGCTCCGATGATAAGCGCCCTTAGAGATCCTTTGCTTTCTTTGTTCACCTGTTCCCTGATGATGCGCCACATCATCCGCGATCCGCCGATCAAAATGAGCTGGAACAGCCAGCTTAAACATAAAAGACGAACCGGAACGTTTTGAAAGAAAAACAGCTCGAGGGCCGCCGTCACAAGATGGGACAATGTAATCGATTTAAGCAGCACATACAATTCACCGATGCTTGCATACTCCCATACTTTTTTATAAAGGTGGAAGCAATGGGCGAATAAATGCTGAGCGCCAAGCAGTATCAGTGAAGTCATCAGCAGCATTTCCGAAGGGTATAAATCATATGATGGCAAAATCAGCTGATATCCGATAAAGATGGACAGCAAAACCAAGTACGAATCGAGTGCGGTAATAATGGAAAGCCTTCTCCGATATGTCAATTTCCTACCTCCTAATGTATCTTTCTAGCTGATAGGATCTTTCAGGGCAAAATCCCATGAGCTAAAAAGATACGGGCGATTTTCAAATTTAAACCGAGCACGTAAATTAAATAAAGATGGGCATTTAACCCGTCCTCACGCCCCGCCATCGACGACTTGCGTCTAAGGCAGACAGGTAGTCTGCCCACGGTAGAGCCGAGTGCCTCCATCGGTAAAGGCAAGGAGACATCACCTAAAGCGGCTGCAGCCGCTTCATAAGATTACATGGTTGCGTAATTATATTGGCGCGCTTTCTTCACTTTCCGCCCGTTCAGCACGGCGCCGAGCAGTTCGCTTTTGGAAGAATTCAGCGCGTCCCGAGACTTGATCGCGTTATCAAGCTTTGTTTTTCCGCTGAGGATGACAAGAATGCTTCCATCCACCTGATTCGCCAATATTTGCGCGTCTGCGACCGGCAAAAGCGGCGGCGAATCAAGGATGACTAAATCGTATTGGTCGTACGCTTCCGCAAGCAGGTCCTCCATCGCCTGCGACGACAAAAGCTCGGACGGATTCGGAGGAATCGGACCGCTTGTCAGCACATGGAGATTTTCCGCCTGGCTTTGCTGGACGACATTTTCCAGCGTCGATTTTTTCATTAATACATTTGTGACGCCTGAATGGTTATCGAGCTCAAAAATTTTATGGATCGTCGGCTTTCTTAAATCTGCGTCGATCAAAAGGACCTTTTTTTCCTGTTGCGAAAATACGATCGCCAAGTTTGAAGCCGAGAATGATTTGCCTTCTCCCGGCAGGCCCGATGTAATGAGCAATGACTTGAACGGCTTCTCAAATGATGAAAACTCAATGTTCGTCCTGATCGTCCGATACTGTTCGACGATCGGCGTGTTCGGCTGATGCAATGCGACAAGCGCCGATTGATATTTGCGAGAGCGTTTTTTTCTAATACCCAAGCGGCTCACTCCTTCCTGCTTTTACGCGGATATTCATATCGGGGTCCCCGCGAAACAGACTTTTTTTATGCTTCATTTGCTCAATACTTCCCAAATAAATGAATCCCGCTTCCTTTTCGACTTGAGACGGTCTTGCAACCGTATCATCGATAAAGTCCAAAAAGAACGCCAAAGCGATTCCGGTCATTAATGCGGCGCCGAATGCCAGCAAAATATTCATTTTGTAATTCGGTCTGACAGGTGTCGGCGAATCGACTATTTCGGCTTTTGACAGGACGGTTACCCGATCGGTGTTCATAATTTGCTTAATCTCTTTTTTGAGCACCGCAGTTAAAGTGTTCGCTATATCGGCCGCCCGTTTCTGATTTTCATCTTGGACCGAAATATTTATAATCTCAGATTCGCTTTCACTGCTCGTTGCAATTTTTTCACCCAACCGGCCCGCAGAGTAAGGTAAATCAAGCTCTCTCTTGACTTGCTCCAAAATCACCGGGTTTTTCAAAAGCGCTTGGAATGTCCGTGTGTATTGAAGATTGATTTGAATATCGCTGTATGTGGCGCTCCCCTTTTTCTCCCCTACTTGATGCACCAAGATCTGCGTCGATGCCTGATAGACAGGTGTCAGCACATAGAACTGAATGATTCCGGTCGTCAATGTTACACCTATTGTCAAAACGAGAATAAGAACCGTTCTTTTTCGCAAGATTGCAATCAGTTCTCTAAAATCAATATTTTCTTTCATGCTTGACTGCCTCCTCAGGAATGCCGTTTGTTAATGATTGGATTATAAAAGAAAAAATTTGAATTGAAAAATGCTGAATTTAGCTATATAGTTCTTTTTAGAGAACAAATTCGTTCGTTTTCTTTTATTTTCTGTCGATATCTTAAATTTTTGAATTTTATAAAGAACAAATTATTTCTTATAATGAACAGGAAAGCGTTTTATATGAATGGCAAGGGGAAGGGGAGGATTCAGTATGATCGGAAGAGTCATCCGAATGTACAGAAAGAGAAAAGGCTACTCCATTAACCAGCTTGCTGATATAGCAGGCGTATCAAAATCATATTTAAGCAAAATTGAACGCGGCGTTCACAGAAATCCGTCAGTCGAATTCCTGAAAAAAATCTCCCGGGCGCTGAAAGTCGAATTAAAGGAATTGTTTGATACCGAAGTGATCCTTTATCGCCGGACTGAGCAGGAAGATGAGTGGAGAACCCATCTTGTACAGGCCGTGCAGGCCGGGATGAACCAGGAAGAACTGTTTCAATTCACACATCGCCTCAAGCAGAAAAAGAAAGAACGGGCGCTTTATCGAAACAGAGAGCTGACCCGGGCGAATATCGACGAATGGAGAGCCCTTATGCTGGAGGCCAAAGAAATGGGACTGACCGTCAAAGAAGTAGAAGCGTTTTTGATGAGGACAAAAAATCATTAATTTATCCTGCATTCATATTTTTTTTAGAAGAAAACGGGTGCTTTTGACTTGAACCATTCATCCGGATATAAATCCACATTTCCATTTCAACTTGCCGAAAATTCGGAATAATCGCATTAATAGATATCGCCCGATCATGATGATCCATGTCTATAGCTCCGTTTTCACCTGTTTGCCTTATTTTTTCATGGCAGTCTTTAAGAGACTTTTTGCTTATGTTTATATATAAATGAAGAAACTCGGATTTTGACCTTTCGCATCATCCTCCAATGCATGCAAAGTCTGTGTCTTGCGGCTTATATCAAGACCTTTGTCACGGCCCGATTCCTTGAATGGGGACGGAGCGTTTTTGTTGAATCCGCGCTGGCTGTTCGTTAAGATGAATAAAATGGAAGAAGGAGATGAAATCATGAAAGTATTAGTGCTCGCATTTCATCCGAATATGGAGCAGTCAGTTGTGAACAGAGCATTTGCAGACACATTGAAAGGCGCACCGGGCATTACATTGCGCGACCTTTATCAGGAATATCCTGACGAGGCCATTGATGTGGAAAAAGAACAAAAACTTTGTGAAGAACACGATCGGATCGTCTTCCAGTTTCCGCTTTATTGGTACAGCTCGCCGCCTCTCCTAAAAAAATGGCTGGACCACGTTCTTCTCTACGGCTGGGCATACGGAACAAACGGCACAGCGCTTCGCGGCAAAGAATTCATGGTCGCTGTATCGGCGGGCGCTCCCGAAGAAGCCTATCAGGCCGGCGGGTCAAATCATTATGCGATCAGCGAACTGTTACGCCCTTTTCAGGCGACAAGCAACTTCATCGGTACTACATACCTTCCGCCTTACGTCTTCTATCAAGCGGGCACGGCCGGAAAAAGCGAGCTTGCTGAAGGTGCGACACAATACAGGGAGCATGTGCTGAAGTCATTTTAAATGAGAAAAGCCCAGCTTATGAGCCGGGCTTGTTCCTTATACTTGAATCTGTTTCACTTTTCCCAATAGGAATAGATAATTTAAAATGGCAATGATGATCAAAGCAGCCGAAAAAAGGAGCGCCGGCACGAAAGAACCCGTTGCGCCAACGATGAAGCCGGTAATGATGGGTCCGACCACTCCGCCCATATTAGAGACTGTATTTTGAATACCGGCAACCATCGACGTCATATTTTTCGGAGCCACATCCCCCGGAAGCGCCCAGACTTGGGACGCGGCGACAGTCGTTCCCGATTTCGCTACACAAAGAAGGATGACAGCCAGGATAGCGGAATCTGCAAAAGCGGCAAAACCGATGCACGAAGCCATGACAAGCCCGATAATTAAAAACAGTTTCCGGACGGCTGTCAGCGACAGTTTTCCCTTTGCATATATCCGGTCGGACATCCATCCGGCTCCGACTTCGACGACCATTGCAGTCAAAAGCGGGAGAGACGCCATAATCCCCATCTCGATTAAATCCATGCCCCTTTCTTTAACAAGGTATGTCGGCAGCCATGTGATAAAGAAGTAAGAATTATAATTGATCATGAAAAATCCAATGCACATCGCCCATATGTTGCGATATTTGAATAGCTGATACCACTTCAGCGGCTGGCCGCCGCCCGTTTCTTCCATGTGAGCCTGCCCTTCCCGAATATGGGCCAGTTCCGCCTCATTGACGCGCTTATGATCTGCGGGATTCTCCTTAAAGAAAATCATCCAGACAATTCCCCACGCGACACCGACAAGTCCGATCAAAAGAAACGTCAGTTTCCAGTCAAAGACCGCTATCATCCAGGCGATCAAAGGCATTGCAACAGCTCCGCCAAACTTTGACCCGCTGTCAAAAATTCCGGCTACTGTCGCCCTTTCTTTTTTCGGAAACCATTTGGCGGCAATCCCCGCATTGCTCGGATATGCAGCAGCCTCTCCGACTCCCAGTGCGACCCGCAGCCCGAGCAGGGATTTGAAGCCTGTCGCAAGACCCGTCAGCGCCGTAGCAACAGACCACCAAACAACCGCAAAACCGAGCGTTTTTTTCTGGCCGTACTTGTCGGCCGCCCAGCCTGAAGGCAGCTGCAGCAAAGCGTACGACCAGAAGAAACCGGACATGATGATTCCCATTTGGCCGGGTGTCAAGTTGAACTCCTCGGTAATATAGGGAGCGGCAGCCGAAAGAACTGTCCGGTCAATATAATTGATGGCAATCGCAGCCCACATCATAAACGCGACAACCCAGCGTACATTTGACTTTTTTTGAATCGGGTGATTCAACATGTTATCCACCTCATCCCATTTGTAGAAAACGCTTTCAAATCATGATGCAGGGCATGAATGAAAACACATTCACAACCCGTTGACGACAAACTCCGGTTTTTGTTTGTCGATCAGTACACTAGCGATGTTTTTGACGCATATCATGCCAAGGTTCTGTACGGCATCTCGGGTATACCCCGCGATATGCGGCACGGCGATAAAACGGTCCAGCTCAAAGAGAGGGTGCTGCTTCAGCGGTTCGGTTTGATACACGTCAAGCGCAGCTCCAGCGATGCCCCCGCTCGCCAAGGCATCATATAACGCACACTCGGACACGATGCCTCCCCTTGAAGCATTGATCAGATAAGCCGTTTCTTTCATAGCGGCTAATTCTTTTTCACCGATCATGTTTTCCGTTTCGGCTGTGAGCGGCATATGAAGAGTGATAAAGTCGCATTCTTTCAAGAGCTGATCAAGCTCTGTAAAATGGATGTGATGATCGGCTGCGAATGCACGATCAGGAAACACATCATAGGCTAAAACAGTCATATTGAAGCCTTGCGCCCGTTTGGCGACTTCTTTTCCGATCATGCCAAGTCCGACGATGCCGAGTGTTTTGCCGTAAACGTCAGATCCAAAAATCCTCGGCCATTTTCCCAGCTTTGTCTCCCTGTCGGCTGCAGGAATCTGTCTTGCAGCCGACAGCATGAGACCGAATACAAAATCGGCGACTGCATGCTTGTTGGCGTTGGGGGCATTCGTCACCCAGACGTTGCGCTCTTTCGCAGCGTGCAGATCGATATTGTCGACACCGACGCCATGTTTGCAGACAATTTTTAAAGAAGGGAGACGATCCAGGACATACGGCGTAATCTGGTTAAACGCCACGATCGCGGCATCCGCTCCTTCTGCTGCTTCAATAAACTGCTCCTCGGTTATATCTGCAGGAAGGCGTTCCAGCGACATGCCCTTTTTTTCCAAAAACAAGACGGGATCGTCTGAGTATTTCGCAAATGACGGTGATGTACATACGACTTTCATAAGATGCACCAACCTTCTTTCATTTTTCTACGATTTGGGCGCCAGCTCAGCGGCTGACCGCAAAGCAGCGAGCATGCTTCTTTCATCGGCTTTGTTCTGCCCCGCAATGTCAAATGCGGTTCCGTGGTCGACAGAGGTGCGTATGATCCCGCCGTTTAATCCGACTGTAATGTTGACGCCCTCTTCCAACCCGAGGACTTTGACCGGTATATGCCCCTGGTCGTGGTAGCAGGCTACGACAAGGTCAACATCTCCTCTGACAGCTTTGTAAAACAGCGTGTCTGCGGGGTATGGGCCGCCGGCATCGATTCCCTCAGCTGCCGCCTGCTCAATCCCCGGAAGCAATTGCCGTTCTTCCTCGCCGCTTCCAAACAGGCCGTTTTCCCCTGCATGGGGGTTGATTCCGCAAACAGCAATTTTCGGCTGTTCGAATCCGGCTCTTGTCAATGTATCATGTGCGAGACGGATGACTTTATAGGTCCGCTCCGGCGTAATCGACTGAATCGCCTCGATCAGCCCTTGATGCGTTGTCAGGTGAATCACCTTCAGCTTTGGCGAAGCCAGCATCATGCTGTAGTCTGTTGTATTCGTTAAATGAGCGAGAATTTCCGTATGCCCCGGGTATCGGTGTCCGCCTTTATGCAGCGCCTCCTTATTTAACGGCGCTGTGCAAATCGCTTGAATACAGCCTTTTTTAGCGAGCTCAACCGCTTTTTTCACGAAATGGAAAGCGGCGTTTCCAGCTTCAGCCGACACCTTTCCGACAGGCAGGTTTTCAGGCAGCAGTTCAATATCGAGACAATCGATCTTTCCATGTACAAAACCGCCCTCGTCCGGATGCCCGACCTTGTTAATAACAACCTCTGATCCGATTTGGAAGGCGGCTTTTTTCAGCATTTTCATATCGCCGATGACGAGCGGCCTGCACATATCATACACTTCGCGGGACGTGAGGGCTTTTACGATAATTTCCGGACCGACGCCTGCCGCGTCGCCCATTGTAATGCCGATAACCGGTTTCTTCATTGTTTATCCTCCTTGTAGCTTGATTGCCGCACTTGCCATCACCGAACGCGAGCCAAAATTTCCGGCCTTTGTCACAATGTACAATTCTTCACCGGCTGCTCCCAGCGGAATGCCGGGCTCTACTTCGTCCAGCAATCGTATCTCATGAATCCGAAGCTGATGCAGCACTTGATATGCCGTGTCACCTCCGGTTAAGAACAGCCGTTTCACATGAAAAGCTTGAATCAGCTCGCCCGCAAATTCGCCAAGTGCACCGGACACCGCATTGCTCGTTTGAACTGGGGTGAGTCCGCGGCTTTCACCAATCTTCTGTGTCTCTGCCGCATTGTCTGAGGTGCAGAGGACGATGTGTTTCGAACGGCGCCGGACGTCCGCCGCCCTTTCCTTCAGCCGTTCGAACTCGTTTCTTTTCTCAGCTCCGCCGCACAGCACGCGCTCTGATCTCATTTCAATTTTTTCAGCCGCACGTCCGGCGAATAGTTCGTGAAGCTGTTCCCTCCCCGTCCGACTCATGCTTCCGACGACAAACATGATCGGCTGGTCGGAAGACGGAACGGTTTGACCGAGCTCCCTTTCTTTCAGATTGAACGCTTTGGGCAGACAGCTCATCAAGCCTGCCGAACCGGCCAAAATGATAGAATACGGCAAACTCTCCAGAATAAGCGCCAGCCCCTGCAGATCGGATTCGTGAACCGAATCGGCCGTCACATATGAAATCCCCTCCGCCCGAAAGCGTTCCAGCTTGTTGCGGACATGCCCGTGTCCGCGGCGGATGTCTTCATATGATAAATGCCCGCTCTTATTTCGAGTCTGCTTTTCTATTAATCTTTGAATATTCGACTCGGCTACAGGCGTTTTCGGATCGTTTGCCGCTTCGGTTTCTTCAAGCTTTACGCCGTTCACATAATGGATGCCGCCGATAACCTGGCGTCCGTTTTGAGGGTAGCCGGGAGCGATCAGCACAAAGTCCGGCTGAAACACTTCGTACATCGCTTGAAGCTCGGCTCCGATATTTCCTCTCATCGTGCTGTCGATTTTTTTGTAGACGATATCAAACGATTGCCGGGAGATGTGTTCACTGATGTTTTTAACAGTCGCCTTCGCCTCTGCGGCTGGCAGCGATCTGCTGTCCGTATTGAAAATAACGACGCCTTCCGTTTCCCGTCTGGTGAATTCGGCGTCGAGTTTGACGGAAACATCCATCCCGTAATGAACAAGCTGACCGCCGCAGTCGTTCGCTCCCGTCAAATCATCCGCGATGATTGCAATTTTCAAATGTCTTCATCCTTTAGTTGATTAGTTTTCGATAGATGTCTTTTATATTTTCCAGACTGAGCGGTTTCGGATTGTTATGAAGCAGGCGCGTCACTTTTGAAGCTGAGTCGGCTAAATCGTCCACGTCGCTTGCGGTTACGCCGAACGCTTTTAAATCCTGAGGAATATTCAGCCGCTCCGTCCACTCTCTTATTTTCTGCACAACGGCCTCAGCCGCTTGTTCGGCGGTCAAATCAGATGCAACGATTCCCATTGTTTCTGCCGCAAGAGACAGCCGTTCTGTAATGGCATCCATATTAAACTCCATCACATGCGGAAGGAGCATCGAATTGGCGACACCGTGGGAAATTCGGTATTTCCCCCCAAGCGGATAGGCGAGGGCGTGAACGGCAGCAGTACCGGCAGCCGTCAGCGCCATTCCGCCATACGTCGAACCGAGCAGCATGTTTTCTCTCGCTTGTATCGATGAACCGTTTTCATATGCTTCCACAATACTTGCCGAAATCAATCTGATGGATTCTAAAGCGAACATATCGCTGATCGGGTTTGCTTTCGTCGAAATGAACGATTCAAGCGAATGAGTGAATGCATCCATTCCGGTAGCCGCCGTAATCGGTTTTGGCAATCCAAGGGTGATGACCGGGTCAAGAATGACAAGTTTCGGCAAAAGAAGCGGACTGACGATGCCGACTTTCAATTCC
Source organism: Bacillus sp. FSL R7-0646 (assembly GCF_037969865.1). Lineage (NCBI taxonomy): Bacteria > Bacillati > Bacillota > Bacilli > Caryophanales > Bacillaceae > Bacillus > Bacillus sp. FSL R7-0646. The sequence goes on from NZ_CP150217.1 coordinate 3,516,750, forward strand.
TCTTCTGGAAGCGTAACGATCGCGTTCGGCGTCACCTCTGCGCCCGTCCCCGAAGTACTCGGAATCAGCACGGTCGGGATTCCCGGCTTTTCGACCAAATCTGTCCCGAGCAGCTCCTCGACCTTTTTTGAATTCGTTTGCAGCACGGACAATATTTTCGTTCCGTCCAAAACGCTGCCTCCGCCGATTCCGATGAGAATGTCGTATCGTTTCTCACGGATGCCTCTAAATACGTCTTCAATATTTTGTACGGTCGGTTCCGGCAATATGGCTGTGCAAACATCTGACTGAATGCCGATCTCTGTAAGCTGAGCCTGTACCTCTCCGATCGCGCCGAGCTTGACGATCGACGGCTGGGTAATAATCAGCGCCCTGTCCGCCTTCGGTACAATCGTTCGCACATGATCTTTCAGCCGGCGGATGGAATGTTCACCTGCAACGATATGACCGGCTGTCCGAAATTGATAATTCGCTGGCATTCTTGAAACCTCCCTATTTTGATTGATAGGAAGCAACCATTTTTTCGACCTCCAAAAGCGCCGGACCGGTCAGTTCTTTGACGGGCGCTTTCGGCGGGCCTACAGGGATCGAATAAAGCTCAACCGCTTTTTTCAGTGCCGCCGGGATCGTACCTAAACGAAACGTATCGCGAAGCGGCTGAAGCTCCATCTGGGCAGCCTCCGCCTTTTCAGTCTCACCCTCTGCCCAATGGTGGTAAATAGACGTTACGATATCCGGAAGCATATTTGCTGTTGCTGCGACTGCTCCCGCTCCTCCCGCTTGAAGCGTTTTCAATATGAGCGAATCGGTGCCTGCAAAAACGGAAAAGTCGTCATTTTTCGTCTGCTCGATATACTGTTGTATGTTTTCAAAGTTTCCGCTGCTGTCCTTAATTCCAACGATATTGTCCACTTTTGCAAGCTCTGCCACTGTTTCTGGTTCTAAATGGAAACCTGTTTTTGAAGGGATATTGTACAAAAGGATCGGAAGTGAAACGGATGCCGCGATTGTTTTATAATGCACCGCCGCTTCTTCCTGTGTCGGTGGAATAAAGAATGGCGTGATGACCGACAGCGCATCTGCTCCAAGCCTCTCTATTTCCTTAGAAAGCCAGATCGCTTCTTCTGTGCTGTTTCCTCCGCTCCCTACCATGACGGGAACGCGTTCGGCCGTTTCTTGAATGATGATTTCTGCAACTTTCAGCTTGTCTTCGATGTTGAACATATGAAATTCCCCGTTGGTACCCAACGCAAAAAGCCCGTGTACATGAGCATCGATCAAATGGTTTGTCAGCTGTTTCAATGCCGATTCATCAATGCTTTGATCTTTTGTGAGCGGTGTCAGCATAGCAGGATAAATCCCCTTTGGTACGAATCCCATGATTGCCTCCCCTTCCTATAAAGCGTTTTCAAAAATGATTATATACATAAATGTTTCAATAATCAACGGTATTTATCTAAATATTTTTATTTGTTGTTGCATATTAAAACAAAAAATAAGACACCGGTTTAGCCGGTGTCTTATCAATCTGACGATTTCAATTTTCTCCAAAGCGTCGTTCTGTTGATGCCGAGCCTTTCCGCTGTTCTTGTTTGATTGTTCCCTTCTTCGGCATAGATCTTTTGAATGATCCTTTTTTCGATCTCTTCAAGCGTTCCGGATAAATCGATGTCTTCTCTTTCTTCCTCGTTCAAGCGGCTCAGGACCCGTTCGGCGTCAGTCTTCTCGATATATACGCCCTGCGCTTCAAGGACACAGTTTTGGACCGTTTTTCTCAATTGGCTGAGGTTGCCCGGCCATTTCGCTTCTTCAAGCAGAACACCAGCTTCGTTTCGAAAGCCGACGATTTGTTTGCCGAATGCCTCATTGCTTTCCGCAATAAACAGATAAGCCAGATGCAAAATATCCTCTTTTCTTTCGGAAAGAGGGGGAACGTCCAGTTCCAAATGACAAAGCGCATCATATAAATCGCTTGAAAATTCCTCGGCGCGCCTGCGGGAAGAAGAAACGATCAGCCTCGGCCCATCATACGGTTCGCTGATCCGCCTGAGTAAAAGCCGTTGCGAGGACGGCGGCATGCGATCGACTTGTTTGATGTATAGCGTTCCTCTCCCTGAAAAGAATTCTTCGCTTTCACAAGCCTGTTCCCATTCTGCTTCAGACAGCAAACCGGCATCGATTTTTCGAAACGGCTCATGCTTGTCCTCCCCCTTCATATGGATCAGCCCGGCCAAGCTCTCTTTCCCTGAGCCGGGCGCTCCATTGATCCATACGGGTTCCCGCCTTGCCGAGAACAACTCTGCTTTTTTCAGCACCTTCTGCATCGTTTCGTTCCTTGATGTTTCCATATAACTCATCCGCAAAGGAGAAAGAATCGTTGCCCCGGGCAAAGAAGAAACGCGAACATCTTTTGCATTTTCCGCGGTAAATACGGTCAATGCCTCGTCTGATACGAAAAACCTGCGCCCCGTGATATTCCATGTCCGCCCATGCTTTCGGAGTCTAAAATGGATGACTCCCTTCTTTTCCGCTTCCCCGATCAGCTCTTCCAGATTATCCAGCAAGCCGATATGTTCGGCAAATACGCCGTTTTGAAAAACCGGCCGCAATGTCTTGTTGTATACTGCATAACCGGTCTCGGCCTTTTGTAAAATGTGATACGGCACAGCGTACTTCTGCTTGATGCTCTCTAAAAAGGAATACAGTTTTTTAGCGTATGCAAAAGCTTTGGCAATGCTTTCTTTTCCGGATGTCAAAAGCAGTCCGTTTAAACCGAGCTGCTCTGCTTTCTCAATTGTGATCACATCGCCGATAATGATCTGATAGCCCTGTTCTTTGAGCTGAAGAAGCACCGGTTCAACATCGCGTTCGTCTGATACGGTGCAGGCGTCGATCCGAATATCCAAAATTTCGCACACCGCCGATGCGCCGTCGGCAATCATCGGAAATCCGACAATTGCCGCCTTGCCGGGATAGCCCTTGGCAAGCGTAAGCACACGCAGCATATCGTATCCCGACACTTCGATATCCACAACCGGAATGGAAACTTCTTGCTGGATCAGCTCAGCGGTTCCACCTCTGCTGATAATCAAATCAGTCCCGTTTGCTTCCGCTTGTTTCGCCAGCTCCACGCCCTTCTCTAAATCTCCGGAAGCCGCCTCGAATTCAAAATTCTCGCCGCCTGCCACTTGAACCATCAGCTCTTTCAGTCCTTCATATGGAGCAATTGCCATCACTTTCATATTCGATCACCTTTTGTTGCAAATTTAAACACATTATCACTATACCAAAAGTCAGAAATATTTGGAACCGCAAAACGAAGGCAAAATAAAAAGGCTCCATTACGGAAGCCATTTCCCCCCCCATGCGGCCATCTCTTTAAAAATGCTGTGGAACTCTTTACCTTTTTCTGTTAATTTATATTCTACAGTAACAGGAACCGTTGGGAACACCTTCCGGGAAATCATGCCGCTTTCTTCAAGATGTCTTAATGTGTCAGTTAATCCTTTCGTGTTGACGTTTCCCAAGTTCCTTCTGAGCTCGTTGAATCGCCGCTTGCCCTGAATGAGTTCGGCGAGAACTAAAAATGACCATTTACCAGAGAAAATTTTCAATACATCCTGAATTAAAGAAGAGCATTCTTTATGATCGACAGCTGAATTCATAGCAATTCCTCCATTGCCTCATAGCCAATTTTGACTTGATCCTACCATATGGACATCAGAGCATTCAAGAAAACGATCTTACGGTTTATTTTTATAAAGCATGTATAAAAAAATTGCGTTCTTGTGGAGCCTTCCGGCGGTTGCTATGGTTATATCAAAAGGAGGAAAAACATGAAAAAACAATACGAGTCTTTATTCACCCCGTTTACTTTTAAAAACGGAATCCAATTGAAAAATAGGATCATCATGCCGCCAATGGGGCATTCATCCTCATTGCCGGGAGGATTCATTTCTGACGACGAACTGGTCTATTATGCCGCGCGGGCGACAGAAGTCGGGATGGTCATCACATCTGCGACAACCGTACAGCCCGGAACCGGATTTCCAGGCATCCCCGGAGCTGAGAACGATGATCAAATCCCTGGACTAACCCGGCTTGCAGCCACTTTAAAGAAACACGGAGCAAAAGCAATCCTCCAGCTCTTCCATCCTGGAGCCAAAGGTATAGAGCGGACGGTCAGCGCCAGCGCCGTCGCTCCGAATCAACCGAATGCACCGGTGCCGAGGGCGCTGTCTGAGCAAGAAATTCAAGACCTTATCCATTCTTTCGGCCAGGCGGCGCGAAGAGCGATAGAAGCCGGGTTTGACGGAGTCGAAATTCACGGCGCAAACGGGTTTCTCATCCATCAGTTCTTCTCTCCTTATTACAACCGGCGCAATGACGGCTGGGGCGGCACTTTAGAGAAACGGATGAGATTTCCGCTTCAGATTATAGAAGAAATCAGACGCGTAGCGGATAGCTGCCATAAGCCGTCCTTTATCATCGGCTACAAGTTTTCGCCCGAAGAGCCGGAAACACCTGGAATCACAATGGATGAAACGTTGTCTTTCGTCAATGTACTGCGGGAGCAAGGATTGGATTACCTGCACGTATCACTGGTTGATTTCCGGTCCTTGCCGCGCAGGGGTGCAGACAGATCCCGCGCAAGGATGGAACTGATCAAAGAAGCCGTCCAAGACCGTCTCCCACTGATCGGAGCCGGGCAAGTACACACACCGGAAGACGCCCTTCAAGCGCTGGAAACAGGAGCCGATCTCATCGGAATCGGGCGGGGTCTCCTGATGGATCCGGAGTGGCTACAAAAAGTTCGAGCCGGAAAAGAGGACGATATTCAAACAACCCTGTCAAGACATGATCAGCGGAAGCTCGCAATTCCAGATGCCTTTTGGGAAAGTATACCGATGTATATTGATTTCAGCGATTGACGATTCCCGCTTATACAGACTATAGATTCATATAAAAAAGGTGTCTTTCCGCTTAAAATCGGTGTCATTTGCATAAAAATGTATAGGAAAAGAGGAACTTAGACCAGTTGAGTCCCAGAGATGAGTATATTAGAATGATGGTAATTCAATATCGTCGGGATTGTTACTGTCTAAGCAGGCAAGACCTAAAATGTGTGAAGGGCGAAATCTATCTTTTGCCTATATGAACTTGCACATTTTAGGTCTTTTTTCTGTTCTTCAGGACAATGCCGCAGTTAGGAGGGATGATTGGGAACGTTCATGTTGTCAGAAGCAATCTATTACATATTGAAAAAGGGAGGAAATATTGATGAACATCAAAAACATTGCTAAAAAAGCGTCAGCCTTAACCGTTGCTGCGGCACTGCTGGCCGGAGGTGCGCCGCAAACCTTTGCAAAAGAAACGCAGGATTACAAGAAAAGCTACGGATTTTCTCATATCACAAGACATGACATGCTGAAAATTCCCGAGCAGCAAAAGAGCGAACAATTTAAAGTTCCTCAATTCGATCCGAAAACAATCAAAAACATCCCTTCTGCAAAAGGGTATAACAAAAATGGAGAGCTGATCGATTTAGACGTATGGGACAGCTGGCCGCTGCAAAATGCCGACGGGACGGTTGCTACATACCACGGCTACAATCTTGTTTTCGCGCTGGCGGGCGATCCGAAAGACGTCGATGACACATCCATCTATTTGTTCTATCAAAAGAAAGGCGAAACTTCTATCGACAGCTGGAAAAACGCCGGCAGAGTGTTTAAAGACAGCGACAAATTTGTTCCAGACGATCCGTACCTCAAACATCAAACACAGGAATGGTCAGGTTCTGCCACGCTGACAAAAGACGGAAAAGTCCGACTGTTTTACACAGCTTTTTCCGGCACGCAATACGGCAAGCAGACGCTGACAACAGCTCAGGTCAATTTCTCTCAGCCGGATTCGGACACGCTCAAAATTGACGGTGTAGAAGATCATAAATCGGTCTTTGACGGCGCCGACGGCACGGTATACCAAAACGTTCAGCAATTCATTGACGAAGGAAACTACAGCTCCGGCGACAACCATACGATGAGAGACCCGCATTATGTGGAAGACCGCGGCCATAAATATCTCGTATTTGAAGCCAATACGGGAACAAAAACCGGCTACCAAGGAGAAGACTCCCTATTCAACAGAGCCTACTACGGGGGCAGCAAGAAGTTCTTTAAAGAAGAAAGCAGCAAGCTGCTGCAAGGTGCGAACAAAAAGAACGCTTCGCTGGCTAACGGCGCTCTCGGAATCATCGAATTAAATAACGATTATACACTGAAAAAAGTCATGAAGCCTTTGATCGCCTCCAATACGGTGACAGATGAAATCGAACGGGCCAACCTCTTCAAAATGAATGGAAAATGGTATCTGTTCACAGATTCAAGAGGATCAAAAATGACAATTGACGGCATCGGTTCAAAAGACATTTATATGCTCGGCTATGTATCAGGTTCATTAACCGGACCATTCAAGCCTTTAAACAAATCCGGACTTGTTTTGCATATGGACCAGGATTACAATGACATCACGTTTACTTATTCACACTTTGCCGTACCGCAGAAAAAAGGCGACGAAGTCGTCATTACAAGCTACATCACAAACAGAGGGATTTCGAACGAGCATCACGCCACGTTTGCACCAAGCTTTTTGCTGAAGATCAAAGGATCAAAAACATCCGTTGTCAAAAACAGCATCCTTGAACAGGGACAACTAACGGTAAACAAATAAAACGAACGAAGGAAAATGCCGGTGAACATCGGCATTTTCTTTCGTATGTCATCTTAGAATAAAGCGGGGAATTTTCTTGAAGAAGGCAGTATATAAGCGGATCAGCATTTTAACTGTTTGTCTTGGAATCTTCATCATGATATTTCTTTCAGTCCGGGAAACAGAAAAAAAGGGAGAATCTCCGGATACACCGGAATATCGTGCAGCTTTCCATTTGACAACCCCTGACAAATGGAAAAACGACCCTCAAAAACCCGTCTATTTCAATGGAGAATATCATTACTACTACCTCTATAACCGAGACTATCCGGACGGCAATGGAACAGAGTGGCGCCACGCAGTATCAGATGATCTCGTCCACTGGCAGGATAAAGGGGTTGCCATTCCGAAATATACGAATAAAAATGGCGATCCCTGGTCCGGTTCTGTCGTTGTCGACTCAAAAAACACAGCCGGCTTCGGCAAAGGGACGATCGTGGCGGTTATGACGCAGCCGTCGGCCAATGACGGGAAGGAAGAGCAATTTTTATGGTACAGCCAAAATGGAGGAAAAACATTTAAACCTTACGGTGAAGAGCCGGTCTTGCCTAATCCGGGCACCGTCGATTTCAGAGATCCGAAAGTGATCTGGGATGAACAGGATGATAAATGGGTGATGGCGCTGGCTGAAGGAACGAAAGTCGGCTTTTACGAATCGCAAAACCTTAAGGAATGGCGTTATACAGGTAGTTTTCAAACAGAAAATATCGGCATCATCGAATGTCCGGATCTGTATAAGATGCGGGCGGATGACGGAACATATAAATGGGTTCTTGGAGCAAGCGCCAACGGGAAAGGGACCGGCAAGCCGAATACTTATGCATACTGGACAGGCAGCTTCAACGGCAACGAATTTACGGCAGACGAAGCAGAACCCCAGTGGCTTGATTACGGATTTGACTGGTATGCGGGCGTGACATTTGAGGACGGCGAAACGAACGATCCGTACGAGAAACGCTATGCTTTGGCGTGGATGAATAACTGGGATTATGCAAACCGGACGCCAACATGGAAAGACGGTTTTAACGGAACCGATTCGATCGTCCGGCAAATTCGGCTTAAACATAAAGGCGGAGATCGATACAGCCTCGCCTCTCATCCAATCGATCAATTGGATGAATTAACCGAATCTGCCGATGAATTGGATCGCATCGAAGTGAACGGATCAAAAACGCTGCAGATTAAGGGGAATACCTATCAGCTTGAGGCAGATATCTCTTGGGACGACCTTAAAAATGCGGGTTTCAGGCTCAGAGAATCCGCGGACCGAAAACGCCATATCGATGTTGGAATTTCGGCTGAAGGCGGATATTCTTATGTGAACAGAGGATTTACGGGACAGCCTGACAGCACCCGCACCTATTTGGAAAGCAAAGCACCGTTTGATCCGGAAAAAAAACGGGTCCATTTCACAATTATCGTAGATCAAAACACTGTCGAAGCATTTATTGATGACGGCGAAACGACGCATTCAAACCTTGCATTCCCCGACATGAATGATACAGGCATCACACTCTTTAGCGAAAATGGAACGGCCGTCTTTGAAAATCTTAAGATCAAACATTTGCGTTCAATCCGCGATTAAACAACACGGGCGGCCAAGCGGCCGCCTTTTTTTGTGAAAGCGAATCATTACGCTCACTCTCCGAATACGACTAAAGTGTTCACAAAAAAACAAGGGCGGCAAATGCCAAACCCTTGTCTTGAAAACGCGCTCGGAGGGATTCGAACCCCCGGCAGACGTGGTACCGGAAACCACCGCTCTATCCAGCTGAGCTACGAGCGCACAATATGATTTTTTAACGTCAGCAATTCATATTATAAGGGCTGTTCTTTAAAAAGTCAATCACAATCTCCTGCTCGAAACAAAAAACCCGCATCATCATGATGCAGGTTTAGATAATACGGAAGCTATAATCTTTTGTTCGATTTCTTCATTTACTTCGTCCGTTGTTTTGACAAGGCAGATAATGCCGTCAATAAAAGGCCAAATGAATAATGTAATCCAGCCGAGAAGCAACATGGCTACAGCGTAGCCTTTTCTCTCGTCCAGATAAAATCTGTGAGCGGCAACGCCTCCGAGAAACCACCATAAAAGAAATACAATCAGCTTCGATTTCTTCTTATTTTGCAGCTCTGAAGCCACGACAAGCCTCTGCTGATCTGTCAGGTTACTCTTGTCCAAGTTCACATAACCCATAATTGATTTCCTTCTTTCCTATAAAATAAAATGAAGACCAATGGACTAATCTTAGACTATTGGACCTAAATTTTCTATACTTTTCTCTATAAAGTTGATATTTTGTTTGAGTTTCCTTCAAAATGGGAAAAATAAACCCAGTATGTCTTTTGGATGAAGGCGGCTTTTTGTTTGACCTTTATTGACCAAAAATGTATGATTAAACTACATACTTACCTTTTAAGGTGAAGGAGGAGCATTATGAATTTAATACCTACAGTCATTGAACAGACGAACCGCGGGGAAAGAGCGTATGACATTTACTCACGCTTGTTGAAAGACCGTATCATTATGCTGGGATCAGCAATCGATGACAATGTTGCGAACTCCATCGTATCTCAGCTTCTATTCCTTGAAGCCGAAGATCCAGAAAAAGATATCAGCATCTATATCAACAGCCCTGGCGGCTCCATCACAGCCGGTATGGCGATTTATGACACCATGCAGTTTATTAAACCGCAAGTCTCCACGATTTGTACGGGAATGGCGGCATCCATGGGTGCGTTCCTTCTTGCAGCCGGCGAGAAAGGGAAGCGCTACGCTCTTCCAAACAGTGAAGTCATGATCCACCAGCCGCTTGGCGGAGCGCAGGGTCAGGCGACTGAAATTGAAATTGCCGCGAAACGCATTCTTTCATTGCGCGACAAGCTGAACAAAATCCTTGCAGAGCGCACTGGGCAGCCGCTTGAAGTAATCGAGCGCGATACAGACCGCGACAACTTCAAAACGGCTGAAGAAGCAAAAGAATACGGCCTGATTGATAAAGTGCTTACACGCAATATCGACGCACAGAAGTAAACAGCCAAAAAGCTGCCGGAGTCACCGGCAGCTTTTTTTTACTCCAAATGGGTTGTCCCATTCGCTATATGTAAAGCTTCTATAAATCCTTCCACTTTTTCTCGAGGACAGGGTAGCGATAATCATTCATGTTCCCGATCAACTCCGCAGGGCTTGCCGAAGCATGAATCAGCTCAAGGTGCGATTTGTTCGAAAAGCCTTCTTGAACGCTGTATTCGAGCATTTTAAGAAGGGGTTCAAAATAGCCGTTCACATTGTAAAGTCCGATCGGCTTTTGATGGATGCCGATCTGCGCCCAGCAGAGCACTTCAAACAGCTCTTCAAACGTGCCGAAGCCTCCGGGCATCGCGATAAAGCCGTCAGCTAATTCACTCATTTTCGCTTTGCGCTCATGCATGCCGCTCACTTCGATCAGCTCCGTCAACTGCTGATGAACGATTTCCCCTGTAAAAAGGCCTTTCGGCATAACGCCGACGACTTCCCCGCCGTTTTCCAATACGGTATCCGCAATCACGCCCATCAATCCCATTCTCGATCCTCCGTAAACAAGGCGAAGCCCCTTCTCGGCAATATAAACGCCAAGCTCTGCAGCTTTCTTCTTGTACTCCGGGTCCGCCCCCATATTTGATCCTGAATATACGCATACCGTTTTCACTTTCGCTCACTCCAACTCCATATATTGATAAAAGCAATTAACATTGTACTATATATTGTTTGTTCCGTGTGCAATAATATAATTGAATTTCTAAACGGGAGTGTATAACTTATGACAATCACAGACGCGGAGCAATGGACAAAGGCATTTTACAGGGAAAGAGGATGGAGCGAATACGGACCTTTCATCAGGATGGGATTTTTAATGGAAGAGGCTGGCGAACTGGCGAGAGCGGTTAGAGCATACGAAATCGGAAGGGACCGTCCTGACGAAGCAAAACGGCCGGCTGCTGAACTGAAAAAAGAACTGATCGAAGAAATGGGCGATGTAATGGGGAATTTGATCATGCTTGCCGGCATATACGGTGTTTCATTGGAAGACATGATGGATGCCCATCGCTGCAAACTGACGGAACGATTTGCAGGAGAGCATCATGAAGATCAATGACCGCCTTTACGGGGAGGCAGATTTGGAGCCTGTGCTGACAGACCTCATTCGTTCAAAAGCCGTTCAGCGTCTGAAAGGGATTCATCAGGGCGGGGCCTCTTTTCTCGTCAATCCCGCATGGAACATCAGCCGCTGTGAGCACAGCATCGGAGTTATGCTTTTGATCCGCAGGCTTGGCGGAAGCCTGGAAGAGCAAATTGCAGGTTTGCTCCACGATGTTTCCCATACGGCATTTTCCCATGTGGCTGATGATGTATTTAACATGGAAAACGAAGATTACCATGAACAGATGTTTCGGCAATGGGTCAAGCAATCTGATATCTCCGGGATACTGCATACATACGGATTCCATGATGAAGACATCTTATATGACGAGCAAAAATGGACGCTGCTGGAGCAGCCGGCTCCTTCATTATGTGCGGATCGCATCGATTACACGCTTCGCGACTCTTTAGCCTATGGATTTGGCGATCCGGTAGAGATTGGACGATTTTTAGAAACTGGATTGACCGTTGCTGAAGGCGAAATCTGCTGCACTTCGGCAGAGCATGCCGAATGGTTCGCCCGCCTTTACTATCAAGAAGTGATTGACTTCTTTATGAATCCCCTCAATATATATGCGCTCTGTACCCTCAGCCAAATGCTGAAAGAGGCGCTTGACATGCGTGTTATTGCGGGGCGCGATTTTTTCAAAACCGACACGGAACTGCTTGCGATGCTAAAGCAAAAAGCGCGCTTCCGGGAAACGCTGGTAAAGCTCAGCACAGCGAGCAAGCGCGTTAAACAAGGCGACGAAGGCGATTTTACTTTTCATCAAACATTAAAGGTGAGATGGATCGATCCAAAAGTCGCTGTTAACGGAAGAAAAATCCCCGCCTCCACACTTTCAAAGAACGTCCTTCTGATGAAAGAAACTGCAATAGCCGCCATGAAAAAAGGCGCATATGTAAAAGCAGCCCAATAAAAGAAACCGCCTGCTTCAGTCCGGCCGAAACAGGCGGTTTTCTTGGTTATGTCACGTCAAATATTTGTTCAGGCCTGTCGACAAAATGCTTTTTGCCGATCTTATGAAACAGCCCTGTTTTATGAAGAAGCTCACGCGGCTGCTGCTGAAGACCCACGATCATCACTTTCCCGTTTTGCTGGTGGACACGGTTGACGATCGTCATCAGGCTGCCTTCTGCGGAAGAGTCCATGTAGTCTACTTTATTCATCAGCAGGATGAGGAGTTTTGGCGGGTGGCCTTTGTCCAAAATTGAATCCTCCAATGAATTCGATGAGCCGAAAAACAGCGGGCCTTCAACCGAATAGATGCTGACAGAGCGTTGAAAATGCTTTTCTTCCGCTGCAGCTGCCGACTGGACGATCGATTCAGACACATCTTTTTTAATGCGGAACGACTTGCTCATTCTGGCGATAAAGGTGATGATCGCCAGCAGGATCCCGGCCGCCACCCCAAACACAAGATCCTGCCAAACGGTTAAAAGAAATGTGACGACAAGCACGGCAGAGTCAGAATTTCTAATTTTCAAAATATTTATAAACTCTTTCCGCTCACTCATATTCCAAGCAACCACCATCAAAATCGGCGACATGCTTGCAAGCGGGATAAGGGAAGCGTATGGCGCAAACAAAAGCAGAACCAATAAAACGAACACACCGTGTACGATACCTGAAATCGGAGAAGCAGCGCCCGTTTTAATATTGGTCGCCGTACGGGCAATCGCACCTGTCGCCGGAATACCGCCGAACAGCGGTGCGGCGATGTTCGCAATTCCTTGGCCGACAAGTTCTTTATTGCTGTCATGCCTTGTCCCCTTCATATTGTCTGCCACCATCGCGGAAAGCAGCGATTCGATTCCTCCGAGCATTGCAATCGCAAGAGCGGGAGGCATCAGGTAAATGATTTTTTCCAATGACAACTCAGGAAATTGAAAGCTCGGCAAGCTGCGCGGAATTTCGCCGTAAGCTGATCCGATCGTCACCACCTGTTCGGGAAACAGCATCGTGGCAATGACCGTTGATACAAGCAAGCCTGCGAGCGCTCCCGGCACTTTCGGCAGAACCTTTGGCGTAAACAGCACAAAGAAGAGCGATACGACAGCCGTCAAAATGCTGTAAAAGCTGAGCGTATTCAGGTTGATGACAACCTCTCTCATATTCATATAAAAACTCTCATGCTTCTCGACATTTCTCAAGCCTAAAAACTTGGCGATTTCTCCGGTGAAAATAATCACCGCGATTCCGGCCGTAAATCCGATGATCACCGGCCGCGGAATAAATTTGATGATCTTGCCGAGTTTTAGCAGCCCTAATATGACCAGAATCACTCCGGCCATAAAACCGGCAATCAGCAGATTCTCAAATCCGTATTGGAGCACAATAGCGAACAGGATCGGGACAAAGGCCCCTGTCGGTCCGCCAATCTGGTATTTCGACCCGCCGAGAAGCGAAATCAAAATACCGGCGACAATCACTGTGTAAAGACCGTGTTCCGGTTTCACCCCCGAGGCTATAGCAAAAGCCATGCCAAGCGGAATCGCGACGACTCCAACGACCATTCCTGCTACAATATCTTTTTGAAACCGCTTAAGGCTGTATCCTTCAAATCTGCCTGAAAATCGTAACATTCAATCTATCCCCCCATTTGATCATCGCACTTCCGAAAGCGAAACGTCTTCACGTGAATAACCATCTTCCACAACATCCAAACGGCCGGTCTTTGGATCAATCACCAATCCGTGCACCGGAACGTCTGAAGACAAGAGCGGATGTTTCCGGATCATGTTCACACTGTGGCTGACGCTGTCTTCAACGCTGTCAAAGCCCGTCATCCATGTGTCCAAATCGATGCCCGAATGCTGCAGGAGTTCGAGACAGCCATCATCGACACCCCGCTGTTTGGCCTTTTGAAGGATAGATGAAGCGTTCAGGCTTGCCATTCCGCACTCATGGTGGCCGATCACGCAGACTTCTTCAGCCTGCAGCTCATAGACAGCCACAAGAATGCTGCGCATGACGCTTCCAAAAGGGTGAGAAACAACGGCTCCCGCATTCTTAATGATTTTTGCGTCTCCATTTTTTAAACCCATTGCATGATGGAGCAGTTCTAATAAACGCGTGTCCATGCATGTCAAAATCACAAGTTTTTTCTCAGGAAATTTCGTCGTTTCGTAAAACTCGTACCCCTTTTCCTCTACAAAAGACTGATTGTGCTTCAAAATGGAAGTTAAAATCGCCATTTTTCTCTCACTCCTTTTCATAGTCATATGACCTTGATATTGTTACAGCCGAATTATAGCACATGGATTTCCGCTTTGGATTCGAATCAAAAAATTCACTAAAAATGTACTGAATATTTTTAAAAATCTAATTTTATATCTTTCTAAAATAATAAAATGTACGCTGTTCTTCACCTATAAAAAAATAACTGGAAGCAAAATGGAATATCAAATATTTGGATTTATAGTTATAAAAATGCATTAAAATAAATTAAAAAACTGAAATAAGATTCTATGATTTTCTAAACAACGATAATTGAGCTGATAGTCCTGCGCTAGCTGGAACAATCTTTGATTTTTACAGAAACCGTTTTTCCTCTATAATGGAAGCAGATGATACGCGGAAGGAGAATGCAGATGAAACCGTTTGTATATGTCACAAAACCGGTCCCAAAAGAAATCGAAGAGATGCTCGCTGAACATTGCGAATATGAAATTTGGACTTCGCGCGAGCGTATTCCCAGAACGACCCTGCTCGAGAAAATCAAGGAAGCGGACGGCCTTTTGACCTCAGGAACAAAAATTGACCGTGAATTATTATCCAATGCACCGAAGTTAAAAATCGTCAGCAACAATTCCGTCGGCTATGACAACTTTGATATTGAAGCAATGAAAGAAAAATCGGTCATCGGCACCCATACGCCATATATTCTTGACGACACAGTCGCAGACCTTGCTTTCGGTCTGATCCTTTCCTCAGCTCGGCGAATCGCCGAGCTCGACCGCTACGTCCGCGAGGGAAAATGGACCAAATCAGAGGACGATGAAAGCTTGTTCGGATCTGATGTCCATCACCGGACGCTCGGCATCATCGGAATGGGACGAATCGGCGAACAAGTCGCCAAACGGGCGGCCTTGGGTTTTGATATGGAAGTGCTCTATTACAGCCGCAGCCGCAAACCCGATACAGAGAAAAAAACCGGCGCGGTTTATACGGGCTTTCATGAGCTGTTGGAGCGCTCGGATTTCATTGTTCTGGTCACACCGCTCACGGATGAGACATACCGCCTCATCGGCGAAGCAGAATTCAAAAAAATGAAACCGTCGTCCATTTTCATCAACATCTCCCGCGGTAAAACAGTTGACGAACAAGCGTTGATTCAAGCGCTGAAAGAAGGATGGATTAAAGGAGCCGGACTTGATGTATTTGAAAAAGAGCCGATTGAAAAAGACAATCCGCTCCTAAGCCTTTCCAATGTAACCCTTGTTCCCCACATTGGATCATCCACCCTTGTCACACACGTCAACATGCTGAAAAGCGCCGTTCAAAACCTGATTGACGGTCTTCAGGGCAAACGGCCAAAAGATATAGTCAAAGAACTGAGATAACGCGCATCTTTCAGGCGCGGAACGTTTTGCCAAGCTCTCCTCCTAAGCCAAAATAGTGTCTGAAAAGATAAATCAAAGGTTCCCATTTTTGAGGATCGATGTGGTGTTCCCCTTTTAAAATCGCTTCATGTGCGTGCACATGAAGCACTTTTGTTTCAATGACGGCAAAATACGGGGAATGTTCCGGAATGCGAATGTTGACAGCTTCCGCTTCAATTTGAAGCGGGCAATCGGCGACTCTTTCAGGTTTCACTGCCAAGGAATCCGCGGCCGTAAATCCGCCGGCTTCAAATTTCTCCTTAAGGTAAGTAAAGCCGAGCCGCTTTTTTTCTTCCGGAACGAATCGTTTGCCGGTATAGGAAGCCAGCCGTTCTACATTTCTCCATAAAGATGAATCCGGCACATTGATAACGCATCCAGCATGCCTCTCTAAATTTTCCAATGCTTTACCTTCGGTTCCAATACCGAGTACGATCGAATCCCCGAGCGCCCAAGAAGATGACAGCGGGCTGAGATTCGTGGAACCGTCTTCGTTCATTGTGCTGAGTAAAATGACTGGTGTTCCGTAATATAAAATGCTTGGCTGAATAATTTTGCTGTTTTGTTCCATATGCGTCTCCTCCTTTTATGCTTTTATTGTAATTCTTCAATATTTCAATTAACATCGAAGTATCGATTGCATTTTAGGAGGAAGTGTAATGAACGTGAATCCAAATATCGCCGAGGTCGCCAAGCTTGTCACCGATCCGTCGCGGGCGGCGATTTTAACCGCATTGCTTGATGACCGGTTTTATACGGCTACCGAGCTGGCCGGATATGCGGGAATCAAGCAGCAGACAGCAAGCTTTCACCTTTCCAAGCTGCTTGACGCCGAGATGCTGACATGCAGGAAGCAAGGACGCCACCGCTATTACAGGCTCAAAAACGGAAAGATTGCACAATCGCTGGAGACCCTGCTTAACATAGCGCCCCCTGCGGAAATTCGCTCTTTCCGGCAGTCAGCTGAAGATCGGGCGGTCAGAAAAGCGCGCACATGCTATGATCACCTGGCTGGATCGCTCGGCGTCACACTTGCGGATCGGCTCGTGGAGATGGGCGTATTGAAAGAAGAAGAGACGGCTTTTACAGTGACTGAAGAAGGGGAAGCATTTTTGAAAGAGCTTGGCATCGATGTCAGGGAAGTCAAAAAGAAACGGCGCTCTTTTTGCCATAAATGCCTGGATTGGAGTGAAAGACGGCATCACATTGCCGGCGCCTTAGGCTCCGCATTGCTCGATGCCTTCATCCGCATCGGCTGGATCGAGCGGCGCCCGCATACACGGGCCGTTGCAGTCACGCCCGCCGGCGCAAAGGAACTTTACCGCCTATTTCATATTTCCATTGAAAAGAACTGAAGAAATAGTTCTCGATCGTTTTCCGGCATTCCGGGAGACCAAATAGCATGCGGTTAGGAACCTGCGGCAAGCCGTTCACGTCCTCGGCTTTCATGGAAAATTTACAATAATATAATGATTTTTGGGCATGTTTTAAGGTACAATTCAAGATGATTGCAGACGGAATATGGAAATGAAGAAATGCGGCTGTTCAACCCCATGAAGGCACATTCTTCATGTTTATGTTATAAAGTCTAAAGACAGGGAGGACTTTATCCGTGAAAAAAATATTATCAACTCTTGCGCTTGGGTTTGTTCTCGCGCTGGGCTTTCTGGCGGGGAACCTTTTTACAAGCTCAGCTGAAGGGCCGCAGGCAGAAAAAGGCGGCACCGTTCAGTCAAATGAAGTCATCAATACATTTGAAGGTGTTGCCGACTATATTGTGAAATACGGCAGGCTGCCTGACAACTTCATCACAAAAGCCGAGGCGTCAAAATTAGGCTGGGATCCGCAAAAAGGCAATCTGGCAGAAGTAGCGCCAGGAAAAAGCATCGGCGGCGATATCTTTCAAAACAGGGAAAAGCTGCTTCCAGATGCATCCGGACGCGTATGGAGAGAAGCCGACATCAACTATACATCGGGATTCCGGGGGTCAGACCGGATCGTCTATTCTAACGACAGACTGGTTTATAAAACGACTGACCACTATAAAACGTTTACGAGAATGAGATGATCATATGAAACAAGTCACTTTAAAAGGAGAAAAGATCAGAAGTGTATCAGATCTTCACAAAGAATTAAAAGAACAGCTGGAGCTTCCTGACTACTATGGCGAAAATCTTGATGCGCTGTGGGATTGTCTGACCGGCTGGGTCGGCATGCCTTTGCTGATAAAGTGGAAGAATGTCGAGAAAAGCCGGATTTACTTGGGCGATCAAGCCGAGGCATATTTGCAGCTTTTTCGCGAAGCCGAAGAAACACTGGACGGCTTTCAGCTGAAAACAGAAGGATGAAACAGAAAACGAGCGGGCGCTTCAGACAGGCGTCCGCTTATATTAATTGATGCAGAAAATCGGTTCTTCAGTCAAAAAATGAATGAACGAAAATGGTTTGGAAATCTCCTGCATTCACATCCTCTTTCGTCAAACCGCCCCCTGTCTGCTTTGTGAAGTGATCCTTCGTCAAAATTAACTTTCCGTCCTTTATCAGCTTGGAAGCGAGCGGGTTTTTATTAAAAGGCGACGCCTCCTCATCGAAAATTGCATCCCGCACGCATGTAAGCACAGCTTCATCGATTGGCGTCAGCGAAAATGCATAGCCGATCTGCCACCCATCTCCCTTATCCATTTCAAGAAGGTAATCTCCTTTATCCGTCTTTGTTTCCCTGATACGGTAAGCTCCTGTTTTTGAGGGGACAGGTTCACCTGAGAACGGAACGGGTGCAAGCGGCAGGTTGATGCCGAATCCAGTGTCCAGCAGATAGGTTTCATCACCTTCCCGCAGAATTACGGCGACATGCGTTCCCGTCAGCGCCCACGCCTGCTCTTTTGCATTAAATACCGTTCCGCGGACCATGTGAACGGAAAAGCCGAGCTCTGTCAGCACATAGTAAAGAAAAGCGTTCAAATCATAGCATAAACCGCCCCTTTTATTGTTCAGCAAGGCTTCCGTCAGCTCTGTTTTCGTCATCGAAATCCGTTCGTTTCTTAAAACCGCGCCATTTTCAAATGGAAACTGCAAAGCCAGCAGCGATAAAAACTCGGGCAAGTCGGCAAATGTCACCTGCTGACCTGGCTTGTATCCAATCCTCTTAAACAGCGAATCGAGCATCGTCGTCATCGGTAATTCTCCTTCCGCTTATCAATGAGAAAAAGCCAAACCTCATAAAGGTTTAGCTTCTTTCTCTTGAACATATGCAGTCAGTGCATCAAGGGCATCTTGTTCATCGGATCCGTCAGCGATCAGCGTGACTTCCGATCCGGAGCTGACAGCAAGGCTCATCAGCCCCATGATGCTTTTGGCATTCACTTTTTTATCTCCCTTTTCCAGAAAAATATCTGATTGAAAACGGTTGGCTTCTTGAACAAACAATGCCGCTGGGCGCGCTTGAAGCCCTGTTTTTAAAAGAACTTCCACTTTTTGTTGAACCATACGATCTCCCCCATTCCCTATTTTAAAGAGACAGATTGTCCTGAACGCAGCTGCTCAGCTATTTCATCCAGTTTCCTAAGTCGGTGGTTGATGCCCGATTTGCTGATTTTTCCGCTCGACACCATTTCCCCGAGTTCCTTTAATGTTACTTCCTGATAATCAATGCGGAGCTGAGCGATTTCCCTCAGCTTTTCCGGCAGCGCATCAAGCCCGATTCTTTCGTCTATCAGCTTGATGTTTTCCACCTGCCGCAGAGAAGCGCCGATCGTTTTGTTTAAATTGGCGGTCTCGCAATTGACGAGCCGGTTGACCGAGTTTCTCATATCGCGCACGATCCGGACGTCTTCAAAGCGGAGCAGCGAATTATGCGCGCCGATCACATTCAAAAACTCGGTGATTTTTTCGGCTTCCTTCAGATACGTGATGTATCCCTTTTTCCGCTCAAGCGTTTTGCTGTTTAAATGGAACTGATTCATGAGCCTGCACAATGAATCATTATGCTCTTTGTACAGCGAAAAAATCTCGAGGTGGTAAGAAGATGTCTCGGGATTGTTGACAGAACCCCCGGCTAAAAATGCCCCTCTCATATAAGACCGTTTGCAGCATCGTTTTTTGACTAAGTCTTCGGAGATGTTTCTGGCAATGACAAAGTTGTCTCCGAGTATTTTCAAGTCCTCGAGAATCGGCTTGGCATTTTCGATCAGGCGTACGATGTAGACATTGTTTTTTTTCAGTCTCATTTTCTTTCGAACGAGCAGTTCAACGGAAACATCGTATTGTTTCTTCAGCAATGTGTAAATTCTTCTGGCGATGGCCGCGTTCTCGGTCTGGACGTCGAGAACCACTTTTCGGTTTGAGAAAGACAATGAACCGTTCATCCGAATGAGGGCAGAGAGCTCTGCTTTCGCGCAGCAATCCTTTACTTCAAGGTTTGTAAGTTCTTTTTTCGTTTCCGATGCAAATGACATATTATAGACACCCCCATTCCAAGGCCTGCTATTCTTTTAACAAATCAACAAGTAGCGAAGCGACTTTATGTGTATCATGACGGATCACGCCATTCTCGTATGTCACAATCTGATCTTTGATGACCTCAAGCCCCATCGCAGACAGATCATCAATATTAAACTGGACGGGCTGTGCCTGCTCCTTCGCATAGCGTTCCCGAATGTCGTCCGGGATTTCCTCATTGTTGACGAGGATCGTATCGATAAACGGACCGCCCATATGCTGGTTAAGCGCTTTTACATGGTCTGCCGCACTGTAGTACAGCGTTTCTCCCGGCTGGGTCATTACATTGCAAATATAAACTTTTTTTGCCGGGGCGTTTAATATCTCTTCCCTTATCTTCGGAACGAGAAGGTTCGGCAAGATGCTCGTATACAGGCTTCCGGGGCCGAGAATAATCAGGTCGGCGCCGCGGATCACGTCAATCGTTTCCGGAACGGGTTCGATTTTTTCAGGGGTTAAAAACACCCGTTTAATCCGCTTCCCGTAAGACGGAATCGTCGATTCCCCTGATATGATCTGTCCGTCATCCATTTCCGCATGAAGGACAACGCTGGTATTGGCCGCGGGCAGAACCCTTCCTCTCACATTTAAGACTTTGCTCATTTCAGTGACGGCGTGAAAGAAATCACCGGTTATATTCGTCATCGCCGCCAAAATCAAATTTCCCAATGAATGGCCGATTAAATCGCCGCCTTTAGAGAAGCGGTGCTGGAACAGGTCTTCAACAAGCGGTTCGACGTCAGACAGTGCAGCGAGGACATTTCTGACGTCCCCCGGCGGGGGAATTTTCAGCTCGTCGCGCAGCCTCCCCGAGCTTCCGCCGTCATCTGCGACTGTCACAATCGCCGTGATGTCTACCGGCTGCTGCTTCAATCCTCTGAGCAGTACCGAAAGGCCAGTTCCTCCGCCAAAGATTGCGATTTTTTTCTGATCTGCCATGCTATTTTCTGCTTTTCTTCTCGATGTCCCGGTGAGTAACATGAGTATAGTAGTCCTTTTTAAAATAATCGGCAAGGTATTCAGCCAGCGTCACAGAACGATGCTGTCCGCCGGTGCAGCCAATCGCGATGACAAGCTGGCTTTTTCCTTCTCGCTTGTATGACGGAAGCATAAAGCTCAGCAGCTCGGTCAATTTTTCAAGAAACTTTTGCGTTTCGTTCCATTTCATCACATATGAAGATACTTCCTGGTCTTTCCCCGTCAGCGGCCTCATGCTGTCGATATAGTACGGATTGGGAAGGAACCTTACGTCGAACACTAGATCAGCGTCGATCGGCAATCCGTATTTAAACCCGAATGACATCACATTCACAGTAAAGGTATGTCCGTGATCTGCCGCAAAATGCTGGACGATTTTTTCGCGCAGGTCTTTCGGCTTCATATCGGATGTATCATAGATGATTTGAGAACGGCCTTTCAGCTCTTCGAGAAGCTCCCGCTCCGTTTGGATGCCCTCAAGCGGCAGGCCCGTTGTCGCAAGGGGATGGGATCTTCTTGTCTCTTTATATCTTGAAACGAGAACCGAATCCTTGGCATCTAAAAATAAAATTCGCGGGGTAATCCAGGATGTTTCCCCAATTTCATCAAGCGCTTCAATCAGGCTGTCAAAAAACTCGCGGCCGCGCAAATCCATAACAAGGGCGACTTTGCTCATTTTTGAACTTGATTCCTTCATCAGCTCCAAAAATTTCGGCAGCAAAGATGGCGGCAGATTATCGACACAGAAAAAACCGAGATCTTCAAAGCTTTGAATCGCCACTGTTTTTCCTGCCCCTGACATTCCGGTTATGATCACAAGCTGTATATCATGGCCTCCATTCGCGTTCATGCTTCTCTCCCCCTCTTATGTTTATTCGCCTTGCGGGTCGAGGCGATAGGACAGCAATTCAAAGTCAGGCGTATACGTAAAGGTGCCGTGAAGCAGTCCTTTGCCTTTCAGCATAAAATCAAGAATATGGACGTCGCCCGGCGCCATCGGCAAGCTACCGACGTCCCCCGCCTGATGCCACCTGATGATGCCTTCTTCTGATTCTTCTACATGCTTGCCTGTATAATGATCGGCGACGAATGTGAACATCATCCATTCAGATACAACCTGATCATTTTCCTTTATGATAAAGGTGAATATTCCTTTCAGCTGCGGGTTCAGCACATACAGGCCCGTCTCTTCGCGGTATTCCCTGATAACGGCGTCCCTGACGGTTTCCCCGCTTTCCATTTTGCCGCCGGGGGCCACCCACCAGCCTCGTCTGGGCTTTTGCAGCAACAGGACTTTATCACCTGAAGTCAGCACACAATTCGTCACTCTTTGCAAAGTCTGTCACCCATCCTTTTATTCCTTCAATTCTTTTTTCTATTATACCGTTTCCTGTCCCCGCTCACAATGAACATGCAGTTCCGCCGCGAAAATCGCCTTTTCCCGGGCTGTTTTAGGCTTTTTCCGGGTAAAAACTTAATGAAACGGCTTTTTCAGCAAATGGAAGCGCTTGCGAAAACCGTTCTTTTATTCTATTTTACAGCAAAAACGACTGTTTCAATATTGAAATTTGAACAACTTGTGAAATTTGTAAAAAATTCTCTTTGCAGGAAAATAAGACAAAAAAAGGACACGGATAAGATCATCCGTGCCAATAAAATTCATTATAAAAGGGGGTCAATTACTATACCAATCATAACGAATAATTGTTTCACTGGTGTTACAGGCCGGTTAAATCATGATGACGATTAAAATGCGTTATTTTACAGCCTTTTCTTTCTCTTTCAGCTCTTCGATATAGTGCTGAACGCTCTGTGCGGCAATGCTTCCGTCCCCTGTTGCCGTTACGATTTGGCGAAGGGTTTTCTCGCGAATGTCTCCCGCAGCAAAAATGCCTTCGACTTTTGTTTCCATCTGTTCATTTGTCACGATGTAGCCCTCTTCATTTGTAATGCCGAGGTTTTTGAAAGGCTCTGAAAGCGGGAGCATACCGATGTAGATAAAGACGCCGTCAGTCCGGAACTCTTCTTCTTCGCCTGTGACCGTATCGACCAGTGTCACTTTGCCGACTTTTCCGTCTTGTTCATGAATTTCCTTGACCGTCTTATTCCAGAGAAAGTCGACTTTTTCGTTGTCAAACGCGCGCGCCTGAAGAATGCTTTGCGCTCTCAGCTTATCGCGGCGATGGACGATTGTTACTTTCGAAGCGAAACGGGTTAAGTACACGCCTTCTTCAACAGCGGAGTCTCCTCCTCCGACAACGACCAGCTCTTTGTTTTTAAAGAAGGCGCCGTCACAAACCGCACAATAAGAAACGCCGCGGCCGCCAAGCTCTTTTTCGCCAGGTACGCCGAGCTTCTTATATTCGGCGCCTGCTGTGATGATGACCGCGCGCGCTTTAAATTCTTTTGATCCCGCTTTGACGATCTTATAGTCTCCTTCATCGACGACTTCTTTAATATCGCCGTACGCATACTCAGCGCCGAACTTTTTCGCATGTTCAAACATTTTATTTGAAAGCTCGGGTCCCAGAATGCTTTCAAATCCCGGATAGTTTTCAACATCCTCCGTATTGGCCATCTGTCCGCCCGGAACGCCTCTTTCAACCATCAAAGTCGACAGGTTCGCCCTTGACGTATAAACGGCTGCCGTCATTCCCGCAGGACCTGCTCCTATAATAATGACGTCATACATTTTTTCTTCTGACACAATGTTCACTCCTTCATGAATCTTATGCTTGCAAGCAGTGCATTCCTGTTAAATAAGATTCCCTTCTTATAACTTCCTTACCCATATCCTATAAAATATCATGAATAATCGCTATTTTTTTGCTCACATAATAAAACAGGCTGAACAATGAAGTTCACACCTGTTTCTATAGATGCTCTTTTAATGTACGTTCATACTTTGAAAGCGTTCTGGGCGATATTTGGAAAATTTTAGCGGTTTCGGCTTTTGTCAAACGCTCCTGATGCTCCGTCTTCCAAATGTAATAGATCGCTGCCGCAAGCCCGCCGGCATTTTTCAGCTGAAGCCCGTAAGCCCTGATCTGCTGAATGACATGGAAAATCCAAAAGCACATGGCCTCCTGCTCCATCGCCGACTGATCCGCTTGTTCAATCGCTTTTGCAGTCCTGTAAGCAAGTAGCGCGTCTTTTGAATCAACGGCTGCACCGCTTTCCCCGTAAAGCACAAGTCTGACAAACTGATCTTCAAACGGCGTTTTTGCCATCTGTGAATCAAGCACCGCTTTCAGCTGGGCTTTTTCCCCTTTTCTTCCGCTGATATAATATGCGGCAAGGCGCTCCTCGAGCGGTCGCTGGACAGGTCTCTTTTCCTTCCGTTCTTTCCACGGCTCCATGCGGGCGTCATCCGGATACTCTTCCTGCATCTTTTTCCATACAGACCGGGCAAATTGAACGCGGCCCGTGTAATAAGCCGAGCAGGCGAGCCAGTAATAAAAGGTCTCATCCCCTTCAAATCCCATGCGGTAGAGTGATTTCAGCCATTTAAACCCGAGATCGTATCGGCCGACAAGGGCTAGCGTGGCACCGAGCTTATACCTTTGCTCAAAAAGCATCGGATAAATATTTGAAAGCTGTTCGGAAAGCGCCTCGACCTTATCGTCCCGTCGTTCATAGTGATAAAAAATAAGAAGATTGCAAAGCGCATGCAGGTTTCCATGACTTTTTTCCAAGACCGTAAAAACCGTCGTTTTGGCTTTCTGAACGTCCCCGGCATAAAAGTATGCGAGTGCAAGATTGTTATAAGCCGACCAAAACTCAGGGTAATCGGAAATAATTTCTTCAAGCATCGCGATCGATTCCTGAAGCTGTCCATTTTCCAGCAGTGATTTGGCCCGATCCTGTTTCAGAATCAGGTCGTCCTGATCGAACTGCGAATAGCCCTGATCTTCCTCTCCCATATCCAATAAATCAAGCAGCTCCGCATTTTCCTCGCTGAACTCGCCGTCCGGATCTTCCTTTAAATAAGTCTCCGCCGCTTTATAGGCCTCTTGAAAAAGACCGAGGTGCGCATAGTTGTTCGCTTTAAAATAGTAGCATTCAGTCATTTTTTCGTTGATGTTCTTCAGGATAAAGTCCAAAAGTTCGTTTGATTGCTGATAAAAGCCCATTTCCGTATAAATAACCGCAAGTTGGGACAGCATTCCCGTGTTTTCAGGTTCAAGAAAAATCGCTCTCTGTATGAGCTTGCTCGCGCGGGATAAATTTCGCTCTCTGTATGCTTTGAGCCCTTTATGATAAAAATATTGCCCATCTTGGAACAGCTGGACAATTCTCGAATCTTTATGATGTTCAGAAGTGTACTTTCCCACAGATACCCTCCATTTCAAACTATATACCGTGAGTAGTATAACATAGTTTCCAGCAGGCTTAACAGGCCAAAAACAAGTTTCGAGAAAATTCTCTTCATTTTCCACATATGGTTTTTTCACCATTTTATTCCGGACGTTTGGAGCACCAGGACGGATAGGGCTTTCAGAAGGATGAAGGTACGTTTTATATCGGAAGTACGCTTTTCATCTTAACCCGGGCAAAATCTTTTTTTAGCACTTAATGATGACGAATGTACGTTCCCATTGTATGATAATAGAAAGGGGGTTCACAAAGTGAAAAAAGGCGGATCAATAGAATTGACGCATTACTCAGAAGAACATTCAGCTGCGCTTCTCGAATTTGAGCTTCCTGAAGAACAGCATCGATTTACCGCTCTTCCGAAAGAGGCTTTAAAACGGACGGACGGCCAGTTTCCAATCGTAATTTTAAGCGAAGGCGAGCCTGTCGGATTTTTGATCCTCCATGCGACCGAGAGGGTAAAAGACTATTCGGACAACCTGGACGCCATGCTGTTAACGGCGCTATCCGGCGACAGAAAGCACCAGGGAAAAGGTTTTGCAAAAGAAGGAATGCTCAAACTTCCAGAGTTTGTCTCCAAGGAGTTCACCCATTGTCATGAAGTCGTGCTGGTTGTGAACGTGAAAAACACCGCGGCCCAGCACCTGTATGTTAAAGCCGGGTTTGCCGGCACAGGGGAAAGAAAAACAGGGCCGATCGGAGAGCAAATCGTGATGAAATTGAACATCAAATAGCTCCCCTACCGGGAAAACAACCAAAAGGCCAACCGCCTTTTGGTTGTATGCAGTGTGCTTATGATTCAGATCCTTCATGGCGCTCTTTCAAGACGCCAAGCACATCATCAAGCGGAAGGGACTGCTCCCTCAGCAAAACGAGCAGATGGTAAAGAAGGTCAGCCGCCTCCCATTTCAGTTCTTCAGGATCACGGTTTTTTGCAGCGATGATGACTTCCGCCGCTTCTTCGCCAACTTTCTTCAAAATCTTATCAACGCCTTCACGGAACAAATATGTTGTATATGCGCCTTCAGGCATTTCAGCCTGCCGTTTGGCAATGACGGTTTCAAGTTCATTGATGATGTCAAAGCGGCCGCCATCAGTCTGTCTGATATGTTCGCCGGGCGAGAAACAGCTGTAGCTTCCTTTATGACAGGCCGGCCCCGCCGGTTCAACAAGCACGATGAGCGCATCTTGATCACAGTCAAGCCTGATGTCTTTCACACGCTGAATGTTACCCGACGTCGCTCCCTTATGCCAGAGCTCTCCGCGCGATCTGCTGAAAAACCATGTCTCCTTCGTTTCCAGCGTTTTTTCAAACGATTCTTTATTCATATAAGCTAGTGTCAGCACTTCTTTGCTCGCTGCATCCTGGACAATCGCCGGGATCAAGCCGGCTTCATTAAATGTCAACTCGTCTGCCTTGATCATCTTACATTCACCCCGCGCTCTTTTAAATAAGCTTTTACTTCTTTTACAGATGTTTCTTTGTAATGAAAGATAGATGCGGCAAGAGCCGCGTCCGCCCGGCCTTCTGCAAACGCATCATACATGTGGTCCGCACGCCCTGCGCCTCCGGATGCAATGACCGGGACTGAAACGGCTTCTGACACAAGCTTTGTCAGCCTGCAGTCAAATCCGTTCTTTTCTCCGTCTGAATCCATGCTTGTCAGCAGGATTTCACCTGCTCCCCGCCGAACGGCTTCCTTCGCCCAGGAAACGGCCTCAAGGTTCGTTTTTTTCCGACCGCCGTGTGTATAAACATAGTACAGATCAGCTTCTGGATCGTATTTTGCATCAATCGCGACGACAATGCATTGAGAGCCGAAAAAGTCGGCGCCTTCCGTTATCAGTTCCGGCCGGAGAACGGCAGCCGTATTGACGGAAACTTTGTCGGCTCCGGCCCGCAGTATCGTTTTCATATCATCCAAACGATTGATGCCGCCGCCGACGGTAAACGGGATCGCCAGCTTGGCCGCCACTCTTTCAACGACATCAACCATCGTTTTTCTCCCCTCGTGGGAAGCCGAGATATCGAGAAAAACAAGCTCATCTGCGCCTTCATGATCATATACTTCAGCCAGTTCAACCGGGTCGCCGGCATCTTTCAATTCAACAAATTGTACACCTTTGACAACGCGTCCATCTTTTACGTCCAAACACGGGATGATTCGTTTTGTGATCACTTTGCCGCCACCCTTTCAAGCGCTTCAGCCACGGTAAATTGGTTGGTATAAAGAGCTTTTCCGACAATAGCGCCAGAGACGCCTTCCGAAGCGCGGGAAGCGAGCGCCTCAAGATCGGCGAGAGAACTGACGCCGCCGGAGGCAATGACTTGTTTGCCGGTTGCCCTGGCAAGCTCCACTGTACTGTTGATATTAGGTCCTGACAGCATACCGTCAGTCGCAATGTCAGTGAAGATAAAAACTTCTGCACCTTCATTTGCAAGCTCGCGGCCAAGCTCTTCCGCTCTAACGGAAGAGGTCTCAAGCCACCCTTCAGTCGAAACAAATCCGTCTCTTGCGTCAAGACCGATTGCGATGTGCCCTCCGTAGGCCTTCAGCATTTTTTTGACAAACTCGGTATTTGATACGGCAGAGCTGCCTAGGATCACCCTCTCAACGCCTTGCGACAAGTAGTCATACACGTCTTTTTCGGTCCTGATGCCGCCGCCGACTTGCACTTTAACGTCAAGCTTATCAGCAATGCTTATGACGTGGCCGCCGTTCACTTTTTTGCCTTCTCTTGCGCCGTCCAAATCGACAAGATGAATCCAGCTTGCCCCCTCTTCAGCAAACCGTGAGGCCATCTCCAGAGGGGAATGACCGTAAATCGTTTCTTTTTCGTAATCTCCCTGGATGAGCCTGACGCACTTGCCGTTTCTTATGTCAATGGCAGGATATACAGTAAACTCGCTCATTTTTTCACCTTCTGTTCTTGTGTAAACTGCTTGAACCGCTCTAAGATCAACATGCCGACCGTACTGCTCTTTTCCGGATGGAACTGGGCCCCGTATACATTGCCAAGACCGACGACAGCGGGTACACACACACCGTATTCGGCGCTTGCAAGCAAAGCTTCCTCTTCGATTCCGCTGACATAATACGAATGAACGAAATACGCGAATCCTTCTTTCGCTTTTGGCAAAAGCGGCGACTCGCGGTGGACTTTGAGAAGATTCCAGCCCATGTGAGGCACTTTTAAGCGATTTCCCGCTTGATCACAGTCTTTCAGTTTAACGACTTTTCCTTTCAACAGGCCGAGCCCTTCTGACGCCCCGTGTTCTTCGCTTTCTTCAAACAAAAGCTGCATGCCGAGGCATATGCCGAGAAGAGGCTTTCCTTCGTTTGCGGCAGCTTGAATAAATGTTTTCAGGCCGGTCTCGGTTAAAATCTCCATTGCATCCCGAAAAGCGCCGACTCCCGGAAGGATATAGCTGTCCGCTCTCTTCAGTTCATCCGGATGCTCGGACACAAAATAAGGGGCATCAATCCGTTCAAGCGCTTTAGAAACGCTGTACAGGTTTCCCATTCCGTAATCTATGACACCGATCATTTACAGCATTCCTTTCGTTGATGGAATTCCCTTGACCCGCGGATCGATCAATGCCGCTTCATCAAGCGCACGTCCCAGCGCTTTAAAAATGGCCTCGATCATATGGTGTGTGTTCGTACCGTAATGAACGATGACATGCAGATTCATTCGCGCTTCCAGTGCAAACTTCCACAAAAATTCATGGACAAGCTCTGTATCAAATGTTCCGATTTTCCTGCTTGGGAATTCAGCTCTGAACTCGAGGTGCGGCCTGTTGCTCAGATCAATCGCAACCTGGGCGAGCGCTTCATCCATCGGCACCATGCTCGAACCGTAGCGTTTGATTCCTTGTTTATCTCCGAGCGCTTCCAAAAGCGCCTGTCCGAGACAAATTCCGATATCTTCCGTCGTATGGTGGTCGTCTATTTCAACATCGCCTTTCGCTTCAATTGAAAGGTCAAACTGCCCGTGTTTTGTAAATAAATCAAGCATATGTGTCATAAACGGGACATCCGTTTGAATATCCGCTTTTCCTTCTCCGTCAATATGAAAGGATAATTTAATATCAGTTTCATTGGTTTTTCTTGCCCGTTCGGCTTTTCTCATCAGTCTTCCTCCCGGTTTCTGGATTCAATTGCTCTTGCATGTGCTTCAAGCCCTTCCAATCTGGCAAAGGCCGCAATTTTCTCAGCATTCGCGCGGAAAGCTTCCCTGCTGTAGGAAATGATGCTGGAGCGCTTTTGGAAGTCTGTCACATTTAGCGGGCTTGAAAATCTGGCTGTACCGTTAGTCGGCAGGACATGATTAGGGCCTGCAAAATAATCGCCCACCGGCTCTGAACTGTAGCGGCCCAGGAAAATGGCGCCCGCATGTTTGATCTGTCCCAGCAGCGCATCGGGTTGAACTGTTAAAATTTCCAAATGTTCAGGAGCGAGCTCATTGATGACGGAAACTGCTTCATTCATCGTCTCTGTAACATAGATCAGGCCATAGTTGTCAATCGACTGCCGTGCAATCTCTTTTCTCGGAAGATGTTCGAGCTGTCTGTAAACCTCTTTTAAAACGGATTCGGCAAGCGTCTCTGAATCGGTGACAAGAATGCTCGATGCCATCGCATCGTGTTCAGCCTGTGAAAGTAGATCTGCGGCGATTTCCCGGTAGTTTGCCGTACTGTCAGCGAGTATGGCGATTTCACTTGGACCCGCGATCATATCGATATCAACCTGGCCGAATACTTCCCGTTTAGCCAAGGCGACGTAAATATTTCCGGGTCCCGTAATTTTATCGACGGGGGTAATCGTTTCCGTTCCGTAAGCCAATGCGGCAATCGCTTGGGCACCGCCCATTTTGTAAATCTCTGTGACGCCAAGCTCCGCAGCAGCAGCCAGCACTCCCGCCGACAATTTACCGTCTTTTCCCGGAGGTGAGGCAAGGACAATGCGGTCGACGCCTGCAACAAGCGCCGGAATGACATTCATCAGAACGGATGATGGGTAAGCAGCCGTTCCGCCGGGCACATACACCCCCGCTGAATCAAGCGGCGTAATTTTTTGGCCGAGCATCGTTCCGTCCTTGCGGTGGTAAAACCAAGATGTTGCGAGCTGACGCTCATGATATTCTTTAATGTTGAAAATCGCCGCCTGAATAATCTCGAGATCACGTTCTTCGAGCGCGCTGTATGCTTCCTTGATTTCCTCTTCGGAAACGCGAAAGCCGGCCACATCCGCTCCGTCAAATTGTCTTGTGAATGCGGAAACAGCTGCATTTCCGTTCTTTTTCACTTCTTCGATAATGCCGCGGACTGCTTTTCTTTGTTCCTCCGTTCCGGCGTCAATAGAGCGTTTTAGTGAAACCGACGTATTTCCGCTGATGGATTTGATCTTCATTTTGCTTTTTCTCCTTCCACAATAAGAGAAAGTCTTGAAGCCATTTCATCGATGACTGCGTCTTTCATTCGATAGCTGACAGGATTTACGATTAAGCGGGATGTGATGTCGCAAATTTTTTCAGTTTCAACTAGCCCGTTTTCACGCAAAGTCTGCCCTGTTGATACGATATCAACGATTCGGCCGGCAAGCCCGATCAGCGGAGCGAGTTCAATCGACCCGTTGAGCTTGATGATTTCCACTTGTTCTCCCTGTTCTCTGAAGTAGCTTGATGCGACATTCGGGTACTTGGTCGCAACCCGGGGCGCAACGGTGTCTGCCGCCGTCTCGGGCAGGCCGGCTACGGCAAGACGGCATTTGCTGATGTTTAAATCAAGAACCTCATAGACATCTCGTTCTTCTTCTAGCAAGACATCTTTGCCTGCGATTCCGACATCGGCCACCCCGTGCTCGACATATGTTGTGACATCCATCGGCTTAGCGAGGATAAAGCGAAGGTTTTCTTCAGGCACTTGAATGATCAGCTTTCTCGAATCGTCGAATTCTTCCGGGAGCTGATAGCCTGCTTTTCGAAGCATATCGGCCGCTTCCTCAAATATCCGCCCTTTCGGCATCGCAATCGTCAATTCCTTACCCATGCTTCTCTTCCTTTCTGGCTCCGATAAAATAGGTCACGTTTTGAAAAGACTTTGTCATTTGATCAATATCTCCGATTCCCGCTAAGTCCTGCATGACGACTTTTTTGCCTTTTCTTCGTTCTTCTTCGGCAAATCTGATTGCCTCTTTTCTCTGTTCTGTGCTGAAGATGACGACATCGATCTTTTCTTGTTCTTCCGCCGGCTTCAATGCTTCCAGCAGCCTGTCAGTCCTGATGCCGAAACCGGTTGCCGGTGCGGGTGAGTCGAAGCGGCCGAGAAGCTGATCATATCTGCCGCCGTTTCCGATCGGAAAGCCGACGTTTTCAGCATAGATTTCAAACAAAACACCGGTATAGTAGCTCATATGGCTGACCATGCCTAAATCGAGCTTAATGTCGTCTGTGCAACCATAATCGCCGAGCGTCTCCCATAGCGTTTCAAGTTCTAAAACCGCACGTTTTCCTTTTTCAGAATCGACGATGGATGCCGCCCTGCTGCACGTTTCAATACCGCCCCTCAGCTCCAAAAGCTCCAGCAGCCTGCTTTTATCAATTGAGGATAAATTGAGGGATTTTACATGCTCCCGATAGCCGACATAGTTCTTTTCGTATAAATAGCGCCGCAGGACATGAGCCCTTTCTTCATTCCCTAAAACTTCCACAAACAAGGCGTCTAAAATACCGACATGGCCGATCGAGATTTTAAATGAAGTCAGGCCGGCATTTTTAAGCGAAAAAATGACGAGCGCAATCACTTCTGCGTCAGCGCTTGTCGATCCATCGCCGATCAGTTCAACGCCGACTTGCTCAAATTCGGCGGGGCGTCCTCCTTCACGCTCCTGTGCCCGGAACACATTTGCAGCATAGCCTACTCTGAGCGGATGATCGTCTTTATGAAGCTTTGAGGCCGCCACCCTGGCGATTGGAGCCGTCATATCAGGCCTTAACACGAGCGTCTGCCCCTCCTGATCAAGGAGTTTAAACAACTGCTGATCCAATATGGCCGACTGCACACCGACCGTATCATAAAATTCAAGGGCAGGCGTCTCCATGAACTGATACCCCCACAAAGCCATCACCTCTGTTAATGAAGAGCGCACCTTTTTCTTTGTTTCGTAAAGCATAGGCAGCGTATCCCGCATGCCATGCGGTTTTTCAAACATAAACATTTACACTTGCACCCCCATAACCGTTTGAAGGAAAATTCCGAATCCTTTAGTTCGCTAATATGATAATATGCTAACAGATAAAAGAATCAAAATCAACAGCCGCTCATAAAATAGACGCCTGCACCGTATGGGAAATGATAACTTTTATGTAATGAACATCTTGATGTTATAATATATATACGATCGCAAATCTTTGCCTTAACCAAACCAGCAACGGGAAGACAGGAGACTCAGAATGAAATTTTTCAAAACTCTTTTTTTTATTTTTTTCGTAGCAGTTCTTATGACCGCCGTTCTTATACTGTTTTCTAAAGATGCGTTAAGCCCGTTAGCCGAAATGTTGCACAGCAGCCATAAAACTGCTGCTGACAATGCGAATAATAAAGGAGAGCGTCAGCCGCTTGACGTTCCGCTGATCAACCAAATGGACCCGCCGAAGCTTTATAACGGCTGTGAAGTCGCCAGCCTGGCGATGATCTTAAACTACAGCGGATATAGTGTCACAAAAACTGAACTTGCCAATGAGGTGAAAAGAGTGCCTCTGCAATATGAAAACGGCTTAAAGGGAAATCCTAACGACGGCTTTGTCGGCGATATGGAAAACGGACCCGGACTGAGTGTCTACCATGGCCCGATTTACGATTTGGCCCATTCATACGCAGGTAATAAAGCGGTCGATCTGACGGGAAGTGAGCCGGGAAAAATTTATGAACAGCTGAATCAGGGCAGACCGGTTTGGGTCATCACCACTGTACATTTCACCCCAGTCAACGATATGGAAACATGGAATACACCGTCAGGCAAAGTCGATGTGACGTACAGCGTTCACAGTGTTGCCGTGACAGGCTATGATGAGGATTACGTTTATGTGAATGATCCGTACGGATATAAAAACAGAAAAACAGACAGAGAAAATTTTGAAAAATCATGGAAACAGATGGGCAGTCAGGCGATCGTGATCGCCGCCTAAAAAGGCAGATTAATCCCTGCCTTTTTTTAGTTCTTTCAGCCCTTATTAAATTAAGCCGCTTTACCCTTTTGATAAATCCAAAATACAGAAAACAACCTTTCTGCACATGTTTAATTTACTGTTTTTTCATAATATTCAAAATACTTGTTTACATTCAGCAAGCTCGCATATATGATAGTACCGAAATAGGTGTCTCATTTTATTACATAATGACCAGAAATCACTTTCATTTAAGGGAGACACACACCTGTTTCAAAAATATTTCTTGAGGAGGATGGAAATGATGAAGAGATTAGCAGGTACGGTTATTTTGTCAGGTTTGCTCGTATGCGGGTTTGGACAGGCTCTGCCTGAAAAAGCTTTGGCCGCCGAGGTCGTTCACAAAACGATCGTAGTCGAGAAAGGCCAAACGTATGACGGAAAAGGCAAGCGGCTGATTGCAGGTCCGGAGCTCGGGGACGGCAGCCAACGCGAGGATCAAAAACCGATTTTCAAAGTGGAGGATGGTGCAACGCTCAAAAATGTCGTGCTTGGCGCTCCTGCTGCTGATGGTGTTCACACATATGGAAACGCTTCCATAAACAACGTTGTTTGGGAAGATGTCGGCGAAGATGCCTTGACTGTCAAAAGCGAAGGAAGTGTCACGATAAACGGAGGATCGGCCCGGCTTGCCGCGGACAAAATCTTTCAGATTAATAAAGCGAGCACATTTACCGTGAAAAATTTTACTGCCGATCAAGGAGGCAAATTCATTCGCCAGCTCGGAGGCTCGACATTTAAAGCCGTGGTCAATATTGATAACTGTACGATTACAAACATGAAAGAGGCGATCTTCCGAACCGACAGCAGTACAAGTTCCGTTACAATGACAAATACAAGATACTCAAAAGTCGGTCAGAAATGGATCGGTGTGAAGCATGCTACGGAAAGAAACAATCATGAATTTTAACACTGATTGCAAATAAAGGCCCCCGCTCTTTATTCAGCGGGGGTCTCCAATCTTTTTTCCATTTCTTCTTTTGTATAGATCAGCCGCATCGGATTGCCGCCGACAAAAGCGCCCGGAGGCACATCTTTATGAACGAGCGTACCGGCGGAAATGACGGCGCCGTCTCCGATCTCGACGCCCGGGAGGATCGTCGTATTGGCTCCTATCATGACTTCATCGCCGATGATCACCTCACCGAGCCGATATTCTTTTATTAAATACTCGTGCGCCAAAATGGTCGTATTATAGCCGATTACGGTGTTTCGCCCGACTGAGATTTTTTCGGGAAACATGATATCCGGCATGACCATTAAAGCAAACGAGCATTTCTCTCCGATTTTCATCCGCAAAAACGTCCGGTACATCCAGTTTTTCATTCCAAGAAACGGCGTATAGCGCGCCGCCTGAATGACAATAAAGTTTTTGACTACTTTAAAAAACGGAACCGTCTGATAGATGTGCCATAAGGAATTGGCGCCGGACACCGGGTAGCGCTTCGTTTTTCTCAAACTTTCTCCACCCCAAGAATGTGAAGGAGGTCGCTCATTTGCTGAAGCATAAAATCAGGCTCGTGTTTGGCCAGGCTTTCTTCTCCCTTAATCGTCCATGCAACGCCTGCTGTTTTCGTTCCAGCATTCTTCCCGGCTAAAATATCGTGGTAATTATCACCGATCATAATGGCTTCTTCCGGACGGCTGCCAAGCTTGGAAAGGGCGAGCAAAACAGGCTCGGGGTCAGGCTTCGGCCGCTCGACGTCATCCAGCGTCACAACCGTCTCGAAAAAGGCATCAAGCCCAGTCAGTTTAAGCCCCATGATGACGGTGTCCCGCAGCTTTGTCGTGACGATGCCGAGCTTATAGCCTTCTTCCGCAAGGCGTTCAAGCGTCTCGTAAACCGTCTCATACTCGGTTACCAGTTCATCATGCATCTGATGATTAAATGTCCGGTACATGGTGATCATTTCTTCAGCCTTATCCTTTTGAATGCTTGAGAACGTTTCATAAAGGGAAGGTCCGATGAAAGCAAGAACATCCTCCCGTTTATAGCGTCCCGGTGCATAATGATCGAGCGTATGCAAAAATGAGGCGATAATCAGCTCATTTGTATTGATGAGCGTTCCATCCAAATCAAATAAAACCGTATTAACTTTCATACAAAGCTTCCTTTCTGCGAACGGAATAACCCGGCTTTCTCCAGAAGCGCGAAATCGCGATCGTCAGCAGAACCGCGGTCGCAAGCCTGATCAACAAAAGAGGCCAGACCGGAATGCCGAGCGGGATAAATACCAATGTATCTTCAACAACCGCGTGGCAGGCGACGAGAAAAATAAAAGCAAGCGTGACATCCCTTTTGCTGACGCCGTCTTCTTCGACCGCTTTGATCATAACGCCGGCCCCGTATGCAAGGCCGATCGTCAGCCCGGCAACCATTGTCATTGAGGTGTTCTCTTTCATTCCAAGCATTCTCGTTATCGGTGCAAACCACTTTGAAAAAGCATTCAGCCAGCCGAGGTCTCTCATATATTGAATGATGATCATCAGCGGTATTACGATGGCTGCAAGCTGAAGGACACCAAGACCCGCCTTGGTCACGGCTTCTAGCGCAATGTCAAACCAGCCGGAAGGAGCGGCGCTTTTCGCTGAGATTAAGCCGTATTTGGCCGCATCCTGCCCGCCATGCCAGACAAGGTTGATGATAATGGCCGAAAAAACAGCGAGACCGATGCGCACGAGCAAAATCAGCCATATTTTGAT
Organism: Bacillus sp. FSL R7-0646; assembly: GCF_037969865.1. NCBI lineage: Bacteria > Bacillati > Bacillota > Bacilli > Caryophanales > Bacillaceae > Bacillus > Bacillus sp. FSL R7-0646. The sequence goes on from NZ_CP150217.1 coordinate 3,553,087, forward strand.
TCCGACCCTTGAAGCAACAGTCGACTCGATAATCAAGTTGTGGCAAAACGACAGCATAACCGCTAAAATAAACACTTCTTTAACGGTCAAATCAAGCGTTAAAATTCCCGCAATTCCGGCATACAAGTTCAGCATGTTGCCGAGCACAAGCGGTATCGCCGCTTCCCCTGACAACCCGAAAATCCCCATCGCCGGCGTGATCAGTTTGATCAACCAGTCCATCACCGGTGTATGCTGAAGAAGGCTGACAATCAGCGTGACAGGAAAAATCACTTTTCCAAGCGTCCACGTTGTTTTCAGCCCCGCCACAGCGCCGGCTTTTAAAGTTCCCTTCATTGTTGTCCTCCCCTTAGTAAAGTCGCTACATCTCCTGATACCGTTTAATCTCTCTGCCTTTGAAACGTCTGTAGGCTATCAGCGCAGCTGCACAGAGGATCAGTACGATCGAAATAACCTGTGCGATGCGAAGATTCTCCGTCAGCATCAGACTGTCCGTTCTAAGGCCTTCGATAAAGTAGCGTCCCATCGAATACCAAATAACGTAGATTAAGAACAGTTCGCCTCTCTTTAAATTCGCTTTTCTTAAAAGAAGCAGAACAACGACTCCCGTAAAGCTCCACAGCGATTCATACAAAAAGGTAGGCTGGTAGTATTGTCCGTCAATATACATTTGATTGATGATAAAATCAGGCAGGTGGAGGTTTTCTAAAAACGCTCTTGAGACCGCCTCACCGTGCGCTTCCTGGTTCATAAAGTTTCCCCAGCGTCCGATCGCCTGACCAAGCAGAATGCTTGGAGCAGCGATATCAGCCAGCTTCCAAAACGAAAGCCCCTTGACTTTCGCATAAATGATTCCCGTCAGCACGGCGCCGATCAGTCCGCCATGAATCGCAAGGCCGCCGTTCCATATTTGAATAATCTGGTCAGGATGTTCACTGTAATAACCCCATTGAAAAATGACATAATATGCTCTTGCACATAAAATGGCAATCGGAATCGCAAAAAGCACCAAATCGACAAAGGTGTCTTTATGCAGTCCCCTACGTTCGCCTTCCCTGACTGCCAGCCACAAACCGAGCAAAGCGCCAAGGCCGATGATAATACCGTACCAATGGACAGCGATCGGCCCCAGTTGAAAAGCAATCGGATTTAATGGTTCAATCGTTTCATTCATATTGTCAGCTCCTATTCTTCAAGCTCACCATCTTCAATTACATCCGCAAGCTTATGGGTAAATTGCTCCGCGGCATTCAGCCCCATTCTCTTCAGTCTGAAGTTCATTGCGGCCACTTCGATGATGACGGCAAGGTTTCTTCCCGGACGAACCGGAATTGTCAGCTTTGGAACGTCTGTATCAATAATTTTCATTGTTTCTTCTTCAAGCCCTAAGCGGTCGTACTGCTTTCCTTGCTCCCAAAGCTCCAAGCTCATGACAAGGGTAATTCGTTTAAAGCTTCTGACCGCCCCCGCGCCAAATAACGTCATGACATTGATAATGCCAAGACCTCTGATTTCCAGGAGATGCTCAATTAATTCAGGCGCGCTTCCGATCAATGTATCCTGGTCTTCCTGTCTGATCTCAACGCAGTCATCCGCCACAAGGCGATGGCCTCTTTTGACAAGCTCCAAAGCCGTTTCGCTTTTTCCAACGCCGCTCTTTCCGATAATGAGCACCCCGACGCCGTAAACGTCGACGAGGACGCCGTGAATCGCAGTTGTCGGAGCCAGCTGGCTTTCAAGAAAATTCGTCAGACGGCTCGTCAGGCGCGTCGTCTTTAATGGGGAACGAAGCACAGGCACGCCGTTTTCTTCGGATGCCTCCACGAGTTCAGGCGGAATCGGCAAATCACGGGAAAGGATGATAGCCGGTGTAATTTCCGTGCATAACGACAGCATCCGCTGCTTTTTTTCCTCCTCTGGAAGCTTTTCAAAAAAGGTAATCTCAGTCTTCCCCAGCAGCTGAACCCTCTCTTTTGGATAGTATGTAAAATAACCAGCCATTTCAAGGCCCGGTCTTGATAAATCGCTCATCGTAATCGGGCGGTTGATCCCTTCTTCTCCGCTGATGAGCTCAAGCTTAAATTTATCCATCACATCTTTTGTTCGAACTTTCGGCACGATTGATGCACCCTCCTCTTCTCAGATGAAGAACTAGACATTCAGCTTTATTCTATCACTTTCAAAATGAACCTAAAACATTTTTTGAAAATGGCCCCCTTGACACTTCGATGAAGTGCTTTCTTTCAAAGCGAAAAATCAGTAGTATGTAAAGAGGAACGCGAAAAGGAAGTGAAGAACCGTTGAAATACAATATTCATGATACAACCGTGCTGAACGAAGACATTTTGACACCGGAAGAAAAAGAGACATGGGTTCTTTATATGAAAGTACTGACTGCTGCCGGCTTGGGGGATGTCTCCGAATGGATGAAGCTCGATCTCAGCATGCCGCAAATGAAGGTTTTAATGCTTCTGAACAACCACGGCACACTGAAAGTCTCAGAAATCGCCGAAAAAATGGGAGCTTCCCTTTCGAATATGACCGGACTGCTCAGCCGCCTTGAACAGGCGAACTTTATCAAAAGAACACATTCCGAGCAAGACCGGCGAACGATTGTGGTTGAATTAACCGAAGATGCGAAGGGGATTTTTCGGAGCCTTTACAAAAAAGGGCATGAAAAGCTCAAAAGAGCGCTTCAGAAGCTGAATGAACAGGAAAAAAACAAAGTGAATGAAGGCCTTACAATTCTTGAAAAAGCGTTAAAAGCCGATGATGAATAGACAAGCTGCCCGGAAACCGGTGCAGCTTTTTTTGTTGAAAAATTTCTTTTGACAAAACGTGCTTTTTTAAGGATGATAAAAATAATTCATTCAAAGTGAATTATTCATTCGAAGTTAATGAAAAAGGAGGATACGTGGCGTGAACCAAAAGTGGGCTGTATTATTGTTTACGATCGGCGTGTTTATGGCTGCTTTAGACAACGGCATCATTTCAGCGGCACTGACGACAATCAATGATTCTTTTCAAGTATCCCCCTCATGGGGAGCATGGGGCATCACGCTTTATACGCTCGGTTTGGCAGTCAGCGTTCCGATCGTCGGAAAGCTGTCTGACCGGTATGGACGCAAAAAGCTGTTTATCATCGAAGTCTTGCTGTTTGGCGCCGGTTCGCTGCTCGTTGCATTGAGCCAAAACTTCCCGATGTTCTTGTTGGCGAGGCTGATTCAATCGCTTGGCGGAGGCGGAATCTTTATTATCGGGAGCTCGCATATTCTCACTGCGCTGCCTAAAGAAAAACAGGGAACCGCCTTGGGGCTTTTAGGTGCGATGAACGGAATCGCGGCAGTGCTCGGTCCGAATATCGGCAGCTTTATTTTGGATATGACCGGAAGCTGGCACTGGCTGTTTTTGATCAACCTTCCGATTGCCGCAGCACTGATCATCCTCAGCGTTCCATTGATGAAGGAGACAAAAGGCGGAACACGAAAACCCCTAGATCTGGCCGGAACTGTGATATTGTCTCTTGCGATTTTAGCTGTGATGTACGGAATAACGAATATAAACGGACAGCGCCTGTCTGCCGTCTTGTCCGATCCAAAGGTTTACTTTTTTCTCCTGATCGGCTGCGCGCTGTTTGCGGGACTCATTTTTTACGAAAAGCGCGTAGAGCTGAAGGGAGGCGACCCGATCCTTGCCTACAGTTTATTAAAAAACAAGGTGTTTCAATGGACGCTTTTTATCGGATTTTTATCCGGCGGACTCTTGGCAGCCGTTATTTTTATTCCTGCATATGCGGAACAATATTTGCACGTCGCTCCTGAAAAAGCGGGGTATTGGATGACGCCTCTTGCGCTGGCTTCAGGGATAGGAGCCGGGCTCGGCGGAATGCTCGCCGATCGAAAAGGACCGGTAAAGGCGGCCCGGCTCTCTGGCGTCATTTCGTTCGCCGGGTTTTTGCTCTTGTCCTCCTGGGTGACAGAGAAGTGGGAATTTGTTTTGGCAAGCATCATCGCAGGGGTCGGTTTTGGCTTTCTGTTAGGCGCGCCGTTAAATATGCTTGTATCCGAGGCGGCAAAACAGGATTACGGGACAGCGCTCGGTACATTATCGCTCGTCAGGCAGATGGGGATGACCTTGGCGCCCGCGCTGTATGCAGGATATATAACGGCCGGCTACGAAAATATCGGCACACATATCAAACATAAGCTGAATGATGCAGGGATCACTCTGAAGGGGTTTGCAGGCGGTGAGACGGACGTATCAAGGCTGAGCGAATCCCTCAGCCAAATTTCCGACCCAAAAGTAAAAGACATCATAAGCGAAGCGATCCATGAAAGTGTGGGAGCGGGGTTTTTTAACCTCTACTTCACAGCCGCCGTCCTTTCACTTGCAGTCATTGCTTCTGTCAGCGTTTTATCGCTTTATAGGAAAAAACAAACCGACACGGCAAGCCGTCTAAAAAAAGACGTGACAAACTAAAAAGCATTTGCTCCCTCTTAGGAAAACAAATGCTTTTTGCGTTCGCAAAGGAAAACCGCCGCCAGCCACAAGCTGATTTCAGCAATTGGGAGGTTTGTCCCTTTCTTTAAAATCATCCCGGCCGGCGGGGGGCTCCCCGACAATTGCCTCAGGGCCGAGCCCGCCCCGGCTGTTTGATCTATTAAAAAGGATTTCATGCCATCGTCTTTTGTCGTCAATCTCCACATTTGAGACCTGCTGTTGCCGCCGTATTGATCTGAAGCTGCGGCGTACCAGAAATAGGTTGTATTCGGCTGCAAATCTTTCCACGTCACGGAAGCCGTCTTTCCGCTTTTCACCGTTTTTGCTTTCCCAATTTCCTTGTTCGAAAAGACATTCAGCTCAAAATAATCGGTTTTAACCTTTTTCTTCCTCGGTTTCAGATCCGTTTTAATGTTGAACTCGTCCTTCGGGCCAAATTGGTGCGGATCATAAAAGTTATAGTCATCAAGATATGGCGAATACGTTTTGACATGGATCGTGTCATGCTTCGGATCCACATGGAGAATTCTTAAATAACCTTGGCCTCCTTCAGGACCGCCCTGATAGTCGGCAAGCATTTGATAAACCTTGCGATCCGGCTTGCCGTCCCCGTTATCATCAAGCTTGTCGACTTTTAAGTTGGAGCTGTGATAGTGACCGCTCAATACGGCAATCACATTCGGATTCCGCTTGATGATCTGTTCAAATATTTTCTCCCCGATTGGACTTCTGCTTCCGCTGACAAGCAAAAACTCGTGAAATGCCAAAATCGCTTTTCGATCGGGATGGCGTTTCAGAACATCATCTATCCACTGCAGTTCTTTTTTTCCGATTCCCCACCCCATCGACACCATGATATAGTCGTTGCCCCCGCTGGAAATGAGGTCGTAATGCCCTTTGTTATTCTGATAAGACCCGCCGTAATGCGGTTTTTGTTTAAAACGCCTCTCCCCGAAGTACCTGCCGAATTTCAAATATGACCGGTCTTTATGGCTGACATCGTGATTGCCCGCCAGCACGCCGTATGGAACTTGATTGTCGTCGAGAACTTTCATGAACTGGTCGGCGCGCTTCCATTGCAGCGGCTGATCCGCTTCATCCACAAGGTCCCCCGTATGAAAGACGTACTGAATGTTCAGCTTGTCCTTTTGTTCCGCGATCCACTTGACCTGACGTTCAAAAATGTGCGGATAGCTTTCCGAATAATATTGCGTATCAGACATCCACACAAATGTATAGTCATTTTGCGAAAGCTGAATTTGATCCTGAATGATGATGCTCGCCTTGGATTGGCGGATATAATCGGCGGCTTTTATGCTTCCTTTGAGGGTAAAAGGTTTGCCATCCTTTGCAACATGGAATGCAAGCGTCTCCCACCTCTTGCTGGCCCAGTTCCAGGCGAACATGGAGACTTTTCTGCCGGGAAGCGAACTCCCGCGCCACAGCACTTCCACCTTGTCGTTCGGCCCCGTATTTTCATCCACTTTTACATCAAAGCGATGGTACGGAAACTTTGTTGTTGATGAGGTTTCAAAACCTTTTCCGTCAAGTGCGGACATGCCGCTGCGCTCTTCTTTTGTCAGCGCCTTTTCCCCCCTGACCGCAAAGCTTTGCGGAGGTTCCGTCCCGCTTTCGTTCGCTGACACATCAACATGCTCTTCGTCTTTTACTGTGTACTGAAATCCCTGATGGAATGACACTTTCATCTTATCTTTTGTCGGGTCCTTGACGCGGACGGCGAGCTTAGCATGTGTGCTGCCGGGTGTATTTTTGACCCGAGCGGGCTTGTCCGGCTTTTCCTCTTTAATGTAAAATGCCTTTTTTACGATTGACAGGTTGCCGGCGCTGTCCTCCGCTTTTATTTTCAACTCGTGCTTTCCCGCATCCAGGCGGGCAGAAGATACGAGATAGGGAAGCGCAATCTTTTTGCCGTCAAGAAAGGCTTTTATGCTTTTCATCCCGCTCCATTTATCGTGTGCGGCCGCATTGATCTCAAACGACCCTTTATACGTCCTGCCGTCTTTTAATGACGTTTTGATCTCAGGACCTGTGTTATCGACCGTTACCCTGCGGATGAGCCTTTCTTCGCCATTCTCCGCTTCAACGATGTGCTGCCCTTCGTTCCAGGCGCGTGTATGCCATTGACTCGCAAGCGATGCAAACTTGGCTTCCGGAATCGTAAAACGGAATTCATACCATTCATGCGCCCCAGGGCCGTCACCGGCCGGAAGCTCGGCTTTCGGATCGTCGTATCGCTCATCGCGGATGATGGTCCCATCCGCGAGTATGAGGCGGGGGTTCTTGAGGACAAAATCATCCCTGTTTTCTTCTGCAGTTTGTTCAAATGGTGTTGATTTCGTACCTGAACGAACTTTAATCGAAAACGGCTTTCCTTTTTTAAATTCATCCGGAGAAACCGGGACCGTAATTGTCGCATACCGGCGGCGCGAATCGTCAAAAACTTTTTGAACTCTCCTGCCGATCGTTACAGCATTTTTAAAATACAGATTCGTTTGATTGACATCGAAAGCAAAGTAGGCTTTTTTTTCAAGCGCCGGTTCACCTTCTTTTTGTTCAATCCCGTCAATACGAATTGTCGTTTCAGAAGGCGGCTTTTCTGATGTGGCTTTCAACAGCATTTTTCCGGAAACGGTTCCGCCTTCGCTTACATTCAGCCTGAGTCCCTTCAAAATGCGCTGTTCGAGCGGTATCGTTTTCTTTTCAGTCGACGAAACATTTGATCCATCACCGGCCCGCATATAGTACTCCACTTTTTCTTTGCCAATGAGTTCGGCAAAATAGATATTGTGGCGGTACAGGCCGTCATTGCGGCTTTTTTCAACACGGACTTCGGTAAACGGCTCATCATCATTCATGCGGTAGAAAAACTGCGCCTGCTTCACTTGCCGATTGTCTTTCATATCAGCTAAGAGCTGGATCGTTTCACCCGGTTTTACAGCTTGATGATCCGTCATATCATGGATATCCGGCTTTTCTCTGTCCGGCATAACCGTCACCGTCTGTGAAGGTGCCTGCGTCTTCAGAAGCGAACCAGGCGACGGTTTTTCTTCCCCGGCCGATATGATTTTCATATGCTTCGTTCCGTCCAGCGGATATCGATACAGAAGCGCTTTATTTTTGGCGACATCGGTTTTATCCGGCTCGCTTTGATAACGGGCGGATGCGACCTCTTCTCCGCTGTTTGTGCAGATGATCACCTCTCTCGGCGCCGTATTCTCCATGCCGCCCCCTTTGAGAGCAGTAAGCGTTTTGCCTTCACGAAGGTGAACACCGTAATACCGATTGAAATCACTTTCCGTCAGATGACCGTTTGAGCGGTTTTTCACCCAAAACACGTGTGTTTGACCGGAAGGAATCGCCACATCATCGTGCTCAAAAGGCCAGATGACGTCTGATTCCTTGCCCTTTTCAGGATGTCTGTACTTGATTTTGTAGCTGTTCAGATGAACAGCTTTATTGGTATTGTTATAAACTTCAATAAATTCATAGCCGTCCTTTCCACCGGTGTTTGACGTGTCGACTACCATTTCCGTGATCAACAGCTCCGGAAGCTTTTGTGTATCTGTACGCATGCCTTTCAGGGCGACAGTATACACATCCGTCTTCACAGAGGAGTCGCCGACTTGAGCTTCAATGTAGTACTGGACTTTGCCGGATGCTATGGATTCGCTTTCCAATTTGGCAATATAGGCGTTCTGTCTGCCCGGCTCAACTTCCATCGGAATCGCCCGATACGGCAATTCGTCATGCTGCTTGTAATATAAAATGACCGTGTCGGCGGCCGCCTGCGCGGAAAAATATATGTCATCTCCTTTTTGAACTTGTTCAACAGGAGTATGCCTGATAACCGGTGAACCAGGCTGAATATGCTCTTCACCCGATGCGGACGAAATCGGGATCTGCAAGGCAAAAAGTAAAACTGCGGCCAACAATAAAAGGGTTTGGCGATTTCTGTACTTTTTCATCGTCTACCTCCCTTTCGTATTTTGCCTTTACAGATCATTTTTATGAAAGAGACATCCGGGCAAAAAAAAGAAGCCTGATGATTCATCAGACTTCAACTTATTTTCTGGACATCGGTTCGATAATTGCTTTTTGAATGAGCAAGTGAAAAACCGACAGGACGATCGACGCAAAAATGGCTGTCCCAAAGCCGTCCAGGTCAAAACTGTCCCCCATAATGGACGCGGTCATATAAAGAGTGATCGCATTGATGATAAACAAAAATAAACCTAGCGTAATTACTGTGACGGGCAGCGTCAAAATCACCAGCACGGGCTTCACAAACATATTTAAGATGGATAAAATCAAGCTTGCCGTAATGGCTGCTCCGATGCTTCTGACGTGAACCGCATCAAAGTAACCGGCAATGACAATTAATAATAAGGCATTGACAAGAACGTTTATAATCCATCTCATCATCTGTTGACGTCTCCTTCATTCGGCACAAGGAATACCCAGACAATATAAATCAGCAGGACGGGAACTCCGGTCGAAAATATAAATAATAGAACCGTAATGATTCTCAGCAATGACGCATCCATATTTAAATATTCAGCAAGACCTCCGACGACCCCGGCAATCTTTCTGTCTGTTTCGGATCGAAATAGCCTTTTCATTGTATCACTCCTGTGTATGGTTTAAATGGATCGATCCTGTCTTCGATTCCAAAAACACGGTCATGCTATGATCATGATTTTGATTTGCTTTTAGGTACATTTCCTTCTGGATTGTCTCGTTTTTTTCCTTTAAAATTTCTGCATCTGAAAGATCATGAGACAGAGAACCGAGATTGCTTTTCAGCTCCGCTGTAACAGCGCAGTCCCGGGGAACATTCAACTCTACGCTTCCAGTCGTTGTTTTCACATATGCCGTCCGGCAGTGCGGATTTTTGACTGTTGCCGCGATATTGCCGTTAAAGCTCTGCAGGTCAAGCGCCTCGCATGAACCTTTAAGGTCGATCAATCCATTGATGGTTTCCGCTTCAATCTCTCCGCAAGTATGGTCGGCTAGTTTGATTTGTCCATTTGCAGTTTCCAATGAAGCTTTTCCTGCCGTGAGAGCAGAGAACGACAGCACGCCGTTCGTCGTTTTGGCGGACAGCTCTTTTACGTTTAAATGTTCCCCTCTGACCGGGCCGTTAAACAGTTTAAAGCGGATTTTGCCGTACTCTTTGTCCGGTATATAGACGGTAAGGTTGGTCTTCATCGTTTTTTTCTCGGTACGGATCATGAACTTATCGCCTTCCACACCGCAGTCGATATGCTGGAGAAAAGCCTGCCTTGCTTCATCCTGATTTTCAGCCCGGTACACTTTTGCCTGGCATTCGACTCTGATGTCGGAATCGCTCCATGGTACAAGGTTGACGCTGCCGTTGGCAAGCTGAATATCCAGAGTCGAAAAATCAGTGTCTTTAAACTGGAATATATGCTGGACATCGTACGAGTGCCCGAAATTCAAATCCAAGTCTGCTTCTTTTACTTTTTTTACAGCGGTATCAATCCATTCGAACAGTTTTGAACCGATCGAAGGCTTCGGTTCTTTTTTCTTTTCGCTGTAGAAGTCCTCCGAATCAATGACATCCTCAGACAGGGCTGTCACCTTGCTCTCGGTTTCCTTGTAGTCTTCTTCAAGTTTTTCGATCAGGATCAGCGCCTCTTTTGCAGACAGCTTTCCTTCCTCGACCAATTTTAAAATTCGTTCTTTCTCATGCTTCATGAAAAGCTCCCCCGTTCTCCTTCTTTTAGGCCTGAGTCAGCATTTTAATCCCTTGAACTACGTTCCAGACCACAATAATCAAACTGATGATCCCGAAAAAAACGAAACCTCCGATCATGAAAATGACCGCCAAATAACCGCCGTCACCAAAGATAAGCGTACCGCTTATCGCGCCTGCTGCCAATATGACTACGCTTATAAACGGAATAATATGCGAAATAAGCGAACGCATCGCATGCTTTTTCGTTTCTTGATCATCTGTTATAAAATACGCTGCGATTGGCAAAATAAGCGGGGCAAAAAAAACACTAAAATAACAAATTGAAGAAATCAGCGCGTTGTTTCTCGTCATACATAACACTCCTTATGATGTAAACCGTTCTTTGTGAGTCTAATGTACAGTGACCTTATACTTAGTTTACGTGTATCATGGCCTTTAGGTTTCATTTTCATTCGATCGGCGTGCGTCAAACTTCGCAAATTGATTTTTTTAGATTTTATGAATAGATTCTTTTTTTATAACCCTTTAAAATATGTGGCAAAGCCAATGAAAAGGAGCGAGCGTTATGAAACAGAAATCGGAAGTATACGCCTCATCCGCCTCCCAGCTTCTTAGTCTGATTCAGGAACAAAAAAGGATGAATCAGGAGATCGTGAACCGATTGGAATCGATCAATTCCGCTCCTCCGCTTTCCAGCGAAATCCGCTATTTAAAGGTTCTGCTGAACAGCAGCAGCACCCATATTTTAAACAGTATGAGTGAAGCGACCAAACACATCAGCCGGACTGAACGTTAACCGTTTTCATGATATTTTAACCAGATTTCCGTCGGGATCTCTGATATAAACCGAAACGACCGGCCCTTCAGCGCCCATTCGCTCTGCGGGGCCTTCTTCAATTTTAATGGACAGCCCCTCCAGATGACGAATCACATCATCAATGCCGGCATTTGTATGAAACACAGGTCTGCGGAGCCGGGCATCGGGTGCTGTGCCTTCGGCTCAAACTATTTTCCGGCTTCGTGGAGGTTTATTTTTTGCCTGCCGAATGTCGCGCTTTTCTTCCTTCTCGAAAAGTGACCGCATTCAACCCCGGCACACGGCTGTAAAAATCACATGTCGCATCAATGTCTTTTACAGTCAGTACCAAATGATCCATGCGATCGATCTTCATCACCCCATCCCCCTTTATTGTTTGTTTTTTTACGTTATAACAGCTATTGAATAAAAGAGCAATGAAAATCTTTTTGAACAAAGCTTGCCGCGGATCATTCGGCCATTGAAAAAGCTGCCGACGTGACATCGGCAGCTTTTTCTTTACGGTCTGACAGCTTCTTTTTCTTGAAGCCGCTTCTTCATTCTGTTTTTGTCGCGTTCAATGATCGGTTTTAAATAACGGCCGGTATATGACCCTTCGACTTTCACGACTTCTTCGGGAGGTCCGGCAGCCACGATCATTCCCCCGCCGTCTCCGCCTTCAGGACCCAAGTCGATCAAATAATCAGCCGCTTTTATAATATCTAGATTGTGTTCGATTACAAGCACTGTATCTCCATTGTCGACCAGGCGCTGCAGAACGGCCAAAAGCCTTGCGATATCATCGACGTGCAGTCCTGTCGTCGGCTCGTCCAAAATATAAAGGGATCTTCCCGTTGAACGGCGGTGAAGTTCAGATGCCAATTTGACCCGCTGCGCTTCTCCCCCGGAAAGCGTTGTAGCCGGCTGTCCGAGCGTAATATAGCCAAGACCGACATCATAGAGGGTCTGCAGCTTGCGCTTGATTTTCGGGATGTTCTCAAAAAATTGAACGGCATTCTCGACCGTCATCTCAAGCACGTCAGAGATATTTTTGCCTTTGTACGTAACCTGAAGCGTTTCACGGTTGTATCTCTTTCCGTGGCAAACCTCACAAGGAACGTATACATCGGGCAGGAAGTGCATCTCGATTTTAATGATTCCGTCGCCTTTGCAGGCCTCACAGCGTCCGCCTTTGACGTTAAAGCTGAAGCGCCCTTTCTTGTATCCTCTGACTTTCGCTTCATTCGTCTGGGCAAACACGTCGCGGATGTCATCGAACACGCCGGTATATGTGGCCGGATTTGACCTCGGCGTCCGGCCGATCGGAGACTGGTCAATATCGATCACTTTATCGAGGTGCTCGATTCCTTTTATTTCTTTGTATTCTCCCGGTTTCGTCTTAGCCCGATGCAGCTTCTGAGCCAGCGTTTTGTGGAGAATTTCATTAACGAGCGTGCTTTTCCCTGATCCCGATACCCCGGTAACAGCTGTGAACACGCCGAGCGGAAATTTCACGGAAACATTTTTCAAGTTGTTTTCCTTTGCCCCTTTTACCTCGATAAAGCGGTTGTCAGGCTTTCTTCTCTCGGCAGGAAGAGGAATGAATTTTTTCCCTGAAAGATATTGCCCTGTCAGAGATTGATCATCGTTCATCACTTCTTCCGGCGTTCCGGCGGAGATTACTTCTCCCCCGTGTACACCCGCGCCGGGCCCGATATCGATTAAATAATCGGCGGCAAGCATTGTATCCTCGTCATGCTCGACGACGATCAATGTGTTTCCGATATCCCTCATGTTTTTGAGCGTCTCAATCAGGCGGTCGTTATCGCGTTGATGAAGACCGATTGACGGCTCATCAAGGATGTAAAGGACACCGGTCAGCCTTGAGCCGATTTGCGTTGCAAGCCTGATCCGCTGCGCTTCTCCCCCCGACAGAGTGCCGGCTGCGCGGCTGAGCGTCAAATAGTCAAGCCCGACATTGTTCAAGAATCCGAGCCTTTCTTCAATCTCCCGCAAAATGAGGTTGGCGATCTTCATGTCTTTTTCCGAAAGATCAAGTTCACGGAAAAATTGAAGGGCGTTAGCTACCGACATTTCGGTTATCTTACCGATGTGAAGGCCGTTAATCAGCACGGCGAGGGATTCCTTTTTCAGACGGTAGCCTTTGCATGAAGGGCACGGCTGATTAGCCATATATTTTTCCATCAGTTCACGAACATAATCCGAGCTGGTTTCTTTATAGCGCCTTTCGATATTGCGGATGACGCCTTCGAACTCAATGTAGTTTTCCCGGACTTGTCCGAAGTCGTTTTCATATCTGAAATAAATCTGCTCGCCTCCGCTGCCGTAGAGGATTTTCTCAAGGTGGTGCTTCGGCAGGTCTCTGACCGGAATATCCATATCGATTCCATAGTGGCTGCATACCGCTTCAAGCAGCTTCGGATAATATTGGGAGCTCTGCGGTTCCCAAGGTGCAATCGCATTCTCCTTTAGAGACAGCTCATCGTTTGGAATGACGAGCTCTACATCGACTTCCAGCTTGGACCCGAGGCCGTCGCAGCTCGGACATGCGCCGAACGGGCTGTTGAAAGAAAACATCCTCGGCTCCAGTTCCCCAATTGAAAAACCGCAGTGCGGACAGGCATGGTGCTCGCTGAACAGCAGCTCTTCCTGCCCGATCACGTCGATGATCACACGGCCTTCGCCGAGGCGGAGCGCCGTTTCGAGCGAGTCTGTGAGACGGGCGGTTACGCCTTCTTTTATGACGATGCGGTCGACGACGACTTCGATCGAATGCTTTTTATTCTTTTCGAGCTCGATGTCCTCTGAGAGGTCGTTCATTTCGCCGTCGATCCGGACTCTCACATAGCCTTGTTTTCTGATTTGTTCGAGCACTTTCACGTGCGATCCTTTTCTTCCCGAGACGATCGGCGCAAGCACCTGGATCTTCGTCCGCTCGGGATAATCCAAAATTCTGTCCGTCATCTGTTCGATCGTTTGCGAGGTAATTTCAATGCCGTGAACAGGGCAAACCGGCTTTCCGATTCTGGCAAACAGCAGCCGGAGATAATCGTAGATTTCCGTCACCGTTCCGACTGTCGACCGGGGGTTCCGGCTCGTTGTTTTCTGATCGATGCTGATCGCCGGCGACAGGCCTTCAATCGCATCGACGTCGGGTTTGTCCATCTGTCCTAAAAACTGGCGGGCATATGCGGAGAGAGACTCGACATAGCGCCGCTGCCCCTCTGCATATATCGTATCGAACGCAAGGGATGATTTCCCTGATCCCGAAAGACCTGTCAAAACGACAAGCTGATCCCTCGGAATAGAGACATCGATATTTTTCAGGTTATGGGCCCTTGCACCTTTCACCTCAATTCGTTTCGTTGCCATTTTCTATTCATCCTTCCGATTTTAACTCTAGGAGCAAGTCGCGAAGCTCGGCGGCGCGTTCAAAGTCAAGCGCTTTTGCCGCTTCCTTCATGTCGCTTTCCATTTGAGCGATCACTTTTTCCCGCTCTTTCTTCGTCATCTTCGAAAGCTTCGGCTCCTCTTTCACTTGATATTCTTCCTGGTCTTCAGCAGCATGAGTTGCCCGGATGACGTCCCTGATCTTTTTGTTGATCGTTTTCGGCGTAATGCCGTGTTTCTCATTATAAGCCTCCTGCTGTTCGCGGCGGCGCTTCGTTTCATTGATTGCGATTTCCATCGAGTTGGTGATTTTGTCGGCATACATGATTACGCGGCCTTCGGCATTTCTGGCGGCGCGGCCGATCGTTTGGATGAGCGAGCGTTCGGACCGCAAAAAGCCTTCTTTGTCTGCGTCAAGAATGGCGACGAGTGAAACCTCAGGAATATCGAGTCCTTCCCTCAGCAGGTTGATGCCGACGAGAACGTCATGCTTGCCGAGGCGAAGGTCGCGTATGATCTCGATCCGCTCCAGCGTTTTAATCTCTGAATGCAGGTACGTGACCTTGATACCGATTTCCTTCAGATAATCCGTCAAATCCTCGGACATTTTTTTCGTCAGCGTCGTGACGAGGACGCGTTCATTCCGCTCGATTCTCTGCTGGATTTCACCGATCAGATCATCGATCTGCCCTTCAATCGGCCTTACCTCAATAATCGGATCGAGCAGCCCTGTCGGCCGGATGATCTGCTCTACCATTTCAGGCGTATGCTCAAGTTCATAAGGCCCCGGCGTAGCCGACACATACACGATGTTGTGAATGTGCTTTTCAAACTCTTCAAACCTGAGCGGACGGTTATCCAAAGCGGAAGGCAGCCTGAATCCATGATCGACGAGAACCTGTTTTCTCGCCTGGTCTCCGTTGTACATTCCTCTGATCTGCGGTATGGTGACATGCGACTCATCTATGACCATCAGGAAATCATCCGGAAAGTAATCGAGCAGCGTATATGGAGTCGAACCTGCCGGACGAAGCGTCAAATGTCTTGAATAGTTTTCGATGCCCGAGCAAAAGCCCATTTCGCGCATCATTTCCAAATCGTATCTCGTCCGCTGTTCCAGACGCTGCGCTTCAAGGAGCTTGCCTTCTTCACGAAGCGCTTTGAGGCGCTCTTCCAGCTCCTCTTCAATGTTTATGATCGCTTTCTTCATCTTTTCTTCCCGGGTGACGAAGTGGGAAGCCGGGAAGATCGCGACGTGTTCCCTCTCCCCTAAAATTTCGCCAGTCAGGGCATCCACTTCCCTGATCCGTTCGATTTCGTCCCCGAAAAATTCAACTCGGACGCAGTGCTCATCCCTTGAAGCCGGAAAGATCTCGACGACATCGCCGCGCACCCTGAATGTTCCGCGCTGAAAATCGATGTCATTCCGCGCATATTGGATGTCAACGAGCTTTCTGAGCAGCTCATTCCGCTCGATTTCCATTTCCGTTCTGAGCGAGAGCACCATTTCCCTGTATTCCTCAGGAGAACCCAAGCCGTAAATACAAGAGACACTCGCCACAATGATGACATCTTTGCGTTCAAAAAGAGCAGACGTGGCAGAGTGCCTTAATTTATCAATCTCATCGTTAATGCTGGCATCTTTTTCGATAAATGTATCAGTCTGGGGCACGTAGGCCTCAGGCTGGTAATAGTCATAATAGCTGACAAAATATTCGACTGCGTTGTTGGGGAAAAATTCTTTAAACTCGCTGTAAAGCTGCCCGGCTAACGTTTTGTTGTGGGCGATGACGAGAGTCGGTTTGTTGACCTCTTTAATCACGTTCGACATCGTAAACGTCTTTCCAGTACCGGTTGCCCCCAAAAGCGTCTGATGCTTTCTGCCTTCATTGATTCCTTTGACAAGCTGATCAATCGCTTTCGGCTGATCCCCCTGGGGCTGATAATTCGAGACTAATTCAAAGCGGTCTTTCACATAAAAGCCTCCGTTTCTTTACGAAATCTTCCTGTTTATTATTTTAACACACCCGAAGCAAAAATACGAACTAAAGTTCGGTTTTTGTGTTTTCCCACAAAAGCCGGCGATTTCTGATCTATCAAAAAACCCCTCCTTTTTGTCATCAAAAGCAGGGCTTCACGGCAATCAATCTTACGGTTTCTATGAGTCTTCCTTCTTTTCGCCCGCCTTTTTTGCCGCATAGAGCGAACCGGCGACGAGCGAGGCGATATCAAGTCCTACAATAAAAAAGGTTTCCGTATAACCTTTTAAATATGAAGCGAACAACAGCGCTGCAGTGAGCGCAATTCCGACGTAATGGTTATAGGTCACCCTTGTAAAAAACAAGACAAGAATAAAAGGAAATATCAGTGCAAAAACGGCTTTTGTAAACACAAAAACCCTCCTCACGTTTCTTGATCTTATTCGATTATATTAAAGAACAAAGAAACGGACAAACATGGACACTCATTCATTTTGTCCATCATCTTGCCGCGTTATTCGGAATCGGACGTTAAAAGGCGAAAAAGAACGATATTCCGGCGGCCAGGAGGTTTGGCATGGCGAAAATGGCGAGAGCGTTTGCCAGCTTGCTGTTCCACTCCCCGTGCTCTTTCGTTTCTGCATCGTGATTTCCCCTGAACCGGTCACCGCTGACAAATACGCCCGAACATAAAGCAGACAACAGAATCGCGCCTAGGCCGGCTGCTCCCGAAACTTTGAAAATCAGCGTCCAATCCCCGGCCGCAGCCGAAACCAATACAGCTATTAAACAAACGAAAGCACCTGCGAGAAAAGCCCTTTTCATCAATCATTCTCCTTCAATGAGTTCTATCCATCATCCTAGCGGAACGTTTTGTAAAAGACAACCAAAAAGTTTCGAAACAAGGCAAAAGCAAAAGCGCCTGAAAGCGGCGCTTTTTTAACATCGGTTATTCTGTTTCTGCTGAGGCTGCTGCCTCGGCATGCTTCATCACCGCATCCTCTTCTTTTACAAAGATGATGCCGAGCTCATGATGCTCCCCTTCATAAGAAGCTCTTTGTTCAAAACGAATCTCATTGTTTAAACCGACGACTTCAAGCTTGAAGAAAGCCCTGTTCTTTTGGAGCGCTTCGTAGAAGTCCGCCGCATTTTTCACTTCAATCCCGTTGACCTTCGTGATGATTTCGCCGATCTTGAGACCGAGATCGGCTGCCGGCGTGTTCGGAATAATCCCGAGCACCATCAAGCCCTGGTCTCTCTTTGAAAAATGGAAAGGGGCGGAATTGTCGTTCATCCGCTGCTTCCAGGATAAAAAGGCCCTTCCTGCGATCGCTGCTCCGGCGGCAAGGGCGGCAAGCGGAGTCCACCATATGCTTCCGGCCGCGATCAGCAGAATGATGATGCCAAGCACGCTGATGCGCTTCGCTGTAATTTTAATGCTTTCAATCGGAAGCGATCCTTGAACCCTTTGGCCGAAGCCGATGAAATACGGAATCCACAAGAGCTCAAAGCCGCCGTTAAATGACAAAACAGGCCACCACGGAACAGATGATTCGATCGCATGTCCCGGAATAAGAATAAACAACGGCAGAAGCCAGGTTCTGCCCGCAATCTGCTGTCCGATCGGGAGACCCCTTGTGCTCATGACAATCGCAGGGGACGTTTTGATATGTGCCGTTTTATAGACAAGCACTCCTTCCGCCACCAACAGAAGTCCGAGCAAGACGGCAGCAGCCGACCAATTCGCGAGGGACAGCTGCGGCAGAAACGCGTCAAGCGCTCCGAAACCGGTGTATTCAATACATAAACCAACGACGATGCTCACGCCAAGCGTATATGCCGCTGACAGCAGACTCTGTCTGAAAGTTAAAGCTGCGGCAACGCTGACCGCCGCTATTAAAACCAGCATGCCCATCGGGAGATACAGCCCCAAGCCGAACGAAACAATGGACAGTACAAGTCCTGCCAGAAGTCCCTTGGAATATGTAAATTTGAACTCGTCATAAATATCTTCAATACGCGTATGGAACGTCTTTCTTTCACGTTTGATCCGGGCATAGCCGTAAGCAAGACTCATAATCATCATAAAATAGAAGAGCGGGTGCAAAAAGAACAATCCTGCTCCTTTTAAAAGTTCAATTAAGCTTTCTTCAACTGACAAGGGAACGTTCACCGCCTCAGCCAAGCATTTCAGGCCGCCTTCAACACGGCAGCTTTTTAACGTTGGATATTTTAAGGAAACCCAGCTTGTCTAAAGCGTCGGCACGAGGAAATGACGGGCGGCCGTTCAGGCGGGATGCCTGAGCCGTCAGCCGCAGAAACTTTCGTCATGATGCTTAAACGCCGGTGCTTTTCATGCGCATTCGTGACGACAAATGCTGGCACCTTTAGGCAAGCTGGTGCATTTTATTATTATTCTAACAAATAATAAAATGCTTGGGTATGGTAAACGTGAGGTTTATTTCTCCTGGCTCATCCAAAGCGTCACATTCGACAAAGAAAAATCTTTCAGGTAATGATTGACCTCGACATCAAGAATATCTCCTATCAGCTGCATTGACCGCTTGATGTCGGTCAGATTGATGCCGAGCCGCTTGTGGTTGTCCATCAAGTAGTTGAAATAAAGTTCCGCGCAATCCTCATTAATATCTTCCACACTTTCGACCGAAGTGTAGTTCACGAGGTATCTGCTGAACAGCATAAGCAATCCTACTGCCTTTGTAGCGGAAAACGTAACGTCTTGTGATCGAACTTTTAACTGCTCCACTAATTCATAGTATTTTTTCTCTCTCACAATACTTGCCCTTTTCAATCGTGTACCCCCATTTATTATTTATATATAAGAAAAGCGCAAGCGTCAGACGACTCCACCAACAGAGACGAAGAACGCAAACAGCGCTAACATTCTCCGCAAAAAAAAATGCACACATTATAATTCTTGAAAAAGCTTTGGTTCTATTTTAAAAAGTTTTCCTATGTTATACAACTTGCAAAAGTTACATTTTTACTGCATCTTTACATCCTTATAAAGTCTCCCATATACTTATGTTATCGGGTCAATTCTATTCATTATGAATGTTTTTTTTATGAAAAAGCAAAAATTTTAGGTAAAAAGATTGAGAATTTACTTTCTGAGAATAAAAAAAGTGAGGACATCCCGTGCCCTCACTTTTTGTTAAACAGCACTTTTAATGCGGCTTGCAGCTGAAGATCGTTCTTTTCATCCATCTTTTTCTCCTCAATCCGCAGGTTCATTGTATTTGCCGTTTTTTGGTCAATGATCCCTGTTTGCTTCAGCTTGTTTGCTGCCTGAAACGCCATGACGGCTTTTTTTGTGCTTTCATTGTAATAGCCGTCTTCCCGGCCGGGGACAAACCCGAGTCCTTTCAGCAGGAACTGCGCCCGCTTAATTTCATTGTTGTTCATATCCGGCTTGAGGGGTTCTTTCAGCTGTAAAGGCCCCGCCGAGAAATATGCAGGCTGCGTGACTGGAACGGTCGGCTGAATGCCCTGCTTATGGATCCAATTTCCTTTAGGTGTCAGCCATTTGTACAGCGTCAGCTTAATATTGCTACCGTCTCCCATCGGCACCGCCTGCTGGACGGTTCCCTTTCCAAAGGAAGGATCGCCAACCACGTCGTAGCCCTCGGCTTCTTTTAATGCGCCTGCAAGAATTTCCGAAGCCGAAGCGCTGCCCTTGTCCGTGATCACGCTCACAGGGTATGGTTTTTTCTCTTTTAATTTTGAGAAGTATTGTTTTTTATTTCCGTTTCTTTCGGCGATTTGTATATACGGATGATCTTTTGTCACAAAATGTTTTAAAATGTCTTCCACGCTTTGCAAGTACCCGCCCGGATTTCCTCTTACATCCAAAACGAGCCCTTTTATTCCCTTTTTCTCAAGCTTTTTCAGTTCAGCAGTAAAATCTTTTGCCGTATGTTCGGAAAAGGAAGATATTGCGATATAGCCGACAGGTTTATCCTGTACTTTCTTTATGGAAGCAAACACCGTTTCCAGCGGGATTTCATCGCGCTTAATCGTAAATGTCAGCTGGTCTTTCATTCCGGGTCGGTGAACTTTCAGTGTAACCTTCGATCCCTTTTTGCCTCTGATCTTTAATACGGCGTCATTCAAATCCATTCCGCTCATGGAATCGCCGTCGATGCTGATGATTTCATCGTTCGGCTTTAATCCGGCTTTCTCTGCCGGAGACTGTTTAAAAGGAGAAACGATAATGATTTTTCTGTCTTCCATTCCGATTTCTGCACCGATTCCTTCAAAAGAGGAATCAAGGGAATCTGAAAACCGCTTTGCCGTCTGTTTATCCATATAGACCGAGTATGGGTCATTCAATGTTGAAAGCATGCCCTGTATGGCTCCTTCCAACAGTTTTTCCCTGTCGACCTGCTCCACATATTCATTTGAAATCAGGTCATATGCTTTCTCAATTTTCTCCAATTCGTTTCTAGCGGTGCTTTTGGCTGCAGCTTCTTCAGCCGCTGATGCTTTTGAAACGACATCATGTAACGGAATCGGGCCGGCGCCTGTTACCAAGCCGCATAACAGGCTGAGCGCAATGATGAGCCGCACAATCTTCTGATTCATCCTATACCTCCTCTTCTGCCTGCACTATGTTTTGTTGCTTGATGTAGTATGCGCCAAAACCGCCCGTATCATGTAATCGATTTTCCATTCCACAGCAAAAAAAGCTGCCGGAGTGCTGGCAGCTTTCGCTTATATGGTCCTCACGCGCTTGATGATTTCTTCTGTCACATCATCCGTCGTACTTGAACCGCCGATATCAGGCGTTAAGTAGCCGCTCTTTAGAACGTCTTCAATCACGTCAAGCAATCTTGCACCGAGTTCTTCTTCCCCGAAATGATCGAGCATCATTTTTGCCGTCCAAATTTGGCCGATCGGATTGGCGATTCCTTTTCCGATGATGTCCGGAGCAGAGCCGTGCACAGGCTCAAACATAGATGGATATTTGCCGTTTACATTAATGTTGGCGGCCGGCGCCACACCTATGCTTCCCATAATCGCCGCCCCGATATCGGTCAAAATATCGCCGAATAAATTGCTGGCAACAATGACGTCAAGCTTCTCTGGCCTCGTTACAAAAAAGGCCGACAGCGCGTCAATGTGCTGCGAATCTGCGGTAATATCGGGGTAGTCTTTTGCCGTGTTCTCAAAGACTTCATCCCAAAAAGGCATTGAATAAACGATTCCGTTCGACTTTGTTGCGCTTGTGACATGCTTTTTCCGCTTAGCCGCCAACTCAAAAGCAAAGCGCATCGCCCTCTCCGCCCCTTTTCTTGAAAAAACGGCATTTTGAATGGCGATTTCATCTTCATCCCTGAAGATTCTGCCTCCGATCGAGCTGTATTCCCCTTCACTGTTTTCCCTGACGACAAGCAGATCGAAATCTTTTGGGTTGGCCAGCGGAGACTTGATTCCTTGCAAATATTTCGCAGGTCTAATGTTGATGACCTGTTCAAATTCGCGGCGGATTTTAATGAGCAGCCCCCACAGGGAAATATGGTCGGGGACAAGCTTGCTGTTTCCTACAGCCCCAAGAAAGATGCTGTCGAACTCTTTCAGCTGCTCCAAGCCGTCATCAGGCATCATTTCCCCGTGTTCCAAATAATACTCACAGCTGTATGGAAACTCCGTAAACCGAAATGAGAGTCCCCCGTGAACATCCGAAACCGCTTTCAAAACTCGTTGTGCAGCAGGTACGACTTCTTTCCCTACCCCGTCACCGGGTATGCTGGCAATGTTGAATACTTTCATTGGATCATCCCCTATTTCAAATTGTCGACTGTCGACAGTTGTCACTTTCATTCTATACCTTGTGTTATTTTCTGACAAGAATAAATTTTGAGAAAAACCCAGTTTGAATAACAAAAAGCCGATTCAGTCCATCTCCGGACGAATCGGCTTTCATTTTAAAGCGGTATATAATTGGCCGGATCAACAGCATTGGATTTCGCGTTGTTCCAAAGGCCTTTATGAATTTCAAAGTGAAGATGCTGCCCGTAGGATTGGCCTGTATTTCCCATCGTTCCGATCACTTGTCCCTGTTCAACACGCTGGCCTGTCTGCACTTTAATTGAAGACATGTGAGCGTAGACCGTCTGATATGTTTGCCCGTTGATGTTATGGGTAATAAACACAACATTGCCGTAGCTGGACGAGTAATGGGCGTTATAGACCGTTCCGGCGGCGGCCGCATAAATCGGAACGCCTGAACCGCGCTTGGCGATGTCTACGCCGAAGTGATTTCCGAGCGAACGCTTTCCGAACCCGGAAGTAAATGTGCCGGAAGCAGGGCGGATAAAGCCTGAGCTGCTTGGTGCCGACGGTTTAGATGAGGAAGCTTCCGATTGGCCGCTTGAAGCCTGGCGGCTCGCTTCAGCTTCCTGCTTTTTGCGATGCGCCTCTTCGGCTTTGATCGCTTCATCCTGGCGCTTTAAAATTTCTGCTTCATTTTCGAGTGAACCAAGTTCTTCATGTGCATGATCTTTATCTTGCTTCACTTTTTTCATGACATTTGCTTTCTCTTTTTGCTGCTTGTCGAGCGTCTTTTTTAAATCTTCCAGGTCTTTGAGCGCTTTTTCAAGGCTTTCAAGGTCCTTGCTCAGCTTAGTTTCCTTTTCCTCGACAAGCTGAAGATCGCGTTTTTGCTCTTCCATCAGGTCTTTATCAGCTTCTACAATTGTCGAAACCGCACCCGCGCGGCTGATGAAATCCCCGAAGCTTTTCGAGCCGAGAAGCACATCTATGTATTGAACAGAACCGCCGTTTTCCTGCATTGAGCGAACACGGTCTTTCAATATTTTATTGCGTTTCTCAATCTTTTCTTTAAGCTTTTTTATTTGCTTTTTCAGCTCTTCGATGCTTTTCTTTGTTTTATCGATTTCTTCATTTTTCTTTTCCAGCTTTTCATTCGTGTCCGTCATCTTACGGTCGATTTTCTCGATCTCGCTTCTCAGGCTTGCTTCCTTTGATTCAAGCTCTGAAAGCTCCTGTTTCGTTTTTTCGAGTTTTGACTCGTTTTCAGATTTTTTGCTTTGAACGTCGCTCTTTTTTTTCTCCAAGTCTTCATAAGCTAAAGCATGGTTGCTTTTTAAGGGGATCAGCACTGCCGACGATCCGAGCACAGCGGTCAGCCCCAGCGTCATAAGCTTTCTTTTCAACCTTGGTTCCTCCTTGCCTTCAGAATCAAGGGAGCCCGGCGCTTTGCAGGCATCCCAGCTTTAAACATGATACAACCGGCGAAAGCGCCGGTTTAAACTTTTAAGAATTTGCGAATCGACATCAAGCTTCCCCATACACCGATAACGGCTCCGATCAGCACCAGGATCGCTGAAATCTGGAAGACGAACGGATTGTACGGCAAGAGCTGTATGAAAGTGCCTTGAACTTTCGGAGCGATCCACTGAACGGCATGATGATACGTTCCGAGCAAAATAGCGATCGGAATGATAGAACCGCATACACCCAAGAGCAAACCTTCAATGAAAAATGGCCAGCGAATGAACCAGTTTGTCGCACCTACAAGTTTCATAATCTCGATTTCTTTGCGTCTCGCAAAAATCGTAATTTTGATCGTATTAGAAATTAAAAACATCGCCGTAAACAGCAGGCCGATGACCAATGCAATCCCGATGACTTTGGCGACATTGCTGATTTTAAACAAGCGGTCTACCTGCTCCTGTCCGTATGTCACCTTATAGACATTGGTCAGCTTCTCAAGCTTCTTGGCAGCTTTCGGTGTGTCTTGAGGGTCTTTTGTTTTTACGACAAATGCATCGTTCAGCGGGTTTTCCTGCTCGAACATCGCAAAGAATTTCCCGTCTTCCCCAAAGCTGTCTTTCAGGTTTTTGAGTTCTTCATCTTTAGATGAGTATTTGACACTGCTGATTTCCGGTATTTTCTTTATTTCTTTTTCCAATGTATTTTTTTGATCCTGGTTGGCCGTTAAGTCAACCAGCACTTTGACTTCGACTTCTTGTTCGGCTTTTAATGTCATATTGTATACGTTCAGCATGATGACCATGAACACGCCGACCAAGATAAGTGTAACTGTTACAGCACTGATGGATGCGAAAGTCATCCACGCGTTTCTCCCGAGAGATTTTAAGCTCTCGCGCAAATGCCGTCCGAGAGTTCTAATCATAAGAACCATACTCCCCTCTAGCTTCATCACGCACAATGACCCCGTCTTCGATTGCGATGACCCGTTTCTTCATGGTGTTTACGATTTCTTTGTTATGAGTCGCCATAACGACTGTTGTTCCGCGGTTGTTGATCTCTTCGAGCGTCTTCATGATTTCCCAAGACGTCTCAGGGTCAAGGTTTCCCGTCGGCTCGTCAGCGATCACGACATCAGGGTCGTTGACGATTGACCGCGCAATTGAAACCCGTTGCTGTTCTCCTCCGGACAGCTGATCAGGAAATTGCCTTGCTTTGTGCTTCAGCTGGACAAGATCAAGCACTTCAAGCACTTTTTTTCTGATCACCTCTGGGCGCTCCCCGATGACCTCTAAAGCAAATGCAACATTTTCAAACACCGTCAGCTTCGGCAGCAGTTTAAAGTCTTGGAATACAACGCCGATTTTCCTTCTGATAAAAGGAATCTCTTTTTCTTTGAGCTGCGCCAAATTTTTATTGTTTATGACAATCTTCCCTTTGGAAGGCTTTTCTTCGCGGTAAATCATTTTAATGAAGGTTGATTTTCCTGCTCCGCTCGGTCCTACAACATAAACAAATTCCCCGGGATATATAGAGATGCTTATTCCGTTCAGCGCCGAGACCCCGTTGGAATAAGTCTTATATACATCTTTTATTTCGATCATGTAATCACCTAATCTTTTATGTTTATACGGTCATACTCTTCGAAAGGGCCTGTCGTTTTGTGTCCCCTGCCAATTTCACGATAAATGGTATTAATTCAAGCCCTTTTTCAACAACACCCATTATACGTCAAGATTAGACAAAATGATATTACAGTTTTGTTTCAATGCCGACCTAAGTTATAGGAAAAACGCAAAATCAGCCAAAAAATTTGTACTTTGGGCCTTATTTAAGACAAAAGAACCCGTTAATTCCGTTTTCTCAATAGGCAAAAAGACCTTTTCAACAAAAAAAGAACCTTTTTCACCTGAACGTGAAGAAGGTTCTTTTCGCCTCCTGACTGGCAAGGCATGCTTACTTTTTCTCTGAAAGCCACTTCGCGACCGCTTCAGCTTCTTTTTCATCTACAAGATTGCCAGGCATTCCGCCGCGGCCGTTGACTACAATGTCCTTAATTTCGCTTTCCTTATACTTGCCGCCAACTTCCTTCAAACTCGGAGCGGAACCGCCGGCCAAATCCTTACCATGGCAGCCTGTGCAGTTTTGCTGGTAAATCTCTTCCCCGTCGGTTGCAGTTGCTTGCCCGCCTGTATTTTTCTCTTTGCTTTCGTTGTTATTGCCGCCGCAGGCAGCCAGCACAAAAGAAACAGCCATAAACAGAGTAAACAGCTTCATTTTCATTTTTTCAAGTCAGCTCCTTTAACAAGTCAACCTTTATTATAACCTCGATTATGCGCGTTTAAAACCCTCGCCAAGCACCTCTGAAGCATCCATCGCAATGACAAATGCAGACTCATCAATGTGTTTTACGAGTTGTTTCAGCTTTGTGAACTCGGTCTGGCCGACCACGCACATCAAAATAGGCCGCTCATCATCTGTATAGCCTCCGACCGCTGATATTTTCGTAATCCCCCTGTCGATTTTATTCAGTACCGCATGTCGAACTTCCTCTTCCCGGTTCGTAATGATCATCGCCATTTTGGAACGGTTCAATCCGACCTGGATGACATCGATGGTTTTGCTTGATATATAAACGCCAAGCATAGCATAAAGTCCCTGTTCGATGTTAAAAACAAACATCGCGGACAGGACGATCGTTCCGTCAATCAGCGCCAAACATTTGCCTTGCGACAGCCCGGTGTACTTATGAATGATTTGCGCGGCCAGCGCAGTGCCGCCTGTCGAGCCCCTTCCGAGAAAGACCATCCCGATCCCGACTCCGATGCCGACACCGCCGAAAATGGCGGCCAAGAGCGGATTCTCTGTCGCCGGAGCAATGTCCCGCGTCACGTATACGACAAACGGGAGAAAAACAGACCCGACAAGCGTCTTGATGCCGAATTTTCCTCCGAGTACCAGAACCCCGGCAATAAATAAAGGAATATTAAATGCCCATTGCACATAGGCGGCTTCAAAGCCGAACGATTGCAAAATGGTGCTGATGCCGCTGACTCCGCCGGCTGCAATCCGGTTGGGAAGCAAAAACATATTAAATGTCACAGCGACGACGGCTGATCCAAACAGGATATAGCCGTAGTCACGCAGCACCGTAAACAATTGATATCTCGTTTTGTCCATATTCATGTCTGTCATCCTCCGCACGATTCATTACCAATCGAGAGTATAGCATTTAGCATACTGTAAGTAAATAACAGCCAAATAACGTATTAATTGAATAAAGCGGCAGAGGGACAAAGCTTCTTACGGCTTAAGCTGCCCAGATTCAGGCAATTTTCCCCGCAAAAAAGGCACATCCTCACAATGTGGATGCGCCTTTCTTCAATTTAGGAAAGCTTGGAACGCAAATATGCGTCAATGAAAGAGTCAATGTCTCCGTCCATAACCGCCTGCACGTTCCCCATTTCCGTGTTGGTTCGATGATCCTTCACTAGAGAATACGGGTGGAAAACGTATGAGCGGATCTGGCTTCCCCAGCCGATTTCTTTTTGTTCGCCGCGAATTTCGTCCAGCTGTGCCTGCTGCTCCTCGATTCTGCGCTGATACAGCTTCGATTTCAGCATTTTCATGGCACGTTCGCGGTTTTTAATTTGTGATCGCTCTGTCTGACAAGTGACGATGACGCCTGTCGGCAAGTGGGTGATCCTGACGGCGGAGTCTGTCGTATTGACGTGCTGGCCGCCGGCGCCGCTTGCCCTGTACGTATCGACTTTAATATCTTCCGTACGGATCTCAATGTCGATTTCTTCGTTGAATTCAGGCATGACATCACAAGACACAAACGACGTGTGCCTGCGCCCTGAAGAGTCAAACGGAGAAATTCTGACGAGCCTGTGCACGCCTTTTTCGGCTTTTAAATAACCGTAGGCATTGTGGCCTTTAATCAGGAGAGTGACAGACTTGATTCCCGCCTCATCTCCTGGAAGGTAATCAAGGGTTTCCACCTTGAATCCGCGGCGCTCTGCCCACCTGGTGTACATTCTGAGAAGCATTGAACCCCAATCCTGTGATTCGGTGCCGCCGGCTCCCGGGTGAAGCTCAAGGATCGCATTGTTTTTATCATAAGGCTCGCTTAACAATAGCTGGAGCTCAAATTCATTAAACTGCTTTGTTAAGCTTTTCAGCTCGTTGACCAGTTCATTTTGCAGGTCCTGGTCAGGATCTTCTTTTAAAAGATCATGTGTCATTTGCAGTTCTTCATGAGACTCGCTTAAACTTTTGTACGTGTTGACATAGTCTTTTAACGCATTCGCTTCATTAATGATCGTCTGCGCTTTCTGCTGATCTCCCCAAAAGTCGGGGTCAGCCATCTGCTCGTCTAATTCGCTGATTCTTGCTTCCTTTGTTTCGAGGTCAAAGAGACCCCCTGAAGTCCGCTAACCGAGTAGCCATATTTTCAAGTTCCTGTCTGATTTCTGCCAATTCCATTATTCTTTCACCTCATCATATATTTCAGCCGGTTCAAAATAAAAAGAGGCGTGCACCTCTTTTTATTCTGTTCTTCCGCAGCAGTTTTTATATTTTTTTCCGCTTCCGCAGTAGCAAGGATCATTGCGTCCGATATCCACCGCTTTGCGGACCGGTTTTTTCTTCGCTTGTTTTTCCTCATCGCCTTCTTTCGGCTGATGGGCTGTCGTCTGTCCTTGAATGACCTCTTCGCGCTCAAGGTTGTTTTCGATTTCAGCCTTCATGACGAATTTGGCTACATCATCTTCAATCGCCGCGATCATGTTTTCAAACATTGCAAAGCCTTCCATCTGATACTCGCGGAGCGGGTTTGTCTGAGCATAAGCGCGCAGATGAATTCCTTGCCGCAGCTGATCCATCGCATCGATGTGATCCATCCATTTCGTATCCACTTCGCGGAGAACGATGACTTTCTCAAATTCGCGCATTTGTTCAGAGCCGTACCGCTCTTCTTTCTCATCGTATTTCGTTTTGATGCGGTCGTAAATGAGCTCTGTAATCTCCTCGGGCTCTTTTCCGAAAATGTCGCTTTTCTCCACTCCACCTTCATCAAGGAAATTCGCATTTACAAGCTCCACAAGGCCGTCAAGATTCCACTCTTCAGGCAGATCTTCCTTCGGCGTATATGAAGCAACAGCCCGCTCGAGTGAAGCTTTAATCATATTTTCGACGATGGAGCGGAGGTTATCGGAATCGATGACCTCAAAGCGCTGTTTATAGATGACTTCGCGCTGCTGGCGGAGCACGTCATCGTATTGCAGAAGCTGCTTACGGGCATCAAAGTTGTTGCCTTCCACACGCTTCTGTGAAGATTCGACCGCTCTTGAAACCATCTTGCTCTGTATCGGCGTCGAATCGTCCATTCCGAAGCGGTCAAGCATCGCCATCGTCCGCTCTGCGCCGAAGCGTTTCATTAATTCATCTTCCATGGACAGATAAAATTGGGTGATACCAGGGTCCCCCTGACGGCCTGAACGTCCGCGCAGCTGGTTGTCAATCCGCCTTGATTCATGGCGTTCCGTACCGATGACGGCCAGTCCGCCAAGCTCTTTTACACCTTCGCCAAGCTTGATGTCCGTTCCGCGGCCCGCCATGTTGGTCGCGATGGTGACCGCGCCTTTTTGCCCGGCATCTTCGATAATCTGAGCTTCCCGCTCATGGTTTTTCGCGTTCAACACTTGATGCGGGATTCCTTTATTTTTAAGGAGCCTTGATATCAATTCAGATGTTTCAACCGCAACCGTACCGACAAGTACCGGCTGTCCGACCATATAGCGCTGGGCGACATCCTCTGCAACAGCTTTAAATTTTCCTTCCATGGTCCGGTAAATTAAATCCGGTCGGTCATCGCGGGCAATCGGCTTGTTGGTCGGAATCGTAACAACCTGCATGTTGTAGATGTTGCGGAATTCTTCTTCTTCCGTTTTTGCGGTACCCGTCATTCCAGCCAATTTTTCATACATTCGGAAATAGTTCTGGAAGGTGATCGTCGCGAGCGTCATGCTCTCATTTTGGATCTCAAGGCCTTCCTTCGCTTCAATGGCCTGGTGAAGTCCGTCGCTGTAGCGGCGGCCTTTCATCAAACGGCCTGTAAAAGAGTCGACGATAACGACCTGACCGTCTTCGACGACGTAGTCGACGTCTTTATGCATCGCCGCATGGGCTTTCAGCGCCTGGGCAATATGATGGTTTAAGGCGACATGGCGGACGTCAAACAAGTTTTCGATGCCAAATGCCTTTTCAGCTTTTGTCATCCCCTCTTCAGTCAGCTGAACGCCTTTTGTTTTCACATCGTATGTGTAGTCCTGATCCGCTTTTAGCGTGCGGACAAACGCATTGGCCTGAACATAAAGCTTGGTGGATTTGGCCGCTTGTCCAGAAATGATGAGCGGCGTTCTTGCTTCATCGATCAAAATGGAGTCGACTTCATCGATGACCGCAAAATGAAGCGGGCGCTGAACCATCTGCTCTTTATAAAGCACCATGTTGTCGCGCAAGTAGTCAAAGCCAAGCTCATTATTCGTAGAATACGTAATATCTGCTGCATAGGCTTCACGCTTCTCGTCTTTTGACAGGCTGTTCAGGTTTAGGCCGACCGTCAGCCCGAGAAACTCAAAGATTTTCCCCATCTCTTCAGCGTCGCGGCTCGCCAGGTATTCGTTGACCGTCACGACGTGAACGCCTTTCCCTGACAGAGCGTTCAAGTAAACGGGCATTGTGGAAGTCAGCGTTTTACCTTCCCCCGTTTTCATTTCGGCGATATTCCCTTCATGAAGGGCGACGCCCCCCATCAGCTGAACCTTAAACGGAAACATGCCTGTCACGCGCCGGGAAGCTTCCCTGACAACGGCAAACGCTTCAACCAAAAGATCGTCAACCGTTTCGCCTTTTTCAAGGCGCTCTTTGAACTCGATCGTCTTTTGCTTCAAAGCTTCGTCTGAAAGCTTCTCTATATCTGCCTTGAGCGCATCAATCTCGTTCGCTTTCTTTTCATAACGGCTGAGCGTGCGTTTTGTCGGATCAAACACTTTATTTAAAATTCCAAGCATAGAATAACGCTCCTCTTTAATTTCCTTGTTTAAGCATGAGTAAACAGTAATTTTTATATATGCAATATCATATCATACCTTTTGTCATTTCCAAACAATTTACCGCGGGGGAACGGAAAAAATCCCCTCTGCGGAAGATCCGGGAGGGGACTCGATATATTTATTCGTTCGGCTCGATCAAACCGTATTTTCCATCGTTTCTTCGGTAGACCACATTGGTCAGATTGGTTTCGGCGTTCGTGAATACAAAGAAGCTGTGTCCAAGCATATTCATTTGTAAAATCGCTTCTTCATTATCCATCGGCTTTAAATTAAAGCGCTTTTGACGGACAACCTGCGGCTGTTCATCCTCAATGTCTTCCTGCACGGCCGTTCCGATGCCGTTTCCTTCTGCAAAAACATGCTTCGAAGAACCTTTTTCGCGGAATTTCCGGTTAACTTTTGTTTTATGCTTGCGTATTTGACGTTCCAGTTTGTTCGTTGCGAGATCGATTGCATTGTACATATCTTCGTGGTGAACTTCCGCACGGAGAGAGAGGTCTGTCATTGGAATTGTCACTTCCACCTTTGATTCCTGATCATTGTAGAATTTTAAGTTGACGTGAACAATCGCATCAACGTTATTTTCAAAATAACGCTCAAGCTTTCCAATCTTCTTCTCGACGTGTTCTCTTAACGCTGGTGTTACCTCAATATTTTCTCCTCTGACGTTGAACTCCATCAAAAGAACGCCTCCTTTATATTAAGGATATGTAAATATATTTCGTCTTTTCCCTGCTGAATTCCTGCATAAACGTAAAAATTATGTGAAAAATCCGTGAATTTTGACGAAGTTTGTCTCCTGCCATCTGAGCCCCTTTATTAAATCTTAAATATATTCACATGCGGATAAAATAAGAACAAAAAATAACGGCATACACCTGCAGAATCCTGACAGATGTATGCCATTAATGGATGACATAAGGTTTCATGCATTGGTGGATCGTTTTCATCCATTCCCGATAAAGCGGTAAAAAGTGATGGATCAAGTCATGCTGAAATTCAGCAGACGGATAATTGTAGTAGATCAAGCTGTCAAACTCACGGAAGACTCTGTCAAAAAAACGAATCGAAGATTTGGCACAGCTTGTCTCCAAAATCGACAGCAAAACAGCGTGCGACGAATCCAACTGAAAAAAAGCATAGATTAAATCGTTAAAAATCCGCTCTCCTTCTGTCTTCGCCAAATCTTGATTCGCTTCTATTAAATAGCAAAACCCCTCTTCAATCGTAAACAAAAGCTGATAATAAGTCGTTAAGAGCATGTAATCGTCGGTGCTTGTCAAAGCGATCACCTATTTGCGCTTGTCATAATATGTGCCGTCAATCGTCATGTTGGCGTACGGATTGATATAGGAATGATGCATGGCACGCTTCTGCTTCGCCTGAAGCAGCTCCTGCTTGACAGCCTGCTGCAGCCTTTTCAGTTCGGCCATGATCAATGGCTCCATATCCGTCACCTGCTGCAGCTGCCGCTTTTCCGTCTCAGAAAGAGGCGGCTTGATCTCGCGGATCAAGCCATCGCGTTTTTTAAGAAAATCTTCAATTGCCTGAACCAGCTCGTCGCTTTCCGGGGCGCCTTTTATTTGAGCGAGCATATGTTTTGTTTCGCTGTAGAGCAGCTCAATCTTTTCCATTATGCCAGTCCGCCCGATCCGAACCGGCCCTGCCGTTCAATTTGAAGCGCCTGCTTCCAGGCATCGCGTAAATCTTTGACATACCCTTCGACTTCCGCCACGATATCTTTGTCATTGTTAATGTTTGCTTCAATCAGGCGGCGGTGGATATACTCGTACATCGCCCCCATCGAAGCGGCCAATTCGACTTTCCGATCAAGGGTGATATTGAGCTCCTGTATAATGTTTTGAGCTTTGACAAGGTTCGTATTTTTCGTTTCCATATCCTCTTGTTCAATCGCCTGTTTCGCCAGCTTCATAAATTTAAGGCAGCCGTCAAATAGCATAAGCGTCAATTCTCCAGGAGTCGCCATGTTGATTGAATTTTGCTGATAAGCTGCATACGGATTGTTTAAAGCCATTGTTGATCCTCCAAATTACAATTATTGTCCAAGCAATTGCGCCAAGTATGTCGATTGTTCATTCATTTTTTGAATCGCTTTTTCCATCGCCGTGAACTTTGTATAATAGCGATTTTCGATTTGTGTCAGGCGGTTATTCATGGACGAAATATCAGATTCAACTGTATTCAAGTTTTTCCCGATTGTAAATTGATTGTTTGCCATTGCTGAATTTCCGGCTTTATCTTCAATCTGCTTCTTCGTATCGGTCAAAACCGTCTGAAGGCGTCTCATGATGCCTTTTTCATTGTAATTTTCCGTGCTGCTCGTTCCCGCCATAAAGAGGTTTGCCACACTGTCAGGGTCTTCTTTAATTTTCGCTTTCAGCTTTTCTTCGTTGATCTCTAAATGACCGCGCTGACTGTATACGCTTGATGTCGTAATTCCAAACTGAGTGAGCTGCAGCGATTCGCCGTTCACAGAGACATTCGAATAAAAATCTGTCCTCATTTGATTGGTGGCGCCGCTTAAAATCGTGTCGCCCCTTAACAATCCGCTTTTCGCTTTTTCTTCCCACAGCTCAATTTGCTTTTCCGTCATATCTTTTTTCTGTTCTTCTGTCAGCGGCGTATAGTCGCGGTATTTCTTTTCCGTGAGCTTGCCGTTGACCATATCGATCAGTTCGTTGTACTGTGTGACAAAGTCTTTAATCTTTTCATAAATCCCGTCAACATCAGTCGCTACATCAAGCGAAACGGGGCTGTTTGTCGTATTCTTCAACTGATATGTCACATTATTAACGGTAAAGTTGTTCGTTGTCTTCTCAATCTGCAATCCGTTGATGACAACTTCGGCGTTTTGGCCGGCTTGGCTGGCTGTCAGCTTGTTGTCGGCATCAAGCGCAAATCCGAGCTGATTGGACATAAAGCTCGCCGTCGCATCATCAGCTGCCTGTATGCTGCCCCCTGCGCCGGTTGCTTTTGATGTGAAAGCGATCGTTTCTACATATTCAGAACCGTTATAAATCTTTTCTTTCATAGCGGTTACGCCCAAATTTGATTTGTTGACTTTGGAAACGATGTCATCCAGCGTATCCGTGCTGCTGACGCTGATTTCAACTTTTTTCGCAGTCGTTTCTCCAGGTGCTGTCACTTGGAAAGTTAGCGTTTGATCGCTCCCGGTATACCCTGAAAGGCTGGAAGATTTATAGGTGGCCGCAGTCGCCAGCTTGTTGACTTGGATCGTGCCTGACGCCGCATTCGTGGTGCCTGTTGCCGTAACCGCCGACTCGTCAGAGCTTGTCACCTTTTTCGCGCCGTACGTGCTGGGACGGAGCATAAGGTTGATGGATTCCTGCAAATCTTTAATTTTCGTATTGATTTCACGATAGCTGTCGCGCTGCCATTCCAAAGTCTGTTTCTTTTGAGTAAGCTTATCAAGCGGGACGCGCTCCGTCTTCATTAATTTGCTGACAATGTCGTCTATATCCATACCTGAAGCTAATCCTGATATTCTGATCGCCATATCTTTAACACTCCTGTTCTATGTAGTTTTATCGACAATTAACCCCATAAATTCCGCCATCGCCGCATAAAAATCGAGCCACTCCTTTGGCGGAATCTCGCGGACGACTTCCTCTGTCCGATTGTCCACGACCTTCACATAATACTCTCCCAATTTTTCGTGAAGCACAAACTGTAGGTGCACCTGCGACGGCTCCAAAAGGTTGTTTGCGCCTTGTATGGTTTTTTCAAGCTGAGCAAATGTAAATTCTGCAGCGTCCGTCTGCTGCGGGCGTTCCACAGCTTCATACTGTTTATTCAACATCTGTGTTTTGTAAGCATCAATAATGGGTTCTAAAGATGACAATCTATTGATCGACAATTTTTACCATCCCCTATGCTATGATCTAAAACTTATATCGGCTAAGGGCGAATGAGATTAAATATCTTTATGGAAAAAAATTATGAGAAAAGACAAAGTGGTTTAATTTAAAAAAAGAATCCCTGCAAAGGATTCTTGGACAAATGTAAAAAAAGACCTTGGCAAAGGCCAAGATCTTTTTAAAATTAACGAAGCAACTGAAGAACGTTTTGCGGCTGTTGGTTCGCTTGAGCAAGCATAGCTTGAGAAGCTTGAGAAAGAATGTTGTTCTTTGTGAACTCGCTCATTTCTTTAGCCATGTCAACGTCGCGGATACGAGACTCAGCAGCTGTCAAGTTTTCAGAAGAAGCACCAAGGTTGTTGATTGTGTGCTCTAGACGGTTTTGTACCGCACCAAGTTTAGCACGTTGTGCAGATACTTGGTTGATCGCTGAATCAACGATTTTAAGTTGAGTATCAAAACCTACATCTGTTGCAGTTGCTGCATTATCAGCAAATTTAGTTACATCGATATCTTTAACTGATTGGTTGGTTACTAGAGTTCTGCCCGTAGTATCTGCAGGATCTTTGACTCCTAATGCATCAGTGCTCATTTTTTCAATGTTAACAGAAATTTGTTGTGTTGCGTTAGCTCCAATTTGGAAAACTAAAGATTTTTCACCTGCAGCTGGGTTTGCTGGATCTGCTGGTGCTTTGAAAGTACCATCCAACAATTTTTTACCGTTGAATTCCGTACGTTCTGAGATGCCGTCAATTTCGTCTTTTAATGCTTTGATCTCGTCTTGGATAGCTGTTAAATCCTCAGTTTGTTGTGTTCCAGTGTTTCCAGCTTGAACAACTAGTTCACGAACACGTTGAAGGATTGAGTGAGTCTCAGTCAATGCACCTTCAGCTGTTTGGATAAGAGAGATGCCGTCTTGAGCGTTCTTAGAAGCCATTTCAAGACCGCGGATTTGTCCTCTCATTTTTTCAGAGATTGCAAGACCTGCTGCGTCATCTCCGGCACGGTTGATGCGAAGACCAGAAGAAAGCTTCTCCATGTTCTTTTGGCTTGCGCCGTTGTTTGCTGACAGACGGTTCAGCGTGTTAAGCGCTGCAATGTTGTGGTTGATTCTCATTGTGTATTTCCTCCTTGAAATGTGTTTGATTGCACGTCCATGTGCATGTTTGAAGCATTCAGGCTGTCCTTCCTGCTACATATTTTATATCGGAGGTGCCTTGAAATTGTTTATAGCAAAAATAAAAAAATCCTCACTTTTTTTGTGAGGATAATTTCGCAAGCAAATCGTTTGAGATGGAAGCGGCCCGGCTGTTTTCTTCCTGGATCGCCAAATAGATTTCCTTGCGGTGAATTTCGATATGCTTCGGCGCGTCGATGCCGATTTTCACCTGATCTCCGTCAACGGATATGATTTTCACTTCGATATCGTCTCCGATTTGAATCGCTTCATTGAGCTTGCGGGATAAGACTAGCATGCTTCCCCTCCTATCGGCTGCTTTGTCAGATAAGAAGAGTCATGCAAAATCACTTGCTTGGCAAGCATCTTTCTGCGGTTCACCACTATCGGCGCCATCAAATTGGCCGTTGATTTCTCGAATGGCTCTTCGATCGTTAAAATCGCCATTACTTCAACGTCTTCGGCAGATTCGATTTCAAGAAGTTCAACCGTCGTTTCATCAAGATCAAAGCCATAATCTTTGAAAAAGACGAACGGACTGGCGACAATGAATGCCAGCTCTTCCGACTGCACCGACTGAAGGACGACGAACGGCGAATCCTCGGAAAGCGGCAGGATGACGAACTTCTTCTCCCCTGTAAATCCAGGCAGGCCGTTTTTAAACACGATTGTCTGGTCTTCTTGAATTTGCGTTTCTCCGTGATACTTTGTTTTAATGATCATCATTCACGATCCTTTGCTGAATTACTTTTGTTTTGGGTATTCCACATCTATTTTTACCTCCGGATATTGGAGCATGTCAACCTTCACACTGCCCGGCGTATAGTTAACAACCGGTTTATTCGGCGTTGCTTCGATGATAGGCTTGCGCGGCGTCGCTTCAATGTTCACTTTAGCCGGTTCGTATGCGATTTTCACCCTGTCAAATGACGGCGTAAAATGAACGCCGATTTGAATCGGTTCAGGCTCGCTGTTCCGCCTCGCCTGGTCTGCAAGCGGATTGCCTTCGATTTCGATCCGCATCATTTCGTCTCCTTCTTCAGCGGTCCGTGCCATTCCGGCGAGCCAATCCTGATAGCCCTGCTGCGCCCCTTCTTCAATCCTTTTAAATATATGCTTTCTTTCTAAGTCTTCCCAAGCTTTTGTCTGGTCAATCGTGAGCTTTGAAGGGGTGGTTGTAATCTTCAGTTCGGCCGGCGGCTGCTCGATTTTCAAGTCAGCGCGCGGCTGTTCCATTTTCAAATCTGGCGGCGTCGTTGTTAAACCGATGCGGCCGGGGATATTTTGCATGATCAGCCTAGGCATCTCCATTATGATATCCTCCTTTTGCTGAAAAAAAGCAACTCGGATAGAGTTGCTTTTATCTTAAAAAGTCAACCAGTGTCGGCTGAACGATTTTCGCATTTACGGCAAGTGCAGCTCTGTGAACCGATTGCTGTGTAATAAATTCAGTAATGATCTCCTCAAGCTCAACATCTTCGTTGTCTGACAATACCTTTGTCGCCGTCTCTTCCTGTTCGCTCAGCCGCGCATTGATCAATTCGAGCCGGTTGTAGCGCGCTCCGATATCAGACCGCTCATTGCTCATCTGATTGGAGAACTGGTCAATGTCTGAAAGGGCGTTTTCCATTCCTTCCATTGTTCCCGCTTTTAAGGCATTTTCGAGAGACTCAATCATTTCAAAGACGTTTTGTCCGCTGCTTGATTGTCCGCCGAAAGCCGAAATCGGATTTGAGTTTACATTTAAGGTTGCGTTTGGCGAAACATTGATGAGAACGTCAGAGCTGCTTGTATAGTTTTCAAAATTGTATGTGTAAGTACCATCGGCGTTTTTTGTGATCGGAGCGACGTCAGAGTTCGTTCCGTTAAAAAGGTAGCGGCCGTTGACCTGCGTATTGGCGATCTGAATCAGCTGGTCTTTCAGTTGGCCGATTTCGACCCCGATCGCATTTAATTCATCCTTGCCGTTTGTACTGTTTTGAGCCTTAACGGTCAGCTCCCTGATTTTCGCCATGATATCAATGCCTTCTGTAATGTTCGTTTCCGTGTTTTCAAGCCATGTAAAAGCTTGCGAGGCATTGCTTTGATATTGTTTAACCTGGGACAGCTGTGTATTGTACTTCAGGCTTTTCATCGCGACGACGGGATCGTCGGATGCCTTTGTGATCTTTTTTCCCGAAGAAATCTGGGATTGAAGCTTATCCAGTTTTCCATAGCTTGAATTGATGTAGCGCAAAGAATTTTTTGCAATCATCCCTTGGGTTACCCGCATGAATCTCTACCTACCTTCCCACGACACCCATGCCGTTAATAATCTTATCGAGGACTTCGTCCTGCAGCGTAATCATTCTCGCAGCCGCGTTATAAGCATGCTGGAATTGGATCATGTTCGACATTTCTTCGTCTAATGATACGGCGCTAACAGACTGTCTGTTCAATTCAGCAGTGTTTACAAGCGTTTCTGTATTTTTGGCCAGTCTGTTTGTTTCCTGAGCTTTTACGCCCATTTCACCGATGATGCCTGCGTAATAGTCTAAAACGGTCGTCGTTTTGTCACCGATTTGAATTTTCTTGGTGAAGACATTAGCGAGATTTGTCGCGTTGGCGTTGTCGCTCGCTTCACCATTCAGCGATGCGGCGACTTTATCGCCTTTTGAATTCATGATCTCATCGGCTACTTTGATTTTGCCGGCGGCTCCCTTTGCAGGCTCAGCCTCTCCTCCGGTAAATTCAAAGAAAATGCCTCCCGGTTCTCCCGATGAAGTAAACCCGCTTTGATGGACTGCATTAAACTCTTTCGCAAAAGCAAGCGCCATCGTATCCAGATCTGCGAGCATTTCGGGATACAAACCTTTTTCTTCACCGTTTGACATATATCCGTAAGATTCGATTAAACCGAGCAGGGACCCTTTGCTAGTAAACGAATCGATGCCGATGTCCGTCCCGCCGAGGGAAACGCCCGTCACAAGGCCTGTATCGTTGTCGTAATTCACTTTGACAGTTTCAGTCGTGAAGTTTGGCCCGTCAAGAACCTTGCCCAGAGACTGGCCGTTTACGTCAAGGACTTCTATTGACACAATGCCTTCAGCGGTTGCGAGTGGATTGCCGCCGGTTTTCGCATAGCTGACTTTGATATTAACCATTGAAGACAGTTCATCAAGGAGCTGATCACGCTTATCGTACAAATCGTTCGGGAGATAGCCGTTCGGCTCGACTTTGGCGATTTGCTCGTTCAAGCTGTTCAGCTGGGACAAAAGCGAGTTAATCGTCATCACATTTTGATCAATCTGGTCGCCTAAATTTGATTGAACGGTTGTCAGCGATTCATACAGAGTGTTAAATGTATCGGCGACCGCCTGCCCTTTTTGCGCAACAACAGAAGCAGCGCTCGGTTCGTGGGCGTTGTTCGTCAATTCCTGAATGGAATTCCAGAATGAATTCAGAACTTTGTTTAGTCCGGTGTCGTTCAGTTCATTCATAATCCCTTCCATTTGGTTAAAAGCGTCCACTTTTGCATTGTAATAGCCGGCCTTTGTATTCTGCGTCCTGTATTGATAGTCCAGAAAGCTGTCCCTAACCCTTTCAACCGAACCGATTTCAACGCCTGTACCCATCTGGCCTGCAAGTCCGACAGAGTCTCTTGATACGGACGGATAAGGGGTTGATGCTTTAAATGTAACACGCTGTCTTGAATACCCTTCGGTATTGGCGTTGGATATATTGTTTGCTGTCACGCTCAGAGCTGATTGCTGCGCGGACAAGCCTCTTTTTGCGATTTCCAGCCCTAAAAAAGTTGGATTTGTCATCTTTTTCACTCCGTTCTAAGCTTTTGAATCGAATAAAGAAAGCCGTTTCACCCCGCCTGTCTGGTTTGGCTGCTGCTCTTTTCCGTAATTCGAACCGCCTTCATTCGGAAGGAGCATATCAAATGTAAGCGAGATAAATTGAAGCGACTGAAAAGTCAGCTGCTTGTTCAAATCGTTCACA
Organism: Bacillus sp. FSL R7-0646; assembly: GCF_037969865.1. Taxonomy (NCBI): domain Bacteria; kingdom Bacillati; phylum Bacillota; class Bacilli; order Caryophanales; family Bacillaceae; genus Bacillus; species Bacillus sp. FSL R7-0646. Next base: position 3,592,951 of record NZ_CP150217.1, read on the forward strand.
TCCTTCAAACGGGTGACGAGCTGTGAGAGCTTGGCATACAGCTGTTCCAGCACCTTTTTCTCGCCGCCCGCAGCTTTGCTGATACATGCGCTGATCGTCGCGTCCGAGCTGCCGATACAGCTTTTAGTTGCTTCAATGCGGGACTGCTCCGTTTGTTCAATGGCCTGCACATACTTTTGTTCTTTCGTCACGATTTCTGAAAGTGCCTTTATTTCGTTCGTCTTCAGCGCCTCCGTTTTTTGTTCCGACAGAGACAGCAGATGTTCATGCAGCACGCATAAGCGCTCCAGCTCTTCAATCACCCGTTTCACTGAACTGACTTCCTCCTTTTATTGCTGTTTATAAAAATTGACCATTTTTTCAGCTATGCCTTTGCCGTCAACTTTGTACGTTCCATTCTCCACGGCTGCTTTCAGCTGGGCAATTTTCTCCTGACGCTCCTTCATTAAATCAGGGCCTTTTTGCAGCTCCTTTGCTTTCGCGGAAATCTCAACTTTGTCTTCCGGCTGGGCTGCTCCCTGTGAAGAAGCTGTTTGTTTTTCAAATGATTTATGATAAGGATTAACAGGTTGTGTTCCATATTGGTTGATCTTCATGGGATTCCTCTCACTTTCCGCCATAGTTATCTATGATCATACTCATTTTATCGTCTGAGCTTCAAGTTAGTTTAGGGAATCAGTCATTTTTGGGCTTAAAGGTATAGTACGTGCCTTTAGAACTATTATTTCTCTCTCTTTCAAGCTGCTCCAGCTGGTCTAATTGACTCATTTGCGATGCCAAATCCTGCTCGCATGACATGCAATAACGTCCTTCCCGAATAAGCGTGCCGCACCTTTCGCACGGATAGCCGAGATTCGGGAAATTAGAGATTTGAATGCGTTTCTGTCTAATAAACTTCAATATTAACTCTTCTTCGACACCTGTTTTTTCTACGATCTGAAACATCGTGGACTGCCGGTTTTCCTGTTTTTTCAGAAATTTATAAACAATTTCATACGCGCGCTCTTCTTCTTTCAAGCATGAAGCGCAAACGGTTTGAAAACTGCTTTTCATAAACAATGCGTTACATCTTGGACAATTCGCCAATTGACTCATAAACTTTGACCCCTATCCTTAAATTCTATTTTTTATATCGGCAGGGAAGAAAAATGATTTAGCTTCTAATTAATGTATATGATGATACAGATTTTGCTTCTCCGGATGTCATCAGGCAATCAGCGGCATGATGAAGGGTCGCTCCTGTCGTATACAAGTCGTCAATCAATATGACATCCAGATTCTTTACTGACCCCTTTTCGGTTCTAAAAACGGTTTTTGGCTTAATTCGCTCTTTCCTGCTTTTTTTGGATTGTTTTTCATTTTCGATTCTGATCAAGGGATGAATAACGGGTATTTGTAATAAGGAAGCAAGACGCTCCGCCTGATTAAATCCCCTCTCCGCTTTACGTTCTTCACTGAGAGGTATCGGAACTAAAACAGACGGGCTGCGGCGGAAGTATTGTTGAAAAGCGCTGATAAATGAAGGGGCAAAAGCGAAGACCAGTTCAGCATCACCTCTGAACTTAAAACGGGCAAGGACTTCTTTCATGAAAGTATTGTAGAGATAAACAGAGCGGTTTTGCCTCAAAAGAGAGCGGGTTAACGGATTGGCCTCCCATTTTGCGCAGTCACCGCACAGCTCTTCGCTCCCCTGTGGCCGTCCGCACTTAGGGCATACGGTTCCTTTGATCTCGATAAAGTTCTCTTTACATTCCCTGCATATTTTCTCTTCTGATCGTAAAAAGAAAAAAGAATGCCATGAGAGAGAATGTAAAAGAGGCGCTGCACAAATTAAACAATTCAGTTTATTCCCTCCCTCTTCGATTGCTTGCGCAAAGCGGGTTTTCATTCACCTTTCTGGCAGCTTCAGCCAAGGTGACAAGCATTGATGTATTCTTTTGTTTGTCAACGAGCTCTGCTTTTATGTAAGCCAGCTTCGACTGATCTGTTACATATTGCGGTTTTACTGCATTTAAAGCCAAGGCGAGCACATCCTCCCTGCACCTGCTGCACGTACAGCTCATGTGCAGCTGATCGATATACTGATCAAACAACTCTTCCAAAACAGCTTCTTTGGCGTTGACTAGCATCCGGCACCGCTCCTCATTTTATATTCATAGGTATACTTTACCATGAATATCAGACTAGTCAATCAACATTTCCTTTTTAGACATTTTATTCATGTTTTGAATATGACGTCGTGCCGCATTCATCGACTTTGTCCTGCCGTAATGAAAGAAACAGACGTCTCCATCTGTGTGCTCGGGATGCCTGCCGGCTCTTCCCGCCATTTGGACGAGGGCGCTTTCGGTAAAAACCGCCGACTCTGCCCCCAATACTCCAACCTGCGCTTTTTTGACGGTCACTCCTCTTTCCAAAATCGTTGTTGTCACGAGCACCTCAAGCTTACTTTCCCTAAACCGGTTCACTTTTTCATTTCTGTCAGGGTCATCGGCATAAACTCCTTCAGCGCGAAATGTTTCCTTTTTCAGCACACTGACCACAGATTTAAGAACAGGGACAGAGGGAACGAATAAAAAAACCGGTTGCTGCAGTTCTTGGTGCTTAAAAAGCCATTTTTTGAGGCGAAAAGGAACTTTTCTTCGTTTCAAACTCTTTTTCCAATTTCCGCACCAAATCAATGTAGGTTCAGGCAAGGGGCTGCGGTGGAATCTCGCGGGAATACGGACGGTGTCCAGCTTTCCGCTCTCAGCCCTTTTTTTCATATCTGCTGAAGGCGTGGCAGTTAAATAGATGTGAGCGCTTTGCCGTTTTGCCGATTTTTTAACAGCGTATTGCAGCGTGTTATCAATAGAATACGGAAAAGCATCCACCTCATCTATGATGATCACGTCAAATGCTTCTTTATAGCGGAGCAGCTGGTGGGTAGTTGAAATGATAAGCGGCGAGAGATTCCCAACGTCTGAGCTTCCTCCGTACAAAGCGGCAATTTCCACCCCTGGAAAGGCTTGGCGAAACCGCGGAGCAAGCTCGAGTACGACATCGGTTCTCGGAGTAGCGATACATACTGTCAAGCCGTTGTTCAGCGCGAATTCGATCCCTTGAAAGAGAAGTTCTGTTTTCCCCGACCCGCAAACCGCCCAGACCAACAGTTCTTCTTTTCTTCGTATAGCATTGATAATGGATTTGGCCGCTTTCTCCTGACCTGCTGAAAGCGCGCCTTTCCACTCCGTATGAACAGGCGCCCATTTATGGCTGACATGCATGTGCCAAGTCAACAGAGGCGTACAATCGCTCACCCTGCCCATCATGACGCAGGATCGGCAGTACACGCAGCATTTACTGCACCGATAGCAAGGATACCGGGCGAAAAATGAGCGTTCGTGCTGGCCGCACCTCAAACAAATAAAGCCTTTCTTCGTTTTTTTAATACCTTCCTCCGTTTTTATCAAGCCTTCTTGGATATGCCAATCAACGACGGATTCACGAAAAGGAAGTTCGCTTTTCAGAAGGTGGCGCTGCTCCAAACATGACCGCAATTCACGGGTATAGAATGCCGGTTGTTCGATGTGAATCACCTCCAATCTGCCATTTAGTATCTATCATCCATGGTTTCTTGTAAAACAGTCAAAATCTAAAAATCTCCCTTCAAAACAGTTGAAAAAAAAATCTCCGTTTTGCAAAACGGAGATTGGCTTTTATACTGTATACCAGGCGATACCCATCGCTCCTTCACCAAGGTGAGTGCCGATCACAGGCCCGAAATAGCTTTTATAAAATTCGACATGTGCATATTGCTTCGACAATTCTTCGATTATTTGATCGGCTTCTTCTTCACGGTTGGCATGAATCACAACCGCTCTCAGCGGCTTTCCTTTCTCGGCATCTTCGCCAAAAAGCTCAAATAAACGGTTCATCGCTTTTTTTCTCGTCCGGATTTTCTCGTAGGGAACGATCAGCTTGTTCTCAAAATGCAAGATCGGCTTTACTTTTAAAAGGCTTCCGACAAAAGCCTGGGCGCCGCTCAGACGTCCTCCCCTTTGCAAATGTGAAAGGTCGTCAACCATAAAATAAGCCCTCATCGAGGTTTTCATATGATCCAAGTGGCGGATGATTTCCTCAGGAGCCGCTCCTTTTTCCGCCATCTCAGCCGCCTCGATCGCATAAAAACCCTGAGCCATGCAGCTGATTTCCGAATCAAACGGATACACTTTAATTCCTTCAAGCATACCGCTTGCTGATACAGCGCTGTTGAATGTTCCGCTGATGCCGCTGGAAAGGTGGATGCTGATGACCGCGTCATATGTTTCACCGAGTTTTTCATAGAGAGAAATCAACTCGCCGTAGGCGGGCTGGGAAGTCGTCGGGAGATTTTCGTGGGCTTTTACTTCTTTGTAATAGTCCTTCCAGCTCATATCGATCTCTTCCCTGTATGAAGTCTCTCCAAAGATCACATTGAGAGGTATCATATGAATATTGTAGCGGTCACGCAGGTCTTTAGGTATATATGCCGTACTGTCTGTTACTACTGCTGTTTTCATGAAATAAACCTTCCTTATGAAAGATACTCTTTTCTATTCTAAAAGAAAAAGCAGCTTTTTTCATTATAAAGTTTAATTTTCTGCCAAAAGAAAAGACCTGCCTTATGGCAAGTCCATCTTTATCTCATTTCTACCCAGCCGTTTTTAATGGCTACAACAACAGCCTGCGTTCTGTCGTTTACATTCATTTTTTGAAGGATGTTGCTGACATGGTTTTTAACCGTTTTTTCACTGATAAATAATGATTCGCCGATTCCGCGGTTGCTTTTTCCATCCGCCAGCATCTGCAGTACCTCGCATTCCCTTCTTGTGAGAATGTGAAGAGGTCTCCGGATTTCCGGATACACCTCATGCTGAGCGTGAGATGATACACCGCTTGTTGCAAGACGGCGGAATTCATTCACAAGATTGTGTGTAACCTTAGGATGCAGATAAGATCCGCCTTCAGCTACTACTTTCACGGCTTCGATCAGCGTATCGGCATCCATTTCTTTCAGCAGATAGCCCCGGGCTCCTGTTTTTAATGCATGTGTAACATAGTTTTCGTCATCATGGATGGATAAAATAATAACCTTTGATTCCGGATACAAGTCGACCAGTTGTTTTGTCGCTTCTACTCCGTTCACATTCGGCATATTAATATCCATGATAACAACATCAGGATGGTAGTGCTCGACAATGCGAGCCGCTTCATCTCCGTCGTCTCCTTCGGCCACTACCTCAAAGGTAGGTTCGAAATCCAAAATCCGTTTGACACCTTCACGGAATAACTGATGATCGTCAATAATTACAATATTTACTTTAGTCACAAGCTACGCCTCCCCATTCTCATTGTTAAACACACCGCTTTTATGGTCAATATGTCTTTTGTCTCTATTTTACAATTATCTTTACAAAGACAGTGGAACTTTAATCAATATAAATGTCCCAAGACCTATTTTCGAATCGATTGTCATTGAGCCTTCGAGCAAATCGACTCTTTCTTTCATACCTAGCAGACCGAAAGATTTGTTCTTCTTGCCTTTTACTTCTTTTAAGTCAAAGCCGTTTCCATTGTCTTTGATAATCAGCGTCACAAAATCTTTTGTCACTTCTACTTTAACATGAATTTCAGTTGATTCGGAGTGTTTTAAGGCGTTTGTCACCGCTTCCTGTGCAAGCCGGAATAGTGCAACCTCAAACCGCGGTGCTATTCTTCTTTCTTCGGATTCTCCGATGCATTGGAAATGAATCTTTGCTTTTCCATGATAATCTTCGATCGTGTTCAAGTATTTTCTGAGCGTCGGTATCAATCCCAAATCGTCTAAAGCCATCGGCCTTAAATCATAAATGATTCTTCTGACTTCATAAAGAGCATTTCTGACGTTTTGCCGGAGGTTTTTAATTTCCTGAAAGCCTTCTTCTGTTCCTTTGTCTCTGAAGATGCGTTCGATCAGTTCAGATCTCATCATAACGTTGGCCAGCATTTGCGCAGGACCGTCGTGAATTTCCCTTGAGACCCTTTTTCTTTCTTCCTCCTGGGCTTCGATAATCCGCAGTCCGAAATCCTGCTTGGCCTGCGCATCTTCAAGGAGAACGCCGACCTGGCGCAGATCCTGATTTAAGTAGTTTAAGACGACGGTAATCTGACTGACAAGCCCTTCTGAACGCTCGATGATTTCCTGAAGCCCCAAAAGGCGCCGTTCCAGATCATCACGCTTCTCTCTCAGCTGCTTTTCCCGCTGCTGGATCATTGTCAGTTCAACCTGCAGTTTGTGGGCTTTTTCATAAGCTTCGCGAATCTCTTCTTCACTGAATTTATGAAAGTTTCTGCTGACCTCTGACAAGCGGTTCCGCGCATGGCGGGCATGCACTTCCAGCCTGTCTCCAAGATCGATGACTTCGTTGACCTGCTGTTTAATCTGTTTCAGCTCTTCTACCAAGCCTTCGTATTGCTGGCGGGACTGCTCTCCGATTTGAAAGACTTCATCCTTGCTCCCGTCAACCGTTTTTAACATCTTCATAATGATTGAATCTAAAACTTTGGAGTCCATTTTGGAAACGCTCACCCATTTTCCCTCCGTAACAGCATTGTCATTTAGTTTTATCATAAATTTCATTGAACTGAAATTCGTGTCGAATTATAATGAAAGAATGCGTATTCTGGTTTTTTTATGGTTACCGATCCATTTCTATTTAATCATAACAAAATACGCGCCAAAATTCTAAGTCTGTTCGATTTTTAGGAGAACAGCCGCAGGCTTGTCAGGAGGTAAGCAGGCATGCTGCAAAGCTATCTGACTGTTGCAGGTGAAGGGACCCATGAAATCGTGATTGAAAAATCCCGGTTTATATGCCACTTGAGCCGCGTCAGTACTGAAGAAGAAGCACAGAACTTTATCAACCACATAAAAAAGCAGCATTGGAATGCGACGCATAATTGCTCGGCTTACGTCATAGGAGAAAATGATCAAATTCAAAAAGCGAATGACGACGGAGAACCGAGCGGGACAGCGGGCGTACCGATGCTTGAAGTTTTGAAGAAACGCAACCTTAAAGATACATGCGCCGTTGTGACGAGATATTTCGGCGGCATTAAACTCGGCGCAGGAGGATTGATAAGGGCTTACGGAAAATCCGTGTCAGAGGGGCTGAACCATGTCGGCGTTGTCGAACTAAAGCTGATGCGGGTCATGCACACCACTGTGAACTATACATGGATCGGCAAGCTTGAAAACGAGCTTCGCGAGTCCCCTTATCAAATAAAAGACGTTCACTATGCAGACGATGTCGAATTTGAAACGTATGTCAAGGAAAGCGAAAAACAGGCATTTACGGAATGGATAACCGAATTAACAAATGGCAAGAGTGAGAATAGAGAAGGCATTCAAGTCTATTTGGAAGAAGCTTTTAATAATTAAAGGAGAATCATCTTATGGCTGAGCGTATTAAAGTGAAAGTGCGGAAAAAAAAGAATAAAAAGAGAAGGCTGATTAAACGGTTTATAGTCCTTATGCTGCTCGCACTTCTCGCAGTCGGCGGAGTGGGCATATATAAAATTATAAACACGATTTCCGCGGCTGACGGCACTTATGATGAGCTTGAACGCGGAGAGAAGTCGAAGCTCAGGGACGATGTTGTTGATATTCAAAAAAAGCCGTTCTCGATTCTTTTTATGGGGGTTGAAGATTATTCGACAAACGGCGAGCACGGCCGGACGGATTCCCTGATTGTCGTGACGCTCGATCCTAAAAAGAAGTCGATGAAAATGCTGAGCATTCCGCGGGACACAAGGGTTCATTTGGCCAGCGACACAACCGGCACAAAAACAAAAATTAATGCGGCCTATGCAAAAGGCGGCAAGGATGAAACAATTGAGACGGTTGAGGATTTCCTCGGAATCCCGATCGACTACTATGCAACGGTCGATTTTGACGGGTTTAAAGATGTCATCGATGAAATCGGCGGAATCGATGTCGATGTGCCGTTTGACTTTAGCGAAAAAAGCGATGTCTCCAAATCGAAGAGAATCTATTTTAAAAAAGGAAATATGCATCTAAATGGTGAGGAAGCTCTTGCCTACGCAAGGATGAGAAAACAGGATAAGCGTGGAGACTTCGGGAGAAACGACAGACAGAAGCAAATTTTAAAAGCCGCTCTTGATCAAATCTCAAAACCGCAAAACCTCGCTAAAATTGATACAATTGCCCAAAAAGCAAGCAAAAACATTCAGACGAATTTTAGAATCACGCAGGCGCTGGCGCTTCAACAAATTTACAGCGGCTTTGCCGGCGATGATATCAAAACATTAAACATCACAGGACAGGATCTTACGATTGCAAATGTTTACTACTTTGAGCCTGACCAGCAAAACCTGGAAAACGTGCAAAATGAATTGACCCATCATTTGTACCCGGACTCAGCTGCCGATTCGAGCGGAACATCGTCTGAATCTTCCGCAACCGCTGACGGTGCGGACAGCTCAGCTGAATCGTCTGCTGCTTCTTATTGATCGGCTCTGTTGAATGTTAAATTCATAAATGAATAAATTGAAGGGGAACTCTTTATATATTTAGGGTTCCCCTTTCTTTTTAAGCTAGCGTAACTTACTATTTGAACAAGGCAAATGATTGATCATACTATGCTTTAAATAATTATACTGTTTTTCGCTGGTATCTGAGAATGCCTCGTCTCTATTTGAGGGAATATCCATATACAGGATGTCTTCTTTGAATTGAGAAACCGTTAAATCATATCTTTTACCATTGACAAAATTATAAAAATGCCACCCTTCAGGCAGCTTTGTTTTCTTTATTTCTCCACCTAATATATCATTTACGACTAGCGCGGTTACGCCGCATTGTCCCTTGGCAGGGTTATCCTTACTCCATTTTGAACTTGAATCTGAAGACCAGGATTTATACAATGCTTTCACTATTTGTTCGATTTGTCCAAGGTAATGATCATCCATAAATAACCCTCCTTTTCATAAAGTTTTAGTTATTCAGCCATTATTAAAAACCCGCTTATGATACTTCCGGAAATGCGGTAAAAATAAAACCCCTGGAAACCAGGGGTTTTTTGCGTTCATTAATTCCTCTTCACCATCCGCCTGTAAAACTTCGTAAAAGGCTTGTACTGCTCATTTACAAGGCCTGTCACCTCTGCGATGATCTGCATGAACAGTATTAAGCCGAAGATGATGAAGATGGACACCCATAGGGTTGCGGTTTTTAAAAGAATGGCGCTCAGGCTGAAGACGACGCCGATTAAATAAATGACGATAACGGCTTTCCGATGGGACAGGCCGAAGGCCATCAGCCTGTGGTGAATATGCGATTTATCGGGAGCCGAAATCGGCTGCTTGTTTAAAATCCGCCTGATGATCGCAAATGTCGTGTCAAATATCGGCACTCCTAATATAATAATCGGGATGACGACGCTGAACAGAGTCACGCTTTTATACAGCCCCAGCAGCGACAGAACCGAGATCACATAGCCCAAAAACAGCGAGCCCGTGTCTCCCATAAAAATTTTCGCCGGGTGGAAGTTGTAGAACAGAAAGCCGACCGTGCTTCCGATGACTACCAGCGACAAAGAGAAGATCAAGATTTTATCGGCAGAAAACGCCATGACGGCAATCGTCGAGAGGCCGATGACGGATATACCCGCAGCCAGTCCGTCCAATCCGTCGATTAAATTGATGGCATTGGTGATCCCGACGATCCACAAAATCGTCAACGGGTATGCGAGCCACCCCAAATCAAAGCGAAGATCCCAAAACGGAATCGATAAAAATTCCATTTTCAAGCCTGTACTGACGATGATGCAGGCTACTAATACTTGTACGATAAATTTAATTCTCGCGCTTAAATTGTATTTGTCATCTACAATGCCTAAAATTACGATCATAAAAGCACCGAGTGTAATTGCTGTTATTCTGTTTTCATAAAGGCCGCCGGCAAACGAACCGGTCAATACTCCTATAAAAATGGCTAAACCGCCCATTCTCGGCATTACTTTATCATGTATCTTTCGTTTATCCGGCTGATCCACGACCCCGGATTTGATTGCTAGACGTTTGACAAGCGGAGTAATAATTAAAACAGTAATGAGAGAGACAAAAAACGCAATTACAGTGCGTTCATAAGACATAAGGAAGTCTCCTTTTTAAATGAAGTCTGGTCGTATAAAAGATCATACCTTTTCATTATACAATTTCATTATTTATTATAACAAGCTCCAGCCAAAAGAAACATCACGAATTAATATCCCCCGCCGCAAATTATGCATCCTTATTCAAGTTCAATTTATCAAGCATCATTAAAAATAGATGATGCCAGTCTCTTTCACGTGCGATCTTTCTGCGCAGTTCCACATGGGAAACATCATCATGCGCAAGCTCCAGCTCTTCACAAACCGCTGTAAATTCAGCGGGGTCGTTTCCTGTTAAATGACGGTAAACGTGTTCCTGTTCAACCTTTTCCGTTGAAGGGAGGTTCATACCTGCGACAGGCTTTCCGGCAGCCAAAAATTCAAACAGCTTTAAAGGAAATACCGCATTGTTATATGGCGACGGTTTATACGGCATGATACCGATATCCACTACATTCATATAAGCTGGTACTTCTGACGGCGCAGCGGGGCCCGTCCAGATGACATTATCTTCTTCAAGAAGCGCTTTAAAATCTTCGTCTCCGTTTGTCCCGTCAGGACCGACAAATAAAAATGTCCACTCTTTTTTTGTTCTGGCAGCTTCTTTGACGAGCTTAAAATCGAGCTTCGGCTTGATTCCTCCGATAAAGCCGAGGACGGTTCCTTCCCTTCCCTTCAATACATCCGCTTTTTGCATATTTTCTGCAAACAAGCTGTACTCCACACCGTTTTCGATTGTAAAAACCGGCTTTGTCTCTCCTTGAAGCCGGTCTGCTACATTTTGTTGCAAGTATTCGGAAGTGCAAAAAATCGTATCAGCAGCTTTGATGATTCTGCCTTCAGCTTCAAAAATGACCTTTTGCCTGAATCCTGAGACAAGGCTTTGGCTACCGCTGATCGGGGCCGCCCACAGGTCGCTGCAGTCATAGATGACCTGATCCCATTGATAAAGCGACGACAGCAGCGGAAAGCCGGGGAAGGTGTACCATAAGCACACCTTTTCTCCCTGAACGTCTTCTTTCAGCCGGTCAAGCAGCGGCTTCAGCTTGCTTTGATAGAAAACATCTTTGTAGCGGGCAAACCTGAATATTTTCTTTTTCAAAAAATCTTTGACTGCAAATTGCTTGATTCCGTTGTCAAGCAATGTAAAAGTCTCACGGGAAGGATTTTCAGACGGACAAACCCAAATGACTTCCTTCGTCTCCTTGCGGCCTGCTAAAAACTCAGCAAGGCGGTGCCTTCTGTATCTTAGCTGATCCTGCCCCCATTCACCTGTCGCTACTATGACGTGTATGAATTGATCTGCTTTCACTTTCAATCACCTTTTCTGTCAATGCCGTTATAATCTTTTCATTACTGCGTTCTTAGCGTAATGGAAAAAGCACCATGTCGCTTTCATCAAGTGAAGTCGTTCGATTTCCCTGTATACGTACCAGGTTTTTCGCGCCGCCTTCCACTTGTTTCTGGAGATCGATGTTTCAACGATGCGGTATTCCGCGAGGGGTTCGTTCAGTCCATATGCCTTGAACCCCCGCTTTAATACGGACAGCCATGTCGCCAAATCCTGGCGGGTTCTAATATTCGGCATCCGGATATCACCCGTTTGTTCTCTGTCAATCATCACCGTCAAGCAGCCGATGATCGTATTTTTTAATACATCATCATATGTAAGGCTTACGGGTGCATGAATGGTTTTATGAAGCGGTTCGCCGTCTTGGCTGATCAGCTCGTATGCCGTAAATGAGAAAGCATGCTGATGCTTTCTCATGAAGGCGAGCTGCTTATCCAGCTTTTCTGCTTTCCAAACATCATCGCTGTCCAAAAAGGCGACATAGCGCCCTTCGGCTTTGCTGAGCGCCGCATTTCGCGCCGCTGCAGCACCTTGATTCTCTTTCAGAAAAATGGCATGGATCCGCTCATCATCTTCTTCATAGCGCTTCAAAATGTCTCTTGTCCCATCTGTTGAGCAATCATCGGCAATGATCATTTCCCAGTCGGAAAACGTCTGATTTAAGACGGACTTAATGGTTTTTTCGATAAATTCCTCCGCGTTATAGGAAGGCGTAATGACAGAGATTAAAGGTTTTTGCCTCGTCATGGTCCTGATCCACATCCCCAATTAAAAATTTAACGTTCTCTGAAAACTTCCGGAATGACAATGATAAAAAATGACAGCGCTAAACCGATCAGTACGCCCAGCACCGCTCTTTTCTTAGGCGACATGCCGGCAGCCTGGTTATCAAGCACGATCAACGGCTCAATTTCTTCAGCAGCCTTCATATCAAGCTTGCTTGTTTCAAGCTCATACAAAAACCGCTGTTTGTCAACTTTGGAATCAGCGCTGACTGTTTCGTCTTCAAGCGCCTTAATATTCTTTTCAATGACTTCTTCTCTTTTTGAGAACAGCGCCTTATCGCCTTTCATATAGGCATCTTTAATTTTTCCTAAAGTATCCAATGTTTCCTGTTTATCAGGCCCTGTGTAGCTTAAGTTGAAAAGTGAATCCGTTCTGATTTCAATCGCCAGATCGTCTTTCAATTGCGCCAGATCCTCTTCCGGCATATCCGGGAAAATGTCCTTTAAAAAAGCTTCGTTTTTCAACAGCAGCGGCACTTGCTTTGCATTGTTGTACTTCGCTTCTCCATAGTTCCCGGTTGATATCGTTACAGTAGCCGTGTAATTAGATGGAGCAACGCTTCCCTTCGGCATAAAATAGCCGACAAGACCAAGAATAAGAGGAAGCGCAATAATCGCCACAATAAACTTTTTCACTCTACCAGCAATACGTTTGATTAAATTCATCACATGAATTTCTCCCTGTTTTTAAATTCGATTTTCAAAAATCACCTATACTGTTCGGTTTCATCCGTTCCGCAGACTCTAAAGGTATTAACCGTCGCAATCACAAGCGCGAGGAACACCCAATGGAAATATAAATTCGAGACGGAACTCGGACTGATGCTTGACACAAGGAAGGCGACGAGCGCGGCTGTCAAACCTTCAATAAGAAGCTTTGGCCGTCTTCCAAGCGATCTTTTATAATATCTGTAAAGCACGGTTATTAAATAAATGTACATCGTTAAATAACCGAGCATCATCACCACTCCAAAATTCGTCATGATCTCAACGAGCCAGTTATGAACCTCCACGACCCGGTCCGTATCGAACAGTGCATGATGCTCCAAATAATATGGCACATTGCCGGCGCCGACGCCAAATCCGTAAGTATCCAGCACATAATGCCCGGCGTTTTTCAACAAATTCGCCCTGGCGACATTGGATGGCAGCGGCTCGCTGAAATCGTGTGCGGTTTGCGGAGCCAAAAAGTATGTATAAAAAGCTCCGGTAATCTTTCCTGCAAACAGTGTGACAAAAGCGATACATCCTGCAGCTGCGGCGATGAGCGCCCATTTTTTAAGCACCTTCGGCAGCAAAATGAACACATAAACGGCAAGGCCGGCTATGACCCCCAGGATGCTGGCTCTTGATCCAGTCAGGAAAATCAAGTATGCCGAACAGAACGCAAGGAGCAGCCCCGCTATTTTTAAGTAGCTGTTTTTAATGTTTTTGAAAAAAGATAAATAAAAGAAAAAGCTGATGGACAGAAATGTCGCAAAGTCATTCTGGTTGAAAAAAACGGATGTCGGATAGTGCTGTTTATAGTGCGGCCCGTTATAAAGGGTCGAGCTCGGCAGGTGGTTTAACGTAAAGTGATTGTAAAACCCGATGACCATTAAAAATACGGTCATGACAAGCCATATGTAATAAAACGCGAGAATACGATCCATTTTTTGAAAAAACATGACAACCAGAAAAACCAAAAACATTCCCATTGCCAATAGGAACAGATATTTTATGCCATCAGTGGCAGACTTGACCCATAGCAGCGAAATCAGTCCATAGCAGAACCAAAACGCGAAAAACATCAGAATGCCTTTGACATGCACCTGCTTCCACTTTTCAAGGTGCTGGCTGCCTTTCAACATTTCCGCTATGAATAAGAATCCTGCCAGAATCAGAAGTATTCGATATGGAAACAGGCTGAAAAAGCCCAATTTAATCGCAAAAAAAGCATTGTTGGCAAAAGTTGCAGCGATGAGCAGATATAATACGGGCATCAGCAATTGCTCGGACGACAAATACTTCCGGAGCACAACGATCACAGCCAGCGCAATCAAAATTAGACACGCCAGCAAGATTTTTTTTGCATTGGACTGGGCCAATACAACGAATGCTAACCCTGCGGTCAATGCGGCGAGCCAAACCAGAACATTGACCGCGGAACGTTTGAGACTCATTTTTCCCCCTCCTTCCGCTTCTTTCTGGAAAAGGGCTGCCGACATCAGCCAGCAGCCAGTGATTTACGTATTCATTTCTTTTTTATAATATGAAATGGTCTTTTCCAGTCCTTCAGCAAGCGGCATTTTTGGTTCCCAGTTTAAGATTTTCTTTGTTTCTTCATTACACAGTGTGCTGTGGCGGATATCCCCCGGCCGTTCATCTTGATAAATCGGAGAAAGCTCAGAGTTCGTCGCTTTTTTCATCTCTGTAAACAGCTCATTGACCGTGATGGAAAAGCCGTTTGAAACATTTAAACAAACGTTTGATTGAGCTTTTAGCGCCTTTACGTTGGCACAAGCTACATCACCGACATAAATAAAATCGCGTGATTGTTCTCCGTCTCCAAAAATTACCGGAGCCTTGCCGCTGGTCAGCAAATCGGAGAAAATCGATACAACGCCGCCCTCTCCTTTTGCATCCTGGCGCGGCCCGTACACGTTGCTGTACCGCAAAATGCAATACTCGGTTCCATATAGATCATAAGCCAGTTTTAAATAGTTCTCCACTGTAAGCTTCGTCAGCCCGTAGGGTGAGCCTGGGTTTGTTTGGTGACGGGTGTCGACAGGCAGGTAATCCGGATTTCCATAAACAGCCGCTGATGATGCAAAGACGATCTTTTTCACATTGCATTCACCAGCTGCTTTAATGATATGGAGCGATCCTCTGATATTGATGTTTTCATCATTTAAAAAATCGCTGACAGACTCCGCTACGCTTACTTGTGCAGCTAAATGAACAATATAATCGGGATCAATGCTTTTGATGACGTCGATGACTTCCGGCTTCGTGATATCCTGCTCATAAAAGTCAATTGGGAGACCGTCAATGTTGGAGCGGTGTCCCGTAGTTAAATTATCAAGAATTGAAACCCGGTAATTTTCTTTTAGAAGCTGTTCAGCAATATGCGAGCCGATAAATCCGCATCCGCCTGTCACTAGTACTTTTTCCATTGTTATCCCCCCGTTGTTTATACGTTGGTCAGGATTCCTTCTCCCTGTACTTCCGGCCGTCCGATTGAATGGTAGATCATGCCTTCGTTTCTCATTTGTTCAATTTCAAATATATTTCTTCCATCGATTAAGACGGGGTTTTTCAAAGCAGACTTAAGTTTGGCAATATCCATGTTCTGTACTTCCGGCCACTCCGTCAATATGACGCACGCATCCGTATCCTGAATCGTCTCATACAGATCTTCGCTGTAAACGGCTTGATCGCCGAGAAGCTTTTCTGCTTCAGGTACAGCAATCGGATCAAACGCTTTGACTTTAGCACCGAGGCTTCTCAGCATCGGAATGACATCCAGAGACGGCGCCGAGCGCATATCGTTAGTATTCGGCTTGAATGCCAGCCCAAGAACCGAAATGGTCATGCCGTTTAAATCGCCGAACACATCAAGGAGCTTTTGCACAATGTGGGCGCGCTGCTTTTGATTCGTCTCGATGACAGCTTCAATCAATTTAAAAGGATAACCGACTGACTTCGCGATTTGCAATAAAGCCATCGTGTCTTTAGGGAAGCAAGAGCCGCCAAAGCCGATTCCGGCTTTTAAAAATTTACTGCCGATTCTCCTGTCGAGTCCGACGCCTTCAGACACCTTGGATACATCAGCTCCGACCCTTTCGCAAATATTCGCGATATCATTAATGAACGAGATCTTTGTAGCCAAAAATGCATTTGCAGCGTATTTAATCATTTCTGCACTTTCAAGGTTAGACTTGACGATTTTCGTTTGAAATGGCTTATGAAGCTCTTCAATAATGGCAGCAGCCTTTTCGCTTGTCGCGCCGATGACTGCTCTTTCCATATTCATCGTATCGTAAATAGCTGTTCCTTCACGAAGGAATTCCGGATTCGACACGACGTCGAAAGGGAATTCCCCTTTTGAATTGCGTTCTATAATGGCTTGTACGAGCTTTCCTGTTCCAACAGGGACAGTGCTTTTGTTGACGATGACTTTATAGCCGTTCAGGTGCTTCCCGATCATTTCGGCAACGGATTTAACAAATGTCAGATCCGCTTCCCCTGTTTCCGACATCGGTGTACCGACTGCAATATAAATAATCTCAGCTTCTTCAATCGCTTTTGGAATATCAGTAGAGAAAAATAAGCGATTTTCGTTTACGTTTTTATCCACAAGTTCTTTTAGGCCGTTTTCATAAATCGGCATCACTCCGGCTGAGAGTCCTCTTATTTTTTCAGCATCAATATCGCAGCAGACAACCGAGTTTCCCACTTCGGCAAAACAAGTTCCAGACACCAGCCCGACATATCCCGTTCCAATGACAGCGATTCTTTTCAACATTATCATTCCCTTCTTTCAGCTGACCCTTCAAATCCAATAGCTTGATTTAGGTAATGATCTTTATCTCTTTCTATTGAAAAAATCTGGGTTTTTCGTTTTCCCAATCCTTAT
Source organism: Bacillus sp. FSL R7-0646 (assembly GCF_037969865.1). Taxonomy (NCBI): domain Bacteria; kingdom Bacillati; phylum Bacillota; class Bacilli; order Caryophanales; family Bacillaceae; genus Bacillus; species Bacillus sp. FSL R7-0646. Next base: position 3,609,880 of record NZ_CP150217.1, read on the forward strand.
TTTTATTAGCTTAGACGCAAATAAATGGGTTTAAACAGTATTATATTCAACATTCATACGCATATTAACCGACAGACCCCAACTTAATTTTTGTTCTTGACAACATCCCCATACACATCCAGCAGCTTTCCGGCATTTTTAAAGGCGTCATAATCCTCGTGCACCGTTTGATACAGCTCTTCAGCGATGGCTTCTTGCCAATTGCCGCCTTCCAAATATCCCTTGACAGCTTCTGTTATGCTGGAAGCCGAGTGCGGCTTGATCAGAAGGTGTTCATGCTTTCCGAATAAAGACGGAACCCCCCCGACCGCCGTACAAAGCACCGGAACCTTGAGAGCGAGCGCTTCAATGACAACAGTCGGCATCCCTTCAGAATACGAAGGGAGCACAAACAGATCTGATGCAGCCAGATATTCTGATATCTCATGGTTTGCGACCTGCCCCGTCAATACTGCTTTTTCACCGGCGATTTGACGGATGTTCTGCTTCTCCGGTCCGTCGCCGATGAATACAGCTCTGTAGCTGTCATCAAGCTGCCTGACCGCTTCTGCCAGCTCGGCTACTCCCTTTCCCTTCACCAAGCGGCCGACGAACGTCAGCAACTTTTTGTCTTGCGGCAGGCCGAGTTTCTCCCTCAATTCAAGTGTTGAAGCGGAGGGCTTTTGAAACCGGTCCAGGTTGACTCCAATAGGAAGCACCGAGCTTTCAGCACCGGTCATTTCTTTCGTTTTGGCTTTCAGCGCTTCGCTGACAGCCAATACTTTTGCTGCGGAATGCACAGCTGTTTCAAATGCTCGAAAAGCGCCTTTGCTGTAATGGGGATAAATATTGACATCGCTTCCGTGCAAAGTCAGAACATAAGGAACCTTCAGCTTCTGTGAAACAACGGCAGCGGCACCCCCGGATGGCATCGCGAAATGGGCATGGATAAGATCCGGCGCAAGCCCGTGCTTCTCGATCGTCCTCAATACAGACTTTGCGATCCGGCGATGCGGCTGAGCCCATTTTAGCTGTCCAGGCAAAGCCGTATACGGCGGCCTGTAAACCGGGATGCCTTTTCTTTCTTCATATTCCGGGACTGTTCGCACTTGACGGTATTTTTTTTTCAGCAGCCTGAGAGGAGCAGGATTCACAGGCAATGGACATATGACCGTCACATCAACGCCCTGCATCTGCAGCGCCTGAACCTGTGTTTCATGAAAAACGCCTTCTCCCGGCCTTTGACTGCTTGGATAAACGCTGGTAATCCAAAGAACCTTCAATGATGAACCGCCCTTTCTGCTGTCATCTTCCTAATTGGGCCCTCATAGCCCGCCGATAAAATTTGCCGACCAGAAAACCGTAAAAAATCCCGCTGATCCCGACGGAAACTGCCAGCTGAAGCATGGCGCCGTGAAGCAGATGTCTGCTGCCGACGCTCAAGACAAGAGCCAGCAATGCCATGAGCAGCGTCAAGGCCAGCGGTTTTCCAACGGTTCTGAAATATTCGCCCAGCTTCAGCTGGATGACATATTTGAGCAGCCATCTGCCGATAAAGAAATTGACCAGGCTGATCGCTGCATATGTCCAGGCGGTGATCGTCAAATCATTCGTTAATACCGCCGCGTAAAGAGACAGCCCATAAAGGAGCATGATCCCGCTGTCCCAATAAAATGCCAGGTCTGCTCGCCCCTTCGCCAGCAAAACCGATCCGTTCGGATTCATCAGAACCCTGAGCAGCCCGACAATCGCGAGGATGTTCAGAACCGGTACGGCCTGCAGCCATTTTTCTCCGAAGACGACTTCAACAAATAAATCTGAAACAGTCGTCAGTCCGATCAGGAGCGGGAATGAAATCAGCGCGAGAAGCTTTGTCATATTTAAAAAGCCTTCGCGCAGCGTTTGGTTGTCCCCTTGATTCTTTGAGAAGACAGGAAACGCTACCCTTGTTACGATCGGATTGATTTTTAATACGGGAATCGTAATAATCTGATACGCCAGGTTATAGATTCCCAATGCTTCCGCACCGAGAAACCGCCCGATTAAAATCATGTCGATATTGGCGCCAAGCCTGTTTACAAGCCTTGAAGCAAGCTGAAACGCGCCGAACGAGAAAAATTCTTTCACTTCCCCCAATGCAAAGACGAAAGAAGGACGCCATTTTTTTAAATATACAGCAAAAAACATGATGCCTTTAACCGAATTAAGAAAAACTTGTGACAATGCATAGGCCACAATCGGATCCATCAGAAAAACCAAAACGAGCAGGAGCACAAAAGACAAAACGGTGACTCCCGCTTCTATTTTGCTCAGCACATTAAACTTCAGATCTTTTTGCAGCATATATTGATACTGCTGGCCGACCGGGGCGATTAAAAACATGACGGCCAAAATCCGCACTAGAAAAACAAGTTCGTCCCGCTGATAAAAGTCTGCGATGAACGGACTCAGGAAAAAGAGGCCGATAAACAAAAGGATGCCCGTTAGGATATTCAGCCAATACAAGGTCGATAATTGGCGTTCACTGATGTTCTCCTTTTGAATTAAAGCGGCCCCGAATCCCATATCGAGTACAATTTGTGTGAAAATCGTTACGGTGGTCAGCATTCCGACCAAACCGAATTCGGCAATTGTCATGATATTGCCGAGCAGTGCAAACTGTATAATTTGAATGACCGTGACGATCAAAGTTGAAACACTTGTCCATTTTGCACCGCTTAATATTTGTTTCGTAATGGTAGACATAGCATATTCCTAACTTCCTCGTATTATCTGGCTCCTTCGCCAGTCAATACTACTTTAATCGTTTTCAGCATAACCTTCAAATCGAGAAGAAACGTTAAATTCCGAATGTAATACAGATCGTGCACCAATTTTTCTCTCGGACTGATATCATAGCCTCCGTTCACCTGCGCAAGTCCCGTTAAACCCGGCTTAACGATTAAGCGGTTTTTAAATCCCGGAATTTCGTGGTGAAACTGAGCGGTAAACATCGGTCTTTCAGGCCTTGGCCCCACAATGCTCATGTCTCCGGCCAGCACATTGATCAACTGCGGAAGTTCATCGATTCTTGTTCTTCTTATAAAAGACCCGACTGCAGTGATGCGCGGATCATCCTTCTGAGCCCATTTCGCACCGGATTTTTCTGCGTCAATTCTCATAGAACGCAGCTTGATCACCTTGAAATGCTTCCCGTCTTTTCCGACGCGTTCCTGCCGGTATAACGGAGAACCCGGTGTTTCGATACAGATTAATATACAAAACAGCAGAATAAACGGCAGTGTAAGAGCGAGCCCAATCAAGGAAAGGACGATATCCATTATCCGTTTCATATATAAATAACGTACTGCTTTTTTAGATAGAGCACAGGAATAAGTTTGCTGGCTTGAATATTCATTGTACATTCTTAAACTTTTGTCGATACTCACTAGCATACACCTCGATTAGTATGTTACTGTTTGATCTATTCGTCAGTGTAGCATACGAACGTAAACACAATGTAAAGGAGTTATTAAAATTAGTAAATTCGTTGATTTTTTGTTAAAAATGCACCGCCTCCGTTTTATCTTTAATTTCACCAAAAATATCATACTATATAATAAAGACAAAACAAAGGCAGCATAGGCAATTTTTCGAAAAACGAGTTTTCTGTTTATATTTTAATAGTAAGCAACGATTCCGTCGTAAATCGCTTTAGCGCCTTTTTCTTTGTAAGTCGAGCTTTTGAGTTTTGTCGCATCGCTTACATTGCTGATAAACGCAAGTTCAACAAGGCAGCTTGGCATTTTTGATTCCCTGATGACATGGAAGTTGCCGATCTTTACACCGCGGTTTTTTGTATTCAATGCAACATAGAGACGGTTTTGAATCTCGGTTGCCAGCCGTTTGCTGTTGGCAGATTCATATGTTGTATAATAGTAGGTTTCTGTTCCGGAAGCAGCTGGCGTTGCCGAGTTTGCATGGATGCTGACAAACAAATCCGCATGATTTGACTGCGCTTTTGACACGCGCTGTGCGAGCGTCAGGTAAGTGTCGTTCGTTCTCGCCATAATTGGCAGAGCACCGCCGTTTGATAGTTTCGTATTAATTAATTTTGCAACATCAAGGTTCACGCTTTTCTCATATAAACCGTTGCCGACGGCACCGCTGTCTGTACCTCCGTGCCCTGCATCAATGAAGATTTTTTTGCCGACGATCGGATTCTTCAGCTGTGACACGACATTGGATTGAAGAGAAACCGTTCCGCCAAGCACAGTAAACGTCGTCATGTTTTTGGAACCGATCACTTCTCTTGTCGGTGTCGGCAAAGATGATGCATTCGTGAACATCATCGGACGGTTTTGCTTAGCCGCCAGAACAGATCCTGTTAATCCGTCGGCATACGCATAGCCGTTGCTGATGATTGCATTCTTGGCAGAAGAATAATATTTCTTGACGACATTGGCCGCGACTTCATAGCGGTTGCTGCCGCCGATCCGCGTCGGAGAAGCAAGCTGTTTGTAAACGCTGCTGGAGATGCTGACTTCACCGCCTACGACAATGGTCGATGTTGTTCCTTTGCTCTTCATCGCATTTTTTGTCGCTGTCGGTATGGAATTCGACGATGTTAAAAGAATCGGGATGCCGTTTCTCGCGGCATATGCGCCGATCGCAAGGCTGTCAGCATAGGCCGTCCCGTTTGCGATGACAGCTTTCGAATTGCTCGGCAGCTTATTCGCAATATTCGCCGCAACCTCGTAGCGATTCGCTCCGCCGATGCGTTCGACAGATGACACACCAAGCTTTTTGATCTCGCTTACGACACCGTTTTGAACGCTGACGGTTCCGCCGATTACGATCACTTTGCTAGGTTTTAATTGACTGATTCGGTTTTTAGTGGCCGTTGGCAGTTTAGACGCTTCCGTTAATAGAACAGGCGCGTTGTTTCGATAGGCAAATGGAGTCGCTGAAAGGACGTCTGCATATGCCTTTCCATTTGCAACAATCACAGTGCTTGCACTTGTCCACCCCTGCTTGGAAACGTTCACCGCAACCTCATATCGGTTTGCACCGTCTAATCTTGTGACAGAGTTGGCCGCAAATACATTAGGCACAAACAAAAAGAACCCTAACAACAACATAGGTACAGCTTTAAGAAAAACCCTCAAAAAAATAACCTCCAAAAATGTAAATGTTATGTTTTCCCCTGAACATGAACAGAGGAGGCACTGCTGCCTCCTGTTCAAACTCTATTAATAGCTTGATAGAGTCGTATTTGGATAGTAGAAACTTAAAATCTTCTTGTAATCGTGCCCGGCAGCAGCTCTGGCATTTGCTCCGTACTGACTCATGCCGATGCCGTGTCCGAATCCTTTACCGCTGAGAGTAAAAGCGTTCGTATTGCTGGATACAGAAGCATACGTGCTCTTCATATTCATGCCGCCCAGCATCGATCTTAATTGAGTCGTCGTCACGGAAATCGTCGCTGTTTTTTCTGAAAGTTTTCCGTTTGATAGAACATAGCCATTTGATTTTTCTTTAACAAAGTAAGAAAACTTCACCTCTGCTGTTTTCGGCCGCTGACCGGCAGTTTTTGCGCTGCTCAGGGTCAGGCTTGAGATTTTCGTAATCTTAATAGATTCTGCACTAGGATATTTATTGGTAATAAACCAGCTTTTCAGTCCAGACAAATAGGCGGAGTTCGTTTCATTTGTCGTATTCCACCATGTGCCAGGGCTGCTCAGGTTTAAGCCGCTGGTATTGATCTGCGTCCTATTCAAGGAAATCGACCAGCTGTTTTGCGGGTCATATGTATCCGCTTTGGCAATTAAATATGGCACACTACCGCCCCATACCTCTGCGCTTGCTTCCGTATATCCCCCGTTGCTTGACGAGTAAACGGCTGAAATCAAATTGCCGTTATATTTTAAAACTTGTCCTTTTGTGGCATTTACAACGCTGGATGTCTTCGAATTCCAGTCGTATCCTCCGTATACTTGAAACGCCTGCGTATCGGCCACTACTTTTCCTGCGGAACCGACCGAATAAGTTCTCGCCGCCACCGCTTGGGCTTTTAACGCTTCCGTCTGCCAGCTTGCCGGCATTTCGTGCGGCACAACACCTTTTAAATAATCTTCGAACGGAATGTTTTCGTTTATCGGCCGAACATATTTGCTTGATTCAATCGTAAACTTCATCTTGCCTAAATAAGGCCTTCCGTTGATGCTGATGGAATTTGACGTCGAATATTTTTTAGGTGATGCCGTAAACGACGTTCCAAGCGTTTTGACGGCTCTATTATTTTTATAGAGCACAAGCTTTCCGCTCGACACGTTAACAGAGTATCCGTCTCCGGTAAACATATCTGCCAGGCTATTTTTCAATGAATCCGTGATCGAGGTGGTCCCCCCAAGCAAAGCAAAAGACTGTGTTCCTTTTTTCGCGACTACATCTGCAACAGGTGTCGGCAGGCTGCCCGCTTGGACAAGCAGCAAAGGATGCTTTTGTTTGGCAGCAAGGACGGAACCGGCCAGCGCATCCGCAAAAGTCGTTCCATTAGACATGAAAACCTTTGATGCGTTCATGTTAAGCGTGTTGACAATGTTCGCTGACACTTCGTATCTGTTCGCTCCGCCGATGCGGGTAACAGCCGCTTTTTTCTTTAATGTGTTTTCAACGCCTGTGCTGACACTCAACGGACCGCCGACGATCGTAACCTTGCTCGGAATATTGTAATCGCTTCGGATTGTATTATTCCCTGAGAGCAGTATCGGATAACCGTTCATTGCCGCATAAGGCGCGATAGACAGAGCGTCGGAAAAGACTAAGCCGGTGGCAACAATCGCTTGGCTGTAGGACCCCATCCGGCTCGCGATGTTTTTGGACACATCATAGCGGTTGGCGCCGCCGATGCGGTCAATTGCCCCATACTTTTTCAGCGTGTTTTCAACATTTTTGGAAACGCTCGTTGTTCCCCCGATAATTAAGATATTATCAGGCTTCATCTTGGCAATTTGAGTTTCGGTTTTCGCCGTCAGCGTACCCGCATCCGTTAATAGAATCGGCGCATCGTACTTCTTTGCAAGCGGAGTTGCAGAAAGCGCGTCCGCAAAAGCGTCCCGATTGACAACCACGACAGTGCTCGGGTTCGTCCATCCGGCAGATGCGACATTGTTTGCCACATCGAAGCGGGTCGCCCCGCCGTACCGCTCTGTCGCGGCGATTCCCGAGCCCGGGATTTCGTATGCGCCGGTAATGTCGACATCAACGCTTGATTTATTGCCCAAATAATTGCTTAACTTTACCGAAATGGTTTTGTCGGCAGCCTGGGCAGATTGTGTAAACATCAGAGCTGCGGCAGTTACTGACGACAGAAGCAGAAGCTTCATCTTTTTCAAAACGTTATGTACCCCCTTGATTCAGCTCTTTATTTTGTTTCGATGCTTTTCAGCTCCAAAACGCCATTTTCACCTTTTGTATATTGGACTTCGACTTTTTTGCCTTCTTCAATGGAATTGACTTTGTCCTGAAGATCTTCATCGACTTGAAGCGTTGTTTCTTTGCCGTCAATGTTCACCGCAATTGTGTGGCTGTCAGCCAACCCCGCGAATGAACCTTCTTTAGTGACGGTTTCTTCAGAGGCCGCATTTTTATTGTCTGAGCTTGACTTGTCCTCCGATTGGCCCGAAGTGCCGCAGGCTGACAACAAAAGCAGCATTGATAATGTTAGAACTATGAGTTTTTTCATCTTCTTCACCTCTCCCTTTTTATCGACAAATTCCAACAGATTCTTTAATTATAGCGAAAAATTTTGCAGATTGATTGGTTTTTTTGAAACATTTTTCTAATGATTTCGTCTATCCAAAAGGACACATATAAGTTTTTGTTGTTTTCGAATTGTGAGAAACTTATAATCAAAGTAGACTATATAAAAGGTGAGGGCTATATGAGAGCTGAAAAGAGAAAGAAAAAGAAAAAAATTCTATATACCATTATCGCTTTGCTTGGAATTTTTGTCCTCTGCACAGGCAGTTATGCCTATTATTTATGGAATAAAGCGGCATCTACTGTGGCGAGTATTCATGAAAATATTAACAAGTCAAAAAAACGCGATTCAGAAGTTGATATTGATAACCATGACCCGTTTTCCGTGCTTCTCATGGGTGTCGATGAACGGGACGGTGATAAGGGGCGCGCAGACTCCCTCATTTATATGACGGTGAATCCGAAAACGAAAACGACTGAAATGGTCAGCATCCCGCGGGATACGTATACTGAAATTATCGGTAAAGGCAAATTGGATAAAATCAACCATTCATACGCATTCGGCGGTGTTCAAATGACGGTTGACACGGTTGAGAACTTTCTCGACGTTCCAGTCGATTATTTTGTTAAAGTGAACATGGAAAGTTTCAGGGATGTCGTAGATACGCTTGGCGGCATTACCGTGAACAGTACGTTCGCTTTCAAATATGACGGCTATTCATTCGGCAAAGGCGAGATTACGCTGAATGGAAAAGAAGCGCTCGCTTATACGAGAATGAGGAAAGAGGACCCGAACGGCGATTTCGGGCGCCAGAACAGACAGCGTCAGGTTATCGAAGGAATCATTAATAAAGGCGCCAATATATCATCCATTACGAAATTCGGAGATATGTTCAAAGTAATCGAAAACAACGTTAAAACGAATCTCACGTTTGACGATATGTGGGATATTCAATCCGGCTATAAGGAAGCCCGCTCAAAAGTCATTCAGCATGAGCTGAAAGGCGACGGCACAAAAATCAACGGAATCTATTATTACAAAGCCGATGAAAGTTCCCTGTCCGACATTACCGCCGAATTGAAAGAAAGCCTTAATAAATAAAAAAAGCTTCCTGAAAAGGAAGCTTTTTTTATTAATCTTTAAACATGTCAGGCCTCGCGCTTCGGTATCCGTACCGGTAAAGAAGCGCCTCCGCAATTCGCCGCGAAGCCTGTCCGTCCCCGTACGGGTTTGAAGCCCGGGACATTTTGCGATATTCATCTTGATCGGTCAACAGCTGTTTAGTCAGCTGATAGATCTTATCTTCTTCCGTGCCTGCCAGTTTAAGCGTCCCGGCCTGAACGCCTTCAGGGCGTTCCGTCGTATCGCGAAGCACGAGGACCGGCTTTCCGAGCGACGGCGCTTCTTCCTGCACCCCTCCCGAGTCGGTGAGGATGAAGTGAGCTTCAGCCGCAAAGTTGTGAAAATCGATGACTTCGAGCGGCTCTATCAGATGGACTTTATCCAAATCGCCGAAATGCTTTGCAGCCGCTTCGCGAACAGCGGGATTGAGATGAACGGGATAAACAACCTGTACGCCGTCAAATTCTTCGATGATCCGCCTGATCGCTTTAAACATGTTTTCCATCGGCTCCCCTAAATTTTCACGGCGGTGGGCGGTAAGCAAAATCATCTTGTCATTCCCGATTTTTTCAAGAACGGGATGTGAATAGCCGTCCCTCACTGTTGTGCGAAGTGCATCAATTGCGGTATTTCCCGTGACGAAAATCGTCTCCGGGTCTTTATTTTCGCGGAGCAGATTCTGTTCGGCCTGCTCTGTCGGCGCAAAATGAAGATCGGCAATCGATCCCGTCAGCTGCCTGTTCAGCTCTTCGGGAAACGGCGAGTATTTGTTTCCGGTTCTGAGCCCCGCCTCTACATGGCCGACGGAAATTTGGTGATAATAAGCGGCAAGACCTCCCGCGAATGTCGTTGTCGTATCACCGTGAACAAGCACAATGTCCGGTTTGATGGACTGAAACAGCTCGTCCAGCTTCACAAGCGCATTAGACGTAATTTCAGCCAGCGTTTGCCTTTCTTTCATGATATTCAAATCAAAATCAGGCTTTATGTTAAAAGCTTCAAGCACCTGGTCAAGCATTTGCCTGTGCTGGGCTGTAACCGTCACATAAGACTCAATGTCGGGGTATTTCCTTAATTCAAGGACGAGCGGCGCCATCTTAATGGCTTCAGGGCGCGTGCCGAATACTGTCATGACTTTTAGTTTCTTCATTTTTCTATCACCTGTTTTCTGTATGAACAGCTTTTTTACAAAGAAAGCTTTGCCTATATTTTTCTCGCAGGAGCCAGATTTCTTTTTAATACGTTTGTTATCTCATCATAAAACATATATTTATAAAACCGCAAACCTACCGATGGATAATGAGAATTCTCTTTATTATACAACATCTTTATGCTTTATACCTGTTTACACTTGTTTAAGAATTGTTTTTCTTATATGATGAGTTTGTAATTGTAATTTTCCGGGGTATATCATACATATATTCTGCATACTCTCCGCTTGCTAAAGCGCATTTTTTTCTCGCTGAGTAGAAAACATAGTTTAAGGAAGGTGTATTGAATTGAAGAAAGTTCGTAAAGCCATAATTCCCGCAGCAGGCCTTGGAACACGTTTCCTCCCTGCAACAAAAGCGATGCCTAAAGAAATGCTTCCAATCGTTGATAAGCCAACCATACAATATATTATTGAAGAAGCTGTCGAAGCCGGCATTGAAGATATTATCATCGTAACAGGTAAAAGCAAACGAGCGATTGAAGATCATTTCGATTTCTCGCCGGAACTCGAACGAAACCTTGAAGAGAAGGGTAAAACCGAACTGCTTGAAAAAGTAAAAAAAGCGTCAAATCTCGCTGATATCCACTATATTCGCCAAAAAGAACCAAAAGGACTCGGACATGCCGTTTGGTGCGCCCGCAACTTTATCGGAGACGAGCCGTTCGCAGTGCTCCTTGGAGACGACATTGTCCAAGCGGAAAAACCTGGCCTTCGCCAGCTGATGGACGAGTACGAAAAGACTCTCTCATCCGTAATCGGCGTTCAGCAGGTGCCTGAAGACCAAACGCACCGCTACGGGATCATTGATCCTTTGACAAATGAAGGGCGCCTATACCAGGTCAAAAACTTTGTTGAAAAACCAAAACCGGGCACAGCACCGTCTAACCTTGCGATTTTGGGACGCTATGTCTTTACTCCTGAAATTTTCATGTACTTAGATAAACAGCAAATCGGCGCAGGCGGAGAGATCCAGCTGACAGATGCGATTCAGAAGTTAAACGAAATCCAGCGCGTATTCGCTTATGACTTCGAAGGCAAACGCTATGACGTTGGAGAAAAACTCGGTTTTATCCAGACAACTCTCGAATTTGCCATGCAGGACGACGAACTGAAGGATTCGCTGATTCCATTTATGCAGGACCTTTTAGCAAAGGAAGAAATATAAAATTCCAAAATAAAACTGGCAGGATTGGATCGCTGCCAGTTTTATTATTAGTATGCAGAAGCAACACTCAGACTATGCTCATCATTATCGATAATAAACAGTTGATTTTTTGTCCTAATCATATACCTGTTCTTGCTCTTATCTAAAATTACTTGATCATCTTTTAGCATTAAAGACTTAGGAGAAACTTTCTGGATATCGTGAAATATAACTGTCGTTGCCTTTTGATTTTCTAAAACATAACTTACATTTTCATATCTAAGATAATAGCCGTTCCTTCCATCCTCAAACTCTTTTTTCGTTACCCCTTTTAAACTTTCCTGTAATACTGCCTCGTCTTTTCCTAGAAAAGAAAGTAAATACTCATAAGAAGCTTGAGCATTTTCACTGAAATACGGCTTAAAAGCGTTCACTAATAGGTTAGCTTTTGATTTTTCATTCCCCAGAGTAACACCATTTTTAGTAACAAAGTAATTTTTTTGGTTGAAATTGATTTTTGCAACTTTTTTATTTTGAGAAATAAGGGTCACTTTTGTTCCAAATTTTAAAGAAACCTTTGTTTCGTGTTTCGCTTCTTTATCACTATATGTTTGAAGATCTTCAGTTAACACATACCCAATTTGATTTACCTTCGTAAAACGGCCTGTTTTTTGCTCTTGATGCTGTTCTGTTTTCTTTGCTTCATTTCCCGGAATAGCGCCAAAAGAAGCAATTGTTCGCAAAGGTGTGCTGATAAACATCGTTGCTGCTATTGCAACAAGCAATACAGACAGGATGGATATCTGTATAGCGTTAGCAACGGTTTCTGATTTCTTCCCCTTATTATAAAAACGAGTTGTTCTCTCCTCTTTTTGTTCAAGCATTCTTTCTTTGACATGCTCAATTTGGTATTTTTTCTTTTCCTTTTTAGACAACTTATTGAACCAATCAACAAAAGCTTTATATTCTTTTACAACTTTTTTGGTTTCGCCGAACATGCGCATTTCGCCATAGTGCATCCAGGCAACACGGTCGCACATTTTCTCAATTTGACTAATTGAATGGCTTACAAAGAAAATCGTTTTTCCGCGCTCTTTAAATTCATTAATTCTATCGACACATTTTTGATAGAATGTCTGGTCACCGACAGACAGTGCTTCATCAATAATTAAAATGTCAGGATCGATGTGAGCTGATATCGCAAAACCGAGGCGCGATTTCATCCCGCTTGAATAGCTTTTAACAGGCTGATTGATAAAATCCCCGATATCAGCAAACTCGACAATTTTATCATAAAGCTCATCAATCTCCTTGTTGGTCAGCCCCATCATCAAACATTTAAGCCGGATGTTATCCTTTCCGCTCAACTGGTTGTTCAATCCAGCCGAAATTGCAATCAGAGAGGGCTGTCCATTCATCTCGATTTCACCGGCAGTCGGCGGAATAACTTTTGCAAGCAAATTCGACATCGTCGATTTACCGGAACCGTTGATCCCAACAAAACCGATGGTTTCCCCCTCATAAACATCAAAAGAGACATTTCGCACAGCAAAAAACCCTTTATCACTTTTATTAGGCAGGAACAACGCTTTTACCTTATCAGATTGTTTCTCATAGAGCTGATACTGTTTTGAAACATTTCGAAACGAAACTTTTAGTTTCATCGTATATTCTCCTTACTTTATTAAAGAAAATCAACAAACTTGTCCCTGAATTTCATATGCAAGATGGACCCCACCGTCAACAGCAGCAATGTAAATACCCAGAAATACAAAGTATATTTTACATCTTGAAAAAACCATTCACCATTTAAAAAGCTGTTTCTAAAGCCGTCAATAATATAGTAAAGCGGATTTAATTTAATAATTGTTACCACATACGGCTTGTTTGCCAAACTGTGTGCCACATCCCAAAAGATCGGCAGGAGAAAAAACAAAAGTCTTGTCCCCGCTTGAAGCAAAAACTGATAATCCCTAACTAATACACTGATTGTTGAATTCAACAGACTGAATGAAAACATAAATGCAATCATACAGAACAGATAGTAAAAATATTGCAGCCAATGCAACGTGGGAAAAAATCCACTACCCATCAGGATCAGGACATAGATCAATGTCATCCCAAAGTAGCTGAATAAATTTGAAGCAATTACAACGGCCGGCAGTGAGCTGACCGGAAAATTCATTTTTGACACTAAATTAATTCTTTTATATACACTGTTTGATCCATCAAGTATCGTTGGGCTAATAAAAAACCAAGGAATGATGCCCGCAAGCATCCAAATAATAAACGGATAGTGTTCGACATCTGCTCTAGCGCCTCTAATTCCTGCTCCAAAAACAAACCAATAGGCTAAAATTTGGATCAGCGGGTTTAGAAACTGCCAAACAACACCCAAATAGTTCATTTGATACGTTGACTTTGTTTCATAAACCGCAAGCCGCATAATGAGCGGAAGCGAAGAAAATACCTCTTTCAAAACTTTTATCATTGCATTCATTGGTTATCTTCCTTAAACTAATTTGATTTGGGGTTTTTTTGCTAAAGAAATTTAAAGTACCGCAGTTTATTGTAACAGATGTTGAAAATTTTTTCACATCAAAACAAAGTTAAGAACCTTCATTTAGCATTTTGGAACCAACTCTCCGCGATCCAAATACGAAAAAGGCTAAGTTACCCCTTAGCCTTTTCTTTAAGTATGCCTGAAAAACGTTAATTTGAAATCGTTTCAAAAAGTTTTTTCCAGTCTTTCAATAATCTCTCTTCACTAAACTTCTCAGTTATTTTAGCCGCTTCAACTGACATTCTTTCTCTCTTTTCACCATCATTTAATAGCTCAATAATTGCATCCGCCAGCTGATCAATGTTTCCTCTATCTACAATTTTCCCATCAACATCATTTGAAATAACATCTCTAGGACCATACTTGAAATTGTAGGAAACTGGAACACATCCAGCAGACATACTTTCCATTAAGGAAAGACAAATCCCTTCATAATCAGAAGTTACTAAAGAGAGTGCTGATTTAAAAAATACGCTATAAACATCAGCAGAAAAGCCTTTTAACAGTACATTATTCTCTAAACCGAGCTCCTTGATTAAGTTTTTTAAATTTTGCTCCTCAGAACCCCGCCCATAAAGTTCTAGTTTTGCATCCGGTATTTTATCAACAACTTTTTTAAACGCTTTTATGGCATGATCCTGATTTTTCATCTTCTCATATCTTGCCACAAAAACCACAGAACGAGAATCTCGTTGAGTATCTTTTGCAATTACCTTTGGGGCATGGTGCGGTATCGCAAAAAACTTGTCACTTGCACCAAATTGTGAAATTATATCATTCTTTTGTTCTTCTGTTAAAAACACAACCGCACTATAATCGTGAATATGATTAAAGAAGTCAATTTGTTCTTTTCTTATCGGACTGCCGATGGTATATGGTGCAGCAAAGTGATTGCTGTGGAATGTATAAATAACCTTTAAGTTTTGCAGCTTACTCTCAATACTCTGCAACTGGACTCGATTAAAACCATATTCAGATATTAAGAACATTTTTTTCTCTTCAGTTAATACGCAATTTAATAGCCAATAAGCTAACATCTCTTTTTCATTATTAAACTTCGCCTTGAAGATGCCGTTTTCATCAAAGTAAATAATTTGGTTCGTTTTATTAGTTTTTGGGTTTCTTGAAAAACTCAAATAGCAGTTTCCTTTTTTGTTAAAAAGCAGAACCCTGGATGGTGTATTTGTTTGATAATCCATATATTCTACTTTTCTTACGTATCCCTTCGAATCAAACCATTCACGTTTCTCTCTGGTGAAGTTAGGCAATAAATGATCAATAAACAATAAATGCCCTTCTTCTTCCGAATACCATTTGAATTTTAAATAAAGTCCATCCTTATAGCATCTATAAACATTCTTCTTAACCTCGTCCTGAACCGCAACCCATCCATCCTGTTCAGGAGAATGGACGATTTGGACTCTCTCATCTCTCTGTGTATCATTAGAGAGTTCATTATATAAATAACGAACTGTGGTGTTGGGCTCCAGTTGATTATTATCTTCCAGGGAATTAATACATTCATCATAATTAATGTACCATTCGTGTATTAATATATCATTTTTAATATTATTTTTTGATAGAACATTACTTCTTCTTAATACTGAGGTTGCTAAGCCTGTTGGTTTTGCGGGCAAACCGCCAAACATGAGCATGTAAACTTTATAGTCCATGGTTATCCACTCCAATTTTAGGTTCCACTAATACTGGTGATGAGTTCTCGATTTCTTGAAAAAGATTTCGCCATTTTTTTCCGATATTTTTTGTAGAGTATCTATCTACATTTATAATTGCTTGATTCCCCATCTTTTTTCTTTTTTCCGGATTTTCAATTAAAAAGTTTAGAGAATGAGCAAATTGATCAACATCACCGTTATCTACTAATATGCCATCTTCATTCATTCTGATTATTTCAGATGGCCCTTTAGGACAGTCAAAACTTACAACCGGTACTCCACACTGCATCGCTTCAACTATAACCATGCCAAAACCTTCGAAACGAGAACTGAGAGCATAGATTGAGGATTTCATCAATTCATTTTGAATATTATCAGTCGGTCCCATTAAGTAAACATGATTATAAAGATCTTCTTCTATAATGAGGTTATTCAAATTTTCTTTTTCCTGACCAATACCAAAGATTTTTAAATTCCATTCCGGATGTTTTGCAACAACTTGCTTAAAAGAATGAATTAATAGATCAAACCCCTTTTGTTCAACAAGTCGCCCTGCAGCTATAACCGTTTTGGATTCTAATGAAGATTGCATTGGATCTATATCAGGAATAGAATTCGTAACTTTTCTAATTCTGAGTTTTGTTCCTTTAAACAACTTCACATAATCGTGTGTATCATCATCTGTAAGTGTTAATAAATAATTTAAACGAGGGTAGTATTTGAGAATCGACCGTTGCATTCTGCTTGAGTAAACTGAAAAATTCAAATGCTCTTGTCCAACTAATATAACCCCTTTTGGCGCATGTTTAGCTGCAAATAAATTAAAGCTTGGCCTCGTTGTAATCAAAATTCCTTCCTTTATTGATTTAATAAACGTATAAAGTTTTATATCTGATAATAAAGAAAAGAAATGCCGAGCTTCTTCGTCCGGATGAATCATTTTAGATTCTTTATTTAAAAGATAATTACCCATCCTTGCTTTAAAACTCTTTCCTTTTTTATCCCATGTTGTCATATCGTGCAGTACAGTTATTTTTATACGGGGATCTATATAAAAGAACTCTTTCTTTTGCCTCTTAAATAGAGAAATAATTTCGACTGGCTCTCCTTGATCAACCAGATAATTTGCTGTATTCAAGACTGTTCTTACAGTTCCGCCCATTCCAAAGACATTCATAACCAAAAAATATTTTTTCATTATCTCACCCTAAAATATACGATCAATTATTTTTTTTGATGCAAGCCCATCATCGAATTCACAATACTTATTATAAAAATCTTTGTACAGATTTTTATACAGAAAACTAATCTGTTTTATATTATTTATTGACTTAAATAAATCCACTTCATTAGTAACAATCGGACCAGGAGCCTCTTTCCTAAAATTAAAATAAAAGCCTCTTAGAGCAGAAGAATATTTATTTATATCATAAGCAAAAAATATAATTGGTTTTCCGGAATTAGCAAAATCAAACATGACAGAAGAATAATCGGTTACAAGAATATCAGTAATTAAATAAAGATACTTAATATCATCATAGTTTGAAACATTATAAATCAGTCCTTCATATTTGCTTATTTGAGCACGAACTGCATCCCGGTAATGAAGCCGCACTAGTAGCACATATTCTTCACCGAACTTTTCAATAAAGTGGTCTAAATTAAATTTAAATTGAAATGGTTCATGTTGTTTTTTATTGTGGAAATCGTCATCTCTCCAGGTCGGCGCATAAAGGATAACTTTTTTATTTCTCGGAATCCCCAACTCTTCTTTTACAGAATTTGCGATCTTTTCTTTATTGGACACATAAAAAATATCATTTCTAGGATACCCTGTTTCCAATATATCTTTCTTAAAAGCAAAAGCACTCCTATACACAGATGAAGTAAAAGTATTTGGCGAAACAGTAAAGTCCCATCTACTATTTCTTCTAATAAGAGCAGGTGATGTATTTTCTTTATATGAAGGTGAATTCGGGCTAATATCGTATCCTAACTTTTTTAGTGGTGTTCCATGCCATGTTTGGATATGAACAGTCCCTTTACGCTTTCGATAAAAATCAGGAAAGTTACCATTGTTAACAAAATATTTTGCTTTCGCCATGTAATAAAAATACTTTAGTGAATTAGGTTTTACGATAACAGTGTTACTGTTTTCTGTTAACTTTTTGTTTATATTATTTAAAACCCACACGTACTTATATTGTTGGCCCCGTGTTCTCACTAACTCCTCATAAATTGCCCTAGGATTGCATGAATAGCTTTTCCCATGGAAACTTTGAAACACAATGATTTTATTATTAATAGGAAGACTTTTATTAAAAATTCTATAAACCACATTATAATTTTTAAATAATAATCTATTAATAATGTTATTATTTAGTTTTGCTCTATCTTCAAATGAAAATACGCCTTTTTGGGCATCTATATTAAGCTGGAGAGAAATAAATTTGTTATCATCAATATGAACCTTCAATATGGCTAAATCAAAATTAATATCTCGTATTAGATCATTTAAAACATCACGATTTAAGAAGCTGCTAATGAATTCGAACGAATATTCCAAAATGGTATTGGATGTTTTCTCCAAGTTAATTGTTCCCGGGACAGTTATTTTTTCTGTTTTATTTGGAATCCGAAAATAGATAACGGACGAAAATTCACCTGTTAAGGTTTTTGCCATTTCCCCATTTGAAGGATTTACATTAAGAAGGCCGTTTAATATAAAAGAGTCTTTTTCAATTCTGTAATGTTGAATTTTTTTCTGAGCTGCCACTTTACGAATTAATAAAGATAAATCATTGTTTAATGTATAATAAGGCTTAACAGAAAAAAGTTCGTTTAAACTATTTTCCATAGTGTATTGTGGTAATTGAACAATTTTTTGTTTATGTTCGATGTCATCCAATACCTTTGATACACGATAACTATTGTAATTTGTTTCAATATAAATATCCCATATTCCCAGGCCTAGTTCTGCATCCTTCAACAGATTAGCTAAATTGATCTTAATGATATTTGTCTTTATCGGAATTTTCACCACTGAAAAATCTGATCTATTTCTAAAAAGTACAGATGAAACTTCCTCACCTATCGATTTATTTAATACTTCTCCATTGATGGTTAGATTTTCATCTTTAAAATAGACTTCATTCAATTCATAATGACTTTCTATATTCTTGATATATAATTCAAATGTCATTTCGGTTTTACGATTTACCGAGTGAAAAGAGATGGAATGATGGTTAATAAAAATGCTATCCTTCGGAAGCACACTTTTGTTTTTAATGTAGAGAGAGCTTGTATATTCTTCTCCTTTATATCTTGTTTTTATATATACAGATAATTTAGAGGATTTAAATAGAGACAAGACATCCCGAAGATTAATCTCTTTTTCAAAAAAGATTTGACCATTTGCTCTTATTAAATCCAAACTTTTTTCTAAAACTTGATGGTCTTTAGATTCCAATATAAAGGAAACTCCCTCGACCTCTTCTAAATCCTTAATATCAATTCCCCCGGCTACACCTCTTATTAAAAGTGCTCCATTTTCATTGATATGAATTTTTTTCAGCATATAAAATGGTTCTAGTGATGTCACACGAATAGATAGGTTTCCTTTAACCGTCGAATAAAGAATAATATTTCGTCCGAGTTCTTTTATTGACGATGATCTCATCTCCATTTTTGCTGTTAAACCATCATATACTCGATATTTATTATCCGATTCATTATTTAAAATATAGGCATCCCAAAGCCCTACTTGCCCAAAAACGCTTTTATCAATGGTGTATTGAATTGAAATTTCTGTATTGGATGCTACTGCCTCATCAGGGTTTATTAAGATTTCTTCTTGCGTAGACCTATTTTTCAATAAAAAAAGTAAATTATAGTAATCAGAAACATCCACAGTATCATTCATTTTCACATTCAATTTAATTACTTCATCAAAAAATGTAATTGAAAGCAGTGAACTCATCCGACTACCTTTGGGTTTCCACAACTTTTTAAGGAGCAAAATTTTCACCTCAGACCTTAGCTATTAATTGAAATAATTATTTGATCACGAGTTTGCTGTAGCGAAACAGAATAAGTTTGATAATCAAATTGACATGAAGACTGATTTTGATAACCAAAAAGTTTAACCGGAAAGTCTATATGATTATCAAATGCATTATATGTTCGAATAAACAAACGCCATCTCGAATTTCGTTCCATACATCTTAAAAACTCATCATCTAATTTAAATTGGAATATACCATCTATTACTTTCCCAATCAGAGAATGATATACATTTGGTTTATTAAGAGACTTTAATATAAAAAATGTTTTATTTACAAAATAATCCAACTCACTTTCGCTGCTTATAATTGCTCCCTCCAAATTTAATGAATCTTCAGATTTGTTTATTTCAGAAAGATAAACTTCCGTTTCAAAGGGTTGGAATATAAATGCCAGAGTATTATATATTGTGGAAAATGGTTTGAATTTATATAAAGTTTTGTTGTCATATTGATAATCTTCATTGAAATCTTTTCGCATCAGCTTTATTGGATAGTCTTTAACTTGTCCGTTATCCTCTAACCTTAAAAAAAGATCATATACCTCACTAGGGGACATAGCTTTTTTTAAAATCTCTTTCAAATTGGTTTGAAAGAGTAGGTTGTTGTTTACTTCATCTATTTCTATGTCGTATAGATGCTCATGTACATATTGGCCGTATTTATTAGACTTTGAACGTTTTTTAATGGAGAGAATAGGGTTAATGCCTTTCAAGTCGATTTCTCCACAGACCTCAATTTCAACCGTAAACAACTTTTCAGAAAAAGTTGTGTTGACTGCATTAACCACAATGTCATTGTTTCGTATCGAAAAAGTTAAAACTTTATCCTCGCTGCATCCTACCTCTAACCTGCTTAATTCATTATTTTTAAATTTATAACTCTGAGGAGACAGGTCAGTCCCGCAATATACAGGCGTTTGTTCTCCCGTATTCGAATTAAAAATAAACATCTCATAATCGCCTTCTTCATATAAATAAAGCGATTCTAAATCTATTAGTATTTCTCCCTGCTTGTTCTCATATTTCTGAAGAGATAAGCTTTTCGTTTGATCTAATTGATTGACAATTCTAACCGTGAATTCAGGTTGATTTTTTAAATTCAAATTAAAAAAGTTCATACTTATATGCTTTACATCATCAATAACCAATATTACTTATCCCCCAATACCCGATATAAACTATTTTTTTCGCTAAACTAAATAATTATCCAAACGCTCTCCACAAAAAACAACAAAAAAAGAAGTAACAGCTATCACTTCTATATGAAGAATTTCAATATTCTAATTAAACAAAATAATCTAAAATAAAATTAAAAAACAATCCAAAAAATTCTGTGGTAATCAAATATTCCTTTACTAATACCAATTCAACATTTTTTTTTACAGTGTTTAATAATGTCTTATGATATCATAAAAGAAGCTGAAAGTTAAGATCTTTAGGAGGTTGATTTTCAAAAAAACATGTCTAACGGTCGAGTTTTTGATTCACAAGGGGGTTATAAACTCCTATTTAAATCAAAAGTGCGAAAAACACACCTTAAACAGCACGAATGATCTATTGACAACACAAAGAAAAAAGAAGGCGGGAGCTGTTTCAAAGATAAAAATAATGCCTTTTGGACAAAAAAAATCCTGATCTTTTATAACTTAGTGACCGCATATAAAATAGGCACTATGTCATTAATCGTTCAACCAAGACAATTCTTAAATACTATTAGTCCCCTTATTTCTCTAGACATTTTTTCGATCTATTTCCAAAGAACTGCACCTTAGACATTCAACAAAAATCATCTGTTAGGCTACAAAGTGTTTTTTCCATGCTGCCAGCGAACTCAGTAAACACCTTACAATGATATGACTTGCTGCCGTCCAAATGCCACATGTAATTTAACCGATTCCACTTAGGATCGCTTTATATCCTTCTTCAACAAGTTTTATTCGTAACCGAAACGACTTCTGATTATAGAGAAATATCTATCTGAACGTCTTACGGTTTTCGCGGCTGAGTCATTCTCTTGAAAATTGAATAAAGCCAAGTTCTAAATGTTTCTCAATTTCTTGAATGATTTCTTAAAGCACAGAGCCAACAGATTCAAGCTGTACTCAAGTCGTCTGCAAAAAATTAAAAGACGATGGACAACTTCAAGCTAAAACAAGGAAATATTAACTGCCATATTACGATTGACTAGCTGAAACTTGTTATTTTCTTTTTTTTGTTTAGAATAAAAAGAAGGTATTAGTACAAAAGACCAAACAGAAACAGACTTTTAAATTAGCCGATAAACTTTTAAGGAGTTGCCAACAGTGTACAAATCATGCGATCAAGATAAAAAAACTATTGTTTCCTTTACAATGGTAAAGAACGAAGCTGATATTATAGAAGTATTTATTAGATACAATTTAAAGTTTCTCGATCATATGTTCATTTCAATTAATCGTCCGAATGATGAAACGAGAACAATATTACAAAATCTTTTAAATGAAGGGTTGCCTATAACACTATGGGAAGACGATGATCCGTCATTTGAACAAAATAAAAAGACCACTGAAGCATACCATAAAATTTCCAAGGAATTTAGTTTCGATGCAATAATTTTTTTAGACGCCGATGAGTTTATATATGGAGATATAACCGAACTCAAAGAAAATATCAAACAGGGTAATATATATCAAATGGATAGGCTTGAGTACGCTTATTTAGAAGACCTTTCGTTTAACGAAAACGTTTTAGAGAAGATACAGTATAGGAGAAAAAAATATCAATCTGCAAAGTCTCTAATTTGCCATGACAAAACAGATTATGAAAATTACAAAATAGGAAATGGAAACCATTACGTTTATTACAAGGGAAAGAAAAAAATAAATGATAAGTTAAACCTAAAATTGGCTCATTTCCCTTATAGATCAACCAATCAATTTATTAATAAAAATATTTTTGAATTGGCTCTCTCTAATGTTTAACAATCCTGCCCTGTTGCATGCTGAAAAAACCATTGGTGTCCATTGGAGAAATTCTTATAAATATCTGTTAGATAGAAATTTAAATCTGTCATCCAATGATTTATTCTCGTATCTTTATAAAACAAGTGATAAAGAAAGCTTTAAAGAGGAACTGATATTTGAACCCTTAAACACAAAAGATATTCATTTAAGATACACTACCCAAAAAAATGAAAAGTCATTACAATATATGCTAGTCAAGGATTTCGAGTCAGCTTTAAATAAAATATACGAATTGAGGAGTACACAGCTTAACTCTTTACCTAACAATGCAGCTCAACCCCAATCTACCACTTATGATAGTGGCTTTAACTATAGCGAAGTCAAATTATTAAACAATGCAAAGGTTTATGCCCAAGACACCCTTCCCCGAATTAGAAAAATAGGAAATGAAGTAGAACTATCGGGAGCTATTAAAGGGATCTCTAAAGGGAAGTCAGGTGAATATATTGAATTCCCAAAAGAGCTGGCACCGGATCGAAACTTTCAATACACCAATGTTTCTTCACATGGCAGTTTAGCATACTGGCAGGTACAACCCAATGGTCGGCTGAAATTATTAAGAGTCACAAATCAGAACGCTGATGATTTATCCTGGTATCCTTTTCATATTCGTTGGTTTGTTTGAAATTGATCAGGAAATAAAAATTCCCCTTTAAAAACACTAACAGTGTACTTAAAGGGGAATTTTTTTATATGGAAATTTGATAAGCATTGTCAATGTGAAAGATGAAGTTATGTTGTCCTCTAGATTTCAATAAGTTAAGGACGCAAAACAGACATATATCAACTTGCAGTCCTTTAATCTTCCATGAAATCATAATTAAACGACCTTAACCCGAAAGGAAAAACGGACTAAGGTCGTGAAGAAGTGTTTTTAATTGTAATGGCATTAAATTCACAAATTAAACAGGTATTACTTAAACTTGCTCAGAACAAACTTCTTTATAAAACATTTTCATTGCTTGTTGATTGTAATCTTCGTAGTTAAATCTCTTGAATCTTCTATTATAATTTAAATCTTTATTTAATGTACTACCCTCGTCTTCCGAGTTGTCTAAGACGAACTTTTCCATCTCAGAAAAAAGCCCATCTAAATTATTTGGAGCAAGCGTTCCATACCCATCTTCTAAAATACTTCTAGAACCTGCAATGTCTGTAGCAATTATGGGTTTATTTAGTACAAGCGTTTCTAACAACACCATTGGCTGTCCTTCATGATTAGAAGATAAAACAAAACAATCAGCTTTATTAATTAGGAAGAATGGATTTTTCATTTGTCCAGTGAATATAACACTGTCTGCTACTCCTAGTGTTTCAACTAGATCACTCAAAGTCTCCTTTAAAATACCGTCACCTATAATATAAAGCTTCATTTTCAAACTTTTATATTTATTGATCAGTTGAGAGAATGCTTTAATTAACTTCTCTTGATCTTTTTCAGGTGATAGCCTTCCCATGTTTACAAAATTGATTTCGTTATGTTTAGGAAGCCTAATCCCTTTCATACTAAATATTCCTGGCTTTTCTTCCTTTTGGATAATATGATCTTGGCCCTCATAGCTCTCGATAGAAAAACCATGATTTTCTACAGAATCTATAATCTTTTCCACATTTAAAGAGTTATGAACGTAAACCATCTTATTCGCATCAACATAATGTGCTAAATTTTCAGCATTTAAATCTCTAGTATGCTTTGCTACAGAAACGATTTTATTAAAACACTTATATAGAGAAAAGACTATACCTAACTTACGTTTGTGTTTATATTTTCCATTAATGATTTTTTCAGTCTCAGCTAGCATATCATTATGTTGGTATATACTCTTTTTAGAAAAATCCCCTAGAGCCATAACCATTGTCCAGAAAGGTACGTATCCACTAAAATCGATTGCTATATCGACCTTAACATTACCCAACATACGATTTATTTCTCTCCGAAAAATCTTTTCAGGGTTTCTTTTCGCTAGTTCCTCAGTGTATCCCCTTCTGTTCATCAATCCATGTAAATACCATTCTTTTATGGTTAAGTTCATACTTCCTACTCGATATACCCGCTTTGCCTTTGCATTTATCCTGCTTATATTGTAAGAAGATTCTTTATCATAGTTTCCTTTATCAATTACAACCACATTATACTTGTCGTAATCTATATTGTTTAACAAGTTTATAGCCGAGGATGTTATACCATTATTCAGGAAACCGCCACAGTAAATCAAAATGGTTTTTTTGTGAGGCTCTTTAACATCAAAGACACAGTCAGACTGTTCTTGTTTGCCTTTAAATATAATATCAACTACCTTTTGAGTAGCATCTCCCACTCTTTTGATGTAAATCTCATTCATTTCTTGATATACAGACTGATATTGTTCTTGTATAGACTCAATATCCTTAATACATTTTGCAAGCTCATCAGTTGTTTTACATATTGGGCCAGCTAGTGTATTAACGTCCAAGTACATTCCTCTTTTTTTCAGATACTGCTCTTTATCATACATAAAATACAGAATTGGTTTGTTGGTTGCCATATAATCAAAGAAAATACTTGAATAATCTGTTATCAGGATATCTACAAGTGATAATAACTCATTTGTATCTATACAATCTGGAATACATTTATTCATTAATTGTTCATCATGTTCAATATATTTAAATAAAAGGGTATGCACCTTTAATACGAGCTGATAATCGTCTGGAATCTTTTCATTCAATTCCGAAATATGATTGAATAGCTCTTCATTAATGTTGGAAACACTTCCTACTTCTCCCCTCCAGGTAGGTGCATACAAGATAACCTTTTTATTAGGATCAAGTTCTATAAAGTTTTCTAAAGTTTTTCTAAGTTCTTCTTTATCTGTATTAAAGGTCAAATCCATCCTCGGATAACCTTCCTCAATAATTTCCCCATTATAAATACCTGCTAAGTCGTGGGAATCAATTAATTTCTCCGAAGTGAATTGATTTGGAGACAAGATATAGTCGCTATGCAAAAAGTTCCTTTGAATATTTTTATGTTGGCCAATAGGCCCCTCCATATCCTTTCCAAGGGTTTTAAGGGGGGTTCCGTGCCACGTATTGATATAGATTTGACCCTCTTTCTTTTGAAAGTAGGTAGGAAAGGTAACGTTATTGATTAAATACTTTGCTTTAGTCAAATATTTAATATATTCCTCACTATGAACTTTAACAAATCTTACATTTTTCAAGCCTTTATACTTTTGGGCATAAGGATTGTCCTGATCATTTAAAGCCCATATATGGGTGAAATTTTTGTATTCTTCATTGTTTATTAAATGCTTAAATATTGCAAATGGATTGTCATTCATTGCTTTTCCATGATAAGATTCGTAGAAAATAATATTTTGATCAATTCTATTCTTCTTGAAATTCCTTGCGAATTTAACAGTGCGTTTGAATTTTTTATTGTTGGTGTAAGTTTTAAAAGGCTCTAATAAAAACTTCGCCCTTCTTTTAGCTATTTTTAATTTCTTATTCATTCCAAGCTCCTCTATTTTCTTACTTATTTTAAAGGTGAATTTATTAGCAAATCCCATACACAAGAAAATTAATTTTTAGGTGATTAAACTTGACTTAATCATCTTAATTTTAATACCTCTCACAAAGTTTCTAAAAAGGAAATATCAAGGAGTAAATCTTTTCCCTACAGTTTTATACATGACAACCATAATAGCATAAGTTTCTCTAAAAGTTAAGAATCTTTGGCAGCCACTAAGAGGGCTACAATACATTAACAATTATAAGAAAGCCATTGCAATAATACAATGGCTTTGAAATGGTCATTAATGGAGATTTTTATTCAAAAATTCTATTCACCACTTTTTCAGAAGAATTGCCCGTCTCCAGGTAACAAAACTTTTCATAAAAAGGCTCAAAAATGTCAGGCAGACGATAGTCAGATGTCTCTGTTTCCTTGATTTTCTCAATTACTTCCTCAGTCGTTTTGACCAACGGTCCTGGTGCTTCTTGTTCAAAGTCAAAATAAAAGCCGCGCAGCTTGTCACGATAGGTTTCAATGTCTGGAACGAAGAAAATCATCGGACGTTTCAAATTTGCGAAATCAAAGAATACTGAAGAGTAATCTGTAATTAACAAATCAGATACCATATAAAGTTCGCGAATATCTTCGTATGATGAGAAATCATATGCGAATCCTTTGTACGGCGATAGGTCAAAGTTTTCCGCGACTAAATAGTGCATTCTTAAAACGATGACATAATTATCGCCGATCTCCTCTCGCAGCTTTTCCAAATTCAAATCAAGGTCGAATTTGTATTTTCCTTTTTTATAGAACTGATCGTCCCGCCATGTCGGTGCATATAAAATGACCTTTTTATCTTCGGGGATATTCATTTTTCTCTTTATGGCCTTCATCGTTTCCGGGCGGTTGTCCGTATACAGAAAGTCATTCCTCGGATAGCCGGACTCAATCATTGTTTTGTTAAATTGAAAAGCGCGGGCAAAGATTTCGGTTGAATAGCGATTCGGGGAGATTAAATAGTCCCACTTCGATGCTTCTTTAGTGAAATTTTGCTTGTACTTCTCAGTGTTGGTGCCCGGCATGTGCACTTCTTCCATATCGACGGCAAGCCTTTTCAGCGGAGTCCCGTGCCATGTCTGCACATATGTCGTGTGCTTTGGTTTTGGGATCCACAAAGGAAGCCGGCTGTTTACAACCCAATATTCGGCCCTTGCCATGGCGAACAGCCACTTCAGCGTGAATCGGTGAATATAAGGGACATTTTTTTCTTCAAAAATTTCTGTATAACTCGGATTTACACTCCATATTAAGTTGTATTCCGGATGATGTTCCTTCATATATTCGTAAATTGCTCTCGGATTGCAGCTGTACTGCTTGCCGGCAAAGCTTTCAAAAATGACGGTTTTCTTTTTAACAGGGAGTTTGCCGGCCAGTCCAAAAGTAAAATAGTATGCTCTCTTCACCATGCCCGAAATCTTTTTCTTTGCTTTATTCTTGCCTTTGCGTATGACTGACATCAGCCTTTTTCCTTTTCCTTTGGCAAAATAAACCGCACGGGTTTTGATCGTATAGTCATTCATTCTTAGACGCATACCCCGTTTTCGCTTCTGCGGATAAATGTGAAAACGAGCCGGTCCTTTTTTTGTGTTAACAATTGAAAAACTTTCTATATCATCTATAAGCTTGAATGCCCTGCTTTTTATAGCGATTTCCTCCCCTGTTGCAGCATCTTCACCTACGTATTCTATATAAAACTTAAAGAAAGCAGGCATCCTGTTCTCCTCGTACAGCTTTTTCAGATCGATTTCCGCCTCAAATCCAACGGCATGATCAGAAGAATCAGCTGACAAATCGACGCGCTGAACGCCTTTTAAAGGGAAATTGAAAACCCTTTCTTTATCGTTTTGGCTAATTTCCTTTAAAACCAGCTTTCTGCTTTTTACGATTGAACGTTCTTCAGCATCCAGCAGAAAAGTATAGCCTTCAATCATTAGTTTTCCGTCGGAGCTTAACTTAATGCTGTCCGGTTCAGCCACTGCTTTTCTTCGTAAAACATCAAGAGCGAAGTGGCCTTTTCGGGTCTTATACGGAAGATAAATGAACTGATTGGCTCGATCCTTATGCCAAGACAGCTCTAGCGGTTTTGATGCTGTGTATATCCTCTTTTTGCATTGATTTTTTTCATTATTTTCATAAAGTACATAAAAATCGATGACCGTTTCGTCTATCATCAGGTTAGATAGGGTATCTAAAGATATTTCCGCTGCTTTTAACTGCTCTGAATCGCTTATTTTGTTACAAGTTGCACGCGTCTCTTTTTTCGTATTGCGGTTAACTGCCAAAACATCGAGATGATCAAGAGAGACAGAACTTTCGAACACAAAATAGAGGCGAGAATCATTAATTTTTATTTCCCGCAGCTGAAATTCTATCGGAATTGCACTATCCATAAAATCAGTCTACTCCTCTTTTTTTATTCAAAAGCAAAGCTGTTCATACTTATTATATTAAAATGACTCGTATACGAAACAAAAAGCACTTCTTATTTTTTTAAGAAGTACTTTTTGAATTTTTATTAAGCTGAGCCGAATTAAAGGTTTGCGATTTCCTCTTTGATCTTCGTCGTGGAAATCCCTTCGGTTCTCGGAAGGTAAACAACCTCGCAGTAATCCTTCAGGAAGTCGAATTTCCCTTCCCAGTCATCCCCCATGACAAATACATCGATGTCATGATCGATCACATCTTGTACCTTTTGATCCCAGTTTTTTTCCGGGATGACTTCGTCTACGTAGCGGATCGTTTCAAGAATCAGCTTGCGGTGCTCATAGCTGTGATATGCTTTTTTCTGCTTTTGAAGATTGAATTCGTCAGTCGAAATCGCTACGACGAGATAATCCCCCAATTGTTTTGCCCGTTCCAATAACTTGATATGTCCCCAATGTAATAAATCAAACGTTCCATATGTGATGACTTTCTTCATTGTCATGCGCTCTCCTTTCTAATCTTAAGGCGAAAAGCTATATTGATATATCAAAAACACTCGATAAGTTACATTCATTCCACAGGTCTTTACTGATCATTCATTATAGCACATCGCCTATCAAACGTTAAGTATTCTTTAAGGTTAATGCAATTCCAAATTTTATCTAAAAAAAATCGAACCTTTTCTGAATAAGACGTAAAAAATCTTAATCTAATGTAAAGATATTGTTAAGCTTTTATGAATGATCTATGCTAAAATATACGTTAGACCTCCTGAATTTATGGGCTGGTCTCTTAAACTTCGACTTTCATACATTCGTATATACTTACACTTCTTAAACCGGAAGGAGGAAAAAAACTATGCTGCAAACGGAAACGGTTCATCATCTTGCATATGTTAACGGGGATTTGCCCGGATTTTTGAATCATCTTGAAAAATCCTTTATCGACCGCAATGAGGGGGCATTTATCGCAACGGTAAACCCTGAGATCGGGTATGCGGCTGCAAAAGACAAGGATTATTTTAAAACAGTTTCATCTGCTGACTTTATCCTGCCGGACGGAATCGGCATCGTCCTGACGTCAAGGCTGATCAACAGCAGATTAAAATCGAGGATCGCGGGGTACGATGTATTTATCAACCTTCTCAGCTTGGCTGACCGCAAAAAGAAAAGGGTCTTTTTATACGGGGCCAAGCAGGAGGTTATTCAAGCTGTTGCAGATCGGCTTTCAACCGAATATCCCGGAATTGAGCTGGCCGGATACTCACACGGCTATGTCAAAGACAAAGGCGAAGTTGCGAAGCAAATCGCGGCTGCCAAGCCGGACATGGTTTTTGTCGCTCTCGGATATCCTCATCAGGAAAAGTTTATTTATGAACATAAGCATCTATTTCCTCAGGCGATTGCGATCGGCATCGGCGGGAGCTTCGACGTGTTCAGCGGAAAAGTGAAAAGGGCGCCGAAAATGTTCATCAAGCTGAATCTTGAATGGATGTACCGCCTGCTGACCAATCCGACAAGGTGGAAGCGCATGCTGAACATCCCGAAATATGTCTTCTCCGTTCTGAAAGAGGAAAGAGTTCAAAAACAGCGGCACTACTATCCGGAGCAGATCAAAGAGCAATCTAAAATCGATTTGTAGAAAAGAGTTTGGGTAACGAATGAATATACGTTCTTTATTGGTTATGGTTTACTCGGCCGGTCTCGCTTTGACCGGTTTTATTTTCAGATTGGTAAAAGCGCGCGACAGAGCTGTATTGCTTGTTTCCTTTCCGGATAATGCGCGCGCGCTGCTTGATGAGTATGTCAGCAGCAGCCGGCCGTTTGAAATGGAAGTCCTCTATACAAGGCACGCCGTTTCCCTTGCAGATGAATATCCTTCCGTTCGATCGCAAGTGATCAACGAGAAAAATCCGATTCATCTCATAAAAGCCGTATACCGAATGTTCAGGTGTAAATTCGTGTTGACGGATAATTATTTTCTGCTGACAAGTGTTTTGAATAAACGCCCTCAGACGACATGCATTCAAATTTGGCATGCGTCCGGCGCTTTGAAGAAGTTCGGACTCGAAGATATCGGAAACCGCTATCGATCCGCCGGCGATATCAAACGGTTTAAAAAAGTGTATCGTTCATTTGATCATATCGTTGTCGGCTCGGAAAAAATGGCGGATATTTTCAAGCGGTCATTCGGCTTGGGAGATGACCGTTTTTTGCGGACGGGTGTTCCGTTAACTGATGAGTATTTTCATGCCGGAAGACAAACAGCGGAGCGTCCGGACCAAAAGGTTATTCTGTATGCGCCGACATACAGGGACTATTGTTTGACGTCCGTTCGTCTCCCTTTCTCTAAGGAGCAGCTCTCCGGGGAACTGCAGGGAGAATTTTTGCTGCTGGTCAAACTGCATCCGGCCGTGCGGGAACAGATTGCTTTTGAAGAGCACGAAGGGCTGATCAAAGACGTATCAGACGTTCCGTTAAAGGATTTGCTGATGGAAAGCGACATCCTGATTTCCGACTACTCGTCGGTCGCCTTTGAGTACGCTTTGTTAAATAAACCGATTTTGTTTTTCACGTATGATATGGCAGAGTATAATGAAAAACGCGGACTGATCGATGATTTTGAAGCAGTCATTCCCGGCAAAGCCTGCATGGACAGCGAAATGCTGCTGAAAGAAATCAAAGAAATGTCCGATACAAAGGAAGAGATCAAGAAGTTTGCGGAAGAGTGGCATCAATATTCAACAGGTGATGCCAGCATGCGCCTGTTGAACTTTATGAGCGAGCATATGACGGCAAATGAAAAAAGACCGGCCGGTTCCTAATGGAACATGGCCGGTCTTTTTATGATAATTACCGATAAACCGGCACATCATAGTACAGCGTATATTGATCGAGCAATGTATACAGACTGTACATTCTCCCCACCTGCTTACAAGCCCATCCGACATCTGTCGCATATTGGTGAAGGGCATTCGGAGACCATCTCAT
Organism: Bacillus sp. FSL R7-0646; assembly: GCF_037969865.1. Classification (NCBI taxonomy): domain Bacteria; kingdom Bacillati; phylum Bacillota; class Bacilli; order Caryophanales; family Bacillaceae; genus Bacillus; species Bacillus sp. FSL R7-0646. The sequence goes on from NZ_CP150217.1 coordinate 3,641,356, forward strand.
TTTATAGAGGGTGTCCTGTTTGTAAGTCGGGTGGTGAATGTATTTTTCACCGATGAATTTGGCTCCGCCCATAATGGCGGCCTCAGGTGTGAACCACCCTTGTTCATAGGCGTATTTTGCGCCGTAGTAAAGCGGGTTGCTGTCGTAAGCCCCGACGCCGTACATATTGTAAACCTTTTTGCCGTTGAACATCGTTCCTTTAGCCAACTCGGAAGTTCCGTTGCCCGTCTCAAGGAGCGAGTGTGAAATGAGGTACAGTTCATTGATGCTGTATGCTCTCGCCGCGTCGATGAACGCTTGCCCTTTGCCTGTCAAACCCCCTTTATTATAAAGGATTTTTGCATTGACCTCGGCAGCATTCAATCCGGCCGTTTGCGACAGTTTTAAAAATTGGAAGTATGCCGAGCTGTCTTGTGTGAAATTTTCCGGATTGACATATTTCTCGACTTCATCCCTGCTGGCATTTCGCCAATTCATTCTGATTTTTGCCCAGCCGTTTTCCTGGGAGATGATGTTGACTTTATCCCCTTTTTGCAGCTGTCCGATGATGTTGCCGCCTGTCACAAGGGGGCTTGACCTGATATTCAGCAGATCAGCCGTGACGGTTTGGTTCGCCGTATTGATGTAGCTCAATGAAACATAAGCCGGCGCATCCGTTTGCGGGCTGACTTTCATCTGTTTATCGATCATCTGGCTGAGCGTGATTCCGTAGTCAGTCGTTGTGATTTGCGGGCCGTTTTTCACTTTGACGACATTCACCGGCCAGCCGTAATTCGTTTTGATCCGATTGGCGGCAGCATCCGCACGGTCTTTCCCTGTAAATTGTTCATTGATCGAGATATGAAACAGGCTGACCGTCTTTGTTTGGTAAGTTGCGCTGACATTGTTCTTCTTAAAGACATTCAAGCCCTTGTCGAGATCTGCTTTGCTTGTGATTCGACCTGTCGTCACCCGGTACTGCCTGTAGCCGTACTCACCCGTTTGTTCAATCTTGCCCGGTATATTCCGCTTGCTGAAAAATCCGAGCGCCTGCTGTAATTTTTCCGTGCCGATCAGAGCTTCCGAACTCAGTTTGTAGCGGCTGTAATATTGGCCGGTCTTCACGGCCTCTGCGTGAATGCCTGTTTCTTTAAAGAAATTGAGCGCCTGCGTCACTTTGTTCTGTTCGTATACGGATTCCGTTGTCAGCTGATAGTGGCTGTACACTTTTTTTCCTGTTGATCCGGCCGTTCCCGCCGCACCGTTGTTCTTAAAGAATTCAAGCCCTTTATTGATTCGCGCTTGAACGGCGGTTTCAGCAGACGCAATCCGGAAGCGGCTGACGGTCGTGCTGCCGGCGCTTTGCGCAGAAGCCTGAATATTTTTGTTTTTAAAAAACCGGATGCCATCGTTTGCTTTCTTTTGATCTGAAAGCGGGACGGAAACGATTCTGAAAGATGTCTGCTTTTTCCCCGCCTTTGCAGCAGTATAACGCCACGTTTTCTTTTTGAAAAAGGCGTCGATTTTTTTGAGGTTTTGACTGTCTACGCTTTTCATGCTTACGATCCAGAAGCGTGTACCTTTTACCTTTTCCGTGCTTGAGGCGAGACCGGTTTTCTTTTTAATTTGTCCGGCGGCATTTTTCGCGCTCTTTTCGTCATTAAAATATCCCGATTTCACATTGTATAGCTGTGCCGGCTGACCGGCGGCTTCATATGCCCCTTTGACTTTGAGCTCTTTTTCAAACTGCTTCAGCAGGTTTTTCGCGTTTGTTTCGCCTTGTATCGAACTTGTCGCAATTTTATATTTAGGCTGTTGTTTCTTTACGGTCTCTATCGTTCCTTTAAGGGCCGTTTCTTTTTCAAACTGGACAAGCAGGCTTTTCGCTTTGCTCTCATCTGCGATTTCTGCAGAATAAAGCTTGACGATCGCTTGTCCCGCTCCGTATGGTGCATACGACGCTTTGAGGCCGGTCGCTTTTTGAAAACGATCGAGGATGGCTTTCGTGTTGTCTTCGCCTTCGATTCCTCCGGTGGCAACCTTCACGTATGCTTCCCTGTTCCCTGCAAGTGTATAGGTTGCTTTCAGACCGGTTTCTTTTTCAAATTGGAGCGCCCATTCCTTGGCTTTTTCTTCACCGGCAAATTCCTTTGATACCGCTTTGGAAAACGGTTCTTTTTTTCCAATCGGACCATAGGACGCCTTCAAACCGGTTTCTTTTTCAAACTGCAAAAGCAGATTTTTTGCTCTGCTCTCCCCTTCGACACCTTCTGATGTCAAAACGTATGTTGTGCCGTTTTTCCCTGAAGGTTTGACCTCGGCTTTCCATCCCGTGTCCTTTTTCAGTTGTTCGGCTGCTTTGAGCGCTTCGCTTTCGCTATTAAACTCTTTTGCTGTTTCAATTTTGTAGACGGAAGTATCGGTATATGCTGCTAAAGCAGGAATTGCCGGGACTGCCGTATGTACGAGCAAAATGATTGCAGCAAAAATAACGGTTTTTCTAATGTTTTTCACATTCTTTACTCCCCTCGCCTATGAGCCTCCCAATTTCTAAAACTTGCTTTCTCTTTTTATCGGCGAGCCGGATTATTTTTTTACAATAAAAAAGCTTAACGGCCTTTTTTTGCAGACCGTCAAGCTTTTTATATGTGTGACACGATTAGTTCACATGTTCCTTCTATTGTAAAGTCATTGGTTTCCGCCGGCAGGATAAAATTTGTCCCTTTGCTGATCGGAAATAATTCGCCGCCCTGAGTGAGCTTTCCTTCTCCTTCAATCACGCTGCACAGGAGGAAAGGGGCATCCTGGGTCAGCTCAGCGGCACCGTCGATCTCCCATTTATATACGGAGAAATATTCGGCTTCAACAAATGTCTTAATGGTAATGCCTTTTTGAGTTTCTGTCGATTCGTCAACATAGCTGTCTACATGCGGTACTGTTGTGACATTGATCGCCTGTGTCAGGTGAAGTTCGCGCTTTTCTCCGTTTTGATCGGTCCGGTCATAATCATATACCCTGTACGTCGTATCGGAGCTCTGCTGTGTCTCCAAAACGACCGTCCCCTCGCAAAGAGCGTGAATCGTGCCGCTTGGCACATAATAAAAATCGCCCGGTTTGATTTTGATCCGCCTTAACAGGTTGTCCCAATCACCGCTGTTGATCATGGTGACCAGTTCAGTCCGCGTTCTCGCCGTGTGGCCGTAAACGATCTCTGCTCCTTCTTTGCAATCGATGATATACCAGCATTCTGTCTTACCGAGTTCCCCGTTTTCGTGCTCTCCTGCATAATAGTCATCCGGGTGGACTTGAACGGAAAGGTCTTGATTGGCATCAAGTATTTTCGTTAACAGCGGGAAACGGTCCCCCTCTGCACCTCCAAACAATTCACGGTGTTCGTCCCAAAGCTCGGCAAGCGTTTTTCCTTTGTAAGGACCTGAAGCAACGATGTTCGGACCGTTTGGATGGGCGGAAATGGCCCAGCATTCACCTGTCAAATCGGAGGGAATGTCATAGCCGAATGACTCGCGCAAAGCCGTTCCCCCCCAGATTCTCTCTTTAAACTCAGGCTGCAGAAATATCGGTGATTGAGTCATGTTGCCATCTCCTCCCTTAATTCACGATAGTCTTATGTAAATAAAACGCTTTCTTTTATTGATAGACATGTATGTTGAAATATAAACCTTTTCATATTCATTATGACGTTATCTCGATAGAAGTCAATGCCGGAAAGGAAAAACAGAAGCCCTCTTCAGGCTTCTGCTTGTGATGATGCAAGCTCAATAATCCGCTGGTTTGAGCTTCCTCTGTAAAGAAGCGTCAAGTCCCTTTTTTTGAGTTCGAACGGGCCGTCTACCAGGACATCGCAATAGGCCAGCAAGGCGCTGTGCTTTTCATTCTTCAAGATTTGTTCGTACGTATAGCCGCTGTAAAGCCAGATGTCCTTTTCGGAATGCTGCTTAATTTTTTCTGACAGCTCGATCAGTTCGCCTGCATGCAAAAGCGGCTCCCCTCCTGAATAGGTGACGTTTGTAAGCGGGTTTTTCATAATTTCCTCGAATACTTCGTCTACACTCATATCAAATCCGTTATTGATATTCCAGCTTTGTTTATTATGGCAGCCTTCACACATATGCGGGCAGCCCGCTAAAAACACGACTGTTCTCAGTCCTTCTCCGTCTACGATGCTGTCATGGATAATATTCATCACTTTCATAGATGCTTCACTCTGTCCTTTTCTTCTTGTCTTTTCGCCGAATTCCACTTTGACATATCTCCGACTAAATATCCTGTAATCCGTCTGATTCGTTCGATCAAAGCCTCATCCCGGTTTTTGCACTGCGGGCATTCATTATCTATGATTCCGGTAAATCCGCACGCCTTGCAGTGGTCGACAGGATGGTTGATCGAGGCGTAGCCCATGCCTGACCGGCGCATGGCGGTCACAAGCATGTCCATCGCTTTAATGTTTTTTTTCGGGTCTCCGTCCAGCTCGATGTAGCTGATGTGCCCTCCATTGCACATTAAGTGGAACGGCGCTTCTTTTCTGATCTTTTCGACCGCAGTCAGCTTATAGTGAACAGGGATGTGAAACGAATTCGTATAGTACACCCGGTCTGTGACATTGCGGATCGAACCGAACTCCACTTTGTCTTTTTTGACAAATTTCCCTGAAAGCCCTTCTGCCGGCGTAGCGATCAAGGAAAAGTTCAATTTGTGTTTTTCTGTGGCTTCATCGGCCTTATCTCTCATCGACTGGACGATTTTTTTGCCGAGTTCAAACGACTCCTCGCTTTCTCCGTGATGTTTTCCGGTCAATGCAGTCAAAGCTTCAGCCAGCCCGATAAATCCGATGCTCAATGTTCCGTGCTTTAGCACATCCTCGAGCGTGTCCTCAGGTTCAAGCTTCTCGCTTTCATGCCAGATGCCTTGTGAATACAGGAATTTAAAGTCCTTTGCTCTTTTCTTGCATTGAAAGGCGTACCGTTCAAGCAGCTGTTGAATCGTTAAATCCATGTAGCGGTTTAACAAGGCAAAAAACTGTTCAACGTTTTCGCTGAGCAGCGCTATTTTCACAATGTTGATCGAGGTGAATGACAAATTCCCTCTGCCGACGCTGTTTTCTTTTCCATGAATATTGGACATGACGCGCGTTCTGCATCCCATATAAGCGATTTCGCTTTCCGGCGTTCCGTCATAAAAAGGTTTGTTCACGGGCGAGTCGATAAAGCTGAAGTTCGGAAACAGCCTTTCAGCGCTCGTTTCCAATGCAAGCCGGTACAAGTCATAGTTAGGGTCTGTTTGATCAACGTTCACGCCTTCTTTCATTTTGAAGATCTGAATCGGAAAAATCGGCGTCTCACCTTTGCCGAGGCCTGCTTTTGTCGCCTTAAGAATATTTTTGATCAAAAGGCGGCCTTCCCTTGACGTATCCGTGCCGTAATTAATGGAAACAAACGGCACCTGTCCGCCGCCCCTCGAATGCATGCTGTTGGCGTTATGTATAAATGCTTCGCACGCTTGGTAAGTTGTGTTGTCCGTTTCTTCCCACGCTCTTTCCCTTATCTCTTCTTCTGTCAAAGTTGTCGGGTATTGTTTGATTTTCGCAAGATGCTTTTCGTACGTTTTGCGGACGTAAGGCGCCAGGTCGTAATCGAACATTGGGAATGACTGGCCGCCATGCTGCATATTTTGATTCGATTGAAAAATGATAGATGCGAGTGACAATGCGCTCATAATGTCCTTCGGTTCCCTGAGGGAGCCGTGGCCAGTGTGGAATCCCTCCTTTAACAGCCGGACCAATGGTATCTGACAGCAAGTCGTTGTCCCGCTCGGCATATAGTCTAAATCGTGAGGGTATATAAAGTTGTCATCGACTGCTTTCTTGATTTCCGGCGACATTAAGTAATGGAGCGCATAATGTCTGGAACTCTCGGATGCAAACCGGCTCATTTGCCCCATCGGGGAGCGGCCGTCTACGTTGGCATTTTCCTGCATAATATCGTGATTTCCATACCCGACGATATCATGAAATGTTTCTGTCAATTGCAATAATCCCTGTTCTTTAAAGCCTGTTGTCATCCTAATCTCTCCTAAAAAGTAGCATATATAGTGTTTGTCCATCCAACAGACACTATATATTGATATTAGCACAGATTATGTTCGTCAAATTTAGCAATTTGGTGACGTTTCAAAAACGGTCATAAAAAAACGCCCCGGACAAATGTCCCGGTGCGCCTGCGGCAACATTACTTGTAATCAATCGTCATTTGTTTCGGAGATTTTCTTTGTTTCGTCCGTTTTTCGATCCAGACGGTTGCAAGCGGCGTCAGAAGCGAGGTGACAATGACGCTTGTCGCGATGATCGCGGTTGCTGAATCAGCTACCGGCGCAAACACGGGGTTTGCATCGGCAAGTGCATACGGGACGGCTACCGCAGCCCCGGCCGTTGATGACGCCGCTACTCCCGCGACACCGTCTCCTCTTGCGACAAAGCGGTCCAGCAAGTATAGAGATGCACCCGAGAGAATGACGACTGATACGCCGACAACAATGCCTAAAAGGCCGGATTGAATCAACATGTTAAAATCAAGCGTGTTTCCAAGTGAAAATGCGAAGAACGGAATGATCGCCGGTACGACTTTTCCAAACAAATCGCGCAATTCAGGGTCAAGGTTACCGAGAATGCAGCCGAGTAAAAACGGGATGACGGTTGCAGCCAGCGTCTCCCAAGGAAATGCCGCAAGCCCTGTCACACCGAAAGTGACCATCGTCATAAACGGGCCTGATTCCGTGCTGATAAAGGCAAAAGCACCGGCGTCTTCCTTTCTTCCCATGTGATTCATTAACGCCAAATACAGACCGCCGTTCGTTTCATTCATAACGGCTACGATCGCCAGCACGGACAGTCCGGCAAAAAACCCGCTTTGAATGCCTTCGTCTGGAATGAACTGCGCTGCGATCAAACCCAATAATGCGGCAAAGCCGACTTTGCCGATCAGAAGCGTCAGCCCCTTCCTCGCAATATATCCTGAAGAACGAAAATCTATTGTCGCGCCAACGCAAAAGATAAATACTCCTAAAATCGGCAGCGTTCCGGTAATCAGGGCGCCTGTAAATCCGCCGAAAAACTCTGCGGTTCCCGGTGCAAATGTATTCAGCGTTGCGCCCAGAAAGAGCGGAATGATCATCATGCCGCCCGGCACACGTTCAATCGTTGCTTTAATTTTCATCATTTTTTTCTCCCATTCTAGAAATTAATGAAAAAGCAAAGCTGTCGATCTTGCAAAACCTGAAGTCTTTACCACGCTGCGCACGCTTTATTTCTGCTGAGCCCGCCGCTGAAAGATGCGCTGGAGATCCGCTTCTGACACTTTGTTCAGCTGGCTTCCCACACCTACTGCCAATGCTCCGGCATCAAGCCACTTCTCCACATCGCCGGGATGGATTCCTCCGGTTGGTATGAACCGAACCTTCGGAAAAGGACCGGCGAGGTTCTTCATGTAAGGAATCCCGGATGTTCCCCCTGGAAACAGCTTAAGAACCCGAAAACCCTTTGAGACCGCTTCCATAATTTCGCTTGGCGTTAATACGCCGGGAATAAAAAATGTATGCAATGATGCGGCCTCCTCAGCCAGTGATTCCGAAAAACCCGGGCTGACGATAAATTTTGACCCCGCTGCCGCGGCTTCCCTCGCCTGTTCGCTTTCAACCACCGTTCCCGCTCCGACAAGAAGACCGTCTTTTCCCGCAAATTTTTCAATCAGCTCAGACGCTCCCGGCGTCGTATATGTGATTTCAATCGCAGTAATCCCTTTGTCGATCAGTCTGTGAATGGTCTCCTCAGCAGCCTCCTTACCGTCTGCGCGGACGACTGCGATCAGCCCGGCCTCGCCCAGCTGCTCTTGCACTTTTCCGATCATAGACATTTCCATTACGGTCAACCTCCTATTTTTTGGTTGTTTTTCTCTCCAGCCATAAAAGCTTTCAATTGATCCCTTGACGGCAGACCGTCCATATCCCCCGGAGCCATGACGGCCAGCGCTCCGATCGCATTGGCCCTCTGAACTGCTTCTTCCAGCGGAAGTCCGTCTAAAAGGCCGCTGATCATGCCGACGGCAAAACCGTCGCCAGCGCCAACAGTATCAACAACCTTCTCCACCTGATAACCCGGCACATAACCTTCTTTTTCCGATGTCCTGTAATAAGCCCCTTCTTTTCCAAGCTTGATGACAATCACCTTGACCCCCTGCATTACATAATGTTTAGCGATATCCTCGGGAGAATTGCAGCCTGTCAGGAGTTTTCCTTCATTGATCCCCGGCAGAAACCAGTCTGCCTGCGCGGCGATTTCATTAATTGTATGAACCATTGTCTGCTGATCCGGCCAAAGCTGGAAGCGGAGATTCGGGTCAAACGAAATCGTCTTCCCGTCTTTTTTCATCTGGTGAACGGCGTGGCGGGCGAAGCCCCTCATTTCCCTTGAAAGTGCAGGAGGTATGCCCGTCACATGCATATGTTTGGCTTGCTTGAAATACTCTGCCGGGTAGTCATCAATGCTCATCGTGCTTGCGGCTGATCCGCTCCGATAATATGTGACATCAGGGTCTCCGCTTTCAACCTTTGACTTGAGCAGTATGCCCGTCTGCCGGTCTGCGGTGCGTTTGACTTCAGAAATGTCGACGCCTTCTTTTTTCAATTCATTTAAAATAAAGGTTCCAAGCGAATCGGCGCCGACCTTGCTCATCCAGCCGACCCGAAAACCCAGGCGCGACAGTCCGACGGCAACGTTTGTTTCCGCTCCGGCAAGAGCTTTGGAAAACGAAGACGCCTCATGCAGTCCGCCTGCTTCATTTGCGTAAAACATAGCCATCGATTCTCCGAAGGTCATCACATCAAGCGACATGATTTCACTCTCCTTTCAAAATGGTACCGGTTTCAAAAGCAGTTGCGGGAAAACACTCTCCCCTAAGTTTTCGGGTCCATGAGTGTTTCCGTTTGACAAGTTCTACAGCGACTGTCTGAGAACAAGCTCCGCCTCAAGCTGAATCGTCTGCGGGGCGCTTTCGTCTCCTTCAATCCGTTTGATGATCCGCTCCATGGCGACCCTGCCCATTTCATGCGACGGCTGGGCGATGGTCGTAATGCCCGGACCGATCAATTTATACCATTCTGTATCATCAAATCCGGCAATTCCGACATCTTCCGGAATTGAAATGCCAAGCTCATAAAGGCAGCTGATGATTTTCAGCATCAGAAGCCCGTTGTTTCCAAGAATGGCTTTTTTCCCTTCTTTCATTTCCAAAAAGCTTTTGACGGACTGTAATAGAGATTCTTTGTCTTTGACGTCAGCCTCATATACGAGAGGGGTACCGCCGGCGTTTCGTTCCAGCGCGATTTCTGTATAGGCGGAGGCCCTTTCCTCCCTTGGACTGATTCCCTTAATCGGTTCGGTAAACAGACCGACCTGGGCATAGCCTTTGTCATACATGAGATTGACGATTTGACTTGTCACTTCGCGGTTGTTCGTTGTGACTGCATCGATCTTGAGCCCGGGCACTTTCCGGTCAACGAGCACAATCGATACATCCTGGCTGATTAAATCCAAGAGCACATCGTTGTTCCTTCCCGTCGTATTAATAATCAGCCCTTCAATGTAATGCGCGTTCAGCTTGTGCAGCATCTCCCTTTCTTTCTCAGGACTGTTGTCCGTGTTGCAGACCATGATGCTGTATCCGTACTGATCGCAAACCTCTTCCACCCCTCTCAAGGTGGCTACTGAAAACGGGTTTGTAATATCGGCGACCAAAAATCCGATAACTTTGCTTTTTTTCACCTTCAGCCCCTGTGCCATCTGGCTTGGGCGGTAATTGAGCTCCTCGATCGCTTTTTTGATGCTTTTCACCTTTTTCGGTGAAATGGCATCAATCTTCCCGTTGATATAACGGGAAACCGTTGATTTTGATACGCCTGCATGTGCGGCGACTTCGTTGATGGTTACTTTCGCTGTTTGCTTATCCTTCATTCAAGTACTCCTATAACCTTATGATTTGAAACCGATTTCAAAAACTTTATACCACCAGCATATCACATCATTTAAAATTTGGAAGAGTCTTTTTTAATATTTCAGCATTGTCCTTTACAATATTCAGAAATAGTGAAAAGACTGTTGACGCTTTCCATTATTTACTTTAAAATTCATGTTTGAAACCGTTACCAAAAACTTTTGGCACTTCATTCAAGTCAGTCTAAAAACGTCCAATTCAAGGAGGAGAAGGTATGGAAAATCGTTATTCTGTTCATCCAGAACAAGCGAAACGATTCACAACCGCAGAGCTTCGCGAGCATTTTTTAATAGAGTCATTGTTTGTTGAAAACAAACTGAATATGTTTTATTCGCATGAAGACAGGGTCGTGATCGGCGGAGCCGTTCCAGTAAAGGAGTCCATAGCGCTCGATGCCGGCGATTTTTTAAAAACGGACTATTTCCTAGAACGGCGCGAAATCGGGATTGTGAATGTCGGCAAGCCCGGTGCGGTTAAAGTCGGTGATGAAGAATACGTACTGGAGCACAAAGACTTTCTGTATATCGGCCTGGGAAATAAAGACGTTTTCTTCTCAAGCTTGAATGAAGGCGGGGCCAAATTTTATTTCATCTCGGCGACGGCACACCAAAAGTATCCGGTGCAAAAAGCTTCTCTTTCAGAGCTCCCATACGATCATTTAGGAGAAGAAGCCTCTTCAAATGTTCGTAATCTATACAAAGTGATTCATGCAGACGGCATTCAAAGCTGCCAGCTGATGATGGGCATTACGTTTCTTGAACCTAATAACACATGGAACACAATGCCTGCGCATGTCCACGACCGGCGGATGGAGGTTTACCTGTATCTTGATCTTGCTGAGGATGCAAAGGTGTTTCATTTCATGGGCGAACCGACGGAGACCCGGCATCTTGTCGTCGGGAACGAACAGGCTGTCATTTCACCCGCGTGGTCTGTCCACTCGGGCTCCGGCACATCCAACTACTGCTTTATATGGGCGATGGCCGGAGAAAACTACACATTTAAGGACATGGATGCTGTCCCGATGAATGTCATTCGGTAAGGACGTGAACGTGAGATGGGATATCTTGAATCGTATTTTTCACTTGAAGGCAAAACGGCGCTTGTCACAGGCCCGGGAACGGGAATCGGCAAAGGGATTGCCGAAGCGCTGGCAAAAGCGGGAGCGGATATCATCGGCACTTCGCATACGAGCGGACTTGATGAAACAAAGCGGCTGATCGAAGAAGCCGGCAGAACGTTTACTTCTTATCAGCTTGATATGGGCAACCTTGACGAGGTCGAGGCTTTTGCAAAAGAGGTGCCTGACCGCCATCAAATTGATATTCTCGTTAACAACGCCGGGACGATCCGCAGAGAAAAAGCGGCTGATTTTTCCCGGGAGAACTGGGAAGCGGTGATCAATGTCAATTTGAACAGCTTATTTTTGCTGACGCAGGCTATCGGCCGGCAGATGATTGAGCGAAAGCAAGGGAAAATCATCAATATTGCCTCTCTTCTTTCATTTCAAGGAGGCATTCTTGTCCCTGCATATACGGCAAGCAAACATGCAGTAGCCGGATTGACGAAGTCTTTTGCCAATGAATGGGCGGCTTATAATGTCCAGGTCAATGCGATTGCTCCGGGCTATATCGCGACGAACAATACAAAGCAGATCCGCGACGATCAAAACCGCAATGCCGAAATCTTAAAACGGATTCCGGCCGAGCGCTGGGGTCAGCCGGATGACATTGCCGGCGCCGCCGTATTCCTTTCGTCGCCGGCATCCGATTATGTGAATGGACATGTGTTAGCCGTCGATGGCGGATGGCTGGCAAGGTAATGCGAGGAAAAGGCTGCCGGTAGCTCGGCAGCTATCATCGCTATGGCTTCAAAATTACTTTAATGCAATCATCTTCATGGTCGTTGAACAAATGATAAGCGCGGCCGGCTTCTTCAAGCGGAAGCTGGTGCGTAATGATTTCCTTCGGATCAAATTGATTCTCTTCGATCTTCTTGTAAATCTCCGGCATCAAATGGATGACCGGAGCCTGCCCCATTTTTAGCGTAACATTTCTGGAAAAGAATGCGCCGAGCGGAAACATATTGTAATTGCTTCCATATACCCCCGTAATCTGTACGGTTCCGCACTTTCTGACCGCCTTTGTAGAAATTTGAATCGGTCCGAGCGTGCCGCCCTGAAGCTTCAGTTTTTGCTCCAGATACTCAAGCGGAGATTTTTTGCCGTCCATCCCTACGCAGTCGATCACGACATCCGCCCCGCCTTTTGTAATCTCCTTTAAATGCTCGCCCATATCAGGATATTTTGTAAAGTCAAATACTTCAACGCGGTTTAATGCCTCAGCCTGCTTTAGGCGGTAGTCCAAGTAGTCTACTGCAATGACCCGCTTCGCCCCTTCCATCCAGGCAAACTTCTGCGCCATTAATCCAACCGGCCCGCAGCCGAGCACAATGACAGTGTCCCCTTTTTTGACGCCTGCGTGAAGCACGCTCCAATACGCGGTTGGGAGGACATCTGATAAAAACAGAAGCGACTCGTCCTCCATCTCGCATGATTCAGGAATGACAAACGGCGTGAAATTGCCAAACGGCACTTTTAAATATTCAGCCTGTCCGCCAGGGTGATTCCCGAATTTTTCCGAGTAGCCAAAATACCCGCCTGAATCATAATGGGGATTGGCATTGTCGCACTGGCTTTCCAGCTTGTTTTCGCAATAAAAGCAATGTCCGCAGGCAACGGTAAACGGGATGACAACCCGGTCTCCTTTTTTCACTTTTGTTACATCAGGTCCTGTTTCTTCTACAATTCCCATCGGTTCATGGCCGAGCTGGAAGCCTTTTGGAAGAGGGAAATTCCCTTGATAAAGATGGAGATCCGAACCGCAAATCGCGGTAGAAGTAATTCTGACAACGATATCATCGCTTTTTTCAATTTTGGCATCCTCCACCTGGCTGACTTCAACATGCTGAGGCCCTTGAAACGTTACGGCTTTCAAATCGTCACACTCCCATTATCGTTCAGTTGACTTTAGTGTGAGATAAACCCGGGTTCTTATTCAGTTTTTTAAACAAACGTTTCATTAGCCGTCATGTAGAACGGCCATGATTCATACATAGAAGAAAACGGAGGTGTTGGGATGCTGCTGCAAATACTGGTCGGAGGACTGGTTGTTTTCATTATTTTTTTTTCTCGTGTTTCGGGCAATCAGAACGGGCAATCTGCCGCGCCATGACGATTCGCAGCCAGGAGACGGAGAGAACAGAGATCAGCCATGATCGGCCGGCCTCTTCACACAAAAAAGGATGGGGCCTTGCCCATCCTTTTGCCTATCGTTCAACCGGCTGTGTGTCAGTTGCCGTGATTCCGCGGTGCTTGTCCCGCAAATCCTGCTCGATCTCTTCCAGACTTTTTCCTTTTGTTTCTGTTACTTTAAAGAAGACGAACAGGAAGGCCGCGATTCCAATGGCCGCATAGCACAGAAACAGGTAACTGATGCCCATCGCTTCCATGAGGACCGGAAAACTCAAAGTCACAATTAAGTTCCCTGCATGGAGCATTAAAGTCGATACTCCGGTTCCTATCCCTCTGACATGAAGGGGGAACAGCTCAGGCAGCATCACCCAGACGATCGGCCCCCAGCTGACGGCAAATACGACGATGAACACACCTAAGCAGATGACAGTCGTCCATGCCGCACCAGAGGTATTGCCGAAAAAGAGATTAGAAAAAGAAAGCACGATCAAACTGATGACCATTCCGGCATTTCCAAATAATAAAAGCGGCTTCCGGCCAATCCTGTCAATGAAGCGGATCGCCACAAGCGTCATCAGGACATTGACCGTTCCGATGCCGACTGTCCCTAAAATGGCCGCCGAATCTTCAAATCCGACATTCGTAAACGTTTTTGGGGCATAGTAAATAATCGTGTTGGTTCCAATAAATTGCTGCAGAAATGCCAGTCCGACCCCTGCGATTAACGCCGGGCGCACCCACGGTTCCAGCAGCTCTTTCAAGCCCCCCTGGTCCTGCTTTTCCGCTTCCTTAATTTCTTTGACTTCCTGATCGACCCGCTCTCCTCCTCTCATCTTTGACAAAACCCGCCTTGCTTTCTCTTCTTTTCCTTTTGTTAAGAGCCAGCGCGGGCTTTCCGGCATGAAAAAGATACCGATTAAAAGGCCGATTGACGGAATAAGGGCCAATCCCAGCATCCAGCGCCATGCGCCTGCATCACTAAATGCATAGTTGATCAAATAAGAGAGCAGAATCCCGATCGTAATCATCAGCTGATTTAATGAAGAAAGCGCGCCCCGGGATTCCTTCGGAGCAAGCTCTGAAAGGTACAAAGGAACGATGGTCGTTGAACAGCCGACTGCAAGGCCGAGCACGATCCTGAAAGCCACCATATATTCCGTGCTTGGCGCCAGGGCCGTTCCGAGCCCCCCGATGCAATACAGCACAGCCGCTGACATAATCGCCCTTCTTCGGCCGAAGCGGTCTGTCAGCCTGCCTGACAAACCCGATCCGAAAATCGCCCCGATTAATATTGCGCTGACAACCAGCCCTTCTGTAAAGGCATTGAGCCCAAGTTCATCTTTCATAAACAAAATCGCCCCGGAAATGACGCCTGTATCATAACCGTAGAGCACACCGCCCAAGGCTCCAAAAAAATAAAGCCAGGCATTCGATCTTTTTCCCTTCATCACAGTATATCCTCCTCCAAGGCTCGTCTTTTATAACCTTTAACCTTGTCTTGCTTTCTTCAAACCTCTAGAAACTCGGAGTACCATTAAAAGGAATTTAAAAATATGAAACATTTTATCTGTTATATCGTCTTATTATAGGCGGCAAAATAATCAGTCCCGCGGAATTTCCAGAGAATCCCCATATGCAAAACAGCAAATATATTGTAAAATCCAAGATTGGGAAACTATTTTTTATTAAAATTTAGACTTATTCAACAATTGTACGTTTCAATATAAATAAAAGAGGAGCTTATACATGCTACGATCGCAGCGAACGAAGAAAAAGAGACTAAGAAAATGGGTGAAATACTCACTGTTTTTCATTGCCTTAATCCTGACGGCGACGGCAGCCGCAGGCGGCTATGCGTACTATAAAGTGGCGAACGCCTCCAAAGATGCGCAAGTCACCCTTTCCAGAGGTGAACAGTCCGTCAAGCGGATTAAAGAGTTCAACCCTAAAAAAGATAACTTCTCCATCCTGTTGATGGGGATTGATGCCCGTCCCGGACAAAGCATGGACAAAGAACGAAGCGATGCGATGGTTCTTGCCACGTTCAACAGAAAAGACAAATCGGTGAAACTATTGAGCATCCCGCGGGATTCCTATGTCAACATCCCCGGACGCGGCTACGATAAAATAACGCATGCCCACTCATTAGGCGGGCGCGACCTTAGTACAGAAACCGTCGAAAACCTGCTCGACATTCCGGTTGATTACGTCATGGAAGCCAATTTTTCAGCTTTCAAGGAAGTAGTTGATGAACTCGGCGGTGTACCGATCACGATCAAAGAAGACTATATTGTCCGGCAGATTAAAAAGGATACGAAAGGCAAAGTCAACCTTCAAACAGGCGAGCAGACGCTGGGCGGAGAAGAAGCCCTCGCTTATGTAAGAACGAGAAAAGCCGATACGGACTTGAAGCGCGGCGAGCGCCAGATGGAAGTCATCAAATCGATTATCAACAAATCCAAATCGCTTACTTCCATTCCGGCTTACGACGATATCCTTGATACAGTCGGAAAGAACGTATCGATGAACTTGTCGCTGAATGATGCAATCGGACTGATCCCGTTTATGACGTCCATTCAAACGGTCGATACCCTTCAATTGAAAGGGAGCGATTATCAACCGGGCAAAGTCTACTATTTCCAGCTTGATCAGGAAAACCTCAACGAAATTAAGCAGGAATTAAAACAGCAGTTAGATGTATAATTAGAAAAAGGATGAATCATATTCATCCTTTTTCTGTTTTAATGAAACTCAATATTTACTATTGAAAAAATCTAAATTTAGGTTTAGCCTTTTACATAACATGTCCTTTTAGGGAATACTGCCGAAGAGAGCTGTTTTTCGCCTCCCGAAAAACGGCAAACTGCTCTTACAGGAGGTTATCTTTACATAATGAGATTAATTGCGATCGATT
This sequence comes from Bacillus sp. FSL R7-0646, assembly GCF_037969865.1. Taxonomy (NCBI): domain Bacteria; kingdom Bacillati; phylum Bacillota; class Bacilli; order Caryophanales; family Bacillaceae; genus Bacillus; species Bacillus sp. FSL R7-0646. Next base: position 3,657,563 of record NZ_CP150217.1, read on the forward strand.
TAGACGGGACTCTTTTAAATACCGAAAGCAAAATATCCGCAGAAAACCGGGCCGCTATCAAAAAGGCGCTCATTTCAGACTGCATCGTAACCATTTGCACGGGACGGGCCACATTTGACGTAAAAGCGCTTCTGAACGATTTGGATATTCCGATTATCGCTGCAAACGGGGGAACGGTCCACGATTTCAACTATAAACTCCTAAGCAGAACGCTAATGGACAAGGAAGCGGGAAAAAAGGCCGCCCAATACTTAACAGATCATCAAATCTATTTTGAGGTTTATACGGACGATGCGCTGCTTTCTCCTTTTGACGGAGAACAGAAACTTAAAGCAGAGCTCGATATCGTCACAAGCGCCAACCCTGATGAAGACAGGGATACGCTTTGGCAAGGCGCACTGACTCAGTTTAAACAATTCGGCATCAAACCCGTCCCCGACATTCGCGAGATTTTTAACGGAGACGAACATATTTATAAGCTGTTGTGCTTCTCATTTGATATGGAAAAGCTGAAGAAAGCAAAAGATGATCTTTCTGCCTTTCCAAAACTGGGACTCACTTCTTCCGGAAGACATATCATCGAGATTCTGCCTGATGAATCCGGCAAAGGCCGCGCTTTAAAAGAGCTGGCCCGCCACTATGGAATCGAGAAAAAAGACATCTACGCGATCGGCGACAGCCCGAACGATCTGTCAATGTTTGAGGAAGCCGGCCATCGGATCGCGATGGGCAATGCAATCGATGAGCTAAAGCATATCAGCACCTTTATCACGAAAAGCAATGACGAAAACGGCGTCGCTTATTTCATTAACAAACTGCTGGAAAATGAATATCAATAAATAAGAAAACCGCTCGAGTCCATCTTCGAGCGGTTTTTTTGCTGTTTCTGCTACTCAATTCTGACGCTTCCGGCGTATTTATCTTTCCAATAGGCGCTCGTCTCCATATCTGCTGTCGTTACACCGGCAGACAAGGTGACAAGAACGACCTGGCCGTTTCCGATATAGATGGCGGGATTCATAACAGTGGTTCCTTTAAAGAAGACGATGTCTCCAGGCTCAAGCTCCTGTTTGGTAATTTTCTTACCCGTGCTGTATTGTTTGTCAGCATACCTCGGAAGCTCCACTCCTGCCGCCGTTTTGTAGACATATTGGATAAACCCAGCCGTATCAAAGCCTTCTTTAGGCGATGTGCCGCCTTTTTGATAACCGACTTCGCCGATATGCCTGATGGCTTCGGATACAATCGGATTTTTTGGCAGGGATATGTTGTCAAAACGTCTGACTTCTGTGAACTTCTTCTGCCAATAGGAAGCCGACAAGTAGGATATCGTCACTTTATTTGAACGGCTCGCATGGATAAACCGCCCGCCCCCGGCATAGATGCCGTTATGGGATATTCCCGGTTTGTACGTATTGCTGAAAAACAAAACATCACCCGGCCGGATATCTTCAAGCTTCACCTTTTGACCGACAGCCCATTGCTGTTCAGCCGACCTTGGCAAATAAACGCCGAGCACCTCTCTGAAGACGTATTGGGTCAACCCCGAACAGTCAAATCCGAGATCCGGAGAGTTGCCTCCAAATACATAAGGAACACCGACATAGCTTTTTGCTTTTTGAACGACAGGATCCATCGAAATCTCAGGCTCTTTTGTGATCCTTTTCGCTTTAAAATACCCCGAGCTCCAGTAAGAGCTGCCTTCAAGCTTTGTCACGACAACCCCGTTTGATTTTGTGCTGTGGATGATTTGATCATTTCCCAAATAGATGGCGACATGGGTCGGTCCGTCCGATTCCAGCTCGGCATTCTTGAAAAAGACAAGGTCCCCCTTTTCGAGCTGCTGACGGCCGACACTGCTCCCAAGAGTCGATTGTTCCTTTACCGTTCTCGGAAGCGTAATATCGAGCGATTGAAACACATATTGCACAAAGCCTGACGAGTCAAACCCCGTTTTCGGCTTCTCTCCGCCGTAGCTGTATTTCGCACCCTCAAGCTGTCTGGCAGTTTCCGCTATTTTCTCGCCGATCGTATCGGCGCGTACATCATTATGATTCGTTAAAAATAAAGACATCCAAAGCACCGCAATTCCACAAAACAAAACCAACTTTTTGTTTGCCGCTTTTTTTATCAATTGATCTGTTCCTCCTCTTCTTTCCTCTTTCATCGTCATTCAACTGGGATATTTAAAGGACTTTTTTTGCATGTACAGCAGCGTCATAGCGAGAAGAAACGCTCAGCACAGCATGATCAGCTTTTTCACCTAAGCGCAGATTAAAAAGATGAAGGGAAATATTCTAAAGAGGTCATGAACATGAGGTGCGGTTCCCATCCCGAATTGGTAAGGTGATGCATTTTCAAATTTTGCTTCAGTCGAAATTTGTCAGTTTTTATTCCCTTCAAAAGAATACAATAAACATGAACCCCAAAACCATGTATATATCCTCCTGATTTTCTATAAAACTTTATACACTGACCGGTTAAGAAAATTGTCGTGTTTCCCTTTCAAACCGGTCGCTTTTCACAGGTCTTTTATAACCGGGATCAGCACACAAAAAAGAGAGCGCCGGCGGCACTCTCTTTTGCACTGTTATTGCTTGTTTTCTGTTGTTTGATCCTGCTGATTCACTTTTTGGATCTCCGTAGAGATTTTAGCTTTTTCATCGTTTGACAATTCATCAGAATACTTGAAAGCAGACATGAATGCAATGATCAAAACTAAACCTACGAACGGCCAAATGGCTCTGACAAATTTCATTTGTTCACCACTCCGTTTTTATTATTTTTTCAGCTTGTCCGCATGATCGACTTCAAACGTTAATTTTCCGTTCTCTTCTTTCCAGTCGAGGTTTGTTCCTTTTGTCAATTGACGGAAGATCGCTTTTCGTTTTAAGAAGTCGCTCTTGCCTAAAGGCGTCGGCGTTGCTTCGCGAATGTTGAGAGGCGTTACCTCAAAACGCCCTTTGCCGTCATTCATTAAATGGTATTGTACAAGCGCGCTGTCCCGTGTTCTTGACCAGCCCTGATCAAATACAAAGTTGCCGAGGCTGTAGAAAATCACAGTACCGTTATACACTTCGATCGGTTCGAGAACATGGGGATGAGCGCCGATGATGACATCTGCTCCGGCATCTGCAATCGCCTTGGCCAGATCCTTCTGTCTGTCGTTCGGTTCATTGTCATATTCTTGTCCCCAGTGCACATGGACAAGGACAAGATCCGCTTTTTTCGATGCTTCCGCAATCATTGGAATAAAGATTTTCGGACTGAGCGGCAGCACTCCGCCTCTGTTCTTTTTGGCTGTAAAGTTCTTTGTGTAGACGTCTGTAAAACCGAGCGTTGCAATTTTTACGCCGTTCACATTCTGATAGGATACGTGCTGTTTCGCGTCTTCAAGATTATTTCCTGCTCCGACAAGCTCCAGATTCTCATTTGAAAATTTATTGAGCGTATCCTTCAAACCGTCTTCCCCGTAGTCCATCGCATGGTTGTTGGCAAAATTCAGTACGCTGAAGTTCAGCTTTTTCAATGTTTCGACTGATTCTTGATTCGTTTGCAGATGGATGTTCTTTTCTGCCTCTTGATAGTCCTTTGCATTGGTTACAGGGTTTTCAAAGTTTCCTGTGATAAAATCTGACACATTAAAGTACGGCTTCACATTTTTGAAGACACTTTCCGAACCGTGCAAGTTTGTCACTTTTTCTACGTTTCTTCCCATCATGATATCGCCAACAAAAGTAGCTGTAAGCTTGGCATCTTCTTTTTTGTCCATTTGCGAAGGAGTTTTGGCGCTTCCGACCCAAGTAAAGACAAACATTAAACAGAAAATAACGGGCAATACGATAAAGACGTGCTTGTTTGTTTTCTTTTTCTCCTGCTTCGTCAACTTCAGCAGTTTTTCCTGAAAGTTCAGTTGTTTTTTCATCGATTTGACACACCTAACTTTAGATTAGATAGTAAGCATACATAATGACGAATGTTGCTCCGCTCAATAAAAGCGTACTTCCAAGCGTAATCGTTAATCCCTGTCTTTGAATGGTATTGGCGATCAGCCCCGGCACGATGATTCCGATTCCCCTGAATTCGGCAATCTCAAACGGCATCACCGGATATATAAAATCAAAACCGATTTTCAAAAGAATTCCCGTAATCAGCATTGCTGCGAATTTTCTGCGTCCGTATAGAATCATAATTTTGGAAAGTCCGAATTTCACGATGACATACGTCAGCAAACTGACAAAAAGAACGAGCAGCATGAAAATCGGCTGATTGAAGACAAGTCCCAAATAACCCGGTACGACGAGGCCGGCTGGTACAATTCCCGTTTTCTCCGCAAAAATCAAACTGAGTAAGACTCCTAAAATGAGGGCGATATATAAATCTGATCCAAACATTGTGTTTTCTTCCTCCTAGCTAACGAGCTGCTTAATCTTGTAATCTTGTATTTTTTCAATGAGAGGCTCCGCTGCTCCGTGGATATTTCCGACTCCGTAAATAACGCGGCCCTCAAGCTTGTTTTTCAGCATGAACATGATTTCTTCCGTTGATTTGTGCTCAAAATCAAACAGCTTGTCCGCAGGAATTTTGCCTGCTTCATATGCTTTGACGATCGGCTCTGTTGTTTCTCCAATCAGCACAAGTTCACTTGCTTCAATATAAGGAAGGACATCTTCCGCAAACTGCTGTGTTCTGTCTACCCTGTCGGCGCGGCAGTTCATAATGACGATCGGCTGATCCGTAGGATAGCCTATTTCTTTTACACGCTTCCAAATGTTTAAAGTGGAAGCTGCGTCATTGGCCGCAAAACCGTTGACGAAATGTCCGGGATTCTTGGCGTTCATCAGCGGCAGAATTCTCATGGCTCCCGGATCAGGCGGCGCATTCAGCATGCCTTTAAAGGCGGTTTCTTCGTCAATGCCCAACGCTTGAGCTACACCGAGCGCAAGAGACGCATTATCAGGGAATACCATGTACTCAAACTGTCTGAGGTATTCATCTGTTATTTTAGAATTGTCTGCGACGATGACTTTTGTGTTCCTTTCTTTTGCAATTTGCTTAAAGAAATCGGTATACTCACTATCAGTAATAACCAAATGTCCATTATAAGGAATGGTTGCTGTGAATGCTTCTGCGATTTCATCCAAAGTCGGTCCCATCACATCCATGTGATCCTCCAGCACGTTCACGATCACGCCGATATTAGCCTGAAGCAATTCTTCCTGAAAGATGATTTGGTAATCAGGATTAACGGCCATGCACTCACTGACAATCGCATTGGCCCCTCTTTCCACCGTTTCTTTCATAACCTCCTTCTGCTCTCCGATATTCGGCCCTTGCGGCTTTCTTTTGATCGGCTTCTCTTCCGGTGTGTCCCAATAAATCATCCTTGCGTCTGTCCCGGTTGTTTTTCCTACTGTTTTGTAGCCTGCTTCGATTAATATCCCTGTTGTTAATCTTGTCACCGTGGACTTTCCGCGTATACCGTTGATGTTCACTCGGACAGGCAGCGCATCGATATTTTGCTGGTGGCGCCTTTTTTCATAAATGCCGATCCCAACAACGATCACACAGGCTAATAGCATTACCCACATTGTTTGTCTACATCTCCTTCTTGGAATCTGATATGTAAATTCATTCATCAGTATATAGGTTCACTATGAAATCACAATCGGCATTATGTAACAGAAGACGACGAAATTTTCCGTGACAAAGATCACCTCGCCCGAGTCATTAATGCCTATCTTTTTATTGATATTTTTGGAAATCGAAAGTTCTTAATTCCTATCAGATTTTTGTCAGCGTTTTAAGTATGCGCTTTCAAAATTCGACATTATGATTTTTGTACTTTTCTCCCTATTTCAGATGAAAGGTTGAAGGATGGATTCAGGATCTCTTTTTTCCCCCGTCCGCAATCCCCTTTAAATGGGCTGTCAGCCGGGATCTCTCTTTTCTTTTAGTATTTTCGCTCTTTTCGAACAGGTTAAAAAGTCACCAATGTTCCCTCTTCAAAACAAATCCGTCCTATGACAATCAGACCATCTATCAAAAAATGAAAATCTCTTTTAGCATAAAGCGGGATTCATTGACAAATCCAAATATTTTGTGAGTCGTTCGATCCACCTTATTTCTTCAGATTTTAGGTTAAAATCCTAGGATTTAAAAAGCCATTAATTTTTTTCAATGATAATTCATCAAACTTTAACATTTTTAATTTTTCTTACTATTCTCATTGTTACTGTATTCGCCATTAAACGCCCCTATATATGTCTCGATATCCCAGCCCGGTCTAAAATTTCAGTGTTCATCCATTTTTTTATTGTGATTTTAAATGGATCGTGATAATCTTTATGTAAACGGTTACACAAATAGAGAGGAGAAGGCTTTTTTGGCTACGATTAAAGACGTCGCACTTGCTGCAAAAGTATCTGTCGCTACGGTTTCCCGGGTATTAAATGAGACGGGATACGTTCATGAAGACACGAGGGCGCGCGTGCTGAAAGCGATGGAAGAACTGAATTACCACCCGAATGAAGTAGCCAGGTCTCTCTATAAAAGGGAGTCCAGACTGATCGGACTGCTGCTGCCGGATATCACAAACCCGTTCTTTCCTCAGCTTGCCCGCGGCGTTGAAGATGAGATCCACCGCCTCGGCTTTCGGCTCATATTTGGAAACAGCGATGAAAATCTGGAAAAAGAGCTTGATTATATGCAGACGTTTAAACAAAATCATGTGGTCGGAGTCATTTCAGCGACCAATTATCCGGATGCGCCAAATTATCAAGACTTGTCCATGCCGATCGTCTTTCTTGACCGGACGGGCGAGAATGCGCCGGCTGTATTTGCGGACAGCCGCGAAGGAGGCAGAATCGCAGCGGCTGAGATGATCAAGAGGAACGCGAAACGGATTACGCTGATTAAAGGACCGGCTCACCTTCAGACTGCAAGAGACCGTTTCAACGGAGCGCTGGACGTGCTAAGCGGAGCCGATATCGATTTTCACGTCATGAAAACCGAGACATTTTCATTTCCGGAAGCCCAAAAACGGGCGGCGGAGCTGTTTGGCACATATCCGGAAACAGACGGCGTGATCGCAAGCAATGACATTGTGGCGACAGCCGTTTTGCATGAAGCCTTAAAACGGAAGATCAAAGTTCCCGATGAACTGCAGATTATCGGCTTTGATGACATACCGCAAAGCGAATTGCTTTTCCCCTCTTTATCAACGATCAGGCAGCCCGCCTATGAAATGGGAAAAGAAGCTGCAAAACTGCTGCTTAGATTAATGAAAAATGAATATATTGAACAATCGGCAGTTCAGATGCCGGTTGCCTTTATTGAAAGACAAACGACAAGAAAGGCGGAATGACAATGAGTAAAATATGCGTGATCGGCAGCTCTTCGATGGATTTAGTCGTGACATCGCCCAAGCGGCCGGCCGCCGGAGAAACGGTGCTTGGCGAATCTTTTAAAACGGTTCCGGGCGGAAAGGGGGCCAACCAAGCGGTAGCCGCGGCCCGGCTTGGCGCCGAGGTCCATATGATCGGCTGCGTCGGCGATGATCATTACGGGAAAGCCATCCTCGACAATTTTCAAGCCAATGGTGTCTTGACAGACTATGTGGAACCGGTTACAGGTCAGGAAAGCGGAACCGCACATATCGTTCTCGCAGACGGCGACAACAGCATCATCGTCGTCAAAGGGGCAAATGACCACGTCACTCCTGAATATGTTCAAAAAGCGCTGCCTGCAATTAAACAGGCTGATATCATTCTGATTCAGCAAGAAATTCCGGAGGAAACCGTCGATTATGTCAGCGGACTGTGCAGCTCTCTCGGCATTCCCCTCCTGCTGAATCCGGCACCAGCCCGTCCGCTACGCCCGGAAACGGTCGAACACGCGGCCTACATCACGCCAAACGAGCATGAAGCTTCGGTACTGTTTCAGGGCATGTCCCGGGAGGAAGCGTTAAAGCGCTATCCGGAGAAGCTGTTCATCACAGAAGGGAAAAACGGCGTCCGCTATCACAATGGTCTGGAAGAACGTGTCGTTCCTTCATTCCCTGTCAATGCGATTGATACGACGGGCGCCGGAGACACCTTCAATGCGGGATTGGCCGTCGCGCTTTCCGAAGGACAAAGCATCGAATCTGCCTTGCGCTTTGCGAACCGGGCGGCTTCCCTGTCGGTTCTGAAATTCGGCGCACAAGGCGGCATGCCAAAACGGGATGAAGTGGAGCGTGAACTGTCATGAAAAAACACGGAATATTAAACAGCCATATCGCAAAATTGCTGGCCGATCTCGGGCATACCAATACCATCGTCATCGCGGACGCCGGTCTGCCCGTTCCGCCCGGCGTCCCCAAAATCGATCTCGCACTGACATTGGGTACGCCCGGATTTCGAGAGGTTACAAAGCTCATCGCCGATGAAATGGTTGTCGAAAAAGTGACGGCAGCCCAAGAAATAGAAAGCGTCAATCCCGGTCAAGCCGCATTTTTAAAAGCGGAATTTTCAAACCAAAAGATTGACTATATCCCGCACGAAGCATTCAAAAAGGCAACGAGCCAGGCGAAAGCGGTCATTCGCACAGGGGAAGCAACGCCTTATGCAAATTGCATCTTGCACGCGGGAGTGATCTTTTAGATGTTTACATTCTACATCTGGAAAGAAGGGATAGCCCATGCATATTAAAATGAAGGACATTTTTAAAGCCTTTGGCCAAAACCAGGTGCTGTCCGGCGTTTCCTTCGAGCTTCAAGAAGGTGAAGTCCACGCTTTAATGGGAGAAAACGGCGCCGGAAAGTCGACACTCATGAATCTGTTGACTGGACTTCACAAGCTGGACAGCGGAACGATCGAGATCGACGGAAAAGAAACGTATTTTTCAGATCCAAAGGAAGCCGAACAGAACGGAATCGCCTTTATCCATCAGGAGCTGAACATTTGGCCTGAAATGACCGTTTTGGAAAATCTGTTTATCGGCAGAGAGCTTTCTTCCAAACTTGGATTTTTAAACAACAAGAAAATGATAGCGCTAGCAAAAGAGCAGCTTGAAAGGCTCGGTGTCTCAATTTCTCTTGAAAAAGAAGCCGGAGACTGTTCCGTCGGCCAGCAGCAAATGATCGAAATCGCAAAAGCCCTTATGACAGACGCGAAAGTGATCATCATGGATGAACCGACGGCAGCGTTGACAGAAAGAGAAATTGAAAAACTGTTCGGCGTCATTAGAGCATTAAAGAAAAACGGCGTCTCCATCGTCTATATATCCCACCGCATGGAAGAAATCTTCACGATTTGCGACAGGATCACGGTGATGCGCGATGGAAAAACGGTGGACACGAAACGGATTCCCGACACCGACTTTCATGAAGTGGTGAAAAAGATGGTCGGACGGGAGCTGACCGAACGCTATCCTGAAAGACAGCCAAATCCGGGACGCGTCGTCCTCGAAGTCAAGCAGGCATCCAAAAAAGGAGTCTTCCAAAATATCAGCTTTTCCGTCCGCTCCGGCGAAATCGTCGGGATTTCAGGACTGATGGGTGCCGGGCGCACCGAGCTGATGAGAGCGGTTTTCGGGCTCGATCCGCTTGACTCGGGAGACATTTTCATCGAAGGCAAAAAAGCGGCGCTCAAAAAACCGAGCGATGCCGTTCAAAAGGGAATCGGCTTTATTACCGAGAACCGCAAGGATGAAGGACTTGTGCTCGACACGTCCATCAGAGAAAATATCGCCCTTCCGAATCTCGCCAGCTTTTCGCCGAAAGGATGGATTGACAAAAAAAGCGAGCAGGAATTTGTCGATCTTCTGATCAAGCGGCTGACGATCAAAACGGAATCGCCGGAAACCCACGCGCGAAACCTTTCAGGAGGAAACCAGCAAAAAGTGGTCATTGCCAAATGGATCGGCATCGGCCCTAAAGTGCTGATTTTGGATGAGCCGACCAGAGGCGTCGATGTCGGCGCGAAAAGGGAGATTTATCAGCTGATGAACGAGCTGACAGACCGCGGCGTCGCGATCGTCATGGTCTCTTCAGAGCTCCCCGAGATTCTCGGGATGAGCGACCGCGTCCTTGTAATCCATGAAGGAACGCTAAGCGGAGAGCTATCAAGAAATGATGCCACGCAAGAACGAATTATGACACTCGCTACAGGAGGACGGTAACATGAAAACTCAACCGGCTGTGAAAAAAAGCCTTAATGTTGATTCTGTAATGCAAAAGCTCGGTCCGTTTCTCGGCCTGATCATTCTCGTCGTCATCGTATCATTGTTAAATCCGAGCTTTTTAGAACCGTTAAATATTTTAAACTTGTTAAGACAAGTCGCCATTAATGCGCTGATCGCGTTTGGCATGACCTTTGTCATTTTAACCGGCGGCATCGATCTTTCCGTCGGAGCGATTTTGGCGCTGTCAAGCGCATTGATCGCCGGAATGATCGCCGGCGGCATCGATCCTGTTTTCGCCGTCATCATCGGCTGCCTGATCGGAGCCCTGCTCGGCTTGGTCAACGGGCTGTTAATCACGAAAGGTAAAATGGCCCCGTTCATCGCAACACTTGCCACAATGACGATTTTCCGCGGATTGACGATGGTTTATACAGACGGCAATCCGATTACAGGGCTCGGCAACCACTACGGCTTCCAGCTTTTCGGACGCGGTTACTTTTTAGGCATCCCCGTCCCTGCGATTACAATGGCGGCCGCCTTTATCATCCTCTGGGTGATCCTTCACAAAACGCCTTTCGGCCGCCGCACATATGCAATCGGCGGAAATGAAAAAGCGGCCTTGATCTCGGGCATTAAAGTTCCGCGCGTCAAAATGATGATTTATTCTCTTGCAGGCCTATTATCCGCGTTGGCTGGAGCCATCTTGACGTCACGGCTAAACTCAGCCCAGCCGACGGCAGGCACTTCCTATGAACTCGACGCCATAGCCGCAGTCGTATTAGGCGGCACAAGCCTTGCCGGAGGAAGAGGACGAATTGCCGGCACACTCATCGGCGTCCTGATCATCGGAACGTTGAATAACGGCTTGAACCTGCTTGGCGTCTCTTCCTTTTTCCAAATGGTCGTCAAAGGTGTCGTCATTTTGATCGCAGTCCTGCTGGACCGCAAGAAATCCGCTTAAGGAGGGCTATACTGATGAAAAAAACATTAACGGTTTTCACCGCATTGGCGCTTCTGTTTCTGTCCGCCTGCTCGCTGGAGCCGCCGGAATGGGCAAAGCCGAATAAAGAAAAAGGAACGGATATTAAAATCGGTTTATCTGTCTCAACTTTGAAAAATCCGTTTTTCGTTTCATTAAAGAACGGAGTTGTCAAAGAAGCCAAAAAACAAGGGATAGAAGTGATTGTCGTCGATGCACAGGACGATTCGGCAAAGCAGACGAATGATGTCGAAGATCTTCTGCAGCAAGGCGTTGACGCTTTATTGATCAACCCGGCGGACTCCTCCGCCATCTCAACTGCAGTCCAATCGGCCAATTCGCTTGGCATTCCGGTCGTCACCCTTGACCGCTCCGCCGAAAACGGAAAAGTAGAAACGCTCGTCGCTTCAGATAACGTAAAAGGCGGACAAATGGCAGCGGACTTTATTGTGGAGCAGCTCGGCAAAGGCGCAAAAGTGGCTGAGCTTGAAGGCGTCCCCGGCGCATCGGCAACAAGGGAACGGGGCTCAGGGTTTCATAAGACCGCTGATGACAAGCTGAATGTGATCGCCAAGCAAACAGCCGACTTTGACCGGACAAAAGGGTTGAACGTCATGGAGAACCTCCTTCAAGGAAACCCTGATATTCAAGCGGTTTTCGCACATAATGACGAAATGGCGCTCGGCGCGATTGAAGCGATCAGAAGCTCAGGGAAAGAGATTCTTGTCGTCGGCTTCGACGGCAATGAAGATGCGGTTAAAGCGGTTCAGGCCGGAGACATGTCGGCAACGATCGCCCAGCAGCCTGAATTGATCGGCAAGCTCGCCGTACAAGCGGCCCGCGATATTTTGAACGGCAAAAAAGTTGAAAAAACGATACCCGCACCGCTCAAACTGGAAACGAAAAAGTAACTGTGAAATCAGACCTCTTGATACATGGAGGTCTGATTTTTTTTGGCCACCTCCATAAAAGCCCTTGCCGCCCGGCTCAAATGGCATTTTTCAGGATAAGCAAACACAAGCGTCCGGGACTGATCGGCCTGCAAAGGAACATAGACGATCCTGACTGACCCTTTCCGCAAAACGGCGCGCCGAATTCCGGTCCTCATCATGCGCACCATTGCTGTGCAACATGTTTAAGGAAGGTTAGCGAAAGCAAAAAAGCCCCCTTTTCAAAGAGGGCTTTTTCATTTACTCGGGATTGCCTTCGGCCGCTTCAATTCCGGCTGCAAGATCGTGTTTATTGAAATCCGCTTGAAAGAAATCTTGCGTATTCGGCAATCTGAGGTTCATATTGAGTTTTTGAGAAATTTGCACCGTGCATTCTTCGATTTCATAATCGAAAACGTGTCCGCCGACATTGCGGTCTTCATCTATAAAGTGAAGATGGAAGCCGGAAACTGCGATTCCGTTGGCATATTGCGGTGTCCAAAAGCCGACGATCGTCCCCGTAATATCATTAAAATCAAAGATCGGCTGTGATTTTACCGCATCAACCATCGGCACATACGGTTTTTCCTGAAGTTCAACTGTTCTCGTTTTGACTTTCTTAAAGGTTCCGTCCATGCGAATCGCGTAAAACAGGTTTTCACTCGGCATGATCCGTTTCATTTCTTCTTCGAACGCCTCAAGCGGCATCCGCTGCTTGATTTCGTGATAGATATCCGGCCGGAAGAAAGCCAGCGAGCAAAATGGAGAACAATCGCTTCCTTGAACTGGGTAGGCTTTTCCATCGGAACGGAGACGGTAAAACTCACCGTCAAAACCGATCAGCTCGCCGTCGAGCCGGTTGAACGTTCCGATCCCGAAGTCTCCGTGCTCCTTCGCTTCGGACATATAAAAATCCCCGTCGTAAATTCCGTCCAATAAAGATACCATCGTTGAGACCTGATAGACTTGATCGAGGTTCTTATCAACGGGCTGAATTATTTTTTGTTTGCTTGCACTTTTCATTTTCCTCTTTTCACTCCCTTGATTTTGTTCGTTGTGACTGGACATGCTGTGATCAAGATTGCTTAGAGGCTTCTTTATTAAAATGTTCCTCAAATTTTTTTGGAAAACGCTGATCGGCCAAATGAATGTTGTCGCTGTAATCGACCGGAATATCAATGACAACAGGCCCCTCTGCATCAAGACCAGCTTTAAGCACCTCTGCCAATTCGTCAGGTGAATTGACCCTTAAACCTTTTGCACCAAAGCTTTCAGCATATTTTACAATATCGATTCCGCCGAAGTCGACTCCGGACGTCCGCTTGTATTTCATCTCCTGCTGGAACGCAACCATATCGTATGTGCTGTCATTCCAGACAATGTGAACGATCGGCGCTTTTAATCTGACCGCTGTCTCAAGCTCCATCGCGGAGAACAGGAAGCCCCCGTCCCCGGAAACAGACACGACTTTCTGTCCCGGATTGACCAGCGTTGCTGCAATCGCCCACGGCAAAGCCACCCCAAGCGTCTGCATGCCGTTGGAAATCAGCAGTCCATGCGGACGGTAGGTGCGGAAATATCTAGACATCCAAATCGCATGGGAGCCGATGTCGCAAGTCACCGTTATGTCATCGCTCAGCAGTTCACGCAAATCGCGAACGATTTGCAGCGGATGAACAAGATCAGTTTTTGTTTCTTTAGGAGGTTCGCTTTGCTCCTCCAGTGCTTTCTTCAAGTAATCAAGGACAGGTGCAAAGGACTCGTCGATGGAAACCGGCAGAGAGTCATGTTCAATATGGTTTAACGTCTCTGCGATATCGCCGATCAACTCGATTTCGGGCTGATAGTCATGATCGATATCGGCTTGTATTTCGTCAAGATGAATCACGCTTCGTTCGCCTTTTCCATTCCAAAAGACCGGATCGTATTCAATCGGATCATAGCCGACCGTCAAAACGACATCCGCTTTTTCCAATAGCATGTCTCCGGGCTGATTGCGGAATAGTCCGATCCGGCCGAAGTACTGGTCTTCCAAATCGTGAGACAGCGTACCCGCTGCTTGGTATGTTTCAACAAACGGCAGTTTCACTTTCCTTAGCAGACGCCGAACCGCTTCAATCGCTTCAGGTCTTCCGCCTTTCATCCCGACAAGCACGACAGGAAGGTTCGCATTGTGAATTTTGGCGATGGCCGCGCTGATTTGTTCGTCCGAAGCCGCGCCCAGCTTCGGCGCCGGCATGGTTTTCACCGGCTTGGCAGTTGCCGGACCGGCCGTAACGTCCTGCGGAAAGCTGAGAAACGCTGCGCCAGCCTGTCCAGAAGCCGCCGCTCTGAATGCATTGGTTACAGCCTCAGGTATGTTGTTCGCATCTTCCACTTCTGCGCTATATTTCGTAATCGGCTGAAACAACGCCGCATTATCCATCGATTGATGAGTTTTTTTGAGACGATCCGCTCTTTTTACAGCACCCGCCAGGGCAACAACCGGATCTCCTTCTGTATTGGCTGTTACAAGACCGGTCGCTAAATTAGACGCTCCCGGACCTGAAGTCACCAGGCAAACACCGGGCTTTCCAGTCAATCGTCCGACTGCCGCCGCCATAAATGCTGCATTCTGCTCGTGACGGCAAACGATCAATTCAGGCCCCTTGTCTTTCAATACGTCAAACACCGCATCGATTTTCGCTCCCGGAATACCGAAAACATGAGTGACACCTTGCTGAATGAGACTATCCACCACAAGCTCTGCTCCTCTTACAGTAAGAGTTTCATTTTTAGCGGCTACATTATTCAAAGCCCTCACTCCTCCATTTTCATTCATTTACAATGAATTTTTAATAAAATTATTGTATTATTAAATATACATCTTGTGGAAATTGTTTTCCAATACTTCTTTGTCTTACAATTAATATGTAAAACGACTGAAATCGCATTCAGAAAGGAATGAGTGATTAATGGAGCTGCGCCATCTTCGTTATTTTATGGTTGTTGCCGAAGAACTGCATTTCGGAAAAGCAGCTCTTCGGCTGAACATGACTCAGCCTCCGCTCAGCCAGCAGATTAAACAGCTAGAAAGTGAAATAGGCGTCACCTTGCTGAAGAGGTCAAAAAGAGCCGTCAGGCTGACGGCGGCAGGCGGGGTCTTTTTAAAACAAATCAAGGAAGGACTTTCCCAGATTGATCAGGCCGTCGACATGGCTCAGCGGACGGCCCGCGGGGAGCTGGGAAGACTCGTGATCGGCTTTGTCGGCTCCGCAACATACGAGATCATGCCTCCCATCATCAGGGAATACCGAAACCGGTTCCCGTCCGTGCAGATCGATCTTCGGGAGCTTTCAACCCCCAATCAGATCGATGCACTGCTAAACGGGCATATTGACATCGGGGTGCTGCATCCCCCGTTGGGAAACGACGAACTGAAGTCATACACGGTAAAAAAAAGCCATTGTGTCCTTGCACTTCCAAAACACCACCCGTTGACAGAAAAAGCCCGGGTACATTTGAAGGATCTTGAAGAAGAATCGCTGATCGTCATTGCCAAAGAAGCGTGGCCCTCTTTATACACGGAATTCAATTTCTTGTGTGAAAAAGCCGGGTTTATCCCCAACATCGCCCAGGAAGCTACAGAATACCAAATGGTGATCGGCCTCGTATCGGCCGGAATGGGAATCGCCGTCGTGCCTACGGCGGCTAAACGATTATTTAACCTTGATGTTGTATACAAAGAAATCGAAGACTTTCCCCTTCGCGCCGAATGGATTACCGCACATCGAAAGGACAACCGCAATCCGGCACTTAAGCATTTCATCGAAATCTCAGATCAACACTCATAGCCGTATAGAAAAAACCCCGTGGACAAATCCTCCTTGTTCACGGGGTTTTTTCCTCATATAGACGTTTGCAAGTTTTGAAAACGCAGTTAAATGCCGATTGCTGCCCCATCGCTTCTCGGATCGCTCCCCCCTCTCAGGAAGCCTTGATCGTCAATCTCAATGATTCCGGCATGACCCATCACCCCGTCAAATTCACCGACAACGGTTACATGATGCCCATGCTTTCGCAGTTTTGCAATCACTTCAGGCGCCACTCTGCTTTCTATTCTTACACCTTCCACCCGCTCTCCCCATGTTCTGCCCCATACCCATCTCGGTTCATGAACAGCTGTTTGCGGATCCATCCCGTAATCTACCATTCTCGTAATAAGAGCCGTCTGCGTCTGCGGCTGTCCTTCTCCCCCTTGCGTTCCGTAAAGGAATTTCGGCTTGCCGCCTCTAAACGCCATGGCGGGCATCAGCGTATGAAAAGTTCTTTTTCCCGGCTCCAGCGTATTGACATGGTCGGGATCAAGCGAGAAAAACGCCCCTCTGTTCTGCAAAATGACGCCGGTATCTCCAGCTGTAACACCTGAGCCGAATTCGAAATACAAACTTTGAATAAACGAAACAGCATTCCCGTCTTCATCTACTGCTGCTGCATAAGCTGTATCGCTGCCGAGCGGCCGGCTCTCCGCCTGAAGCGCCGGCAGTCCGATTTTTGCGGCCAGCTCCTGGGCATACTCTTTGTCCAGCAGGCGTCCAAGCGGAATCTGTGAGAATTCCGGGTCAGTCAATACTTTGTTGCAGTCGGAAAAACTTAATTTCAATGCTTCGATAAGCAGATGATAATACTCGAAAGAACCGTGCTCGATCATGCCAAAGTCGTAGTTTTCCAAAATGTTCAATGTCATAAGACCGGTAAATCCTTGTGAATTCGGAGGCATTTGATAGATGGCATATCCTCTGTATGTGGAGGAAAGCGGAGACACCCATTCCCCTCGATGCAGCCCGAAATCTTCAAGGTTCAAGATGCCCCCGTTGTTTTGGAGATAGGCTGCTAAAGCTTGGGCAATTTCCCCTTTATAAAAGGTGTCTCTTCCTTTCTCAGCGATCAACGTCAAAGTGCACGCGAGCTCTTTCTGCACAAAACGCTCACCTGGAGAGGGCGGTTTTCCTCCCGGAAGATAAATATCTGCAGTGATCGGCATACAGGAAAGCCATTCAGCGTTTTTCACCGTGTTTTGACATTGATCAGGCGAGACCGGGAACCCCTTTTCTGCATACATAATCGCCGGCTTCAGCACCTCTCGAAGCGATAGACGGCCGTACGCAGCCAGTATTTCGGCCCAGCTGTCCACCATCCCCGGCACGGTAATCGCACTCCTTGGGCCCCTGACCGGAATGGCGCGCTCTCCTTTATACTGATCCCGGTCCGCTTTCCGCCCCGACCGCCCGCTGCCATTGTACCCTTTGATCTCCCCGCTTCCATTGTGATACATCAGCCAAAAGGCATCCCCTCCGAGTCCTGTCATATGCGGATAGACAACAGCTAGGCACGCGCTTACTGCAACAGCGGCGTCAAACGCGTTCCCTCCCTTCTCCATGATGATGCTGCCTGCAAGCGAAGCGAGATAATGAGGACTGACAACCATTTGTTTCGAACCGATCTTCAGCTTCTCCATAGCTCATTCCTTCCTTTCAAGCATTCATTTGTCCTTTGAAGTATAGTGGCCCGTTAAAAGAGGCGCTACTTTCAGGGAAGAAAAACTAACGCCCTTTTTTCAATAAGTATTAAAAAAACGTTAAAATGATTCATATCGAAACCCTTATTATGATACAATTTACAAAATGTTCATTTATAGTGTGATTGACAAGCAATTTCGAATGATAATGACCAAACAGAAAGGAAGGGATATTTGTGAGCCTCGACTACCATATGCCAAATTTAATTCTCGATGAAACGGATAAAAAAATCCTTTCGATCTTGCATGAGGAAGGAAGAATCTCTTATACGGATTTAGGAAAGCGTGTGGGACTCTCAAGAGTTGCCGTACAGACGCGGATCAACAACTTGATTGAAGAAGGCATCATTGAAAAATTCACAGCCGTCATCAATCCAGTCAAGGTCGGGATTCACGTATCGGTGTTTTTCAACGTTGAAGTCGAACCCCAATATTTAGAGGCTGTTGCCGTTGCTTTGGAAAAGGAGCCCGCCGTGACAAGCCTCTATCATATGACAGGGCCGAGCAAGCTGCATATGCACGGCATTTTCGCAAATGATCAGGAGATGGAGGAATTTTTGACGAAGCGCCTGTACCCCCTGAAAGGCGTGGTGAGCGTCGACTGCCAGATGCTGATTAAACGTTATAAGAGCCGAATGGGAATGAAGCTTTAACTGAATAGGAGGAAACGCAAAATGAAGCACCCTTACCGGGAACTGATCATCGCAATGACAAGAACGGGAATATTGGGCTTTGGCGGCGGCCCATCTGTTATCCCGCTGATCCGTCATGAAGCCGTTTCTAAGTTCAAATGGATCGATGATGATGAATTCGGGGAAATTTTGGCGATTGCCAATGCGCTGCCCGGGCCGATCGCTACGAAAATGTCGGCATATTTAGGTCATAAAGTAAAAGGCGTTCCTGGTGCTGTCGTTGCTACAGCAGCCCATATCATGCCGACATGCGCCGCGATGGCCGCCTTGTTCGCAGCCGTTAATGTGCTCAGCCACTCAAAAATCGTAAGCGGCATGATCGGCGCTGTCACCCCTGTCATCGCCGTCATGCTCGGCATCATGGCTTACGAATTTGGGCAAAAAGCATTGAAAGGCTTCGGCTTGCTGACCGGCGTGCTTTTCTTTATTCTTGCGTTTTTGGGTCTTCAAGTGTTTTCCATCCACCCCGGCATCATTGTCATCCTGTTTTTAACGTATGGCGCGTTCCATTTTAAATTAAAAAGAAAAGCGGCCCGAGAAAAGGATAAAGGAGTGTCCGCTTCATGATCATCTTTTATCTGTTTTGGGCCTTCTTTATTGCAAACTTATTGGGCTACGGAGGCGGGCCAGCTTCAATTCCGCTTAATTTTGAAGAAGTTGTTCAGCATTTTCACTGGCTGTCAAAAGAGGAATTTTCAAACATGCTTGCGCTTGCAAATGCGCTGCCAGGCCCGATCGCCACAAAAATTGCAGCTTATGTCGGCTACAGCGTGCTCGGATGGCCCGGTGTTTTCATTGCTCTTGCCGCAACTGTGCTTCCCTCGGCCATCGCGCTCGTTTTGCTGCTCAAGCTGATCGGCCGCTACCGCCAGTCGCAGGTCGTCAAAGGAATGACCTTGTCGGTTCAGCCGGTTATAGCCATGATGATGCTTCTTTTAACATGGGAAATCAGCGGCGACGCGATCCATTCGATCGGCATGGTTCAATCACTTGTCATCGCGCTGATCTCTTTAGTCGCCTTGACGAAGTTCCGCGTCCATCCGGCTTTCCTGATCGTGGCGGCCTTCGCTTACGGCGGGCTTGTCATTCCGCTGCTGTAGAGAGGGACGTCCGGCCGCTTTTTATCAAATGACATTAAAAATCAGCGCCGCATAACCGGTGCTGACATTTTGGCTGGGGGGCCTTTGTGAACAACTTTCACAGCAGGCCCAACAGCTTTTTCTTTTTGACGGGACGCGGTGTTTCTTTATGAATCTCCCGGTTTTCCAGGAGCAGGCCCGCGTTTTCTGTAAACACGTTCAAGAAATCGCGGCCGTAATCGTTTTCTACTGTATCAAAAAAGAAAGATCGGGTCGTGAGGTTGTGGGCGTCTGATGCGATAAAGTGGATGAGGTTCGCTTCAAGAAAGCGGCGGGCGAGCCGTTTGACGCTTCTGCCGAAACGGCCTGCAAGACTTGAACATGTCAGCTGGGCGCAGGCGCCGTTTTTGACGAGGCGGTACAGCAGATCGGGATTCTCCATCAATTCAAGGTTCCGCTCGGGGTGTGCGATGATCGGAATGTAACCATTTAATTGGAGATCGAACAGCACCTTTTCGGCATAACGCGGGACATGGTGGTAAGGAAGTTCAATCAGCAAATACTTTGTGCCGGCGAGGCTGAGCAGTCTGCCGCGCTCAAGATCGCGCTTCAATTCGCCGTACAGGCGGATTTCCTGCCCGGGGGTAATGAGAACCGGGATGTTTTCCTTTTGCATTCTCGTCTTTAAACCCGAAACAGCTGCAAGGATGGCTTCTTTTGGATGTTCGTATACACCGTTTCGGTGGTGCGGTGTGGCGATAATCGTATGAATCCCCTGGAGGGCGGCTTGTTTAGCCATTTCTAAACTGTCATTCATACATGCTGCTCCATCATCAACGCCCGCAAGAATGTGGCAATGAATATCGATCATATGCGACCTCCCCGTGTTTTCCCGTTTCAGAATGTATGGTCTTTGCCGACAAAGCTTTCCAGCTTCCTGGCCTGTCCTTTTTTCGGTTTTACATACAGAATATTTCCCAACACGTGAACATTCAGATCTTTTTCGATGTCTTCTTCATTTCGAACGGTATTTTTCAAAAGCTCGAGCAAAAATGCTAGCCCAGCGCCAAACAGAAGGCCGAACCCTGTAAAAAGAGCGATGTTGAACTTCTTGTTCGGGCTGACGGGAACAGGTGAATGATCGGGATTGGCTTTCGCAACAAGGCTGATTTCGGCATTTTCACCCATAATATCGCCAATGTCTCTTTGAAATACGGCGGCGACTGTATTCGCGATATCCGCCGCCTTGGAATAATCCTTGTCAGTCGCGGAGATACTGACAATCTGCGATTCATTTTCGCTGATAACCGTGATTTTTTGCTTCAGGTCTTCAGCCGTTTCCGAAAGGTTAAGTTCGTCTTTAACCTTATTTAAAATGATCGGGCTTTTCATAATGACGTTGTATGTGTTGATAAGTTCAAGGTTGGTCTGGATGTCGGTGAAGTTCGACGTTTGACGGCCGTTGATGAGGATTTGGGCGGATGCCTGATAGACGGGTTTGAGCCAATAAAAGTTGACGGCAGCGCTGGACAAAGCAGCCGCAATGGTGATCAGTGCGACCAGAACGAATCTTTTTTTCAAAACGATGAACACATCTTTAAAGCCGATATGATCTCTCATAAAAGCCCCCTTCTACGATTCGCGTATTTATTTAAATTTTCAGCAAATTAAACACCTACCTTTGATTATACATGGTTATTTCGTTTCCGAAAGAAATGAATCCTGACAAATAACGGGAGATACCGGGGAAACCGCGTCTTTATATGGTATTAAATATCGACTTTTGCAGGATCTGCGCACTTCTTGCTGAACGAAAAAGTGTGCAAACCGCAGTTTGCACACCTTTTACGTCGTATATCCATTTTTGATATGAAGAATGAGATCTTCAAGAAGTTCTTTCGTCGTTATGTCTTTCGATTTTTCACCAACGTCATACGCATGCATAAGAATTCTCAAAAATTCTTCCTGATTCAATTCCTTGTCATCCATATCCTTTTCCTTTCAGCTTCCATAAATTAAAACATTTCTGATTATATTTCAAATTATATGATGTAAAGAATCGATTTGCCATAGTCTATTACATTATTCGACAGCCATCCGTTTTTATGTCCTTTTCCTGAGAAAATCTTTTTTGGACGGATTGATTAAGCTATAATAGAGAGATTGGAAACTTTTTAAAAGTCATTCGGTTAGGAGCGATAGACATGCTTCAAGACATGATCTCAAAAACGGTTGTGATGGATGCAGCTGAACAGTTTAAGCATGTACTGCCGTGCACAGAAGAAAACATTCAGCTCATGAAAAAAGCCCTTATTTTATACAGACAGGATTCCGTCTATCGGGTCAAGCCGATGAGCGGGCATACGGTCAGCGCTTACGTCCAGGACGTTGTCCCGGTAAAGGTCTTCATCGACCTCGCCGACGTTAAAAAAAGCAGCTGTTCCTGCCCTGCTCAAAACATGTGCCGTCATGTGCTTGCCGTTTACTTATATCTATATGCACAATATGATCGATTGGGAACATTTACGGAGTTTTGGAAGGAAGCGCAAAAACGCCGCGAAAACCGGGAGATTCTCGGACAGCTTCAGCGCGGAATGAAGCCCCGCAGCCACACGCTCGATCAATGGACCTCCTTTTTCAATACGGAGTTCAGACGCTGGGAGGAGCATACGCCTAAAAACCAGCAAACGATGCAATACCTTTACTACGGGTATTTTTCAGCTTTAAAAAAGCGGACGCCTGCGGAGCCGGAGCTGAAAAAAATGTATCAAATCCACGCGGCTCTTGCGACATGGCTTGCTATGCATTCACTCGTCGAGAAAGGGCGCATCGATCCTGAAAAAGATTTTTACTCGCTGAATCCTTATATCGAACAGCTGATGGATACGATCTACAGCTCGATCGATGAACTGAAAACATATGCGCTATCGTTCTCCCTTGACCCGTTTTTAGAAAAAACCCCCGGCGTGATTCGGGAACTGCTGCTCAAGAAAGATATTTTCCAGTATGAAAGGCTGCGGATTTTCGGGGAGATCTGGAGTGCGCTTCTATCCCGGCCAAACTGGCTGAAGCGGGAGCTCGATGTGCTGAACAATCTGGAGCCTTCGCCTGAAATACAATTCGGCAGGCTGCATCTTGAATTTCTGCTGAAAAACGATGATGTGATTCTTGATCAAGCCGGATCGTTTTCACCGGAGATTCTTCCGTATACGTTTCAATGGCTCAGTGTCATGACCGCCAAAAAGGACTGGAAGCGCCTGAAAAAATGGTATGAACACCTTGAGCAGCTGGCGGCCGGCTTCTGCAGACTGGATAAACCGTACCGGGAAATACGCGATGTACTAAGCGAATTCTTCCTGTTTCTAAGCGATTACAGCAAAAACGCAAAAGAAGAGCATGTATTTGAACGGTATTGCAAAGAGTGCCTTCCTTATACATTTACTGAATACAGCCATTTTTTATATAACAAAAACCGCTTTACGGAGTGGATGGAGATCCACAGCCTTGTCGGTTTTTCAATCTCTGAGATAGGGCAGAACGCCTTGAAAGACATTGCGGCAGCGGCTCCTGAAGCATTGATCCCTTCCTATCACAGAGAAATTTCCGGGCTGGTTGAACAAAAAAACCGCTCAAGCTACAAAGAAGCCGTCAAACAATTAAAAAAGCTGCGCACCCTTTATAAAAAAGCGAAAAAACAGGATGTCTGGAACCGGTTTATGGAGCAGTTTTCAGCCCGCTATAAACGGCTGAGAGCCTTCCAGGAGGAGCTTAAGAAAGGAAAGTTGATCGATGGCGAGTCTTAAGGAAATCGTAATACATGTCGAACAGTCAGAAGACTATACATTTATTTTATCTTGTCATGACGGGGATCATCAGTTTCTTACGCGAAATGAAATGGAAAGGCATTTGTTTCAGTGGCACGAATCGTCTTTTTACGGAACATTTCTCGAGGAAGCCGGTTTAGATACCCCTGCGGTTCTGCTGTCCCCGTGGATGGCGGTCGAATTTCTCGGCAAAAACTCATTTAATTCATTCAGCGACATCATCCTTACTGAGGAAACTGAACCTTTGATGAAAACGGCTTCCACCATTTATGAGTTTATCGCAGATGAAGACTTTCTTCCCGACTATGAAGCATGGAAGCAGGAAATGCTGCGCTGGAAAGATAAAGAAGGGATTTTGGAAGGCTATACAGCCGAATGGTTTTCACACGCTGTCGAAGACTACATCAACTACAATGACGAATTAAAAGCAAAATGGGAATCGATTGTCGCACATTCCCCCGCAGTCACCACATTTCAGGGACATTTTCTTGATGAAGACGATTTTCTTGAAACGATTGGCTGGCATGAAAACCCTGTGCCGTTTACCGTCGGACTCCGCTTAAATGAACCTGACTTTGACGGAGACGATTGGAAAATCGAACTGTTTTTGCGCGACAAAAAAAGCGGAGCCATTCAGTTCTTTGAAGGCTTGAACAGGCTGAAAAAATCGTGGCAGGCATACGCTGATAAAATCGACCGAGAACAAGACAGGTTCCGCCAAATCGTGCCCTGGCTGACGATCGAATCGGGGACGTCGCTTTTAACGGAAGAGGAAGCATGGATCTTCCTGTCCGAAGCTAGCGAAACACTTGTCAGCATGGGGATTGAAATTCTGCTGCCGTCATGGTGGCAAATCGTGAGAGACAGCAATATGCTGCTGAAAGCAAAAGTGTCATCGGCTCCCCGCGGCGAGTCTTTTGTCGGAATGAATGCATTGATGGACTTCAACTGGCGTTTTGCCACCAATGGAATTGAACTCACAGAGGAAGAATTCGAGCAGCTTGTCGCCAATAAAAGACGGCTTGTCAATATACGCGGGCAGTGGATCAAAATCGACCCGAATTTTATCAAACAAATGAAAAAGCTGATGGAGCGGGCAGAAACAGAGGGGCTTCATATGTCTGACATCCTGGCGCGCGAGCTGACAGAGCGGAGCGAAACCCGCGAGGATGATGATCTGTTCGATGCTTCCGCATTCAGCGATGTACGGTTTGAACTGTCCTATCAGCTGAAAAACATGATCAGAAAGCTGAGCCAGCGCGATGATCTCCCGTCATACCCGGTCAGCAAATATTTTCACGGGACGCTCAGAGCTTATCAGGAAGACGGTTTGAACTGGCTGATCTTTCTCAGAAACTGCGGCTTCGGCGCCTGCCTGGCAGATGATATGGGGCTCGGAAAGACCATTCAGATGATCGCCTATTTCGCCTATTTAAAAGAACAGGGACAACAAACGCCGTCTCTTATCATTGCGCCGACTTCCGTCCTCGGGAACTGGCAGCGCGAACTCGAGACCTTCGCGCCCGGCCTGACGGCAGCGCTCCACTACGGGCCAAAACGCCCTAAAGGTGAAGCGTTTCAGACATCTTACAAAGATGCGGATATCGTCTTGACGTCATACGGCCTCGCCCAATCCGACTTTGACGATCTCAGCAGCGTCGCCTGGAACTGCATCTGCCTTGACGAGGCCCAAAACATTAAAAATGCGCACACGAAACAATCCCGTTCAATCAGAAAGCTGAAAGGACTGCATCATATCGCGCTCAGCGGGACTCCGATGGAAAACCGCCTGACGGAGCTGTGGTCAATCTACGATTTCATGAACAAAGGCTATCTCGGAAGCCTTGGCAGCTTCCATAAGCGTTTTGTCCTGCCAATCGAAAAAGACCGCGACGAAAAACGGATCGAACAGCTTCAGCAGCTGATCAAACCGTTTTTATTAAGACGGACAAAGCAGGACAAAGAAGTCGCGCTCAATCTGCCTGAGAAACAGGAGGAAAAAGAGTTCGTTCCGCTCTCCGCAGAACAGGCTTCACTATATGAACAGCTTGTCAAAGATACGTTTGAACATATGTCAAGCCTCGCCGGAATGCAGCGCAAAGCTCTAATCTTAAGCATGCTCGGCAAGCTCAAACAAATCTGCGGCCACCCTGCCCTTTACTTAAAAGAGACCGGGAGCGAGCTCCTTAACGGAAGGTCAGTCAAGCTCGAAAAACTGCTGGAGCTGACGAAGACGATTCGCGAAAGCGATGAAAGCTGCTTGATTTTCACCCAATATCTCGGGATGGGAGATATGATGAAGCGCCTGCTCGAGAAGTCATTCGGCGAACCGGTCAAGTTTCTGAACGGCAGCTTATCCAAGCTTGAACGGGACAAAATGGTGGAGCAGTTTCAAAACAAGGAATTTCCGATTTTGATCTTATCATTAAAAGCCGGGGGCACAGGCCTCAATTTGACGGCCGCCAATCACGTCATCCATTATGACAGATGGTGGAATCCCGCGGTTGAAAATCAAGCGACAGACCGCGCCTACAGAATTGGACAGAAACGGTTCGTCCACGTTCATAAACTGATCACCACCGGCACAATTGAAGAAAAAATCGACCAAATGCTCGAATCGAAGCAATCGCTGAACGATCAAATCATCCAAAGCGAAAATTGGATCACCGAGCTTTCTGAGCATGAACTTGAGGAGTTATTTACCCTGAACGCTTCGGCTATTACAGGTTAAATAAAACAGCTGTCTGCGATAGACAGCTGTTTTTTGTGTTTATGCCCCTTAATGACAGTCCCAATTAAAAAATCCCGCGCTGATTGTTCGAATTGCCCGCGGAATCGGGCCATTTTTTCGGGTAGTTGGAACGGCTGTTTCATTCTTATCACTCTCCTTTTAAGCGGGTGATCCTATTATTTCAAATTCAATCAATAGTTAAATAGGAATAGTAACAAAAACAACCATCGCCAACAAAGAATCAAAAGTCATAATCATCGAGGTCAAACCATATTAAAAAAGGCCGCCGACAATGTCGGCGGCCCGCGGACCAATAACATCCGCTGCTTAACCGCACTCCTTCAATCGTTACGCTGCCGTGTACCGGCATCACGCCGATTTGAAAGGATGTACGAATTAAACCGGTTTGACTTGCTGTTCAATCAGCTGATGCAGGATGTGAGCAACGCCATTTTCATCATTAGTGAGCGTCACCTCATCAGCCATCTCTTTAATGTCTCCGCGCGCATTGCCCATGGCAAAGCTTTTCCCCGCGATCTTCAGCATCGAAAAATCATTGAGGCTGTCTCCAACGGCAGCTGTTTCCTGAAGGGAAATGCCGAGCTTGTGTGAAAGCTTCTCCAATGCCAGCCCTTTTGACGCCTGAAGATGCTCAATTTCAAAGTTGTGCTCGGCTGAAGTGACAAGCGTAATATCTTGTGCATCTTCAAATTGCCTCCAGCCCGTTTCCAGCTTTTCCTTATGAAAAGAAAAAGCTAATATGTTATATACATTAACATCCTTTCCGGCTAAAAACAGATCGGTATAGGAGCTGATGTACGCGTATCCGTTTTGGCTGAGCTGCTGTTCAGCCGCGAGTTCCAGCCTTGATAGGTCTGCCTCAGGATTTGCGCTTTTCAAGCGGTCCAGCTCAATGTCAAGCAGCTCGCGGCCGTTTTGCGGCGTGAAGATTGCTTCATCGCTGAACACCTCATAATAGTAGTT
Source organism: Bacillus sp. FSL R7-0646 (assembly GCF_037969865.1). Classification (NCBI taxonomy): domain Bacteria; kingdom Bacillati; phylum Bacillota; class Bacilli; order Caryophanales; family Bacillaceae; genus Bacillus; species Bacillus sp. FSL R7-0646. Next base: position 3,684,502 of record NZ_CP150217.1, read on the forward strand.
ATTTTCTTCAAGCCATCGAAGAATTCCTTCTGCCCGTTTCCGATCAAGCGGCACCGAATGGTAAAGGCTGCCTTCAGGATCATGAATCACCGCTCCGTTGGCACTGATAATCCATGTTTTAATACCTGTCGGCTCAAATATCGTTTGAACATCAAAGGATGCTCTCCCCGTGGCAACTACTACTTCAATCCCGTGTTCCCGCGCTTTTTTAATCGCATCGATATTTTCCTTTGAGATCTTGCTTTCACTGTTTAACAGCGTCCCGTCTAAATCGACCGCAATCATTTTCATCTGCTGTATTCCCCCTTAAGTATCGTGATGTTCAGCCACAAGCAGCTCCACATCGTGTTCATCAAGCAGCTTCTGAAACGGTTTCGACGGCAGCCGGTCTGTAATGAGAAGGTCAATGTCACTGAGTTCAGCGTATCGGTAAAAATCCGTTCTCCCGATTTTCGAATGGTCGGCAAGCGCTATGACTTGCTTCGCTTGGGAAATCATTTTCCGCTTCACCATTCCGTCCTCCTCATGGGCGATTGTAAGCCCATGTTCAGAAACCCCCACCACGCCGATCAGCGCTTTATCAACATGATAGCATGACAGCTTTTCAATGACAGAGGCGCCGTACAAAAACCGGTGCTCTTTTTGAAGCTTTCCTCCAAGCAGGCGGATGTCAGCCCCTTTTCTTGAGGAAAGAACGTCCGCAAGGTTAATCGAATTGGTGATGATCGTGCAATTGACATCCGGCAAATGCTCTGCGCATGATTGGACTGTCGTGGAAGCGTCCAAAATAATGCGGTCGCCTTCTCTGATTAAAGAAGCGGCTGCTTTTCCGATCATGCTTTTTTCTTCGGAAACCATGCCCAGCCTGCCCGAATAGTCTTTGACCTCATCATGAACGGTGGGCAGAATCGCCCCGCCCCTTGTCCTGATAATGGCGCCTTGCTCTTGCAGTTTAACCAGATCCCGCCTTGCCGTATCTCTTGAAACTCCGAATAAAGAACAAATTTGTTCAACGGAAATCCGTTTATGCTCTTTTAAATAGTCGATGATGGAAATTAGCCTTTCCTCTTGGTACACTGGATCATTCCTTCTTTGCGCAAGTAAAGTTCATCATTTATAAGTGATTATAAGCAATTACGCCGAATAAATCAAGAGTATATAAGTAATGATAAGCAAAAATAAAGCCTGAGGCCGGTTTCCCGTCCCTCAGGCTCGTACTTTAAAATGAAAATGTTCCATATTGAGAGTGCCAAATCTCACGAAACGCATGGATATCACGATCTACAGCCGGATGATCAGCCAAACGGCTTATAAGCTCAGGGCTGATTGTCGCCTCATGGCTCCCCGCTTCCATGACGGCAAGAATTTGACGGTTATGTTTAAAGCTTGCCGCAAGCACTTTGCAATTTAAACAGTATGTGTTGAATAAGCCGACAATCGTTTTGACAACGCCAGCGCCATTACCATACTCTTGATCAATGCGATTGACATACGGCGCGACATAGGAGGCGCCGGCTTTTGCCGCCAGTACAGCCTGTGCAGCGGTATAAACCGTTGTCCCGGTGGTCTGGATATTTTCAGCCGCAAGCTTTCTGATCGCGTAAAGCCCTTGAGTCGTCACCGGAATTTTCACAGACACGTTTCCATCTAGCCAGTTATAGAGTGCCTTCGCCTGATCGACCATATCCCGCCAATGGTCGGCGATCACTTGGGCATGGAGAGGCAGATGCTCGGGAAGAAGCCGCCGAATATCTTGAATCTGCTGTTTAAAAGGCTTGTTCTCCCTTGCGATCAGTGCCGGGTTTGTCGTGACGCCGCCAGCGGGAAATGAATCAAGCAATCTTTCAATCTCCGGTATATGCGCTGAATCAATCAGCATGTTCATCATCGCGTCCCCCTCTTGTTTTAATGCATGACCTGCCCCCCGGTTACATTGATCGATTGACCCGTCATATAAGATGCTTGGTCAGAGGCGTAAAATAAGATGGCATTGGCGATGTCATCATACGTACAGCCCCGTCCTAGAGGCACTTTTTCGGTGTACACGCGCTCTACTTCGCTCTCTGGAATGCCGAGCTTTTTCGCGTATTGCGGGATCAAGCTTTGGAACATCGGCGATTTTAACAAGTTTCCCGGCATAATGCTGTTCACCCGAATGTTGTGTTCGGCAAGATCAAGCGCGAGGCTTTGCGTGAGACCGACCCCTCCAAATTTAGAAGCTGAATAAGCTGTATTATGCTTGCTGCCGACTTTTCCCGATTTGGAATTGATTTGAATGATTGACCCGCTTCCCTGCTCAATCATGACCTTTGACGTTTCCCTCGCGCAAAGAAAATACCCGGTCAAATTGACCTCGATGGTCCGTTCCCAGTCTTCAAGTTCAAAATCCGTGATTTTATTGCTTTTGGCGATTCCCGCACTGTACACCATCACATCGATTTTATTGAATTCGTCCGTGACCCTGCCGATCATTTTTTTCACATCGGCTTCCTTTGTAAAATCCGCTTGAATCCACAGCGATTTGACCCCGTATTGACCGGCTGCATGATCTGCCGTCCTTTCGGCGTTCTCGCCGTTGATGTCTGCGACCGCGATGTCATATCCCGCCTCTGCCATCCGGTAGGACAGCGCTTCTCCGAGACTTTGGCCGCCGCCGCATATCAATGCCACTTTTCCTTTATTCATCTCCATATTGCACCCGCTCCTTATGAGAATCTTTTAACTTGAATACAGTCTCCTGCTGAAACCTCCGGCAGTTGTTCTTTTCGTTCAAGGTACAGTGTTCCCGGCAGTTCGGCTGAAACTGATCCGTCAAATTTTAGCGTAATATGCCCGAGATTCGCCAAGTTTTGACGAACGGCTCCGCCAACGGCTGTAATTTTGTAGGACTCGCCGCCCAGTATGAGCTCATCGCCTTCATTGAAGTCGCCTTCTACAGGCTTTATATCAATTGATAAACAATAATCTTTCAATTCATCCGGAGCACCTTCACCAAATAATATGAGCATCTTTTCATCTGAAAACGCCGCTGCTTGAGCTCCGATTCTGTTTATTTTTGTTTCATAAAGCATGACCATTATTCTCCCTCCTTAAGAAAACCCTCAGCTGTCATACATGCCAAAGCTGGCCAGCCAAGCAATAAAAACGGTTGGCGCCCCCGTGAGAAAACGCGAATACAGCACCGACGGCACCCCGACTTCAACCGTTTCGACTTCCGCTTCCGCAAGACCCAGACCGACTGGAACAAAGTCGGCAGCGGCTTGTGAATTGATTGCAAATAACGCAGGCAGCGCCAAATTCGGCGGAATGTTTCCTTTGCCAATCTCAACGCCGATCAGAGAACCGACAACTTGTGCAATCACCGCCCCCGGTCCAAGGAACGGGGAAAGCAGTGGAAATGAACAAACAAGCGAGATTAGTAGCAACCCGGGCAGTGAGCCTGCAAATGGTGATAAATATTTGGCAAAAATGTCTCCGATGCCTGACTCTTTAATGATGCCGATCAATAGAGCCACAAAAGCCATGAACGGAAGAATTGTTTTGATAACGGTTTCAATCGCTTCCCGTCCAGCTTGATAAAATGTGCTGACGATCGATCCCATGGCCATCCCGATTTTCGCCATCATCCCTTTCGGCGACTGCTGTTCACTAATCTTTTTCTCTGTGCTATAATGGTTTTGTTTATTTTGTATTTGTTTTTCTTCTGGAATATTAGACTGTTCAGGCTCCTCCACAGCTCCCAGCAGTTTAATATTCTCTTTTTTTACTCCGGAAACATATATATCTTCTGTAATATGGGCGGCAAGCGGCCCGCTTTTCCCGGTCGCCATCACATTGATCGTCGGAATTCGCTTTTGCGGGTAAAGTCCGCAGCGCAGCGTCCCTCCGCAGTCGATGATCACAGCGGCCATTTCGCTTTCGGGTACTGTCGTTTTAAAGCCGTCGACCAGGGTGCACCCCGTCAGCTCAGCTAAATGATCCGCAAAATCGGGTTTGTTTCCGCCGGTGACGTACACGATTTTATTTCTCTCTTCATCAGGCGTGATCACCAGAGGTCCGCCAAACCCTCCAGGCCCTTTTGAAACTTCAACCGAACGATAGGAACTCATCTCCTAAACCGCCTTTCTTATTTAAGATCAATCGAATCTTTCAAGGCAATGCCCTGCTGTTTCGCGACATAAGCCGTTGTCATATCCGTTACCCAGCCCCTGAGAAAGTTTGTCACAATCCCGACTAAAAGATAGCGGAGAGCAAGCTCCGTCGTTTCATGCCCGAGCGTTGTAATCCCTGCGGCAATCCCAAGGAAAACAAACAGCTCGCCCGGATTCACGTGTGGGAAAAGTCCGTTATGCGTGTGGCACGAATAGGATGCAGCCGCATAATAGCTCGGTTTGTATTTTTCAGGCAAGAACCTGCCAAGCGACAGCGTCATTGGATTTGCGAGCATGAACGTACCGATGACAGGCAAAACCATGTATCTGGTCAATGGATTTTTTCCCGACTTCCTCGCAAGCGCTTCTACGCGCTTTTCTCCTATCAGGCGTATCAGAGCATTCATGGCGACAAGCAGCATAATCAATAAAGGAACGATGTCTGTAAGCATACCGACAAACACTTCTCCGCCATGCCTGAATAAGTCCATAAACTTTTCCGCAAGCCATGTTACGTTTTTCATATTTCACCTCTTTTTTTGATTTGAAAGCTCATCAGTTTTTGAAGCCGTGTTTTCTTCTGCGGAACATCACCCCCTTTCGTGATGATGTCGAATGTTCTCAAGGCATCTTCAATTGCAAGACGTGTGAGGCGGTCGTGCCGGGCAAGCTCCGCTTGTCCGATCTTCAGCAAATACTTTCCTTCAAACCCTTTTAAAGGTCTGATTCTTGAAAAGACGGTGACACCTTGCATTTTTGATGCCTTCAAAATTTTGTTGCGTTTGTCGATGACAAACAGGACGACCGTTCCGGCTCTGAGTAAGCCGGTCTTCCTTCCGACCGCGACTCTCCCTATACGCCTGTACGCGGCGAACGTTCGATTGAAATGCCTGATTTGCCAAAAACCTAAAACGCTCTGGAGAAGCCATGCAGCTCCAAGGGCGATGATAAAGTAAATGATCATGATTGATTTCTCACCTCCTCGGCAATTTCTCTGGCTGTTTCGGCAGTTGTCACTAAAACATTAATATAGCGGCCTTTTGCAGCCCCGATAATCGAAGGAACTTTTTCATGGGATTCGGCAAGACCTATGGAATATTCCAAATCCTTTAACCTGTTGATGTCTATCGCGATGGTTCTGTCATGAATCTCTGTTTCTACTAAAGCTCCCGAACGATCAAAGAAACGCGAGCATATATCTCCGACTGCATGTTTTTCTTCAAGGCGCTCGATATCCTGATCGCCGTAAAATCCGGTCCAGATCATATTTGAAGAACTAAGCGGCGCCCCGATTCCGACGGCTGCCACAGTAAGGCCGTTCCACAGCCTTTCTATTTTTTTGAAATAGTGGGACTTGACGATTTCCTCCTTCGTTTCTTTTTTTTCGACAACGGCTGCCGCATCTATGAAGTAAGGCGTGCCTCCAAAGTCACCCGCAATGCTGTAGACGATGCTGTTCACGTGATATTTCGTATCCATGGCGCCCGGACCGCCGACCAGCGGCACGAATGAAGCGCTCCGTTTTTTGACGCCGTGAAACTCCCCGATCATTCCCGCCATCGTCGTCCCCCATGCGAAGCCTACCGTATCCCCGTCTTTCACGACTCGTTTTAAGATTTCGGCTCCGGCTTTGCCGACGAGTTTCTTCTTGTCTTCAGCTGTTTGTTCCGGTTTTGCATCACATATGTACACTTCTTTAAGCCCGAGCAGCTGTTCGAGCTCCCGTTCCAAATCATAGTGTGTCCCGACATGGTCATCGATCGTGATTTTAACGATTCCTGCCTCACGCGCTTTTTTCAGCATACGTCCGACGGTTGTTCTGTATATCCCTGTTGCTTTTGCAATCTGGCTCTGTGTCATATCCTCTTCGTAGTACATTTTGCAGACTTTGATCAGAAGGCGTTTATCATCCCTCATTTCCATAAGATCACCCTTTACCTTTGCGCATTTGTGCAAACATTGGTCATTTGTTGTTGTATTCGCTTACATTATACATACGGAATTTTTGGACGTCAATTTAAATTTGTCTATTTTTTGTCTAAAATAAAAAAACCGGTCATTCAAAACCGGCCATAAAAGGGGATAAACAAGGGGATATTGATTGATTCTTTTTGAGAAAGGAGTTTATAGAAGGAATCTTAGGTTTAAGCATCAGCCGGCTCATGCGCTTTCCGGCTTTCTCCCAAAAATCTGACTGACCGGGCGACAACTTCTGTAATAAAGGTGCGTTCGCCTTCTGAATTGACGTATTGGCGGGTCTGGATTCTTCCGCTCAGCCCGATGATGGAGCCTTTTTCGCAATATTCGGCTGTGTTCACGGCAGTTTTGCGCCATAGAGTGCAATTGACAAAGTCCGCTTCTACTTCGCCTGCTGCGTTCTTGAAAGGCCTGCTGACAGCCAGCGTCACATTTGCAACAGGGACACCGTCAGATGTATACCGCAGTTCGGGATCTTTTGTCAAACGCCCGACGAGCATGATCTCATTAAACATTTCGTCCCTCCCTTCCTGTTCGGGTATCCCCAGTTTATAAGAGAACAGATTTTAAGCAAAATCCTCATAAAAGAAAAATAACCCGGAAAAAAACCCGGGCTCATGTCATAATTTTTGCTTTTTTCTTCCACTAATCATAAAAATCATTTCATTTTTATTTGAGAAATACGTATTTTTCAGAAACTGAAAAAAAACAGGAGATGACAGCCACCGCTCTGAGTATACGCGGACATATGAGCCCCCGTCCCAAGCATACAGACGGAATGACAACTCTTTCTGTTTAAGCGTTACTTGAAATTCGTATATTTCCATTCCGTCCTTCGTTTCATAGCGAAACATGATGCCTTCATTTGCATATGTGCTGATTTCGTGCTTTTTGTTACCGGCTGAAAAGCAAATCATAGGCATATATTGACGGCAGTCAGCAGCTGAATTGCTTGCGATCACAAATACTTCCTTTAAGTAAAAATGGTTCATAAGTCACCTCCTGCTCAATATCACCTAAAGTATAAATAAAAATAAAGCATTATAAAATACTTTTTGCAAAATTTAAAATATGAATATGCTCCTATTGCAGAAACAAACCAGGGTCAAGAGTTCTCCCAAGCGAATGTGCTATAATGGTTATACAACTATGGAAGCTTGTGAGGTGATACTAATGAAAACCTTTAGGCTTATTGATTTAAAAATTGTCCGCCAGGATGACACTTCAAAGCGGCTTGAGGAGTTCCCGCTGATCGACGGCCTTATCATTAATAAGGAAGACGGAGAAAACCACTGGATGGTTGAAGGGCTGGTTTCTAAAGAATACCGGTATTTTTTCGAATATCTCCTTCAGGAAGGCAAAGAAGTGAAAGCATATGTAACGATCACGAAAAAAAGCAACCGCCCAGCACAGCTGTTAGCGAAGGTCAAAAACATCACGGTGCTCGGCGAGCATGTTTCCGTCTTATTGGACGGCAAAATGGTCAGCTCAAAGCTGAGGAAAGGCTCCGACAAGATTTTGGAAGATTTAATGAAAGAAGGATATTCCGGAGATCGGCTTCTTGAAGCATTTAAGCAAAATATATAAAAAAGGCTGTCTTCGCCGGACAGCCTTTTCATTTATAGCTCTAAGAACGGTTTGTCTGCTCTTTTAACAAATCCCGTATTTCCTTAAGCAATTCTTCCTGAGGATCAGGAGCAGCTTTTTCTTCTTCGGCATCCTTCTTCTTCAGCTTAGAGATATAGCGGATAAATAGAAAAATGGAAAACGAAATAATAAAGAAATTGACGATCGACTGAATGAATAGCCCATATTTAATTTCGGCATCAACAAATGTGAACGACAGCGCGGAAAAATCCAGGCCTCCAAGCAGAAGACCGAGGAGCGGCATCATCAAATCATTGACAAGCGAAGTTACGATTTTTCCAAAGGCGCCTCCGATGATGACACCAATTGCAAGATCGATTACATTTCCCCGAATCGCAAAACTTTTAAATTCTTTCCACATGAATGATCACCTTTTCGCTTTCATGATAAAAAAACAAATGGGCTTTTACGAAAACCCATTGTGTTTACATTATTCCTGCTTTTCACCAAGAGAAAACATCAATTCGGCTTCACACACGACTTCTCCGTCCACTTTTGCGACTCCTTTTCCTTTGCCGATGGAACCGCGGAAACGAAGCACTTCAAGCTCAAGATGGAGCTGATCGCCCGGTTTCACCTGCTTTTTGAAGCGGCAGCTGTCAATTCCCGCAAAAAACGCGAGCCTTCCGCGGTTTTCTTCCTTCATCAAAAGCGCCACCGCACCTACTTGCGCAAGCGCTTCAACAATTAAAACACCAGGCATCACCGGATAATCCGGAAAGTGTCCGTTAAAAAACTCTTCATTTACTGTCACATTTTTATAACCCGCGGCCCGTTTTCCTTCCTCTACTTCTGTCACACGGTCTACCAGCAGAAAGGGATAGCGGTGGGGAATGATTTCTTTAATTTGCTGAGCATCAAGCATTGCCTTGACATCTCCTTTTTCGAAAAATATGTATAGAATGATATGTCAGTGCCTTATTCTGTACATCTGGAAGTATATTATGAAACGGAATCTTTTTCAACAAAAGATGAGGCACAACCGGTTTAAAACGATGAAAGTGAAAATAAAAAGAGCCTGAACCAAACGTCGTTTGGCCGGCTCCTGTTTTGCTGTGCTAACGTACTGAATTGATCAGCCCCATCATTTGATCGCCCATCGTGATGGCGCGGGAATTCATTTGATATGACCTCTGCGAAGAGATCAGATCGGTCATTTCCTTCGATACGTCGACATTTGATGATTCAAGGAATCCCTGTTTTAGAGAAATGTCCTGCCGCCCGGCTCCGTTCAGGTTGATAAGAGCCGTTGCTCTCAATTCATCGCTGACAGAAAAAAGGTTGCTTCCTTCTTCTGTTAGAGCCTGAGGTTTGACAGCCCGGACGATCCCCAGGTTAAAACGCAGTGGCGCTTCTCCCTGATTGTCTGACGAAACGGTGACACTTCCCGATTCATCGACTTTGATGTGTTTATAGCGCTGGTTGAAGCGGATGGCATTTCCGTTTTCATCAAGGACGGCATGTCCTTCTTTCGTCACAAGCTGCATCTGGTTGGCGTTCCCCGCCGCAGGCGTAAGGTAAAATGCCCCGTCTCTTGTATATTGCACTTCCCCGCCGACATTGACCTGGAAGTACTGATAAGGAGAAGTCAGTGCAATATCAAGATCGCGGCCCGTCTCCTTAAGGCTTCCCTGCTTATGCGTCAGCCGGTCGGTCATGACGGCTCCGACGCCGAGGCGAAGTCCTGGCGGCGTCTTTCTGCTTGCAGCTACTTCATTATTTTTCTCGTTTACCTGTTCAATCTGCTGCCTGATCAGCTCCGAAAAGCTCGTGTTTTTCGCCTTATATCCCGTTGTATCGGTATTTGCAAGATTATGGCTGATATTATCAATTTGTTTTTGCAGTTCAAACATTGTGTTTGAAGCCGTGATCATGGATCTAAGCATCGTTTTTCCACATCCTCCATTTACGCTGATCGCGATCGGTCATTTATCCGATCCTTCCAATCTCATTGGCCGCCTTTTCCATGCTTTTATCATAAGCCTGAAGAACTTTTTGGTTGGCTTCAAACGAGCGGTAGGCAGCGGTCATTTCCGTATAGGCTCTCGTCACGTCGACATTCGACCGTTCGGTCATCCCCTGCTTGACAGAATAAGTGACTTCAGGATTGCCGACTGCGCTTGGCAGCGCCTCACCGTTTTCAGTACGATACAGATCATCGCCTTCTCTTGCTAAATTTCTCGTATCGAGCGCGATTCTGACATCGATCCTCCCCAGATTTTGGCCGTTTTCAGTCACCGTTCCGTCCTCAGCGACTTGAAAATTCTCGCTTCCCACCGTGATCGGCCGGTTTTCCGTTGAAAGGACGAGTCGGCCGTTTATTGTCAATTGATTATTTTCATTTAAAGAAAAACGGCTGCTTCTTGAATAGCGTACATCCCCATTTTCAAGCCGGACCGCGTAGAAAAGCGCCGCTTTATCGTTTGTTTCGCCGTTGACCGGAACTTCGGCTTCGCTGATTGCAATATCTGTCGGCTCATTCGTGCTTTGCAGATCGCCTTGAGAAAATTGAGGCTTCAGTTCCTGCATATAAACCCCTGTATTGATTGAACCGATTGGCGTCTGTGTTGAAAACGAACGCGAAGCGCTGCCGGCTTTGAAAGAATCAGACTCAATCCGGCTCAAAAGCATTTCCGGGAAAGAACGTATTGATCCTTGGTCTTCTTTATATCCCGGCGTATTTGCATTCGCGATATTATTCGTCAGCATCTCTGTGCGGCGCTGCTGGGTGATCATTGCTGAAGTTGCTGTATAAAGTCCTTTTAACATCATTTCACCTCAAAATAAGTGTCATGCTCCAGAGTTTCCTATCGAAAAAACCTCTTTTGCGAAATGCTTGCAATTTATATTTGCTAATACAGAACGTTTGTTCTATAATGGTATTCAAACATACTACTCTTTTTATCGGCAGCCGTTCAGCTCCTTTAAAGCATTTCACATAAAAAAACCTCATTCTCAAAAAGAATGAGGCTTCTGATCAGCTCAGTTTGCGCTTGGGAAGCTTGTCCATGTTATCAAGCATGACACCCGTACCGACTGCCACACAATCCATCGGATTTTCAGCAACGAGAACAGGCACTTTCAGCTCTTCGGCAAGAAGCTGGTCAAGACCGTTTAACAATGCGCCGCCTCCTGTAATGATAACGCCTCTGTCGATAATGTCGGCTGACAGCTCAGGCGGCGTTCTTTCGAGCACCTGCTTGGCAGCCTGTACAATGACAGATACAGATTCGCGCAGCGCTTCCTCCACCTCTTTGCTCGTTACCGTAATGGTTCTCGGCAATCCTGTGACCATGTCGCGGCCGCGGATGGAAATTTCCTCGTGACGTGCGTCTGGGAAAACAGTTGCGACTTTAATCTTAATATCTTCGGCTGTCCGTTCGCCTATGAGCAGCTTGTACTCGCGTTTGATGTAGTTCAAGATTTCAAGATCAAACTTGTCCCCAGCCATTTTAATAGAAGAGGCGGTGACAATATCGCCCATTGAGATGACTGCGATATCTGTCGTTCCACCGCCGATATCAACTACCATGTTTCCGCTTGGCTGGAAAATATCCATTCCCGCTCCGATTGCGGCCACCTTAGGTTCTTCCTCCAAATATACATGCTTTCCGCCGCTTTTTTCGGCAGCTTCTCTAATGGCCTTCTGCTCCACAGAAGTAATATTTGTCGGGCAGCAAATCAGCATGCGCGGCTTTGAGAAAAGACCTTTTACATTCAGCTTGTTAATGAAATGCTTCAGCATGGCTTCTGTTACTTCAAAATCGGCAATGACGCCGTCTTTTAATGGACGTATCGCAACAATATTCCCAGGTGTACGTCCTACCATTCTCCTTGCTTCTTCACCGACAGCGAGCACTTTCCCATTGTTTTTGTCAAGAGCAACGACTGATGGTTCATTTAAGACAATACCTTTTCCTTTGACATGGATCAGCACATTCGCTGTACCAAGGTCAATACCAATATCCCTTGCAAACATCTATCTATATCCTCCTCGAAATCTGTTTCACAGCAATGTCCACATTCTGCCCTAATTATATATTTTATCATAAATATTAGAAAAAAAAGAGAGCTTATTAAAGTTCTTCATAAAATTTTTGTGGCTTTTTACGGAGGATACCGGGAAATTCTGATAAACGCTGCTCGTTTCTGAGCCATTATTCCTTATTGCACGGGTTCTCTTTCAAAGATTTCCTCTTTCTTGTATTTTAGTTTTGTTGCTTCTCCGCCCCGCAAATGTCTGATTGATTTATGATAATCAAGAATTTCTTTTACTTCATTGGCCAGGTCAGGATTAATTTCAGGCAGCCTTTCTGTCAAATCCTTGTGAACGGTACTTTTGGAAACACCAAACTCCTTCGCTATCACACGAACCGTTTTTTTCGTCTCCACGATGTACTTCCCTATCTTGATTGTTCGCTCTTTGATGTAATCGTGCACACCACTCGACCTCCCTAAAATGGATGTGAGAAGTGTGAAATGAGATCCGTCTTGTGAAAAAATTCGCTATTTGCGCAGCTTCTTCGTTTTATGCTTTTCCAAGTAGAATTTTGAAATACTCCCACGATCCCTCACCTCAAACACTCTCTTTGTTAGGTTTGTATCAGTGTATTAGCATTTAAATGGGATTATGCTAAAAACTCAAGGAGGACAAGGGGTTTCTCTTATAATTTTATTTCGGGCTTCAAAAATTTTAACTTTACACTAATCTTGACTTCCGGTAAAATGAATAAAGTTTATTATTTACCTAGGTAACTATTTTGAAGGAGTCCGGGAATGGAACATATCAATCGAAAGATTATTCACCAGCTCAATCAAAGCACTCGGATGGTTGCTAAAAAAACGAATGAACAGCTCGAAGCGTACGGCCTTTACGGTTCACAGTGGTCGATCCTATATTGTCTTCACACCTACGGACCGATGACGCAGAAAGACATATGGACTTATTTGCACGTCGAAGCGCCGACTGTGACAAGAACCGTCAGCCGCCTCGAAAAAAACGGCTGGGTCGAACGGATACAGGGCGATGACAAACGGGAAAAAGTCGTCAAGATGACAGAAGAAGCCAAAATTAAATATGATGACATTCAATTAAAAATGAAAGAATTTGAAGAGGAAATGCTTTCCGTATTTGAAGAACGGGATAAAAAAATATTCCAAAGGCTGTTAAGTCAATTGTTAGAAGGACACCAGGAGGAGTTGTAGCCTATGAAGCAAGCTGAACCCATTTGGACCAGGGATTTTATCATGGTCGTTTTGATTAATTTGTTTATATTCGTCTATTTTTACGCACTATTGACCGTGCTTCCGGTCTATGCGATGCAGGAGCTCGGCGGCTCCGAGTCAGAGGGCGGCCTTTTGATCAGCGGCTTCATGCTGTCCGCGATTTTTGCAAGGCCGTTTTCGGGAGCTGTTATTGAGCGTTTTGGCAAAAAGAGAATGGCACTCATCAGCGTCGTGCTGTTTACTTTGGCATCATTTCTTTATATCTTCATTCACGATATCTACCTGCTGCTTGGCATTCGCTTTTTCCAAGGCATTTGGTTCAGCATCATCACCACGGTGACGAGTGCAATTGCAGCCGATTTAATTCCGCCGGCCCGCCGCGGGGAAGGGCTGGGCTATTTTGCTATGTCGATGAATTTGGCGGTTGTCATCGGCCCGTTTATCGCCTTGAACCTGCTGGATAAAATGAGTTTTTCCGATCTGTTTATTTTATTTTCAGGAATCGTCACTGTAGCCATCCTCTGTACGGCACTGGTGCGGATTCCTAAAGGAAACGACATCCGTTCAGCTGTGTTCAGGCTGTCATTTTCCAACATGTTTGAAAAGGGCGCGATTCGGATTGCAACGGTCGGCTTGTTCGTGTCGTTTTGTTATTCAAGCGTGATTTCCTTCATCTCTGTTTATGCCAAATCCCTCGGCCTTATTGAAGCAAGCAGCTATTTCTTTATGGTGTTCGCGGTGACAATGATGATCACGCGGCCGTTTACGGGAAAACTGTATGATAAAGTCGGCCCGGGAGTCGTCATTTATCCGTCCATTATCATTTTTTGCGCCGGGCTTTTCCTGCTTGCTTTTACAAACAGCAGTGCGATGCTTTTGCTATCCGGAGCTGTCATCGGCATCGGCTACGGATCTATCACACCGTGCCTTCAGACCTTGGCGATCCAGTCTTCGCCGCCTCACCGGAGCGGCTATGCAACAGCGACTTATTTTACGCTGTTTGATACCGGCATCGCAGTCGGATCCTATGTTTTCGGGTTGGTTGTGGCACAAGCCGGTTTTTCAAACATTTATTTATTCTCAGGCGTTTTCGTGCTCATCAACCTGTTTCTGTATACATGGAGCCAAAAACCTGCATCCGCAAAGGAGAAGCGGGATATATCAATGGCTGAATAAGCCGTTCAACCTCGCCGGGCCGGGAACGCCCGGCTCTTTTCATGCAGGCTGATACAGCTCGATCTGTTATTTAATGAAACTTTTGCAAAATGAAATACGTCTCCTAACTGTCTGCCCAAAAATTACTACTCTATTAAAAAGGTGATTTTTTGAACTATTGGCTTTTTACACGCATTCATCAATTAGCAAACCACAACGACATCCTGGATGGCGCCATGATTTTGATTACAGAAAAAGCGATTTATATGTATGCGCTCATTTTGCTTTTGATCTGGATATTCGGAAACCGTTCTTATAAAATAACCGTTCTTCAGGCCGGTGTGACGGGTATTTTCGGATTGGCGGCAAATTATTTGCTGTCATTGGTTTACTATGAGCCGAGGCCATTTGTCGCTCATCATGTGGACGTATTGATTCACCATGCTGCCGACGCCTCATTTCCCAGCGATCATACAACCGGGGCGTTAGCCATTTCGATCGCTTTTTGGCTTTATCATCGGAAAATTGGAAGCTGCCTGATTGCTTTCGGGTTATTGACGGGCTTTTCCCGTATTTGGGTCGGACACCACTACCCTGTTGACGTATTGGGCAGCATTTTGGTCGCTTTATTCGTATCACTTGTTATGTTTAGATTCTCCACGTATGTGCAGCCGCTTTTTGAACGGATCATTTCACTCTATGAATCGATCTTGCGGAAATTGCGGAAAGCGGTATCCAGAACGGTATAAGAAAACACCCGAATCATGAGATTCGGGTGTTTTTTTATTTCCTTAACCTTTTAAGGCTTCGGTTAACGGCGGAACAATTTGTTTTTTGCGCGATACAACGCCTTTCAGTGTCGCTGTGTTGTCTGCCAATGTGACATTGAACGCTTTTTCCACTGCTTGTGCAGCTTGTCCTGAAGCGACGACAACCGAGTCGTTTGTTAAAATGTCAGTTACGACAAACACAAATAAATCCAACCCTTTTTCAGATACCGCTTTTGCAAGTTCTGCGTCAACTTCCTCTTTGCGGGAGAGAACGTCGTTTGTGTCGACAGTGTTAACCTGCGCGATCTCTACTTTATGGCTTCCCATCGTAAACTCTTTTGCGTCCAGAGAAAGAAGCTGAGGAATCGTCTTTGCGCTCAAATCAGCTCCGGCTTTCAGCATATCTAGTCCATAGCTGTCAGCATCAACGCCGGCAATCGCAGCCAATTCTTTTGCAGCTTTGACATCTTCTTCCGTGCATGTCGGGGATTTGAATAAGAGGGAATCTGAGATGATCGCCGACAGCATCAGCCCCGCAATATCTTTTTTAATTTCAACGCCGTTTTCTTTATAGAGCTTGTTTAAGATCGTTGCCGTGCAGCCTACAGGCTCTGCGCGGTAATACAGAGGGTCGCTCGTTTCAAAGTTGGCGATCCGGTGGTGGTCGATGACTTCAAGCACGCGAACCTGATCCAAGTCATCGACGCTCTGCTGGCGCTCATTATGGTCAACCAAAATCACGCTGTCTGTTTCATTCGCGACAGTGTTCACAAGGCGGGGTACTTCTGCATTGAATTTCTTAAGCGCGTATTCGGTTTCGCCGTTGATTTCGCCGAGGCGGACAGGCTCTGCGTCCATGCCGAGCTCCTTTTTTAATTCGGCATATGCAATCGCTGAACAAATCGTATCCGTATCCGGATTTTTGTGGCCAAAAATAAGTACTTTACTCATGATATAACTCCTTACTGTTGTTTTTATAGTAAGCTTACCTGACAATAAAAAAATCTGCAAATCTGTCACTTATTTTAATATTTACGAAGTGTTTTGTCATTTTAAAAAATAAAAAAAGAGCCGTTCGGCTCTTTTTATTCTCCATAGTCAGGTGTATTGTGGCTTCGTTTTGGAGCGGGCTTCAAGACCGGTTTTTCTCCATATGCGACAGGGCCGCTCTCATAGTGAAATTCCGCTCCGTCCGGCGCCTTCCCTATCAGCCACTCAAACTGTGCGCTTTCTTCTCCATCCGAAAAATTGTATAAAGAGTGCGAAACTTCTTCTTTTTCATATTCTGGCGGAACGGTACCGGGCACGATGACGCCTTCTTTTTCTTCCAGCTCTTTGATCGCGGCAATCCACTGGTTTTGGTGCATCGTATCTCTTGCCAAAAGAAAACCGAGCATATCTTGTACGCCTTTGTCATCCGTCATTTCGTACAGCCGTGCGACTTGCAGTCTGCCTTGCGATTCAGCGTTGACATTTGCGCGCAGGTCGGCCAGAAGGTTGCCGCTCGCTACAATATAGCCTGCATTCCAAGGAACGCCGGTGCTGTTTTCAGGCATGGCCCCCAGACCTGAAACGATTGCGTGATGAGGGTTCATTCCGCCCATAATGGCGCCGATGACAGGATCGTCTGCTGCTTTTTCCTGCTCGTAAACCGGAGCGTCTTCAAGCAGCCGTGCAATCATCGTCGCAATCATTTCGACGTGTCCGATTTCTTCTGCCGCCGTATCCATCAGCAAATCTTTATACTTTTCATTTCCCCGCGTATTCCACCCTTGAAAAAGGTATTGCATCGCCACAGATATTTCTCCGTACTGGCCGCCGAGTATCTCCTGCATTTTCTTTGCGAAGACAGGGTCGGGTCTTTCAGGTTTGGCAGGGTACTGCAGCACTTTCGTATGCTTGAACAAATCAGATCACTCCTCCGTTTTTTGTATCCTCGTTTTTGATTTAGCCGAAAAGGGAAATCATAAAACCGTACAACAGGTTCGGGATGTGCTTAAAACAGGTCAAAATTCGAACCAAAGGAGAGCTGTTCTATGATAAAAAATACTTCTCACCGCCCTTTTCCACTGCCTGAAGGACCGTGGATGATGACGCAAACATGGAATCATGTATTATTTGCCCATTGGGCTGTCGATCCTGAAGCCATTCGCGGACAAATACCGGCGGCCTTGGAATTGGAGACATTCAACGGAAAAGCGTGGATCGGTATCTTGCCTTTTCTGCTGACAAATATGCGTCCCCGTTTTTTGCCGCCCTTTCCTTTCATCAGCAGATTTCCCGAGCTGAATGTCCGGACATATGTAGCATATAAAGGCGTCCCGGGCATTTATTTTTTCAGTCTTGACGCCGCTTCGCGCTTGGCCGTCGCCGGCGCGCGCTCAATGTTCCACTTGCCTTATTTTTACGCCGGGATGCGCTTTGCACAACATAAAGACCGCTTTCAGCTGACAAGCAGGAGAAAACGTTCACAAGCAGAGTTTTATGCAGAATATCAACCGGTTTCGGAGCCTTTCTCAGCTGATAAAGGAACGCTTGAATACTGGCTTGCTGAAAGGTACCGTTTGTACACCACGCATAAAAACGAGCTCTATTATGAAGATATCCACCATTCAGAGTGGCAGCTGCAGCAGGCTGAAGCTGATATTTTTCCGGGTCCGCTCACAAGCGCAAACGATCTCACACTCCCAGACACCGCGCCCCTTCTTCATTATGCAAAAAGGCAGCACGTCTTATTTTGGCCGCTGAAAAAGTGGGAAAGTGAAGAAACATAAAAAAGGAAGAGCTAAAAACGCTCTTCCTTCAACCTGTTTAAGCCGGTTTTGAAATTTCGCTTAAAGCTTCTCCCGCTTTCTCATCCGCATGTGAGACGGAGAGATCCCCCAAAGCAACGATTCCGACAAGACGGTCATCTTCAACAATCGGCAGCCTGCGAATTTGGTGTTCCGCCATCAGATCACCAGCCTCTTCAGCAGACATATCCGGGCGCCCTGTCACCATCTGTGTGCTCATGATATCCCGAGCAGCCGCATCTGTTTCATTTTCAGCTACACATCTGATAACAATATCCCGGTCTGAAACGATCCCCGTCAATTTTCCGTTCTCGCAGACCGGAATTGAACCTACATTGTAATCACGCATCTTACCGGCAATTTCCGCAATCGGGGCAGAAGGCTCGCAGCATTCAGCATTGGTTGTCATGATGTCCTTCAGTTTCATTCGGAATTCCTCCTTTATGATGGGGTTATTATGTGCTTTTCCGATATACCGCGGGCTTAAACCTATTTAAAAGAGCCCTTCCTTTTCATATATCGTTTTTTATCCCTCAATAAATCGCCGGTCCAGCCTTTCTTTTTCAAATACCAATACACAAGGGCGGTCGAAACGGCGATTAAAATAAGCGAAAATAAATAGCCGTACTTTAAAGAGAGTTCAGGCATGACTTCGAAGTTCATTCCCCACAGGGCGCCGAAAGCCGTCATCGGCGTAAAGATCGTCGTAAAAATCGTCAGCGCTTTAAAAATTTCATTGCCTCTGTGGGATGTCACCACTTCCTCGGAATGAAGCAAATAATTGATTTCATTCGCATACTCTTTGATCAATGACATGCCTCTGTCGATTTCGTAAAACGTCCTGCGCTGTTCGATTTCGTCAAACGATTTGGTTAAAAAAGTTTCTTTAAGGCCCATTGCAACCTTTTTCATCGATAAAATTAAACTTCTTATGACCAGGAGTTCGTGACGCCGCTTATGAATCAGTTCAATGATGCTTTTATTGTTGTCATGATGAAATCCCCACCTTACTTTTCCAAGGTGAACTTCAAAGTGCTCAAGTTCCTTCAAATACATTCTCATCAGTTCGCCCAGCAGGACCAGGAACACTTCAGGGGCGTCTTTGCATCGCTTTAAGTGTTGATCGATCGGCCTTCTGTTTGCCTCTTCAAATTGCGAGATATCTAAATTCATTGTGAAAAAATAGTCTTTCGTTAAGTAAAAATGAAATGCTGTCCGGTTTTGTTGAACTTCCGCTTCCTGGTCGTAAATATATGAACCGTAGATCGCTTCCTTGCCTTGAACGGCAGCATTGATATCAAGGCAATTGATGTTGGCCGAGGGAACGCCTTGAAAC
Organism: Bacillus sp. FSL R7-0646; assembly: GCF_037969865.1. Taxonomy (NCBI): domain Bacteria; kingdom Bacillati; phylum Bacillota; class Bacilli; order Caryophanales; family Bacillaceae; genus Bacillus; species Bacillus sp. FSL R7-0646. Next base: position 3,703,556 of record NZ_CP150217.1, read on the forward strand.
CAGTTTCGGCATTCCGGCCAATGATCGGGCTGGATCAGCCCTTGTGCTGTTGTTTTTTCGTGAGGGCCAAGCTGATACCATGTCCAGCCCTCTCCCTGAAAAACTCTCATACTTGTCTCCTCCTCTTCCGGCCCACTCGTTTTATATTTCTTTGCCCGCCCTCCGCGTAAATAAACATGATGTTTGCCGCGCTGCGGCACGTGGTATGAAGCCAGTATGAGTTTTTCATAGAAAATGAGGTGGCGCCTTCTTTACTGAGAAGGCGGGGCATTGGAGTTATTGAAGCTGATTGCAGTAGCAGGATTAATCGCATTTACGGGCTTTTTCGTCGCGGTCGAATTCGCCATCGTCAAAGTAAGGCGGACAAAGATCGACCAATTGATCATTCAGAAAAAAAAGGGCGCTCTTGCCGCAAAAGAAGTGACCTCGCACCTTGACGAATACTTGTCAGCCTGCCAGCTTGGAATCACCGTGACGGCATTGGGCTTGGGCTGGCTTGGTGAACCGACGATGCAGACCTTGCTGCATCCCCTTTTCTCAAAAATCGGCTTGAACGAGTCGATTACACATATTCTTTCATTTTTGGCCGCTTTTTTATCAGTTACTTATCTCAATGTTGTTGTCGGAGAGCTGGCGCCAAAAACGATCGCCATTCAAAAAGCGGAGACCGTTACGCTGCTTTTTGCACAGCCGATGATCTGGTTTTATAGAATCATGTTTCCTTTTATATGGCTGCTCAATCATTCAGCCCGCATGATCACAAGTCTGTTCGGCCTGAAGCCGACCGGTGAACACGAATTGGCCTATTCGGAGGAAGAACTGCGAACGCTTTTATCTGAAAGCTATCGAAGCGGGGAGATTAACCAAAATGAATTGAAATATGTAAACAATATTTTTAAATTCGACGAACGTACGGCAAAAGAAATTATGGTGCCGCGCAATGAAATGACCGTCTTATCTCTTGACGACAGTTTAAAAAAAGCGAAGCAGCTTATCAAAGAAACGAAGCACACCCGCTTCCCCGTCATGGAGGAAGACAAAGATCACATCACCGGAATGATCAATATAAAAGAACTGCTGCTGGCGGAGCTTGCAGGGGAATTTTCTTTAGAAACAAAATCGCTAAAGCCATATATCCATCCGGTTATCCATGTGATTGAAACGATTCCCGTCTACCAGCTGTTTGTCAAAATGCAGAAAGAGCATACACATATGGCGATTCTCGTAGATGAGTATGGCGGAACATCGGGTCTTGTGACGGTTGAGGATATTGTCGAGGAAATCGTCGGCGACATTCGCGATGAATTCGATACTGAAGAAGTATCTGCTGTTCAGAAACTCGAAGATGACCATTACATCCTAAACGCGAAAGTACTGGTCAGCGACGTAAACGACCTGCTTGGAATTCATTTATCAGATGAGGAGATTGATACAATCGGCGGCTGGATGCTGACGCAGAATATTGAGAGCAAGCCCGGAACGACGATCGAAAGTGAAGGATACCGTTTTAAAGTAAAAGAAATGGACGGACATCGAATCGTTGCAGTTGAGGTTGAAAAAACCGCTTAATCCCCCTTCTGTCGGATATTTCAGCCTCTCCCTGTCCGCTTTTCTCCCCAAAAACCATGTAAGGAAATCTGACATGTTCATCATGATATCTCCCTTTTGTCACTATAATGAAAGAAACAGAGATCTGCTCTCAATCTAAATGACTACGGAGGAATGAAACATGCAGATGGGGGATACAGTATTTATGTTCTTTTGCGCTTTGCTCGTGTGGCTGATGACGCCGGGCATCGCTTTATTTTACGGAGGCCTTGTAAGGAGCAAAAATGTGCTCAGCACCGTTATGCACAGTTTATCTTCAATTGCCATCGTTTCTATCATATGGATTTTGTTCGGCTATTCACTCGCTTTCGCTCCCGGAAACCCATTGATCGGGGGTTTGGATTGGATCGGACTGCACGGTGTCGGTTTTGAACCCAATGCCGATTATTCGGAGACGATCCCGCATACGCTTTATATGATGTTCCAATTGACATTTGCCGTCCTGACGACTGCGATTATTTCCGGAAGCTTTGCGGAGCGCATGCGCTTTCCGGCCTTTATTCTTTTCTCGGTGCTCTGGGCGGTTTTCGTTTATTCGCCTGTCGCCCACTGGGTATGGGGCGGAGGCTGGCTTGACGAGCTGGGAGCTATTGATTTTGCCGGCGGAAACGTCGTTCACATTTCTTCCGGGGTAGCCGGTCTGGTCGTTGCGATTGTTCTCGGCAAGCGGAAAAATATGAGCGACACCGCCCCTCACAACCTCCTTCTGACCCTGCTCGGGGCGACTTTGATCTGGTTCGGATGGTTCGGTTTCAATGTCGGAAGCGCGCTGACGATCGATGAAGTCGCCATGACCGCTTTTATCAACACGAATACGGCTGCGGCCGCGGGGCTGATCGGCTGGATTTTGGCAGAATGGCTGATTAATAAGAAGCCGACGATGCTCGGCGCCGTCTCGGGAGCGATTGCGGGACTCGTCGCGATTACGCCTGGCGCAGGTTTTGTCACGCCATTCTCATCTGTATGGATCGGGCTTATCGGAGGAATCGTCTGTTTCTGGGGGGTGTTTTCGCTCAAGAAAAAATTCGGGTACGATGATGCGCTCGATGCCTTCGGACTTCACGGGCTCGGCGGGACATGGGGCGGAATCGCGACAGGTTTGTTCGCGACGACATCTGTCAACGCAGACGGTGCCAACGGGCTTTTTTACGGAGACATCAGTCTCCTTTGGAAACAGCTGATTGCGATTGCTGCAACATATTTGTTTGTCGCAATCGTCACATACGCTATTATTAAGATAGTCAGTATCTTTTTTAAACTCCGTGCCTCAGAGGATGAAGAATCATTGGGCCTCGATCTTACGCTGCACGGCGAAAAAGCGTATCAAGATTAATTTGTCAGGAGTGATGGTATGAGCGGTCAAATGTATAAAGTGGAAATTGTAACCCGTCCTACAAACTTTGAAAAGCTGAAAACGGAGCTGGCCAAAATCGGGGTAACGTCCATTACGTTTTACAATGTACACGGATGCGGCCTGCAAAAAGGGCATACTGAGCTTTACCGCGGGGTCAAACGCGAAAGCAATGTGTATGAAAGGTTAAAAGTCGAAATCGTCGTCAGCAAAGTGCCTGTCGAAAAGGTGGCCGAGACGGCGCAAAACGTCCTGAAAACCGGGGAACCCGGTGACGGCAAGATCTTCATATACGAAATTAAAAACACCATCAACATCCGCACAGGCGAGGAAGGTCCTGACGCTTTATAAAAAAGATCGAAGCTCCCGGCTGGAGTTAAGCCGGGAGCTTTTCTAATGTTACAAAACAGCATCAATAACACCGTATGCCTTCGCTTCGTCCGCATCCATAAAGTAATCGCGTTCCATGTCGGCTTTTAGTTTTTCAATGGGCTGGCCCGTTCGTTCGTGAAAGAAGCGCTCGATTTTTTCCCTCAGTTTGATGATCCGCTTCGCTGAAATCTCCATGTCTGTCGCCTGTCCTTTGACGCCGCCGAGCGGCTGATGGATCATGATTTCGCTGTTTTTGAGTGCATACCGTTTGCCTTTTGCTCCGCCGGCGAGGAGAATCGCTCCCATGGAAGCGGCCATTCCGACGCATATCGTGCGGACATCAGGCTTCACATAATCCATCGTATCCAAAATTGCATATCCCGCGGAAGTTGATCCGCCCGGGCTGTTGATATAGATCGAAATGTCTTTTTCATTGTCTTCAGCTGACAAAAACAGCAATTGGGCGGTGACCCGATTGGCGAGGTCATCGTTGAATTCAGAACCGATCATAATGATCCGGTCTTTTAAAAGTCTGGAAAAAATATCGTACGATCTTTCACCGGCAGCCGTTTTCTCAATGACGTAAGGAATGGTGTTCATAGCATTTTTCCTCCTAGGCAGCGCACCTCATCATGCTGATGCAAGACGGCTGTGAAGCGTCGAAACGCCATGTCTGTTTGGCAAATTCGAGCAGATCATCGGGGTTGTGATGCAATATCGCCCGAACAAGCAGACCGATGTGTTCGTCATCCCCGTCCGCCGGCTCCTTTTGCAGAACCTCCGGAGAAAGCCTTTTTAATCGCTGACGCGATCTAAATAAAAGCGACTTGACGGATGATTCGGGCTTACCGAGCGTCTCGGCGATTTCGTGCAGCTGAAAGGAAAACACATCTTTGAGCAGAAAAATCGTTAATTGCTTCGGTGTTAAAATACCGGAAAGCTGTTTCAGCAGGTGCTCGAAGTCATCGGCCGCCTTCATGCGCTCTGCCCGCCCGTCTTCCAGATTATCTTCAGACAGAAAGCTTTCGCGCTTCCTTTTTCTGAGCAGGTCAATCCATTTATGCTTTGCAACCGTCTTTTGATAAGCATGTGACGCGTCTGTTCGATTGATTTCCATTAACTTGAGGATTGTATCCTGGACTAAATCCTCGGCATCCCATTTATCGCCTGTCATTCTCAGGCAATACTTTATCAGCGCTTGCTGTTCTAATTCATTCATGAATGCATTCACACTCCTTAAAAGAGGCCTCTTACTTAATAAACGGCTGGCTCCGCCGATTTGATACGGGTTTTTTTATGATTGTAACAAAAAAGGCGCCTATCGCATTTGATAGGCGCCCTGAGGGAAGCGTGCCTTATGACTGGCTTGAATCGTCAGACTGGGTTCCGTCTTGATTTTCTGACCCTTCAGACGAATCTTCCCGCTTGGTTTTGTCGTCTTTTCCATCTGTTTGATCTTTCGCTTTGTCTTCTGTTTTTGACTTTTCTTCAACAGAAGGCTGAGCAGGTTCTTTCACTTCAGACGCTTGTTCCTCCATTGCTTTTTCAATGCTGGAGACCGGCTTGTCCATGAAGTTCAGCGGGTTTAGCGCAACACCGTCTTTGCGGATTTCAAAATGCACATGGTTTCCGCCTTCTTCATTGTAAAGGTTTTTGCCTGCTTTTCCGATGACTTGATTTTGTTCAATCTTGTCACCTTGTTTGACGCTTACTTCAGAAAGAGACTGATACACAGTTGATAAACCATCTTCATGTTCAACTTCAACAACGTAGCCCAGTACAGGGTCTTTTGCAGCTTTGATGACCGTACCGCTTAGAGATGCGGAAACATCAAATGTTTTTCCGTCTTTCTCAGCCAAGTCGATACCTTTGCTCATGCTGTACGTGTTATTATAGTTTACAAGTGCTGCTTCTTTCTCTTCTTTAGTTGCGTCAGTTTCAAAAAACTTTTTAACGACGGAAACATTTTCAGAATCAGCAACCGGCATTGCGACATTTTCGACTGGTTTGCCTACTTCTACCGCATCATCCCGGTTATCATAGGCTGATTTCTTGCCATCGTCTGCAAGCTGGTCTTTTACATCGTTGTTAGAAGCCGATTGATACCATAGAACGGCGGTTAATACAACGACGGCACTTGTCAAATAGATGGCCGGAAATACCCAGCGTTTACGAAAAAATTGTTGCAGCTTTGTGATTTTGGAAGTACGATTCTTTTCTTCCTCTTTCATAACTCATCACCTCAGCAACATTCTGAACACTTTTCAGAAAATATATACATTTACAAAAAACTTTTTTCAATTTATTTTGCACCGGCTGTTTCGTTTTTATGTAAAACCGCCCTGAAAAACTGAAAAATGACCGGTATGCATGATAACGGAAAAAACGCCGAAGATATAACATATGAAGAAAGGATAGAGAGAATGAAATTACGAATCGCCAATCGGGAAGACCTTCCCGCAGTAGTCGATATTTACAACTCCACCATTGCGTCGCGAATGGTGACGGCAGATACAGAACCCGTCACGCCTGAAGAAAGGCTGAACTGGTTTTTGAGCCATACCGAAGAAAGGCCTCTTTATATTGTAGAAAATGAAAAACGGGATATCGTCGGCTGGATCAGCTTTGAATCATTTTACGGGAGACCCGCCTACGCCAAAACCGCCGAAGTCAGCATTTACCTTCATGAAGACCACCGCGGCAAAGGGGCGGGTTCTGCGGTGCTTGAAAAAGCGCTTGAAGCTGCTCCAAAGCTTGGAATCCGTTCTTTAATGGCGTTTATTTTCGCTCACAATGAACCGAGCATGAAGCTTTTCAAAAAATACGGCTTCACCGAGTGGGGACACTTTCCTGGAATCGCCGAGATGGACGGAATCCGGTACGACTTAAAAATATTAGGAAAAGAATTGAATGAAGCCTGATCATCATGACACGAAAAAAAGAGCTGTCATGCAGCTCTTTTTTCCATCAATCATTCAGCCAGCCTGCGCCTTCTGATCTCTTCTTCATTTAAAAATTCCAAAAAGCTTCTCATCACAGTAAACGGCTCTTCTTTGACCGCCCGAACGTAGCGGCTTTTCCGTTCATCTGAAAGCACTTCGCTTGCTTGCATCCGTTCCAATATATATTTCATCACCGATTGCTGAACATTTCTTTTTTGGTATGACGACTCTCTGAACAGCGCCATGCCGAATGCTGCACCTGCGGCAGCGCAGCCGATTTTTATCATTGAATCGGTTCCATAAGCTGCCTGCCCCCAAAAAGAGGAAAGATAAACAAATGAAGCAAGAAGCAGCGGAATCGCGATAAAAAGAAAAATCAGCCTTTTCTTTAAGAACGGCGCCGCCACGCGCTTGAGGTTATCCATTTCTTCTTTCATAAAGGCCGGCATTTGATGGAAACGTTCCATATCCATAATCAATCCCTCCCGTTTTGGTTAAAGAGGCGTTGGTCCGCTAATTAAATCACGCTTTTTATATGTATATCGTAACTTAGATCCAACATGTTTTACAGTTTTTTGCCTTCCTCCCTTTTTCTTTAGAAACTTTCCGGCCGCCGCCCCGTATAACATGAGATAGTTGCTTGAAAGGGGAGTAACTGTTATAAATGGAATGTATAAAAACAAATCCGTCTTGTGAGGTTCAATATGGATATTATTAAAAATATCAGTATCACATCGATATTTCTCGGTTTTATATTAGTTTTAAATACGCTTTTGGCAATCGTTGTGATCTTTAGGGAACGCCGGGATGCAAGCTCCTCCTGGGCCTGGCTCTTGGTGCTCTTCTTTATTCCCGTTCTCGGCTTTATCCTTTATTTGCTCTTCGGCCACAATTTGAGCAGAAATCACCTTTTTCAATGGGAAGACCGAAAGAAGATCGGGATTGAAAAAATATTGGAACAGCAGCTGACCAAGCTGAAAAACCGCGAGTTTGAATTTCGCAATAAAGCGACGGCGGACAGCAAAGACTTGATTTATATGCACATTTTGAATAACCACGCCGTTTTTACAGAAGACAATGCGGTCGAGCTGTTAACGGACGGACGCCAGAAATTCGACAGGCTGCTTCGCGATATTGAAAACGCCAAAGACCATATTCATCTTCAATATTATATTTATAAAGGCGATGAGATCGGCAAAAAGCTCCGGGATGCGCTCATCAAAAAAGCAAAAGAAGGCGTTGAAGTCCGCGTTTTGTATGATGAATTAGGATCAAGAAGCCTCAGGAAAAGCTTTTTCAAAGAGCTGAAAAAAGCGGGAGGATTTGTCGAAGTCTTTTTCCCGTCGCGCTTTAAATTTATCAATTTGCGCATGAATTACCGCAACCACCGCAAGCTCGTCATTATCGACGGCGTCATCGGCTATGTCGGAGGATTTAATGTCGGAGACGAATATCTCGGTCTGAACCCGGCCTTTGGCTATTGGCGGGACACGCACCTCAGAATCAAAGGAACAGCGGTCCACTCGATTCAAACGCGTTTTATCCTGGATTGGAATCAGGCCTCGCACCATCACGACATTACATATATGCCAAACCATTTTCCTGACATCGACTCCCACGGAAACATCGGCATGCAAATCGTCACCAGCGGCCCCGATTCAGAATGGGAGCAGATTAAAAACGGCTATATTAAAATGATATCAACGGCAAAGCGGTCCATTCTTATTCAGACGCCTTATTTTATACCGGACGCAAGCCTGCTCGATGCCCTCAGGATCGCTTGTCTGTCCGGCGTTGACGTCAGGATCATGATTCCTAACAAACCCGACCATCCGTTTGTGTACTGGGCAACCTATTCTTACATCGGCGAACTTTTAAAAGCAGGCGCCTCCGTATTTATTTACGACAACGGTTTTATCCATGCGAAAACGATTGTAGTAGATGAGGAAATTTCATCGGTCGGCACGGCAAATATTGATATGCGCAGCTTCAAGCTCAATTTTGAAGTGAATGCATTTTTATATGATGAGGAAATTGCGAGAAGCCTTGTCCTATCATTTGAAAAAGATCTGCAAGTGTCAAGGGAGCTGACCTTTGAGGAATATTTAAACAGAAGCAAATCGATCCGCTTCAAAGAAGCCATTTCGATCCTGCTGTCGCCGATTTTATAGCGCACAATTCATGCTGTTAAAAAAATCCTCCCGGAAACGGGAGGATTTTTGTTTTACTCACCAGAAGCTGCCGTACCTTTGGGTGCTGAAGCATGCTTGTCCATTTGACGGCCTGTGTCAGCGTCCTTGAGCTTGAGTGCGATGAAAAGCGCAGCCATGAGGAAACCGGCTGCACAGAGCAAAGCTGTCCGGTAAGCTGATAAATCAGGCTCTATGCCTGCGCTGGGCTGGCTGAGCACAGCAAGGACGCACGACATGACAGCAACTCCAAAGGCAGATCCGAGCCGGTTTTGCACATTAAACAGCGTTGTTGCCCGGCCCATTGAGGATGATGAAATGTTGGCAAAACAAACAACCTGCGCCGCACCAACCGCGTGCCCCAAGAAAAAGCCCGCTAAAAACAGCAGCAGCCTGAGAAGCCAAAGATTTGACCCATATCCGGTCAGGCTCAGCAGCCCAAACAGCACAGCAGCGCCTAACAGCGCAACGGAAATGACCCGCCTCGGGCCAAGCTTTGCCAACGACCTCGGCATCAGCTGGGACGCCAGCATCAAGCCTAATGCTTCGGGAAACGTAATCAGCGCAGTATCTGTCGCAGAGTAGCCGAGTGCTTCCTGACACAACAGCGGAAATATATAGAGCATGCCAAGCAGTCCGCCTGCTGTCAGAAGCGAAATGACGCTCATCATTCCAAAAACCCGGTCCTTCAATAAGCGAAGTTCAATCAACGGATGCTCAGCCTTCAGTTCGACAAAAACGAGGATTGCGAGGAGCATCATTCCCCCGGCCCCTGCTGCAAGCACATCCGGAGAGCCGAATCCACGCGCAGGCCCCTGGCTGAGTGCAAAAACCGCCAACGCCATTCCCGGCGCCGCCAAAAGGAATCCAAGCCAATCAAATCTGCCCGCTTCCGGCTCCAAATGTTCATGAAGATACAACAGGCCAAACAGCAGAATGATCATTCCGATCGGAATATTAATGTAAAAAATCCAGCGCCATGACAGCTGATCTGTCAGAAACCCGCTGATGATCGGCCCAACCGCAGGCGCGACGGCAATTGGAAGAACGAGGACTCTCGAAATTTTGGCCCGTTCATGCGGAGGAAACGTCCTGAACAAGATCGCCATTCCCACCGGCGTAATCAACCCGCCGCCGGCCCCCTGGATCACGCGAAATGCGTTTAACGCCGCCAGATTGTCAGCGATTCCGCATAAGGCGGATGCAGCTGTAAATATCGAAAGCGCGGCTAGGAAAACACGCTTTGTCCCAAAGCGGTCCCCAAGCCAGCCGGCTGCGGGAAGACAGACCGCCAAGCTGACTAAGTATCCAATGTTAACTGTGCCTGCAGCAGACGGCAATGTTTGAAATTCGGTCATGATGGCAGGCAATGCCATGTTGATGACACTCGCATCCATCGCAGCCATAAACATGGCTGTTACATATACAATGCTGACAACCGTCCTTTGATTGAACGGCCTTCTATTCATTGCTGACCGCCGTGTACTTCTGCAGCCAGCTTGATGCTGTTCGGCGAGAGATCGGTCCAATTCGAGCTGATATAGTCGATACAGGCGCTGCGGCTCGCTTCCCCGCAGACGACCTCCCACCCTGCCGGAATATGAATGAAGGCCGGCCAGAGTGAATACTGGCCATCCTGATTCATTAAAACGACATATGTGCCGTGTTCATTTTCAAAAGGATTTGTCATCGCTATCTCTCCCTACTTATCCGTATCTTTTTTCAAGTCGTCCAGCTTTTCCGAAACCCGACGTCCGATTTCGGCCAGCGGCTCCGGCTGGCACAAATCTTTATGCCGGCAATCCATATCATGAATATCAATGTTTCCGTTCAAATAAGGTAGCCATGACTCCGGATCGATCGGATCAAACCATTCCGGTATCACGGTTGATTTGAAAAACAGAATATCGCCATGAAAGACGCGGGGCTTATATTCGCTTAAAATCCGGACGGAATTCACATACGTCTCCTTTAAGTTCAAGATCGCAGCCTCGTCCAGGCTGGCAAGCGCACTGCCGTCGCGGCGCAGAATATCGATCGCACTGGAAAGGTTCAGCGGTGCCCCGTCAAGGCTGTCCGGGTCGTATCCTCCCAATGCCAAGAGGGCAATCAATGCTTCCTGCTCATCAGGCGCATCTTTAATTGGAAGGAAGTGATTCGGGTAAGCATCAAGCATGACAAGAAGCGATATGTCTTCCCCTTGTTCCTGCAGCTGAGTTGCGATCGCATGAACAACATTGCCTCCGAGGGACCAGCCGAGCAGACGATAAGGGCCTGTTGGCTGAATCGTACGAATGTGCCGAATATAATCAGCAGCCATGTCGTCGAGCGTATCAGGTAGCTCTTCCTGCCTTGCGATCCCGCGGGCTTGAAGGCCGTATATCGGGTATTCCTTGCCGAGTGCCGTCATTAAACCGGCATAACACCAGCTGAGGCCTCCGGCCGGGTGCACACAGAACAGGGGATCTTGACTGCCTCCGGTTCTCAGCGGAAGCATTACATCCAGCGCACTTTGCCTGCCGCCGGATTCAAGCCGTTCAGCAAGTCCGCTGACTGTAGGCGCTTCAAGCAGGTCGCCGATGCCGAGTTCGACTCCGAGCGCTTCACGAATGCGGCTCATCAGCTGTACGGCGAGAAGAGAATGCCCGCCAAGTTCGAAGAATCCGTCATCAATACCGACTCTCGGCGCATTGAGGATTTCTGAAAAAAGATCGCACAGGATTTCTTCCTGCGGTGTTCTTGGGCCCCGCCCTTTAACAGCCGCGGCAAAGTCAGGCTCAGGCAGCGCTTTTCGGTCAAGTTTGCCATTTGGAGTCAATGGCAGCTCTGAAATTTTTACAAATGCGGAAGGCACCATGTACTCCGGCAGAGTGCCTGCGGCAAACCGGCGCAGCTCAGCCGGATCGGTTTCTTCTTCAGACGCCGGGACAACGTAGGCGATCAGACGCTTGTCCCCGGGCTGGCCTTCCCTTACGACCACAGCGGCTTGATTCACTCTATGATGGCGGACAAGCACCGCTTCTATCTCGCCGAGTTCGATTCTGAAGCCGCGGATCTTGATCTGCTGGTCGGCCCGCCCCATATAATCCAGAGAGCCGTCCTGGCGCCTGCGGGCAAGATCGCCGGTGCGGTACATCCTGGTTCCCGGCGGACCAAACGGATCAGCGACAAAGCGGTCTGCTGTCAAATCGGGTCTGCCCAAGTAACCCCGTGCGAGACCGCCCCCGGACACATACATCTCTCCGGTGACGCCCGGGGGCACCGGTTCAAGATACTCATCAAGCACATATACACCTAAATCGGGAATCCCCTGGCCGATCAGGCTGTTCGCTTGAAGTGCCGCAGTCTGCTGATCGAGAGAAATATAGCTGACATGCACCGTCGTTTCTGTAATTCCATACATATTAATCAGCCGCGGGAAATGATCCGGATGGCGTTCATACCAATCTTCAAGCCTCTTCAGCTCGAGCGCTTCCCCTCCAAAAATGATAAAGCGCAAGGAAAGGAGCTTTCCTGTCTCAGCATTGTCCCGGTCAGCCTGCATCAATTGATAAAATGCTGAAGGAGTCTGATTGAGCACAGTCACTCCCTCGCGAACGAGAAGATTGAGAAATTCGGCCGGCGAGCGGCTGATTGTATGAGGCACCACGATAAGCCGGCCCCCATTGAGAAGTGCTCCCCAAATTTCCCATACCGAAAAGTCAAATGCGTAAGAATGAAACATCGTCCAAACATCGTCAGCGCCGAAATGGAACCATTGGTCAGTCGCTCCGAACAGCCGCACGACATTTTGATGCGGAACAACGACTCCTTTCGGCTTGCCGGTCGAACCGGATGTGTAAATGACATACGCCGGGTGAAGAGGCAGCAAAGGCGCGGTGCGGTCGGCATCACACGGATTCGCAGCAGCGCATCCTTTCAGTTCCTCTTGTATACAAGGATCATCGAGTACAATCCTTTCAACAGATCCGGGAACAGAAAGATTTGATTCTACCGCTGAACTCGTTACGATGCAGACAGGATGGGCATCATTCAACATAAACGCTATCCTTTCCGCCGGGTAGTCCGGATCTAGGGGCACATATGCCGCGCCAGCCTTCAGCACTGCAAGCAATCCGACAACCATATCCAAAGATCTTGGCAGCGCCAGGGCAGCAAATTGTTCGGGGCCAACCCCTTTGGCGATCAGGAGATGAGCAAGCCGGTTAGCGCGTTTATTAAGCTCGCCGTATGTGAGCGCATTATTTTCACATATAACCGCAACAGCTTCCGGATCCTTTGCCGCCTGCTTTTCAAACAAAACGGGCAAAGATGAACAAGGTATGCTGTTGGACGATTTGCTCCAATCAGCCAGCATGTTTTCCCGTTCGGCCGGAAGGAGAATATCGAGTTTTTCGATCGGCTGATCAGGGTCGTCTGCTGCTGAATCCAGCAGCCTGACAAGCCGTTCTGCCAATGTTTGAACCGTATTTCGCTCAAATAAATCTGTGCTGTATTCAAGAAATCCGCCGATACCTGCGGGTGTTCCGTCCGCTTTTCGATGTTCGCGAAGCTCAATCGTCAAATCAAACTTGGCTGCTCCGACGCTGCGAATTTCAATGTCTGACTTGAGGCCGGAAAGGTCAAGCTCAGGTTCAGGCGTATTTTGAAAGGCAAGCATAATTTGGAACAGCGGATGTCTCGCTCTTGACCTGCGCGGATTAAGCACTTCAACAAGACGCTCGAACGGAAGGTCCTGATGCTCATACGCTGCAAGGTTTACTTTTCTGACTCTGTTCAGAAGCTCCCGAAAACTCGGATTACCCGATGTATCTGTTCGAAGCACAAGCGTATTAACAAACAATCCGACAATTTCGCCTAAAGCATCATCGTTTCTTCCCGCTATCGGGCTGCCGAGCGGAATATCATGGCCTGCTCCGAGCCGTGTCAGTAGTGCGGCAAGAGCCGACTGCAAAATCATAAACATGCTGACTCCGGTGCTGCGGGACAAATCGAACAGGCGGCCGTGCAGCTGTTCGTCAATGCTGAGATCAATCGTACCGCCTCTGTAGCTAGATTCCGACGGACGCGGGTGATCAGTCGGAAGCTCCAGCTGATCAGGCAGATGTTCCAATGCCTTCGACCAATATTCGAGCTGTTTGGCAATCAGACTGTCCGGATTGTTCTCACTGCCAAGCAGATATTCCTGCCATACGGCATAGTCGGCATATTGTATAGAAAGCGGCTCCCAAACAGGTGCCTCACCTTGCAAACGCGCATTATAGGCGGTTTCCAAATCACGGGTCAGCGGCATTAAAGACCAGCCGTCGCCGATCATATGGTGCAAAAGCAGAAGAAGCACAAATTTGTCCGGTCCGAGTACGAATAGCTGGGCGCGAAACGGAGGCTCCTTTTCTAAATGGAAACGGTGCCGGACGGCCTCAGCCAGGACTTTTTCCAACTCATGTTCGCTGACATGGGATACAGTGAGTTCGGGACGCGCTTGATCCGCTTCCAATATCAGCTGGTGTGTTGTCCCTTGCTGATCCGGGAAAATTGTTCGAAGCGGCTCATGTCTTGTTGCCACATCACCCAGAGCAGCTGCCAGCGCCTTTTGGTCCAAATCTCCAGTTAAATGAACGACAACCGGAATATTATAGGTCGGGCTCGGTCCTTCCAAACAGTGCAAAAACCATAGGCGCCGCTGTGCGAAGGACAGCGGAATCTCCTTGCGGCGCTCTCTTTTGCGCAATGCCGGACGGGCGCTCTGCGCCTGATCAAGCTGTTTGGCAAGTCCGGCGGCTGTGGGCTCATCGAATAAACGGCCGATTCCGAGTTCGACGCCGAGCATTTCCCGAATGCGGCCGACGAGCCTGCCTGCCAGAAGGGAATGTCCGCCGAGGTCAAAAAAGCTGTCATCAATACTGACTCGCGGCACCCCCAGCACCTCAGCAAATAAATCACACAAAATTTCCTCTTGCGGAGTCCTCGGCTCGCGTCCGCCTGTATGCATACTCACCGCCGGAGCCGGCAGGGATTTGCGGTCAAGCTTTCCGTTCGGCGTAAGCGGCAGTTCATCGAGTATGACAAATGCAGACGGAATCATATAGTCGGGCAGTGTCTCACCAACGTAGCGGCGAAGCTCGGCAGGATCAAGGCTTTCTCCCGAAGCGGGAACGGCATACGCGAATAAACGCGGGTCACCGGGCTGGTCTTCACGAACGATAGCAGCAGCTTGTTTAACAACCGGATGATTTGCAAGCACCGCTTCTATTTCTCCCATTTCAATTCGGAACCCCCGAATTTTGACTTGATGGTCTGCACGGCCGATATAATCAAGCGACCCGTCTTCGCGCCAGCGCACGATGTCGCCTGTCCGGTACATCCGCGATCCAGGCGGCCCGTATGGATTCGCAATAAAGCGCTCAGCCGTGAGAGCATGTCGGTTCAAGTAGCCGCGCGCTACCCCTGTTCCTGCCACATAAAGTTCTCCAGCCGTTCCCGGAGGCACTGGCTGTAATCCGGCGTCCAGGACATAAAGCTGCGTATTCCAAATCGCACAGCCGATTCCCGGAGGTTCCGTACAGTTGCCTTCCAGCGCAGCGGCTGTAGACCAAATCGTTGTTTCCGTCGGTCCATAAAGGTTCGTTAAAGAACACGCGAGCTGCTGCAATTGCCGGGCCAGGCTGGATTGCAAAGCTTCGCCGCCGACAAGCGCACGAAGACCTTTGAGCTTGTCCGGGGCGCTCGAGGCCAATGCATGCCAGAGGGTCGGTGTAGCCTGCATTATTGTAATTTCGTATGTTTCAATCATTTTGGCCAATTCGGACGGATCTTGTACCGTTTCCTTCTCGGCAAGAACGACTGCTGATCCGCTGATCAGCGGCAAATAAATTTCGAGTGCTGAGATGTCGAATGCAATTGTAGTGACGGCCAGCAGCCGGTCATCTTGATTAAGCGCGAACATGTCCTGCATTGACAGCAAAAAATTGAATAAGCTTTCAGCTTGTACGACCACGCCTTTAGGTCTGCCGGTTGATCCCGACGTATAAATCATATATGCCGGCTGGTTGCCGGAATGCTGTTCGCCGGGATTTTCTTCAGAACAGCCGGACATTTTCTCCATAACAGTTTGTTCATCGAGGATTAACTTCGGCATTTGCGAACCGATCGTGTCTTGCGCTTCCTTGCTGGTCATAACAAGCAGCGGCTGTGCATCGTTGAGCATATACTCGATCCTGTCAGCCGGATAATCGGGATCTATAGGTAAATAAGCCGCTCCAGCTTTGAGAACGGCGAGCATGCTGACAACCATTTCCGCTGACCGCGGCAACGCCAAGGCAATAAATGTCTCGGGTTTCGCCCCCTGATCGATCAGCAAGTGAGCCAGTTGATTAGCCTTTTGATTTAATTCGGAATAAGTGAGAACCTTATCATTGCAAACGACTGCCGGAGATTCAGGACACTCCTTTGCCATCCTTTCAAATCGCTGCGGAAGACTCTCTTTGGGAAGCCCGTGTTCTGTTTGATTCCATTCAATCAATATTTGAGCGCGTTCTTCAGGGAGAAGAATGTCCAACGTCCCCACCGGCTGAGTTTGTTCGCAAACGGCAATCGTTTTCAGAAGAGTAAGAAAACGATTGCCGTGATCTTCAAGTTCATCCGCATGATAAACAGCAGGGTTTGCATCCATGTTTACTTTTAGCCCGCCACCGTCCGGACGGCCGTAAATGTTGATTGACAAATCGTCCACAGGTCCCGTGGCAAGATTATGCACGATGCCTTGACAGCCGGCAAAATTCAAGCGGTTCTCAAAAGGCATCAAATTAAGCTGCGGACCGAACAGCCGCTGGTTTTCGCCAAGCAGCTTGAGATCCCGGCGCAATTCTTCGTGGCGGTAATGCTGATGGCGCCGCAGCTTCATCATCTCACCCGAGATTTGCTTGACTAGCTCTCCTATGCTCATTTGCGGCTGCATGCCAATTCGAAGCGGGAGGAGATTCATGACCATTCCCGGAATATGAAGAGCGGCTGACCCGAGGCGGCACATCATCGGCATCCCGAGAACGACGTCATTTGCCCCTGTCAGACGGTGAACATATATTGCTGCTGCTGCCATCACGGTTTCGTGCCAAGTTGCCCCCATTCTGCTCGCGGCAGACAGAAGACGATCAGCATCCTCACTTGGCAGGTGTTCAGACCTGCGAAGAAAACTTGAAGAGGTACGCGGCGCCCTTTCGGCAAGGCTGACCACCTCCGGTTCATCGCTGAAACGCCCAAGCCAAAATCGCCGATCTTCCTGATACTGTTCTGATGCACGGTAAGCCGTTTCCTCCGCGAGAATCAAATCGAGGGAGCCAAAGGCTCCGCTCTGGTCGATCGATTTGTTCTGCATCAATGCGGTATATATTTTTGACAGCCGCTCGGCGATCAATGTAAAGCTGAACCCGTCTGTTGCGATATGGTGAGTTCGCTGATACCAGAAGTAATGATCTTGCGCCGCTTTAAAAAGCGCTTCTGTAAAAAGCGGGCCGCGAGTCAGATCAACCGGACGGGCAAGGTCATCCATCATCCAGCTTTTAGCCGCCTGTTCCGGATCGGTTTCTGAGCTGACATCAATGTAATGTAGCGGAAAATCTGTTGACGGAACGATCTCTTGCCATGGTCCGTCTTGATCTTCTCCAAATCTGGCATGAAATGATTCAGCTTCTTTAATGACATGGCGCAGCGCTTTTTCGAAAAGCTCCTGATCAAGCGGGCCTTTAATTTCAACGTATTCAGCTGTATTGTAGATCGGATTTTCCGGATCAAGCTGCTGAGCAAACCAAATCCCGGCTTGCGCTCCTGATAATGGCTTTCGGTTATGTTGACATTCAGGCATTTAGGTGACCTCCTTCATTGATAGTCTGCATTTGGCAAAGGTGCTTCTTTAGAGGAGGACAACAGTCTCCACCAGTTTTCAATCGAAGGGTCCTCCGCAAGCTCTACAAACGACACCTCCCGCCCCGCTCGGCGCCAGCGCTCTGCGAGACTCATGATTCTCACGGAATCAATTCCCCGGTAGATCAAATTTTCGCTGTCGCTTATCTTTTCCGGCGATTCAAGAAGAAGCGATGCCACCTGTTCGCGAATAATCTGTTTTGTCAGTGCATGAGAGCTTTCTTTTGCGTGTTCATGGCTTTCGCCATCTTTCAGTCGGCTCAGAAGCTGTTCCGCAGTAATTGTGACACTGCAACGGTCAGCTGCGTATGTGATGGCCATTTCATGATGCTTTAATGAGAAATCCGCCACCGCATCTCCGACGAAAAATGTTTCAATATCTTGCATAAAAGCATCACATGCCGTCATCAGGCAGCCGATATGGGCATAGATTCCGGTGATTATGAGCTGATCCCGCCCCTGCTCCTCCAGCACGCCTAAAAGGTTGGTTTTTCTGAAGGCATTGTACCTCCACTTGGTCAAAACAATGTCGCCTTCATTCGGTTTCAGCTCATCCACGATCTTCTGCTCATCGGGATCAGGACCGATTCCGGGTCCCCAAAAGTCTTGGAGAAGCCCCCGTTCTTCCGGTGTCTGGGCGCCGGGTTGAGCCGTGAAAATAACCGGCATGCCGAGCTCGGCACATCGCTTCCGAAGCTTCTTGATATTAGCCAGCAGATCTGTGACCGGAGACTCGCCGTAACGGTAAGCGTTGAGAAAATATTGCTGCATATCGTGGATCAGAAGCGCCGCACGCTTCGGATGAGGAGTCCATGACACCTTGTTTTTCGGCATATTTGATGCTTCTGGCATTTGGTACGGTAAGATGGCAGGAATGGCCATCAAATCACATCCTCTCATTTTTTATCATCTGACATTCTCAGCTGCAGACATTTTTTCAGCAATCGCCGCACGCAGCTCTTTTTTGCTGACTTTTCCTACGCCTGTCTGCGGGAAATCTTCAACCATTTCTACCCGGTCGGGTATTTTGTAGGCTGCAAGGCCCCTTTCTCTCAAAAACGATTGCAACTCAGCCTGAGCCGGTGCAGCGCCGCGAGGGATAATATATGCACACGCCCTTTCGCCGAGAAATTGATCCGGCATCGAGACAACCGCCGCATCGAGTACCCCCGGATGTGCGAGCAGATGGTTTTCCACTTCTTCCGCGGCAACCTTCTCACCGCCTCTGTTGATCTGGTCTTTAGCTCGTCCTTCAACAATCAAATAGCCTGATGAATTGACTTTAACCAAGTCTCCCGTACGGTAAAACCCGTCTTCAGTGAACGCTTTGGCATTGTGCTCCTCAGCTTTGTAATAGCCGCGAATCGTATATGGACCTCTTGTCAGCAGCTCTCCTGTCTGTCCGGGTCCAAGTTCGCGTCCTTTTTCGTCCACAATTTTAATCTCGTCAAACGGAGACATTGGCCTGCCTTGTGTGTGAACGATCGTGTCTTCAGGATCATCAAGTCTGGTATAGTTGACCAGACCTTCTGCCATGCCATAAACCTGCTGCAGTTTGCAGCCAAACACCGATGAAACGCGTCTGGCAGCTTCGGCGCTGAATTTCGCTCCGCCGACTTGAAAGACCTGGAGGCTTGACAAGTCGTCCCGGCGCGCCGAAGCAGCATCAAGCCAGATTAACGCAAGCGGCGGTACGAGTCCCGTGATCGTTACCCTCTCCTTATCGATCAGAGGGAAGGTTTCATCCGGGCTGCCTCCTGATGCAAGGACGACTCGGCCTCCCGCGTACAGCGTACCGAGCACTCCCGGCGAGCTGAGCGGATAATTGTGAGCGATCGGAAGAGCCGCAAGATATACGCTGTTGTGATCGAGCCTGCAAATCTCTGCGCTGACCCTCAAGCTGTATATATAATCATCATGCGTCCTCGGGATCAGCTTGGACAGACCTGTGCTTCCCCCCGACAACTGAAGAAAGGCGACATCTTCTGGATAGACGTTTTGCGGAGGTGCCGGCTGATCATAAAGGCTTGCCAGCGCTTCAAACTCCTCCGGTTCCCCGGCGACAATGACATGACGGAGCCCTTGCAGCTTCTCCTTTACCTGTCTCGCCAGCTTGCGGTAGTCAAACTTTGCGTGACGATCGGGAATAATGTAGGCAGCAGCTTCAGAAAACTCGCAAAAATACGTGATCTCGCTATGCCGATGCGATGGAAGCGCAAAAACAGGCAGAGCTCCGATCCGGAAGAGCGCAAAGCAAACTTCAAAAAACTCGATGATATTCGGCAGCTGGACAACGACGCGATCATTTTTTTTGATCCCCAGCTTTAAAAGACCGCCAGCCAAAGAATCGGCTCTCCTGTCTAACTCACGATAGCTTAAATGGATATCTCCGTATGTAAGGGCAATGCGGCTTCCGTATTTTTCGGCCCGCTCCCTCAGCATTTTTCCAAAAGTTTCGCCTCGCCAGCATCCCTCCTTCCGATATTTATCCGCAAACTCCTTCGGCCATGTCGTGCATCCTTTCAGCATCTCTATCCCTCCGTTACTCACTGTTCATTCCCATCGCAAGAAGCATTGTCCGAAACTTTGCAGACGTTTCGGCAAGTTCGTCTTCAGGCTTCGACCCGGCGACAATTCCGGCACCTGCGTACAGTCGAAGCGCGTGTTCCTCCGCCTCGGCACAGCGAATCGTTACAACCCATTCTCCGTCACCGTCCGCGTCGCACCAGCCGACCATACCTGTGAAAAACCCGCGGTCAAACGGCTCAATCTGTTTAATCGCTTCTTTCGCCGCATTCGTCGGCGTGCCGCAGACAGCGGGCGTCGGATGAAGGGCGGCGGCAAGCTCCAATGATGATACAGAGAGGTCTGTAAGCTCTCCCTTCAATTCCGTTGAAAGATGCCACATCGTCGGCGTGCTGATGAGCGACGGTTCCGGCACCTCCAGCTTCCGGCAAAACGGCCTGAGCGCGGAAGCAACCGCTTCGACAACGACCGCATGTTCGTGACGGTCTTTAGGCGAAGCAAGCAGTTCAGCCGCCCGTCTTCGATCTTCTTCGGGATCATCGCTCCGAGGTCTTGAACCTGCTAAAGGATTTGCCGTAACGCAGAACCCGGACCGTGATACAAGCAGTTCGGGACTCGCGCCTATCAAAGTGGTGCGAGGCGCTTCAGATGACTGCCCGGTTAAATCAACGGCAAAGTTGTACCCGCTTGTATTGCGGCGGGCAAGATTTCGCAGCAATTGACCGATATCGACTTTGATCGGCGAGGTCAGCTGCAATGACCGGGAAAGGACGATCTTGCTGTATTCTCCTGCTGCTATACCTGCCAATCCTTGTCTGACTCCGGCCATATACGCTTCCGGGCTTGGAATCTGCTGGACATCATAGGGGTGCAGGGCAGGTTCAGGCACCTCTTTATCGTCTTCTTCACATGTCAGCGGCCCCGCATGCCACGCTTCGACCGGCACGGTTAACTGCGCCGGCTTTGCATCGTCAAATGGCACAGCTCCAACTACAATCGGATTTTCCTGCCCGTTCTCCCTGGCTTTTTTCAGAACTTCCGCAGTCCGCTGAGCAAGGCTTTGCTCTTCGGTTTGAGAAACAGAAGCAAAAACACCTTCCGCCAGAATGGTCCGCTCAGGGGAAGAGAAAAAGAATGAAGCACCGGCCTGATATTCCTTTAACAGCTGATCTGCAAGCGCTTCTGACACGACATGACGTTCTATCATCATCAAAACCTCCTTTAGATTGAATCAGGCTCCAAGCGTTGCTCCGCCATCGACGCGCAAATCGTGCATCGTAATATGACGAGCCCCGTCAGACAGCAAAAATACTACAGCATCTGCAATGTCAGCCGGCGAAGCCAATTTTCCGAGCGGGATTCCCGTTTTGAATGTTTCAAGTGATCCTTCAATGACGCCTTGCGCAGCTTCCTCACACTGCCATAGCGACCGCTGCATCGGGGTATCCGTTGATCCGGGCGATATGATATTGCAGCGGATATTGTACTCGGCAAGTTCAAGGCCGAGGCATTTCGTAAACATTAAAGCGGCCGCCTTGGAGGCCGCGTAGGCGGCCATGTGCATCCGCGGCACAGCTGCCGCATTTGATCCGACAGTCACGATCGCTCCAGTCCTGCGCGGTACCATCCGGCGGGCGACGGCACGCGATACGTTAAAAACCCCGGTGGAGTTGACATTGAACGTCTTCTCCCAATCTTCATCACTCAACGAATGGATCAGACCCGTTCTGAGCACGCCGGCTACATTGACAAGCATGTCTATCGGACCGATCTCGCGTTCAATATCGGCGATAAGCTGGTCAACTGCGGCACTGTCGCCCACATCCGCGGCAAAACCTGAACCCTGCAGTCCTTTTTGTTCAAGTTCGTCTTCAAGTTCAAGCAGCCCTTTTCGATTTTGATCAGCCGCTGCAACAAACACCCCGCGTCCAGCAAGCGCCAGGGCCACTTCTTTGCCGATTCCTTGCGAAGCCCCAGTCACCAAAGCAACCTTGCCTTTCACTTTTATCATTTCCTTTCTTAAAGCCGGCAGCGCCCGAGTCTCAAAAAGTCACTGCCGGCTAAAATTCCAATTGATAATGATAATCATTATCGTTTAAAAATATAATATACCAATAACTGCTAACGGTCAAATCGTTTTCGATTGTTTATCCGTATCAATGCGCTTGGTATATTATCAGTTATCTATTCTCATGCTTTTTCAAAGCTCGGGGCGCCGGAAGCGCCCCGCTATCAATCAGGCTTGAAGGCAAACCGCAGCGCTCTGCTGATTAACACAGGCAGAACCGATATATGACCTTCCCCTTTAAATTCATGGTACTCCGCGCGAACCCCCTGACTTTCCAAAGCGGCCAAGCGGTCGGCCAGCCTTTTTGCATTGTCGTTCATCCCGCTTTTATGCGTCTTTTCGAGTTCTCCGGCCCCAAGCAATACCTTTACATCGCCATCAGCTTCCTGCAACTTCGAAACAAAGTCATGCTCTTTATCAAAAAATGACGGATGCCAATGGATGGACGGACTGCCGGCGATATATGTCTGAAATAGATCCGGTTTTGTAAACAGGGTCTGCAGGACAAAAAGTCCGCCTAGGGAATGACCGAAAATCGCCTGCCTTTTCACATCAATCGTGAATTCCTGTTCGATCTCCGGCTTTAACTGCTGTTCGATGAAGGACAGAAAAGCTTTCGCCCCGCCTGGTTCCGGCCAGTCTGCTCCATCGGGCCTCATGGGCAGCTCAGCGCCCGATTCCGGCAGAGTAAAATCATAATACCGCCCCCGGTCAAAGGGAGCGTCGGTCTCGTAACCGATGCCGACAATAACAGCCGTCCCTACACCGGTTTTATCGGGACGGCGCGACTGCATCCGCAACGCCTCCACCATCGTTCCAAACACGGAATTGGCATCAAGCAGATAAATCACGGGATATCCTGCGGGCGGCTGTTCCCCAAATGGTTTCGCAATAAAAATCCGATATGTGCGGCTCCCATCCAGTGAACGCATGCACCGCTGTTCTGTCCCCGGTATCGCAACCGGGATGCATTCAGCAGCATTGACAGACTGCTGAAGTTTTTCTTGAGCCATATCATTCTCCCTTCCCCTCTTTGATGAGCTAAAAAACAGTCTAATGAACAGTCTTTTTTTGTTTGAAAAGTAAAAATAAGAAGTACGGCACACCGAAAATGGCGAGAATGATACCCGCAGGCACCTCGGACGGCTGGAACAGCAGCTTTCCGGCAAAATCGGCGCACAATACGAGAAACATCCCGATCAATCCGCTTAACAGCAATGAGTGGCGGTGCAGGACGCCGGCGAGCCTCCGCGAGATGTGCGGAGCAATCAGGCCGACAAATGCCATGCTCCCCGAAATAGCCACACAGGCGCTGATAATGCCGACACAAGCCGTGAGCAGCACCACCTTTTCAATATTCGCGGATACGCCGAGACTCTTCACCGTATCTTCATGAAAGCGAATGGTATCGAGCAGGCCGGACTTCATCAGCAGAAATGGAATAAGAACAAGCAGCCACGGCAGTGCCGCTTGAATATACGTCCAATTCGCCGACCAGATGCTTCCGTTTTTCCAAACCGTGGCCATTTCGTGGTCATTCGGATTCATCTTCAATGACAGGTAAAGCGAAACAGCGCTGAACCCTGAATTAATCGCGATTCCAACGAGAATAATCCTGCCCGAATCCAAGTTGCCGGCGTGCCAGGCAAAGATAAAAATGAATATTGCAGCCAAAATGCCCCCGATCAAGCCGAAGAATGGCATCCCCATTGCAGCGAGCAGGCTTGTCGTTTCGGTCTGGCCTTGAAAGATCAGCATGTAGCCGACGATCGCCGCCCCCGCACCTGCATTAATCCCCAGGATTCCCGGGTCGGCCAGTCCGTTCCTTGTCATCGCCTGGATGACGGAACCGGCAATGCCGAGCCCAAGACCCACGAGTGCCGCCGTCACAATCCTTGGAAGACGCAGCTCAAACAGGAGAATGGCGTATTGCTCATTCGGGTTGATGTGAAGCAATGTTGATAACAGCTCAGCCGGATGTACGGCAAACGATCCTACTGTTATGCTGAGATAACAGATTGTGAGAATCAGCACAATAAAAACAGCATAGATGACTGCAACCTTTTTAGGCACGCTGCTCCCCTCCTTTTCTCTTGATCAAATAAAGGAAGAAAGGAACGCCGATCACCGAAGTAACGACTTCAATCGGTGTCTCAAACGGATAGTTGATCAGCCGGCTGAGAAGATCGGCCAGCGTCAAAAAAACGCCGCCGAGAACGCAGGAGCACGGGATCAGCCGGCTGTAATCCGATCCGACGAGAAAACGCGTAATGTGCGGCACGACCAGTCCGACAAAAGCAATTTTTCCCGCCATGGCGACAGAGCAGCCTGTCAGAACGACGACCGCTGCCATCGCTGTCCATTTGACGGCCTGCTTTTTCTGGCCGAGGCTTTCGGAAATGTCATCGCCCAATGATAAAGCTGTCACTTTTTTGCTGAGAGAGAGCGCCAGAATGATGCCGATCACAAAAAACGGCACGGCATACTTCAGCAGCTCGGGATTCAATTGATGCAGCCTCGCGCTGTACCAGAAGCTGACGTCCTGGGAAATTTGAAAGTAAATCGATATCGCCGCAGACAGACTGCTGAGCAGCATGCTTGTTACCGTCCCGATTATGGCAAGTTGAACCGGCATAAAACCGTTTGGAATCACCGAGGCGAGGCCGAAGACAAGGCCGGCGCCGACGGCTGATCCGATAAACGAATAGCCCATCATCTCCAGAGAGGATGAACCCGGAATCACCACCATCAACAGCGTGATCACAAACGCTGACCCGTCGGAAACGCCCATAATCGACGGGGAAGCCAAGTAATTTCGGGTGACACCCTGCATAAGCGCACCGGACACCGCCAGCGCCGCTCCGATTAAAAGAGCGCCGACAGCGCGCGGAAGACGGGAATGCCAAATGATTTGATGATCTGTGTTGCCTGGATCAAAATGCAGCAGCGCCGAAAAAATCACCTCGGGCTCAAGCTGTTTTGCACCGTAACATACCGACAGAAAAACAGACAGCAGTATGGCAAACGGAGCGGCGATCATAATGATGCGGGTCATTTGCTTTGAATGCATAGCTCAATGAACCTTTTCTATTTGTTCTGCGCCAATTTCTCAGCTGCAGCCTTTAAAAATTCAACCTTGCTCCATGCCGTTCCGCCCTGCGCAAGCGGGTCTACAGCATTGACAAATACACGGTCATTTTTCACTGCAGAAATGCTTTTCCAAATTGGATTTTTCTCTAGATCTTTCAGCGCATTCGGATTGTCGGCATTCTCATCGTCTGAGAATTGGACAAACATATAGTCCGGATTCATTTCACTCAGTTTTTCTAAAGAAACCAACTCCTGGGCTTTTGCCGCCTTGACTTCTTTTGGAGCTGTGAAGCCGAGCTCACCGTATAATGTGGAATTGAAGAATACGTCTTCCGGATAGATAAAGATATTGCCTTTTCTGATTCTGACAACGAGCGCTTTTGTATCTTTTGCCGTTTTCTCAAGCTTTGTTTTAGCTTCCTTGAGGTCGGCTTCATAATCCGAAATAATCTGCTTCGCTTTATCTTCTTTGCCTGTCAGTTCAGCCAGCAGCTTTAAATTGTCTTTCCAGTTTGAAGAAACATGGGAAACAGGAATCGTCGTCGCGATGTTATCCAGTTTTTTCACCACTTTATCAGGAAATTTCGTTGAAGCCAGGATGACATCCGGTTTCAGCTCAAGGATTTTCTCCAGGTTCGGCTCCATTTTTTCGCCGACAGCGGTTGCTTTGTCAGTAATGCTCTTAAACAGATCCGGGAACTTTCCGGAGAAGGAAATGGCACCGGCTGGGTGAACATCCAGAAGCTTGGCATCTTCCATCGATTCCACGCTTCCCGTAATGACGATTTGTTCGGCCGGGATCTTCACCTTGTATGTATGATCGAGGTACTCGATGCTCTTCTCAGCTGACGCTGTGCTCTTGCCATCGCCGCCAGCCTTTTCTTTGCTGTTCCCGCATCCCGCTGCGCCAAGCGCGAGAAGGAGAATAAATAGAAATATTGATATTTTTCTCATCTGACTGAGACCCCCTGATTTAATTGATAACTATTATCAATTAAAATTATAGGTAAGCCTCTTCGATAACACCATGGATAATATCCGGCAATTAAAATGGATTTTTTCCGGACAGTAGCCGAACCGCCTGGCGGATGATTCGTTCATGGCTGCATGCGGAATATTCCCGCCAAGGATCAGAATTCACCTGATACACCCGGTGATGCCGCACCGCTTTCAAATCCTGCCAAGCAGCCGACTGCTGAAGCTCCCTGTAGAATGCCAGCGTCTCCGGCTCTTTAAAAATGAAAATCATAATGATATCCGGCTGATAGGCTGCGATTGTTTCGATCGACACGGCCCGGTCAGTCGGTTCTTCCAGCGACACAGCCGATTCAAAGCCAAGGTCGCCGAAAAATACATCTTGAACAGAACGGTTATGCGCCAGATAAATCTCGTGTTTATGCAAGCGCAAAAACAAAAAGCTTCGGCGTCCGCAGATCGGATAAAGCGCCTCTTTCGCGGTCTCGGTGAGACGCTGGTAAGACAGCAGCCATTTGTGAGCCTCCGCTTCTTCGTCCAAATGGGATGCGGTCAGCATAAAATGCCTCCTCCATTGTTCCTGTGAAGGCAAAAAGAAGACATCCGCGATCGACTGGAGCTGTTCCCGTTCCTCGTGAGACACGCTGTCCATGCTGATAATGAGCTCCGGGTCAGCCGATGACAATGTCCGCAGGTTTTCTTCCCACGGCTCGTGAAAGCGGTATGCGCTCAGATGGACCGGAATATCTGCCGCGTAATGCTTATAGTAATATGATGTCCACTTCGGATGCAGGGAAGCGGCGTAAGGAATGAGGTGAAGCGGTATCAGCTGTCCGATCGTGTTCTGGCCGTAGGCAGCCAGCTTTCTGCGCCTTTTTTTCATATAAACGGTCGGGGATAAGCCTGTATGCTTCTTAAACGTCCTGCTGAAATAAAATTCATCCTGATATCCGATTTGGCTTGAAATTTCCCTCAGCTTGTAGCTCGCTTTTGCCATCAGCTGCTTCGCTTTCGTCATCCGCGTCTCAGTGATAAACTCTGTCACGCTTTGACCGTACAGCTTTTTGAACGTTTCGCTGTAGTGCTTCGCGCTGATTCCGGCCATTTGCGCGAGTTGATCAAGCGTCAGGTGTGCATCTGAATGCTCCTCAATATACTCCTTTGTTTTTCCTATGGCTGATGCGGTGTTTTCGGGATGAGTCAGTTTGGCCGAATAGATATCGTACAGAAGCTGCTGCAGATCTGCTTGGCATTTCAGCTCCTGGAGCGCTGAAGATGCCGGCCATAAGGCGGAAAGTTCCTGAAGACGGGAGGCCAGATTTCCGACAGGATGGACATTCATCATCTGAAGGTCGGAAAAAGCGTCAGGGTCGGTGTCTGCTTGAAGCGTCAGGCGGCGGTCTTCATAGCAGTAGGGCTGCAGCCTGATGAGATAAACGCTGATTTCCTCTGACGAAGCTGTGATTCCGAATGTTTCATAAGGCGGAACGATATACAGCGTTTCTTTTTGGAGGGGTCTGCCTGATGCTTGTATATCGATTCTGCCTTCACCCTTCAAATGAAAGATCAAAACGAAAGAGTCTGCGAGCTGCTGTTCATCCGGAAGATCGCCGGGCTTTCTTATATGATCAATTTGCAAGAGACGATAGAAATAAGAAGATTTCATAGAAAAACCGCCTTTCTTAACCCAGTGATATTACAAAAAATAAAAATGCCCCTAAAACAATATGGTAAATTGGTTGCGGGGTGCTTGTCCGGCACAAAATACCAGTTTGCAAGGTGCATTTCACATCACTTATAGCTGATATGCTTCTTACGATTTACTATAACACAGTCACTTTTATTGTGGAATAATGTATCCAAAGAGACCATCTGCCCAATCCGCACTTTAAAATATAATAAAAAATCAATACTTATCATTTCAATATCCTTTTACCTAGTGTATAACTATAGAGAAATTACTATATTTACAGGGAAGGCGTGACTTCTTATTTTGGAAATGACAGACAGCATGAAAAAATCGCTTGATGCGATTGCAAAATGGGGAAAAATAACCGGAGTTTTTATGATTATCGCCGGAGGCATCTATGCCTTTTTCGGAATTTCTTTGCTTATCATCGGAGCCGCTCCAGGTGTGCTGATGATTTTTTCAGGAATCTATCTTCTTAAATCGGCAAACGCCGCTCAGAAAATGAGTCATGACATGCCGCAAGAACCGCATGAAGCCTTGCTTGATAACTATGTGAAGTTTATGAAATGGCAATTTTTCTACTTACTATCGAATATTGTGATCTTCATTTTATGCATAATCGTTTTTTTCTTCCTGATCTTTTTAGGTGTTCTAGCCGATTCTTACAGCGGGTATGATCCTTATTATTACGAATGATGATCAAAAGCCTGTCTCGGATCAATTTCCGAGACAGGCTTTTATTATTGAGCTTCTCCGACAACAGTGAAACGCTCATTGACATGCTCGCCTTTTTCAGCCTCGTCCACCACTGCAATGGCGTAGTCTGCATAGCTGATGTAGCTTTCTCCGGCGGTGTTTACGATTAAGTTTTCCTGACCTTTTTGATAAGAACCTGTTCGCTTTCCTTCCGGATTAAAAAATGCCGCCGGGCTGATGAACGTCCATTTCAGTCCATCTGCTTCTTTCAAATCCTGAAGGTTCTGCCCCTGATTTTTAGCCGTCGGCAAGTATTCTTTAGGAAACTCAGGCGTATCGTACAGCTGGGTTGTTTTTTCCTCATCGACATAAAGGCTGCCTGCACCGCCTACGACGATTAATCTTGTTTCAGGAACCTGCTTAAACAGTTCAATCAGCTTTCTTCCAGCTTCAACATGGAGATGCTCCTGCCCTGGGGCCGCGCCGAATGCATTGACGACAACATCCAGTCCTTTGATGTCTGCCGCTGTCAGGTTGAAAATGTCTTTTTCAATGACAGCTGCATCGCTGTTCGCCATTTTTGACGCACTTCTGACAATTGCCGTCACTTCGTGTCCTCTTTCTGATGCTTCTTTTAAAATCATGCTGCCCGCTTTACCGCTTGCACCGATAATACCGATTTTCATAATCGCTTCCTCCAATAATTTGATTATTTGTAACAAGATTTGTTACATGTTGATGATGAAACATCATCTCTTGTTTAAAAGAGATGAGTTAAGACGTCTTTAAGAGACTTGCTGGCCAATTCGTTCTCCATCGCCTGCTGAACGCTGTGAAACGTTTGATCAAGCGTTGTTTGAATTTGTCTTCCAACCGGACAGTTTGGATTCGGCTTGTCATGAATCGCAAATAATTCCTCATGCGGCTGAACCGCGCGGTAAATATCAAGCAGAGATATATCTTCGGGATCTCTTTTCAGGCTTGCCCCGGCCACTCCCGGCCGCGACGTCAGAATACCGGCTTTTTTGAGCTGGCTGATCATGCGCCTGATTACAACCGGGTTCGTATTAACGCTCCCGGCGATCATTTCCGAAGATTCCCGCGGGTTTGCGGCGATTAAAGACAATATATGAATGGCCACTGAAAGACGGGTGTTCACCATATGTTTTCACCACCGATGTAATTATTATAGTTACAGGTCACGTTTTTGTCAACTCTTATCATATCCTTAATGATCGCAAGAATAAATAAAAATTTTTTCAAACCCTCACGTCTCACTTCGGAACTTTTTCACAGTCTCTTTCGTATCTACTGATGAAAGGAGTGTTTTTCAATGAAGGAGATAACAGAAGGAAAAGCAGCTTTGGATAGCCGGCTTGAGCCGAATGAAGAGATCAGATCTATTATTCTTTGCGCTTATAACGCGAGACTGTCTGCACGTTACACTCCGTACAGAGGCGTGCTTGCCGCCACTGACAGGCGGTTCATGTTTTATTCCTCCCTGTTTGGCTCCCCTTTTCATCTTGACATCCGCTATGATGCCGTCACCTCGTTTCGCCGCGAAAAAGGGCTGGTAACAAGAGGCGATCATCTCGTCGTGATGAACAACGGGGATCGGGAAGCATTTCAATATTTTAGCGGCTGTGATCCTTTAGAGACATTCGTCGAAGCCGTTCGAAAGCTAAAGAAACTGCCTGAAGACATCATTCATTCTGAAAAACGCCGGCTCCGGGATGTGCCCGCAGCCGGCTGCTCAGTTATTAATATCGTACTTCTCTCCATACCTCAGCACTTTATAAATTGCCATTCCATCAGAAAGATGATTTTCGGAATACCTCACGGGAATCAAAGCAAAAAATACATAATAGGTTGAAAAATAAACAAATTGGTAGAAAAAAATATTTTCGGGTATGATGTCTTTGATAATCAGCAGATTGATAATAAATATAGACATTAAGTTAAACAGCGATCCGCCAGCATAAATCATCGCATTCGTGAAACGGTTATCGTATTTTAAATCCCCGTATTTGCAGAAGGAATCCATGAAGTAGACACTTCTGATTTGAACAGGGCCGATTTTCAGCAATTTTTTGCCCATCCCGATTTCAAGCGAAGATTTCCCGCCGAACAACACCGCCATGGCGCTGTGGCCCAAGACATGAAGCACCGACACGGCAGGAAAAACGATCAAGAACGACCAGAGGAATTTGACAATATCCTGCAGTCCGAACATTCAATCATCCTTTCTGTTTCAGGCAATGTTTTTTAAGAAAATTTCCGCTTTTCCCCCGTATCAAACCTGTCAATATGCAAAACAAGCAGACCTCAGCATGAAAAAAACCGCCCATCTACTCTATGGACGGCCTTCTCAGGAGCAGTCAATTATCCTCCAATATAGGACATTTCAACCTTTTTCCGCGGAACCGCTTTTGCAAGAGCGCGGTCGAGAGAATATTGGTCATCGCGATTCCGCCAGACGGTGCCGATCGCCTCCGCCAGCTCCTGATCGGTCTGCCCGCTTCTGATCAAGGTTCTTAAATCAAACCCGCTTGATGCGAAAAGACATGTGAAAAGCTCGCCTTTCGCCGATAGTCTTGCTCTGTTGCATGTGGTGCAAAAAGCATCGGATACAGAAGAGATAAAACCGATTTCTCCTGAGCCGTCCAGGTATCGGTATCGTTTTGCGACTTCTCCTTCGTAGTTCGGGTCGATCGGTTCAATCGGCATATCTTCATTGATGATCCGGATGATATCCGCTTTGGCCACCACTGACTGACGGTTCCATTCATTTGTGTTCCCGACATCCATAAACTCAATAAACCGCAAAATATGGCCTTTTTCTTTGAAATAGCGGGCCATCGGCAAAATATCCTTCTCATTGACCCCTTTCTGGACGACCATGTTGATCTTGACGCCGAGTCCGGCCTTTTTCGCCGCTTCAATTCCGGCCAGCACCTTGCTGACGGAAACGCCTCTTCCGTTGATCGATTTGAAACGCTCATCATCCAGGGAATCCAGGCTGACCGTTACACGTTTCAGCCCCGCTTTTTTCAGCTTGTCAGCGTAAACCGGCAGCAAAACGCCGTTCGTTGTCATCGCAATATCGCGAATCCCTTTGATCCCTGCAAGCTTCCCGACTAATTCCGGCATATCTTTTCTCATCAGCGGCTCTCCGCCGGTGAGACGGATTTTTTCTACCCCGAACTGATGAACAAACAGCTTGGCCAATCGTTCAAGCTCTTCAAAGGACAACAGTTCGCCTTTTGGCAAAAACGGATAATCCTGCCCAAAGATTTCTGCAGGCATGCAATACGTACATCTTAAGTTGCAGCGGTCGGTGACAGAAATTCTTAAATCCCGAAGCGGCCGGCTTTTCTGATCCAAAACTTGTTCACTGTTGGTGTTCACGCCTGTTGCCTCCTTTTATGAAAACTGAATTCGCTCGTGATGCGTGTATACATTGAATGACCGGTTTCTCGCAAAACCAATCGTCATGATATTCAGCTCCTCTGCCATCTGAATGGCCAGCTCGGTCGGCGCCGACTTGGAAATGACCGCGGAAACCCCGATTTTCGCGGCTTTAAGCAGCACTTCCGAAGAAATTCTGCCGCTGAATACGATCAGCTTATCGCGCACAGGAACCTGATGAAGCAAACAATATCCGTACAATTTATCAAGCGCATTATGCCTTCCGATATCAGATCTGACTGCAATCAGCTTGTCTGTGCTGCACAAAGCGGCATTATGAACGCCCCCCGTATGGTGAAAAAGCTTGCTGCTTTTCTGCATGTCGCGCATCAGCTTCAAACAGTTCTCTGGCGTAATGGTCACGCCGTCAATCGCTGTTTTTGCGGTTTTGACGTCCTGCTGGAAATAAAAATGCCTCCCTTTTCCGCAGCAGGAGCCGATCACCCGCTTTGTGTAATCCTTCAGCTGCAGCTTTTTTGTGCTGACAAGGTCGACATATGCGAACCCGAGGCTTTCATCTATTGTAAACCTTTTAATCTCATTTTTAAATCGGATCACCCCTTCAGATGCGAGAAATCCGATCACCAGTTCTTCCAGGCTGTCCGGCGAGCAAACAAGCGTGACAAATTCCTCGCCGTTCACCATGACAGTCAGGGGGAATTCCGTCGCCATCTGATCTTCTTGCTGCACCAGCTCTCCATTATCATAACGGAAAATTTTTCGGCTTGTTGTGATGTTTTTCCCCATGAATAACTCCGCCCCTTTGTTTCTTACTATATCTATTACTATACTCGTCTATCATGCCGTTTCACAACCGTCAGGTCAAATTTGGAAGCTTCATCTTGTTGATAGCTTGAAAACATGATATTATTTTTTAAAAGTTCAAAAAATATTCACTTTTCAAACAGACTGCCCTTCTTCGCAGCAACTTCAGAAACCGCTTTCAAACAATCGCTCCCCGGCAGCCTTCTGTCTTTATTACAGCCTTTTTCAACAGGGGGTTCTCACATGAAAAAAGCGAAAAACAGGTGGCTCATTGCTTTATGTGCTGTAGGCATTCATTTGTCAATCGGGTCGGTATACGCATGGAGCGTCTTTACAAACCCGCTCGCTGAAACCTTCGGCTGGAGCCTCAGCCAGATCAGTCTGACGTTCAGCATCGCTATTTTATTTCTCGGGCTTTCAGCCGCATTTTTGGGACACTTCGTCGAAAAACACGGCCCCAAAAAAGCAGGCATGCTCGCCGCACTTTTCTTCGGAGCTGGCGTGACGTTTTCCGGCTTCGCCGTTCAGATCGGCTCCCTTCCCCTGCTTTATTTGTTTTATGGAGTCTTCGGAGGGATCGGACTCGGCGTCGGCTATATTACACCCGTATCTTCGCTTGTTAAATGGTTTCCTGACCGCCGCGGCTTGGCCACAGGGCTTGCCATTATGGGCTTCGGATTTGCGGCTTTGATCAGCAGCCCGATCATGCAAAAGCTGATCTCAGCGGTCGGTATAGCCAACACCTTTTTTATTCTCGGTATCTGCTACTTTCTTGTGATGATGCTCTCTTCGCTTTACCTCGCCCCGCCTGAAGAAGGCTGGCAGCCTGAAGGATTTTCAACCGGAAAAAGCGGAAGAGCACAAAGCGCTGATATTTCCCAGCTGACGGCAAATGAAGCGATTAAAACGAAACGCTTTTATTATTTATGGCTGATGCTTTTTATTAATGTTACGTGCGGAATCGCCATCATATCAATCGCTTCACCGCTGGCGCAGGAAAGTGCGGGCATGTCCGCCGCCGCGGCCGCCGCGCTCGTCGGCGTTTTGGGCGCATTTAACGGTTTAGGGCGCATCGGCTGGGCCTCTGTATCTGATTACATCGGACGGCCGAATACGTATACCGTCTTTTTCGCCATACAGCTGATCGCCTTCCCGCTTTTGCCGTTCATTTCCGACAAGGCCGCCTTCTCTGTTTTGATGGCATTGATCTATACGTGCTATGGCGGAGGGTTTGCCGCAATTCCGGCTTATATCGGGGATTTGTTCGGAACAAAGCAGCTCGGTGCGATCCACGGATACATTTTAACGGCTTGGGCGGCGGCAGGGCTTGCAGGCCCGATGTTCTCTTCTTGGGTACGCGATGCAACAGGGAGCTACAGCCAAAGCCTGACGGTGTTTGCGGCACTGTTCGCCATCGCCCTGTTCATTTCGATATTCATTAGAACGGACATTAAACAGTTGCGGAAAAAAGCGGCGGTTCATGTCTCAAACTCGCTAAAAGGATGATCTGCAGTATCCGCTGGAAAGGAGAGAAGGGAATGGGAAAAACAAAGCATCAAGGTCCGATGAAGCTGAATAAAAAGCCCGCGCCAAAACTGTGGGCGTCTTGGGCGCCGATGGGACTCGGAAAGGTAAAGCCGAAGCATATCAGAGATACGATGAAAACAGCGTGGGACAATAAAGACAACCTTCCGTACGCCTACAGAATTTTGACGCAAGGCGTGTGCGACGGCTGTGCGCTCGGTGTGTCCGGACTCCGCGATCAGACGCTCACAGGCCCTCATTTATGCACGACGCGGCTGAACGTCCTGCGCTTAAATACAATGCCTGCGATCGAGGACAAATGGCTGTCCGCCGACATCGAACAGCTGCGAAAGCTGGACAGCACCGAGCTGAGAAAGCTTGGACGCATCCCCTATCCGCTGTCGAGAAAAAATGGTGAACGATCGTTCTCGAGAATTTCGTGGGATGAAGCGCTCAGCCGAATCGCGGACAAAATCAAATCGATTGATAAACGGCAGCTCGCCTTTTATTTAACAGCCAGAGGCATAACGAATGAGGTGTACTATACGGCCGCAAAAGCGGCGCGGTTTATCGGCACAAACAACATTGACAACGCCTCGCGGATCTGCCACTCGCCAAGCAAAACGGCTTTAAAAAGGTCCCTTGGCATCGGCGCCTCAAGCTGCAGCTACCGAGACTGGATCGGAACGGATGTCCTCGTCTTCTGGGGGTCTGTCGCTGCCAATAATCAGCCGGTGTCAACAAAATACATGTATGCCGCCAAAAAAGCGGGAACGAAAATCATTATGATCAATCCGTACCGGGAGCCATCGATGGAGAAATACTGGATTCCATCGATACCTGAGAGCGCCCTTTTCGGCACCAAAATCACCGATGATGTTTACCAAGTCAATATCGGCGGCGACATTGCCTTTATGAACGGGGTGATGAAGCACTGGTTTGAAATGGAGCGGGAGGCACCAGGTTCAAGCATTGACCGCGCCTTTATCGATGCACACACAAACGGGTTCACTGAGCTTAAACAGCACATCGAAAAACAAAATTGGAAGACGCTTGAAGAGTCATCCGGCATATCAAAAGAGAGAATGAAAGAATTCGCCGTCTTGCTGGCCCGGGCGAAAACCGGCGTTTTCATTTGGAGCATGGGGCTCACACAGCACCGTTTTGCGACCGACAACATTTCACAGGTGGCAAATCTCGCCCTTTTACAAGGATTCATCGGCAGAAAGCATTGCGGCGTTATGCCGATCAGAGGGCACAGCGGTGTGCAGGGCTCTGGAGAAATGGGTGCCGATCCTTTCGTCCTCCCAGGCGGTGATTTTGACGAGGAAAATGCCGCACGGATCGAGAAGGTTTGGGGCTTCCGCTTACCGACTTGGCAAGGCGATACGATCGGCCAGACGATCGAAAACATGCTGCTGCCGAGCGGAAGCGAAAGAAAAGTAAAAGTGTTTTATACAAGCGGAGGAAACTTTTTGGAGACGATGCCGAACCCTGATTTTATCAAAAAAGCATTGCAGGAAGTTGAAGTGAGAGTCCATCAGGACATCATCTTCAATACCTCTACCCTGGTCGATGCCAAAGAGGAAGTCATCATTCTCCCTGCGATGACAAGGTATGAACAGCCTGGCGGAGGAACCTCGACCAGTACGGAACGGATGGTATACTTCAGCCCCGAAATTAAAGGACCGCGCATCGGAGAAGCCCGTTCAGAATGGGAAATTTATGTAGATCTCGCCAAACGGGTCCGGCCCGAAGACAAAGAACTGATCCATTTTGACGGCGCTGCGGAAATCCGTGAAGAAATCGCTGCTGCCAACCGGAATTATGACGGGATTCAGCATTTAAAAAAACGCGGAGATGTCTTTCAATGGGGCGGCGCCTGGCTTTGTGAAGGCGGTGTTTGTCCGACGGCAGACGGCAGGGGCAACCTGATCCCTGTCGATCTTCCTGAAAACAGACAAACGGAAGGACGCTTTCTCGTTACGACAAGGCGCGGAAAACAGTTCAACTCGATGATTTATAGTGAAAAAGATCCTTTCAACGCTGCAGATCGCCGGGATGTCATGATCAATCCAAAAGATGCCGAGGAGCTTTATATTCAAGATGGAGAAGCGATCGTTCTATTCAACCGCTACGGAACTTTCCAAGGGCGGGCAAAATATGCCGGCGTACAACGCGGAAACACGGCAGTCTACTGGCCGGAAGGAAATGTGCTGATCCCTAAAGGCGTATACGAAAACCATGCCCGTATTCCGGAATACAACACGGCGGTCATGATTGAAAAGGCGGAGATTTTCCATTCGAGAAAAGATCCGCGCTATGCGGAAAAACGAATCGAAGAACTCGAAATGTCGACCGATTAGCTTAACAGTCGGGACGGCTCTGCTGCCGTCCCGTTCTCGTATGGAGTTACTGAGACAGTTTTACGCCTTCTTCTTTCCATACCTTTTTAAAATCAGAAGCTGAGTCGGCTTCAATCAATTTTCCGCCGCCGGCGTCAGCTACTTTTTTAAGCTTTGCTTTTTCTTTCACGGTTTTTACATCCAGCCCAACAATGTTGACGATCGTTTTAATGTTGGATTTGCGCAGATCTTTTGCTGCCTGAACAGGATCCCCTCCGCATGTTTCTTCACCGTCTGTCACGATGTAGACATAATTCTTCCCATCTTTATCGGCAAGATCATCTTTTACATCATAAAGAGATTTTGCAATCGGAGACCAGCCTGTAGGCTTGATTCCGCTTAAAGCGTTTTCGAATGAATTGAAAGAAAACGGCTGCAGATCATAGACGGTTTCAGTCGTACCGCAGGATACTTCTTTTCCTGAGTTTTTATTGTTGCCTTTATGTCCGAAAACATTCAGCATGACATTCGCATCGCTTGAAAGCAGGTCGGCAAAATCGGTTACGGATTCTTTGGCAATATCAAATTTTCTTTCTCCTTCAACCTTTTGTGCCATGCTGCCGCTTGCGTCAAGCACAACTGCAACATTGACATCTTTTTTGCTGTTGTCCGCATTTCCGTTTTCAGCCGCAAAAGCTGCTGCCGGCGCCAATGACAAAAGCATGGTGAACGTTGTCAACAGAGCAAACCTCTTTTTCAACTTTCTCACTTTCCTTTCCGCATTTGTTTTTTCGGACCGATCTTCCGCATGAGATCAAGTCCACCAACATCGTAAAAGAAGGCTTGATAGAAATAAATAGGCCGGATCTCCTTTTCAAATTCACAAATTCTTCATAATCCTTACGATAATCGATCGACGCATTCACTTAAGACCTATCAAAAAAGTCTGCTAAAAGGCCGATTTCATCCCAATAAAGCTACCGTTACGACAAATAACCCCTCCAAAGGACGCAGCAGGGTTCAACGCTCTGACACAATAACTTAATATTTGTAAAGTATTTTTCTTGACTTTTGACAATCTTTTCATCACAAAAGGAAAGCTGCGGAAACATGTCCACAGCTTTTTTCCAGTTTATTTAGAAAGCTCAATTGCTTCCTGAGTAAAAATTCTTTTGATGTCATTTTTAGTTTTTGCCTGGAAATATTCACCGCCGCCAGCTGCTGCGATACTGGTCAATTGTCCGTGGAAGTCTCCTTCATAATCAAAGCCGATCACGTTGACAACCGCATTGGATTTGCGCAGTTCTGTTGCGACTTTTACCGGATTGCCTCCGCATGTTTCCTCACCGTCTGTCAGCAGATAGACGACGTTTTTCCCGTTGTTGTCCAGCTGGTCAAGCGCGTTTTTTGCATCTTGCAGCGCGTTTGCGATTGGTGTCCATCCGGTCGGTCCGATGCCGTTTAAGGAATTGCGGAAGCTTTGCTCGTCATACGTTTGGAAGCCGTACACCCCTCTGATTGCATTGCAGGACTGCACTTTTCCGGAATTTTTATTGTTTCCCTCTGAACCGAAAACTCTCATGAGCACGTTTGCATTTTCAAGCTTGGAACCAAAGCTGAACGCTTCATTTTTGGCAAGCTCGTATTTTGAGACCCCGCCGATCTTTTTAGCCATGCTGCCGCTTGCATCAAGCATAATCGCAACGTTGGGCGCATCTTCGGCAACTGTTACCTCCTGTTTTTTCTCAGCTGCAAAAGCAGGCGAACCAAGACTGAGAACCATAGCGGTCAAAATGCCCAATGTCATCTTCTTCTTCATTTCTCCCTTTCCCCTTTCTGAAATAAAGTCGTTAACACATTATTATCGTAGAAGAACACCAGGGAGAAATAAATAGGGCATGTCTCCTTTTCCTCGTTATTCAATTCATCATACAACAAGTATATAAAATAGACTTTATAACCTGTGACCCCTATTGTTGATACGGCGTTTGCGGCCTTTTGACGCTGTTCAGCAAGCC
Organism: Bacillus sp. FSL R7-0646; assembly: GCF_037969865.1. Lineage (NCBI taxonomy): Bacteria > Bacillati > Bacillota > Bacilli > Caryophanales > Bacillaceae > Bacillus > Bacillus sp. FSL R7-0646. Next base: position 3,742,102 of record NZ_CP150217.1, read on the forward strand.
CTCCGGCACATGTTTTTAGAAATATTTGTATAATAATTTAGCGTGCATCAAATTCATGGGAATGCCAAATTTCGATGATATTCAAAAAGACGCCGCCAAGAGGCAGACGTCTTTTGTTTTATTTTTTCGCCATGTATTTATTTAAAAATTCATCTGCATTGGATACGGCTGTTCCTTTGTAATAATACTTGACGATGTCTTCTGCTTTCTTGCCGTCTTTCGCCATATAATGCGCACCGTATTGGCTCATTCCCACTCCATGTCCAAATCCCCTTGTCGTGACTGTAATCTGATTCCCGTCGCGTTTCCAATCAAAGTCTGCCGATTTGAGGCCGAGCTTTTCGCGAATATCTCTTCCCTCAAGCTTCTTTCCATTGATGACGGCAGTCGCTACGCGTTTTCCCGGCGTTCTTTCGGTGATCTCTCCGATGCTGTTTGAACCGGGCAGCTTGACACCGAGCTTTTGTTCAAATTCAGCGACAGTAAACGTTTTATGGTTCAGGAATTTCGGCGATTTTGTGTCCCAGGAGCTTTTCACGCTTTGCAGGTACGGAATATCACTTGTCCAATAAGCTCCGGCATTCTCGGTGTACCCGTTGCTCGTCGAGAAGAACGAAGCATCAATAGGCTTATGCTCATAGGTTAAAATTTTGCCTTGCGTACTGGCTACAGCTTCGGTCACCTTTTTGATTTTCCAATCGTAATCCTTCTTCCACAGCCTGCGGAGCTCCTCTTTGTTTTTATACACCTGGAACATCTGCGTATCATCGACCAGCGAGCCTTTCGGCGACTGTACAGCTTGCTCTGACACCATTTGCCTCACAATGTATGTGCGGGCTGCCAGCGCTTGTGCTTTTAAAGCTTCGATATCAAAATCTGCCGGCATTTCCGAGGCAACGACACCGATGACATACTCTTCAAGCGGAATGTCTTCAACTTTCCGGTCAGCCGTTCTGTAGACCGGAATTGAAACGGGAGACTCTTTTAAGGTGACTTTCTTTTTTTCCTCGTGTTGCTGAGCGTGTTTCTCTGTTTTAATTGCCCCCGGTCCCCCGTGAAAAGGGAGGACAAGCAGTGTTGGTATGAGTAAAATCAGCGTGCAGATTCCTGCTAGTACAATTATGAGCTGTTTCAAATCAGTGCCCCCATTTCTGTTTTGTCTCTTTCATTTTATGGGCGGGGACAAGCTAATATGACTGTACTTTTTCAACTGCTGCTACGTATTTTAAAAGCAATTCTTGTGCATAATGATAGATATGGGAGGCATACTGATATAGAATACTTGAAACGCAAAAATCAGTATGCCGTATGACATACTGATTTCAGGTTGATTTATGCATTTAAATCGGATACAACTTCTTTATTTTCAATATGAACTGCTTCTTCATCGTTAACGCGCTCAATATCAGCGCCGAGACCGGCAAGTTTTTGGTGGAAGTTGACATATCCACGGTCTAAATGTTTTAATTCGGTTACGCGTGTATGACCGTCAGCAACAAGGCCAGCAAGGATAAGAGCTGCGCCGGCGCGAAGATCCGTTGCGGCAACTTCAGCGCCTTGAAGCTGCACAGGACCATTAATGATGACAGAACGGCCTTCGATTTTAATATCTCCGTTCATACGGCGGAATTCTTCCGCGTGCATGAAGCGGTTCTCAAAGACGGTTTCTGTGATCATGCTGGTTCCATTTGCGCGCATCAAAAGAGCCATCATCTGTGACTGCATATCAGTCGGGAAACCTGGATGTGGCATTGTTTTTAAATCAATAGGCTTCAATTCAGAAGGACCGATGATCCGAAGACCGTCTCCTTCTTCCAAGATTTGAACGCCCATTTCTTCCATTTTCGCAATTAAAGATGTTAAGTGCTCAGGAACCGCTCCCTTTACCAGTACGTTCCCTTCGGTAATCGCCGCGGCAACCATGAACGTTCCCGCCTCTATCCGGTCAGGAATAATCGTATGTTTTGCCCCATGAAGCGCCTTAACGCCTTCAATTTTAATGGTGCCTGTACCGGCACCCCGAATTTTACCGCCCATTGCATTGATATAGTTAGCCAGATCAACGATTTCAGGCTCTTTAGCAGCATTTTCGAGAGTTGTCGTGCCCTCAGCCAAAGCTGCAGCCATAATCAGGTTTTCAGTTGCTCCGACACTAGGGAAATCAAGGTAAATTTTCGCTCCTTGAAGGCGGCCTTCTACAGTCGCTTCAATAAAGCCGTTTCCGACCTTAATTTTTGCCCCCATTGCTTCAAAGCCTTTCAGATGCTGATCGATCGGTCTTGAACCGATTGCACATCCTCCAGGCAAAGCCACTCTCGAATGGCCTGTGCGAGCAAGAAGCGGACCCATCACCAATACGGATGCGCGCATTTTACGAACATATTCGAACGGAGCTTCCGTAGACAAAGTGCGAGATGCATCAACCGTTACTGTATTATTTTCAAAATGTACACTTGCGCCTAAATGACGTAACACTTCGTTAATCGTATATACATCGGAGAGCGTAGGCACATCACATATTACGCTTTTTTCTTCACTGGCTAATAAAGATGCAGCGATAACTGGTAAAACGGCATTTTTTGCTCCTTCAACTTTGACTGTGCCGTTTAACTTTCGACCGCCGCGGACGATGATTTTTTCCAAGGTATTCCCCTCCGCGTCCCAATTTCTCTATATTAATATTCAGTCGTGACGATTGGTGTGCCAACCGTGACGGTAAGTTTTTCGCCCATTCCCGCATTTCTAAGCGAGACTTGCAAATTCATACGGTGTTTTTCTGTCTTGATGGATTCTTTCCACTCGTTAGTGTAAGCAGAAATAGAAACGAAATTTGGTTCAATTAAATCTTCAACTGACTTTGCATCAAATTCATGTACTAGCTCATTTGCTTTTTTTTGCAAAACAACATTCATCATACCATTTAAATGGCCCTTTAGACAAGTAAAAATTGCGGTCTTTTCTCGCATTATGTCGAATGCATCCCGTTCAAACTGCTTATATGTAGCATTCCAGTTTTCCCGTGGTCCCGCGCCTTTTTGCTCATACAATAAATACGAAACAAGTCTCTGGTTTTTGTGGGTGGATACCAAATGTATTTTGGAATTGATATGATTTTTTTTGTCCTGAAAAACACCTGTCGCTTTAACTGTATCGTCGTCTTCCCGCGTTAAAGTCCATTCATATTGTCGATGCTGTTTCTTGAAATGTTTCAGTTTTGCAAAAAAATCTTTTTCACTTAGGGTAAGCTGTTTTTTTGTATGCATGGTCCACTCTTCAAGCTCGACATCATGGCGGCTCAAACCTTCCGCCAGCTGTTCAAGCGGCGTATTGCCCGCTGCTTCAAGCGATTGAAAGACATGAACAATTAAAAATAAAACCACAATAAAAATAAGGGCATTAACCGTTTGTTTTGTCTTCATTCTGCATCATCCTCTCCTACTCTCCATTGTTGACGGATCGCAGGAAAAGCATACGTGGAAAAACAAGGTCTCCGGTGATTTTGCAGAACGCGGTGTTACCCATATTCGTCCATTCCCATAAATTCTTTTACTCAATCATGAAAATAAATTTTGAAGCTGTCTGGAATAATAAAGATAGTCCAAGAAAAAATTGCTGACGGTGGAGCCGACGGCGATTGTAATGATGATCATTAACACCCTCGCCTGAATGACTTTTCCTTTCCTGATAAGCGGATCAATATTGACCGCCAGAAGAGCCCACCAAGTCAATGCAATAAAAAAAAGATGAACGATGATACTGACAGCAGCCTGTTGTCCGATCTCTTCCATTATTGATGACGCCTCCTTACGTTCAGCCGGTTTGGTGCTTCCGGCCAGCCTCGTCTCTTCTGCCGTAGGATAAAGGAATGTTGCTGGTCATTTCAAGTCATTTTAACAGTTTTGATGTTGCATGTTAAGTCGTTCATGATAGAACTTTTTCCCATAGATGGAGTGATCCTCTGTTGCCTGAGGGGCTTGTGTTTTAGGAGCTTACTTGAATGTCTTACGTCCTCTTTTTGGTGGAAGAGAACATAGCTTACTATTTTGTATTATAGATAGATTCATACTAAAAAGGCGAACAATTTGTGAACATTTTTCAACATTTTCAATTCTGTTTGATCTTGAATATAAAAGACCCTTCCCATCCTTAAATATGGGAAGGATCCTTATCTCTATCTCGCAACATCCAACCGGTTAATCGCGCGTTTTAAAGCAAGCTCTGCCCGAATAATGTCAACATCTGGAGTTTGCTTTTGCAAACGTTCCTCGGCACGCCGTTTTGCGGCCAAGGCGCGTTCTTTGTCAATTTGTTCAGATGTTTCCGCCGTCTGGGCCAGAATGGTGACATGGTCAGGGCGGACTTCCACTATCCCCCCGCTGACGGCAACCAGCTCAGTTTGACCGTCTTTTTTCAGACGGACTGCAGCAATTTTTAGCGGAGCAACCGTCGGAATATGGCCGGGTAAAATACCAAGCTCACCGCTCTCTGCTCTAACGCTTACCATTTCTATATCCGCATCGTATACTGGGCCGTCGGGAGTAACGATATTGACTTTTAAGGTCTTCATGCTTTTACCCTCCTAGGACCAGATTATACTTCTACACCCATTTCTTTCGCTTTTTCGACAACTTCTTCGATTCGGCCGACAAGGCGGAAAGCGTCCTCAGGAAGGTGATCATACTTACCTTCAAGGATTTCTTTGAAGCCTTTTACCGTTTCTTTGACAGGTACGTAAGAACCTTTTTGTCCTGTAAACTGTTCAGCTACGTGGAAGTTTTGCGACAGGAAGAATTGTACGCGGCGCGCACGGCTGACGACAAGCTTATCTTCGTCTGACAACTCATCCATTCCGAGCATCGCGATGATATCCTGAAGCTCTTTGTAGCGCTGCAGGATCTGCTGAACGCTGCGCGCCACTTCATAGTGCTCTTCTCCGACGATTTCAGGCGAAAGCGCACGGGAAGTGGATGCAAGCGGATCGACCGCAGGATAAATCCCCATTTCCGACAGCTTACGCTCAAGGTTCGTCGTCGCATCCAAGTGAGCGAACGTCGTAGCCGGCGCCGGGTCAGTATAGTCATCGGCAGGAACGTAGATCGCCTGAATCGATGTTACAGATCCGACATTTGTTGATGTGATCCGTTCCTGAAGCTGACCCATTTCGGTCGCAAGCGTCGGCTGATAACCAACCGCTGACGGCATGCGTCCAAGAAGTGCAGATACTTCAGATCCTGCTTGAGTGAATCGGAAGATGTTATCGATAAAGAACAATACGTCCTGGCCTTCTTTATCACGGAAATGCTCGGCCATTGTAAGTCCGGTCAAGGCAACGCGCATCCGCGCACCAGGCGGCTCGTTCATCTGACCGAAGACCATTGCCGTTTTGCCGATAACGCCGGAATCTTTCATTTCATAGTAAAGGTCGTTTCCTTCACGCGTACGCTCGCCGACACCTGCGAATACAGAGATACCGCCGTGCTCTTGAGCGATGTTGTTGATCAGCTCCTGAATCAAAACGGTTTTTCCAACTCCCGCTCCTCCGAAAAGACCGATCTTTCCGCCTTTGATATATGGAGCGAGCAAGTCGACGACTTTAATACCCGTCTCTAAGATTTCAACCTCTGTTGATAGCTGATCAAATTTTGGAGCTTCTCTGTGAATCGGATCTTTGGCAGCATCAGCCGGAAGCGGCTCATCCAAATCGATATTTTCCCCGAGTACATTAAATACGCGGCCGAGTGTTACGTTTCCGACCGGAACGGAGATCGGCTCTCCCAGGTCGATGGCTTCCATTCCGCGTGTAACACCGTCAGTTGAAGCCATTGCAATTGTACGAACTGAATCATCACCCAAGTGAAGCGCTACTTCAAGGGTAAGATCGATGTCCACTTCATTCTCGTTCTGCGCTTTATGTGTAACTTTAATCGCATTATATATTTCAGGCAAGTGACCGTCTTCAAAACGAACATCTACGACCGGCCCTAATACCTGGCTAACGCGTCCTTTTTTCATCTCTATCCCTCCTGACAAACTTTTTCTATTCTAAAGCAGCTGCACCGCCGACAATTTCCGTAATTTCCTGCGTGATGGATGCCTGACGGGCACGGTTGTATGACAGTTCAAGATCGGCGATAATCTCTTTTGCATTGTCTGTCGCATTTCTCATCGCCGTCATTCTCGCAGCATGTTCGCTCGCTTTGCTGTCAAGAAGCGCGCCAAAAATCAAGCTTTCCGCATACTGGGGAAGGAGCACTTCCAGAATCTCTTCTTCATCCGGTTCAAACTCAAATGACGTCTTTTTCTTGTTAGGCGCAATATCTGTCAAAGGCAGCAGCTTTTTCTCCGTTACCTCCTGGGAAATCGCGCTGACAAAATGGTTGTAGAACAGATACAGTTCATCAAAGGTTTCGTCAATATACATTTGCACCGTGCTGTTCGCCAAATCTTTGATTTCTGAAAACGTCACTTCGTCCCTGATCCCCGTCATTTCAGAAATGACAGGAATTCCGCGCTTTTTAAAGAAATCGCGCCCCATTCTTCCGACCGCGATGACCGCATACTCATCTTTGGATTGATGGCGTTCCTGAATCCTTTGATACGCTTTGCGGAGTACGTTTGCATTGAACGCCCCCGCCAAGCCGCGGTCAGCTGTGATGACAAGGTACCCGGTCCGCTTCACTGGGCGGCTTGACATCATCGGGTGTTTGCCGGTGTATCCGACTGCGATATCGGCAACGACTTCCTGCATTTTTTCCATATAAGGAACAAACGATTTCGCTTTGTTTTCAGCCCGGTTCAGCTTTGAAGCAGAAACCATTTCCTGGGCTTTCGTAATTTGACTCATTTTTTTATTTGAAGCAATCCTGGATTTAATATCCCGTAATGAGGCCAAAAGGTTTCACCACCTTTTTGTTTTCAAATTCCTTCGCATTGACGTGAAAAAGAGAGAAAAAGATAGCCTTTTTCTCACTTTTTATTGTTTAGTTGCTTGGCGCGAACGTACGTTTAAAGCCTTCGATTGCACCCTTCATGTCCTCATCGGCAGGAAGGTTTCCTGTCTGGGCGATTGAATCGAGCAGATCTTTATGATTTTGGTCAAGATACATAAAGAGCTCTTCTTCAAAACGTTTGATATCCTCAACAGGCACATCATCAAGGAAGCCTCTTGTCAGAGCATAGAGAATCGCAACCTGCTTTTCAACGCGAAGCGGTTTGTGCAGATCCTGTTTAAGTACTTCAACCGTACGGGCACCGCGATTCAGCTTCGCCTGTGTCGCTTTATCCAAATCTGAGCCGAATTGTGCGAATGCTTCAAGCTCACGGTATGATGCCAAATCAAGGCGCAGCGTACCGGCAACTTTCTTCATCGCTTTGATTTGCGCGGACCCGCCGACACGGGATACAGACAATCCCGGGTTGACCGCAGGACGCACGCCAGAGAAGAACAAATCAGACTGCAGGAAGATTTGTCCGTCAGTGATCGAAATGACGTTTGTCGGAATGTACGCCGAAATGTCGCCTGCTTGCGTTTCAACGAACGGAAGTGCCGTTAAAGATCCTCCGCCTTTGGCGTCGCTCAATTTTGCAGCGCGTTCAAGCAAACGGGAGTGAAGATAGAATACATCCCCAGGGAATGCTTCACGACCAGGAGGACGGCGAAGAAGCAAGGACAGTTCACGATATGCGGTAGCCTGTTTTGAAAGGTCGTCATACACAACCAGCACGTGCTTGCCGTTGTACATGAATTCCTCTCCCATCGCAACCCCTGCATACGGCGCGAGGTACAATAGAGGGGCAGGCTGTGAAGCGGAAGCCGTCACAACGATCGTATAGTCAAGGGCGCCGTGTTTGCGAAGCGTTTCGACAACGCCGCGGACTGTCGATTCTTTCTGACCGATCGCGACATAGATACAAATCATATCCTGGTCTTTCTGATTCAGAATTGTATCGATCGCAATCGACGTTTTACCCGTTTGACGGTCACCGATAATCAGCTCACGCTGGCCGCGGCCGATCGGAATTAAAGCATCGATTGATTTGATCCCCGTTTGAAGCGGCTCGTGTACGGATTTACGATCCATAACTCCAGGAGCCGGGCTTTCGATCGGACGGGTTTTGCTTGTGAGAACCGGGCCCATTCCGTCAACAGGCTGGCCGAGCGGGTTGACAACGCGGCCGAGCAGCTCTTCGCCGACAGGGACTTCCATGATCCGGCCGGTTCTTTTAACTTCGTCACCTTCACGGATGTCTTTGTAAGGTCCCAAAATAACGATACCTACATTTGATTCTTCAAGGTTCTGAGCTAAGCCCAGCACACCGTTTGAAAATTCGACAAGCTCACCTGCCATACAGTTATCAAGGCCGTGTACGCGTGCGATACCGTCACCGACCTGAATTACCGTACCTACGTCGTGAACTTCTATTTCAGACTGATAGTTTTCAATTTGCTGTTTTATGAGAGTGCTAATTTCTTCAGCTTTGATGCTCACTTAGGTTTCACCCCTTCTTTCGATTTTCGCCTGCTAATTGACGTTCTATCCGGTCAAGCTTTCCTCTTACACTGCCGTCATAAATGCGGTTCCCGATGCGGATTTTCACACCGCCGATCAGATCCGGATTCACTTCGTTTCTGACGCGCAGTGAAGCGGCGCCTGCTTCTTTTGCAAACACTTGAGAAAAAGAGGAAATTTCCTCTTCGCTGAGCGGTTTTACAGAGTATACGATCGCATCTTCCGTCCCGCGGAACCGGTTCGCCATTTTGACATATTCGTCCGCGAGATCCGGGACGATTGACGTGCGGCTGCGGTCAACGAGAAGATAAAGCGTATGTAAGACTGCAGTCGAAACGGATCCGAACGAGTCTTTTAAAATCTGCTTTTTCTTTTCAGCGGGCACTTTAGGATGACCCAGAACGGCATTGAGGTCTTTATGCTCAATAAATATCTTCTTAACGACGGTCAGCTCTTCTTCTATTTCATTGACCAGCTTGGATTCAAGGGCAATGTCAAACAGAGCGGCTGCGTAGCGTTTGGAGACAGCTGATTGGCTCATCGGCTTTCTCCTACTTCTTTAAGATAGTCTTGGATCAATTTTTCCTGGGCTTGTTCGTCCAGCTCTTTTTCGATTACTTTAGAAGCGATCATCACAGACAATGATGCAACCTGCTCGCGCAGCGCGGTGACAGCCTGGTCTCTTTCTTTGACGATCTCGCTTCTGGCTGATTCTTTCATGCGTTCTGCTTCCTGGCGCGCAGCCTTGATGATTTCATCCTTTTGCTGTTCACCCAGTTTTTTCGCGTTTTCAATCAGAGACTGGGATTCTTCGCGTGCTTCTTTCAAAAGCGCCTGCTGCTCCTCAATGAGCTTCTTCGCTTCTTCATTCTTTTTCTCGGCAGAGGAGATCTCTCCGGTAATGTAGTCTTCACGCTCTTTCATTATATTTAATAGCGGCCCTAAAGCGTATTTCTTCAAGAGCGCTAACAAAATCAGCATGGCAACAAGCTGGAACAGCATTGTTCCGGCGTTAAACCCTACTCCTGCACCCATAACCTGTGGTAAAAAAGACATCGAATACGGCAACTCCCTTCTTGCAGATTATCTCTCCGAGGCCATCGAAAAATGTTCTCCCTCTTTTTTCAGGAGGGTGATTCTTCCGGCCGTTATGACAGTTCAAGCAACCATAAAGCAATGGCGAAGGCCTCTTGCAGTGATCTTCGCCATTTACCAGTTTTATATTCGCTTTTAGCTGAAGAACGCTAAGAACGCGATAACAACAGCGATAATCGGAAGGGCCTCAACCAATGCTACCCCGATGAACATAAGGGTTCTCAATTCTTTTCCAGCCTCAGGCTGACGAGCGATTCCTTCTACTGTACGCGATACGATAAGTCCGTTACCAATACCTGCACCAAGTGCACCTAATCCAATTGCGATTGCAGCTGCTATTAAACTCATGAAAAAGTTCCTCCTTTAAATTGTTATCCTTAGCGGATATGTCTTATTTTTAGTGTTCATGACTTACTTTGTGAGACATGTAAACCATTGTTAACATCGTGAAGATGAATGCCTGGATTGTACCTACGAACAAGCTGAACGCCTGCCATACGATCATCGGCACAACCGCTCCAATGGTTCCAACCAGCCCCAGGAAAATGCTTTGAGAATAGAAGTTGGTTGCCAGTCCGGCAAGAAGGCCGAGCAGAATTTCGCCGGCGAAAATATTACCGTAAAGACGCAATCCCAATGTTAATGTGTTCGCAAATTCTTCAATGATTTTGAGCGGCACTAAATATGGAATTGGTCTGAAGAAATCTTTGGTATACTCCCCCAACCCTTTCCTTTTCACTCCGTAGTAATGAGTGAGGCCTACTACCATGACGGCGAGGGTTAAAGTAACCGCCGGATCGGCCGTAGGGGATTTCCACCATAATTCGTGGCCTACTGTTATGGAAAACGGAAGGCCGAGCATGTTGGCAACAAATATGTACATCAGCAGGGTTATGCCAAGGGCGAGAAAGTCTCTGCCGACTTTAAGATCCATTGTGCTGCCGATAATATTGCGAACAAAGTCGACAATCCACTCCATAAAGTTCTGAGCTTTCGTCGGCCGGATCGCGAGTGTTCTTGTGGTCAGCACCGCTATCAGAAAGACGATGATGCTTGTCACAGTAATCATTAGAATGCTAGTTAAATCAAAATTGAGGCCTAAGAAATTAACAATTCTAGATTCGTGATTCAAAGGGTTTTCACCTCTCTTCCATTGATGAACGTTTTAGCTGGATAAAGGAATCTATCATAATGACAGGATAAATTGTCATCAACCCCACAATGACGCCTGCCAAATGAATATATTCAGGGTATTTATAAGCAATGGCCGCCGCGATAATGGCGTTGCACAATCTGGAAGCAGTCCCGAGAGAACGGATCATTTTGCCCTTTGCCACTGCTTTATCGAAGGCCTGCATCCTTTTGGCCAGCAGCCAGAGATTGAAATAGCTGAAAACAGTGCCGGTAATCAGGCCTAAAAAAATTGCCTGATATGGCAGAAATCCATAGCCTAACACGCAGACTGCTAAAATATATAGGACATATTTTTGTTGCCTACGGAATGAAAGACTCGCATCGGTCATCAAATACGCTCCTGATGTGAAAATTTTAAATCTATCTTACGATTACGGTAAACTAGGCGGTCTGACCATTTTACAGAACGTAGTGTTCTGCTCAAGACTTCACACAGTCCGAAAATTCTTGGGCCGGTGATCTGTCTGTCGCCTGCAAATATGGGGTTTTCAAAGGATTTTAACAGAGGACTGGTCATTATGATAACCGCTATGAAAACCTTATCATAATAGCCTATTTTAGCATACAATAGCCCCCCTGAGGTGTCAATCTGTTTAAAGTTAAAAAACTATTCATAATCACAGCAGCTCTCACAAAATGTTCACAAATTCGCCTCATTTAAGACGCACACATGTTTAATTATGGTATAAAACACAAAAAAAGAAAACCCTTTTTCAGGATTTTCTTACATTATTTCGTTCCGAACATGCGGTCTCCGGCGTCGCCCAATCCGGGAACGATATATCCTTTTTCATTTAGTTTTTCATCCAGAGCGGCAATGTAAATGTCAACGTCAGGATGATGCTTCTGCACTTCGTCTACACCTTCCGGGGCAGCGATCAGACACATAAAGCGGATATTTTTTGCGCCGCGTTTTTTCAAGCTGTTCAGCGCCTCTACCGCCGAACCTCCGGTTGCCAGCATCGGATCGACGACGATGAATTCGCGTTCTTCAACATCGGATGGAAGCTTGACATAATACTCAACAGGCTTCAATGTTTCAGGATCACGGTAAAGCCCGACATGTCCGACTTTTGCAGCAGGAATCAGCTTCAAAATTCCGTCTACCATTCCAAGCCCTGCTCTCAGAATCGGAACAACCCCGAGTTTTTTTCCGGCGATGACGTTTGACTTTGCCATTTGCACAGGAGTCTCTACATTCACTTCCTCCAGCGGCAGGTCTCGCGTAATCTCAAATGCCATCAGCGTTGCAACCTCATCAACAAGCTCTCTGAATTCTTTCGTTCCGGTCTTTACGTCCCGGATGTATGTAAGCTTATGCTGTATAAGAGGGTGATCAAACACATATACCTTTCCCATATCCGTCTTCAGCTCCTTTTTTCACACACTTCTATTGATTCTACATAAAAAAACAGCTTGTTTCAACAAAAATCAGGAGACAATTTTATGAAAAAAGCCGCCCCTTTTCGGAGCGGCGCAAATATCTTAGTAATCAAGCCCGGTATACAACGGGAATCTGTTTGTCAGCGCTTCTACACGCTGTTTTGCTTCTTCAAGTTTCGCTTCGTCTTCATGGTTTTTAAGGGCAAGCGCAATGATCGCTCCCACTTCTTCGATCGCTTCCAGATCAAAGCCGCGGCTCGTCACAGCTGCTGTACCGACGCGGATTCCGCTCGTAACGAAAGGTTTTTCAGGATCATAAGGAATCGCGTTTTTGTTGACGGTGATGCCGACTTCATCAAGTACATTTTCAGCCACTTTTCCGGTAATGCCGAGAGAGCGCAGGTCGACCAGCACAAGATGGTTATCCGTTCCGCCGGATACGAGCTCGATACCCTCTTTTTTCAATGTTTCAGCCAAGCGCTTCGCATTGTTGATGACATTTTGGGCATATGTTTTGAATTCGTCCTTTAAAGCTTCGCCAAAGGAAACAGCCTTTGCAGCGATCACGTGCATTAACGGTCCGCCTTGAATTCCAGGGAAGATCGACTTGTCAATTTGTTTCGCAAACTCTTCACGGCAAAGAATCATGCCGCCGCGCGGTCCGCGAAGCGTTTTATGAGTTGTCGTCGTCACAAAGTCAGCGTAAGGAACAGGATTCGGGTGAAGACCTGCTGCTACAAGTCCGGCGATATGCGCCATGTCCACCATCACATAGGCTCCGACTTCATCAGCGATTTCGCGGAACTTTTTAAAATCGATGGTGCGCGGATATGCGCTTGCTCCGGCCACGATCAGCTTAGGCTTATGTTTGAGCGCCTTTTCACGGACATCTTCGTAATCAATATACTGCGTCTCTTTATCAACGCCGTATTCAACGAAGTTGTACTGAACACCGCTGAAGTTGACAGGGCTGCCGTGCGTTAAATGTCCGCCGTGAGCAAGGTTCATTCCCAACACAGTGTCACCGTGCTCCAAAATCGTGAAGTATACCGCCATGTTCGCTTGTGCGCCGGAATGCGGCTGAACGTTGACGTGCTCGGCGCCGAAAATCTGCTTGGCGCGGTCGCGCGCGATATCCTCTGCCACGTCTACATGCTCACAACCGCCGTAGTAGCGTTTACCAGGATATCCTTCCGCATATTTATTAGTTAAAACCGAGCCTTGAGCTTCCATAACCGCTTCGCTTACAAAGTTTTCAGAAGCGATCAGCTCAATCTTCGACTGTTGACGTTTCCGCTCATCTTGAATGGCGCTAAAAACTTGTTCATCTTGCGCAGGTAAATGTTTCATCAGCGAGATCCTCTCCTATCTGTTTCCATTTCGTTAATTATACCATCTCATTGTACACGGTTTTTCATGCAAATGTAAGAGATTATTTTTAAAATTCGTTTTTTATTATTGGAAAAACCGAATATTAAACGAATAGACAAATCATATAGTTCGATATATCATTTGTTTAAAAAATTATTCTAATAAAGAAAAAAGCCTGTCCGGCTCTTCCCCCCGCTTCTTCCGCTACTCCGCTTCATAGACGGCGCGGACGCCTCCAATCAGCTTCGGCCTTGTCCGCGCAAGCGTCACGTGCGCTTCGCCTAGCTGTTTTTGAGAGACGCGGACAGGAACGGCAACAGGCTTTAAATGCATTCCTATAAACGTGTCGCCGATGTCGATCCCCGCATCGGCCTCTATTTGTTCAACAAGAACAGGAGCCTTCATATGTTTATAGGCATATGAAGCCATCGATCCCCCCGCTTTCGGGACAGGAATGGCGAAAACAACGGGAAGACGGTATGCTTTCGCCGTTTCTTCCTCGACAACCAACGCCCTGTTTAAATGTTCGCAGCACTGAAAAGCGAGGGCGATTCCTGTTCTGTCCCTGAGCTCTTCCAGTCCTTTGTAGACCGCTTCAGCGATTTGTTCGCTTCCCGAAGTGCCGATGCGCCTTCCGGCCACCTCGCTTGTGCTGCAGCCGATGACGACGATGTGGCCTTCGCGCAAATTCGCTTGCTGATGAAATTCATCTAATATAGAACGCCATGTCTGTTCAAGATTTTTCATGATTGACGACACCCTTTATTCATGCTTGTCTTCATAATCGGCGATTTTTCCGATGCGGACGGCGTGCCGCCCGGCTGAAAACTCAGTCGTAAGCCAAACCTTTGCAATCTCTCTCGCTAAACCAGGGCCGATGACCCGTTCACCCATCGCAAGAACATTCGTGTCATTGTGCTCTCTTGTCATTTTGGCGCTGAAAACGTCGTGGACAAGGGCGCAGCGGATGCCTTTTACTTTATTGGCGGAAATGCTCATGCCGATTCCTGTTCCGCATATTAAAATGCCTCTGTCGGCTTCCCCGTTCGCCACTTTTTGCGCGACCGGAAACGCATAATCCGGGTAGTCCACAGATCCTGAACCGCATTCGCAGCCGTAATCTTCGTATTCGATGTTCAATTCGTCCATCAATGCCATAATTTCTTTTCTGATATTGATTCCGCCGTGATCTGATGCAATGATTACTTTCATTGGAATGACTCCTCCTCGTTTAATGTGCCGCCAAAAGTCTCGCAGAAACCGTTAAGCCAGCATACAGCCGTTATATACTTCTGATTGATCATGTCTATTGTACCCGCTGCCGCTTGATTTGCAAACGCTCCTTAGCCAGCTTCTATTCCTGAGATTTCTTCGCAAGCATTTCCGCCAATTTTCTCAGCAGCTGCTCCAGCTCATCTCTCGTTCTTTGATAGTCGCTGAGAGAACCGCCGAACGGGTCAATAATGTCCCCGCCATCTCCATTAACATACTCTTTCAGCGTATAGATCTTATCTTGGCTCTTTGAAAATTCATGTACTGCCAGCTGCTTGTGCTGCTCTGTCATCGTCAGAACAAGATCAGCCCATTCCACCTTCTCCTCGGAAAGCTGTGAAGATGTATGATTCAGAGCGATGTTTTTTTCAAAAAGCGCTTCGACAGCATATAAAGAAGCTTTTCCGTTTTCAGGAGCAAACAACCCGGCAGATTTGACGGAGACATCCAGATTTTTTTCGGCAGCCGCAGATTTAAAGAGCGCTTCGGCCATCGGGCTGCGGCACGTATTTCCAGTACAGACAAATAATATGTTCAATCTTGTTCACTCCTTTGTTTCATATTATAAAGGATTCAGACGGAAAATAATAAAATCCGCTCCAGAAATCAAAAAAGAGGGGATCTCCCCCTCTTTTTCTAAGTTCCATTATGTTATGCAAAACAGAAAAAAGATTTTCCCATCTTTCAATTAAATGGGCAGCAAAAGCTTCAGACCGAAGCTCAGCAAGATGGCTCCTCCGAGCGCTTCGCTGTAGGCGCCGAGCCACGTTTGAACCTTTTTTCCAAGCAGAAGGCCCGCCCAAGTTAACACCATGCTGAACAAACCGAACAGAAAGATCGTTAATATCGGTTTCGTTCCGTAGAGGCCGAGGCTGAGACCGACTGAAAAGCTGTCAAGGCTGACGCCGACGGCAAAAACGAACAAGCCGAAGCCGTGCGGAGAGATGATCTGCTCCCCGCTTTTATTAAAAGATGCGACAATCATCTGAATGCCCAGCACCAATAAAAGAGCTCCCCCAATATATCCCGCCAGCGCACCAAGCGCACCCGAAAGAAACTGTCCCGCAATCATTCCGCCAAGCGGCATGATGACATGGAACAATCCAATAATGACGCCGATTTGAAAAACCTGGTTCCTTTTCAGCTTGGCCATTCCCATTCCAAGACCGACTGAAAAGGCATCCATGCCGAGTGCAAAAGCCATCATCGAAAGCGTCAGGATTTCGCCTATTAACACATCAACATTCATGCAATTCCCCCTTGGACACGCCAGCTTTTCTAGCTTATGCACGTCCAAAGGCAGATAGAACACCCCCGCTTAGGCTACGCTTCGATTACGCGGTGGCCGGCCGCTTTCAACAGCCGGTTCATAATCGCCCGGCCCACTCCTTCCTCAGGAAAAGACTCCGCAAAAATAAAATCGAGACGTTCTTCATCAAAGCTGCGGAGAACGTCATACAAACCGGCGGCAACCGTTTCAAGTCGGTCTCTTCTGCCGCAGATGCGGACGGCATCGGCCTGATAGACATCGGCCCGTTCCTCTGTCGTAAGGACACCGACTTTCATCCCGTCTTTCTGATATTGGTCGATCAGCCGTTGAATATCCTCAACTCCCCCGTTCACAATAGCAAGAGGTGCTTCCGGTGCATAATGCGTATATTTCATCCCGGGAGACATAGGCGCCTTTTTTTCGTCGGTGAGGCCCTGGTCAATCAAGACGGGGCCGGCCGCTTCTTCGAGCTGCTCTTTTGTAACGCCGCCCGGCCTCAAAATGACCGGAATTTCACCGGTGCATGAAACAACTGTTGATTCAACCCCTACTCCTGTAGGGCCGCCGTCAACGACACCCGCAATCCGTCCATTCAAATCGTTGACGACATGCTCGGCTTTCGTCGGACTCGGTTTTCCGGACAGATTTGCGCTCGGGGCAGCCACCGGAACGCCGGCCTGTCTAATCAGCTCAAGCGCCACAGGATGATCAGGCATTCTAACCGCGACCGTGTCGAGCCCCGCCGTCACCCTTGTGGATAACACCCCGGGCTTGCACGGCAGCACAAGGGTCAGCGGCCCGGGCCAAAAACGCTTCATCAGCATTTCGGCCTGAGGCGAATCAACTTCCGCAAATTCTGCAAGCTGTTCAATTTCAGCGATGTGGACAATGAGCGGATTGTCGCTCGGCCGCCCTTTCGCTTCGTATATTTTAGCTACTGCTTCGCTGTGTTTGGCGTTTGCACCAAGACCGTAAACAGTCTCTGTCGGAAAAGCAACCGTTTCATTTTGCTGAAGCAGTCTTGCCGCCTGTGCAATTTGTGGACAGTTTGTGGACAAATCGCGTTTTACATCCACAGTCCATACTTTTGTTTTCATTAACATCAAAACTCCCTTAACAAAACACTAAAAACGTTAATAATTCATGTAAATCATGTTGAAAGTATAAAAGATGAAAGAAAAGAAAACAAGCGTTGTCCACATTTTGTGGATAACGCTTTTGAATCCGTGGATATCTCTGTGTATAAGTTAACGGCTAATTTGACGTTTTCTCCATTAAAACCGCTCCGTTTACGTTCAGTGAGTCTGAAACATGCTCGGATTCATCCAGCTCATCAGGAATTGCCGCAGCTTGTTTAAAACCGAGCACTTCAAGGAAATCCATCGATGTTCGCTTATTGGCTACTAAATAAAGGGTTTGGATTCCTCGCTTTTCGCACAATACCTGCATGCTTTGAAACAAGGAAACGATGTGGCCTTGGCTGAGCTTGTCAGACACGACAAGCGAGCGCAGCAGTCCTTTTTTGTTTTCAAATTCCTCCATTCCGAGGCAGGCGACGATTTCATCGGGAGGGTCTTCCATCATGATAAACTGGCTCTTCGCTTCCTCAAGACCCTTATGGCTTGTCCCCGCCTTTTTTAAAAATGCTTCGATCGCATTCATGTCTTTCGTTTCCGCTAACCTCAATTGGTAGAACATCTTTTCACCCCGTTTTTTAACTTCTCTATCCAATCTATGAGGGCGACAGTAAAATATACCTTTTGATTTGGAAGAATGCCGGCTATTCATTTTTCAATTTTGATTAGCAGGAACCAACGCTTTGAATGAGTATGCAAATGAACGCTGTACTGGTGATAAGACAGTTTCTCTTCTGCCGGCAATGTGATTGGCACATCAGAAAGGGGCAAAAGGTGTATATCCGAAAAGCAGTATTTCCCCTGAACCGTTTTGGAAAATTATATCATATTCAAAAGCTTCAATAACCATCATGAAAAAACAAACAGTAAAAAACCGCCCTGCACACGAAAGCAAGGCGGTCCTTTTAAGAAAAAAGCCCGGTAATCCATTCGACAAGAAAAAATTTCACTTCTTTGTCTTCTTTATCTTTATCTATGCCAGATACCGTTTCATCCGCCGCGTCTGTTTTTTCTTCCCGGCGGTCTTCTCCGGCAGCGGTTTGTTCGTCTTCAGGCGACTTTACGGCTTCCCCATTGGAAAAATCAAGAAAGCAAAGTGGCGGAAACAGGACGCACCACCAGTTGGCTCCCTCTCCCTTGCCTAATGTAATTAAAACAGCCTCATATTCTCCGGCCGGATACACCATATTGCCGTATAGCTTTGTCGGAAATGAAACACGATCAAAACGGACAGACACGGATTGCCGAACATTTTCGCGTTTCATGACATCCATGGCAACCTCTTGGATTTCAGGCAGCTTCGACCTGATGACTTGTCTCGCTTCCTCAACCGAGGTCAGGTTTTCCACCCATTTCGTAATTTGTTTATTGACCTCATCCCTGATTTTGCGTTTGACGCTCTGGTCGCTCCCGCTGTCGCTGTTTGCCAAAATCCGCAGCCGAATCGCTTCATCAGGAATCACGGCAGGCTGCCCGCCTGATGATTGGGCAGTCTCTTCCGTCGTGAGATTTGCAAGCGCTCCTATTAATAAAAGAAAAATATACATACAGGCAATGTTTGATTTCTTCATTTTCCCCACCGTTCCTCTCGTTCTTCAACCTTTTCTAGCAATATTATGGTCAAAGATGGAACGGTTTAAACGGCTGCTGAAAAAAATCCTACTAAGCTTGTAATCTCTTCCTAATAAATCTACATATCCAAATGACTCTGCTTGTTTTTTTGCAGGCCGGATAAAAAAATCACCGCGCTGATCGCCAGCAGCAAGCCCCCCAATCCGCCGAACAGCAAAAACGGGAAGACAGCGGCTGCGCTTGCATCAATCGCCCAGCCGATCAAGAATGAAAGAAGCGCTCCTCCCAGACTTGCGGACGAAATGAAAAGACTCGTGATTTCCTCTGTAAAAGGCTTTCCAGCCAACGAGGCAAGAGTGACGGCGCACGGAAAAATGCCGGCTGCCGACAGCCCGATGAAAAATACGAGGAGCAGCTGTGTTTGATGAACCGGAAACCACGCGAGAATCAAAAGCAAAACAGTCAAGGCTCCGGCGCTGAAGATCAGAAAGGCAACGGAAGTTATGCGTCCGCCAAAAATACTTGTCAATAAACGTCCGCATA
Organism: Bacillus sp. FSL R7-0646; assembly: GCF_037969865.1. Lineage (NCBI taxonomy): Bacteria > Bacillati > Bacillota > Bacilli > Caryophanales > Bacillaceae > Bacillus > Bacillus sp. FSL R7-0646. Next base: position 3,761,448 of record NZ_CP150217.1, read on the forward strand.
CCATCCCCGTCCAAAAAAACGTGACGCTGATCACGCTGATTTCTTCAGCCCCTTTTTCCAGCATCAGCGCCGGCAAAAAGTTTGCGAAATTGGTCTCGATACCCGCATACACAAAAGCGAATATGAGAAAGAGGAAAATGTTTTTTTCTTTCCTTCCGGTTTCAAATATGGCTGATACAGTCGGTTTTTCCTGATAAGCCATCTGACCGGAAGCAGTGCCGGGGGTTTTTCTGCGCAAATAAACCCCCCACATACACGCGAGCACAAAAACGAAGATAAATAAAGCATACAAGGGGAAATGCCAGGCATATCGTTCCGTAAGGATATAAATAAGAAAAGGAAACAGCAGCGCGCCTAATCCGAAAAAAACCTCTAAAATATTCATCCCTTTCGCATTTTTATCTTGCGCAATCACATACGCCCCCATCGTCGTTTCTAAAGTACCCGCGCCAAAGCCGAGCAAAAATCCCATGATGACAAAAAAGATGAACATATCAAAAAGGAAAACACCTAAAAGCGTAACGAGAATAAGAAGAAGGCCAAACGTCAATACAGCCGTATGAGAGGTGCGTCTGACAAACATCGGCGCAAGCAGGACGCCGTTTAGAAAACCGGTGAATTGGAAAAAGATCAGGAAGGATAGATCATGAAGATCCCGTTGATATTCTTGAATGATGTACGGTGACAGGCTCCCCAGCAGAATATGGATAACCCCTACTAGAAAATAAAACGAACAGCCGAATAGAAATATTTTTTTCATTAGACTCACTCCTTCGTTGCAGACCATAAAACCCTTGCGGCTTGGGTGGCACAGCCGGCAAGGGTCTTTCGCAATGCTAGTTTGCTTGTTTTGAAAGGGACAGCTGCTGACCTTTATTGAAAAATTCATTTAAGTAGAACTGCGTCTTGTATCCATCTTCAAAAGTGGCAAGAGATGCAAAATTGCGATCCCGAATTCCGTTCATCCATTGGATCAGCTGAACTCTGAAGGAATCGGCCCATCCGTAAAATTCATTTTCAGGGTCTGTCAGCCACGTGTCCGGCATTGTTATCATCTGCTCCGTCAATCCGGCCCTCAGCAAAAACTGATTTTTCTGCCGTGAATGATAGTAAAATACGCCGTTTTGGCCGTTGACCTCGATGCTGAAGCCGCACTCATCCGATTTTGTGCATTTTGACGTAATCATATTGACAAACACATGATTTTCAAGCTGGCCGTATACTTCTGAATGATCATCAACATATACCTGTTTTTGTTCTTTTTCTTTGACGACCGTCATCATTTTGACTTTTAAACTGTCCAGTTTAAACGGGCTGTCGAACAAATAGAGTATGAGATCGATTAAATGCACGCCCAAATCTCCTAATGCCCCGCTCGTTTTGTTGCTTTTCGAATGATCGCGCCAAGTATATTTTTTTCTTCTCAAGGCGCTGTTTTTCTTAAAATGGACATTGATGGACAAAATATCTCCAAGTTCATTGCCGGATATCATATCTTTTAGGCGCTTAACGAATGTGAGATGGCGGTAATTGAAGCCCATGATCGGAATATAAGCGGATTGAGACGCCCTGCTTTTCATCTCCTCCGCTTCTTCCATTGAGACAGCCATCGGTTTTTCACACAATACATACTTCCCTGCAGCCATCGCTTCAAGCGCATGTTCTTTATGGCAAAAGTTCGGCGATGAAACGATGACTGCCGTCGACTGATTCAACAGCTCCTGCATACTGGTAAAGGCAGTTCCTCCGTATTCAAACGCACATTTACGAGAGGCAAGCGAGTTGATATCAAAAAACCCGGAAAGCTCGGCACCTTTGACTGTTGAAAGAGCTTTCGCATGGGCTTTTGCAATTCCTCCGGCTCCTATAATTCCGATTTTCATCTAAGGACACTCCTTATCGTTTGATATGGGCTTTTAGCACTTCTAAAATTCCAGCCGTATAGCTGCCTTCTGTCATACGGGAATGGAGCGACTTGGCTTCTGCTGTCGCATTCCCCACCAGATAACCATGTCCGGTTTTTTTTAGCATATCCACATCGTTTCCGCTGTCGCCGAAAGCAAATGAATTCTCCCTCTCTATCGCGAATTTATCCAATATAAAATCCACAATGTACGGTTTGCCTGTCCGCAAGGGGATAAAGTCCACATCATAGCTGTTTTCCGGATCGCCTGCCAAAGGGTTGCAGCGATTGATATTTACTCCTATTCCATGCTCTCTTGCAAGCCGCCTGATGGCTTCAAGCGCCCTCTTATCTGTGCTCTCTTCCAACGATTTATAGTAATAGTTGATTTTATAGCGGGAAAAGCCATGCTGAGTCTGAGGCACAAGCGCAATCTCATATTTTTTAGAGAGAGTCTGCTTGATTTCTTCGACCAGATCATGGGAGAAATTTGATTCTTGCAATCGGGCTTCCCAATCTTTATCAGAGACTTGGCCTTCTTCAGAGAAATAAGTGATTTCAGTGCCAAGGTCACCGGCGACAAAATGCGGAAGATATCGAAAGCCTCCCCGCTTCATTTTTGCAAGAACGGATGACAGGCTGCTCCCGGTCACCCAGCCGAGCAAAATCTTGTGATCAAGATGGTGCGAATGAATAAATGTTTCAAGGTCCATGAGCGCTTTTCTCGATTCATCGGTGATGCTGTGGGCGAAATATGTCTCATCAAAATCGCAAAATACGGCGTACTTCGGCTTGTTTACTTGCTGCAAGGTGTGAAAAGAAAGTGTTTCATGATACGACATCAATTAAGGCCTCCATTACTTTGTCTTGTTCTTCTACGGTGAGCCCCGGATAGAGAGGAAGCTGAAGCATTTGTTTATGCACTGATTCAGTGACCGGCAGTGATGTGTGCCGATAATTGGCTTTTACAAGTGGTGTGTTTTGATGATGGGATAAAATCGGGTAGTATATATCTGTTTGGACATTATGAAATTTAAGCATCATATCTTTGACTTGGTCACGATTTCCGTTTAGTATTTTAATTGTAAACAAATGCCATACATGATCATCGGTCATTTGAGGCAATTTGATCAGACCTCTGTCTTCATACTGCTGCAAATGCGCAATATAACGATCTGCTAAATATAAGCGCTTCAGATTATTTAAAGAAAGATATTTCATCCTTGCCAGTCCAATAGCGGCTTGCAGATTATCAATCTTAGCGTTAAAGCCGTAGTCAGCCGCCTTTTTATTTTTTTGATTCAGTTCAAAGCCGTGATACATATATTCCATGCATGCGGATGCAAATGATGGATCATCCGTCACAATTGCGCCGGCTTTTCCGCAAGTGCCGAGATTTTTATACGGATTGAAGCTTAATATGGAGCAAAGGCTGTTTTTTCCCAGATCGGAAACGCCGATCGCCTGGCAGGCGTCTTCAATAATCGGGATGCCGTATTTATCAGCGGTTTTTGCAATGGCTTCCATGTCAGGCAGCTTTCCATAAAGGTGTACAGGCAAAATGCATTTCGTTTTCAAAGTGACACATGCTTCAATTTCTGAAGGATCCATGCAAAATGTAACAGGGTCAATATCGCAGAAAATCGGAGTGCCTCCAGCTGCGAGCACGGCGTTTTCTGTTGCAGCAAAGCTGTTTGCAGGCATAATGACTTCATCACCTTGTCCAACACCCGCAGCCTTCAGCGCGACAATCATGGCATCGGTTCCGCTGGATGAAGCCATGACATGCTTTTTGCTCAAAAAAGCAGCTATTTCAGCTTCAAATACGCCAACATAAAAACCGCTTGTAAATTGCCCGGTCGGCAGCACGTCTTTCACCGCATGAACCACGTCATCTACTTCTTCTTCTGTGATCAGTCGATGAAGCGGCATAAAGTCAACTCTGGAGGGCGGGGAATCCATTCTGTTCAGCAAATTGGCGGTTATGTCGAATTGATCCTGCTGCAATGTCTCTTTTAATTTTTGATTGGCCAGTGTGTCGTCTATACGGCATTCACCAGCGAGCTTTCCTTCCTTCAAATCATTCAGAAGGACAAATAGCTGTTTGCTCGTGCAAGTCATGTTTTCGTTTGCGGTTTTCATCAATTTCACCCCATTTTTATTATTTTGGGAAATTGTCATATTTCATGACATATCTTAAATGATGGAATCGATACCATAACAACTCTTTTTTTCAGGAAGTGACTTTATGCCTACGATTGACGAAATTGCAAAATTAAGTAATGTGTCAAAAACAACTGTTTCAAGAGTACTGAACGATCATCCCTATGTATCTGAAGAAAAAAGGAAGCGGGTTTTGGAAGTCATCGAAAAATTGGACTACATCCCGAACACGTCTGCACGAAAGCTCAGATCCAACAAAACGATGTTTCTCGCAGTGTCTGTCCCACACGCGGACCACCCCTTCTTCGCTCAGCTTATGAAGCATATGTCCGCTGAAGCGCTGAAACACCAATACAAAGTCATTGTGTTTCAGACGTTTTATCAAAAGCAGAATGAACTGAAAGTACTGGAGCTGCTCAAGAGGAAAGAAGTCGACGGCGTTATGCTATGCAGCCTTGAAAATGAATGGGAAGACATCAAAAAATACGTCAAATACGGTCCCGTGGTTATGGCAAATGAATTCCACGCCGAAGCGGACGTGCCGGTGATCTGCTATGACGAATTCGAAGCCGGATATAAAGGAACGGAGCTTTTTATTCAAAAAGGGCATCATTTAATGGCCTTTTGCTGTGACACGATACACAGCAAGGCCCAGATTATGAGAAAAGAAGGGTTTATGAAAGCATTGTCTGATGCAGGTTTGCGTTTCCAGGAGAAGTGGATGTTCAGCCACGCATTTACCATTCATGACGGCTTCCGCATTATGGACCAGATCCACAACATGTCCGAAAAGCCGACCGCCATTTTTACGGGAAACGACCAAGTGGCCGCAGGAATTATTAAAAGGGCCCGATATTATCAATATGAAGTGCCAAAGCAGCTTGCAGTGCTTGGATATGACAATCAATCGATCTGTGAGGTGACCGATCCGGAAATCACGACAATCGATATACCTGTTGAAGAGCTGGCTCAAAAAGCCGTATGTGCAATGGTAAACCTTCTGAATGGGGAAAGCGGCTTACAGAGGGATGTCGTGACACTGTCCCCTGCATTAAAAATAAGACAATCTGTTTAGTATATATATTAATCTTGAACTATTTTTTATTTTATTCAGATAAAAATTTTGTTAAAAAATGGTAAAGCACGCCGCCAGAACGGTCAAGGCTGCGGTTCCTATTTTCCACCGGGAATTTGAGCCGCCCCCCTTTTGTTCGACACACTTAACAATTGGAGGCGCAGTTTTCTAATGGCTAAATTTACAGCTGAGGAACTAAAGGGTAATTTGCGGGGAATGAAGGGCATAAACGGATCAAGATCAAATGAAAAGGCATGAGCCTGGTACAATACCGGAATCATGCCAGTTAAACTGTTTCATGACATTTTATTGTCTAACTTTTGGAGTCACTTTTAACTATGTTGTTCAATTACCGCGCAGACGATGCGGTCTTTTCCATTAAGATCTTTCTTCACCCGCACGTCAGCATCAGGAAAGAACCGGTGAAACATGTCTTTAACGGCATTCCCCTGAGTCCAGCCGATTTCAAACACCACCAGTGCCTGATCTGCGATGACAGATGGAATTTCCTTCATGAAACGCTTATAAAACTGCAATCCGTCAGCACCGTCCGTTAAAGCCCCGGCGGGTTCATGGAGACGGACGACATCTGACAGCGTCCTCATGTCTTCCTCGGATATATAAGGTGGATTCGAAACGATGACATCAGCTTTCTTCTGTCGCGCGATAAGCGGTTCAAGCAAATCACCGCAGAGGAAATCCACTTTCGCCCCAAGCCGGTCAGCGTTGTGTCTTGCGGTACTTAAAGCTTGTTCCGAAATATCCGTCGCCGTGACGGAAAAACGCGGGCTCTCAAGCGCAAGGGTCACTGCAATCGCCCCGCTTCCTGTACCGACATCGACAGCTTTAAGACGATCTGTCCCGTGAAAAACTCTTTCCGCTTCGGAAAGGACAGCTTCAACGACTTCCTCTGTTTCAGGACGCGGAATCAGAACGTGTTCATTTACCGAAAATTCCCTTCCGTAAAAGGACTCTTTTCCGGTGATATATTGAACAGGCACTCCTTGATGATGAAGCTCGACAGATTTTTTAAACCTCGCAAAATCAGACTCTGATATGACATCATGGAAGCTTGCCAACAGTTTGCTGCGGTCGATGTTCAGCTGATCTGTCAGCAAAATTTCCGCGGCATTCCGGTCTCTTCCCGCTTCCGTCAAATAAGAAGAAGCCCACCTGAGGGCTTCAAAAATTGTTTTCATGTTTAGCTCTCCGCCTGCTGAAGCTTGCTTGCCTGATCCTCTACAATCAGGGCGTCAATCACTTCATCAAGCTTGCCTTCAAGGATTTGGTCGAGCTTTTGGATCGTCAAGCCGATCCTGTGATCGGTAACGCGGTTTTGCGGAAAGTTATACGTGCGGATGCGCTCAGAGCGGTCTCCTGTTCCGACGGCGGATTTCCGGTTTTGATCATATTCAGCCTGAGCTTCCTGCTGAAATTTGTCGTAAATTCGCGCGCGCAGAACCTTCATCGCTTTTTCTTTGTTTTTGATCTGAGATTTCTCATCCTGGCAAGACACGACAACACCTGTCGGAAGGTGGGTCAGACGGACGGCTGACATCGTCGTATTGACGCTTTGCCCTCCCGGACCGCTCGATGCGAAGGTGTCGACGCGAATGTCTTTTTCATGTATATCGACTTCTACCTCTTCCGCTTCAGGCAGGCAGGCTACCGTTGCCGTGGATGTATGGATGCGCCCGCCGGATTCGGTCTCTGGAACGCGCTGTACGCGGTGTGCGCCGTTCTCATACTTCAGCCTTGAGTATGCGCCGTTCCCATTGATCATAAAAATGATCTCTTTATATCCGCCTGTACCTGTCATATTCGCTTCCATCACTTCTGTTTTCCAGCCTTGGAGCTCTGCGTAGCGGCTGTACATGCGGTAAAGGTTGCCGGCAAATAAAGCGGCCTCTTCTCCGCCCGCTGCGCCGCGGATTTCCATGATAACGTTTTTGTCATCATTCGGATCTTTAGGGATCAGCAATACCTTCAGCTGATCTGTGAGCGACTCGATTTCTTCCTGCAGTTCGGAAATCTCCTCTTTCACCATCTCGCGCATGTCGGAGTCAAGCTTTTCTTCAAGCATCGCTTTAGCATCGCTCAGCTGTTCCGACGCGCTACGATAACGTCTGTATACTTCAACTGTTTCCTGTAAATCAGATTGTTCTTTCGAATATTCTCTAAGCTTCTTCGGATCGTTGACAACCTCCGGATCGCTTAATAGTTCATTTAATTTTTCGTACCGGTCCTCTATCGATTTTAAACGGTCTAACACGCTATTCACCTCTGTTTGCTGTGCGTAACATTCTAATTATAGTATAGGGACTCTTCCCCGTCAAAACAACTTCGCCGTTATCGGCAGCAGCCGCGTCTTTTTGCTATACTTTTAAGAAAAAAGGAGCTTGACTCAATGCTGGAATCGATTCATCACATCGCCATCATATGCTCGGATTATGAAGCATCCAAAACATTCTATGCCGACAAGCTCGGACTTGAGATTCTGAGCGAAACGTACAGAAAGGATCGGGAATCATATAAACTGGACCTCTCATTAAACGGCCGCTATGTCATCGAACTGTTTTCTTTTCCGGATCCGCCCGCACGCCTTACCAGACCCGAAGCTGCCGGACTCCGCCATTTGGCTTTCACGGTGGCCGATCTTGACCAGACCGTCAAGGAGCTCAAGCAAAAAGGCATCACTGCTGAACCGATCCGCACCGATCCCGGGACGGGCAAGCGCTATACGTTCTTCTCCGACCCGGACGGCCTGCCTTTAGAGCTTTACGAAGCATAGCAACGGCTGCACCCTCTGGGGAAAAACCGCTTTCTTTGCCGAATCCCTTCTTCTTTTGTCTAACAGGAAGGAGGCCTTTTCATTCAGGTCGAATACCCTTTTTAATGAACAGTTACAGGTTAAAAGGAGGTATCTTATGAATACTGCTGATGCGGCAAATGAACTGGGGGTTTCAACCAAAACGGTGCAGCGTTGGGTCAAGCAGCTGCAACTGCCCGCTTCCCGAAATGAGCTTGGCCACTACTTTTTCACGGAAGACGATATCGCCATTTTAAAAGAAGTAAAAGAGCAGTTGAAAAACGGTACGCCTATGCAGGATGTCACGGTCAAACGCCCGAAAAAAACCTTCTTCATCAAGAAAAACGAAATGATTCAAACGAAAGAGCCTGCACTGCAATTGAATGAGCGGCTCGAAGAAAGGCTGCAGCGTTTTTTAGAGCATGAACAGCTTGAACGCGAGCTGCTCCAAAAGAAAATCGCCGAGCTGGAAAGAAAGCTGGAGCAAAAAGCGGACGATGTCGTCTCCTACCAGCTTCTGCAGCAAAGGCGCGAACTTGAAGAAGAACGGCAGCAGATCAAGCATCTCGAGCAGAAAATCAGCCAATTGGAAAGCATGAACCGCCGGGAAAAAGATACAGCCGTCAGAAGAGAAGAAAAAAAACCGAAGAGCAAATTGAAATCGATCTTCTCTTTTTAAAGCGCAAAAAAGCTTGCAAGGCCATAAACGGCTTCTTGCAAGCTTTTTTCTTACTTAAGCTGTAATTGCAATCAATATCGGCAGCGAAATAATTGACAGCACCGCACTGATCACAAACGCGGATGCCGTTTCCGCTTCCTGGCTTTCAAAGTTTGTAGCAATCATGGCCGCCACAGCAGAACCAGGGAATGCCACGAGCAGAACCGCTTTTGTCATGTCGGCAGAAGAAAGGCCGACGACCATCGCGATCACAAACATTAAAGCAGGCTGAGCAGCGACTTTTAATAAAGCGATGCTCAAGGCAGGCATACTGAATTTAATTTTGCGGATTCCGACAGTCACCCCGACTGCGAATAGGGCGATTCCTGAAGTCGTATCTCCGAGCATATCAAGCATTTTCTGCGGCAATTCAGGAATTTGCAGACCGAATAACACAAGAATGATACTTGCAAGCGGTGCAAAAGCAAGCGGTTCAGACAAACCGTGTAAAATTGATTTTCCTGTCACCTTCCAAATGCTGTCCGTCGTTTCCGTTTGTTTTTTTGAAGAACGGCCGACGGTTCCGACGATGATCGCAAGAGGATCAAGCATCGCATTTACGACAATTCCCGTAATCGCGATTGGAATCGCAACTTCCTGCATGCCGAACAGGCTGCCCAATACAGGAATACCCATAAAGGCGAATGTCGGCTGTGCTGAGTTCAATGAGAACATTGAAGCATCTGTTAAATCGTATTTAAACAAAAATCGTAAAAGAAGCAAAATAATAACGTAAAATCCAACGATACCGATTACCAATGAAATCATAAGCGGAATCTGGCTGTAAAACTTATCTTTTGGCGTTGACAAAATGCTTGATACAAAGTGGGCCGGAAGCGCGTATTTCGTTACGAGCGTACTTACCCCTTTTGCTGATTTAGCATCATAGCTTCCAAAGTGACCCGCAAACCATCCCAGCGCAATAACAAAAAATATTGGCGCAAGGAGGATTAAAATATTTAAAAAGCTCAAGGCTGTTTCCTCCTCTATGTTGTCCCTTTCAGGGACGTATTAACGGCGGCTGATAAACGCGGTCGCCCTGTTACACAGCCGCCGATCCCATTTTTTTCAAATTTGATTGGTGCAGCCCGGTGACAAAACATCCGCACCCGGGCTGCCGTTTCTTTTATCGTTTCCTCAGAACCTAATATTAGTCTTGTTTTGCAACAATTGTTTTATACTCCGGACGCCACATGGCTTCGCGGACAGCCTTTTCGACATCTTCAGGCTGAACTTGGGCCACGCCGTCTTTAATGGCAGCTTTTACAACGTCGATCGCCACTTGAACGGATACGTCTTGCAGGTCGTCGATTTTCGGCAGAAGACCTGCACCCGGCTTTTCATGATCCACCATGTTCGCGACCGCGTTGGCAGATGCAGCAAACATGCCGTTTGTGATGACTTTCGCTTTCGCAACGATTGTACCCAGGCCTAATCCAGGGAATACAAAAGCGTTATTGGATTGTCCGATTTCGTGTTTCACGCCATTGTACTCAACAGCTTCAAACGGGCTTCCCGTCGCCACAAGCGCTTTTCCGTCCGTCCATTTGAACAAGTCTTCAGGAACAGCTTCGGCCAGATGTGTCGGATTTGACATCGGCAGAATCACAGGACGCTCAGTATGAGCCGCCATCTCTTTGATGATTTCTTCACTAAAGGCGCCGGCAACACCTGATGTACCAATCAGGATCGTAGGCTTCACTTGACGGATGACTTCCTCAAAGGAAATCTCTCCCTTTTCATTGCGTTTCCAATCTTTCACTTCTTCCGTATCGCGCAAATACGGTTCTTGGAAATCCATGATTTGATCCATGCCTGTCGTTAATAATCCTCTGTAATCGACTGTCCAGAATGCACGGTTGGCTTCTTCTTCTGAAAGCCCTTCAAGCACCATGGTGTCGCGGATTTGGTCAGCGATTCCTATACCAGCAGAACCAGGTCCGAAGATGACGACCCGGTGGTCTTTCAAAGACGTGCCGGTCTTTTTGACAGCTGCTAAAATCGCAGCCAGCGTGATAGCCCCTGTTCCTTGAATATCATCATTAAATGTTGCAATTTTATGGTTATATTTACTCATGATATTGCGGGCATTTTTATTTCCGAAATCTTCCCAGTGTAGAAGCGCGTTAGGGAAAAGCTTCAATGCTGTTTCGACATAAGCGTCGATAAATTGTTCATAGCGCTCGCCTTCTACACGCGGATGACGGTTTCCGATATAGAGCGGATCGTTTAGCAGTTTTTCATTATTCGTTCCGACATCCAGTACGACCGGGATAACGCGGCTCGGATCGATTCCCGCTGCCGCCGTATATACTGCAAGCTTACCAATCGCAATATTGATGCCTCCGACGCCCCAGTCGCCGATCCCCAAAATGCTTTCGGAATCTGTAGCGACGATCAAATCGATGTCATCAGCAGACGCCTGCAGGTTTTTAAAAGCCGTTTCGATTCCGTCCATATCATCGATTGACAAGTAAACGCCGTGCGGTCTGCGGTATTCGTGGCTGTATTCCTGAATCGCTTCGCCGACAGTAGGCGTATAGACAACCGGAAGCATTTCACGCAGGTGGTTTTGCAATAATTTATAGAAAAGCACTTCGTTTCTGTTTTGCAGATCGTTCAAATATACGTTTTGGCGAAGTCTGTCAGGTTGACGGGAAAATTGTTCGTAAGCCCGTTCTGCCTGCTGATCAAGGCTGAGAACAGTCGGCGGCAGAAGCCCTTCTAGACCGAGGTTCTTTCTTTCTTCAAGAGAAAATGCAACACCTTTATTTAGCGTTGGAATGGAAAGAACGTCTTTACCCCGCAAAGAAGTCTCCAAATGTCCTTCCTTCGTTCTTCTCATGTTGTTCACACTAATTACCTTCTTTCTTAAAATGTTAATGAAGTGAAATAAATACGGTAAACAATATAGAATATTTGCCTTTTTACACATGTAGATTTGTCAAATATGTAACGCGCGTTTTTTGACAAAAAACTGAACATTTCCTAAAACCTATTTACTTTTTACTGACTACAGTAAGTCATTTTATGCCTGCTTTTGTCAAAATTCAAGCGATGAAAATTAGTTAATTTTTTCGTATTCTTAATTAAGTTTTTTAATTACATTAATTCCCGCAAAAAGGATTCAATAAAAAAAACACTTGTTTTTACCAAGTGTTTTCGAGTGAAAATCTATATGTTTTTCCGATTTCATTTCGGGTTTCCAGGCACTTCATGATGGTGGCGGCAGCGCGCTTCATATGCTTCGGAGGCCCCAACCAAAATGACCGGATCGTCATAAGAAGCAGGTTTTCCATTGATCAGCCTCTGCGTGCGGCTGGCTGGAGATCCGCAGACAGAGCACACGGCTTGCAGCTTGGTCACCGTTTCCGCTAAAGCCATCAGATCGGGCACGACGCCGAAAGGCTCGCCCCGGAAATCCAAATCAAGGCCTGCTGCAATCACACGGTAGCCCTGATCAGCCAGAGAAGTTAACGTGCCGACAATCGTTTCGTCAAAAAACTGCACTTCATCGACGCCGATGACATCCGTTTCTTTGCTTATGTATTGAAAAATTTCTTCCGGAGATGCGATGGCATGGCACACAATGGATGTCCCATTATGCGATACAACCGATTCGCTGCTGTAGCGATTATCAATGGCTGGTTTAAACACTTTGACTTCCTGCTTCGCAAACGTCGCCCTTTTGATCCGGCGGATGAGCTCCTCTGATTTGCCCGAAAACATGCTTCCGCATATGAGTTCAAGCCAGCCGCTTTGCTTCATGATGTACATCCAACTAACTCCTCTCCAGCAATTATTGCAAGTAAAAAACAGGCAAGAAGAATCCCTGCCTGTTTATCATATCTATTATTACTTAAGACCGTATTTTTTGTTAAAGCGATCAACACGACCATCAGCAGAAGCGAATTTTTGGCGGCCAGTGTAGAACGGATGGCATTCAGAACAAATCTCAACGCGTACCTCTTCTTTTACTGAACCTGTTTCAAATTCGTTTCCACAAGCGCATTTGACTGTTGCTTTTTTGAACTCAGGATGAATTCCTGCTTTCATGTCTGTCATCTCCTTCCGCCCTGAATCCAATTCGGAAACAGAGTTATTATTCCGGGGCAAAACCTCCGGAACGCACATGATAGAATTATAACAGCGATTCGGACGTTTTGCAAACTAAAGTTTTAAATCAGCGCCTTGCAGCAGACATATTGGCTTGTTTCCATTCCTGGATCAGAATATCGAAAAACTCCTGATTCGTTTTCGTCTTTTTCATTTTTCTCATGAATTTCTCGACGAAGTCAGGCGTGTCAGACATCGTTTTCCGGATTGACCACAGACGATCAAGGTGCTCTTTCGGAACGAGAAGCTCTTCTTTACGCGTACCCGAACGGCGAATATCAATGGCAGGAAAGATTCTTCTTTCCGCAAGAGAACGGTCAAGATGAAGCTCCATGTTCCCTGTTCCTTTAAATTCCTCATAGATGACGTCATCCATCCGCGAGCCCGTGTCGACGAGAGCGGTCGCCAGGATCGTTAAGCTGCCGCCCTCTTCAATGTTGCGGGCTGCTCCAAAGAAACGCTTTGGACGGTGGAAAGCGCCGGGATCGATTCCCCCGGACAATGTTCTGCCGCTCGGCGGAATGACAAGGTTATAGGCGCGGGCAAGCCTTGTAATGCTGTCCATTAAAATGATAACGTCCTTTTTATGCTCAACAAGCCTCATTGCACGTTCCAATACAAGCTCGGCCACCTTGATATGGTTTTCAGGAACTTCGTCAAACGTTGAGCTGACAACGTCTCCTGCAACCGAACGTTCGATGTCGGTCACTTCCTCAGGTCTTTCATCGATAAGAAGCACGATCAGCTCCGCTTCCGGATGATTGGTTGTGATGCTGTTCGCGATCTCTTTCAAGAGCATGGTTTTACCCGCTTTAGGCGGAGCGACGATCAGACCGCGCTGTCCAAAGCCGACCGGCGCCATCATGTCCATGATCCGTGTTGACAGGTGATTCGGCTTCGTTTCAAGCACCATCTGGCGATCTGGATAAAGAGGCGTTAATGCCGGAAAGTGCACGCGTTCTTTTGCTGATTCAGGATCGTCGCCGTTAACCGCTTCAACGTGCAGCAGGCCGTAATACCGTTCGTTTTCTTTTGGAGGGCGGACCTTTCCGGACACTTTATCACCGTTTCTCAAATCAAAACGGCGGATTTGTGAGGCGGAAATATAGATATCCTCTGAACTAGGCGAGTAGTTGATCGGTCTGAGAAAGCCGAACCCTTCGGACTGGATGATTTCCAATACGCCTTCCATGAACAGCAGATCTTCCTGTTCGGCGTTTGCTTTCAGAATGGCAAAAATCAGTTCCTTTTTTGTCAGTTTGCTGTAATAAGAGACTTTATAATGCCTTGCAAGCTCATACAGCTCTTTTAATTTCATATTTTCCAAAGATGAAATGGATACATCTTTCACTAAGAACACCACTCTTTTCTAATCGAATAATTTACTTTGTCTCATCAATTTCACGAAAGACGATTAATGTATACTGCCGATTCGTTTTACCGGCAACGCTTCTACCCATATATATCGACGTATTGAAAAGGATTATAAGTATGAGTCGAGAAAGAAGCGAGGACTTAACAAGAGAAGATAATCGCATATCTGATAGATGCGGCAGGATTTTGGTTTTCTCTAGGAACCAGCATGTGCAGAAAATTTCGCAGCACTCTTTAGTTTTACCTCATTTGTCGTACATATTCAACTTCATTTATGATTTGACATGAAATTGATAGAGATGACCCTGTTTTGAAAAATGCCTTGACATGAAGAAGAAAAGCCGTTAGCTATTGTATCAGAGTATGAACCTTGATTCAATTCGTGAAGTGAAATACAAGGGAAAAGCGGGTCGTTTATATCCCCGCTTTTCCTTTTCCTTATGGCCGGATGACTAGGTTAGGTTTTTTCTTGAGACTGTGTCTTCCGTCCACAAACCGTACCGTACCGGATTTTGCCCTCATGACTACGCTGTGGGTCGTTCCAACAGATCCTTTGAATTGCACGCCTTTCAGGAGCTCTCCGTCTGTGACGCCAGTTGCGGCGAAAATCGCATCGTCTCCTTTGACGAGGTCTTCCATGCGGAGCACTTTGCCCGTATCAAGCCCCATCTTTTCACAGCGTCTCAGTTCTTCCTCACTTTGAGGAAGAAGCTTTCCGTGAATTTCCCCTCCGAGAGCTTTGAGTGCAACAGCCGAGAGTACGCCTTCCGGAGCGCCTCCTGAGCCGAATAAAATATCGACGCCTGTATGATCAAAAGCGGTGTTAATCGCACCGGCCACGTCCCCGTCATTGATCAGCTTGATTCTGGCGCCTGCTTCGCGAAGCTCATGGATGATTTTCTCATGCCGCGGACGGTTCAAAATCGTGGCTACAACATCTTCCACATCTTTATTCTTTGCTTTTGCCACAGCTTTCAAGTTATCAATCACAGGCGCTTCAATATCGATGCAGCCTACAGCTTCAGGACCTACAGCGATTTTATCCATATACATGTCAGGCGCATTCAGCAGGTTTCCGTGATCAGCCACCGCAATGACTGCGAGAGCGTTCCATCCGCCGCTAGCGACGATGTTCGTCCCTTCGAGAGGGTCTACTGCTACGTCTACTCGAGGGCCGTAGCCGTTGCCGAGCTTTTCTCCAATATAAAGCATCGGCGCTTCGTCCATTTCCCCTTCTCCGATTACCACCGTTCCCTTCATAGGAATGGTGTCAAACACATCCCTCATGGCGCTTGTCGCAGCGTCGTCGGCTTCGTCTTTTTTACCTCTTCCCATCCAGCGCGCTGACTTTAGCGCAGCCGCTTCTGTCACACGAACAAGTTCCATCGATAAGCTTCTTTCCATTCCTATCTAATCTCCTCTCACCCATATGAAATCGTTTTATGTTTTATCTATAACAGCATTTGTCGATCACGAGTTTTGCAGCTGTTCAATTTCCTGGTCTGTCAATTTTTCGCGCCAGACAGTGGCCCCGAGCTTTGTCAGCTTTTCTTCAAGCTGACTGTAGCCTCTGTCAAGGTGCTCCAAACCGGTGATTTCCGTGACACCTTCCGCCATTAGACCGGCAACAACGAGACATGCTCCCGCCCGAAGATCACTCGCTTTCACCTTGGCGCCCTGCAAAGGAGCTGGCCCGGTAATGATCGCCGATCTTCCTTCAACCTTCATCGACGCACCCATGCGTCTCAGCTCGTCAATATGTTTGAAGCGAGCGGAGTAAATGGTGTCAGTGACAACGCTCGTCCCGTTTGCCTTCGTTAAAAGCGATGTCATCGGCTGCTGCAGATCGGTCGGAAAGCCGGGGTATACGAGCGTTTTCAAATCGACCGGTTTCAGCTCTTTCTGTCCGCCGACCATTAAAATCTGCTCGCTGCTTTCTTCGATTCGAACCCCCATTTCGCGGAGCTTGGCGATTAACGATTCCAAATGCGTCGGAATTACATTATCAATCAGCACTTCTTGTCCCATGGAAGCAGCTGCAATCATGAAAGTGCCGGCTTCGATCCGGTCCGGAATAATCGAGTGTCTGCACCCGTGAAGCGATTCAACGCCTTCGATGCGGATGACGTCCGTACCGGCGCCTTTTATTTTTGCTCCCATGCTTGTTAAAAGAGTGGCAACATCGATAATCTCAGGTTCTTTCGCAGCGTTTTCAATTACGGTTCTGCCTTTGGCAAGCACGGCGGCAAGCATGATGTTGATCGTTGCTCCAACACTGACGACATCAAGATAAATGCGCGCGCCTTTTAATTCCTCCGCACGCAGATAGATCGCACCCTGTTCGTTTGTCACTTCGGCTCCGAGCGCCTCAAAACCTTTGATATGCTGATCAATCGGTCTCGGACCAAGGTGGCAGCCGCCTGGAAGGCCGATGACCGCTTTCTTAAAGCGTCCTAGCATCGCGCCCATTAAGTAATAAGAAGCCCGAAGCTGTTTCACTTTTCCATTCGGCAAAGGCATGCTGATCATCGGCGCAGGATCAACGACCATTTCTCCCTTTTCAAAGTGAACGTTTCCGCCGATCTCTCTCAGCAGATCGCGAAGCGTCAAAATGTCTGAAATATGGGGAAGGCCTTCAAGCGTAACCGTCGAATCAGCCAAAATCGTCGCAGGTATGAGAGCGACAGCGCTGTTTTTCGCTCCGCTTATATGTACTGTGCCATTGAGAGGATCGCCGCCAGCTATATTTAACTTTTCCATGATCGTCTCCTTCCTTAAAGAAGATAGCTAATGGAGCGCTTCATAATGAGATTTCCTTCAAACTCAAAATAAATGGTTCATTTCAAAATCTATCCAATTAAAAGAGAAAGAATACAACACATTTCAAATTTATCGGGAAGAAAAGTAGCGAAGCAGACTGCGGCAAGGTTCTCTTCTGCAAAACATTCATTTCTCTTTGTAAGACAAAATGGTGACAAACGGAGGGAGTCCCTCCACTTGCCACCCACATGAAGCAATTATTTATTCCAGTCAGCCAAAAACTGTTCGATCCCTTTATCAGTAAGCGGGTGCTTTGTAAGCTGGTGAATGACTTTGAGAGGCATCGTGCCGATATGAGCTCCCCTGAGCGCGGCCTCAGTCACATGCTGCGCATGGCGGATGGACGCGGCGATGATTTGCGTGTCCAAACCGTGCACATCGAAAATTTGTTTAATTTCACTGATCAAGTCGAGGCCGTTGTGGCCGATATCGTCAAGGCGTCCCAGGAACGGGGAAACATACGTAGCTCCTGCTCTTGCGGCAAGAAGCGCCTGATTTGCGCTGAAGATCAGTGTGACGTTCGTTTTAATTCCGAGATCGGTTAATGCTTTAACAGCTTTCAGGCCGTCAGGCGTCATCGGAATTTTCACCGTAATATTCGGCGCGATTTTCGCAAGCTCTTTTCCTTCTTCAATCATCTCTTCAGCCTTCAGAGAAATAACCTCGGCGCTGACTGACCCAGAAACCACTTCGGTAATTTCACGCAGACGGTCATGAAACGAAATGTTTTCTTTTGCTACTAAACTAGGATTTGTCGTAACTCCCGCAAGCACGCCGAGAGCGTGCGCCTCTTTAATTTCGTCTAAATTTGCAGTATCAATAAAAAACAGCATATTGATAAAACCTCCTGTCATGAAAATGTCTGAACTGTGGAACTTGTTTGCGCTTTCCGGATGATATGGATAAAACCGCCTGTCGCTATCAGGCGGCTTTTTTGACTGAACGGGAAGCAAAAGAGCCTCATGCCGTCACATGGCATGTGTTAACAGCACTTCCCTCTAAAACACCAGAAAAACATCCTGTTTCCCCGGCTTTGCGGGAAAACAGATGCTTTTCCAATCGTCATTATGCTTTGTTTGAAGAACCAAATTCGCGCATTTTGCCGATAACTGTTTCTTTGATAGCTTCGCGTGCAGGTCCGAGGTATTTGCGCGGATCATACTCTTCAGGCTTCGCAGCCAGCGTTTCGCGAACAGCTTTCGCGGAAGCGATTTGGTTTTCAGTGTTGACGTTGATTTTTGCCGTACCTAAAGAAATAGCTTTCTTAATGTCGGCAGTCGGAATGCCTGTACCGCCGTGAAGTACGAGCGGAAGACCAGTTGTATTTCCGATTTCTTCCATTTCTTTAAATCCAAGGTTTGGTTCGCCTTTGTAAGGACCGTGAACAGAACCTAATGCAGGAGCAAGGCAGTCGATTCCTGTGCGCTCAACAAGCTCTTGGCACTCTTTAGGATCCGCGTAGATGACGCCATCTGCAATTACGTCGTCTTCCTGTCCGCCTACAGTTCCAAGCTCAGCTTCAACTGATACGCCGTGGAAATGAGCGAGCTCAACAACTTTTGAAGTCGTCGCAACGTTTTCCTCGAAAGGATGGTGAGAAGCGTCGATCATAACGGAAGTGAATCCCGCATGAATCGCTTTTGCACAGGATTCAAAGCTTGAACCGTGGTCTAAGTGAATCGCAACAGGCACTGTTACGTTGTATTCTTCCATCAGCGCTTTAACCATTGCAACAACGGTTTTAAAACCGCCCATATAGCGTCCCGCACCTTCTGATACACCGAGGATAACAGGAGATTTCTCTTCTTCAGCGGCTTGTAAAATCGCTTGAGTGAACTCAAGGTTATTTAAGTTAAATTGTCCGACAGCATATCCGTTTTCTTTTGCTTTATTCAACATTTCCGTCATTGATACTAAAGGCATGTCGAAAGTCCTCCTTATGTAGCCTGATTTGCTTTTGCGAAAAAAGCCTCCACACCTACCTAGCATGACCAGAAAAATCCGCCATATGTAAAATGTTTTGTTTTTTAAAAAACGTTAGACAGCTTTTCTCTACTTATATAGAATAACAATTAATCAACAAATCGGCAACATTGTGACTGTGACAACATCAAAAACTTTTCCGCTATCCGTTGGACTTTATGGGCAGATACGTTTTGACGGCATCGCGGATTTCGTCGATGTCAAAAGGCTTAGCAAAGTGTGTCAGGGCTCCGAGCTCCTTCGATTCCTGGATCATGTCGAGCTCTCCGTAGGCCGTCATGATGATGACGCGGATCCCCTCGTCTATGATCTTCATTCTTTTTAAAATTTCAATTCCGTCCATTCCGGGGATTTTCATATCGAGCAGAACGAGGTCGGGGCGCTGGTTTTTCACAATGTCAAGCGCTTGAATCCCGTTTGCGGCCTGGAAGGTTTTGTACCCTTCTTTATTGAAAACTTCATTCAGCAGAACCCGAATCCCGTACTGGTCGTCTACGATTAAAATCTTCTCATTCATGATTTACACCTCTATATTTATAATTTTCGCCAAAATTAAGCAGTAGTTTATCTATTCTGTTTTGTTTTTCTCTTTTCCTTTAATTAAAATATTTAAGTTTGCGACATATTTAGAGGATTTTTCCCATTATTCTCTTTTGTTATATAATGATAGTCAGTAAAAAAGGAGGAGTCACCTTGCTTAAAATTTTCACCACTCAATTGACGGGAATCTTCAACCGGATTCAAGAGGGCGAGGCCCAATCGATAGAGGACGGCGCCCGCTTGTTGGCTCAGGCGGTCATCAGTGATCATTCGGTTTATGTATACGGAAAAAATGAATTGGAAGGCATTTTGAAAGAAGCGATGTACAGTTCTGAACCGTTCCCCTCAGTCAAACCGCTGCAGAAGGACGAAGAAAACTGGCCCGATTTTGAAATGACGGACAAAGTGCTGATGTTCTGCGCCGGTTCAGCGGATGACGAAGAACTGAAAATGGCGGAAAAACTGTATGAAAAAGGAATCGGACTTGTTGTCGTCTCCCCTTCGGGAAAAGACGGCGTCCCGATCGCATCCTTCGCCGATGTCCATATCGATTCAAAGCTGAGAATGCCGCTTCTTCCCGATGAAGACGGAACAAGGTACGGATTTCCGTCCCTGATGGTCAGCCTCTATATTTATCATGCCCTATCCTTTACATTAAAGGAAATCCTCCAGGAATACCAATAAAACAGGGTTGCCTAAAGGAAATTAGTGACGTGAGGCCGGCCTAATGAATATAGTACCAGTTCGGGCCGCCATTATCATCAGAAAGAGCCCAAAAAAGCCCGCCGGCGTGATTTTGAACTGACCCGTTAAAATGAGACTTAGAAAAAACACCTATGCTGCCTGTCCCCTGTATTCCAGTGGGGACAGGTAGTTTAATTTTGCCTGAATTCGTACATGATTATATCGATACATGTATTGATTTACAATTTGTACTACTTTAGAATTGGATATAGATGCTCTACTTTGAGCGTTAAATCCTTCCGACTTTAGCGAGGAGTGAAAGGATTCAATGACGGCATTATCATGGCAGTTTCCTTTTCGAGACATGCTTGTGGTAATGCCTTTTTCTTTGGCCAAATTCTGATATGCATGTGAAGTATAGACAGATCCCTGGTCGCTATGAAGAAGTAACCCTACTGGTTTACGTAATTCTACAGCTTCCCTCAATATGTCTAATACTAGGTTAATATCTTGGCTCGTACCTATTTTGTAAGCCACTATTTCGTTGTTATATAAGTCCATAATCGTTGATAAATATAACATAGTCGAGCCATAAGGTAAGTAGGTAATGTCGGTTACCCATTTTTCATTTAATCGGCTTGCTTTAAAATTACGATTGAGAGTGTTCGGCACAATAATATTACTCTCACCACAAATGTACTTTTGTCGCTTCTTCTTAACTTGACACTGAATCTCAAACTTTTGCATAATTTTTTGTACAGTTTTGCGGTTTACATTTATCCCATACTTTCTGTTTAAGATGGATTTAATTTTACGATGACCATAGTGATAGAAGTTTTTCTTACACAGCTTGATTACTAGCTCTTCTAATGAAGTTAGCTCAACTTTTTTATACTTCTTTTTCCAACGGTAATATGTTGACTTAGGTATGCCTAATACTCCAAGAATATCAATTATTTTAAAAGTGGCTGAGAGTTCTTCTACAACTTGGACAATGACTCGTGGCTCCAACTCCTTTCGATCTCCTGGTACTTTTTTATAATTGCCAATTGAGCCTCTAGCTGTTTATTCTTTAGTTTTAATTCTTCTAGCTCACTCATTTCCTCCGATTCTTTACCGTAGGAATATTGTTTTCCAACTTGTTGCGAAAATCGATAGGTTTGGCCTGTTTTGTACCATCGCATCCATGTTTTAATTTGAGTCTTATTTTTTATCCCCAGTTGTTCCATTATTTCTTTGTTTGTCATTCCAGCTTGTTTCATTTTAATTACTTCCCATTTTACTTCTTCTGCGTAATGTACTCTTGTGCCCATAGAAAAACACCCTCCTAAGAATCATATTGTATTAATACGATTCAGGGGGTGTTTTTTCCTTGTCTCATTTATTTGGGTCTCTCCAATTTGCCGGCAGGCTTTTTCTTTTTTACAGCTTTTCCGAAGTCTTTAGCGAAGCATGTACGAAGTCTCTGAACAGAGCCTGAGGTCTTGTCGGTCTTGACGTAAATTCAGGATGGAACTGAGACGCGACAAACCATGGATGGTCTTTAAGCTCGATAATTTCTACGAGACGGCCGTCAGGGCTTGTCCCGGAAAATACAAAACCGGCTTCTTCCATCTGCTGTCTGAACTCATTGTTGAATTCGTAGCGGTGGCGGTGGCGTTCATACACCACTTCATTTTCATATGCCTGATATGCTTTCGATCCTTCTTGAAGCTTGCACGGATAAAGTCCGAGGCGCAGTGTTCCGCCGAGGTCTTCAATGTCCTTTTGTTCAGGGAGAAGGTCGATAATCGGATACGGTGTAGACGGATCGATTTCGGCTGAGTGCGCTCCTTCAAGGCCGAGCACGTTTCTCGCGTATTCAATCGATGCCACCTGCATTCCGAGGCAAATGCCGAAGAACGGAATCTTTTGTTCGCGGGCATATTTGACTGTCGTGATTTTCCCTTCAACACCGCGGTCTCCGAATCCGCCCGGAACAAGAATACCGTCCGCATTTTGAACAAGATCGGCAACGTTGTCTTCCGTCACTTCTTCCGCATTGATCCATTTAACTTGAATGTCTGCATCAAACGCATAACCCGCATGGCGAAGCGATTCTACAACTGAAATGTAAGCATCCGGGAGCTCAACGTATTTACCGACCAAAGCGATTGTTACCGTTTTGGACAGATTTTTCACCTTTTTGACGAGTTCTTTCCACTCTTCCATATCGGCTTCTCTGCAATCCAGCTTCAAGTGGCTGCAAACCAGGCTGTCCAGGCCTTGTTTTTGAAGGTCGAGAGGAATGGAGTAGAGCGTATCCGCATCTCCAGCCTCGATGACGGCTTTAGGATCAATGTCGCAGAAGAGCGCGATTTTATCTTTCATGTCCTGAGAAATCGGCATTTCTGTTCTCACGACGATGACATTTGGCTGAATGCCGAGGCTGCGCAGTTCTTTTACGCTGTGCTGAGTCGGCTTTGTTTTCATTTCTCCCGCCGCTTTAAGATATGGAACAAGCGTACAATGGATGTACATCACATTGTCGCGGCCGACATCGCTCTTGATCTGGCGGATCGCTTCAAGAAACGGCAGCGATTCGATGTCACCGACGGTTCCGCCGATTTCAGTGATTACGACATCAGCGTGCGTTTCTTTTCCGGCGCGGAATACACGGTCTTTAATTTCATTTGTGATATGAGGTATTACCTGTACGGTTCCGCCTAAATAATCGCCTCTGCGCTCTTTTTTCAGCACCGTGGAATAGATTTTTCCTGTTGTCACGTTGCTGTATTTATTTAAATTGATGTCGATAAAGCGCTCATAATGGCCGAGGTCAAGATCCGTTTCCGCACCGTCGTCGGTTACAAACACTTCACCGTGCTGATACGGGCTCATCGTACCCGGGTCTACGTTGATATACGGGTCAAATTTTTGAATGGTGACATTCAAACCTCTGTTCTTCAGCAGGCGGCCGAGCGAAGACGCCGTAATTCCTTTTCCAAGCGAGGATACAACTCCTCCGGTTACAAAGATATATTTTGTCATTTCTGTACCCCTCTCTTCGATTAACGCTTATTTCTTAAAATGCTCTTTTTATGAAAAATCATTTAGATCTTTTCTAAATGATTTAAATGATTAGGAGGCGGAAAAACAAGAAAGCTCCCTTTCAATTTCTTGAAAGGGAGCTGATAGTCCGTATCACTCGAATCTCTTCGTTTTGAAGAGCCCAAAATACATACTACCTAGTTCGCCTGTGAAAGTCAAGATCGATTTAAACATGAATTCCGTTCAGAAGGCAATTACTCTTCGTCTTCCTCTTCATCAAAATCTTCATCATCATCCAGGATCTCGTCTTCAAGATCATCCAGCTCATCATCGTCGGCTTCATCGATTTCATCGAATTCATCGGCGTCAATGTCCAAATCTTCTTCGACATCGTCAAGAAGAATATCATCCTCGTCGATTTCTTCGAATTCGTCAAGATCAAGATCTTCTTCAACCGCTTTTTTCGCTTTTTTCTTTTTCGCTTTTACAGTCGGCTGGGTTTCTTCATCAAGCTGATCATACGGATACCAGCTGCGCAGGCCCCACGTTTGGTCTGACAGCGCCAAAAAGCGTCCGTCGATATTTAAATCTGTGTAGAACTGGGCGATGCGGTCTTCCAGCTCTTCTTTCCCCATTCCAAGCAAGGAAGCCACTTGATCTGTTAGCTCCTGGAATGTAATCGGTTTTTTGTGTTCCGAGAAAATTTCGTATGCGATTTCAACTAAAGCCATTTCCTTTAGCTGCTCCTCTGAGTATTGTTTCAAACTCATCGCCAGACACTCCCTTTCTATCTTCATGTATGTATCTACTATCTCTGTCATAGAAAATAAGCATGTAATCCCTGTCTTTACGACAAACCATACCTCTCATTATAAACAAAAGAAATCACTTTATGCCACCTTTATTCCCGTTAATTCAATAATTTTTGCCGGTTGCATTGGAAATCGGCGGCAAGCGGGATTGAAACATAGAACAGCCGGGAGCGTCCGGCCCCTTCAAAACAAAAAAACTGCGCCGGCAGCCTGTCCGCCGGCGGCAGATCAAGCCGGGCCAGACGGCGATTTTCCACCCTTATTTCATCAGCATTCTCGAAATGACGAGCTTCTGAATTTCCTGCGTACCTTCATAGATCTGTGTGATTTTTGCATCGCGCATAAAGCGCTCGACCGGATAATCCTTTGTGTAGCCGTACCCGCCGAATATTTGCACGGCCTCCGTCGTCACTTTCATGGCCGTATCCCCTGCGTAAAGCTTTGACATGGCAGAAGCCTTTCCATAAGGCAGTCCTTCTGATTCCAGCCATGCCGCCTGGTAGGTTAAAAGCCTTGAAGCTTCAATCTCCGTCGCCATATCAGCCAGTTTAAAAGCGATGCCCTGCTGCTCGGCGATCGGCCTGCCGAATTGCTTCCGCTCTTTCGCATACGCCTTCGCCGCCTCAAATGCGCCCTGGGCAATCCCGACGGCTTGAGCGGCAATTCCGTTTCTGCCTCCATCGAGCGTCTTCATCGCGATTTTAAAGCCTTCACCTTCCCCGCCAAGGCGGTTTTTTAAAGGCACGCGGCAGTCCTGAAAGATGATTTCGGTTGTCGGTGATGAACGGATGCCCAGTTTCCTCTCTTTTTTTCCGACAGAAAAGCCGGGGAAGTCCTTTTCAACGATAAAGGCGGTTGTGCCTTTGTGTTTCTGTTCCGGGGCAAGGTTGGCAAACACGATGTAGAAGTCCGCGATTCCGCCGTTTGTGATAAAGATCTTCGTCCCGTTCAAAATATATTCATCGCCTTTTTTTTCTGCGGTCGTTTTCATGCCGCCGGCATCGGAGCCTGAACCGGGCTCCGTCAATCCGTAGGCTCCTATCTTTTCGCCGCGGGCCATCGGCTTTAAATATTCCTGTTTCTGTTCTTCTGTTCCAAATGCATAAATCGGCCAGCCCGCAAGCGATGTATGGGCAGACAAGGTGACACCCGTTGAGGCGCAGACTTTCGAAAGCTCTTCAACCGCGATGACGTAGGCGAGATAGTCGCTGCCGATTCCCCCGTATTCCTCTGGCCACGGTATACCCGTGAGCCCCAATTCCGCCATTTTTGCAAACAGTTCCATGTCAAACCGCTCTTCCTCATCCCGCTCTTTCGCAGTCGGCTCCACCTCGTGATGGGCAAAGTCGCGCACCATCTTCTGTATCATTTGGTGCTCTTCACTCAGCTTAAAGATCATCCTTTTTCCCCCTTTGACACCTTATAAATGTTTACCGATGACGATCCGCTGGATCTCGCTCGTGCCCTCATAAATTTCACACACTTTCGCATCCCTGAAATATCGTTCAGCGCTGAAATCCTTTGTGTATCCGAAATCTCCGAGCAGCTGCACGGCCTCTCCGGCGACATACATCGCCGTTTCCGAAGCGAACAATTTGGCCATTGAAGCAGCTTTCCCCGTCTGCATGCCTTGCTGTTTCAACGAGGCGGCCTGGTAGACGAGAAGCCTGGCCGCCTCTGTCCTCGCCGCCATGTCGGCCAGCTTAAAGGCAAGCGCTTGGCCGTTCTTATACAGCTCTCCGTCCGGATACCGTTTTTTTAGAAATTGAACGGCTTCAGAAAGCGCTCCCTCGGCGATACCCAGAGCCTGCGCCGCAATTCCGATCCGGCCGGTATCCAGGTTGGACAGGGCAATTTTGAATCCCATTCCTTCCTCCCCCAGCAGCTGCCGGGCGGGAATGACAGCGTTATCAAAATTTAAAGTGACCGTTAGCGAACCGTGGAGCCCCATTTTCTCTTCATTTTTTCCGATGAAAAAGCCCGGCGTGCCCTTCTCCACGATAAAAGCGGAAATGCCTCCCGTTCCCGCCTCCGGATCGGTTGAAGCGAAAACAAGATAAATGTCCGCGGCTCCGCCGTTTGTAATAAAAACTTTCGTTCCGTTCAGCACATAGGTATCGCCGCGCTTTTCGGCCCTAGTTTTTAGACTGCCCGCATCGGAACCGGCACTCGGTTCGGTTAAACAAAAAGCTCCCAAGTACTGCCCTGCTGCCAGCTTTTTAACGTAGTGCTCTTTTTGCCGCTCATTACCGTTTAAAAGAATGGGAATGGTGACAATTGACGTGTGTACAGATAGAACCGCACCAAGAACGGCGCTTTTCTTTGACAGCTCATGTATGGTCATCATATAGGTGATAAAGTCATGACCGGCCCCGTTGTACTTAGCCGGTATCGGAAGCCCCATCCAGCCGCGCTCCGCCATTTTCTTCAAAAGAGAGGTTGGAAAACGGCCTTTTTCCATTTCAGGTACAAAAGGAGCGACCTCCTGTTTGACAAAATCCCTTACAACCTTCTGCATGCGGGTCTGCTCTTCTGTAAACTGAAAATTCAAGCTCACCCCTCCTTATGTCGGCTGCTTTTCATACGTATAAAACCCTCTGCCCGTTTTCTTTCCGAGTCGTCCTGCGCTGACATATTGTTTAAGGAGCGGACAAGGCCTGTACTTATCGTCGCCAAAGCCTTCATGCAGCGTCTCCATAATATACAGACACGTATCCAGACCGATCAGATCGGCGAGAGCCAACGGGCCCATCGGATGGTTCATGCCAAGCTTCATGATTCCGTCTATGCTTTCTTTCTCGGCGATGCCTTCATAAAGTGCAAAAACCGCCTCATTAATCATCGGCATTAAGATGCGGTTGGAGATAAATCCCGGGAAATCCCGCACCTCTATCGGAACCTTGTTCATCCGCTCCGCCGCAGCCACGACGGTTTCATATGTTTCGCCGCTCGTCTCAAGCCCCCTGATGACTTCGACAAGCTGCATGACGGGAACCGGGTTCATAAAATGCATGCCGATGACGTTATGAGGTTTTTTTGTGACGGCAGCAAGTTCCGTAATCGACAGGGACGATGTATTTGATGCCAATATCGCTGAGTCTTCGGTCACTTCATCAAGCCGCGTGAAAATGTCTTTTTTTACGTCCATTTGTTCAACAGCCGCTTCAATGATGAGAAAAGCTTCCCGCGCTTCGTCGAGCGCAGCCGACGGAGAAAGGCGCTGGTAGATTTGCTTCACATCTTCATGCGGCAGCTTGCCTTTTTCCGCCTGTCTGAAAAGCTGGCCGGAAATGCGCTTCATTCCTTTTTCAATTTGTTCAGGTGATACGTCATACATGTAAACATTGTATCCGGCCTGGGCAGAGACCTGAGCGATCCCGGACCCCATCTGGCCGGCTCCGATGACCATGATCGTGTCTTTTTTCATCTGAAATCCCCCTTTTTATACCTCGATCATCACGGCGTCTCCCTGGCCGCCGCCGCTGCAAATGGCAGCAATCCCTATACCGCCGCCGCGCCGTTTTAATTCGTACATAAGCGTTAAAATGATTCTTGCTCCGCTCGCGCCGATCGGATGGCCGATCGCAATGGCGCCGCCGTTGACATTGACCTTCTCCATGTCAAGACCCGCGATCTTTCCGCTTGCCAAAGCAACCGCAGCGAAAGCTTCATTGATTTCAAACAGTTTGATATCAGAAAGCTCAGCTCCCGTTTTGTTAAGCAGTTCTCTGATGACAAGCCCGGGGGTTTTCGGAAAGTCTTTTGCTTCGACTGCAATTGATGTGTGCGCTTTAATGACGGCCGGCGCCTTCACATTGAGTTCCTTTGCCTTGTCTTCATTCATCACGATAAGTGAGCATGCCCCATCATTTACCCCCGGCGCGTTTCCCGCCGTAATTGTCCCATTATGGTCAAAAACCGGGGCAAGCTTTGACAGCCTTTCCATTGACGTGTCGCGCCGCGGTGCTTCATCTTGATCGACCGTTAATTCGCCGCCCCGCTTCTCTTGGATGCTGACCGGGACGATCTCTTCTCCTAGCGCGCCTGAATCCGCAGCGTGTACGGCTCGCATGTGGCTCCTGAGCGCCCACCGATCCTGCTCTTCCCTAGCAATCTCCAACTCTTTCGCAGCGGCATTTCCGTAGGAGCCCATGTGAACGCCCGTAAATGAGCATGTCAGCCCGTCTGCGATCATCAAATCTTTAACCGCCCCGTCTCCCATCCTCAGCCCCCACCTCGCTTTTTGAAGCAAATAAGGGGCGTTTGACATCGATTCCATACCTCCGGCGGCAATGACCTCCGCATCACCGGCCCTGATGATCTGATCCGCCATTGTGACGCTTCTTAAACCTGAAGCGCACACTTTATTAATCGTTTCCGTTTTGACGTCCCACGGGAGTCCCGCAAAACGCGCGGCCTGCCTCGACGGCAGCTGCCCCTGTCCGCCTTGAAGTACGGAGCCCATGATGACTTCATCGACATCCTCAGGATTTACACCGGAACGTTTTAATGCCTCTTTTACGGCGATTCCGCCGAGCTCCGCAGCCGTCTTTGACTGAAGCGCGCCCCCGAGTTTTCCAAAAGGCGTGCGTGCGCCGCCTGCAATAACTGATCTCGCCACCTGACATCCTCTCCCCTTATCATGATTTGTACATACCGAAGATAAAAGAAGGCGGAGATCCGGCTCACACCTTCTTTATTTAAAACCTGAAATCCGTCTATGAGGCATGTTCTTTTTGCTCTGACCCGAATACGGCGCGTTCAAGCAGCTCCGCTACATCATACGTGCCGACCTGATCCTCCAATTCCTTGGCTTTTGTTCCGTCGCCGAGCATCGTCAAACAGTAAGGACAGCCCGAGCTGATGACAGAAGGTGATGTGCTGAGCGCCTGCTCCGTTCTGGCAACGTTGATCCTCGCGCCCGCCTCTTCCTCCATCCACATGAGGCCGCCCCCCGCTCCGCAGCACATTCCGTTTTCACGGCTGCGCTCCATTTCCGCTAAACGGATGCCCGGAATGGAGCGGAGAATAGCGCGCGGCGGATCGTAAACCTCGTTGTAGCGGCCCAAATAGCATGAATCATGAAAGGTGACGGTTTCGTGAACCGGAAACTCAGGTTTCAGCTTTCCTTCTTCAATGAGGGCAGCAAGAATTTCTGTATGATGATAAACTTCCGCTTTCAGACCAAAATCAGGATATTCATTTTTGAAAATATTGTATGCATGCGGGTCGATAGTTACAATTTTTTGAACATCATTTTTTTCAAATTCCTCAATGTTTTTTGCAGCTAGCTCCTGGAATAAAAACTCGTTGCCAAGCCGTCTCGGCGTATCGCCTGAATTTTTTTCTTTATTGCCTAATATCGCGAACGTGACCCCGGCTTGATTGAGGAGGCGAGCGAAAGCCATGGCGATCTTCTGGCTTCTCCGGTCATACGATCCCATCGACCCGACCCAAAACAGGTATTCAAAGGACTCGCCTTTTTTCTTCATTTCTTTTACTGTCGGCACCTCAACATCGTCTCTTATATCACGCCAGTTTTCACGTTCTTTTCGGTTTAATCCCCAAGGGTTCCCCTGCCTTTCAATGCTCGTCATGGCGCGTTGGGCATCTGCATCCATTTTTCCTTCTGTGAGCACGAGATAGCGGCGGAGATCGATGATCTTATCGACGTGCTCATTCATGACCGGGCACTGATCTTCACAATTCCGGCATGTTGTGCAGGCCCAAATTTCTTCTTCTGTGATGATGTCGCCGATTAAGCTCGGGTTGTAAAGTTCTGAAGCAGCCGCTTCCCTTGACCCTTCTCCCCCTGCCGCCATGGCCAGCTGGTTGCCTTTCGTATGCTGAAAGAGCGGTGCGGGTACCCAAGGCGTTCTCGATGTCACTGCTGCTCCCTTTTCTGTCAAATGGTCTCTGAGCCGCAAAATCAGATCCATCGGCGAAAGCATCTTGCCTGTTCCTGTAGCCGGGCACATATTGGTACAGCGCCCGCATTCCACGCATGCGTAAAGGTCGATCAGCTGGGACTGCCTGAATTCCTCGATCCGTCCGACGCCGAACGTTTCTTTTGTTTCATCTTCAAAATCGATTTTTTGAAGCTTTCCCGGGTTTGTCAGCCGGCTGAAAAATACGTTTGCCGGTCCGGCAATTAAGTGGGCGTGCTTTGACTGCGGTACATAGACTAAAAATGTCAGCAGGATGAGAAGGTGCGCCCACCACGCCGCGTAGAACACTGCCGCTGAAGCGGTTTCCCCCATAAAGCCGAAGGCAAAAGCGATGCCTGATGCCATCGGTTCGTGCCATGATAATGAATGTTCATGCCAGATCATGTTCATACCGTTTCCGAGTAAAACGGTAAACATCAAGCCGCCGATCAGCATGAGCACGATCCCCGACTTAAAATTGCGCTTCAGCCTGACGAGTTTTTCTATATACCGCCTGTGAAAAGCCCAGACTACCGCAATTAAAATCATCAGTGTGACGATTTCCTGAAAAAACGTAAACGCCGGGTAGACGCCGCCAAGCGGAAGACCTTGATCAGGAACGAGCCCTTTCAAAATAAAATCGATCGCTCCGAACTGAACGAGAATAAAGCCGTAAAAAAACATGACATGGATGATGCCGCTTTTTTTATCTTTAAGCAGTTTCTTTTGGCCGAACACGTTCTCCCATATCTTTTGAAGGCGCTCCTTCGTCCGCTTATCAAAATCCTCTTTTTGTCCGAGCCTGATGTAACTGATTCTCGTTCTGATCAAATAGACGAACAGATAAACGGCGTAAACGGTTACACCTAAAAACGCAATGAAATTCAACGACAGCAAGACATTCATCAGCTGCTCCCCCTTTCATTTCCCCAACCTTAAATCCCCTTGAACTACCTTTATCTTAAATAATGAATGAGTGTTCAGTCAATATATTTTCATAAATGCAGGAAAATAGGGGGACACTATTCTTTACACGAAAAAAGGGAGTGTCTTCATTGGTGCCGCTTATGATTATGGTATGTTTTCTCATCCTGCTTCTTGCGCTCGATTTCCATTTTGGCCGCAAAGCCTTTGAGAAGAAAGCCTACGAGCCCGTTTTTTCAGAGAAGAAAAGCGATATTGAACTGATTCATAATGGAGAAGACTTGTGTGAGCGGCTGCTGGATGACATCCGCCAGGCCGAATCGTCGGTGCATGTCATGTTTTATATTGTGAAGAACGATGACATCAGCCTTGAATTTTTGAAGGTGCTGAAGGATAAAGCGAAATCCGGCGTATGCGTACGATTGCTGATCGACCGGATCGGCGCGATGAAGGTGAAGAAAAAAACGCTCTCCGGCCTGAAACAAAGCGGTGTGCACGTTTTTTTCGCCAACAAGCCGGGCTTCCCCTATTTCTTTTACCGGCTGAATGCGAGGAATCATCGAAAAATCGCCGTCATAGACGGAAAGATCGGCTATGTGGGCGGATTTAACATCGCGAAAGAATACCTTGGTAAAAAAGCGGAATTCGGACCGTGGAAGGATTACCATTTGCGAATGACGGGAGAAGGCGTTGCCGACTTGCAGCACATTTTTATATCGGACTTCAAAAGAGAAGCGCCGCAGGCAAAGCCGGCCAACAGCGTATTTCCGCCGCTGCAGCAAGGAGCTGTCACCCATACAACCCATGCGACAAAGGGATTTTCTCTAGAGGAAAAATACATTTCATTTATCGAACAGGCAAAAGAAAGAATCATGATTTGCACGCCGTACTATATTCCGAGCCCGGCTTTGCAGCAGGCTGTTCTCTCAGCCAGGGAAAGGGGCGTGATCGTGTCGGTTCTCGTGCCGATGAAACCCGATCATCCGCTTGTCAAAGAGGCCGCCTACACGCACTTTCCAGCCCTTTTAAAAGCGGGCTGCTATATTTACCGGTACTACAGAGGCTTTTATCATGCAAAAGCATTAATCGTCGATGACCGGCATGTGATGATCGGAACATCGAATTTTGACAACAGGAGCCTGTTTCTCAATGATGAAGTGAATGTCGTCATCCATGATAAAGACTGGACAAAGCAATTCTTCGACGTCGTCAAGGAAAGCATTGAACACGCCGAGCTTCTGACAAAGGAGCGGTATGCGAAGCGGCCGGTGATGCAGCGGCCCGTCGAATGGCTGGCGAAATCGATTTCATTCTTTTTATAAAACGTACGTTTATCCTGCATGACATGCGGGTAACATTTCACCAAAGTGATGATTACATACGGAGGGGATGTACGATGAACCAAGCAGAGTCGATTAAACTCCGCGCCCAATCGATGACGTTAAAAAACTTGATTGAGCTGTACAAGCTTTGCCGCTCAGCCAGACATCAGCTATATATATGCTCAAGAAAAACGATGTGCAAAATCAAAGATTTAATTGAGCTGGAAATGTTCAGAATGGCCAATCGCGAAAATGAGTGCCTGATTGTCATCGAAGGGAAAATGGCGCAGGAATTAGTAAAAAAAGCACAATCGATTCTTTCTGACGCTCAAGTTCAATAAGGGAAGGCGGAAGTTCTTCCTTTGCGAGACGCCTCCTCACCAAATCAAGAAAAAATCCCCCGTTCAATGGACGGGGGATTCGTTTTACATTTTTTCAGGCGCTGATACGCCGATCAGCTTGAGGGCATTATTTAATGTGATTTGCGTTGCTTTCATCAATGATAAACGGGCCCGGCTTTTTTCTTCATCTGCCGGATCGAGGACTTTCTCAGCATTGTAAAAGCTGTGAAGCACAGATGCCAATTCAAAAATATAGTTTGTAATGCGGTGCGGAATCCGCTTCTCTGCGGCATCAGCGACGGCCTCAGGGAACGAGCCGATCACTTTAAGCAGATCATACTCTTTCTCAGAACCGATCTTCGTAAGATCAAGGTTCCCTTCAAAAGAAATGCCTTTTTCTTCGCCTTGGCGCAGCATGCTGCAAATTCTCGCATGGGCGTACTGCGCGTAGTAAACTGGATTCTCATTAGATGTTGAGACGGCCAGATCAAGGTCAAAGTCCATATGGGTATCGGCGCTGCGCATCGCAAAGAAGTAACGCACAGCGTCAAGGCCGACCTCATCAATAAGATCGCGCATTGTGACGGCTTTTCCGGTTCTTTTGCTCATTTTCATTTTTTCGCCGTTTTTGTAAAGGTGGACGAGCTGAATGATCTCGACCTCAAGCGTTTCTTTGTCATAACCGAGCGCTTCAATAGCCGCTTTCATGCGCGGGATATAGCCGTGATGGTCTGCTCCCCATACATTGATCAGCTTTTGGAAGCCGCGGTCAAGCTTGTCTTTGTGATAAGCGATGTCAGGCAGAAGATACGTGTAGGATCCGTCTTTTTTGATCAGCACGCGGTCTTTGTCATCGCCGAACGCCGTCGAGCGGAACCATGTCGCTCCGTCTTCTTCATAGATATGCCCTTTTTCGCGAAGGGCTTCGAGCGCCTGATCGATCTTTCCGTTTTGGTAAAGCGATGTCTCAGAGTACCAGACATCAAATGGGACACGGAAATTCTCCAGGTCTTCACGAAGTTTGCCCAATTCGTACTTTAAGCCGTATTCGCGGAAAAACGCGAGGCGTTCGCTCTCTTCTTCATGAACAAAACGATCGCCGAATTCGTCGGCGAGCTTTTGGCCGATTTCCTTAATATCTTCGCCGTGATACCCGTCTTCAGGCATCGGCTTATCTTTTCCAAGCGCCTGAAAGTAACGGGCTTCGACGGATAACGCGAGGTTGTTGATTTGATTGCCGGCATCGTTGATATAATATTCGCGGCTCACTTCATACCCCGCTTTTTCAAGTACATTGCAGAGGGAATCTCCGACAGCGGCTCCGCGGGCATGTCCAAGGTGCAGGTTGCCCGTCGGGTTTGCTGAGACGAATTCCACCTGGACGCGTTCCCCGCCCCCGATATTTGTTTCACCGTAGGCCTCTCCTGCTTCAAGCACAGCCGGAATCAGCTTCGTTAAATATTGATTGTTCATGTAGAAATTGATAAAGCCAGGTCCTGCGATATCAAGTTTGTCGATCGACGCTTTTCCTTTGTCAAAGGATGCGACGATTTCTTCGGCAATATTCCGCGGCGCTTTTTTGGCGATTCTCGCCAGCTGCATAGCCATATTAGTGGAATAGTCGCCATGCGACTTGTCTTTCGGAACTTCCAGTACGACTTCTGGAATCTCGCTTTCTTCGGCGAGGCCGGCTTTCATGACAGCTTCCTTAATTTCCTGCTTCAGCACATCTTTCATTTGTTCGACTATGTTCATGACTCGTGTCCTCCTCTATACGAAATCGACATCTTATGTAAATGCTTTTGTTCATCGCTTACAATCATATCGTACTCAATGCTGATCTTTCCGTCCGGCGGCTGATGTGTGACTGATACAGCTTTAGTATCCACGCCGAGCTCGAGTCTGCCGAATGGCATTTTATAATGAGTGACGGTGCGGCTGCCCGGCCTGAAGCGCTGTTTCATTTCGATGGCGCCGGAACGCATGACCAGAACTTCGTTTTCACTTGCCTTGACGATCGTCTTCACCTTTCCAGCATCATGCTCTTCATGATAAGAAAGATATATTTTATCTTTTTTCATATAATAAAATCCAGTTGTCCGGAACTCGATCGTCTCCGTGTCCGATCCTTCCCGGATAACAGATTTCACATAGATATGAACGGGTGTCTCCTGATCCATTCCGACACTTCCTTTTTCGATCCGATTTGACTTGATTAGTATAATCATTCGGGAAAAAAAGTTCAACCGCAGCTCCTTTATATCATCTTAACAGAACGGACGGGAAGATAAACCATTTTCTAAGAAAAAAGCCGTCCTGAAAAAAGGACAGCCTGTTTTATTTCACCCAGCCGAGCAGCATTTCGCGAATCAGCTTGCTTGCCGTATTTGCGGTTTGTTCCGAATGGTCATAGACAGGAGCGACTTCGACAAGGTCTCCTCCAACGACATTGACGTCTGAGCGGGCGATTTCGTGAATCGAAGCGAGCAGCTCTTTGGATGTGATGCCTCCGGCGTCAACCGTACCGGTTCCCGGCGCATGCGCGGGATCTAAGACATCGATGTCGATCGTCACATAAACCGGACGCCCCGCGAGTTTCGGCAGGACGGCTTTAAGCGGCTCAAGCACTTCAAATTTAGAAATGTGCATGCCGTTTTCTTTTGCCCATTCAAATTCTTCTTTCATGCCGGAGCGGATGCCGAATGAATAGACATTGCCGGGTCCGATCAGTTCCGCGGCTTTACGGATCGGCGTCGAATGCGAGAGCGGCTCTCCTTCATAGTCGACGCGGAGATCTGTGTGCGCATCCATATGGATGATGGCAAGATCGGGATATTTTTTGTACATCGCTTTAATGACCGGCCATGAAACGAGATGCTCTCCCCCCATACCGAGCGGGAATTTTCCTTTATCTAAAATGCTGTCGACATATTCTTCAATCATGTCGAGGCTCTTCTGCGGGTTCCCGAAAGGCAGCGGGATGTCGCCGGCGTCAAAGAAATGAACCTCTTCCAGCTCCCTGTCCAAATAAGGGCTGTATTCTTCAAGTCCGATGGACACCTCGCGGATTCTCGCCGGACCGAAGCGGGAGCCGGGACGGTAGCTGACCGTCCAATCCATCGGCATGCCGTAAAGGATGGCGTCCGCCTCTTCCCAATCGGGGCGGCTTGCGATAAACACCTTGCCGGAATATGCTTCATCAAATCTCATCTTCAAAAACCTCCCTGAAAAAAAGCGCAGAATGCCATCCTGCGCCAAACTGTTTTATTTGATTAAATCGCTGACGAATTTCGGAAGGACGAATGCCGCTTTATGAATTTCTTTTGTGTAGTATTTCGTCTCAATATCAAAGAAGCGGCTGTCCTCCACTTCAAGAGGATCGTATTTTTTCGAACCGATCGTAAACGTCCACAATCCGCTTGGATATGTCGGAATGTTGGCCAAATACAGCTTTGTAATCGGGAAGATCTCTTTTACATCGCGCTGAACGTTTGTGATCAGTTCAGGTGTAAACCAAGGGTTGTCCGTCTGAGCAACGAAAATGCCGTCTTCCTTTAGCGCTTTTGCTATGCCGGCGTAAAAGCCTTTTGTAAACAAGTTGACAGCAGGCCCTACTGGCTCGGTTGAATCCACCATGATGACATCGTACTCATTTTCAGATTGGGCAATGTGCATGAAGCCGTCATCGACTTTTACTTCGACGCGCGGATCGTCAAGTTTGCCTGCAATGGAAGGCAAGAATTTCTTGGAATATTCGATCACCTTGCCGTCAATATCGACAAGCGTCGCTTTTTTCACGCTCGGATGCTTCAAAATTTCACGGATAACGCCGCCGTCTCCGCCGCCGACCACAAGCACATGCTCAGGATTCGGATGCGTAAACAGGGGCACGTGCGCCACCATTTCGTGGTAGACAAATTCATCTTTTTCAGATGTCATGACCATGCCGTCCAAAAACAGCATGTTGCCGAATTCTTCAGTCTCGGCCATTTCGAGCTTTTGAAAATCTGTCTGCTCTGTATGTAAAGTCCTGTTGATTTTCATTGTAATACCGAAATTTTTCGTTTGCTTCTCTGTATACCAAAGTCCGCTCAAAGCGTCATCTTCCTTTCGTGATAAGCTGTATTTCAATCTATTTTTCTCGCCTGCGGCGGCGATTATTCTGCACTGAAGCATCGGCTTTTGCCTAAGGAAAAAGTATAGAGGAATTGCAGGTGATTGTAAAGACGGATCGATTCATTTTCAGGAGTCATTCCAAGTCCATTATATTCCCAATCGCCGATTTTTCTTTTATAATGGCTAAGCTAAGCACAGATGTGCATACTGTGCGCTTTTGGAGGTGTTCTCATTTGCAGAGCAAACAACTGCTCAAATTGTATATAACCAGCCGCCGGAAAAGGTTTTTATTGATATTTTTTCTGATCGGAGCGGCCGTTTTGTTTTTCAGCCCCGTTTATATCCGGGAGGCTGCCGTTCCGTCTTTGCCGGATTGGCTTCTCGAAGTCAGCGGATCTGTTTATTTGATGCATATGGTCGCTGTCCTGTCCGCAGCCTGTTTGTTCTACGGCACAGCGAATGGATGCGGCGTTCAGCAGGTGCAATTGCAACAAACAGAACGGTGTTGCCGTTGATTTTGCTCGGCTGCACCGTTTCTGCTTTTGTGATGATCTGCCTGCTGTTTTGGAGTGCGGCCATCGGCTGGTTTACATTCGGCGGCTACGGTGCGGAGAATGTTCATCCTTTTTTTGAGCTGTCGGGTTCTCCCCTCTGGTTTGTTGTCTCACGCCTGTTCATTGACTGGTGGTCGCTTTGCTTTCTGATTTTTCTCGGCTTGGCGGGAGTGCTGATCGCAAAGAAAGAGCAGCTTGCTCTATGGCTGCCGCTTGCGTGGTCCTCGGGTTTAATGCTCCTTTTCAAATTCAATATATCCTTTAAAGGGCTGCTCCCGGGGGAAGGCATGCTGTTGTCCATCCATGCAGCAGGAGCTTCCCCGATTCTGGCCGCATCAGTCAGCGAAGGTGCAGTTTTCGTATTATGGCTGATTTCATATGTGGCGACCGCCAAAAAATAGGATTCCTCATATTGCTGTCTTAATCTCCGCAGAGGGTCTGCCGTTTTTTCCTTCCCGCTTGTTTAAATCCTCCTCTTTTTCCTCATAATGATAAGAACATTTTATTTATCCGGGAGGAGATTTGAACATGGACATAATGACGGACAAGCGGGTCCGTTTAACCATCAAGACGATACGCGCATTTTTGTTCATGGGAGCATTGATGCTGATCTTCCTTTCAATCGTTGTCATGACGGTGGTCTTGGCGGCCAAATGGCAAGGCGCTCCTTCGATTCAGGTGCCGAGGTCTACCGTGCTGTATGACGGAAGCGGAAAGCAAATGGGGGAAACGCATTACGGGCAAAAGCGGTACTGGGTTTCGCTGAAGAACATCAATCCCGCAGTCATCGATGCCACGCTTGCCGTTGAAGACCGGAACTTTTTCCGGCACCACGGCTTTGACTATATGAGGATGGGCGGCGCCCTCATTGCCGATTTAAAGGCGATGTCCAAAGTTCAGGGAGCCAGCACCATCACCCAGCAATATGCGAGAAACCTCTACCTCGGCCACGATAAAACATGGAAAAGAAAGTGGAATGAAGCTTTTTATACGATAAGGCTTGAACAAAACTACACAAAGAAAGATATTTTGGAAGGCTATTTAAATACGATTTATTACGGGCATGGAGCATACGGAATCGAAGCGGCTTCCCGGCTGTATTTTGGCAAGCGGGCCAAAGATATCAATACGGCGGAGGCTGCAATGCTTGCCGGCATTCCAAAGGGTCCTTCAGTTTATTCGCCCTTTGTCAATGAAAAAAAAGCGAAAGAACGCCAGGAAATGATCCTGACAATGATGGAGAAACAAAACAAGCTGACGGAAATGCAGGCGGCAGCACTGAAAAAAATGCCGCTCCGCTTTGAAAAACAGGATAAGCAAACAACCGAAAAAACCGCTCCGTACTTTTATGACGAAGCTGTTAAAGAAATTTCGCGATTGCTGCGTTTGACGCCGGAGCAAGCGGAAACAGGCGGCTACAACGTATTCACCACGCTCAACCCGCGTCTCCAAAAAATTGCCGAGGATACGATCGAACACACGATAGATTCGTCATCCGACATTCAGGCGGGATTTGCAGCGATCAACCCGTCCGACGGCAGCGTTCTCGCGCTTGTCGGAGGACGCGACTACGAAAAAAGCCCTTTTAACCGCGTAACGCAGGCTATGCGGCAGCCCGGCTCCACCATGAAGCCTTTCCTTTATTATTCGGCGGTTCAAAACGGCTTTACACCGGCCACCCGAATGAGGAGCGCGGAAACGACATTTGAGCTCGGGCAAGGCAGCGCTTATTCCCCGAGCAACTATCACGGCTATTATGCAGACGGTCC
The DNA here is from genome assembly GCF_037969865.1 of Bacillus sp. FSL R7-0646. Taxonomy (NCBI): domain Bacteria; kingdom Bacillati; phylum Bacillota; class Bacilli; order Caryophanales; family Bacillaceae; genus Bacillus; species Bacillus sp. FSL R7-0646. Next base: position 3,800,428 of record NZ_CP150217.1, read on the forward strand.
GATCACGCTTCTGCAGGCACTGGCTTTGTCCGATAACATTTACGCCGTGAAAACCCACCTTTTCCTCGGCATGGACAAACTGATTGATGCCGCAAAGCAATTCGGCATCAACAGCCCGCTGCAAAAAGTGCCGTCGCTTGCGCTCGGAACATCCCCTGTGAAGCCGATTGAAATGGTGAACGGATACGCCATGTTTGCCAACGGCGGGAAAAAAATCGAACCTTCCTTTATTACGAAAATTACCGATCCGAACGGGAAGGTTCTTTATGAAAAACCGAAGCGGAGCAAACAAATCCTTGACCCAAAAGCGGCTTTTATCACGGCGAACATGATGAGCGGGATGTTCGACAAATCACTCAACGGCTATACATCTGTTACCGGCCGGACGATCGCAGATCAGCTGACGCGCCGATACGCCGGAAAATCGGGAACGACCAGCACCGACAGCTGGATGATCGGCTTTTATCCCGGTCTTGCTTCAGGCGTGTGGACGGGATATGACAAAGAGCGGACAATCGATGCCGTCGCAGAGAAAAACTATGCCAAACAAATTTGGGCTGAGTTTATGGAAAAAGCGCTTGAAGACGCGCCCGCCGCAGCTTTAATGCCGCCTGAAGGCGTGAAAGGGATGTACATCGACCCGGCTACAGGTTATGCGGCGGCGCCCAGCTGCCCGTCCAAATATTTCGCTTATTTTATCAAAGGTACTGAACCCGAGCAGGTTTGCTATGGAAAGGAAATCTATAAGGAGCAAAACGCCGGGCACGAAAAGCCCGCCGCTCCCCCCCATAAGCGGCAAAAGTGGTGGGAAAAATGGTTTAAAAAAGGAGAATAAACTTTTTAGGGGGATAGACGAACCCCCCGGACTTCATGGCAGTCCGGGGGGTTTTTCCTATTGCTGGAGCAGTCCCTTTTTCAGCTCGTCTGATGAACGGTCCCAAAGCCCTTGATCATGGTTTTTCAGAAAATCGGCAAGAACGCGCTTAGAACCTTCATCCATATGCTCGACGATAATCTTCCGCTTCATCGACTTATCCATTAAATTGACGTGCTCCGGAAGCGATTTGTAGCCGCGGCGGATGCTTCTGTCGACCGTCATTTCGCATGCCGTCACACCCGCATAATAAGGGCCTTCTTCCCTGCGGTCGATCGTAACCCACACAAGCCAGTAAGGTTTTCCGTTCGGCACCTCTTCTTTGTTCGGCAAAAATTTGATTCCTTTTTCAACCGTGCTGCGGGCGTGCATGGCGCCGATATCCACAAACGCTTCTTTCTCTTCAACATCGACAATGACAGGCGAGATGTTGTCAAGGCTTAATGCGCCTGCTCCAAATCCCCCGTGTCCGTCTGTCGGATCGCTTTTAATAATGTTGAATCCGATTGTTTTTTTCTTTTTTCCTTGTTCCATCAAAAATACCTCCTACATCAGCGGCCGGAAAACGCTGTTAAATATCGATATGATCAATTCCCGCCCGTCATTCAAAAACGGCCAGAATACATATTGGCCAAGCGGTGTAATGACGATAATCAGAAAGACGATCGAGCCGTACGCCTCATATTTCGACAGCTTCGCCCGCACTTCGGGGGCGACCACATCCTGTATAACCCGAAAACCGTCAAGAGGCGGGAACGGCATTAAATTAAACAGAAATAAAAGCAGGTTGAGATTCACCCAAATCGTAAAAAATTGAAGCAAACCGCTGTAAAAACCGGCAGGCAGCGTCCCGGACAGCTTCACGGACAAAAGCAGCAATATAAAACCGATGAAAGCAAGGATCAGATTGCTGATCGGTCCGGCGATTGACACGAGAAATCCGGCCAGCCTCGGGTTTTTAAAATAAAAGCGGTTAACGGGCACCGGCTTTGCCCAGCCGAATCCCAATATAAAGATCAAAATCGTTCCAAACGGATCAAGATGCTTAAGCGGGTTGAGCGTCAGCCTGCCCTGCCGTTTGGCCGTCTCATCGCCGAATTTGTAAGCCACATACGCATGGGCGACCTCATGCACAGTGAATGCGGCAGCAAGTGTCAAAACAACATACGGAATCATTTCCAGCGGATAAATAAGAAAACGGTCTAAAATGTGGCTTTCCCTCTTTCTCATATACAAAGATTTACTATCTCCAGTATACTATAAGAGAACCTGATGCTAAAGTGAGCAGCCATTTTTTAAAAGGAGGAGGAGAACATATGCCATACGTAACTGTTCAAATGCTGGAAGGCCGCACAGATGAACAAAAAAGAAATCTCGTTAAAAAAGTGACCGAAGCCGTCTCCGAAACAACAGGCGCACCTGCAGAAAAAATCGCGGTCATCATTGAGGAAATGAAAAAGGAAAACTACGGTGTCGCCGGCAAACGAATGAGCGATATGTAAAAGAAAACGGCGTTCGCCGCTTACGCGCGGGACGCCGTTTTTATTATTTATACCAAGCTTTGTTTTTAGTGATCTGGCTATTGTGAGCTGAATCCCAAACATCGACCGTGTATGCGTAGTCGTAGTTCATAATGCAGCGGATTCCGCTTCCTTGCGCATCGTGGTTCAAGCCGAAGTTATGGGAAAATTCGTGGGTTGCAGCTTTTGCCGTGTTGGCCGTTCCCTGGTCGAGGTTTACGCTGAAGGCGCTGCCGTTCGGCTTGCTGTTGTATACGTATGCGATGCCGCCGGCGTCAAAATTACTGTTCGCCGTAAATCCGACGACGAATTTATAGCTGCGCCCGCTGAAATTGCTCTGAAGGTTTGATAGAATTTGAGAGCTGTTGCTGCCTGAAGAGGTCCAAGGCGCCACAGCTTCGACGACAAAATCAACATCGTGATCCCTGTTGAACATGACATCCGCCTGCTCAATAATTTGGACGATTCTTGTCTGCCAATCGCTGTATTTCGCCCGATACTGAGCGTCAGCCACGGCAAGGACGCTCACTTTCTGGCTTCCCGTGCCTGCCTGGGTTGAAAACGACCCTTTGCCCGTATTCTTTTTAAACGTTTTCGTTCCCGTCACATTTCCTTTCTCATCCAGTATTTTCGTATTGACCGTTCTTTCAATTTGAACTTTTCCTTTCAAGTCTTTAAAATCTTTCGCTTTAGGCAAAGAATCAATATAAGTTCCTCTTGCTTCATGATCGTGCTCGTGCTCATGCCCGCCCGTCTTGGCGGCACCGGCCGTCACACCGGGAATGAGACTGACGGAAAGTAATAGAGATAAGAATAAAGAACGTTTCTTCACTGCAAAACCCCTCCTTATTTTTTGAACGAATGAAAAATTCTGCTAGTTATCAAAAAATTCCTTCAATTCATCCAAAAAGAGGAAATATTACATACGTTCTTTTCACTGCTTCTTTCAATTTCCCTACAAAAATTCCAAAACGCAGACAAAAAAACAAACCAAAAAACCTACCGTTTTTCGGCAGGCTTATGAACAAAGATTTCTGAGCTTTTTTATGTAAGCGACGGCTTCATCGAATTCTTCGTCCGTATACCGCTGTTTGCTTTTTACGGTAAACACTTTTTCTCTAATCTCTTCCTGCTCCAGCCCCTCAAAATACAAAATCGTCGACACCAGTTCCAAAAAACGCGATGACTGGCCGTTTACGTCGTCTAAATAGGCTTTAATATCCCGCATATCCAGCTCACACTGGCTCAAAAACTGCTTTCCCGCTTCAGTGGGTGAATAGCGGTATTGATAATAGCCGCCCTTTTTTTCTTTGACTTCATGGAGAAATCCGAGATTGCAAAGTTCTTCGACTTGAAGCGTCAGCTCCTCTGAATAAGGCCCGTAAAAATGAAAATCATACTTTTCATAAAAAGGAAGCTCCAATTTCTTTGCGATATAAATGATTTTCTGCAGCTTTTTCCGCCCGACAATCTCCCCCGAATCCGAGAAGACCTTCATCAGCTTTGCATGTTCTTTTAACAAATCTCCGCCATCTCCTTCATCCTTTTCTTTCTATTTCAGTCCGAGCAATTCTTTCATTCTTTTCGCATGACGGCCGTCAGGCAACCCTTCGATTAAATCGAGCGGGAAATACAGCTTATGGTCCGTTCTCCGCTTGCCTGATATCGCATCGACAATATCGGACTGCCGCGACAGCTCCTTAATCTGGCCGTTGTGCGTCAGCAATTGAATCGGGAGGCGTTCCTCTTCTTCCCCCGGTCTGTAGAAATCATAAGGAAGATCTGAGGACGAATCCACCACAAGATAATATTCGGGATCAATCCCTGATTCTTTAAACAAGTTGGTCAGTTCAAAGTAAGTCGCCATTTCCTCATTCGGATTGAATTCCGCATACTGGAACAGCCTGCGGTTGATAAAACGGCGGCATAAATCAGACAAAATTTCGTCCTCTTCTTTTTCCCAGGCCTGAAAATAATAAAGAATGATTGATTCATCAAGACTTAAATAATCTTCCAATGTGACATTGCCTTCAAAAATAGAATAAAAATGCACTGGCGCATGCGTGAAAACATAGCCTTCCTCATGAAGCTGCTTTGCACGGTGAAGAATCTTCGTCAAAATCACTTCCGCACTTCTTGTCACAGGATGGAAGTAGACCTGCCAGTACATCTGGTACCGGCTCATAATATAGTCCTCAACAGCATGCATTCCGCTTTGCTTAATGACGATTTGGTCTTCGCGCGGCCGCATGACGCGGAGAATCCGCTCCATATCAAAATGACCGTAGCTGACGCCGGTGTAATAGGCGTCCCTCTGAAGGTAGTCCATGCGGTCAGCGTCAATCTGGCTTGAGATCAGGCTGACGACCTGCTTATTTTGATAGGTTTTCGCGATGACTTCAGCGACATCCTTTGCAAATGTCGGACTTACCTTGTTTAATACTCGGTTAACTTCTGTATCGCCTAAAATGATCGCTCTCGTAAAGTCTTCATGATCAAGCCGGAAGACCTTTTCAAACGAATGGGAAAACGGGCCGTGCCCCAAATCGTGCAGCAATGCGGCGCAAAGGCACAGATCGCGCTCGCTGTCATCCCATTCCTCCCTGCCTTTAAAAACGTCATCAACCATTCTTCTGACAATTTCATAGACGCCGAGAGAATGGTTGAAACGGCTGTGTTCGGCTCCGTGAAACGTCAAATAGGTCGTCCCAAGCTGTTTGATTCTGCGCAGCCTCTGAAATTCGCGGGTTCCGATCAAGTCCCATATCAGCTTGTCCCGTACGTGGACATAGCGGTGAACAGGATCTTTAAACACTTTTTCTTCTGATAATTTTCCGTTTGGATACGCCATTTTTGTCCCTCTTTTTTTCAAACGTGAGGCAAACTGATCGCTGCCCATCCGTCTCTTTTTCTTCGGAAAACTAAATGTATATTGTAAGTATTGCCCGATCTGCTTGTTTTCTTTAAGGTCTGCTTCTATTATATCGAGTCTGTTTTTTGAAAACATCCTTGAATTTACCCGGCCATTTGTTCCAGCCTGCCAAAAAGCCGTCAAACAAGCAAAAACGCCTGACCCGTTAGGGAGGCGGTTATTTTTTGAGTTTCTTTTTCACTTTTTCGATCAGCTCGTCTTCATCAGGAGCTGACAGCGGACGATTATTGACAAACGCAAACGATTTTTTTCGTCCCGGCCCGCAGTAAGACTGGCAGCCGATTTCCACTTTTGCATCCGGATCAATTTCTTTCAGACGGGGCAAAAGCGTCTTTAAATTGGTGGCCTGGCAATCGTCGCATACTCGAAATTCATTAGCCATTTCATACGCTTCCTTTCGTTTTGTTCATCTGTCTTTATGAAAGGCATTCAACTGTGCCGAACTTTTATAAAAAATGACACCATCCTTCATTTTACAAGGATTCTTTCATTCCTGCAAGGATCGCGCTAAAAAAATCAGTTCCTATTCTTTTAGCAAACTTGTATAAATATTTTCCAAAATGGACAATCTAATACCAATACTGACAATGGGAGTTGAGAAGTGATGAAACAAAGACAAGACGCTTGGTCTGAGGAAAATGATTTACTGCTTGCTGAAACGGTATTGCGGCATGTCAGGGAAGGGAGCACACAGCTGAACGCCTTCGAGGAAGTCGGAGACAGACTGAACAGGACATCAGCCGCCTGCGGTTTTAGATGGAACGCAGTTGTCCGCCACCAATACGAAAAAGCATTGCAGCTGGCTAAAAAACAGAGGAAGCAAAGAATGCGCGCCCTCGGAAACGGACAGCCGGCGAAAAAACGCTTATTATACAAGCCGCCGGTCGAAACGAATGCTGAACCTCCTGCAGAAAGCGTTGTTGAGCAGAAGAAAGCAACCGCAGATTCAAGCGAACAGCAGCCGATCGCCAGCGAGCATCTGCCTTATGTTGATGAGAGCTTTAAAGAAGAGTTAGCTAGTTTATCTCACCTTCTATCGCCAAATCAGCCGCAGGCCGGCCATACAGCCGATACATCGAAAGACATGACGATCGATGATGTGATCCGCTTCCTGCAAAACTATACAGGAAACGAAGAACAAACTGCCGCTTTAAAAATGGAAAATGAACGCTTAAAACAGGAAAACGAAGAACTGACGAAGAAAGTTGAAAAGCTTGAAGCGGAAGTCAAAAAGCTGGAAAAAGACCAGACAACCATCCAGGAAGACTACGAAACGCTCGTAAAAATTATGAACCGTGCAAGAAAACTAGTTTTATTCGAAGAAGACGAACACGCTGCGCCCGCCTTCAAAATGGACCGGAACGGCAATTTAGAAAAAATGGCTGAATAGCGCTGCTCTCAGAGGGTGCGGCAGAGACGTTCAGGCAGCAAGGACTGACAATGCATACAAACATTTTTCGATACGAGGATACCCCTTTCTTTAAAAAAGGGGGTATTTTTACCTTTCTGCGGCTTGCTTTCATATGACAAAAATTTCATAATAGGGATAGCAATTCATAAGGCGGGGTATTCGATGAAGTTTGTTTTATATGCGGTTCAGTTCGGCACTGCGGCCCTTTTGTTTTTGTTTTCTGCATTGGCAAGCTGGTATCAAGGCAGCGAGCTTTTAAAGGTGCCGTGGGAGTGGAAATATACAGCCAAGTTTACAAGTTGGCTGTACGGAGAGGACTCCATTAAAAACGCACATAATATTTCACAGCTTGATTTTTTCGTCTATGCGGCCAAGCATACGCCGGCAACCGTTATTTTAATGGCCGTCAGTTTGGCGTATATCATCGCTTTGGCGGCTTATCTTCTCATCAAAACATATGTAAAACGAAAAAGCGCTTCGAGCGCAGCATAAAAAAACCGCTCCGGAAGCGGTGAGGTGTGGCAAAATCCTAAAACGTTCAACCGTTTTAGGATTTTGCCGTCTTTGAAGCATTTTACAGCCCGCTGGTTTTTCACCGCTTTAAGCATGCCTGACAACGAATATAAAGGCGGCGGAGGCTCTTCTTCTATCCAAAAACCTTTTCATTCCGTTCAATCATGCGGACAAGGTTTTTCTCATACACTTCCTCTTCTGCGGGCGTGAGAGGGCCTTGATAAATCTCCCCGCCCAGCTCTTTCAGCTGTGTCAGAAGCAAGAGCATCAAGTTCTGCACCGAAATGTCTTCATTGAGAAGCTCAGAAAGCGAAGCCATCGTTTCCGGGCGAATATCGGGATAAACGGCTTTTGTTTTCCCGCGCATGTCTTTCAAGGCGGTGTCGTAAAAGCGTTTGATCAGCTCAGCGCGCCCGCTTCCGCTTTGATCAGCGCACAAATAAATTTGAACAGCCACTCCGCCTCTCAGGCGCCTCTGGGAAATTCCCGCAAATTTCCTTCCCCCGATGCTCAAATCAAAGCTTCCTGGACAGTAGGAGCCTTTGATTTCATAGGCTTCGATTGCTGCGTCATAGGATGACAGCATTCGCTTAACGAGCTCAAACATCGCTTCATAGCCTCTGTCGATATCAATTCCGTTTTTCTTATCCTGAAAAATCAGGGAAACGTTTAAAACCCCGCTGTCCAAAACGACGGCCAGTCCGCCGGAATTGCGGACGATGGCTTGATAGCCCGCTTCTTCAAGCAATGAAATCCCTTCTTGTAAATAAGGGAGCCTTGTATCCTGGATTCCTAGCACAATCGTGTCATGGTGCACCCAGGAACGCGCGGTCGCCGGAGATAAACCTTTCCCGACAGAAGCGCACAGCGTATCATCTATCGCAAATGATTGTTTTGCATCAAAATATGGGCCGAGACTGGATTGGTCAATGATTCTCCATTTCGGCTGGATAAGTAGATCAATCGGTTGCTTTGCCATATATAGTGTAAACCCTTTCGTTTTGCATTTCAGCCAACATCCATTATACCATTTACGAAAACATGTGGTGGAAATTTTCTTATCTCCGGCGCTTCCTTCATTCAAGTGACGCTTAAAGACGGTTCTCCGAATTCAAGCGGCAGCCCGACGTAATTCTCGGCAAGACTTTGAGCGGCCGCCGTTGAAGTCGTAACGTGGTCAAGTTCAGCCAATTGAATCTGGTAGTCAAAAGGGGTGTAGCCGTGATGGCGATGCAGCAGGGATGTCATATACCAGGAAAAGCGTTCAGCTTTCCAGACGCGGCGGAGGCAAGACTCAGAATAGCCGGCCAGCCGTTCGATTCTTCCGGTTTCGTAATAGTCTTCGAGCGCCCATGCAAGCCGCTGGACATCCGCCATCGCAAGGTTCAGGCCTTTCGCACCTGTCGGGGGTACAATATGCGCGGCATCCCCCGCTAAATAGAGTCTGCCGTATTGCATTGGATCGCATATAAAGCTTCTCATCGAGACAATGTTTTTTTGAATGATCGGGCCTTCAGTCAGCTTCCATCCGTCATCGGCCGACAGCCTTAGGTGAAGCTTCTCCCATATCCTTTCGTCCGGCCAGTTCCCGACTGAATCTGCAGGACTGACTTGCAGGTAAAGCCGCTGGATTTCCGGTGTCCTTGTGCTGACGAGGGCAAACCCGTCTTCATGATGGGCATATACAAGTTCAGGCGAGGACGGAGGGGCTTCAGCCAATATGCCGAGCCATCCGTAAGGGTACACCTTTTCGTACTCTTTGCGGATCTCCTTCGGAATGCTTTGTCTGCTCGGCCCGTGAAAGCCGTCGCACCCTGCGATGAAATCGCAGTTCAGTTCTTCTGTATCGCCGTTTTCATTCTGATAAGTGATGACAGGCGCTTCTGTATCAATATTTGAAAGGCGGACGTCAGACACATTGAAAACGATGCGCCCTTCCGATTGCAGGCGGGCGGCGGTTAAATCTTTGATCACTTCATGCTGGGGATAGATGGCAATGTATTTCCCCCCCGTCAGCTTGTGCATATCAATTCTGTGCCGCTTGCCGCCAAAGCGAATCTCAATTCCTTGATGAAACATAGCTGTTTTCATCATCCGTTCACCGGCACCTGTTTCATTCAGCAAATCTACCGTCATCTGTTCTAGAACGCCTGCACGGACGGTCTCTTCAATCTCCTTTCGCGAGCGGGATTCGATCACGACCGCTTCGATTCCCCTGCGGTGGAGCAGGTTAGCGAGCATAAGCCCGGCAGGTCCCGCTCCGATAATTCCCACTTGTGTCCGCAAAATGGTTTCCTCCCTTTATCCATGTTTTGATGTGGCTTCTAATGTATACCCGGCGCTTTCCGACTTAGAGACAAAATCAAATGAAGCGTGTTTCTCTTGGACGAGCATGATGCCGAGTGCAGCAAAAACACTCGGGATCGCGAACACCATGAAAGCCTGCTTCGGCTCCATGCCGGAAGCAAGGATCAATGCAAACAGCGAAGGCGCAATGATCGCTCCGAGTCTGCCGACCCCGAGCGCCCAGCCGATGCCGGTCGCTCTGATTTCTTTCGGATAATACTCAGAAATATAAGGATTGGCGATATTTTGCGCTCCGACGGTGCATGCCCCGCCTAAGGCAATCAGCAAGTACAGAAGAACGGGGTTCATCGTCATTCCAAATGCTACAAAACAAAAGGCTCCGATGACATACATAGCCGCAAGCACTTTTTTATGGCCGGCTTTATCTGCCAAATATCCGCCGAATACCGCTCCTGCGGCTTGTCCGCAGCAAAGCGCCAAGTTGAATGACAAGCTTGACGACAGCCCGTAGCCTGACGCCTGCATCATTTTCGGAAGCCATGTATTTAAGCCGTAAACCATGAGAAGGCAGCTGAAAACGGAAAGCCAGAATGCGAATGTGCTGGCTGCACGTTTTTGTCCAAACAGTTTTTTTACCGGAAAGCCTTTCTTTTCTTTCGCAATCACCGAGATTTGATAATTGTCGTCTTCCCTGTAGCGTCCCGCCGGATGCACCTGATTGAGAATCTCAGCCAGCGCTTTCGTCTTTTTCTTCAAAACGTAAAATGACAGAGATTCGGGAAACCTGCTGAAAAAGAACGGGAGCACGAAGAGCGGCACGGCTCCGATCAGATAGAGCACTCTCCAGCTTGTCACGGGCACGGCGAACATGCCGACGAGGGAAGCCAGCACACCGCCTGCAGAATAGCCGCAATACATAGCGGCTACAATCACCGCTCTGTTTTTTTTCGGCGAATACTCTGTCATCAGCGAAATGGCATTCGGCATCAACCCGCCCATTCCAAGCGCAGCGAGAAACCGCATGATCGTAAACAAAAGCGGAGAATCGATCAGACCGGCTGCTGCAGTAAACAGGCTGAACAGAAAGATACAGAAGCCCAACACCTTTTTGCGGCCGTATTGATCTGCGATCGGCGAAAAAATAAGCGCGCCGAGCATCATGCCGATCAATGTATAGCTCCCGATCGCTCCGGCTTGGATGGCGGTCAGGCTCCATTCCTCCATCAGCCATGGCAGGCTGACGCCGTACATTGCAATATCATAACCGTCAAAGGCAATGGCGAAAAAACACCACAGGAAAACAGTCAGGTGCACTTTGTTAAATTTGCTGGCCGCCATGACTTCCGCTGGATGAACTGAACGATTTTTCATGTTCCCCTCCACGATTCTTATCGTATTATGAAAGCAGCTTAACGCACGGTATCTTTTTCATTGAAAGCGTGCGTGCGAGCTTTTTGTCCCGCCGGCTCGAATGCCATGACGACATTGGAGCTCCCGGAAGACTGACCGTATCCGTAAAACGTGCTTTTACATCCGTCCTCCAGCACGCCCAATAGCATTGCAATGTGGCGGCCGCCGGCTTCAAGCCCGGCGTTTTTAGCATATTGAGGCAGCATCTGCTGAGCTGATAAAAGATCGTTGTCTGTTAAGTAGGTCAAAAATTGTGCATCGAGGGCCTGTTCGGCCAATGTCGGCATACATTCCGGCCCCCTCACCAAATGATGGCTTAGCGCCCCGCTGCTGATGAACACGGTTTTCTTTCTGCTTTCTTTCAGCACTCTTCCGGCAAGCCGGCCCCACAAATGCGTTTCTTCCAGGTTCGCGGCCAATGTAACCGATAAATCGATAACCGGAATATCTCCCTTTGGAACGAGGTAGCGCAGCGGAACGACCGTCCCGTAATCCCAGCAGTAAGCTGGATCATTGACAGGAATGACGGAAAGCCCCCCTTCTCTGCCGGCTTCAGCCAATTGCAGCGCCAATTCAGTGTCCCCGGGGTAAGAATACGGAACATCGGAAATTAAATTCGGACACTCCAAAGCCGTTAAAACGCCTTGATGGTCGGGAGCTGCATCGATCAGATGGTCAAAGCTTGACGTCCAGTGACAGGAAATCAGGACAACGGCATCGGGCTCAATTCTTTCAATAATCCTGGAGAGCCTCTTCATGCCCTTGACCAGCTCTCTTTGGAAGTCAGGGGTTTTATCTTCAAAACACATCCTCGGTGTATGCGGAACAAGCGCCGCCAATTCGATTGACATGTAGATTCCTCCCATCGCCTTCTTTAAGGTCTTAATTTTGAGACCGGTGTGCCGCCTATGCCCCAGTGGCTTTTAGAAACTTCGGTGACAAGAACGCGGACGTTTTCCTTCGGAGAGTCTAGGGTGGCGCTCAACGTTTCCGTCACTTTTCGAATGACTTCCTCGACCTTTTCAGGCGGCCGGCCTTCTAATAGTTGAATATGAACAATCGGCATATCATAATCACCTCAGGTTATGGCTTGACCGAAAATGATACATCTCCCAGCCCTTCTACTTGTGCTGAAACGCGGTCGCCCGGCTGCAGCATGACAGCTCCCGTTACACCGCCCGTTAAAATGATGCTGCCAGCCGCAAGCTTTTGTTTTTTCCGGGAGAGCATGTTGGCGAGCATGGCCGCCGAATTTGCGGGATGCCCGACAACCGCTGCTCCAGTGCCCCGCTCTTTGACCTCGCCGTTTATCATTAAAGAGACTCTTGCTTCATCCAGCTTGAAATCGTCCGGCTTCTTCACTTTTTCACCTAACACCACTCTTGAAGATGACGCATTGTCCGCGATGACGTCAGGCAAAGTGAATGAGAAATTTTCATAGCGGCTGTCAATCACTTCTAGAACGGGAATCAATTCAGCAACGGCTTCAAGGACCTGCTCCTTTGTAACACCCGGTCCTTCAATATCCTCCCCCAGCACAAAAGCAATCTCTGCTTCAACCTTCGGGTGAATCAGCTCGTTCATCCGGATGCTTCCGCCGTTTGGCACGATCATATCTTCAAAAATATAACCGTAGATCGGCTCCTCGACGTTCATCTGCTTCATTTTCGCCCGGCTGGTCAGTCCCATTTTCGGACCGATGATGCTATTGCCATCCCATAATTTAAGCTGAATCAGCTCTTCTTGGATCGCATACGCCTCTTCAACGGTCAGCTCCGGGTAGTCCTTTGTGATTCTTTCAACTTCACGCTTCTCTGTTTCGGCAAGATACAAGAGTCGCGCCGTATCTTTTAATGCTGCGGTATTCATCCGCTTCCCCCCTTTTACAGCTTGATGCAAATATTGGTTAATTCGCTGAAGAATTCGAGGCTGTGAATGCCTCCTTCTCGTCCGAGTCCGCTCTGTTTCATGCCGCCAAACGGCGTCCGAAGATCGCGGAGAAACCAGCTGTTGACCCACACCATGCCCGATTCGATTTGCCCGGCTACGCGGTGCGCCCGGCGGAGGTCGTTCGTCCATAAGGTCGCGCTTAACCCGTAATGTGTGTCGTTAGCCTGTGCAATCACTTCCTCCTCATCGTCGAACGGAATCACCGTTACGACCGGACCGAAGATTTCTTCTTTGATGAGCCTGGAATTGCGTGAAAGTCCGGTGATAATCGTCGGTTCAAGAAAGCAGCCGGATTCCTGTCCTTCAGGGCGTTTTCCTCCGGTTAAAATATTGCCGCCTTCCCGTTTGGCCAATTCGATGTAGTTCATCACACGCTCTGTGTGTTCAGAAGAAATCAAGGCGCCGATATTCGTGTCCGGATCAAAAGGATCGCCGACTTTGAGCTTTTTCGTTTTCTCAACGAACTTGTTCAGAAATTCGTCATACGCTTCCCTCTCGACATAGATGCGGGAGCCGCTCATACATACTTCCCCCTGGTTGACGAAACTCGATTTCAATGAGGTGCTGACGGCTTCATCCATGTCGGCATCGGCAAAAATAATGTTCGGGTTCTTCCCTCCCAATTCAAAGGAAAGTTTCTTTAATGTTTTCGAAGCAGCTTCCATAATGGCTTTGCCGGTTGTCGTTTCTCCGGTGAAAGATATCGCATCGACATCGGGATGCTCAGAAAGCGCAGCACCGGCGGAATCTGGTCCAAATCCGTGGACGATATTAACGACTCCGTCAGGCATCCCTGCATCATGGCAGATTTCCCCGAGAAGGGTGGCTGTCATCGGCGTCAGTTCAGCCGGTTTGATAACGGCTGTATTTCCCGCCGCCAGGCAAGGCGCCAATTTCCACGTCAGCAAAAGAAGCGGCAAGTTCCACGGATTGATCAGCCCGACGACGCCGACCGGACGGCGAATCGCATAATTGATTGCAAGATCGTCAGTTTGATAAGCTTCCGTTCCGGCTCCTCTCATAAAATCCGCAAAGAAATGAAAGTTGAAAGCGGCACGTGGAATATCCAAAGTGCTTGAGAGCGAAAGCGGTTTTCCCGTATCCAATGTCTCAAGCCTCGCCAGTTCGTCTTTACGCTCAAGTATGATGTCGCCGACCTTTCTGATGATCCGAATCCTTTCGTCAGCGGTCATGTTTTTCCAGCGTCCGTTTAATGCACGCCTGGCTGCCGCGACTGCAAGATCGACCTCTTTTTTGCCTCCTTCCGCAACGCTTCCGATAATTTCCTGTGTAGCCGGATTGATGTTGTCAAACGTGCTGCCTTTCTCTGAAGGAAAGTACCTGCCGTTTATGTAGTGCTGACAGTCAAAAGGTTTTACGAGTTTTTCCGATGGAGTTTGAACATTCATATTCTGCAAACATCCTCCTTTTCAAATCCTTTCCATTAAATTAAAGGATTTTAACTGACAAGAAAACAGCAATGTTCCTCTATGCGGAACAAATCAGACATTTTTTCCGAAAATTTGATATTTTCCGCTCTTTTATTTTTTATATCGTGTTATATTATGGAATAAAAGGAAACAAAAACAAGGGAGAGAGTTGAGGAACCTATGACTGTTGAGACGAAGGACCACCAGCTGCTCGGTTCAGTAAAAAATGCGCTTCGGCTGCTTCAATCGTTTACCTTAGACACACCGGAAAAGAAACTAACCGAACTCGCCTCGTCGCTTGGCCTCGGAAAAAGCACGGTCTCGCGCCTTTTGTCTACATTGGAAAGCGAAGGGTTTGTCATGAAGGACCCGGAATCCAGAAGATACAAGCTCGGCTTATCGGTCCTGCAGTTAAACACCATTGTCAACTCCACTCTTGAAATCAACCGCGAATCCCTGCCGGTCCTCAAACGGCTGACCGATGAGACCGGCGAAACGTCGCATATCGCGATGCGCCGCGGTCTCAGCGTCGTTTATCTCAATCGGACGGAATGCCCCCGCCCGGTCGAACTTCTCTCATATATCGGGCGGCAAAACCCGATGCACTGCACAAGCTCAGGTAAGGTGCTTCTCGCCTTTGATGAAGAGGGCATATTGGACGAGTATGTGAAGGAAGGCTTGAAAAGCTGTACGAAAGAAACCATTACAGACGGGGACAAATTGAGGGAGGTGCTGAAAACCGTTAAAGAAAACGGATTTGACGTCAGTTGCGGGGAATTCATAGATGGTGTCACATCAATCTCAGCTCCCGTCAGAAACCACGCAGGTCGAGTGTTGTACGCCGTCAGTGTCGTAGGCCCTGCAAAACGCATCAAGGCCCGGCAGGCGAAAATCATTTACCAAGTGAAACAAGCGGCCCGGGATATTTCCGAAAGGATCGGGTACTGGAAACGAATATAAAAATTGGGGGAATCAGCTTTGTATGATCTTCACACGCACTTTATACCGCGCGATGTGCTGCTTTGGCTGGAAGACAATGAAAAGAGAGTCCACGCTGTCCGCGAAAAAAAGGCTGGATGCCAAGCGGAGTTTTTGACGGTCAATCACAAATGGGGCTTTGAATTAAAAGAGCTTTTCTACCAGGAGGCTTTATATTTGGAAGCCCAGCAGGAGGCCGGCGTCACACACTCATTGGTATCGCCGGTTCCCCAGCTTTTCCTTTACGATCTCGCCGAAGAAATCACGGACGAATTATCTTTTGTATACAACAAAGCGCTTGCCGAATGGGTTAAAAAATACGACGGCCGCCTCTCGGGACTCGGCACAGTCCCGCTGAACAGCCCTTCAAAGGCGAGCGAGCGCCTGAATGAAGCGATGAACAACGGGCTTAAAGGAGCGATTATCGGACCCGGCGCTTCGCAACTACTTCTCTCGGACGAAGCATTTACACCGTTTTGGGAAACGGCTGATAGAAGAAAAGCGATTATCTTTATACATCCGCTCCTTTCTGAAGATCCGCGGCTCCGCCGCAGGATGCTGCCAAACTTGATCGGCGTTCCGTGGGAAACGACGATTTGTGCCGCAGACCTTTTGTTAAGCGGGTTTACAGACCGGTTTCGCAATGTGAAAATTCTTTTGGCCCACGGAGGCGGCTTTTTGCCTTATCAGATCGGAAGACTGAACAAAGGGTATGACAAATGGGCCGGCGTTTCTTCATCGCTTTCGGCTCCGCCGCGCGAATATTTGCGGAAGTTTTGGTTTGATGGTGTGCTATGGGAGCAAGAAAGCGCGGCATATTTGAAGAAGCTTGTCGGAGAAGACCGCCTTGTTCCGGGTTCCGATTTTCCTTTCGACCTTTGTCAGTGGCCGCCTCTCGATCCCGGCCGGAAAGGAGCGGAGTCTCTGCTGAATGTAGCGATTGAAGCATAAAAAAAGGCGAACCTCTTCAGGTTCACCTTTTTCAGGAAGCCTATTACAGAGCTTGAGCCGCCGTAATCAGCGCAAGATTATAAACGTCCTCAGCGTTGCACCCTCTGGACAGGTCGTTTACAGGCATGTTCAGCCCTTGCAGAATCGGACCGACCGCTTCAAAGTTGCCGAGGCGCTGAGCGATTTTATAGCCGATATTCCCCGCTTCAAGGCTTGGGAAAACAAATACGTTTGCATCTCCTTTAATGACGGAGTCCGGCGCTTTTTTCTCAGCGACAGACGGAACGAATGCCGCGTCAAATTGGAATTCGCCGTCAAGTGTAAGCTCAGGCGCTTTTTCTTTTGCGATTGCAACCGCGTTGGCTACTTTTTCAGTTTCGTCTGATTTTGCCGAACCTTTTGTTGAAAAGCTGAGCATGGCGACACGAGGTTCGATGTCGAACATTTTCGCTGTGTTCGCACTTTCGATTGCGATTTCCGCAAGGTCCTGGCTGTCAGGCGCAATGTTGATCGCACAGTCTGCGAATACGTACTGCTCATCGCCGCGCGCCATGATAAAGACGCCTGATGTTTTCTTCACGCCTTCTTTTGTTTTAATAATTTGCAGCGCCGGGCGAACCGTATCCGCTGTTGAATGAGCCGCACCGCTGACAAGGCCGTCGGCAAGCCCTTTATAAACAAGCATCGTTCCAAAGTAGTTTTCGTCTAAAAGGATTTGGCGGGCCTGCTCTTCCGTCGCTTTGCCTTTGCGGCGTTCAACGAAAGCCTGAACAAGGTCTTCCATCCCTTCATATGTATGAGGATCGTATATGTCAACGCCATCCAGCGTTAAATTCAACCCGTTTGCTTTATCTTTGATTTCCTGCTCGTTTCCTACAAGGATCGGCTTTAACACGTTGTTTCCGGCCAATTTGTTGACAGCTGTAAGAATACGCTCGTCCAAACCTTCCGGAAATACGATTTTAACTCCTTTTCCTGCTACTTTTCCCTGCACTGTTGTAAATAGATCTGCCACTATATACCCTCCTTGAAAGTGTCACAAATACTTCATTTCTCTATTAAGCATACTCTTTTGTGATATAAATTCAATCCTTCTGTATTTTATTATAACGTTTACACTTTTTAAACGCTTTTTTTAATTAATTTAATTTCAGAAAGGCTTTAAACACTTCTATTAGTATATAACAGCCTTTCCCAGTTATACGACAGATGGTCACCTTTTGTTCAAAACTTCTAAACGGATAAAACGCGGCAAACTATGATATGATGAAGACAAGTACATACAAATTGGGAGTGATTGCAAAATGAGCGAACAGCAAAAAACGAATGAAGCCGCACAAACGCTTGACGGCTGGTATGCCCTTCACGATTTCCGGACAATGGACTGGTCCGCATGGAAAATGCTTTCAAGCGATGAGCGCCAGATCATTATCAGCGAATTTACCGGCCTTCTTGAAAAATGGGGAGCTGCCCAAAAAGAAGGAAACGGAAGCCATACGCTTTACAGCATCGTCGGCCAGAAAGCGGACTTCATGCTGATGATTTTGCGCCCTACGATGGAGGAATTAAATCAAATCGAACTCGAGTTCAATAAATCCAAACTCGCTGAATACACGATACCTGCTTATTCATACGTATCCGTTGTCGAGCTGAGCAACTATATGGGAAGCGGAGACGGGGACCCTTACGAAAATCCGCAAGTGCGGGCGCGCCTGTACCCTGAGCTCCCGGATGCCAAATATGTCTGCTTCTATCCGATGGATAAAAGAAGATCGGGCGATGACAACTGGTACATGCTGTCTATGGAAGAGAGAAGAAACTTGATGCGCAGCCACGGAATGATCGGACGCGGCTATGCGGGAAAAGTAAAACAGATTATTACCGGCTCAATCGGATTTGACGATTATGAGTGGGGTGTCACGCTCTTTTCAGATGATGTGCTTCAGTTCAAAAAGCTCGTCTATGAAATGCGCTTTGATGAAGTAAGCGCCCGCTACGGTGAATTCGGTTCGTTCTTTGTCGGCAACCGCCTTGCAAAAGAACAGCTGCCTGCATTTTTGCATGTGTAATGATAAAAAAGCTCCAAAGGCCGAGGTCTTTGGAGCTTTTTTGCCTATTTACTTGCAGTTGCACGGCTGTGTAGGCGGAGTCGCCCGTTTTTGCACTTCGATTGAAGATTCGGCATAGAAAGTCGATCCGAGCCCCAGTACTCTGTTCTCCGCCCGGAATGTATACTTTCCTGCGGCAGGCAGCGTTTTGTTGGCCAGCACCAGCTTAAACTCCGCAATGCCCAGCAGATCAATTGTAAGCGGCAGCCTTACCGTTTTTCCGTTGTTCAAAATTTGCCCTGTTGTCAGCGCTCTTCCATTCACCGTATCTTTCGTTGTGGCGGAAAATCCCGACGGCAAAGTAAATTCAACCGTTCCCAGCGCCAAGATTGAGTTAGGACGATATGTTAACTCAATATCCGAGAACGACCACTCCTGTTTGCTGGCGCCTGTTATCACCGAATACAAGGAAGCGCTCGCAGCCGGGCGGTAGACAGATTCAGTTTTTGTTGTTTGGGCGCTGGCCTGGAACGAAGGCAGGAAAATCGAAGCCATCATCACGAGACTAACCGCCAAGATTGACAATTTAGAACGATACATTCTTTTCAACACAGCAATTCCCCCAAGTCATCATTTTTTTCATATTCGTCATGACGAAAGCGTGCAAGAAAGATGTAAAATCAAGCAACGCCTTCTTTCCAAAGCGCCGGCACTTTGGTGATTTCTATTAAAAACTACCATTTTTTCTGCTTGTAGTAAATGTTTTCCATGTCATATTTTTAAAATAAATGCAAAATAATAGAATTTAACCAGGCGTTGTTCCTCTTGATTTTCTCCGCTGTGCTTTAGTAAAGGACAAAAGGCCTGCCCGCTTCCCTTCTCTTCATTCTCCTGATTTTTTGTTGACAAACGATGGATCTGGCTGTACATTATTGACATTATTGAAGCATCACGAACCGAGTTTATGATTGACATAACCTTGCTTTTTCTCCATTCATGTTTTGAATGGATGAAGAAAGGAACGAAAAATGCCTAAATTGGTTTCTTCAAATCTTGTAAAAGGTAAGATCATCAATATTAGTCCGCCGCAGACGCTGGCTCTTAGTTTCTTGATTATCATTGCGATCGGGGCTTGTTTATTGAAGCTGCCTGGCGCCTCCACTACTTATATCTCATGGGTGGATGCTTTATTTACGGCCACCTCGGCAACTACGGTAACTGGCCTTGTTGTTGTAGATACAGGGGCAGATTTTACAGTTTTCGGACAAACCGTTATTATGTGCCTGATTCAAATCGGCGGGCTCGGCTTAATGACGTTTGCCGTCCTCGTCGTCATGATGATCGGCAAAAAAATCGGCTTGCAGCAGCGGATTCTTGTTCAAGAAGCATTTAACCAGACTTCTTTAGGCGGGCTTGTCCGCTTGGTCAAGCACCTGTTTATTTTCACGATTGTCATAGAATTTGTGGCGTTTCTGATCCTTTCGATCAGATGGGTTCCTGAATATGGTTTGCAAAAAGGCTTGTTTCATAGTTTGTTTAACACGATTTCAGCCTTTAACAATGCGGGATTTTCCCTGTGGCCTGACAACTTGTCTCAATATGTCGGCGATCCGATTGTCAACCTTGTCATCACAGGCCTTTTCATTACAGGGGGAATCGGCTTTACCGTTCTGCTGGATTTATGGACAAAGCGAAACTTCCGGAAATTATCGCTGCATTCCAAGCTCATGATCGTTGGAACATTGATCATCAATACGACAGCCGCGTTGCTGATTTTCATTTTAGAATACTCGAATCCGGGTACGCTCGGCGGACTGCCTTTGGCCGACAAAATGTGGGGCGCTTACTTCCAAGGCGTGACACCGAGAACTGCCGGATTCAATACGCTTGATATCGCCCAGATGACAACGCCGTCCCTCCTGTTAATCATCGTTTTGATGTTTATCGGAGCCGGAAGTGCGTCAACGGGAAGCGGAATTAAACTGACAACGTTTATCGTTATGATCTTGGCGACGATCACCTTTTTAAGGGGGAAAAGCGAGACGGTTGTGTTCAAAAGGGCGATTAAGATGAAAACCATTTTAAGAGCTTTAGCCATCATTGTGATCAGTTTTTTATTCGTGCTTTTCGCATTATTTATATTGACGATCACAGAGAATGCCCCATTTTTGAAAATCGTCTTTGAAGTATTTTCCGCTTTCGGAACAGTCGGCCTGTCGATGGGACTGACACCTGATTTAACGGCCGCAGGCAAAGCGGTTATCATGATGATGATGTTTATCGGCCGCGTCGGGCCTCTGACTATGGCGTTTACGCTGGCCAAGCCGAAGAAGGCGCCGATCCGCCATCCTGAAGATGAAGTGATTACAGGCTAATATGCAGAAAGACCGCTCTATTCACGAGCGGTCTTTTTGTTTTTCTCTTTCCAACATGATGTGTCGTCATATTCCCTCCCGCCCGTTCATACTGTAAAAGGGATGGGAAATATTGATCTATCATCTTGAGTCAGCCCACAGCTTTTCAGCCGGATCGTCTTCATAGCAGCACTTTATCATTCCTCATGTATAGATGGTAGGCATGACTTTGACACAATGAAATGAGGAGGAACGAGATGAAATTTAAAAAAAATCAGTTTCAGCCGCTTCAGGAGCTTGAGATGCCGGATTTCCGGCAGCAAATGGGCCCCAATCCTTATCCGCAGATGGGTCAAATGTACCAGCATCAGGGACAGCAGCCTTTCACCCAAATGGGAGGGCAGCAATCGTATCAGCAGCCCGGTCCCCAGCTGACCCAGCCGCAGCCGGCAGGCGTCCAGGTCCCTCCAATGCCTTCAGGACAGCAGCCTTCACCGAGCATCCCAGGCATGCTGCCGCTTGAGCAATCCTACATTGAAAACATTTTGCGGCTCAATCGCGGAAAAGTGGCAACCGTATATATGACATTCGAAAACAATCCGGAATGGAATGCGAAAGTCTTTCGGGGAGAAATTGAAGCAGCCGGCCGCGACCACATCATTTTAAGCGACAGAAAAACGGGCACACGCTATTTGCTGCTCATGGTGTATCTTGACTATATTACGTTTGATGAGCCGATCACTTATGATTATCCGTATTCAATGGCCTCATATACACCAAGATAAAGGTTCGGTTTAACTAAGCCGAACCCTTTTTTTATAGATGTTAAGCGAAGTTTCTCACATCATTATTGCGTTTGAATTTGTAAATGACGATGAGGAAAAAGACAGCAGCGAAAGCAAACAGAATCATGATATTCAAATACAGACCTTGAAGCTGCTGTCCCTCCTGCAATTTTGCCAGCGTATCCAACACCCACCGCTGCGGAAGAAAGTCCGCGATTCGCTGTGCGAAAGACGGCATGATTTCAACCGGCCAAAAACATCCCGACAGCATGATCGTCGGCATAAAAATCAAATTTCGCAATACCCCGGATGACCTGGAGCTGTTTGCAAAGACGACTGTGATCAATGCCAGGCCGACCGCGCTCAGCGCAAAGATCAGCAGCACCGCTGCCATCTCCCAAAATGAGATGCCGGTTTCCATCCGGAAAACATATTTCACCATAATCAATGTTAAAAAGGTTTGGCATGTGATGACAGACATACTGACGGCCACATTGGACATGACGTACTGCCTTGCCGTTATCGGTGTGGTCAAAAGCCTGAAATACGTTCTGTTCTCTTTTTCCTTTACTAACAGTTCGGTCAAGCTTCCCGCTGAAAAAAGCATCGCCATCAGAAGAAAACCGACCGTCCGCTCCGTCATGTTTCTATTTTTCGCCGTGTCTTCAATCGTAGATGTTTTGACACTCGTTTCAGAATTCCGGTAATTTTTATACATTTCCTCAAAGCGCTTTTCATTCCCCTGCGCCGATTTGCCGATTGCGGCGATATTATCAATATAATGATAGACATACGATTTCACGAATCCGGTGATTTCAGCGCCTTTGACAGATGCGATTGCGATGTGAGCCGGTTCGCCGCTCTGCACGCTTTGAGAAAAGCCTTGTTCAAACGTAATGACGCAATCAAGCTCCCCTGCCGCAACTTGACTTTTCCCTTCTGCTTCACTGACCGCACTGATGTTGACATTCTCGATCCCCTTCAAAAAATCCTTAGTATCTTCGGCGATTCGTCCGCCGTCATGATTGATGA
Source organism: Bacillus sp. FSL R7-0646 (assembly GCF_037969865.1). Taxonomy (NCBI): domain Bacteria; kingdom Bacillati; phylum Bacillota; class Bacilli; order Caryophanales; family Bacillaceae; genus Bacillus; species Bacillus sp. FSL R7-0646. The sequence goes on from NZ_CP150217.1 coordinate 3,822,923, forward strand.
TTCCGACGCGCAAATCCGTCTTTTCCATGCTTCCCTCTGTCAAAAGCGATACGAATATGCCTAGCAAGGGCAGACATACAAACAGAAAGATATTGATCTTCTTTTTAAAAGTGACATTCAGTGTGTTTTTGACAAGCCATAGCATTTCTTTCATCCTACAGCCCCTCCCTTCTCTGCAATGAGACAACGGCAATCAGCAGAAATAACAGGGATAAGCCGATGTTCAGCAAGATGGCAGGCAGCCCTGCCGCTAAATCGTCCGCAAATATGATGTTCATAATAGCTTCGTTCGTCCAGGCGAGCGGAGACAGGTCTGTGATCAAAGCTAAAACACCTTCCGCATCGTCGACAGGAAAATAAGCGCCCCCGAAAAATGCAACTAGCGGAATCAACACGTTAATGATCGCCACTGCCGCTTCCCCCGTTCTCGTCAAATAACTGACGCCGAGGCCGAGGCATACGGCAAACAATACGATGCTGAACAGCACGGCCGCTACAAGCCCAAGATGCTCTCCCCAGTACGCTTTAAATACGTATTTGCTGACTGCGACGACGGCAAAAATACACAATCCGTTTGTCACAAGATTGCCGATCAGCTTACCCGCAAAGATCTCGCCTTTATGAACCGGTGCCGCGATCAGCCGGTCGGCTGTTTTTCTAAGCCGCTCCCCCCTTATTAAATAGCTGGCGCTTAATGCACTGTAAAGCGCGATCAGAGTGGTCATGGCAACCGCATAATAATCCATGGAGCTGGGCTTTCTGTCTGAGCTGAGCGACGTCTCCTTGATATAATTGTCGCCCGGTGCGTCCCCGAGCACGGCGCCCGCTTGCTCAGGAGCAGCTTTGATGATCTCCGCTGCGGCATTGTACCGGTTTGCAAACGCGGTCAGCATTCCTTGAATAATGCTGTTTTTCATACTGTTTTTATCCATTTGGTAAAGCTTGATGCCGCTGTTTTCGATCTCAAGATAAGCATCGTAGTTCCCCTGTTTGATTTCTTGTTTTTCATCCATATCGGACAACACTTTTTTAAAATGAACGCCGGATGTTTTCGCTTCCTTTACGAATGTTTTAAAGCCTTGCGAAAACGCTCCGTCAGAATTGTCTTTATACAAAACACGAACCTCGCCGACCGCTGCTTGTTGATCGAAAGCATTCGTCAGCGCAGTGCCTAAAATCATAATCAGTACAATCGGAAATGCCAGCATAAAAAGGAACGTCCGTTTGTCCCGAAAAGCAGATACAATTTCTTTTTTCGCAATGATGAGTGTATTCAAACCTTGGACCTCCTTTCTAATCGCGCAACTGTCTTCCGGTCAAGGTCAGGAACACGGTTTCCAAATTAGGCGCTTTTTCTTCCAATGAACGAATCTCGGCCCCGTTTTTCATCAGCTTTTCAATAATCTGGTTTAAATTATTGACGCCTGCATCCGAGTTGATTTTGATCGTATTGTCTTCAAGAACGGCCGCTTCCACGCCGCTGATCGTTTTCAGTTCGCCGATATCGATATTTTCCGCAGATTTAAGAACGACTTGAATATCTTTTGTGTTGGTAATGATCGATTTCAGCTGCTCCTTCGTTCCCTCGGCGATAATTTTTCCGTGATCAACGATGGCGATCCGAGTACAGATCTCTTCAACTTCCTCCATATAATGGCTCGTGTAAATAATCGTGCATCCCATCGCATTTAACTTTTTGACGGATTCCAAAATATAATTTCTCGAATGCGGATCAATTCCAACCGTCGGTTCGTCCATGATGATCAGCTTTGGCCTGTGGGCGATCGCGCAGGCGATATTGAGCCTTCTTTTCATCCCGCCTGAAAAATTTTTCGGGAAGCTTTTATGCTTATCACTTAAACCGACGAACTGCAATGCTTCTTCAACCCGATTGTGTAAATGGGCCCCGCGCAGACCATAAAGCCCGGCAAAAAATTTCACATTTGCATATGCCGTTAAATCTTCGTAAATGGCCAGATCCTGCGGGACAATGCCGATGTTCATCTTGGCGAACTTGCGGTGTTTCGCAATGTTTTTTCCGAGAATCGTGATCTCGCCTTCATTGCTTCTCAACAAACTCGAAATCATGTGAATGGTCGTACTCTTTCCCGCCCCGTTTGCGCCGAGCAATCCAAATATTTCGCCCTCTTCGATCGAGAGTGATATATTGTCGACGGCAACGAAGTCGCCGAATTTTTTCGTCAGATGATGGATTTCCAATACATTCATGTTCTCACCTCATTTTGATTTCATTATAAAAAAAAGATGAATGGTGCGGCAGTGCAGCATTTCATCTTTTTCACATGAGAAAATTCATATTCAATTCATGAAATCATTCATGCTTGGGCAGCAGGGTGGTGACAGAGAAGCCGTTTGAACCGTCAACGATCACCTTTCCGTTAACAGAAGCGGCCCGTTCCTCCATCCCGATGATCCCCATCCCTTTCTTGATTTTCTGCCGCCCTTTTCCGTTGTCTTTCACTTCGGCTTTAATGAGCGTATTCAGCACATGAATACAGATGGATACATGTGTCGCTTCAGCATATTTCACCGAGTTTGTCAGCGCTTCGGTGATGTTTTCAAAAATAATCTTCCATTGAATCTGAGAAATAACATCCAAATCGCCTTTATGCAAAAATGAAATATTCATATGGTACTGCGCCGAACATTCATCGATAAACAGCCTCAATCTGTGGATGCCCATCTGTTCTGAGGGCGGCTTGACGCTTTTTAACGTCAATCTAATATTTTCGATCCCGTCCTTGGAGATGTTAATCGCATTTTGCAGGAGCTCTGAAGCTTTTTCCTTGTCTATGTCAAGGACGCGCTTCGCCGCTTCGAGCTGAATCAGCGCTCCTGTCATGGAATGACCGATTTTATCGTGTATTTCCTGGGAAAGCCGGTTGCGCTCCTCAAGCTTATAAGTATATTCGGATTGTCTGATAAACTCTTTGTTTTCACGCAGCATGTTTGTCAGCTTCTGCAGGTCTCTTCTCGTTTGATCAATATGATGTTCAAGCTTTTCAATCCGCGCTGCATCATGGCTTGCCGCCCAGTACAGCAAAAATTGAAAAGCGGCCGTCAACGCGTAGACCGCTGAGATGCTTTCATTGATAAACAAGACCGGAACGATTGAAGCGGCAAGTACCGCCCACTTCGGCAGCCCAAAATCGGCTGCTCCTTCACACAGGGTAAAAGGAAGGAATAAAATAAATAGGGGGTGCACTTCTGCATAAGAAACGATTGAAATGATGACAGAAATGATAATAAAAAGCTTTTTTGTTTTTCCTTTAGGTAAAATCGCAATCCCGAGGTTGATACAGACGTAAACAAGAAGGCTGAACACAAGCCACGGCAGATTGTCACTTTCCGAAAAAACGCATTGATAGATGATAAATCCCAACAAAATCAGTTTGCCGGTCATAATCCGCAATTCCATGGTGATCCCCCAGGTTAAAAGTTAACTTTACCGGTTAAATAATAAATCGCAATTTGCGTCCGATGTTCAAGCCCTGTTTTCCCCAAAATCGAGGAAATATAATTGGCAATCGTACCTTCAGAGATAAACAGCTCCTTCGAAATTTCTTTATTGGACAGCCCTCTGGCGATCAGCGCCATAATCCCGAGCTCGCGTTCGGTAAACAGGCTTTCGTCTATCTTAGGTTCCGCTTCTTTATGCTCCGCCAAATTGGACTTAATCTTGTCGAGGATGATATCCTGCATCACAATATGGCCGTTGAACACACTTTTAATCGCGTCTCTGATTCGCTCGGGTTCGGCATTTTTCAGCAAATAGCCTTTTGCGCCGTTCCGTATCGCAGCGACGATGTATTCGTCGTCATCAAACGTTGTTAAGATAAAAGGCTTGGCGCCCGTTTCTGAAATGAGCCGCGCAGCTTCCACTCCATCCATGTTGGGCATGCGGACATCAAGGAGTGCAATATCCACAGCTTGGGCGCGGCAAAATTCGACCGCCTGCAAGCCATCCTCCACCGTCGCCAGCACTTCAAATTCATCATAAGTGCTCAATATGATTTTCATGCCCTCTCTTATGAATGAATTGTCATCCGCAATGATCACTTTAATTTTCATCGTTTGAACGGAGACCGGTCCTCCGCCGTGCACATCCCTTCTGTCAAAATGCAAAAGCCGGGTCTTTCGCCCTGTTCATAACATTAAATTACCATGAATCAGCCCCTGTTAAAATAAAAAAAGCCAATCCTTTTCAGAGATTGGCTTTTTTAGTAAAACTACAAATATTTGACCGCTGAGACAACGACCATGATCCATGCGGCAATAAACGCCACGCCGCCCAGCGGAGTAATCGCACCGAGGACGCTGATTTGCGTAAGGCTGAGGACATATAAACTTCCAGAAAATAAAACGATTCCGGCAAACATCAGCCACCCTGCCGCAGAAACGCTTACCGCACCTGCCAGTTTTGACGCGATGAGCGCGACGGCAATTAAACCGAGCGCATGATACATATGATACTGGACGCCGGTCTGCCAGATTTGCAAATATTTCTCGGGAATTTTCCCTTCAAGACCATGGGCTCCGAACGCTCCTAAAGCAACCGCAAGCATAGCATTGACAGCACCTAAAATCAAAAATAATTTCACGATCAAATCGCCCGCCTTTCCTTTATCATCATAGCGTACATGTCATGAATTTCAACTTATGCAAATCTCATGACACGATATTGTCATATTTCTTTTTCCTAAGCTGTATTTGTTCCGCAGCAATCGCTACGATTGTTCCAAGGACAAGCCCATTGCTTAAAATGGAAACAAAAACAGGATGCATCCCTTCCAAAGCACTCTCAGGTACAAACATAACCCCCACACCGGCAAGGAGCGCAATCCCGGTAACAAAGCGGATGCGGCCGGCCTCGTCCTTTTCATAAGAATCGAATTCGGCAAATGCCAGGCCGACCATCGTTGAAAACACGACGAAGTTCACCGCAAAACCGACCGGAGACGGCAGGCTGGCAAAAGTATTCATGACCAGCGGGAAGAAGCTGATGACGATTACGATCAGACTCCCGAGCAAAAACGGTTTTTTGGAAGACATCCTCGTCGTTTGAATAAACCCTGCAGCTCCGGATATCGGCACGGTCCCTACAGCTCCGAGCAGTCCGCTCAGCAAATGGCTGACAGAGGCGATAAACCCGGCCGGACGGGCCCGCTTCCTCTCTTCCAGCTTCTCAAACTGTTTGACTGCTCCTTCAACCACCCGTATGCTTGCGAGCATATTGACGATTAACAAAACTGTAATGAACAACGAAGTAACAACCAGCCCGCTGTCAAACATCGGCATGCCGAAAGGAAAAATATCCGGAAGGTGGAACAGCTGGTTCGCACGCTCGGGCGCCTTCGCCACGCCGAATACGGCAAATAAGATCCAGCCGCCGAAAAGCGCAATTAAAATTGAATATTGCTTGAGAATCGGAACGTTTGACCGGCTCATCAGAAACGTAGCCAGCATAATCACAACCGCCAGCAAAAACACGGGTATATCGACCTCGTTTTTCCGGTAGCCGATCCCCATGACACCTTTAACGATCGGATCGCTAAGCTGGATGACCAGCAGCAGTAAATAAATGCCTGTCACAACAGGAGTAAACATCACAGCCAGCTTATCAATGACTTTAAATAAACTAAAAATAAAGAAGAAAACCGCGCTTAGCAGCATCGCTCCCTGCAGCCCCTGGAGCGTTTCGATGTGAGTCGCGAATACGGTCCCTGTAAGACCGGCATAAATCGTGTAGACGCCCCACCAGAGGCCAGCCGGACTCTCATTAATCGGCAGGCGGTGTCCCAATAAACATTGGATAAAAGCCGTTGTGCCGAGCACGAAAAAAGTGCTTTGAACCAACCCCGCGGTCTCTCCCTGGTTCAGCCCGAATGACTGCCCGATTGCAATGGGCACCACGATTGCGGACGCAATAATAAATGCCGTCCATTGTAAAGCCCCAAAAAGCAGTTTCAAGTTGATCAACCTCTCTTTTTTAAAACAGACGGACGGCGCCTAGAAATCAAAAATAGAATCTCCGTTGCCGTCATCTTCATGCTTTTGTTTCTCTTGTTTTTTGTATTGTTCAGCACCGGCGCTCCCCATCATTTTTTCGAGCATCAGCTGATCGCTCGATGGTTTATTGGCCGTTTGAACATAAGGCGAAGACTGGACGGACGGCCCCTGCTGCGGTTCCACAATGACGTCGCAAAGGGAGCGGATCACCGCGATGTGCATTTTCAATTCGTTTTCCTGGTGGCATTCCTTTGCTTTTTTCAATTCGTCCTCCATCTTTTGCAGCAAACTTGATATATGTATGTTCATCAAATCGATCCTCCAAACCGTTTTCAGTTTTCATTTCATTTTACCAAATTAACTTCTCTCATGCCGAATGCACTTTTCAAATATTCCTTGCGAAAAATTGCCTCTGCTGCTATGAAGCATTGTCTTTTACATTTCAAAAAAGAATATTCCCCGGCAAAACGCGGGTGAAAAAAGCCAATTTTCTTCCGGACAGAAGTTGACAGCTGAAAAGGCTGTCACCCATAATGAAAAAAACTTCACTCGAATTTCTAAAAGCGAAAGGAAACAGGGAATGGCAGAACGAACAACCTCCATCGAAACGACCGTTACCGAGCAAAAGCAATATTTTTTAAGCGGGGCAACACTAGCTGTTGAAAATCGTCTGGAACAGCTCAACATTCTAAAAGATGCTGTAAAAAAGAATGAACGGAACATACTTGAGGCCCTTCAGAAAGATCTTAATAAATCAGAGCACGAAGCCTATATGACGGAAATAGGCATTGTACTGGAAGAAATCCGCTTCATCAGCAGACGATTAAAAAAATGGGCCAAACCGAAAAAGGCGAAAACGGCCGTTTCGCACATCGGTTCAAAAAGCATCGTCATTCCTGAGCCTTACGGCACGGTTCTGATCATCGCGCCATGGAACTATCCGTTTCAGCTTGCCGTCTCGCCCCTGATCGGCGCACTTGCTGCGGGGAATACCGCCGTCATCAAACCGTCTGAGCTTGCTCCCGCCGTATCAACCGTTATATCCGAGATGATCAAAGATATCTTTCCGCCCGAATATGTGTCCGTTATTGAAGGGGGAGTGAAGACAAACCAAGAGCTCTTGCGGCAAAAATTTGACTATATCTTTTTTACGGGCAGTGTTCCCGTAGGCAAAGTTGTCATGGAAGCCGCGGCAAAACAGCTTATTCCAGTCACCCTCGAGCTTGGCGGAAAAAGCCCCTGCATCGTGCACAAGGATGCTGATCTCAAGCTTGCGGCTCAAAGGATTGTTTTCGGAAAGCTGACAAACGCAGGACAGACTTGCATTGCGCCTGACTATCTGCTCGTACACAAAGATGTAAAAAATGAGCTGATGCGCGCTCTGAAACAATCGATCCAAACATTTTACGGAGAAAAGCCGGAAAGCCATCCGGCTTACGGAAAAATCATAAGTAAACGTCATTTCGAACGGTTAATCCGCTTTTTACAAAACGAGAATATCGTCACAGGCGGAACATATCAAAAAGACGCACTCAAAATTGCTCCGTCCATTATCGATGAACCTGACTGGGAATCGCCGGTCATGCAGGAAGAGATTTTCGGACCGATCCTTCCCGTCATCGGCTATGAAACGATCGAAGACGTTATCCAAATGGTTCAAAGCCGCCCTAAACCGCTCGCGCTCTATTTGTTTACGAATGAAAAAACGGTACAGAGGCACATCCTCAGCCGGATTTCATTTGGCGGAGGATGTATCAATGACACGCTGATGCACACAGCCACACCTTACCTCCCCTTCGGCGGCGTAGGCGAAAGCGGAATCGGAAGTTACCATGGGTATCACAGCTTTAAGACGTTTTCCCATGAAAAAAGCGTTTTAAAACAGACAAACCTGTTTGACATTTCATTCCGTTATCCTTCATCGAAAAACGGGCTGCGGATCATCAAAAAACTTCTCAGGTAGACAGGAGCCAGACAAACGAAGAACCGCTTTTTTAGCGGTTCTAGCGATTAAAGATTCGGAAGGGACCAGTCAATCGGCTCATCCCCGATTTGTTCCAAATACTGATTGGCTCTTGAAAACGGTCTGCTCCCGAAAAACCCGTTTCTAGCCGAGAACGGGCTCGGATGCGGCGATTGGATAATAAAATGCTTGGATGTATCGATTCGTTCTTTTTTCATTTGGGCATGCCGGCCCCAGAGAATAAAAACGACCGGTTTGTCTCTTTTGTTTAAAACATCTATTATACTATCTGTGAGCTGTTCCCAGCCTTTCCCTTTATGCGAATTTGCCTGGCCCCGTCTCACGGTCAAAACGGTGTTCAGCAGCAGAACGCCTTGCTTAGCCCAGCTGACGAGAGAACCGTGATTCGGGATGTCGGCGCCGATGTCATTCTGCAATTCTATAAAAATATTTTTCAAAGAAGGCGGTGGATTGACGCCGGGTTGTACGGAAAAACTTAAGCCATGGGCCTGACCCGGACCGTGATACGGGTCTTGGCCGAGAATTACGACTTTCACATTTTCATAGGAAGTATAATGCAAAGCATTGTATATATCGTTCGGTTCAGGATATACGGTGTGTTCAGCATACTCCCTTTTCAGCATTTCCCTCAGTTCTTGATAATAAGGCTTATCAAACTCGTCCTTCAGCTGTTGCCACCAGCTGTCATTCAAAATCTGTTTCAATGTTCAGGCCTCCTTAGTTCAATTGTCTTGCAGCAGTGAGCCTGGATGCAACCGGTTTTCCATCCCAGACGATTTCGCTTTCCGCTTCCCTTTTTTTCATGGCAGGTTCTTCGAGTAGCACGAAAAAGTTCTTTGTCGGCAGCTTGCCAAGCTGATGCTTTTCACTCAAGACATCCAAGTAATACTGCCTCATTCCGCCAAGATCTCCGGACTGGTTGTCACCCTGGTCTGAAAACGCATAGATTACGCTTGCGAAAGGAACTCTTTTCACGCGAAACCGCTCAGCCGCTCTCAGGAAAAAGTCCCAATCCCAATAATTGTGGACGGCAGGATCGAAGTAGCCGATTTCGTCATGAAGAGATCGTTTGTACATACTTCCTGAAGGAACATATGTAGAAAACTTCCTCATTTCATCCAAGTTAAAGGAATACGCAAAAAGGTAACGGCTTGTCGGAATTCTCATATCCTCTTTTTCTTCAAAAGACACAATCTCAGCATCCGAATAAACAAAATCGGCGGTCTCCAGCGCATTCAACATTCTCTCCATATGGCACGGCGTGAAAAAATCATCATCATCACACAGCATAATAACATCTCCGGAAGCTTCTTTCACCCCTATATTTCTCGCTTTTACATGCTTCACGTTTTCTTTCAGATGTATAACTCTGATCGGAAGCTCTGAATAAAGGCGCTCAACAAAGTCGACGCTCTCCCCGGCATCATTAACAATAATAACTTCAAACGGTTCAACAGACTGTTTTGCAATAGATTCAAGCAATTCGCACAAAGCGGTGACCCGATTATGCGTGACAACTACGATAGATATGTTCATGTTTGTGATATACGCTCCTTCTTATTTCATTCTAAACATATTAAAGCATAATGCGAATAATTTCACATGGATCAAAAGATGGTCTGGTTTTTTATGCCAATCCATTCACGAAATTTTGCAGAGGACCGCTGCACTATAAAGCGGCAGCCATTTCATTGTGATCTTGCGAAAAGCTGTCTATAATAAGTAATAAACCAACTTTGGATGGAATCTCTTATCGTGGAGGATTGACTGAACATGACAATGCACAAAGCACTGACAATCGCCGGCTCTGACTCAAGCGGAGGCGCCGGCATTCAGGCGGACTTAAAAACGTTCCAGGAAAAGAACGTCTATGGAATGACGGCCCTTACGGTTGTTGTCGCCATGGACCCTGAGAACAATTGGAATCATCAGGTGTTCCCAGTTGATACGGAAGTCATCCGCGCTCAGCTGTCGACGATTGTGGACGGCATCGGTGTAGATGCGATGAAAACGGGCATGCTTCCGACAGTTGACATAATTGAATTGGCGGCAGACACAATTAAGAAGCACAGCATGAAAAATGTCGTCATTGATCCGGTTATGGTATGCAAAGGGGCAAATGAAGTGCTGTATCCCGAGCACGCAAAGGCTTTAAGAGAGCTTTTGGCTCCGCTTGCCACGGTCATTACGCCAAATCTTTTTGAAGCCGGCCAGCTCAGCCGCCTTGGAGAAATTAAAACGGTTGAGCAAATGAAGGAAGCGGCAAAGGCCATCCACGGCCTCGGCGCCCAACACGTCCTCATTACAGGGGGAGGCAAACTAAATCACGAAAAAGCGGTAGATGTATTATTTGACGGCCGGGATGCAGAGGTGATCGAAGGAGAAAGAATCGACACCCCATACACGCACGGGGCGGGCTGCACCTACTCCGCGGCAATTACGGCTGAGCTTGCCAAAGGTTCAAATGTAAAAGAAGCCATTTATTCTGCAAAAGCGTTTATTACGGAAGCGATTCGCGAATCGTTCCGTTTGAATCAATACGTCGGGCCGACAAAGCACTCCGCTTTACGACTCAGCGGCAAATAAAAAAAGCCCCTTTTATGTAAAAGGGGCTTTCATTTAGCTTTCCCGTTTGATCGTTCTTGCAGATGATCTTAAGAAAGATTCGATCGATTCCACAAAAAGAGCATATTCTTTCATTTGTTCATAAGTGTCCTGAAGTTTCTTTTGTACTTCCTCATCATTTGGAATTGTTTTATCTTCAATACCGCCGATCAGCTTCTTCATCTGGAGGAGCAAACCATTGTATTCCTCTCTCGTATCCTCAATATGGTCCGCTATTTTTTTCAAACGCATAGCGGTCAATTTCTGCTGGTTTTGATCCACAAAAACAACCCCTTTATACTGCACTCTCTCTAAAAAAAGCATATCATAAAGGGATTGTACAGAAAATAGCAAACAGCAGCCGCTCCCTTTATGCCATTGTCCAGGATGTCACATTCATTATGATTTCTTTTCTGGCACTGATCCAAACATCATTATTTCCCGGGTAAGGAAAATATCTTGCCGTAAAGACTTCCTCTCCCTCATTGACGAAGATTTCAATAGAAGAGGCGTCTAAAAAGATGTTTAAATTGCGAAGCTCCTGCAAACGGCACTGTCTGGCTTCCGTTTTTTCATCAACATAACTGTTTCTCTCCAAGGTTATGATGCCTTCTGCTTTATTGTATATGAGTCGGGCTGCACCCCTGAAGGAAATCTCAAAACCCTCTTCAATAACTTTCGGACTGATGAAAAGCTCAGCTTTGTCCGGTTGAACAATGTCCAATTTTTCGGTGCCTTGATTAAGCGATATTGCCGCGTTTTTTTCGTTTTGGCGGAGCGTTCTAAGCTCCTCGACCGGTTTTTGAACGATTTTATCGTTTTGTAAATGCAATTCCCTCGGCAATGTCATACAGTGCACCCATTGATGCGGAATCGTCGGCTGGCTCTGTTCATCTTGGTCTGGAACACCCATCCAGGCAACCAATATCCTCCGGCCTGATTCGTCTTTTGTCGTCTGCGGCGCATAAAAGTCAAAGCCGCGGTCAAGCTCTTCGAAATCTCCGTGTGTAAACCAGGGTTTCAGCTCGTTCAATTCACCGACAAAATAGCCTGACTGATAGACGTTTTGGTAGAGCATCTCTTCTGCTTCAAGGCCTTGCGGACAGACAATTAAGACGTCTTTGCCGTCCAGTTCGAACATGTCAGGGCATTCCCACATATAGCCGAATTCCCCGAGCTGATCTGTATTTGAACCTGTGATATCGCCGAGGAACTGCCAGTCCTTCAGATTATCCGATTGAAACAGCACCGCCCTTCCCTCAAGATTTTCAGTCTGGGCGCCGAGCACCATGTACCAGCTGCCGTTCTTTTTCCATACTTTCGGGTCGCGGAAATGAGCCGTATACCCTTTCGGAAGCCTTGCAACAACCCCCTGCTTTTCAAACGAGATGCCGTCTTTTGAGACGGCGAGACATTGATAGGTCTCCCTATTTCCCTCGCCGTCTCTGACATTCCCCGTGTAAAACAGATGCAGCACATCATTTTCAGCGATCGCGCTTCCTGAATAACAACCGTTTTTATCAAACCAGTCGCTCGGCGTGAGGGCGATCTCTTCATGCCGCCAGTTAACCAGATCTGCTGAGGAGTAGTGTCCCCATAACTTTGCACCGTGCCCCGTTTTAAAAGGCATCCACTGATAAAAAAGATGGTACACCCCTTTCCACTGAATGAACCCGTTCGGATCATTCAGCAGTCCGACAGGAGGCATGATATGATAATGCAGCCGATAGGGATCAAGGTTTACAATATCCCGGTATTCTTCAACCCGGTTCATTGCCTTTTGACGAAGCTCCTGATCTTGATTCATCGTTTTCCCTCCCTCCGTCACTTTTTCTCGTCTTCATTAATGCCTAAGATAAAGGCTGTGATAAATGCGACAGTCACAGAAATCGCCATTCCGATTAAATAGTGGATCAGGTTGCCCATTCCAAGCGGGGCGACAATCGCAATCATCGGAATTCCCGTCAAACCGTATGCGTTTGCTGCAACATTCATAAAGACAACGTATGCAGCTCCCAGCGCTCCCCCGGCCATTGCCGCGATAAACGGCCGGCGGTAACGGAGGTTGACACCGAAAATAACAGGTTCGGTAATGCCGAGAAAAGAAGAGAAAGCGGCAGGTAAAGCAATTTCTTTTGTTTTTGCACGCTTTGCCAAAAAGAATACGGCAAGTCCGGCCCCGCCTTGGGCGACATTGGACATAGACCAGATCGGGAGCAGGTAGTTCCTGCCGATATCAGCGATAAGGCCGGCCTCAATCGCATGGAAACTGTGGTGGACACCAGTTAGAACGATCAGCGAGTATGTTCCCCCGAAAATCAGTCCGGCAACAGGCCCGGCAACGTCATACACATATGTTAAAATGTTCGTGATCCCTGTACCAAGCATTCTTCCTAAAGGACCGATCGCGATAAAAGCAATGAATCCCGTTGAAATAATCGTGACAAACGGTGTTACTAATAGATCGATCGCATTTGGAACGATTCTTCTTACGCCTTTTTCGATTTTACTCATCACATATACGGCAAGCAAAATTGGAACAACGGTTCCTTGATAGCCAAGCATCTCGATTTTGAGTCCGTAAAAGTCCATCACATCCGGTGATGCAGTTGCAAGTCCCCAAGGATTGAACAAGCTCGGGTGAATTAAAATTCCTCCAAGTACAGCCCCCAGGTAAGGATTGCTGCCAAACTCTTTCGCAGCACTGACACCGATCAAGATCGGAAGGATAATAAATGCCGCGCTCGAGAACATATCAAGCATTTTATACAGCGCCGCATCAGGATCGACCCACTGAAATGCCTTCATCATTCCCAACAGCCCCATTAATAAACCGCTTGCAACAATGGCCGGGATGATTGGCACGAAAATATTTGACAGCGTTTTCGCAAATCGCGCTAAAGGATTCATTTTTCCCTTTGCGGCATCGCTGTGCTGAACCGTTTCCTTTTGGTCAAGATTCAGCTCTTTGGCAAACTGTTCATACACTTTATTAACAAGCCCTGTTCCGAAAATAATCTGGTATTGACCAGAGCTTGAAAAGGCTCCTTTTACACCTTCCAGCTCTTCGACCTTTTCCTGGTCGATTTTTGCTTCGTCCTTAATCACCAAACGAAGCCTTGTCGCACAATGAGCTGCACTGATGACATTATCTTCTCCGCCAAGAAGCTGTATAAGACGTACAGCGATTTCTTTATGAATCATGATGACTCCTCCTTTTTTTTTAAAAAAAAGCAGAAAAGACCTAAAATTCACCAACGAATGGAGGATAGATTTTCCCCATTCATCTAGCAAATTTTAGGTCTTGCCTGCTTTACCAGTCACAATCCCCGGTATTTATTTTTTAATACGCTTTCATTTTATTATGTGATAACGCTTTCGTCAACTACTTTTTTATTCTCTGTGAAAATCGACCTAAAAAAAGCCTGATCGCGCGATATCAGGCGGTATTACCTATAGGAATCATTTAAACGCTGGACATGCAGCGTAATATATCCGACTTCTGATTCCGGAAGATGAAGATCATATTCAGTTTTTACGTAATCCGCCAGCCCTGCCGCACATCGGTAGCTTTCAGGATACTTTTGCCGGATGAAATAAAGCATGTCATCGTCCATGACATGAAACGCTTCATTTGATTCCAGCCGGTTGATGGCATACCTGAGATGCGTGACAAGACGCTGATATGAGATGCTGTTTTCGTCAATCTTCTGATTGAAACAGCATTCGATTTTTTCTATCAATTCTTTGATGATGTTCGTGTATTTTAGAGTCTTCTGCATGTTTTCCGCATCCATTTTTGCGGTATGAATATGCAGCGCAATATAACCCGCTTCATCATCAGGCAATTCGACTTTCAGTTTTTCTTTGACCAAATCGATTGCCCAGAGTCCGATCTCATATTCTTTTTTATAAAGCGCTTTGATTTCATTTAACAATTTATTTTGAATGACGAATCCTTTGCGGACTCGCTCGATCGCAAATGACAAATGATCCACAAGGGCGATGTGGATATGATCGCTCAACGGTGCGGACAGCTGCCCTTCCGCATAGCTGATGATCTCTTCGGCAGCTTCAATATGTTCTTCCGGAAGTGTTTCGAGGATTTGTTTAAACTTTTCATTTTCTTCATGAATGGTAAAAATTTTTTCTACCTTGTTTCTTGGAATGGTATCGTTTTTGCCTTTTTGAAAAGCGATACCAGGTCCCATGACAATTTTTTCTTGACCATCCTCCTTTATGATTGCTGCATTGTTGTTCAATACTTTATAGATTTTCAAAGCTGTCACCCACTTCCCATTATGAGTGGGATTTTACCTTGTTTAAGTTCCCGTGTAAAGAGTTGGTCCGGCTCTTACCCTTTTCACCGCTTTTTTGCAAACAGCCCGGCTGGGTTCTGTCGTATAACTGCCGGGCTTCATTCTCTTACAGCCCGACATCCGCTCTGTCTTCTCTTCTCTTTTTTCCGAAAAGCCGCCTGCCTGATAAGCATCGGCAGCCTGATATGTACCGCCGGCGAACGCCGTCACCTTCATCTGATTTTCTCTGACAGGCATCACCGCATTCAGCAGCACGGCTGTCCATAATTTTAAAAATGATATCAAACCTTTCATACCGATCCCTCCAGTTTCGTTTTGATAAAACTAGCAACTCTATTAAACTTTCTTGCTCTATCTTATCCCAGCAAAATGAAAATGTTTGTCACAATGTGTGTGCAAAATGATTCTAGTTTTTAGAAGTTTTGTTGAAAACTGAAGGAATCGCATGATTCAGCGGATACAAACCATGAATGTAACTTACTCACAGCTTATCCTAAGGATAAACACATATTACCCACAGGATATATCCACATATCCACATACTTATTCAATATTTAGTATAAGAACGTATATTCCCTACAATATCTATACACAAGTTTATTCACTTATACACAGTAAATTGTGCATAAATCTAGAGAAATTCACTCCAATACATTGAATCTTTGAAAATTATTTCTATATATAGAAGGATTTTTTTGAAACTGAGAGAATATTTTAAAAGTTCGAAACTCTAATAATTACAAAGAAACATTTATCCAGAAGGGGGAAAACAGATTGAGAAAAAGTATCGTGCGCTATTTTGTTATGGCTTTTATTCTATTATTTGCGTTATCCACATTCCTCACCGGAGTGCAGGCAACTTCCGTTCCCGATAAAAAGTCGCCTGAGCTTGAGAAAGCTGAAATCTACGGTGATATTGATGTGACGTCTGATAAACAGACGACGGTTATCGTGGAACTGAAAGAAAAGTCGCTTGCCGAAGCAAAAGCGGACGGAGAAAAACAAACGAAGGCTTCTCTAAAAACAGCTCGAAGCAAAGCGAAAAGCAAAGCGCTGAAAACACTTAAAAAAGCGAAAGTAAACCGCGAATACGACCGTGTATTTTCGGGCTTTTCTATGAAACTGCCGGCCAGTGAAATTCCAAAGCTGCTCGCCGTCAAGGAAGTTAAAGCGGTTTATCCAAACGCAACTTACAAACCTGACAGCGTAAAAGGAAAAGACGTGACACTTGCAGCAGACGCCATTTATCCACAGATGGATAAAAGTGCCCCGTTCATCGGAGCGGATCAGGCATGGAAATCGGGCTATACCGGTAAAGGCATTAAGGTAGCCGTTATTGATACGGGCGTGGATTACACCCATCCCGACTTAAAGAATAATTTCGGCCCATATAAGGGCTATGACTTTGTGGATAATGATTATGATCCACAGGAAACACCGACAGGCGACCCGCGCGGCGGAGCGACTGATCACGGCACTCATGTTGCAGGAACAATCGCCGCGAACGGACAGATTAAAGGCGTGGCGCCTGAAGCAACGCTTCTTGCTTACCGCGTGCTCGGCCCCGGCGGCTCAGGCACAACCGAGAATGTGATTGCGGGCATTGAAAAAGCCGTTGCAGACGGAGCAAAAGTGATGAACCTCTCATTGGGAAATTCGCTGAACAGCCCTGATTATGCAACAAGCATCGCACTGGACTGGGCGATGGCTGAAGGGGTTGTCGCCGTTACGTCAAACGGTAACAGCGGACCGGAAAACTGGACGGTCGGCTCGCCGGGAACATCAAGGGTTGCGATTTCCGTCGGCGCATCACAGCTTCCGTATAATGAGTATTCGGTGACGCTTCCTTCGTATTCATCAGCAAAGGTGATGGGATACCAAGAGGAAAAGGATCTTGAAGCATTGAACGGTCAAGAGGTGGAACTCGTTGAAGCCGGCCTCGGACAAGCTGACGATTTCTCAGGCAAAGATGTGAAAGGAAAAGTTGCGGTTATCCAGAGAGGCGTCATACCATTTGTTGATAAGGCTGAAAATGCCAAAAACGCCGGCGCTATCGGAGCCGTGATTTACAATAATGCAACAGGGGAAATCGAGGCCAACGTCATGGGGATGGCCGTACCGACCGTCAAATTGTCAAAAGAAGAGGGCGAAAAGCTTGTTCAACAGATCAAAGAAGGGAAACACTCCGTTGTCTTTTCTTTCAAATTGGACAAAAAGCTGGGGGAAACAATTGCCTCATTCTCGTCCCGCGGGCCTGTCATGGATACATGGATGATTAAACCTGACGTTTCAGCGCCAGGCGTCAACATCGTCAGCACCATTCCGACCCACGATCCGAAAAACCCGTACGGTTACGGTTCAAAACAGGGAACAAGCATGGCTTCCCCGCATGTCGCGGGAACGGCAGCCATATTAAAGCAGGCCAAACCGGATTGGACGCCTGAGCAAATCAAAGGCGTACTGATGAATACGGCGGAAAAACTGACGGATGAAAATGGAAAGCCTCTCCCTCACAATACGCAAGGAGCGGGCAGCATCCGCATCATGGAGGCCCTTAAAGCTTCATCCATTGTAACGCCGGGCAGCCATTCATACGGAACATTCCTGAAAGACAAAGGGAAACAGACGAAAAAACAAGCGTTCACGATTGAAAACCTTTCTTCACACAGAAAAGCCTATCAGCTCGAATACTCCTTTAAAGGAACGGGCATCACGGTATCAGGAACGGAACGAGTCGTGGTACCGGCCAATCAAACAGGTAAAGCAGCGGCAAAAGTAACCGTCAATTCCGCGAAAACGAAAGCAGGCACATATGAAGGCACGGTTTACATCCGTGAAGACGGAAGAAAAGTCGCCGAAATCCCGCTCCTATTGATCGTCAAAGAGCCAGACTACCCGCGCGTCACATCCGTAACAGTTGAACCGGGAGCAAAGCAGGGCGCTTACACGATCGAAGCCTACCTGCCGGGCGGGGCTGAAGAGCTCGCATTTCTCGTCTATGATGAAAACCTGAACCTTCTCGGCCAGGCCGGCGTTTACAAAAACCAGGGCAAAGGCTATCAATCTTATCAATGGAACGGCAAAATCAATGACGCCGCATCCCTTAAGTCCGGAAAATACTATATGCTTGCCTATGCATCCGCCAAAGGGAAATCAAGCTACGTATTGACGGAAGACCCTTTTATCGTCGAATAATGACAAGCCTTGTTGAGAACCACTCAACAAGGCTTTTTTATGTTAAAATACGGATAATGCGTTCAGGAGAAGCTCCCCCTTCTCTTCAAAACGTGAAAAAAGCAATCGGAGGACATCGTGTATATGCTTTCTTTTATCGTATTATTCGGCTTATCCTTCATTATTGTCTGCTTTATATTTTTCACGATTTTGTACTTCGCCGTCAACCTGCAGAAGCGCGAGCCCAAGCCTTTTCAAAAAGCTGCGGAGCAAACCGTCGATACCATCATCCTCATTCCGCTCAGCTGGCTGTTTACCGCTTTATACATATGCATTCTGTTTATTCTTTTCCCAATCCGCCATTTTCTCGATTTTTTTCAGCAAAAACGCTAAATTGACTGATGAAACGCTTCGGCCAGCAGCCGGTATGAATCCAATCTGTCTTGAAAATCGTGGGTGATCGTCACCGCCATGATTTCGTCCGTTCCGTAAGCGCCGGCCAGTTCAAGCAGCTGTTCCTTTACCTGCTGCGGCGTTCCGATGACCATCCGTTTTCGATTGTCTTCCACTCTCTTTCTTTCATAAGGAGAATATTGATAGGACAGGGCCGTTTCCAATGATGGAAAGCCTTCGGTCACCATCCCCTGTTCATTGGCCAATAAAGAAAAATCCAAGCTTTTGGCAAGGTTCTCCGCTTTCTCTTCTGTCTCAGCGCAAATCACAAATACGGCAACGATCACATTTGGCTGTTCCCCCAATACAGAAGGTTCGAACCTCTCTTTGTACAGTCTGGCCGCCTCTTCTCCGCCTTCACCGTTAATAAATTGAGCAAATGTATATGATGCCCCTGTTTGGGCGGCAAGCCTTGCGCTTTCCCCTGAGGAGCCGAGCAGCCAAACAGCGGGCGCTGTGGCGATGTTCGGCGTTGCGGTCAAGTTGGGAAAGCGGTGATGTTCATCGGCTTGATCGTATAAATATGTGACGAGGTCCTGAATTTGTTCTGGATATTGGTCAGCCATCCGTCTTCCTCCATTTTGAAGGGCCATTGAAGCGATCGGCATCCCTCCCGGAGCACGTCCGACACCTAGATCAATCCTGCCGGGCGCAAGTCCTTCCAAGACGCGGAAGTTTTCCGCCACCTTGTAGGCGCTGTAATGCGGAAGCATGACGCCGCCGGATCCTATACGGATCTTCTCTGTTTTAGCCGCAAGATAACCGATCAGAACCTCCGGACTTGACCCTGCCAAGTTCCTGGAAAAATGGTGCTCAGAAACCCAAAACCTCTTGTATCCGAGCCGCTCCGCCGCTTGCGCAAGCTCCACCGTATGCTGCAAAGCCAGTTCAGGTTTGCTTCCTTCAGAAACAGGAGTCTGATCCAGTATGCTTAATGACAACATCTTTTTCACCCCAAATCTTCGTTTACTTTTTCTGCGCAAAAAGAAATAATAGTATCATGGATAAACTAAAGGAGCTCCCAGTACTGATGAATGAGACGAAGCAAAAAACGCACCCGCCAGCCGTAGAAGAACGCTTTGCAAAAGGCTGTTTATTCGGAATCCTTTTCAGTCTGCCCTTTTGGCTGATGTTTTATCTTTTCCTTCAATACATGCTGATAAGATAAGTCCCCTCCGAGTCGGAGGGGAGGTTCCTTACCTTTTGTTCAAACCTTTTCCTTTAACGAATTCATTCATATACGCACGCGGCGGCTTTTTGAGGCTGCCGGTGATCTGGTCTGTCCATTTGTCAGACCGTTTGCCGTCCGTCCGCTTTTGATAATAGTTTGAAATCGTTTCGTCATATGCGGACAAATGCTTTTCAAACTCGGCATCATCCGCTTGATAGACATTTTCATGATAAATGTGATCAAGCGGCAGACGCGGTTTTTTGGCCGAAGGGTTGGCCGGCTGGCCGACGACAAGCCCGAACAGCGGAAGAACGTATTCAGGTGTTTCAAGAAGCTCGGAGACTTCGTTCAAATTGTTGCGAATCCCACCGATATAGCAGATGCCGAGGCCCATTGATTCGGCCGCTATTGACATATTTTGAGCGGCAAGCGCTGCATCGATGACGCTGACCATAAAGGTTTCCGTCCCTTCAAGAGAAGCTGTAATATCTACACCCTTTTTCCGAGCGATTTTGTCATGCCTGTAAAGATCTGCGCAAAATACAAACAGATGGCCGTTTTTTTCAACATATGGCTGGTTCCCGGCCAATTCCGCAAGCTTGCGCTTCTTGTCCGGATCGGTGACACCGATGATTGAATATGCTTGAATATAGCTTGACGTCGATGCGCTTTGAGCGCTCTCCACAAGCAGGCGAACCTCTTCTTCGGTCAGGAGCCGATCTGTAAAAGACCTGATCGAACGGTGATTTAAAATAGTTTCAATCGTTTTATTCATCCTCTTACCTCCTCAACCTTTATCATATCCAATATCTGCTTTTCTCTAAAGCAAAACGGTTTGGCGGACTGCAGATGGATTCAATTTCATATGGTAAAATGATAGAATTGTCTTACTATTTTCGAATCGGAAAGGGAGATGACGGTGAAATCCGTAATTGAAGAATTAGATGCATTATTTCCGGAAATGATCGAACTAAGGAGACATTTTCACCAATATCCGGAGCTTTCCCATCGCGAGGTCAATACACCGCTCACCATTGCAAATTACTTGGAAAGCCTCGGGATTGGCGTGAGAACGAATGTCGGCGGCCAAGGGGTCGTCGGTCACATTAAAGGCGGCCGCCCCGGCAAGACGGTCGCCTTGAGAGCCGATTTCGACGCTCTGCCTTTACAGGATCAAAAAAATGTTCCGTACCGGTCGACTGTCCCCGGCGTCATGCATGCCTGCGGGCACGATGCCCACACGTCTGCTCTCCTCACAGCCGCAAAAGCCCTGGCAAAGCATCGAAAAGACTTGAAGGGAAATGTCGTGCTGATCCATCAATTCGGTGAAGAGGTTACACCAGGCGGCGCCAAGCCGATGATTGAAGCCGGCTGTCTCGAAGGCGTGGATGCCATTTTCGGCACCCACATCTGGGCTCCGATGCCCGTCGGTCAAGTCGGTGTCAAATCAGGCCCGATGATGGCAGCCGCTGATAAATTTAAAGTCACGATATCCGGGCGGGGCGGACACGGAGGCGCGCCTCACCTAACGACAGACGCTTTAATCACGGGAGCCTCGGTCGTCAACCATCTCCAGCAAATCGTCAGCCGCAGAATCGATCCGACAGAAGCAGCCGTCTTGTCGATCGGAACATTTCATTCAGGCCAGGCATTTAACGTCATTGCCGAAGAAGCGGTCATTGAAGGAACGGTCCGCACCTTTTCAAAGCATGTCCAGGAAACGATCATCGCCGAGATCGAACGCGTAATTAAAGGCGTCTGCGACAGCAACGGGGCCTCGTTTTCACTCGATTATGAAAAAGGCTACCCGCCTGTCGTCAACCATGAAAATGAAACGGACATCGTCCGTCAATGCGCCAAACATGTCGTCGGCCCTGAAGCCGTCATCGAACTCGAACCGAATATGATCGGCGAAGATTTCTCTTATTATCTTGAACATGTCCCTGGATCATTCTTTTTTACCGGCGCGGGCAATCCGCAGACTGGAGCCGTTTACCCGCACCATCACCCGATGTTTGACATCGATGAAAAAGGCATGCTGAACGCGGCGAAAATTCTTGTGTCGGCGGCTCTAGCATTTTTAAACCAAGACTAAAAAGACAGCCTGATTCGGCTGTCTTTTTTATTTAAACATATAGCCTTTATATTTCGTCAGCTGGCAGCTGGCGTTATAAACGATCGCATAGCCGATCAGCGCGGACAATACAGAGCTCCCTCCGTAGCTGATGAACAGAAGGGGAACGCCCGTAACCGGCATCAGCCCGACGTTCATTCCGATATTTTGGAATGTGTGGATGACAATCAGCGCCGTATACCCAACACAGAAAAACGATGCAAACTTGTTGTACGGGTGTATCTTATCAATCAGCACGACAAGCCGGTAAATGAGAAGGAAAAACATGATGACGACAAATGTACAGCCGATAAAGCCGAAACTTTCGCCGATGACGGCATAGATGAAATCGGTTTGGCCTTCAGGAACGTATACTTTCAAATTGTTAATGCCCGTTCCGAAGATTTCTCCTGAGCCGATCGCCGTAACGGCTTTTTCGGTCTGATACGTATCATTCGCGTCCTGCTGGCTCGAATCGACCCATGTCATCACCCGGTTGATCTGATATTGCTGGATATGCAATGTATCCTTTGAAAACTCCGGAAAATTGATCACCAAAAACAGAACGAGCAGTACGAGCGTGATGCCCGATCCCGCGACTATGAAAATCAGCTTCCAGTTCACGCCTGATAAAAACACCATAACGGCGACAAAGAACATGCAGATACCGGCCGTACCGGCGTCCTGCATTAAAATCAATCCGACCGGAACCGCCGACACTCCCGCGATTTTCAGCAACAGGCGAACATCCTCCTGCATCGAGCGCGAGCCTTTCGGACTTGCTTTGGAAATCACCGAAGCCAGCATCATAATCAGGCCGATTTTCATAAATTCCGACGGCTGCAGCGTGATCGTACCAAATTGAAACCAGCTTTTTGCGCCGTTTTTAATCGGAGCGATCGACTCCGGACTAACTTTTAACACGAGCAACGACAAGATGCCGAATAAATATATGTAAATGCTTAACTTTTCAAGCTGCTCCAGATCAAAATAGAGAAAGCCGACGATCACCGAAATGCCGAGCAGATAAAAGAACAATTGCTTTGCCGGATAACCCTTCGGTGAAAAAGACGGCTCCGCAGCGTAAACAGCGATCACACTGATTAAAAAGAACATGGCTAATATAAAAATCAAATCGCCCTGATAATAGGGACTTGTCGTATTTTTCTTCTGGCCCATTATACCCCGCCTTATTTCTTCATCAAAAGCACTAACTTTCATTATAGCATGAACAACCGTTCACATTGCGAAAAAGGGTGAATAAAATAACAGCCCGCATACATCAGGCTGTTATTTGAACATATAGCTTTGATACTTTGTTAACTGGCAGCTTGAATTGTAGACAACCGCGAAGCCGAGCAAGGTTGCTACGACTGAGCTGCCCCCATAGCTGACCAAAAGCAGCGGGACGCCGGTCACGGGCATAATGCCGATATTCATTCCGATATTTTGAAAGGTATGAATGACAATTAAAGCGGTAAAGCCCGCACAGAAAAATGAGGCAAACCTGCTGAACGGATGTATTCGGTCGATGAGCACGACAAGCCGGTAAATTAAGAAGAAAAACATAATGACAACAAAAGTGCATCCGACAAACCCGAAGCTCTCGCCGATGACGGCAAAAATAAAGTCTGTTTGCGCCTCAGGTACATAGACTTGAAGATCGCTTACACCATTTCCGAATACTTTTCCTGAACCGATCGCCATTTGCGCCCTTTCGACCTGCATTTTATCGTCGGCATTCTGTTCGCTCGGATTGACCCAGGTCATAACGCGGTTGATTTGGTATTGTTCAACCCCGAGCGCTCCCGCAACATCGGGAAATTTGATGATGACATATAAAATCAAAGCAACGGCTGCAAGACCCGTTCCGAAGATAAGAGAAATCAATTTCCAGTTCACGCCCGACAGGAATACCATCACAAGGATCACAAACGCGACGATCCCGGCTGTACCCGTATCCTGCTCTAAAATCAAGCCGAACGGAACAATGATGATACCGGCGATTTTCAGCAGAAAAATCCAGTCTTCTTTCAACGTACGCTTGCCGACAGGGCCGTTTTTAGACATGAAGGAAGCCAAGTACATGATCAGCCCGATTTTCATAAATTCCGACGGCTGCAGCGTAAACCCGGGAAGCATAAACCAGCTTTTGGCACCGTTGATGACCGGCGCAAACCTGTATGATCCGATATATGCCGGACTGAACTTTAACACGATCAGCATCAAAATGCCGAGCAGATAGAAATAAAAGCTGAGCTTTTCAAGCTGCTCCAAATCAAAATAAAGAAACACGATGATGATGAAGGCCCCCAGTAAATAGTAAAGGCACTGTTTCATCGCAAAGGGTTCATTATATTGATTAAACTGCTGAGCAGCGTACACAGCCACAACGCTTATGATAAAAAAGACAATATAGACAAAAATCAAATCCCCCTGGTAAAAGGGATTTGTAATATTCTTTTTCTGACTCATTCGAAATCCCGCCCTTATAATATGACACAATGAATTAATGCAGGAAGACGGCATCCGCTTCCTCACAAATGATATGACGTACAAAAGAACAAAATGTTTCGATTTTATTGCGAACAAATTCCTATTCTATTTTAAAGGATTTTTCCAACTATTGTCGAATGTGATAAATTCATTGATTTTTGCTTGAAATGTATTAAAATGAGTAATGTTGCATAAAATTAAACTTTTGCCTCCGGCAGAAGTGGTACAGAATCACCAATTCATAAGGAGTTTTTCATTTGGATAAAGCACTTCAAAAGCGTAAACGGCTTGATATCATAAAATTTTTGGTCCCTTCGCTTATCGGAATTATTCTGTTTATGATTCCCGTTAAAATTGAAGGAAATTTAACGATTCCAATTGCTGTTTTTTCAAATGCATTGCAGGAGCTGCTTCAGCAGCAATTGCCGCTGATCATGACGGTCATCGTAACCGCAACATTTATCTTAACCTTTATCACCAAAACCTTTCATCCGGCTTTCATCAAAAAAAGCGAGTTTTTCTATAACCTGCTGAATGTATCTTTATTTTGGTATATCGTCCGCCTAGTCGGCATGATTTTCGCCGTGATGGCGTACTTTAAGATCGGACCTGAAGCGGTGTATGCCAAGAGTACCGGCGGAACATTATTATTCAGCCTGCTTCCCGTTCTCTTCTCCGTCTTTCTATTTGCAGGCCTTTTTCTGCCGTTTCTGTTGAATTTCGGCTTGCTCGAACTGTGCGGCGCTTTGATGAAAAACCTGATGAGGCCTGTCTTTAAGCTGCCGGGGCGGTCATCGATCGATTGTATGGCTTCATGGCTCGGCGACGGCACGATCGGCGTGCTCCTGACGAGCAAACAGTATGAAGAAGGATTCTACACGAAGCGTGAGGCCGCCGTCATCGGCACGACTTTCTCAGTCGTCTCCATCACGTTTTGCCTTGTGATTATTTCACAGGTTGGCCTTCCTCATATGTTCGTTCCGTTTTATTTGACGATATTGCTGGCGGGTGCCGCAGCTGCGGTGATCAGCCCGCGGATTCCGCCTTTATCAAGAAAGGCTGATACTTATATTACAGATCAAGCGGATCAGGATCAAGAGAAGATTCCCGAAGGATACACTCCGTTCCAATGGGGGCTCAGCCAGGCTGTCGCAAAAGCAAAACAAAATACAAGCGTCAAAGATTTCTTGCAGGACGGGGCTAAAAACGTACTCGATATGTGGATGGGCGTCGCTCCCGTCGTCATGGCGCTCGGCACAGCCGCGCTGATTGTCGCTGAATATACGCCGGTTTTCAAATGGCTTGGACTGCCGTTCATTCCTCTTCTCGAGCTGCTGCAGGTTCCTGAAGCCGCTGAGGCCTCACAAACGCTTGTCGTCGGGTTTGCCGACATGTTCCTGCCGTCCGTGCTCGGAAGCGGCATTGAAAGTGAAATGACCAGGTTCATCATCGCCTGTGTATCGGTTACACAATTAATCTACATGTCCGAAGTCGGCGGCCTTTTGCTAGGTTCCAAAATCCCGGTGACGTTCCTTGACCTCGTCTTGATTTTTCTCGTTCGGACGCTTATTACGCTGCCTGTCATTGTACTGTGTGCCAACTTTATTTTTTAGACAAATAAAAGGCTCCCGGCGCCAAATGCCGAGGGCCTTTTTTGTTTAGAAAAAAATCGTTGATCCAAGGGGTCTGCGGCCTTATCGTACGATCCGCCTGTCCGCTTCTTCGCTTCCCGTAAGCCTGCCGGCCTCGTATAGGAAACGCGCGGTTCTTGGCTAACTTTCGCATGATCAATCTCCTCCACGCATTTTCGCTATTCACTTCTTCTCCCCTTCACCCTTTATGTCCTAACTGAATCACCGTGAAAATTGAGCCGATAGTTGGAGCGGAAAATGCTTTCCAGTATGTATCATTTTTCGAAGAACGTGGTATAATAAATGTAACAGAATGTTCACAAAATATTCTCCAATTAGACACAATTGATGTTTCATTCCGCTTTTTTTGACAGCGCTATCATTATCGAAAGGGGCTGAAAACGCATGGATATGTTTTTCGCTTACTTGCTGATTGCAAGCGCCACTCCTTTATTTTTATGGCTGGACAACAAAAAGGTCGCAATTTCTTCTATTCCGCCCATCATTTTAATGTGGGTATTCTTCTTTTTCTATATGACCAGCAGCCTTTCTCCTACAGGACACTCTCTCATGATCGCACTCTTTATTCTCAACGTTGTCATCGCCCATGTCGCCGCTTTCATCATCTACGGACTTCCATTGATCCGGAAGCACATGAGCCGATAAAAAAAGTGCCGGTTTTTCCGCCGGCGCTTTTTTGCTGTTAAACGCAACTATAGATCAAAGTTAAATGTTGAATGCGAGTAATCTTTGATGAATGTTTGATACCGGCTGCTGAAGTCAAGCAGGCGGTATATTTTCGATTTTTCCGCAAACCGCTTATGGTTGTCTCTGGCCGGATAATAAACGGACATGCCGCTTCCTCTTGGATGCTCCGGAGATTTGATGTTCATGATGACAGCCTTCTTGACGGATTTTACGACCTCTTTTGCTTCTTTCTCGGCTCCGATCTGCTGACCGATCAAGCTTGACAAATCCGCCAAATCAACCATATCCGATTCATCTGCATAATCTTCAGCAGCGAGACGCGCGTAGTGGAGCAGGCGCTTTCCGTCAGGCTCTTTCAATGCCAGGTTCATGTTTACGCTCAATCTGTCGAGGGCATCGACAGCGTCTTTGACACGGTTCAATTGAATTAAAGACTGCTGCAGGTCTTCTGTTTCACCGTTTTCTTTTGACTGCTGTACGTAGCCTGCAGCGATTTCCCTGCCAAGCTCTTTCGGATCGATTGAAGGGTCGTCTTGTACAGACTGCAGCGCCCTTTTATAATCCCAGCCGTTTTGATTCGTATAGTCGACTGAAGCCAGCATGTACTTACCATAATCCCTCAAGGCATATGCCGTTTCAATCCCGGCCATTTTGCAGTTGTCAAAACCGATTAAATCAAACTTTTGCTTCGTATGTTCATAGGCCGTTTTGATTCCCGACTGCAGCTCGCTTATTTTCATTTTCTTATTGCCGAAGTTTTCGTCTCCCCCGTAGCCGTCAACTGAGCCAAGCCCATGCCCCCAAAAGATCAATACATATTTTTTAGCCGGATATGTTTTGACTCCCCATGTGATAAAATCTGTGACGGAGCCGGGACTGTCCATATTTTTCTTCCCGACATTTTCGAGGGGCACCAGCTTCTGATGTTCAACTTTCCACCTCTGATTCACCTTGTGACTGATCGACGGGTTCGCCCATTTTTTTGCTCCTCCTGTCTGAAGAACGACATTGACGTTTGAAGATGAACCCGCATCCATCATTTCCTGAATGTCATCGCTTGCCATATGAAAATCGCTTTCCATGTCAGAACCAATCATATAAACAAGAATAGTATAGTCGTCCTTTTCTTTTAATAGAGCGGCTGGTGCCGGCTGAAAAAAGGCGAATGAAATAACGGAAAACAAAATCCATTTGATCAAGTTCATCTTCTTATGCTCCTTATTTAAGATTCCGGGAAATAAATAAGAGAGTAGTAGCAGTCTTCGTCCGGCTGTTCGTGTTCCAATGAATACCCGACGGATCGGAAGCACGCTAAGCACCTCTTGTTATCCTCTTCAATTCCGGCGAACCATTTGTTGATCCGGCTCATTTCCGGCAATGCCATCGTCCTTTTGATGAGCGCTTTTCCATATCCCCCTCCGCGCAAAAACGGATCGACTAAAAGGGCAATGTTCCCGGTCAAGTCCTCCTCAACTTCAACCATGACAACGCCGACAGGCTTGCCGTCCTCTAAAGCCGCCCATACCCGGTAGTTTTCATTACCGCCTGCAAAATTGAACCATTCGTCAAGAGGGAGCATCCCTTCCAGCCGCCTTTTCACCTCTGCATCCTCAAACCAGGTCTGCAGCCATTCAATATCTTCTTTTCGAAAAAGACGAAGTTCTTCTATATTGCTCATTGCTTTCTCCTTTATTGCGCGTATTTTTCAGCTTGCAGGCGATAAAGCTCTGCGTACTGTGCCTGATTTTTCATCAATTCTTGATGGGTTCCGGCCTCCGCCACCCTTCCTTTTTCTAAAAAGATGATGTGGTCGGCAAAACGGGCCGTGCTTAACCGGTGCGAGACAATAATGACTGTTTTGCCCTGCGTCAGCTTTTGCAGCTTATCAAATATCTCTTCCTCAATAAATACATCCAGCGCAGAAGAGGGTTCATCAAATATTAAAATGTCGGCACACTCATCACGCATAAATGCGCGGGATATGGCGATCCGCTGCCATTCTCCCCCCGACAAATTCCTGCCGCCGAACAATCTGCCAAGCTCTGTTTCATAGCCGTCTTCAAGCTTATGCAAAAACTGATCCACTCCGCCGAAAGCCGAAGCACTTTTTATTTTGGCCAAGTCGGTGCATGAAGAAATGTCGCCCAGACCGATATTGTATTTCAATGTCATTTCGTACCGCAAAAAATCCTGAAACACGGCCGCGGCATTTGACCGGTAATGCTCTATATCATACTTATAAAGCGGTAAACCATTATACGAGATCGTGCCTTGATTGGGATCAAAATAACGCAGAAGCAATTTAACGAGTGTGCTTTTGCCTGATCCGTTTTCTCCCACGAGAACGGTCGTCTTATTCAATGGAATATCAAACTGTTGAATATCAAGTACCGTTTTGGTTCCATCATAAGAAAATTCCACTTGATCACATGTAAATCCTTTTTGCTTTTGAACAGCTGGAGCGGTTTCCCCATTTTCCATGGAATTTTTGCTGTTTAAAAAAGAATGCACATTTCCGAGGTGCCTCGTTTCTCTTGCTCCGATCGCAAAAGCAGCGAACATTTCATTGATTCCTTCATTGAACTGAACCGCGGCTCCGATAAACAGCATCACATCCCCGATGGATAATCCCCCATGAAAAGCCTGGTGAACGATGTAAATCAGGACGGCACCTGCGGCCAAAGATTGTAATACCGACCAGAACAGCTGATACAGCGCCAGTTTTTTTTGATCGTTGGACAGCGTATGGAGGAGCTCCATCGAGGTGTTTTTATAAAAGGATTTAAAAAAAGGAACAAGATTGTATATCTTGACCTCTCCGGCTGTTTCAGACATAAGAGGGACACCTGCATAATATTCCGCGCGCCGCCTCAGTTCCTGAACCTCTTTCCGTCCTTCAAAGGTCGCGTTGTTTAACTTCGCCTCCCAGTACAGTTTGGGAACGGCCAATATGAGAAACAGCAGCGGCACCCACGGTGCAGCCATGCCAATCAATAAACTGCTGGCTGCAATCATCACCATTCCGCCGAAGGTTTGAGACACGATGGAAACCCACATCGTGACAAAATATTCATTATAGCGGATGATTTGTGTATTGGTATGAAAAGATGCGTCTTCAAAAGCCGCGATATCAGGAATGGAAATTGCCTTTTTCATGAGCATTTCATCAAGATAAGCTTCGAGCTTGGCGGTAAGGAGCCTTTTCTGCATTTCAGCTACAGGCTGAAGGGCATCTACGATCAGCGTAAAAGCAATGTATGCAAAGGCCGCCCAAACCAGTGCATTCCAAGAAGACAGCTCAAACGGCGCCCGTGCAATCTCATCGATCACCTCTGCACTCAGCCAGACTAGGAGAGGTCCGAGCATTGCATTCAGCAGTGTAATTAAAAACAGAACCGCCGACTTAAAAGGATCGCAGCGCCAAAACAACGTTAAACCGTAAAATATGATGGAAGCGGTTTGAGGCAGCTTTTTGAAAAACGAATAAAATTTCAGCAATATACCTCATCCTTCCCCTGAAACGATTTGGCCTGCATGCGGAACATTCTGCTGTATTCCCCGTTCTTGTCCATAAGTTCCTGATGGCTTCCCTCTTCTGCGATTCTTCCGTTTTTCAAAACCAGTATGCGGTCAGCCATCTTTACCGTACTGAACCGATGGGAAATCATGATCACCGTTTTTCCCTCTGTGAAGCTTTGAAACTGCCGGAAAATATCATATTCAGCCCGAATATCCAAAGATGCGGCCGGCTCGTCCAATATGACAAGTCCGGCATCTTTCATAAACGATCTGGCTAAAGCGATCCGCTGCCATTGGCCTCCAGAAAAATCGGTGCCGCCCCATTCAGGGCCGATCATTGTTTCCAGCCCTTCAGGCAACTCTTCGACAATCGGTTCCAGCTTGGCGGCCCGAGCGGCGGCGCGAAGTTTTTCTTCATCGCCTAAAGCTTCCGTTCGGCCTATCGCGATATTGTGCCGGAGTGACAATTCGTATCTGCCAAACTCCTGAAACACGACCGCCATTTTGTTTCTCAGCTGTTGAAGATCGACCTTGCGGATGTCTTTGCCGTTCACTTTAATCTCACCCTCATCATACTCATAAAAACGGCAGAGCAGTTTGATGAGCGTTGTTTTCCCAGATCCATTCGCCCCTACAATGGCAATTCTTTCTCCCGGTGATACTGAAAAGCTAATTCGATTCAGAACATCGCCTGTGTGCATGTCATACGATTCAGGCTGTTCGTCTTGTCCCCGCATCTCTTCATCTTCAAGCTCATCGAGCATATCCAAGTCTTCCTCATCCACATCAGCTTCATTTACCCGGGAGCCGGCAGCCGCTTCTCTGAAAGGATAGCGGAAGGTGACATTTTTGAATTCGACTGCCAGCGGTCCTTCGCCCTCGAGAGATTCGCCATTGGAAGGAAGCCTGATATCCTTTTCGGCGTTCATAAAAAGAAAAAAGTCTCTTCCCATTCTCCATATATCCAACGTATCTGCACCTTCTTTGGCGATATCCCGGAGTGCCGTTGATAATTGGAACACGGCCCCCAAGTACAGCGATATATCCCCCACAGAAAAACTGCTTGAATGGGATTGGGACAGAATCCAAAAGTACCCCAAACCCGTTCCCGCCCCCGATAAGAAACCCGTTAAAACCGACCAGCGCGCGCTTCTGACCTGAATATTCCGCAGCACAGAATATAGGCCTTTAAAAGCAGATTGATATAAATCAAGAAAGAAAGACCCCAGGCCAAAAAGGCGTACTTCTTTGGCCGATCGTCTCCCGAGCAGAATGTGGCGCGCATATGCGGCCCTCCTTCTTACAGGGGCATAATCCTTGTGATATTCCCACTCCATTTCATTGTAATGATTATGGACAAAAGCAAATGGAGCGGTCGACAAAATAAGGATGAAAGCAAGGACGGGCGACAGATAGGCGATGATCAAAACGACGCCCGCCAAAGACATAACGGCGGTCACCAAGTTCGAACTGATATTAATGAATTGGGAAGGAAGCCATGTCGAACGATCCCGCAGTGTTTCCAGCCGGTCCCTGTACTTTGGATCCTCAAAAAAACGCATCCCCGGAATGCGGTCAAAAGCGTCGATCAACAAACTGTTGACTGTGATCATCGACCTCTCAGAAAGCATTGCCTTCACCCATTTTTCCAATGATTTAACGACACTGACCATGACCAGGCTTCCCGCATAAATGACAGCCCATATTTCTGCATAGATGACGGCTTCCTGATCGACAATGCCGTCGATCATTTGCTTTGAAGCGTACAATTGGATTAAAGGTGCTCCGGCTTCGATCAGCATGAAGATAACCATGCAAATCATCAGCCGCGGACCGGATTTCCAGACCATTTTCCCAAGCAGGCCCGCCGTTTGCAGCGGCTCTTGAATATGCTTCATCTTCCACACATGCTTCACCTTCATTTTCTATACCTATTGTGGTCATTGATACGAGTATATTTTGGCTTTCTCCGGCGTATTGACGGTTTCGATATCAGCCATGACCCTTGGCTTTACCGGACGGCTCCGGTCGAGAAGGTGCTCCTTCCCCTTGGATGCTTCTCTTAGCCATATTTCCAAGTCAATAACAGATCTCATGTACTGATAGCCCATGCCCAGATCATTATTTGGATCTTCAGAGCGGATAGCCATAGCCAGCAAGTGTTTCCACCATATATCGCGCTTAATGATGCCGAGTTCTTCAACGAAGACGCGCTCTCCCGGCTCAAATAACTGAAGAACGTGTCTGCGGTCATTCATAAAGCTTTTCCTGGCCATATGGGCATATGTTGTTTTCGTTGATCTGTTATAAACATAGGCAGGCAGGATATCGGTGAAAGATTTGCGAAGAAGCATTTTAGAGCCTGCATAATGTTCTTCAAGCCCTTTTAAAACATCAAAATGCTGTTCAGGCGGTACAGAAAATGAGAACTCGATCAGCCGCCGGTCCAAAAATGGATGGTACGTATGCAATGTCACACCAACAGCATCCATGTACCTCGCTCTCGGCCACAAAAAGTCATAGTGAAACCTCTTGCCCCACACTGAGAGCTCCCGGCTTTTTCGATAGCGTAGATGATCCTCTTTATTGATCTCCCATTCTCTCTTTCGGTGTTCTTCAGTGAAATATTCAGGCAGCTCATATTCCGTATCTGACCACAGCAGGTCGTAATAGAGCTTTTCTCCAATATAAGGCATGAAAGGGGCGATTCCGTATTGAAATCCGAGCTTCAGCATCTCTTTCATGCTGCCGCCTGACCATTCGCGAAGCAATTTGTAGATTTCAGAAAACCGTCTCTGCCGAAGCAAGGAATCGATCACTGACACTTCTCCGCTAAAAATGAAATCCCCGCCCTCACCTGTAAGGACAGACGAGGCACCATACTCCTCAGCGATCACTGTAAAAGTCTCATTAACCAGTGAATTGGCTCTCGGATCAGGACCGTCTACAAACCAAAGCGGATCACGCCCAATTTCCGCGTTTGGAATTTTGGCTGTAGCGTCTCCAAGAATGATCAGGCCGGGGATATCCATATCTCGCATCATATTCTTTACAAGGTCCCTGTCGTGGCTTAATATCATGTCGGGTTCGGCAAATGATATATTGACGGCCAGCAGCTGTTCCTTGCGTCCGCCTGCAACTGCGGCGGCGGTTACGGCAGCTGAATCCAGTCCGCCGCTTAATTCGACAATATGCCTTTCATCCTTTAAACGATCTGCTGTCACTTCCTGAAAAAGCTCCCGGAACCTCGGAACAGCGTCTCCAGCAAGATCTTTCTCGTTTAATAGCTGCGGAAGCCCCCAATAGCTGTGCACGTGAACCGCTTGATCCCGGCCGAGAAAAGCGTAGGACGCCGCAGGCACTTTGCGTATTCCTTTAAAAAATGTCCGATCTTCAAAGCCGTTTTCTCCTACAGCAAAGCCCGAAGTAGGAAACATTCTGCACACATCTTGATCGATCGCAAAAGGAATGTCATGAACAAGCAAAAGGATGCGCATGTCATTCGCTGCATACCATTCTCCTTTCGGACTGACCCAGTAGTAAACCGGACGGGTTGCGTATGTATCAGTCGCCAAAACAAGGCTATGCAGACTGTCATCCCACCAGACCATCGTATATTCGCCATGCGAGTGAGACAGCATGGCAGCTTTGTCCTGCTTCAATGATGCGTACAGCTTGTCATATTGCTCGATCTTTCGGGTGCCATCCGATTTTGCGTTAAGACCGCCGCTGATCCAGCCGTCTAAGATGACGGGGTGCAAAAGATTTATTTGAGTTGAAGGTCTAAAAGCTTCATCGTATCGGATATGCGCTTCAGCCATGTTTGCGATCCCGCAGCTGTAGCTGTGAATCCGTTCCGCCCGTCCCCATTTCTTGACGGCGGAAACCCACTCTTGCCATAAAGCGGTGTTGTTTCCCTGCATTCCAAACCATATTTTCATACTAGAGATAACACCCACCTTTCAGCGTAAGCGCTCATCTTATATGTCTGTAAAACTTTTAAATTCTTATTTTTATGATTCGGATCGATCGATTTGCCGTTTTCCATTTGAACCCACGCGTGAGAAAACAGCTTGTCATCAATTTTCTTGACCCCGATCATGAGATCAGCATCAGACCCATTGCTGAATAATATAGATTGAATCGTTAATGCAATAGAAACGCATGAAGTGACCAAATGGTCGTCTTCATCAAGGGAATACAAATATTCGCCGTTCCGGTGCAGTTCGTCTATATCAAGAAGCCCTGCACCTCTTTGCTTTGCGCTCGCATACAGCGGAAACAGGTGGATCGCAATTTTTTCATAAGCTTCTTCAAAGTCATAATTTAACAGCATCATACGTACAAAAGCATGAACGGTTGTAAAATATTCGTGGTTTTTGACAAGCGCTCTTTTTTTCATCAGCTTTTATCCTCTATTTTAATGAGCTTATGATGTGTCAGTTCCTGTATCGCCTCATTTAATATCGCTGATAGTTCTTCTTCCGTCTGATCGAACGCCGATTGCCACTTGATCAGAATATCTTTTTTATCCTTTCGCTCATTTTCAATTTCGATCCACAGCTCTTTTAAAGCCCCTTCCAATCCGAAATACTGCCCATTGTCCAGGTTTAGGACGATGCATTCATTTTCCAACACGGTTGTCGCTGTCTCTTGATTTCGAATAATTTTCAAAGATTAGACCTCCCCGGTATGCATGATTTCAGAAAAATAAAGGAGAAGAGAGCCGGCAAGCTCTCTTTCAGCACTTTATGCATGATGTTCTTTCCACGCCCTCGTTATCATTTCAGCGCTGGAGCGTTTTAAAAAGAGCCTGCAATGCGACGATGCCCCTGAATTTACCAACTGATCACATGAATCAGATTATCACAGGACAATATTAAAAAAACCGCAAAAAACTACCGAAAACCGACATGATTAGCCAATGGCATCAATGGGCCATTATTACGGGATTTATTCGGAGGAAAAAGAAAAAGAGAGCCTATCGACTCTCTTTTGCAGGGAAAAACGAATATATACTTTGTCTATACTTTCTGCTTGATCAAATTAAGCATCGTCCCTTTTTTTACTGCGCAGTACCGCGACGTTACTTTGAGCTTTTTATAGATTTTGCTCAAGTGATACTCTACGTTCCGTGTCGACATTTGCAGGTCTGCTGCGATCTCTTTATTTGTTTTACCGCTGGCCACCTTCTGCAAAATATCCAGTTCTGTGTCTGTTAAATGCTCGTCCACCGAGAGATCGGAGTCGAGCCTCAGTTTTTGCAGCAAGCCGTCGGGAAATAACACAGCCCCTTTTAAACACAATAAAATACTCGAAGCTATCATGCTGTCTGTATACGATTTATCTATAAACCCTTTAACTCCGGCCTCGATCAACTTATTAAAATATGAGTGAATTTCATCTCCCGAAAACATAATGATAATTTTGGATTGAGGTTCGATTTCCAGCGTTTTAAGAGACAGTTCCAACCCGTTCATCCCCGGCATTTTTAAATCATAAAGAAAAACGTCTATATGTACCTCTTGGTTTTTTAAGAGGTCGAGAGCTTCATTTCCTTCGTGGCAAACGATGACATCCATATTATATTTTTTTAATATTTCCTTCATTCCGGATGTCAGAACCCTGTAGTCGTCTACTAACAACACGCGTATCATCAGTAACACTCTCCTTAAATCAGTTTCCTCCGAACAAATACCGCAATAAAAACCCCATGAATAGAATTGAAGGATGATGTCGGGTTTTAGTGCCTTTTTGTGGTTTTTACCACTATATTCTATGATAGCATGATTATGTAATCAACTGGAAGTAATAAGGAGGTGACACAGATGCGCAAATTGGAAAGTGCTCAAGTTAAAAGCTATGGTTCATTCCTGACTGTTACTCTTTCTAAAAAGAGCAAGCCGGGCGACGGCAAATTCGGCCGCGGCGTAAAACGCGGTTAAGAGTGTATGAAAAAGAGAGAGCCTCGGGCTCTCTCTTTTTCCGTTCAGCAATCAAAAAAGAGTGCGGATAGTTGAAATCCGCACTCTTTTGCCAATCAATTAATGTCCGCTGTGCTCAGAATGTTTTGCACCTGGAGAACCGCCCTCAGGGTTGTCTCCGTGATAGTTGTGAGCAGCGAAGATCCAGACGGAACCGGCAATAATCGCAACCGCAATAAACGCGGCAAACAGCGTATTCCCGACTTGGATTTTGCCGCTGTCACTCTCAGTCATATGCATAAACATTAAGAGCTGAAGTCCAGCTTGAATGATCGCAAAACCGAAAATAATCCACAGCTTTGCAGCCATGCTTAAATCCGTATAGATCACCCACAAGGCCAATAAGGTCAGCACAATGGACAACACGAACCCGACAATATGCTTCCAAGGAAAGTGGCTGTGTTCAGCCGATTGTTTTGCTGCCATTATACATTCACCAACCCTATCAAATAGACACCGGTAAAGATGAAGATCCATACCACGTCTAAGAAGTGCCAATACAAACTTGAGATAAACAGCTTAGCAGACGTTTGCGGGGTGAGGCCGCGCTTTTTCGTCTGAAGCAATATGCCGATAATCCAGAAGATACCAATCGATACGTGCAGTCCGTGGGTTCCCAATAGAACAAAGAATGCTGACCAGTAAGCACTTGTCGATAAAGTGGCACCTTCGTGTACATAATGATTGAACTCATAAAGCTCATAGCTGACAAAGCCAGCACCGAGCAACAGGGTAATGATCATCCAGATCATCACGCCTTTCAAACTGCCGCGGCGCATTTCATGCACTGCAATGCCGCATGTGAAACTGCTCGTTAACAGCAGGAACGTCATGATTAAAACGAGCTTCGCGTCGAACAGTTCTGCCGGCAGTACGCCTCCCGCTGTTCTGTTATGAAGAACAGCATAGGTCGCAAATAACGTAGAGAATAAAGCAATCTCCGCTCCAAGAAAAATCCAAAAGCCAAGGATATTCAACCTTCCGATTTCAGAACGGTATTCCATAGGAGCGTTAGAATTGCTGTGTTCTGCATGTTCCATCAATCCCGCCTCCTTTACTTGGCATTCTTTCGTTCAGTCTCTTTTATTTCCTCAACACTTACATAGTAGCCGTCGTCATATTCAAATGAACGAAGAATCATACAGAGGAATACACCGATCAGACCGACGATTCCCATCCAGAACCATTCAAAGACAAGCCCGAATCCAGCAAATCCGAAGCATAATGACATGATAAACGGACGGCCTGAATTGCTCGGCATATGAATCTTTTTAAACTTGCTTTCAGGATGAATCTCGACATTGTCTTCCTTCATTTGCGCAAATGCGTCAGGTGAAGTGACCTCAGGCAGAACCGCAAAGTTATAGTGCGGCGGGATCGCAGAAGATGTAGCCCATTCAAGCGTGCGACCCATTCCCCAAGCATCTCCTGATTCCTCGCGTTTTGAATGACGGAAGCTGTAGAAAATGTTATAGCAGAGAACGATGAATCCTGCGGCCATCAGCAATGCGCCGAATGTCGCAATCATGTTCAATGCAGTCCAGCCGTCTTCTGCTCCGTATGTGTAAATACGGCGAGGCATTCCCTGCAATCCAAGGAAATACATCGGGAAGAAACAGATGTTAAAGCCCGTCATGAACAGCCAGAAGAACCATTTTCCGATGCGTTCGTTCAGTTTGTGACCGAACATTTTCGGATACCAGAAGATCAATCCGGCGAAACATGCAAACACAGTACCCGCGATCAGCACGTAGTGGAAGTGCGATACGAGGAAGTATGTGTTGTGATATTGATAATCCGCAGCTGCCATCGCAAGCATAACGCCCGTAACACCGCCGATGACGAAGTTCGGAATAAATGCAAGCGACCACAGCATCGGCGTTGTGATTTTAATTCTGCCTCGATGCAGCGTCAACAGCCAGTTAAAGATTTTAACCCCGGTCGGCACCGATATCGCCATTGTCGTAATCGAGAAGAACGAGTTGACCGCCGCGCTGTTGCCCATTGTGAAAAAGTGGTGCAGCCAAACGATAAAGCTGAGAACCGAAATCGCCACAATGGAATAAACCATCGCTTTATAGCCGAACAGCTGC
This sequence comes from Bacillus sp. FSL R7-0646, assembly GCF_037969865.1. Classification (NCBI taxonomy): domain Bacteria; kingdom Bacillati; phylum Bacillota; class Bacilli; order Caryophanales; family Bacillaceae; genus Bacillus; species Bacillus sp. FSL R7-0646. The sequence goes on from NZ_CP150217.1 coordinate 3,861,202, forward strand.
TTTCTCGCAAATGTTGCAATGATTTCTGAAAAAATACCGAAAGCAGGCAAAATAACGATGTAAACCTCAGGATGTCCCCAAATCCAGAACAGGTTCGCCCATAGCATCGGCATACCGCCGTTTGCCAAAGTGAAAAAGGCTGTTCCGAACAAGCGGTCAAATGTCATCAGCGCCAAAGCCACTGTCAAGACAGGGAAGGCGAAAATGATAATCACACAAGTGATCAGCGTTGTCCAAGTGAACATCGGCATCCGCCATAGAGTCATGCCTTTTGTACGCATTTTCAGGATGGTAACCATAAAGTTGATCCCGGTGAGAAGCGTACCGATACCCGCGATCTGAAGTCCGAGCAAGTAATAGTTCTGTCCAGGTCCAGGACTCAGCTCATTGCCTGCAAGCGGCATGTAAGCCGTCCATCCTGCATTCGGCGATCCGCCGATGACGAATGAAATGTTAAACAGCATCGCTCCGACCATGAAGGTCCAGAAGCTCAAGTTGTTCAAGTAAGGATAAGCAACGTCCCGCGCACCGATTTGAAGCGGTACGACCACGTTCATTAACCCAATAAGAAACGGCATCGCCATGAAGATGATCATGATCGTACCGTGAGTCGTAAATACTTCATTATAGTGGTTGGAATCTAAAAAGCCGTTATTAGGAAGCGTGAGCTGGGCACGCATCATTAACCCGTCGACACCGCCGCGGAAGAACATAATGACTGCGGCAATGATGTACATGATTCCTAAACGTTTATGATCGACGGTGGTAATCCACTCTCTCCAAAGCCATTTCCATTTTTTGAAGTATGTCAGCACAAATACGATTGCAATTGAAGTAAGCAAAATGGAAATCTGTGCTCCAAGAATTAATGGGTCACCTGTAATTATGAATTCGTCCCATTTCAAATTCATGCAAGCTTCCTCCTTTCCTAGTGAGAATCTTGGTCTTCAGATTGTTTTTGATCTTTGTTTGTCTTTACGTTTTCAAACGGATCTGATTTAGAGTGCGGAGACAACGGTTTATAGCCCAGTCTTTCGCGCGCTTTAATGGCGTATTCCGCATCATTTCCGTGATTAACGTACTTCAGGTGTGTAGATGAGAACGTCATTTCGTCCGCATGCTGAGGAAGCATCAGTTCATCGTACTGGGTTTTCGTCAGCTTGGGAGCTTCTTTCTGCGTTTTCTTCACCCAGTCATTAAACTTGCTTTCAGATACCGCATTGACATTAAACTTTTGTTCTGCAAAACCTTCGCCTGTGAAGTTTGCATTTCGGCCTTTATAAGTACCCTCATGGTCTGCCTGTAAATATTGCTCCATTTCCATTCCGGACATGGCGTATTTTTGCCCGCCAAGCTGCGGAATCCACAGAGATGCCATAGAGTCGGCAGATGAGATTTTAAACAAGATCGGTCTGTCTGTCGGGATATTCAAATAGTTGACCGTTTCGATATCCTGTTCCGGATAGCTGAATACCCATTTCCAATCGACAGATGTAGCATATACGACCAAAGGTTCCTTGTCCTTTGATGCTTTTGGAGCCTCTTCTAGAGAATAAATTGTTTGAACTGTCGGCACTGACAGCGCAATAACAATTAAAATCGGAACCACTGTCCAGACGATTTCTAAAAATGTATTGCCTTCTACTTCCGGGCTGTAAGGAGACTTTCTGTCTTTACGCTCACGGTATTTCACAATCATCACAGTAAAAAGGACAAATACGACCGCTACGATAAACAGCATAAATCCAATCGATAATAGAATAAGATCTCTTTGCTGCGAAGCAACCGGTCCTTTAGGATCCAATACCGCGATTTGACTGCAGCCGCCCAATAAAAAAACGGAGGAAAGCAGAGTCAGCATAATCAGTGGTTTAAATGCTCTGAACAAGAGGATCACCATCCTTCCTTAATGATGTCTAAAATTTGGTCAGAATATCTAAGATAAAAGGATTCTGAAAAACTTTTTTCTTCTACCTTGCTATGCTATCAAAATCTTCACCAATTAGCCTTATTTTTTTCGATTGTTCACCTTTTTTTCACCCAAATGTCACAAAATCGTCAAAATTTGTTCATGATATTATGAATAACAAAGGAAAAAGACTGGTAATTTTTTAGTTCTTTTTACACACATAGCAAGCGCTGACAAATCCCTCCGGAACAAAAAATCTGTCAAATTTAGGTTTACCACAATAAAAAACTTTGGTCAATCATTAATTTCACATTGTTAAATTTTTTCATGGTGAATCATTATCCTTCTCCCTTCCTTTTCCCTGCTGACAACCGGTTTTAAACTAAAGAACATCAAAAAAGAGCTTTCTTCTGTGACTGAAAGCTCTTTTTTATCCTATATAATAGGCGTTATCGCATTCTAGCTTTGATAGCCGTTCGGATGTGCTTTAAACCACTTCCACGCGCTGTCAATGATCGTTTCCAGTTCGGCGTACTTCGGCTGCCATCCAAGCTCTTTCACCGCTTTTTCCGAAGAGGCGATCAGCTGTGCCGGGTCTCCTGCGCGGCGCTCTGCAACCTCCGCCGGTATCGGACAGCCTGTCACTTTCCGGGCAGTTTCAACGACTTCTTTGACTGAGAAGCCCGTTCCGTTTCCGAGATTGTATACGGCGCTTTCTCCGCCGTTTCGAAGCCTCTCGACAGCGAGAATATGCGCGTCGACCAGATCCATCACATGGATGTAGTCTCTGATGCACGTGCCATCCGGAGTCGGATAGTCGTCGCCGAAAATCATAATCTTGTCCCGTTTGCCTAGCGCGACTTGAAGAATGATCGGAATCAGGTGCGTTTCAGGCTGGTGGTCCTCGCCGATCAAGCCGTCTACATGCGCCCCGGCAACATTAAAGTAGCGAAGGACGACATGACGGATTCCGTATGCCTTTTCAGACCACTTCAGCATTTTTTCAATGGCAAGCTTCGTTTCCCCGTACGGGTTTGTCGGATCCGTCGGATCTGTTTCCATAATCGGCACCCGATCCGGTTCTCCGTATGTTGCAGCGGTTGATGAGAAAACAATTTGCTTCACATCGAACTCTTTCATGACCTTTAACAGGCAAACAGCTCCGTAAACGTTGTTGTCATAATATTTGAGAGGATCTGTTACGCTTTCTCCAACCAATGAATCGGCCGCGAAATGCATGACAGCCTCAATGTCGTTTTCCTGAAACACCTTTCTTAGAAATGCTTCATCGCGCAGATCTCCATTATAGAAAGAAGCTCCCTTTAAAGCCGCCTCTTCATGTCCAGTTTGCAGGTTATCAATAATTACGACATCTTCATTGCGGCTTAACAGTTCCGCTACAGCATGGCTTCCAATATAGCCCGCCCCTCCGCATACTAATATTGCCAATTCATTTCTCTCCTTTCAGCGGCGTTATCCTTCTATTTTAAAATCTATAAAACGCCTGTGAATCTCTTTTTCAAACAAAGATGATATATTTGCTTTTTTCATTTTACCACCTTCAGCATTTTCCGGCTTGTATTTTCATCATTTCTTCAAATAAAAAGTTGGGGGAAAAACGAATTGAGAGACCTTCATTCCATTAAATACCTTACAAGGAATAGTTCGGGTTTTTATCCATATCAATGGTTTTCTCTTGGTGAATCAACGCGATTTTGAGGCAAAAGCTATACTTTTTTCACTGCATTTGAAACCAATGTTCTTTTTTTCCACTTAATGCTGATCGATAATAGTATTTTCGTATTACCCTTCTTTAACCCATACAGCAACTAAGCCCAAAGAACCCTCTCCACCCATTAGATCTTTAATCTAAATAACCCCTTCAAACCATCGATTTTCCAATATTTCCACACAATGACCTCTCAAAAATCCCTTCCTTGTTTTTAGAATATTCAAAGGATATTCGGCTGCAATTGAGAAATTCTTAATAGGGAAAAATGATCATTTTTATTTGAATACTATCCAGTCAGTAATTGATTGTTTATTATTATAAGTAAGAATCTAAGATTTTTTGGTTTTTTTAGTCAGTTATTTAGGGAATAGGTAGGTTTATCAATGATGACTTTGTGAATTTTTTATGAAATTTGTCATTGTTTTCACATGGCTGTTGTTTTATAACTTTTATTGCATCTCAAGGAAGAACCGTTTTTTCTTTGAGGTGAACAACGTCTTATCATATTGGAGGAAGCTATGAATACTCAAACGAAACACAAGTTGGACAAAGATTGGGTGATTTTGATGAAGGAGGCGAAAAAACTTGGGCTGCAAATTGAAGATGTGAAAGAATTTCTTCGCAGTCAGCCCATCCAAAGCGATGCTGAAAAACAGATAAAGCAATAAGCGTTTAAAAGCATCAGTTATCCAAAAAAACAGGCGGTTCTGTTGAATCTTGGTCTATCAAGATGATCCAACCGGCTGTTTTAACGAGTGTTTTAATTGATAATGACGTATTTGAGCAGCAGGCTTGCTGCCTGTGTATAGATTCTGTCTGCTCCATAGAAACGAGCATTTTAAGGAGCAGCCTTACCTTTTGCCCTGTACATAGGTTGTTTCACTTTTTCCAGCTTCACTCTCTTAAGGGGTACCAGACCGGATTGATTAAGGCGTTTTAGAGGCATTGCTGACCAACGCTGATGCCAGCAGCCCCATACACTTTCTTCTGTATCGGTTTCGATTGCCTTTCTCCTGAAAGGGGGCGGAGCTTTTGGCCTTAATCCTTTTGATACCATCCTCGGGCTTCCTTTCCATACTCCCTTTTCTGTTAACCATCCGCCTATATAATCGGTTTTTTCGATGTTAAATATCTAAAATATCAATTTTACTGATGGTTGTTGTTATCTTAAACTGAATTCATGACCCATTCCAGAGGAGGATGATGAATATGGGGATAGCAGCAATCTGCGGAAGCTCCCGCGAAAACGGAAATACGGAAGAGTTGGTGAATCGATTAGTAGACGGACTTGATGCCGATAAGATCTACCTGCGAAACTATCACATTGAGCCCGTATCGGACTACAGGCACGGCAATACAGCCCCTTTGTATCCTGATGATGACTACAGAGACCTGATCAGCCGGGTGCTGGAGAAGGATATCCTGATTTTTGCCACTCCGATCTATTAGTACGGAATGTCGGGTTTGATGAAAAACTTTATTGACCGCTGGTCACAGACATTGATTGAGCACGGGAGATCTGCATTTAAACAGCAAATGGCGAAAAAAACGGTCTACGTCGCGGCTGTCGGAGACGATGATCCCCGCTTGAAAGGGCTGCCGCTTATTCAACAGTTTCAATATATCTTTGATTTTATGAACATGACATTCGACGGCTATTTGCTCGGCAAAGGGAACAAGCCCGGCGGCGTGGTGACAGACCGGACAGCGATTGTGTCTGCAAATGAACTGAGAAGGAAGCTGGCAGAGGCGGAAACGGGGCAAAAGCATGGCAAATAAAAAGGCGAACAAACGGTTTTATTTATGGAAAAAGCATTTATTCGAGATGATCAGGTCTTTCATCTTATATAAATAAAAGGCTTTGTGAAAATTGAAGAATAAATCCGGAGCTTGTTACATACCTTTGTTGTATCTTTTCAGACAAACACAAGGAGGGTCAAAGAACAAATGGGAGAAGGCAAAATAGATTACAGCAAAGCTGCGGCATCTCCGGAGTTCCAGCGGTTGTTAAAGCGGAAACGGGCTTTTATTGTACCGATGACGATTTTCTTTTTGCTCTTTTATTTCCTGCTGCCGGTTATGACATCATACTTCACATTTTTGAATCAGCCGGCAGTCGGGGCCATCACGTGGGCATGGGTTTTCGCGATTGCTCAGTTTGTTATGACGTGGACGCTGTGCATTGTGTATACGAAAAAAGCCGGTCAATTCGATCAAATTGCAAGCGATTTCAAAAAGAAGATTGGAGGCGTTGATTCATGAGTGCCACAGCCTTTATTTTGTTTCTTGCCATTGTCGCCCTCACGCTTGTCATTACGTATTTCGCCGCTAAACAGACAAAAACGGCCAATGAGTTTTACACGGCGGGAGGGGGACTTACCGGCATTCAAAACGGACTGGCTATTGCGGGAGATTACATGTCAGCGGCTTCTTTCCTCGGAATTGCCGGGATGATCGCTTTGAACGGGTTTGACGGTTTCTTCTACAGCATCGGCTTCCTCGTCGCTTATTTAGTTGTCCTTTATATTGTGGCAGAACCGCTCCGAAACCTCGGCAAATTTACAATGGCGGACATGATTGCCTCTCGTTTTAAACAAAAGAAAATTCGCGGTGTCGCCGCATTAAACACAATCACGATCTCCACCTTTTATATGATTGCACAGTTAGTCGGCGCCGGCGCGCTGATCAAGCTTCTGCTCGGCATCGATTATACGCTGGCAGTGTGCATTGTCGGGGTTTTGATGACCATCTACGTCGTATTCGGAGGAATGATTGCAACCAGCTGGGTCCAGATCATCAAGGCCGTTCTTTTGATGGCGGGGACGCTCATCATTTCGGTCATCGTTTTTTCAAAATTCGGCTTCAGCCTGACGAACATGTTCGAACAAATGAAAACAGCTACTCCGCTCGGGGCGGATTTTCTAAACCCCGGCAATAAGTATAAAGTTCCTCTTGAAACACTTTCACTCAATTTGGCGCTCGTCCTTGGAACAGCCGGCCTGCCCCACATTCTCATCCGCTTTTATACAGTAAAAGATGCCAAAACGGCAAGGAAATCGGTTGTCTCGGCAACATGGATTATCGGTATATTTTATATTATGACGGTCTTTCTCGGTTTTGGTGCTGCCGCTTTTGTCGGTTTTGAAAACATTTTAGCTGCCGATAAAGCGGGGAATATGGCCGCACCGCTGCTTGCTCAGGCGCTCGGCGGAGATTTTCTGTTCGCCTTCGTCTCAGCCATCGCTTTCGCCACGATTTTGGCGGTAGTTACAGGACTTGTCCTGTCGGCGGCTTCTGCTTTTGCGCATGATATATACAGCCAGATTATCAGAAAAGGCGCGGCTACGGAAAAAGAGCAAATGATTGCTGCAAGGTGGGCTTCCATCGGCGTATCCGTCCTTTCAATTCTGCTTGCTGTCTTTGCCCAATCGCTGAATGTCGCGTTTCTTGTCTCGCTTGCATTTGCCGTGGCGGCAAGCGCCAATTTGCCGCTCATTATCTTCACCGTCTTCTGGAAAAGATTCAATGCCGCCGGCGCTTTGGCCGGCAGCCTGACCGGCCTTTTAAGCGCTCTGATCCTTGTCTCCATCAGCCCGAGCGTATGGGACCCGGCCGGAAACGCCATCTTTGTTGGAGACCCGCTCATCCCGCTTTCCAACCCGGGAATCATCTCTATTCCGCTCGGCTTTTTAGGCGCTTATCTTGGAACGATTCTATCTTCAAAAACCCCTGGTCAAGACGCGTTTGCAGAAATTCAGGTCAAAGCGCATACAGGCATCCACATGGATCAATCTTAAACCGTGTGCAGCCGAAAAAAACTTATGAGCCGGCCGGCCCATAAGTTTTTATTTATTCCCGAAAGCTTGCCAGCCGCTCGTTCAGCGTTTTCGTGTGCCGGTAGACATCTCTGTAAATTTGAAAGAGAGCTTCGTATTGTCTGCTGTATTCACGGCGGGGCGAAAAGGTTTCTTTGATGAGAACGAATCGGTCTGCACAAGCCTCAAGCGACGGAAACCAGCCGCACCCGACGGCCGCAATCATGGCTGCACCGTATGCCGGCCCCTGTTCGCTTGTCAGTCTGATGATGTCGGCGTTGAAGATATCCGCCTGGATTTGCAGCCATTGATTGCTTTTGGCGCCTCCTCCGATTGAAATCACACGGCTGATGTCTTTTCCCCCGGCACGGAATTGTTCAATGCTTTCATGAAGGGAGAATGTAATGCCTTCAATAACGGCTCTGACAAAGTCCGCCCGTGTATGTGCGCTGTCCATCCCGATGAAGCTGGCGCGAATATCTGCGTCGGCATGAGGAGTTCTCTCCCCTGACAAGTAAGGGGTAAACAGCAGTCCCCCGGCCCCGGGACGGGAATGGCCAATATCGCTGATTAATTCGTCAAATGACGCCTGCCCGGCAAATACATCTTTAAACCAGCTGAAGCTGCGTCCTGCAGAAAGCGTCACTCCCATCGAATAAAACGCATCTGGGGCTGCATGGTTCAGAAAATGAATATTGCCATTAAACTCTTGATCACGGTTTGATTCATATGTGAGAACAACCCCCGAGGTGCCTATGCTGCAAAGGGCGGTTCCTTCTTTTAAAATACCGGCGCCGACAGCGCCGCATGCATTATCAGCGCCGCCGGCAAACACCTTGACTTCAGGAGACAGCCCGGTTTCGGCCGCGAATTCCGGTCTGAGGCCGCCGACACAAGCGCCCGGTTCAATCAAATCCGGACATAAGGACTCCGGGATGCCGAGCTTTCTGCAGATTTCCCCGCTCCATGTTTGATGTCTCACATCTAGCAGGAGCGTTCCGGCCGCATCTGAATATTCGCTGTGAAGACGCCCCGTCATGGTGTACCTGACATAGTCTTTCGGCAGCAAAAAAACGGCCGCCTTTTCAAACAGCTCTTTTTCATATTCTTTCACCCATAAAAGCTTCGGAAGGGTAAAACCTTCGAGCGCCGGATTTTTCGCGATCTCGAGCAGGCGCTCCTTTCCGATTTTGTCGTTAATCAGCCGGCATTGTTCGGTTGTCCGTGTATCGTTCCACAGGATCGCGTTTCGCAAAACCTCTCCTTTGCCGTTTAAAAGTACCAATCCATGCATCTGTCCGGAAAAGCTGACCCCTTTAATCTGAGATGCTTTTCCCGGGAAATGCCCGACCAATTCCTTAATGGCTTCCTTCGTTTTGTCCGCCCATTCTGCGGGATCCTGTTCGGAATAACCGGAATGGGGCTCAATGATGGAAAACGGTTTGGAGACCTCGCCGCACAGCTCTCCCCGCTGATTGACAAGGATGATTTTAACCGCGCTGGTGCCGAGATCGACCCCGATTACGTATTCCACTAGCGTGTCTCCTTTCCTGCCGGCGCTTCGCGCAAAGCGTTCAATAAGTAACGGTTAACGGTCGCCTTCAGCCGTTCTTGGCGGCCTGACTGATTTTCAATATGGTCGTTTTCAAGAGCGTAAGCGGCGAGCTTTTTCAGATCGGTGCGGCCTTCTTTGATTTCAAGCCCGATGCCTTTCGTATAGCTCTCATAACGTTCTTCGATAACCTGATCGAGCGCTTTATCTTCAAGCAGACGGGAGGCGACTTTCAAGCCGACTGCATACGTATCCATTCCTGCGATATGAGCGTGAAACAAGTCCTCATCGGCAAATGACGGGCGCCTTACTTTAGCATCGAAGTTGATGCCGCCGGTTTTAAACCCGCCTGCTTTCAAAATTTCATACATCGCCAGAACCGCAGAATACAGATCGGTCGGAAACTCATCGGTATCCCAGCCCAAGAGCAAATCGCCCTGGTTGGCATCAATGGAACCCAGCATATCGTGCAAGGCAGCCACCCTTAGTTCATGCTCAAATGTATGCCCGGCCAATGTCGCATGGTTCGCCTCAAGATTAAGTTTAAAATGGTCTTTTAAACCGTAAGTTTCTAAAAAAGCGATCGTTGTGGCTGCATCAAAATCGTATTGGTGCTTCGTCGGCTCCTTCGGCTTCGGCTCGATTAAAAATTGGCCGTCAAAACCGATTTCACGCGCATACTCAACTGCCATTCTATAAAATGAAGCCAAGTTTTCGAGCTCAAGCTTCATATCTGTATTCAGCAATGTTTCATAACCTTCTCTTCCGCCCCAGAACACATAGTTTTCCGCTCCAAGCTCTTTGGCGATGTCCAGGCCTTTTTTCACTTTTGCAGCTGCATAGGCATAGACGTCTGCATTGCAAGAAGTTGCGGCCCCGTGGACATATCTCGGATGCGTAAACATATTGGCTGTATTCCAAAGCAGCTGAACATGGCTTGTCTCCATCATTTCTTTGAGAAAAGACGACATTTGATCCAAATACGTGAAAGTTTCACGCAATGTTGCTCCTTCATCGACAATATCAACATCATGAAAACAGAAATAGGGCACGCCGAGCTTTTCAAAAAATTCAAAAGCCGCTTCCGCCCTGGCTTTCGCTTTATCCAAAGGATGTGTCAGCCGGTTCCACGCCCGGAACATCGTCCCGTCGCCGAAAGGGTCTTTCCCGTCCGCATCAAAGGTATGCCAATACGCAACAGCGAAGCGAAGGTGTTCCTTCATCGTTTTGCCGCCGACAAATTCATCAGGGTTGTAATATTTAAATGCGTAAGGATTTTCCGAATCGGCCCCTTCATACTCAATCATTCCGATATTTCTAAAAAACATTCCGATCTCCCCCTTCACTTTTCCTTGCAAACGTTAAAAAACAATGTTTGTTTAACCATTAAACTAACTTCCTTGTATGTATTTTACAGGATCAATTAATCGCTTTCAATGGAAATAGAGGAAAAAATAAGTTTTCAAAATTTGTTATACTATAATAAATTCACAGCTTCAAAGCAATGGAGTGATTGACATTGAATACAGCGGATCAAGCCCTTGTAAAAAAAATGAACAAAGCCCTGATTTTTGAGCAGATTATTGAAAACGGACCCGTCTCAAGGGCCAAACTTTCGGAAATAACAGGATTAAATAAAGCGACCGTTTCCTCCCAAGTGTCTTCCCTGCTTCAAAAGGACATCATTTATGAAACCGGCCCCGGCGAGTCAAGCGGCGGCAGAAGGCCCGTTATGCTGAAATTCAATCGAAAAGCCGGCTATGCGGTCGGTGTAGATGTCGGAACCAATTATATAATTGTTGCGTTAACCGACCTTGAAGGGCATTTGATTGAACAATTCGAACGAACGCTTGATGAAGAAGACATTCAGGCGACAGAAGAGGCATTAATCGAATTGACGGGGCTTGCCGTTGACAAAATACCGCCTTCCCCATTCGGATTGACCGGAATCGGCGTGTGCGTGCCCGGCTTGGTGGACAACGAACGGCATGTAGTCTTTACGCCAAATAAGCCGATCCATTTGATTCCGATAAAAGAAAAACTGGAAGAAAGGTTCGGCGTTCCCATTTTAATTGAAAACGAAGCCAACGCCGGCGCCGTTGGCGAGAAGGAATACGGGGAAGGCGGCCAGCTTGAGCATGCCGTGTTTGTCAGCATTAATACCGGGATCGGTTTAGGGATTTTAATGAATGGAAAATTGTTTAGAGGTGTGCAAGGTTTTTCCGGAGAAGCCGGGCACATGTCCATTCACTTTGACGGTCCGTTATGCCGGTGCGGAAATAGAGGCTGCTGGGAGCTTTACGCTTCAGAAAAAGCCGTCTTCTCTCACTATGCAGCGAATTCCGGGGCCCAGCTTTACGAAACCGTTAAAGAACTTGCAGACCGCGGTGATCCGGGCATGATGGAGACGTTTGAACGCTTTGGCTTTCATATCGGCATCGGGCTTCTCAACATCTTGAAAACGTTGAATCCCGACACCATTATCTTGCGGAATACCATAGTGGAATCCTATCCGAGCATCGTCGATGCGATCAAAAAAACGATTGCCTCAAGAAGCGCAGCAGAAGCCTTGTCTAATTATCATTTAAAAATCTCCACGCTCGGCCGCACCGCCTCAGCGCTTGGGATGTCCTCCCTTGTAACCGAACGTTTTCTGGAACGGTTTATGAACGAGAGATTTTAATCTTCATATAAAAAAGCGCATATTCCATTTAGGAATGTGCGTTTTGCAGATTGTTGATAAAATCCCAAAACGGCTTTTTGTTTTGGGATTTTATCATCCTTTCAGCGTGATTGAAAACCCTTGCAGTCTAGGAAGGTCGAGCATCGGAGCGGAGCGAATGTTGGAATTCGTGAGCACCGACGCGCAGGCCTGACAACGAATGCGAGGGTTTCTCGACACGCTGAAAAGCGCATATTCCATTTAGGAATGTGCGCTTTGTTTGGCAGCTTGGACTTTCTCGCTAAACGCCTCGGCGGCCTGCTTTGGATCGGCGGCTTTGCTGATGGCGCTGATGACACTGATGCCGTCCGCCCCGGCCTCGATGACGGGGACGCAGTTTTCGACCGTGATCCCGCCGATTCCGACCACAGGAATGCCAATTCCCTGCCTGCGGATCTCTTGAATGAGCGAGACGCCCTGCACAGCTTTTGTATCCCGCTTTGTTTCAGTAGGGTAAACAGGCCCCGCACCGATGTAATCCGCTCCATCCTTTTCCGCCTTTAAGACTTCTTCAAGTGTATGCGCGGAAACGCCGAGGACTTTGTCCCCGATTCTCGCTCTGACGTCTGCGGCCTTATCATCATCCTGGCCGATATGCACGCCATCTGCGTCAAGTTCAAGCGCGAGTTCTACATCATCGTTGATAATAAACGGTACATTGAACTGTTTGCACAGCGCCTGCACCTGTCGGGCAAACGCCGTTTGATCTCCGGCTTTCAACGCACCCTCGCCTTTTTCGCGGAATTGAAAAAGGGTCGCACCGCCTTTTAAAGCTTTTTCAATAACAGTTAAAGGATCCCCTGCGGTATTGTTTGACCCCATAATAAAATAGACCGACAACAGATCTTTCATTGCTTCTTCTGAGACTCGCGTCATCTTATTCCACCTCTCTGATCCTGCCGCGTTCTTTTATATCCATAGCTTCAACGGCAGCAAGCTGATTCAAAAACTCGATTTGGAAACTTCCGGGCCCCCGGCTTTCCGTTTTCGCCGCGGCCAACTCGGCCGCTGTTCCATAAAAAGCGGCTGCAGATACAGCGGCACGGCAAACGTCTTTTTCAACGGCGCAAAACGCACCGATGACAGAGGTAAACAAGCAGCCTGTCCCCGTCACTTTCGTAAGCAGCTGATGTCCGTTGCCCACGGTATACGTTTTTGTACCATCCGTTATCACGTCTTCAGCACCGGTTATGATGACTGCTGTATCCCATAATTTCACGGCTTTTTTTGCGAGCTCCGTTCTGTCGCCGCTCTCTTCACCCGCGTCCACGCCTTTGATCAGCCAGTCTTCCCCAAGCGTGTTGGCAATTTCCGCAGCATTGCCTCTGACGGCAGAAACCTTCACTTTGCGCATGATCGCTTGAGCCGATTCCGTTCGAAACGGCGTCGCCCCCGCACCGACCGGATCAAAAATAACCGGCACCCCATGTTCATTAGCTGACTTTCCTGCAATAATCATCGCTTCAACAGATTCACGGCTGAGCGTGCCGATGTTCAGCACAAGGGCTCCGGCGATCTTTGCCATGTCGGCGGCCTCTTCCCTCGCATACGCCATCACCGGCGATGCGCCGAGAGCCAGCAAACCGTTTGCCGTAAAGTTGGTGACGACATTGTTTGTCATATTGTGTACGAGCGGTTTTTGCTTTCTGACTAACTCAATTCCCCTTGCGGCATCTTCCATATTCATTCGCCTGCATTCCTTTCTGTTTTTGAATTCTCGCTCCATATATACGATTTTGTATGATCAATCCACGCCCTCGCCGCGAACGACAGATAGCGGTCTTTTCTCCAAATGACGGCGACATGCCAAGGAATGGCCGGCCTCACCAGCGGAATGATCCTCACCCTTTCAGGGTCAAGATCCCGGCAGATCCTTTCGGGCAAAAGACCTATCCCAAGGTTCGCGGAAACCATTTCGCTGATGAAATCCCATTGTGAGGTTTCATAAATGACATTCGGCTGAAATCCCGCCTTCAAGCAGGCCGTAATGATCCGTTCGTGAAGAACAAAGTCTTCCCGGAAGAAAATAAACGGTTCTTCGCTTAACTGCCGAAGCTCGATCTCTTCCGCATCGGCAAAACGATGGGACGGGTGGACGATTAGCATTAAGTCTTCTTTAACAATTGTAAAGGAGTGAAAAATCTCCTCTTTTGCAGGCAGGACGACAACGCCGATATCAAGCGATCCGTCCTCTACTCCCTCCTGCACTTTCACAGACCCGTGTTCAACAAGCTGAAAGGTGACGTTCGGATACTTATCTCTGAAATCCCCTATCACTTTCGGAAAAAAACCGGAGCCGATCATCGGCGGCAGACCGATCCTCACATGCCCTTTTTTGACGTCCATCAAGTCGTTCAGCTCTGAAGTTAAATTTTGAAATGACTTGGTGATTTCCTGGGCCTGCACATACATGCTTTGCCCCGCATCAGTCAGCTCGATCTGCCGGCCGCGCCGGTAAAACAGCTCGATGCCCAGCTCTTCTTCAAGGTTTTTAATCATTTTGGAAATCGTCGGCTGAGATATGTATAATGACTGAGCGGCTTTTGTGAAGCTTTTCAGACGGGCTACCTCCAAGAAATAGGTTAAGTGGCGTATGTCCATTTGTTTGACACCCTTTCAGAGTTCCTGCGTGTATTCATATTCTAAACCAAATTCATTGTTTTCTGCACCCCCGCGAGAGCCACAATAAAAAAAACGCCGCCGGCATACAGCCGGCAGCGCCTATCTTCGGGCAATCGCCTCATCCTGTTCCTTCAGCGTATCCACATTTGAGCGGGTGTCCTCAATGTTTTTACGAACAGCCTCTTTATACTGTTTGACCATATTGCAAATTTCGGCTTCTCGTTCAAGCCACTTTTTCGTAAAATCAAGGTTGTTCCGCCCGAGCGCTCCGGCTGGCGGGCTTTTTAAAGATACGGCTTGAAGCGTGCTGCTTACTTGTTCCAGCTGCTTCATAACCGCTGCATGGTTAAGTTTAATCGTTTTGCTCATTTCAACCATCCTTTTAAACCGTTGATTGTGCTGTGCAGAGCGTCGACGGCCTCCTCTCCTTTTTCCATCAGAAAGTCCGCCCGGTCGGCTGACCAGCTTGCAGCCTGAACAGCTCCTTTTTCAGCATCTAAAGCAAATATCTTTAAATCGATTTTATGAATATACCGATCATACTCATCGGTGAAAATTCTGTACATTGCCGTGTGCGCTTCATCACGTGCTTCGTCAAAATCGGCTGCCCTGCTTCCGGTCCACGACTCATTAAGATTCGGCCGCAAAATCTGCCTGATTTCTTCGATTCCGAGGTTTTGTTCCCGCTCTACATCGCGCTTTGCCCGCTCCAGCCTTGCAATTTGTTCTTCCAGCTCTGCCGCCTTATGGGAGAGGACACCGTGTATTTTTTGCAGCGTGTCTGAGTAGTCCATTATTGTCACCTCTGAAATTGCAGTATGATTCGCATTGATTATTTCCTTGTCAAATCATGATCCGGTTTGTTTTTCATAGATTCACATCTTTGACTAGACTTGCTCTCATTTCCAATATTTATAGTTTAAGTCGAAAATCACGGATGTTGAATAGGCTTTAAAGACTGTTTTTAGGGATATATACACAGTTCGCCATCATCCTCACACCGCATTTCAAGGACATATAACCCGTCTTTTTGAATCATCTGTACACCGCTTTCATTGCGGACAAGTCTAAAGGCACGGGAACACGGCGGTTTAATGGTCACAAAAAATCGCCAAATGATTCCGTATGACGTTTTCCAATTTTAGTTATTAAACTGTTGCTTTTGACCTGATTTGCGCTTTTAACTATAGACAAAATGAATAATATATATTCTGTATATGTATTTTACCTATACTTGAAACTCATGTACACTCTTGTTTAGAAAGGGGGATAATGACATGAAAACATTCATTAAAGGATTAGGTCAGGTCGCTCTTTTGTTTTTATTCGCCCGTTTCATGAATCTGATTGTCGAGGTTCTTCATATAAACATTCCCGGCAGCATTCTCGGGATTATCGTCATTTTTGCGCTTCTCCATTTCAAAATCATTAAGCTGGAATGGATTGAAATCGGCGCGCTGTGGCTTCTCGCGGAGCTGCTTTTGTTCTTCGTCCCTTCAGCCGTCGGGATTATGAACTACGGAGATATTCTGGCTGAATTCGGCACAAGCATTATACTCGTTGTCCTCATCAGTACATTCGTCGTCATGGTGTCGACCGGAATGCTGACTCAATTGATTGCCAAAAGAAAGGAAAGAAAAAAAACATGCTCATCGGATGCTTAAGCCTGATCGCAACAGTTTTAATCTATTTGGGCGCAAAAGCGGTGTATTCACGCCATCCAAAGGTGTATGCGTCACCTTTATTGGTCACGCCGGTGATACTGGTCGGCCTGCTGCTTTTCATCAACGTCCCTTTTGAAGCGTACAATGCGGGCGGACGCTTGTTGACGGACATGCTCCAGCCGGCAACCGTGGCTTTTGCGATTCCGCTGTACAAATACTTTCCAGTCTTAAAAAAATACGCGGTTGAGATCATTATCAACGTGGCTGTAGGCTGCTGTATCGCGATCCTGTCAACAGCGTTTATCGCAAAACTCTTCAAGCTGAATGAAGACCTGATCGAGAGCCTCGTTCCCAGATCTGTCACAACGCCAATTGCAATGAACGTTTCTGAAATGATCGGCGGAATGCCGGCGGTGACCGCTGTTTTTGTCATATTGACCGCCTTGTTCGGATCAGTGATCGGACCGATGGTCATTCGCTACTTCCGGATTGATAATGAAATCGCGAGGGGCGTACTGCTTGGCACAAGCGCCCACGGCGCAGGTACGTCAAAAGCATTTGAGCTGAGCTCCGTGTCCGGAACGATCTCAAGCGTGTCGATGATCCTGGCCGCGATCATCACGCTTTGCGCAGCGCCGTTTCTGATTTCCCTTATTGCAGTGTAATAGCCGAAAAAAAACCAAATTGGTGAAGGTTTTTCCGCCAATTTGGTTTTTTCATTTAGAAATCGATCAGCCATATGAATATAGACATCATCAATAATACAACGGCCAGAATAAAAGAAATACACCTAAAAGACCTGTCATGCAGCAGTTTTGGGGAAATTGCTTTTAACAGTTTGACGTTCAGTAAACCGATCAAACCGAAAAGTGTGAAGACTCCCGATCCATCCGCCGCCATTTCCGAGAAAAATCCATCGCCTTTTTCTTTGGAAAATGCCCACAGGAATCCTGCGAAAGCCCCTGTGAGAAAAGCGGTCGTCAACAATACTTTGACAAAGGCCATCACTAGATTCTCAACCTTTCAGCTGTTCAACCGCAGTCTCAAATTCCTTTTCAATCTCTGCCCGCGGCTTCTTTGTCATCAGGCTGACGGCGATGATCACGACTGTACAAACAATAAATCCGGGAATGATTTCATAAACCGGGTCAAACGCTTTCACTTGCTCCCACACAATAACGGTCAGCGCTCCGGACAGCATCCCTGCAAGCGCGCCCCACTTCGTCATTCGTTTCCAATACAGGCTCAGCAAAACGACAGGGCCAAATGCCGCCCCGAAGCCTGCCCATGCATAGCCGACAAGATTCAGAATCGTTTCATTCGGATGAAGCGCCATCAAGAGTGCGATCAGTGAAATGGCGAGGACAGACAGCCTTCCGACAAGTACAAGTTCTTTATCAGAAGCCCCTTTCCGGATAAACGCTTTATAAAAATCCTCTGTCAGCGCGCTTGAGGTTACAAGAAGCTGTGAAGAAATTGTGCTCATCACCGCTGCTAATATGGCGGCCAGCAAGAACCCCGTAATCATTGAAGGGAACAAAAGGTCGGCAAGCTTAATGAATATCGTCTCGGCATTCTTTAACGTAAGATGATTCGCACTGAAATAGGCAATGCCGACGAGTCCTGTCAGCATCGCTCCGCAAATCGAAAAGATCATCCAGCCCATGCCGATTCTTCTGGCACTCTTCAATTCTTTCACGCTTGAAATCGCCATAAACCTGACAATAATATGAGGCTGTCCAAAGTAGCCGAGACCCCATGCCAGTAAAGATATGATACCGATTACGGTTGTTCCTTGAAACGGACGGAGGAGATCCGGGTTAACCGCGTTCACTTCCGAAAACGCCGGCGCAATTCCCCCCAGTTGAACAAACACGACTACCGGCATTAAGATGAGCGCGATAAACATGATCGTCCCTTGAACAAAATCGGTCCAGCTGACAGCCAAAAAGCCTCCGAAGAGCGTATAAAGAATGACAACCCCGGCCGTCAGCCAGATGCCGATCCGATAATCCAGGTGGAATGCGGTTCTGAACAGCTCTCCGCCCGCCACCATTCCGGATGATGTATAAAAAGTGAAAAATACTAAAATAACAAAAGCCGACGTCATCCGTAACAGTCTTGAACCGTCTTTAAAACGGTTTTCGAAATAATCGGGTATAGTAATGCTGTTGCCGGCCGTTTCCGTATACGTCCTTAGCCTCGGCGCGACATACACCCAGTTCAAATAAGCGCCGATTGTCAGACCGACAACGATCCAGCCGCTGCTCAATCCGTTCAGGAACATCGCACCGGGCAGCCCCATTAATAGCCAGCCGCTCATATCGGAAGCTCCTGCGCTTAACGCGGTAACGGCGGGACCCAGATTTCTTCCGCCAAGCATGTAATCGGTCAAATTTGATGTCCTGCGATATGCAAAATATCCGATGAAAAGCATTCCCGCCATATAAATACCTATCGATATTAAAATTCCGTAATTCATAGCTTCCCCCTGCCTGTGTGATTTGCGTAATATCAATATACATGAATAATTGACCGACAGGTATTGTTTTTATCGCAAATTTTTTCTCCAGCCTTACATTAACGATGGCGAACCTGTAAAAAGACAACTTTTAAATAATCGCCCTCAGGATAGCTTTTCACCGTTTTAAAATCTTCGGGAAGCGAATGCTCCTCAAGCACTGTAAAGCGCGTCCCCGTTTCTTTGCATGCCTCTTCGATAAAGCCTTTGAATTTTTTCATTCCAAATGCGCTGCTGTTCGTCGAAGCGACGATCACACCTTGATCTTTAGTGATTCGAATCGCGTCTTTTAACAGATTTTTGTAATCCTTTGCCGCGCTGAATGTATGCTTTTTCGTTCTCGCAAATGAAGGGGGATCAAGGATGACAAGGTCAAAGGCGAGTTCTTTTTTGGCCGCGTATTGAAAATATTTAAAAACGTCCATGACTTTAATCTCATGAGCTTCATAGTCCAGCCCGTTCACACTGAATTGTTCGATCGTCCTGCTTAAGCTGCGGTTTGCAACATCAACGCTCGTCGTTTTTTCAGCGCCTCCGAGCGCCGCCGCCACAGAAAATGCGCCGGTATATGAGAATGTGTTGAGCGCGGTTTTCCCTTCCGCATACCGGTCCCTAACCGCCTTGCGGACATGGCGCTGATCGAGAAAAACGCCGGTCATCGCTCCGTCATTGAGGTAAACGGCAAAATGAATGCCGTTCTCTTTCACAATGATCGGAAAGTCTCCTCTTTCGCCTTTGACAAAGTCGTCATCTTCCACATACTGCCCGGCCGTATTAAACCGTTTTTTCTCATAAACAGCTTTATAATCCGTCAATTCATCAAGGGCTTCCATAATCGTTTCTTTAAGCGTATAAATCCCTTTGCTGTACCATTGGAACAAATAGTAGCCGTCATAATAGTCAATCGTAAAGCCGCCGATTCCGTCGCCTTCCCCGTTAAACAAACGAAAAGCGGTTGTATCCGGGTCTTGAAAAAGCGATTTTCTGGCTTGAAATGCTTTCGCCAGCCTGCTTAAAAAGAATGACTGGTCAATCGATTCCCCCTCGTTTCGAGTCAGAATCCAGCCGATCCCTTTGTTTTGCTCGCCATAATAGCCCTTTCCTAAAAACCTGCCGTTTTCATCGGTTATCCTGATCAGCGATCCTTCTTTTATGCCGTTTTCTTGCGAAGAAACGGCCTCTTTTTCGATTAGGGGATAGCCCTTTTTCATTTTTGCAGCGAATGGATGTTTTATTTTTAATGTATGCATTTTAATTCAGTCCTTATCTTAAAGTCTTCTCTATCCTACCATAACGCCTGATAGATGTTCTTATTCATCATGTAATCGATATAATTGACAGATGATTCCGATTTTTCTAAGATGATGGAGAAACTAAAGGAGGAATGGCGAAATGGCGCGAATTGACCACGTAGGACTGATGGTGAAAGACATTGATGCTTCGATCGCATTCTACCAGAATGTGATCGGAATGACGCTGAAAGGCAGAATGACCCATACAAACGGCGTCATGAAACTCGCTTTTTTAGGCTTTGAGAACAGAGACGAGACAGAGCTCGAACTGATCGAGGGATATAACGACAACCTTCCTCAGGAAGGAAAAGTTCATCATTTTGCCGTCTCGACCGATGATATCGAGGCTGAATTTGATCGCGTAAAAGGCGCCGGCATCAAGCTGATGGAAGATGAGATTACCGTATTGCCGAACGGCTTCCGCTATTTTTTTCTTTTTGGGCCCGAAGGAGAAATGGTCGAGTTTTTTCAAAGAACATAACCGGACGCGGCTTATCGCCGTTTCCGGTTTTTATTGAACGCGGAAAGCCGGCTGCTGTTTTTCGATAAACCTTTTGATGTTTTGATATGTCATCTCTTCGATGCGCCTGATGCTCTCATACGTAGCGCCGCCGATATGCGCCGTGCAAATGACATTGCTGAGACCGGCGATCCGGGCAGCCGGCGGTTCGGTTTCAAAGACGTCCAATGCTGCGCCTCTGATCTGTTTTTGCTCAAGCGCTTGAATAAGCGCGCTTTCGTCCACCACTTCTCCGCGGGCAATGTTGATCAGGTACGCGGTTTTCTTCATTTTTGCCAGTTTTTCTTGATTGATTAAATGATAGGTGGCAGGTCTCAATGATGTGCTGATACATACAAAGTCCGATTTTTCCAGGAGATCGTCAAGCTCGGCGAACCGCACATTCAGCCGTTTGGCTGCATTGTAGTCTTTGTATGTGCCGTACGCCAAAACGTTCATATTAAACCCGGCAGCCCGCCTTGCAACCTTTTTGCCGATTTCCCCAAAACCGATAAGCCCCAGCGTTTTTCCATCGAGCTCATAGCCCATCGCCGCTTGCCATAAGCCCGCTTTGACTGCCGCGTTTGACTGCGGGATCGAACGGGCGCCAGACAGCAGAAGACCGAATGCCAAATCGGCGACCGCCGAGGCATTTTGGCCGGGTGCATTCGTGACGAGAATCCCTTTTTCGTTTGCATATTCCACATCAATATTGTCGATTCCCGCGCCGAATTTCATGATATACCGGAGTCCCGGAGCGGCGTCGATCAGCTCCCGGTCCGCTTTTTCAACGCCGGCGATATAAATATGGACATCCTTGATATGAGTCAGTAAATCCTGTCTCGTCAACCGATTTGAATCCAAAAACGCAAATTCGGCGCCGAGCCGTTCGACCCTTTCTCTCAAGCGCGGCGCAGCGCGGTAAAACAGTCCGTTGAGCGTCAACAGCACTTTAACCAAAAGCTCTCCTCCATTCAGCAGGAATTTTCCCGACCAGAAAAATGCTTGTTTCCGAAGGAAACAAGCGAATATGGGGATACGTCAGGGTTTGTTGTCATTATATCGATTCATCCTGCGATTTAAAATGAGATTGGCATGTTAGCTGACATGGTTTTTAGACAATTTGGCCGGCTGGTTAAAGGCTGTGGACTGCAAATACTTAAAATATTGACGGGCGTACGGGTGTGAGGTGTTTGAATTCCAAGGCTTGTTTCCGCCGCAGAAATGAACGATTGCCGGGTTTGCCCTTGTTTCCATATAGCGCTTTTGATCGATGAGGGAAGCCGGTGTTTTTTCTTTTAAAATAATGTGTGTTTGGGCGTTCCACCTCGGATGAAGTTCGAGCCACTGATCATAAAGAATCGCGTTCAATGCGTCTTGGTCATGAAACACAAACATGTCTTCATCGTTGTTATTGATAAAGTCGATGACTTTTTTCGAAATGTCGTTTTTTCTCCAAGCTTCCATATCGATGATCATTAAGCCCGAGTTAAAATATTTTGCTTCATCGCTGATGTTCATCTTTTTCAGCCGTTCATGCTGGCCTGCATCTTCAACCGCCGCCGCGAAATAAGGTGAAATGTCCATGTCCCACAGCTTCGATATATCCTCTAAAACTAAGGCGTCGCAGTCGACATAGATCATTCGTTTAACGGATTCGTCATCAATCAGATCGGGAATGGAAATTCGATAGTAAGCCGCTTTTGTAATATGGCTGCTTTCGACCGCTTTGTCATACTGGCTTTTTTCCACATTAAGAAATGTAATAGGAGCTCCGAATTGGAGGGTCGTCTCTTCCAGACGCTTTTTATTCTCCGGTTCAATCCCTCCGTCGATGACATACAGTTTCACCTCGCGCGTCTGATCCATATTCGTCAGCAATGATGAGAACATCACGCTTAAATGCTGTGCGTAGTTATTGTCTGTACAAGAAATAATATGCATGGTTCGGTCGCTTTTCATATGTCGTCCATCTCCTTTTCTTTTTTTGTTCTATTCCCTTTTTTCGAAAAATAAACACCGTTGATAGGCCGAAAAAAAAAAGGATCATGCAAGATCCTCAGATTGTATAGCGTCTATTTTGCTATCTTTTAGCAAGATGCTGCTTTAAATAAAAGTAAGGATAGCCAACAATGATAAGCGGAGCTGCTAATGCAAGGAGTATCCATGAGCCTGAGTGACTGCCTCTAATGACTCCAATGAAAATACAAGTACCGACGAGAAAATATAATAAAGCACCTAAGAACCAATACATCTTCATTCCTCTTTTTCTTTACGCTTGTTCTTGGATTGACGATTTTTGTATCTATGCTTGTCTGTTTTTTCGTTCGCATTGCTTAATCGATCAGGGCACTGATTTTTTGACACTTTCTCAGTTCGGATTCCTTTTCTTTTTAATGATAAAATTGTGAGATCAATCGATTTCAATGTTGATCATTCCTTTAATCAATAGTGAGTTCCTCATTATTTTAAATGTAAATTTGGAAAGATAAAACGTACATAAAGGCAGAATGCATATGTACGTTTGGGCAATGTTCATATGTTGGGAAGATCTAATGGTTCACTGCACATTGGTATTGTTGTGTTCCTTCTCTTCCTATAAAATGATTGGATAAATATATGTTGCACGTTCAATGAAATGGGATCGATTTTCATAAGTCTCTTTTTGGTTAAACTGTTAAAGGAAGTGGATGAGGTTTGCTGATAAGGAATCCTTTCAAAGAAAAATACTACTCACATGATAGGCGGGCATTAAATATGCTTGCACTCAGAGTGCCGGGCCTGGCTTTTATTCTCATGATCTATGTCGCCTCTATCGTGCTGCAATTTCTTAATGGGAGCTGGTCCATTTTATTGCTTAATGTGTTTACGGTATTGACCGCCATCTTTGCTTTGTTGCATTGGCACTCATATCGCTGGGTTAAGAAAAGGGTGATTCTGTACTTCGTATTACAAGGTTTGATCACTTTTACACTTGCTAATGTCATGTCAGGCTTTTTAGTGCTGATCATCATTGGCCTTTATGCATTTTTGATCGGACAGATTATAGGAATGGCAGACAGAAGAAAGACGTTCCTCATCCTTTATTTATTGCTTCTGCTGTCAATCACTGTACTATATCATATTCACAAAGGTGAATATTTGCATTTTCTTGTCATAGCAGTACCTATTATGATCGTGATTATCACATATGCCGCTACATTTTTTGCCCAAGTCGATGAAAAGACAAAAGCGCAGCTGACTCTTGAAAGGCTGGAGCTGGCTCATCAGCAGGTAGAACAGCTGACGCTGCAAAACGAGAGACAGCGTATGGCCCGGGACTTGCACGATACGCTTGCTCAGGGGCTGGTCAGTTTAAATATGCAGCTGGACGCTATTCATGTTCATCTCGCCAAAGACAACACAGAGAGAGCAAAAGAAATCGTTCAACAATCTATGAATAGAGTGAAAAGCACACTAGCTGATGCACGTTCAGCGATTGACGATCTGCGCAGCAAATCAGAAGAAATCGGTTTTTTAAAAGAAAGAATTACCTCATTAATGGATCATTTTCAAGAGTCGACAGGCATGGCTTGCTTTTTAGACTACAGATTAGACCAAGTGCCGGACGTTCGAACAGCTGAAAACTGTTATTACATCATTGGAGAATGCATAGCGAATGCCGTAAAGCATGCTGAAGCAGAAACGATCTCAGTGTCCATTTGGGATGATGATAAGAGGAGGCTCCATTTAACCGTCAAGGATAACGGCAAAGGATTTGATGTTGAAAAAGGCAAGAAAAAGAGAGGACATTATGGGCTTCTCGGCATAGAAGAACGCGTCAGAGCAATGAAAGGCCAATTCAATATAAAGAGTACAACATCTAAAGGAACACAAATTGATATCACTGTACCAATTCAGGGAGAGATGCCAGATGAATAAGGTTTTAATCGTTGATGACCATCTTGTCGTGAGGGAAGGTCTGAAGCTTTTAATTGAAACGAATGATCACTACATCATCATAGGAGAGGCGGAAAATGGCAAAGCAGCAGTTCGCCTTGCAGATGAATTAAAACCGGATATTATTCTCATGGATTTGTATATGCCGGAGATGAGCGGGTTAGAAGCCATTAAACTAATAAAAGAAAAACACGACATCCCCATCATTATTTTGACTACGTATAATGAAGATCACTTAATGATCGAAGGAATTGAATTAGGGGCGAAAGGATATCTATTGAAGGATACAAGTTCAGAAACCCTTTTTCATACGATGGACGCAGCAATAAGAGGAAACGTGCTATTGCAGCCTGATATCTTAAAACGTCTGCAAGAAATCCAATTGGAGCGGATGAAGAAGCAGAGCAGTGATACGCAGCTGACAGAAAAGGAAGTCATAGTTCTAAAAGCAATTGCTAAAGGTCTTAAAAGCAAAGCGATTGCCTTTGATTTGGGCGTCTCTGAGAGAACAGTAAAGTCTAGACTAACGTCCATTTACAATAAATTAGGCGCGAATTCAAGAACTGAAGCAGTGACGATTGCCATGCAAAGAGGCGTTCTGACATTAGACTAATAATATCAAATTAAAATTTGCCCAAACGTACATGCCCGAATGTACGTTTTTTTTATTTCATTGTCCACTACAATGAGAAAGAATGTGATCAAGCAATGTGTTGAAAGGAGATTATCATGTCAAAAATGTTATATAAATTAGGAGGATGGGTTGCTCGCAATCGCATAAAAGTAATATGCGCATGGATCGTTGTGCTAGTTGCTTCGATAGGCCTTGCAATCACGTTAAAACCAAGTTTTTCTGAGGATATGTCCATACCTGACACACCTTCGGAAAAAGCGATGGATGTCATTCAAAAAGAATTTCCCCACGGTCCTGATAAAGGGAGCATACGGGTTATTTTCGGTGCTGAAGATGGGGAGAAACTGACTTCGAAGTCAGCGGAAAAAGCAATAGAAAATACGTTAAAGGAAATCGATAAAGATGGTTCCGTTGACTCGATTGCAAGTCCTTTTGTGACAGGAACAATCGCGAAAGATGGCACAGTTGCCTATGCTGATATCAAGTATAAATCATCAGCAGATGATATTAAAGATTACTCTATCAAACACTTAAAAGACAGTTTGAAAATGGCTGATTATGAAGGATTGCAAACTGAACTAAGCGGAGATGTACCAGGAGCTGAGATGGAGATAGGCGGTATCTCTGAAATTGTCGGCATTATTTTGGCCTTTATCGTTTTGGCCATTACGTTTGGCTCTTTATTAATAGCAGGTTTGCCGATTTTAACAGCACTGATTGGATTAGGTGTAAGTATTGGGCTTGTTTTGATTGGGACACAAGTATTCGATATCGCTTCCGTCAGTCTATCATTAGCCGGAATGATTGGCCTTGCAGTTGGAATTGATTATGCTTTATTTATTTTTACGAAGCACCGCCAGTTTTTAGGCGAAGGTATACAAAAAAATGAATCAATTGCGAGAGCTACAGGAACAGCCGGGAGTGCAGTCGTTTTTGCCGGACTTACTGTTATCGTAGCACTTTGCGGATTGACTGTCGTTAACATTCCTTTTATGTCTGCAATGGGGCTGACAGCAGGACTTAGTGTACTGATGGCTGTTCTCGCTTCAATCACGCTTGTGCCTGCCGTCTTGTCGATAGCGGGGAAACGGATGGTTCCGAAAGCAAACAAGAAAAAAGAAAAACAAAGCGCGGAAACAAATGTCTGGGGACGCTTTGTCACAAAGAATCCTATCATGCTAAGTGTATGCAGCATTCTGATTTTGCTCGTTATTAGTATCCCATCTATGCATTTGGAGCTGGGCTTGCCTGATGCAGGGATGAAAGCGAAGGATAACCCGGATCGCCGGGCTTATGACTTGCTTGCCGACGGTTTTGGAGAAGGATTTAATGGTCAATTAACAATCGTAGCGGATGCCGCAAGTGTAACAGAAAATAAGGCGGAAGCCTTCGCAGATGCAGTGAAAGAAATAAAGGAACTGGACCATGTAGCGAGTGTCACTCCGGCAATGCCTAATAAAGAAGGGAACTTTGCCATCATTACAGTAGTTCCTGAAACAGGTCCAAATGATGCAGCAACGAAGGATTTGGTAAAGGATGTACGCAGCTTATCAGATAAAAACGGAGTAGATTTGCTCGTTACTGGATCAACCGCAGTGAATATTGATATTTCAGATCGCCTTAATGATGCGATACCGGTGTTTGCTGTACTCATTGTTGGTTTTGCGTTTGTATTGCTGACAATCGTATTCCGTTCGTTGCTTGTGCCTCTTGTTGCTGTCGCAGGTTTCATATTGACGATGACAGCCACTCTTGGAATCTGTGTATTTGTTTTACAAGACGGGAATCTCATCGACTTTTTCAAAATACCTGAAAAAGGGCCGATACTCGCGTTCCTGCCGATTTTATCCATTGGGATTCTGTTCGGATTAGCGATGGATTATCAAGTATTCCTTGTAAGCAGAATGCGTGAAGAATATGTAAAAACAAAGAATCCAGTACAAGCCATTCAGGCTGGATTAAAACACAGCGGTCCTGTTGTCACCGCAGCCGGCCTGATCATGATATTCGTTTTTGCAGGGTTTATCTTTGCTGGTGAAGCTTCTATTAAAGCCAACGGGTCGGCTCTTTCCTTTGGTGTGCTCTTTGATGCATTTATTGTACGAATGACACTGATTCCAAGTCTGATGAAGCTGATGGGGAATGCAGCCTGGTATTTGCCAAAATGGCTGGACAAGATTATTCCGAATGTAGACATAGAAGGGCATCAACTCACGAAGGAAATACAGCCAGAAACAGCTCATGAACAAAAGAAACAAATCAGTATGTAATAGAAAGCAGATCTTTTACGAGATCTGCTTTTTTGCTTCATACAAACGTTTATTTTTTAGAAAAGGTTAATCGCTAATATCAGCCATGGAAAAGAATCATGCATGATCCTTTTTTTCTCTCACCTTCCCGGCAATCCAAAACGGCAAATAGAGAAGATAGAAGAAGACGATCGTGACCGCTTCAGCTGATAAAAGATACCACGGCCATGGCCCGAGCACATCTAACAGCGATGCTCCGCCGCCGGGCTTCTTCATCATGTACATATAGTTCGAGTTCAGCAAACGGTTGATCAAAAAAATGAGAGCACCATAAACATTGACAAGAAGAAACGTGACCCAGAGAGAGCGAACCGTCGGCTTATACCTTTCGGCTGCAATCATCAGGAGGCAGGCGAGAACGACGATCCCGTGGGAAATGAAAAATTCAAAAAAGCGGAAATGAGGAAAGCCGTACCTTCCCAAGTCAGGCGTCAGAATCGCCTGCAGCGCGCTTCCCAAACCGGCAAAATAAAGAAATTTAAACAAGTTGAGGTTTTTCGTCAATAACAGAATGATGACGAGATAAACCGAAAGGTCGCTGAGGTGGAGCGGCAAACAATAGCGCGGCGTCCATGAATTTACATAGATAAACCAGGAGTGGTAGCTGATTTCAGAAATCAATAAAACCGCCACAAAGGCATAGCGAATCACCCGGTTCCACCGCGGTTTTTGCAACGTCTTGCGAAAGACGAACAAACAAACGCCGAGCGCTGCAAGCACCAGCAAAGTCAGTATATGAGATGTTGAAAAAAATTGAAACGAGCCGAGCTGATAATCTTTTTGAAAGTATGTTTTCATCCTGAGCACCTGTCATCAAAATATTTGAACGTTATTTTGTGACAAACCATGATCTATTATTCAAAAAGGCCGCCGAATATCCGGCAGCCGGGTGTCACATAGAAATAGAATCGTTTTCCTCTGCGTTATCATTGACCTGAATCCGTTCAACCTTTCCGACAAGAAAGATGTAGGAAAGCGCTCCCGCAAGGGCGAGGGCTCCGATAAAGACGAGGGCGGGCGCAAAGCTTCCGCCGTTGGCGAGAAAGCCGATGACAATCGGAACGATAACGGAGGCGAGGCTGCCGACAAAATTAAATACTCCGCCGGTCAGCCCGATCAAATGCTTAGGCGCTAAAGACGATACAAGCACCCATGTAATGGAGGCCAAACCGTTTCCAAAAAAGGCGAGCGTCATAAACAAAATGATCAGAGATGTCTGATCGACATAATTGGCACCGATAATTGAAATAGACAGGAACAATCCGGTAATAATCGGTGTTTTGCGGGCAACCCCGGCCGATACGCCTCTTTTGATCAAAAAGTCGGACAGGAAGCCGGACAACAGAACACCGGTAAATGCCGCAAGAAATGGAAGCGAGGCGAGAAAACCGGATTGGAGAAAATCAAGGCCTCTATATTTTACAAGGTATGTCGGAAACCACGTCAGAAAAAACCATAAAGTCGAATTAACGGCGAACTGTCCGATATATATGCCCCACAGCTTGCGATGAGCGGTCACTTGTTTAAAATGCTTCCAAGTAAATGCCAATTTCTCTTTCTCGGAAGTCCGGCCGCGGCGGACGATACCCCCGCCTTTTTCAATATGGTCAAGTTCAGCCTTGTTTACCTTTGGATGACGATCAGGATCACGATAAAAGATATACCAGATCAGGCCCCAGATGATGCCGATCACCCCTGTTACAATAAAAAGGCCGCGCCAGCCGACGACATGCTGGATGGCGCTGAGCGCCGGCGTCAAAAATGCAAGGCCGGCAAATTGCCCCGACGTATAAAATGCAATGGCTGAAGCTCTTTCCTGTTCAGGGAACCATGAAGTCACCACCCGGTTATTGGTCGGAAAAGCCGGCGCTTCAAACGCTCCGGTCGCAAGACGCAAGCCGAATAGCGAACCGAAGCCGCGGACAAACCCCTGAAGCAATGTTGCGAGCGACCATGTAACCAAGGTAAAGCCGTAGACAAGCCTCGGGCCAAACCGGTCGACAAGCCCGCCGCCCGGTATTTGCAGTGCGCAGTAAGCCCAGCCGAAAGCTGAAAAAATCAAGCCCAATTGAACGGCAGACAAGTTTAAATCGTCCCCGATTGCAGAAGCTGCAACAGAGATATTGCTTCGATCCATATAATTGATCACGACACATACAAAAATAAACAGCAGTACCCGCACTCTAACCTTTGTCGGCTTCTCTTTTAAAGTTGTTTGTTTCATGACAGGCCCTCTCCTTTTATTTGATTGTAATGACGGACACCTTTTGAAAACGGTATCATTTTTACCATTCAGCTATGCTTCCGTCCTTGTGCCGCCATACCGGATTGCGCCAGTTGTGCCCGATATCAGCCATTTTACGGACGTGATCTTCATTGATGTCCACCCCAAGGCCAGGTCCATCCGGAATCCGGACATAGCCGTCCTCATAGAAAAACACCTTTTGATCTACTATATAATCAAGCAAATCCGTCCCTTTGTTGTAATGGATCCCTAAGCTTTGTTCCTGTATAAATGCATTGTGGCACGTTGCATCAACCTGAAGGCATGCCGCCAGAGCGATCGGGCCCAGCGGACAATGAGGGGCGGCGGCGACATCAAATGCTTCCGCCATCGACAGGATCTTTTTGCATTCGGTAATTCCGCCGGCGTGTGACAAGTCAGGCTGAATGATATCGACATAGCCGTCAGTCAGCAGGTTTTTAAACTGCCACTTTGAAAACATCCGTTCTCCAGTCGCAATCGGAATTGAGACGAGGCTGGCGATATCGCGGAGCGCCTCGTTGTTTTCCGGCAGAACAGGCTCTTCTATAAACATCGGCCGAAACGGTTCAAGCTCCTTTGCCAAGATCTTCGCCATCGGCTTGTGCACCCTGCCGTGAAAGTCAATGCCGATTCCGATGTACGGGCCGACCGCTTCTCTGACTGCTGATATTCTTTCAATCACCTGATCGATTTTTTCATGTGAATCGATGTATTGCAGCTCTTCCGTGCCGTTCATTTTGACGGCTGTAAAGCCTTTATCAACCACCTGTTTGGCAGCGAGGCCGACGTCTTGAGGCCTGTCTCCGCCAATCCATGAATAGACCTTGATCGATTCCCTGTTCTTCCCTCCGAGCAGCTGATGCACGGGAGCGTTGTAAAACTTGCCCTTAATGTCCCAAAGCGCTTGATCGATGCCTGCAATCGCGCTCATCAGAATGGGCCCGCCCCGATAAAACCCGCCTCTGTACATGACATTCCAATGGTCTTCGATGTTCATCGGGTCTTTGCCGATCAAATATTCCATTAACTCGCCCACAGCCGCCTTAACTGTCGCGGCCTTTCCCTCGATTACCGGCTCTCCCCATCCTGTAATGCCTTCATCCGTTTCGATTTTTAAGAAAAGCCAGCGCGGCGGAATTAGGAAACACTCGAATCCTGTTATTTTCATCTCTGATCTCCCCTTTTTACTGTTTTGCTGCTTCAACAAATTGCTTTGCTTTTTTGGACAGCTCTTCTAAAAACGCGTCATTAACATCTTTATTAGCCCGAACAAGCGAACCGCCGATTCCCGCTCCGACCGCACCGGCCTGCAGAAACTCGTGAAGGTTTTCCAATCCGACTCCTCCAGTCGGAAGCAGCGGAATATGCGGAAGCGGTCCGTGGATATCCTTGATATAGCCAGGCCCCATTGTTCCGGGAAATACCTTGATGATGTCTCCCCCGCTTTCATACGCCGTCAATATTTCAGTCGGGGTAAAAGCGCCTGGAATGCTGACCGCTCCATACCGTTTTGTCAGCTTGATCGTCTCTTCATTGACGGTCGGAGACAGGATAAACCGCGCGCCGGCTAAAAGCGCCGCTCTCGCAGATTCGGGATCAAGTACGGTTCCCGCTCCGACAAGCATTTCGTCCCCAAAATGCTCTGAAACCGCTTCAATCGCTTTGATCGCTTGAGGGGAATTAAGCGTAATCTCCACAAGCCTGATGCCGCCCGCTTTTAAGGCGCCGGCAATGCTCACTGCCTCCTCCGGATTGTATCCGCGGATGATCGCAATCAGTTTTTGTTCTTCGATGTGTGACAATACCATCATTTCTGCCACCCTTTCTCTACGGTTTTTTTATCGGCTGACATCTTCTTCATCAGATTGTTCCATAAACGCAAACAGTGATTCGCGGTCAGGCAGCCCTTCAATATCACCGTTTACCGCCGCTACCATGGCGCCGACGGCACAGCCCCGTTTGACAGCTTCTGAAAGCGGAATTTGATCAATCAAACCCGATAATACGCCGGCCGCAAAGCCGTCTCCGGCACCCACGGGATCCGCTGCTGCCTGAATCTGATAGCCTTCCGCATAGCCGCTTTCGTTCCCGCCGGCATAATAGGCGCCTTTTGAACCAAGCTTGATGATCGCAGTTTCAGCCCCCAGCCCGCGGATGGCTTCCGCAATTTTTTTCTCATCAGCGGTGCCGAACAAAAAACGCCCTTCGCTCAACCCCGGAAGCACGATATCAGACCGTTTGATAAGTTCAAACATGGTCTGCCGCGCCCGCTCTCCGTCCCAGAGCTTTTTTCGAAAGTTCGGATCAAATACAACGCATTTATTGTGCTTTTTGGCGAGCTCCACTGCATAAAACACCGCATCTGAAGCGCTTTCACTTAAAGCCGGGGTAATTCCCGTAATGTATAAAAGCCCCGCTTTCTCAATGTATTGCTCATCAATATCGCATTTCTTTAAAAAACTCGCCGCTGAAAGCGTCCTGTAATAGAAGACATTGACTTTGGCCGCGCTTTTCCTTTCTTTAAAAAACAAACCGGTCGGCGCCGCGTCATCGAGCTTCACCTGGCTCACATCGACTCCTTCTCCTCTGACAGAAGAAAGAATCATCGCCCCGAACTCGTCTTTTCCAAGCCGTGTAATCCAGCCGGCTTTTTTCCCGAGCTTCGAAAGCCCGATCAGCGTGTTGGTTTCTGCGCCCGCTATTCTCACCTGATAGTTTCTTGCGTATCTGAGAGGGCCGTCTTCATTCGGAGTGAACAGCGCCATTGTCTCTCCTATGCTAATAACATCCATCAGAACTCTCTCCTTTGCTAAAGCGGCTTTCTATATCCGCCAATGCTTTCTGTAATTTTTCCGGCTGTGTGAAGCAGCTGCTCAACGATAACGGCCTTTCTTGCGAGCATGCGCTCCTTTGGCCCGGCGGTGCTGATCGCCGCCTTCATCACGCCATCCGGACCATAGACAGGCGCCGCCAGACAAAACAAACCTTCTTCATTTTCTTCATTGTCAACGGCATATCCCTGTTCCAAAAATGTCTGCAGCTGCTTTTCCAGCTCTTCTCTGGCAGTGATGGTATGCCCGGTAAACCGGATAAACTCCATGCGGTCGAGCAGCCCTTCCCTTTTGTCCTCCGGCATGAATGCCAAAAATGCCTTGCCAAGCCCGGTGCAATAAAGCGGTTTGCGCGAGCCGGGCTGTGCGGTTGTTCTGATTGACCTGTTGTTATCGATTTTTGCGATGTAGACGAGCTGATCATCGGATAGAACGGCCATAAACACCGTTTCCTGAACGCCGTCCATCAGCTGTTTTAAAAAAGGAACGCCCTGCGATGAAATGTCTATCGACTCCATGGCAGCGGTTCCAACTTGAATCAATTTTGCCCCCAGCCTGTAACGCTTGACAGCATCCTGCTGAAGGTAACCTTCATCCAAAAGTGTAGCGGCCAAATTGAATGTACTGCTCTGAGGCAGCGAAAGTTCTTTGCTGATTTCCTTTACGGTTAATCCATCCGGATGATTTGACAGCAATTCAAATATACGTACAACACGTACCGCGGATTTTACTGACATGACACCCTCCAAAATTCACATATGTGATTCAAAATCAGGATCCTGATAATTCGGACGTATTCTAAACAGAAAGAAGGCTCACGTCAACCATCCTATCAAACAAAAAAATTTTTTTATTAAACTTCAAATTACCAGTCTATCGAATCATTTATCTGAAGCATGCAGGATTCACCCGTTCTGCTGCGAATATCTCTTCTCAGGAAAACAAGACCATCAAGGGGGTTTATGTATGAAGAGAAAAATGATGATGTTCGGATTGGCGCTATCGATCATTGCAGGCGGCGTGGTCGCCGATGGAACGGGGAATGCAGCTCAAGCGGCCCCTCAGGAAACAGCCATCGCAAAAGATATCGAAAAATTCAGCAAAAAATTCAACGAGAACCGCGCCTATCAAACGATTTACCATTTAAGCGAAACGATCGGGCCGCGTGTGACAGGCACGGCAGAAGAAAAAAAGAGCGCCGCTTTTATCGCCTCACAGATGAAAAAGTCAAATCTGAAAGTAAGCACACAAAAGTTCAGCATACCTGACCGGCTGGAAGGAACGCTTACCGTTCAGGGAAATAACGTGCCTGCGCGGCCTGCCGCCGGTTCCGCCCCGACTGCAGCAGAAGGCTTAGCCGCTCCTCTCTATGATGCCGGCCTCGGCTTGCCCGGCGACTTCACAGAAGAAGCGAAAGGAAAAATCGCCGTCATTTTGAGAGGAGAGCTGACATTCTATGAAAAGGCCAAAAACGCTGCTGACGCAGGCGCAAGCGGAGTTATCATTTATAATAACGTCGACAGCCTCGTCCCTCTGACTCCGAATCTAAGCGGTAATAAAGTCGATATTCCAGTTGTCGGCGTCAAAAAGGAAGACGGGGAAAAGCTGCTTTCTGAACAAGAAGCGATCCTGAAGCTGAAAGCTCATAAAAATCAAACCTCGCAAAACGTAATCGGCGTCCGCAAAGCAAAAGGTGTCAAAAATCCTGACATCGTTTATGTGACTTCGCATTATGACAGCGTTCCATATGCACCGGGAGCCAATGACAATGCCTCCGGCACTTCAGTCGTCCTTGAACTGGCCCGAATTTTGAAGACAGTGCCAGCCGACAAAGAAATTCGCTTTATTACATTCGGAGCCGAAGAAATCGGACTCCTCGGTTCGCGGCATTATGTCAGCACATTGTCAAATCAGGAAGTCAAACGGAGCGTTGCCAACTTTAACTTAGATATGGTGGCGACAAGCTGGGAGAATGCTTCACAGCTGTACATCAATACGCCCGACGGTTCGGCAAACCTCGTCTGGCAGCTAAGTAAAGCCGCTTCTTTAAGCCTTGGAAAAGACGTATTATTTTTACATCAAGGCGGATCATCCGACCATGTCCCATTCCATGAAGCCGGCATCGACTCGGCCAACTTTATTTGGAGAGAGCCGGGAACAGGCGCTTTGGAGCCTTGGTACCACACCCCTTACGACACGATTGAACATATCAGCAAAGACAGGCTGAAAACAGCCGGTCAAATCGCGGGAACAGCTGTGTATAACTTCACCAAGAAGGAAAACAGAAAACCGTCTTACAGCTCAGTTGCCCAGTAATTTTAAAAAGGAGCAGATTGAAAATCTGCTCCTCCTTCTTTTCATAGACCCAAAGCGCCTTTCCTCCCCACCGCTTCCGTATCATCACCTTTTCAGCTATTCGTTATCTTTATTATCAAACAATCAATAAGCAACCAATATCAATTTGTTAATTTTTGTCTCTTTGCTTTTCCAATCTCCAAAAGAAAGCAAAAAAATGGAGCCGCATCTCGCGCTCCATTTTTCAATCCTTCATCAGCTTGATAAATCTGAAGCTCATCAAAATGCTGCCGATGGCAACCGCAATCATGACCATCCCCAGATCCTGAAAATGCCCCGCGGTTATTTCTTCTCCAAACAACAGACCCAGAATGACGGACGAAAAGATCGAGCCAAGATAGCGGCATGTTTGAAAAAGCCCCGAAGTCGTCCCGACGATGTCCGGCGGACTTGCCGTAAACATGGCAGCCTGCAGGGCGACATTGCCGAGGCCGTAGCTGACCCCGAGCAAAGAGAGGATGATGCCTTTCCACAACATCGGTGCATCGACAAAAAACAATGTGAGCAGGATAGCGCCCGCTGCCATTAAGCAAGAACCAATTAACACGGGCTGCGTTTCTCCTGAACGGTCAATCCATTTCCCGACGAAAGGCGAGATCAATACGCTCGTCCCGGACATGAACAGCATCAAAAGACCGCTCGTTTGAACGGAAAGGTGCATTTCATCCTGAAAATAACTCGGAAGTCCAAAAAACAAACAGTAGTTAAAGATGTTCAGCATAATAAATTGAGCATAGACCGAAGTTAACGTCCTGCGTGCGATCAACAGCCTGATATCAATAAACGGACTGTTCACTCTCAGCTCCCACCAAACAAACATCAAAAGCAAGACGAGTCCGAACATCCCCTCGGCAAAACGGGGCTCGCCCGTGCTCAATGAGAGCAGAAATGCCAGCAGGAGAACGATTCCGCCCGCAAACAGAAGAATTCCGGTGAGATCAAGCCGCTTGATCACGGCGCGGACATTTAAGCCGGCTTTTTTCTCATCTTTCGGGAACATGTACATCCCCAGCAAAAAGCTGAACAAAATAAATGGAAAGTTCACGAGGAAGATGGCGGGCCATCCCCCGAGTACGATTAAAAATCCCCCCACGGTCGGTCCAAAGGCGGTCATTGCCGAAGAAAAAATGGACAGCACACTGAGTGCAGACGCCTGCTTCTCATGAATGTGGCTTCTGATCAGGCCCACTCCCGAAGGGTAAATGGCGCCGCTCCCAATCGATTGAAACAAACGCATGATCAACAAGACGGAAAAAGCCGGTGCGAGAGGAGCGCCGATTGCCGATACGGCAACGAGAACAAGCCCTGACAAAAACATCTTTTTCCGGCCGATTAAATCGCCAATTTTTCCTGTGACAGGCTGTGCGACCGCACTGGCTAGATAAAAAGATGAAATCAGCCACGATACGGTTGCAAATGAAAGGTGAAACTCATGCTGGATGCTGTGCAGCGCCAAAGAAATCATTGAAGAGTTGAGCGGATTCAGCATCGTCCCTGATGCAACGGCTGTTAAAAACAGGGCCCGTTTCTTTTTCAATCCGGCCATTTACTTAGGGTACAGCAGCCTTTCGCCAGCTCCGCCCGCTTTACCGCCCGCCCCCGCTTCCCCGCTCATCAGACGGCTCCTATCATCACAGCCGAAAGCATTGAGGACGGCCCCGTATAAAGCAGCATCAAGCCGTTGCGACTCCCGGTTCATCATTGCTTCCGTTCCGTTTTGCAAACCGCATTCCGCACGTTTTTCAATATCCGATTTCATATTTAGACCTCCTCGTGCTCTTATCATTTTCTTGTTTTCCTTTTTCGATTCATGACAGTCATAACCTTTGATACAGAGGAGCGTTCTTCCTCTTTTCTGTTAGTTGAAAAACGCATTTGACGGAGCTGGCATAGTGAAAAGTTCAAAAAAACTTATCAGTACGCTGACAAAAGAAGAACGCCATCGCCGGGCCATGATTTCCAAAACAAAAAGCGGAAAGAAGTCGAGCGTCTTGCCGGAGATCAAGTGAAAGTGTGGATTAAGAGCGCGCTCGGCAAACTGCAGGGCAAATACCGGGCGGACGTCTTGAAATTCGGGTATCGAAAAAGCGGAAGGGAAATGGGATGAGATTTTCACCGAAGCCGATATTACATATCATGTTGATATCAACATTGACAACTTCGGGTCAAGCGGCAGAAAAAAATAGCAGCCGGGCATTTCTTTAGCCCGGCTTCCTTTTATTGATCCGCTTTTGTTCGAATATGAAGCATCTTTTCATCCAAGTAGTTCGCGATGTCAGCCGCTTCTTTCAGCTCATCAGTGAGCTGGTTCGGCACTTCATTGTTCAATTTGTAGTAGATTTTATGCTCGAGGCTCGCCCAGAAATCCATCGCGATCGTCCTGATTTGAATCTCCACCTTGGCGTGCTCGACGCGGTTGGTCAAGTAAACGGGCACTTCTACAATTAAGTGAAGACTCCTGTATCCGTTCGGCTTCGGATTTTTAATGTAGTCCTTCATTTTTAAAATTTTGATGTCTTCATGTTCCTTCAGCACTTCAACCATATTGTAAATGTCGGATAAAAACGAGCAGACGATTCTGAGACCGGCGATATCATTGATGTGCTCCTTAGCGGCCTTTGTCGTAATATCGCAGCCCTTCCGCACAAGCTTGTTAATCAGGCTTTCAAAGCTTTTCACCCTTGATTTCGTATGTTCAATCGGGTTGTGGCCGTGAATTAAATTATATTCCTGGCTGATAATCGAAAACTTCGTATCCATTTGATCCAAGGCAAATTTATAGACGAGGAGTTCGTTCTTCCAGTCCTCCATCAGGTTTCTCAAATCTTCTATCTGGGCTTCAGGCAGTCCTATCATCTTATCTATCGCCATATCCATTGTATTTTTCTCCTTATAACATCATTTCGTTTCGTTTTTTCAGTTAATAGACGGGTACCTCCATGGTAAAGTTTCGACTTAAAGCGGAGATCAAAAAATAGCCTGGTTTACCATTTTCCACATTTTTAAA
Source organism: Bacillus sp. FSL R7-0646 (assembly GCF_037969865.1). Taxonomy (NCBI): domain Bacteria; kingdom Bacillati; phylum Bacillota; class Bacilli; order Caryophanales; family Bacillaceae; genus Bacillus; species Bacillus sp. FSL R7-0646. The sequence continues at coordinate 3,898,871 of NZ_CP150217.1, forward strand.
TTTATACCCCTTTCAAAAGTCATAAAACTATCATATTCTGTAATACCACTTTTCGGAGGTGAGAATATGTCATACTCTAATAGCTTCGCTTTGATTGTTGTATTATTTATTTTGCTGATCATTGTGGGCTCCGCTTTTGTAAAGTATTAATTCATTCGCGCACGAAGCCTTCTTCCGAAAAACTGCAGGTTCATATCGAAAGGCGCTCCGCTTTTCATATGAGCCTGTTTTTTTGTAATTTAAAAAGAATTTATTTCCACAATAACAAAAAATGTTTATAATAGGATAGGCTCTGAGCTGACGGCTGACGGCGCTCGGAAATAAAAACTCTCCCACAAATGAAACTTTTATACAACATTTTCGTCTTATACTGTTGTTAAGGCAATTCAATAACGGAAAGGAAAAGATCAATGTTAAATAAGCTAAGAATGTTGTATGAAAAAACAACAATGAAGTGGCTGCTCAACACTTCCTATTACTTTCTCATTCTGGTGCTGCTGTTTTTAATTTACGGATTCCATACAGCAAATACAGGTTCATATATTTATAATGACTTTTAATGGAGAAGAAAACAATGAAACTGATTGAAACAATTAAAAAATACGCGCAAACACAACCCGATACCCTTGCTTTTGTGAATGAAGAAGAAAAGCTGACATACGGAGAGCTTTGGTCACAATCTGAGCGCCTTGCCGCAAGGATTCAAAGCGAAGCTTTAACAGATGCTTCTCCGATCATTGTCTACGGACATATGAAACCGGTTATGGCGGTTTCCTTCCTGGCTTGTGTAAAAGCCGGGCATCCGTACATTCCAGTTGACGTATCGATTCCGGCAGACCGGATTCTGAAAATCATCAACAGTTCAAAAGCCGAGCTTCTGCTCAATAATTCAGGCACTTCGGTTGACACGGGAGATGCCCTCATTTCCGTAGTGGAACCGGGCGTTCTTGAAGGAGACGGGGTGCCGGAGACAGATCCCGGACGCTGGGTACATGGGGAAGATACTTTTTACATTATCTACACATCCGGAAGCACGGGAAATCCAAAAGGCGTGCAAATCTCAGCCGATAACCTTCAGAGCTTCACAGATTGGATCACGAATGACTTTCCGGTGGAAAGCGGCCAAGTGTTCTTAAATCAAGCCCCGTTTTCCTTTGATTTATCGGTAATGGACCTTTATCCGTGCCTGCAGTCCGGAGGCACCTTATGGACGGTTACGAAAGACATGATTAATCGGCCGAAACTATTGTTTGAAGCACTGAAACAGTCCAACGTCAACGTCTGGACATCGACGCCTTCATTCGCACAAATGTGCTTGATGGATCCGTCTTATTCGGAAGAGCTGCTTCCGGAGCTGAGCTTGTTTATGTTCTGCGGAGAAACGCTTCCTGCGTCAGTCGCCAGACAGCTTAAAGAAAGATTTCCAAAGGCTCGTGTTTTTAACACATACGGCCCGACCGAAGCGACCGTTGCCGTCACTTCCATCGAAGTAACAGACGACGTATTAAACAAGTATTCTTCTCTTCCCGTCGGTTCTGAAAAGCCCGAAACCGAAATCGTAATCATCAATGAAGACGGAAAAGCCGTCCAAGACGGGGAAAAAGGCGAGATCATAATTACCGGAGCAAGCGTCAGCAAAGGCTATTTAGGCGAAAAAGCGCTGACGGAAAAAGCGTTTTTCTCTTACAACGGCTCCCCTGCTTACCGCACCGGTGACGCAGGTTACAAAGAAAACGGCCAGCTCTTCTTCCTCGGAAGACTCGATTTCCAAATCAAACTGCACGGCTACCGGATTGAGCTTGAAGAAATCGAATATCAAATCAATCAGTCCCGATATGTGCAGTCGGCAGTCGTTATTCCATTCTACCGCGAGGAGAAAATCGAGTATCTGATCGCCATGATTGTGCCTGCCGAACACGATTTCGAAAAGGAATACCAGTTAACCAGCGCGATTAAGAAAGATTTGGGCAGCAAGCTGCCGGCCTATATGATTCCGAGAAAATTCATGTATCAAAAAGAGATTCCGATGACAGCAAACGGTAAAATCGACCGCAAGAGATTAAAAGAAGAGGTAACCGTATGACGCCTTATGGTTCATTTCTTTTCTTCATTATATTAGGAATTTTACTGGCGCCGACCATCATTCTCGGATTGAACGGAAAAAGCTTCCGCTTATATAATATGGCGGTTTCCGTTCTGGTTCTGGCGCTTATTTTTTCGAACAGCCTGCACGGGCTGATCATGCTGTGCCTGTTTACGCTTTGGCAGACGGTTCTGATCAAAGGCTATATCGCTTACCGTCTAAAAGCGAACAGCGGCATCGTATTTTGTCTGGCTGCAGCAGCTTCTATCCTGCCTCTGGCACTGTCAAAGCTGCTGCCGTTTTTCGCCGTTGACAACTGGGCAACATTTCTCGGAATCTCGTATTTAACTTTTAAAGGGGTTCAGCTCATCATTGAAACCCGCGACGGTCTCATTAAAAAGCAGCTCCCAATCAGCAGACTGCTTTACTTTATTCTCTTTTTTCCAACCATCTCGTCAGGTCCGATCGACAGGTACCGCCGTTTTGAAAAAGACGATCAGACGGTTTGGACAAAGGAGCAATACGAAGAACTGCTTTACAAAGGAATCAATAAAATTTTTCTCGGCTTTTTGTACAAATTCATTATCGGCTACTGCATTAATACGTATGTCATAATGAAACTGCCGTTTTTGACTTCCGGCAGCTTCTCGCATGGATTGGCATACATGTATGCGTACAGCCTTTATCTGTTTTTTGACTTCGCCGGATACACGGCTTTTGCGGTCGGCGTCAGCTATATCATGGGAATCAAATCCCCTGAAAACTTTAATAAGCCGTTCATCAGCCGCAATATTAAAGATTTCTGGAACCGCTGGCATATGTCGCTTTCCTTCTGGTTCAGAGACTACGTCTTCATGCGCTTTGTCCTTTGGATGACGAAGAAAAAATGGATCACAAACCGGATGGCTGTTTCCAATATCGGATATGTGCTGCTGTTCCTTCTGATGGGCGTCTGGCACGGCCTTGCCCCTCAGTACATCGTCTACGGGCTGTATCACGCGCTGCTCATGGTCGGCTTTAACTTCTTTGAAAAATGGAATAAGAAGCACAAGTGGTGGCCGAACAACAAGTGGACGACAGCCGTCTCAATTGTGGTGACCTTCCACTTTGTATGTTTTGGATTTTTAATTTTCTCAGGGAAACTAATACACTAAAAGGAGATTTTCATAATGGATTTTAATCAAGAAGTACTTTCAGTTTTAGCAGAGGTATGTCAGGACGATATCGTAAAGGAAAATCCGGATATTGATATATTCGAAGAGGGAATCCTCGATTCCTTCGGCACGGTGGAATTGCTGCTCGCATTCGAAAGCCATTTTAACATCACAGTGCCGATTACAGAGTTTGACCGGGATGCATGGAACACGCCAAATCAAATCATAAAGCAGCTGAATGAGTTGAGATAATGAAAAAGCGTTTTTTATTCGGGCCAATCATCTTGGCATTTTTACTTTTTTTCACCGCGATCTTGATCCCAAATGCATGGCTGACAAAGCTGGTTCCTAAAGATCGCGTCGAAACTTCAGCTACAGAATTAAACCCGATGATGTTCCAGGGGATGTATCTTCAAGGCAAAGCGCTTGAAGACCCGAAATATCTGCCGATTTTCGGATCATCGGAATTGTCCCGGTTAGATGCATTCCATCCGTCTAACTATTTTAAAGTAAACAATCAAGGGTTCACGCCTTACCTGGTCGGAAAAGGCGGCTCACAGTCCTTGATTCACGCGATCAACTTTGCGGCGCAGTCTGATCAATTAAAGGGCAAGAAAATCGTTTTCATTATCTCTCCGCAGTGGTTTCAAAAACACGGCTCGGACGAAGCCCACTTTGCGCCGAACTTCTCGGCTTTGCAGGCATACGATCTTGTGTTCAATCAAAATGTCGATTCCGGGCTGAAGAAAAAAATCATCAAACGCATGCTTAAATTTCATGCAGTGAAAAATGACGCTCTGCTTTCAGCCCTTTTTAAAGCCGAGCTCGACCAGGACAAGGTGGCACTGTCTCTTCTGACGCCGCCGGCAAAAGCTTACCAAAGCATTCTGGAGAAAAAGGACATCTATTATTCCATGGTTGAAGGAGACGGACCGAAGCGGACCATTTCCCAAGATGTAAAAAACAAATCGTGGGATGAATTAAAACAGATGGCCGAAAAGGTCGGCGCCAAAGAATCCCGGAACAATGAGTTTAAAATCTCAAACGGCGTTTATAAGAAATTGAAGCCGAAGCTGAAAAAGCTTAAAGGCCATAATAAAAAGATGAACTATGCCGAGTCCGTCGAGTTCCACGATTTCCATCTCATGATGGATGTTTTGAAAGAATCCGGCGCAGAACCGCTGTTCATCTCGGTTCCGGTCCACGGCAAATTTTACGACTATACCGGCTTCCCTAAAAAAGGCCGGACGGATTTCTATAAAAAGATCAAAAAAGAAATCGAACAAGAGGGCTTTCAAGTTGCTGATTTAACGAATCATGAATATGATCCGTACTTCTTGAAAGATACGCTCCACCTTGGCTGGAAAGGCTGGGTTTACGTCGATCAGGAGATCGAAGCTTTTTATAAAAAGTCATCATAAAAAAGGATTCCCCGCTGGGGAGTCCCTTTTTTTCTGTTTTAAATTTCTAATGTTTCCAAAAATTCTATTTTACAAATTTCTCTGAAATCTATTGCGATTATCAAGAGAAGGTTTAAAATAGAAGATAAATATTTTTTGGAAAAAGACTAGAAACGGCAGGGAGAATGAATATGACAAAACAAACGATCAGCGTACAGCTCAGTACAGCAAAAAAGCAAAAGCCAGAGGCTGACAAGCTCGAATTCGGCCGGACCTTTACCGACCACATGTTTATCATGGACTATACGGCTGAAAACGGCTGGCACGATCTGAGAATCGTTCCTTACCAGCCGATTGAAATGGACCCGGCTGCAATGGTTTACCACTACGGACAATCCGTTTTTGAAGGATTAAAAGCTTATTTATCAAGCGAAGGCAGAGTTCTTCTGTTCAGACCTGAAAAAAACTTCGAGAGACTCAATAAATCCAACGACCGCCTCTGCATTCCCCGGATTGATCCTGAAATCGTTCTGGAAGGGCTGAAGCAGCTGGTTCAGATCGACAAGGAATGGATTCCTCAAGCTGAGGGGACATCCCTTTATATCCGTCCGTTCATTATTTCAACAGAACCGTACCTTGGCGTCGCCCCATCCAATATGTATAAAATGCTGATCATTTTATCGCCGGTCGGATCTTATTACAAAGAAGGCATCCGCCCTGTGAAAATTGCTGTTGAAAGCGAATTTGTCCGTGCTGTGGCAGGCGGTACAGGCAATGCGAAAACGGCCGGAAACTACGCTGCGAGCCTGAAGGCTCAGGAAGTTGCGGAAAGCAAAGGCTTCTCACAAGTGCTGTGGCTTGACGGAGTTGAAAAGAAATACATTGAAGAAGTAGGCAGCATGAACATCTTCTTCAAAATCAGCGGTGAAATTGTCACTCCGGCTCTAAACGGAAGCATTTTGGAAGGCATTACGAGAAACTCCGTCATCCATCTCTTAAAACAATGGGGACTCTCCGTAACCGAAAGAAAAATTTCAGTTGATGAACTGGTTCAGGCTCACAAAGACGGCCTGCTTGAGGAAGCATTCGGCACCGGAACCGCCGCTGTCATTTCCCCCGTCGGCGAGCTGATCTGGAAAGACGAAAGCCTTGTGATCAACAACGGTCAAACTGGAGAAATCGCCAAAAGGCTCTACCAAACGATCACCGGTATTCAAAAAGGCGCTTTGCCTGACACATTCGGCTGGACAGTTGAAGTTGATAAAGTAAGCCAGTCCTGCTAAGCGGTTTAAGCTCTCTTTTGCAAAAAAGAGGGCTTGCACCCTTATCGTAAAATTCGCCGGCGGCAGGCTCTGTTTCCACCCTACTTGCCTCTTTTTCAATCCGACTTGCAATCCCTCCCGCATAAAACGATTCCATTTTATATACTTTATGTTAAAATTATCAATAACCATGCCGGAAAGGAGAGATTATCCGTTCTGATGTAACACGCAAATCAAGAAAGGACGCTGAACGATGGATCAAACAAAATTGAGCGTCTGGGAAAAGAATTACACGTTCCTTTTCATCTCCAGGCTAATCAAAATCTCTGCTGACTGTTTTGCCTTCAATTCTATTTTATGGTTTTTAATCTTTGACGGAAAAGGTGCAATCGGCACTTCCCTGCTTCTTGCCGTCACTTTTCTCCCCGAAGCCTTTTTGGCGCCGATTACAGGGCCTTTAGTCAAAAGAAGCGCCCTGAAATTCTGGATGTACTTTTCGGATTTAACAAGGGCAGCCGTCGTCATTACTATACCGATTTGCTATTTAAACGGCTTTTCACCGATGTGGTTTGTTTTAGGCCTCATGATCATCCATTCGGCAACAGGCGCGACATATAACCCGGCGTCAATTACGCTGATTCCGCAGATCGTGAACGAAAATCTCATCCAAAAAGCCAACGCGATTCTCCAGTCTTCTTCAGAAATCATCAGGCTGGGAGCCGTTACATTGTGCGGAGTGCTGCTGACTTTTATCGGTCCTGCAACGACTTTGGTCTTTTCATTTATCTTTTATATCATATCGGGCCTATTCATGCTTTGCATCAAATACAGCATCACCCGGACTCATTCACAGTCTAAGTCTCTTGCTCAAAGAGGTACATATTTTGCGAGATTAAAAAGAGGATTTACATTGGTGAAAAACCACAAAATATTATATCCGCTCGCGATTTATTGCATCTTCATGAACCTGGCGGCTTCACCCTGGGAAGCCCTTTCCGCGGTATATGTTGCTGAGGATTTAAACGGAACGCCGTTCATCCACTCGCTGCTGAAGGCGACGACGGCAGGAGGAGCATTTTTACTGGGATTTATCCTTGCAAAAGTAAAAATCAACAGGTACGGACTCCTTTTTATTACGGCAGGCATTCTCGAAGGTGCAGCTTATTTTATCGCAGGACTGAATACTTTCCTGCCGCTCGTATTTCTCGCCGCCTTTGCATTCGGGGCAGCCATCAGCTCGATTAATGTCCCCGAATTCACGATTATCCAGACATCTGTCGAAGGGGATGACCAGCCTCAAGTGTTTGCAGTCATCCATATGATCACAAATCTATCGCTTCCTTTAGGGGCAATTGCCTGCGGATATGCCGCAAAAATGCTTGGCGCGGGAAACGTGATTGCAATCGGCGGCTTCATCGAAATCATTGCGGGCATCGGCATCCTCATATTTACTCAGCTTGCCAGGGCCCGGCGGTCAGATCTGATAAAAGAAAAAGAAGCTAGCGCAAATATGTAGTACGAATGTGACGGCCGCAGTTTCACCGGGTCAGGCGGGCGCAGCGGCGCCTCCAACAATGAAAAGGTTCCGGCAAACACACCGGAACCTCAAATCTATTCCTATGCTTCTACAGATCTAAAAAACTGCGGAAGATGCTCTTTATGCGCTTCAAGCATTTCGTCCAGTATTTGTTTCGCAATTTTGTCGGACGGAACGAGCGGGTTGATCGTCATGGCCACAAGTGCAGTGTTGTAATCGCCTGTAACAGCCGCTTCAGCCGCAACGCGTTCGAACGATTTAATTTGCTGGACAAGACCTCTCACGGTGACAGGCAAATCTCCGACCGCGATCGGTTTCGGCCCGTTTTTCGTCATGACACAGTTGACTTCCACTGCGGAGTCATCAGGAATGCTTGCGATCGCTCCGTTATTCATCGTGTTAACAGGTTGAATATCGTGCTTGTCATTGTAAATCGAGCTGATCAAGTTGCAGGCGGCATCACTGTAATATGCGCCGCCGCGCTTTTCAAGCTGGGGCGGTTTGATCGCCAGCTCCGGATCTTTATACAGCTCAAACAATTCCTTTTCAACTTGCTGAACAACCTCTGCACGCGTTCCTTCCGTTTTTGAAGCCTCCAGTTCGTGTTCAAGCATTTCCTGTGTTTTATAGTAGTAGCGGTGGTAGCCGCACGGAATCAGGCCAAGGCCGCGGATAAAGTCGGGTTCCCACGATTCTCCGGAGATATTTTTCATCGTCATCGCATTTTCTGGATCTGCCATCGCTTCGATCACTTTGTCTTTGACGCTGACGCCGTCAAGGAAAACGTCGAGTCCGAACACCATATGATTTAATCCTGCAAATTGAATGTCTATGCGGCTTTCATCAACATCGAGCGCCTTTGCAACCCCCATCTTCATGCCGATCGGCACATTGCAGAGCCCGACGACTTTTTTCAAATTAGAATAGCGGAGCAGCGCTTCAGTCACCATGCCTGCCGGGTTGGTAAAATTGACAAGCCACGCGTCGGGGCACAGTTCTTCGATGTCTTTTGCAATCTCAAGGATGACCGGAATGGTGCGAAGCCCCTTGAAAAGGCCGCCCGGTCCATTTGTTTCCTGACCGATCACCCCGTATTTTAAAGGAATTCGTTCATCTTTTGCTCTCGCTTCGAGCAAGCCGACGCGGAATTGCGTCGTGACAAAATCAGCGTCTTTTAAAGCCTCCCTGCGGTCTAGCGTCAGATGGACTTTGATCGGGACGCCTGCTTTTTCGACCATTCGCTTCGCCAGCGTGCCGACGATATTAAGTTTTTCTTCCCCTTCCGGTATATCGACGAGCCAGAGCTCGCTGACCGGAAGCTCGTCATGCCGTTTGATTAATCCCTCGACAAGCTCGGGCGTATAACTTGAACCTCCGCCAATTGTTACGATTTTCAATCCTTTTTTCATCAATTGACACCTCCGTGGATATTCATTTTTTCATAGAGCTCGACAATCTCCGCGGCCAAATCTTTCATGGTCATCGCATTCATTAAATGATCCTGGGCATGAATCATGAGCAGTGAAGGTTCGGTTTTCGCACCCTTCGCTTCATTTTGAATCAAAGCTGTCTGAAAGTGATGCGCCCTGATCAGTTCTTCGTCAGCCGCCCGGATCTTTTCTTTTGCAGCTGCGAAATCTCCCTTTTTGGCTTCGGCTATCGCTTCCATGCAAAAGCTCCTGCCGTTTCCTCCGTGAAGGATAATTTGAAATATCGTTCGTTCCAATTCCTCGGACATTTTGGCACCCCTTTTCTATACACTGACCTGTTGACCATCGCTTGCAGCCGTTCCGGTCTCCAGTTCGCTCTCTTCTTTCAGCTTTTGTTTATCCCACATTCTAAAGAACGGATAGTATACGACAAACGAGATCAACAGATTGATCAGCTGCATGACCGCTCCGGAAATTTTCCCTCCTGTTGCCAAATATCCGGAAAAGCCGGGCGGCATCGTCCACGGCACGGCAATCCCAGCCGGCTTTGCAACAAGACCTGTGCTCATTCCAATATAGGTTGCCGTTATCATCAGCAGCGGCGACACGATGAACGGGATCAGCAGCATCGGGTTCATGACGATCGGCATGCCGAAGATAATCGGTTCGTTGATGTTAAAAACAGCGGGGCCGATGGCGAGTCTGCCGAGCTGTTTCATTTGCTTGCTTCGCGCCCTAAGAAACATCGTAATGACCAAAGCCAAAGTAGCGCCGCTGCCGCCGATGTTGATCCAAATCTCAAAAAACTGCGTCGTAAATATGTTCGGGAGCGCTTCTCCGGCTTGGAAAGCGAGACGGTTTTCGTCCATCGCTCCGTACCAGATCGGCGACATCACTCCGCCGACAATGTTTGCTCCATGAAGGCCGCAGGACCACAGCAGCATTTTCACAGTTTCGGCAATAAGGCTTCCGCCGAGACTGCCGCCAAGGACGGAAAGAGGCGTTCCCAAAAGGACGTTGACGACATTATGGAGGCTTTCAAACGGCGTCATTTCAATTAAAAGGCGGGCCGCCCAGATCGAGCCGATAACGGCGAATCCCGGAATCAGAGCGATAAATGATTTGCTGACAGCCGGCGGTACGCCGTCCGGCATTTTGACGACAATATCCTTTTGAACGACCCAGCGGTAAACCTCAGTGGAGAACATCGCGATCAGCATGCCGACAAACAGACCTTTGCTTCCCATTAATGAAATCGGGATGCCGCCTGACACTAAAATTTCCTCTGTTGCGCCTTCGGGTGTGAACGGAATCTGGTAGGGGGTCGCAAGCAGAAAAGCTGCTACGGCAATGGCGCCCGATGACAGGGCATCGATATCATATTTCTCCGCCAGACGGTAGGCGATGCCAAACGTGGCGATCAGCGCCATAATGTCAAAGCTGACATTAACCGGATAGCTTAATTTCTCAGCCCATTGATCGCCGAAAATCCCCGCCATGAATTCCGGATATCCCGGAATCGGCAAATTGGCTAAAATGAGAAACAGCGATCCGATAATGATTAATGGCATGGTCAGAATAATGCCGTCTCTGAGAGCCTGCAAATGGCGCTGGGCGGCAATTCTGCCGGCAACCGGCATGATCTTCTCCTCTAAAAATGCATTAAACTTGTTCACTTGTGCCGCCTCCTTTAAGAGCCGGCAAGCTGTTCGGCGGATTTTAACACTTCAGCTCCATTACAAGTTCCGTAATGGACCGTATTGATGACATCGACGGGTACACCTTTCGATTCTCCTAATTTTTTTAATTGCGGGAGCATGTAACGGACTTGCGGGCCAAGAAGCAATACGTCGGCTTTATCGATATGATTCTGAACCTCTCCTCCGGAAACGGCCCAGATTTTATAGTCTTTTCCTTGTTCCTCTGCACTTTTTTCCATTTTCGTCACAAGCAGACTCGTTGACATTCCTGCGGCGCAAGCTAATAAGATATTCATGTTAAATAGTCCCCCTTTTACGTATCGTGTCTGATCTCTCTTACAGTTTCATCATATAATGAAACCGTTTTCATATACACTTAATGATTTTCCTCAGCGAAGAGGAAAAAAGACAAGGGGACATCTTCATTTGGCATATCGATGAGCCGGCCCGCTTTTTTTAAAGACGGACATAAACTCCCAGTACGTTTTGCATTTCAGGAGTTCCCGGACAATCGCCCTGTCATCTAAAACACGGCCCAAAAATTTGTACATCTCCTGCAAATTTGCTGTATTGTCCTTTTCTACACAAAGAAGGCAGACGAATTGAACCCTCTTATTCTCCCAGACTATCGGTTTTTGCAGCGTGCAAACCGCCCAAAAAGTTGAAGCGGTTTTTGGTGTCATCGGATGCGGAATCGCAACCAGATTGCCGAAGCAAGTGGGCGCAACGGCCTCCCGTTCAAAGACCGAGGCTTCAAGCCCCGCGTCTGCAAGCCCTGATTGCGTCACTTTTCCGCACAGAAAGCGAAGGACATCCTCTCTTGAAGACAGACTTTCCCGCAAAAAGACAAGCTCTTTTCTCGTATAAGTCGAAGCGATTCCGTCATCTTCGGCAAGCACTTGTTCTATTTTCGTTAAATCTCCCCCTCCCAGTATTGTGTTTACTTGAATCACCGGAATGGGAAGATCATCGGACAGCGGTATTGTGCTGATAACAAAGTCGAGTGCATGGAGCGACATTTGATTCAGCTTGTAGTAATCAACCGTTCCAAGGATCTCAAGCTTTGAACCGAATGTTGCCCGCAGTCTGTCCTGAAGCAGCATGGCGCTTCCGGCCCCTGAAGCACAGACAATCATACAGCGTTTTGAGGGCCTGTTCATGTTTCTTCTTTCCATGGCTGCGCCTATATGCAACGCGAGGTAGCCGACCTCGCTTTCCTGAATGTCAAATCCCGTCTCTCTTTTGATGACTTCACCGGCTTGAATACCCGCTTCAAATGCGAGCGGATAATTGGCCTTAATTGCATCCAGCATTGGATTTCTGATATTCATGCCGTATCTGCAGCGATTCAAAGCCGGTTTTAGGTGAAGGCCGAGACCGATTTTTAATTCTTTGTCATCCCCAATGCCGAGGGTGAATTTTTGATCGATGGTTTTCATGATCAATTGCGTCAGCCGGTCTGTCTCTTCTTCATCCATCATGCTTTCGATTGCACCGCTGCGAATGGCGGCCATAACCGTCCTTTTCGCGCCAAGCAAATGGATGGCGATGTAGGCCGTTTCTTTTTCTGGAAACGCCACGTGCAGCTTTTGTTCAAGAGTGCGGACAATCGCCCTCGCCACTTCATATTCTTTATGATTCATAATCTCCTTTACATCTTTGGAATAAAGAGAAACATGTTTGCCGCTTCGGATGCGTTTGCATGCAATGGCGACGTGGATGAGAAGATTGTTTAGTCCGATATCTGAAAGAGAAATTTGATCTTCGCTTATTTTTTCTAAAATCGTTTGACGGATCATAGCAAGCTCTTCTTTTGGGAGAATGGATATCCGGGTGTTCATAATATCAATATCCGTTTCCCGCTTTGGAAAAAGGTGCTCTGCGATGCACGATCGCAGCTTCATCTCATCTCCCTTCAGCTTAAAGCCGTAATTCGGCTTGATCTTCAGCTCAATGTCGTAAGGTTTAAGCCTTTTCTTCACATCTCTCATATCGTTTTGGACCGTCGATTTGCTGATATACATCTCAGCGGCTAAATCTTCAAGTTTGACATACTCCTCAGTTAAGAGAAGCCTTTTTAATAAATAGAGAATACGCTCATTTGGAAAAACGGGAGTAGAAAGCTCTTGATGAAATGTGTGCTGCAGAAGCTGGCGAAAGAGGCGGTCATTCTTGATGGAGAGCCGATAGCCTGCACCCCTGATCGATTGGACGGCAGCGCCGTTTTTGGAGAGAAGCCGGTCTAATTCTTTCACATCTGATCTGATCGTCCGAGAGGTCACATTTAGCTCATTGGCCAAATATGCGCTGGTTAATGGTGATTCTGCCCCTATCAATTCGCCGAGGATAAGCTTAAGCCGAGCATTGAGCATAGAAAAAGACCCTCCCACTAAGATACTTGAACCGAGAACAAACCTATACACTCAGGTATATTCATTTTTTTGTGAAATTTGTCTCATAGTTAAGTAAATTCTATTATGACTGCGCTTTCAAGTCAATTTGGCCTTTCTCCAAGAAAAAAGCCGGTTTAACCGGCTTTCAGATTCTTTTTCTCCCTTCGGTTTTTAATGATTTTCCATGCGATCGGATAGATGACAGGCGCCCATTTGACGGCGCTTTTAATCATTTTTTTCATGGCTTGACTCCCTCCTGTTTTTTTTACTGTTTTCCCTGATGAACGGGAGCCAAACCTTTTAACTATCTTGAGACATAGCGGTTCCCTTTTATCCAGAATCGCCAAGGGTATTCCCTCGCTTCACCTGAGTTGTCAATGCCAATTCGCGGACCGCTCAAAATATCTTGGGGTTCATACCCTTTTGCGATATAAAGCGGCGGCCCCGTCAGCGGTCTGCCGTAATCGTTCATCGTGATGGAAAGCGCCTTTGTCAGCTTTCCCGGACCGTTTGTCCAATCGCGCGGTTTCTTTCCGCTCCTTCGCTTCTCCATCAGCGCGAGGCCTTCATGAGGTTCAAGCGCTCTGATCAGCACGGCCTCAGGTTCATCGGCTCCTCCGCTTACAACATTGATGAGTGTGTGGGTATGCATGGTGTACGTATACACCACGCCGGCTTCACGATACATGATTTCGGTGCGCTTTGTCCGGCGGTTGCCATAGCTGTGAGCTGCTCTGTCCCCTGGCCCTTTATAAGCCTCTGTCTCCACAATATATCCTGAAGCAGGCCCTTCTTCCGTTTCTTTAACGAGAAGACAGCCCAACAGGGACCTGGCAAGTTCAATTGTTGGCTTGTTGTAAAATTCGAGCGGGAGAGGTTCGTGAGCTGGATTCATTTTTGTTGGCCTCCTTTTTGCTAAAAAGCAAATCGCCTCTTTGTCGATTGTGATATATTTTACCATTTTCGACAGACGAGATGCCAGAAATGAAGGCAATGATGAATGAGATGATTTATTGGTCTTCAGTGGATGACATTGACATATCTGTATTATTGTATACAATAATAATTATATTCTGAAAAAAGGAGGCGAAAGCTTTTTTCATGCACTCTTCAAATCCAGTCAAAAGACAGTCTGCAAGTGATTACGCTTATAACGAATTAAGAACGAAAATCATCGAACTTGAATATCCTCCCTCTGAACAGCTTGCTGAAGACAGTCTTGCAAAGGGTTTAAACATCAGCAGAACTCCTCTTCGCCAGGCTCTTTACCGGCTGGAGCTTGAAGGATTGGTCAGTAAACAGCCGAACGGCCGGCTTCGCGTATGCCCGATTTCGCTCGCTGAAGCGAAAGAGGTTTTTAAAGTGCGTGAAGCGCTTGAAGGACTACTCACTGCCGAAGCCGCACAGCTGGTGACGCCGGAGAGCCTTCATCAGCTTGAAGACCGCATCGAACTGATGAAGCTGGCTGCCGTAAAGGGCCGCAAAACAGATACGGTCAAATACGGATCAGAATTTCATTCTATCTTGCACGCCATCAGCACAAATGCAACCGCAAAACGTTTTCTGGATCAGCTTGAAAGCAGGATTGAACGGTATCGCAGAATCAGCGGATACAAAAATCCTGACTACAAACCGTCTGTATCTTTCAATGAACACTTGGATATTTTTAATGCCGTCAAAGAAAAAAACAGCGTTTTGGCAGAAGCCGCCATGCGTTCCCACATTAAACGAAGCTTACGTTCAATTGAAGAAACGCTCGAACGTTCATACTAATCCGCCGAACAGCCAATGCCATTATCACAGCACGTTTTTGACACAAATGTTAAAAAACGAATAAGAGGTGGAAAAATGGGCAAACAAGGTGTATTTAAACCGGGATTAGAAGGCGTTATTGCTGGAGAAACGAACATTTCTTTCTTAGATACGGAAGCGGAACAAATCGTCATTAAAGGCTATGATTTAATCGAACTTGCAGAACAAAAAACATATCTTGACCTCGTCTATCTTCTCCTTCAAGATAAGCTGCCAGATCCAATGGAATTGAAAGGAATTGAAAGCGCTTTAAAAAGTGCGTATGAACTGCCCGGCGGAATCTATACTATTCTGAAGTCGCTTCCGAATAATACCCATCCGATGGATGCGCTCCGAACCGGGATTTCCGCTTTAGCAGGATATGATCCCGAATTGAATGACAGATCTCAAGCAGCAAACAGAAGCAAAGCGCTGCGCTTGATCGCACAGGTTCCGAATATTACCGCCAACAGCTACCGCATCCTTCACCAGAAAAACGTCATCACGCCTGACAAACAGCTTTCATTCAGCCAGAACTTTTTATATATGCTGACGGAAAAAGAACCGACTCCCCAAGAAACAGCCGTCTTTGATCAGACATTAATGCTTTACAGCGAGCACGAAATGCCGAACTCCACATTTGCCGCAAGAGTCATCGCATCGACAAACACAGATATATACGGTGCTTTCACAGGCGCTGTAGCATCGCTAAAAGGACATTTGCACGGCGGTGCGAATGAAGCGGTCATGTACATGCTGCTCGAAGGAGAAACAAAATCGGGCTTCTGCAAGCTGATTGAACATAAGTTAAGCAGAAAAGAAAAAATCATGGGCTTTGGGCACCGCGTCTATATGAGAAAAATGGACCCGCGCGCAGCCTTGCTGAAAAAGGCGCTCTATTCGCTTTCTCATAAAACCGGCAGACAGGATTTATATGAGATGTGCGATGCCGGCGAAAAGCTGATGCGCGAAGAAAAAGGCCTGTATCCGAACCTCGACTACTATGCGGCTCCAGTCTATTACCTGCTCGGCATACCGATCGATCTCTATACTCCGATATTTTTCGCGGCACGGTCGGTCGGTCTTAGCGCGCATGTCATTGAACAGCATGAAGACAACAGGCTGTTCCGCCCGAGAGTTCACTATACGGGACCGCGTCATCTTCATCCATAATTCGCTTTGATTCAGAAAGAAGGGAGATAGATGTTATGAAAACTGAAAGTCAAACGCTCCAAAACTGTGATCAATTGCTGGAAGAGATCGCCGACTATACGGTAAATGCCAAGATTTCAAGCGAAGAAGCGATTGAAACCGCCCGTTACGTCTTAATGGATACACTGGGCTGCGGAATATTGGCGCTCAAATATCCGGAATGCGCCAAGCATCTCGGCCCGATTGCCCCGGGTACCGTCGTCCCGAACGGCACCCGCGTCCCGGGAACGCAATTTGAGCTTGATCCTGTTCACGGCGCCTTTAATATCGGCTGCATGATCCGCTGGCTCGATTATAACGACACATGGCTTGCGGCCGAATGGGGCCATCCGTCAGATAACCTCGGAGCGATTTTAGCCTGCGCCGACTATGTCAGCAGACAGCTGCTCGCGGCGGGCAAGGAACCGCTCACGATTAACGATGTCCTGACGGCAATTGTTAAGGCTCATGAAATCCAAGGCGTCCTTGCTCTCGACAACAGCTTAAACAGAAACGGGCTTGACCATGTGCTATTCGTAAAAGTCGCCTCCACTGCTGTGGCATGCTCACTATTGGGGGGCACAAAACAGGATGTTATCAATGCCGTCTCCCAGGCCTGGGTCGATAATTCAAGCCTGCGGACGTACCGCCATGCTCCGAATACCGGCTCGCGTAAGTCCTGGGCAGCCGGTGATGCGACTAGCCGCGGCGTGAGGCTCGCGATGATGACCTTGAAAGGCGAAATGGGATATAAAACCGCTTTGTCTGCTCCAATGTGGGGGTTTCAGGATGTCTTATTCGGAGGAAAAGAATTGACGCTCGCCAGACCGCTCGACTCTTATGTCATCGAAAATGTCCTTTTTAAAATTTCGTATCCGGCTGAATTCCACGCTCAAACGGCTGCTGAAGCCGCGATCAGGCTTCACCCTGAAGTGAAGGACAGACTTGATGACATCGGCCAAATCGTGATCACGACGCACGAATCGGCCATCCGGATTATCGACAAAACGGGAGAATTACACAATCCGGCTGACCGTGATCACTGCCTTCAGTATATAACAGCGATCGGACTGATCTACGGCGATATTACCGCTGACCATTATGAAGACGAAACCGCGCAAAATCCGGAGATCGACAGGCTGCGCGAAAAAATGACGACAGTCGAAAACAAACAGTATTCCGTCGATTATCTCGACCCGGAAAAACGCTCGATCGCCAACGCTGTTCAAGTGTTTTATAAAGACGGCACACACTCGGAAAAAATCGCGGTCGAATACCCGATTGGTCATCGGCGCCGCCGCAACGAGGGCATCCCGCTCTTAAAAGACAAATTTATCAATAATTTAAAAACGCGCTTTCCGGCGGGGCAAGCGGAACGAATCAACGCCCTGCTGAATGATCCTCACAGATTAAGCGGTACACCTGTACCGGATTTCATGGAATTGTTTGTCATTTAGGAGGTTTTGAATATGTGGATTGTCTCGAAACAATCAACTCAGGAAGAGCTGGCCAATGCATTCAGAAAACTGATGAAAGCACCTGATATTTTGAAAATACCCGGTGTTCATGACGGAATGGCTGCCATTACCGCAAAAAACATCGGCTTCAAAGCGCTCTATCTCTCCGGGGCCGCCTACACGGCAAGCCGCGGGCTCCCTGACCTCGGAATGATACACTCCCAGGAAATCGCTGAAAAAGCAAGCGAACTTGTGAGAGCCGCAAATCTTCCGCTTTTGGTCGATATCGACACCGGCTACGGCGGTGTCCTAAATGCGGCACGCACGGCCGCCGAAATGGCCGAGAGCAGAGTCGCAGCCGTCCAAATCGAAGATCAGCAACTGCCTAAAAAATGCGGACATTTAAATGGAAAAACGCTCGTACCCGCAGAGGACATGATCGCAAAAATTAGAGCGATAAAAGAAACCGCCCCTTCGCTCGTTGTCGTGGCTCGGACGGATGCAAAAGCAGCAGAAGGGATGGAAGCCGCCGTCAGGCGCGCCAATTTATATGCCGACGCGGGAGCCGATGCCATCTTTCCTGAAGCATTAACGAGCGCAGCCGAATTCCGGGAAATGGCTTCTTCCATTAAAGCGCCGCTCCTGGCCAATATGACCGAATTCGGAAAAACGCCTTATTATACGGCTGACGAATTCCAAATGCTCGGCTGCAGCATGGTTATTTACCCTGTGACTTCCCTGCGCGCCGCCGCGAAAGCTTATGAGCGGGTCTTCGCGGAGATTTTCGAAAAAGGCACGCAAAAGGGTGTGCTCGATGACATGCAGACACGCGAAGAATTATATGATGCGATTCATTACTACGACTATGAAAAACTGGACGAAAATATTGCCAAAACGGTGCTTCCCGAAATCGGAAAAGAACACCGTTGATACGCGAAACAAGGCTGCCGAATGATCGGCAGCCTTCTCCACTTACAACAGCTGCAACATCGCACCGCCGACAGCACCGGCTGCAACGATGATCCACGGCGAGAGCTTCCAGTAGACAAGCAGGCTGAACAAAACCGCAGCGAATGCAAAATCGATCGGCGCCAATACGGAGCTGGTCCAGATCGGGTGATAAAACGCGGAAATCAATATCCCCACAACAGCTGCATTCACTCCCATTAAAGCGCCTTTTACTTTAGGATTGCGGCGCAGCGTATCCCAGAAGGGCAGCGTCCCCAGAATCAGCAGGAACGCCGGCAGAAAAATCGCCGCTGTGGCGAGCAATCCGCCTTGCCAGCCGCTGATCACCGCACCAAGATATGCAGCGAATGTAAACAAAGGCCCCGGAACAGCTTGTGCGGCTCCATATCCGGCCAAAAATGCCTCTTCACTTAACCATCCCGCCGGTACAAATTCCCGTTCTAATAATGGCAGGACAACATGCCCTCCTCCGAAGACCAAAGAACCCGACCTGTAAAAGCTGTCAAACATGGCAATCCAGCCGGAAGATGTCATTTCCCTGAGCACCGGCAGCAAAATGAGAAGCCCGAAAAACAAGCTGAGACAGACCGCTGCAAACCGGCGCGACACAGGAAACTGCATGACGGAATCATCCGTTTCAACTTGCTCTTTATAGATAAGATATCCGGCGAAAGCGGCGAGCAGGATGACTCCGACCTGTGTAAAAGCCGTCTGCCAGAGAAGAGTGGCGACCAGAGCAAACAGCGCAATCGCTTTGCGCCTTTTATCAGGTGTCAGCTTTTGCGCCATCCCCATAACGGCATGGGCGACTACGGCGACGGCGACGATTTTCAGTCCATGAATCCAGCCGGCTGTTCCAATATCGAAGCCTTGCAGAACCATGGCAAATAATACAAGCGCTATGACAGATGGAAGAGTAAACCCGATGAACGCTGAGATTCCGCCGAGGACGCCGGCTCTCATCACGCCGATTCCGATCCCCACCTGGCTGCTGGCAGGACCGGGCAGAAACTGGCATAAAGCGACCAGATCGGCATAGTTTTTTTCGTCCATCCATTTTCTTTTACGGACATATTCGGCATGAAAATATCCTAAATGTGCGATCGGACCTCCGAATGATGTCAATCCAAGCCTGGTTGAAACGAATAGAATTTCAAGCAGCGACTTCAAGCTTCTGTCCGCTTTATGCTTTGTCATCATTCCACTCCTCTATTCTTTAATTTCTTTAAACAGTTCATATGCTTTCAATCTGGCTTCCTTCAGTACGCTTGCTCCTTTTTCCGTGGTTGAATAGTATTTTCTGATCTTTCCGTCCACATTCTGTTCTTCTTTTCGAAGAAGTCCGTCAGCTTCCATAGAATGAAGGATCGGATACAGCGTTCCCGCACTGATGTTATATCCGTGCTCTTTCAATTCCTCAAGCATCCACAATCCGAAAATCGGGTGTTCGCTGGCGTGGTGCAGAATATGAATTTGAATAAATCCTAGAAATAGCTTTCGCAATACCTTATCTTCCAATACCGCACCCCCTTTAACGAAATTCAATATCGAAATCCGATATCGATAATATATAACGAAAGTGTAGCATCCGTTCCCTTTCTTTTCAAGGTCTTTTGCCCTTAAAAAAACAAGCCCAAACATGGGCTTGCCTGTTTCCAATCATTTACGACTGATACTGTACACGATGAAGATTTGCGAAAATACCGCCGCGCTCAACCAGTTCATCATGTGTCCCTTCTTCTGCGATTCCATTCTCTGTCACGACCACGATCCGGTCGGCATTGCGGATCGTAGCAAGTCTGTGGGCAATGACAAGCGTCGTCCTGTCTTTTGCGAGCTCCGTCAAAGCGTTTTGAATCACCTGCTCCGTCTCTGTGTCAAGTGCTGATGTGGCTTCGTCCAATATGAGAATCGGCGGGTTTTTTAGAAACATCCTGGCGATGGCAATCCTCTGCTTTTGGCCCCCTGACAGCTTCAGCCCCCTTTCGCCGACCTGGGTTTCATAACCGTCGGGGAGCGACTCGATCAGCTGTTCCAAATGCGCCATTTTGGCGGCCCGCTGAATTTCTTCATCTGTGGCATCCAGTTTTCCGTAGGCAATGTTTTCGCGGAGCGTTCCCGTAAAAAGAAACACATCCTGCTGGACGATGCCGATTTGCGAACGGAGAGAGCGTTTTGTCATATCGCGAATATCGATGCCGTCAATTGTGATGGCCCCGCCGTCTATATCGTAAAAGCGCGGAATCAGCGAGCTGATCGTCGTTTTGCCCGCTCCCGACGGCCCGACAAAGGCGACGGTTTCTCCGGCTTTAATTGACAGATCGATGCCTCGCAGGACGGGTTTATGTTTTTCATAGCCGAACGTCACATTCTTGAAGACGATGTTTCCTTCCAGCGCCGGAACATCAATCGCATCTTTGCGGTCGACAATCTGCGGCTTTGTATCGATCAACTCCGTAAACCGCTTAAATCCTGCCATTCCTTTAGGATAAAGCTCCAAAATGGCGCTGATTTTATCAATCGGCTTAAACAGCACGTTGACATAAAGAACAAACCCGACGAATTCCCCGTAGGACATATTCCCGGAAAAACTGAGCCAAGCTCCGAACACGAGCACTGCCAGAATCATCAGCCGCGTCATCAAAAAGGTTCCGGCAGTCGTGAGAGCCATCGTTTTGTAGCCCTTCAGCTTCGCCTTGCGGAACTTTTGATTGTTTTTTAAAAACCGGGATATCTCAAAGCGCTCATTCGTAAAAGATTGAACGACGCGAACGCCTGAAACGCTGTCCTCAACCCTGGCATTAACATCGGCGATTTCGCTGTACATCTGGCGCCAAGCCCGGTTCATCCTGATATTGGAATAGGTGATCAAGATAATCAATAACGGCACAAACAGAACTGCAACCAATGCAAGCTTCACATTAATCGTCAGCATAATCCAAAATGCACCTAAAAAGGTCATCACGGCGATGAACAAATCTTCCGGTCCGTGATGGGCCAGCTCTCCGATATCAAACAGATCATTTGTGATGCGGCTGATGATATGTCCTGTTTTTGTATTGTCAAAGTAGCGGAAAGATTGGCGCTGTACATGTTGGAAAAGCTCCTGGCGCATATCTGTTTCAATGTTGATGCCCAGCTTATGCCCGAGATAATTGACAATGTACTGCAGACCTGTGCTGAGCAGGTAGATCAGTAAGAGGCCGATGCTTACCCAGACGATTTCAAGCCAGTCTCCCCCGGGAATCAGCGTATCAATGAACCACTGAACAACTAGAGGAAAAGCCAGCTCCAGCACTGCAACGACGATCGCGCTGCTGAAATCGATGAAGAACAAACGTTTATGAGGTTTATAGTATGAAAAAAAGCGGCGTATCATAGGATGATGTGCACTCCTTTTGAAAATCTTTACGAGATTGATCGTATCACAGTTTGGCATCGGAAGTGCAAAAATTTCGAAAAATAATTGAAAATTATTCTCAAGTAGGCTGTTTTATAAAGGAATTCCCGCTTCTTTTGCTTCCTGTGCAACAAGCTTAGCGATTTCTTTTGCCCCGAAGTCGCAAAAGTGGGTGTCATCCCTGGCTCCGTCCGGATAGTTGGGGTGTTCCCCCGGTTCAAGCCATAAATACAGCTTTTTGGAAGCTTCCGGTCCTAGCGATTCAAGCAATTGACGGCTTTTGAAGGCGAGATCGATAAGCGGCACCCGAAGCTCTTCCGCAAGCTGTATCATCGCATCAGGATAGTCGCCATGGGTATTTTTAAAGCGGCCATCGCTTGCAAATGATCTTCTCTGGACCGGTGTAATCAGAACAGGATTGGCTTTCTTTAACCGTGCCTCATCTATATACCGGGTCAAATGCTGCTTGTAAGTTGTGTATGGCTCTGTATAGCGATCATCCGGTTTTTGGTCGTTATGACCGAACTGGACAAACAAATAATCGCCGCTTTTGATCTGTGTTATGATTCGCTTCAGCCTGCCTTCTTCAATAAAGCTTTTTGAGCTTCTTCCTGATGCCGCTTCATTGCGGATCAAAACACCTGCGCTTAAAAACTCGCCGATTTTCTGCCCCCAGCCTGCACGCGGCGCCCTATTCTCATCATAATCGCAAACCGTTGAGTCCCCGGCCAAAAACAACTGAATGTCTCGCATCATCCATCCCCCTGATCCCTTTTTATTTATATTAAAACGCCCCTCAAGGAACTGCAACAAATATACACAATTAACCATTTTGTTCTTTATGCGACTCCTTTTTATAAAAAAAGGGCGTCAATTGACAGAAAACTATCAATTTATACTAATTTTTTAGAAATTTATCTAAAAATATTTACTTGGATGGTAAATGGTGATAGATTAAGTAAACAAGAAAAGGAATATAGTTGATCTCGATCTCATTTCTGCCTTGAAAATAATAGGACGTCCTCTACTTTAACTTAAACATTGCAATTAGGAGGAACTTATCGATGCTTAAACGAAAATTCATTCGTAAAATCAGTGTTGGTCTATTAGCTTCTGCAGCATTGTTTTCATTTATCATTCCTACCCAAGGAGCAAATGCTCAAGAGGTGAAAACAAATCATTTTAGAGGACCGATCTTTTGTCCGCCGCCATTCAAGCCGGCACCTAAACCACAGCCGCCTCAAAAACCGCAGCCGGACAATCCGCAACCGGATAACCCGACTCAGAAGCCTGTGCTTGAGGCAAAAACTATTAACAGCAATAAAGAGTGGTCAACTTCAGACATCGAAATTACTTATAGACCAAACGCATTTGTCGGTTCAAGCTATGTTGAATTTCATTTTCCGTACCGCTTTCATGCAAGCACAAGAGATACACTAAATGGAAAAACGCTTGACTATACACAAATTTTAAATGATGGACAAACGGTCAGAGTTCCTGTCTATGCTTTAAGTTCCTCTGAGTTCAAACTGGTCATGGTTCGGAAAACGCTTCCAAATGCCGGCACTCACAGAATTACTGCTGAACTGCAGCAAAATGGAAAAAACATCAACCATGCTGAAACAACTTTGGAGATTGTCCCTCGTTAAATCAATGTTCGGCCCGCCGGCATGAATGTGCCGGCAGCCGTTCTATTGTATTTTTCTTTACATATCATGCATTTTTTAAATGTTTTTAGAATTTTCCTTTAAAAATATTTACTTGATTGGTAAATGATGATAGATTGATGGAGCGGGAAAAGGAATATAGTAGATTCCGAACTTATTTTTTCCTTTTTCATCATTTTTTAAAAACATTTATTAGGAGGGGTAAGTACATGTTGAAACGTAAATTTATCGGTAAAATTGGAGTCGGCCTATTAACTTCAGCCGCATTGTTTTCTTTCATTCTTCCGACGGAAGAGGCGAGCGCCACTTTTTACAGAAACGCTCCGACGCTGCATGTCGAGACGGTTGACAGCAATAAAGAATGGACAACTTCAGACATTGAAGTCACTTACAAACCGAACTTTTTTGTCGGTTCAAGCTATGTTGAATTTAACTTCCCATACCGCTTCCATGCGAATACGAGAGATTCGCTGAACGGCAGAACACTGAACTATACACAGATTTTAAATGACGGGCAAACGGTCAGAGTGCCGGTTTACGCTTTCAGCTCTTCTGAGTTCAAACTGGTCATGGTTAGGAAAACGCTTCCAAACGCCGGCACTCACAGAATCACCGCGGAGCTGCAAAAGTTCGGGCGAAACTACAACCACGCAGAAGCTACAGTTGATATCCTGCCACGGTAAAATTTTAAGCCTGCCCGCCGAACCAGTATGTTAAAACAAGCGAGCGCGCTGATATTGCAAAACAGAATGACGACTGCCATCGGCAAAGCTGTATGGCTTCCGGCAATACCGACGAGCGGCGCCGCGGCAGCTCCTAAAATAAACGGAAGCAGTCCTAGAAGCGCAGATGCGCTCCCGGCTGATTTCCCCTGGCTCTGCATGGCCAAGGATCCGCTGGTCGTCGTCACGATTCCGATGCAGGAAACCACGACAAACAGCGGGATTAAAATAAGAATCAGCGGAGCTTTAAAAAAGACAGAAACAAATAAAACAACGCTTGCGGTAAAAGACAGCAGCAAACCGCTCCGCAAAAGGGACGCTTTACCGAACCGGCCGGCAAGCCTGCCCGTAATCTGAGCTGCGATAATAATGCCCAGGCCGTTTAATGCGAAACAAAAACTAAAGGCTTGAGCCGACAATTTGTAAATGTCCTGCAAAACAAACGGAGAGGCCGATATATAGCCGAACATCCCCGCTACGATCAGCCCTTGCGCCAAGGCGTATCCCATAAATGTACGCTGGCCGAAGAGCCTTCCAAATGATACAAACGTCTCTTTGAATCCGCCTGCCGTACGGTTTTCCGGAGACAGCGACTCTTTAACCCCGAATATAACGGACAAAATCATCAGCAGGCCAAAAAGGCCGATGATGAAAAATACGCCGTTCCACGTCGTCCATTTCATCAGCTGTCCGCCCGCTACCGGAGATATGATAGGCGCTATCCCGTTAACAAGCATCAAGAGCGAAAAGAACTTTGTCAATTCTGTTCCAGAATATAGATCACGGGCAATCGCGCGTGATATGACGATGCCGCCTGCCCCCGCCGCGCCTTGAATAAAGCGCATCGCGATCAAAACCCATACAGAAGATGTCATAGCACATAAAAAAGAGGCCGCGGCAAAAACGGACAGCGACACGATCAGCGGAAGCCTTCTTCCAAGGACATCGCTGAAAGGGCCGATGACAATTTGGCCGATTGCCAGCCCCAGTAAACACGATGTTAAACTGAGCTGAACGACGGAAGCATTCGTATGTAAATCAGTTGCCATCTGTGGAAGGCCGGGCAAATATAAATCGATCACAACCGGACCGATTCCCGATAAAATACCCAATATGACAGCGATCCATACCCTGTTCGGCTTTGCTTTCGAATGAGCCGCAAGATCTGCCTGGCTGTTAAGCGTACCCATTGGATCACTCCTTTATTATATTTTTAAATACGCCCTCGAAACCTTCCAGTGTATTGTATACCTTAAGTTATGAAGATGACAATTAGAAAAACCGGGCGAGCCCGGCTGATTAGTAAGATTCATATCTTTTAAAAACAAAAACGGTGCACATGAACAAAAGAATTACAATTCCCAAAGACGAAAACACCATCCAGCCGAAAGCATGGTCCCATGAACCGTGCATGATAAAATAATCAGCCTGGCTTTTCGCCTTATCAGGCATCCATTCGGTAAAGCGGGGAAATAAGGATCCCGCCAATGAAACGAAGGCGATGAAACAGATGCTCATGCCGGCAATCCCCCCGATATGGCGAAACAGAGCACTGAAAAACATCGTGACCGACATGACAAATATAATCCATATACTGTACACGGATAAACTAACTAAAAACCGGTCAAATTCAACCTTGCCGAATAGCAGATTTGTATAGTAGAAAGCCAAACCGTAGCTTGCAGCAAACGAAACCAATACGAGCAGCACCTGCTGAAGCCACTTGCTGCCGATATACTGAAGCGGGCTGACAGGTCTCGCCATCACCAATGAAAGGGATCCTTGGTTTCGTTCGTGAACAATGCTGCCCATCACACTGAAAACGAAAATTGCCGTACCAACCGTGCCGAACTGGGACAAGGTGCTCGCCATTACCTCTTCACCTCTCGGCCTTGGTATGTCGATCACGGATCCCTCAGGCAAATTCCCGGCCATATCGATAATTTGAGGCATATAATACAGGCTGAGCGGCTGAATCAAGCCCAGAAGGATCAAAATGACAGGCAGCCAAAGCAGCTTTCCGTCTCTCCAGCTTTCCGTCCATTCTTTTTGAAATAACATAAAAAATGAATTCATAGCCCCATCACCTTCAGATACATATCTTCCAAGGACATCGTTTTTTGTTCAAAACGAACAATCGATACTTGTCTGTTCAAGCATTCAGCCAACAGTCGGCGGCTGTCAGACCGATCTGTTAAATAAAATTCAGCTTGTGAAGGCTTATGATACACGACTTTGCTGACATAAGGCAGGTGTTCCAGCCATCCTTCAAGACTTTCTTCAGCTGTCAGCATATATGATGGCTTTAAATGACGGTTCTTCAATCTGTGAAGCGGACCAGACCATTTGACAGCCCCTTCTTTCAGCATGATCACTTGATCGCACACCTCTTCGGCATCATGCAGCACATGAGTCGAAAATAGGATTGTCATCTTCTTTTTTAAATCCTTCATCATATCAAGCACTTCGCGCCGCCCCGCCGGATCCAGCGCGGAAACAGGTTCATCCAAAATCAACAGCCTCGGCTCATGAACCAAAGCCTGCGCCAGCCCGAGCCTTTGCTTCATCCCTCCTGAAAAACCGCCGATTTTCCGGTCTTCTTCCTTTTCCAGACCGACATAGCGCAAAGCGGTTCGACTCTTTTCCAGGGCTTCACGACGTTTCATTTTGGAAAGCCTTGCAGCGAATACCGTATATTCTAAAGCTGTCATCCATGAAAAAAACGCAGGATGCTGAGGCAAATATCCGATTTCCAGCCTGTTTATCGATTCTCTCCCCAAAAAGCGGATGCGTCCTGATGTAGGGGCCAATAAACCGGAAAGCATTTGCAATGTGGTCGTTTTTCCCGCTCCGTTCGGCCCGAGAAGGGCAACGCATTGCTGATATTCAAGGTCAAAGCTGACATTTTGGACAGCTTGGTGCTGCTGATACATTTTTGTTAAGCCATTGACGGACAGCATCACACCCGCCTCCTCTCATATGTTTTTTTACCGATGATAAAGTAAGAGACGGGACCGACAAAACTGATCCCGAAAATGATCAAAATCCACATCCACTTTGGGCCATTCGTTTTCTCCTGTTTTATGCAACTGACCAATGCGGACACTGCTAAAATGAAATACAGCACAATGAAAGGGGCGAGCAGCGCCCAAGGTATATCTGCTCCAGTCATGATAACGGCCTCCTTTTTTTATGAAACGGCCTTACAACAAATAAATAATAGAATAATAAAGGCATCGGTGTTTGGATCAAGCCCCATATTCCCCAGAACCACGCATTGGCTCCCTTTTTCTTCGCATTAAGAAATAGAAAGATACTCTGCGCAAATAAAAGCGGTGAAATGCAAAGCAGCAGCAGCAGTTTTTCCTGAGTCATGTCAAGATTCATTTAATCAGCCTCCTCATCAGCCGTATGCCGCCTTTTTTCTATCAGGGCAAGCGCTGGCAGCAAGATAAGCGCCGCTCCCTGCACCATGATAAAAACAGCCGGTACTTGAACGGAAATCGTCAAGTAGGCCGATAAAATCACCAGCGCCATGACGATAAAACAAAGCAATTCCTTTTTAAGCGCCCGCTTGCGCTCTTGCTTAAACCGCGCTAAACGCTGATTCAGTTCAAATGCTTGAGGAACCGGCGGCACAAAATTATCATCAATTCTTTCGAGTTCGCGTTTCAAATGTGTAACCGTTTCTTTTTCATCTCGTTCATTCACTGTCCCCACTCCTTTCGAATTTTCTTTAATCCATGATGCACGCGCGATTTGACGGTACCTTCTTTTATTTTCAGCATGTTTGCCACTTCAGGGTAAGTAAACCCGTAATAGTGTCTTAACAAGATTGGCATTCTGAACTCAGGCTCAAGCGCAGCAAACATCTCCAAGTATTCGCTCCATTCGTGGCCGTGAAGGGCAGAATTCCATTTCATTTTTCGCAAGGCTTCCTCTCCTGCTGCTTGCGTTTTGCGGTTTTCGCGTTTTTTCCGGCGCTGATGGTCGATAAACAGCCGGGAAGCAATTGAGATCAGCCATGTTGAAAATTTTGCATTGCCCTGAAACTGATGAAGGCTGACATACGCTTTCAGCATCGTTTCCTGGACCAAGTCCTCTGTGAGATCTGGGTTCAGCGTTAATTTCAGAACATATTGATATACAAAGGGGTAATGAAGCTGAAACAGTTTCGTAAAAGCCGCATCTTCACCGTCTTTTGCCCGTATGATCAGTTCTTTTTCATCTGCTTGATCCACTAAAACGCAAACCCCCTTTCTTTTTGTCTCTGTATCTAGGACGACGCCTGCAAGCAAACCGTTCAATTCTATTTCAATAAGATAAAAAATCATCTTGTTTTTCGGCCGGGATTTATGATGTACTTGAATTTAAAGGGGTGTGAGTAAAAAGGGATGGAGCGGCAAAAACAAATCGTCTATGAAGAAAAACAAATTTTAAGGAAAGATCATATGATCTTTTGGGGTGCCGTCTTTTGTTTCTGGTTTGCTACATACATCTATGTCCCTGTTTTCGGATTATATTTAGACAACATCGGATTTTCATATTCAGCGATAGGAATCGTACTTGGAAGCTACGGCGTCACTCAGATATTACTGCGTTTTCCGTTCGGCATCCTGTCTGATGTTCTTTCGCCGCTTAGAAAACAGCTGTTGATCAGCGGCTTTGCAATGTCTCTGTTGAGCTGCTGCATATTTCTGTTGTCCGATTCGTTCATCATGGTGATCACAGCCAGGCTGCTCGCCGGTATGACCGCGGCGATGTGGGTGATGGCAACCGTTTTATACTCGCAGTATTTTACAAAAGATCAATCATCAAAAGCGATGGGCATCCTGCAGTTTTTAACGGTCCTTCCCCAATTCATCAGCATGGCAGTCAGCGGCTACCTCGTCCATTTGTTCGGCTGGATGTTTCCGTTTTGGATCGGTGTTGCCGTATCATGCATCGGACTGATTCTGTCATTTTACATTAAAGATAACGGGCCCCGCCATACGGCCAAGGGGATGGCTTTGTCAGACTATGTTAAACAGACGTTGCGTCTTCCTGATTTAAAAGCGATTACAACATTATCGTTTTTAGCCCACGCTGTACTATTTATGACCGTGTTCGGATTTACGCCGATTTACGCGGAATCGGTCGGAATCGATGAGAAACAGCTGATTTGGGTTATGTTCGCCTTTTTTGTTCCGCAAACGCTGGCTTCCGTGTGGTGTATCTTTTACAAAGTAAAGGCCGCCGATGCACTGATATGGATATCTTATGTGATAACGGCTGTTTTCTTTTGCTTGCTGCCGTTTGCCGAAACCCTTTTCGCGGTATGTATCGTCCACGCCGTGACAGGACTGACATTGGGATTTATTTTTCCGCTTTTGGTCAGCAAAGTCGTTCAGCTTGGTACGCCTCAGCTCAAAATGTCTGTGATGGGTTTCTATCAATCTTTTTATGCGCTCGGTTTTTTTCTCGGACCGGTTGTGGCGGGAAAAGTGGCTGAACTGTTCGGGCTGCCGAAGGTGTTTTGGTTTGCCGGCGCATTGTCACTGGCCGCTGCATGTATCATGCTTTTTTCCAAACAGTTTCGTATATTTACAGCAGGAAGACGGGATAAATCCTCAAATATCGTTCAGCCGACGAAGGTCTTCCGTAAGTGAAACAGCGATGAATCCCACAAGAGGTTCATCGCTGTTTTCTTCTTTAATACGGGTCTTGAGAGTGCCCTTTTTCTTCCGCCTGTCTCGGGGCATCTTCGGCGCCTTCTGCTCCGATCGGCTCCCGGCTGGATGTATTTTGGCTGGAGGCGTTTTTTAATCCTTCCTCGACTCTGCTTCCATATTCCTTGTCGCATTGCTTCAGCATATCGATCATCTTCGTTTGAATTCTTTGGTCGCACGGGGCAAGTGTATTGACCAGATTCGTAATCAGCTCGTCCTTTTCCCAGTCTTCGAAATGCCTGTAAGTGTCCCCGGCCTGCTTGAAATTATTCTGCCTGTCGATACTTTCGCGCACAAGGTTTCCTTCCACATGCGGGGTGTATTCTTTGCCATCCTGCTTTGCTTCTTTCAGCCCGTTGATGGTTGAAGGTTCATAGTTGATGTGCGGGCTTTGATTTTTGCCTAAATCGACCTTGTACTGCATCTGGCCGCCCCGCTGATTGGTTGCCACCCTTTTTTTCGGCGCATTGATCGGCAGCTGCAGATAGTTGGCTCCCACTCTGTAGCGCTGTGTATCCGAGTAGGAAAAAGTACGTCCCTGAAGCATTTTGTCATCGGAAAAGTCAAGTCCGTCGACAAGAACCCCTGTTCCAAATGCCGCTTGTTCGACTTCTGTAAAGTAGTCTTCCGGATTTTTGTTTAAAACCATTTTGCCGACAGGCAGCCAAGGAAATTGATCTTCAGGCCACAGCTTCGTGTCGTCAAGCGGGTCAAAATCGAGCTCAGGATGCTCATCATCGCTCATGATTTGAACGAACAGCTCCCACTCGGGATAATCTCCGCGCTCAATCGCTTCATATAAATCCTGTGTGGCGTGATTGAAATTCTTCGCCTGAATTTCTTCCGCCTCTTTTTGCGTCAAGTTTTTTATGCCCTGCTTCGGTTCCCAGTGATATTTCACAAGCACGGCTTCCCCTTCTTGATTCACCCATTTGTACGTGTTCACCCCGGACCCCTGCATCTGCCGGTAGTTCGCCGGAATACCCCAAGGCGAAAACAAAAATGTGATCATATGCATCGCTTCAGGCGTGTTGGAAATGAAGTCAAAGATTCTTTCGCCATCCTGCAAATTCGTAACCGGGTCCGGCTTAAATGCATGGATTAAATCCGGAAACTTTACCGCATCGCGGATAAAGAAGATCTTCAAGTTGTTTCCGACCAGATCCCAGTTACCGTCTTCAGTGTAGAACTTGACCGCAAATCCGCGGGGATCCCGCAGCGTTTCCGGTGAGGATATCCCGTGAGTCACCGTCGAAAAACGGACAAACACCGGGGTTCTCTTGCCTTTTTCCTGAAAAAGCTTTGCTCTCGTATACTTTGAGACCGGCTCATCGCCTGCTGTCCCATAAGCTTCAAAATAGCCGTGCGCTCCGGCTCCCCTGGCATGGACGACCCGCTCTGGAACCCTCTCCCTGTCAAAGTGGCTGATCTTCTCCAGGAAATCATAGTTCTCCAATGTTGATGGCCCCCGGTTGCCCACGGTTCTGATATTCTGATTGTTTGTGATCGAGTGGCCCTGCCGGTTTGTTAACGTATCATCAGTCTCCATGTCAGATTTCTGCTCGTTTGAATGCTGATCCATTCTTCTTCCTCCTTTATTTGGAATTAACAATAATTTATCCCAATCCAGAAAAGTTATTCAGCATTTATCATGATCAAATCAACGATAATAAATTTTTCTTTATAATAATTATAAATAAATATTGTTTTTTTCTTGAGAAATGTTATCATTATTTTGTAATTAAAATTTACGCGAGGTGATCCTTTGATGACGACAAATAAAAACAACCTAACAACCAGCTGGGGCGCTCCAGTTGGAGACAACCAAGACTCAATGACAGCTGGTTCACGCGGACCGACGCTGATTCAGGACGTCCACTTGCTCGAAAAGCTCGCCCACTTCAATAGAGAGCGTGTGCCTGAACGGGTTGTGCATGCAAAAGGCGCCGGTGCGCACGGTTATTTTGAAGTCACAAATGACGTTTCCAAATATACAAAAGCCAAATTTTTATCAGAAGTCGGAAAACGCACGCCGTTATTTGTCCGTTTTTCAACTGTTGCCGGCGAAAACGGTTCAGCCGATTCCGTCCGCGACCCGCGCGGTTTCGCTGTTAAATTTTATACAGAGGAAGGGAACTATGATCTCGTTGGAAACAATACACCTGTTTTCTTTATCCGCGATGCGATTAAATTCCCTGACTTCATTCATACACAAAAGCGCCATCCGGTCACACATTTGAAAAACCCGGATGCCGTATGGGATTTTTGGTCATTGTCTCCTGAATCCCTGCACCAGGTAACCATCCTGATGTCTGACAGGGGCATCCCTGCGACTTACCGGCACATGCACGGCTTCGGCTCCCACACATTCAAATGGGTGAATGCCGAAGGAGAAGGCGTCTGGATCAAATACCACTTCAAAACAGAACAAGGCATTAAAAACCTGACCGAAGAAGTGGGGACAAAGATTGCAGGTGAAAACCCCGATTATCACACACAGGACTTGTATGAGGCGATTGAAAAAGGCGACTTCCCGGCATGGAAGCTGTACGTTCAAATAATGCCGCTGGAGGATGCGGATACGTACCGTTTTGATCCGTTCGATGTGACAAAAGTATGGTCGCAAAAAGATTATCCGCTGATTGAAGTCGGCCGCATGGTTCTAAACCGGAATCCGGAAAACTATTTCGCAGAGGTTGAACAAGCTACATTCTCCCCTGGAACATTGGTGCCCGGCATTGAACCGTCTCCCGACAAAATGCTTCAGGGACGCCTGTTCGCATATGCGGATGCACACCGCTACCGCGTCGGCGCAAACCATAACAGCCTGCCGATCAACCGTCCGAAAGCGGAAGTTCATAATTATCAAAGAGACGGACAAATGCGCTTTGATTCAAACGGCGGCGGCTCTGTCTACTATGAGCCGAACAGCTTCGGAGGCCCTCAGGAATCTCCGGAAAACAAAACAACGGCTTATCCGGTGTCAGGTTCGGCGGACAGCACGGCCTACGACCATAACGACCACTATACACAGGCCGGAGATCTTTACCGCCTCTTGAGCGAAGAAGAGCGGACCCGCCTTGTCAGCAATATCGTAGGTTCGATGAAGCAGGTGACAAAAGACGAAATTAAGCTTCGTCAAATTCAGCATTTCTATAAAGCAGATCCGGAGTACGGCACACGAGTTGCCGAAGGATTGGGCTTGTCTGTTCCGCAGGAAGTTTAAGGCTAATATCATTTCAATCATTCTCAATGAAATTCTCATTTTCTCAGGTACAGGCACCCGTCCTCTTAAGCATGCGGGTGCCTGCCCTTAAT
Source organism: Bacillus sp. FSL R7-0646 (assembly GCF_037969865.1). Taxonomy (NCBI): domain Bacteria; kingdom Bacillati; phylum Bacillota; class Bacilli; order Caryophanales; family Bacillaceae; genus Bacillus; species Bacillus sp. FSL R7-0646. Next base: position 3,932,053 of record NZ_CP150217.1, read on the forward strand.
CAAAGAACGACAGGGGATGTTACGTGTGGAAGACGAGCAGCTCGTCCCTTTATTAAAAAAGCGGGGTTTACGAATTACAGCTCAGCGCGTCCTGATTTTAAAAACGATTGCTTCTTTGGGCGGCCATCCATCGGCGGAAGACATTCACCGGGAATTGCCGTACATGAGTCTCCCGACAATCTACAGCAACTTGAAACTATTTGTGAAGCTCGGCATTTTAAAAGAGCTGTCTCACGGAGACGCAAAAAGCAAATATGAACTGTTTACATCACAGCATTATCATGTCATTTGTAAATCATGCGGGAAGATCGCTGATCTGGACTATCCTCACCTCAAAGAGGTAGAGCATGCGGCAGCACAATTGACGAACTTTAAAGTGAACTCGCATTTTCTAGGAATCTATGGAATCTGTACAACATGCCAAGAACAGCAGCAGAGGTGAAGACATATGGAACGAAAAAAAGTCGGCCTGTTAGTCATGGCATACGGAACCCCTTATCAGGAAGAAGATATCATTCCGTATTACACGCATATCCGTCATGGAAAACGACCGTCCGATGATATGATTGAAGACTTGAAAAAACGCTACAAGCATATCGGCGGAATCTCTCCGCTCGCGAAAATTACGCTCGCTCAGGCAAAAGAGCTGGAAAAAACGTTGAACGAGCGCCAAGATAAAGTCGAATACGTGATGTATCTCGGCTTAAAACACATCTCTCCGTTTATCGAGGATGCGGTTGAACAAATGAAAAAAGACCAAATTGAAGAGGCCGTTTCCGTCGTCTTAGCTCCCCACTATTCCACCTTCAGCACCGAAGTATACAATCGGCGCGCCAAACAGGCCGCAGCAGCAATCGGCGGACCACGGATCGCATCGATTGACGAGTGGTATCAGGAAGAAGGCTTTATTCGCTATTGGTCTGAAGAAATCGGCAGCATTTTAAACGACATGTCTGAAAAAGAGCGGGAAAAAGCGGCCGTCATATTCTCAGCACACAGCCTGCCGGAAAAAATCAGGGAGCATGGCGATCCTTACCCGGATCAGCTCGAGAAAACAGCACAACTAATCGGAGAACGGCTGTCATTTGACCAGATCGCCGTAGGCTGGCAAAGCGAGGGCAACACGCCCGATCCTTGGCTCGGCCCGGACGTCCAAGACTTAACAAAGGAACTGTATGAAGAAGGCTTCCGGTCATTCATTTACGCACCAGTCGGTTTTGTATCTGACCACCTGGAAGTTCTGTATGACAACGACTATGAGTGCAAAGTGGTTACGGACGAGCTTGGCGCAAGCTATCACCGTCCGCCTATGCCGAACACTGATCCGCGGTTCATCGATACGCTTGCTTCAGTCGTGGAGCGAACATACAACAGCACAGAACAGGAGAAAGCGGAGCTGTAAATCGAGCTCCGCTTTTTGCTGCAATGTTATGACGTGACAATATCCCGCTTTTGAAAAACCCAAAAGGAGACAGCCAGAAAAAGAATAAAATAAACAGCAATCACAGCCGCTGAAAATGAAAGAGTCATATCTTGAATAAACGGCTCCCCATCAATGTATTGACTGAGATCTGAATTTGCAAAGATCGTATACTTGGTCCAATCAAATTTTGCCGCTAAAAATTGAGTAATCGCAGACCCTGTAAAAAAGACGAACAGCGAAAGACCGACAGAGACGACCGCGCTTCTTAGGATGACCGAAATCATAAAGGCCAGCGTGGCCAGCACAATAATATTCAATAAAGCGGCTCCATAGTCTAAGGCTAAAAACTTCAGCATTGACATCTTTATCACTTCGCCGCTTCGATAGGACAAATAGTATTGGCTTCCCTCCAAACCTAGCAGGGCATACCCTAAAACAAACGCAAATAAAAGTGTCGCAGCAAACATAAATACAGTGTTGAGCAAGATCGACAAGTATTTCCCCAATAGATAATGCCAACGCTTGACCGGTGTTGCAATCGCAAATTTAATAGTTCCTTTGCTGTGCTCAAGCGCGATGGAGTTCGCTGCCAGCACGATTGCAATCAACGCGATTAATGTTGTGATCGGTTTTAACTCCTTCAGCATCGTCCAAACATTGTATTTCGCAGAAGGCGGCAAATTATGCTCAAGCCGGTATTGATTGACCGCGATCTCTTCTTTTAAAAATTGGTATTTGGGAACCGCTGGGCTCAGCTCTCTCATTTCTCTTTCATACTGAGCGTTTTGAACGGTTAATTGCTCTTTCCAGTTACCTGTCTCCTTCTCCTTTTCGCCATTGCTGACCATCCATGCAACAGCGATTGTCATGACAAGCAGCAAGCTTAACACAATCCAGGTACTTTTCGTCACCATCAGCCTGTAAAGTTCATTTTTCAAGACCCTCATGCCGGTCACCCCTTATTGATCAATTCCAGAAAGCTTTGTTCTATCGACTGTTTTTCCTGCTTCATATGCAGAACTCTTATTTTGTTCTCCATTAACAGATTAACGACTTTCATAATGTCTTCTTCCATGCAAAGGACATAAATCTCATTTTTATCTTCCGTGAGACCGCCTGCATACTGGTACTCATTCAACAGGTCAGCCGCTTCATCGGCGTGGCCGTTTAATGTAAGCCGATAACGAACCGTATCGGTATCGCGGTGATTGCTCTTAATTTGCAGGAGTTCTCCGTTTTTCATGACGCCGTATTCATCACAAATCATCTCAACCTCAGACAGAAGATGACTCGAAATCAAAATCGTTTTGTTGAAGGTTTTCGCCAAGTACTGAAGGTGTTCGCGCAAATCAATGATTCCCTGAGGATCAAGGCCGTTTGTCGGTTCATCGAGAATGAGAAATTCCGGATCATGCAAGAGCGCGACGGCAAGGCCCAAACGCTGTTTCATGCCTAATGAATACGTTTTAACTGGTTTATGAATACTTCCTGTCAAATCAACAAGTTGAACGATCTCTTCTATGCGCTCCTTTGACACGTGGCTGTGGAATCCGCCGAGATATTTAAGGTTTTGGTATCCTGTTAAGTGCTCATAAAAGGATGGGTTTTCAACAACAGAACCGACTCGGGCTGCCGCTTCCTCGTAATTGCTTTTAACTGAATAGCCGTCGATGCGGATATCTCCTGATGTCGGCTTTGCCATCCCGACAATCATTTTGATAAGTGTTGTCTTGCCAGCGCCGTTTGGCCCGAGCAGCCCAAAAATTGTACCTGGGGCAATTTGAAATGTGATATTTTGGACAATTGGTCTGCCTTTTATTCGTTTACTTACACCTTCAAATTCGACTTGACTCATTTTGTATTCCTCCTTTTTGGTATGGCCTGATCTGTTTCAATAGAAGAGAAAAAAAGAGCAGCGAAACCGCCGTGAACCAAACAATCGAACCGATAAGAACGGCAACTGACTTCTCCATTGCAATGAGGGCCGTCACAGGAAAAGACCATGGAAAGAGAAGCCCTAAAGGGGATTGCGAAACGCCGAAACTCAGCAGTGAACAAATGAATACGATAATGTTTAATGAGGTCTTTTCCTTACTGGTGAATTTAAGCCATAGGACCGTACAGATCAGCGGAAAGGTTGACAAGAGATTGAGAATGAAGCCCAGCATCCAAGAAAACCAAGGGGCAGGCCCGGGGAACCCCGATATTAAACCGAAGGCAAGCGATTCGATCACACAGACGGCATATAATGCGGCTGCGAACAGTCCAATAAACAAAACCTTAGCAAAAAGCATGGCTGCGAAAGGCTGCGGCGATAAGATTCGATTCAGCCACACTCGGTTTTTCAGTTCATCCTTATGCAAAAATACTGTGACCGAAGAGACAAGCCAGGGATAAATCGTGCTGAATACCAACAGCAATGTAAGATGCCTTAACGATGTCCATTCATTCCCTCCCGCAAACGGGGTGATTCGTTTTGCCATAAACCCTGTAAACACTAAAGATGCGGTAAGAATGAATATGCTCGTCATTGTAAAATCAGAGTTCCTGAGTTTGATCCATTCCGCTTTGAGCAAATTTTTCACGGATCTTTTCCTCCCCGCTCCTTAAGATCCAACACATACAGACCGCTATATAACCCGCCGAAATAAGATAAACTGCCAGGCCTATATCGTTCACTGAATATTCAGTCAACAAAAGCCAAGAAACTCCCCACGGCAAATAAAGTGTTCCACTTTGCATAAAAAACGGCGTCAGCGTCATCAACAGCACAAATAGATATTCTGCCTTTAACGTCTTCAGAAAAAACTGGACGGAAGACATGATCACCGCCAGTATCGCAACAGCGGCTAAACGCTCTGGCGAAAACAAAACATCCTTTTGAAACAGCAGACTGACTGCCAAACAGCCGTAAAGCAAGACCAGCGCTGAGACGATAGTTATCACGGCGATTCCAGTCAGCACCCAAGTGAACAGGCGAACGGGATACCGCAAGATAAAAGCTTGATGCATCATGCGTCCAAATAATCTTCTGCCTGTAATATAAGTCAGCCAAACCGAGACGACATAAACAGTCATTCCCTCCATGCTACGGATTTCTTTATTTGCCCCGTTTTTATAAAAGAGAAGATAATTAAGCAAAACGGCGAGCACCGTGATGATCATAACCGTACATGCAAACGTCTGAAATTTCATTCTCTTTTTCACCGCTTCGGGACAGCTTAACCAAAAATAAACTTTAAACAATTTCATTTAAACGCCCGCTTTCTATGGCTAGAAAACGATCAAACAATTCGATAAAAGTTTCGTTCCAATGGCTTGATGCCATGATGGTCCCGTCATACCGCCTTATGATGTCTACAACGCTTTCCTGCGCTTTTCGGTCGAGCCCATTTAAAGGCTCATCCAATATTAAGATGGAAGGCTGATGAAATAAGGCCATTGCGATCTTCAGCTTTTGCCTCATGCCTGTTGAATAGTACTGTACTTTCGTGTCATCAGCCGGATTGATACCGAACCGCTCTAGTTCAGAATAGATCCGGTCATCGTCATCTATTCCGTGAAGCAAGGCATGGACTCTCAGATTGTCCGTTCCAGTAAGGTGCTCATGAAGCGGCACTTCGTCACTGACATAGCCGATATGCCCGACAGCAGCTTCCCTGTTTTGGATAATCGATTGACCGTAAATCAAAATTTCGCCCGCAAATAAAGACAAGCCGGTAATTGCTTTAAGAAACGTCGATTTTCCCGATCCGTTTTCTCCTTTGAGCAAAACCCGGCTCCCTTTGTCCACAGCAAGGCTGACGTTTTCAAGAAGTTTCCTGTCTCCCGCCCGCACCTCAACATGGTTCATGACAATTGGAAGCTCAACCATGGCTACACCCTTGAACGAATTCCCAACAAAATGAAGAATCCAATGAAATACGGCAGCGAAAAAGCCAGTGTGACCATGTTTTTATAATTGGCGAACGACAAATCGACCCATGAACTTGTAAAAATAACGGCGGATATTCCAAGTGTAAGCAAAAAGAACATCACCCGAAAGAATTTGTTTTGAATATATGCCCCGCGTTCATCCTTTCCGTCAAGGCTGATTAAAATAATGATTCCGATAAACCCCGCAAATCCTGCGACAGCACCAATTGAATTGATCATTTCTAGCATCAGCGATCATCCTCCTCTAGTTGGTATTGAAATACCTCGTTGATGTCCTTCTCAAATAACGCGGCAATGCGAAACCCCATTAACAGGGATGGTTTGTATTTATTCTTTTCAATGGAAATCACAGTTTGTCTTGTTACACCCAATAGATCGGCAAGCTGCTTTTGCGTCCACCCTTTCTCTGCTCGCAGCACAGGAATCCGGTTGGTTAACACCCCGCTTTGCTTTTCAATCTCAATCACCCTCTTTATTTGCAAATCATTTACATATATAGAGTACAATGTTTTTTACACATTGTAAAGAGTTTATAACAAAAAGTAAAAAGTTTTTTACCAAAACAGACTAAAAAAAGATCTTCACGTGATGATTGTGTGAAGATCTTTTCGACAATCAAGATTTAGGTTTTTCAAAAATCAGTTCGATAGAAGAAACCTGGCCTCCGGCCCTTGATGGAACAGAAAAGACGCTGTGAAGCTTCCAGCCTTTTTCAGCATATTCATGAATCACATCAGAATAATTTTTCTCAAGTTTTCCGTTGAATGCTCCTACAGCGATTGAAACTGTTTGATATTCATACATACCCTTCACTCCTTGTTCATCATTTTCAGCGCTTGATAAGCGCGTACTTCCCCGTAGCCGTATATAACATCTTTCCCCGGTTTGCCCAGGTCTAATGCCGATTTCCTCAGGATGTGATGCACTTGTTTAGCCGATGGCTTCCTGTGATGGCGCTCCCGGTATTCAGATATAACCAGTGCAGCTGTTCCAGCTACCTGCGGGGCGGCCAAGCTTGTTCCGTATGAGAGGGAATATCCCTTTGGGATGTTTAGCATCTGGTCTAATGCGGTGTTGTCCTTCCCTTTCGGATACGTTGTCAGTACGAGGTCTGTCACACGAACCATCCCATCCTGATCATACGTTTCTCCCAAATATCCTCCCGGGGCTGTGAATTCAATTTCCCGCCCTTGATTGGAGTATGGGGAAATATTGTTGCTTTTCATATTGCTGCCGACTGATACGACGTGCTTCAAAGCGCTCGGCAAATGCACCTTGTTTTCCGTTTTCCTCATCTCATCAAGGTTGACTCCTTTATTGCCGGCGGAAGAGAAGACCAGCACCTGATGCTTTGCAGCGTAGTTTGCAGCCCTTTGATAAGCTTTCATCAGCACTTTTCCTTCCCTGTCAAGAGAAGTATAGCTTCCCGTACTGATGTTGATGACTTCATGCCCGTCATTGACTGCATCAACCATCGCCTTCATGATGTTGTAGCTGTCTCCGCCTTTTTCGTCCAGCACTTGATAAGGCGTTATCGTCACATCTGGCGCAATGATATTGATCATCCCGGCTGTTTGTGTTCCGTGTCCTGTCGGATCTCCGGATACAGGCTTGCCGTCAATGTAATTCCAGCCGCCATTTGTATTGACGGACGCTTTTAAGTCCGGATGGTCAAGATCCAGTCCGCTGTCAATCAAGGCAACTTTGACGTCCGGATGCCCTCTTTCGATTTGATACGTGCGATAGGAATCCGTCTGCTTTGCAGCGAACCATAGATATTCTTTTAGTTCCAAAATACCGTCAAGCCCCCATGCAGGCGAACCGCTGATGACTGATTCCGTTTCGTTTACTGCTGTATTTGCAATCGGCTTTTCAATGACGTCAGCCCCGACTTTTTCAGCAAGCTTCTTTGTAAAAGGAGCAAGCTTTTGTTTTTCACCGGTCACTTTTGCAAATCCGATTTCTTCAATGACATCGGCATGGATGTGAAATTGTTCCGCCGTGTCCAGCAGTTTCGATTTATCTTTTACATGTTCAAGCAAAAGATACTGTTCTCCTGCTTGTTCTTTTGCTTGAGCCGTCTTTCCGCCGACCGGCAGCAGGACTGCAAAACATAAGAGAAAAATATATATTCTTTTCACATCATCACCTCTGCAGATTGCTCTTTTTCAAGGAACTTTCGATAAAAATCTCCGTAAAACTTGCTCTCATTCAGCAATGTTTCATGCGTACCCACATTTAAAACCATGCCGTCTTCCAAAACGATGATTTTATCGGCATCCATGATTGAAGTCAGTTTATGCGCGATGACAATTCTTGTACATTTCAGCTCCCTTAAAAAGGCGTCGATTTTTTTTTCATTTTGATGATCCAGCGAACTCGTCGCTTCATCCAACAGCATCACAGCGGGGCGGTTTATCAGTGCACGGGCCAAGGCAATCCGCTGGCGCTGCCCTCCCGAAATATTCATCCCCATTTCAGAAATCATCGTATTAAAGCCCATCGGCATATTTTGAATGTCATCGTATATTTGCGCCATTTTTGCGACTTCATGTATCCGCTCAATGTCAACATCTTCACTGTATAAAGAAATGTTGTCTTTAATGCTGCGGTTGAACAGCGTTACATCTTGGGGAACAACACCAATTTGTTTGCGAAGAGCGCTTAAATCCTTGTTTTTAATATTCACTCCATCATAGAACACACTGCCTTTTGTAGGCATATAGAGGCCAAGAATAAGTTTTGCCAGCGTGCTTTTTCCGGACCCGGATTGTCCGACGATAGCGATTTTTTCGCCAGGCTTGATATGCAGGCTTACGTCTTTAATAACTTCTTCGCTGTGCGGGCTGTAACGGAACGAAACCCGTTCAAGCCGGATCTCCCCCTTAATCGGGGAGTTGTCTTTATTTCCAGGTGTCTCTTCAATCGGGCTTTGAAGGATATCCTGTATCCGATGAAGATAAGACGTCGTCAAGATTACCGAGTTGACGGTTTGGACGATCGAGCTGCTTGTATTAAAGAATTGTGTGGATAAAGCATGAAATGCCACCAGCTCCCCAACCGATAAATTCCCTTCGAACACGAGCATTGCACCAATCCATAAAATCAGCATTGGTGATATGATCTGCATCGTGCCTGTCAGAGAGTTCACGATGTTAAGAAACCCTTCCTTGCGTCGGTATGCCCCGATCAGTTCCCCCAGATAGTGATCCCATTTTTGATACGTTTCTTTTTCGATTCCCGCAGTCTTAATACCAAAAATCCCATATAAGAACTCAGTCTGATAGCTTTGAATCTGCGAAGTCTTTGCGATTTCGTCCTGGTTTTTTTCTCTCAGCTTCCCGCGGCTGAGCGCCGTGATCCCGACATTCAGAAGAGCCAGCAGAATAACCAGCCCTGCTAAAGGCGGCGATTTATAAAACATATAAAACGAGATAAATAAAAGTGCGCCAAAATCGAGTACGCCGAGGACCAATTGGGAAGACATCATATCCCTGACAATCCGGAGGCTTGTCGCGCGGAAAAGGAGATCCCCGAACGACCTCAATTGAAAGAATTGATAGGGAAGCTTCAGAATATGCGAGAAAAATGTTCTCATCATTCGTTTGTCAAGGAAGTTATTTAATTTAATGATAAATTGACCCCTGATCAATTGAACCGTGCCTTGAACGAGCATTAAAACAAGAACGCCCGTCATAAATGTTTGCAGCAGAGCCTGCTGATTTTGAGCAAGGATGTCATCGATCAGGTATTGCACGAGCATCGGTATGCCTAATGAAACGAGCTGAAAGATCATCGCAAACAACAGCACGGTCGCAAGCAGAGAAGGGGATTCTTTTAAATGAAAAAGAAAATGCCTCCAGACGGGCGGTTTTTTCTTCGGCCTGATCCGCTCGGTAGGGATCATCTCCAGCACGATCCCGCTGTAATTTTCGAGAAAAGCTTCGATACTGAGTTTTTTTCGTCCAATCGCAGGATCGATGATGTTGACATGCCGGTCTTTTATTTGATCAATAACCACATAATGATTATCGGACCAAAAAGCGATTGCCGGCAGACGCACATGTGGAAGTTCTGCCGCGCCTGCCCTGTACACCTTTGCGTCAAATCCCAGATTTTCGCTGAGCTGACGCATATGAAAAAGGGTCATACCGTCCCTGCCGCATCCCGATAAATCCCTCAGCTCATGCAGAGTATGATGCGAACCATACCGTCCGGCTACCATCGCCATACAGCACAGTCCGCATTCCGTCTGCTGCATCTGTTCTATAAACGGTGTCTTATGAAAAAACAAGCCTTATCTCACCTGCCCGTCGGAATATCGAGAGTTAATACGGATGGAACAGATTCATCGAGGAGCCGCAAAAGCCCGTAGGCTATTCCTGCCGTCCCGACAAACATGCCAAGCGATTCCACATCGGAATGCAAACCCGTTTTCCATCCCCGGTTTTTCGTTTTATAAATGCAAAATATATCATCAGGGACATGAAGTTCCCGGTTCAGCCTTTTGATATCCAGCAGAATGTTCAAATTCCCAATTAAACCGTGGCACAGCGAATGATTTTGACAGTCTGCTAGATTTAAAGAACTTTGAAGCGCTTCTTGAAGCTTTAAAGTCCGGGTAGTCAATTCAGGAATAAAAGCCTGAATGTGCGCTCTCCCCAGCAAAATCCCGGGAGCTCCATGACACCAGTAGCTTGGGGACAGCGTATGCGAATCATTTCGTAAATCTAGCCAGTTTAGATGATCCTTTTGAAAATAGCGGTCCTCTTCTTCGACAAGCTTTAGGACAAGCTCTTTGCAGCTGTCATCGTGTATCACCTTCGCCGCCTTTGCGATAGAAAATGCGATCCCCGTCAAGCCGTGTGAAAATCCCGTCAACGAAACGGCATCCTGCTCGATTGAATCAAGTAAGCGGCCAATTCGATCATTCAATCTGCTCAGTACCTGTCTTATAGAGTCCAATACTGCTGGGTGCTGCTTGATTTCGTACAGATTAACAAGCACTGTCAGCAATCCTGAATCCCCTGCGATAAAATCCGGGTTTTGTGTTTGATTCGGCTGATCCAAAACTCGGGGAATGAGGTTCAACGCCCTTTCCAATAAGGAATCGTCTTCCCATAGACTGCCAAGATAGGAATACAGGTAAATGAATGAGCCTGTGCCGAAAAAAGCAGAATGGGAATTCCCATTTTGAACCCAATAACTTTCTTCCTTTTGAATTTCTTCTATCATTGATCTTGCCGTATCCGTATATACCTGCTCGTTCAGTACCTTGCCTGCTTGTGCAAAAAATATTGCCAGCCCTGCCATTCCGTCGTAAAGCCCCATAGGAAGCGGCGACAAAAACACCATTTTTTCGTCTCCGGCATTATTGCTGATCCAGAAAGGACCTTCACCGCGCTCTGAATAGATCGCCTTCTGCAGCAAATCATCAGCTATATGCTTGACCTCTTTTCCGAGATCAGCGACCGTTTCCTTCTGTCCAAGCCCGCTTTCTGCATGGTCCCAGACATTTTCAATCAACGTCGCCATTGATAAAGAAATATAGCGGAGCTGATGATTCAAATCCTTTTCCGAGAAAGATTGAATTTTTTTCTTTGCCAAATCAATACTTGATGTTTCATAAAAACCTTCCGATTCTTCCCCTCTTGAATTGAGCAGGGAAGCGCCCCCAGCATAAAAAGTAAAGTAGGGAATATCATGAAGCAGCAGATCGACAATTTCGTCCGGAATAAACACGTTTGCCTTTTCCGACTGTTTGGCGAGCATCCACATATAATCAAATAATTGCTCTCGTTTATCTCCGGCGGTCAAGTAGTCAGGGTGGGTGCTCGCTTCGAGAAACTTGCCGTACACATGTGTCGGCCGGAAGACGTGGCGGACTTCGTCGTGCTTAAACAGATTCAAAAACCCCGAGGGTCCTGCCAGTTCTTCTTTATGTTTCATCATAATGGCATAAGCATTTTTAAATCCTTCCACGATAAAGTCCGTATAGAAAACGGCGGACACCGGACGTCCATTTAGTTTGGGCGCATTCAATTTTTCCTCGGTGGTCAGCGATGTTTCTTTTAAAGACATCCTGTCCTCACCGTAATTCAGGACGGCGTAGCCCTTCGCTTTCTTTGACTGCTGGCCGCCTTTGCCGCCGATCCCGCTTAAATCAAAATCGAGCACTTCATCATGTTTGAATTTGACCGGAAGCATCATCGAAGACAGCACGGAATGCTTCAGCTCCAATGCGGTGACATGGAGGTTTTGATTTTGAGCGAAAATGCTGACATGGTTGTCAAAAAGAGTCTCCAGATCAATCAGGATGGGGTGTTCGCCTGAGGCGATGATATTTTCATTATGAAAATCGACGGAGCGCAATCCGTACAATATCGCCAAATGTCCGCCCTGCCGGAAATAAAATCTTTCCAGTTCTTCTTCTGAAGAACAGCCTTCATGCTTTACAAATTCCTGCCAGCCGTAATTTCCCCTGTCAAGCACTTCCGCAGCACGGAGGCTGTACTTCATTCCCCGTCCGTTCAGCCAGTTCAGCAGCTCCCTGTAATGTTCGTCAATTGACAAGGACCGCGGTTTATACACGAGCTTTCCGTTGTTTAACACCAGCACTTTGACACTCTGCCCGTTTTTGTGGGAATCTCCCAAATCCCCTTCAAATCCAACCAATTCGGGGGAAGCGATATTAAATTTTTTCGCAATCAGGCTGCGGTCGCTTAAAAATCTCCCAATAATTTCTTCATGAATCTCGAGCACCCTGAGAACCTTCTCAGCCATCAGCCTGCCAAGCACAGGGTAAAGCTCGAAAAATTCCCGGTAAATTTCAGGATCGGAAATGTATTGTTCAACAAAGTAAACATATCGCTCTTCCGGTGACGCCCCCTTTAGCCGGCCGTCTTCCCGGGCTACATTCAGCTCTGTGATAAGTGTTCTCGTCGCCAGCTTATCAAGGCATTGGTGAAGTTCAGACATGATGCCGTCTTGATAGCCGGCAGCGTCGATTATGCCGGATAGACCGCCTTCCTGCTTCTCAAATTCAGAAAAAGCTTTCGACATCCGTTCTTGTGCAAATAAAAGAAAAGGAACAAAGAAGGTGACAAATGACATGTGGGGAAGCGGGTGTTTTAATTCGGAAACCGCTTTAGGGTTGTATTTCATAATTTCAGACAAACAGGCAGCCCATTCCGGCATTTTGCCTTGCAGCTGCACAGGCTCATTGGGTGAATGTTGGACAGAAGAAAGGTGAAAATCCGTAGGACGAGACGGAGTTTTTCCGTTTTCCGGAAAAAAGCCGGACGGATGTTCTTGACCTTGACCGCCTCGTTCATTGCTGTAAAGAGCTTTATACAGATAAATTTCGAATTCTTTCATGCTCATTCTCGTCATCCCTTTGGCGAAGAAAACCATCCCTGCAACTCCGTTGCAAGGATGGATTCTTTTGAATTTTTTATGATTCCCTAGCATCGGCTTGTACACTTAGTTGTTGGGCATAATGAAGCAGAAACCGTTACACCGGCTGTGATGCAAGTCCAAGAAGAGGTTGTAGCAGGAGTTGTTTCAGGATTGACGTCATTTCCTCCTACCAAAGCTTTCAATTCCTCTTCGGAAACCATCCCTGCCGGATGATTGGCTCCTTTGAAGGCTTCACGGGCAGCTGAATTTTTCATTGTTTTCATGATTCTCACCTCCTAGAACGGGCAAACTATCGAAATTTTCCTATAATTTAGAATTGACTCGCCGTTCCAGTCAAATTATACTATAAGTACATCAAGAAATCGACAAAAAATTATAAATTTTCTAGGAGGTGGAATATATGTCAAAAAAGGAAATGATTCTTTCATGGAAAAATCCTATGTATCGCACTGAATCTTCTTATCATCCAGCAGGGAACATCCTTAAAGAACTCCAGGAAGAGGAACAGCACAGCATCGCCGGAGGCACAATCACGCTCAGCACTTGTGCCATCTTGAGCAAGCCGTTAGGAAATAACGGATACCTGTGTACAGTGACAAAAGAATGCATGCCAAGCTGTAACTAAGTTCCCAACGCGGGGGCCCTGCTCCCGCGTTGGCATATTGATAGAAAAAGAGGTCGATAGAATGAATGAAAAATCCGCCGGATATCACGAACGGCTTCCCGTCGCCCAAACTCAATCCCCGTTCGTAAACGATAAGATAAAGTATTGGCGTTCCCTTTTCGGCGATGATGATAAATGGCTCAATAAAGCAGTTTCATTATTAAGCCATGACCCTTTGTCCTCCATCGCACAATCCTCGGTATCCCAGTCAGTCGGGCTGAAAGACAGCCGTCGCGGCCCATGGCAGAAGATGCAAAAGCGGATCTTTGAAACGCCCTTTTCCTACAAGGATTCTGCTCTGCAAGATTCAGAATTGCTGTTCGACTCCCTGCTGACCCGTTTTGCGTCTGCAGCACAAGATGCTTTGGAGGAACAAAATATCATACTTTCTCCTCCTCTTTGTCGGCAGGTGCTGACACATTTAAAACAGACGCTTCTTCAAATTGCCCATCAAACATTAATACTGGAACTAAACATTTTAAGGCTTGAAGATCAATTGAAGGGCGACACCCCCGAAATGCGCTATCTTGATTTCAATGATAACTTTTTAGTCAATCCAGGATACCTGCGGACCCTGTTCAACGAGTATCCCGTATTGCTGCGCCTTCTGTGCACAAAAACCGATTACTGGGTTCAAAACTTTTCTGAACTGTGGAAGAGGCTGAGGCAGGACCGCGAACAGCTGCAGGCTGCATTTCATATTGCCGGCGATCCTGTCCATATTGAGCTTGGGGTGGGAGACTCGCACAATAAAGGAAAGATGGCAGCCATCCTTACATATTCCGATGGAAAAAAGATTGTCTATAAACCGAGAAGCCATGATGTTGACGACGCATTTCAACTTCTTCTATCATGGATCAATGACCGAAATTCAGGCAGCCCTTTAAAAACTTTGAGATTAATCAATAAAAAACGGTACGGATGGTCCGAGTTTATTCCTCACGAAACGTGCCATACGAAAAAAGAACTGGAAGGCTACTATACACGCCTCGGCAAACTTTTGGCCGTTTTATACAGCATCGATGCCGTTGACTTTCACCACGAAAACATTATCGCCTCCGGCGAGCATCCTGTTTTAATCGATCTTGAATCAATTTTTCATCAATATAAAAAACGAGACGAACCCGGCTCGACCGCCGTTGACAAAGCAAACTACATTCTTTCCAGATCCGTACGGTCTACCGGAATCCTGCCGTTCAACCTTTACTTCGGAAGGAAAAACCGGGATAAAGTTGTGGACATCAGCGGAATGGGGGGGCAGGAAGCTCAGGAATCACCGTTTCAGGCGCTTCAAATCAAAGGATTTTTCCGCGATGACATTCGCCTGGAGCATGACCGATTTGAAATCGGCGAGGCGAAAAATCTGCCGACTTTAGATCACCAGCATGTCCCTGTCGCAGATTATCTTCATTGTATCATCGAAGGATTTTCAGCAGTATACCGTCTGATTTCTGATCATGGCGAAAGCTACCTGGCTACGATTGAACATTTTAAAAACTGCACCGTTCGAAATATTTTGAAGCCGACAGCGCACTACGCCTCTCTTTTGAATAAAAGCTACCACCCTGATTTTCTCAGGGATGCGGTAGACCGTGAAGTGTTTTTATGCCGGGTGGAAAAGTTTGAAGATGCAGACACAGATATTGCAGCGGCAAAAACAGAGCTGAAAGAGCTCATTCGGGGAGACATCCCCTATTTTCTGTCGAAGCCTTCAGATACCTATTTGCTCAATGGCGAAGAAGAACCGATTGCCGCTTATTTTGAAACGCCGTCCTTCACAAGAGTAATTAAGAAGATCTCATCATTTTCAGACCAGGACTTAAAGGAACAAGCGAATGTCATACGCATGTCGATTCTGGCTGCATATAACGCGAGACATGAAAAAGACGCAATCGATATAGACCAAAATCACCCGAGTCCTAGATCAGGCGCCTTGCAGCCGCTCGCCATCGCTGAGAAAGCGGCTGACGATTTGGCTGAAAAGCGAATTGAAGGCAATGATGGAAAGGACGTCACTTGGATCAGTACAGTTATTGAAGGCGTCGAAGAAATCTCTTGGACGATCTCCCCTGTCAGTCTTGATTTATATAATGGCAATGCAGGCATCGGACTTTTTATGAGCTATCTGAGCCGCTTCGCAAAACGGCCGGAGACTTACTCGCATATAACCGAGCAGTGTGTATTTGCGATTCAGCGAGCGTTGAATGAACTGAAGGAAAAAGAAGAATTCCTGAAGTACGCCGACTCTGGGGCATTCACGGGGGTTTCCGGCTATCTGTATTTTCTGCAGCATGCGGGAACGGTTCAGAAAAAAAACGAATGGATCGAACTCATACATGAAGCTCTGCCAGTCCTTGAAGCTGTCATCGAACAAGACGAAAACTGCGATATCATCAGCGGTTCTGCCGGTGCTCTAATGGTTCTGATGTCATTGTATGAACAACTGGATGACCCGGTTTTTCTAAAGCTCGCCGAAAAGTGCGCCGGCCATTTGCTTCAGCATAAAACAAATATTGAAAACGGAGCGGCCTGGAAAGATCCTCATACACAAAACTATTACACAGGATTTGCCCACGGCACTTCCGGCATCGCCGCAGCTTTATCCCGATTCAATAAAGTGTTTGATTCGCAATCACTGAAAAAAATCATTTCGCAATGCCTGGCATTTGAAAAGCAGCTGTACATCGCTTCCGAAAAAAATTGGGGATCAAAAGGAAGAGAACAACTGTCAGTTGCATGGTGCCATGGCGCTGCCGGCATATTGTTGTCGAGAAGCATCCTCCGAGAAAACGGAGTCAATGATCCCGGGCTGCATACCGACATCTTGAACGCTCTTGAAACAACTGTTAAGCATGGGCTCGGCAATAACCGCTCATTCTGTCACGGCGATTTCGGCCAACTCGAAATCCTAAGAGGGTTCAGGGAAGAATTCAGCGAACTGAACACCATTATACAGAATACGGAAGATCGGCTGTTGACATATTTTCAAGAAAATCCATTCAGTAAAGGGGTATCACGAGGTGTGGATTCAGCCGGGCTCATGCTTGGTTTAAGCGGAGTCGGCTACGGCATGCTGCAATGCCAATATGGAGAAGAACTGCCGGAACTGCTTCAGCTCAGTCCGCCTCAAGCGCTTATCAAAAAGAACAGCAAAGCTTTTAAAAGAGAAAACGTGTTTTAAAATCAAAATCTATGGATTTTCATCCATAGATTTTTTTTGCAACATTACGATGAAAGACCTTCATCCAAATGCGCTTATTCTCAGATTCGTGTCATTTGGCATAATCACCAGCTTATGAGCAAATCCAACTCACAACATGATTATTCAGACAATTCAGAAATACATGCTATGCTCTCTCTGATTCCAATAAAAGGGAGGGATGATCGGTGCCCACCATTCAGTATCCGCCGTAATTGTAAGCGCTTCCCATTCAGCGTTGGCATCAAAAAAGAAACAATAGGAGGAATATAATGAAGAAATTAATCAGCATCATCTTTATCTTTGTATTAGGGGTTGTCGGGTCATTGACAGCGGCGGTTTCGGCAGAAGCAGCTTCTGCCTTAAACTCGGGCAAAGTAAATCCGCTTGCCGACTTCAGCTTAAAAGGCTTTGCCGCACTAAACGGCGGAACAACGGGCGGAGAAGGCGGTCAGACGGTAACCGTAACAACGGGAGATCAGCTGATTGCGGCATTAAAAAATAAGAATGCAAATACGCCTTTAAAAATTTATGTCAACGGCACCATTACAACATCAAATACATCCGCATCAAAGATTGACGTCAAAGACGTGTCAAACGTATCGATTGTCGGATCAGGGACCAAAGGGGAACTCAAAGGGAT
Source organism: Bacillus sp. FSL R7-0646 (assembly GCF_037969865.1). Classification (NCBI taxonomy): domain Bacteria; kingdom Bacillati; phylum Bacillota; class Bacilli; order Caryophanales; family Bacillaceae; genus Bacillus; species Bacillus sp. FSL R7-0646. The sequence continues at coordinate 3,949,337 of NZ_CP150217.1, forward strand.
CGGCATCAAAATATGGCGGGCCAACAACATCATCATCCGCAACTTGAAAATTCACGAGGTCGCCTCAGGCGATAAAGACGCGATCGGCATTGAAGGCCCTTCTAAAAACATTTGGGTTGATCATAATGAGCTTTACCACAGCCTGAACGTTGACAAAGATTACTATGACGGATTATTTGACGTCAAAAGAGATGCGGAATATATTACATTCTCTTGGAACTATGTGCACGATGGATGGAAATCAATGCTGATGGGTTCATCGGACAGCGATAATTACAACAGGACGATTACATTCCATCATAACTGGTTTGAGAATCTGAATTCGCGTGTGCCGTCATTCCGTTTCGGAGAAGGCCATATTTACAACAACTATTTCAATAAAATCATCGACAGCGGAATTAATTCGAGGATGGGCGCGCGCATCAGAATTGAGAACAACCTCTTTGAAAACGCCAAAGATCCGATTGTCTCTTGGTACAGCAGTTCACCGGGCTATTGGCATGTATCCAACAACAAATTTGTAAACTCTAGGGGCAGTATGCCGACTACCTCTACTACAACCTATAATCCGCCATACAGCTACTCACTCGACAATGTCGACAATGTAAAATCAATCGTCAAGCAAAATGCCGGAGTCGGCAAAATCAATCCATAAGCTTTGAGGTGAAACGTCCGGGGCATTCCGGGCGTTTCACTTATTTCCATCCTCATACGCTTTCCATACCGTTGGCAGCAGATCGGAAAGTTCATGCGCAAGAAGCGCATGAGCCGATCTGGTCTTTGTCCATGCGTCCGCACATGCGCCGTGCAAGTGGACAGCATTCAGCACCGCTTCTCTCGAATTCTCATGACAGCACAGCATCCCGAGAAGCATACCTGTTAACGTATCCCCCGTTCCTCCCTTTGCCAGCGCCCCATTTCCCGTTACATTCCTCCAGCACTCGCCGTCGGGGAAAGCAACGATCGTTTCATTGCCTTTCAAGACAAGGGTAATACCTTGTTCCTCCGCATAATCTCGAGCATAACCGGCCCGGTTTGCTTCAATTTCTCGAATGGACAAGCCTGTCATTTTCGAAAATTCGCCCGGATGCGGCGTTAATACCACCGGCGCTTCCCGTTCATGATACGATCGTTTTGAAAGAGCACCCGCATCAAGCACAACCGGGCAGTCTTTCGCTAATACGCTTTGAACCGCTTGCTCAGTCATTTGCGAAGGCGGCAGCCCAGGCCCGATCGCAATCGCCCGGTAAGGTTCGGCAATCTCGCCTGACGCCGCCTTTTCGGCGCCGTCCCGCCAATACGTCGCCTCAGGAAGAACGGGGAGGATCAGCGGAATCGCACTCCCGCACGTTCCGATGACAAGCTTTCCTAGACCGCTCCGCATCGCCCCGATTCCTGCAAGGAGAGCCGCTCCCGGCATATCATCGCTTCCCGCGAGCAAAAGGCCGGTTCCATAAGTTCCTTTATGACTATCATTTCCCCTTTTCGGCAATGAGCCCTTCACGCAGTCTTTCGTCCATATCGGCAATTGTTCTGCAGACATCCCGGATCACACCTTTCAATATAGTTTAAACAAACGTTTAATTAAATTGTAACTGAATCATACCCTTCACTGCTCTTTAACATGCAAAATAGCACTGATGAACGGATCAGTTTACGTTCATATAAAAAAGACAGCTTCACAACTTGAAGCTGTGCTTGGCGTTTTCGACTAAAAAAGCCGGCTGACAGGCGCATCCAGACGATAAAGTCTTGAATAGCGCGGATTGTTTTCCAAAAGCTGCTGATGGCTCCCTGCCATTGCAAGCTTCCCTTTGTCTAAAAACAGAATCCGGTCGGCCGCTTCGGCTCCTGCCAAATGGTGTGTAATCCATAGAACGGTCTTTCCATCAAGTACTTGAAACATCGTTGAAAGAAGCTCCTTCTCTGTTTTAGGATCAAGGCCTACGGTCGGTTCGTCCAACACGACGATGGGTGCGTCCTGCAGCAGAATCCGCGCCAAAGCAATCCGCTGGCGTTCTCCACCTGAAAAACGGATGCCCGTTTCCTGTACAGATGTATGATATCCATCGGGAAGAGACTGAATATAATCGTGAAGCTTCACCTGGCGCGCCGCCCAATACACGTCCTCATCGCTCGCGTCAGGGTTCCCGAGCCGGATATTATTCAAAACCGTCGTATCAAACAGGTGCGGCTGCTGATTGAAAACGGAGACTACGCGTGAAATTTCTCCCTGAAGAGACTGCACAGAAATATCGTTCAATGTAATGTTTCCTTTAGAAGGAGCAAGCGCCCCTTGTATCAACGACAAGATGGTCGATTTACCCGCACCGCTCGGGCCTAGCAAAGCGGTCTTTTCACCCTGCTTTAATATAAATGAAACACCGTCCAACACCGGCTGGCCTTGCTCATAAGAAAAAGAAACGTCTTCAAAGCGAAGCGTGACATCGTCCAAACCTACAGCCTCCGCCCGTTCCTGCTGAACATCGGCCCCGTTCCCCCTTTTCGGCGGCTGCAGACCGTCCATTCTTTCTAAAGAATCCTGATACTCAGGGATTGAAGCCGCTGCGTCCGAAAGCGGAAAGAAAGCTTCCGTCAAAGGAAACACAACAAGGACAAACGCCGCAATAAACACAGGAGCCAGAGCCCCTTCCGCGCTTTGGCCGCCCGCCCATATTAGCATCAGAAGAACAAGTCCTGCCGCCAGGCATTGCATGGCAAAGTCCCTCCAACGACTGAAGCGCACCTGTTTCTTTTCGATCGCCAGCCATTCATGTTCTGCCGCTTCATACGAATGGACAAAGTCGTTTTGCCGGCCGCTGAAAACCCAATCGCTCACCCCCATGACCGCGTCTGTCAGCTGACGGTACAAGTGGCTCCGTCCTCTTTTCAGCGCAACATTTTTTGCCCTTGTCACAAGCAGGGAAACAAGCGGAACAAGAAATACGAAAACCGCGGCATAGACCGCCATTAGTCCAGCAAAAGGCCATGAAAAAAAGCCGATAGCTGCGATGAATACGCCATATAAAAGAAGAGCCGACAGCCCGGGAAATACCGTTCTCAAATACATGTCCTGCAAATGTTCAACATCGTCGGCCAAAATGCCGAGCATATCCCCCGTTCGGAAACGTTCACGCCATTTTAAAGCTTGAGGTTCGAGCATCCTGTAAAGCCTGACGCGCATATCGGATAAAATTTTCAAAATGATATGGTGCCCTGTCAACCGCTCAACATAGCGCGACACCGAGCGCAGAATCCCGAAGGTGCGAACCGCTACGATCGGAACATAGATCATCAAAACATTTTCCGGACGCGTAGCCGCTTTGGATATTAAATAACCGGAGGTAAACATGAGAGCAGCCGCCGAGCATGCCGTCAACCCGCCAAGCAGCACGACAATGATCAAAAGCCTTGTATTTTTCTTGATGTAGGGCAGAATCCACCCGTCTTCATTGTTCATGATGCACCTCCAAACGACTGCGCCTTCACGAGCTCGTAATAAACGCCCCGCTTTTCAATCAGTTCTTGATGTGTACCGGTTTCAGCCACCTGCCCATCTTTCAGCACGATAATTTCATCCATATCAAGCATCCAGTGAAGGCGATGGGTTGCCAAAAAAACCAGCTTGTCTTCAAACAGTTTTAACATCGTTTTTTTCAACTCGTATTCTGTTTCGATATCCAAATGAGCAGTGGGCTCATCTAAAAGAATAATCGGACGGTTGCCAAGGAAAGCCCGGGCAACGGCTGTACGCTGCGCCTGTCCACCGCTTAATGCCCTCCCGCCTTCACCGATCCGCTCTTTCAAGCCGTTTGGAAGCTGATCAATCAGCTCCGAGAGCCCGGCAGCTCTTGCTGCCTGTTCAACGTCTTCGTCAGAAGCGGCGGGATGATAAAAACGGATATTGGCTGCGAGCGTATCCGGAAAGATATAGGGATGCTGCGGAATATACAAGAGCTGATTTTGCCAGCTGTCCGTCTGCAAATGCGTTCTCTTTTTTCCCCCGACTTTGATAACGCCGCTTTTCGTTTCCAGGAAGCCGCCGAGCACATCGATAAGCGTAGATTTTCCGGCACCGCTTTCCCCGATGATTCCGATTTTTCTCTTTCCCTTAAATGAAAGAGAAATCCCGGATAAAGAGCAGTTTTCCTCATCTTCATGCCGCACATCTACATGCTTGAACTCGATTTGATCGTCGTCAGACCATCGCTCAAGACTTAAAGGCGCCTCATCCTTGAAACCCGGCGAATCCAATATCGCCTTGATCGCTTTACCGGCTTCGCGTCCGTTCAATGTAGCATGATAGTCATTGCCGACTTCCCGGACAGGGAGAAAAAACTCAGGGGCAAGAATCAGAATGGCAAGAGCCGGCTCCAGCGAGATGCTGCCGTCAACAAGACCGAGACCGAGAAAAACAGCAACGGTCGCTACGGACAGCATGGTGAAAAAATCAAGTGCAAACGATGACAGAAAGGCGATCTTAAGCGTACTCATCGTCGCCTTCCTGTACCGTTCGCTCACATGAAATATATTCTTAGTATGTGAACGGCTGATGCCCAGCACTTTCAATGTTTCCAGGCCGCGCAAGGAATCTGTAAAATGGTTTGAAAGCATCTCATACGTTTTCCATTGGCTGTCCGCTTTTCTTTTAGCCGCATACCCAAGAAGGATCATAAAAGTGATTAAAATCGGCATCGTAATCATTAAGACTGCAGCGGAAGATGTGTCTTTAAAAAAGACATAACAGACAACCGCCGGCGGTATAACGGCCATGCTGACCATTTTCGGCAAAAACAGCTCCAAATAGCGGCGGAACTGTGCAATTCCTTCCATCGCGAGCGTGACGACATGACCGGTTCCTTCTTTCCTCGCCAGCCTGGGGCCGGATTGGAAAAGCTTCTCCAAAAACTTTTTCCGCATGCCGGCCCCCGTCTCGGCGGCATAGTCAAATATCAGCTTTTGCCTGACAAGGGTAACAGCATGTCGAAATAAAAAAGCGGCGGTAAATAAGATGAGCAGCGGAAAGAGCGAACCGACGCGTTCTCCGTTAAAAAGGCGGGTAACCGCTTCAGCAAGCCATTCGGCCTGCATGATAATGGCGGCGCCCTGCATGCATGTCAGGACAGTGAGTACTGCAAGTATTCGTTTCATCCCTTTATATTGCAAAAGATCTTTTCCCATTAATAAATCATTGGCTCCTTGCTGCTGACCCGTTTTCTAAAAACATAGTAGCTCCAGATCTGATAGCCCAGCACGAACGGAAGCAGTGCCAGCGCGACGATCGTCATAACCTTTAAAGAATAGTCGCCTGATGAAGCATTATAAACGGTTAAGTCATATGCGCTTTTCACCGAGCTGATCATGACGCGCGGGAACAGCGCAGTGAAAATCGTCGCCACTGTAAGAGCGATCCCTGCGCCCGTCATGGCAAATGTCCAGCCGTCGCGTTTTTGTTTCATAAACACGATCGACAGCACATAGCAAACGACAATCAGAGCCGCAAGCGGTATCGTCACATGCCCCCTGCCCGTGAACAAGTCCGTTTCAAAAATGGATAATGCAACAAAGGCAACAAGCGCCGCCAAAACGGCGAATACGACTTTTTTGGCCAGCTGTCTTGCCCGGTCGCGCAAATCGGCTTCCGTTCTCAATGTAATAAAGATCAGGCCGTGCAGCAGGCAGAGAAGCGTAACGGCGACTCCCCCTGTCACGGAATAGACGTTCACATAATCGGTAAAACCGGCGTGCAGATTCATATCGGCATCAATCGGCATGCCGCGCAGGATGCTCGCAAACAATACACCGAACAAAAACGGCGGCAGAATGCTGCCGAAAAATACGACCCAATCCCATGTATTCTTCCATTTTGCGGTTTCGACTTTTCCTCTAAATTCAAACGCGACCCCGCGGCCGATCAATGCAAGAAGAACAAAGACAAACGGAATGTAATATCCGCTGAACATCGTGGCATACCAGTTCGGAAAAGCGGCGAAAATCGCGCCTCCCCCGGTCAGCAGCCAGACTTCATTTGCATCCCAGAAAGGACCGATCGTATTGATCATCACCCTCCGTTCAAGATCGTTGCGCCCGAGAAACCGCGTCGCCATTCCGACGCCGAAATCAAAGCCCTCAAGAAAGAAAAAACCGATGAACAGCACAGCGACTAATATAAACCAAAATTCATTAAGAGATACCATGGTAAACCTCCTGATCAAACGGGTCTGTCGATACGGAATCATCATGATGGTGGTCATGGTGTGCAGCCCCTTTTTTAATCTCCCGCACAAACAAGTAGACAAGAACGAGCGCCAGCACAAGATAAATCGCTGTAAACGCGATGACAGAGAACAGCAGCATTCCCGCTGATACGTTCGGCGACACGGACTGCGCCGTTGTCAAAATACCGAACACCGTCCACGGCTGGCGTCCGATTTCAGTCATGATCCACCCCGCCGTATTTGCAATGAATGGAAAGGCGATCAAAGCCACCATTGTCCGCAAGAACCATTTGCTTGTTTCGAGTCTTTTGCGGAAGCTGAGATAAAGACCGGTCAAAGCGGCAACGATCATTAAAAGTCCTGATCCGGCCATGATTCTGAAACTCCAGAATGTCGTTTTCACCGGCGGAATATAATTTCCTTCTCCGTATTTTTCTTCATATTGCTTTTGCAGTGTCTTCATTCCGGGCACATCGCCGCTGAATTGTTTATAAGCCAAATAGCTGAGCGCATACGGGATGCTGAGCTCGGATTTGTTTTCCTGCTTGTCCGTGTCAATGTTCGCAAGCACCGTCCATGCAGCCGGATCGCCGCTGTCATCCCAAAGCGCTTCGCTGGCAGCCATTTTCATCGGCTGGCTCTTCATCAGATGCTGTGCCTGCTCATGTCCGCTGAACGCAACGCCGCCCCCGGAAACAAGCGCCACAATCATCGCGATTTGAAAGGATTTTTTAAAAAAGAGCAATTCCTGTTTTTTCAGCATTTTATACGCGCTGACACCGGCAATGAAAAACGCCCCAGTGGCAAGCGCACCGAAAATGACGTGCGGAAATTCAACCCATAGCTGCGGGTTTTTAATAATCGCAAAAAAATCGGTCATTTCCGCGCGTCCGTTTTTGATCGCAAATCCGACAGGCTCCTGCATAAACGAGTTGGCCGCTAGAATCCAAAACGCCGACATGATCGTGCCAAGCGAAACAAGCCAAATGGACAGCAAATGAATCTTCTTCGGAAGGCGGTCCCAGCCGAAGATCCACAAACCGATAAACGTCGATTCCATAAAGAAAGCGAGCAGCGCTTCCACCGCGAGCGGAGCGCCGAATACATCACCGACAAAGCGGGAGTACTCCGACCAGTTCATTCCGAACTGAAATTCTTGTAAAATCCCGGTGACAACACCGACTGCAAAATTAATTAAAAATAAGTGCCCCCAAAATTTAGCCATCGTTCTGTAAATGTCTTTTTTCTTTGCGACATAAAGGGTTTCCATTAAAGCAACCATAAAGACAAGCCCGATTGACATCGGTACAAAAATAAAGTGAAAGATCGTTGTTGAAGCAAATTGAAATCTTGCCAAAATGAGTTCGTCCACTGTTCCTGTCTCCTCCTCTTTGTTCTAGCCGGGCCCGTTTGCCAAATGGGCATCACACTTGCTCAGACTTTCACATGCATCTTATTAATGTGATTATGATTACAGACAAAAGGGTGACCTCGGCCCGCATTGATGTTCCGTTATTATCAGGATGGTTATTTATACCTGTACTTTACCGCGAATTCCTTCTTAAATAAAGTACATTTTCCCTAATTTATGGATGTCATTGTGACAATTATACGAAGGAATTATAGATATTTTGTGACACGCTGGTTAACAAGCACTAAAACAACATGAGAAAAATGCCCCGAAATTCACGTGGAACATTTCGTCATTCAACATCTGTGATTCTTCGCGAAAGCCTGTCGCATCAAAAGAAAACCGTTATATGCAGTGAAACAAATTCGGGGTTTTCCTTCAGTGTGAGCGCGCCTTACGGAAAGTTCTGCTGTTTTGTCCAATCTGTGAAATCTTCCTTCCGCCTTCTGCGCATTCCCTTCATCCATTTGCTGATTTATCTCCACTGAAGCCTTCACGCAGCACGAGCTGACTGCACCGCACGTTTTTCCCCCTGCACAGCCATCCAGCTCCCGCTGACTATTAACGGAGGAAGGGAAGGAATATTTATTGCTTTGAAATAAACAATAACGATACCCCGTTTATTCTATGAAAATCGAACCATACATTTGTTCAAACAAAATACACAAAATTTGTGAAATGTTTCACAATATCCTGCTATACTTAGGTTGTATTTATGATAGATACTTCTTAAGTAAACACTTGATGGTGGTGGAAAACATGGAATCTAAATCACTTGTTCTAGTCGAAGAGCTTGCTTTAAAAAAGCAAAGCATCTTTGTGCAAAGCCCGCTTCGCTATCTTTTACGGGCTATGCTGGCCAGTATGTTTATCGGGTTCGGAGTCATTGTAGCGTTTAAAACGGGGAATCTCTTTTATGTTGAACATTCTCCGTTCACATATCCAATTGCAGCAATCACCTTTGGGGGCGCCATTATTCTGATCGTCTATGGCGGAGGAGATTTATTTACGGGAAATACATTTTATTATACATTGGCTGCGCTTCGTAAAAAAATGCGCTGGCCCACTGTGATCAAGCTGTGGATGTTCAGCTATGCAGGAAATTTAATGGGCGCCGTTTTTTTCGCAGGCCTCATCTTTGCGACCGGCTTATTTAAAGATCCTTCTTCCACCGGCTTTATTCTCAGCGTGGCGGAGCATAAAATGAATACGCCGGTGACCGAATTGTTCTTTAAAGCGATTCTGTGTAACTGGCTTGTCTGCCTTGCGTTTTTCGTTCCGATGGCGCAAAAAGGGGACGGAGCGAAAATGTTCTCTATGATGCTGTTTGTCTTTACTTTCTTTATTTCCGGTTATGAACACAGCATCGCGAACATGGCCACTTTTGCCGTCTCTCTGGTCACCGAGCATCCGGAGACCATTTCGATTGCAGGCGCAATCCATAACCTAATTCCGGTAACACTCGGGAACCTGGTCGGAGGCGCGTTTATGATGGGCTTCATGTACCACTATGCCAACAAGCCGGGCGGTGAAGAAATCATCAAATAAAAAGATCGTCCATTTTTAATGGATTCTAAATATGCGGGCTCCCTTCATAAAATCGTGGTAACTTTAAAAATGGAGGTTCAGCGATGCAAAGTTTTCATTCGCTTTGCCGGCAATTTGGACATATTTTAAATGGGGAGCCGCACATTGAACCACGGTGTCTGTTCTGTCAGCATCAAACGGAATTTGCGTGTCGCGATTCAAGGAAGACCGAGCCGGGGAGTCGGCATGGAAGAAATCATGTTCGAATCGCTCGATCAAAACGGAATCGCCTTGAATATGGCCGAAGTCGCAATTTTGCCTGAAGAAGTTCCGCTGTTTACAAAAAAGCTTGTCGATCAGGGCATCATTATCAGTGCTCTCCACAATCATTGGATTTTTACAGAACCGAATATTTTATATATTCATTTTCAATCTGTAGAACCGCCGTTAACATTCGCGAAAAAAACAGCTGCCGCTTTATCCGTATTGCGATGAAGCAGCAGCTGTTTTCTTTATCCGTTGATTTTTCCCATTTCTGAAAGTGCGACCCTTTCGACTGCTTTGGCCACAATCTCGTGAACTTCAGGGTTCAGCGGATGAGGCACAAGATCGCCTTGTCTTGTGCAGGATGCGATCGCTTCAGCGGCCGCAACCAGCATCGGGTGGCTGATCGAATCGGCTCCGGCATTTAACACGCCCCTGAAAATACCTGGGAACCCCAGCACATTGTTGACAGACCGTCCGTCTGCAGCGTAGGCTGCCCCGGCCTCGAGCGCATCCTCAGGCTCAATCTCCGGCTTCGGATTGGACAGAGCCAAAATCACCTGGCCTTCCCGAACCCATTTCTTATTGATCAATCCCGGAACACCGGTTGTCGCAACGACGATATCGCAGCTTTCCATCAATTCTTCGATGCTTTCAGCCGCATGGCCGCCATAGTTCTCTAAACGCGCCATCGCCTCAAGCGATTTATCCGTTCCGACAACACGTTTTACTCCATATGCCATAAACATCCTGCAGATCGCGACACCCGCCGCGCCCAGGCCGATTTGGCCGACATGGGCCTGCTTCAGATCCACCCCTGCACTCTTGGCTGCTGAAATGGCGGCCGCCAGCGTCACAACCGCCGTACCGTGCTGGTCGTCATGCATGACCGGAATATTCAGGTCGTTTTTCAGGCGCTCTTCAATTTCAAAACAATGCGGTGAACCGATGTCTTCAAGCAAAATGCCGCTAAAGCCGGGCGCGATGTTTTTAACCGTCCTTACGATTTCATCAGGATCATTCGTGTCGAGCAGAATCGGAACCCCGCTGATATCCGCAAGCTGGTCGAAAAGAGCGGCTTTCCCTTCCATAACAGGCATTCCAGCAACTGGCCCTATGTCTCCCAAGCCAAGGATGGCCGTGCCGTCCGTTACAATTGCAACCGAATTGCCGATTCCGGTATAAATATTCGCTTTTTGCGGCTCTTCTTTAATGAGCTCGCACACGTTCGCGACACCCGGCGTATACACCCGACGCAGATCAGCAAGCGAGCGAATCGGCATCTTGCTTTTCATGCGGATTTTGCCGCCTTCATGTGCAGCCAGCACGTCATCTGAAACGGTATGAAGATGGATGCCTTCTTTTAAGTTGCGGATCACTTCAAGAATCTCGGTGAGCTGTTCTTCATGCTCAACTTGAACCGTAATGTTCCGCATCGTATAATTCGGCCCTACCTTGATCGTTTCAATCTCTCCGATATCACCGCCGGCAAGGCCGATCGCCGTTGTCACCTTTCCAAGGTTTCCGGGTGCTGAAGGGATTTCCAGCATCAAATTCCGAATAATATTGTTGCCATTCATAACAGAATACCTCCATCAATTGTTTTAAAATCGGCTACTGAACCGGCGAGTCTTTTTTATCGGTGTACCAAATAAATTTACCTGTGTATCCGTACAAAATCGCAAGGCCGATTGAAACAAAGCTCAGCCACATGAACGGCACATAAGAGAAGGTCGAGACGCCGAGAATCCCCGCCATATATATGCCGTTGTCCGACCACGGCACCATGCCCGACGTCATCGTACCGCCGACTTCCGCGTTTCTGGACAGCACCCTCCGGTCAATTCCGAGCTTGTCATAGCTTTTTTCCATAATTTTCGGTGTTAAAATGAGCGAGACATACATCGCGCAGCCGAACACATTTGCCAAGAAGGCGACGATAATCGTCGAGAATGTGACGTTGCCGGCAGAAGTCAGCTTTTGCTGGAACTTGGAGACGATCACTTTTAGAACGCCTAAGTGCTCCAAGAGGCCGCCAAAGCCCAGACCGAGAATGATGACGACGACCGAACCGAGCATGCCCTCTATTCCTCCGCGATTTAAGAGCTCGTCCATAAATTTGATCCCGGTGTCAATGGAAAAGCCGTTGTATGCTGTGCCGATCGCATCCGCAAAGTCCATGCCTTGGAAGACCGCAGCCCAGATCGCGCCCAAAAGTGCGCCGATCGCGATCGTCGGCACAGATGGCTTTCTCATCGCCAATAGAACGATGACGACAACAGCCGGAACAAGCATCCAAATGTGAATATCAAACGTGTTCTGCAAAGAAGCTTTCAAAAATTCAACTTTTTCCAAATCAACATTTCGGCTTCCATACATAAAGCCGGTGATGGTGAACAGGACCGCCGTGATTAAATAGGCGGGAATCGACAAGTACAGCATCGCTCTGACATGGGTAATCACTTCGACCTTTGAAAGGGATGACGCAAGCACCGTACTATCGGAAAGCGGCGATAATTTATCTCCAAAGTAGGCTCCGGACAGCACGGCTCCGGCTACAAGCGGAAGCGGAAGCCCCAGCCCTTCCCCGATTGCCATCATGGCGATCCCGGCCGTTCCTACAGTCCCCCAAGACGTACCTGTGGCAACAGATGTGATCGAACAAATAATGAGCGTGGCAAGCAGGAATATGCTCGGGTGGATAAACTCAAGCCCGTAATAAATCAAAGTCGGCACAACACCGCCGGCTATCCATGTGCCGATAAGAGCGCCGACGGCAATCAGGATCAATATCGCTTCAAGTCCATTTGAAATTCCGTTTGTAATCGATTTTTGCAAATCTTCATACCGGTGCCCCAGGCGCAGTCCGAGCAAAATCACCAAGAACCATGAAATAAACAATGCCAGCTGAATCGGCAGCTCGAATTTGACTGTAAATGAACAAACTATCGCTAAAAATGCACCTAATACACAAATGATTTCCAACATTGATGGCAACCGTGCTGTTTTCAACCTAAATCCCCCTTAATTATTGAAACGCTTTCAAAATAAACTACATAAAAATAGCAATCTGCTTCAATTTTTTCTTAAAAATTTAACTAACAACGAACAGTATACCATGAAAAAGGCTGATGCGGTACCACTTCACCGCTGTTGTCCTTTCTCTTCATAAAGTTATTGAAGGAAAGCGAAAACACTCTGTGTTTCTATCCCGGTAAAATGTCAGAGTGTTTTCGCATACTGTTTTTTCCAGATCAATCCCGATTTAAAAGTTCAGCCCCGGCAATCCCCGGTTTTGTCATTTCATAAGGATTCAAAATCAGATCAAGCTCTTCTTCTGTCAACACATCGTTTTGAAGACAGAGATCGCGGACGGATTGGCCTGTTAAAATGGCTTCTCTCGCAATCCTTGCAGCTGCTTCGTAGCCAAGATGCGGATTGACCGCAGTGATGACGCCGGCGCTCTTTTCGACATATGCTTTTAAGCGTTTTTCATTCGCTTCAATACCTGCTACACAGTGATCAGTGAACGAACGGAATCCGTTGTTCATGATGCTGATGGATTGCAGGAGATTAAAGACGAGCACTGGCTCCATCACATTCAGTTCGAGCTGTCCGGCTTCAGAAGCAAGGCAGATCGTATGATCGTTTCCGATGACCTGGAAGGCGATTTGGTTGATCAGCTCGGCCATAACCGGATTGACTTTCCCCGGCATAATGGATGAACCCGGCTGTCTTGCCGGAAGGGAAATCTCCGCAAGTCCTGCGCGCGGACCTGATGCCATCAACCGAAGGTCGTTGGCGATTTTCGACATGTTCATCATGCATACTTTTAATGCAGCTGAAACTTCTGTGTAAGCGTCCGTATTTTGCGTCGCATCTACCAGATGGTCAGCGCCGACAAGCGGAAGACCGCTGATCTCAGCCAAGTGCTTGACGACATTTTCGATATAGCGCGGATCCGCGTTTAATCCCGTTCCAACCGCGGTAGCGCCCATATTGACTTCATACAAATGCTGGCGCGATTGTTTAATCCGTTTGATGTCGCGTTCGATCACGCGGCTGTAGGCTTCAAACTCCTGTCCAAGGCGGATCGGCACGGCGTCTTGAAGATGGGTGCGCCCCATTTTAATGACGTGGTCAAAGTCGCGTGCTTTTTTCTTAAAGGCATCAAGCATGTATTCCATTGTGTCCAGCAGCTTTTCCAGCAGCTTAAGCGTTGAAATATGAATCGCCGTCGGGAATACGTCGTTTGTCGATTGAGACATGTTGACGTGCGTATTCGGACTCAGGTGAATATATTCGCCTTTGTTGTGGCCGAGCAGTTCAAGTGCGCGGTTTCCGATGACTTCGTTCGCGTTCATATTCATTGAAGTGCCTGCGCCGCCTTGGATCGGATCAACGATGAACTGATCGTGCAGCTTTCCTTCAAGGATCTCATCAGCGGCTTGGACGATGGCATCTCCAAGGCCTTTATAAAGACGTTTTGTCTCCATGTTGGCAAGCGCCGCCGCTTTTTTCACCACTGCCAGCGCCTTGATCATTTCTTCGTGGATTTTATATCCTGTAATCGGGAAGTTCTCCGCTGCCCGCAATGTCTGAATCCCGTAGTAGACATCGGCCGGAATCTTCTTCTCTCCGAGAAAATCCTTTTCCGTCCGGTATGTCATTTCAGCTTTCATTTTTTAACCCTGCTTTCTTTTTATATGATGATATCGTCTGCAATCGGCGTTTCCATGATCTTTTTGACTTCAGCTTGTTGTCCGTTTTTCCCTAAAGCCCACATCAGCTTCGGAACGATCGCTTCAGTGTTCATATTTCTCGAGCGGATAATGGCATCCTGGTTTACCTTGCGGCCGACCTCGTAAATGCTCATATCCTCTCCTTCTTCAAGGCATTGCGTCGTGATCGCTACGACCATACCGGAATCGATCAGCTCGTTCACTTTTTCTAAAATGTTTCTTTTCTCAAAAGGAATGCCGCCGCTTCCGTAGCTCTCAATCACAATGCCTTTATATGAACCTTTCAGACAATCGAAAAACTCTGGTTTTAAACCCGGATGAAGCTTCACCAGACAAACGTCGGTATTTAAAGAGGTATCGAGTTTCAAAGCGCCTGGCTTTACTTCGGGAACCCGTTTGTTGTACTCGATTTCCTTATCGTGAATGAAAGCGATGTAAGGATAATTGATGCTTTCAAATGCATCGTAGCTTTTTGTTCTTAATTTGATCGCTCTCGTGCCTAAAATGACGCGGCCGTCAAAGACGACATATACTCCGCCGATGCCGTCGCACGCAAAGCGGACCGCATCTTTTATATTTTTTTTCGCATCCGTTTTCTTAAACGTAATCGGAACTTGGGAACCCGTAATCGCGACGGGCTTATCAATATTCTGCAGCATGTATGAAAGCGCCGCTGAGGTGTAGGCCATCGTATCGGTTCCGTGCGTGATCACAAAGCCGTCGTAGCGGCTGTAATTTTCATATACAGCCTCAGCCATCATCACCCAGTGTTCAGGCTGCATGTTGGTGCTGTCTATATCCATTAAAGATTGGCAATCTATCGTATAATTTGAATGATCATCAGATAAATAGCTGAGAAGCTCTTCCGCTTTAACCCCCGGAGCCAGTCCGTTTTCGCCTTCTACTGAAGCGATGGTCCCGCCGGTGGTCAACAGCAGTAACTTTTTCATGTGCTACACCTCTTTAAGAAGTAGTTTTATACAGTATAAATCATGATTTATTTTAGCAAAGAAGGCTTGATACATCAGGAATGTATACGCTTTATGCGTACCTTCAATGCAATTATAGTCCTCAAATGTGAAATAATCAAGAAACTTTATTCATTTCGCGTACACTTTTACTGATAATGTGCTATAATCACTGTGTATCAAAAGGAGCGTAAGATATGAATTTAGATCGATTAACAACACTGAGAAAAAACAAAAAATGGTCATTGCAATATACTGCCGACCGCCTCGGTATTGCGAAAAGCACTTACGCGGGCTATGAATCGGGATACCGCCGCCCTTCTTTAGAGGCGCTTATCGAAATCGCTGATTTATTCAATACCTCCACCGATTTTTTGCTCGGAAGAGTTGACGATCCCCGGGATGAAAAGGCTAAAAACGAAGCCATTGAACTGACGGATTGGGCTAAGCTCAAGCTGGCAGTCGACGGAACGCTTCTTTCCGAAGAAGAAATCAAGCAGATGGTTGCGTTTATCAAGGTCAAAAAAGGGCTGGATGCGGAGTAAAATGACAGCGGTTAACCGCCGCATGCTATAAAAAGAAAAAACTTGACTGGCTAAAAAGGCCAATCAAGTTTTTTTTGCTTTTATTGATGTAAAAATTTCACACAAACCGCTTCAGGAGCAGGAACTCCAGACTCTAAAAGCGTCAGCCGGCCCGTTGTCCGGTCTCTTTCAAACAATGTCAAAGTCCCTGTTTCCTGGTTGGAAGCAACTAAGAATTGCTCTGAAGGATCAATCTCAAAGTCGCGCGGCCATTCCCCTTCAGTTGATACGTGTTCAACCAGGGAAAGTTCGCCCGAATACTCGTTGACGCTGAAGACGGCGATGCTGTCGTGGCCGCGGTTTGAAGCGTATACAAATTTGCCGTCTTTCGTGATGTGGATGGCGCCGCCTTGGCTATGGCCGTCAAAGCCTTCCGGCAATGCCGAAATCACTTGAATCTCTCTGAATTCACCCAAATCGGGGTTGTATTCCAGCACGATGACTTCATTACTCAGCTCTGTTAATACATACGCATACTTTTCCTGTGGATGGAACTCGATATGTCTCGGCCCTGAGCCCGGTGCAGCAGCGTGTTTTTTCACTTCTTCAAGCCGGCCCTCTTTCAATTGATACGTGATGATATGATCCGTTCCGAGATCGACGGCCACTGCATATTTCTCATCAGGTGAGAATCCTGAATAATGAGTATGCGCTTTTTCCTGCCTCTCATGCGGTCCTGATCCCTCATGCTGTACTTTTGATGAAGGCTCAAGCAGGCCGCGGCTTTCATTTAAAGGATATGCCAAGATCGTCCCGTTGTGGTAATTGGCGGACAGAACATAACGGTTATCTTGATCCACACTGACGTGGCAAGGCGACGGTCCTTCCCCGGTCTGCTGGTTGACGATAGTCAGCTCTCCTGTGGAACCGTCAATACGATATGCGGCAACCCCGCCCTTATCGCCGTCTTTGACCACTGCATAAAGCATGTCATTGTCTTTGGCGATATTCAAATATGTCGGACTGCCCAGCTTTGCTGCCGGCTTCGGCGTGCTTAACGCCTTTTTTTCCGTATCAAGCTCAAATGTATAAATCCCTACGCTGTCTGCTTTTGTATATGTTCCGATATAACCTCTGTATTTCGCCATTTGATCCTCTCCTTTTTTGACAGTCGTCCATTCCTATTTTAACTCAGAGAAACTGAATTATCATGATCTGGTATGCAAAAACCTTAAGCGCTCACATGAAAAAAAACTTTTTATGATATTCTTAACATTAGAGGCCCTTCACTGCCGCTTTTATAAAGAAATCGGCAGCGGAGACTTGTTCATAGGAGTGTTCAAAATGACGAAAATCATGATTGTCGAGGACAGCGAAGACATTCGGAAGCTTTTACGCGATCATTTAGAAAAATACGGATACGAAACTGTTGCAGCGACTGATTTCACCTCTATCCTTGAAATATTTCTCCAAGAGAAGCCCGACCTGGCATTGCTTGACATCAATCTGCCGGCATACGACGGTTACTACTGGTGCAGGCAAATCCGCCAGCATTCGACTTGTCCGATCATTTTCATTTCGGCGAGAAGCGGAGAAATGGATCAGGTCATGGCGATCGAAAACGGCGGCGATGATTATATAGAGAAGCCTTTTTCCTATGAGGTGGTGCTCGCTAAAATTAAAGGCCAAATTCGCAGGGCATTTGGAGAATACGCAGTAAAACAAGGTGAAAAAGTGATTGAATTTGAAGGCGTCCAGCTGTTTGTCGAACGTTTTGAGCTGCACTGCCGAAATGAGAAGCTCGAGCTTTCAAAAAAGGAAAGCAAGCTCTTGGAAGTGCTGCTTGAAAGAGGAGAAAAGGTGACAAGCAGAGACCGGTTAATGGAGAAGACATGGGAAACCGATACATTTGTAGATGAAAACACGCTAAATGTCTATATTACAAGGATTCGCAAAAAACTGCGAAGCATGGACGTGCCCTTCTCAATTGAATCTGTGCGGGGCGAAGGGTATCAGCTGAGGACGAAATCATGAAGCTGTTCCTAAAAAACCATGCCGTTCTCATTTTTCTGTTTCTCTTTCAGGGCGGATTCGTATTTTTTTACTATTGGTTTGCCGGCATGCAGACTTTCACCCACCTTTTTTACATTCTCGGCGTTCAGCTTCTGGCGCTTGCGCTTTATCTTTCATACAAATGGTATGAAGAACACAGAGTCTACCAATGGATCGGCTCAGATCAAAAAGATACAGAAATTCCTTTTTTGGGGACGTCTGAATTTTGCTCAGAGCTCTATGAAAAACATATGGAGCTGAGCCGGCTCCACCACCGCAAAATACATGATATGGAGTCCAAGCTGGAAGATAGGGTAACCTACATGAATCAATGGGTGCATCAGGTGAAAACACCGCTTTCCGTCATCAATCTGATCATCCAGGAAGAGGACGAACCCGTTTTTAAACAAATCAAAAAAGAAGTCCAGCAGATTGAATACGGACTGGAGACGCTCCTCTATTCATCAAGGCTTGACCTGTTTGAAAGAGATTTTAAAATTGAGGCCGTGTCACTAGACGAGCTGCTTAATTCGCTGATTCAGCGCTATAAACGCTATTTTATACAGCATCGTGTCTATCCAAATAAACAGGTTCCCGCTGAAGACGCCGTTATTTACTCCGATCGCAAATGGCTCAGATTTTCCACTGGCCAAGTCATCACTAACGCTGTGAAGTACTCGTCAGGAAGAAGCGAACGCATCGATTTGACGATATTCCGTAAAGGCGAACGCATCATTCTGGAAATCAAAGATTACGGAATCGGAATCCCTTCACAAGATGTGAAACGCGTATTTGAGCCTTATTACACCGGGGAAAACGGACGGCGCTTTCAGGAATCAACAGGCATCGGCCTCTACCTTGTAAAAGAGATTGCCGAAAAGCTCAATCATGATGTGAGCATCGATTCAGAAGAAGGAAAAGAAACGACTGTGCAATTTTCATTTCTTACAAAAATGTAAGTCTTCTTTAATAAAACCGCATAGCTCATCCCCATCCTCCTTGATATGATTTGTTTACAAAACAAACGTGGCAAGGAGGATTTTTTATAAGCAATCCGAGTCTATGAAAAGAGTCGGCACATTCTGTTATATAAACGAGGCCGCCGTTCTTAGTTTCTGGACAATGGCCATTCAAGCCTTTCATAAACGCATTTTGGCTGAAAGCATTCCGGAGGAGCCCGCTGGAATGGATAACATACCGGAAACGGTCATCCTTAAAAAGCGCAGCAAAAGGAGGATATCATGACAACAAATATGCTGGTCGTTAAAAACATCAATAAAACATATAAAGGACAAGTCTCCCATCAGGCTTTAAAAGATATTTCATTCAATGTCGAGGAAAGTGAGTTCACGGCGATCATGGGGCCGTCCGGTTCTGGAAAAACGACGCTTCTCAATATCATTTCGACGATTGACCGCCCGGATTCCGGCGACATTTTAATTCGCGGAGAAGACCCGCATCATTTAAAAAGGGCGAAGCTTGCCCACTTTCGCCGCAGGCAGCTCGGGTTCGTATTCCAGGATTTTAATTTGCTGGATACACTGACGATCGGCGAAAACATCATGCTGCCGTTAACGCTTGAAAATCAACCGCTTTCCGTCATGGAAGATAAACTTCAGGCGATTGCTGAAAAACTCGGCATTGAACAACTTTTGAACAAACGGACGTTTGAAGTATCCGGCGGACAAAAGCAGCGGGCGGCCATCGCAAGAGCCGTCATTCATCAGCCCGCCCTCATCCTCGCCGACGAACCGACAGGAAACCTCGATTCGCAGGCATCAAAAGACGTGATGGAGACGATGCAGCATCTTAATGAAAACGACAATGCCACGATATTAATGGTCACGCACGACCCAGTTGCCGCAAGCTATTGCCGTCGCGTCATTTTTATTAAAGACGGAACATTATTCAATGAAATTTACCGCGGCGCCAACCGCCAAGTATTTTATGAAGAGATTCTGAATGTGCTGTCTATGCTGGGAGGAAATACCAATGACCTTTCTTCAGTTCGCTTATAAAAACGTCGTCCGGAATAAAAGAGCCTATCTCGCCTTCTTTTTAAGCAGCTCATTTTCAGTGATGATTTTTTTCACATTTGCGATGTTTTTGTTCCACCCCGCTTTAGAGGAAGGCTACTTAAACACCATTGCAAAACGGGGGTTGTCGGTGGCTGAATGGATGATTTTCGCCTTTTCCATTCTGTTTGTGCTTTATTCCGTCAACGCCTTTCTCAAGTCGAGAAGCAAGGAATTCGGGATCCTCACCATCCAGGGAATCGCTCCGGGTCAATTGAGGAAGCTGATTACCGCAGAAAACATCATCATCGGCGTGCTTTCGATCGTTACAGGCATCATCGGCGGTCTTGTTTTTGCAAAAACATTCTTTACGATCGGCGCTTATATTCTGGAAATGGACGCTTTGCCATTGTATCTGCCTTGGAAAGCGATGGCCCTTACATCCGCCTGCTTTCTTGCGCTGTTTATTCTGCTGTCGCAATTTACGGTGTTATTTATTAAATCAAAAACCGTTGTCAAGCTGATCAAAGGCACCGGGAAAATTAAACCGGAGCCAAAACCGTCCATTATTTTTTCGGTCGTCGGCATCGGCTGCCTCGGCTCCGGCTACTGGCTTGTATTGTTCGCCGACATCCATTTTCCCCAAGCCGTCACGATCTTAATTTTGACGATCATCGGGACTTATTTCTTCTTCAGCCAAAGCAGCATTTGGCTGCTGCGGCTGTTAAAAAAGCGGAGGTCATTTTATTTACGAGGAAAAAACGTGCTTTGGATATCCGATCTTGTTTATCGGCTGAAGGATAATGCCCGCCTGTTCTTTCTCGTTTGCATCATTTCCGCGGTCGCCTTTACCGCCATGGGTGCATTGGTAATTTCCAAGACTTCTATCGGAAAATTGGATTCCCGATATGAGATAGAGTACTTATTATACAGCGGGAGCCAAAAGGAACAAACACACGTTAAGGTGATCGAACAAAAATTGAAGGACGGACATTTTTCGTATGCAAAGGAAGTGACAAAAGGAATTTATATGAGCTATAGCCAGGGAGATCTCCTTCCTCCGGTGCTCCTGGTCTCTGAAGGCGAATTCCAAAAGCACTTCAAGTTAAATTCCGGTGAACTGAAAGACGGTGAGGCGCTGTATTATCCAAACGCCTTTGAGGCAAAAGAAAAGCGGGAAATTCCTGAGACCTTGGACATGTTGAACAAAGATTTGAAGCCGGCAAATGAACGGCTAAAGGTAAAAGGTATTAAAAAACCGCTCATTTCGTTAGAAAGCATCGTTGTCGTAAACGGCAAAACCTTCGAAAAGCTGAAAAAACAAGGCGAATCCCTCACATTGTACGGCTATCAGTACAACCGCTGGAAAGAGAGCCTCGACATGAGCCAATCATTGGAAAAAGATCTCAGAGAAAAATCTCACAATATCCAATTTCAATTTGAAGCAAAGGCCATCAATTATTTTGAAACTGTTCAGCTTCCAAGCCTGAGTCTGTTTATCGGATTCTTTATTGCGGTTCTCTTTTTTACGGCATCCGGGAGCTTTCTGTACTTCCGCCTGTTTACCGATCTTGAAGAAGATCAAGAGCGCTACCGGTCACTCTCAAAAATCGGCCTGAGCGAAAAGGAAATGTCGCAGAGCGTAACGATTCAATTGGCCATCCTGTTCTTCTTTCCGTTCGTACTCGCCTCAATTCATACGTATTTTGCGATGAAGACGCTCGAGGCACAGAGCCTTGGTCATTTCGCATCTCCGGTGATCATGACAATAGGCGGATTTCTGATCTTCCAACTATTATTCTTTATGATGATTCGAAAAAGCTATCTGAAAAAATTAAAAGGATTTTTAAGGTGATAAAATATGAAAAAAACAATTTCTCTCATTACAGCCGCTTTAGCTGTATGTATCGGCGCATTTCTGTTGATTCATAATGAAGTGACAGACAGGTTCAATCCACTTGTGAAGAAAGAAAGCGTATATGTCCAGATCAACAAAGACGGTAAGCACCTGAGCCCGGGCCGCTATGAGTACACGCTGGAAGGATATAATGACACCGGTAAGGAAAAAGAAATTACATTCTCCGCCAGCGATTCCCTTCGAAGAAACGCCTATCTAAAGGTAAACGCGAAGGGAAAATATGTTGAGACATGGGAAGAAGTACAGCCCGGCGGCATGCCGAGTGCCGTTCAGAAAAAATTGATCAAGCAATAAAAAACGGCGTCTAAGCCGTTTTTTCTATGAATCACTATATTTTAACAAAATTCCGAAACTTTTTGGCCCGTTGCTCGTATAAAAACAGAAGTCATATTGTTTAGGAGGTTTTCATATGATTGTTGGAATAATTGGTTTTATACTGGTGGTTTTCCTTCTCTACGCCTCCATGTTGCCGTCCGGGGAAAAAAACAGCGGCAGCAGCTCTTCGACTTTTTTTATTGGAGGTCCTGACTCATCCGGAGACAGCGGGGGTGATTGCGGCGGCGATGGCGGCTGTTAAGACCTGCGGCTGCGTTAACCTAACTTCTGCTCCTGCTCGGATCCCTAGGCTGTATGCAGTTCTTGCTGCAGTGAGCCGGGTATATTCCAGCTATCTCCCTTCATCATTCATTCAACATCAACTCCAAATACGTCATTATTCATTCAGTTGTTTAACCTGACTTCCGATTGGGAATGATGTAAAGACAGCAGATTCCCGCTCTTCAAACGATTTAAAAGTCACAATAAAGCGATTCTGATACAAAACATATAAAACTTTGCACCTACTTGTTCGATATTAAAAGAAGACATTCATGATAAGGAGGGTTTTTTCCAGATGATTTTTTTACTGGTTTTATTGGCTCTGTTTATTTTGTATTCATTCTTTTTTGACAAGAACAACAAAAGTTCTTATAAAAAAGCGGCACCGAAAAGCAGAATATTGATCCGCCAGGCAGCTGCGCCGACCGGAGTTTTGAGGGTAATCGAAACCGCTCCCGGACAGACGGCAAACCGCCGAACCTCCGAAGGTATGCGCCCGAATCTGCGGCTTGTCATGAGCCCGACGCACCAAAACGAAAAAAAATAAGGAAAGCGGCATCATGATAAATGCCGTCTTTCCTATTGTCTGCTGTGTTCCACCATTTTCCCAAAGGCGTCCGGCGACATCCCCGGCGAGATTCGGACGCGGTGGAGCGCATACATCCCCTGATCCCTAGATGCCGCTCCCGGTTCTGTTGTGACGGCCATTTGATAGCCTGCCTGCTTTGCGAGTTTCAGCGTATCTTCGTTGTAGCGCCCGACCGGATAGCTCAGCATCACCGTATTTTGGCTGAACATGCGATCAAACAGCGCTTTGGAACGCGTCATTTCATCGAGCTGCTGTCCCGGTGCCAGTCCGTTCAATTCAACGTGATGAATGGTATGGCTTTGAATCGAAATGCCGTTTCGCCTCATTTCATTCATTTGTTTCTCCGTCAAATGGTTCTTCCCGCCAACCGATTTGCCGATCATAAAAATTGTCGCCTTCATCCCATAGCCTTTCAAAATCGGGTACGCTTTTTCAAAGTTATCTGTATAACCGTCATCAAACGTAATCAGCACGCATTTATCACTCGGCATTTTATCTTGCGTTAAGACAATATAGGCTTCCTCAGGTGTCAACGTGTAATAGCCGTTATCCTTCAGCCATTTCATATGCCCGCGGAATTCCCCTTCCGGTACGCGCAGGCTGTTTCCTGAGGAAATGCTGTGATACATGAGAATCGGAATGCGGGCCGGGCTTTTCACTTTGACCCACTTGGATGATGGATCATGTTCCGCCTGCTGTTTTGATTGTTTTGCCGCTTTTTGAGCCGTATTTGGTTCTGTTTTTTCCTCTCCTTTTGTTTCATGACCGGAACACCCGTACAGCACCCCCATCAACATAGACAGCACAAGTAACATTTTCGTTTTTTTCACAATTATTCCCGCTTTCTATCTACTGAATCCTTTTTAATATCGGTGCGGAACGGGCATTTTTCACTGTTCCTGCTTTGAGGAGGAGAGCCAAGCTTTACGCAGTCTGCTGATCCCTTCTTCAATTTCCGCTGCAGTAAGACCCCCAAATCCCGCCATGACGATTGAAGAGCTGCTTTCATGAGGCTTAATCCAGAAATCGGATACCGGATAAACTTTCACACCGAGTTTTTCCGCTTTATGTATGAGGTCTTGTGCATGTCGGTCTGTCTTCATCAAAATATGGAGCCCCGCTTTTTCGCCGATGATTTCCACGTCATTTCCGAAATGCGTTTTAATGGCCGATATTAATGTTTTGTGCTTTTCTTGATATACTTTTTTCATTTTACGGATGTGCCTTTCGAAAAACCCTTCTTTCATAAATAAAAACATCGCTTTTTGAATGATGGGTGAAGCAGACTGGCTGTAGCGGCCAAGCTTCTCTTGAAATTCATCCGCCAGTTTTGAAGGCAGAACGATATAACTCAATCTCGCTCCCGGAAGAAATGACTTTGAAAAAGTCCCTAAATAAATGACATTTTCTTTTTTATCAAGCGCTTTTAAAGATGGAATAGGCCTGCCCTGATAGCGGAATTCGCTGTCATAGTCGTCTTCGATAATATAGGCCTTCTCACGGCTTGCCCATTCAAGCAATTTCAGCCTCTTCTGTATCGGCAGAACCATTCCATACGGAAACTGATGCGATGGCGTAATATAAACGAGTTTCGCCCGTGTTGCAGCAAGCTGTGTCAAATTGATCCCATCCGTCTCCAGACCAATTGGCTGAATATCACATCCATGGTTAAGGAAAACAGAACGCACACCATCATATCCCGGATTTTCCAACGCAACCAATCGGCCGTTCATTGAGAGCAGCTGGCAAAGAAGTCCGACTGCATACTGCGTACCGGAACAGATCACAATTTGCTCAGGTGCACAGCGGACACCTCTTTGTTCAGCCCCGAGAGATCACAGCTAAAGAAAACATGCTGAACCAAAGCATGAAATTCGAATACGGGCGGACCGTACAGGAAGACCATTGACAAAAAAAGACCCGCAGCTTATGCTACCGGGTCTCCCATTGATTTTGATGCATGTTCATCTAAAAATTTCAATCCCGCTGTGTATCGCTTTCTCCGCTTCTTTATCCAGCAGACGAGCGCCAGCCGCTGATCCGGGTCCTTCTCATTGATAGAAACCAGCACATGTTCATTGATTTCAAGCGGGAAGCCGGATTCAATCTGACAGCCTGACAAGCTGATATCCTTAATCATAACCTCGTGAGCCCCTTTCTCTGAATCACGGGGAAACAGCAGTGTTCCCAGACCTTGAAAGGCCTCGCGCACGTATTTTCTCTTGAATGCATCAGGGCTTTTTTCAGTTTTCGTTAAAAAGCGTATCACTGTTGACAACGTATCAGCCCGCTTTTCCCGGTCGGCCTTTTTTGCATTTTCTTCATTAAACATAAAACCGATCAGTTTCACATACAGTTCCTTGTCCATCTCTTTGAAGTGCAGCCCGATTTCAATGTCGGCCTCGTCCTTCGTCGTCCACATCACCCGGGCCGGGACTTTTCCGACCGCATCTATGATCAGACCGTCTACATGATAGTACATATCCGAATCAGCCGTATAAGGCAGTCTGATACGCGCGCCCGTGTCGCTCACATCGATCAGTTCACATTTGTGCTCATCTACTGAAACGGTGGAAAAAGCCGCCGGCTTGTTGACTGTGAAACGCTCAGAGCTTCGGAACCTCGGCCTGTCAAAGGCAACGAGCAGCGCAAGTATGAGCCCTGTCATGTTATAGAGAACCCAAAATAAATTATACGAAGTGACGTTTATATCAAACGTATGAAGAAACAACAATTCATAAAGGGTTTTTCCGAGTGCAAGCAGCGTCATTGCGAGCAAAATCGCACACGGCAGCGCCGTTGTATATTTGAATTTTCGCCGATCTGTGTTGACGCCTTTCGGTGTGACTTTAAAATCAAACCGCTTTTTGAAAATGAATTCCGACAAGGCCGATATCGCCATGTGCGGCGCCATCGATGTATCGTAAATATGGCTCCAGTTCATACTGCGCTGCCGGTCCGAAACGGCTTTAAATGAAAGGTAAGAACCTAAAAACGCAGGCAGCCAAAACGAAGTGATCGACCACAGATCAGTCTTTAAGCTATGTATGCCAAACAGCAAAAACATGAGCGGCGCGAGGATGTATACCATCTTAAAAACGCCGAAAAACCAAAAGAGAATGCCGTCAAAATAAAGGATTCGCTGCATGGGCGTCAAGCCTTTTAAGAAAAGCGGATTCCACTTCTTTCCGCACTGAATGTTTCCCCTGCACCAGCGGTCGCGCTGTTTCAAAAGATCCATCCACGTTTCCGGCGAGAGACCGACCGCAAGCACTTCTTTGACGAAAACAGATTTAAATTTTGTTTGCAAAAGCATCCCTGTTGCCATATCCTCCGTAATCACACCTGTCGCAAAACCGCCGATTTCCTCCAAAGCCGTTCTTCTGAAAACCGTATTGCTGCCGACGTACATGACAGCATTAAAACGGTCTTTCCCAGCCTGGAGCCTGCGCATGAAAAAGTCCTGCTCATTCGGAATGTTCGCTCCGGAAAATAAGTTGTACTGATAAGGATCTTCATTATAGAAAGCCTGCGGCGTTTGAACAAAAGCCACTTTTTCCTTCTTAAAATAGCCGACGGTTTTCTGCAAAAATGAAGGGAGCGGAACCATATCGGCATCCATCGTCACAATCAGTTCCCCGTTTGAGCAGCTCATCGCATGGTTTAAATTCCCCGCTTTTGCATGCTCATTGTTTTGCCTTGTAACGTAATGAACGCCAAGTTCCTCAGCCAGCTTTTGAATAGCCGTCCGCCTTCCGTCATCACACAAATAAATGTTGACAAGCTCTTTTGGATAGTCGAGGTTCAGACAGCCTGCCACCGACTTTTTCAGCACATGGCGCTCCTCGTTATAAGTTGCAATGAGAATATCAACGCTCGGCCGATGGTCTTGATCGCCCAGCTTTTCCGGCTCCCGCTTCTTTTCCTTCCATACTAGCGTATAAAAGACCAAGAGCTGTAAAAAGCCGATACATTCAGTTGCAATCAGGATGACGCCCATCACGATATCGGCGGGGCGAGAGACGGGCAGCGTAAAGCCGAACCGCCATACAATATACACACCGTTCGTCATAAGACACAGTATGATTAAAAACTTCTTAAAACGCGAATTCACCCGCGATCCCCAAAAACCGATGAGAATCAGAGCAATCATTGCCGCGGGATAGTAGTGTAAAATAAATTCCATTTTCTTCTCCTTATGTGATACATAAAAAAACCTTTTTACAGGGTTTCTCTAAAATATTCCTTTATTTCTTTCTTTTGCACTCAAATATATTACCACTATTTGTCCTAATTTTCTTTAAAAAATTATAAAAATTATATCTTTTTATCTATTAAAAACTGAAATTATACGACTATAGTCTCTTGTTCAAAAAATCATAAGGCTCACATTGATAACCCTTCACATGTACCCCGTATCAAGATTGAATCTTTTGTCTCAGACGTCCTGTGTCTTTTCAGAGAAAGGAGCTGAATGTATCAACGCTTTACAAAAGAAAAAAGGTCTCTGCTCCTAAATGTTTGATTTATTTTTGACGGATTAACAGCTATTTTGTGTCGATTTTTATTCCACAAAAAGGGAATCCAGGAATAATTGCATCAAAAACGGCCTGCACAAGGGCCATTACCTATATCCAGACACGTCTTTAGCCAAATTTTGATCATTATGGGAAAACAGTTAGGTCTTCCTGCACGGTTGTCTGAATTTTGATTTTTTTAGTATACTTAATTTAGTTAAATAACTCAGCAAGGGGATCACATAAAGGATGGGGGAAAGAATATGGAAGCAAAAACAAAGGTACAACATATACCGATTCAAACAACAAAAGAACAGGATGAAAATTTTTTTGCAAGAGCAATGAATGTTAAAATCGGCATCATTCCGCTGCCCGTATATTTGCTGCTCTTCGCTTTGATTGTGACGTTTGTCTATATGCACGATCTGAAAAGCGACATTTTAACAGCCATTGCGGTTACGGGCTTTTTCGGATTCACCTTCGCCCAAATCGGAAAGTCGCTGCCGCTTCTTCGTTCTGTCGGCGGTGCCGCTATACTTGCGACGTTTATTCCTTCAGCTATCGTCTATTACCATCTCATTCCCGATGACATTATCAAATCAACAACTGAATTTACAGAAAACTCAAACTTTCTTTATTTGTTCATCTCTGCCATTGTAGTCGGAAGCATTTTAGGAATGAAAAGAGAAACGCTGGTCAGGGCGTTCATTAAAATTTTTATTCCTCTGATTGCAGGGACCATTGCTGCAGCGGCAGTCGGTCTGGCGGTCGGTACAATGCTCGGCCTCGGATTTCAGCATACGCTGCTGTACATTGTAATTCCGATCATGGCCGGAGGGGTTGGCGAGGGAGCTATTCCGCTGTCCATCGGCTATTCGGAAATCATGCACATGTCACAAGGGGAAGCTTTTGCACTTGTCATTCCTTCCATAATGTTCGGAAGCTTAAGCGCCGTCATTTTGTCCGGAATTTTAAATGTAATCGGGAAGAAAAAGCCTGAATTGACAGGCAACGGAAAAGTTGACCGTTTTGATAGCGGGGACGCACAGCCGCTCGAAAGCCGCGACAAAGACAAAGAAAGCGTTTTTAATCTTTCCCACTTTGCGTCAGGAGGCATTCTCGCCGTCTCATTATATTTGGTCGGTATGCTTTCACATGACTTGTTCGGATTTCCAGCACCCGTCATGATGCTTCTGCTGGCTGTTGCCGTGAAACTGTTTCGTCTGGCTCCGGCGAATTTGGAAAACGGCGCCTACGGCGTGTCGCGCTTCTTTTCAACTGCTGTGACATATCCGCTGCTTTTTGCCATTGGCGTCTCCATGACACCGTGGGACAAGCTGATCGCAGCTTTTAATATCGCCAATATTATTACGATCGTATCCGTCGTGGTCACGATGATAGCCGTCGGCTTTTTTGCAGGGAAGTGGCTGAATATGTACCCGATCGAAACCGCGATCATCAATGCTTGCCATTCCGGCCAGGGAGGCACCGGCGACATCGCAATTCTCAGCGCCGCAGAGCGCCTCGAGCTTATGCCGTTTGCCCAGGTGTCCACAAGAATCGGCGGAGCGATAACCGTTACGCTGACGCTGCTGCTGCTAGCCCAGTTTTATTGATGAATGAAAAAGCCTGCAGAGCGAGCTGCAGGCTTTCTTATTGTGGCTACCGTACTTTTTTCGGAACATAGTCGGGAAAGTCTGTCACAATCCCGTCCACGCCGGCCTTTAATAGCGGAGGCACTTCATCGCGGGAGCGGACGGTCCAAGGCGTAATCTTCATGCCGAGCGCATGAATTCTCGGCACAAGCGTAGGATCAGCGGCCACATTTTTCAAGTTGGCGTTCACGTATTTGGCATAGCCGGAAAATTCCTTAAGCTTTGCATCTGTTAAGTCCGCCGCTTTTGACGTCAAGACACCTGTCGGCATCGATGGAAGCAGCTGATGAATTTTATAGACAGAGTTAAAATCAAACGATTGTACAATGATTTTTCCGTTTTTAGGCTTATCCATTCTCCGCTCTTTCAATGCTGCTGACACTTTTCCTTCGATTCCCGGATAGCGTGCAGGCTCTTTCAATTCGATCAGCATTCCGATCTTCCCTTTATACCGGTCAAGCACTTCTTCAAATGTCGGAATGCGCTCTCCTGCGAACTGCGGACCGAAGAAGCTGCCGGCATCAAGCTTGCGCAGCTCGGCAAGCGTCAAATCCTTTACGGCAACCGGCAGCACTAAGTCAATATCTGTCGTACGGTTTACGGTCGTATCGTGAATGATGACAAGCTCCCCGTCTTTGGACATTTGAACATCCAGCTCGATATAATCTGCTTTCATCTGAAGCGCTTTATCAAAAGCAGCCATCGTGTTTTCCGGCGCATATCCCGAAGCGCCTCTGTGTGCAATGACATCCACTTTTTTAGGCTTCACCGCCGGCTCTTGTGCACCCGCATTCGGTGCAAACAGCGCTGACCCGATGGAAACCCCGATCAATGAAGATAACATCAATTTTTTGAATAAAGCTGACACATCATCCACTCCCCTTTTGCTCTTCTCTTGCCAAAGTATAGGTTCGCACTGTTAAGATTATGTTTCAGCAGTCTTTAATTTTCATAAATTTCCTGATAAACAAAAAAAGATCCCTTGGCAGAGATCTTTTTTTGGATATATCAGCGCTCACAGGCAATTTTGTCTTTATCGCGGTCCAGCTTCTTATTGGCATCATAAAGCGCTTTTGAAACATACGGCTTGTACTTCGTTTTTCCGCCTTTGTTTTTCACCGATTTCGTACGGGCGACGCCGCCTTTATAGTCTTTGTTTAAAGCTTTGCAGTTTTTGTACGTCTTTACCTTCGTTTTTGCTTCTGCCACATCGCCGGCGCCCCAGGAAAAACCGATGATCAGACCGGCAGACAAAAGACCCGCTGCTATTTTTTTCATCCCATTTGACCCCTTTCGTCTATTTGTTATGTATCTTTTACCATGATAAAATATTTTTCTTATTCGATCAAGAAAAATATGGCATTTTATTGAATGAAAAGTATGAATCGAAAAAGCGTCTCTTCGCACAAAAACCGGCCGTTATGCGCCGGTTTCATCCACATATTGATGTTCGCAAGTCTTTTTCAAAACAGCGTTAATCTCATACGCTAATTCCTTCGGATGGATGCACAGCATGTCTTCCAAAGGGCTGTCCCAGTTCCCGTTCTTTATCAATTTCAGCGCATAATGGCCTGCCGGACTGCACTCGGGATACCACTCTACATCGAGCAGAAGGCGTTCTTCATCATGCCGCAGCTTCAAAAGGTCCCGTTTGAAGTCAAACAGCCAAGCCTTGCTGTCAGGCGCTAGTTCATCGGGGTTTGTATCAGTTAAAGAGTGATGCGCAACTGTCCAGCCGGCCGGGATTCTAAGCCTTAGCAAATTGCGGGCGCCATCAGAGGCACGCATCAAGTCTTCCAACCGTTCGATCAGCTGTTCATACGGCGCGTCAGAATCTTCGCTGACCTTCGATTGATCAGCATTTTGCATCCTGATGACGTACTTCAGTTCTCCAGCATATTCAACTTGTACCATTTTACCGCAGCTTTCATTCTCCAAGATCAATAGCGTATGGCGGGGGTCGCGAATCGGCTTTTGATACAAATGATTTTCCTTCACCTTCCAGCCGGCCGGCACCATCAAAGGATGCAATTTAAAGAAATACTGAGATTTGGTCAACGCTCTCACATCCTCTTTCATTGTTCTGTCTTCTTTCCTATCAATCTATGTGCCGGACAGGCTTCTTAGAACAACGGCGGAGCGGCCCCACAAAAAAACCGCCTGACGCTTGTTAAAGCAGTCAGGCGGTTTTTTGTCTTTTATTCTCCGGTTTTTTCTTTTCCGTAATGATATTTTGATGGATCAACAGGCTTGAAGTCTGAAATCTCGTGGAATCTCAACAGATCTTTATAGAGTACTTGGTCGGACAGATCCAGCTGTTCGGACACCTGCGATTTCAGGTTTTCCGTCTCTTGGTTGCCCTTGATCTCTTTTCCTGTCTTTGTATCATATACGGTCGTATCAATCATCGTGTACTTCGGCGTTACATAGTTTCCATTTCTGAAAGCCACGGTTTGGTCGTGGTCTTTAGAAAAGAGGTCTGTACCAAAGTTGATGTATTTTTTGCTGTCAATACCTTGCAGGTGAAGAAGTGTCGGCATGACATCCATTTCACCGCCATACGTATGGTTGACTCCGCCTTTTTTGCCCGGAATGCGGATCATAAGCGGTACGCGCTGATTCATCGCGTTTTGATACGGTGTAATCTCTTTACCTAATACTTCTTTCATCGCACGGTTGTGATTCTCTGAGATTCCGTTGTGGTCACCATAGATCACTATAACAGAATCATCAAATAATCCCGCTTTTTTCAGCTCTTTAAAGAAATCTTCAAGCGCTTCGTCAAGATAGCGCGCCGTCTGGAAGTAACCGTCTACCGTTTTGTCTCCCGTTGTTCCCTTTTCAAGGGTGGCATCCTCTTCATCCAAAATGAACGGATAGTGGTTTGTCAACGAGATTAAATGCGCATAGAACGGCTGCTTGAGCGATTTCAGCTTCGGAATTGATTCTTCAAAGAACGGCTTGTCTTTCAAGCCAAGGTTGACGAGATTATCCTCTGACATATCATATGTGCTGGCGTCAAAGAATTTGTCATAGCCAATTTGTTTATACACCTGGTCGCGGTTCCAGAATGACTTGTAGTCCCCGTGCAGCACGGCGCTTGTGTAGCCTTCTTTTTGGTTCAGAATCGCCGGCAGGGACTGGTACGTATTTTGCCCTTTTGTTACAAACGCACTGCCTTCAGGAAGTCCGTAAAGGCTGTTGTCCATCATCAATTCGGCATCCGCTGTTTTACCTTGGCCGGTCTGATGGAAAAAGTTATCGAAATACATCATGTCATCCTGGCCGTGCGCCAGCTTGTTCAAGAACGGCGTGACTTCTTTTCCGTTCAGCTTATAATCGATCAAAAACGTCTGGAAGCTTTCCAAATGAATCTTGATGATGTTCTTACCTTTTGCTGCGCCGAAATACTCGTCATTCGGTTTCGCATAATGCGAATTTGTATAGTTGATGACGCTCGTCAGGTCGTCGCTGCTCGCGTATGCCTTTTGGCTCGCGTTTTGAGCGGCCTGAACACCATCATAGATCATGTAATTGTAAGGCCCCAAATACTTGACGATGTAATTTCGGTCAAATGTTCTTGTCAAAAGCTCCGGACGGTCTGTCTCGGCAACTGCAAGGTTGATGAAAAACAGAGCCACTCCGCCGAGAACAACGGCAGCAGCCCATCTTTTTTTCAGTTGTGACGCCTTCAGTTCAGGCAGCTTCACACATAGAGCAATCAAAATGATCAAATCTGCGAAATAGACGATGTCATGAAATGCCATGATGTCAAAAACGCCGTCAGACATATTGCCGAGGTTTCCGGCTTGTTTTAAGTTTGCAAACGTCAAAAAGTCATCAAAGAAACGGTAAAACAGGACATTTGCATATAAAGCAAACGTCATCACAGCATCAATGATGATGATCCATATCGCCGACCGGCGGCCTTTTGCAAACAAAGCCAAACCGAGTGCAGCAATCGTGAAGCTCAATGGGTTGATGAACAGCAGCATGTGCTGCGTAGACCCTTTCACACCTAAATTAAACTCTAAAAAGTAGGAAGCATAGGTTTTAGCCCATACAAAAACAACAGCTAATACAAAAAAGCTTAGCTTATGAGAGAATATTTTTTTCATGATAACCTCTACCTTTTTAAACTTTTTTCAGACCGCTTTCTGTTTCAGTCAATGAAGCGTGAGGAAACGATAATATATCATTCTACTAAAAGTCTCGGCGGTTTTACAAGCACGTCCTGGTGAAATCCCCCGGCTTCCCTCACTCAAACAGTCTACGCCTGCGAAAAAAATTTTCCGCATGTAAGACAACGGCCTTTAATTAAGACGAATGAATTTCCCCAAAGGTTTCAGTTATTTTCTTTCATCTAGAAAATTGCAGTTTCCCGGACGATTAAATATCTTTATGAAATTCATTTAAATAAGCCTTTCTTTGCGCTTCTGTAAACTGACCGATCCATTCCGCACGCGCTTCCTCCGTCATATACGGCAGGATGTACAGCTCGACCGCTTTATAAAATTCCGGCTCAGGCAGAATGTTGTACGTCGGAATCCGCACCCTGCCGTTCCCCCGTGTCTCTATCAGTATATCCATCAAGAAAATGCCTTTCGGGCTGTAGCGGTGCTCCGCCATTTTAAGGCTTTTGATGTCCTTGAACAACACAGATTTCTTCCCTGAGAATATCCGCCCGTCTTCTCCCTCGATAATGGTGAAGATGATGTTTCCTTTTTTCGTGAAGGCCGGAAAAACCATTAGAAAGGTCATCAAACCGTAGATGATCCCGAAAGTTCCAACGCCCACGTACAGCAAGGAATATTTTGATTCGAGTTTTATTGCTTCATAAAAGAGCCATGCTCCAATCAATCCGAAACCTGCAGTCCCTGCAAAAACCCATACTCTAAAGGACATTCTGCTTTTCACATCAAATGTCTGCTTTTTTTCCTGTTCCAAAAATAATTAGGCCCTCCTCTACTTCAGCAAGCGGATTCCGCTACAAATAATATTCATGCCAAGACCTACCTTACCACAGAAACCAGTTCCTGCATAAAACTTCATGTATTTGTCTGTCCCTAATCAGAATGAATACAGAAAAGGCTCCCGGCCATCTGCCGGCAGCCTTCCCCTATTTTGAAATATCAACAAATCCCTCGCCGAATACATCCCTGACATCGTGGATGATGACAAATGCTTTTTTATCTGTGCTTCTAATAATTTTCTTCAGCATGGACAGCTCTTGTTTATTAATGACAATGTATAAAATTTCTTTGGAGTCGCCCGTATAGTGCCCGCGTCCCGATAATATCGTGACGCCGCGGTCCATCAGGGTATTGACCTGCGCCGCGATCTCGTTTTTATGCTCGGAAATAATCGTGATCGCCTTTTTCGTGTTGAGCCCTTCGATAATGAAGTCCATGACCTTCGTGGCGATGTACAGCATGACAATCGTAAACATCAGCTTTTCAGCTCCAATGATAAAGTAGGAACTGAAGACGACAACTAAATCGATCATCAGCAAGGCATAGCTGATGTTCCAGTCAAAATATTTATTGGCGATTCTCGCGAGAATCGCAGACCCGGCGGTGGTTCCGCCGACACGGATGATCATGCCGATTCCGACGCCGGCAAATACCCCGGCAAAGATGGTGCTGATGATCACTTCATCGGCCGGCACCGTCCAATCTTCGGTGACGTGCAGAAAGAACGAATTGGCCGCCACCGCAATAATAGTGTAAATCGTCGTCTTTTTATCCAAAAAGCGATAGCCGATAATCAGAAGAATGCCGTTCAGTACAAAGTTTGTGATGCCCGGAGACCATTCAAAAACGTAGTATAAAATCAGCGTGATCCCCGTGACGCCGCCTTCTCCCAAGTCATTCGGGATGGCGAACAGATTCACGGCTAACGCAAAGAAAAATGCGCCTATAATGATCAATATTATGTCCATTGCTTTCTTTTTCATAAATACATCCCCTTTCTTTATCCTTAATCGATTTCCTGTAAAAAGTAAAAAAGCCTAGGAGAGAAGCTCTTTGATTAAGAGCAAAAACTCCTGGGCTTTTATCCCACCGTGTCATAACGATACTTCGCTATGTGTTTTCTCTCGGACCAGACCAGCGCGGGAGGGCACTGCGGAACCCTAGAAAACCACCTTTTCTCTGCTATCAATTTGTCATCTTCAAGCATTATAAGTGAAATTCTGGGGTCTATCAACCCCTATATCAGCCTGAAAGATTTGTTTTTTTGTAAAATAGCTTCCATCTGTCAGCGATAAAACCATTCTATAATAATAGATATACGTGTTTTGCCTGGGAGGCGCTCTTATGAACAAACAAAAACGGCAATGGCTCATCAAGCAGACCATTCTCGAACATCCGGTAGAAAATCAGGAACAGCTGGCATCCCTGCTGGAAAAACGCGGCATCACCGTTTCGCAGTCTACCATTTCCCGCGATATTAAAGAAATGTATCTTGTGAAACAGCCCGGTGAAAACGGAAAACTTGTCTACACGACAAATGCTTCTTTATCCATCAATCCTTCCAAAATATTAAAAGATAAAATCTCTGACGTTGTCCTGCATGTGCATCGAACGGACAACTTGATCATTATTAAAACAATGCCCGGCAACGCCCATGCCATCGGCGTTCTTCTTGATAAGCTCGGAAGCCCGGAAATGCTGGGCTGTATATGCGGGAACGATACATGCCTTGTGATTTCCCAGTCACCTGAGGCAGCCCAATCATTTTATGACCATTTATGCTGATCCGGCCGTCCGGATCAGCTTTTTTTGCCCTTCAAAAAAATTTTTTTCGAGAAATCCCCGTTAAAAATATACACGTTTTATACGTTCTATTCTCCGCTCCGACAGGAACTTATTTTCCATTTATCATAATTATTCATTTTTGTTTTTGCTTCATCAAAAAACATGTGAAATATATCACGTTTTTGTTGTTATCGCTTTCACATCGCGCTTCTCCTTCCTGTTTTAAGCTGTACATGTAACAAAAAGAGCTTAGGAGGCGGGATGATCATGACAACACCGATACACGTTTACTCAGAAATCGGCCCTTTAAAAACCGTTATGCTGAAGCGGCCCGGTCGGGAACTGGAAAACCTCACACCCGAATATCTGGAAAGGCTTCTCTTTGACGATATTCCCTTTTTGCCAGCGGTGCAAAAAGAGCATGACCAATTTGCAGAAACATTAAAGCAACAGGGGACTGAAGTTCTTTATTTAGAAAAGCTGACGGCCGAAGCTTTGGATGACGCATTAGTCCGCGAGCAGTTTATCGATGAGCTTTTAACGGAAAGCAAAGCGGATATCAACGGCGCATACGACAGGCTGAAAGAGTTTTTGCTTACCTTTGACGCCGATTCAATGGTTGAACAGGTGATGAGCGGCATTCGAAAAAATGAGCTTGAACGCGAAAAAAAATCGCATCTTCATGAGCTGATGGAAGACCATTATCCATTTTATCTCGATCCGATGCCGAACCTTTATTTCACAAGAGATCCGGCGGCCGCCATCGGCAGCGGACTGACCATCAACAAAATGAAGGAGCCTGCCCGCCGAAGGGAATCGCTGTTTATGCGCTACATTATCAATCACCACCCGCGTTTTAAAGGACACGAGATTCCGGTTTGGCTCGACCGTGATTTCAAATTCAATATCGAAGGCGGAGATGAGCTTGTCTTAAATGAAGAAACCGTTGCGATCGGGGTATCGGAACGGACAACGGCTCAGGCGATCGAGCGTCTTGTCCGGAACTTGTTTCAGCGGCAGAGCCGGATTCGCCGTGTACTGGCCGTCGAAATACCAAAGAGCAGAGCCTTTATGCATTTAGATACCGTCTTCACGATGGTTGACCGAGATCAATTCACGATCCATCCCGCCATCCAGGGGCCTGAAGGAGACATGCGGATCTTCGTTCTTGAAAGAGGAAAAACGGCAGACGAGATTCATACAACTGAAGAACACAATTTGCCGGAAGTGCTGAAGAGAACGCTCGGCCTTTCAGATGTCAACTTGATCTTCTGCGGCGGCGGAGACGAAATTGCTTCAGCCAGGGAGCAATGGAATGACGGCTCCAATACACTCGCGATCGCTCCGGGGGTTGTCGTCACCTATGACCGGAATTACATTTCTAACGAATGTTTGAGAGAACAGGGCATTAAGGTAATCGAAATCCCGAGCGGGGAGCTTTCAAGAGGACGCGGCGGCCCGCGCTGCATGAGCATGCCGCTCTACCGAGAAGATGTGAAATAACCAACCTAAAGAAAAAGGAGAGAGATCCATGAACCAAACGATTAATTTAAAAGGCAGAAGCTACTTAGCTGAAAAAGATTTTTCAGAAGAAGAAATCCTCTATTTGCTCGATCTGGCCCAGAAACTAAAAGAAAAAAAAGCACAAGGCATCAGGCATCGCTATTTGGAAGGCAAAAACATCGCTTTGCTGTTTGAAAAGCCTTCTACAAGAACGCGCTGCGCTTTTACGACAGCCTGTATCGACCTCGGTGCGCATCCCGAATATTTGGGCAAAGACGACATTCAGCTCGGCAAAAAAGAGTCGATCGAAGACACGGCCAAAGTTCTCGGCCGCATGTTCGACGGAATTGAATTCCGCGGATTTGAACACGAAAAAGTGATCTCACTGGCAGAGCATTCCGGTGTGCCGGTATGGAACGGGCTGACCGATTTATGGCATCCGACGCAGATGCTTGCGGACTTTATGACTGTGAAAGAACATACGGGACGCGTAAAAGGCGTCAAGCTCACCTATATCGGCGACGGCCGGAACAATGTCGCCAACAGCCTGCTCATCGGCGGCGCAAAAGTCGGCATGGACGTAAGAATCTGTTCGCCTCAAGAGCTTTTCCCTGATCAGGACATCGTTAAAATGGCGGAAGCGTTCGCTGAAGAATCCGGCGGAAAAATCACCGTTACAAGCAATACAGATAAAGCCGTGTCCGGAGCCGACGTTCTGTATACGGACGTCTGGGTATCCATGGGGGAAGAAGACAAGTTTGCAGAAAGAATCAAACTGCTCAAGCCTTATCAAGTGAATATGGATCTCGTCAAGAAAACAGGCAACGACAACGTCATCTTCCTGCACTGTCTGCCTGCCTTCCACGACCTTCATACAACCTACGGACAAAATGTTTACGAACAGCACGGCCTTAAAGAAATGGAAGTGACGGACGAAGTGTTCCGCAGCAAACACTCTAAAGTGTTCGATGAAGCTGAAAACCGCATGCACACGATTAAAGCTGTCATGGCAGCGACGCTCGGCGATCTTGACTGACAGGAAAAGGGACTCATTCCCTTTTCCATTCTAAACCGAATGAGGTGACAAAAATGGCGGAAGAAAAAAAACTTGGGCTGTTTGCGCTCATCGCGCTTGTCATCGGATCGATGATCGGCGGGGGCGCCTTCAACCTTGCAAGCGACATGGCTTCAGGGGCGGGGGCGGGAGCCATTTTAATCGGCTGGATCATCACCGGAGTCGGCATGATTGCCCTGGCATTCTCTTTCCAAAACTTGACGACGAAAAGGCCTGATTTAGACGGCGGTATTTTCACTTATGCCCGGGAAGGATTCGGCCATTTCATGGGCTTTAACAGCGGCTGGGGGTACTGGTTCGCAGCCCTTCTCGGCAATGTCGCATATGGAACGCTGCTGTTCAGCGCAATCGGATATTTCATCCCTGCGTTTGGAGACGGACAAAACATCGCATCAATTATCGGTGCAAGCGTGATCCTCTGGTGCGTGCACTTTTTGATCCTCCGCGGTGTTCAGTCCGCTGCCATGATCAACTTAATTACGACCATTTCAAAACTTGTACCGATTTTCGCTTTCATTATCGCCATTATCTTTGTGTTTCATCTTGATTTATTTACGAACGATTTCTGGGGAAAAGGGCTGTCGCTCGGTTCCATCGGAACACAGGTCAAGAGCACGATGCTGGTGACCGTCTGGGTGTTTACCGGAATTGAAGGGGCCGTCTTATTTTCAAGCCGGGCCAAGAAATCAAGCGATGTTGGCAAAGCGACTGTCATCGGCTTGATCAGCGTACTCGTGATTTACGTCATGATTACGATGCTGTCGCTCGGCGTCATGAATCAGCAAAACTTGGCCGAGCTTCCGAATCCTTCAATGGCCGCGATCATGGAGCATATCGTCGGCAAATGGGGAACCGTGCTCATCAACCTGGGATTGATCATTTCCGTATTGGGCGCCTGGCTGGCCTGGACATTATTCGCGGGCGAACTCCCGCTGATCGCGGCACGCGAAGGGGTCTTCCCGAAATGGTTCGGCAAAGAAAATAAAAACGGTGCGCCGACAAATGCGCTGACTTTGACAAACGCCATTATCCAGCTGTTTTTGCTGACGTTTCTCATTTCAGATGCGGCCTACCAGTTTGCATTTTCCTTGGCTTCCTCGGCCATCTTGATCCCGTATCTGTTTTCCGGGCTTTATCAGCTTAAATACAGCTGGCTGCACAAAGAGC
Organism: Bacillus sp. FSL R7-0646; assembly: GCF_037969865.1. Taxonomy (NCBI): domain Bacteria; kingdom Bacillati; phylum Bacillota; class Bacilli; order Caryophanales; family Bacillaceae; genus Bacillus; species Bacillus sp. FSL R7-0646. Next base: position 3,988,837 of record NZ_CP150217.1, read on the forward strand.
CTAACCGGGGCAAAAATCTCATCATCGGCATCATCGCAAGCATATACGGCGTCTGGCTCGTATATGCCGCGGGACTTGATTACCTGCTTTTGACCATGATTTTATACGCTCCCGGCATTCTCGTATTCCGGGCTGTGCGCAAAGGAAAAGAAGGCCCAGTCTTCAATAAAGCCGAGCTTTTGATTGCCGCCCTGATTCTTGTATTGGCCGTGATCGCCGTGATCAGACTGGCTTCGGGAAGCATTTCAATTTAACAAAACAGAGGTGATTATTAAATGAAAAAAAGAAAAATTGTCGTCGCACTTGGCGGTAATGCCATTCAAACCGGAGATGCCAGCGCAGAAGCGCAAAAGCGCGCGCTTGAAGAAACGGCCATGTATTTGGCGGATATGATCGACAGCGGCGCTGAATTAATCATCACGCACGGAAACGGCCCGCAGGTCGGAAACCTGATGATCCAGCAAAAGGAGGCGGATTCTCCGAAAACGCCGGCCATGCCGCTTGAAACCTGTGTTTCGATGACCCAGGGAATGATCGGCTATTGGCTGCAAAATGCCCTTGACCGGGCGCTTCACGCAAAAGGGAAAGGCGGACATGCGGCAACCGTCATCACCCGCGTCGCCGTTCGAAGCGATGATGAAGCGTTCCGCAACCCGACAAAGCCGATCGGTCCATTTTACAGCGAAGAAGAAGCGAAAGAACTGATGAACAGCCGAAACGGCGGCCTCGTTTTTAAAGAAGATGCCGGAAGAGGCTGGCGCCGCGTCGTACCGTCTCCGGCCCCGGTATCGATTCTTGAACACGATGTTATCAATGATCTTGTCGAACACGGACATATCGTCATTGCAGCCGGCGGCGGAGGCGTTCCCGTCATCGAAAACGGCGATGCCGTCTCCGGTATTGACGCCGTCATCGACAAAGACTTTGCAGCCTGCAAACTGGCGGAGCTTGTGCAGGCTGACGAACTGGTCATTCTAACAGGTGTCGACTATGTTGCCGTCGATTATTTAAAGCCGACAGAACGTGCGCTGAAACGCGTCACCACCGAAGAACTGAAAGGTTATATAAAAGAAAAGCAATTTGCAGAAGGAAGCATGCTGCCAAAAGTCAAAGCAGCCATTCAGTTTGCTGAAGCTAAAAAAGGCAACAAAACGGTCATCACATCCCTGAAATTAGCCAAAGACGCTCTCCAAGGAAATGCCGGCACGATTGTCGTCCAAGCCTAAATGCAAAAGGAAGGGCTCAGGGAGGGTTCTTCCTTTTGCCAATCGTCAAAAACAAGTAAAATTTAAAGTATATAGCCGCAACATAAGAAAATCGATAAGGGTGGTCCATATGAAGAACAAAGACATCGTACATCAGCTGAAAAAGTTTCCTCTTCTCGCTTCCCTGAATAAAAGAGATCTGGAAGATATGAAACAGTTTATCTATTGGCGCTCTTACCATAAAGGCCAGATATTATTTATGGAAGACGACCCCCGGGAACGAATGTACCTTCTTCTCGACGGCTTTATCAAACTCGAAAAATCAAACGAAGCCGGATCCATGTTTTATACCGACTATGTACGTCCTCATACCCTCTTTCCATTTGGAGGCTTGTTTCGGGATGAGCATTATCACTATGCCGCCGAAGCCTTAACAGATATTGAACTCTACTATATACCCATGAACATCTTCGAAGATCTCGTCCGGGACAACAAAAACCTGCTTTACGATATTCTCAATCATTTATCAGACATCCTTGCCCTTCACGAGGAAAGGCTGAAGCGCATCACACTCTCCCATGCCCACGACAGGGTTACACAAGCCATTTATTATTTAACCGAAAGCCTCGGTCAAAAAGAAAGCAACTCAACCGTCATCAACTGTCCGATCACCGCTGCCGAAATCGCCAAAATCTCGGGGACATCCCGCGAAACCGTCAGCGCCGTCCTGAAAAAGCTCCGCTGCGAAGGCGTTATCAGTCAAATGAACAAGCAGATCATGATCAATCGGCCGGAATATTTTATGTAGGCATATATGAGAAATCATCCCGGCGACAAGCGGGATGATTCCCCGCCGTTTTTATTTATACCGGAATTCCTCTGTTTCAAACCGTCTGTTTTTGATGATATCCCGATAAAAGCAAGCCGATTTTTTCAGCGCCCTGCTGCGGTTGTTCTCCAATCGAATCTCGACAAGGCCGTAGCGGTTTTTAAAGGCGTTCATCGGAGAGACGTTGTCCGTGAATGCCCAAAGCATATATCCTTTGCAGTTTGCGCCGTCGGCGATCCCTTTCATCGCCTCTCGCAAATGGGCTGAAATAAAATCGATTCTGTAGTCGTCCTGAATGACCCCCTCTTCATTTTTAAAACGCTCTTCATGTTCGACGCCCATGCCGTTTTCAGCAATCAGCCATTCGATATTTCCATACTCATATTTAAGTCTCATAGCCATATCGTACACAATGCGCGGGCAGATCTCCCAGCCTCTGAACGGATTCATCTTTCTGCCTGGCAGCTCAAAGGGCTCATAGTAATAAGCAGGATGAAAAGGCGTCGATTCATTCCATTGCCTTGAAGGCGCTTGAACTCTCTTCGGATAATACAGGTTCACACCGACAAAATCGACCGTATTCCGCTTGATGACGGAAAGCTCTTCTTCATCATGGTCAAAAAGGATGTCGTGTTTGGCCATGAGCTCCATCAATTCATCGGGATAGACGCCTTTTATGCTCGGATCTAAAAAAACCCTGTTAAAAAACAAATCATAAACTTGGGCCGCTTTCTGATCATGGGGCGCACTTGACCTCGCATACGCGACCTCAGGATTTAAGATGACGCCGATTTTTGCGCCTTCTCTAAAACTGGGCTTCCTTTTCCGGAAAATTGCCACGGCCTTTGCTGTCGCCAGTGCTTTATGGTAGTTCCACTGCATCCATTTTTTCGTGTTCTGCTCGTACGGATAGCGAAGTGCGTCAAGGTAGATCCGTGTTTGCGGCACGATCGGTTCATTAAAGGTAAACCAGTATTTCACCCTGTCCCCATACCGTTCAAACGCTTTTTCTGCATAAGCCGCAAATAAGCCAACCACGTGTTTTGATCCCCATCCGCCATACTGTTCCAGCAGGACAGCCGGGATTTCGTAGTGCTCAAGACAAAGCATCGGTTCTACTCCGCATCTCTTCAGCTCATCGATGACGTCATCAATGTAGCCTGCATACACCTCGTCAACTTCGGCGGTTTCATAATCCAAAAGAAACCGCGACCAGTTAATGGATGTCCGGTAGTGGGTTAGCCCGATGTCTTTCATATATTGAATATCTTCTTTGTAGCGGTTATAAAAATCGGTTGCCACAGCCGGTCCGTATCCGTCATGCCATACATCAGGATCATTTTTGTACCACATATCCAAATAGGAATCCTGTGTCGGCCGCTTCCCGTCCCACCCCTCTGTCTGCCACGCCGACGCTGCTGCGCCGAGAATAAAATCGTCGGGAATCTTCCACGTTTGTCTGGCCATCTCATTCACACCTTTCTTTGCTTTACATAGACACATTTTTTTCAGAACTAATCGTAAAGGTCCGATTCAATAAAATAACAAACGGAAGATAAATAAGGACGGAGACGATGATGCATACGATTTGTGTGACGACGGCACCGAGGCTTCCTCCTGTTGACAGCCAGGCATTGATAATCGGCGGTGTCGTCCACGGCACCATGACAACGGCTTTTCCGGCAAAGCCCGCCGCTGTCGCGATGTAACCGATCGCACCCGTCACAAGCGGCGTCACAATAAATGGAATCGCCATTAACGGATTCAGCATGACGGGAACCCCAAAGATGACCGGTTCATTGATATTGAAGATGCCGGGACCAAACGAAATCTTTGTAATGCTGCGCAAATCCTCCCGTTTCCCCGCGATAAACATCGCGATCAACAGACCGATTGTGACGCCGGATCCGCCGATGCTCATGTACACATCCCAAAACGGCATCGTAATGATATTCGGAATCGATTCGCCGGCTGCGTATGCATTCATATTGACGGTAATCGAAGCGAGCAGCAAAGGCTCCCTGATCGGCTTCACCATCTGGTTTCCATGTATGCCGATCACCCAGAAAAACTGTGCGACAAACACCAGCAAGAGAATGCCGGGAAGACCTTGAATCGCGCCCTCAAGCGGCTTTTGCACGACATTGTACACGGCTTCATGAAGATATACCCCCGTCAGCCGATGAAACGCAAATCCGAAGCTGGCGATGATCGTGACGGTAATAATCGAAGGAAATAAAGTGCCGAATGATACAGAGACATTTGCCGGCACGCTGTCCGGCATTTTAATCTTGAGCCGGTCCATGCTTGACAGCTTGCTGAAGATTTCAACAGACACAATCGAAATAAACATCCCCAAAAACAGCGACTTCGGATCCGTAAATTCCTTGGCCAGCACGTTAACTACTTCCTGCATCGAACCGTTCACTTCCAACAGCACCGCCGATGGAATGACAGAGATATAGGACATGAGCGCCATCAAGCCGGGAAAAAACGATTCATGCCCATTCAGCTTCCCGAGCTCAATCCCGATCAAAAACACCGCGCCGATCGTAATAAAGTTCAGCGTCGCATAATTGATTGACGCCATAATCGGCTCAAGCGCAGACAAGAACCGAAAAGGCCTGAAAACCGCAAGTCCCGTCTCGGGGCTCATCACCATATTCTGCATCAAAACCGCAAACGCCCCGGCAATGATGACCGGCATCAGTGTGACAAACGCCGACTTAATGACCATGATATATTTGAAACTTGTAATTTTAAAAGCGACCCGCTCAAACATCTCAGTCACCTTCGCCATCCTGCTCATTTACTCTCCCCCTTTTTTGGTGGTTTGCTTTTACTTTACAATGAAAACGCTTTCTTTTCGGTGCATATTTTTTCCTTTGGGAGAGGAAATTTTTCAGGTTGGACGGCCAGCAAAGCAGACAACCCGCCGTTTCACTGAAACAGCGGGTCATATATTTTACTGTGGCAACTGCACTTTGATCGGCTTAAACGGTGTAGAATAAAATGCGCTTAAATAACCAAATTCGACATCAAGCGAATATCGGTCAAGGCTGAAGTTTTTCGCTCCAAATTCACCATCTAACGTAAAGTCTGATCGGAATCGGAGCTTTTTAGGATCAAGCACTTTTGTAAAATTACCTTTTACGCTGTGTCCCATCGGCGCTTCGTCAATGCTTTTATAAGCAGAATCAACCAGTGACATCGTTTCTAAAAAGTTTTGCATGCTGTCAATATCAATCTTAGATTGATCGACATGTTTCAGATGATAGTCGACAGACAATTTACTTCCGTTTTGTTTCACCTGATCAACGGCAATCTGGAAGTCATGACGGTCAGCGCTCAGCGCGGCGGGCGTTTTTGTGAGAGGCAGCGTCTTTTCGGAATCGCCCATACTGCTGCTCGCCTCAATCTTGAGGTGTTTTGTTCCTTTATTCACTTTTCCAAGGATCAGCCTTTCTTCGTGACGAACCTTGTTTCCGTTCTTTGTACTGTCCGTCGTCCACTGCCCGCCACTCAAATAAGGAATTTCATTTCCTTTATCATCGGTCACTTTTATAACCGATGTACGATCGTTCGGATGTTCCTCTGAATTGGATACTTCATAGTCGATGACAGTCGATTCTTTTCCGAGAATTACCGTTTTTACGGCGAGCTTATGGCCATCAGCCGATTGTGTATTGTTTTTGGTTATGTGGAGCGTTTTATACGGCAGTTTATCAACCGGAATGTCGAACTTCCATTTCCCTCTGATTCCGTTAATATTTGTGATCGTAACCGGGAGTGTCAGTTTATCGGGAATATGTTTGTCTGGATAGCCTACTTGAATGTAGCCGGTATAGCCGTCCTCTGTTTTCTTCAAGTCTCCTTGAGAAGCGATAGCCCATTTGCGCTCGCCATTAAATAATGTGAAATGAATCATTCTCGCTCCATCATCTAAATCTTTTCTTGTATCGCTTTTCACCTTAAACGTCATACCGATGATTCCGCCGTCAAAATAAACGCTTGTAGCTGTCACGTCTATGTTGTTGCTGGACGCTTTCTCGTTCAGTTCAGTGACAAGCTGGCCCGCCACCAAGTTTTGGCCGACATAGTCATGGAATTGTTGATACGCTTTTCCAATCAGCGGGACGTCAGCCAACACGCTTTGCATCGCTGGGGAAACGAAGCCGCTACCGAGAAGGAGCACGGCGGCCGCGCTCGAAACAAAAACAGTCCTTTTCACGGCGCGCTTCGGCCGAAACGTTTTTTCCTGCTTGGCCCGCTTGATGCCTTTATCAATCGATTCGCGGATTTCTTTTGTAGGGACATCGATCTTGTTTACTTCGTTTTTGAACCGTTGTTTGTCCATGCGTCTTCTCCCCCAGTCAGTAGTTGTTTTAATTCAAGCTTCGCTCTTTTCAGATAGGTCTTAACGGTTCCTTCAGGAGCATTCATCACCTCGGCGATATCATGAATCGGCAGGTCGTGATAATAAAATAAAATGATGGCGGTTTGATATTCTTTTCGCAACTGCTGAACAGCTTCAAGCATCCCTATTCTGTCGTCCGCATGCATCTCCTGCTCCCGGCCTTCGTCCTGCAGCGGCCTGTCCATTAAAACCACTTTCTTTTTCTTGTCCAATATGGCATATGCATGATGAATGAGGATTTTCGTCAGCCATGTCAAAAAGTATTCGGGATTCTTCAACTGGGCAATCGATAAAAATGCCTTGTACGCCGTTTCCTGTACGATATCTAACGCGTCCTCCTTATTTCGCACATATATGTAAGCTGTTCTGTAAAGCTGTTCGCTGTGCTTTTGAAACAGCATTTCAAAAGCTTTGGCGTTGCCTGCGACAGCTTTCTTAACTAATCTGATTTGCTTCACTGCTGCGCCTCCTTCAAACATTAGAGAGGAGAAATGATGAGAAAAGTTTCAGAAAGATGGTTTTTTTCACATAAAAAACCCGCTTTAGGTAATATAGCGGGTTCAAATGTTAGTTTCTGTTGGAAACTTTATGTTTAGATAATTCTTCGTATAAACTTTGCAATTGTTCTTGACGAATCATTCCGTTGATTGAAACTGTGCCATCGGGTTCTAACCGAACTTCTATTTTATTTGAAATTGATTGAAGCTGACCTTCAAGATAACGATATCTCTCAGTCAAAAAATGATATCGTTGATTAGAGGAACCTGTCCATGGCCGGCTTAAATCTATATTTTCTTTTTCGAAAGGACCATCAATGAACAAATCAGTCAATTCAAGTAACTCTAGCTGGCCCTTTCGTGGATTCGACTTTATATCTTCCAAGTATCTGCCGCTAAAGGTCAAAATAGAAAGTCCAGCAATTTTTATTTTATCCGCAAGTTCTGCAAGGGCTTCCGCTTGATCCATTGGCTCACCACCAAGAAATGTTACACCTTCAATATTGTTTTCTTTTTTTGAATCAACAATCTTTTTAAAGAGGTCGTCTACACTGATGTCTTTTCCACCCTTGTCAGACCATGTCCACGGTACTCCGCAGCCTTCGCAGCGTACCGAACATCCCTGCACCCATAAACACGCCCGTTTACCGGGTCCTTCTGCTTCAGTAAGCGGCAAAAAACGATGGATTCGTATTTTCATTAAATATCCAAAACCCTTCCTTCAGCATTCTCATCTTTTCTATCCCTTCGGTCAACTGGTTTAGAGAATGAGAGATACGGCTCTACCTTCAAAAGCACATGCGGCTTCAATCCTAACTGTTCGCCGAAATGATCAATAGATGAAAAGCCACCGATTTCTTCACGCATGGCGACCGCTTTTTTGGCGAGGATAATTCCCAACTGCGGAATCGAAGCGATGTCTTCCACACTCGCTTGATTAATGTCTATTTTCCGTTCCGATTGTTTATCGGTTTGGCTCGTTCGAGCCGCGGCGGTCTCTGGATACTCATTTTTCAGAGATTTACGCAGCTGATCTATTTCAGCGCGTTTCAACTGTTGAATGGACTCTAACCGAATTAAAAACTCCGGCCGCACTTTTAAAGCGTGAACAATTGAGACACCCCAGCCGATGATCAAAAGAACCATGGCCGCATTGAATAAAGGTGTTCCATTAGAAAGAATAGTGAATAAAAAAATAGCAAAATAGATCCATCCGGCAATTAACCATTTTTTTTGTTTTGCCCGAGCGAAAATATAGAAAAAAGAAACCCAATTTAAAAAGCCAAAAGGAGTAAATACAAATAGGACCCATATGGATTGAAACAGCTCCCATTTCACTCCCTTATTGGTATATCCATTAGCCATTACGGTGCCCCCTTATAATTTGCTGATGCCTCAAAACATCAACCTGTTCCGTCTCAAAGTATTCCGCCGTATATGATGAATCAATCGTTTCAGCCTCAAGCAGCTGTTCCAGAACTCGAATATAATCTCGGCATTTCGGTCCTTTAATCCCTTTTGTTTCCACATTAATTTGACCATCCTGCTGAATTTCAACAATAATTCGCTGACTCATGAAATGCCTCCTTATCCATTCACCTTGAACGTCAATACCACCGAATTCTCATTTGTCACCGTTTCATTTTCTAAAACCAATCCTTCATGTTCGGCCTTTTCTATAAGTTTCAAATATGTTTCCTGCTGCAATATCCGTTTGTACTCCTCTTCAATTTGATCAATAAATTCCCGCGCCTGGTTTTTATCAACTGAACGATCAAATGCAGCTTTAAAGGTGCCTTCTTCTGTCAAATGGAAAGTTACAGCTGAATCTTCCATGATTGCTTCGACGTTTGTTGTTCCAAGCTCGATCGTCTTACATCCATTTTGGTCAAGCGCTTTTTTGAGAAGGTCTTCATCCTTCATAACGGTAGGCATTGTATAAAGACGGCCTGATTCGTTTTCTGCCAAATAGGATGCAATCGCTTGGGTCGCTGCAATCGCAACTGGTAATAAAACAATTTCAATACTCATGCTTTGACACCTCTTCCTAAAACTCTACAGCTCTGCCACCCCGGCTTGTATGTAAATCGGCATCTTTATCACGCGGATTTTCGTCATCTTTCTTTAGCTGAATAGATTGGTATTCCTTCAGATCTTCCTGACGGGCAGCCGATACAGCCCGAAGACTTGCCCATTCCCGAATTGCAAGAATTTGCTCTGATTGCGTAACAGCCAAAGGAACAGTCTGCTTAATCACTTTCTCAAGATCCTCAACCGTTAAGCTTCGATTTTCAGAAAAGGCTTCAAATAATGCAGAAATTACGACTTGTTCGATTTCAGCACCAATAAATGATTCCGTCAGTTCTGCAAGCTTGTCCAAGACAGGTGGTTCTATTGAAAAATTCCCGGCAGCTTTCGGGTTTGTTAGCCTCTTTTCAAGATGGATGCGAAAGATTTCTTTTCTTTCTTTTTTCGTTGGCAGATCAACAAAAAATATCTCATCAAAACGTCCTTTCCTTAAGAATTCGGGCGGAAGAGCGTCTATATTATTTGCAGTTGCTATCACAAATACAGGCTTTGATTTTTCCTGCATCCAGGTTAAGAAATTCCCAAGCACTCTCTTCGAAGTCCCCCCGTCTCCAGCTGTTCCGCTATTCCCCAATCCTTTTTCAATCTCATCGACCCACAAAATAGACGGAGAAATGGCCTCTGCCGTAGATAAAGCGTTTCTCATATTTTCTTCACTGCTTCCGACAATGCCGCTGAATATTTTTCCCATGTCCAATTTTAAAAGAGGAAGCTTCCACATAGAGCTGACAGCTTTAGCAATTAAGCTTTTTCCGCAGCCGGGAACCCCCGTTAATAGAAGACCCTTAGGGGATGGCAGCCCATAGTCCTGAGCGGAGTCCATCCATGACTTGTTTCTTTTATTCAACCAACGTTTGATATTTTCCAATCCACCTACATCCTGGATATTTGGTTCACTTTTAATAAACTCTAATACGCCGGTTTTTTTAATGATTTGCTGCTTTTCAAAAAGAATTTGATCAACGCTATCCGAATCTAGACGCCCTTTGCTTACTAGCGCCAGTGCAAACGCATTTTCTGCTTCTTTTAAAGTTAATCCCAGTGCTGCTTTTACTAGGCGTTCTTCTTCGTCCTCAGTCAAGCTAACGATTGCCCGATTTTGCCCTTGATTCATTTCGATCATTTTCTTGAGCGTTTCTTTAATTTCTGCAAAGCTGGGCAATTGAAACTCTACAATTGTGATGTCCTTTTCCAATTCAGGAGGAAGCGTTAATGTTGGCGCCACAAGCACAACATTTTTGGAAACAAGACTCTTTTCCAATACAGAGACAAGATCTTTCATTTTACGAATCAAACGGTATTCAGGGGGGCGATTATTTGCACCCAAATAAACATAAAAATCCTTCAATATAAAGACTGCTGGCTGATCATATTTTTCAATGAACGCCAAAGCCTTTAACGGGTCTTTTGTTTCGGCTGATGGAGGCATTCCATTGCTTTCAAACCCTTTGGTTAAACTCCAAACAAATAAGGTTCTTGGTGTTCTAATCAATTCTGTATCCGAAACAATATGACTCAGTTGATCTATGACACGTTCTTCTTCCCATGTAGAAATATACAGGAACGGAAAGCGGGCCCTGAAATAATTCGCTACTTCTTTTCTAAAGTGATGATATCCTTCCATTTTTCTCCCTTTCTATTGACCTATTTTTTATTATTATACTAAATTTTTCCACAACAGGAATAAAAGATTTCAATCCTCCCATTCGCCTTCTCTAAATGATAAGATTAAAATAAAACCAACAATTGGAGATGAAGGAAACATGAAGAACAAATTGATTGAACGCCTCATTTCTTATGCGAAAGTGGATACGCAGTCAAATGAAAACAGTCAGACGACGCCTTCCACTCCCGGGCAGCTGGCGCTTGCCAATATGCTTGTCGAAGAGCTGAAAGAGATCGGCATGAAGGACGTCACAATCGATGAAAACGGCTATGTGATGGCGACGCTTCCTTCGAATACAGAAAAAGAGGTGCCGACGATCGGTTTCTTGGCTCATGTGGATACAGCAACAGATTTTACCGGAAAGAACGTCAATCCGCAGGTTATCGAACAATACGACGGAAAGGATATTGTGCTGAATGAATCCCTCAATGTCGTCTTATCGCCCAAGGAATTCCCCGAGCTAGCAGATTATGCGGGACATACGTTGATTACAACCGACGGAACGACTTTGCTCGGCGCCGACAATAAAGCTGGGATCTCTGAAATCATGACGGCAATGGAATATTTAATTGCGCACCCCGAAATCAAACACGGGAAGATCAGAGTCGCTTTTACACCTGATGAAGAGATCGGCAGAGGGCCGCACAAGTTTGACGTCGAGGCGTTCAATGCCAAATTCGCGTATACGGTTGACGGCGGACCGCTTGGCGAACTGCAGTACGAAAGCTTCAATGCCGCAGCCGCGAAAATCACTTGTAAAGGAACGAACGTCCACCCCGGCACAGCAAAAGGAAAAATGGTCAATGCCGCCAAAATCGCGATGCAGTTCCACGCCGCATTGCCGGAAAACGAAGCTCCTGAATTTACAGAAGGTTATGAAGGCTTTTATCATCTGCTTTCAATCAAGGGCGATGTTTCTGAAACGAGCCTCTCTTATATCATTAGAGATTTTGACAGAGACCGATTTAACGAGAGAAAAGACACCGTCCAAAAAATCGCAAACAACCTTAAAGCGAAATACGGCGAAAACAGCGTCACAGTGGACATGAATGATCAATATTACAACATGAGGGAAAAGATCGAACCGGTCAAAGAGATTGTCGACATTGCCTATAAAGCGATGAAAAACCTTGATATTGAACCGGTCGTTAAACCGATCCGCGGCGGTACAGACGGCTCTCAGCTCTCATATATGGGGCTTCCTTGTCCGAACATTTTCACAGGCGGGGAAAACTTTCACGGAAAATACGAGTATATTTCCGCCGACAATATGGTAAAAGCCGCGAATGTCATCGTGGAAATTGTGAAGCTGTTTGAAGAAAGAGCTTAAACGAAAAAAGCGGAAAGCGGCTGCAAGACAAAGCAGCCGCTTTTTTTTCCAGATCAATCTTTATCTGCGCTTTGCTGAAATTAGAACATGTTGCAAGGCGGTTTCTTTTTGGAGCGGGATAAAGCCAATTAACATCTCACCGATGCAAAAAATTCTGTTCATTTGGCTTCATCACCTTTCCAAATATCTTTCAACGTCCAGTAAGTGAATTCTTCAACCCGTACGTTGCCTTTCTCAGAAAACAGCTCAATCCCCGCTCTTCCTTCCTTCGGATATATGCGGCTTGTCATTGTCGCTTCACCATGATTTGCAAATACTTCAATAGACGATCTGTCGAGAAACAGATGCAAAGTGAGCTTCTCATCCGCTTCAAGCCGTACGTTTCTCACACCGTCCCTCGCTTTGCCGGACTTTGAACAGTCGAGCGTCAGCTTTTGATCAATCAAGCTGTACTTGATGGTTGTTTCTTCCTGTTCAATTCCCCGGATCTTTAAGCCAACCGTTTCGGCACTGCAAATTGTCAAATCAAAAACGGCCACCACTTCAAGAAGCTTTTCGGCTGTCTTTATAAAATAGCTGCCGGAAATCGATTGATTGTCACACTCATGATGTTCCGATCCACGAAGTAATTTAGTCTCCTCGACGGGATTCATTAAAATTTTGTGACCATCCTTCAACGTCAATTCACGCGGCAAAGTTAATGCCCCGCACCATCCGTCTGCTTTCGTCGGCATCTCTGACTCCCACATATCCATCCAGCCAATCGCAATTCTGCGGCCTTTGTCATCCAATAAAGTTTGCACGGCATAAAAGTCGTGGCCGTGATCCAACTCTTTAAAGGAGCCATGTACAAACTCATTCGTTTCTTCATCATAGTCTCCAATCAAATAGCCTGTTTGATACAGATTTTGATATGATTCACCATCAGCCTCTATACCCTGAGGGGAAATCAGCAAAATGTGTTTGCCGTCTAGTTCAAAGAAATCCGGACATTCCCACATAAAGCCGAGATTTCCGTCGCTTTGGGCGAGAACGCCTACGTACTCCCAATCTACAAAGTTAGGCGAGCGGTATAAGATGACCCGCCCGACGTTCTCTTTTGAGGAGTTTCCGACCACCATATACCAGTTCTCACGATGCTTCCATACTTTTGGATCGCGAAAGTGACGTGCGCTGTCTTCCGGCGGCTCTGCAATAACAGGGTTTTCTTTCAGTTTTTCAAAGACGATACCGTCTTTGCTGACTGCTATATTCTGAGTTTGGTAGAAATCGTCTTTCTCTTCATCTATCATATTATGCCCAGTATAGATTAAAGCGAGGTCGCCGTTATATTCGACTGCGCTTCCTGAGAAACAGCCGCTCTCATCAAATTCGTCTCCCGGCGCTAAAGCAACCGGCAAGTGCTCCCAGTGAATAAGATCCTTGCTCTTCAAATGGCCCCAATGCATCGGCCCCCAATTCTCATCATACGGATGATGTTGATAAAAGACATGATACTCCCCTTTATATTGAATAAGTCCGTTTGGATCATTTATCCAGTTTGCCCGGGGCATCATGTGATAGCCCATTCGGTAACGGCGATTCACTTTTTTCCCGGCTTTCTTTAATGCTTCTTCTGCCTGCTGAATTCTGTTCATCTGTGACATCCTCTCTATATATGATTGCTTTGTAGATTTTGAGCAAATTCAACATCTTTCTTTGAGTCTAGCAAGGTAAAAATCGAAATAATGGTAAAACAAAGGACCATTGCTCCCATGATGAGATAAGTGTGGCGAAATCCGATGCTGTCGTATAAACCTCCCGCAAGCGGCGAAAAAATCGACGTGCCTACCTGGGATGCGAATTGAAAGCCGACAAGATAAAGTACGGATGAAAGACGATTATCAAAATTAGTCGCCAAATATTTAAACATCGCAATCAGCATAATCGGCAATTCTAAAGCATGAATGAGTTTCATCGATGAAATTCCGACCGGTCCGCTGACAAGTCCGGAACCGATAATCCGGAAAGCCATTAACAGCCCCGCTAAAATCAAGCTTTTTTTAGGACCGAGCTTATTGACGATGAAAGGCGCAAGAAACATCATGCCCGCTTCAATAAATACTTGGAATGAATTAAGGTATCCAAATATTTGGTTCCCCAAGGCCGCAGTCGGAAATAAGGAAGCGTAGTAAAGCGGGAACTGCTGGTCATAGACGCCGTACACGCATGTTACGCCGATCACGTACAGCATCAAAAACCAGAAATCTTTTAAGAGAAAAAGCCCTCCTACGTCTTTTAATCCGACCGAGTCTGCTCTTTCCTTTTCATCATCTGTCATCTCAATTTTTACGGAAACAATAATGGCCACCAATATGATTGCTGAGGCGGACGCAACCCAGAAGTTGATATTCGGATCGATATTGAACAGCTGACCTGCAAAAAATGTCGCCGCAGCCCAGCCGAGGGACCCCCACATCCTTGTTCTTCCATATTCAAATTGATATTTGCGGCTGACCTTTTCAATAAAGGTTTCAATCGCACCGATTCCGGCGAGAAAAGCAGTTCCCAAATAAATTCCCCCGACGATAGCCCCAAGAAAGACGTTGTATTGCAAAAGCGGTCCGTAGACGAAAATATAAAAGGGACCCGTAAATACGAGCAGCAAACTGATCATAAATAATATGTTTTTCTTCAGCCCGAGCTTATCGGAGATAAAACCGTACAAAGGCTGCATGCACAAAGTAAAGATAGCGTTTACAGAAAAGATAATGCCCGTCGCGGACCCGTTCAAATTGATTTCTTGCCCTAACCAAATCGCAAATAAAGAATAGCTGGAAGACCAAGTAAAAAAGAAAAAGAAAAAATAGGCGCTTAGTTTCCAATACAGACTGTTTGAGCTTTTCATTTTCATTTGCTCCTTTAACCCGATTTGGATGTATCTATTTGATGCCTGTCCCTGAACCGCCCAGGCCATCTAAAATGTAGCGTTGGGCTACAATGTAGATCAGAATCAGCGGAATCGTGGAAATCGTCAAGACAGCCATCACCTGGTTCGTATAAACCGGCTCGGTGCTGTTGATGGCTGTAATCGCCACCTGGATCGGAAATTTCGACTTATCCGTCAAAACCATCAGCGGCCAAATATAGTCATTCCAGCTGCCGATAAAAGCCAATGTCCCCACCGTAGCGACAGCCGGTTTGGACATCGGCAGCATCACCCGCCAGAAAATCTGCCATGTATTTGCTCCGTCCAGCTTGGCCGACTCAATCATCTCCCCCGGGATCGCCATGAAAAAGTTTCGGAACAAATAAATATTGAAAGCCCCCGCAAGCGCCGGCAAAATCACGGCAAGGCGCGTATCAACAAGTCCGAGCTTATGAACAATTGTAAACTGCGAGATTAAAATCGTTTCCATCGGCACGATTAAAAGCGCCAGCAATATGGTAAACAGCACTTTTTTACCTGTGAATTGCAGCTTGGCGAATGCAAAGCCCGCCATTCCGTTGATAATGACCGCTCCCGCTGCCACACACAAACCGTAAAACAGACTGTTACCAATATACATTAGTAAATCAAACCGTGACAGCACTTCCCTGTAGGATTGAAACCATTCCGACGGATGAAAAGACGGAAGAAACGCTTTAATGCTGCTGATATTGTTGTAAATATCGGCTTCCGGTTTCATCGATGAAGCGACCATCCAAATCAGCGGAAATATAAACAGAGCCGCCAGCAAAACAAGGCATATATATTCCAGTATCGTTAAAGGTCCGAATTTCCTTCTCATCCGCCTTCATCCTCCTTCACCAACTTGCGCTGCGCAAGCGTCACCAATCCAATTATCGTGCCAAACAAGAGCGCAATTGAACTTGCATAGCCGACCATCCGATCGGTAAATCCCGTTTGATAAATATAATAGACAACTGTCATCGTTGAATTGACCGGTCCCCCCTGGGTCATGACCATTGGCTGCACGAGGAGCTTAAACGCACTGATCAGCGTCGTAATAAAGATAAAAACCGACGTCGGTTTCAACAAAGGCAATGTAATATAAATAAACCGCTGCCATTTATTCATACCATCCAATTGCGCCGCCTCGTAGACATCTCCGGGAATGTTTTGCAGGCCCGCTAAAAAAATCAGCATCTGAAATCCGGCTCCCTGCCAGACTGAAACGAAAACAATTGTAAAGATCGCCTGATTAGGACTTGTCAAAAACGGCTGTGGCGGCAAACCGACATGCGTCAGTACGTTATTTATCATTCCTTCATTCGGATTCAGCAAGTACAGCCACAAAACGGAGATGACAACAAGCGACATGACGACGGGGCTAAAGTATGCGACTTTGAAAAACGTATTGGCCTTGCGCTTTTTATTCAACAGAAGGGCCAGCCCGAGAGCGGCCCCGATCTGTAATGGAATCACAAGGACAACAAATTTCAATGTGTTGCTCAAACTTTTCAAGAAAATAGGGTCTTTGAACAATTTGATAAAGTTGTCAAAACCGACAAACTTGCGCAGGTCAGGTGTTAACAAATAATAATCTGTAAATGCGTAGTAAACCGCCATAATCGAAGGAATCACGAGAAACACTGACAAAATCAGCAAGGCCGGACCTAAAAATGTATAGGCCAGCACATTGTCCCGCCACCCTATTTTACTGGCAGGGATTTTTTTCAGCGGAAAGGCCGTCCTTGCTTCTTTCAACGGAATTTTATTCATGGCTCCACCTTCTAGTTTGCCTTATCGATGGCTGATTGCATTTCTTTTGCACGCGTATCCAGAACCGATTGAATATCCTGATGCTGATCAAAGAAGCTGATGTCATCGATCGCTTGCTGAAATGCGCGCGTCACCTGTGGATATGCCGGTGTCACCGGTCGTGCATGCCCCGTTTCTTTCAGCTGCTGCAAGAAGACATTCATTTCATCTGAGAATTCTTTTGCCAGCACTTTCTCTGATGAATAGCGCACAGGCAGCGCGGCGATCGAACGGCTCAATTCCAAGTTGGATTCCTTGTTTGTCATCCAATCGACCAATTTTGCCGCCCATTCCTTGTTTTCAGACGTCTGTGTCATGGCAAACTGCCAGCTTCCTGAAGGGGACACAAGCTTTTTTGTTTTTGGCGACACAGGATACGGCATCACACCATAATCGACATTAGGAAAATTTGTTTCCATGTCGGTTACCGTCCAGACACCGCTCATTTTCATCGGATATTTTTCCGTTTCAAACGCCTGCTTAACCGGAGTCCGGGTCGTGTAACCCTCTTTCAGCATTGTTTGAATAAATGTCATCGCTTCAACGGTCAGTTTGTCGTTAAAAACACCCTCCGCTTTCTTGCCATCTTTTGAAAGAACATCGCCGCCAGCCGACCAAACAAATGGCAAAAGCGCATAGGTCAGCATTTCGTCTTTTGACTGCAACTGCATATCGATGGCCGGTTTGTCATATTTATTTTTCAGCTTTTTGCAAAGCTCAAGGAATTCGTCCCACGTCCATGGATTCTCAACCGTTGGCAGCGTTTTCAAGTCAACGCCGGCGTCCTTCAGCATTTTTTTGTTATAGTAAATACCGACCGATGATTCGCTGACACCGATCGCATACAGTTTCCCCTGGTAGGTTCCCTGTTGCTTAATGCTCGGCAATAAATCATCCTGGTCTTTGATATACTCATCCAATGGCGCAATAACGCCGGATTTCGCATAAGCCGCCGTGTTCGGTCCGTCCAAAGTGATCACATCCGGCAGGGTATTCGTTGTCAGCGCCGCGTTCACTTTGTCTTCATATCCGCCGCCGTTTCCGCTTCTGGGGATGAAATCAATTTTGGCCTCGATGTTTTCAGAGGCATACTTTTTATTAAAAGCGTCCACCCGCTTTTGATAGACCTTTCCTTCTTCACTGTCATCAGATACGTGCACCCACATCGTAAGCGTTTTCCCATCTTGGCTATTTGCACTTTTGCTATTGCTGCAGCCCCACATCGCAAACATCAGCAACAACGAAAAAATTCCGAAGAGCCACCTTTTCATCTTTGTCACTTCCCCCCATTTTTTATCAATTAACAAATGAAAGCACTTTCAAGTGAATTGTATGTCAACCGGTTTCATATGTCAACCGGTTGACATATTTTTTCCCCAATTATTCATCCCGGTACATTTCTCAGAATCATGGCATTTTCTTGCACATATCGGCCCGATTCTCTAAAATAAGTGCGTGACGAGAATTGTAAGCCATTTCAGTAAAAATAGCAGGGGGAAAAGGGAATGAAGCCTAGCATTCACGACGTTGCAAAAAAAGCGGGAGTTTCACCAACAACCGTATCGCGGGTATTAAATAACCGCGGCTATATTAGTGAAAAAACAAAAGAAAAAGTCTATAAAGCGATGGAAGAAATCAATTACTTTCCAAACGATTTGGCCCGCTCTTTATTTCGTAAACGAACTCATTTAATAGGGCTCATCATCCCTAACTCCAGCAACCCGTTTTTCGGCGAACTGGCCTTTCATATTGAGAGCATCTGCGCTGCCATGGGCTACAAACTGCTGCTTTGCAACAGCTTAAACCGCAAAGACAAAGAAGAAAAATACTTGGAAATGCTGATGCGAAATCAAGTGGACGGCGTCATCGCCGTGACTTACAACAGGGGAATTTTAAATTATCATCGGCAAAACCTGCCGATTGTCGCCATCGACCATTACTTGTCGGAAACGATTCCCGTCATCGGCTCTGATAACTATGACGGAGGAAGAAAAGCGACAGAACTGTTAATTGCAAAAGGCTGCCGGCACATCATCCATATCAACGGACCAATTGAGCTGAAAACACCGGCAAATCTTAGAAGAAAAGCATATGAAGATGTGATGCGACAACACGGGAGACAGCCGATTACATATGAAGTTCCCTTTCATCAAAATTACCGGGAAATCATTTCAAAACTGTTTGATGAACAGCCTGCAGCTGACGGCATTTTTGCCAGTGATGACCTCATGGCCGCTACAGTCATCACCGAAGCAAAAAAACGCAGAAAAGACATTCCCGGGCAATTAAAGGTGATCGGCTACGACGGAACGGAAGCGGTTCAGTCCATTCTCCCGGAATTGACAACCATCCAGCAGCCGATCGAACTCATTTCCAAGACGGCCATTGAGATTTTGTCCAAAGCCATTGAAGGCGAATTCGATGATTTGCCGCTGGAAACCTATTTGCCCGTACAGCTTTTAGAAGGAGAGACGACTTAAAATAACGGGACAAAAAAAGGAGACATTGACGTCTCCTTTCTCCATACATATCCTGATCTATCCAATTATAAAAAAGATAAAATTTACATTGCTCACCTAAAATTTAACTTATATTTCTAGACAAACTCACCTCCCCATGATAAATTTAAAGACAAGTTTTCGAAAAATTCTAATTTTGGCGTGGAGGTGCCTTTAATTGAACGTAAGCCACTTTTTTCCTGAAACCTTTGTTTCTCTTGTAAAAGACATGTTAACCAAAACCGATGGTTCAACAACCAAAGCGATTGAAACGCTGATCGGCGGCAAAGCCGAAATCGAAGTTTTTCAGCAAAATAATATTGATTATGACAAGCTTTCACCTGAGGAAGCAAGGCTGTTTCAACGCGATGATGACATCTTGTTTAGAACCTCGTCTTTGAAAACAGGCGATGATTATTTATCTTATAATTATGTCTATGTCAAAACAAACTTACTGCCGCCCGCCATCAAACAAGATTTGCAGGAAGAAAGGCTTCCCATCGGGAAAATCATTGCAGAACTGGAGTCAAGGCGTGAAATTTTCAGCACGGGCGACTGCCTGGGAAAACATTTCACACAACTTGTACCTGTTTCAGCAGACCGGACATATGCTTTTAAAAAATACCAGATCATCAGCGGCCGACAGTGCATGTTCTATGTCTGCGAACTGTTTGATTTAGAAAAAATCTGCAAACTGACTGCGGGCTGAATCATGCCCGTCAGCTGCCGCTTTATGAAAGAGCTTCCAAAACCTCCTCCTTCCTTCTTCCCTCATAATAAAAACCCCTGAGAAACAGGGGCTGTTATTTATTGATACACCGTTTTCGGAACTGCAACGACCGGATTTCCGGCGGCATAAGGGGCGACATCGTATTGTTGGAAGACGATCGCAATGCCGTCGTTAGTGTAATAGAAGGCCGTGTTTTTACCGAGGACGATGTCTTTCTTCTTCACATCCGGAAAGAAAATGTCGCTGTGTTTTTGAATATAGTTGTAAATGTATGTTTTTGTCTTATCCATTTTCGATTTTGTATTTAGGATGTCGGATAAATACACCCGTTTTTTAGAGACAAGGTCATAGTTGAAAGAGCGGACTGCCGTATTTCCGTGCGCTCCGCCGGAATAGACGTAATTGCTTGTCAGGATGCTCAGCTTTTGGCCGGTCCGGTATTTCACTTCAAAGGACGTTTGATAATCCGTTTGGTATCCGTGCTGTTGGCCGTCTTTCTTGTTTTTTACATAATCTTTGTAGGACTGCTCAATATAATGTTTAAAATCTTTGTTGATCTTGTTTTGGAGAGATTTGGGGCTTACATTTGAAACTTGCGGGTATTTCAAAGCCTTAATGTTTTTGTACGTATGGCTCGTGACCGTCGGTTTTTTTTCGTTTGCCGCGTGTGCAGAAGGAAGTGCGGCCGCACTGTACAGCGCAAAAAACAATACCCCTGTCATCAACATTCCGAACGCTTTAAACACTGTTTTTTTGTTCATAAAAACCCTCCTTAATCTGTCATTTTTTATAATACCCATTTTGAAATCAGGTACACATTATAGACCGGTGAACTCAATAAAAAGTTTCTGTTTTTGGAAATAAAAATTGAAAAAAATTCTAATTTATTCTGTTTGTTCAGCATCTTGTTGACTGTTTGAACGGCTGTCCTGACGAAAAATTCACACATTGATTCGATACGCCCTCCAGTTTAACCGCAGAAGAAGAAAATGAAAAAAACGAAGAGTTTTTTTAAACCCATTGACATTTTTATAAAAAGTATTAATATTAAAACTATTAAAAAATCGCATAAAAAGGTTTTCCTTATCAAGAGTGGTGGAGGGACTGGCCCTGTGAAACCCGGCAACCGCTGTCTATGACAGAATGGTGCTAAATCCTTAAGAGCATGTTCGTGCTCTTGAAGATAAGGAGGAGATTGAATATATCAAGCTCTTCCTTATCGGGAAGAGCTTTTTTATGTCTATAAAGAAAGAGGGATGAAGCATGACACAATCAACCGATGTACTGAAGCAAACGCCTGGAAGAAAAATCGGACCGTACAGAGCTGATCAGGTGGGCAGTCTTTTAAGGTCTGAGCCCGTAAAAAAAGCGCGCCTCCAAAAAGCGAACGGCGAAATTAGCGCTGAACAATTGCGCGAAGTCGAAAACGAAGAGATCAAGCGCATTGTCGAAAAGCAAAAAGAAATCGGTCTTAAAGCCGTGACAGACGGGGAATTCCGCAGGTCATGGTGGCATTTCGATTTTCTTGAAGGACTTGACGGCGTAGAAGGATATACAGCGGACAAGGGCATTCAATTTCATAATGTTGAAACGAAGCCGCGCGGCATCAAAGTAACAAGCAAAGTCGACTTTACAAACCATCCGATGCTGGAAGATTATAAATTTCTTCATGATATTGCGGGCACACATACGCCGAAAATGACGATTCCGAGCCCGAATATGCTGTTTTTCAGAGGAAAGCTTGGAGAAAGCCCGTATGAGGATCTTGATGAATTTCATCACGATGTAGCTCAGGCTTACAAAAAAGCGATCCGCGCATTTTACGATGCCGGCTGCCGCTATTTGCAGCTGGATGACACGGCCTGGTCCGTATTTTTCTCAGACAAAGGACATGAGCAGATCAAAGCTTTCGGCCGCCAGCCTGATGAACTGCGCCAGTCTTTCGCCAACACGATTAATGAAGCAGTTGAAGGGCGCCCGGACGATTTGACGGTCACCATGCACATCTGCCGCGGCAACTTCCAGTCGACATGGGTGGCGGAAGGCGGCTACGATGCGGCTGCTGAAACGATTTTCGACGGACTCAATTTAGACGGACTTTTCCTTGAATTTGATGACGAGCGCTCCGGCGGCTTCGAACCGCTTCGCTACGTCCAACGGAAAGACTTGCAAATCGTCCTCGGTTTAATTACATCTAAATTCGGCGAGCTTGAAAACCCGGATGATATTAAGCGGCGCATTGAAGAGGCGTCCCGATATGCCGATCTGAACCAGCTGTGCTTGAGCCCGCAGTGCGGCTTTGCTTCAACGGAAGAGGGCAACCTGCTTACCGAAGAACAGCAGTGGGAAAAACTGCGCCATGTCGTCGAGATCGCTGAAGACGTATGGAAATAACACCTCATATTTGAGACATGCCTCCTGACGGCATGTCTCTTTTTTTGCCCCTCTATACAATTTAAAATTCCTTCTTGATTTGTTCATAGTTTGATCATATTTGGCTTCTATAATGCTCTTTAGTGAGGTGATCGAACAATGATTAAGAAAAGGAAAATCGATATATTCCTGGTCTTCATTCTTGTATTATCTGCAGCATTAAACTTGTACGGCATCTGGAATAGTGACACAGACAACGCCTACTATACGGCGGCCGTTGAAAGTATGACCCAAAGCTTTCATAACTTCTTTTACGCATCATTTGATCCGGCAGGCTTTGTAACAGTTGATAAACCGCCTGTCGCACTCTGGATTCAGACACTTTTTGCACTTGTATTCGGCGTGCACGGCTGGAGCGTCGTTCTCCCTGAAGCCATTGCGGAAGTGATTTCCGTAGCACTCTTGTACTTTATTGTAAAACCTACTTTTGGCAAAACGGCGGCCAGAATTTCAGCTCTTATTATGGCGTGTACGCCGATTGCCGTTGCGGTCAGCCATACAAACAACGTCGACAGCATTCTCGTCCTTTGCTTGATGATTGCAACGTGGCTGTTGTTTAAAGCAGTCCGGAAAGGAAAAATCGGCTGGCTGCTCGGCGCATTCTGTATGATCGGTGTCGGTTTTAACGTCAAAATGCTGCAAGCTTACATGGTATTACCGGCATTCCTGCTGTTTTACATGATTGGAGCCAAAACGACGATTCGCAAAAAAGTTGTGTCTCTTATCACAGCCGTGATCGTTCTGGCAGGTGTTTCCGTTTCCTGGGCGGTTGTCGTCGACAGCCAGCCCGAGATTTCGCGCCCTTATATCGGAAGCAGCCAGACCAACTCTGTCCTTGAGCTGGCGTTTGGCTATAACGGCATCCAGCGTCTCACAGGTCAAAACGGTGCAGGCGGGGGCGGAACCTCCTCATCTGATCATGATCAAAAGAATCAGCAGCAAAGCGGCGATATTGAAAACAACTCAGACTCGGCAAATGGACAAATGGCTCCGCCGAGCGGAGGCGAAATGCCTTCGGGCGGACCGGATGGCCGGCAGGGTGATGTCCAAAGCGGCGGCGGAGGTCCCGGTGGCGGCACAGGCGGCATGTTTGGCACTGGAACCCCGGGTCCTCTCAGACTATTCCAATCTGAGCTTTCAGGACAGGCTAGCTGGCTGATCCCGTTTGTCCTCTTCGGCATCATCGGTTTGCTGATCGCGGGTCTTCGCAGACAAAGAAAATTCAATGAAACAACGACTGAAACAATTTTCTGGATGATGTGGCTTCTGCCGGTCGCTGCATTCTTCAGCATCGCAGGATTCTTCCATCATTACTATCTGATTATGCTGGCAGCTCCAATCGCCGCTTTGTCAGGTGCAGGCTGGACGGCGCTCGTTCGCCTCTATCAGGAAGAAAGCGGCTGGAAAAAACGGCTGCTGCCAATCGGCATTTTGCTGACAACCGCATTTGAATTGTATATTTTGAGTCCTTATCTCAGCGAAATCGGCTTCATCTGGAGCATATTGATCGGCGCTTTCGGCATTGTCACAAGCTGTCTTCTCATCTTTCTCAAGAAAGGAAAGTCATTCAGCTACTATGTATCACTTGCAGCGCTGCTTGGCATGCTGATCGGGCCTTTCTATTGGACAACGGCGACGCTTGCTGACGGTGTAAACGGCATGATTCCACAGGCCGGACCTAAATCCGCACAATCATTTGCCGGCGGTGGCGGAGGAGGTAAGATGCAGAATAACGACGGCAGCGGACCTCCCGGATTTGGCAGCCAAGACGGCCAAACAGACAGTAATCAAAACAACAATAATGGCCCTGGCTTCGGTCCAGGTTCAAACAGCCAAAACAGCAACGATTCTTCAGCTGATACCGGTTCCGGCCAAAACAGCCAAAATCAGAATGACGAAGGCGCAAGCGGCCGTCAACAAGGCAGACCAAGCGGCGGCGGCAGCCCTGGAAGCGGCGAGTCGGTCGATGAAGAACTGTTGAGCTACCTTGAAAAGAACAACACCGGTGAAAAATATTTATTTGCAGTCTCAAGTGCAACTTCTGCTCAATCTTACATCATCAAAACGGGCAAAGCTGTGATGGCGATGGGCGGATTCTCAGGAAGCGACCCGATTTTGACGGTTGAAAAACTTGAGAAGCTCGTCAAAAACGGCGAAGTCAAGTACTTCATGATCGGCGACGGCCGAGGCCGGGACAATTCAGAAATCACCAACTGGATTAAAGAAAACGGCACAGAAATTTCAAAAAGCGAATACAGCAGCTCTTCTTCTGATGATTCACAGTCAGGCGGACCTGGCGGAAATCAAACGCTTTATAAAGTGGAGCTGGATTGATGAAAGGAAAGGTGATGAATATGCAGAAACAAGTCACATTTTCAATCGTAGTCCCTGTCTACAACGAAGCGGAAGTGCTTCAAAGCACCTATGACCGATTAAAAACCGTCATGGACTCGACAGGCGATCCCTATGAACTGATTTTTGTAAACGATGGTTCAAGCGATGACAGCATTCACACGCTGAAG
Organism: Bacillus sp. FSL R7-0646; assembly: GCF_037969865.1. Classification (NCBI taxonomy): domain Bacteria; kingdom Bacillati; phylum Bacillota; class Bacilli; order Caryophanales; family Bacillaceae; genus Bacillus; species Bacillus sp. FSL R7-0646. The sequence continues at coordinate 4,013,796 of NZ_CP150217.1, forward strand.
TCGCTTGCTCAGTCAGACCAGGCAGTAAAATGCATCAATTTCTCAAGAAACTTCGGTCATCAGATCGCGATTACGGCCGGCACAGACTATGCTGCCGGCGAGGCGATCGTTGTGATCGACGCCGATTTGCAGGATCCTCCTGAATTGATTTTGGAAATGGCGGAAAAATGGCGCCAAGGCTTTGACGTTGTATACGCCGTCCGCACAAAGCGAGAAGGAGAAACATTTTTCAAAAAGCAAACGGCCGCCATGTTCTACCGGATTTTAAGAAAACTTACAGACGTTGATATCCCGGTGGATACAGGAGACTTCCGGCTCATGGACCGGAAGGTGGTCAATGAAATGAACAAGCTGAAAGAAAAAAACCCGTTCGTCCGCGGTCTTGTCAGCTGGCTCGGGTTCAAGCAGACAGCCGTCTATTACGAGCGCCACGAACGGCTTGCAGGGGAAACGAAGTACCCGCTGAAAAAAATGCTGAAGCTCTCGCTCGACGGCATCACTTCATTTTCCTTTCAGCCGCTGAAACTGGCAAGCTACTCAGGAATCGTGCTGTCAGCGATCGGCTTTATATACGCCTTCATCGTCGTCTGCATGAAGCTGTTTACGACAAGCACCATTACAGGATGGTCGTCGATGATCATTCTGCAATGCTTGTTCAGCGGATTTATCCTGATCATCCTCGGGGCAATCGGCGAATACATCGGCCGCATTTATGACGAAGTGAAAGACAGGCCGCTTTATATCATTGACGGAAAATACGGGTTTGAAGAACAGCGGCGGGCGCGAGCTCCCCAGCGCCATATTATGTAGAAAGATCCAAAAGGAGGGATTCCGATGAGCGTACTAGTTGTCGGGGGAGCCGGTTATATCGGTTCCCACGCCGTTTACACGTTAATTGAGAAAAAAGAAAGAGTCGTTGTTGTGGATTCCCTGGCAACAGGACACGCAGAAGCCGTTCACTCCGAAGCTGCGTTTTATAAAGGGGACATTCGCGACCGGCATTTTCTCAAGCAAGTATTTGAAAACGAGGACATTGAAGCCGTCATGCATTTCGCAGCATCTCCGATTTCCTCGAAATCCAAAAACGTGTTTACTTCCTTTAACGAAAACATCACAGGAATGGAAACACTGCTTGACGTGATGAAAGAATACGATGTCGGCCGGATCGTTTTCGCGTCAAGCGCGGCCGTCTACGGCAGTCCAGAAGACCTCCCTGTCACAGAAGAAACCGAACCTGAGCCCGTTCACGCGCACGGCAAAGTCAAATGGATGATGGAGAAAATGCTGATGGAAGCGGAAAAAGCGTACGGGCTGAAATATGTGATCCTCCGCTCCTTCAATGCGTGCGGCGCTCACCCATCCGCCATCATCGGCGAAGACCGGGGGAGCGAAACACATCTCATTTCAAATGTTCTGCGAACCGCTCTCGGACACCTTCCTTTTGTTCACATAGATCAATCTGAAGACGGAACTGGCGTCCGCGATTATGTTCATGTTCAAGATTTGGCAGAAGCACACGTGCTCGCCATCAATCACTTGCGGAAAGGCAAGGATAGCCGAATCTACAATCTCAGCTATGGCGAAAGCTACTCCGCTGAACAAATCATCCTTGCCGCCCAATATGTCACAGGCATTCCCCTCATCGCCGCAAAGCTGACAGAAACGGACATCGATTCACAAGCAACATTTGCCGCTTCTTCCTCCAGAGCCAGAAAAGAATTAGGCTGGACCCCACAGCACAACAGCCTGATCGCGATCATCCGCGACGCCTGGAACTGGCACTCTGCGAATCCGAATGGATATGCGTCGGAGAAGGTGAAGCAAGGGTGAAAATGAACTGCACCCCTATCGTTAGGCAGCGTCTAACTATGGAGGTGCGTTTTTTTCTCCATCGGCTTTGCGGTAGTTGGTGATCATCGGCAGGCCATTGAAATGTTTTTATTTGAGTTCCAAAAATTAGAAGGCTTGTCCCAATTTTGTGGCCTACCTTTGTCAAATAAGAAAAGGACTGCATAAAAACTCTTCAGTCCCTCTATGATTCAATTCCTAAATCAACTAAATAAGCCGTTGGCTGTTGTTTGTTTTTTTGTAAATCAATAAGTACATTAACAGAACCTGCTGTACCAATTGTCTTCCCATGATAAGAAATATACAAAACTACATAATCTTTATTAAAATAATGAATATTAGCTATCCTCGCATCACCCGCGTTTAAATCCATCTCTTTTGCAATTTGTTTGAAATCAATCTTAAATTGAGCTTCATATTTTTCATTTCCTTTTAGATAATTATCCATTGTTTGTATCTGTTGGATACCATCAGGCATTACATTTGTTTCTTTTTCTTTTGCTCCGTTAATATAAACATACTTACCGTCTTTGCTCAGAATATCAGTGTTTTTGATTTTCCTAACTTTGTTTTTCTTTTCATCAAAAATGTATTTATCAAATAACTTACGATATGCTCCATCCTTCGCTACATTTGGAAATACGGATAAGTATTCCTTCAGTTTCCCAGACTCAATTGTTGAATTTAATTCCTCTTCTTTAACAATCCGGTATTTTGAAAGATCACTTTTTAAAAAAAGATAATATATTTGTCTGTCTCCAAGGTCACCATTTTTAAATTTTTCATATACGTCCACTTGTATAAGCATGCTGTCTTTGCTAACAGCTGCTAACGCCAGATGTACTTTTTTATCCTTGGCTGATGGAAACTCTATTTTTTTTTCTCCGCTTTTTGTTTTCACTTTTAGAACATTCTTTTTATCTAATGTCATTTCCGGCAGATTATATTCAAGTTTATTGTGGATAAGTTTTTCTTTAGTTAAAAATTCAGTTGTTTTCAAATCATATAATTTTGTCGCAGGATATTTATTAGCCGAAAGAAAGGGACTGTAAAAATCGTCTACTTCTTGATCTGTATATTGATAGTACCGTAGCCCCTTTTTATCACTGCGCATAATCGTATATGTACTATTTTGATAACTAAGAGTTGCGTCTGTCGCTAAATCAAGTTCATGTCTCATAAATTCTCTAAATGCTGGACTGTCTTCTTTGGGCAAGCCTTTTTTATAGATGGCTTCCTGAACATCATCTTTGCCGCAGCCGGTGGTGGCGAGCAGTAGAAACACTATTAAAAAAAATATACTTATAAACCCTTTCTTTTTCATCGACCTTCTCCTATTCTGCTTCTTTTTTGTTGACCTCTCGAATCAAGTCAACAAATTCAGAGTCTTCAATTTCATAAATATGTCCAGGATTGGTTACACCGGAACCTCTTACTTCAATTTCTGGCTTTTTATCAATGAGATCGCCTAATATGTCACCGTGTTGACTTTCGACCGAAACGATATCATCACTGTTTATTTTATGTTTTCCGCTTGCGGTATAGTAAGGGGAAAAACTTACAGTATCCTCTGTTCTGTATCCCGCCGCAGCGGTAATGTCCATCTTCTGCAGCTTTTGATACACCTCAGGATTGGCAGATTTCAAATGATTAATATCTTCAGTCATCGCCTCACAGTCCATATCAGTGTAGGCATTACTGTAATCTTTTCCATTATCATTGTTTTTGTTTTCTTCATTAAAATCTAAATAATCACTTGTATTCATAGTATCTCTTCCAGCAGCATTATCTGCAAGCCAGCGCGCTCTATTTGCCCCGGCAGCTAAGAGATTTTTATCATATGGAGTTCCGATTGTTGTGATGCTTCGCACATGGTCAGGGTAATCCATCGCAAATTGCAGCGATCTTCTTCCTCCATAGCTGTGCCCGAACATATCGATCTTTGTCTCCTCATTCATCAGCCCCATCTCATTTAACTTTTCTGCTAAATCGTCACTTGTTGCTTGCCGATGCTCATTGGGTTCATTTGTGTCATAAACAATATGGAGACGGCCGTTAGTGTCGAAGTATTCAAGACCTTTTATTTCTTCATAAGTTTCCTTTATATACATTTTTCCATATTTGTCAATATAATAGTATTCATAAACATATTCGTTTTTTTCATTTGTTGTAATACGAACGATAAGGTCGCCCTTTTTCGCAGCATCCTTTACACTTTTATAGAAACCATTCCCACTATCCTCAATCCCATGCACATAAACAGAAACATTCTTATAATCCGAAAAATCGCCTTTTACATGGTTAACTGAATTATACAAGATTGAGAGGTCTGTCAAAGCTTCGCGCATCGGGGCGCGGTGGGTGCGGGCGACATTGCTGAAATCTTGTTCCACCTGATCAATGCCATTTTTTAGATTCTCGTATTGGCTAATTAAAAGAACAGCGTCACTCGAAATATTGTTGCGTTTTCTTAAGTCTTCCGGTGTGGGGTCTTCCATAGACTCAAATTTGCGCCTGGCATTCTCCTGGCACTCTTTTAAATCCTTTATCCAATCGTTGATTTCCGATTTGATATCCGCCACATTAAAATCCATTACGTTTTTTGATACAAAATTCGGAAGTTCTTTATTTTCTATCGAAACCCATATTTTATTAAAAGTATCAAGCAGACGGCTGGATTGGGCTAACCGCAGCAGCTGGTTCGCTTTTCTTTCATGGTTTTTGAGAATGTTCGTGATTTCTTTTTCTCTATTATGATAAGCCATAACTCTGTTTCCCTTCCATCATTTCACTCTTTGCAGTTGCTGTGAGATTATGTTATCGACGCGCTTTAATTCCTTAACGATGTTTTTAGCATTTGCCGAAAGTTCTTTGACTCTTTTTTTAAGCTCCGTCATGATTGAGTTGATGTGCGACTTTGCATCAGACCAGACGTCATCGAATTTTTCCCACGGAAATTCTGTTTCATACATCATTTCTCTGAGCATTGTGTCAAAATGGTGCAAAACTTCATCAAGTGTAGATAGATTTGATTCAAACTTTCCGGTTGCCTGGTGTAACGATTCACCGTTTACTTTAATTTCACTTTGAACTCTTTCAGCCGAAAACGTATGGTTTCTTTCTGATCTCGACTGCGGCTGAACATTGGCCGGCTTGTCGGATTCGTCCGTCAGTTCGACCGCTTTTGCAAAACAGCGTACACTGTCTGCAAAATATAATAAACAGCTGCTTGCTTTACTGAAAAAGTTGATGTTGTCGCTCATTTTTTTCTGCAGCGCTGCTGCGGCTTTTCCGCTGTGCCGGTCTAATTCTTCACGAAAAAACACCATGTTCTCAAATACATGGCTAAAGGCGTTTTCCAGCTGACTAATGGTTCCCGCTGCCTTGTGTGAAAGTTCTTTGTTGAAGCGAAAATGTCCCATCGTCATTGCTCCTTATTTTCTTTTTTTCCTGCTTCAGCTTCTGTTAGCAGTTCATCAAGCTGCAATTCTTTTTGATCAACATACCCGTAATGGTATACCACTTCTATGTCCTGTTTATTAAATAGAACAAGCTGCTCTTTTGGATCGGTAAATCCATTTGGATAGTCGACAGCTGCATAATCTCTGATCACGTGATTTGTTTCAGAAAACATTTGCCGCCCGATGACGAGCAGACGCCTTGAATCATTATGTAAGCCGACAACACTGCCGACAGGAAGATAGTTCTTTTTTAACAGCATAATTCATTATCCCTCTTTTTCTCTGAAATTGGACATACATACAAGTTGTAAAAACATAGGGAAATCATAGCAAAAAGGTATCATTTCATTCAACGAACTAAAGCACCGCGAAATTTTGCCTATTTAAATCAGAGACTTTTGATTTAATGTTCGCTCATTACGCAAGGTTTGTCGGTGTCATTAGTATGTTACAGTGAGGCCTTAGCACTGAAACGATTCATCATACTTACGGGAACTTCCAGATAAAGTTTCACAAAAAAACCGCCATAATAGGCGGCATCATGAAGATATAAAGCGCGATCGCTTACGATTCTCCTCTAATAAAAAGAATTTTATCACTTTCAATTTTTCGTCTGTTGTTCTGTGCATCGTCACTTCAATCATTTTTCCCGCTTGAAAATCCGGCTTTCAAAGACTAAGCAACAAGCGCCCTGACCCTCTCCTAGACATGACTTCATTTGAAAAATTATTGTGAAAATATATTTTTAGCTTGAATTTTACACAATCTCGAGATAAAATACAGTCAAAATAATAGAAGCCCACTTCTTGTATATAATCAGTAATAGGGTCTGATTGTTTCTACCTGGCAACCGTAAATCGCCAGACTACAAGGAAGTTTGAATAGATTTGATCATGTAAAAAGTGTATTGCGCAAACAATATATCTATTTTTCATTTGCTCTTATTTTTCATGCTTTCTTTATCGGAACCCATGAAAAATAAGAGCTTTTTTATTTTCAAAAAACATTCGGGAGTTGGCATCATGTATTTTCTCATTAATATTTTAGGCATTTTCATTGTCATGTCTGTAATTTATTTTTGTTCCCCGCGAAAGAAAAGCGTAAAATGGAGGCCGATTCTCTCCCTTTTCATCGTTGAGCTTTTGGTGACGTGGTTTATGCTTGGGACAAAAATCGGCGGATGGGCCATCAACCTGATCGCCTCTTTCTTTTCGTGGCTGATCGCTTGTGCAAGCGACGGCATCGCTTTTGCCTTTCCGTCCGTGATGGGCAATGAAACCGTTGACTTTTTCTTCAGCGCCTTGCTGCCGATTATTTTTGTTGTGACATTTTTTGATATACTGGCTTATTTCGGAATTTTAACATGGATGATTGATAAGATCGGCTGGGTAATTTCGAAAGTCTCACGCCTTCCTAAATTAGAAAGTTTCTTTTCGATTCAAATGATGTTTCTGGGCAATACTGAAGCGCTCGCCGTCATTCGCGGGCAATTGGCTGTATTAAAGGATAACCGCCTGCTGACGTTCGGCATTATGAGCATGAGCAGCATCAGCGGATCGATTCTCGGTTCTTATTTAACGATGGTTCCTGCGACATACGTATTTACCGCCATCCCGCTAAACTGCTTAAATGCGTTGATCTTGGCCAGCATTTTAAACCCGGTGGAAGTCACTAAGGATGAAGACATTATTTACGTACCGCCAAAAGAAGAGAAAAAGGACTTTTTCTCAACGATTTCAAACAGCATGATGGTCGGAATGAATATGGTCATCGTCATTCTCGCCATGGTCATCGGATATGTCGCTTTAACCTCATGTTTGAACGGTATTTTGGGCTTGATCGTAGACGGTTTGACGATTCAAAAGATCTTTTCTTATATCTTCAGTCCGTTCGCATTCCTGCTTGGACTGGCGCCGGGCGACGCGATGTATGTTGCACAGCTGATGGGCATGAAACTCGCCACAAACGAATTCGTCGCGATGATGGATTTAAAAACGCAGCTAGACGCGATTTCACCCCATACAGCCGCCGTGGCCACAACATTTTTGACGTCGTTTGCCAACTTCAGTACGATCGGGATGATCTATGGAACGTACAATTCCTTATTTAACGGAGAAAAATCGGCGATTATCGGAAGAAATGTGTGGAAGCTCCTCGTCAGCGGAATAGCAGTGTCGCTGTTGAGCGCGGGGATTGTCGGGCTGTTTGTTTGGTAGAAAAATAGATTAAAAGGGCAGGCATCTAGCCTGCCTGCTTTATTATTAAACTTGCCTATCCCAATGGCGGTGCCTGCTGATCGCTTCGACCAGCTTTTTGCCGAAGTCGTCTTTGTTCTTATCACCACGAGAGGTGATAATGCCCGGCTGTGAAGCCGCGTGGGCCCCGGCGGCGGACAGCAGGAGATCGACCCCTTCGCCTGCGGCTCCGACCGCTTTATAATGTCCGAATGCTTCATTGACAAAATCCGATGCGGCTTTATGCAATTTCAGGCGTTCTATGCTTTCTTGGCCGCCCGGAATATAAACGGCATCGTACAGCACAGAATCGACCGTCTGCAAAGTGTTTCCGACTTCAATTTCTGTGCCGCCGGCCCCTTCGATTACTCCGAGTGCCGAGCTGACGATGTCCGGAATGATGCCGGCTTTTTTGAATTCTTTCAACACACGGCTCAAGTCTTCATCATCAAAACCTTGTTCTGCTAAAATGGCGACTGTCCTTGTCTGCGGCAGTTTCACCGTATTCTCCTGGCTGAGCGCAGGGGATTTGAACGTCACGTTGGAGCCTTCGTCTTTTTCAGGGGGCTCTACGCCTACACCCGCAGCGATTTGCTTGGCAAGCTCCCCGTCAACCCGGTTAAACATATGAACGACTTGGCGGCGGACGTCCTTGCTTTTGACCTTTCCGACTTCAAAGCGGAACGCCGAAATGATATGTTCTTTTTCAACGGGGGACATGCTGTTCCAAAACAGCTTCGCTTGCGAATAGTGGTCGTTAAAGCTTTCGCTGCGCTGGCGGATTTTTTTGCCCTCGACTTTTTCCTCGTAGTGCACATATCCGCCTTCTTCTTCTGAAGCAGGCGCCGGATCGTTGTTTTGAAGCGAATTTTTATGATAAGCGACAGGCCCTTTGTTAATCGTCATCCTGTGATAGCCGTCATACTGGTTGTTATGGAACGGACAGACCGGGCGGTTGATTGGAATTTCGTGAAAGTTCGGACCTCCCAATCGGATCAGCTGTGTGTCCGTATAAGAAAAGAGCCGGCCTTGCAATAGCGGATCGTTTGTGAAATCGATCCCCGGCACAACATGGCCCGGATGGAAAGCGGCCTGTTCGGTTTCCGCAAAAACGTTATCCTGGTTTCGATTCAGCGTCATTTTGCCGATGATTTTGACAGGGACGATTTCTTCCGGCCAAAGCTTTGTCGGGTCAAGGATATCGAAGTCAAACTTGAACTCGTCTTCTTCGTCAATCATTTGCACGCCGAGCTCATACTCCACTTCATCGCCTCTTTCGATCGCTTCCCACAGATCGCGGCGGTGATAGTCGGGATCTTTTCCGGCGATTGTCTGCGCTTCGTCCCAGACGAGCGAATGGACGCCGAGGACGGGCTTCCAGTGAAATTTAACAAAGTGCGCCTTGCCTTCTTCGTTTACAAACCTGAACGTATGAACGCCGAAGCCTTCCATCATCCTGTAGCTTCGCGGAATCGCCCTGTCAGACATTGCCCACATGATCATGTGGGCCGTTTCTTCATTGTTGGCGACAAAGTCCCAAAACGTATCGTGCGCCGTAGAAGCCTGCGGCATTTCGTTGTTCGGTTCCGGTTTAAAGGCGTGCACCAGGTCAGGGAACTTGATGGCATCCTGAATGAAGAAAACGGGGATGTTGTTGCCGACAAGATCATAGTTCCCTTCTTCTGTATAAAACTTTGTCGCAAATCCTCTGACATCGCGTACAGTGTCACCCGAGCCCCTGGAACCGGCGACAGTCGAGAACCTGACAAACACCGGTGTTTTCACTGACGGATCTTGAAGAAACTTTGCTTTCGTATACTCCGTCATCGGCTCGTAAACCTGAAAATAGCCATGCGCGCCAAACCCCCTCGCATGAACGACTCGCTCCGGAATCCGTTCATGGTCAAAATGGGTCATTTTTTCACGGAAATGAAAGTCCTCCATCAGCGTCGGACCGCGCACGCCTGCTTTTAAGGAGTGCTCGTCTTCAGATACGCGCAAACCTTGGTTCGTCGTCATTTTTTTGCCCCTGTTGTCAGACCGGTACTGTTCGAGTTGTTGATCCTTGCTGTGCCCATTGACTTTGCGGCGGCCATCATTGTTATTCACTTGTCATCCCTCCTCATTTTTATTCCCTATGTAGCTGATCTGGAATGCTATTTTATGATTTACCCTTTCTGTCGGCGGGTTAAACTCTTTTTATAGATTCAAAGTTTTGTGTGACAACTACACAAAAAAACGAATTAAACCGATTTTAAGGGCACACATATTTCGCAATACGGACTGTTCACCATATCACCAACGTATTTTTCCATGATTGGCCTATTGTCCAATTGGTATTCATTGTTTTGCAGGGATGAGAAAATATCTGAATATGCTTTTTGAATAGCTTCTGCTGTATGTTCAACCTCGTAAATAAGGTATTGTCCGCCGGAAATTTCGCCTTCAAAAACGGTATCATCGACTTGATAATCATGCGGTATCACAATACAAGCATCAAATCGACAATGATCAGGAGGCGTTGTTTTCGGGTTATCTTGTGGAATCGCAAACAGAATGGCGGATTCAAGAAGATCTTTTTTCTTAGCCCATTTTTTTAATCTTTCCATTACCTCAATGTTGGCGGGGCCGTATGGACCAACTCGGCGCATATATGCAATGCGGTAGTTTGGAAGTGTTTCGATTTTGAATTTCATAGGTTCTTTCTTCCTTTCCATCATTGTTGTTCGTTCCGTTTCGAATGTAACACGCTTTAAAGATATTTACATTCATATTTTTAAAATTTTCTGCAAATTTTAAAATGAGCATTTTCAAACCAAAAAAGAGGATATTCAGAGATCATCTGAACATCCTCTTTCTTTGTTTAATCGAGTGTTTCGCCGTTTGTAGCAATCAGGTTTTTATACCAGTAAAAGCTTTTTTTGCGAATGCGGCGCAAGTCTTTCAAATCAAATTCATCGCGGTTCACATAAATAAATCCGTAGCGTTTTGAACAGCCTTGATGGGTCGAAATTAAGTCGATGGCAGACCATGGGGAGTAGCCGAAAACATCGACTCCATCCGTGATTGCCAGCTGAATTTGCTTGATATGCTCTTTTAAATAATCGATGCGGTAATCGTCATTTACGACATCTCCGTCTTCAAGCTGATCAAACGCGCCGAGGCCGTTCTCAGTGACGATCAGCGGCAGCTGGTAGCGGTCGTAAATTTCGCGCAGCGTCGAACGGAAACCGACAGGGTCGATCTCCCAGCCAAATGCGTTTTTCTTTAGGTGCGGATTGCTGCTTCCCCTATATACGCCTTCTTCTCCCGTCTGCAAATGCTGGTCTCCGCCTCGAGCAGCCGTGTCGCTGCCATCACCCCTGCTTGCTTCAGCCGTTTGCGATGTATAGTAGTTAAACGCGATAAAATCCGGCTTGGCCGACCGCAGAATGTCCATATCCCCTTCAGCGATGACCGGTGTGCAGCCTTTTTCTTTCATATATGCCCACGCTGTTGTATTGTACCGTCCGAATACGGCCATATCCAAGTAAAGCCAGTTTCGGATCGCATTATAGTTAAAAGCCGCCAGCACGTCCTCCGGTTTCGAAGAAGCGGGATAGATGAGCGCAATATTCGGCGCAGGACCGATTTTTGCTTCCGGCAGCATCTCATGGCAAAGCTTGATCGCTTTCGCCTGTGCGACGAGCATGTGATGGTTTTGCTGATAAAGCTCTTTTTTCGGATTTTCCAAGTTCGGATCGAGTGTACCGAGTGCAGATCCGTGGAGGATCATCATATTTTGCTCATTGATGGTCAGCCAGTATTTGACGCGGTCACCGTAGCTTTCAAAAAGGACCTTCGCATACTTTTCAAAAGCATCAATCGTGGCCCTGTCCGACCAGCCGCCTTTTTTCTGCAAAGCATTCGGCAGATCAAAGTGGTACATCGTAACAATCGGTTCGATTCCATATTTCAGGAGTTCATCGATCAAACGGCTGTAAAATTCGATGCCCTTTGGATTAATATCGCCGTCCCCATCCGGTATGATGCGCGTCCAGGCAATCGAAAAACGGTATGCTTTGAAGCCCATTTCTGCAAACAAAGCGATATCTTCTTTATAGCGGTGGTAATGGTCGCTTGCGACTTTAAAATCGGTTGTCCCTTCCGGGTAGCTTTCGCGCGCATCGATGACAGAAGGCCCTTTTCCATCTTCGTCCCAAGCGCCTTCCACTTGATAAGCGGAAGTAGACGCGCCCCACAAAAAATCTTTCGGAAATTGAGCTAATGTTTTATATTTCATGATTATTTTCCTCCCTTGGTGATGAAATTAAAGTGATGATCCGTTCTTCAGTTTTCACCTTTTTTTGATCCGTTGGAATGACATCCGTGTATTGACCGGAATTTGTAACGATGATCGGCGTTTTCACGTCAAACCCTTCTTCTTTCAAAGCGTCCAGATCGAATTCTGCGAGTATATCACCCCGTTTCACATTTTGCCCCTGCACGGCTTTAGGATTGAAGTGCTTTCCTTCGAGCCTGACTGTGTCCATTCCAATATGAATCAAAATCTCGGCTCCGCTTTCCGACGTTATGCCGTATGCGTGACCCGTCGGAAATGCCGTTGTCACGATGCCGTCCGCAGGGGCGGTGACAACGCCTTTTGACGGAACCACCGCGATTCCCTCTCCAAGCGCCCCCGATGCGAACACTTTATCTGATACTTCTGTTAACGGCAGGACTTCTCCTTGCAAAGGGCTGTAAATCGGTTCACCGGCGCTTTTTTCAACAGGCTCCTCTTTTGTCACCTCCACAGGGTCGTCAAAGCCGACAATGTAAGTGAGCAAAATCGATAAAACAAATGAAACTGAAATGCCGATGATGAAGCCGAGAAAGCCCGGTCCGTAAAAAATCGGAATCGTCAACAAGCCCGGAGCGCCGGAAGCGAGGGCGACGCTGCCGGAGTATCCGATAATGGCTCCGCCTGCCGCCGCGCTGATGACACCGCATACAAACGGCTTTTTCAGCCTGAGCGTCACCCCGTAGACGGCCGGCTCTGTAATCCCGAATATCCCGGTAACGGCAGCTGATCCTGCCAATGCTTTCAGCTTCTTGTTTTTCGTCTTCAGCATGACGCCAAATGCGGCTCCTGTTTGGGCAAACACGGCGGCTGCCGTCGCCGGCTTAATGTAGTCCTTGCCGTGGACGGCAATGTTGTTCAAAATGACAGGGACGATCCCCCAGTGAATCCCGAAGATGACAAGGATTTGCCATAAGGCCGCAATAATCGCTCCTGCCAGAATCGGGCTGAAATCAAAAACGGACAGAATCGCTGCCGCGATCCCGTTTCCTGTGTAAACGCCGAGCGGTCCGAATACGATCAAAGTTAACGGCACCATCACCGTCAGGCATAATAAAGGGGTGATAAAGTTCTTCACGCTTTCATGAATAAAGCGCATACATAATCTTTCAAGATAGCTCATCACAAATACCGCAAGGATAATCGGGATAACGGTCGACGTATAATTCATCAAGACGACCGGAATGCCGAAAAACTCCGTATGGGCGCCGCTGTTTTTCAGTTCGAGTATCGTCGGATAGATCAGCGCTCCGGCAATCGTCAGCGCTATGAACGGGTTCGCTCCGAATTTTTTGGCGGCCGTAACGGCGAGCAGCAAAGGCAGGAAATAAAACAGGCTGTCGGCTGCCGCGTATAGAATCGTATATGTCGTCTCTTCCGGCGAGAGCCAGCCGGCGTTTGTGCAAATCAAAAGCAGGCCTTTTAAAATCCCCGCTCCCGCCATGACGCCGAGCAGCGGAGTGAAAATGCTGGATACGACATCTACTAATCTACCGGCGAGGCTTCCTTTCTCTTTTTGACTGTGATCGGCCGCAGAACTTTCCAACAGTTGAGAGATCCGGCCGATTTCTTTATATACTTCAGGAACGTTATTGCCGATAACGACTTGAAATTGCCCGCCGCTCTCCACCACGGTTACCACGCCATCCGTATTTTCAAGCGCTTCTCTGTCTGCTTTGGAACGGTCTTTCAGTTTGAAGCGGAGCCTTGTCGCGCAATGGACTAGCGATACAACGTTCTTCTCCCCGCCGACGCGCGCCAGAATTTCTTTTGCCATTGATTGAACATTCATCGTTGATCATCTCCTGTCTCTCGTAAAGCCCTATCAAGCTGTTAAAAAATAAAAAACCTAAACTAAAGCCTGTACAAAGAAGGCTTAGTTTAGGTTTTGCCTGCCGAACAGTAACAATCCCGCTTAAGACAATATGAAAATAAAAAAACCTAAATCACTATGAAAAACAAGGGCATAAGAGTCCCGCTTCACAGTCATTTAGGTTTTGCCTGCATCATCAGTAACAATCCTAACAACCTGTATAAGTTGATGTAAGTAAAAAGTAGCATACATTTATCCAATTGTCAACGCTTTCATTTGATATCATCCTCTATTTTTGATGAACGACTCGCTCGATATGAATCGTCAAATACAGAAGCTCTTCGTTTGTCAGCTGATGACCGTATTCTTTTTCGATATACTGCCTGATTTTATTTGTACAAACATAAGCGTCCCGGTACTTATTTTTGACGGTTTCAAATAAAAAGTCGTCCCGGCTTTCCATATAGGTTCCGCTGAACAGCCGCTGGGCGAAAAATTTCAAATGGGTAATGAAGCGGTAATAGTGAAGCGATTCTTCGTCAAATTCGATATGAAAGTGATACTTGACGATGCTTAAAATCTCCTGCATGACTTTCGTAATATTGACGATGTTCGGCATTTCTTCATTCAGCTCGGCGTTTACGATATGGAGCGCGATAAAGGCGGCTTCATCCTCCGGAAGAGCTGTCCCCGTCTTCTTTTCAATGATGGCCAGCGCCTCTTTGCCGATGGCGAACTCATCTTTATACAGCCGTTTCGTCTCCCAAAGCAGGGCATTTTTAATATCCAGTCCCTTTTTATGCCGTTCGACGGCGAAATGAATATGGTCGGTCAGCGAGACATAAATGCTGTCATTCAGCTTTTTGCCGAGCTTTAATTTCGCATAGGAGATAATTTCTTCAGACATTTCCATAAATTCAATTGGAATTTCGTCCAACAGCGTCTTAAACCTTTCTGATACATCTTTATTATCAAGCCTGAAAATCTTCTCGATTCTCGATTCATCCACCGCTTCGCCAGGCTTTTTTTGAAAAGCGATTCCCCTGCCCATGACCACTAATTCCTGACCCTGTTCATTTAAAACACTGATCACATTGTTGTTGATCACTTTGGCAATTTTCACATCGCGCCACTCCCATCTTTTAAGGGGATTTTTTTATACTTCTTTTTTCAAATGGTACACATTGATTGTACAACCTTTTTGGCCTAGGTCAATATATTTCAGTCAACGTCCGAAATGTTTGCATTTTACAGAATGCCCGCCTGTACCCGGGTTTATAAAAAAAGAGCCGCAAGGCGGCCCTGTAAAAAACCTTCTTAAAAAGTGAGCAAAATCCCCGCTGCGACTGATGCCAGACCCGCAAAATATACGAAGTCTTTTCCGGAAAGCCCCGCTGTTTGATAGTAGGTGCGGTCTTTTGTACCGGTAAACCCTCTCGCTTCCATGGCAACGGCGATTCTTTCCGATTTGCGGATGCCTTGCGAAAACAACGGCAGCGCATAGCGAATAAACGCCTTCCAGCTGTTTTTTTGCTTATAGCCCCTGATTTTGTGCGCCGCCTTCATTTGCGAAAGCTCCGACTGAAAAAGCGGGACAAAACGGAAGCCGGCCAGCAAGCCATAAGCCCATTTAGGCGACAATCTGCATTGATGAATCAGGCTCATAATAAACTGCGTCAAATCGGTTGTTGACGTAAACAAGAGACCGTATGTGACAAAGCCGAGCATCCGCAGCGCGATTGTCAGCCCATTGCCGACGCTTTCCTCGGTAACGCGGAACCAGGCCCATTCCCAAATCGTTTCCTCGCCTTTCCCAAAAGCGGCCATCATCCAAAATACGAGAATAAAAAAAATAAGATAAGGCAGCAGCCGTTTACTTAAATAAGACAAAGTCCATCCCCCGAAAAAAATCCCGATGACAACCGCAAACAGCCAAATGAAAAAAGTCGGTTTCGGATTTGAAACAAACATGAGAATGCACATGACCAGGAGGTGGGAAAAGAGCTTGGCGCTCGGGTTCAATGCCGAAAGAAGTGAACCATTGCTTTTCATACGGGAACCCTCTCCTTTCTTTCGTGCATGAACCGGTAGTGAAGCGGCGGTATCAATGAAAAGCGGCGGACCAGGTCTTGGTCAGAGAACAATTGATACGGCGTTCCTTGATATGCCGCTTTCCCTTGATGAAATACGATGACCCGGTCGGAGTGCTCGTCTACGATGTCCATGTCATGCGTCACCATCACAATCGTCGTTCCCCGTTCCTGCCGCTCCTTTAAGCGCTTGATCAATTCTTTTGCCGTCTTTTCGTCCTGACCGAATGTCGGCTCGTCAAGCAGCAGCAAATCCTGGTCAAACAAAAGCATCGTCGCAACGCTTAAACGCCGTTTCTGCCCAAGGCTTAATGTAAAGGGATGCGCTTTTTGATGACCATCAAGTCCGAATTCCTGCAGCAATTCAGCCGTTTTCCTTTCGACCTGCTCCTCCGGCCAGCTCCGCTGTCTCGCTCCGAACGCGATCTCGTCAAACACCGTGTCCCGAATAAATTGAAGCTCGGGGTTTTGAAAGACAAAGCCGGCCTTCTCGTAAAGCGTACGATCGGACCATTTCTTCAGCTCCCGGCCCTCCAGATAAATGCGCCCTTTTTTGACCGCTTCAAGCCTGATCAGACTTTTTAAAAACGTACTCTTTCCGCTGCCGTTCCCGCCGATGACGGAAATCCATTCCCCTCTTGGAATCTCCAGGTTGATGCCGTCGGCAACGATCTTTTTCCGATAGCCGATCGCCGCGTCCTCTGTGCGGATCAATATGTCCCTGTCTGCTGACGGCCTGTTTTTCGCTTCCTCCTCTTTCATTTTCAATGTAGAAGAGAGCTTGACGGCGAGCGGATGATCATCTTGTGTGGTAACATCTTCCCATACTGCGGGGTACAGTTTGGGCTGCCAGATGCCTGCCGCTTTCATTTCCGGCTGAAAATGTTTGACGATTTCTTCCGGCTTTCCATCAGCGATGATCTGTCCCTTTTCATTGAAAAGGATGACTCGGTCCATCCACTCGATACAGCCGTCCAGCACGTGTTCGACGAACACCATCGTCTGTCCGCTTTTTCGGGAAACGTCGCGGAGCAAGGCAAAGATGTCTTGCCGGCTGGCCGGGTCCAGCTGCGCCGTCGGCTCATCAAAAAACAGCACTTCAGGCTCCAAAGCGAGCAGGCACGCTAATGCCAGCCTCTGCTTCATACCGCCTGACAAGGTTTCGATCGGCGTTTTCTTATCTATCTTTAAACCGACCAGCTCCATCAGCTCCGAGATGATGCGGTCCATATCTTTTGGCGGAACGGATCGATTTTCAAGGCTAAACGCGATTTCCTCATCAACATGAAGCATGCAAAACTGCGAATCCGGATCCTGAAACATAACGCCGGCGCTCTTTCTGCGGTTGACCTCGCCTGTGACTTCAGCTTCGATATGTTCAGGAATGATGCCGGAAAGCACGGACAACAGCGTCGATTTTCCGCTTCCGCTCGGCCCGAGTATCAGCACTTTTTCTCCCTGCTCAATCGACAGCGAGACCCGGTCCAAGACTGTTTCAGGACGATGATAAAAACGGACGGAAAGGTTACTGCATCCGAGAAATGAACGCATCGGCATCATCCTTCTTCCGGTGTTCTTTCATGATCTCATACTGGTTCAGGACTCCCGTTTTCGCAAGCGCTTCGACAACGGCTTTTGCCAGCCAGCCGCCGAGTACAATGCCGCTGATGATTTGGATGATAAGCGTCAATATCAGCGTTTGCGTCGTATAGTAGGCAAAACCGTTTGCCATCAGGCTGTATGTCGCGCTCCCCACCGCGGCTAGCGCACCGGAAAGCATAAGGGTAAACAAGTTATAGCGCTTATAGCGAAAGATCGCAAACGCGATTTCCGCACCGGCTCCCTGGAACACACCGATTAATAATGCTGAAAGCCCAAAATGGCTTCCGGTCAGCAGTTCGACCGCCGCAGCTGCCGTCTCGGCAATCAGCGCCGCACCCGGTTTACGGATGATATAAGCGACAATCGGGCTGGCGATCACCCATATGCCGAACATAAAGTTCGCTCCGACGGGCCCGACGATAGCTGAAACAGGGATCCACAAGGTAGACCACCCTAAATAAATGACGCCGCATGCCACAGACAAGATGACTGTCATGACGACTTCTTTCATGTTCCAATTCATCGTCTCACCGCCCCCATTTCCACAGGCCAATCTTCAACCGTATAAGCCATCTCCCAAAAGCCGTATTCAAGCTGACAGCTTTGCAAAAAGAGCTCCTTCATTTTTTCTTTTTCAGCCTTGCCCGCTGTTTCGGCCCATTCATCCAGGCGGGCGCAAAACTTTGTCGTGATTGAATCCGTTCTGTTTCCGTAAAAACAGATCCAGTCATAAAATGGATGCGATGGATCAGGCTGAACGTCCTTCATCAGTTTTTTTCCGATCTCCCAATATGTCCATGGACAAGGCAGCAAGACGGCTAATATCTCTCCCAGCGTACCTTCGTGCGCCGACGTCAGCATATGGCGGACATAATGATGGGCGGAAGGCGCAAGCGGATAGCCCTGCAGAGTTTCGTACTCCACCCCAGCGGCCCGGCACAGGTTTTTGTGCGGGTGCACTTCGCTGTCTAGCACAAATGAAATCTGCTCATGAAACATTTCCATATCTTTTCGATTTTGACACTTGGAAATCGCAATTCCGTAGATTTGAATAAAGGCATTCAAATACTCGTAATCTTGCTTTACATAATGAACAAGCTGCTCCTTTTCCAGCCTCCCGGACGCCAGCCCCAGTACAAACGGATGCTCAAAAATGGCTTCAAAAATAGGGTCTGCCTCGCGGCGAAGTTCTGCGGAAAAACTCATGTAGATAGCCTCCTTAGCAATCGGTTTTATAGGAAGGCACAGGGGGGCAAGCGGCTTTATACGCAAAAAAGCCGCCCCAAAATGGAGCGGCCTTAGTATGATGAAATCATTAAGACACCGGCTCCACTTCCCTACGCTAGTATGAACTAGATCAGGTTCAAAGGGTCCAAGATCGCTTCTTGTCTCAGCCGGCTTACGGCTCCCCTAGTGGACTTCCTATTACATTAACTTTTACTCTACACATCAATGGTTATGATGTCAACCTGAGTTTTTCAGTTTTATTCTTGTATAGAACCGCCGGGTTTCATACAGAAAGTCGGCAATCGGAAATATTTATAGAAAAATATAAATTTTCTGAAACCTTTTCCGGGCTTGTTCGTCTTATATAGTGAAGACAAAAAATTTGGAGGGGATATTTATGATGATGTTTATCTTGATTTTGACAATGGCCGTGTATTTGTTCTATTCTTTCAGCAAAGACAACCGGCCGGCCAAAACAAACAACAGGAATCATCAGACACTGACTGTTATTAGGGAAAACTCTTTTACCGCCCCTTCCAATGATGTCAATTGCTAACTTGATAGACAACAAGCAAGCCGCCCAATGACGGGCGGCTTTTTCACGTTTTTATGATTGAAACTGTTCCGCTTCAGTCGATCCCTTCAGTGCAGTGGTTGATGAAGTCCCGCCTGTCACAACCTGGGCGACTTCATCAAAGTAGCTCGTTCCGACTTCGCGCTGATGCCTTGTCGCCGTATAGCCGTGGACTTCGCTGGCAAACTCGGCCTGCTGCAGATCAGAGTACGCCGCCATTCCGCGGTGCTTATATTGGCGGGCCAATTCAAACATGCCGTGATTTAAGGCGTGGAAGCCCGCCAATGTCACAAATTGAAATTTATAGCCCATTTCACTGAGCTGTTTCTGAAAGTTCAAGATGGTGTTGTCATCCAGTTTGGCCTTCCAGTTGAACGAAGGGGAGCAGTTGTAGGCGAGCAGTTTGCCCGGGAATTTTTCATGGATCGCCTGTGCAAACCGGCGGGCTTCTTCAATATTCGGCTCAGACGTTTCACACCAGATCAAATCGGCATACGGCGCATACGCCAAACCTCTGGCAATCGCCTGATCAAGGCCAGGCTTTGTTTTGAAGAACCCTTCCGCTGTTCGCTCTCCCGTCAAAAACGGTGCATCATATGAATCGACGTCGCTTGTGATCAGGTCTGCCGCATTCGCGTCCGTGCGGGCAATAAGAATGGTCGGGACTCCCATCACGTCTGCGGCGAGGCGCGCGGCAATCAAATTACGTACCGCCGTTTGCGTCGGAAGCAGCACTTTTCCGCCCAAATGCCCGCACTTTTTCTCAGACGACAGCTGGTCTTCAAAGTGAACTCCCGCGGCGCCGGCTTCAATCATACTTTTCATCAGCTCGAACACATTCAGCTGCCCGCCGAAGCCCGCTTCAGCGTCGGCCACAATCGGAGCAAACCAATCGATGTCTTCCTTTCCTTCCATATGGTGGATTTGATCGGCGCGCTGCAGCGTGCGGTTGATTTTTTTGACGACTTCCGGGACGCTGTTTGCCGGATAAAGGCTTTGGTCAGGATACATGCTCCCTGACATATTTGCATCGGCAGCCACCTGCCAGCCGCTTAAATAAATCGCTTTCAATCCGGCCTTTACTTGCTGCATGGCTTGGTTTCCGGTCAAAGCGCCCAGCGCCGGGACGAAATCCTCTGTATGGAGAAGCTTCCACAGCTTTTCGGCGCCGCGCCTTGCAATCGTGTATTCAATCTCGAGCGTGCCCCTCAGCCGAATGACGTCTGCCGCCTCATACGGCCTTGTGATCCCTTTCCAGCGTTCATCATGCTCCCAGCTTTCTGCGAGTTGTTTTTCTTTCAGCATCGCACATTCCCCCATTATATATTTTCATAAGCCGGTATCGTTAGAAACTCCGCGAATTCATCATCCAAAATCAGCTGTTCAAATAACTGTCCGGCCTCTTCAAACCGGCCGCTCCGAAAATGTTCCACGCCTGCTTCATCGATGATTTTCTGCATTTCTTTCTCTTTCATCATCTTGACCATTTCCGCGGTGACTTTCCGGCCATCGTCAAGAACTCCTTTCGGATGGCGAATCCATTGCCACAGCTGGGCTCTGGAAATCTCCGCCGTTGCAGCGTCCTCCATTAAGTGGTCGATCGGAGCGGCGCCTCTGCCCGACAGCCATGAAGCTAAATAGCGGATGCCGGCGCTGATATTGGTACGGACGCCTGCTTCTGTAATTCTGCCTTTCGGTACTTCCAGCAAGTCTTTTTCCTCGACCTTTACGTCTTTCCGCTTTCTATGAATCTGGTTCGCCGACGGCATATGCTGATTGAATACATCGAGCGCCGTTTGAATCATGCCGGGATGCGCGATCCATGTTCCGTCATGGCCGTCTTTTACTTCACGTTCCTTATCTTCGCGGATTTTGGCAAATGCGGCTTCATTGATCTCAGGTTTGTCTTTAGCGGGAATTTGCGCCGCCATTCCCCCAATCGCATGGACGTTGCGTTTATGACACGTTTGAATCGCCAAGAGGGAGTAGGCTCTCATGTTGGGAACTGTCATCGTCACGGCTGAGCGATCTGGAAGAATGACTTCATCCCTGTTCCTGAATTTCTTAATAAAGCTGAAAATATAATCCCACCTGCCGCAGTTAAGCCCGGCTGAATGTTCCTTCAATTCGTAGAGGATTTCATCCATTTCAAAGGCCGCCAGGATCGTTTCAACGAGAACCGTCGCTTTAATCGTGCCCTGCGGAATGCGCAAGTCGTTTTGCGCATAAACAAATACGTCGTTCCACAGCCTTGCTTCCAGGTGGTTTTCGATTTTTGGAAGGTAGAAATAAGGGCCGCTTCCTTTTTTGATCAGCTCTTTTGCGTTATGGAAAAAATAAAGACCAAAATCGAACAGGCTTGCTGACACGGGCCTGCCGCCGATCAGCACATGCTTTTCTTCCAAGTGCCATCCCCTCGGCCTGACCATGATAACGGCGGGGTTCTCTTTCAGCTCATAGCGTTTGCCCTGTTCATTCGTAAAAGAAATCGTCCCGCGGACCGCATCCCGCAAATTAACCTGGCCTTCAATGCAGTTTTTCCACGTCGGCGAGTTCGCATCTTCAAAGTCGGCCATAAAGACTTTCGCTCCTGAATTTAAAGCGTTGATGACCATTTTTCTGTCGACCGGGCCAGTGATTTCAACCCTGCGGTCCTCCAAATCCCGGGGGAGCGGCGCGACTGTCCAGTCCGCCTCGCGGATGTGCTTCGTTTCCGCCAAAAAACAAGGGTTCTTCCCTTGATCAATTTCAGCCTGCCTGATCGTCCGCAAATGCAGCAATTCCCGTCTTCTTCCCCCGAAATGGCGTTCAAGACGTCCGATAAACTCCATCGCTTCTTTTGTCAAAATCTCTTCATAATGCGGATTTATCGATCCGGTTATATGAATTCTCTTCTCCTCTGTTTTCATGTCTCCCTACCCCTTTACATGCTTTGTTATAAAACAGTTTGCCTACTCGCCTTTTTTGGCAAGACAGCGCTCGCATTCCATGAAGTAAGATTCAGCCTGCTCCTCCATCTTTTCGCCGCATTCAGGGCACGTTTTTTTCGGAAGCGTTCTGAAAAATTCCATCGGACTTTTCAAGCTCATTTGTATAACCTCCTTTTTATAGAACAGTTTTATGTTTTATATTTCTGTTGTAGTACAGTATACAGCGCAAAAATGAAAATGTACACACCTTTTTCCAAAAAATATTTATTTTTTTCCATTCAAACAAAAATAGATTGTTCTCTTTTTATTCATAGCTTGTTCATATTTTTCTTCTAGAATAGGGAACATAAAGAGGTGAAAGTGATGATGAAAATAAAAAACAAACAACTTGATGTCATTCTGGTTCTAATTTTGTTGGCAGCTCTTATTCTGAATACATATAACATTTGGCTGGACGATGCCGCCAACCAGTATTACTTGGCAGCAGTCAAAAGCATGACGCAAAGCTTCCACAATTTCTTCTTCGCGTCATTCGACTCTTCCGGATTCGTATCAGTAGATAAACCGCCTGTCGTTTTATGGATTCAGACTATATTTGCGAAAATCTTCGGCGTGCATACGTGGAGTGTGATTTTGCCGCAGGCGCTTGCAGGGGCGGGTTCCATCTATCTGCTTTACGCACTGATAAAGCCGAAATTCGGAAAAGGCGCCGCCCGCATTTCAGCGCTGGTGATGGCGCTGACGCCGATCGCGGTCGCCGTAAGCCGAACGAATAATATCGACAGCATGCTCGTCTTCACGCTCCTACTTGGTACATGGTGCCTGATGAAGGCGGTCAAACAAGGCAGGCTGATCTGGCTTCTCGCTGCATTCGGTCTCATCGGCCTCGGATTCAATATGAAGATGTTTCAGGCATTCATGGTGCTTCCCGCGTTCTTGCTGTTTTATCTCATTGCGGCCCATGCGAATTGGAAGAAAAAAATCGTTTCAGCGGTTTTATCGCTTATTGTCCTCACCGGCATTTCGCTTTCTTGGGCGCTTGCGGTCGACTATACATCAGCCGACAGCCGCCCGTATGTCGGAAGCAGCCAAACCAACTCTGTGCTTGAACTGGCTTTCGGCTACAACGGCACTGAGCGGCTTCTCGGCCAGACGACGGGCAACGCCCGCGGCGATATGAACGGCTTTGGAGGAGACATGCAGCAGCCGAACGGCAATGCGCAAGCTCAGAACGGAAACCGTTCGTCCGGCGGCTCCAATGGACAAAACGGCGCGATGCAGCCGCCGGGTGCGGGCGGTTCGGCAGACGGCAGTTCTCAAGGGGCAAACGGCGGCAGCCAGCAGCCAGCCGGAGGCGGACCGGGCGGAGGCGGACCGGGCGGAGGCAACGGCGGTCCCGGAGGCAATGGCGGCCCAGGCGGAGGTCAAGGCGGCGGACAAAGCATGAACATGTTCGGCACCGGTGACGCAGGACCGCTGAGGCTCTTCCAATCGGCTTTATCGGGCCAAATCAGCTGGATGCTCCCATTTGCATTATTAGGACTGCTCGGCACGATCATCACGTGGTTTCGCGGCCGCCGCGAAAAAGCAGGCGAAATGAAAGAAACGATCTTTTGGTCTGCATGGCTCGTTCCTGTCGCCGGGTTCTTCAGCATCGCCGGATTCTTCCACCACTACTACTTGATTATGATGGCGCCGCCGATCGCCGCTCTGTCAGGAATCGGATGGTACGCGATGTACGGCCTTTACAACAATCATAAAGACTGGGCAAGCTATCTGCTGCCGGCAGCCGTTCTCACGACAGCAGCATTCCAAGTGTACATTTTAAGCGCTTATACAAACCAAATCGGCAGCGCTTGGATGTATGTCATGGGAATCCTGGGGCTGGGTGTCACCATCGCCTTACTGATGCTGAAGCGACGCCATCCATTCGGAAAGCAGCTCACCATCATCAGCTTGTGCGTGCTTCTTTTGACACCGGTCTATTGGTCGGCAACACCGATCCTTTACGGAGGGAACAGCGTTCTTCCTGAATCAGGGCCTCAGCTGCAAAGCTCCAACGGAGGCGGAATGTTCAGCTCGGACGTGGACACAGGACTGCTCACATACCTCCGGGAAAATAATACCGGCGAAGAGTACCTTTTCGCGACATTGACAACGGTAACCGCAGCCACGTATATCATCAATGCCGACGAAAATGTCATGGCGCTCGGAGGCTTCAACGGCACAGACCCGATCCTGTCGGTCAGTGAACTGAAAAACCTCATCAAAAAAGGAAGAGTAAAATACTTCCTGATTAGTGAAAACTCAGGCAACAGCGAGCTCGTCTCCTGGATCAAAGAAAACGGAACCGAAATTTCGTCTGACCAATACAGCAGTACAGACAGCTTCGCACAGCAGGGTGCAAGAGGCGGCCCAGGCGGCGGACAGCGGCAAACGCTCTACAAGGTTGAGCTGTAGAAAATGAGGAAGCCCATCGGATGAGTCCGATGGGCTTTTGATTATGCTTTTCTGAAAATAACCGGCGGATGATGTTCAATATGGTAAAGGAGTTTTTCTCCATATAGGGTCATCGTTTTCCTTCAAGCGACGCGAGATTCCACATGACTCAGCTACAGCGCCGACTTGATCACTTTCTTGCCGTAAAGAACGGAAAGCAAGCCGAAAATAGAGTACAGGACGGTGTACAGCACCATCACGATGATCATCGGCGTCCACAGCTCTGCCCCGAATAGGAACCAGCCGGACTGGACGGCGAAGTAGCTGTGAGACAGGCCGATAACTAATGGAATGCCGAAGTTGTAGATTTGTTTGATTCGTATCCCCTTCAACAGATCGTTCCGTGTGAAACCGAGTTTTCTCAAAATCGTGTAATTCGGTTTCTCATCTTCGCTTTCGTCCATTTGTTTAAAATATAGGATGCATCCTGAAGTGATCAGAAACGTTAGTCCTAAAAAGCCTACAATAAACATGGCAAGGCCGAAAAGCGATTTTTGAGCTGTGCTTGCATCAAGGAGCGATAAATGCTGATCGTTTTGATTCACTGTTGCAAACAGCTCATTTGCCTGCTGAAGCTGATCTTCATGTTTTAAATTGATTCCGTAAAAAAGGCTCGGCTTCTGCTGCAGCTTTGGATCTTTGTCTTGGCTAAGACGTTTAAACAGCGCATCATCTACAACGGCAACAGGCAATCCGCCGCTGGTAAAGTTGAAGGATAAAAGAGACTCTTTTTTCAAGCCTAAATAGTTTAATGGGATTGTCTCATGCCTGCTCTTTACCTTAACGGCACCGGTCTCTTTTAAAGCCATAAATTTCTGGAGAAGGTCGGTATATCCTGAAAAAATGACGTCTCCTTTTGGCACGTCCATCCCGGCAATCTCTGCATCGCTGACCACGGCGAGGGGCAATTTCCCCGGGTCTCCAGCCATATTTTCAGGATCTCCATCGACAATTTGTTCCAGATTAAAAACCGCTTGAATGACATGAATTTCTTTTTTGCTGTAGGAAATGTTATTTTCGTCCAAAAGTTGTTCAAAACGCTTTGCATCCTTTTGATTTGTCATGGCGAAATCAGCCGCCACGTTTTGTTCGGCGGTTTTCTCTGCAGAATAGTACGAAATATAGCTCAAGGATAACAATCCGATCGCCAGCGCCGAAACGGTGGTAATGATTGTTAATAATAGGGCGTTTGATTTCATCCGGAACATGATCGATGAAAGGGACAGCACTTCATAAATATTCAAGTAGCCTCCTTTGCTTTTGCGGATGATGTTGGAGACAAAGCTGACCGATCCTTTATAGAAGAGGTACGTTCCGATGATGACGGTTCCGAGAATAAAGCTCATCGCATAAAACAGCTCATCTACGGTCTTGAATTTTCCGCTGAAAAGCTCAGTGGATACATAGTATCCGGATAAAATAAACAAGATGCCCAATAAGCCGATGATCATTTGGAAAACGGATATTCTCTTTACCTTATCCTCCGTAGCTGATGTCACTTTAAATAAAGATAAAATGCTCTGCTTTTTGATAAACGCATAATTCATCACCATTACGAGAAGGTAGATGCCGCAGAATACAATGACGGTTTGCACAAGCGCTTCGACGGAAAAATTCAATTTGGCTTCGGCTTGAACATCTACAATTTTAAACAAAATCATGAGCACGAGCTTTGAGATCGAAAACCCGGCAAACACCCCAATGACCAAAGAGCCGAAATACAGCATGACATTTTCCAAGCTTAAGATGCGGAAGATTTTTTGCTTCCTCATGCCGATTAATTGGAATAAACCGATTTCTTTGCTTCGTCTTTTGATAAATATCGTATTGGCATACAAAACAAACACCGCTACTACTGCCACAAGGAGAATGGAAGCTGCCTTCAAAGCCGCTGCGCCTTTTATCGATGCCTTCACTTCATTGATCGCTGGATCATACTGGAGCGTAACAAACGCAAAATAAAGCGCTGCGCTGAAGATCAACGCAAACACATAAAGGTAATAGTTCCGTATATTTTTTTTCAGGTTGCGGATGATCAGCTGATTAATGCTCATGCTGAACCCCGCCTAACACGCCTTGCGTCTTCATGATGTCCTGGAAGAACATCTGCCTGTCCTGTCCGCCTTTATTCAGCTGCGTATAAATTTGTCCGTCTTTAATGAAAACCACTCTACTGCAGAAGCTCGCGGCGACGGGATCATGGGTAACCATAACGATTGTGGCCCGGCGCTTTTGATTTAATTGGCTCAGCTTGTTTAACAAGTCTGATGCGGATTTCGAATCAAGCGCACCGGTCGGTTCGTCAGCGAAAATAATGCTCGGCTCATGAATAAACGCCCTGGCTGCTGATGTGCGCTGTTTTTGCCCCCCGGAAATTTCATTCGGATATTTATCCTTCAGCTCGAAGATGCCTAATTCTTTCGCGACTTCCTCAAACTTTTGACCGGCTTCTTTTTTTGATATTTTCGTAATCGACAGCGGCAGAAGGATATTTTCTTTCACTGTCAGCGTATCGAGCAAATTGTATTCTTGGAAGATAAATCCTAAATGCTGCTTCCTGAACTCGGCAAGCTGTTTTTCCTTCATATTCGTCATCTCAGCTTGGTTGATGTTAATCGTTCCGCCGCTCACCTGGTCAATAGAGGACAGAACATTGAGCAATGTTGTTTTGCCTGAACCAGACGGGCCCATAATACTGACAAATTCCCCCTTTTGAATCTGAAGGTCGATTCCCTTTAACACTTCGTGTTTATTGTGCTTATTTCCATAGCTTTTTCGTATTTTTTTCGCTTCTAAAATCATCATTTTAAAATCTCCTTTTTACTGGATATTTTTATTATAGAAAGGAAGGCAGCCGTTTTCCTTCGATTAAGCGAACAAAAAAGAAAAGCGTGTGACATTTTTGTCACACGCCCAGCACACGGGAAAATTCATTCCGCATTGGAAAAATCAGCGTAAAGGTTGTACCCGTTCCCGGTTTAGAATCAACCTCGATATGAATCAGGAGCGGCTTTGCCGCTTTTTTTGCCAAGTACAGCCCCATTCCCGTGGCAGCCTGATCATGATGCTCCGTTGTTGATGTAAAGCCTTTGTCAAACACGCGCGGCATATCTTTTGGATCGATGCCCCGTCCAAAGTCTTGAACAGCGAGATGCACTTTGCCATCCTGCTCATAGCTTTTAATCAAAACATCGGATGCTTCGCTGTATTTCACCGCGTTTGTCAGCAGCTGCCTAATGATAAAAGACAGCCACTTCGCATCGCTGAGCACTTCCCCCGCCTCCAGCTGTATATCAAACCCGATCCCTTTTGGAATGCACCATGATTGCAAATCTTTTATTTCTTTAAAGATCATAGGTTTAAGCTCTAGGACTTCAAGGGACAAGTCATTTTCGATAAATGACATCCGCTTTTGATGGAGCTGGCGGTCGAGCAGCAGGTGGATGCGCAGCCATTCGTACGCAAGCCTCGCTTTTAAAGATTGATCCTCAATCGTCTCCATGATCAAATGCATGGCGGTAAGCGGCGTTTTGACTTCATGTATCCAGGCCATGAGCTCATCTTTTTCATTCTCCAATGCCAGGCGATGCTGTGCCGCCTCTTGCTTTAACTGTTTCGTTTGTTCGGCTATGCTTTTTTCAATCATCGTTTCAAAAGGGGTTTCCGCCTCTCGAATGTTTGTCACATCGAGATTGTGGTCCCATTCTTCAAGACTTTTATAAAACTTCGTTTCCTTCCGAAAGCGGACAATTACAAAAACGATAAAAATAAACGAGGACAAATAGGTCATATACAAAATCGACGTAAAAGGAATGGATGCATCGACATAAGCGATAAACAGAAAGAGGATCTGCTGCAAAACAAATATGGCGATCCAGCTTCGCCTCTCGGTCAAAAACGCTTTCAGCATTCTCATCATCCTTCTTCTTTCGCCATATAGCCCTGGCCGACCTTCGTCTCGATATATTGCCCCAAGTTCAAGGCATCGAGTTTTTTTCTTAAGCGGTTTACGTTGACTGTCAGCGTGTTATCGCTGACAAAGCGTTCATCGTTCCATAGGCTTCTCATCAATTCTTCCCTGCTGACAATTTTGTTTTTTTGGTCGATCAATTGTTTTAAAATGAACATTTCATTCCTTGTCAGTTCGATCGCCCCCGCCTTATTGCTGACGCGGTTTTGTTCGGGATCAACGGTTGCACCGCACCACGTTTTTTTAAGAATCTCAGGCTCTGTATTATAGTCGTAGACGCGACGGAAAATCGCCTGGATCTTGGCAATCAGCACGTCAAAATGAAACGGCTTCTGAATATAATCATCCGCTCCGAACTGCATGGACATGACCATATCAGCAGGATGATCGCGCGAAGATAAAAAGAGAATCGGAACGTTGGAACGGGAGCGGATCTGCCGGCACCAATGAAACCCGTCATATTTAGGCAGCTGAATATCGATGATGACGCAGTCTGGCTTAATCGCCGCAAACTCCTGCATCACTTCGCTGAAATCGTTGATGCCGTATACCTCGTATGACCACCCGGTTAACCGCTCTTTTATTTCTTGAAACAGCGATTCATCATCTTCTATCAACAGCAGTTTAAACATTTGCCTCACCGCGCTTTTTTCTATTTTCTAAATCAAGTGTATAGCAAATTGTTTTCACGCGCTACAGAGAAAAAAAAGGGCCGTCCTGTAAAGGACAGCCATTCTGTATATCACAAACTCTCGCCATTCGTTTCGATTACTTTCTTATACCAGTAAAAGCTTTTCTTTCTCGTTCTTGAAAGCGTGCCTTTTCCTTCATTGTCACGATCGACGTAAATATAGCCGTAGCGCTTTTTCATTTCGGCGGTGGATGCGCTGACCAGGTCGATCGGGCCCCATGATGTGTAGCCGATTAAGTCGACGCCGTCTGCAATGGCTTCTCTTACTTCTTTTAAATGATCGCGTAAATAGTTGATTCTGTAGTCATCCTGGATGGAGCCGTCTTCTTCGACGACATCGACGGCGCCGAGCCCGTTTTCAACAATGAAAAGCGGCTTTTGATAGCGGTCGTACAATGTATTCAGCGTAATGCGGATCCCTTTAGGATCGATCTGCCAGCCCCATTCGGACGATTCAAGGTACGGATTTTTGACGCCGCCGAGCAGGTTGCCTTCCGTTTTTGCCAAGTCTTCCGGACTCGTGCTTGCGACCATTGACATGTAGTAGCTGAAACCGATATAGTCGACGGTGTTTTCCTTTAAGATGTCTTCATCACCTTCAGCCATTTCAATCGTAATTCCGTTTTCCTTAAAGAAGCGCTTCATATAGCCCGGATAAGCCCCGCGCGCCTGTACATCCGAGAAAAACAGCGTTCTTCTCTCATTCTCCATCGCAGCGAGCACGTCTTCCGGCTTTGGCGTCATCGGGTATGTCGTCGTTGCGGCGATCATGCAGCCGATTTTAGCGTCCGGAATGATGTCGTGCCCCGCTTTAACGGCAAGAGCGCTTGCGACAAATAGATGATGCGCCGCTTGGTACATCGCATTTAACTTGTTTTCGCCTTCTTCAAACACAAGGCCTCCGCCTGTAAACGGCGCATGCAGAACCATGTTGATTTCATTGAATGTCATCCAGTATTTTACTTTTTCTTTATAGCGGGTGAAAACCGTTTTCGCATAATGCTCATAGCAATCGATCACTTTCCGGTTTTTCCAGCCGCCGTATTTTTTAATCAGACCGAGCGGCATTTCGTAGTGGGAAATCGTCACCACTGGCTCAATATTGTATTTTAATAGCTCGTCAAAGAGGCGATCATAAAATTCGAGTCCCTCTTCATTCGGTTCAGTTTCATCGCCGTTAGGAAAAATCCGCGTCCAGGCAATCGATGTCCGGAATGCTTTAAATCCCATTTCGGCGAAAAGAGCGATATCTTCTTTGTAGCGGTGGTAAAAATCGATGCCTTCATGATACAGGTTCAATGACTCCATCGACTCATCGAATGGATACATGACGCCGTTCGGCGACACATCGGCTGTCGAGAGTCCTTTCCCGCCGACATTATAGGCGCCTTCCACTTGGTTTGCGGCAACCGCTCCGCCCCATAAAAAACCTTCAGGAAACTTTTTCGTTTGTTCAGTCATATCATTTCACCTCATCCAAATTTGTCAGGCTTTCCTCTTTCTACGCCAGCGCGATCAGCGCTTCCTCAATGTCAACGCTTTCATCTGATTTCAAAGGTTTGATCGACTGGTACCGGTCCGTATTTGTGATGATAACCGGCGTGATCAACTGATAGCCTGCATCCTTAATCGCATCCATATCAAATGAGACAAGCTCGTCTCCCGGTTTTACAGCGTCGCCTTTATTGACATGCACGGTAAAGTGCTCGCCGTTCAATTTCACCGTGTCGATTCCGATATGGATAATAATTTCCGCCCCATTGTCGCTTGTAATGCCGAGGGCGTGCTTCGTTTGAAAAACGGTTGTGATCGTGCCTGATACCGGCGACACCACTTTGCCTTCTTCAGGCTCAATGGCGACGCCTTTTCCCATGACTTCTCCAGAAAATGTCGCATCATCCACTTCACTCAATGCTTTGACTTCGCCTTTCAGCGGGCTTTGAATGATCTCTCCCGCGCCCGCTTCAGATGGAGCGGCTCCTTGTTCAGCGGCTTCATCTGAAGGAATGTCTTCAAACCCCAATACAAAAGCAAACGCCGTTGCGGCAAAGAACGCGATGACGATACCGATCATTGCCTGTATAAAAGTCGGGCCGATAAACGTCGTAATTCCCGGCAAACCGACGTTTCCGCCAATAATATATGCTGCTACGCCGGTGATGCCGTAAAATGCTCCTCCGACAGCGGCGCCGAGAAGCGCGGATACAAACGGCTTTTTCAGCCTCATGTTGACACCGTACATCGCCGGCTCTGTAATCCCCATCAAAGCCGTGATGCTTGTCGTCAGCGACAATGATTTGAATTTCTTATTTCTGGATCGCAGGAAGACGGCAAATGACGCGCCAGCCTGCCCCATATTCGCCAAGAACATCGCAGGTATCAAGTAATCGTAGCCGTTTTGCGTAATGTTGTTGAACATAACCGGAATGAAAGCATAGTGCATTCCTGTCATGACGATCAGCGAGAACGTTCCTGCTAAAAGGATCATCGTGATTAAACCGGCATTTTCAAATAAACCGTTCACACCGATTGACAGATAGTTCCCTGCAATCGCACCGAGCGGACCGACCGTAATTAATGTGACAGGCACGACAACCAGCAGCGTCAGCGTCGGTACAAAAATCATCTTCAACGAAGTCGGGGTGACTTTGTCAATCCATTTCTCAACGTAAGATGCAATCCAAATCGCGAGCAGGATCGGAATGACGGTCGACGAATAAGTGGCAGCGGTTACAGGCAATCCGACAAAGGAAATGCTTTTCCCTGAACCGAGAAGCGCTGTCAGATCGGGATGCAGAATCGCCGCTCCGATCGCCGCCGCAACATAAGGATTACTGCCGAATTTTCTCGCGGCACTGACCGCCAGCAAAATCGGCAGGAAGTAAAATGCTCCGTCGCCGATGGCGGATAAAATGGTGTGGACCTGGCTAGTTTCGCTCATCCAGCCGAACGTGACGGCGATTGCAATGATCCCCTTGATCATACCCGCTCCGGCGATCGCCGGGAGAATCGGCGTAAATACGCCTGATATCACATCAAAAATGGCGGACAGCACGTTTTTCTTTTTGCCAGCTTGCTGCTCGCCCGCTTTTTCATCGCTGAGCCCGCTGTTGGCAATGATCGCTTTATACACCTTAGGGACATCATTTCCAATGATGATTTGAAACTGCTGGCCGCTGATGTTGGTGCCCATTACAGCCGGAAGACTTTCCAGTTTCGCGCGGTCTGCCTTCGCATTGTCATAAAGATTGAAACGCAGTCTTGTCATGCAGTGAATCACGCTCTGTACGTTCTCTTCACCGCCCACGAGTTGTAAAATGTCCTTCGATACTTTATTATAATCCATATGAGTACCTCCTCTTTGGGGGAATCTGCCGGACTGAAGGTGGCCGCCTTCACCCGGCTTTTTTTATTGGCCTGCTGCCGAAAGAATCCTCGAAATCTCACATCACCTCCTTATTTTGGGTATAAAAAAAACCTAAATTACGCCGGCTTAAACGGGACAATGCCCCAGAAAGCTGTACGCAACTTAGGTTTTGCCTGCAAAAGCAGTAACAATCCTTAAGAAACTTGCTGATATTAGTTTGTAACTATACTTTAGCACCCGTTTTTGTTCATGTCAACGCTTTCATTACAAATGTCTCATAAAAAATAGAATACATGAAAACTAAAAACTAAGACTTTATACCTTCATTTCTTCGTTTTCTAGCTTTCGCCGCCTTTTTCATAAGCAATGCAGGGTTTCGCCTTGCTTTCCTTCGCGCCGCCGGCTCTACAACTGCTTCTTTCGGTTCCTGCTGCTTATGAAGAATGAATCCGGCAGCCATAAACGGAATCCCTGATAAGTTCGTGAAAATGTTTTTAATGCCCATCGCTAAAATAAAAGATCCCCATGGAGAAAACGGATCTTTTTTGATTTTTACGTAAGCGGCGATTTCCAAGGCAATAAAAATGATCGACTGTGCTAATATCACTATCAGCAAGCCCAAAATGAACAAGAGGCCCAAATTAAATAATGTGCCTGAGTAGAGCATCAATTTCAGCGCAGCTACGAAAGTTCCAGCCTCCATATATCCGTCCGTGACATTTGGATTCCAAACAGCATAAGCGTCAAGCTGATGTTTGAAATGAAAAAACAAAAATAAAATGAACAACCAATATATGCTATGTAAACTGATGCCTAATAAAATGAGTCTGTCTGCTGCTTTGTTTTGCAATGTTGCTCCTTCTTTCGTTTATGATTGAAGAGAATGAACCGTCTCTTCCTGCTTTGGCTGAAACGCCTTTAATTCGTTGCTGTCCAGGTCTTCCTGTAATAAGCAAACCTTTTGAATCTGCCTGTTTTGATAATGGTGAAAATAGTAGCTGCACGTCTCGCTGCACATTACCGCCGTATATTGGGTGTAATCGTCTTCGCCTTGATCAGTCATAACAACCCCTTTAGGAATATTCATATTGGAGAGGACATGAAACGCGGCAGAGACGCCTTCTGTTTCATCGGACACAGGCTTCATGTGCTCTTTCAAAAATGCAGCCCTGACAAAGCGGGATGGCGGCGTAAAATCTCCTGGCAATCCGGACAGCCCGGAACCTTGACCAAAAGCCGACAGCGTCAGGCCTCCCATTTTTTTCGCGGCAAACTGTCCCGGCTGAAGACCGATAAAGTTGCGCAAATTGGTCAAATGCCAAGGGAAATCCGGACTGTTCGTCAGCACGCCGACCGGATTATCATGAATTTGAATGCCGTCTGCCGTCGGTTCAACAACGACGCTTGCCCCGGAGCGGTCCGTTAATAGCCAATGCAGCGGCGTCACCGTACTCAGCAAGCTGACCTCTCTCTCAACAATGTTTAAGGAAACAGCCGCTTTTTTCACATCCTCCAAATCGCCGCATTCCGACAGCACCCATGTCACGAATTCGTGCGGCGCAAGATTGCGGCTTTGCTCTTTTGCTTCGTTTTCATACACAGCATAGCCCGGGAAATAAAGCGCCGCGCAAGACAATCCTTTTTCATTCACACCATCGGCAAACAGAGCATTCTTGAGCCTTCTGCCCATCCCGATATACGCATACCGGCCGGCATGCTCGCTGCCGTCCGCTTCACTTTTCCATTTGTAGCGACGCGGATGCAACAGCACCTCCCCGTTAAGCTCAAAATCAAAATCCATCGTCCTCGCCAATAAATGCTCCCGGCCCGCAGTCGTCAACGTGATACTTGTACACATTGCGCTTCATCCTTTTTGTTTGATATTACACTTCGTGAACTATTTTTATGTTATCGAATTGGAAAAGATTCGTCAAAATGAAAGGGGTTATAGAAAAAAGCCGGGGTTTTCATCCCGGCACATAAATTCATTCAACAATTTTTCTTTTTTCTTTAAATTTAGTATAATCATCAACTATACTTTTTAAAAGTCGATCTATAGCTGTAAATACCGTAAGGATTAAGAACATGATATAGTCATTAGCAGAATCAGCAACCTCTAACCCTATTACAATTTTAAAATCGGAAAAACTTTTTGAAATGGTTATAATCAACAATAACAGGTACCCAATAATCCTTCTAATATTTTGTTCTTCCGTATTGAAAGTTGAAAAGTAAATCCAACTTGCTAACGTTAGAGGTAGGGTCAATAAAAATAAATAAAAAATACTATAAGGTATACTGTTAACTTCGGTTAAAAAAGTTAAAATTAAAATTAAAAATAAACAATGAAAATACAGACTCATTCCTGTTTTTCCAAAAAACACTTTTAATCTATCAAAAATATAACTATTTCTATTCACTTTAGAGATAGTATTTTCAATTAAACTCTCGTATTCTTTTTGATTTTTTTCTAATTCTTTTTTAATATTTAAATTAAAATCCCCTATAAAGATAGTACAAAAAAGAAAGAAAGCTAGTAATCCAAAAAATAAAAAATTGAGAAGAGAGTTGCTTGGTGATAAAACACAAAATAAACTTACGGCAATAAAGATAATCATTAAT
Source organism: Bacillus sp. FSL R7-0646 (assembly GCF_037969865.1). Classification (NCBI taxonomy): domain Bacteria; kingdom Bacillati; phylum Bacillota; class Bacilli; order Caryophanales; family Bacillaceae; genus Bacillus; species Bacillus sp. FSL R7-0646. The sequence goes on from NZ_CP150217.1 coordinate 4,049,063, forward strand.
AAAATAAAAAAGTACTCACTAGCTCTCAATGTCTTTTTATAAATTAATAAGGTATTTTTTTGTTCAACAAACTTTCTAAACTTTTTAAAGCTCTCCTTACTCATGTATTTGATAGAAGGAAATATAAATTTATCAAGAACAAAGTTAGATCCAAACTTTACTATACATGCAATAATAATTAATAAAATAAGACTCATTTCATCTACCTCGTATCAAAATTAAAGGTGTATACCTTCTACAGGTTGGAGACCCTTAGTCTTTTTAAAATCCAAACTAGTTTCAAAGAGTTGAAGAGTATCAATTGGTTTAATGTAATTAATATTTAAAGCCATGAACTGCTCTTTTTTAAATTTAACGCCAAAGATAGTCATTGTTTTCTCATGTCCATCCACTGTATCAATTCTTTTTTCTAAAACATTAATCGATACAGTCTCAACAGGAATTATTTGAAAGATTACTTTTGCTAAACCTATAGAAAGACTGGCAATAAAGTTTAATTGGTTTTGATAATATTTTGTTTTGGTTAGCTTTTTAGTTAACAAGTTCCCAGCAGAAGAGATGTATTCTTCTTGATTCGGTAAAATTGATGTGTCCACTAATAGATTCAATAAAACTTCACTATTTTCATTCGAAATAATCTCTTTTATTTTTCCTATAGTATCTTCAATCTTAATAATATCTTCTAAAATTTCACTATAAGCAACACTGTTTTTGTCATCAATAATTTTCACAAATTTTTGTTGCTTTACCCACTCATCATATTCTTTCTTATATTTAGTTTCTGCATCAGTAATTTCTTTATTTAACTTTTCAATTTTTGTTTTATCTAATCTAAGAATTCTCTCAAAGAAATTGGGTTTATAATTATTTAAATCACTTTTTAATTGAGCTACATTAATCTCTGGCGGTGACTCTTTTTTAATTTCTTCCCAATTTATTTGCCTGCTCGTTAATCTCGTATGAAATGAAGTTAAATGATTGAGGTAAGCATTAAGCTCTAAATTATTTGAATAATTGTTATTATTCAAGTGACTTTGTTTTTGTGATGAAGAAATAGATTTACTGGAACTATAAGATAGACCTGTACCGGGGATTTTTGCACTTGTTGTTACTTTGCCAGAAGTATTATAAGTTATCCTGCCATTTTTGCCCCCTAAAGTCATCCCAACACTTTTTTTATTTATATTAAGTTTGACACCAGGCATTATTTTAAAACTCCTTTTAAAACCCATTTTATCAACACCCCTTGTTGATTTTTCTTCATAGAATCTCACGAACAACTTATGTAGTAAAAAAGACCATATATGTATTATCGTATAATCCATCCTGAATTTCCATATTAAAACAACCATTTGATCTAAATCATTTAAAAAGCACATACCTTTAATCAGGAATGTGCTTTTAGAGATGAAATTCCTTTTAAAATTCCGCTCTTTTTAAACTACTCCCCCAAACCGCATCTCCCTCACGAGACAACGCACTAAACGTCATCACCTTACGCTCAGAAGCCGCATCCCACTGACGCAAAAACACGCCATCGTAGGTTTTTCCGTCGATCTTGAGTTCTATTTTGTTATGCCCCGTGTTCTTCCACGTTCCGGCTACTGCGCCTGTTATTTTGCCATTTTGATTCAAGCGGATTTCTTTCGATTCTTTAATATCTGCGGAGATGTCTTTGCCATGACGCACCAATTCGTAGGCGCCAATCACATCTGATGTTTTCACCTTTTCGAGCTTTTCTCCGGCATAGCGGTGAGGGGCGGCAACCTGCCAGCCTTGTTTGTTCATCAACAGTTGGTGGACGCGGACTTCGTGCTCCTCGCCCCGTCCCGGGAAGCGGGTGTGGAAGATTAAATATGATTTACCGCTTTTTTCATCGTAAAAGGCAGAGTTATGGCCCGGCGACACATAGCCGTTTTTATTGTTAAATGAGAAATTTCCCATCAGTTTGACGCCGTACTGTTCGATTGAACGATCGTCAAAAAGCGTTCCTTCTTTGCCGCGGACGTCAATCATCGCGTGGCCTTCTGCATCATAATAAGGGCCGTCAGGGTTTTTGGAGCGGGCGACGCGAATGTTGTACCCGCCGTCAGCGGCAAGCCCCCCGAAGGACATGTACAGGTAGTAATACTGTGTTTCAGGATGGTAGAGAATATATGCGCCTTCAATACGGCTGTGGTTGCCGCCGATCAGCTTTTTGCCGTATCCCTGTCCCGGAAGCGGAAATCCGGTTTTCTTGTCCATTTCTAAAATAAAAATTCCGCCGGAATAGGAGCCGTACACCATCCACAGCTTTCCGTTTTGATCAAAGAATGTGTGGGGATCGACGACATTTGGGTGCTTTGTCGCGTCATAAGGCGTCCCGTCATTGCTGATCCCATCCATTCCCGACTTCAGAAAAATGCCTTTATTTTTGTATGGACCTTCAATGTCGTCTGCGACAGCAAGCCCGAGGGCGGATCTCGGAGAATCCCCGCGGCAGGCGTTGTAATACATATAAAACTTGCCGTCCTCAAGCTGGGTGACATCAGGCGCCCACAACGTATCAGATTCAGCCCATTCAAAGGTTTCTTTTAATTCTTCATAGACGTTCGGAATCAGAGGATTGCCGTCGTGGACACTCGAGGAAATTTGCGTCCAATTCATCAGGTCCGTCGATTTGGCCGAAGCTAAATGGGAGCCGAACACATAGTACGTGCCATTCGCTTTAATAATCGATGGATCATGTACCGTCACTTCTGAAAAAACAGGTTTTTGAGTTTGTGCAGAGGCTTGGTTTGGCGCGAAACATGCAGCCATGATGAAAAGCAATGCAAGGACTTGGATGAAACACTTTCTCATATTCATTTGTTCTCCTCTCTTTTAAAACGCTTTCATTTTTTGACAATCCATCATATGCTGCTTATCCAAGGTTTATTACGAGCAAAAAAGCTCCCGACAAAATCGGCAGCCTAAGATTATTTCCTCGCTTTATGCACTTTCAGCAATTTCCCTTTCACGGTCGTGTTTTTCATCGCATCTAAGACGAGCGGACCTTTGCCGTTTAAAATTTCAACGAATGAACCTTGCTCCTGGATCGTGATAATCCCGATATCCTCGGCGGAGACGCCGTCAATTTTAGCAATCGTTCCGACGAAATCAACGGCTCTCAGCTTCTTCTTTTTTCCCCCGTTAAAGTAGAGCCTCATGATTTCCTTATTTAACGATTCGCTCTTGTCCTTTTTGAGATCCGGCTTCGCATTGATTTTCTTTAGAAAAGCCGCTTTTGCTCGTGCAATTTCTTCTTTTGACGGCGCTTCAATAATAGGAATGGGAAAACCGATATAGTCTTCAATGTCAGCAATCATCCTCTTTTCACGCGCACTGGCAAGAGTAATCGCTTTTCCCCGGCTGCCGGCTCGGCCTGTTCTTCCGGTACGATGCACATAGCTTTCTTGATCTAATGGCAGCTCATAGTTGATGACATGTGTGATGTTCTCAATGTCGATGCCTCTTGCCGCCACATCTGTCGCGATTAAATAGCGGAACGCTCCCCGTCTGAAACGGTTCATCACGGCAAAACGATCCTCCTGAGGCATGCCGCCGTGAATTTTCTCGCACGGATAACCCAAAACGGATAGGCGCCGCTGCAACTCATTCACTTGCTCCTGTGTGCGGCAAAAGACGATGCAGCTGTCCGGGTTTTCAACAATGAACAGATCCACTAAAAGCGAAAATGGATCATTTTCGTTTACAATGATCAGTTGATGCTCGATGTCTGCGGTTGTCGTACCGCCTGCTTTAATCTCGATTTTCAAAGGGTCTTTCATATATTGAAGGGATAGATGCTCCACATCCTCCGGAAAAGTTGCTGAAAACAGCATCGTCAGCCGTTCTTCAGGCAAATGGCGGATGATTGCTCCCACTTGATCGATAAATCCCATATTCAGCATTTCATCGGCCTCATCGATGACAAGGTATTTCAGTTTTTCTAATGGAAGGGTTCCTTTTTCAATGTGATCCAATACGCGGCCCGGCGGCCCGACAACGATATGGCATTTTTGCTTGAGCTCCGTTTTTTGCCGTTCAAAGGATGACTTCCCGTAAACAGCCGCTGCTTTTATTCTTTTATAGCGGCCGATGTTCGTCAAATCCTCCTTAACCTGAGCGGCAAGCTCGCGCGTCGGTGTCAAAACCAAGGCTTGTGGTTTGTTCTCTTCCCATTCGGTCAGCTCGCAAAGCGGAATTCCGAACGCGGCCGTCTTCCCGCTCCCCGTCCGCGATTTCACCACAACATCCCGCTTTTTAAGCACCGCGGGAATCACTTCGCTCTGCACCGCAGTCGGCTCCTTATATCCTAAGTGATCGAGCGCTTTCGTAATATCGCCGCTTAATGCATATTCTTTAAAACTGGCTTTGCTCATGTATGGACTCCTTTTGGTCATATGATTTCCAGTGAATGATGGTGTTATGAATGTGATTATACGCGAATCATGACTGATTTCAAAAAGACATGAAAAAGAGGCTGCAATCAGTGCAACCCTAAGAAACACCCTACAGTATCAATTGTTTTCAAAAATTAATCCGATCATAGTAAGCTCCCACAGCAAAACAGCGATGAAAATGACGCCCAGTAGACGCTGTAATACAAAAGGGAGGCGGGCTAAAACGATTTGGACTTCGTAATTTAAAGAGGAAACCAGAATGGCTACATATCGAAAAAAGTCGGTGATCAGCCCATTTGATTCGTCATATACGTTGACTTCATATAGCTTAATGATTAATGTTGGTACAAACAAAGAAACAAATGCAAACACCATGTTAATTGTTAAATATATGATAAGCGCAGAATTGGGATACGGTATATCCCCTGACATCGCAAATCCAAAAAATAAACTAAAAATAGAAAAAACAAATATACCTATTGGGATATTGGTCTTTCTTATAGCTCTTGAAGGAGGGCGCGCAATTGTCTTTTTTGTTTGAAAACCATATACCAATGCAAGTAAAATGATAAACAGCTCAGCAGTGCAAACAAACATAAAAAACATAACATTGGCGTTTTTTTCCCAATAAGGTTTATTCAACAACAATAGAGCAGTTAACAATATTAGAATAACATTGCTTCTCAGCCAAAAGAATCGGCTTTTTTTAAAAGAGAACATAAATAGAAATCCTTTCTACTATAAATCATAAAATTCATTCATTGTATCCACTATTTTCCCAAAATATTCGTCGACTGCCACTGGTAGAAGATATAGCGAGCCAGTTTTTTTAATATTTTCATAATCTAAATGCCAAATGAAATTATCACTTCTTAATAAAAAAGCAACTTGATCTAATCTTGTTTGATTTTGAATATAGTCACTTTCTACAAAAGAAATATTATCGAGCTCTTGGTTGTTTGCTAAAAAGTCAAAGGAAAATTGACTTATAGTCGGATGCGTTTTCGGGTCTTCCGCCATTCTTTTAATAACGTCAGCTTCAACCTCGTGAAACTCATCAAATGAATCTTCATCCATTTCAAAAATTTCATGTTCTGGTTTTTTATCTGTATATGAATGATAAAATGTTTTCAACATTTCTAAAAACGACTCTCTGCTTCTTAAAATCGAAAAACTATGATTTTGATTTTCGATCTCCTGCACAATGAGTTCATCTTTTTGAACATGGTGTACAATCAGCACCCTTTTCCGATGGATACAACGAACTTTTCGCTTTGATTGAATGAGTAAGTGAATCAGGTTTTCTAACCCTTTTTGTAAATTAGATTCTGTGTCATCAGCCCAATATCCTCTTTGTTTTAAAAGATTTTCGGCTTGAATTGAAAATGGCTCAATATCTTTTTCATCTTGAATCAACTGCTGATCATTGATAATATCTTCAGCAGCTTTTTCATACCTACACAATAAAAATGCGGCAACGAGTTCATTTGTTGTTAATATAATTTTAGAGTCTAACATTATACTCCTCCTTATTACCTGAACCAGCTAGTGACAAATTCCTTTGCACCTGAGAGTCCGTCTGAAATTGTATCTGTAGTTTCAGAGGCCTTTTGACTTAACCATTCACCAGCTTCCTTACCTTTATCTTCTATCCAACCTGCAGCATCTTCTCCCCATTCTTTTACTTGATCTCCCGCAATTATGGATCCAGTTATACCAATACCAGCTCCAATTGCTCCTCCAATAAGGGTGCCAGGACCTGGACATACTAATGAACCCAGTCCAGCTCCGCTAGCGGTCAACGCTCCAACTCCAGCATCCATTCCAATCCCTGCTGAAAATCGGCCAAATTTTTCGAACCAAGATTTATCTTTATTATCATCACTAAAAAACTCAGCTCCATTTGTAGTCAAGGAGAATATTGTTCCAGCATAAGGTATTTTTTTGGCGAGTTTTGTAATACTAGCTTCATCCTTAAACTTCCCAACAGTCCCTTTCACATCAACCTTAGTCTTATAACTCTTCAGTTCCTCTGGCTTATGCTTTAGGAAACTTTGGCTCTCCAAAATTTTCTTGTAGGAGATCCTTGTTGTGTTAGGCCCCAATCCAACAATCTTTCTCAAAAGGCCGCTTGGTTTATTTTGAAATTTGCCGAGCCATTTTTTTATTGGTTTGCTTGAGTTTGGATCGCCTTTTTTCAGGATGTTGTAAACAAACTGAGCCACCTTGGAATCGTATTTTCCGTTAGCTCCTTGCGTCCATTTCGGAGAGGCTTTCACACGGAAGTTTCCTTTTCCGTCTTTTTCAAGCTCAAGCATTTTCGTCGCCAGTACATTCACGGCTATGACGCCTTTTGTTACGGCCAACGCGCCGTTTCCTGTTCCGATTAAATCAAGCCATTCAGCGATTCTGCCCATCATTGTCGGATCGTCTTGTTTTTCTGCTAAATCAACGGCTTCGTCAATCATTTGTTTAACGACATCTGTTTCAGAAAAGTAGTTTTCAACCTCTTTAATCGTTTTTTTAGATAAGATCGCGCCTCCCTTTGACCAAGTGTTCACCTTTTCAGTGAGCTTGGATAGCTGAGCGATCGAATTTGACGATTGTTTTAATATAGAATTAGCATCGCGATCAAGCTCTTTTAAATCAGACACCGTGTTGTTCACATGTTTTTTGGCTTCGGAAATATGCTCATTAAATGATGCCAAAGAGATAGATCCGCCCCCAATCAAGTGGCTGATTTTATCAACTTCGTCATTAATCGAATCAACCGTATCATTCGTTTGACGTTTCAGTTCTGTTAAGCCCTTTTTGACGTCATGCGTCAGAAATTCTTCTTTTACAAAACCCTCTGTTGATTCATAAGTTCTGATTTTTGCTTTAATGTCTTTTAAATTCTGTATGTATTGATCTATAAAGTGCTGAAAATAAAGCAGCACGGGAAGGTGAAGAACAGAAAAGTGTTCTTTGATCGCATTTCCGCCTTCTCCTTTTAATGCATCATCAAGCTCTGCAATTTTTTGTACACTTTCCCTTATGGCGTTGATTTCTTTTTCCTCTTGCTTTTTTTCCTTAATCAATTGGTCAATCGCGTCAATGACTTCAGAAACATCTAAAACTTTCAAGAGAAAACCAGCCCTCCTTATTTCATTTTTTGAGAGATGTTTTTATCAGTATCAATCAGGACATTAATGTTTGACCATGCGTCCTTTTCAACTGAAGATAGCGCCTCCTTGTATTTTTTTAGTAGCTGCTCGTATTCCTTTTCGATTTTTTTTATTTTGTTCACTACATCCATTGAAGAATTAGCGATATCGGCTTTTGAACCTGATATCGAAAGTGCGCTGATTTTTGTCTGAAGGCTTGAAAACGCCGTTTTGACTTCTTCTGCTTTTACCTTTATTTCTGCCATTCTTTCACCTCAATGATTGACTTGTTTTTTTATATCTGTAAGCTGTTGTTTTTGTATACTTAGAAACATCTCCATATTAGAAATTTGCATTTCAAGATTTTCAATCTCTTGCTCAATATGCGAAATCAGACCATCTGTTTCTCTCTGTATATTTTGATAGCTGTGTGCAATGTTTGATCTAATATTGATAAATTGCTTTGTATGTCTGCCATTCCATATATGTGATGTAATATCTGGCTGATTGATGAGAGTGGCATTGTTTGAAAGGGTGTGAAGTTCACCGGTAATAGCTGTTTTTGCTTTTTTCAGTTCAGCGATTTTGCTTTGGGTATCCTTTATATTGTGAGATAAAGAAGAAATATCTTTTTCCAAAGAAGAGATTTTAGCAGCATGGTTAGACATATCGGGTTCACCTCATTTTTCAGAAAATAAAAATCCGCACGTTACTATTCGCTTATTCCACTGTATTTCGGTTAGGTATATTGTTGCTTTACGGGAGAATCTAACGTTCTTGTAAATCAGACCTTTTTCATATTACAATATCATCCAAAATAGGTAAATAGGATAATGGACTTGGTTTTCTTGGATTTTCTTGAATCGATCAATTCAAGATACAAACGATGTTATTTAAAATAGCGTCCTGGACTTAGTTCAAATGACCTTTTCTCAAATTCCGTGACATCAAAAAAACAGCACACACCCAAAGGTATGTGCTGTTTTGCATGTTCCTCTATTCCGTAATCACCGTATGCACAAGCTTCGGTGCTTCGGCTGTTTCCGCGATTTGGATGTTGTCGTAGACTTTTGCGATGACGTCATCGACATTTTCGCGGTTTGCGTATAGGGTAACCAATGGTTCGCCTTTTTCGACTGCGTCGCCGACTTTTTTGCGGAGCATGATGCCGACGGCGAGGTCGATTTTGTCTTCTTTTGTTGCGCGGCCGGCGCCCAGCAGCATGGCCGCAACGCCGATTTGATCGGCGACGATTTCAGACACGACGCCCGCTTCTTTGGCAGGAACGTCGATTTTATAGGCAGCCTGAGGCAGCTTTTCTGGGTTATCCGCGACAGAGCTGTCGCCGCCTTGATTCTGCAGGAAGTCTTTGAATTTTTGCAGCGCTTTTCCGTTTTTCATCACGTCGATCAGTTTCTCTCTTGCTTCGTCAAGGGTCTCCGCTTTTTTGGCGAGAACGACCATTTGGCTGCCCAATGTTAAGACAAGCTCAGTCAAGTCTTCAGGACCTTCGCCTTTTAATGTATCAATCGCCTCTTTCACTTCAAGCGCATTTCCGATGGCAAACCCCAGCGGCTGGGACATGTCGGAGATGACGGCCATCGTTTGGCGGCCGACATTGTTTCCGATGCGGACCATTGCTTTTGCAAGGTTGACTGCATCTTCATCGGTTTTCATAAATGCGCCGGCGCCCGTTTTGACGTCAAGGACAATCGCATCCGCCCCTGCGGCGATTTTCTTGCTCATGATCGAGCTGGCAATCAGCGGGATCGAATTGACCGTGCCTGTCACATCGCGAAGGGCGTACAGTTTTTTGTCAGCAGGCGTCAAGTTTCCGCTTTGGCCGATAACGGCGACCTTGTCGCGGTTGACGAGCTCGATGAATTCATCTTTGGAAAGTTCCACGTGAAACCCTTTGATCGCTTCGAGCTTGTCAATTGTTCCCCCTGTGTGTCCGAGGCCGCGTCCCGACATTTTGGCGACGGGTACGTCGAGAGCCGCGACAAGCGGTGCAAGTACGAGCGTCGTCGTGTCGCCGACGCCTCCTGTTGAGTGTTTGTCGACCTTGATACCTTCAATCGCGGAAAGGTCGATCGTTTCGCCTGAGTTGACCATCGCCATCGTGAGATCGGCCCGCTCTCTGTCCGTCATGTCCTGAAAATAGATGGCCATCGCCAGAGCGCTCGCTTGATAGTCAGGAATGCTGCCGTCGGTGTAGCCTTTAATGAAAAATTGAATTTCTTCTGTTGTCAATTCTTCTCCATTTTGTTTTTTTGTGATGATATCAACCATTCTCATTGTGATCACCAGTCCTTTTTTCAATGTTTATCAATAGATCAATCCTACAACGGTCGCTGTCAAGAAACTGACGAGCGTTGCGCCGTACAGCAATTTCAACCCGAAGCGCGCGACGACGTTTCCTTGTTTCTCATTCAGTCCTTTAACCGCACCGGCGATAATACCGATCGATGAGAAATTGGCAAATGAGACGAGGAAGACGGAAACAATCGCTTCGGTGCGGCCGCTGAAATGGAAGCTGCCTTGTGCGAGAGACTGCATCGCGACAAATTCATTTGAGACCATTTTGGTTGCCATGATACTTCCAGCATTCACCGCTTCATGCCATGGAATACCCATCAGGAAGGCAAACGGCGCAAAAATAAATCCGAGCAGTTCCTGGAATGATATACCTAGTGCGGCGCTGAAAATGCCGTTAATCATTGCGATGATCGCGACAAATCCGATCAGCATGGCGGCCACGACGACGGCGACTTTAAAGCCGTCCATAATATATTCGCCCAGCATTTCAAAGAAGGATTGTTTTTCCTCTTCCTGTACCTCTACCATATCATGTTCTCGATCGACTTCATAAGGATTGATAATCGAAGCGATAATAAATCCGCCGAATAAGTTCAATACGAGCGCGGTGACAACGTATTCGGGCTTCAGCATCGTCATATAGGCGCCGACGATAGACATCGAGACGGTCGACATCGCCGAAGCGCACAGCGTATAAAGTCTGTGTTTAGGCAGCAGGCCAAGCTGCTTTTTTAACGAAATGAATACTTCAGATTGCCCCAGTATCGCCGAAGCCACGGCATTGTATGACTCCAGTTTGCCCATCCCGTTGATTTTGCTGAGCGCAAGACCAATATATTTTATAATAAACGGAAGGATTCTCCAATATTGCAGAATACCGATTAAAGCAGATATAAAAACAATCGGTAGAAGTACGCTGATGAAGAATGTGGATTCATTCACATTCACCAGTCCGCCAAAGACAAAATTCACACCTTCTGCCGCATATTCAAGCAAATAGCCGAAGCCCTTGGCAAAACCGCCGACGAGATAGTTTCCGACACCCGTGTTCAGCAATATATATCCCAATGCGAATTGCAGCACGATCATGACGATAACCGGGCGGTATTTCACTCTTTTCTTTCCGCTGCTGACCAGCCATGCAAGCCCTAAGACGACAAATAAACCAATGAGCCCGATGAGATATTTCATGTTTTGATCCTCCTGGTGATGTATTCGCTTACATTTTTGTATCTGCGCGCAGGAAGCTTCCGCTTCCCGCCGCACTGGATCTTAGTAGTTATCTTCATTTTTTCCTTCTGCTCCGCTGACGATGGAAACGCCTGCGCTTGCACCGATCCGGGTCGCGCCGTTTGAGATCATGGTTTCAACGTCCTCTTTTGTACGAATCCCTCCGGATGCTTTGACACCGATGTCAGGTCCGACGGTTTTCCGCATCAGGGCGATATCTTCCGCTGTCGCTCCGCCGGTTGAGAACCCGGTTGAGGTTTTGACAAAGTCGGCACCGGCAGCAACAGCCAGGCGGCAGGCGCGCTCTTTTTCTTCGTCTGTCAACAGACACGTTTCAATGATGACTTTAACAAGCGCTTTACCTTTTGCGGCTTCAACGACCGCGCGGATGTCGGCCTCGACAAAGTCATCGTTTCCGTCTTTTAAAGCGGCGATGTTGATGACCATGTCCACCTCTGTCGCGCCTTTTGCGATAGCGTCTTTTGTTTCAAACGCTTTTGTCTCTGTCGTGTTGGCGCCCAGCGGAAAACCGATGACCGTGCAAACGTCGATTTCCGTTCCCTTCAGCTCTTCGGCGGCAAATTCGACCCATGTCGGGTTGACGCAGACTGAAGCGAATTGGTATGCTTTCGCTTCTTCTATTAATTTCTTAATCTCGGATTTTTGTGTATGCGGTTTCAATGCTGTATGATCAATGAGATTTGCAATCGTCATTTACTAGCACTTCCTTTGTATAAGATAGTTTCAGCATAACCGATTTTTGAACAAATGTAAATTATCATATGAAATTTTGTTCAATAGAAAATAAAGTAAAATCCAGGCTGTTCTTCCTGGACACTTCAGTCATCAAGCAGTTCTTTCGCCGTGTGCTGATCAATAATCAGCACATTGGCATACTTGCCTTTGAGCGCACCATGAATAGCGGCTTTTTTCCGGCTGCCGCCCGCTACGAGAATCGACCGTTCTTTTTCCCTCAAGTCAGCCAATTCAATGCCGATCGTCCGCGAATCGATAGCATCGCTGCAAATGTTTCCTTCCGCATCAAAAAAGCGCGAACAAATATCGCCGACTCCACGTTCTTTCAGGAGGGCTTTTTCCTCTTCATGAAAATACCCCAGCCTGAACAGCAAGGCTTCATCGCGTACCGTGCCGACTGTAAATAACGCAATGTTTGCCTGTTTTCCCATTTCTATGATCCGCTTGATGTGCCTGTCCTGTTCCACCATCTGTTTGACTTCCGGATTGTCAAACACGACCGGAAGCGGCAAATACCTCGGCATCGTTTGAAAAGCTTCGGCAAACAGCTGAATCGTTTCAGACGAATAAGTGTTGACGCTGGAATGGCTGATTCCGCCTTTCAGTTGAACGACCTCTGCGCCCTTCACCTGTTTAGGCTGCATATTTTGGGCGATTTGGTACATCGTCGTCCCCCAGCTGACGCCGACAATGTCGCCGTCCTTGACTGCGCCGTGCATATATTCGGCCCCGAAGCGGCTGAGATAATGCGTGATGGTCGTATAATCCGCGGTCGGCGAAAAGACAACATGCGCTTCTAGAAGCCCGTATTTTTCCTCAAGCATCGCACCGAGCGCATCCATATCTTCAAACGGGTCCATAACGCGGATTTGGACATACCCCTTTTCCTTGGCGAACTGCAGCAGCCTTGATACCGTCGGTCTTGAAATCTGCAGCTGTTCGGCGATTTGCTGCTGGCTGTAGTCAGACTGATAGTAGAGCCTCGCTGCTTCAATGCTCAATTGCTGTTTTTCCTTGTCCATCACGTTCCTCCCCTTTAGTAACGCTTTAACCCATATTATATAGGTTCATGCTCCTTCTCATCCAGCTGAATTGCAAAATACGGTCCGTATGCAGACTCATGCGTCACCGCATATGTCCATGTCATATGTTTATCCGTTATATATGCATCTTCTTCTCCTTTCAGATCTGCGGCTATCAGTTGTTCAGCATGTTCAAGAATATAGGCGTCATCCGTGTGCTGGTAGAATAAAAAGCAATCGCGCTTCGGCTGTTCGCTAAAGGCTTGATCGGCCTGTCCGCCGGTAAAACACGGCTTCATCCCATAGCTGAATAAATGCCACAAAAAATGGCTCACCAAGATCGCGTCCCTTTCCGGAAGCTCCATGCTTGCGGCAAAACGGTTTTCCCACGTTTTTCTCAAGTAAGAGCCCCACTTCGGTATTTCTGTCACTTTCACATTTTGTCTTTCAAGCTTGCTGATGATGTACATTCAGGCCCTCCGTTTATTTTATTTTTCCAAGCGCTAGCACACCCGCTAGTTCTCTTCTACATTTCCCCTTTTAAAAATCAATACGAAAATCCTGCTATTGATGGAAAAACATTTTATTATTGGACTTACGTCCTGTTTTTGGATAGTCCAAAAAGATCAAATAAATCTAGCAATCTCCATTTTTTCATTTATAATAAATAAGTCAAAATCATTACTCAAAAAAACATTCGGGGTGATCTATCGTGAAAGCACCCGTGAGGTATATATGGATTGGTATGATCCTGTGCTTTTTATCCGTCAGTCTGGCCGTCGGCTGTATCAAAGCTGAAGATCAGTCAGATGATGAGAAAAATGATGAAGCGCTTCAGCCTGCCGAACACTTCGTTTACCGTCATTTAATGAGCGATCAGGGGCTGATCAAAACCGGCTTTTCCGACCAGCCTGTTTACTTGTCGGAATCGCTTGGCTTGTGGATGGAGTTTTTGATCAGCAAAAAAGACGGCGAGCATTTCCATGAGCAATATCAGCACCTGAACGAATCCTTCCTTATGAACAACAACCTGGTGTCATGGCAAATCCAAAACGGTCAGGCAAGCGGGGTGAACGCCCTGATCGATGATCTCAGAATCATGGTGAGCCTCGATCAAGCGGCAGCTCTATGGGGAAACAGCGAGTATAAACAAACCGCTCGGAACATCGGTGCCGCATTAAGAAAATACAACATGAACAACGGGATATTGACGGACTTTTACGACTCCGCCTCTCAATCCGCGGCAAAAGATATCACGCTTTCCTATATCATGCCAGATGCGCTATCCATCTTGAAAAAGAATGGAGTGATAAATAAAGAACTCGAAAGTCGGAATGCCAGCATTCTTTATCGCGCCCCTTTGAAAAACGGTTTTCTCCCAAAAGCATACAGTACAGAAACGAAAGCATACACCTATGACCATGAAGTCAATCTCATTGATCAGCTTTACGCAGCTTGGCATTTACCTCCGAAGGATCAAAAAGCCGCTGTATTAGCGGATTGGCTCAAACAGACGTTTCAAACCGGCGGAAAACTGTATGGCCGGTATTCGCTCGATACAAAAAAGCCGGCGGTCCAATACGAGTCTCCATCCGTTTACGCGTTGGCGATTTTATTCTTCATCAACCAAAACGAAGATAAAACCGTCATTAAAGCGCTGTATGATCGAATGAATGATTTTGAAATTCTTGATTCGTCCGAGACGTATTATGGGGGATATATGAGCGGAAATGATACGCATTCTTTTGATAATCTGCTGCCCCTATTAGCCGAAAGGAAGCTTTTAAATGAAAATCTCATTCAATGAATCGCATAAAATGTTCGCTTATATGACAGGACTTGCAGCAGCGCTTGCGTTGTTCATCCATTATATCTCAGTCCAGCGGTTCGAACCCGTTCTCATCATTTGCATCACACTTGCCATCATCGCAGCAGGAATATGGCTCGGATCGATTTACGCACTGGCTGGGACCATCATCGTCCTGTTTGTTCTCGGCACTTTGATGATGTTTTTTCACACAGGCCAAGGAGAAGCTGCTTCGTCTGAAACCGGACTGCAAATGCTCGTCATCTGGGGAGTGGCGCTGTTGCTGTTTTCCTTTATGTCAGGGAGAATACACGACATCGCGATCGGACTTCACCGCTCCGTCAAACACCTTCAAGACGAAATCAAAAGCTTTGTTGCGATTGACAGGGTGACAGGCTTTGATAATAAACAGAGGATGAAGCTGGAGCTGTCAGAAGAAATCAAGCGGGCGGAGCGGTATGGCAACTCGTTTGTTTTTTTACTGCTTCATATGCATTATTTCAAAGAGTTCAAATCCCTGTACGGAGAAAAAGAAACCGATCGTCTCTTTCAATTTGTCAGCAGTCAAATCAGATCATGTGTCCGGGAAACCGATAAAAAGTTCCGGCCTGCCGAGGAGCGGTTCGGCATCCTGCTGACACACACGCCTGCCGAACATATGCCCGCCGTCCTTGAAAAACTGAAGAAACAGCTGGATACGTACCAGCTGAAAAACGGCAAGTATGTCACCTTGACCTTCCACGTGTGCCACTTATCATATCAGAACGATTTAAAGACTGCCGATCAATTTTTAGAAGAACTAGAAAACGAGATGATGATGAATGAACTGTAAGCGGCTATTACTTCTATACGCGGCTGTGCTTATCCTGTCTGCGGCTTTTTATGTTCCGGACAGCGCCGAGGCAAAGCAGCAGGAGCACGGCATTCTCATCGTCTATTCAACATTGGATGGAAAAGAGTCAGCCGATGTGAAAATTCTCGACCTTATCGCCGGCCATTTTTCATCCCGTGTGGCCGTCATAAAAGACGCGGATGTCAAAGCATCGGATCTCGCAACAAAAGACCGCGTCATCTATTACGGACAAACGAAAAGAAAGCTGAGCAAAAAGCTCGCGCAGCTGATCAGCTCCTCCAAAAAACCTGTGATAGCGATCGGCTTTAACGCCGGGCAGTTCAGCCAATTTGCAGGTCTTACGCTCAAAAGCAAAGACAATGTGTATCAGATTCGCAGCACAAATGAGGAAATCGATTCCTCTTTAGAAAGCGGAGTCCGTGTCCTCGACGTATCAGGATTGAAGGGAAAAGCATTGTACACATACAAAGCTGACGAAGGAAAAGCTCGTCCTTTTGGATGGAAAACCGGCAAAGGAAACGTGTACATCGGGTTAACCGATTTGCTAAACAACAGCCTCCTCGCCGCTAAACAGCTCAGACAGGCATTTGGTGAAACGGCCGGCAGCACGCTGTTATATTTGCGGCTTGAGGATATCAGCCCGATGTCGGATGAAAAACTGCTGCTCCAAGCCGGATCTTATCTGCATAAACGGAATATTCCTTTTATCCTTTCTGTGATTCCGGTATATGTCAATCCTGAAACAGGCGACAAAGTCTATATGTCTGAAAAGCCGAAGCTGGTCAAAGTACTGAGGAAGCTTCAGGATATGGGCGGAAGCGTAATTGTCCACGGGTATACCCATACATACCGCTACAGCGAAACCGGTGAAGGATTCGAGTTTTGGGATGCCAAAGCCGATCAGCCGATCACATCGGAAAATGCGGAAGAACCCGCGACCCTTTTGCAAAAGGAACAGAGCTTTCCGAATGAAGAGGCATATCAAAACTATTTGAAGCCGTTCAGAAAGAATGAAGAAACTTACACGCGGCAGAAGCTGACGAACGCTATTGAGGATCTCACCGCGGAAGGGCTGTATCCGCTCGCGTTTGAAGCGCCGCACTATACGATGTCAGAGCACGGCTATCAAATCGCCTCACAATATTTCACAAGCTTGTTCGGCCAGGTTCAGCTTAGCGATACAACATGGAAAACGTCAGGCGCCGGTCCATTTGTTACGAATCCGGCCATGCTCCATGGGATGACGCTCTATCCCGAGACAATCGGCTATGTCGATCAATCGGAGCAAAATCCGCTCGGCAAAGTCGAGGAGCGCATCTCTCAAATGATCGATTTTGAAGGCGGAGTAGCCGGCGCATTTTATCATCCTTATCTTGGAATGAAATATCTTCCTGAACTGGTTGATCAAATGGAACGCATTCCAAACAGCGAATGGCTCGATATTAAAAAGACAAAGCAAACTGTTAACACAGATAAAGTAGAAATTCACACAAGCGGAGATGGAACGATTCAAGTCAAAAGCAAAGTCAGCCCCATTGAGACGTTTTTCGATCATCACCAGCAAAGCCCGCTGGAAAAGGCGCTTTGGATTCTCTCTCTTATTGTTCTCTTGTTTGTTGTCATGTTTGTGAGCTATACCCTTTACTTGAGAGCCACATTAAAAAAACGAATCTTTAAGGAGAGAAAAAGCCGTGGGTAATGTTCTGTTCCTAGTCTCGTTAAGCTTAATATGGGTCATGCTTCTGTATCACATGTTTTTGATGCAGGGCGGATTCCGCCACTATATGACCTTCGAACGGAACATTCCGAAGTGGAAAGAGAACGTGAAGGATCTCCCGAAGGTCAGCGTTCTGATTCCGGCGCATAACAAAGAGGTCGTCATTCGGCAGACGCTGAAGGCGATGGTCAACCTCTATTATCCGAAGGACCGGCTGGAGATTATTGTCGTCAACGACAATTCATCCGACCGGACGGGTGACATTGTGGATGAATTTCCCACGCAATACGGCTTTATTAAAATGGTCGTGACCAAACCGCCGCATGCCGGAAAGGGAAAATCGTCGGCGCTCAACTGCGGTTTTGCCGAGTCAAACGGGGACGTCATTTGTGTATATGACGCCGACAACACGCCGGAAAAAATGGCTGTTTATTACCTTGTCCTCGGGCTCATGAATGATCAGAAAGCCGGAGCGGTGGTGGGAAAATTCCGCGTCATCAATGCGGCGAAAACATTGCTCACAAAATTTATTAACATCGAAACGATTTGTTTTCAATGGATGGCACAGGGCGGGAGATGGAAATGGTTCAAAATCGCCACGATCCCCGGCACCAATTTCGCCATCAGAAGAAGCATTATCGAACAGCCGGGCGGCTGGGATGATAAGGCGCTGGCCGAAGATACCGAGCTTACGATCCGGGTCTACAACCTCGGCTACCACATCCGCTTCTTTCCGGCGGCCGTCACTTGGGAACAGGAGCCGGAAACGTGGAAAGTCTGGTGGCGTCAGCGGACAAGGTGGGCTCGCGGCAACCAGTATGTCGTCCTGAAATTTTTGGCTCAGTTTTTCAAGCTGAAGAGAAAACGGATTATTTTTGATTTGTTTTATTTCTTTTTTACGTATTTTTTGTTTTTCTTTGGCGTCATCATGTCAAATGCGATTTTTGTCATCAATTTATTTTATAATCTGCATCTTTCATTCGGTTTTTTGTCTATCATTTTATGGGTTTTGGCTTTCTTTCTATTTATGACGAAGGTCATGATTACACTGAGCATCGAAAAAACAGAAATGAACAGGCAAAACTTTTTCATCGTTTTTCTGATGTACTTTACATACTCGCAGGCTTGGATTGTGCTCGTGATTTATTCTTTATTCGTAGAAATCAAGCACCGCCTGTTCAAGCAACATGGTACAAAACAGAACGATACAATCAAAAGAAAAGCGGGTGACTTTTTTGAAATATATCATCATATGTCTGGCAAGCTTCTTGCTGATCACGGCGACGGGACAAGCGGCTGCAGCCAAAGACGTTACAGTAGACGGCTCGATCCTGGGGGAAAACAGCCGGGAACAAGCCAAGCAGCAAGTGCTCACAAACGATCTCTTGACTTTATACGGGGCAAAAGACAGCGCCGAGCTGACGTATCAAATACCGGCGGGCGCCTCCTCTACCCATCAGCAGCTTACACTTAAATACGAGGCCTCAGACCTTTTAATCTCACCGTCTTCTTTAACAGCCGAGATTGATGGCGAACCGGTCAAAACGGTTAAGCTTGAAGGGAATAACGGGAAGAAAACGCTGAAGCTCTCGCTGAACAAAAGCCAGTCGTCTCCAGGGTTTCACAGCTTATCACTGAAGTTCTACGGAGTGGTTCATGAAGGCGTCTGCGTCAGACAGGACTCCTCCGGGAACTGGATCAAAATTTATCCGGACAGTCGTCTGAATATCGGGGAAAAGAACGAATCTAAAGGAGCGGCGCTCGAACATTATCCTTATCCGTTCGCCCAGTCCGGCAGCTCCGTGGAAAAAACGGCAATCGTCATTCCGGACCATCCAAGTTCGGCTGAAATCGAAGCGGCAGTTAAAACAGAAGCATACCTCAAAACGGTTGACAACAGCATCAGCACGAAGATCTTGGGTGAATCTGACCTGGCGAAGATCGACAGGCCGACGATTGTGATCGGCGTTCACCATCACTGGAGCGGCAAAGTGAAAAAGCTGTTGAAACAAGCGAAACTCGAAGCAAAAGAAGACAAGCTTTTGCTTGCGAAACGGATGCTCAAAGCAAAGGATAAGCAGCAGCCTGTATTGTTTGCGGCCGCAGCATCTGATGATGTGCTTTCTGAAAAAATCAGCGTCATCACCGACAAAACGTATGCCGCCCAGCTCAGCGGCGACACGCTGGCAATCGGCAAACTTCAGCAGCATAGCAAACGGGGCGGCAGCAAGCTGACACTTGAGGATTTCGGGGCGGGGGATTTGACAATCGGTTCGGGACAGACATCTTCCGAGCATTTTTATTATCCCGCGCCAGCTCTATTAGACAAGAATCAGCCTGCAAAGCTTTCGCTTGCGATGAAAAAATCGAAAACGATTCAAAAGCAGGCCGGCCAAAGCGACTTAGCTGCGGAACAGGCGGAGCTGAAGGTCATGATCAATGGCCAGCCTCATTCCGTCGGACTTGACGATATAGGAAAAGAAGACAAAAACGGCTTTTACCATGTTTCTTTAAAAGTCGATCCGAAACTTTTGCAAAAAAGCCGTTACATTGATATTCAATTTGCCGCTTCAGGCTTGAAAGAGAACAACCCTTGCTACGCGGTGAACGAGGACAAATGGATTTTTATCGATAAACAAAGTGCATTGTCTTACCATGTCAGCGACACGTCAGCTTCAGCAGATTTTCAAGCGTGGCCGCTTCCCTACGCGGGTGATCATAACAATAAAACGCTGATGATCCTGCCCGACAATGCGGATCAGTCGAAGATTGATGAGCTTTCGCTTGTAGTCGGCTCCTTCGGCAGCGAAGCCCGGCAGGCATTCACAGTAAAAACATCCTCGGAAGTCAAACCGGATGACGTGAAAGGAAGAAACGTAATCTTCATCGGAAGCGTCGATCAATTCTCTCTGCTGAAGGAAAAAACAGCCGAATTGGCTGTTCCGACGGCGAAAAACGGAACATTTGATGTGTCATCTTTTCAAATGCTGAATGAAACGACAAAACAAGTCGCGTTTACTCAAACGTCGCTGTGGGATTCAAATTACTCGATGGCTGTTTTCGCGCCGTTTAAAGGGCAAGGCACAGCAGTCACAAAAGAAATGATCAACTTTTTGAACAGCAATGATTTCGCAGCAACCGTTGTGAATGAAACGGACAGCCATCAGCTATTTACAAACCATCAACAGCTGACAGCAAAATCCGCCGAAACCAAGACGGATGATAAACAGGAAAGCAATCAGCAGCATGTGCTGTACATTGCCATCCTGATCGTAATCATAGCGGCAGCGGTTATTTTGATCTTGACAACGGCAAGGCGCAGAAAAAGAAAGGCCAATGCCGGCGGAGGGATTGACGAATAAAACAGGGGCTTGCTTTTAGCCCCTGTTTTTTTATAAGTATTCAACCTGTTTCTCATATACACCCTTCGCAATTTTAGCTAAAACATCGATTCCCCTTATAATATCTTCATCCGCCGCGGTTAGGCTGATTCGTATACACTGGTGTGAATGCGCCAGGCGCCGGGATTGACGGTGAAAGAAAGATGATCCGGGAACGATAATGACTCCATCCGCTTTCATATACTCATACAGCGCTGCATCGGTCACCGGCAGGTCTTCAAACCACAGCCATCCGAAAAGCGATCCTTCCCCTTGATGCAGATACCATTTGATGTCTTCAGGCATCTTGCATAAAAGCGTTTCCTTGAGCAGCATGAATTTATTGCGGTAATATGGCCTGACTTCATTCAGCGACACGTCGGCGAGGCGCCCGTCATTCAATACTGATGCAGCCATATACTGCCCCAGCCTTGAAGAATGGATCGCCGCATTCGACTGAAAAGCTTCCATTGCCTGAATATACCGGGACGGCCCGATGGCGATTCCGATCCTTTCGCCAGGCAGGCCGGCTTTTGAAAGGCTCATACAGTGAATGATCTGCTCGTTGAAAATCGGTTCCATGTCGATAAAGTGAATCGCCGGAAAAGGCGGAGCATATGCGGAATCAATGAACAGCGGAACATTCGCTTCTCGGCATGCGTCTGAAATGAATGCTACATCTTCTTTAGGCAAGATGTTTCCGCAAGGATTGTTCGGGCGCGATAGCAAGACAGCACCGATGCACGGATCGGTCCGCATCCTCTCTAAAAACCCCTTACGGTCGAGCTCATATCGAAACGTATGATCATCCAATTTCGATATGAGCGGAGGGATCCCCTCAATCATCTCCCGCTCCAGTGCCGCCCCGCTGTATCCCGAATAGTCAGGCAGCATCGGGATCAAGGCTTTTTTCATCACAGATCCGCTTCCCATTCCGCAAAACGAATTGATCGCCAGAAAAAACAGCTGCTGGCTTCCGGCTGTAATCAACACGTTCTCTTTTCGAATGCCGGCGCTATACCGCTCTGAAAAGAAGCGGACAACACTTGCAATCAGTTCATCGGTTCCATAGCTCGATCCGTATTGGCCGATCACCGAAGAAAACCTGTCATCGTCAAGGAGATCGGCAAGAGCCGACTTCCACATGGCTGACACGCCGGGCAAAATCATCGGATTGCCCGCACTTAAATTAATGTATGACCGTTCACCGCCGGCCAGGACTTCCTGAATATCGCTCATCACAGCCCTGACCCCTGTTTTCTCAATCATTTTCTCTCCGATTTTGCTTAATGGCGGCTTCACGCTTCCAGTCTCTCCCGTTCAAATCGAAGACGGGCGGTTTCGATTTTCTTATTGATCTCGTCAATGAAATACTGTTCCGGGACGCTGAATCGCTCGCCTTCCCGTCCCGGAGGCAGGTATTGTCTGACATAGCGCTCCGCGGCCTCTTTGTATGCCGTGTCATCCTCGATTTCTTCCAGCTGTTCAATTTCGGCCACAAGCTTTCTTAAATCGTCCATGCAGCGTGGAAGGTCAAGCGACACGCGCTTCTCTTCTCCTTTTTGAATGGAACGGCCGTTTTCAATCATCCAGCTGAACAGAAAATAGCCTGTCCCGGAATCAAAATTCCGCGTTGCATTATGCTGGCTCGGATAGCGCAGCAGCCGCTCATACAAAACAAATTCGATAATTTCCTCCCAGCCGTCATATTGCCGCTCCCACAAGGTCAGGATTGCTTGGCAATCGACCTTGACTTCTTCTAAAATGCCTGCGAAAAAATTCATTTTCGCCTGAATATGGAGATGAAAAGGTTTTTTTCCGCAATGATGAAAATAGTCGTGAAGGTAGCCCCACAACACCCTTGCTTCATATGTGCGGTCGGGGGAAAGCTGAGCCGACTTGAAAGGCGCATGTTCAAAAATGGCCCTCGCTCTTTTGAGCGTGTCCTCATGGTAAATGTGATAAAACTTATTAAAGTAGAAAATCGCGAATGTCTGTGATGTGATTTTCTCTTTTGTTTTCACATTTTCAGGGAAGAATACGATGCATTTTTCTTCCGTGAACCCCTTTGTTCCGGCGAGCAGCTTAAGGGATTGGCAGCCGTTTTCAGGATGAGGCAGATCCTCTTCTATCGGCCTCATCATGGCAGGTTCTTCACGAACGGCTAAAAAGGCTTCAAAATAGCAGCCTTTCGCATGAGGCCCATTCGGCGTCACGATCGGCGCCGCAAAAAAGGTCGTCTCCTGATCATGCGGAGCCCGGTAAGCCGTCAATAACCGGTCAAAATACGGCGTCTCCCCTAATCCGCGGCTGATCCAATCCAAAACGTCCTCTTTAAACGCCTCTTTTGCAGCCGTTAAGTGAACCGCTTCATAAATGGCTCCTGCGTCTTCAATCAATTGCAGCAGAAGCTGTTCCGCCCTTTCGTGATGCTCTGTAATCTGTCCTTTATCATTTTGGTACGTCTGCAATTCATGTATGTTCGGTACAATCTGCTCGTTGACCATGTTTACAATGTCCCCTGTCAAAGTCGTCATCGGCTTCCTCCTTCGATTGATTTAAGCCCGTGGATTGTAAAGCACATCGGTACTTCCCCAAAATCTTTAATGACTTTCAAACGGTGTTCATCGGCTGCTTTAATCGTCGTGATGCAGCCGTCAGCCTCGTTTGAAGCGCAGGCCAGGGCCGCTTGAGCATTGCTGGTGACAAATTGGACTTGACTGCTGAACAGCTTTGCCAGATGAGCCGGAGCAGGGTGTGAAGCGACGATTTGAATATCCGATGCCATCGTGTGCTGTTTTGCGGCAAACACCATGTTGTATGTAGGCATCACAAAACTGTCTATAATCTTTAAGTCCGCTAGATTCTCAAATACGATTTGATGCAAAAACGGGTAAACGGCGCAGCCTAAGAGGACTGAATTTTCTGTCGATTTAACATGGAGCAGCGCTTCTTCCAACGTTTCATAAAGCCTGACTTCCCCGCGGACCCCTTTATTTTTGAGCCATAGCAGGCCGGCTTTTTCACAGTTCGTGCCTTTGGGACCGAGCGTATGGACAATCATCACGGCTTGCTCTTTGTGCACTTTAGTCGAGATCATCTTAACCTCCTATTGTACCCGTCAAATTATTTTGATAAATGATATGAAGCTCATCATCCAGCTCCCGGTAGAAAGCTTCACATTCTTCATAAGAATGATGGCTTGTTAATATAAACCCCGGATAACCGGAAAAGTGCGGGTACGGGAGGATCTTTGCGCCTCTTCTCATAAATTGAAACACCCGCTTAACCTCCTGCCTCTGTTTGACTTCTTCCAGTCCGTCGATTTTTTCAAAAGTGCCGGAGCCCTGTACAGGAATGATATAATTGCCGGCTGTCCTTACAGGCCTGATCTCGCCTTCAAACTCGCTGCTCTCCAGCGGCTTTAATGCATTTTGCAAGACAAGCTGCATAAAGTTGATGCCTGTGCTCTCTTTGACGATGTAATGGGAAACCCCTGAACCGCCGATTCTGGCGCCCACCTCGATAACATAAGGTGTTCCATCCTTGTCCAGCCTCAGCTCTGTATGAGCCGGCCCCTGGTGAATGCCCAGCGCTGAAACGGCGCCCGTCACTTCCTTGACGATCGCAAGGCGCGTCTCTTCTTTCAATTGAGCCGGAGCAATATAGACCCCTTCTTCAAAAAACGGCCCTTTGCTGTTCCCTTTGTATCCAATCGAAAGAACATGTACGTTTCCTTGAATCGACAGCGTTTCAATCGCGAATTCCGGCCCATCGATAAATTGCTCGGCTACGATGCCCGTTTTGCCGTGCACGAATCGATTGAGGTCCCTTTGGTTGACGGCCTCGACTTTCCGGACGGCCTCCTCAAGCTCCTTCCGATCATCAACACGGACGACGCCCTGGCTTGAGAAGCCGTTGACCGGCTTGACGACTAATGGATACGACAGTTTCCTGTTTTCCAGGTCAGCGAGCGTATGGAACTCGTGAAAAACCGGCGTATTCAATCCGTTTTGCTGAAGTATGCTGCGGGTTTTATTTTTATTGCGGCAGTTTTCCATTGTTGTGAAAGGAAGCCCCGGCAGATTCAAAGCTTCAGCAGCTTTTGCCGTGAAAGGCAAAGCCGGTTCAAACAGTGTCATCACGCCGTCAAACGGAAATTCGACAAATGTCTGCCTGACGACATCCATCGCCGCTTCTTCATCTTCAAACAACGGCAGCGGCACACAGCGTTCCACAGCCGGAAGATTGCCCGGGAAATCTTCGGCCGAATTGTAAAAGAACGTGACCTTCAATCCTAAACGCTCAGCTTCTTCAAAAATAAATGGCAGGTGCTTATTTTGACAAATGATGGCCAAGTTTTTGTTTCGTTTCGTCAATTTTCGCGATCCTCTCTTCTTTTTTTAAGTTGATGAACATCACACCGAATATGACAAACAGCGTTCCTAAATAAATATTCGCATTCAGTTTTTCATCCAGAAACAGAAATCCGATATAGAGCGCAATGACAGGGGAGATGAACAAGTGGGAAGTCGCTTTTGAGATGTGCCATTTTTTAAGCAGATAAATGTTGATCCAAAAACCCAAAATCGAGCCGACAACCGCTAAATAAAGCAGCGCATAAAGACTCACACCGGAAAACGTTCTTGTCCCGCTTTCAAAGATGAGGCTGCTGATGAGCAATACCGCTCCGCCGCTCAGCATTGAAAGGGAGTTAAAGCTTAAGATCGGAAGCGAACGAATTCTCTGCTGTACTTTGATTTGAATAAAAGCCGAGCCAAACATCGCACACAAAATCACAATCATTGCGACAATTTCAATAACATCGACTTTGATCAGCAGTTGGTTGCCAAACACGATTGTAATGCCGAGCAAAGCCAGGCATATCCCCCATTTCTGCAGTTTCGTCGCCGGTGTCCCTTTGACGAGGCGGTTGATCATCAGGGCAAAGACTGAAATGCTTGCCGCTAATATAGACACCAACCCGCTCGGCAAATAAAGAGAGGCCCAATAAACAGATCCGAATGGAACGGAAAAATACATGATGCCGTTCAAAAACGACAGCACTAGCAGTTCCTTTGACAGAACAAACTGCCTCCGTGCCAACAGAAACGCCGCGATCAAAATGCTTGCGATCATGAACCGCATGCCGGCGGACCAAAATGGAAGGCTGTCACTCAGCCCGGCTTTTTGAAAAGCCCATGTCGTCCCGCCGATCAAACATAACACGATAAATAAAATATGAACCCGATACTTTAAAACGTTTGTCAGCATATAGCATTCACCTGATTTAGTTATTGTCTTGCTGTCATTTATTTTCAGAAAATAAAATCTTTTCTGATCAAAATGGATTATGAGGGAAATTATAACTATTATATCAATTACAGTCAATCATACTTTTGAACCTTTAGAATATCTTTACAAATACTGCGAACAAAAAAACACTCACTTCGATTAAGTGAGTGGAGGCGATATTGGTTTAGCTTATATTTCTATCTTTTGGGTGCATACCGCTTTTCCGGATGACCCGAATTCTCTCATCTTATGTTTAACCGTTTCTTTGACTGCGCTGATCCCTGGCGTCATATAGGCGCGGGGTTCATATAAATCGGGATTGTCTTTAAATATGCTGCGCGTTTTCTCAGTCCAGGCCACCATGCATTCGGTATTAATGTTGATTTTCGCATGGCCCAGACGGATCGTTCTTGCGATTTGATCAGCCGGGATGCCCGAAGCTCCATGGAGAACGAGCGGAATGTCCGTTACCCGTGAGATTTCTTCCATTTCCTTAAATCCCAAATTAGGCTCGCCTTGATATTTTCCATGAACGGAGCCGAGCGCGGCTGCCAAAGCATCGATACCGGTTTCTTTGACAATCCGCTCGCATTCACCGATGTCGGCATACTGCACTCCGCCGATAAGCCCGTCTTCCATGCCCCCTACGGTGCCAACCTCTGCTTCAACCGAAACATTGCGGACCCCGGCATATGACACGACCTCTTTTGTCATGGCGATATTTTCATCGATTGGTGAATGCGAGCCGTCGATCATGACTGAGCTAAAACCCGCGTCTATCGCTTGCTTGCAGCGCTCCGGACTTTTGCCATGGTCAAGGTGAAGCACGACGGGAACGGAGATCGA
The DNA here is from genome assembly GCF_037969865.1 of Bacillus sp. FSL R7-0646. Taxonomy (NCBI): domain Bacteria; kingdom Bacillati; phylum Bacillota; class Bacilli; order Caryophanales; family Bacillaceae; genus Bacillus; species Bacillus sp. FSL R7-0646. The sequence goes on from NZ_CP150217.1 coordinate 4,075,858, forward strand.
CATTTCCTCAATCAAAGCCGCAACCATTGCGGAAACCGTTTTAAATCCGCCCAAATAATCGATGAGCCGATCTGAAGCGGCTGCGATGACAGGTGACCGTTCTTCTTCCGCTGCCTCTAGAATCGCTTTTGTCCATTGAAGGCCATTAATATTAAATTGACCGATTGCATAATGATGTTCCTTTGCTTCTTGAAGAAGTTCTTTCATGGAAACGAAAGCCACGTTCACCCCTCCTATCCCGTATTAAATCTTGAAGTATTTTGAAACAACTTCAACTGTTGTTTCTTTGGCCGTTCGAATCGTTTCTTCCGCGCTCAGCTTATAGTATTCAGGTCTGAACAATTCAACTGATACGACATCCGAAAAACCGATGTCTTTCAAAGTTGATAAGTGGGCATCCAAGTCGATGGCTCCCTGTCCCGGCCAAACACGGTCTTCATCTCTTAAAAATCCGATTGGAAAGTCTTCCGTGTCATCGATATGATAAATGAAGATTTTCTTGCCGTCCGCCTTTTTTAAATCCTCAAGACTTGAGCCCATTGCATGGAAATGGAAGCTGTCAAAAACAAGGCCGACATTATCGCGGTTCACGGTCATGACGATGTCATAGGCCTGGCTGAACGTATTGACCGTACACTCCGGGTGACCGACAAACTCGACAGCGATCTTTACGCCGTACGGCTCAGCGATGTCTGACAGCTCTGTCAGCACTTCGACGGAGCTTGCTTTAATATCTTCTTTTAAGATTTTTTGTTCGGTGACAAGCGGTACCGCGACCACGTATTTCACACCAAGCATTTTGCACGTTTCCATCATGCCTTTAAATTCTTCGATGATTTCACGGTGCCCTTTTTCATCGCGGTTGTTGAAAAAGACAAGGGCATTCAAGGCCAGCGGCTTAATATGATGAGTTTGAAAATACTCGGCTAACTCTGAGAGAGCATGGTCTTTTAAGTACTCAGGCAGCTTATCCATCGTCCGGATTTCGATATAATCGTATCCGTGCTTCTCACAGTATTCGAGGTCTTTTGCAAGGTTTGAATTTTCCAACGTCGTTGCTTCATTAAAGCATAGCTTCATATTCGATTCTCCTTCTCTCATATCCTTGTGAAGAGAAGTTCGGCAGGGCGCCGAACTCAGGGGGGGGGGGCTTAGCCTAATAATTCTTGTTTCAATTTTTCAAGCATGAATCTGCTTGATTCATCCGCTCTTTCATCGACCCAAGCAAAAACGGCGTTCGTCGCAATTCCGTCGAACTTCATCTCTCTCAGCTTTCTGAAGATCGTATCAAAATCGACCTCGCCTTGACCAATGTCCAAATGCTGGTGAACCGTTACTTTTGCGTCAGGCGGATTGACGATGTAGCGAAGGCCATGAGCCGCTTTATGATTATACGTATCTGCGAATAAAACATGTGTGAGGCGGTCGCCGGCTTCGTCAAACATTGTCTCGATGTCGCCTTTGCCGTCATCATAAAAGAATGTATGCGCAGTCGAGTAGACAAGATTAATCCAATCCTTGTCAAGCGCGCGGATCATATCCAACGCACCTTTGTGCGTTTCGATAAAATCGTATGGATGGGCTTGAAGATTGAGTTTAATGCCTTCTTTTTCAAAGATTGGCAGAAGCTCATCCATGGATTTGATAAATTTTTCTTCACTTGTTAAAGGATCGTATTTTGAACCGCTGAATTCACTGTTCATCAAATCGACTTCAAGCTCGACCGCAATTTCGATTGCCCTTTTCCAATTGCGCACGGCGGCCTGACGGCGATCTTCATCAGGACCTGCCCAGTGGTAAAGCGGAAGGAGCGATGAAAGCTTAACACCGGTATCTCTTAAAAGCCGCTTTAATTGTTTGATTTTAGCTGAATCGACTTTCGGATATTTATAGAATGGACAAAAATCTTCGCGCGGCGATAGTTCGATATATTCGTAGCCAAGCTCCGCCGTTTTATAGACCGTTTCTTCCAAAGTCAAATCATCACGATACATCGATGGATCCAATGCTAATTTCATACTTTTCACTCCTCGGAATGTTTTTATTTTTTAACAGTTGTGAACGTTTGATAGAATTCCGGCTTCTCCTGAAGCGCCACAGGTTCTTTCTGTCCGGATTCCTGAGCTTTCACACAGGCGTCCGTCGTCACGGCGGCGATATAGCCGTCCCACGCAGTCGGCCCGCTGACCTCGCCTTTCTGTTGGATCGAGTCAATGAAATCTTGAATTTCTACATCGTAAGCGTCTACAAAGCGGCGCTGCCAATCCATGAGGATATCCGTCGAGAATTTGCCGTCTTTTCTGAGAGAGATGCTTGATGGTTCAGGAAGCTTCACGATTCCGTCCTCGCCGACGATTTCACACTGGATATCGTAGCCGTATTTGCAGTTTACATAGATTTCCGCATTGATCACGACTCCGCCTTTTGTTTCGATGATGACGATTTGCGGATCACGCAAATGAGGAAGCGCGTTTTTCGATTTTTTCGGATAAATGACCTGAACGGATTCGTAGTCATCATTAATCAGCCAGTGCAGGGCGTCTATTTCATGGACAAGCGTATCGACGACAGCCATATCTGTTGTATAGTTGTCGCCTACAACCGGGTTGCGGTGCGCACAGTGGATCATGAGGGGCTCGCCGATGACCCGATTGTCGATCGCTTCTTTCAGCTGTACGTAACCGCTGTCATAGCGGCGCATAAAGCCGACTTGAACGAGACGTTTGCCCGCTTTGACTTCTTCATTGACGATCCGCATGCATCCTTCCGCAGTCGTCGCCAGAGGCTTTTCGCAAAATACGAATTTGTTTGCTTTAATCGCTTTCAAAACGCTTGATTCATGTGCCGGTCCCCAGCTTGTTACTAAGACTGCGTCTACATTTTCGGCTGCGATTAGACTGTCGTCATCCGGATAGACCTTGGCGTTCAGGCTGTAGTCCGTTACAACTTGCTGAGCTGCCTCCTGGTTCACATCGGTGACCGCGACAATTTCGCCGCCGGCTAATTTATTTGTGATGCGGTTGATGTGTTCTTTTCCGATTGCTCCTGTACCAATAACACCAATGCGTAGTTTCATTGATAGCCACTCCTTCAAATGTAGTTACATAATTTTTCTTGTTTGCACTTGCCCAGCTTGAGCCGGAGGAGTCCCATACAGCTCTTCCTGAATTTGTTCAAGCGACTTACCGGATGTATTCGGTGCAAAAAAGAGCCCGATGAGCATGCTGGCCGTTACACATCCAAGGAGAATGGCCGCCATAAATGCAATTCCAAAATTCGAGATGATCATTGGAACGAAAAGGCTCCAAGCCCCGATTGAGATACGAACAAGGAAGAACATCAATCCTTGTGCAGATGCGCGATATTCCGTCGGGAAAATTTCACTCGCCCATAATTGATAGTTGGCCTGTTGCCCCGCCCCGTTGTTTATGCCGATCATCACGATAAAGAGGATGAGAATCGGCATGCCCTCTGCCGGAAGCAGAAACAATGACCAGCCGATCACCGCCGCAAATGCGGAGATCCCAAACACTGTCTTCCTGTATTTGTCTGCAAACGGCATGAAGATAAAAGCGACGCCAAGCCCGGTGAAAATAAACAGCCCCATCTGCAAAATATTTGCCATGGTCGCTGATACATCGCCGACCTGCTGATAAATGTAAGGCATAAAAAACCCCATGACACCTGCAGCCAGATTCCAAACCAAGTACACGCCCATTAAGAATAAAATGCTTTTCAAATACTTAGGCTGAAGCAAATCGAGATAAGGCGTCTTCGGCTTCCTGACGGCTTGAGCCATTTCGGATTGATCCTGCCAGGCATCGGATTCCGGCAGCCTTTTCCGCAGAACATAAGTAATCAGTGCGATAACGAGCAAATGCCCAAACACGATTTTATTGCCCAATAAGCCTAAATCACCGAGCAGGACCGACAGCAGCAGAACCACAACCGCTCCCGCAGCCCATGCGACCTGTGCAACCCCGCAATGACGCGCCCTGTTTTTCTTAGGTGCGTTCTCTGCGATGATCGTCCAGGAAGCCGTAATATCAGCTCCTACCGATAAACCGATAATAATGTAACCGCTTAACAAAAAGGGGAAGCTGGTGCCGAATAAAACTAAACAAATGCCCAGTGCATAAACCAGCATACTGTTCGTATAGACAGCCTTTCGGCCAATTTTGTCGGCCAAAAAGCCTCCGAGCAGCGCTCCGATTGCTGCCGAAATGGCGTTGGCGCTAAATGCGCCGAGCAGTCCGATCTGTGTATCAGAAAGCTTCAGGTAACTGACCCATAAAGATAATCCTGCCGATCCTGCGACAATGGAGCCTGCATCAATGTAATTTGCCAAAGCTGCTGCGACGGTTCGTTTATTGAATGGTGAGACTGCTGCACTTCCATTGCTCAATTTAGAGCCCCCTTAATTGGTTGCTGGGACATTCAACAAGTGACGATCGATGTACTTTCTGGCGATCAATGCGTATTCAAGCGGGTTGGCAACATCGGGATCCTGCTCGGCTTCCACTACGATCCAGCCGGAATAGCCGTGCTTTAAAAGCGTTTGATATACTTCTCTAAAGTCGATGCAGCCGTCGCCTGGAACTGTGAACATCCCTTGCAGAAACGCCTGTTGGAACGAATTTCCTTCCCGCTTGCATTTCTCCATGATCTTAAGGCGCGCGTCTTTAAAATGAACGTGCCTAATACGGTCAATATGCTTCTCTAAAATGTTCATATAATTTCCATCTGAAATGTAGGCATGCCCCGTATCGTACAGAAGGTGCACAAGTGCCGGGTCAGTTCCCGCCATGAGCCGGTCCACCTCTTCCTCTGTCTGCACGCCTGTGCCGAGGTGGTGATGGTAGACAAGCTTCAGTCCGTAACGGCCGGCGATTTCCCCGAGGTGATTTAAACCTTCAAATAGCCGCTGCCATTCTTCATCGGTGAAATAAGGCTTTTCTTTAAACACGTTTTTATCCAAGCCCTGCACACTGTACGTCTGTTCTGATACGACCGCCACATCGGCATGGACGTCTTTTAAGTACTGGCAGTGAGCCGCAAATTCCTTGGCTGCTTCTTCAATGCCGTCCCGAATGATATAGCTGCTGAACCACTTGCCGGCAATCCTTAGATTCCTCAGCTCGAGCTCTTTATTGAGAATGGCCGGTTCCGGAAAAAAGCCGCCCACTTCCGTGCCTTGAAAGCCCGCAACAACAATGTCGCTCAACAAATGCTGAAGTGTGTTTCCCGCGCCGATTTCCGGAATATCATCGTTCCGCCATCCTATGGGGGCGATGCCCCATAGAATTTGTGTCTTGCCCATCCTGGTGCCTCCTTTAATACTGCTTTGCAGATTCCAGCATTTTTTCTTTTGCTTTATACGCCTTTTGCACGCTTTCCTGTTCGGAAACCTCTGCAACACCTACGTGCCACCAGCTGTCATAGCCGTCCGTCATCGTTTTCGGCAGCACCTTCATTTCAATCAATGTTGAGACATCTTGTTTTTTGGCATCTTCCAGCGCCGCTTTTAATTCTTCAATCGTGTTCGCTTTGTAGGTTTTCGCTCCATAGCCTTCGGCCACTTTCGCATAATCGACATTGAGAATCTGATTGTCTGCTGTTCTGAATTCACAGTAGTAGCTGCCGCTTCCATGGTCCATTTGCAGATTGTTGATGCAGCCGAATCCTGAGTTGTCAAAGAGCAGCACGTTAATTTTTTTATTATATTGGATTGCTGTAATGAGCTCTGAGTGGAGCATCAGGAAGCTTCCGTCTCCGACCAGTGAATAAACTTCTCTATCAGGATGCGCCAATTTCAAGCCGAGCGTTCCCGATACTTCATATCCCATGCAGGAATAGCCGTATTCCAGGTGGTACGTATTCGGTACGTTTGAATGCCACAGCCGCTGCAGATCTCCCGGCAAAGAGCCTGCTGAACAAATGACGACGCTGTCCGGATCAACTGTTTCATTGATGGCGAGCAATGCCGTTGTTTGCGGCAGTTCGGTTTGCAGCACATCCGCATATTCGTTGAGTATGTCTTGAGAAAAGTGATCTTTAATTTCAGGAGTGAAGTTTTCGCGCTTAAATGTTACCTTGCTTAAGCGGTCGCGTTCAGCAAGCCATTCGTCTTTCAGCTCCTTGATGGTTGAACCGAACTCGCTCTTATAGCCTTCCAATAAGCCGTGCAGTTTGCCGAGCGTTACTTTTGCATCGGCAACGACTTGGAAAGCATCCAGTTTATAAGCCTGCATTCTGCTGACATTAATGTTTAAAAATTTTGCGTTGTCAAAGTCAAAAGCGGTTTTTGATGATGTCGCAAAATCGGTATAGCGCGTGCCAATTCCGATGATCAGGTCTGCCCCGCGAGCCGCTTTGTTTGCCGCCAGCGTACCGGTGATTCCCATTCCGCCCAAATTGTTGGCAAAATCGGCTTCTACTGTGGATTTACCGGCCTGGGTTTCTACCAGCGGAATATTGTAAGCTTCAGACATGGCGATCAATTCGTCGCGCGCGCCGGAATATTTCGCTCCGCCGCCGACCAAGATGAGCGGTTTTTTGCTCGACTTGATCAGTTCTGCCGCTCCCTTCAGTTCACGCTCGCTCGGCTCTTTGCGATCAACATAGTGAACGCGTTTTTCAAAAAAGCTTTCATCGAAATCATAGGCCTCGCCTTCAACATCTTGAGAAATGCAAATCGTTGCAGGACCAGCTTTTGCAGGGTCTGTCATTACTTCAAAAGCGCGAATCAGACTGCTCATCAACTGTTCAGGGCGCGTAATACGGTCCCAATACCTCGAAACAGGCTTCAATGCATCGTTCGTCGTAATCGCCGCACTGTATTCCTGCTCTACTTGCTGAAGAACAGGATCAGGCTGTCTCGTGGCAAATGTATCGGCTGGAATCAAGAGGACTGGAATGTTGTTCGCAAGCGCAGTACCTGCGGCTGCCACAAGGTTAGCTGCTCCCGGTCCGACTGATGTCGACACGGCATAGATCTTCCTTCTCAGCATTTGCTTGCTGTAAGCCATTGCTGCATGCGCCATTCCCTGCTCATTTTTGCCTTGAAACACCTTTAAGTGGCCGGCATCCTGTTCAAGCGCCTGGCCGATTCCAACGACGTTCCCATGGCCAAAAATCGTAAAGATTCCCTCGACAAACGGAGTTTCTTCTCCATCTACATGGATGTACTGCTGATTTAAGAACTTAATTAACGCTTGTGCTGTGGTTAAACGTATTTTCTTGCCCACAAACGATCCCACCTTTATTCATATTCTTCATTTAAGACTGAGCCGCAATAAGCTCTTCAATCTCGGCGACTGTCGGCATCGCTTCAGATGAGCTGTGCTTTGAAACAACAATCGAGGCGGAAGCGCTTCCGTATTTCAGCGCGGTTTCAATATCTTTGCCTGAAACGAGTCCGTAGAGGAAGGCGGAGGCGTATGAATCGCCCGCTCCAAACGTTTTCAAGACCTTCGTTTTGTACGCTTTCGCCCGGAAGACGTCCCCGGATTTGCTGTATGCATATGAACCTTCGACACCGTGCTTGATAACGACAAGATCTGCGGAATGTGCAAATAAATGCTGAACAGATTCTTCATTGCTGCCGCGGCTCTTATTTTCCATTACATCAAACTCATCACGCGTCCCGATGACAATGTCTGATTGTTCGGCAACAAGCGTATAGTAGACGGCCGTTTCCTCCGCAGATGTCCACGTATATGGACGATAGTCAAGCTCAAAGACCACTTTCACTTGATGCTTTTTCGCCAGCTGTACGGCTTTCAGCACCGCTTCGCGGGAAGGGCTTTTAGCCAGCGCCGTACCTGACACAAGAAGCATCTTCGATTTGGCAATATAGTCTTCGTTCACTTCAGAAGGGGCAAGGTAAAGATCTGCAACATCATCCCTGTACATTAAAATGCTGCATTCTTCAGGGCTTAAAATTTCTGTGAAAGCAAGCCCAGCTTTATGTCCGTCTTTATCAACCGCCATTTGTGACGTATCGACACCTGTATTTCTCATATAGGTTTCGATGAATCTGCCGTGCTGGTCATCCGGAATCTTCCCGATAAATCCGGTCTTCAAGCCTAATTTGGAACTGCCGATTGCAATATTAGCCGGGGAGCCGCCGACATATTTTGAAAATGTCATCGTCTGCTCCATCGGCCTGTTGTATTCGACTGCGTTTAAATCGATGCATGCGCGGCCGATCGCTACAATGTCAAATTCTTTCTCTTCATTAAACGTATACTTCATCTTCAACAGCCTCTCCTTGCCTTATTGTTAGCGTTCCAAAATCCATTCATGGTCAGGGTCGTTATGAAACTTCCATTTACGCGTCGGCCCTGCCATCACGTTTAAATAATAGGATGTGTATCCGTCAGGCACCCCGACAGGATGGTATCCGGCCGGCACGATGACAACGTTTCCATTTTCAACAGTCATCGTCTCGTCGATGGAACGGTCATCCGTGTATACGCGCTGAAATACGAAGCCTTGCTGCGGATCAAGTTCATGGTAGTATGTTTCTTCTAAAAAGGACTCTTCAGGCAGGTTGTCTTGGTCATGCTTGTGCGGCGGATAGCTGGACCAGTTTCCGCTTTCAGTGTAGACTTCGACGACTAAAAGACTGTTCGCTGAAGGATCTGAATCCGGAAGTATGTTATGGACGGTTCGTTTATTGCTGAATTTTCCCCGGTTCTCAATACCGTTGTCTTCAGCTTTGATCAGTTTCGTCGGAAGCTGGTTTTCAGAAGGTGAATAGCACAGGGCAACTCTTGCCTCTGTAACGGCGGTAATGCCGAACTTGCGGTCATTTGACACATATACGCTGTCGGTCGGCTTTCTTTCGAAAACGCTTTCTCTCGTGCCGATATTTTCAAATGTCTGTTCATGATCGGTTGCGGTAATCTTTCCGGTAAGCGCGACGATGCAGCATTCTTGTTTGCTCAGCGATTCTTCATAGCTGGATCCCGGTGCAAGATCAAGGACTTTAAACTCGACATAACTTAGATCGGAATTCGATTTTTTCACTTCGTGTACAAGCTTCACGCCTTGTGACAGCTCATTCGCCTGCGGCTTGCGCAACAAATGACTCATGGATAAAGCCTCCTTTTCAAACTTGAAACATGATCCGAACAGCGCGGGAACCGCACCGCCCGGTTTTTTCACAATTAATTGAAGTCAGGCGCCGGATATCTTGCAGTGACGACCTTTTTGCGCGTATAGAAATCGACGCTGTCTTTTCCGTTGGCATGCAATGTACCAAAGAACGAAGACTTCCATCCGGAGAACGGGAAGAATGCCATCGGAGCCGGTACACCCAGGTTGATGCCGAGCATTCCCGCATCAATGTTTTCACGGAAATAGCGGATCGCATTCGAATTCGATGTGAACAAGCATGCGCCGTTTGCAAATTCGGACTGGTTGGCGATCTCAACCGCTTCTTTCAAGTTCTTCACACGGATGACCGATAGTACAGGAGCAAAAATTTCGTCCTTCCAGATCGTCATATCAGTTGTGACATTGTCAAAGATTGTCGGGCCGACGAAATAGCCTTCATCTGTAACATTTTCGCGTCCGTCGCAGACAAGTCTCGCACCCTCTTCAATTCCTTTTTGTATATAGCCGAGTGTGCGTTTCTTGTTGTCTTCGCGAATGACAGGCCCGAGGAATACACCGTCGTCAAGTCCGTTTCCGATTTTGACTTCAGATGCTTTCTGAACCAATTTTTCCATGAACTCATCTGCAATTCCTTCTTCAACCGTTACTACTGCGCATGCCATGCAGCGTTCGCCGGCAGATCCGAAAGCAGCGCCGATAATATTTGTTACCGTATCTTCAAGGTTGGCATCGTTCAGAACGATGGTGTGGTTTTTAGCGCCTGTCAGCGATTGAACGCGTTTCAGATTTTCGCTTCCTTTTTTATAGACATATTCTCCGACCGGTTTTGAACCGACGAATGAAATCGCTTTAATTTCCGGGTGTTCGAGAATGCCGTTTACTACATCATGCGCGCCGTATACCACATTGAAGACCCCTTTTGGAAGTCCGGCTTTTTCAAACAGTTCAACTAGCTTTTCCGTCAAAAGCGGCGTCCGTTCGGAAGGCTTCAGAATAAATGTGTTTCCTAACGCAATGGCCATTGGGAACATCCAGCATGGTACCATCATCGGGAAGTTAAATGGTGCAATTCCGCCGACGACTCCGATCGGGTACCGGTAGTTCGCCGCTTCAACATCGGTTGCAATTGTAGCAAGTGAATCTCCCATCATCAGTGAAGGCGCTCCAGCTGCAAACTCGACATTCTCGATGCCGCGTCCAACTTCACCCAACGCTTCTTTCGTGTTTTTTCCGTTTTCAATCGTGATGAGGTGGGCAAGCTCCTCTTTATGCTGAGTTAAAAGCTGCTGAAAGTTAAATAGAATTCTTGCCCGGCGCGGAACAGCCACTTTTGACCATGTTTTAAACGCTTCAGCCGCTGTTTGCGCTGCGTATTCTATATCCTCTCGCGTCGAAATCGGCACTTGGCACAGCACTTCTTTCGTCGCTGGATTGACTACATCTTCATATTTGTCGGTTTTGCTTTCAACCCATTCTCCATTAATATAGTTTCTTAACTTTCTGATTTCTGCCATTCTTATAACCTCCTTGAATATTAAACATCTCCTGGTACAGATGGGGCAGGTTTCAACCATTATGTATGAATGCCGAACAGCTCTTCATTGCACAACGGATTTTCGCAAAAAACAGGAATTAAACGCTTACAAAAGAAATTAATGAATAGAACTATGATTTTATCCAAAGAACCATGACGCAATAAAACATTTACACATCAGAAATTTCTCAACATTATCACGTTTTGGTCACTTCTTGGTTATATTTTAATCCGGCCTTACCCATAAGTCAATCAAAATCATTAAATTTTTCTTTTGTAAGATTTGTAGAAAACGTTAAAATGATTTAGGGAAACATTGTATAATAAAAAGAAACAGGGCAAATCTTGCAAAAAATAATCACCAATGGTATCATTTTTTAAGCAATTATTGGTTAACTTTTGGGTTCGTCATATATATTTAGTCAAATATACTAGAAGGAGATACTTAGTATGAAGTTAATGCGGATTAAAGAAATGGAAGATTATATTTTGACCAATGGCACCGTTTCGCTTGATGAACTATGCCAGGTCTTTAATGTTTCAAAAAACACGGTCAGACGCGACATTAACAAGCTGACCGAGAAAGGAGTTATAAAAAAAGTCTACGGCGGCGTAACAGCGATCGAAAAAACGGCCTTGATCCCTTTTGAAAACAGAACCATTCAAAACAAGGATGCCAAGACAAAAATCGCGCGCTATGCTTCACGCTTTATTGAAGACCATGACCTGATTTTTATTGATTCCGGCACAACGACCCGATCCATATTGGAAACTCTTGATCCAAATAAAAATGTAACCGTTTTAACGAACAGCCTCGACATTATCAACGCTGCTGCAGCGATGCAAAATATAAACTTGATCATCATCGGCAGCAACTACAAACGGAAAACGCAGTCCTTCGTCGGCATGGATGATCCGGGAACGCTGGATAAATATAATATTAATAAAGCTTTCATGTCGGCAACCGGCGCAACACTTACCCATGGACTGACAAACTCCGATCTGCTTGAATATGAAATTAAAAAGAAAATATCCGAAAAAGCAAAACAAGTATATTTGCTGGCCGACCATTCCAAATTCGGGAAGTCGACCCTGCTGACGTACGCGCCGTTTGACAGATTGCACGCGATCGTCACATCTCAGGCGCTTGATGAGGAATATCACGTGTACTGTAAAGATCGCAAAATTGAAATCCATTTGGCAAAACATGTATAGTTGAAGCGGACACCCTTGACCGGCTGTTTCCAAGCGGCCGGCCAAGTTTATTTATCTACACATCATATCAGGAGGGGAATTCAATGAAAAAAGTTAAAGTTGGCAAATCAGACTTGCACGTATTTCCGATTGGTTTGGGAACCAATGCTGTCGGAGGACATAACCTTTATCCGAATCTCAATGAAGAAACGGGAAAAGAATTGGTGCGGGAAGCAATAAGAAACGGCGTCACTTTTTTAGATACCGCCTACATATACGGCATCGGCCGTTCCGAGGAATTAATCGGCGAAGTCCTTAAAGAATTCAACCGCGAAGATGTCGTGATTGCAACAAAAGCCGCCCATAAGAAAGAAGGAGACGATTTTGTCTTTGACAACTCTCCCGCATTTTTGAAAAAGTCCGTCGAAGAAAGCCTGAAGCGGCTGCAAACTGACTACATCGACCTTTTCTATATCCATTTTCCTGATGAAAATACGCCGAAAGACGAAGCGGTTCAGGCGCTCCATGAACTGAAGCAGGAAGGCAAAATCAGAGCAATCGGTGTATCCAACTTTTCTCTTGAGCAGCTGAAAGAAGCGAACAAAGACGGATTGGTGGATGTGCTCCAAGGCGAATACAACCTGCTGAACAGGGAAGCTGAGACGACATTCTTCCCGTATACACAGGAGCATAACATCTCATTTGTTCCTTACTTCCCGCTCGTCTCCGGATTGCTCGCCGGAAAATACAGCGAAGATACAACGTTCCCGGAAGGCGACCTGAGAAGAGAAATGGAAAACTTCCAAGGCGAACGCTTCAAAGAAAACATTAGAAAAGTGAACCAGCTTGCGCCGATCGCGGAAAAACATAATGTCGACATCGCCCATATCGTCTTGGCCTGGTACTTGGCGCGGCCTGAAATCGACGTGTTGATCCCGGGCGCCAAACGCGCTGATCAGCTGATCGACAACCTCAAAACGGCAGAAGTCAATCTGTCTCAAGAGGACATTGATTTCATCGACCGGCTGTTTGCCCGCTAAATGATCAGGAAACCTATCTTAAAAGATAGGTTTCTTTATTTTTAAAATCCTGTTGACAGCGCTTCCATTTTTGATATGATAGGAAAGAAGTTAATACAAGTGACGGAGAATGGGAGATTCACAATAAGACCCTCTTGTGCCAGGGGTTTTTTTGTGGATCTCTTTTTCTTCGTCATCTAAGAGGGGGCGAAAGCAATCGTAATGAATAGACGGCACCTTTATTCTGTATAACAGCTTGAAAGGAGAGATCATGTTATGAAAAGACTAGTCCGCAGCATCTTCCTTATAACGGCCGCAATCGCTGCTTTTGGTTTTGGATTCAGCGGGCATGCGGAGGCGGCAAGCCATTCCCAGCCGCAGCTCAATCCGAACAAGCTACTAAATGTCGCGCACCGCGGCGCATCGGGGCATGCTCCCGAGCACACGCTTTTGGCTTATAAGCTTGGACAAAAAATGAAAGGCGATTACATAGAAATCGATCTTCAAATGACAAAAGACGGCCACTTGGTCGCCATGCACGATGAGACATTGGATCGTACGACTAATGGTACGGGTTTTGTCAAAGACTATACGCTGAAAGAAATCAAAGAGCTTGATGCAGGCTCCTGGTTTAACGAAGCATATCCTGAGCGGGCAAAACCGGAGTACGCCGGGCTGAAAGTGCCCACCCTTGAAGAAATCATCCAAACATTCGGGAGAAGCGCGCGCTACTATATCGAAACAAAATCACCGGAAGACTATGATCATATGGAAGAAAAGCTCCTGGACATCCTGAAGCAATACAAATTGACCGGAGCAGACATTCATTCAAGCAAAGTCATCATTCAATCTTTTAGTCCTGAAAGCTTAAAAATCATTCATAACGCTAATCCAAACATTCCGCTAGTGCAATTATTATGGTACGACAAACCTGCTGCCATTACTGACGCCGAATTAAAACAATATCAATCTTACAGCGTCGGACTCGGCATGAACTTTGACCGCATTGGCCGGGCATACGTGCAAAAGATTCGACGCACCGGCATGCTGGTCCATCCTTATACTGTGAATAAAAAAGAAGATATGAAGCGGCTGCTCGATTGGGGAGCGACCGGAATGTTCACCAACTTTCCGGACCGGCTGCGCGATGTTTTGCGCGAAAAGAAGTAAATGAATAAAGAAGGGGAATACCATGTTAAAACTGTTTAAGCCAGCACCGCCGATTGAGCGGCTGCCGGAAGATCAAATTGATTCGGAATATAAGAAATTCAGACTGCAAGTTTTTCTCGGCATCTTCATCGGTTATGCGGCATACTATTTAATTCGCAAAAATTTCTCGCTTGCCATGCCTTATTTGATCGAAGAGGGCTTTTCAAAGTCGGCGCTCGGCTTTGCCTTGTCCGCTCTATCCATCTCTTACGGGCTGAGCAAGTTCGTGATGGCCACGATATCGGACCGGAGCAATCCGAGGATGTTCCTGCCCGCCGGTTTGATCCTTTCCGCTGTCATCAGCCTCTTGATGGGGTTTGTTCCTTTTTTCACCTCATCGATCGCAATTATGTTTATCATGCTGTTCTTAAACGGCTGGTTCCAGGGCATGGGATGGCCGCCGTCAGGGCGTGTCCTTGTCCACTGGTTCAGCGTCAGCGAAAGGGGAAATAAAACCGCCATATGGAATGTCGCCCACAATGTCGGCGGGGGACTGATGGCGCCGATTGCCGTTGCCGGCGTCGCCATCTTCTCAGGCATAACGGGATCTGCTACAGGCTATGAAGGTGTGTTTATTTTGCCGGCCTTGGTCGCCATCGCCGTTGCCGTCATTTCTTACTGGCTGATCCGGGATACGCCGCAGTCTGTCGGACTTCCTCCAATCGAGGAATACCGCAACGATTATTCAAGCAAATCGAAGAAAACCTTTGAAAAGGAATTATCAACGAAAGAAATCCTTTTCAAACATGTATTAAATAATAAATGGGTGTGGGCGATCGCACTTGCCAACATTTTCGTGTACTTCGTCCGCTACGGCGTTCTGGATTGGGCTCCAACCTATTTAAGCGAAGAAAAAGGCTTTGACATGAGCAAATCAAGCGTCGCTTATTTTCTGTATGAATGGGCGGGGATTCCGGGGACATTGCTGTGCGGCTGGATCTCTGACAAATGGTTTAAAGGACGCCGCGGACCGGCAGGCTTTGTCTTTATGGCAGGTGTTTTGATCGCGGTGCTTGTGTACTGGTTCAACCCAGCCGGCAATCCGATGATCGACATGGCATCATTGATCGCGATCGGATTCCTCATTTACGGTCCCGTCATGCTGATCGGCCTTCAAGCGCTTGACTTTGTTCCTAAAAAAGCGGCCGGCACGGCTGCAGGATTGACCGGTCTGTTCGGTTACCTGGGCGGAACCTTGACGGCGAATGCGCTGATGGGTGTTATCGTCGATGCATCCGGCTGGAATGCGGGCTTTACGCTTTTAACCGCTTCATGTGCAATCGCAGCACTCATATTTGCGATGACTTGGAATGTGCGGGGACAGGAAGTTGTGAAGCATTAACATCAAAAAAAAGATACATCTCGCAAGAAGCTGAGATGTATCTTTTTTTATTTTTATGCCATTACTTTGCATATATCGTTCGTAAATTCGACGGGGTCTTCAATTGGCAAGCCTTCTATCAGCAGCGCCTGGTTGTACAGGAGGCCGGTGTACAGTTTGAATTTATCCTTGTCGTTGTCAAAAGCATTCTGCAATGTTTTGAAGACTTCGTGGTTTATATTGATTTCCAATACTTTATCAGCCTTTACATGCTGATTGTCAGGCATTGCGTTTAAGATTTTCTCCATCTCGATGGTGACTTCTCCGTCAGCGGCAAGGCATACGGAGTGAGTCTTCAGCCGTTTTGACGCCCTCACGCTTTTCACTTTTCCATCCAGAGTCTTTTTCATCTCTTCAAACAGGTCTTTGTATTGGCTGTCATCCCCGTCAGATTGGTTTTGCTCGTCATCGTTTTCGATTCCGAGGTCGCCGCTTGATACCGACTTGAATTCTTTCTCTTGATAATTCGCCAGCATTTTGATGGCGAACTCATCGATATCCTCGGTGAAATAAAGGATTTCATACCCTTTTTCCGAAACCAGCTCGGTTTGAGGAAGCTTTTCTATTCGGTCATACGAGTCGCCTGATGCATAATAAATGTATTTTTGATCTTCAGGCATTCTGGACACATATTCCTCAAGGGTGACCAGCTTTTTCTCTTTTGATGAATAGAAAAGCAGCAGGTCTTTCAACAGATCTTTATGGGCTCCAAAATCATTGTATACCCCGAATTTAAGCTGTCTGCCAAACGATTGATAAAAAGACTCGTATTTTTCTCTGTCATTTTTCAGCAAGCTCTTCAGCTCATTCTTGATTTTTTTGCTGATGTTTTTGGCAATCAGCTTCAGCTGCCTGTCATGCTGGAGCATCTCCCTCGAAATGTTGAGCGATAAATCTTCTGAATCAACCATTCCTTTGACAAAGCTGAAATGGTCAGGCAGCAGATCCGGACACTTTTCCATGATCAGCACACCGTTCGAATACAGTTCCAGACCCTTCTCGAATTCCTTCGTGTAGTAGTTGAACGGAATATTTTCAGGAATGAATAAAATCGCATGGTATCTCACCGCGCCGTCTACGCTTGTATGGATGTGCGCGAGAGGCTTGTCAAAACCGTAATGCTTTTCCTTATAAAACGCCTCATAATCTTCATCTTTCAGTTCGCTTTTGTTTTTTCTCCAAATCGGCACCATGCTGTTGACCGTCTGTTCTTCCTGGACTTCTTCAAATTCATTTTCGGCGCCTTCTTTCGGCTTGTTGACCGCGACATCCATCTTGATCGGGTAGCGGATGAAATCAGAGTATGTTTTGATGATCGCTTTTAAGCGATGAACATCCAGGTATTCATCATAGTTTTCATCGTCTGTATTCTCTTTCAGCTTCAGAATGACATCGGTTCCGGCTGATTCTTTCGCAGCCGGTTCGATTGTATAGCCGTCGGCTCCGGCTGATTCCCATTGATGCGCTTCATCGCTGCCATGGGCTTTTGTAATGACGGTGACGGTGTCCGCAACCATAAAAGCGGCGTAGAAACCGACGCCGAACTGGCCGATAATATCGTGCCCGTCTTTTAATTCGTTTTCTTGTTTAAACGCAAGCGAGCCGCTCTTGGCAATCGTTCCAAGATGCTCTTCAAGCTCTTCTTTCGTCATGCCGATTCCGGTGTCCGCAATGGTCAGCGTTCTGTTTTCTTTATCTGCGGAGATTTTTATGTAGTAATCGTCTTTGTTAAATGTCAGTGAATCATCTGTCAGCGCTTTGTAGTAGATTTTATCGATGGCATCGCTCGCATTGGATATCAGCTCCCTTAAAAAGACTTCCTTTTGGGAATAAATCGAGTTGATCATGATGTCCAGCAATCGCTTGGATTCTGCTTTGAATTCTCTCTTAGCCATCTATCCCTCTCCTCTTTTGCTCATATGATATACATATATCGTTCGATTCTGTTCACAAATTAAATAACACACTGCCTACACGATGTCAATTGATAAGGCAGCGGTTTGACAAGCGGCATTCCGCTTCATATAATGTGTTGTGAAGGTAAATTTGACCAAAATGAGGTGGAAAGGAATGAAAATCTTATCAACTGTTCTTAAAAGAGAATTGGCTTAAAGACGGGAGAAGTCTGCCCTTTTTTAGACAAGCCATCTCGGGAACAGTTTGATACGATTTGACATCCTTTCTTGCTGTATTTTAAATATGTAGCGGGTAAGGTGTAGTTTGCCTTACCCGTTTTTTTGCCGGACAGGATAGCGATGCTTCACGCTGTTCTCTTTAGATGGCTTGTTTTTTCAAAAATAAGCCTGAAGGAGAGAATCATCATGAGTATTGTTCATGTAACGAATTTGACCCATATATATGGAGACCGCATGATCTTTCAAGACGCCGGGTTCCGCCTGCTGAAAGGGGAACATGCCGGTCTTGTCGGTGCAAACGGAGCCGGAAAGTCGACATTGCTGCGCATTTTGACGGGCAGCCTTCTGCCCGATCATGGAAACATTGAATGGCAGCCAAACATTCGGGTCGGCTTTCTTGAACAGCATGCCAAGCTGACGGAAGGCACAACCATTCTTCAGTACATGGAGAAAGCGTACGGCCGGCTGTTTGAAATCGAAAAGGAAATGAATGGGCTTGCCGAAAAAATGGCCGATGCCGGAGACAACCTTGAAGCCGTCCTGAAAAGATACGGAGAGCTTCAGGCTGAGCTGGAAGCTTCAGGATTTTACCAAATCGGAACGAAAATTGAGGATGCCGCACAAGGCCTCGGCTTGGCGGAAATCGGGCTTGACCAGGATGTCACGGCTTTAAGCGGCGGGCAGCGTACAAAGCTGCTGCTTGCCAAACTGCTGCTTGAAGAGCCTGATGTACTGCTGTTGGATGAGCCGACCAACTATTTGGATGCCGCTCACATTGAGTGGCTGACTGGCTACTTGAAAAACTATGAGCACGCATTTCTTGTCATCTCTCATGACGAACGCTTCTTAAATGAAATCACGACGGTTACATTCCATCTGGAGCATCATGTGATCAAACGTTATTCCGGCAACTATCAATATTTTCTGAAGGAGTATGCGCAAATCAGGGCACAGGCTGAAGCCGCATATGCAAAACAGAACAGGGAAATCAAAAAGTTAGAGGCGTTTATCGACCGGAACAGAGTCCGAAAGGCGAAACAGGCCAAAAGCAGGGAGAAAGCATTACGCAAAATCAAGCGAATCGAAAAACCGACAGATTCTTATGTCCCAAGCTTTGCATTTAAAACGGGGCGAAACCCGGCGATGACTGTACTCAAAACGGAAAATCTTGAGGCCGGCTACACAGTTCCATTATTTAAGCCTCTTTCCCTGACCGTAAGACGGGGCGATAAAATCGCGATTATTGGAGAAAACGGCGCCGGAAAATCGACGCTTATCAAAACGCTGCTCGGCGACCTCAAGCCTCTGAGCGGCATCGTCACAGCAGGACAGCATTTACAGGCGGCCTATTTCAGGCAGGAAAGCCCAGCTTCTCATGATACACCGCTTGAAAAATTGCGGGCGTTCTATCCTGATCTACCGGAAAAAGACATCAGGCAGACGCTCGCGGTATCCGGCTTGACGCCAAAGCATATCAGCCAGCCCCTTTTTACGCTCAGCGGCGGTGAACAGGCAAAGGTCCGGCTGGCGGAGCTGATGCTTTCAAACAGCAACCTGCTTGTTCTTGATGAACCGACAAACCATCTTGACGCATCGGCAAAGCATGCGTTAAAGCAAGCGCTCTGCGACTATAAGGGAACGATTTTGCTCGTATCCCATGAACCGGCTTTTTATGAAGACTGGGTGACTCATATCTGGCAGATTGAAGCATGGCGCCGTTAAATAAGTAAAAGCCGGCCTTTCCAAGGGCCGGCTTTTTTTATTTGGACAATACAAGCTCACGAATGGCGTGGGCAACGCCGTTTTCATTATTCGTACGCGTTTCGTAATCGGCCGAAGCTTTTACCTCAGGGATCGCATTCCCCATGGCGACTCCGCAACCCGCCCATTCGATCATGGACATGTCGTTTCCGTTGTCTCCAATACACATCACTTCTTCCTGCGCGATGCCTAATATGTCGGCAAGCTGCTGAACAGCATTTCCTTTACTTGCCGCAGGGTGAAGAATTTCATAAAAGAACGGCGAACTTTTCACCATTGTATAGCGTTCCTTGACGTCTTCCGGTATTGCGGCGATCGTCCGGTCCAGCTTTTCCGGCTCATCAATGTACATCGCCTTTGGCGCCAGAAGATCTTGCGGGATTTCTTCGATCGTCCGGAACCGGAGCGGCACTTTGGTGACGTATGATTCGTAAACGGTATACGGGCTGATTTCCCGGTTTGGCGTATACAAATAAGCCGAATCAAAAAAGTGCATCGGAGTATCAAGCTTTTGGCTGAGCTCATATAACGATTTCACATCATCATAGCCCAGTGTCAGTTCTGACACAACTTCCTGAGTATGCGTATTTTGAACGAGCGCTCCGTTATAGGCGATGACATAATCGCCGTCTTCATTTAAATTCAGTTCTTCCAGGTAGCGGCTTACACCGCCGAGGGGACGGCCCGTGCAGAGAACGATTTTTACGCCTTGTTTTTTCGCGGCATGCAGGGCATTCCGTACTTCCTCTGTTACTTCATGAAGATCATTCAACAATGTTCCATCCATATCTATCGCGATTAGTTTGTACATTTTACACTCTCCCTGATCAGAATCGAGCCCTAACATCGTACTTATGACCCATACCTTCTTTATTGTATCACAGCTTTTCCCGGTCATTTTCATCTGATGCCCACGGAAAAAACGCCTTACAGCAAATAAGGCGTTTTTCGGGCAAGCTTGGCCTGCTTAAAATATTTCTTGCAGAATCGGATCTTCATCAAGAATGCGAAGCGCTTTTTCGCGATAGCCGGCTTCATGCAAGTACGTATAGCGGTTGGGCTTGACAGTGTGCGACAAATTGATCGCCTCGCGAAACTCATCTTTGTTCAGATTCAGCGTTTTGACATATTGGAAAAAGCCCGTTCTCGTAAACACCTTTTCAATCCGCTCAGCCCGGTGATCCTGTACATGGGCCATGATGTAGGTGGCTACCCCGACTTGAATGCCGTGCATCTGCGGTTTTTTCGAAATTTTGTCCAAGGCGTGGGATATCAGGTGCTCAGAACCGCTGATCGGCGCGCTGTTTCCGCTGATTTCCGTAGCGATGCCGCCCATTGTCAAAGAACTGACAAGCTCTTTTAAGAAGATCGGCTGTTTAATATCCTGCATCGGCGTACGGACAAAGCTGTTGACCGCTTTCTTGCTGAGCATCGACGCAAACGCATTTACATCGCCGACCCCGTGCCGCTCCTCAAACTCCCAATCATAAAGGGCCGTAATATTGGACATCAAATCTCCGATCCCCGCCAAAATAAAGCAATCCGGCGCTTTTTGAATAATGCTCAAATCAGCTATGATTCCGTAGGGAACCCTTGCCGGAACGGTTGTTTTTTTTCCTTCGACCTGAAGCGAGCAATTGCTGCTCGCAAACCCGTCATTGGATGCCGACGTCGGAATGCTGATGAACGGGGTCCGCTTGGAAAAGGCGATGTATTTTCCGCAGTCCACAACATACCCGCCGCCCATGGCAATAATGACATCGCAATTCCCGATCGAAAATGCCCGCTTCAAAAGCTCCTGTATGTCCAGATTGGACGGCAGCAGAACGGCTTCAACTTTAACATGTTGAAATGCGGTTTTCAGTGAATGCTCATACTGCTGATAGGAAAAATCGTCAAAAAACATGATCGCCTTGGCAAACTGATGTTTTCTCAATATCTCATCCAACCGGCCAAGCACGCCCTCACTAATGTCCAAAACCGCGGGGATGGCTATGCTGGTAACCTGGCGCGGCATTAGACGATCCGCCCTTTTTCTTTAAGATATTGTTCAATGTCTTCAAATGTTTCAACGGCTACAAATGGCACCCCCTGCTGACGCAGCAAATCCTGGAGCGCATCCTTTGCAAACGTAACATCCGCAAATTTAGCCGGGTGCGAATCCGGTTCACTGTCGCCTGCAAAATAAACCGTCTCATACTCTTCTTTCAGCTTTTGAATGACCTTTGATTTATCAATCCCATAGCGCTCAGAGTAATGCCAATGATTCTCATCAATGTCCATATGAACATTGTCTTCTTTAAAAAAGCCTTTATTTGAATAGACCTCAACGTCTGTAATCCCGTATTTCTTTAAAATATAATGAATGTAATAATCCGTGCCGGCGCTTAAAATGTAGAAGTCGCCGCCGCTTTTCTGGACATGCTGAATGAAGTCAGGCACATATTCATCAATCGGTATGGAATGGATGTCATCAATGATTTTTTGTTCGCTTTGATTAATCGAAGCAAAAACGGTTCCCAAAAATTCGATATCTTTTAATTCTCCGGACTTCCACTTCTTGAACAATTCACGGCCTTCGGGAAAATATTTATCAATGACCATCCAGTAAAAATCCTGTTTGGAAATCGTCCCATCAAAGTCTGATACAAATGCCCATTTCTTCATGCTGCATACCTCTTTTCTATGGTATTTTAAAAGATTAGATTCATTATACAAAAAGTTTGTGAATCATTGAACATAATATTATTTCTTTTTTGTGTACTTTCGTTCACAAGCTGAATATTCGTCCCCCTGAAAGGAGGCGTATATAATCATTCTTGATCTGTACGCTGCTTACCTTTCTCTGTTACGGCAAATTTCCGCTTCATCGTTTTGATGTTTTCCGCCTTGCGAAATCTGAGCGCAGACCAGTCTTCATCAATTGCAATTTGGCGAACCGGTTCATAGCCCTGGTCTGCAAGCAGTCCGGCTACTGTATCGCGGCTGCAGTCCGATCCTTTGTAGACTTTCGATGATTTTTTCGGGTAGCAAAGCCAAAACAGACCGTCTTCCGCCAAATGACGTTCAGCCTCCTTGGCTAAAGCCTGCAGCTTTGCGTTGGTCGCTGCGAATACCTGAACAAAATCATATTGGTCCGATTCGGCGTGATGATGAACAGGGCCTTGAAATTCAGCGATGACGCCGCTGTATGCCTCAGGCGGATTCACAATCAGTACAGGCTGTCCATTATCCTTGAACTGCAATTTTTTGATCACCGGGTTCGTTTCTGCCATCTCTCATCAGTCCTTTTTCTGTTTATAGTAACAAATTAACCAAAACCACACTAATCATACTTAGCAAAAAAAGTGATAGACGAGAGAGGGATTGATCTGCTATATTTACATTGATAATGCGAATCATTATCACTTAGGAAATGTCATATGTTTCACATCAACAGGAGGGTCAAGTGAAAAAGAACTTATTGATAATCGGTTTAGTTATGCTGTTGTGTATAGTGGTCAGCGCCTGCGGAAGCGGCAATGCGTCAAACGGTAGCAAAGAAAAAGCGGCTGAAGAAACGACAAGAACATATCAATCAACGCGTGGAAGCGTGAAGATTCCAACACATCCAAAGCGCATCGTGACAGACTTTTATGCCGGTGAACTGTTCACGGTCGGCGCCAATGTCGTCGGCTCCGGCTCGTGGTCTTTCTCCAATCCATTTTTAAAGGACCGTATGAAAGATGTAACGGATTTAGGCGACCCGATTAATGTGGAAAAAGTCATGAAGCTGAAGCCTGATTTAATTGTCGTGATGAACGATGATAATTACGACAAACTGTCCAAAATCGCACCGACTGTTGTGATTCCTTATAACACGGCGAAAAATGTTCAGGAAACTGTTAAGATGTTCGGCGACATTGCAGGAGCTAAAGAAGAAGCTGAACAATTCCTTGCCGATTTCGACCGGAAATCGAAAGCAGCGAGGAAAAAAATCGCTCAAGTCGTCGACAAAAATGCTACTTTCGGTATTTATGAAAACACAGAAAAAGGCCAATTCTGGGTGTTCAATGACAACGGCGGCCGCGGAGGCCAAGCCGTGTACAACGCGCTCGGCTTAAAGGCGCCTGAAAAGATTCAAAAAGACATCTTCAAAAAAGGCGAAATCAAAGAACTTTCCTTGGAAGTCGTACCTGAATATGCAGCAGACTACATGTTCGTGACAGACTATAACCCGAACGGCGACAGCAAAACGCTGGACAAGCTGAAGCAGTCTTCCATTTGGAAAAACCTTGACGCCGTCAAAAACAACCGTGTCTTTATCAACGACTTTGACACGTTCTATCCGTACGATCCGATCTCTGTCAGCAAACAGGTTGATTTGATTACGGAGATGCTGGTGAAGCGCGAAAAGGAGAATAAGTAAAAAAGCTGGAATTTCCAGCTTTTTTTATTGTTTTCTTTCTTGAATGCTTGAAAACCTAAAAGCAAATTGAAAGATCAAATAGAAAGGAATGTAGAAAAGAAAAAACATCATGATTTGAAATAATAACCCTTTCAAACTAAATGGATATGAAATGTCATGAAACAAAAAAGATAATGCCATCCAAACGACAAAGGCAGAAAACGCAGCTTTAAAGCCGAGTCCCCTCTTTTTTCTCAACAGACCTTTGCTCACGAGCCTAATAGAATAGTAGCCGCTGCCGATGAAAAATAGAATGATCAGCAACAGATTGCTCGGTATTTCGTATGCTGTCGTGATAAAAATGGAAATAAAAATCAGTGAAAGAAGGAGCACAAACCCTTCAAATCCAATTTTTCTCTCCTGTTCAGCCTTTTTATTTTCATTCATTATGTTCGCCTCCTTTCTATTGTTTTCCATTAAAAGAAACAGAAGCCATGTTAACAATAATCATCCATAAAAACAATGATTTGACACGCATGCCGCTGCTTCAGCCCATCACTCCTGTTTCACGTGAAACAAAAAATGCATCGAAAAAATATATGGAATCAAGTGTGTGAAAATGAAAATAATAACAAAAAAAGGAGAGATGATGATGGGAATTGAAAAGGTTGGACAAATCGGGGTGCCGGTTCAAGACTTGGAGCGGGCTGCGGCATTTTATCAGGATGTATTGGGCCTGTCCCTTTTATTTCAGACAGATCGCATGGCTTTCTTTGAGTGCGGCGAAGTGCGGCTTCTTCTCAGCCTTCCGGAAAAAGACGAATTTGCTCATGCAGGCTCCGTCATTTATTTTCAAGTTGAAGATTTGCCGGCTGTATATGATGAAATTGCAACAAAAGGCGTCTCTTTTCCAATAGAGCCGCATGTGGTGGCGAAAATCGAGCAAACGGAAACCTGGGTGGCCTTCTTTGAAGATACCGAAGGAAATACCCTAGCTTTGATGAGTGAGGTGAACATATAAAAATGAAAAACAGCTGATCCCTCAGCTGTTTTTCGTTTTTACATCATCACAAGCCGATTGACAGGTGCGATTTAATTCACAGGCGGCGCATTTTCCTTTCCGGCTTCGTTTGACAAATTTTATAAGCGTCCATGCCGCATAACTAAAGATAAGCGCTCCGATCGTAATATTAAACAGCATGCTGTCACATCCTTCCTATGATAACCCAAGCAGTCGTCCGCCCTGATAAATCAGGAACGCGATCGCATATGCAATGGCCAGTCCGTAAACAATGGACAAGAACATCCACTTTTTCGAGTTTGTTTCTTTTTTAATCACCGCTACTGTCGCGAGGCATGGTACGTATAAAAGCACGAAAGCCATAAATCCGTAAGCGGCCAACGGTGTAAATTGTTCAGCCATCATGCCTTGCAGCTGGGCTTCGGGTACAAAATAGATGATGCTCATCGAAGCAACGACAACTTCCTTCGCGAGAAAACCGGTTAATAGTGATGCCGCTGCCTGCCATGTGCCGAATCCCAGCGGCAGCAATAGCGGTGCGAGCACTCCCCCGATCATCGCTAAAAAACTGTCATCCATCGCAACGTCCGTTCCGCCGGGTCCCGTATACGACAGAAGCCAAATGAGGACAGACCCGCCAAAAATGTAAGTGCCGGCTTTGCGGACGAAGCCTTTGCCCTTCTCCCATGTTGCCCGCCACAATGTACGCGCTTGAGGCAAACGGTACGGCGGCAGTTCAATCACGAAGAACGACTTTTCTTCTTTGAGCTTGGATGAGGATAAAAACTTCGCCAGCACCAGCGCTGCGGCGATGCCCAGCACATACAAGGAAAGGACGACGAAAGCCTGGTGGGCCGCGAAAAAAGCCCCTGCAAACAGAGCATAAACCGGCAGCCTTGCCGAACAGGACATAAATGGCGTCAGCATAATCGTCAAGAGTCTTTCCTTAGGCTGCTCTACAGTCCGCGCAGCCATGACGCCGGGAACATTGCAGCCGAAGCCGATAATCAGCGGAATAAAGGCTTTGCCGTTTAAACCGATCGCCTCCATCAGGCGGTCCATCACCATGGCCACACGCGCCATATATCCTGAATCTTCAAGCACCGAAATGAAGAAAAACAGGATAAAGATCTGCGGGACGAACACGAGCACACCGCCGACACCGGCAATAATCCCATCGAGAATAAGCGCCTCGATAAACGGGCTGGCTCCCATTGCCGACAGCGCCGAGGCCGTCCATTCCGTCAGCGGTCCCCCGATGAAACCGTCCAGTGCATCAGACAATGGAACGCCAAACCAATCAAACGTCAGCATGAACATGAGATACATGAACAACAAAAAAATCGGGATGCCAAGCACCTGATGCGTTACGATCTGATCCACGCGTTCAGTCAGCGTCAGTTTTCGCTCTGACTGATATTGCACAGAAGTTGACAAGATGCGGTCAATCCATCGCGATCTCTCATTGTAAATATGCTGATGCAGCGATCTTACGGAATGCTCCTGATGAAGGCGTTTTTCGGTCTCCTCGTAAATTTCCTTTAATCTTTCGCTGTCGGCCGCGTCCTCCAGCTGTTCTTTCATTTTCGAGTTGCCTTCCAAATATTGAAGGGCCATCCAGCGCTTTAAAACGCCGGGGAGTTCGGGTATGATCGATTCGATCCGGCCAATCGCTTCTTCCACTGCGCTTCCGTAATTGATGACGAGCGGCTCCGCCCTCTTTTCCTTTTCAAAAAGCAAATGCCTGCTCAGTTCATCACATCCTTTGCCGCTGCGGGCAATCACAGGAATTACCGGAACACCTAGCGCATCAGACATTTTTTGATGATCAATGAAGACGCCGCGCTGTCCTGCGACATCGATCATATTTAAACCGATCGTAAGCGGATGCCCAAATTCCAGGAGCTGCACGGTTAAGTGCAAGTTCCGCTTTAACTGTGATGCATCGACAATATTCAATATATCTGAAAATGAATCATTGAGCAGGAAGTCTGTGACAACCCCTTCATCGCGGGACAGCGGACTCAATGTATAAACACCGGGGAGATCGACTATCATTCCTTGTTTATGACGGAGCAGCCCCACCTTTTTCTCAACAGTCACCCCGCTCCAGTTTCCGACATACTCATAGGAGCCTGTCAGCGCATTAAACAATGACGTCTTCCCCGTATTCGGGTTTCCGAAAAGGGCAATCTGCCGGCTGTTCATAGCTTTTCAATCCTGATCTTTTTTGCTTCTCCAAGCCGTATGCCGAGACACTGCCCGCCTGACTCGAACATGAACGGACCGCCAAACGGCAATTTGCGCTTCACGCAAATTTCATCATCTTCTTTCATTCCGAGCTGTATGAGTCTGCGCTGAACAAGTTCATTCACGTCTGAAAAATCTATGATTCTTGCTCTCTCTTTTTGTTTTAATTCGGCTAAAACCATCGTTGAGGCCTCCGTATTCTGAAAATGATAATCGTTATCATAATATGATTATAGGCAATAAGTCACCTTCCATTTAAAAGGAGATGTGTCAAAACCGGAACATTTTTATGAGAATATAAAAAAGCGAAAAACCCCGGCGATACAATCTTTCGCTCTGGCTTTTCGCTCTATCAAGTTATGTCGTTAACCTGCATGATGGCGCACTTTTTGCTCCATTCGCCTCTTTTTCGGCACATAAATTTTTCCGACAAACATATAGCCGTACTTCAATTTATTGACGGCCCAGGATATGAAAACCGCAGCGCCTGTAGAAATGAAAAACAAAAGCAAAACAGCCGATACCGTACCGATGCTGTCAAGGGCGGTTAAGATGACCAACCCGAAAATCAGGATAAAAGCGTGCAGTAAATAAATAGAAAAAGAATAGTTGCTGATCATCATAATCAGCTTCGGTACCGACTTCAGTTTTGAAAACAGGTGGAAGCATAAGAAAATGATGCTTGTCGAATAAAGCAGGATATCCGGACGCTTTGACGTCACCGCGATGTCTTGGCCGAAGTAGGAAACCGCTACAATGAAACATCCGGTCACAGCAGCCGCCGCATACACCGCATGCCTGTACCGTTCCAGCAATGCCAAAAAGCGCTCGTAATTCTTGCCGCAATAATAGGCCAAACAAAAGTAAAAGAGCCAGCCGGGAAACGGCACCCACGAAAAAGGAAACGGCGCCTCCTCCTGAACGACCGGAGGTTGAATGAACGTGAAATAGCTCAAATAAGCCGCTGTGACCGCAAAAGAAATCGAAAGCACCCATTTAGGCGAAGCCTTTTGCAAAAATGAATGGAAGCACATGTGCAGCAAGTAAAATTGAAAAATGACGAGAATGAAGTAACCGATGAAATTCCCCAAGAATATATTCGCCAACAGTTTTTTAATAATGACCGATGCATGAAATTGCTGCATCATCAGACCTGCGGTCATAAAAGCATCCAAAACAGCGATAAATAGAAAAGGGATGAAAATTGTTTTAAACCGCTTTTTTAAAAACCCTTCCGGAACACCACCAGGATAGGCATGCGCGAGCAAAAATTCGGAAATGAAAATAAACGCCGGCGTACTGAACATCAGGAGCGTTCTGAAAGATTCAACAACCCGGAAAACCGCATCTCCGAGCATGTCCGCCCGCACCATGAGCACCATTGATATCGCATGAAGCAAAACAACGCTTAAACAGGAGATGCAGCGAATGACAAAAATTTCTTTTACTTGCAAATCGATCACTCCTCTTTCAAATTTGAAATAATATCAAATTAACATAATCATCCAAATGAAGGAAGAGGCAAAATACATAGGTATGTTTATCCCAAATTTGCCGGCTGCAAGTATAAAAAAAAGATTAGACACGTAGTCTAATCTTTTTTAAATCGCCGCTTTTATCTGTTTTGTATAGTAGAAGCGGACGATGAAGTAATATATGACCTGGATGGCGAAGAACACGCCGAGCACCATTGCAGATTCCTTGAAGAGGTTGTACTGAAAGGCATGCGATAAAGCGGTCAGCGCCACAGCTCCATGGACAAGGGCAACAGCGATAGGCGCGAAGAACAAGATGCCGATCTGCCTGTTCAGCACTTTATGCAGTTCGCGGTCTGTTAAGCCCATTTTGGCAATCGATTTGAATTTCTGCTTATCATCGTCCAAATCAGTGTACAACCGGAAATAGAGGAAGCTTCCTGCTGAAACGAAGAAGACGATTCCGATAAACAGTCCGACAAATAATATCGGGCCATACCCTTTGCTTATATTATATACCTCATAATCTACAGCCCCGAAATACATGTAATCCAGTTTCTTTTGCAAAGCCTCCCCGGCTTTCACTAAAGCCATGCCGTCAGCTTCTTTTGCCTGCCATGCATAGAACCGGTTTTCGCTTTTCGGTTTTTTCAGCTGTGCGAAATCTTTGTCTGTCACAATATAATAGCTGGGTTCAGATAACGCTTTTGAACGGATCGTTTGATCAGCCTTCAGTTGTTTTCCATTTGCAAAAGGGATTGACGAAGGGAGCTGCTGGTCATCATCTCCCTCTAAGCCGATCTTGACCTCATACTCGGCAGCCGCCGCTTTTCCGTCTTCAAGCTTGACGTGGTCGGCTCCGACGAGATCGGCAAACTTGTTATAGTCAGATTCTTTCACAATCAGCATGTCATTGCCGCCGACATCGAAATATTGAAGGACAGCTGAAGCTTTGTCTGTTTTGATATTTCTTTCATCCAGTGTGTCATTGATGAAAGCCACGTCTTTTTCGATGTGTTTGTTTGTTTCCGGCGGCTTATATGAGAACGTATGCGGGTTCATCTCTTTAATTCCGTTTGTCACCAGAGTTTGGAAACCGTACAGCGTCCCAATGGCGCTGAATGCGACAGTAGAGATAATGGCCACCATAAAAAACGTCCGCGAATTGTCTTTCATCCTGTAAGACAGATCAGAAAACAAAATCATATTCGTTTTCCGCCAAAACAGGGTTTCCCGTTTTTTGAGCCTGCGGATCACATAAACACTCAGCTGCGTAAACAGCAGATATGTGCCGATAATGACAACAATCGTCACCGGCACCATCGCCACAAGAACGCCTCCTTCTTTGACAATCAAAGCGGTGTAATAGCCTCCGGCAAGCAGCACAGCAGCAACCAGCGTAAGCAAGGCAGATGCTTTCGGCTCCCCTTTGGAGATTTTGTTCCCTTTTAACAGAACAATCAGCTTCTCGCTCCTGAGCACAAACGACACAAGAAAAGAGATAAATAAGAACAGACCGTTAAAAGAAATAAACGTCACAATCATCGCCATCAACGGGAAGTAAAAATCGAGCTTGTTATCAATAATCAGGACATTTTCCGCAGTGAGCAGTATCAATTTGGCGAAGACGAGCCCGAGCACAATCCCGCCGATTGTCGCAAAAAATCCAATCAGCATATTTTCAAGAAATACCATCATGCGAATTTGGCGCATCGACATCCCTTGAATCATTAAAACGCCGAATTCCTTTTTTCTCGATTGAAGAAATGAACTCATCGAGTACAGCACAAAGAAAAAAGAGAAGACAAAAATAATGCCGCCGGCGACCAGCAGGCCAAAGGATGCATGCTGCCCGATGCCGGAAGTCAAAGAATCACTGGTCATCACCGGGTGGAAAGCAAAAATCGCAAATGCGAAAAAAACCATCACCGTAAACATGCTGCTGAGAAAATAAGCGGCATACAGCCTTTTGTTGCGAATGACATTGTTAAACGCGAACTGACGAAAGGTCATTTGCATCCCCTCCCAACAAGGACAGTGTATCGAGAATCTTTTGGAAAAACGCTTGGCGGTTATCGCCGCGGTTGATCTCCGAATACAGCTTTCCGTCCTTAATAAAGACGACCCGGTTGCAATAGCTTGCCGCCTGAGGGTCATGCGTGACAAGCATCATGGTCGCTTTTTCATTGCGGTTGATCGACTCAAGCATTTCCATCACATCTTTGGATGACTTTGAATCAAGGTTGCCTGTCGGCTCATCGGCAAGCAGAAGCTTCGGCGAATGAATCATCGCTCTTGCTACAGCGGCGCGCTGGGCCTGACCGCCCGATATCTCATATGTGCGCTTTTTCATGATCTGGGTAATCCCGAGCTTTTCGGCCAATTCGTTTGCCCTCCGCTTCATTTCCTTGACCTTTTCGCCGTCAAGCGTCAAAGGAAGTACGATATTTTCTTCAACGGTTAATGTCGGCAGAAGATTAAAGTCCTGAAACACAAATCCCAGCTCTCTGCGGCGAAATTTAGCCAATTTTTCTTTTTTGAGAACATGCGGGTTTTGGCCGCTGATCAATATTTCGCCCGTCGTCGGCTCATCGATCGTTGCAATCATATTTAATAGGGTCGTTTTTCCGCTTCCCGACGGCCCCATGATCCCGACGAATTCACCTTTATCAATTGTTAGGTTAATATCTGTTAACGCGCGGTACGCAATTTTTCCTTCGTAAATCTTACTGGCTTGTTTGACCTGAAGCATCACAAGATCTCCTTTCACCTTTAACTTTCGATCTGTGACCAGTTTACCTAAATCTCTTGTTGATGAACTATCGATTCTTCTTTCACTTTCATTACATCGATGTAAGGTTTTGCGTAGCCGTGAAAATCAGCCGAATTGTCGTGCCTTTCCCTTCTTGTGAATCAAGTTCGATCCGGTGGCCGAGCTGGTCAGCCGCCGATTTTGCCAAGTAAAGACCCATTCCGGTCGATTCTCTGAAACGGCGTCCGTTTTCTCCTGTGAAAAACGGGTCGAAAACCCGCTTTTGATCTGTATCCGGGATGCCGGCGCCGAAATCTGCCACTTCCAATACCGCTTCCGAATCATTTTCGTATACAGAAATAATGACTGTATTGCTTTTCCCCGCCGAATATTTGACCGCATTGTTGACAAACTGGGAAATGATGAAAAACAGCCACTTTTCATCTGTTTCGACGGTGATGCCTTTTTTGATTTCTTTGAACTTAGGATAAACTTGACTGCGAATGTAAAAGCGCTTATTTTCGCGATTGACCTCGTGAACGATATCCGCCAATGCGACCGGTTTTATACGGAAATCCTGTTCGATCGTCCGCAGTCTGGCCATATAGAGAATCGTATTGAGGCCCGTTTTCATCCGCTCGGTCTCCTCGCGGATGCTGGATGATTCCGGTTCATCCAAATTTTGAGCCGTCAGTTCGATGACCGACAACGGCGTCTTCATTTGGTGCACCCATTGATCCATGAAAGTCAAATGCTCTTTTTGGCCAAGCTCCAGCTTCTTTAATTCTTGGCGGTATTGCTTGTACTGGCTTTTCAGCAGCTGTTCAAGCGCTTCCGACAAAGGGGATTGGGGCTGATTCGATTGCCTGAAGGTGTCATCCAATGACTCCAGCCCGCTCGTCATCCGTTTGTAGAACTTCCGGCGCGTATAGTAATGGTAGAAAAGATAGAAGCCAAGAAAGAAAAAGCCGAGAAAAACGGCATAAAAAGCCGGTCTGATGTGCTGATACCCATCAAGCCAGTACACTGACAGCATTGTGATAAACTGCAGCGCCTGCACGGCAATCAACAAATAGTGCTCTTTGAAAAAAAGCTTCATTCCTCTCCCGCCTTCACCCAGGATACATTCAAGCGATAGCCCGCGCCCCGCACTGTTTCCACTGCATCTTCAATACCGAGCTCCTGAAACTTTTTTCTGACGCGCGTAATGTTGACATTAAGCGTGTTTTCATCCACATATGCCTGATCATCCCACAGCTTGGCCAGCAAATCTTCGCGGCCTGAAATTCTCGGATGGCGTTCCATTAAGCTTTCAATAATATCCGCTTCTTTTTTCGTCAAAGCAGCCGTTTGACCGGCAAATGTCAGTTCAAGTCTTTCCGGATACAGCCGCAGCCCTTCTTTTTCCAGCAGCCGTTCCTCCGCCTTCGCCGCGTATTCGCCGTAAGCCCTGCGAAGCTGGCTGCGTATTTTTGCCATGACGATCTCGGCGTGAAACGGCTTGGTGATAAAGTCATCTCCGCCGTTTTCCAATGCCATCACCTGATCCATTTCACCTGTCCGCGCAGAAATAAACAAGACGGGGCAAATCGATTCCTGGCGGATTTGCCGGCACCAGTAGTAGCCGTCAAAGCTCGGCAGGTTAATATCAAGCAGAACAAGATCAGGCGCCGTGCTTCTGAACTCATCCATGACACGGTCAAAGTCTTTCACTACATGAACGTTGTATCCGTATTTGACAATATGCGATTTTAACAAATCTGCAATTTTCGGGTCGTCTTCTACAATCATCACTTTTTGCATCTCGGTCTCTCCTTTTGGTTTGGATATATTATGACACGAAGCGGTCTGATAAACAAAAACTGCCGCGATCCATCCTACCTTACAATCATGTAAGTGTATTGTAATAGGAATCAATATCTTCTCTCTGCGCTTTTTTATAAAATAATACCATCCACAAAACTGAATGAAAGAGGAGACGGTATATGAAGACACGGGCGGGCGGCCTGATTGCCGCGGTTCTGATCGCCGTTGCCGGCGTTTTTATCCTGCAGAAAGCGACAGGAGGCCTTGTGCCGCTGGCCGATGATTATATACAAGGCCAGGGAAAGCCTGAGGCTTATTATCTCAAAGCTGAGGATCATGCAGAAAAGCCGGATAACGGAAAGTACAACTACACATTAACCGGCTATGACGCGAGCGGACACAAACAGCAGATTGAGGCAGAGGCAGACGAAAAACTGCATCCCGGCGCTTTCATCAAAGTATTGGCGTACGGAACGAAAGCCAAAAGCTTGACTGAAGTACACGAAGAAGAAATCCCCGAGGGCGCTTTGGCTGCCATGAAAACCAATTAAAACCCCATCGCCGGATGGGGTTTTCTGCTTAATATTTAAATCGATTGATAATGGTTTGAAGTTCTTCAGCCAATTGGGACAGCGATTCCGCTGCATATGAGATTTCTTCCATTGAAGCCAGCTGCTCCTGGGTTGAGGAAGCAACCGCTTTTGTGCTGGCTGACGTTTCCTGTGATCCGGAAGCCAATGTTTGAATGGTGTTTTGAACCATTTCGACACCTGATGTCAGCTGCTGAGTAGAAGCCGCGACTTCTTGGATTTGAGAAGCAACCTGTTCCACCAAGTTTAAAATTTCGTTGAAATTACCGGTCGTCTCCTGCGACAAAGCTATACCGGAGCTGACATTTTCTTGAACGACTTTAATATTATTTACCGTTTCTACCGATTCATTTTGGATCGTTGTGACCAATGATTGAATGTGGCTCGCTGACTTATTCGTTTCGTCCGCCAATTTCCGGACCTCTTCCGCCACGACGGCAAACCCTTTTCCTTGCTCTCCCGCTCTTGCTGCTTCAATTGCCGCGTTCAGCGCCAGCAAATTCGTCTGCTCCGAAATATCGGTGATGAGCGAAGAAATGTTGCTGATTTCCGCCGTGCTGGACACGAGCGCCTGCAGGCCGCTGCCGGCCGAGTCGACTGACTTATCAATGAAGTTCATTTGTTCGAGCATTTTATGAACGGACTCGGAGCCGATTTCGGCTTTGTCTCTCATCGAAGACGACAGATCCGCTATGCTGCCTGTATTGGAGGCAACGGATGATAAACGGTCCAGCAATTCATGAATTGCTTCTGAACTCTTTTCTGTCATTTCGCTTTGCGTCATGTTGCTGTCGGCGATCGCCTGCATCTCTTCGGAAATCAGTTCGGAAGTCGATTTCGATTCCTCCGCGCTTGCGGACAACTGTTCAGAGGATGCGGCGACTTGCTCAGACGAGCTGCTGATCTGCTTCACAATTTGCGTCAGCGACTGGACAAAAGCATTGAAAGAATTGGCAAGCTGGCCGAACTCGTCTTTATTTTTGACGATCACTTTTTT
Source organism: Bacillus sp. FSL R7-0646 (assembly GCF_037969865.1). Lineage (NCBI taxonomy): Bacteria > Bacillati > Bacillota > Bacilli > Caryophanales > Bacillaceae > Bacillus > Bacillus sp. FSL R7-0646. The sequence continues at coordinate 4,110,492 of NZ_CP150217.1, forward strand.
CGTTAAATCCGCCTCGCCGTGGGCGATGTCCTCAAGCTGCTGATTCAGGCTTCTCAACGGTACCAGAATAGACTTCAAGAGCAGCAGACTCAAAACAATTCCCAATATCGCTGATACTCCTGTGACAGCGATGATGACCCATTCGCTCATCGTCCCATTGGCTCTGATCTCTGCTTTCAGATCATCCACCTCTTGTTCCAGGCTTTCGACCAGCTGATTGACAGACGGATCGAGGACATCTTTTCTTAATGTTCTTTCCTCTCCGAAATGGATCGATTCCGCTTTTTTAAGGCTTGAAGCGTAAGTCTGCATGACTTGTTGATTTAAATCCCAATAAGCCTTGAAGTTTTCTTTAATTTCTTCGACGTTCGCTTTGTATGATTTTTCCCGGATCAGTTTTCCGGCCCGGTCAAGACTCTTTAAAACATCGTCGGCCTTGTCCTTCATTCCTTCACTGTATTCATCGTCTCCGGTCATAATAAGGGCTCTCTCGTCATTCGACAAGCCGGTCAGACGGTATTGAATATGCTTAATCTCTTTTTGAAATTCCATCTTGTCCTTAAGTTCTTCATTCTTTTTCACCGTAGAAGAAATCATAAAAACAGAGGAGATTCCGATTCCGAGGATTGAAACGACTAGAATTGATATGATTCCCAGCAGTTTTGTTTTCACTTTCATTATGGTGATCCTTTCTCCTTTATGTCATCAATGATGAAAAACAGTTTTCAAATCAAACATCTTCTTCCCTCCATAGTATCGACATATTTCGTCAAAATTTGAGAAGGTGCAGAATATAAGCCGAAGAAAAAGCTCTGCCGGGAAGGCAGAGCTTTTAATGAATTGGTTTACTTGGCGGGCCCGCCGATTTGGTATGTTCATAGAAGTGGTGAAAATAATCATTTGTCTCTGCTTTGATGACTTTCCAAAGCAGCAGGATGGCGATCAGGTTTGGAATCATCATCAGCGCATTCGCCATATCGGCAAACGCCCAGACGGTGACGAGGTTGGCAACCGTCCCGATGCCGCAGGCGAGGATGTAGACCAGCCTGTAGCCCGCAATTCCTTTGGCGCCTGCCAAATATTCGAAGCACTTTTCTCCGTAAACATACCAGCCGACAATTGTAGAGAAGCCAAAGAAAATGACCGACAGAGACACAATGTATTCGCCTGCCGCGCCGAGTACTGAAGCAAAAGCTGCGCTTGTCAATGCCCCGCCTTCCAGGCTGGCATTATGGGCCACGCCTGATATCAAGCCGCCGGACGGGTCCCAGAAACCGGTAATGATAAGGGTTAAACCGGTCATTGTACACACCACGATCGTCACGATAAATGTCCCGGTCATTGCGACGAGCGCCTGTTTTACCGGATGGTCTGCGCGCGCATTTCCGGCGATTAGCGCCGCCGTCCCAAGGCCTGCTTCGTTTGAGAAAATACCGCGGGATACCCCGTTCCGAACCGCTTCAGATACGGCAATTCCAAGGAAGCCGCCGGCTGCCGCTACAGGGTGGAAAGCATAATAAAAAATCAGCGCAAAAGCCGGAATAATCTTGTCATAATTCAAAATCAGAATCAAGATCGCCCCGCCCATGTAAAGAAAAGCCATGATCGGCACAAAGAAGCTGGCAACGGTGCTGATCCGCTGGATGCCGCCGAAGATAATGACGCTGACGAGAATGACGAGAATCAGCCCTGTCACCCAGTTTTCGATGCCGAAGCTGTTCTTCGTAATATCAGCGATCGTATTGGATTGGACACTGTTGCCTATCCCCAAAGCGGCAAAAGCTCCAAACAGCGCAAAGGCGATGGCGAGTCCTTTAAATTTGCGGCCGAGTCCGTGTTCGATATAATACATCGGCCCGCTTGAATATTCCCCTTTTTCATTTTTTACGCGGAATTTAACAGCCAGCAAGGCTTCCGCGTATTTCGTTGCCATCCCCAACAGCCCGACAACCCACATCCAAAAGATCGAACCCGGTCCGCCGAGTGTCAATGCCGTCGCGACACCTGCGATATTTCCGTTTCCGATCGTAGCGGCGAGCGCTGTCATCAAAGCCTTAAAATGGCTCACATCCCCTTCGGCAGCCGCGTCTTTGCTGTCTTCTTTGCCAAACCCGATCTTAAACGCATAGATCAGGCGGCGAAATTGCAGTCCTTTTAAAACAATCGTTAAAAATAAGCCTGTCCCAAATAATAAAATTAAACTGGGCGGCCCCCATAGTACCTTATTAATCTTGCCTAGTATTTCTAAGATATCCATATGACTCACTCCTGACAAAGATAACGCTTTCATAGCTGCATGAGATATTCTATCACAATGGAAAATGGTTATGTTTGTGAAACGACACAAAATGTAATCGCTTACATTTGTTTTTTTAACAAAGCTATTTTTTAAAGAAAAAAATTTTAATAGATAACTTATCTCCTCAAGCCTTTCACCTTATTCAACGTTCACCAATTTGTTAAATTTCACAAAAAAGCGCTTACATTTTTAATTTTACACACGATGCTCTTCCCGATTCAGAGATTTATACTAGCGGTAGAATCATATTTCATTTGAGGGGGACGACATCATGATCATTGGAATTCCTAAAGAAATTAAAAACAACGAGAACCGTGTAGCCATTACTCCGGCCGGAGTAGTCGCGCTAAAAAAAAGCGGTCATCAAGTTTTAATTGAACAGGGAGCCGGGCTTGGAAGCGGATTCGAGGACGCCGACTACAAAGCAGCCGGGGCGGACATTTTGGCTGAAGCGAAAGATGTGTGGGGAAAAGCGGATATGGTCATGAAAGTGAAAGAGCCGATCAGCTCTGAATACGGCTATTTCCGAAAAGGACTTGTTTTATTTACTTATCTGCACTTAGCGGCTGAACCTAAGCTTGCGAAAGCGCTTGTGGACAGCGGCGTCACAGCCATCGCTTACGAAACGGTCGAAGTGAACCGGACGCTTCCGCTCTTGACTCCAATGAGTGAAGTCGCCGGACGCATGGCTTCGCAGATCGGCGCGCAATTTCTTGAGAAATCAAAAGGCGGCAAAGGCATCCTGTTATCGGGCGTACCCGGTGTAAAACGCGGCAAAGTCACGATCATCGGCGGCGGAGTGGTTGGTACGAACGCTGCCAAAATCGCTGTCGGACTTGGCGCTGACGTCACTTTGATCGACTTGAGCGCTGAGCGCCTCCGTCAGCTCGATGACCAGTTCGGCAAAGACATTCAAACGCTTATGTCCAATCCGCTCAACATTGCGGAAGCCGTAAAAGACTCAGACCTTGTCATCGGCGCCGTCTTAATTCCTGGTGCAAAAGCGCCGAAGCTTGTCACAGAAGAGATGATCAAGTCGATGTCGCCAGGTTCAGTTGTTGTAGACGTGGCGATTGACCAGGGCGGCATTATCGAAACGGTTGATAAAATCACTACGCATGACGATCCGACTTACACGAAGCACGGCGTTGTCCACTATGCCGTCGCCAATATGCCGGGAGCCGTTCCCCGTACATCAACGATCGGCTTAACAAACGTCACCATGCCTTACGCCTTGCAAATCGCAAATAAAGGCGTTGAACAAGCAGTCGCCGAAAATCAGGCGCTCGCTCTCGGCGTCAACGTTGCAAACGGAAGCATCACCTACAAGGCCGTCGCGCGCGACCTTGGATATGAATATGTATCTGTAGAAGATGCATTTCAAACGGTAACCGCTGGTTAAGCGGATTTTATCTCTTGAGAACATTTTAACAACTCTTTCTGACTGTCCTTTCACGAAAAAAGGCTGGATGATATCCGGCCTTTTTTCCATTCTGCTTTAAACATTCAAGGCCGCTTTCCGGCAAACGGCGTCGCCTTCATCTAAGAAACCGGCCACAAGTCAATTTTTGAATGGTGTTCCCGTATCAACATATTGAAACACATGAAGCGACGGCAATGGACGTCCTTTAAAATCAAACAATGCCTGATTGTCTACGGCGCTGCCGCCAAACCACTTTCCTGCGTCTTCCGGGTCATATTCAGCAGCATAGCTTGTAGCCCAGCCTGATCCGTATGTCTCCCAAAGCGCTTTATTTTTCTCGAGCCGGTGAGCCGGTCCTACCGGAATCCATGCCGGTTCCCAATAGAAAACGCCGATTCCGGCTTCACCTACGTCGCTGACCGCTTGAATCACATCACGGACCGCGTTCGCCTGCCCTTGAACGGTGACCGGATAATTCAGCGTTTGGCCGTTTTTCGGAGCTGTATTTCCGTGTCCGTCTCCGTCTTCAGCCGTATACGTATAAGATGTCTCAGCAACCATGACTTTTTTGCCGTACGTATCTGCGACAGATGTCAGGACGGATGTTAAATTCTTCAGCGTGCCATGCCAAAACGGATAATACGAGCTTGCAAACACATCGTAGTCTACATGATGCCGATGAAGCGTCTCGGCAATCCAAGCGTACCTTCCTGACGTCTCCGGATTGGTAAAATGCAAGGCGACTAGGATATTCGAATCCGTCTCTCGCACCGCTTGACTCCCGGCGTTGAATAATTGGCTCATCTTCGCCCAATCCGTTTCACCGGCAAGGCCCCCGTTTGTTTCGTTACCGACCTGCACCATGCCGATGTCGATGCCCGCTGCTTTCATCGCTTTAAGGCTTTGTTTTGTATATTGATAAAGCGCCGTCTTTTTATCTTCAAAGTTTAGGTTCGCCCATGCTTTCGGCGCTTTCTGTTTCGCCGGGTCCGCCCAGAAATCGGAATAGTGGAAATCCGCCAGCAGCTTCATTCCGTTGGCAGTGGCCCGTTTTCCGATCTGAATCGCTTTTTCCAGATCATTATTGCCCCCTCCGTAGCCGTTGCCGTTGGCATCATAGGGATCATTCCATATGCGCACCCGGACATAATTGACGCCTGCTTCCTTCAGCGTTTTGAATATATCCTGTTTCTTTCCGGATTCATTGTAAAAGGCGACGCCGCTCTCTTCCAAAGCGATGATGCTCGAAACATCAACCCCTTTTATAAAATCCTTGCGAAGCCCTGAAACTTTTTCAACATAAAGGCCGCTTTTTGCCGTCCCTGAATCTCTGGCGGCTTCCGCCGGACCGCTTGTTCCAAATGCGCCCAAAACAAATATCAGCACCACAAAAACAGCCAGCACGTTCTTCATCAATCTCGCTTCTCCCCTTTCATAATAGACACACAAGCAAAAAGAAAACGCTTTCATTATTCACCCGGAGAAACATCCACCTTAAAGCGGATGTCCTCCCAGGCCTATTCTTTTGCTTTTACCGCTATTCTGGCCTCATATTTTTCCAATGTGACTTCGCCGGCCAGCGTTTCTCCGGTCAGCATATCTTTAACTGCCGACGCCAACACGACGGGCTGACGTTTTTCCGTGAAATTCATGATGAAAATATAGTCATTTTCCTCATCCTGTCTGACTTGAACGGAGACGCCAGGCTGATGTTTCACGTCAAGAGCCGGTTGAATCGCTAGCTCTTTAATCAATGTTCCATAAAAATCCCGATGAAATTGGCTGCTTAAACGCGCACCGATATAATACGTTTTCCCCTGTTTGTATGGATGGCTCGTCACAGCCGTCGTGTCCGCATAAAAGTCGTCCTCATAGAATCCCTCGGGATCTGCCGTACTGAGCTTCAGCACGGTCGCGTAATCTTTTAGCTCATACGACCGGTTTTGATAACGGACCGCATTTTTATCGCCCGGATAGAGTGTATCGGTTTCAACAGGCTCCATGCCAAACATCTCTTGCAGATCTTTTGGCCATCCGCCTAAATAGGTCAGATCAGATTCGTTGACGATTCCGCTAATATAGGTCATCACCAATGTGCCCCCGTTGGCAGCAAATGCCTTTAAGCGCGCGATTGTTTCTTCGCTTGCTAAGTAAAGCATCGGAACGATCAGCAGCCGGTACGATGAAAAATCCTGTTCCTTCGTAATCACGTCGACTGGAATATCACGCTCCCAAAACGCGCGGTAGTGCTCGTGCAGGGTTTGGGGATACCGCTTGGTTTTCATCCCGAATCCTTGTGCATCTTGGAGCGCCCAATGGTTTTCCCAATCGTAGAGAATCGCGACATCCGCAGGCCGGATCGTTCCGGTGACTTCAGACAGCGCTTCAAGGGTTTGCCCGACTTTTGCCACTTCTTTAAACACGCGGTTCTCGGAACAATTGTCATGGCCGACAACCGCACCATGAAATTTTTCCGATGAGCCGCGGGATTTCCGCCATTGAAAATAGAGGATGCTGTCAGATCCGTGTGCGATCATCTGCACAGAAGACAGGAGGTGCATGCCCGGCCGTTTCGCTTTATTAAAATCGTGCCAATTGACAGCGCTTGGCGTCGATTCCATTAAGAGAAACGGCTGCTGTTTCAGGCTGCGGTACAAATCATTGATAAAGCCGACTTTCATGGCCAAATCTGCTGTGCTTTCCCAATCGTTGTGCCAGGCGGGATACGCGTCCCAGCTGATCACGTCCAGGTGCTTGGCAAACTTGCTGTAGTCCAGCCCTTGAAACGGAATTAAATCATGCGTGTCCGCCATAAAATTGGTCGTAATCGGAATATTCGGCGTGATTTCCTTTAACGGAACGATTTCATTTTGAAAAAAAGAGATCGTCTGGTCAGTGACGAAGCGTCGCCAGTCTAAATTCAAGCCGTGCACCGCATTTTCCCCGATCGGAGACGGCGATTCAATCTGTGACCAATCGTTGAAGGTGTGGCTCCAAAAAGGCGTCCACCATGCGTCATTCAAAGATTTAATATCATGGTTGTACTTCTTTTTCAGCCAGTCTCTGAAGGCGTGCTGACATTGATCACAATGGCATTCTCCTCCGTATTCGTTGGAAACATGCCACATCAAAAGGGCATGCTGGCTGCCGTACCTTTCAGCCAGCATGCGGTTGATCTCTTTCGTTTTTTCACGGTATACGTATGAAGTGAAGCAATGATTGTGCCTTCCGCCGTGCAGCTGTTTGACGCGTTCAGCATTCACGCGCAGCACTTCCGGATACTTTTGCGACAGCCAAGCAGGACGGGCGCCGCTCGGTGTCGCCAATATAATCCGGCCGCCGTTCCGGTGAATGCTCTCAAAAATATCATCCAGCCATTCAAACGTATAGACGCCTTCCTCCGGCTCAAGGGCGCTCCATGAAAAAATCCCCACTGAAAATGTATTCGTATGGGCAAGCTTCATCAGCTTGATGTCATCTGCAAGAATATCCGGACGGTCAAGCCACTGATCCGGATTGTAGTCTCCCCCGTGAAGCATGTATCTTGCTTGGGTCGTATAAATTTTTGGCATAATACTCTCCTTTTTTAGACCATTTTCTCCTTCGGACTATCCTTTCGTTCCGCCTGCCGTCAATCCTGACACAAAGTTCTTTTGCAGCATGATAAAGATGACGGCTACCGGTATGCTGATCAAAATAGCGCCGGCGGCAAACGTCGTATAGCTGGCTCCCATCACCTCATTGACTAAATTGTATAAACCGATCGGCAATGTATACGACTCCGGTGTCCGCAATATCGTCGAAGACAAAACGAAATCCCCGAGCGGCCCGGTGAATCCGTTCATGGCAACGACCGCGATCATCGGTTTGGATAGCGGCATAATAATCTGCAGGAAAATCCTTGTATTGCTTGCGCCGTCAATCTTAGCGCTCTCATCCAAATCGATGGGAATGGAGTCCATATACCCTTTCATCAAATACGTGTTCATCGGTATGAGCCCGCCGATGTACAGCAAAATCAGCAGCCAATGGCTGTTCATCATTCCAAGCATCTGCGCTAAAACGAAGAGCGCAACCAAAGCCGAAAATTGAGGAATCATTTGCAGCAGCAAGAATAAAACTAAAGCGTTTTTCCTTCCTTTAAAACGAAACCGTGAAAAAGCATAAGCTGTAAAAGAAACGCTGATGACCGATCCGATCATCGTAAAGATGCTGATTTTCAGCGAGTTTATATACCATTGCCCGTATTGGAGGCTCTCTTTGCCGGCGAATAATTCTTTATAGTGATCCAATGTCGGATTTGCCGGAATGATAGAAGTGCTGACCAAACTGTTGCCGGGATTAAAGCTGGCCCCCACCGTCCAAAGCAGAGGGTATATGATAACGGCTGTCATAAAAGCCAACAGAGAATAGGTCAGAAGGAGCCGAAAGAATCTTCTTTTCTTCATACGTTAAGCCCCCTCTTTGAAAGAATTTGTCCGTCTGAACTGCCACAGTGCAATTGAGATGACAAAGACCGACAGCAGGATCGTCAATGCGGCGGCTAAAGAGTACTGGCTCGACTGCATCGTCAATTTGTAAATCCAGGACACCAGGATGTCGGTTCCTCCCGCTGTTGACCCGGGAACAGCCGGACCGCCTCCATTGAATAGATAAATAATATTGAAGTTATTAAAATTAAAAGTGAATTGCGTAATGATAATCGGCGCCATCGCGATTAAAATCAGCGGCAGTGTAATATGCCTGAATTTCGAAAACGCAGACGCTCCGTCAATCGTCGCCGCTTCATAAAGGTCATCCGGAATCGACTGCAGAACACCGGTTGTTACAATGAACACATACGGAAATCCGAGCCAGCCCTGCATAAGAATAAGCGCCAGCTTCGTCCAATTGGCATTCGTCATCCAAGGAATCGGATCGATGCCGAATGCGGCGAGGATTTGATGATTGAAAGCACCGAAGCTGTCATTAAAAAGGCCGGCAAACACGAGAATGGTAACAAAACCGGGCACGGCCCAAGGCAAGACAAGAATCGTCCGGAAAATTTTTTTAAAGCGGACTTCCTTCTGATTGACGACAACCGCCAACAAAATTCCCAACCCGACTTGGAGCGTGGAAGCGACAAGCGTCCAAACAATGGTCCAAGCTAAAACATCCAAAAAGGTCGACCGCCAAATATCAACGGTGAAAATTTCGGAAAACGTTTTAATTCCTACCCAATCGACAAGGCGGGCAGGCGGAGAATGGTAGAGGTTATAGTTTGTAAAAGCTAATGCAAAGCTGAACAAAATCGGAAAAACAACGGCAAAAACCAGGATGAACAGCGATGGCCCGCTGATGAGATACGGATATCCCTGAGCTATTAAATTATGATATTGTTCCTTGAGTGAACTGAGCTCCTTTTGTTCATCGCGCCTCTTTCCGTTTTGGTAGGCGTCCCGCAAATTGGCGTAATAGACAGCCAGCCCAAAACAGGTGACAATCACAGCAATAATGCCTTCTGCCAATAGAAAAATCGAGTTGTCGCGCGGCACTTCGGTTCCAAGCGTAAACAGGCCCCACAGCCCCATATTCAGCAAATCGCCAAAAACCGCAAAGAACGAGACGCCTAAAAGAAGGAATAACAGACCCTTTATCCATTGTTTATTGTAGAATTGGCCCAGACCGGGAATAATTGATAATAGTAAAGCTTTTTTGCGATGCTGCACCTTCTCCTTCACCTCTTTATATGGACGTGCTTATAATAAATGGCGCCAAACTTAAGACAAGTTTGACACCACCGCCCGCGGCTTATTTGCTGCCGCTGTGCTTCGCTTTGATCTGTCCTTGTATCGTTTCCGCGGCTTGATCAAGCGCTTTTTTCGGTTCGGCTTTTCCGGTTGCAATTGTTTGCAGAGCCGCATCCGCCGGCGTCCATACTTCATTCATCTCAGGAATATTCGGTGTCAACTCTGAGTACTGAGATTGCTCGGCAACGGCTTGAGCCGCTTCGCTTTTTGTGACGGCAGGATCATCCGCCAGTTCTTTGACTGCGGGAACTTCTTTTGTGATCTCATATCTCTTCTTTGAGTTTTCTTTATTGGCGAGGAAGACGACTAATTGTTCGGCTAGATCGGCATTCTTCGAATAAGCGCTTACATTGTAGCTCTTCACGCCGACAAAAGAACTCATATGCTTGCCGTTGGACAGTTTAGGCAGCTTGGCAACCCCGTAATTGATACCCGCTTTTTTGAACGGTTCCAGGTTCCACGGGCCTGAAATGATCGCTGCTGCTTTTCCTTCCGTAAACAGCGATTCCAGCACATTGATGCCCTGCTCCCCAATAATTCCGGCAGGGAACAGCCCCTCTTGGTAAAACTTCTGAATGTACTCGGCGCCTTCGACTGCACCTTTGTTGTTCAAGCCTAGGTCGGCCGGATCATAAGTGCCGTCGGCATCGCTTTTAAAAATGTAGCCGCCGTACCCTCCCATGACGCTCTGTGCATAATAAATCTGGTCAAACAGCGCCAGGAAGCCGAATTTTTTGCCGTCAGCCGTTTTTTTGGAATACTCATACCATTCATCCAGCGTTTTCGGCAGTTCTTTTTCAGAAATTAAATCTTTATTATAGTAGAGCATCGTCGTTTCGACCGCTTTCGGCAGGCCGTAGACCTTGCCGTTTGTCACCTGCGATCTCATGGCAGGTTCCGTATAGATCGATTGGATCTCTTTGTCCACCTTTAATTCCTTGATCAAACCTTCCGTTACCGCTGTCCCGATTTGGTCTCCGGGCATCGTTAACACATCCGGACCCGTTCCCGCCGGTCCATCCATCCGCAAGTCTTCGATCTGCTTTGCGTAAGGCTTTTCAACGACTTTGACAGATACGCCGTGCTCTTTTTCAAATTGGGCGACGGCATCTTTAATGCCTTCGCTTTTCTCTTTATCTTCCCAGACCACGAGTTCCTTTTGCTTCGAGTCTGATGCTCCATTGCTGCTCTCTTTAGGCCCGCAGGCAGTTAAAGACAAACTGAGAGCAATGACACTGCTGATTCCAACATATTTTTTCATATTCATCATTTGTCTCATTCCTTTTATTGGAGTGAAAGCGCTTTACAAAAACAATATAGCATGTCTTAGGAAAAGTGTAAACAATTATTTTACTTACACAGGTAAAATGTTTTACGAAAAAAGCGCGGCTTGTGAACAGCAGCCCGCGCTTTTTTAATTGGTGCTTTTCCTGACCACCAGTTCGGCACCGATATATAGCGTTTTTACAGCTTTTCTTTTTTGAAGTATTTGTTCCAAAAGCAATTCAATAGCGTTTTTGCAAAGCTCTTTAATATCGATATGGAATGTCGTCAGCGGGGGAGATACGTATTTCGCTACACTGATGTTGTTGATGCTGATGATGCTGACTCTGCCCGGGATGGCGATCCCTTTTTCATTTAAGGCCTGAAGGCAGCCTACGGCAATCGGATCCGCCGCTGTAAAAAAGGCCGTCGGCAGCTTTTCTCCCAATGTTTCAACTGCTTTGTCCATCAGATGGTAGCCGTTTTCCACCGAAAAACCCCTCCGGCAAAAAATAAAGCTTTCCTCCAAGAGCCCTTTTTCCTTCATATATTCGCGAAACGTTCGTTCCCTTACGTCCATTTCGTCTTCATCTGTATTGGGGTTGTGGTACGTACCTCCGATAAAGCCGATCTTTTCATGCCCTTTCTCAATGAGAAAATCTACCGTTTTCCTCGTCATCTGCTTTAAGTCCGGCCTCACTGAATCAAAGTGATTCGGATCAGGCGTCGAATCGATAAATACACCGTGAGGCGTCATCTGTCTTAATCGGATTAATTCATCATCTGAAAACGAGCCGACGGCAATGAATCCTTCTATGTTTTCGGGAATGGCGTCAATGCCTCCCGAAATTTTATACGTTGCCAGTTCGACGTTGAATTGCTTTGCGAGCTTCTCGATTTCCAGCCTCATCGTTTTAAAATACACGTCTTCGAGCTCTTCCTTATCCGTCAGCCAGTACAGAAACGCGATGTTTTTTACCAGTGTCCTGATCGTTTTCTTGCGGTAGTTCAGGCTTTCCGCCACTTCAAATATTTTCTCCCGCGTCTCATCGGGTACGGAAAGGCTTTCGTCGTTATTCAATACGCGGGAAACCGTTGAGATGGAATACCCCGCCTTTTCTGCAACATCTTTTATCGTCGCCACGATTGTAAAACCTCCATATGAACACCTTTATTTTAAATATCAAATTTTTTAGTAAAATATTTTACTAATTTAACGTTGATTTGCGTAAAAGTCAAGTGCTGATTGCCCTATCCCCGCCAATAAGGATTTTACATGAAAACGCTTCATTTGAAAAAACACTTTTTATTGCACCAATCGAAAACCCGTAGTAAACTGGGGTTGAACTTAATTAAATTAATTTATTAAGTCTGGTACGTCAAACGAATAGGAGGATATATGAATACTGCAGCCGCTTTATCAAACGACTTTCGTTCTATTTTTAAGACAGAAAAGACACCGCGAACCTTTTTTGCTCCGGGAAGGATCAACTTAATCGGCGAACACACGGATTATAATGGAGGGCATGTTTTCCCCGCCTCGATTTCATTTGGCACCTATGCCCTTGGCGTGAAGCGCGATGATCAAATGATCCGCTTCTATTCAAAGAACTTCCCTGACAAAGGAATAATTGAATGCAGCTTGAGCGATTTAGCCTTTGACCAGTCCGACGGCTGGGCCAATTATCCGAAGGGAATGTTCCTTTTGACGAAAGCGGCAGGCCATCAAATCGTTCACGGCGCCGATATTTTGTATTACGGAAATATTCCGCACGGAGCGGGCCTCTCTTCTTCCGCATCGATTGAGCTTGCGACAGGCGTTTTGTTAAAAGGGCTTTATGATTTGCAGACAGACACGATCTCCATGGTGAAGCTCGGACAAAAAGTCGAAAACGAATACATTGGCGTGGGGAGCGGCATTATGGATCAATTCGCGATCGGCATGGGGAAAAAGGATCACGCGATTTTGCTAGACTGCCGTACACTTGATTACACATACGCTCCCTTCGTGTTGAAAGAACACGATGTGATCATCATCAATACAAACAAACAGCGGACGCTGGCCGGGTCTAAATATAATGAAAGGCGCACCCAATGTGAAGAGGCGCTCGGCGATCTGCAACAGGAGTTGTCGATCGCAAGCCTGGGCGAATTGACGATGGAAGGATTTGAAGCCCATCAGCACCTCATCAGAAATGAAATCAATCAAAAACGCGCCAAACATGCTGTCTACGAAAATGCCCGGACGCTGAAGGCGCTTGAAAAACTTCGCGAAGGCGACCTCGCCGGATTTGGCAAGCTGATGAATGAATCCCATTTGTCATTAAGGGATGATTATGAAGTGACGGGGCTGGAGCTTGATGCCATTGTCCAGGCGGCCTGGGAACAAGACGGTGTCCTTGGCGCCCGCATGACCGGCGCCGGGTTCGGCGGCTGTGCGATTGCGATTGTAGAAAAAGACCGGACAGACAGCTTTAAAGAACGCGTGAATGCCGTCTACCGCGAAACGGTTGGCTATGATGCCGCTTTTTATACTGCGGCAATAGGCGACGGCGCCAAAGAAATATAGAAAGGGGAATGGATATGAGCGTGTTGGTTTTGGGCGGTGCCGGCTATATCGGTTCACACGCCGTGTACCAATTAATAGACAGAGGCGAAAACGTCGTTGTCGTTGACAACCTCGAGACCGGCCAAAGACAGGCAGTACATCCTGATGCGATCTTTTATGAAGGGGATGTGCGCGATCGCGATTTCCTCCGCACGGTTTTCGAAAAGGAACGTATTGAAGAAGTGATCCATTTTGCCGCCAGTTCACTTGTCGGCGAATCGATGAAAGATCCGCTCAAATATTACGACAACAATGTATCCGGAACACAGGTTTTGCTTCAGGCGATGCTCGAGCACGATGTAAAAAAAATCGTATTCTCCTCGACGGCGGCCGTCTACGGAGAGCCTTAATCGGTGCCGATTACAGAAGACATGCCGACAATGCCGACAAGCACCTACGGGGAAACGAAACTGATCATGGAAAAGCTCATGAAGCGGACTGAAGAAGCCCATGGGATCAGCTTTGTGTCTCTCAGGTACTTCAATGTTGCAGGGGCAAGGGAGACGGGAGAAATCGGAGAAGACCACCGTCCGGAAACACACCTAGTCCCCCTCATCCTGCAGACCGCTCTCGGCCAAAGACCGCATATAACGATTTTCGGCGATGACTATGATACGCCCGACGGCACATGCATCCGCGACTATGTTCATGTTGAAGACCTCATTGACGCTCATCTGTCGGCATTAGACTATTTAAGAAAAGGCGGCAAAAGCGATATATTCAATCTCGGCAGCAGCGAAGGATTTTCGGTGAAAGAAATGATTGATGCGGCCAGAAAGGCAACCGGGAAAGACATTACCGCCGAGATCGGCAAGCGCAGAGCCGGCGACCCGAGCATCCTGATTGCCGGCTCTCACAAGGCAAAGCAAGTTCTGGGCTGGAGGCCTTCGCGCACATCTGTAGCAAAGATTATTGAAGATGCATGGAAGTGGCATTCCTCGCATCCAAACGGTTACAGGAAGGAAGTGTCAACATGATTGAACAAGACATAGCCGGACTCATTCAAAAAGCGCTTGAAGCAGGGTTAATCGAACCGGCTGACGTGAACTACGCGCGCAACCAAGTGATGAATCTGCTGGGCTTGGAATCGTTTCCTGAGGAAGCCACTGCTGCTTCCGGCGACTCCATCCCAGACCTTTTGGAAAAACTCGCAGCCTATGCAGTCGAACACGGCGTGATAACCGACGATCTAGACGCGAAAGACATGCTGGCGGCAAATGTGATGAACTGCTTTGTTGCAAGACCTTCTGTCATCAATGCAGTGTTCCAGCAGAAATACGAACAATCGCCGCTGGCAGCCACCGAATATTTTTATCAGCTCAGCAAAAACAGCAACTATATCCAGACGAAGCGAATTGAAAAAAATATTTCGTATCAGATGGATACGCCTTACGGCACAATGGATATTACGATCAATTTGTCAAAGCCGGAAAAAGACCCTGAACAAATCAAACGGGAACGCGCCGCTGCAAAACAATCGCGCAGCTATCCGATGTGCCTGCTGTGCAAAGAAAACGAGGGGTATGCGGGACGAATCGGGTATCCTGCCCGGGCAAACCACAGGATTATTAAAGTCCCGCTCGCCGGAGAAAACTGGTATTTTCAATATTCTCCATATGCTTACTATAACGAACACAGCATTTTATTTTCTGAGCAGCATCGGCCGATGAAAATTGATAAGCTTGCCTTTCACAGGCTGCTTGCTTTTACTGAGCTGTTTCCGCATTATTTTATCGGATCGAATGCCGATTTGCCGATCGTCGGCGGGTCTATTTTAAGCCATGACCATTATCAGGCCGGACGATATGAGTTTGCGATGACGCGCGCGGAAGGCGCGTTCTCCTTTCAAATCAAACAGCATCCGGCCATCGAAGCTTCCGTTTTAAAATGGCCGATGTCCGTCATCCGCTTGAAAGGAACTGCGATCAACAGCCTTGTTGAAGCGGCGGACCATATTTTTCAGACTTGGAAAAACTACTCGGATCAACAAGCGGATATCTCGGCTTTTACAGATGGCACGCCACATAACACGATTACGCCTATCGCAAGAAACGTGAGCGGCGTTTATGAAATCGACCTTGTGCTCAGAAACAACCGGACATCTGCCGAGCACCCATACGGCATATTCCATCCGCATGCTGACGTTCACCATATTAAGAAAGAGAATATCGGCTTAATCGAAGTGATGGGCCTGGCCGTCCTTCCTCCCCGCTTAAAGACCGAATTGGCGGCAGTGAAAGAATTCCTGCTCGGTCAGTCAGATGCCGTTGAAGCGCATCACCGGGAATGGGCCGAACAGCTCAAAACCGAATACGGAGAGATGTCCGAACCGGAGCAGGCTGAATCAATTGTACGAAAAGAACTTGGCAAGAAATTTGTCAAAGCCCTTGAGGACGCCGGAGTATTCAAAGACCGCGAAGCTTTCATGCGCTTTATCCGCACAGTCAATCATCAGGGGTAAGGCTTCACCGGTGTTAAAATAGGCGAAAAAATAAGCTTATTTTAGCACCGGATCAAACAGCTCCGCCAGCAGCAATGAAACGGCTCCGTAAAGCGTCGCTTCATCGCCGAGCTTCGTTATCGTCACTTCTGTCTGCCTCGCTTCGGCTGTTAAAGCTTTCTGCTGTATCGTTTCTCGTATCGCCGGCAATATGAACCTCCCGCCCTTCATCACTCCTCCTCCCAGCACGATTTTGCCCGGATTGACAAGATGAATGAAATTGGTCAGCCCGATTCCGATGATCACACCGGTTTCCTGAAAAAGTTCGATACATGTTTGGCAGCCGTTCTCGGCCATTTCAAACAAATCTTTGGCTGTCAGGCTGTCAGTGCTTTCTTTCAACCGCTTTTTCCCCCGTTCGGCAATTGCTTTTCCGCTCACAATCGTCTGCAGGCAGCCGCGGTTGCCGCACTCGCACTTTTCTCCATTGATATCAATGATCATATGGCCCAGTTCACCCGCGATCCCTTCAGCTCCATGGTACAGTTTTCCGTTGATGACGATCCCCGCACCGACGCCGCGGCCGATATTCACGGCAGCCATGCTCCCTGCGTCATCGCGGCCGCCGAACCACGATTCGCCAAGCGCCATCGCCCGGGCATCGTTTTCAACTCTTACGGTTAAGTTGAATTCTTGTTCCAGCACATCTTTGATGGGGATATTGGTTAAGTTTAAAATCGGTGCGATGCGCGACATTCCCGTTTCAGCATCGACCACACCGTGCATTGCAATGCCGATCCCGATGATCTTTTCTTGCTCGACATCGGCACGTCCCAAAATGGCATAGACACTTTCTTTTAAAACTTCCATGAACCTCTCGTTTGTCAGCGGTTTTTTCAGCAGGCTGGACGTCCGCTGCAAAATCCCTCCGGCTAAATCGGTTAAGACGCACTCCACCGTCTCAGGCCCGGCATCAATGCCAATGACATAATAGGCACCCGTGTTGATGTGGAGCATGGTCGGCTTTCTTCCGCCGCTCGAATGACCGAGCGTGCTTTCTTTAACGAGTCCTTGTCCGATGAGCTCTTTGACGATGCTTGAGACCGTGGGAGGGGTGATCTTTGTTTCCTTGGCGATCTCAGCTCTCGAAATCGGCTCTGATGTTCTGATTTTATTAAGAATGATCGATTTGTTCACCGATTTCATTAATTGAAATGTACCGCGCTGCATGTGAAATCCTCCATTTACACCATATCGTAGGTTTTATTGTACCATGGTTAATTAATTAAATTAACAAACGAAAACAAGATAGGTGTTTCCGAAGGCTTTGTACAACATTGCCACAGAAATGGTCAAAACATAAAGGGCACCTGCTCCCTTTACTTTTTTGCTTCAGGGGGGCTTTCAAAGCGCTTCTGCAAAACAAATGGTTTCTAAATGGAAAAATTTTTCGAAAAATTTAAAATGAAAGTGTTTGCATAATCAAAATAATCGCGTTATCATACTTGTATACAAGTATACTCGTATAACTAGGAAGGTGAGTGTATGAGCGAATCTAAAGGCCTTTTATATCCGGAGAAGTGGCTTTCTAGAGCTTCAACTGGTGTTCGCGTCGCATGCGAGCTGAGAATGCGCATTATTTCCGGTTTGATTGAAAGCGGTACCATTTTATCTGAAAATAAATTGGCTGCGGAATTCTCGGTGAGCCGGTCTCCCATCCGCGAGGCTTTAAAAATACTGGCATCGGAAAAAATCATCCGTTTGGAACGGATGGGGGCCGTTGTCATCGGTTTAACCGAAAAAGAAATAGGAGAAATTTATGATGTGCGCCTGGTGATGGAAACATTCGTATTCGAACGGCTTGGACAGGCCAATGTCGACGAACTGGTAACAGACCTCAGCAAAATATTGGAGATGATGAAAGTCTCCATCAAATACAAAGATGCCGACGAGTTCTCATTTCAAGACGTCTTATTTCACGAAACGATTGTCCGCTCCATCAATCATTCTTACATTTTGATGATATGGAACAATCTCAAACCTGTGATGGAAAGCTTTATTCTTTTATCCATGCGGGCCCGCTTAAAAGAAAAATACGAAGACTTTGAACGAATTCTCGATAACCATGAACTTTATATTCAAGCGATCAAAACGAAAGACAGGGATCTGATGCTTAAATCCCTACATCAAAATTTCGATGACGTACAAGGTAAAGTTGAAGATCTATGGCTGTCGCAACAAATGCTGGCGAAAGGAGCCGAACAACAAAATGACTAGTTATATGTTAGGCATAGATATCGGTACGACAAGCACGAAAGCGGTTTTATTCAGTGAAAAAGGGGACGTGATCCAAAAGGAAAGCATCGGCTACCCGCTTCACACGCCGGACATCTCGACCGCTGAACAAAACCCGGATGAGATCTTTCAGGCCGTCATCCAGTCAACGGCGAAAATCATGCAGCAGCATCCCGACAAACAGCCGTCATTCATTTCATTCAGCAGTGCGATGCACAGCGTGATTGCGATGGACGAAAACGACAAGCCGCTCACCTCCTGCATCACTTGGGCAGATAACAGAAGCGAAGGCTGGGCTCATAAAATCAAAGAAGAAATGAACGGGCACAATATCTACAAACGGACGGGAACGCCGATTCACCCGATGACGCCGCTAAGCAAAATCACGTGGATTGTGAACGAACATCCTGAAACCGCTGCCAAAGCGAAAAAATATATCGGAATCAAAGAATATATTTTCAAAAAACTATTTGATCAATATGTCGTTGATCACTCATTAGCTTCGGCGATGGGAATGATGAATCTCAAAACCTTGGCCTGGGACGAAGAAGCACTTGCGATTGCCGGCATCACGCCCGACCACTTATCAAAGCTCGTTCCGACAACAGCAATTTTCCATAATTGCAATCCGGAACTGGCGGCGATGATGGGAATCGATCCGCAAACGCCGTTTGTCATCGGCGCAAGCGACGGCGTGCTGTCCAACCTCGGCGTCAACGCGATTAAAAAAGGCGAAATCGCCGTCACCATCGGGACAAGCGGCGCGATTCGCACGATTATCGATGAGCCGCAAACCGATGAAAAAGGCAGAATCTTTTGCTATGCCTTAACTGAAAACCATTGGGTCATCGGCGGGCCAGTCAACAACGGCGGGATCGTCCTTCGCTGGATCAGAGATGAATTTGCTTCATCAGAAATCGAAACCGCAAAACGCCTCGGCATTGATCCATATGATGTCTTGACCAAAATTGCCGAACGCGTCAGACCGGGTGCCGACGGACTGCTGTTCCATCCATACCTCGCTGGCGAACGGGCGCCGCTCTGGAATCCGGATGTGCGCGGTTCATTCTTCGGCCTCACCATGTCCCATAAAAAAGAACACATGATCCGCGCGGCATTGGAAGGGGTTATTTACAATCTGTACACCGTCTTCCTGGCGTTGACAGAATGCATGGACGGTCCAGTTGCCCGAATTCAGGCGACCGGAGGCTTCGCAAGGTCTGATGTGTGGAGGCAAATGATGGCCGATATTTTCGAATCGGAAGTCGTCGTGCCGGAAAGCTATGAAAGCTCTTGTCTCGGAGCCTGCATTTTGGGACTGTACGCGACGGGAAAAATCGATTCGTTCGATGTCGTCTCCGACATGGTCGGAAGCACGCACAGACACGCGCCGAAAGAAGAATCGGCCAAAGAATACAGAAAATTAATGCCGATCTTTATCAACTTATCTCGAGCACTGGAAAACGAGTATACACAAATTGCAAATTATCAAAGAAGCTTAACCAGCAAAAAATAGGGGAAGAATTGGAGGCGTTATCATGCCATTATTAATCGTAGCAATCGGGATTGTCGCATTATTGCTTTTGATTATGGGGTTAAAACTGAATACGTTTGTTTCCTTGATTATCGTATCGTTCGGTGTTGCATTGGCACTTGGAATGCCGTTTGACGACATCGTCAAAACGATTGAACAAGGCCTTGGCGGAACGCTCGGCCATATCGCATTGATCTTCGGGCTCGGCGCCATGCTGGGCAAGCTGATCGCGGATTCAGGGGGCGCTCAGCGCATTGCGATGACCCTCGTCAACAAATTCGGGGAGAAAAACATCCAATGGGCGGTCGTCATCGCCTCCTTTATCATCGGGGTTGCTTTATTCTTCGAAGTCGGATTGGTTTTATTGATTCCAATTGTATTCGCAATTTCAAGAGAATTGAAGATTTCTATTTTATACCTCGGAATTCCGATGACGGCGGCCTTATCCGTCACACACGGCTTCCTGCCTCCGCATCCGGGACCGACGGCTATCGCGGGAGAACTCGGCGCCAATATCGGGGAAGTGCTGCTCTACGGTATCATTGTTGCAATTCCAACCGTTCTTTTGGCCGGACCTTTATTTACGAAACTGGCGAAAAAAATCGTACCGCAATCATTTGAGAAAATGGGCAGCATCGCTTCACTCGGTGAACAGAAAACGTTCAAGCTTGAAGAGACGCCAGCCTTTGGCATCAGCGTCTTCACAGCTATGCTTCCAGTCATTATCATGTCGATTTCGACTATTATTACTCTCATTCAAGAAACAATGGGACTTGCAGACAACAGCTTCCTGGCAGCGATTCGTTTAATCGGGAATGCCTCGACTTCGATGGTCATCTCCCTGTTGTTCGCGATTTATACGATGGGTATCGCCAGAAAGATCCCGATCAAACAAGTGATGGATTCCTGTTCAACCGCCATTACTCAAATCGGAATGATGCTCTTGATCATCGGGGGCGGCGGCGCATTCAAACAAGTCTTGATCAACGGCGGAGTAGGCGACTATGTAGCTGAATTATTCAAAGGAACGGCCATGTCGCCGATCTTGCTCGCCTGGGTCATCGCCGCGATTCTGCGAATCTCTTTAGGTTCCGCGACAGTTGCTGCATTAAGCACGACCGGACTCGTTCTTCCGATGCTCGGACAAAGCGATGTCAATCTTGCACTGGTTGTGCTTGCAACAGGGGCAGGAAGTGTAATCGCTTCCCATGTCAACGACGCGGGCTTCTGGATGTTCAAAGAGTATTTCGGCCTGAGCATGAAAGAAACATTCGCCACCTGGACACTGCTTGAAACAATTATCGCGGTGGCCGGATTAGGATTTACTTTATTGTTAAGTCTATTTGTATAAAAAAGTTTTAGTGAAGGAGCAGGTACTACATGTGCAATACAATCGGTGTCATAGGTTTGGGGGTCATGGGGAGCAATATCGCCCTGAACATGGCAAGCAAAGGCGAACAAGTCGCCGTCTATAACTACACAAGGGATTTAACCGATCAACTCGTCCAAAAAACGGGAGGCCAAACAGTCAAGCCATACTATGAGCTTGAAGATTTCGTACAGTCTTTAGAAAAGCCGCGAAAAATCTTTCTTATGGTCACAGCAGGCAAACCGGTCGATTCTGTCATCGACTCGCTCGTCCCTCTGCTTGAAGAAGGGGACGTCATCATGGACGGCGGCAACTCCCACTATGAAGATACAGAACGACGATATGACAGTTTGAAAGTGAAAGGAATCGGCTACTTGGGAATCGGCATTTCCGGCGGCGAAATCGGCGCTTTAAAAGGCCCATCCATTATGCCAGGCGGAGACCGGGACGTCTACGAAAAAGCCGCTCCGATTCTCACAAAAATCGCCGCCCAAGTGGATGGAGATCCATGCTGTGTCTACATCGGTCCGAAAGGCGCGGGTCATTTTGTCAAAATGGTGCACAACGGCATCGAATACGCAGACATGCAGCTCATCGCCGAAGCATATACG
This sequence comes from Bacillus sp. FSL R7-0646, assembly GCF_037969865.1. Lineage (NCBI taxonomy): Bacteria > Bacillati > Bacillota > Bacilli > Caryophanales > Bacillaceae > Bacillus > Bacillus sp. FSL R7-0646. The sequence goes on from NZ_CP150217.1 coordinate 4,132,123, forward strand.
TTTTTAAGAGAAAAGCTTCTTTTGCCGATAGATGAAATCGCTGACATTTTCGACACGTGGAATCAAGGAGAGCTGAACAGCTATTTAATCGAAATCACGGCGGAGATCCTGCGGAAAAAGGATGAGAAGACGGGCGCTCCACTCATCGACGTCATCCTCGACAAAACCGGCCAAAAAGGCACGGGCAAATGGACGAGCCTGCAGGCCGTCGACAACGGCATTCCATCATCGATTATCACGGAATCCCTGTTTGCCCGTTACCTGTCATCATTAAAAGACGAACGGACAGCTGCGGAAAAAGTATTGGCCGGACCTGCAACAGAAGAACGGCGCCTGGATCAAAACGTGTGGATCGACCGCGTCAGACAGGCATTATATATGGGCAAAATCTGCGCCTATGCACAAGGCTTCGCTCAATACAAAATGACATCTGACCTGAACGGATGGAACCTGCCGTTAAAGGACATCGCCCTCATCTTCCGCGGCGGCTGCATCATCCGCGCACAATTTTTAAATCTCATCAGCGAGGCGTTCGACAAACAGCCGGACCTGTCCAACCTGCTGGTCGCACCTGACTTCGCTGAAAAACTAAAAGAATACCAGTCCGGCTTGCGGAAGGTCGTCTGCGAAGGCATCAGCTCAGGCATCTCATTCCCGTGCCTAAGCACTGCCCTTTCCTATTACGACGGCTACCGCACAGGCCGCTCAAACGCAAACCTCCTGCAGGCCCAGCGCGATTATTTCGGCGCTCACACGTATGAGCGGACGGATATGGAAGGCGTGTTTCATACGGACTGGTATTAAAAACTGCACCCCGGATCTCGGGGTGCATTCTTATTTCACTCAAATGGATTTTCATACTTTGTTCAACATTTCACAAACTTATATTTCAAATTCGTGCTATGATAAATTCAACAACAGAAAAGGAGGATTGATGCCAAAATAAACCAGATATCCGCTTCAGGGATAAAAATTTTTAACCTAACTTGTGAAATGTTTCACAAACTTTACCGACTTCATTCATCCCTGGACATCCTGTTGTAATCAAATTCCTATTCATTCACTGGAGGGTTTACAATGGCAATCGAAGAAAAGAACATGAAACAAAAGCAAAATGCCTCAAACATGATTGATCAGCTAGTCGAAAAAGGCCTAAAGGCATTGGAAGAATTCCGCAGCTTTGATCAGGAGCAGATTGATGAGATCGTCAAACAGATGGCGCTTGCCGGCCTTGATCAGCACATGCCTCTCGCCAAACTTGCCGTCGAAGAAACGAAGCGCGGCGTTTATGAAGATAAAATCATTAAAAACATGTTTGCCACAGAGTATGTCTACCATCATATCAAATACGATAAAACAGTGGGCATCATCAATGAAAACGAACACGACGGAGTCATTGAAATCGCGGAGCCTGTCGGTGTCATCGCCGGCGTGACGCCGGTGACCAACCCTACTTCCACCACCATGTTCAAGTCCCTGATATCAATTAAAACAAGAAATCCAATCGTGTTTGCTTTCCATCCATCCGCCCAAAAATGCAGCCGCGAAGCGGCGAGAATCCTTCGGGACGCAGCCGTCAAAGCAGGAGCACCCGACAACTGCATCCAATGGATCGAGACGCCTTCTCTGGATGCAACGCAAGCCCTAATGACCCACCCGAACGTTTCCCTGATCCTCGCAACAGGAGGCGCAGGCATGGTGAAATCCGCTTACAGCTCCGGAAAACCGGCCCTTGGCGTCGGACCTGGAAACGTTCCGTGCTACATCGAGAAGTCTGCCAACCTGAAGCAAGCCGTCAATGATCTGATCTTATCCAAAACATTTGACAACGGCATGATTTGCGCATCAGAGCAGGCCGTCATCATAGACAAAGGCATCTACTCAGACGTCAAAGCCGAAATGACAAGAAACAACTGCTATTTCTTAAATAAAACCGAAAAATCAAAGGTCGAAAAATTGGTCATCAATGAAAATACTTGCGCGGTAAACGCTGATATCGTCGGCATGCCGGCATTCAAAATTGCTGAAATGGCCGGTATCAAAGTGCCGCAAGATACAAAAATCCTCATCGCCGAATTAGAAGGTGTAGGTCCGGATGACCCGCTGTCCAGAGAAAAACTGAGCCCTGTTTTAGCGTGCTACAAAGTCAGCGGGCTTGAAGAAGGATTAAAACGCGCCGAAGAGATGCTGGCGTTCGGGGGAACCGGCCACTCGGCGGTGATTCATACGAACGATCAAGAAGCCGTTAAAGAATTCGGCTTAAGGATGAAGGCCGGCCGGATCATTGTCAATGCACCGTCGTCACAAGGAGCGATCGGCGACATTTACAACGCCTATATGCCTTCTTTAACGCTCGGCTGCGGCACATATGGCGGGAACTCCGTCTCGTCAAACGTAGGGGCCGTTCATTTAATCAACACGAAAAAAGTGGCGAAAAGGAATGTCAATATGCAGTGGTTTAAAGTGCCTCCAAAAATCTATTTTGAAAAACACGCAACCCAATATTTAGCGAAAATGCCTGACATCTCAAAAGCGTTTATTGTGACTGATCCGGGAATGGTGAAACTCGGATATGTAGACCGCGCCCTTCACTACTTAAGAAGGCGCCCGGATTACGTTCATTGCGAAATTTTTTCTGATGTCGAGCCTGATCCTTCAATCGAAACGGTGATGAACGGCGTCGACATGATGGCCAAATTCCAGCCGGATGTCATCATCGCCCTCGGCGGAGGTTCGGCAATGGATGCCGCAAAAGGAATGTGGATGTTCTACGAGCACCCTGATGCTGAATTCTTTGGCTTAAAGCAAAAATTTCTGGACATCCGCAAGCGCATCGTCAAATACCCGAAACTGGGAGGAAAAGCAAAATTCGTCGCAATCCCGACGACATCAGGCACAGGTTCTGAAGTCACTTCATTCTCTGTCATTACAGACAAAGAAACGAATACAAAGTACCCGCTGGCCGATTATGAATTAACACCGGATGTCGCGATCATTGACCCGCAATTTGTCATGACCGTGCCGAAACATATCACGGCCGACACAGGAATGGACGTATTGACACACGCAATTGAATCATACGTATCGTGCATGGCCAACGACTATACTGACGGCTTGGCCATGAAGGCCATCCAGCTGATCTTCGAATATCTGCCAAGAGCATACAAAAACGGCAGCGACGAGCTGGCCCGCGAAAAAGTGCATAATGCATCAACGATTGCCGGAATGGCATTTTCCAATGCCTTCCTCGGCATCAACCACAGCTTAGCCCATAAGCTTGGCGCCGAGTTTCAGATCGCTCATGGACGGGCAAACGCCATCCTTCTGCCGCACGTGATCCGCTATAATGCAGCGAAGCCGAAAAAGTTCACGGCATTTCCTAAATACAGCCACTTCATAGCCGACCAGCGCTACGCGGAGATTGCCAGAACGCTCGGCCTGCCTGCAAAAACAACTGCAGAAGGTGTTGAAAGCCTCATCCAGGAGATCATCTCGCTTGCCAAAGAGCTTAAAATTCCGATGAGCATTAAACAAAACGGCGTGGATGCCGCCGCATTCGAAAGCAAAGTAGATCTCATGGCCGAGCGCGCCTTTGAAGATCAGTGCACGACAGCCAATCCTAAGCTGCCGCTCGTTTCAGAGCTGGCTGAGATTTACCGTTCCGCGTATAAAGGAGTTTAGCCAAAAAAGCCGTCATTCCGACGGCTTTAGTTTGTTGACAAAATCCCAAAACGACTTTTAGTTTTGGGATTTTGTCATCCTTTCAGCGTGATTGAAAACCCTTGCAGTCTAGGAAGGCCGAGCATCGGAGCGCAGCGAATGTTGGAATTCGTGAGCACCGACGCGCAGGCCTGACAACGAATGCGAGGATTTGTCGACACGCTGAAGCCGTCATTCCGACGGCTTTTCTTTATTTTCAATTAGGCCTCTTTATTCTCACTTCTCTATCATTTGTGCCAATCATACTATATGAAAATGAAACTCCAACTCTTTTCTTTAGCTGAAATACTTAACAAAAAAATAAAGGTCTTTCCCCTTGACAAAAAATATTTATTATTTGATAATTTGTATATAATTATAATAATTATAGAGAAATAAAGTTTACAATTTTATTTCTCTTAAACTACATTCAGGAGGACGATATTATGTCTCTAATCGGAAAAGAAGTACAACCATTCGCAGCAAAAGCTTACAAAAACGGTGAGTTTATCGATGTTACACACGAAGATCTGAAAGGCCAATGGAGCATTTTCTGCTTCTATCCAGCGGATTTCTCATTTGTTTGCCCGACTGAGCTTGAAGACCTTCAAAACCACTACGAAGCTCTAAAAGAACTAGGTGTCGAAGTATACTCTGTTTCTACAGATACTCACTTCGTACATAAAGGATGGCATGACAGCTCTGAGAAAATCGGCAAAATCACTTACGCGATGATCGGCGACCCATCTCAAACGATCTCCCGCAATTTTGAAGTGCTGAACGAAGAAGAAGGTCTTGCTGACCGCGGAACATTCATCATCGATCCGGACGGCGTCATCCAAGCTGTTGAAATCAACGCAGGCGGTATCGGCCGTGATGCGAGCATCCTGATCAACAAAGTAAAAGCGGCTCAATACGTACGCCAAAACCCAGGCGAAGTTTGCCCGGCTAAATGGGAAGAAGGTTCTGAAACACTGACACCAAGCCTTGACCTAGTAGGCAAAATCTAAGGAGTGCATTCAATTGGTACTTGAAGCAAATATCAAAGCACAATTAAACCAATACATGCAGATGATTGAAAATGACATCGTCCTTAAAGTCAGTGCAGGCGATGACAGTGTCTCTAAGGATATGCTGGCTCTTGTAGAAGAGCTGGCTTCCATGTCATCAAAAATCACTGTTGAAAAGGCGCAGCTCGACAGAACGCCAAGCTTCAGCGTCAATCGTGCCGAAGAAGATACAGGCGTGACATTCGCCGGGGTTCCGCTCGGTCACGAATTCACATCTTTGGTGCTGGCACTCTTGCAAGTAAGCGGCAGACCGCCGAAAGTCGATCAAAAAATCATCGATCAAATCAAGAACATCAGCGGCGAGTACCGCTTCGAATCTTATATCAGCCTCACATGCCACAACTGCCCGGATGTTGTGCAGGCATTGAACATGATGAGCGTGCTCAACCCGAACATCTCTCACACAATGATCGACGGTGCGGCATACAAGTCAGAAGTCGAAAGCAAAAACATTATGGCTGTGCCGACCGTATACTTGAACGGCGAATCCTTTGGAAGCGGCCGAATGACGCTTGAAGAAATTCTTGCGAAGATGGGCAGCGGCACAGATGCGTCTGAGCTTTCTGATAAAGAACCGTTCGATGTACTCGTTGTCGGAGGCGGGCCTGCCGGCGCCAGCGCAGCAATCTATGCGGCGCGCAAAGGCATCCGTACGGGAATCGTTGCCGAACGCTTCGGCGGCCAAGTCCTTGACACGATGAGCATCGAGAACTTCATCAGCGTGAAGCGCACCGAAGGGCCTAAGCTTGCGGCAAGCCTTGAAGAACACGTGAAGGATTATGATATCGACGTCATGAACCTGCAACGAGCAAAAGGCCTCGAGAAAAAAGACCTTTTCCATCTAGAACTCGAAAACGGCGCTGTTCTGAAGAGCAAAACCGTCATTCTTTCAACTGGCGCACGCTGGCGCAATATCGGCGTACCCGGCGAACAAGAGTTCAAAAACAAAGGTGTCGCATACTGCCCTCACTGTGACGGACCATTGTTTGAAGGCAAAGACGTCGCCGTCATCGGCGGCGGCAACTCCGGCATCGAAGCGGCGATTGACCTTGCAGGCATCGTCAACCATGTGACTGTTCTTGAGTTTGCGCCGGAGCTGAAAGCAGACAAAGTTCTGCAAAAACGTCTCTACAGCCTCCCCAACGTGACTGTCGTGAAAAACGCCCAAACAAAAGAAATCACGGGCGATGAAAACGTAAACGGCATTACTTACGTAGACCGTGAAACAGGAGAAGAAAAACACGTCGAGCTCCAAGGCGTCTTCGTCCAAATCGGTCTTGTGCCGAACACGGAATGGCTGCCTGAAACCGTCGAACGCAACCGCATCGGCGAAATCGCAGTCGACAAACGCGGCGAAACAACCATCCCTGGATTGTTCGCTGCCGGCGACTGCACAGACAGCCCGTACAACCAAATCATCATTTCCATGGGATCCGGAGCAAACGCTGCTTTAGGCGCGTTTGACTACCTGATTCGGAATTAATCTATAAAAAACGCTATGCTGAAGTTTTCAGCATAGCGTTTTTCTGTATTCCCGCAACCACGGCTCATTCGATTTTGGCAATGGAAGCATCCCTCAAGCAGCGCACCTCGGCACGGAGGCGCCCTCTTTGTAGTCATAACCCCTTATAATAGAATTCATTTTCTCATCTTCTTTAATTTGGTACTATAAATATAGTAGTTTTAATATTAGTCATCATGAATAGAGGTTACTTGAAATGAGAAAAGAACAGTCTTTTATGAACTCAACTGCTTTCTTTATCATCATTTGTATGTTAGGCGGGATACTTTTTCTTTTAACGAAGTGACATGAACTTTAGATCTATATTACTGAGAAGTATACGTATAAGAAGACATTAGTCCACGATGTCATATCAACTTATATCAGCCATCTCAGCTTATCAGGTTTTTCCTTCATGCAGTTGAACGTGGAAGAAGCGAAGTACTTTGAATTGGAGACTTAATCGCCCAAGCATTACATTCGAGCATTCTTTCAATTGATGAACAGCCTCAGTTTTGATAAGCGAAAGGCCGGCGTCAATACAACCGGCCTTATTTCTGCGGCACCTCTTTTAATGAACCAACCCATACAGTTCCTGCGCTCACTTTATACCACTCATCTTTTCCGTCATTATCTTTTGAATAGGACATTTCTTTTATGCGCAGCACATCGCCGCTGCTTCTCAATCCTAGTTCGAGGTCCTCCTCCAGATCAGATAGCCGGTAATACACGGTATGAATATGAGGTTCCCATTCAAATGCATTCAGCTCATGTTCTAAAGGTTCGTATATTTTCAAAGAGAACGCTTCTTTTTCTTCTTGCTTGTCGAAAGAACCACTGTAAAAATCAATCGCTTCTTTATAAGCAGCCACAATTTGTGAACGGATAAAATCAGGCTCATACAACCAAATTTTCAAGTAGAAATCTTCATTTTCAGCTTTCAATTGCTTATGCCATTCATGATAGACATCGATCATCGCCTCCAAAAGCAAGCGTTTATACCATAATGGAGGAGTCACTGTTTGAAGCCCGTAAAAAGGGGATATCCATAATTTAACGTAATCTCTATGATGATCTCTTAAATATTCCATATTCAATTGAATATTGTCTGATTTCCACCATTCTATTCTTCGTTTCAGTCTTTTCCAGCCTCTTATTTTTTTCTTTGCCGAAAAATACATATTGACCTCCCTTCGCGTAACAAAAACGGCGCAAGAGACCGCCCCCTTGCACCTAACAACACGTCATTTACTTATAATAATTATAATCATTAAATGTCGCGATCATATCGTTTTGCGTCCCGCTTTTTCCGCGATTCGTATTAAAGTAAAGCGTCCCGTCATCAAAATCGACAGCCTCTATTTCAAAAAGCGTGTATGCACTGCTGGTAATTCTGAAAGATAAATCGCTGCGAGTAAACAATTCCTTCGAAAAGTCCTGAATCGGGTTTGTTTTTTGCTCTTTAATCATTTCATTGATATTTAAAGGGTACGTCAATATAATGCTCACATTTGAAGCATTGCCATTGCTGTCCGGTTTTGTAAGCGGCACATACAATGTCCCCTGGTAAAAGGAAATTCCTTGCTGAATGAAATGCGAAACATCCATTGTCTGATGATTCACAACAGCTTTCGAATAGTTTAATTTAAACGTTGCTTCATAGTCGAATTTTCCGGTTGTATCATTGAATGTCCCAATAAAGAACCTTTTTCCCGATCTTACGATAAATTTATCCGTCCCAACCGAGTATGTGATACCGCCAATCGACAAATTCGAACCTTGATAATTCAGCACATATGTTTTAGCCACTTTATAAGTATTTTTCGTTGTATCGACGCTGAGCTTCACGATTTTATTGGCATACTTAGTGCCGTCAGACATCGGCGCCACATAAACGCTGACGCTTTTATCGCCCGCAGATGCTTTGACAGCCAAGTCATTGGCGTGCCCTAAATCATAGCTCGTAGTATTGGTATCCGAATTTTTAAGAAGTGCAACGGTTCTATTGCTTGCCGTACCGCTCATTTTCACAGAGAATAACTGCGTCGTGTGATTCGTGTTATTCAATTTTGCAGCGTAGATCACATTGTTATTGCGGTCGACGCACATCCCCTGCATCGCCGTGAAATACCCCGACTTAGACATGGAAACATAATCGGTATACGTATTAAAGTAGCCTGATTGCGCATATGCAGCCGTCCCCGCAAAGCTGCTGAGAGCTAAGATAACCGCTGCTATGAAAACTTTTGGTTTTTTAAACACCATGCCATCCCCCCTTAAATGATTTCCATATTATATCCTTGAAGGAATATTGCGTCAATATAAGATTGATGTCCCCCTCCTTTCTATGCAATATGCCCTCAGAAAGCTTCCTGTTTGTTAAAATTTAGATTAATTTATCATAAATATGGTACTATTATTTTAAAAAAGAGATTCAGAGGCTGAAACAATGAATGAACTTGTGTTTGAAAAGAGAGAATTTACTCAAGACCATGTGAATGTTGTAAAAGCAATGCATATAAATAACTATCCGATTGTTTATATCCTTTATAACGAGAAAAAGAAACCGACTGCATATATTGGACAAACGGTTCAAGCTGCACGGCGTTTGAAAAATCATATAGATGATGAAAAGCGAAAGAGTTTGAATCGCTTTATTTTAATCGGCCATGAGAAATTTCATCAGTCTGCGACATACAATATTGAATAAATTTAATTAACTATTTTATCGCCGATAACCGCTACCAGCTGCAAAACGTAAGCCAGACCAGGTCTAGGGAAATGCACAATTACTATCAGAAACCCTTTTATAATGAAAATATCTTTCAAGTCATTTGGGAGAAGCTGAGAAAAGAGAAAATTGTGAACGATTCTCTTTAAAACCTTAGGAATAAAGACATTTATAAGTTATCTCCTTATAAAGAGCTCTCGCCTCAGCAGCTTGATATTAAAAATAAGATCCTTGATTTCTGTAAAGAACGTATACAAAAAGAAGGAAATCATGTCATTGTTATTGAAGGAGATGCCGGCACAGGTAAAAGTGTCCTGTTAAGCTCTCTGTTTAATACGATTCAAGATTTGGCTAAGAGTGAAGACTCTTTTTTGAAAGAAACAGATAATTACTTGCTGGTAAATCACAGCGAAATGCTGAAGACTTATAAGAGCATCGCCAACAGCTTACCGAATTTAAAGAAAAAGAGTTTCATGAAGCCGACACCATTTATTAATGAGAAGACCAAGACGGGAGCAACAGCGGATATCGTATTAGTAGATGAAGCTCACCTGCTTCTGACAAAGGAAGATTCCTATAACCATTTCCGCTACCAAAACCAGCTGTATGAAATCATTAAGCGAAGTAAAATCACTGTGGTGATCTTTGACCCAAAACAAGTCTTAAAGATTAAAAGTTATTGGAACGAAAGATTGCTCGAGGAAATCATTAATCAGTATGATGCGAAAACCGTAAAACTGACAGACCAAATGAGAATGAACGCCAATCCAGAAACAATCAAGTGGATTGACAGCTTTGTTGAAAAGAAAGTTCTTCCCTTTCCGACTGAAGACTCCTCCTTCGAGCTTAAAATATTTGAAGATGCTGCTGCGTTTAAAACAGCTATTGAACGCAAAAACAGTGAAGACGGTCTCTCCCGGATTGTCTCGACCTTTGATTATTTACATAAAAAAGATAAAAAGACTTACATCGTTGATGAAGAAGGGATTAACATGCCCTGGAACAGCACCCAAGATAAAGTGACATGGGCGGAAAATCCGAATTCTATTAAAGAAGTCGGCTCCATTTATACCGTTCAAGGGTTTGATTTAAATTACGTCGGCGTCGTTCTCGGCCCTTCCGTAAGCTATGATGAAGAAAAAGACGAACTGGTAATTGATACTTCCAAATACAAAGATACAGGGGCATTCGTGTTACGTACAGATTTGTCTCCAGAACAGAATGAACAAATTAAAGAACAAATCATCCTAAATTCAATAAATGTCCTGATGAAGCGGGGCATACAAGGCCTCTATATTTATGCGACAGATCCTAAATTAAAAAAGAGACTACTCGAGTTAGAAAGGGGAAAATGGTCATGAACGATATCCAAAGCCTGATCAACGCAATCAACGAATTCAGAGATGAACGAAACTGGAGGCAATACCATACCCAAAAGACCTCGCCATCTCAATTTCCATCGAAGCAGCAGAGCTGCTCGAAGACTTCCAATGGATCAGCAGTGAAGAAGCACTCAAAGCAAATAAAGAAACATCCGTGAAGAAATCGCAGATATTTTGATCTACTCTTTCATGCTGTGCAACGATCTTGGATTGGACGTGAAAGAGATTGTGGAAGAGAAGATTGTGAAGAATGGGAGGAAGTATCCGGTTCATCATAATAGTTAAGAATCTCCTTTTAAGAAGAGAGAGCTTCTTTCACAATTGAAGACCGCTCTCTCTATCTCCATGATGCGTTGGTTATTATGGCATCCTGCTTTGTTATCTTACCGTAACCCCTCCACTTCATATGCTTTAACACCCTTTGATTCTTTCTGCACCGTTCGCTGGCTCCCTGTTATTTTTGAAAAAATGACATTTGTCATCCGATTTTCATGACATCACTTACTAAAATCCGCCTCCCTCAACTTATACAATGAAATGAGTAAATCAGGAGGTGGCCTGTAGCCATGAGCAATGTTGTAAGCTTGACGAATGTGACAAAGACATTCCGCCAAAAAACGGCGGTTGATCAGATAGATTTTTCAATTAAAAAAGGAGAAATTGTAGCCATTCTAGGGCCAAACGGAGCCGGGAAAACAACAACGATTTCAATGATATTGGGGCTGTTAAAACCGACGGCTGGCAACATCACATTATTCGATTCCATGCCGCATGAAAAACGGGTGCGTGAAAAAATCGGCACGATGCTCCAGGAAGTCAGCGTCATGCCTGGTTTGCGTGCAGGTGAAATCATCGAACTCATCCGGAGCTACTATCCAAAGCCTCTATCCTTTCAAAAGCTTAGAACGTTGACAGGTTTGACAGACAAGGATTTAAAAACACAGGCAGAAAAGTTGTCCGGCGGGCAAAAGCGGCGTCTAGGCTTTGCCTTGGCACTTGCCGGCGATCCAGAACTGATGATCTTTGACGAACCCACGGTCGGCATGGATATCACTTCAAGAAACCGCTTTTGGCAAACGGTTCAATCGCTCGCAGAGCAAGGAAAAACGATCATTTTTTCTACACACTACTTACAGGAAGCAGATGATGCCGCGCAACGAATCTTGCTGTTTAAAGACGGCAAGATAGTAGCTGATGGAACGCCGCTCCAAATAAAATCAAGAATATCGAAGCATTCGGTTTCATTTATAGTTGATCCGGAACAGTCACTCGAGAAGCTGTATCAGCACCCAGAAACCGAACAGATTTTTCGTAAAAACAACCGGGTTTACATCGACACGGCCAATACGGACAAAATACTGGAACTCATTTTCTCAGAAAAGATCGGCGCTTATGATATTCAAATTGAGCGCGGAAATCTCGAAGAGGCATTTCGCCAGCTGACAAGCAAAGGAGACGAGTAAAATGAATGTATTTCAGATGCAGTGCAGAATGGAAATCAAAAGAATGCTTCGAAACCGCTATTTTGTCTTTTGGTCATTGGCCATGCCGATTGCTTTTTATTATATTTTTACAAATGTCGTCAATACGAATGCTCCAGACCCTGCGGCATGGAATGCGCATTATTTAATGTCGATGACAACATTCAGCGTCATGGGCTCTTCGATCACTCGGCATCCGCATGGTTCAAGAACGCACCCAAGGCTGGTCGACGTTCATACGCGTAACGCCTCTTCCCGACCACATTTATTTTATCGCTCAAATGTCGGGGCAAAGCGTCATTCATATTCTTTCGATCACAGTAATCTTCTTAGCCGGCGCCTTGATCAACGGCGTTTCTTTATCCCCATTGGAATGGTTCCTGTGCGGATTGTGGGCCCTGCTTGGCTCGCTCCCGTTTCTGGCGATCGGGACATTGATCGGGATGATGAAAAAAGTGGATACAGCAGCCGGAATCAGCAATGTGCTGTATATGGGGCTCGCCGTATGCGGAGGGATGTGGATGCCGCTTGAAATTATGCCAAAAATGATGCAGAATATCGGCCATTGGCTGCCGTCCTATCATTATGGCAGCGGCGCCTGGGAAATCGCTCGAGGTCAAATGCCAAACTGGAAAAATATTCTCTTCCTATTAGCCTATTCAATCGTTATTATGCTACTATCTAAATATATAAGAAGAAAACAAGAAGCGGTGTGAACAAGAATGAAAAAAAACTTCAGCATGTTTCCGAAACGGTACGGCTTTTTTCCTTATATCTTTTTAATCTATTTACTGCTGCCCATTTCTTATTTGACAAATCAGACCTCGGGAATCAAACAGCTGATCGGTTTTGGACTCGTGCTGCTTTTCTTGGTGACGTACCGCCAGCTTTTTTTTTATTCCGCCGCAAAAAAAATTATTTACTTATTGGCTGGCCATCCAGCTTTCAATCATTTTAATCTACACTGTATTTTATGATATCAACTTAGTATTTTTAGGCTTTTTTTCAGCGAACTTTATCGGCTATTACCGGGAAAAAAAGACGTTCCGGTGCGGCCTTGCCAGCCTGGTTGTTGTATTGGTCGCCCCTTTTATCTATCATCTGCTGAAAGATCCATCCCTGCTTAATCGGCTCTTTTATTTTCTGCCCTTTCTTGTGATTATGCTCATTTCACCATACGGCATCCGCTCCATGAACCGCCGCATGGAACTGGAACAAAAGCTTGATGAAGCAAATCAGCATATTAAGGAACTGGTCAAGCGCGAGGAGCGTGTACGAATTGCCCGCGATCTGCACGATACACTTGGCCATACTCTTTCACTGCTCACATTAAAAAGCCAGCTTGTCCAGCGCATCATCGCCAGCGCCCCCGAACGGGCGCGAAAAGAAGCAAGAGAAATGGAAACCACATCAAGAGCAGCCTTAAAACAAGTCCGGGAACTCGTGTCTGATATGAAAACGGCAACTATTGCAGAAGAGCTCATCCACATCCAGCAAATCCTGCGGGCTGCAGACATCACATTCGAATACATGGGAGGTTCCGATTTTTCAAATATCCCTCCTGTCACACAAAACATTGTCAGCATGTGTATACGCGAAGCCGCCACAAATATCGTCAAACACAGCCGCGCCACCCATTGCACCATTTCCATCTCTCAAACAGATGATAAAATAAGCATTACCATCAAAGACGACGGAATGGGGATGGATCAGCAAAAAACACCATTTGGTAACGGCTTGCGCGGAATGAAGGAAAGACTTGCATTAATCGACGGCGCTCTCGACGTTTCAACCCATGACGGCACAGTTTTAAGCATCGCCGTTCCAAATGTAAAGAAAGCTGAAGGAAAGGAAGCAATCCAATGATTCGTTTATTTATTGCCGAAGACCAAAGAATGCTGTTAAGCGCGCTGGGATCCTTGCTTGATCTTGAAGAAGACATGGAAGTGATCGGCCAGGCGACAAACGGCGAAGAAGCGCTCACCGCCATTCTGAAGCTAGAACCGGACGTCTGCCTCATGGATATCGAAATGCCGGTCAAAAGCGGACTGGAAGTGGCCGAAGAGCTCGCAAAGCAAGGCGCAAAAACGAAAATCATCATCCTAACGACGTTTGCGCGTCCCGGCTACTTCGAACGCGCCGTCAAAAGCAATGTCCACGGCTACCTGCTCAAGGACGGGGAAATCGACGATCTCGCAGACGCCATCCGAAAATGCACGGAAGGCAAAAGAACCTTTAGTCCGGAACTTACCTTCAACGCTGTCCGCGAAACAAACCCGCTCACCGAACGCGAACAGGACATCTTGCGACTGGCATATATCGGAAAGACGACAAAAGAAATTTCTGAGGAGCTTTTCTTGTCGTCAGGGACCGTCCGGAATTATATTTCTGAGATTATGCAGAAGCTGGATGCGAAAAACCGGATGGAAGCGGCAAGGATTGCGGAGGGGAAAGGATGGATTTGAGTGGGGTCTTGAGATAAGCAGCCATCATGGTACAATGGTATTTTAGGAGCTTTGACATTGGCCTTATAGCTTATCAACTAACTCCTTTTAACATTCACACTCCTGTTTTAAGAGGTATTTCCTTAGTCGATTAATTCACCAGAATATTCTTTTGGTTGTTCAATGTCGCTCTTTTCTCTGTATCACTCAGTGATATACCTTGTTTGATTGGAGTCCAATACTCATATGCATACTCGGTATCCCATTCAATCCATTTAGAAACTACCTTACTAAAATCTCGTACCTGTGTTGACATATCAACGGCTTATCTTATACATACTCTTAATATGATTAAGCTCTGTCTTCTCCTCTCCTTTTCGAAATCAATACAACCATTTTCTTCAACTATTTTTATTAGTCCTTCTTGAAACGATTGACAATATTCAGCTTCTTCATTTATAAGCTTTTGATTAAAAATACTATTCAGAAATTTCTCTTTCCTATCTGTAATAATCACCGTATAACTAATCGAAAATTATTTCGCTCGGACCAACCAGGGTGCCGTCATGATCCCGGGCGAAAGACGAACGGTCCGTGACGTCAAGCACGGACCGACCGCCAATTGTACTGAAACGCCCTGGGCTTCATCCGACATCTTACCTCCGGTCAAATTCGCCGTTTGCTGGCTCTATCAACACACCAACGTACAGCAAACAGATGACTCAGCGGCACAACAAGCAACCCATACACCGCGGCCACTAGTACAGCCCCTATCTCATCAGGCCTTTGGAGCAAAACAACAACGCCCACAAGGCCGACCCCAACAAGCATTTCTTTGGCTACACGGCTCCGGAGAATCCGTACCCATGACTGGCCTGCCACCCGCAGCGGAAAGTCACGCTTCGCCTGCAGCAGCGCGGTTATCAATGCACTAATCGCAGCAGCGACAGTGAAAGCAATAACTAATGCAATCAGCGCAAGATTCAACAACCATACAACGTACGCTGCGAACTGCGCGCGGAGAATCCCCTCTTCGGCAACATAGACAACTTTCAGTTCACCGTTGATATCTCGATCACGCAGTGCCTTCACGTCAAGGCCGTGTTTCCCTAACAATTCCTGCGTAGCAGTTACACCAGTGAATACGATGTTGCTACCTGAGACCATGGAAGTCAAAGCAGAATCGTTATAAGTATCGTAGAGCGAGGGCACGACAACAACTAGGACATCGTCCGCAAAGTGAAGTCTTTCCCCTCCTCCTCCTTGGGCTACCGGCAACCGGAATCCGTCGATCGGCCGCAAGAACTTGAACTTACCGAACTGCTCATCGGAAAGCTCTTTCCTCGACAAAAGCTCGGCCTCTTCTCGAATCATTTTGACAAGCCCTTTTGGAATGCTATGATAAGGCACCTTTGTAACAGCAGGCTGTGGTGCATCCATGGTCACCATATCAAGCCAACGCTGGTTCACGTAAGAGATGGCCGAGTACTCTCCAAAATCGGCTGGCATTGGCATTTCTTGAGTATATGTGTAGGAAAAAGCTACCTTATCAAGCGATTCCGCATCCTTTACCAGTTTACCAATCAGCGGCTCCATGTGGTTCATCTCGTCAACGTCTGTCGCAAACACAATCGCAACTTGATCTGCGAGTTTCTTCCACTGAGCCATTTCAGCAGCTATAGCTGAGGAATGTTTGTATGCGGACCAAGCAGGTCCAGCCGCAGCTACCACCAGGAGGAACGTTAACGCCTGGATCACGATGGCAGCTGAACGCAAGCTTTTAACAGCAGGTTGTCTGGTGGCGATCATGGTAGCGCTAGGCCATGCGGAAGCTGACATGATCAGCGTAGCCAACAGGGATACGGTAATAACAGCGACCTGCAGACTGAACAGCGCATTGAGGAAGGTACCGACATATATCCAGCCATGAAACAAACCTACGTAGCAAGACGCAACCAGTGCTACAGCCACCGCCGAAACCAGCAGCGCCCCCCCGAACCCGGCCAGGTCCTGAACCTGAATCCGCGAGGTCGGGCACCCGCCCAGAACCCGAAGAGCACGCCCACGCGCTCTTAACGACAACCAGAACAACGCAAGCGCCGCAATCAGCGCAAATGCTGCAAGAACAGCGGCAGCAAATCCTCTTTCTCGCACAACGAATTCAAGGCTTTTAAAAATGGACGCATCCCCGCGACCGACCTTCACGCCTTCACTTTTCAGCGTGTCCTCAAACTCGCTCAAGTGAGCCTTTTCACCGGTCACGAGATAGAACCCATCGGGGTAGGAGGTTTCAAGCCGGTCCTTACCGACAATCTTGCCTGCACCATCGCCGCCAAACCAAGTAAATTCGTCGGGCAGATCTCTATCGTTAAGTGCTACGTAGACCTGGCCATCGCCGTCGCTTGCAAGGTCTGGCGCAACCTTGACCAGCCCAAGATTCCAGCGTGCATCGAGCTTCTCCAGCTTCGCAAACGCTTCAGTAATAGAAAGCCCCGATTCGCTGAAATCAAGGTTTAACCTGCTCTCGGCACCAATCGCCTGAGGAAAGTCTCGATCATATAGGTCGGTGATAATCGCCGCCAGTAGCGCAAGCAGAGCAAACAACGCGCCCGCGACAGCCACTATAATACGTTTATACACAAGCTGGACCTCCAAGAACTATTTGAAAATTGCCATGCTAAGCCCCGGCGAACACAACCGGTATCGCCGGGGACTGGCGTAATTGCCTGGATTAACAGATAATGTTCCCCCTTCATTTCATTCCTCCTCATTTATTCAACTATTTTTGTCAATATTTCTGCTCCTCAACTCGTTTGTCTCTGCCTCCAATCAATCCTCCAAGGGCTCATATGTAAAGCCTAGCCAGCGCCTCTTGCTTGGCGTAGTTGGTCTGCATCAGGTTCATACTGCTTGACAAAAACGGGGAGCCAGTCTTGCCGTAAACAGCAGGAAACGATTACACCGAGTGAATTGTGTAGAAGTTGAGTTAGCGCTTCACCAGGTGCACTGGGACCCCAAACCCGTCACGGCGGCTGAGCAGGTCGGAGATTGCGTCATGCTCGGATCTTGAACCATAGCTAACCATGACCAGCCCTCGGTTCTCGTCATCAGGACACGGCTTTCCTACTTCGACCGTAATGTCATCACCCAAAGCTTTAATCTCCTCGACGAGGTCTTGATGTCTGGAAAGCGCTGCATTGGCCTCTGTTACGTTCGGCAGCTGATCGCACGGCGGATGAGTGTCTCTTGACACTGTGATCCATCCGTTTAGGAATGCAATTGTTCCAACTGCAAGCAATAATCCTATGACGACACCGATAATGATCTTCGTGGTTGATTTCATGAGTTACCTCCTAAGTTGCCGGGATCGTTGGTCGACAATGGTTTTGACGAACTGCTGGAACCGACCTTATGCCGAGCACCACACGCGTTGATCATCTCAGAGTCGTGCGTAGACACAATAACCGTGCGGCCACGCGCAGCGAAGTCCGCAAACAGATCGATAACCTTTCGCCGATTGGTTGAGTCAAGCGAGGCGGTCGGCTCATCGACAAACAAGAATGCAGCGTCCTTGTAGATGGCACGAGCCAGTGCGAGTCGCTGCTTCTCGCCCCCACTAAGGTGGCTAGCCAACTCGCCTTCTCGACCCTGGAGACCCGTCTGCTCGAGCACCTGCGCCAACCGCTCTTGGTTTCCCGTGACACGCCGCCCAAGGATGCTCGCCTGCATGGTGACATTGAATGCCACCGACTCCTCATCCATAATGCCGTAATCCTGAAGAATGAACGCCGCATGATCACGCCAAAACCGCCGCCGCGCCGCAGTACCGTAGCTTGTGACATCGTGTCCGTCTATCAAGATGCGTCCCTGATTAACCGGGAGCAATAGCCCGAGGCAGTGCAAAAGTGTAGTCTTTCCACATCCGCTTGGACCAACGAGGGCTGTCATGACCCCTGGCGGGCACTGAACGGTCTCACCATCAAGCACGGTCCGCCCACCAATTGCTACTGAAATGCCCTGTGCTTCAATCAACATCTGTACCTCCCATCAAATTCTACGCTATAAAAAGCGGCACTCATTTATTCCATTCCTCCTCATTTACTTAACTATTTTTACTCTTCAAGCCGATTAATCATCACCCACCTACCACATTAATAGGGGAACGTTTTTTTCTCTCTTGTAGACAGTGTCGTGACATACTATCTCTTCTTCGTCACAAACATTAATTCCTTTTACAACTAGCAAATTTCACTTGTTGTACCATAAGTAACCTATTGACTGCCGGGGCACAAAGAATTTGTTTCTTGTCAAATTTGCTGAATAACGGCCGGCATCAACACTAAACCTGGAAAAGTAGAGGATTGCACCGCATAAAATAACTTACTGCTAAGGCTACCAAGATAAAACTACAAAATTAAATAAACCTATTGCTTTCCAAAAAATGTTAGTTGCATTTTATGTTTTTTCCTGCAGATATGCACTATCTTTTGTGGAGATGCTTTGGCAGTACACCGAAAGCATCTCCTTTTTATATAGATACATTAATTTAAAAATTTTAAGAATAAATACTCGGGGCGCATAAAATGCCGCGCCCCTCAAAGCGGGGTATTACCCCTATTGAATTCTCAGAGTTTATGAAACTTTGCAATCACCGGAATAAAAAACTATCAATCGGTAAGTGCTTCTGGTAAATTGCTCCCGCATCGACACGGTAGTGGGCGAAAAGACAAGCTAACTCGACCGGTAATCCAAACCTAAAATCCGGTATGTCCTTACCAAAATAAAAACAATGAATATAGATTTAACTCTCTCGAAAATAACGGCCTGCTGAAATCTCGATTTCATAGATAGGGATGATTGCCGTCAGCAGGTGCAAGAAGTGTAAACAACAAAGCCCGCGTCATCCACTATAATACGCTTATGCAAAGCGGGATCTCCCAGAACTTTTCTGGGTCTTGCCATGCTAGCCCCGTTGACAGCAACCGTTTTCCCTTTGATTAGTTGGTGCGATAGTAGTAACGACCCTTAAGACCAGGTGAGTTTATGGCTCCGACATAGGCATTAGAGTAGCGGCCCGCAGCCGTATCAATACTTCTATTCGTTTTATCCACTTTTCCATCGATGAGCTTTTGCACTGTCGAGCCGTGGACCTTTGTCGGGTGGTTGTACTCTGAACGGAGCCCGGCGTTTACGAATCCATACCTCCATGTACCACCTTCCGATGGGTACTGGTAGTGATAACCCGGATTCACCCATGCAAATGAAGGCACCGTAGCGCCTCCCACCAAAGCGATGGACATTGTCAACACGGCGAGCGTCGCTTTAATTGTCCGAGTCAAAGGTTTCCTCTTTTTTTTCTCATACAAATGATTTTTCATTATTTCATTCCTCCTCTTTCATTCGACTAATAAATTTACTCTATAAGTTAGTTTGTCACCGCCCACATACCGTGTCGATGCGGGAAGAGTTTTTTCCCTCGTTGGCGGTGCCATGATCATGACTCCTCTTTGTCACCAGACATCAATTTTTTCCTCCATGACCAACCCTCGATCCGAGGTCATTTGGTCACGACTTGTCCACTTCGACGAAATACTGTCACCTAGCATTTTGATCACCTCCTCAATACCCTAATGGCTGGCAAGCACCACAGTGTCCTTTACTGCATTCGGTTAGTGACCGAATGGTGCATGTCAGAAACCTCCTAATCTGTTAAAAGACCTGCTTTTTCCAGTTTGGATTAGTCAGAAAATGAAAGAAGAAGAACAAAAGCAAGTCACCAAATTCAAATCTTATCTACCTGAACTGGATGTATTATGCTGACTCCTGAAGATCATTTGATCCGGTTAGCCAGTGAGAACGTGGACCGTGTGGCTCTATCATTCAGAAATACTCCGAATGTGGAGGAACTCGTACAATCCGCCTATGCTGTTTAATTTATGGTTATATATATCACGGGTGTTTCAGCTTCCGGAAAATTCAGACGGCTATCCTTAAATCTGTTCACTGGTTGTAAAAGGGGAGCGTCGTGGTTTTCGCACTATCAGCGATTTTCGGAAAAGCAATCTGGATGTGTTCCAAAATTGTTCACGCAAAACAGATAAATCGTTATGTAAGCAGATAAAATGGTAATCTCAGCGTTTCGAAAAAGAGGTCAAGCAGATGGTGGAAGAAGTCAAAGAAGCGGATGTCAAAGATGAAGGACTGCTCTCTCTTTTCCCGAAGACGATCCGCCGCAAAATTCAATATCGTAGAAATCGGCTTGCAAAAGCCAACGCGGCATTACAAGAACTGGAAGAACGCACACCTGAAGAAAAATAGCCAACGCTACAAAGATCAAATCAATTTTACTGATGATTAGCGTCCCATATCCTGTCTCAAAAAGCCTATAATTCACAAGTCGGTGTTGAAGGCATATGATTTGGCCTAGAAAAGAATAACAGCAGAAGCTTCCGGATGATTTGGGACAGTGTCCTGGATAATATAGAGACAAAACAGGTGAAACGCCAAACAACTACTGCGGATGCCAAACACTATAGTCCTGAAAACATCCTGCCAAAGAAACAAATCAAACAAGATACCTAAATGAGAGCAAATAAACGAAGAATCCATATGACAAAAGCAGTTTTTATTTGGGTCCGGGGACCCTAACACCAACTCTCTTTAACTCAAATTAACTAATTTTATAATAATTGTAAAACAAAACTGATTCAAGAGGTTTCCTGATTTTTTAAAAATTTTGGTCAAAATGTATTAGATTTGCTAATGTATAAAACTCTTAGAGGGTATCAGAATGGATATTTAGATTATTTTCCCTTTTTGTTATATAAAAATGAAAACTTAAATTCCCATCTTCCTTTAAATGCTTAACCGATTCAGAAAATTGTAGACTGTTTTAATGTATTCTTAATGTAGCAAATTGTTGGGGATTTTCTATTTGCATTTGAGAGGTGTAAAAAAAGACAAGCCTAATTGCTTGTCTCCTGAGTAATTGTGTGTTTCTCCTATTCTTAAGGTAATATGGATAAGTTCAAATTAAAATTTTCCATCATTTATGATAAGGCTCCCCTCGATTAATCCTAAAAGCCCGATAAACCTGCTCGAGCAAAATCAGCCTCATCAGCTGATGCGGAAATGTCATCCGTGAAAACGACAGCTTCTCATCTGCGCGCTTCAGGACGGCGTCGCTTAAGCCGAGCGAGCCGCCGATGACGAAGGTTACCTTGCTCTTTCCATATGTGGCGAGTCTATCCATATTATCGGCTAATTCTTCCGAACTTTTCATTTTTCCTTCGATCGCCAGGGCGATGACGTGGGCGTCTGGGCTGATTTTGGAGAGAATTCGTTCGCCTTCTTTGTCTTTGACGATTTTCATGTCCTGGTCGCTTAGGTTTTCCGGTGCTTTTTCGTCCGGAAGTTCGATGATGTCGACTTTTGCGTATGCCGAAAGCCGTTTTATGTATTCATCGATTCCTTGTTTTAAATATTTTTCTTTTAGTTTTCCGATTGCTACGATTGATATATTCACAGGTCATCCCCACTTTAAGAACAAGTTATTCAGATGCATTATCCACAATTGTGGATAAAGGTTGTGTATTTAGTGTCCGATCATTCGTTCCCCACTATATATACTGCAGGCTTATCACACAATTCACAGGTTGTGGATAAACTGTGTGTATGTTCGATTTTTCTGATTTCCGGGGCCAATTCTTCCTCATCCACATACATGTCAATGACCGTTTCAATATGCTCTTCGCAAGACTTCATAAAAGTCCCTCCAATATCTGTATCATTGGGCTCTTTTATAAAAAAGCTCCTTATTCAATATACCCTATTTATGCACATGTTAGTAGGTTTTAGCATGACTTCACGCGGTTATCCACAAGCTTTTATATTCCTCTGGATAACTCTGTTCTCTCCAAATAAAAAACACCAGCCAATCTCGCTGATGCTTTAATCTTGTTTTTATACTGCTTCTCTTTTTTCCTGAACAACTAAAGAATGCTGATTTGTAATATACTGCAAATATGAAACGTTAAGAATGAAAGTCCAAAACCCGTTAACCTGCTTTTCCGACAGCCCAATAAACGCTTTTCTAACCTTAAATGCACTATATAAATTTACCGTCCAAAAAAGGAGGAATGAGAGCTGCGGGAGAAAGCTGTGTCCGGGGCGCAGCGGGAGAAGCAAAATGCTGTTGCTGTATGGCAGCAGGTCTTCACTTTGAAATGTGATTGAATAAAAAGTCCAAAAAGGCTCCAAAATTGAAAAGACGCTTAACAGCAGCGTCACTTTAATGGCGACATACGGGAGCTTAATTTGGCATCGTTCTAAATTCTTTCTTCTTGAGAGAAACCAATACGGGATGTATATGCCGGACGTTATGATCGTTAATAACACCGCATATAAGGGTTTTATTTTCGGAAATTCCTCTAATTCCTTACTCATGCTGAAACACTCTTCTTTCCTTAAAACTGTTCTTCCAGGTCTTTTTATCCTTGTCATCTATACTTTTCCACTTTCCATATCAAAATGTACTATATTGAATCCAATAAATCAAAATCCATTGAAGTGTTAAATTGGGATTTTCTTAGGTATATGGATTCTTTTTTTTGACTAGAATAAAAAAACTATATCCTTTTGCCCGTTCCTTATTTCGTGTTCATCTGCAGAAATTCGACAATCAATAGGACATTATTCGTCATATTTTTACCTTTGTAATATGCAATCTGTCATTACGCAACATAAAGGGGTTCTATCGAATCATTTTGTCTTTTTTTCGTTATTTTTCGTATCTCTCAACTAGGAATAATGACACGCTATGTTCCATGTGGAACATTGGATATGAAAAAAGATCAAAGCTTTCACAGCTTTGATCTTACAGTCTCTTGCTCATATGCAAATCTGTCGTCTCGAAATTCATTTTTTCATATAGTCGCTTCGCTTTTTTATTATGGGCGAATACATGCAGGGACAGCTTTTTGACTCCTAATTGCTTTGCCTCCTCTTCTAAGACGGCTAAAGCCTGCTGGCCGATTCCCTGGCCGCGGTACGCTTCATAAAGCCCGAAATCGTAAATAAACGCTTCCTTTTGAGGGTGGTGCGGATCAGCGTAGATCCAAACCCAGCCTGCGGCGTTCCCGCTGTCGTTCATGATTGACCATAGATAATGGTTGATCGTTTCAATGCCGTTTGGCAAAAGGGCCGCAAACTGCTCTTCTGCTTTCTCCATCGCTTCCGCCACTGTCCATGTGCCCGCTTTTACTTTCTCCATGGCGTAATGCTGGATGGAATAGGTCTGGTATATCTTAAAGTCCTCTTCCGTCATTGGCGTCAAACGGATTTCCGGCTTTTTTCTCGGTTTGTTCAAGTCAATTTTAATTTTCGATTTCAACATCAAATTGTACTTCACTTCCTTGTTTATAGATCATGATGCTTTGCTCAGCCATTCGCTTTTCGGCTCGGAAAGTTTATTGATTCTGTGCTGAATGTAAATGATATTCAAAAGGAAGGCAAAAATCGATCCATTCGCAGGTTCTTTGCCTGAAAGCTTGTTTAATGAAGCAGTCACCACCAGTGCGCAGTATATCAAAACACCTGCGGACAGAATCAAAATCACGCGGTCGAGCAGCATATAAAGGCTGTAATGCATGTCAGGAAAAGCGATTTTTGCTGATATTCTAATTGGAATAGAAAATAAATGATAAAATATGATAGCTTTTAACGTGGTGTAGGGAATATCATGATAAGGCAGCAAATCGAAGCTTTTTTTCCTGGATAGAAACCAGTATGGTATGTAAACCCCCAGTGTGATCAGACATAGCACAAAAACGGACAAGATACTTCTGCTCTTTACATTAGACAGCGTTTTCAACGCAGCCTGCACATTGTCGTTCATATCATTCCTCCGGACACTCGTTTTCCAAACAAATGAATTGAATGAATTTTTTCATAGCAGCGGCACACCCCCTCAATATATTCTTTTCTCTTGTTTTAGACAATATGACTTAGGTACCAATGTGACAAAAGAACCATTTTTGAAGAGGTTGCTGTCTTCACGATTAGCTGAAAAATGTGTGACAACCGTTTTTATGTCATAAGAATGACACAAAAGCAAGAGCCTGACTGGAAAATCAGGCTCTTTTGTCTAACGCTATATACTTTTTCGAAGAGAAATCCGCCAGTTGATGCCTGTGCCAATATGGTATGTTTTAGCAAATGATCCTTGGTTGAGGGCAATGCCCAAGCGGTCTAATGAATTGATATAAACAACCGGCTTGCCTACAGGCATATCGGCAAACGACCGGCCAAATGCCAACGTTTGCTGATAGACTTTTGTGTCTTCATGCTTGATGACGACTTCTACTGGATCTCCGTATTGAACATCAAGTGACTTGAAGAGCGTCCGGCTGATATTCGTCCAAAGGTTTCCAAACCGGACATCTAAAATATCGATCGTTCCGGTTATCCAATCATTTTCGATGTACGCTTCCATGACCGGCAGTTTGACGATGGAATCTATAGAAACTTCCGGACCGATCCTGTCGAAGCTGAGAGCGCCGGCTGCCAGTATTGCCCCGGTGTAGGCGTAAATGTCGCGTCCATGGAATGTATGTGATTCGCCTGATTTTGGAAGCCTGTTTTGCGCTTCATCAAGATAGCGCGCCTCGGCAATTCCATTTTGCCGGCTGATGTGGGTGAGTGTTCCGTTGTCTGGTGTGATGATATATTGATTGGAAGAGGTTCTGACTGCGACGCTGCGGCGTTCTGAGCCGACCCCTGGATCGACGACCGACACGAAGACAGTGCCTTCAGGCCAATAAGAAACGGACTGCAGCAGCCGATAGGAAGCTTCCCAAATGTGAAAAACGGGAATGTTGTGCGTCAAATCAAAAATCCGAATTGAACTGTCAACCGAATAAGCCACACCGTACATCGCATTTACCGCCCCGTCATCAAGGCCAAAATCAGATTGTAATACAAGTGCATGCTGACTCATCCTATCTCCCTTTCCGCCCTGATCTTTAAATCCTGCATTAAATCGGCCATTTGTCAGAATATTAAAGTCATCATATCGTACGCAAAATTGAAACGCAATATGATGCTTTGTCCATTTTTTACAAACTATAATTTTTGCAGGGCAAAAACTTGGAATTCACACCCAAAAATTCGATTATTCACTCAGAAAAAATCTCATTTCACTCTCCAAAAATCACATTTTTTCCTTTTGACGATCATTCGTTGGGCGCTTCATAATAAAAAAACAGCCCGGCCGTACCGGCCAGACTGTCTTTATCAGCTTCCTAATTGGGATCGGGTCAGCTTTACTTCTGTTGTCTTTTCTTTTCCGCCCCGCAGGTATTTGATTTTTACCTTGTCGCCGACGTTTTTGGTGTAAAGCTTTTTACGCAGATCAACGATATCGTAAACACGGTCACCGTTAAATTCGACGATGACATCGAGCTCTTTCAGACCGGCTCTGCCTGCAGGAGATACCGGCTGAACACCCATCACAACTACGCCTGATGTTACGTTTTTCGGCAGTTTAAGCGTTTCCTGCCAGTGATAGCTTGCGATATCGCCAAGTGATTTCATCTCAATTCCGAGATACGGCCGTCTCACTTCACCGTACGTTTCCAAATCTTCGATAACCGGAATGGCAAGGTTGGCCGGAATGCTCAGACCGATGCCTTCGACGGCTGATTCAGCGATTTTCATCGAATTAATGCCGATGACTTTTCCATCAATATTAAACAGCCCGCCTCCGCTGTTACCCGGGTTAATGGCAGCATCCGTCTGCAGTACTTCGGCGTTCCAGTCCGGCTGTCCGTCTCCGTTGGAATCGACCGGAACAGCGCGTTCGGTTCCTGAGATGATTCCTTGTGTAACAGATCCTGAAAACTGCAGGCCGAGCGGGTTTCCAATCGCGATGACAGGCTCGCCTGTCTTCACTTTATCAGAATCTCCAAATTCGGCAGCTGCTTTTATTTTGTTGCTGTTGACTTGCAGGACGGCCAGATCCATCAGCTTATCGCTGCCGATCAGTTTTGCCGGAATCCGTGTTCCGTCATTCAGGCTGATTTCTATTTGGGACGCCCCTTCAATGACATGGTGGTTTGTCACAATGTGGGATGTGTTGCCGTCCTTTTTATAAATAACGCCCGAGCCTGTTCCCGCTTCGCTGTCACCATCCCATACACCTGTCTTTTGGATGTTGATAACGCCGACAACAGAATCAGAAACCTTAGAGACCACTTGCGTGACTTCATTATTCACGTTGACGGATACATTGCGGACCGTCCCGCCCTGCTGTGCTCCTTGGCCGCCGCGCGCTTCGATGACTTGCAGATTATACGGCAGCCATCCCTGCTGCGAGAGATACGGCAAGGCAAACACTGTTAAAAGAGCGCCGATGACGGCGCCGACCAGGCTTGAAAACAAAAAGCTTCTCCAACTTCTCACCGGCTTTTCCCGAACGAATTTTTCCTCATCATGATTAAACTCCACTATATTCAAATCCTTTCAAGGAACGATATATGTATATAGTGTGGATCATCTGCCTGCAGATTAATCATTCAATCAGGAAAATTTACACCGCTACGAGAGGCGTCGGTTTCTTAGGATCGGTATCATATAAGTCAAACGTTTCTCCTGCCGCAAATCCTTTGGCAGCCAGCGTTTGCTGCACAGACATTCTCGCCAGCTCTTTCATGTTGTTGTCCTGGCTTAAATGAGCCAAATAAATTCTCGATGTCTCATCGCCGATTACATCGGTCATTGCGAGTGCCGCGTCCTCATTGGATACGTGTCCGACGTCGCTTAGAATCCGGCGCTTGATGTTCCACGGATAGCGGCCCATTTGCAGCATGCCGACATCATGATTGCTTTCAAAAACAAAAGCGTTTGCCGAGCGGATGATGCCTTTCATTCTGTCGCTGACATAGCCCGTATCCGTAATCAAAGCGAGCTTTCGGCCATTGTAATGAAAAACGTAAAACATCGGCTCTGCGGCATCATGGGATACCCCGAACGATTCGACATCAAGGGAGCCGAATGACTTGACGGTTTCCATTGGAAAAACGAACTTTTGGCCGTTATCCATTTTGCCGATATGCCCTTCCATCGCCTTCCACGTTTTTTCATTGGCGTAAACGGGCAGCTCATATTTTCTTGCCAGCACGCCAAGCCCTTTTATATGGTCACTGTGCTCATGTGTAACAAAGATGCCGTCGAGCTGATCAAGCTTTCGATCAATTTGCGCCATCAGCCCTTCCATCGCCTTCCCGCTAAGTCCTGCGTCAACTAAAAAAGCGTGGTCATCGGTTTCCAAATATAAAGCATTACCGGTACTCCCGCTCGCAAGTACGCTAAATTGCAGGCTCATGGTTTCTCACTCCATTATGATTTTTCCTTTTTCTCTTGTGATTGAAGAAGCGCTCCGTCCCGTGCATCCACGATAAATTCTTCGTGAATGGTTTTATCGTCCGTTTTGCGCTCCACTTCGATCCGCCAAACGGGCACGAAAATTTGAGCGCTTGCCAGCGGATACTGCGTGAAATAGCCAAGCTCGGCTGATTTAATTTTGCTGTACTTCTTCAAATAATCCGGGTAGTATAAAGCTTCAACCGCGCCGACTGCAGAGATCAGATTTTCCGTTTTGACTTCTTTAATATCCTGCAGCATTGACTGCTTATAAGACACGACTTCGTTTTTATTATTCAGGTACAGAACGACTTCGCCCATCTCGTTGTTATCATCATTTTGCCGGTCCTGAAAAATGTAATTCCCATTATAGGTTTGGAAGAAAACGATCTGTTTTCCGGACTTATCGACCTTCCAAAGCTTGTACTTATTGCCGTCGATAATCTCTTCATTCACGATTTCCCTTGCTTTTGTCTTCATATCCGTTTTCGGAAGCGCAATGGGTGTTTCAAACTCCATTTCTATTTCTGTCAAAGCGTTCTCTTTTGCGGTATTCATTAACGCCTTCGGCTTTTGCCCTTTTAACGATTTAATCTCGCTTTGCTTAAAGACTCGCTTTTGTGCAGAGATTGAGGAGCCTTTTGACGTCTCTTTAGACAAATTGCCGTATGAAATATGGTCTGCTTTCATATCCTCCTGCAGCGTTGATTTTTCTAAAATCGGAAACTGATTGTTGCTGCGCTTATTAAAGTATTGAAAGGCCAAAAAGATATCAAGGATGAGGAAGACGATAATGAAGATTGTTTTTGTTCTATTCCACTCCATTTTCTATGCCCTCCTTCACCGCTGAATCCTTCTTTGATACCGGCTTTACCGTACCGTTTATTTTAATGCACCATGTCGGCACAAGTTTGACAAGAGGGTCTTGTTCCTCTGATACTGAGACCATTTCATAGGCGGGGAAAATTTGCTCAATCTTATCAAAGTCATACTCTTCATTGTCTTGCAGGAACTGAATCAATTCTTCTCCGCTCATGATTTCTTTATCCTTTTTGCTGACCGGATTTGCGTTTGCGCCCAAGACATATGTCGGGTGTTTATAGTCCAATATGTCGTTGTTTGCCCAGCGAAGTTCAATCGATGTCGTTCCGAAAGGCTGGTTTTGGCTGTTAACGACCGGCAGCTGATCCATAAACAGATTAAAGTTGATCTGCTGATTTTCATTCAAACCGAAAAATTGATAATCATCCGTCCAGCTTCCCGTGTCGTTTAAATATTTGAAGCTTTTATTGATCAGCTCTCCATTTTGATAAGAAGTACTCGGTTCCAGGTTGCGGTGCTGGAACTTAATCTGTCTGTTGTTCGAGTAGATCTCCAAAAGGCTTGTTCCATCCGTATATACCGGTCTGTTTAAGTTGGTTTCCTGCCGCACGGTTTGCGGATCATCAAATAAAGCTTTTTTAAAACGCGTCGGGCTGATCGTTTCTGTAAAATACTCTTTTTCAGACAGCTTCAGCCGATTAACCGGAAGCAAGACATCTCTGCGCGAATTGATTGCAAAATCCTCATAAAGAGGCATCTGCGACTTTTCTTTTTCAATGTCTGAAAGGATGTTGCGGTAATTTGCCGATTCAATCACCGCTTCAACAACCGTCTCTTTGCTGAAGGATACAAAATAGATCTTCTTCATGCCCCGTCCTTCATTGAAAGGAAGAACGATTCTGTCAAAAGAGTTGTATTCATAAGAATTGGCGGACCATTTGAAAAGCGGCTGCAGCACATCGATCGGAATGTTGTCGCTGAAGACGAGATCCAATTTGGAGTCTTTATTTTTAGCGTATAGCCAGTTTTTGAACTGCTGCCTGTCAAATTTGTCCGAGATATCCTTTAACGATTTGACTTCCCATCGTCCCATGTCATCCCAGAGCTGAGAATAGAGCGTCGTGTCATTCAGCAAATAATGCTGTCCATTCTCATGAATGAACATTTGCTGCGGTTTGACGGCTTCATTTAACAACTTTGTCTGGTTTGTAATCGGCTGTTTGTCGCTGACCTGAGCCTGTGAGTCTTCAACTTTTTCGTAATTCCCCTGAAATCCCCAAATATTAAAAGTAAAAAGAAGACTGATCAAAACCAAAAGGGACAGTATTATCGTTTTAATTGTTTCACGCTTCATCCCAATCATCCTCTTGTTCTTCTTTATACGGCAGGGTAAATGTGATCGTTGTTCCTTTTCCTTCGATGCTGTCGGCCCAGATGTCGCCGCTATGGGCTTGTACCATTTCTTTTGCGATCGCAAGACCGAGTCCCGTACCGCCGAGTCTTCTTGTTCTGGCTTTATCTACACGGTAGAACCGCTCGAAGATCTTCTCCACGTCTTTTCTCGGAATGCCGACACCTTCGTCTTTGACACTGACATAAAGAAGCTCTTCTTCTTCATTTACATCAACAGAGAACGTGATATGGCCTCCTTCAGGGGAATATTTCAATGCATTTGAAATGATATTATCCAGCACTTGCGTAATCTTGTCCGGATCGATTTCAACATACAATTCTCTATCCGGCAGATTGCTGATAAACTCAACATGCTGCTCTTTCGTCATTTCAAAGCGTTCAATAATCAATGAGAAGAAACGGATAAAATGAATCCATTCTTTATTGAATTGATAATCTTTGCTATCAAACTTTGAAAGCTGCAGCAGGTCGTTGACAAGCCTGATCATGCGCTCTGTTTCATTCTGTGTCACATTCAAGAAGCGCGGCGCAATGTTTGGATCCTGCCATGCCCCTTCCGCAAGCGCTTCTAGGTAGCTTCGCATCGTTGTGAGCGGCGTTCTGAGCTCGTGGGAGACATTTGCAACAAACTCTCTCCGCTCTTGATCGATCTGCTCTTGTTCTGTGACATCGTAAATGACCGCAATCAATCCGTCGATCTTTCCGTGTTCTTTTTGGATGACCGAGAAATTGACGCGGAGCACAGACGTCCGTTCTTCCTGTTCAATTTCAAGAAGCAGGGAATCCTGCTGTTCAACCAAATCTTCAAACGTGTATTCGTCTTCAAGGCCGAGCAGCGAAGTGATCGGCATTTCAAGAGCCGTTTCACGTGAAACATTTAGAAGCTCCAGCGCCGGCGTATTAAGCAAAATAATCGCGCCATTTCGGTTAGTCGCGATAACTCCGTCTGTCATATACGCAATAACAGAAGATAGTTTTTTTCGTTCGCCTTCTGTCATGGACTGAGCTTCTTTCAGCTCTCTTGTTAAATAATTAAACGTTGTGGCCAGCTGGCCGATTTCGTCGTTTCCGTACTTCCTGACTTTTCTTGAGAAATTTCCTTTCGCCAGTTCAATGGCCTGTTTTCTCATATCTGACAGCGGATGTGTAATCGTTCGCGCGACAAAAATCCCGAGAAAAGCAGTGATTCCAAGCGCAATAAAAGTTCCAGACGCTAAAATGGTGTTGATCGTCCGGATTTGATTGTAGACATTATCCATCGATGCCACGACGTAAATGGCCCCGATTGTCTCTTGATTCGATTTTTTAATCGGTGTGACCGAAATCCGCACTTTGCTGTCCCGCTCCGGGTCGAAAAATTTATTTTCGTATGGAATGCCGACAAGCAGCGTCCTTTTGATAATGCCCTCTGTTGTCTTTTTCCCCGCCACCTCCCGGTTATAAGGATTGGAGGTCGCGATGACTTCATAGCTTTTATCAATCAGACTGACTTCGAGAATTTCGCCTTCTTTGCTGAAATCATTTAGAATCCGCTCTGCATCTTCCTTCAAGGTAGACGAGGAAGATGTGCTTCTATCCTTCGTCATTTCCTGTTCCAGATAATACGATAGGTTGTTCACCCGCTGATCAAGAGAGTCATTATATGATTTAAGAAGTGACTTCTCCATCTCATTGACAAAGTAGACGCCGATAATCTGCATGGCGACGATAATCAGCAGAACGTATATTAAGGTAAACTTAAAATGAATCGAGCGAAAAAAACTTACTTTATTCATTTGTGTATTAGTCCTGTTCCGGATTTCTCAAATAGTAGCCGACACCGCGCCTTGTAACGATCCAGCTTGGGTGACTCGGATTATCCTCGATTTTTTCGCGAAGGCGTCTAACCGTAACGTCAACTGTCCGGACATCCCCAAAGTAGTCGTATCCCCACACGGTTTGCAGAAGATGTTCACGCGTCATGACTTGCCCGATATGTTTTGCAAGGTAATGCAGCAGTTCGAATTCCCGATGTGTCAGCTCGATTGTCTCGTCGCGTTTTGAAACGACATAGGCATCCGGAAAAATGACGAGCGATCCGATTTGAATTTCGTTTGAAGACGATTCTTCTTCGGCAGGAGCCGCTGTGTTCTGTCTTCTCAGGTTCGCTTTGACACGCGCCAGCAGTTCGCGGGTGCTGAACGGTTTTGTCACATAATCGTCAGCGCCCAGTTCAAGGCCGATGACTTTATCGATTTCCGAATCCTTTGCTGTCAGCATAATGATGGGCATATCATATTTTTTGCGGACTTCACGGCACACTTCCACACCGTCTTTATTCGGAAGCATGATGTCGAGCAGAATCATATCAGGGTTGAGATCCTCAACCATCTGAAGCGCTTCATTGCCGTCGTATGCGCAATGGACTTCATAGCCCTCTTTTTTCAGATTAAACTCTAAAATATCAGCAATCGGCTTTTCATCATCTACAACTAGTATCTTTTTTTCCATTATTCATTCCTCCTGGTTCAGAGTTTGGATACAGCCAGCGGATGGCTGTCTATGTTTTATATCAAAGTACACTGCATGTCATCATTAAAAAAACACTTTCTAGAAATCGAAATAGATTTCTTATACATTATAACGTTTATGAAGCAAAAGTTAAAAAAATAGTTCAAAGGAAAACGTTTGGAAATTAAATCCACGCTTTATTTTTCCGCTTTTATCACAACAATTAAATTTTTGTGACTTTTTTTACTGAAAAATGAAACATTTTATGCTTCAAAGCCGTCTATATAGTAACGTCTTCTTCTTCGGCCGGGTTACCGGCCTCCCTTTTTTTCTCCTTTTCATTCCTTCAGCATTTTTATTTCATTGATTTCAGCTAAAAGAAAACGCATCTGCTTAAAAACAGACGCGCTTTTTAGAGTGGCTCGGGACGGAATCGAACCGCCGACACACGGATTTTCAGTCCGTTGCTCTACCAACTGAGCTACCGAGCCGGGTATGTATGTAACTTTTTATAAAATGGCGGTCCGGACGGGACTCGAACCCGCGACCTCCTGCGTGACAGGCAGGCATTCTAACCAACTGAACTACCGGACCTTGCATGATTACAGTACCTGCTGCGGAGAAGAATCGTGGTCTCCTCCGGAGCAAGCGGGGATTTAGCAATAACGCTAAAGTAAATCAATGACCCGTACGGGATTCGAACCCGTGTTACCGCCGTGAAAGGGCGGTGTCTTAACCACTTGACCAACGGGCCAGGGAAATGGTGAGCCATGAAGGACTCGAACCTTCGACCCTCTGATTAAAAGTCAGATGCTCTACCAACTGAGCTAATGGCTCAAGATTAAATGACACCCTTAAAATAACGACGTCCACATCTCAGGAAGCTTTTTCGGGATGTCTCTCGATGTGTACGCTGAAGCGAATTCTCCGAAGCGTATTCGGACGTGCTCTACCAACTGAGCTAATGGCTCGTCTCGTTGTTTTCGCAACAACGAGATTTATATTATCATAGAACGAACAGAAGTGGCAATATATTTTTTTATTTTTTTCTATTATTTTTTCCCTTCGTGATGATACTCCGCCCCTTCGCGGTTCAGCCAGTGCATGATTCCATTCGGATGGAATACAGACAACAGCCGGTCAGCTTCATGAAGCGGCACCCACTTGGCTTCAACAATGTTCTCGTCAAACGTGATGGCATCCGGACGGTCGGTGATCCGTGCTCTAAAGACGATGAAATATACATGCTCGCTGCTGATCACCGCTTCATTTACGGCTAAAATATCAAGAGGCTGAATTCCATAGCCAGTTTCTTCCTTCATTTCTCTCGCCGCAGCTTCCGTCAGCGATTCTCCAGCTTCCACCTTGCCGCCCGGCAATGTCCATGATTGATTTTTCTTGTTTTTCACCATCAGAATGTTGTTCTCTTCCGCGAATGAATATACAACATCGACACGTTCCATCCGTTTGCCCTCCTTGTCATTGAAAAACAAAGCCCCTGCGGACTGCAGAGGCTCTTCTAGAATTTAGTTCGGACGATAAACGCTTCTCACCACATTTGTTTGAGAGCGGTCAGGACCGACTGAGAAAATGGAAAGCGGAATGCCTGTCAGCTGAGAAACTCGCTCAAGGTAATGGCGGGCATTTTCAGGCAGGTCGCTCAAGCTTTTCGCGCCCGTGATATCTTCGGTCCAACCCGGCATTTCTTCATAGACAGGCTCACATTCAGCGAGCGCTTTTAAGCTTGCCGGGAACTCTTCCAGGATCTCGCCGCGGTATTTGTAAGCGACACAGATTTTCAATGTTTCAATACCGGTCAATACGTCAATTGAATTTAATGAAAGGTCGGTAATTCCGCTGACGCGGCGGGCATGGCGGACAACCACGCTGTCAAACCAGCCGACGCGGCGCGGCCGACCTGTAGTTGTTCCGTATTCGCGGCCGACCTCACGGATTTGGTCTCCGATCTCATTGTTCAGCTCTGTTGGGAACGGACCGTCTCCGACACGCGTTGTGTAAGCTTTCGACACACCAACGACGTGCTGGATTTTTGTCGGTCCTACACCTGAGCCGATCGTCACGCCGCCGGCGACAGGGTTTGAAGACGTGACAAACGGATATGTCCCTTGGTCGATATCAAGCATAACTCCTTGCGCCCCTTCGAATAAGACGCGGCGGCCGTCATCAAGTGCGTCGTTTAAGACGACGGACGTATCGCAGACATATTGTTTGATCTGCTGGCCGTACTCATAGTATTCGTCTAAAATGTCTTCTATTTTAAATCCTTCCGCATCATACATTTTTTCTAGCAGACGGTTTTTTTCTTCCAAATTGCGGGCGAGCTTTTCTTCGAAAACGTCCCTGTCCAACAGATCGGCGATCCGGATTCCGACGCGAGCGGCTTTATCCATATAAGCCGGGCCGATTCCTTTTTTCGTCGTGCCGATTTTATTGGCCCCTTTCCGCTCTTCTTCGACCGCATCAAGCTTTAAGTGATACGGCAGAATGACATGGGCCCTGTTGGAGATTCTCAAGTTGTCCGTGCTGACGTTCCGCTCATGAAGATAAGCCAGCTCCGTTACCAATGCTTTCGGATCAACAACCATTCCGTTGCCGATCACACACGTTTTATCCTTATAAAAAATACCGGATGGAATCAAATGCAGTTTGTACGTTACCCCGTTGAATTTAATCGTATGTCCTGCGTTATTTCCGCCTTGGTACCGTGCGATTACCTCTGCATTTTCGGAAAGGAAATCGGTGATTTTGCCTTTTCCTTCGTCACCCCACTGCGTACCTACAACAACTACTGAAGACATATCCGTGCACCTCCGTTAACCTTTTCAAACGATATCAATATCAAACACATTCAGTTTATCAGTGTCATCCCGTAAAGTCAATTGTAAATCCGAACATTAATTTTAACGTTGAACATTTTTGTTCGTTATTATAAAGCGAATTTCATATATTTTCTTTTTAATAGACAGTCTGTAAGTCAAATCTTAAAAAAACCGTTTTTCTTGGACAAAGATACATAAAAAACCGACAACGCAAATATTCAATAAGTAAGGAGGGAGATGCCGATGGAGACGGTATTAATTTTTGCATCAGTTTTATCGCCGATCATTTTGGCTTTGGTCGAATTGGTGAAGAAGACGGTCAAAATGCCGAAAAATTTGATTCCGCTCGTTTCACTCTTGATAGGTTTGCTGATCGGTGCCGCAGCATATCCTTTTACAGACCTTGAACTGGTGCTCCGTTTATGGTCAGGAGGACTGGCCGGATTAACAGCGACGGGTTTATTTGAAATCGGTAAAAACCGCAATGCAAGAAAAAAGAAAAATCCCTGAGAACATGTCTCAGGGATTTATGCACCAGGCGCAACACCCGCGTCATCAAACCGGCGTTCCAGGTTGACGAACTTATTATATTCTTTTACAAAAGCGAGTGAGACGGTCCCGACCGGGCCGTTCCTTTGTTTTGCAATAATGATTTCAATGATGTTTTTATTCTCAGATTCTTTGTCATAGTAATCATCACGGTACAGGAACGCAACGATATCGGCGTCCTGCTCGATACTTCCCGATTCCCGGATGTCCGACATCATCGGACGCTTATCCTGGCGCTGTTCGACGCCCCGGGAAAGCTGTGAAAGGGCGATGACCGGAACTTCAAGCTCCCTCGCCAGCGCTTTCAGCGCACGGGATATTTCCGATACTTCCTGCTGGCGGTTGTCACTTGATCTGCCGCTTCCTTGGATCAGCTGCAGGTAGTCGATCAAAATCATGCCGAGGCCGTTCTCCTGCTTTAAACGTCTGCACTTGGAACGGATTTCGCTGACGCGGATTCCCGGTGTGTCATCGATGAAAATTCCGCTGTTTGATAAGCTTCCCATCGCCATTGTCAGCTTGCCCCAATCCTCTTCCGTCAGGTTTCCGGTCCGGAGATTCTGGGCGTTGATGTTGCCTTCCGCACAGAGCATCCGCATGACCAGCTGCTCGGCGCCCATCTCAAGGCTGAAGATCGCGACGCTTTCATCGGTTTTCGTCGCCACGTTTTGGGCGATGTTTAAGGCAAAAGCGGTTTTGCCGACTGACGGACGGGCGGCTACGATGATCAAATCGTTTCTTTGAAAGCCCGCCGTCATCCTGTCAAGCTCGGTAAAACCTGTCGGAATCCCGGTGATGTCCCCTTTTCTGTTGTGGAGCTGTTCAATATTATCGTAGGTTTGAACGAGAACATCTTTAATATTTTGAAAGGCCCCGGAGTTTTTGCGCTGGGCGACTTCCATAATCGTTTTTTCTGCTTCGCTTAAGAGGTCTTCGACTTCATCCTCCCTTGTATATCCGTCTTGGGCAATCGTCGTTGCTGTACGGATCAAGCGGCGGAGAATCGATTTTTCTTCCACGATTTTTGCATAATACTCTATATTAGCCGCAGTCGGCACAGAATTTGCAATATCCGTCAAATAAGAAATGCCGCCAACCTCTTCCAAAAGGTCCGTGTTCGCAAGCTCTGATGTCACCGTCACCAGGTCTACAGGCTCGCCGCGGTCTCCAAGAACAAGCATGGCGTTAAATATTTTTTGGTGCGACATTCTGTAAAAATCATCTGGAATCAAGACTTCTGACGCCAAAGTTAAAGCTGATGGTTCTAAAAAAACAGCACCTAACACGGCCTGTTCGGCTTCGATATTTTGCGGCGGCAGCCTGTCATTCAGAAGATCTGTCATGTTAAGCACCGTCCTCCCATTTAAAAATAACCCAACGTCTATTTTACCATTTTTACAGAAAAAAAATAGACTCTTGCAGAATCGCATGTTGTAGAAATATTTTCATAGAAAGGGAGAACAGCTGTCGGAATGTTTGCTTCCCTGATCTATACGGGAAACAAATCAGTAAACAAGTTTCGGGAGGTTGTTTTTCATGAAGGTTTATACGGTATCACCAAATGCCGAGACAGACGGGTGGTTTTTGAAACTGGAAGATACGGCGCCTGTTGAGCTTTATGATACAAGGACAGAGGCCGTGGAAAAAGGAGAAGAGATGGCGAAAGAGAACCGTCCTGCGAAGCTTGTCATCTATGACCGGCAGGACAACAAAGAAGACGAACGGTCTTATTAAACACCTCGGCCGAGGTGTTTTTTTAAAGATTCCACAATTAATCCACCCGGCTGTTCCAACTGTTTTTCAAGGGAATGCTGACCATCAAATCGGTCGCATGTTGGTACAAATCCCATTCTTCATAGGCCGCAAATTTCATCCGCAGCGTTTGCAGCACATTGCGCATATCTTTGTACTCTTCAAATGTGTAAAGCCCTTTTGCTCTGATCTGCTGTTCATACAATTTCTTTTTCAGCTCCGATATCGTCGATTTCAAGACGATCACCTCCGCTTTATTTATATCGCTTTTTTCTTTTTCTTCCAACTCACTTGTCATATGATGTTACAATATATATTGGAGTCAATATTCACTGTTGCGTACTCTGCGCGCTGGGGTACAATATAAAATGGAGGACTTTATGAAACCTTTACAAATTTCTGCCGAAACGGCGCAAAAACTTTCGGAAACCTTAAATCTTCCTCTTGAACAAATCATGCATTTGCCGCAGCATATCCTGCTTGCGAAAATTGCCGAAATTCAGAAGAAAGATCAATAGTAACCTTGGATGATGGTCCGGGTTTCTTTTTCATGTCACTTTTCCACCTGGAAGCAAAGGAGAATACAGCATGCATTACATTGACGCTCGACGCGCCCGTTTGAACAATATCTTTTTGATTGCAGGAATCATATTTATCGCTTTTAATTTAAGACCGGCTATTACAGCTGTCGGGCCATTGATCAGTTCGATCCGCTCGGATATGGATTTGACGAACGGCATGGCCGGCTTCTTGACGACGCTGCCGCTGTTATCGTTCGCCGTCCTGTCCCCGGTCGCCCCTAAGCTCGGACAGAAGCTTGGCAATGAGAGAACCCTCTGGGTCGGATTGGTCATCTTATTGATCGGAATTTTGCTGCGCTCTTACGGAGAATCTATTACATTATTTGCAGGAACCGCATTGATCGGAGTCGGCATCGCAATCTGCAATGTGCTGCTGCCCAGCCTGATCAAACATAAATTTCCTGACAAAGCGGGAATTATGACAAGTTTCTATACAACAGCCATGTCGATTTTTGCGGCGCTCGCATCAGGGATCAGCATTCCGTTGTCGCACGGCTTAGCGTGGGGATGGAGCGCGTCGCTCATGGTTTGGGCGGGCCTCGCGTTTGTTGCGATTTTGATCTGGGTTCCCCAGCTCCGCTATCATGATACGGGAAACCGCACGGTCAGCTTAAAGGCAGACGGCCAAACGGTCTGGCGCTCGAAAATTGCCTGGCAGGTCACATTCTTTATGGGCATACAGTCGTTTTTGTTTTACTGCACGATCGCCTGGCTGCCTGAAATTCTCCGCTCGCACGGGATGAGCATGTCGCTTGCCGGCTGGATGCTGTCGCTGATGCAGTTTGCCAGCCTCCCGTCGACATTTTTGACTCCGGTTCTCGCCGGGCGGTTTCAAAACCAGAAAAGCATCGTGCTCGCCCTCGGCATCCTATACTTGGCGGGGATGTCAGGGCTATTGTACGGAGGCAGTACAGCGATGCTGACGCTATGGGTCATTTTAATCGGAATTGGACAAGGGTCCAGCATCAGTTTAGCCTTGACTTTAATCGGGCTGAGAAGCGAAAATGCCGATCAAGCCGCGGCATTATCAGGGATGTCGCAATCCGCCGGATATTTGCTGGCAGCGATTGGTCCAAGCTTTGTCGGTTTTCTTTACGATCACATGCACTCATGGAACGGACCGATTTTACTGTTCATCGGCGCGCTGGTCGCTTTGATCGGTGCAGGACTCGGTGCGGGAAGAAATCAATATATCTATGCTAAAGCAGCATAACGAAGCCGGCAGATAAGCCGGCTTTTTTTTTGGAATATAACCTGACAAACCAGCGGCCAAATAAACCGTGATGCCGTATGATCAGATTTGACAAAAATAATTCACTTATTGGTCTAGACAACTAGAGTTGTAATGTTCTATACTGATGATAACGTTTTCAAGAAAGGACTTTTGACTGTGAAAACCAAACCATCTCAACGCTATATTTTTAAACATCTTCATATTTACAGTGAAAATGGAATGATAGAAGACGGTTTTCTTCTGACGAATGGAGAAAAAATCGAGGCTTACGGACCAATGGCTGATATTCCAGCTTCCGCACAAACGGCAGAACAGCTGACATTTCCGGAGAACTTCAAAGTGCTGCCGGGCATGATCGATGTCCACATTCACGGGGCAAACGGCGCAGATGTCATGGACGGAACAGCCGAGGCTTTGCAAACAATGGCTGAAGCCCTGCCGAAAGAAGGAACGACAAGCTTCCTGGCGACGACGATGACCCAAGATAAAGCCACGATCGAGCATGCGCTGGCAAACGTTCACCGGTATAAGGAAGCCGGCGGACGGCCCGGAACAGCCGAAGTATTAGGCGTTCACTTAGAGGGCCCTTTTATTTCAGAAAAGCGGTGCGGCGCCCAGCCGCCGGATGACATTATAGCGCCGGATCTTTCGTTATTTAAAGAATGGCAGCGCATCTCAGGGAATAACATTAAATTAGTCACACTTGCGCCAGAGCTGGAAGGGTCTTTGGAACTAATTTCCTTTTTGAAGGAAACAGGGGTCATCGCATCCGCAGGCCATTCCGACGCCGGACTCAAAGAGATGGAAGCCGGGATTAAGGCCGGCCTCTCCCATGTCACCCATTTGTTCAACGGCATGCGGGGGCTGCACCACCGCGAGCCGGGGACTGCCGGTAGCGCTCTTCTGCATGATGAACTGAAGGCTGAAGTCATTGCCGACGGCATCCATGTTCACCCTGCCGTCATCAAGCTGGCATTTCAGCAAAAACAGAAAGAAGGCATCATTTTAATTACGGATGCCATGCGCGCAAAATGCTTGAAAAATGGAACCTATACATTAGGCGGACAGGAGGTGTTCGTAAAAGGCGATAAAGCCGTTTTACGGGATGGTACGCTTGCCGGCAGCATCTTGAAGATGAACCAGGCTGCACTGAACATGATGGATTTTACGGGATGTTCACTCGAAGATATCGTCTACATGACAGCAGTCAATCCTGCCAGACAGCTTCATATTTATGACCGGAAAGGCAGCATACGGAGCGGGAAAGATGCCGATTTGATCATTTTAAATGAAAAAAATGAAGTTGTGATGACGCTTTGCAAAGGCGTGATTGCTTTCAGCAAAAGGGAGGTTTCACCATGAAGATCATTGAAGCTAAAGATTATCAGGACATGAGCCAATCAGCCGCCCGATTCATCATCGAGCAAGTGAATCGCTTATCTGCACCTGTTCTCGGCCTTGCAACCGGAGGAACGCCTCTCGGCACATATCAGGTTTTAAGGGAAGATCATGCGCGTAATAAAACGACTTACAAGCACGTCTATACTGTTAACTTAGACGAGTATGTCGGCGTTTCCCCGGATCATGAAAACAGCTATACATTCTATATGAAAAAACAGCTTTTCGATCACATTGACATCCCGCTCAGCCACACCCATCTTCCGAACGGGATGGCTTGTGACCTGGATGCCGAATGCAGCCGCTATGAAGCGCTGATCGAGCGGCTTGGAGGCATTGATCTTCAAGTGCTCGGCCTCGGCTTGAACGGCCACATCGGATTTAACGAGCCGGGCACCCCATTTTCATCGAAAACGCATACGGTTGAACTGACACAATCAACGAAAGAAGCCAATGCCCGCTATTTTGATTCCTATGACGCCGTCCCGTCGCAAGCAATAACGATGGGCATTTCCACGATCATGAAAAGCAAGCAGATCCTGCTGCTCGTTTCAGGAGAGAAAAAAGCCGGCATCTTGGCGAAGCTGCTCACTGAAGAACCAAATGAAGACACCCCCGCTTCCGTCTTAAAAACGCACCAAGACGTCGTCATCATAGCGGACAGCGATGCTTTATCAATCGTGAAAGAAAGGGGTATGGCCTTTTGATCAAAAAAGATTCCCACATTCCGATTTACTATCAGATTGAGACCGAAATTAAAAAGCTTGCCGAAACAAAAGATTTGAAACCCGGCGACCTCATTCCTTCTGAAAGAGAGTTCGCAGAAAAATATGAGGTGAGCAGGATGACCGTTCGACAGGCGGTTAACAATCTCGTCAATGAAGGCATTCTCGTCCGGCAGCGGGGAAAAGGGACATTTATTGCCGAGCCAAAAATTGAGCAGCCTCTCAAAGGATTGACAAGCTTTTCCGAGGACATGAAATCAAGGGGCATGAGGCCCGGCACGAAAATGCTCGGCTTCGGCGTCATCCCGTGCGACCAGAGCACAGCGCGCAAACTGGAGATACGTGAAGGGGCTTCCGTCTATGAAGTCAAACGGATCCGCCTCGCCGATGACATCCCGATGGCTTATGAAATCTCCTATTTGCCCGCCGACTTCATTAACGGCCTGACCGAAGACATTATGAGCGCATCTTTGTACGACTATGTCGAAAATACGCTCTCCCTTACGATCGACCGGGCCGCGCAAACACTAGAACCGGCGATTGCCTCTCAGGCAGAGAGCGAGCCTCTCGACATAGAGGAAGGCGCACCAGTCCTGCTCATTGAACGCTTGAGCTATTTGGACGACGGCAGACCGTTTGAAGTGGTCAAATCCGTTTACAGAGGCGACCGCTATAAATTCGTCATTGATATGAAGAGGAAAGACCAATGAGGAAGACAGAGAATACGAACGACAAAAGCACAGCACTTGATGAAATGAATGCTTTAGATATCGTCACCTTGATGAATGAGGAGGATCACACAGTCCCTCGCGCCATTACGCCCTGCCTTCCCCTGATCGCTGAAGCGGCGGAGACGATTGTCAGCCGTTTTGAGCAAGGCGGAAGAGTGTTTACCGCAGGCGCCGGCACAAGCGGCAGAATCGCAGTTCTTGATGCCGCGGAACTGCCGCCGACCTTCTCTATTGACGAGAGCCGTTGGACCGGCCTGATCGCCGGCGGATATGACGCAATGTGGATGCCTCTTGAAGAAAATGAAGATGACCGTGAAAAAATCGTCGCTGACCTGAAAGCGCAATCATTCTCGAAAGATGACGTCTTAATCGGAGTCACTGCGAGCGGTTCGACCCCTTATGTCCTCGGCGCTTTATCCTATGCCAAACAGATCGGAGCCGCTTCTGTTTCGATCAGCTGCAACGCGGATACAGAAGCGGGCAAATTAAGCGATATCGCGATTGAGGTTCAAACAGGACCGGAAATTATCCGCGGTTCAACGCGGCTGAAAGCAGGAACCGCTCAGAAAATGATCTTGAACATGCTGTCAACAGCGGCAATGGTGAGGCTTGGCCGCGTCTATCAAAACGAGATGGTGAATATGAGGCTGCTCAATCAAAAATTAGCCGGGCGCGCTGTCACCATTCTGATGAATACCACCGGGTTATCGGAGGATGAGGCTCTGCAAGCTTTAAAAGAAAGCGGCAATGACATCAAGGCAGCGATCTTTATGACGTTGACAAACGGAACGCTTGAAGTTGCCCGCCGCTGTTTATCCCATGAAAATGGACATTTGAAAAAAGCGATTCAATATCATCGAAAGGGGTTTTAACTATGTTGGGATTTCTTCAAAATATCGGCCGCGCGCTCATGCTGCCGATTGCCGTTCTTCCTGCTGCGGGCCTCCTGCTCGCACTGGGACGGGAAGACCTGTTAAACATTCCGTTTATCGCTGCTTCAGGACAATCAATTCTTGACCAACTTCCGATTATCTTTGCGATAGGCGTTGCGATCGGATTGTCAAAGGATGGCCACGGGGCCGCCGCTCTGTCCGGAGCCATCGGTTATTTTGTCCTGACAGGCGGCTTAGCAGCCATCAATAAGGACCTGAACATGGGAGTTCTCGGCGGGATTATTGCAGGCGTTGTCGCCGCCGTCATGTATAACCGCTTTAAAGATGCAAAGCTGCCTGACTGGCTCGGTTTCTTCGGCGGAAAACGCAGTGTTCCGATTATGACAGCCTTCTGTTCCATCATTCTTGCAGGCATTTTCGGCTTCGTCTGGATTTATGCACAGCAGGCAATTGACGCCATTGGAGGATGGATCATTCATGCGGGGGCATTAGGGGTCGGGATATTCGGTCTTTTAAACAGGCTGCTTTTGCCGCTCGGCCTTCATCACATCTTAAACAACATGGTCTGGATGGTCTTTGGAGAATTTGCAGGCAAAACGGGTGACATGAACCGGTTCTTTGCCGGAGATCCAAGCGCCGGCGCCTTTATGACAGGGTTCTTCCCGATCATGATGTTCGGTCTTCCTGCGGCGTGTCTGGCGATGATTGCCGCTGCGAAAAAGCATCGCCGCAAAGCAACG
The DNA here is from genome assembly GCF_037969865.1 of Bacillus sp. FSL R7-0646. Taxonomy (NCBI): domain Bacteria; kingdom Bacillati; phylum Bacillota; class Bacilli; order Caryophanales; family Bacillaceae; genus Bacillus; species Bacillus sp. FSL R7-0646. Next base: position 4,176,018 of record NZ_CP150217.1, read on the forward strand.
GCCGGGTTGCTGATCGGATTGGCGTTCACATCATTTTTAACCGGAATCACAGAGCCGATTGAGTTCACATTCATGTTCCTGTCGCCGCTTCTCTTCGGTATTCATGCCTTGTTAACCGCAAGCGCCATGACCGTGACCAATATGCTCGGCATCCATCACGGCTTTACCTTTTCAGCCGGGACGATCGACTATCTCTTAAACTTTGGAATCGCCACAAAGCCGCTGCTCTTGCTTCCGCTTGGTCTTGTTTACGGCATTATTTATTTCATCATCTTTTATTTCTTGATAACGAAGCTCAATTTGAAAACGCCTGGACGAGAAGATGACGATGAGCAGGAAAACACCGCTGTCAGCCCTGACACAGGATCGTCTAAATACGAAACCCTTGCGGACAAATACATCGAAGCGCTTGGCGGAAAAGAAAACATCGAGACGCTGAACAACTGCGTGACCCGCCTCCGCCTCAAGGTCCGCGATGCTTCCAAGCTGGATGAAAGCGCGATGAAATCCATGGGAGCGAAGGGATTCGTCAAGCTCAATCAGCACGAGGTGCAGGTGATCATCGGTACAGACGTCGAATTCTTGGCGAATGAAATGAGAAAACGTACGGAATAAAAGATAAGCCCCTTCTGAGGAAGGGGCTTTGTTACTTTATGATTGCTCTTTCACGTGAACTTTCAGTGTTGCTTGTACTTCCGGATGGAGCTTCACGGGAACATTCGTATATCCCAATGAGCGAATCGCATCGTTTAATTCGATTTTGCGTTTGTCGACTTTTAACTGATGGCCTTTTTGCAGCGCATCTGCAATTTGTTTGCTTGTCACGGAGCCGAATAAACGGCCGCCTTCTCCGGACTTGGCTGAAAGCTCCACCGTAATCTCCTCAAGCTGTTTTTTCAGCTCTTTCGCAGATTTCAGTTCTTCAGCCGCTTCTTTCTTCTCTTTTTTCTTCTGACCTTCAAGCGCGCTGATATTGGCGGATGTCGCTTCAACAGCCAGCCCTTTTTTGATCAAAAAGTTGTGCGCGTATCCATCCGCTACATTTTTCACTTCGCCTTTTTTCCCTTTGCCTTTAACATCCTGTAAGAAAATTACCTTCATTTCTGAATGCCTCCTTCGAAATACTCGTCAATCGCTTCTTTCAGTCGGCGGAGCGTTTCTTCAACCGTGATATCGGTCAGCTGTGTCGCAGCATTGGTTAAATGACCGCCGCCCTCGAGCGCTTCCATAATGATTTGAACATTTACTTCGCCGAGCGATCTTGCGCTGATACATACCGTGTTCTCGTCTCTTCTCGCCACAGCAAATGACGCTTCGACATCGCTCATAGACAGAAGAGAATCCGCGGCTTGTGCAATGATAACCTGGTCAAAGTATTCGTCCGCCTCATCGTCCGGCAGCGATGCAATGGCGATGCCGTTTTGATAAAAAACGGTATGCTGGATAAGCTTCGCCCTTTTAATATAATGATCGGCCGTTTCTTTTAAAAACTTTTGCACCAATACAGTGTCAGCGCCTTTTGCGCGCAGATAAGACGCCGCATCGAACGTACGGGAGCCGGTGCGCAGCGAGAAGCTCTTCGTATCGACAATAATCCCGGCCAAAAGAGCTGTTGCTTCGATCATGTTGATTTTTAAGCGCTTCGGCTGGTATTCGAGCAGCTCTGTCACAAGCTCCGCTGTAGATGAAGCGTACGGCTCCATATAGACAAGCAGCGGGTCTTTAATAAACTCTTCCCCTCTTCTATGATGATCGATAACGACGATATTTTCAATTTTATTGACCAGCCTTTCTTCAATGACAAAAGAAGGCTTATGCGTATCAACGATCACGAGCAGCGTGTCGTCTTTTGCGATCTCAAGCGCCTCTTCCGGCGTAATAAACCTGGACCACAGTTCTTCGTATTTTTTAATCTCCCCGATCAGTCTTTGAACACTTGAACCGATCTGATTGGAGTCGATCACGACAAAGCCGTCTTTGCCGTTTGCCTGTGCGACCTTCAAAATCCCGATGGCTGATCCGATCGAATCCATATCGGGAAACTTATGACCCATGATTATCACATTGCTGCTTTCAGAGACAATCTCCTTGAGCGCGTGTGAAATGACCCGGGCTCTGACGCGCGTCCGTTTTTCCATAGGATTCGTCTTACCGCCGTAAAACTTCACTTTCCCGTTCGGCTGCTTGATTGCCACCTGATCTCCTCCGCGTCCCAGCGCCAAGTCAAGGCTGGATTGCGCCAAATCGCCGAGCTCTTTCAACGAGGCAACAGATGCACCGATTCCGATGCTTAACGTCAAGGAAATGGTATGAACGGATGTCTTCTCCCGAACTTCATCAAGAATCGAAAACTTTGATGCTTCTAGCTCGCTTAAAATATGTTCGTTTAATACGCCGATGAACCGCTCAGAGGAAACCCGTTTTAAGAAAATGCCGTACTCTTGGGCCCACTGGTTCAAAAGCGATGTTACTTCACTGTTTATCGAGCTTCTGGTCTGGTCATCAAGCCCTTGCGTCACATCGTCGTAATTATCGAGAAAGATGTAGGCAAGAACCGTTCTTTCATTTTCGTATTGTTTTTCAATCTGCGTCTGCTCTGTGACATCAAAGAAATAAAGCAGCTTTTCTTCCCGTTTGATGACCACATTAAATTTCCGCTCATTCAGCGTAATCGTTTCTGTGTCCACTTCCTGCTTAATCAAAGGGACGACAGATTCACAAGTATCATAAAGCGACCGGCCGACGAGCGTATTTTCATTAAAGCATGACGCCATAAAAGGATTGGCCCACTCGATATAGTACTGATCGTTAAACAGCATGATCCCGATCGGCATTTCAAGCAGCGCCTCTTCTCCGACTTTTTTCAGACGATAAGACAGCGTCGATATATAATCGTCCAGCTCTTTTCTGATTTGGGAGTCGGCCCGCTTCAAAAAGTACAAAATGACACCCAGAATCAGAACGCCGGCCGCCCCTGCCACCCAATTAAAATAAATGTTGATGAGGACAGAAATGATTGTGACGACGATTAAAGAATATATGGGATATCGAAATAACGGTTTTTCATAAAAACTTGGCACTCAAATCAACTCCTCACCATTGGAGAACATCGCGGCTACGATTTTTTCACTCTTTCTCTCAAGTTAAAGCCTATATCAATTATACCTAAGATGCGAACAAGGTACAGCAGGGGCGAAAACAACCCGATAATTAAAAAAAGAACCGGCAGGACAGTTGGCAGTTTCTTGGCATGGCAAAAGTAAAACACAAATGAAAACCCTTGGATGACCAAGACAAAGCCCATGATGAGACTCGCATTTAACAGAACAGAGTAATATACACTGCCCTCTTCAACGGGAGCCAGCGACAGAAGAATCGTCAACAAATAGATCCAAATAATGCTTTGCGGAAGTCTCATATCCCTGAACGGTTTCAGAGACGGTATTTGTATGATGCGCCGAAGCACCGGCTTTGCGAGCAGATGATTCAAAAACGCAGTGATTCCGGAAAATATCACAATGGCCGTTGGATATAAATATTGCGCCTGTTTGAATTGCTCATTTAACAATTCAATCTGCTTAGCCACTTCTTTATCATTTCCAAACTGTTTGATACTCGATTCAAAGGTTTTGAATGTTTCATTATATGCTTGATTGGCCGTCTCTATTAAGTTTAATCCAAGAAACTGAACGCTGATGATAAGCAGCAGGACGAACGAAACCATATATGTAACGGCTGCTGCAGCAATCGCTTGGGCCGGCTCTTTTCTTCTGTAGTAAAAGCCCATGATCACGCCCGCGGCACTTACTGGAATAGCAAACATCAGTCCGCCTAAGGAACCGGCAATCAATGAAACGGGTAAACTGACCAACCCCACCGAAATCCCCGGCTTTAGACCGTGCCTGATCGTTTGAACCATTGCAGGCAGCGGCAGCGTCAATAAAAGAATGGTTCCGATGAAAGGAATATAGAGGCTGATCATCAGCAAAACGGCAAAAATACTGACCATGATAGCGCCTTCTACTAAAGCTCTTGTTTGTTTCACTTGTTCACCTCGTATGTTGAAATGTCATGAATCAAAAAGAGCAGCATAGACGACTGCTCTTTTCTAACGTCGCAATTTCATTTTCAAATAAAGACGATGAGATGAGCAGGTCTCGGCCTTCTCTCATTGTTTCTTTATTCTAACATAAGGTCAAATCGCAAGTAAAACGATCATAAGGCTTGAAAGCGAGCGAATGTTCCATGTGAAACAGTGTCAGTCGAGAAACCCCGATTTTTCTTTATTTTTCTTTCTCGCCTTTCTGATCAGCAACAATATAATCAAAACTGCGACCAGAAGCGTCACGCGAAGCCCTCCGCTCAAAAATAGAAAAAAGTCCTTCAACATATCCAACACATTGATCACCTCTCACTGTTGTCACTTAGATGCAAAAATCCCGTATTATTTGACTTCCCCTTTCCAAAACGGTCTAAAACGTCCCTCAGATTCTTCTTAACCTTTAGACGGTAATGGGCATATGCTGACTAAGAAAAAGCAATAAAGGAGAATATGAATGACAACAAAAACATTGGCTTGGCATGAAACGTTGGAGTTGCATGAACTAATCGCGGCACAGTCTGTCGGATTGGTGAAGATCAAGAAAAGCATGAAGAAAATCAGCGACCCTCAGTTAAGACAGCTTTACAGCGTGTCAGCAAAAGCATTGGAGCAAAATTTAAGAGAGCTTCTTCCCTTTTTGCCAAAAGCTCCAGCATTTCAGCGGGAGGATGAACGGGCTGACTTGTATTTTGATGCGGGTGATCTGTTGGTGCTGGCGAAAACGACCGTTCGAAACTATGCGATTGCGATCACGGAAACGGCGACGCCCGAGCTCAGGAGAGTGCTTGTTAAACAAATCAATGCGGCCATTAAGTTGCATGAACAAGTTTTTTATTTTATGTACCAAAGAGGCTTATATCCCGCCTATAACCTCGTCGACCTGCTAAAAGGCGACGCCATGCATGCGCAAAAAGCGATATCGATGAGATAAAAAAGCCAGCGAGGATAGAATCCTCACTGGCTCTGTTTTTTGCTATTTTACGATTAAAACCGGACACTTCACTCTTTTCGCCACTTTATGGCTGACACTTCCGAGCACCATTTCCTGCAAAGTGTTCAGCCCCCTGCTTCCGATAATCACGATATCAACATCATGATGGTTGGCGTACGATACAATGGCCGGGCCCGGATCCCCGTGCTGCATCGTCATTTGATAGGGAACGGCCGCCTGTTTTAATTTATTTTCTATCGACAGCAGCCTGCTGCGCCGTTCGCGTTCGAGTTCTGTACGGTTTTCGCTATGCAGGACTTCATGTTTTGCTCTCGCATAATCCAATACATAAATCATGTCGACGACCGCTTCGTTTGACATGGAAGCCAGATGAATCGCATGATCGGCAGCTCTTTCAGAATGCTTGGAACCGTCAGCAGCCAGCAGTATATGTCTATACACCCTTCATCACCCGTTTCTTAGTGATTTGACACTGAACGATGAGGTTGATCATAGGTTGCTAATTTTTCGACCAGCTTCCAGCTGGATTCATTTAATCCAATCAAGTCAACATCTATTCCTTGCTCTTTCATTTTCAAAACGACTTTATCGATAGCCGCCACAGCGGAATCATCCCATATATGGGCCTCAGAAAAATCAAGAATGACCTTTTTCGTTTGCTCTCCCGTTTTAAAGGAGTTTACGAAATCTTGAACCGATGCAAAGAAAACTTGTCCTTTGATGATGTACTTGACCGCGTTTTCTTCTGACTTTTCTTCAATTTTTAGTTTGGAGATTTTCGCTACGAAGAAGATTGCGCTTAAAATCACGCCGGCGAAAACCCCTTTTGATAAATCGTGGGTGGCCACAACGGTAACGACGGTTACAATCATGACAATGGAATCCGTCAGCGGCACCTTTCTTAACATGCTAAACGAAGACCAGTCAAACGTCCCGATCGATACCATAATCATCACGCCAGCCAAAGCTGCCATCGGAATTTGTACGACCCAGTCGCCCAGCACCATGATTAAAAACATTAAGAAGACACCGGCAACAAAGGTGGACAAGCGGCCTCTTCCTCCTGATTTTACATTGATCACAGACTGGCCGATCATCGCGCATCCCGCCATGCCTCCGAAAAAACCGGCGACAATGTTGGCGATGCCCTGTCCGCGGCTTTCCCTGTTTTTGTCGCTTTCCGTATCCGTCATATCATCAACAATAGAAGAGGTTAATAATGACTCAAGCAAGCCAACGATGGAAAGCGCAAAGGCTGTTGGAAAAATAATGGCCAATGTCTCAAAATTGAAAGGAATATTGGGAATCATAAAGGCAGGCAATGATTGCTTCATTTCTCCCAAATCACCGACAGTGCGCAGATCAAAATGACCGAAAATGGCAAATACAGTCATCGCAATAATGGCAACAAGTGCAGATGGAACGGCTTTTGTAAAGCGGGGAAGAACATAGATAATCAACAACGTAATACCGGCCACAACATACGTCATATTCGAAACTCCAACAAAATGAGGAACCTGCGCCATAAAGATTAAAATGGCCAGCGCATTTACGAAACCTACCATAACCGACCGCGGAATAAATTTCATAAAGCGCGCAATCTTCAGCACCCCAAATATTAATTGGATGATTCCCGTTAAAATCGTAGCAGCAAATAAATAATCAAGCCCGTGATCTCTGACCAAAGTTCCCATCAAAAGAGCCATCGCCCCGGTCGCGGCTGATATCATCGCCGGACGGCCGCCCGTAAAGGAAATGACAACGGCGATACAAAAAGATGCGTACAAACCTACCATCGGGTCTACACCCGCAATGATGGAGAACGCTATGGCTTCAGGAATGAGAGCAAGCGCTACGACGATACCCGAAAGGATATCCCCCCGTACATTAGAAAACCATTCGCTATTTAATTGTTTAACATTCAAAGATTCAACACCTCGTTCGTGATCATTTGCTTCTAACTCTCATAGAAGCCATCTGTTTTTAACATGTTTCACTTTAGCAAACCTGTATCAAAATGTCTATATGGTTTTTTTTGCCGCGGCCGTTTACTCCCCGCACTCCCGTGGAAATAAACACGAAGAAATTAAGAATGTAATTTTGAAAAGAGTCCAATCTAAGGATTAGAGGGGGTTTCAACATGGCGCAAGAGCTGGAAAAACGGCCGGGGCATACAAGATGGTATATTTCTTCTTTATTAAGCAGCATGATCATTTTAAATTACTTTGACCGTGTTGCCATTTCAGTCGCAGCTCCTGCGATACAGGATTCCTTTCAATTGACGGCAACCCAATTAGGCATCGTCTTTTCCATCTATACCTACTCATACACGCTGATGCAGATTCCGGTGGGGAGTCTCTTGGATAAGTACGGCGTTGCCTGGGTGACAAGGGTCGGAATGACCTTGTGGAGTTTTCTAACCATTATATTGGCTTTTTTACAGGGAAAACTGCTTCTTTATATTGTCAGATTTTTAATCGGGCTGACGAGTGCTTCAGCTTTTCCTGCCGCATCCAAAGCAACGGCCTTATGGTTTCCGCCTAATGAGCGCGGCCTTGCCAATTCCTTGTTTGACTCGGCAGCCAAGTTCGCGAATGTCATCGGCGCGCCTCTCGTAGCCTTTTTAGTTACGACATTCGACTGGCGAGCCGCTTTTTTAACGATCGGAATCATTAATGTACTGTTCACCGTATTTTTCTGGTTGTATTATGAACAGCCCGATCGGCACAAACGAATCTCAAAGGAAGAGCTCCATTATATTCAAAAGCATAATGCCGTATCAGAGGAAGATATCTCGGAACGGACGCTTATTGCTTTAAAAGCGATGCTGACAAACCGTAAAGTATGGGGGCTGATGATCGGATTTACGGGTTACGGCTATACATTCAACCTGCTCTTAACCTGGCTGCCGACCTTCTTTAAAGAAACATACGGAATGGACATTATGTCCTCAGGGCTGTTTACAGCGGTTCCCTGGCTGATATCGACGGTTTCCGGAATCGTTGTGGGCGGATGGCTCGTCGATTTTTTAATTCAAAAGGGGCATTCGAATACAAAGGTATACCAGACCATTATCGTAATCGGCATGAGCCTTGGATTTGCCTTTCTGGGAGCTGTTTTCACGCACAACATCACGATTGCGATCATTTGCATTTCCGTCGGCTTAGCCGGAATATCTGCGACCGCGCCTATCGGCTGGTCGATATCAGCCGATATTGCACCGGTTGGTTCCATCTCTCTGCTCAGTTCAATGGTCAATTTGGCAAATAACTTATTCGGAGGGATTATCGCGGTTTCATTAACGGGCTATCTGGTCGATGTGACCGGTTCATTTACGCTCAGCTTTTTAGTAGCCGGATTTGTATTACTGCTCGGGCTCGTGTTCTACCTCGCAGTCCTCGGCGATATAAAGCGAATTCGTATTGGCAAGCAGAAAACCTGAATGCTGAAGGAAACGACCCGGCTTTTGATAAATAAAAAAAGAACAAGACCGCATTGGGTCTTGTTCCTTTTATCGGCTTACTCGCCTGCTACGTATGGAAGTAAAGCCATTTGACGAGCGCGTTTGATTGCAACAGTCAATTTACGTTGGTATTTCGCGCTTGTTCCTGTTACACGGCGTGGTAAGATTTTACCGCGCTCAGAGATAAATTTTCTAAGAAGATCTACATCTTTGTAGTCGATGTGCGTAATGCCGTTGGAAGTGAAATAACACACTTTACGGCGTTTCGCACGACCGCCTCTGCGTCCTCCTGCCATCGTTATTTCCCTCCTTTCTGTTCTGGTTTTATTTTATTCGTCCGTCATCCATTAAAATGGCAAGTCGTCATCAGAGATGTCAATCGGCTTTCCATCATTTGCGAATGGATCGTCATTGAAGCTGTTGCCTTGATTGCGATTCTGATTGTTTTGACTGCCGCCGAATGGAGCCGGTTCATTTTGTCCGCCGCCAAAGTGTTGGCCTCCCTGGCCTCCGCTGTAACCGCCGGAACCAGAACCGCCGCCTTTAGGCTCCAGAAATTGAACACTTTCAGCTTGAACTTCCGTGACGTATACACGCTGTCCCTGCTGATTTTCATAGCTGCGCGTTTGCAAACGTCCATCTACACCCGCAAGACTTCCTTTTTTAAGGAAATTTGCAACGTTTTCGGCTTGTCTTCTCCAGACAACACAGTTGATGAAATCAGCTTCACGTTCACCCTGCTGATTCGTAAACGTACGATTGACAGCAAGCGTAAAGGTGGCAACAGCTGCACCGCTAGGAGTATAACGAAGCTCTGGGTCCTTTGTCAGTCTGCCGACTAAAACAACTCGGTTAAGCATATTGAGAGACCATCCTTTTGCTTTAGAGTATATAATTCAATTCTGTTTATTCTTCTTCTTTAACCACGATGTGGCGAATGATGTCGTCACTGATTTTAGCTAAACGGTCAAATTCTTGAACTGCTTCAGCTCCAGCTTGAACGTTTAAGATTTGGTAGAATCCGTCGCGGAAATCGTTGATTTCGTATGCAAGACGGCGTTTTCCCCAATCTTTTGTTTCAGTGATCTCCGCACCGTTAGTTGTTAAAATGTTGTTAAAACGCTCAACAACAGCCTTTTTAGACTCTTCATCAACGTCTGGGCGGATGATGTACATGATTTCGTACTTTCTCATTTGTATTTGCACCTCCTTTTGGACTAAGCGGCCCATTATATTGGGCAAGGAGCAATAATTCTATTACTCACAATTTTATATTATATCAAAGCTCTTGTCCTATTTCAACTGCGTTATACATTGAAACGGAAATGAATGACATCGCCGTCTTTAACAATGTATTCTTTCCCTTCAAGGCGGACTTTTCCGGCCTCTTTTGCTGCGGTCATGCTTCCCGCTTCAAGCAGATCGTCGTAGGCGACCGTTTCCGCACGGATAAATCCGCGTTCAAAGTCCGTATGGATGATGCCCGCACATTCAGGGGCTTTCATTCCTTTTTTAAATGTCCAAGCTCTGACTTCCTGTTCTCCCGCTGTAAAATAAGTAGCAAGTCCGAGGAGGGAGTAGGACGCTTTAATCAGCTGATCGAGACCGGATTCTTCAATGCCGAGTTCTTCAAGGAACATCGCCTTCTCTTCGCCTTCAAGCTCTGCAATTTCGGACTCAATCTTTGCGCAGACGACGATGACTTCCGCATTTTCAGCAGCTGCAAATTCCCGGACCTTCTGAACGTACTCGTTACCTGAAGGATCAGCCACTTCATCTTCGCTGACATTAGCTACATATAAGACAGGTTTTGTCGTCAGCAGATGAAGCTGCTTCAACACCTTTTGCTGCTCTTCGGAGAACTCGACAGAGCGGGCCGGCTTTTCCTGTTCAAACGCCTCTTTTAACTTTGTCAAAATCTCAAATTCAAACACGGCTTCTTTATCTTTTTGCTTGGCCATCTTTCCGACCCGCCCGATCCGCTTTTCCACGGTTTCAAGGTCAGCCAGTATCAGCTCAAGGTTAATCGTCTCGATATCCGAAATCGGATCTACTTTCCCGGACACGTGTGTGATATTGTCATCGGCAAAACAGCGGACAACATGGCAGATCGCATCTACTTGGCGGATGTGGGACAGGAACTTGTTTCCGAGCCCTTCTCCTTTTGATGCTCCTTTTACAATGCCTGCGATATCGGTGAATTCAAATGCGGTAGGAACGGTTTTCTTCGGATTGACGAGTTCTGTCAGCTTTTGCAGACGCTCATCAGGCACCTCTACGATCCCGACGTTTGGATCAATCGTACAAAACGGGTAGTTGGCCGATTCTGCCCCGGCCTGAGTAATTGCATTAAATAAGGTTGATTTCCCAACGTTAGGCAAACCAACAATCCCAGCTGTTAAAGCCATTGTTTCATCTCCTCTATAATGAACATCCGTGTGTAGTCGTAAATGTTAAACCTGCAACAATTATAAGGATGATTACAATAAAAGACAAGCTGACAAAACTTGCTTTTCAATCATACAAACTAGATGAAAATTCATTTTTCATTGAGACAGAAAAAAAGCATAAGGAGGTCCGCCAAGATTAACTTTCGGACTCCTCATGCTTAACTAATATCTTTTTCAGCTTTCTTTGAAACTCTTTGCGCGGGATCATGACGCTGTGTGAACAGCCCTCGCACTTGATCCGGATATCCATTCCCATCCGAATGATCTTCCAGCGGTTTGTCCCGCAGGGATGCGGCTTTTTCATTTCGACCACGTCATTCAGGCCAAATTCTTTATCGGCCAACATCGTTCACCTCTTTGCTTCCTTGTTGTGACCTTATTGTACAAAAAACCACGGTGAAAGGGCAATTCTTCACAATCTTAACTGTATTTATTTCCATTTACTCAAAATCGGATATAGTAAAATATTTACCAATAAATATAAATTCAATAATCCGTAAATTGGATATAAAAAAGCGATTAAATTTGAAAATCCGATTGACGTAAAAGGAGCCATGATCGAGAGAAGCAGGATGACGATCACCCATCTCGGCCAGTTCACAAAGGACAGAAAACGGCTGGACAGACCGAGAATGCTCGAGATCGTCGTCGTATAGATTGCGACGCAAAGTACAGCCGTCATAAAAATAAAAATCGGAAAAGGCGCGCCCTCCAAAACCGCGAATAAAGGAATTTCATAATGGGCCAGTTCACCGGCAAGCTCTACAAGGGTCTCATTGTACATGTATGAAATAGCCCCAAACACCAGGCCGCTTAATATGCTGGCAATCTTTGCTTCTCCGACCCCCTTCATCTCTTTGCCGACCGCAGATAATACAGCGACAACAGATAATATGTTCAGGGAAGTGAATGCGATGCCGGCAGGCCAGTTGTATTGATGAGTCAAGTTGAGCAGCCACGGCTGATGATGAGCTGTTTGAAAAGAAATCAGCGCATACAGCAGCCCCGCCACCAAAATCGGGATTAAGTAGCTATTAACGGACAATATGCCATTGAGCCCCCACAAAAACAACAACCCTGTGCATAAACAAAACAAGATGACGCCAGTCCAAAACGGGATATGAAAGATTTGCAGCGTTACCCCGCCTCCTGCAATCATCACAATCGTCGTCGTAAACAAATACAGGATGATCAGCACATCGTATACTTTAGCCAGCATCGGACCGATTAATGTTTCGAGCACAGGCAGAAAATGCTCTGATTTTTGTTCATAGCTGATCTTCATCACAATATAGGTTGACAGGCTGAACATGATCGTAAACAACAGGATAGCCAGTCCGCTTTCATCACCAAAAAACTGCCATATTTCCTGGCCGGATGCATATCCCGCACCTATTAAGCTTCCTAAAATAAGAAGCATCCACTTCATCCCGGCTCTCCACACGATTTGCTCACCCCAACAATATAGTTTTTAAGCTTGTTTCTCCGCTCATGACACTATATTGCCGGTCCTCTATAAAAATTCATGAAACCCTTTTCGACTTTTCTCTTACAAATGAATAAATTATATTAATATAACAAAATAGAATATCGTATCCTCTCTTAGTAAAGTATTTTTTCCGGCTGACCAAATCGACTCATCCAAAGCATAAAAAAAGAGACAGCTGGATATACTGTAAACAACCATACATACTCAAAAAACACACCAAGGCACTGCTGTTACCATGATGACAAGGATGTGAAGCCTATGAATCGAAAAGGCGGAATTTTTTCTCAAGAACCAATGAATGAATATATTTCTCATACGGATCCGCTAGCTGTTAAACAAATAGAGAAAGTCCTTTCCGTCTATTTAAAGGAAGCCGGAGACCGGCCCATCGTGATCGTTTGCATCGGTACAGACCGCTCGACCGGAGATTCGCTCGGTCCCCTCGTAGGAATGAAACTCTCCGCAAAGCAGCTGACACGTTTTCATGTCTATGGAACGCTTGCCGACCCGGTTCACGCCGTGAACTTAAATGAAAAGCTTGATCATATTCATCAGCAGCATCAAAATCCTTTTATGATCGCGATCGACGCCTGTCTTGGACGAACCAAAAGCGTGGGGTCTTTCCAAATCGGCAAAGGGCCTTTGAAGCCGGGAGCAGGCGTTCAGAAAAGTTTGCCGGAAGTCGGCCACGTGCATATTAACGGAATTGTCAATGTCAGCGGTTTTATGGAGTATTTTGTCCTGCAAAATACAAGGCTCAATCTTGTCATGAGCATGGCAAATGTGCTTGCGGACGGGCTGTCGCATCTGGAAAAGACCGGATCGCAGCGGCGCCATGTGTCACCAATTGAAAGAATGACCGGAAGAATGTCATAAAAAAACCATCTGTACATGATCAGATGGTTTTTAAGCTTATGCGTCTTCTTGAGCCAATAATTCGAGAATACGCTCCAAGTCTTCATTTGAGTAGAATTCGATTTCGATCCTGCCTTTTTTCTTTTGCTTTTTAATGGTCACCGGTGTTCCAAAATAGTTTCGCAAATACGATTCCCGTTCCTTGATCACTGCATCTTTGACTTGTTTCGGCTTCTTTGTTTCACGTGGAACATCAGCGTTCAACTGTTGAATTAACTTTTCCAACTGGCGGACGTTCAACTGTTCGGACACGACCTTTTGAACAAGCGGCTCAAGCTTTTTCTTGTTTTTCAATCCAAGCAATGTTCGGCCATGGCCCATCGATAACGTGCCGTTGTCGATTAACTTTTGAACGTCTTCAGGAAGTGTCAGCAGCCGCAAGTGGTTGGCGATGTGAGGCCTGCTTTTTCCAAGCCTTTTCGCCAGCTGTTCCTGGGTCATATCGAGATGTTTGAGCAAAGATTCATAGGCTTTTGCTTCTTCAAGCGGAGACAGGTCTTCTCGTTGAAGATTTTCCAATAGGGCAATCTCCATCATCAGGGATTCCGACAGCTCGCGCACAATCGCAGGAATGGTTTCCAATCCGGCCTTTTCAGCAGCCCGGAAACGGCGTTCTCCGGCCACAATGTCATAGCCTTTAATTGACTTTCTGACGATGATGGGCTGCAAAACACCGTGCTGCAAAATGGACTCCTTCAAATCTTTTAACGATTGGTCATCAAACGTTTTTCTTGGCTGATAAGGGTTGGGCCGCAAGTCTTGCAGCTTGATTTCCTCAACCGTTTCTTCGGATAAATCAACATTTGAAAACAATGCATTAATCCCTTTTCCGAGACCTTTAGGCATTCGCAGCCACTTCCTTTGCTAATTCTAAATAGACTTCCGCTCCTCTGGAACGGGGATCATATAAAATGATCGGCTTTCCATGACTCGGCGCTTCACTGAGCCGGACATTCCGGGGGATAACCGTTTTGTATACTTTATCGCGGAAGTACTTTTTCACTTCTTCGATGACCTGTATGCCTAAATTCGTTCTTGCATCAAGCATTGTCAGCAATACGCCGTCGATCATCAGATCCGTATTTAAATGTTTTTGCACGAGCCGGACAGAGTTGAGCAGCTGGCTCAGCCCTTCCAGCGCATAATACTCGCACTGGACCGGAATCACGACGGAATCGGAAGCCGTAAGCGCATTGATTGTAAGCAGCCCTAATGACGGCGGGCAGTCAATAATCATGAAATCATAGTTTTGTTTGACCGATTCCAAAGCCCTTTTCAGCCGGACTTCTCGGGAGATGGTCGGAACAAGTTCAATTTCCGCCCCCGCAAGCTGGATCGTTGCAGGAATGACATCCAAGTTTTCTACGGATGTTGTTTTGATGACATCTTTCACATCTGCATCATCTACTAATATATCGTACACACATTGATCAACATCAGCCTTTTCAACGCCGATACCGCTTGTTGCGTTTCCTTGCGGGTCTATGTCGACTAACAAAACCCTTTTCCCGATGTAAGCTAAGCAAGCTCCCAGGTTAACAGAGGTTGTCGTTTTACCAACGCCACCTTTTTGGTTTGTGATCGCAATAATTTTCCCCACAATGTCACCTACTTTCACATTGAACAAGTTTCTCTCATTTCTCTATTTTAACAAAAAAAGAATCGGCCGTTTGCTTTTTTTGAGTTTTTGTTTTTTGAAAGAGATCTGTTTTGTTTATTTTTCGACAAAAAGAAACAGTTTTTTTATCTTAGAAAAAAGAGAAGAAACGCTCAAATAAAGTGAAAGATAGTTTTAATTTTATATCAGTATAAAAAATCCCCCCTGTGTTGGGGGGATTTCAATCAATCTGCTGCGGGCATTTTCCGGGTGGCGATGGCAATCCTGTTCCAGGCATTTATTGTGACAGCTGCCATGATCAGTTCGGCTGTTTCAGCTTCTGTAAAATGGGTCCTGACTTCGTTGTATATTTCATCCGGCAACCCGTGCTCGCCGATTCGCGTAACGGCTTCAGTCAGCGCCAATACAGCCCGCTCTTTTTCCGTGAAAAAAGGCGCTTCCCGCCACGCATTGAGCGCATATATCCGCTGTTCCGTTTCCCCGTTCTGTCTTGCATCCTTCGTATGCATATTTAAGCAGAAAGCACATCCGTTCAGCTGTGAAGCCCGGATTTTGATCAGTTCCTTTAAAATGGGGTCAATGCCAGAAGAAGCCTGCGCTTTTTCAAGCTCCAGCATTCCTCTGTATCCCTCAGGATTTACTTTTTCCATTAGAAATCTCGTTTCCATGTCTATTCCTCCTTTAAGTGTTTCACTTATATAACAAGAGAGAAACGGAGTTTGTGACAAAAAACGTTATATTTTAATGTGCTTCAGTTTATCGGGATTTGACACGATAAACACATTTTTGACGGAATCGCCTTCCGGATTCCAAGCAAAGCAAACCGCGTAAGCCGGGCGGTTGTTTTTCATGATCAAAACGCCCTTTTGGTCGTTGATATCGACTGGCATAAAGCGGCCGGAAAAGCTTCCCTTTGAAACAACTCCCGTAAAAAACGCATAAATGCGGCTCTTTCCATAGATCGGTCTCAAAGCGCTGCGCACTTTTCCGCCGCCATCTGTATACAATACGGCATCTTCAATCAATTTCTTGGAAAACTCCTCAAAATTACCTGTTTTCGCTGATTCGATAAACAGCTGGGCCAATTGCTGTTCTTCAACCGGCTGTGAAAATACCGAAATATCCTCGTTTAATTTCTGTTTCAGCCGGCTGTGGATTTGACGACAGTTCGCTTCCGACTTCCCGATAATGGACGAAATTTCCTTGTAATGATATCCAAATACTTCTCTAAACATCAAAACGGCTCTTTCTACAGGATTTAATCGGCTCATAACTACCAGAAAAGCATAGGATACCTTTTCTTTCTCTTCAACGTACTCAGCCGGGATTTGAGCTGAAAGCGCCACCTGCGGTTCCGGAAGCCATTCCCCGATATATACCTCCCGCTTCTTGCGGGCAGACTGCAGTTCATTTATGCAGCGGTTTGTGATTGATTTCGTTAAATATGCTTGAATATGGTCAATTTGACCGATATCTTTTTCCTGAAGGTCTGCGAACAATTCTTGGATGATGTCCTCTGCATCTTGAAAAGACCCGAGCATACGGTAAGCAATCGAAAAAAGCAATGAATGATATTGTCGATAATATTCCATAGACGCTCCCCCATAGATATTTTGCCTAAAAAAATAAAAGCTCTATAGGGAGCTTTTATTTCGGTATTCGAATCGTAAACTGAATATATTCTTCAAATTCCTCTTCTTCCGTATTCAGTTTGACGCCGCTGTCTTCCACCATTGATAAGGACTGGCGAATCGTATTCATCGCGATTCTCGCGTCTCTGCTGTACGCTTTTCTCTTTGGTTTAGGCTTGCGTTTATCCTGCTCAAGCATTTTGACGACACGGTCTTCGGTT
The DNA here is from genome assembly GCF_037969865.1 of Bacillus sp. FSL R7-0646. NCBI lineage: Bacteria > Bacillati > Bacillota > Bacilli > Caryophanales > Bacillaceae > Bacillus > Bacillus sp. FSL R7-0646. Next base: position 4,192,859 of record NZ_CP150217.1, read on the forward strand.
TGTTTTACATTTAAACTCTTTTCAATGACTTCATGCAGCAGCTTGACCTGAAGGTCGGGCTGTTTCAACGGTATGAGCGCTCTTGCGTGGCGCTCTGAAATTTCTTTTTTCAAGATCGCTTCCTGCACCTCTTCCGGAAGCTTTAACAGTCTGAGCTTATTGGCGATTGTTGACTGGCCCTTTCCAAGCCTTTGTGCAAGGGCTTCCTGCGTCAAATCGTGAAGCTCTAAAAGCCTTGCATAAGCATGCGCCTCTTCAATCGAAGATAATTCTTCCCTCTGAAGGTTTTCGATAAGAGCGACAGAAGCGGTCTCTGTATCTGAAAAATCCTTAATAATAGCGGGAACCTTCTCCCAATCGAGCGTTTGAACCGCCCGCCAGCGCCGCTCTCCGGCTATGAGTTCATATTGGCCTTCCCGCTCTGTTTTTCTGACGACAATCGGCTGGATAATGCCGTGTGTATGAATGGTTGCAGCTAATTCTTTAATTTTTTCTTCTGAGAAAATGGTGCGCGGCTGAAAACGGTTAGGAATTATATCGCCTACTGGAATCTCTTGAATTTCTTCTTTATTCGTATCATGTTCAGCAATCTCTGCTTCTTCTTCCTTGTCGCCAAGTCCGAAGAGACGAGAGAATGAATGCTTCATGTACCTACACCACCTTTAAACACTGCCATTTTTATAATTCTATTTTCTCATGAATTTTCCTTCTGTGACATCACGAAATTTGAAGAAAACGAATAATTTAACCTTCAATAGGAGATTTATTAGGTGTTCCAGGCTTTCTTGGAAATTTCTTCGGTGTCTGCGATTGTTTTTTGATGACAATGATGTTTCTTTCGCTTTCTTCTATTGGCAGCTGAAAAGAATGTACGGTTTCAATTTTGCCTCCAAGCGTTTTGATGGCTTTTTTGCCCGTTTCAATTTCTTCATCAGCCGAAGCGGCTTTTAATGCTACGAATAAACCGTCTTTTTTCACAAGCGGAAGGCAGAGCTCGCTGAGAACCGAAAGGCGGGCGACAGCGCGTGCCGTCACAACGTCATAGCTTTCTCTGTGGTCTTTCGATCTTCCGAATGTTTCCGCGCGGTCATGGTAAAAAGCTGTGTTTTCCAGCTTCAAAGCGTCTGACAGCTGATTCAAAAAGTGAATCCGTTTGTTCAGTGAGTCAACGATTGTGACGTGAAGGTGAGGAAAGCAGATTTTAATCGGAAGGCTTGGAAATCCGGCACCCGCTCCAACATCACAGAGAGTGTTCATCTTTTTGAAATCAACATAAAAAGAGGCGGCGATGGAATCGTAAAAATGCTTTAAGTACACTTCTTTTTTCTCGGTAATCGAGGTTAAATTCATTTTTTCGTTCCATTCAACAAGCCATTCGTAATAAGTCTCAAATTGCTCCAGCTGGAAGGAGGAAAGGGAAATGCCTTTCTTCTCCAAACCGGCTGTAAATTGCTCAATGTTCATGCCGTCACCCTTTCTATTCCGCAACCTTGGCAATCCGTCCCTGCTCTAAATAAACGAGCAGTATGGAAATATCAGCAGGATTGACGCCGGAAATCCGTGAGGCCTGTGCGACAGACAGCGGTCTGACCTCTTTCAATTTTTGGCGCGCTTCCGTTGCAATGCCTTTGATCGCGTCATAGTCGATTCTGTCAGGAATCTTTTTATTTTCCATTTTCTTTAGTTTTTCGACCTGCTGCAAGGACTTTTCAATATATCCTTCATACTTAATTTGAATTTCCACCTGTTCGGCAACGTCGCCGGCGACTTTTTGTTCAGGCGGCGCAAGAGCAGTGACGGTTTCATAATTCATTTCAGGCCGCTTCATCAGGTCGGTCGCGCGAATGCCGTCTTTGAGCTCGCTGCCGCCCAGTGAACGGATATATTCCTGATTTTCCTTTGTCGGTTTGATAATAACAGAATGAAGGCGTTTTTTCTCTGCTTCAATGGCCGCTTTTTTCTCTTGAAACTTTTGATATCTTTCTTCAGAAATCAAGCCGATCTGATAGCCGATCTCGGTCAGGCGCAAGTCTGCATTGTCGTGACGCAGGAGCAGCCTGTACTCTGCACGCGAAGTCAGCAGGCGGTATGGTTCGTTTGTTCCTTTTGTCACAAGGTCGTCGATCAATACGCCGATATAAGCGTCTGAGCGGCTGAGAATGACCTCTTCTTTGCCAAGCGCTTTCCGGCCCGCATTGATACCGGCCATAATTCCCTGTCCGGCCGCTTCTTCATAGCCTGATGTTCCGTTAATCTGTCCGGCTGTGAAGAGTCCCGGAATTTTTTTCGTTTCCAATGTCGGCCACAGCTGTGTCGGTACGATCGCATCATATTCAATCGCATACCCCGCCCGCATCATTTGCACATTCTCAAGGCCGGGAATAGTTGAAAGCATTTTTCGCTGCACATCTTCTGGAAGGCTTGTCGACAATCCCTGGACATAGACTTCCTGGGTGTTGCGCCCTTCAGGCTCAAGAAAGATTTGGTGTCTCGGCTTGTCGTTAAAGCGGACGACCTTGTCTTCAATAGACGGGCAATATCTCGGTCCCGTTCCTTTGATCATGCCGGAGTACATCGGTGAACGATGCAAATTGTTGTCAATGATTTCGTGCGTTTCCGGACTTGTATATGTGAGCCAGCATGGAAGCTGGTCTGTAATATATTCCACCGTCTCATACGAAAAGGCCCGCGGCACTTCATCACCGGGCTGGATTTCCGTTTTGCTGTAGTCAATTGAATGACTGTTGACCCGCGGCGGCGTCCCTGTTTTAAAACGGACGAGGTCAAAGCCGAGCTCTTCAAGATGTTCAGACAGCTTGATGGACGGCTGCTGGTTGTTCGGTCCGCTGGAGTATGACAGATCGCCAAGAATGATTTTCCCTCTCAAAAATGTCCCCGTCGTCAGAACAACGGTCTTAGAACGGTACTCCGCCCCTGTCTGGGTTATAACGCCCCGGCATTCCCCGTCTTCAATAAGAAGGCGTTCGACCATTCCTTGCAGCATGGTCAAATTCGGTTCATTCTCAAGTGTCTTTTTCATTTCATGCTGATATTGGAATTTATCAGCCTGAGCCCGAAGCGCCCGAACGGCAGGTCCTTTTCCTGTATTTAAAAGCCTCATTTGGATATGCGTTTTATCAATATTTTTAGCCATTTCCCCGCCGAGCGCGTCAATTTCGCGGACGACGATTCCTTTTGCAGGTCCGCCGACAGACGGGTTACATGGCATGAAAGCAACCATATCAAGGTTAATCGTTAAGACAAGCGTTTTTGCGCCTTGTCTGGCTGACGCCAGCGCCGCTTCAACACCGGCGTGTCCGGCGCCGACGACAACGACGTCATATTGGCCTGCTTCATAGCCCATATGCTTTGTTCCTCCTTTATTTTCCTAAGCAAAATTGAGAGAAGAGCTGGTCGATCAGACTTTCGTGTACAGCATCGCCAATGATCTCCCCAAGAACTTCCCAGCATCTTGTTAAATCAATTTGAACCATATCGATCGGCACATCGTTTTCGATGCCCTCCAATGCGTCAGTGATGGCGCGCTTCGCCTCATGCAGCAGTGAAATATGCCTTGTATTGCTGACATATGTCAAGTCGCCGCTCTCGATCGCGCCTGTGAAAAACAGCGATTGAATGGCTTCCTCCAGCTCATCAATCCCTTCCTCTTTTAATAAGGAAGTCGTCACGACAGGCTGATTCCCAGCCAATTCCCGAACCCGATCAAGATCAAGCTTTTGCTCAAGATCGGTCTTATTGACAATGACGATGATGTCCATTCCCTTCGTTGCTTCAAAGAGCTTGATGTCTTCATCTGAAAGGGACTCGCTGTAATTGAGGACAAGCAAAATCAAATCTGCTTCTTTTAATACCTGTCTTGAACGTTCAACGCCGATTCGCTCGACGATGTCTTCGGTCTCGCGGATCCCGGCTGTATCGACGAGACGCAGCGGCACGCCTCTGACATTCACATATTCTTCAATGACATCCCGCGTCGTGCCCGGAATATCCGTTACGATCGCTTTTGTCTCGTGGACGAGACTGTTTAAAAGCGAGGACTTGCCGACATTGGGCCGCCCGATGATAACTGTCGAGATGCCTTCTCTTAATATTTTACCCTGCTCTGAAGTCGTCAGCAGCGCCTCGATTTCCTTTTTGACCTTTGTCGCTTTTTCAATCAGCATCTTGTGCGTCATTTCTTCAACGTCATCGTATTCCGGATAGTCAATATTCACTTCAACGTGGGCCAATGTTTCAAGAATCTCGGCCCTCAACCGTTTGATCAGTGAAGACAGCCTTCCTTCCATCTGATTCATGGCCACATTCATTGCCCGGTCTGTTTTGGCCCTGATGAGATCCATGACAGCTTCAGCCTGGGAAAGATCGATTCTTCCGTTCAAAAAGGCTCTTTTCGTAAATTCTCCCGGTTCCGCCAGACGCGCTCCCTCTCTCAAAACGAGCTGAAGCACCTGGTTGACAGTCACAAGTCCGCCGTGGCAGTTGATTTCTACAATATCTTCCCGCGTAAAAGTTTTCGGCGCTTTCAGTACCGAAACCATGACTTCTTCCACGACTTTTTCCGTTTCCGGATCAACGATATGACCGTAGTTAATCGTATGTGAATCGACGGAACTCAGCCTTTTTCCGCGAGGTCCTTTATACACTTTATCGGCGATCGCAAGAGCCTCAGGGCCGCTCATCCGGACGATCGCAATCGCCCCTTCTCCCATCGGCGTTGAAATCGCAGCGATGGTATCCATGGCTTTCACCTCTCTTTTTCATTCCTATATCTATTATCCCCATTTGCCGGGTCATCTTCCAAACATCGTATACGGATGAAAAACTTTTATTGTAATCAAAATTTAAAGATAACATAGTTTCAATTGAAGTGGAAGTGACTTGAACCGTTATCCACAACCGTTCTAAGCCATCATTACTTACTTTAACTTATCCACATGTGAATAACAATTAAATTTCATTTTCATCAACAGCTTACGCCTGAAAAAATAGAACTTAAACTGATTTTGCTGCATTTCATCGATTTTCAACGGCAAAAAAACCGAAGCCCCAATTTTGGGAACTTCGGTTTTCATGTTATTTTTTATATGAGATGACAAGGTGCCGGTTATGGTCTTCACCGGTAGAGTAAGTTTCGATATGCTGCGAGTAGCCCGCAAGCGTATCATGGATGACCTTGCGCTCACTGGAAGGCATCGGCTCCAGGTGAATGTCTTTTTTCTGCCTGGCCGCCTGGTCAGCAAGCTTCAATGCCAGCTGAGCAAGTGTTTCCTTCCGCTTTGCGCGGTATCCTTCGGCGTCAACCACCGCTTGGATATATCTGTCGGAATGACGATTGAGCACGAGCTGCGTCAGCGTTTCAAGGGCATTTAAAGTTTGTCCCCTTTTTCCAATTAAAAGAGCTGTTTTGTCTCCTTTCAACTGAAAAACCACTCGTTTAGACTCCTCTTCTGCCGTCACCTGGGCTTGTATTCCCATATTCGAAATTACATTTTCCAAATATTGTTTTGCTTCTTTAACCGGGTCTATTTTTTCCCGAATGTTCACGACTGCAGACCGATGACCGAAAATGCCGAATAATCCCTTTTTTCCTTCATCAACTACGTCGACTTCGACATCATCTGCATGAAGGCCCAGCTGTTCAAGCCCGGATTGCACTGCTTCATCGACGGTACGTCCAGTAGCAGTCAGTTCCTTCACTTTTTCTTACCTCCGGATTTTTTTCCTCCGGCTGCCGCTTCCTGTCTCTCAGCCTTTAGATCAGGCCCTTTGATAAAGAAGGTTTGAGCAATCATGAATAAGTTACCGACTACCCAGTACAGGGAAAGAGCCGCCGGGAAACTGATCGCAAATACAACGATCATGATCGGCATCAGCCAAAGCATCATCGCCATCTGCGGATTTTGCTGCGCTGTTCCCGCCATCATCAGCTTTTGCTGAATGAATGTGAACACACCGGCGAGAATCGGCAAAATGAAATACGGATCACGCTCCCCAAGGTCAAACCATAAAAAGCTGTGTTCTGCGATTTCCCGCGTTCTCATAATGGCATGATAGAATCCGATTAAAATCGGCATTTGAATTAAGATCGGGAAACATCCGGCAAGCGGGTTAACCCCGTGCTTCTGCATGAGAGCCATCGTTTCCTGTTGAAGCTTCTGCTGCGTTTTTTGATCTTTAGAACTGTATTTTTCACGAAGTTTTTGCATTTCAGGCTGGAGAGCCTGCATCGCTTTCGAACTCTTCGTCTGCTTGATCATCAGCGGCAAAATTAAAAGTCTGATTAAGATCGTGACGATGATAATCGCTAGTCCGAAGTTTTCATTCGTTAAATTTGCTACATACGTGATCAGCTGTGACAACGGGTATACGATATACGTGTTCCAAAACCCTTCGCTTTCTGCAGTGATCGGCTGGTTGATTTCCGTACATCCAGCTAAAAGCACGATAACGCCGATCATACTGAACAATAATAAAATTCGCCTCTTCAACAACATTTCCTCCTAAATCTTCATTCTTCAACCGGTATTATTCGGTTATGACCATTAAAAAGACATACTTTCTCGTATTTTATCATCTTTCTCCCCCGAATGGGCGACGACATTTTTCTGGAGCTAAAGGAAGCGCTTAAAAATGAGGGGCCATAACTTCTTTTAACCCGGACTATGATGGCTGATTCGGTTTTTTCCGGTAGACAAACGACTTTCTGAAAAGATGCTGCAAACTTTTTTTCGTCTCTTCATATGATAATTCAGCTGCAGGCTTTCTTGCGATGATAATGTAGTCATTTTCTTGTTTTAATAGATTCCGCTCTTCCTGGATGACCTGGCGAATCAGCCGCTTTACCCGGTTGCGCACGACTGCGTTTCCGATTTTCTTGCTGACCGACAGTCCCACCCGAAACTCTTTCGCTTCAGGCTGGTGAAGCACATATAAAACATATTGCCGGTTTGCCATCGATTTTCCCTTTTTAAATACTTTTTGAAAATCTTCATTTTTCTTTAATCGATTTCGCTTTTTCATATCTTCTTTCACTCCGATAACAAGCTGGCAAATGGGCCTGGTCATTCCTCTATGTAAAAAAGACCACTGACATTATTCAGTGGCCTAAGCTGATAATACTTTTCTTCCTTTGCGGCGACGACGTGCTAATACAAGACGTCCATTTTTAGAACTCATACGGCTGCGAAAGCCATGAACTTTGCTGCGCTTACGGTTATTTGGTTGAAATGTTCTTTTCATGTATGACACCTCCCTCGAGGAATAGCTGTTAAAGACAGTCTAATTTATTATATTGGGATGAGCAGTTCATTGTCAACTTCGCTCACACATTTCTTTTTTGCACCATAATAGGATAACACATATCAATTTTCTTCGAAAGCCTAATTTCATTTTTCCTCAATTTTAGCTTAAAAGATTTTTTTGGAAGCGGGAAAACGGGATGGACGAAGCGAAAAAAAGCCAATGTGGATATCTTTCTCCTCGTTTTTTCTATCCACAATCATTATCGACAACATTTTCACAAAACTAACCGTTGTGAACAATATTTCTTCAACAGTTTGTATAGTATGTGGATAAGTTCCTCGCAACCATTGCAACCACTCGCTTATTCTGATATTATATTTGTGTTTTAACTCTTGATAACAAATTGGCTGCCAATCCATTATCCACAAACTGTGGATAAGTTGTGGAAAGTTTTTTCACAGGGTGTGCAGTATTTTGTCCACATCTTGTGAAAAATGTCGAAAAGACGTTTTTCTACTATATTATATGTTTTCAACATTTCATTAACGAATGGACTCATCCATTTGCTCTTTTTTTGTGTTCTATAACAGGTTGGACAAGCAAATATTGCTGGTAAAGGAGGGACGAACCGCCATT